>NZ_CP073819.1:0-2480757 GCF_024205965.1 Macrococcus epidermidis | reverse complement strand
AAAATGTGGATAAAAGTCATAAACTAATTCTTTATCCACAGGAAACATATCAAAATCTTATCAAAAAAAGATTATAATATCAAGTGTTACATCGACTTATCCACAAACATATACTTAACCACATTGGACTTTAAAAGTAAAGTTGAATATGTGATTTAGGATGTGAATAACTATAGAATAAGTTAAATCTGATTTATGATTATCCACAAAAATCTGTGAATAAATGTGGATAAGTGGATATCTTTCTTTCAATCTGTTCTTAGAAACAGGTTGATTTTAGACGTCGCTTTTGATATACTTCAATAGTTACTGTAAATCACTAGACGAAATTCGATAGATGAAATATAAATTAATGGAGGTGTTTTTAGTGGTAAAACGTACTTATCAACCAAATAAACGTAAACATAGTAAAGTTCATGGATTCCGTGCACGTATGAGCACAAAAAACGGCCGTAACGTATTAGCGCGTCGTCGTCGTAAAGGTAGAAAAGTATTATCAGCATAAGATCACTGAACAATTCAGTGGTCTTTTTTATTTTGTTTAAAACAGGTCTGTATTCTAGTATAATGAATAAAAGTATCTATTTAGTGATAGAAGTTGGTGTATCGTGGAAAAAGCATATCGAATCAAAAAAAATGATGATTTTCAAAAAGTTTATAAACAAGGTAAGTCCGTTGCTAATAAACAATTTATCATCTATAGACTAAGAAATCAGGAAAATGAGCATTTTAGATTAGGCATTTCAGTGTCAAAAAAAATTGGAAATGCTGTGACACGTAATCGTATAAAAAGAGCGATTAGAGAAAGTTTTACGCGCCATAAACAAGATATCATTAAAGATGATTTTATTGTTATTGCCAGAAACCCTTCAAAAGATATGACAGTTGAAGAGATTCATAAGAGTCTGGAGCATGTCATGAAGATTGCGAAAGGTTTTAATAAAAGAATCAGTTAATCTAATGATGGAGGTATGCCTGTGTTAGAGAAAAATTATATAGCCGGTACTGTTGAACTTGCGATTCAACAAGGACTTGATGAATTAAATCTGCAAGAAAAACAAGTAAAGATTGATGTTATTCACCCAGGAAAGAAAGGCTTTTTTGGTATTGGCAAAGCTGATGCAGAAGTGAAACTTACTGTAATTGATCCTGAATTAAAGAAGCTTTCTACTATTGAAGCAGTTAAAAATAGAAGTGAATACATAACTCAGGAAACAGAAGAACAAACGATTAAGACTGAACGCGTGCAACATGAACAATCGGACGATAAAAAGGTTATTGATACTGATGTAGTTATAATTGCTACTACTGAAAAAGAGTCGCTATCAAAACAACAAGCAAAAACAGATGCACTGAATCAAACTGAAAAATATATCACGGCTATTATTCAGGAAATGGGTATTAATACTTCTGCTACAAGCAGCTTTAAGAATAATAGTGAAGTTGTAATTAATTTGGAATCAAATGACGCTGGACGAATTATCGGAAAGCGCGGACAAGTATTAAATAGTCTGCAGTTGCTTGCTCAAAATTATTATAACCATATTGAAAAAGGTTATATGACTGTGACGCTGGATATCGAGAATTACCGTGAGAAACGTAAAGAAACGTTACAAAATCTCGCATTAAATATGTCAAAAAAAGCAGTTGCTACACGTAAACCGGTAAAGTTTGAACCTATGCCGAATTATGAGCGAAAAATTATGCATCAAATATTGACCAATATCGAGAATATCGAAACATATTCAGAAGGTCGCGAACCTCACCGTTATTTAGTCATTAAAGCACGTTAATTCTATAACTCTGACTAACTCTAAAAACATTAAGTTTTTAGAGTTAATCTGTTTATTTAAAGCAAAAGTGTTTTCATTTTTAACATTTCAAACTACAATCAACAAATGGACATTTAAAGGAGGATCAATGTATGGAATTCGACACAATTTCAAGTATTTCAACACCAATGGGAGAAGGGGCCATTGCTATCGTTAGACTTTCTGGAGATGAAGCGATAAATATTGCAGACAAGATATATAAAGGTAAGCATAAATTAATCAATGTTGATTCACACACGATAAATTACGGCCATATTATTGATCCTGAGACAAATGACGTTGTTGAAGAAGTAATGGTGGCAGTAATGCGTGCACCTAGAACCTATACAAGAGAAGATATTGTTGAAATCAATTGTCATGGTGGTATTATGACGGTTAATCGTGTACTAGAACTAACATTATCGAATGGTGCAAAGTTAGCTGAGCCAGGAGAATTTACAAAACGTGCATTTTTGAACGGTCGTATTGATTTATCTCAAGCAGAAGCGACAATGGATTTTATTCGTTCTAAAACAGATCGTGCCTCAAAAGTTGCAATGCAGCAAATTGAAGGTCGACTTAGCACACTTATTAAAGGATTGCGTCAATCAATCCTGGAAATTCTAGCACAAGTAGAAGTTAATATTGATTATCCTGAATATGATGACGTAGAAGAAGCTACGAATCAATTTCTATTAGCAGAAGCTGAGAAGATAAAGACGAGCATTGAGTCTTTATTACAAACTGGTACGCAAGGTAAAATCTTACGTGAAGGATTATCAACAGTTATCGTTGGTAAACCTAATGTAGGTAAATCATCAATGTTAAATAATTTAATTCAAGATAATAAAGCAATAGTTACGGAAATCGCAGGAACAACACGTGATGTATTAGAGGAATATGTAAACGTACGCGGCGTACCTTTACGTTTAGTAGATACGGCAGGTATTCGTGAAACAGACGATATTGTAGAAAAGATTGGTGTTGAACGTAGTCGCGAGGCTTTAAGCAAAGCTGATTTAATTCTTTACGTATTAAATTATAATGAAGCATTAACAGAAAGTGATTATCAGCTTGCTGAAGTCATTAAAAATGAAGATGTTATCGTTATTATTAACAAAACAGATTTATCACAAGCATTAGACATTGAAGCGGTGAAACAAATGGTTGGTGTAAATACACCAATTGTGATGACATCGATGGTTGACCAAAGTGGTATAGAACAGTTAGAAGAAAAGATTCGTGATCTATTCTTTGAAGGTACAGTATCGAATCAAGATATGACGTATGTTTCAAATGCACGACACATTAGTTTATTAAAAGACGCTAAACAATCAATCAGTGATGCTATTATGGCTGCTGAAAGTGGCGTGCCAATAGATATGATTCAAATTGATTTAATAAAAACTTGGGAATTGCTTGGAGAAGTGATTGGAGAGTCTGTTGCAGACGGCTTAATCGATCAGTTATTTAGCCAGTTCTGTTTAGGAAAATAAGGAGGAAACATTTTGGAACAAAGATATGATGTAATTGTTGTTGGTGCCGGTCATGCAGGTGTTGAAGCGGGACTCGCTGCAGCGAGAAAAGATGCAAAGACTTTAATGCTAACAATTAATTTGGACTCAGTCGCTTTTATGCCATGTAATCCATCGGTAGGTGGACCAGCAAAAGGGATTGTTGTTCGAGAAATAGATGCTTTAGGTGGCCAAATGGCTAAAACAATCGACAAAACGCATATTCAAATGCGTATGTTAAACACTGGTAAAGGTCCTGCAGTGCGTGCATTACGTGCTCAAGCAGATAAAGTACTTTACCAACAAGAAATGAAGGATGTTATTGAGAATACGGACAACCTAGATATTATGCAAGGTATGGTTGAGCGTTTAATTATAGAAGACGATAAAGTAAAAGGTGTCGAAACAATTATTGGTACAACGTATTATGCAGATGCTGTTGTATTAACAACAGGGACATTCTTACGTGGAGAAATTATTTTAGGTAACATTAAATATTCTTCAGGACCAAATCACCAAATGCCATCAATCACATTAGCAGATCACTTACGTGAAATTGGGTTTGATATTGTGCGCTTTAAAACGGGAACACCACCTCGTGTGAATGGCAATACAATTGATTATTCTAAAACTGAAATTCAGCCTGGTGATGAAGTACCACGTGCATTCAGTTACGAAACGACTGAGTTCATCTTAGATCAGTTACCTTGCTGGTTAACATATACGAATGCTGCAACACATAAAGTGATTGATGATAATTTACATTTATCAGCGATGTATTCAGGCATGATTAAAGGAACAGGTCCACGTTATTGCCCGTCGATTGAAGATAAATTCGTGCGCTTCAATGATAAACCACGTCACCAAATCTTCTTAGAGCCGGAAGGACGCAATACGAAAGAAGTCTATGTACAAGGCTTATCTACAAGTTTACCTGAGCATGTGCAACTTCAAATGTTACAATCCATTCCTGGGCTAGAAAAAGCAGACATGATGCGTGCGGGTTATGCGATTGAGTATGATGCAATCGTTCCTACACAATTATGGCCAACACTTGAAACGAAAAAGATAGATGGCTTATTTACTGCGGGACAAATTAACGGAACGAGTGGATATGAAGAAGCGGCAGGTCAAGGTTTGATGGCTGGTATTAATGCTGCAGCAAAAGTATTAAATCACGAACCGTTAATTTTAGGGCGTCACGAAGCATACATTGGTGTATTAATCGATGACTTAGTAACGAAAGGTACAAATGAACCATATCGACTACTTACAAGTCGTGCAGAACATCGTTTATTATTACGTCATGATAATGCTGATTTACGCTTAACGGAAATCGGGAAAGAAATTGGTTTGATAGATGAAGCGCGTTATGCTAAATTTATTGCAAAGAAAGCTGCTATTTCCGAGGAAATAAAACGTTTAACTGATACGCGCATTAAACCAAATGCGTTGACACAAAGTATGATTGCATCGCGTGGTGGAACTGCTTTAAAAGATGGTATTTTAGCGATTGATTTATTACGTCGTCCTGAAATGGATTATAATTCAGTTGTGTCACTTATTGACAGTGATATTACAGTGGATGAAGCAGTAGCTGAACAAGTAGAAATCCAGACGAAATACGAAGGTTACATTCAAAAGTCATTACAACAAGTTGAAAAAGTAAAACGTATGGAAAATAAAAAAATTCCAGAAAATATTGATTATGATGATATTCATTCATTAGCGACAGAAGCTCGTCAGAAATTAAAGGAAGTTAAACCTTTAAGTATTGCTCAGGCTTCAAGAATTTCAGGTGTGAATCCTGCAGATATTTCAATTTTATTAGTCTATATTGAACAGGGAAAAATTAAAAGGGTGAACTAGATGAACGAGATGCAATTCGTACAAAAATTACAGGAAAAAGGCTTTACTATCACTGAAAAACAACAAAAACAATTTGCAATTTACTATGAAACTTTAGTAGAGTGGAATAAGCTAATGAATTTAACTGCTGTAACTGAAAAAGAAGAAGTATATTTAAAGCACTTTTTTGATTCAATTACACCAAGTTTCTATTATGATTTTACGAAGGTTCAATCCATTTGTGATGTTGGTGCAGGTGCTGGATTTCCAAGCATACCATTAAAAATTATGTTCCCTCATCTTGAAGTGACAATCGTTGATTCATTAAATAAACGCATCAACTTCTTAAATCATTTAAGTGCAGAACTTGATTTGACGAACGTTCGATTTATTCATGATCGTGCTGAAACGTTTGGTAAGAGTGAGTACCGTGAATCATTTGATGTTGTAACAGCACGCGCAGTTGCTCGTCTTTCAGTACTTAGTGAATTATGTCTACCTCTTGTTAAAAAAGGTGGTCATTTTATAGCGTTAAAAGGTGCCCAAGGTGAAATAGAAGTTGAAGAAGGTTTATTTGCAATTTCAATTTTAGGTGGAGAAGTCATTCATAATCATCCTTTAACGCTACCAGAAGAAGATAGTATGCGTTATATTTTAGATATTGAAAAGAAACGTCAAACACCTAAAAAATATCCACGCAAACCAGGCACACCGAATAAAGAGCCTTTATTAAAGTAAGATATTAAATTGTTATCGTATTTTGAAGTGAAAGTGAGTCGATTGATATGAAAAAACCCTTTTCTAAATTATTTGGACTAAAAGATAAAGAAGAAGATGTTGAAGTACAACGTCAGAACGGTAATGTCGTTACAGTTCCAGTAGAACGCATTGTACCGAACAGATATCAACCAAGACAAATTTTTGATGAAGAAAAGATTAAAGAATTAGCAGAATCCATTCGTTCATATGGTTTATTACAACCTATCGTTGTACGTCCAATTGAAGAAGGTATGTATGAAATTATTGCCGGAGAAAGACGTTTCCGTGCATTAAAGTTCAATGGCACTGCTGAAACAGAAGTAATTGTTAAACAAATGAATGACAAAGAAACTGCTGCGATTGCTTTAATCGAAAATATTCAACGTGAAAATTTATCAGCTGTTGAAGAAGCGGAAGCTTATAAGAAGTTATTAGACTTAGATGGTATTACGCAACAGGATCTTGCGACAAGTTTAGGTAAAAGCCAGTCGTTTATTGCGAATAAGTTAAGACTATTACGCTTATCTCAACCGATTTTAGATGCATTGAGCAAGCAGCAAATTACAGAACGACATGCCAGAGCATTGCTTGCATTAGATGAAGTTGGACAAAAAAAGATGCTGGACATTATTAAAAGCCAAAATTTAAATGTGAAGCAGACAGAAGAACGTGTTAAGCGTATGTTGGGTGGAGAAGATGTGAAACCTAAACGTATTGGCTTTACGAGAGATTTAAAGCTTGCATTCAATACAATCGGTGAAAGTTTAAAAGCAGTTGAGAAAAGCGGCGTAAAAGTAAAACGTAAAGATACCGAGTATGAAAATTTCTATGAAATTTCTATAAAAGTATTTAAGAATGATATGAATCAATAAAGTGGATGATACTTTCATCCGCTTTTTTCTGTTCACGGATTGTCTGTGCAGAAATTCGATAAAATTGTTATAATCGTTACTATATGAAAAACATGAGTAGGAGAGAATATTGATGACAAAAATATTGGCCATCGCAAACCAAAAAGGTGGAGTTGGTAAGACGACAACATCAGTTAACTTAAGTGCTGCATTAGCGGAACTTGGTAAAAAAGTTTTATTAGTAGATACTGATCCTCAAGGTAATGCCACGAGTGGTGTTGGTGTAGATAAGAATAACGTAGAAAATTCAGTGTACGACATGCTTGTTGAAGATGTAAATATCAATAAATGTGTTTTAGAAACAGCGGTTGAAAACTTATATATCATTCCAGCTAATATTGCATTAGCTGGAGCTGAAATTGAGTTAGTTTCTGCGATGAGCAGAGAAGTACGTTTAAAATATGCATTTAAAGAGTTAGATACTGATTTTGATTATATCATCATTGATTGCCCACCTTCATTAGGTTTACTCACAATCAATTCATTTACTGCAGCGAATGGAATCGTAATCCCTGTACAATGTGAATACTATGCGCTAGAAGGTTTGAGTCAATTACTGAATACAATTCGTTTAGTACAACGCCATTTAAATCAATCGCTTGAAATTGAAGGTGTATTATTAACGATGCTGGATGCACGTACGAATTTAGGTAATGACGTGATTGCAGAAGTAAAAGACCACTTTGGTGAAAAAGTATACGATACGATTATTCCGCGTAATGTCCGATTATCAGAAGCACCTTCTCACGGGCAACCGATCAATGTATACGATGCCCGTTCAACGGGAGCTAAGACTTATAAGAGCTTAGCTGAGGAGGTTGTACGCCATGGCTAGAGGTTTAGGTAAAGGATTAGGAAGGGGCTTAGATGCACTTTTCCAGGAAAACCAGCAGGATGAATTAGTAGAAGATATCAGTCTTTCAGAATTACGACCAAATCCATATCAGCCGCGTCATGAATTTGATGAGCAGGCATTGAACGAATTAAGTGAATCGATTAAGGTGCATGGTGTACTGCAACCTATCGTTGTACGTAAGTCAGTGAAAGGTTATGACATTGTTGTAGGTGAAAGACGTTTTAGAGCGAGTAAATTAGCAGGTAAAGTAAAGATTCCGGCAATCGTTAAGCAATTAACTGATACACAAATGATGGAACTTGCGGTGATTGAGAATTTACAGCGTGAAGATTTAAATCCACTGGAGGAAGCGAAGAGCTATCAATTTCTAATGGATAAATTGAATTTAACACAAGCTGAAACAGCAGATCGTTTAGGTAAATCAAGACCGTATATTGCGAATATGCTGCGTCTTATGAATTTACCACAGGCGGTTAAAGATTTAATTGATCAAAAGAAAATTTCAGGCGGACATGGACGTACATTACTTGGACTAAAATCAGAAGAAGAAATGATTTCAGTTGCTAAAAAAGTAATCGCTGAATCGATGAGCGTACGTGAACTAGAAAAATATATTAAAGATTTAAATCATACAGAAGCTAAGCCGAAGAAAGAAAAGAAAAAACCAGTGTTTCTTGTGAAACATGAAGAAAACTTAAAGCGTCATTTAGGAACAAAAGTTGAAATTTCTAAATCACGTAAAAAAGGAAAAATTGCAATAGAGTTTACTTCTGAAGAAGAGTTTAATCGTCTTATTGCATTGTTAGAGAATACACAGTAGGTGAATGTAGTGAACGATATTATGAATGAAATAGAAAGTACCTTTTTTGATTCAAAACTATGGATTAGTATTGGGACAGATATTTTATGGTCGATTATTTTATTGTTATTCGCCGTTATTGTCATTAGAGTCGTACATAAATTCATTGAACAATTTTTTAGAGTAAGGCGTAAAACATATTTATCCCAATCAACGAAGCGTGACACAACTTTGATTAAACTACTGCAAAATATTGCATCGTATGTGATTTGGTTTATCGTATTAACGACAATACTGAGTAACTTTGGTGTGAAAGTCGAAAGTATTATTGCGGGGGCTGGTATTGCGGGTATCGCCATTGGGTTTGGAGCACAAACTTTGGTCAAAGATGTTATTACTGGCTTTTTTATTATCTTTGAAAATCAATTTGATGTTGGAGATTATGTTAGAATAAATACAACAGGTACTACTGTTGCAGAGGGGACTGTTCAATCTATTGGTCTCCGTTCAACACGTATTAAATCTTTTACAGGTGAACTTACGATTTTGCCTAATGGCACAATGAATGAAATTGTAAACTTCTCGGTGAATAACTCGATTGCAATCTTCGATATTTCCGTATCAAGTGAAGAAAATATTTCGCATATAGAATCCATATTGCAGCCGTATTTACTAACATTACCTGAGAAATATGCTGATTTAGTAAAAGCACCTGAAATGTTAGGTGTTGAAATGGTTAGTGCAGGAGAAACAAAAATAAGAATGTCGGCAGAAACTTTACCGAATAATCATGTGAAAGTTTCAAGAATATTACGTGGTGATATTAAAGAATTTTTAGATCAAAATGGCATTCACGTACCTATGCCACGTGTTGTTATGTACAATCAACCAAATAAGGATGATCACAATGCAAAATGATTATGAATTAAATACAATTGTTGAAATGAAGAAACCACATGCGTGTGGAGAGAAACTGTTTAAAGTAATTCGTTTAGGTGCGGATATCCGTATTAAATGTGAAGGTTGCGGTCGTAGTATTATGTTGCCAAGACAAGAATTCAATAAAAAAATTAAAAAGATAACGGCACAGGCCGAATAAGGAGAAGAAATTATGGCTTTAACAGCAGGAATTGTAGGATTACCAAACGTAGGAAAATCAACATTATTTAATGCAATTACAAAGGCAGGAGCACTTGCAGCGAACTATCCGTTTGCTACGATTGATCCTAACGTTGGTATCGTTGAAGTACCAGACGTACGTTTAGATAAATTAACTGAATTAGTAACACCTAAAAAGACAGTACCAACAGCATTTGAATTTACTGATATCGCTGGTATCGTTAAAGGTGCTTCTAAAGGTGAAGGGTTAGGAAATAAATTCTTATCTCATATCCGTGATGTTGACGCAATTTGTCAAGTTGTTCGTGCATTTGAAGATGAGAATATCACGCATGTATCAGGAACAGTAAATCCTGTTGATGATATCGAAGTTATCAATATGGAGTTAATCTTAGCGGATTTAGAATCTGTTGAGAAACGTTACGCACGTGTTCAGAAGATGGCAAAACAAAAAGATAAAGATGCAATGGTTGAAGAATCAATCTTAGCAATTATTAAAGAAGCTCTAGAAAATGAACGTCCTGCAAGAAGTATTGAATTTTCTCCGGAACAAGAGAAAATTGTTAAAGGTATGCACTTGTTAACTGCAAAGCCAATGTTATATGTGGCAAATGTATCTGAAGATGATTTAGTGGCAGGCGAAGAAAATGAACATGTAAAAGCAATTAAAGCATATGCTGATAATGAAGGTTCACAAGTCATTGTTATCAGTGCGCGTATTGAAGAAGAGTTAGCGGCATTAGATGAAGAAGATAAAAAAGAATATTTAGCAGATTTGGGTATTGAAGAATCTGGGTTAGATAAATTGATCAAAGCTTCATATCATTTATTAGGTCTTGCTACTTACTTTACAGCTGGTGTACAAGAAGTGCGTGCGTGGACGTTTAAACGTGGTATGACTGCACCACAATGTGCAGGAATCATTCATACTGACTTTGAACGTGGATTTATCAGAGCAGAAACTGTAAGCTATGATGATTTAATTGAACATAATGGTATGACTGCTGCAAAAGAAGCGGGTCGTGTACGTTTAGAAGGAAAAGACTATATCATGCAGGATGGCGACGTTGTTCATTTTAGATTTAACGTATAATTAAACAAACAGGAGCATAGCATGCAACCATTAAAACGAATCATATACTGTATCAAAATTATTATTAAGTCTGAAGATAAAGTAAACCCGATGTACCATGTTACATATCATTATTTAGTACAGGCAGTATCATTATCTGAACCGGTGAAACTAAATGATTCAATCTATAATAAAGTCTCGTTTCCAAGGACTGCGATACGCTATTTAGACATTATTGAAACAGATGAAATAAATCCTGATGATTCAGATTATGAAGAATATGTATATTTGCATCGCACTGGTGATATTAAATTATTCTATTCAAAAGAACTGGTGACTTATCAATTAAATGAAGTTCATCAGTAATTTATAAAACAAATGATTGATGAAAAAAGTAAACTATGCTATAATTCTCTATTGTGAGTAATGAAAATTATTCCTTGCTTTATTAAATAATAAAGCCGCATAGACCATAAGGAGGTGTAAAAGATGAGAAAATACGAAATTATGTATGTCGTACGTCCGAACATTGAGGAAGATGCTAAGAAAGCTTTAATCGAGCGTTTCGAAGAAATTCTTACTTCTAACGGAGCGGAAATCATCGAATCAAAGGATTGGGGTAAACGTCGTTTAGCTTACGAAATCAACGATTTTAAAGAAGGTTTCTACCAAATCGTTAAAGTAAACTCAACTGATGCTGCTACAAACGAATTCGATCGTTTAGCAAAAATCAACGATGACATTATCCGTCATATCGTTATACGCGAAGAAGAAAAATAAACCTAACATGTGGGGGCGATTTATTTGCTTAACCGAGTTGTATTAGTAGGTCGTTTAACAAAAGATCCAGAATACAGAGTCACACCATCAGGCGTGTCAGTAGCTACATTTACATTAGCAGTTAATCGCACATTTACAAATGCGCAAGGAGAGAGACAAGCTGATTTTATCAATTGTGTCGTTTTCCGTAAACAAGCAGAAAATGTGAATAACTTCTTAAACAAAGGTAGTTTAGCTGGGGTAGATGGCAGATTGCAATCACGTAGTTATGATAATCAAGAAGGCCGTAGAGTATATGTAACGGAAGTAATTTGTGATTCAGTACAGTTCTTAGAACCGAAGAATGCAAATCAAAACCGTTCAAATAATGATCCGAGTCAAGACTATTCAAGTTATGATCAAGGTGATTATGGACAACAATCTCAAGGTCAAAATTATCAATCAAATTATAATAACAACAATCAACAACAGTCTAATACATCAGCACCATCAACGAATCCATTTGCAAATGCAACTGGACCGATTGATATTAGTGATGATGATTTACCGTTCTAATAAAGAAAATTGTAAGTAAGGGAGGCAACAATCATGGCAGGTGGACCAAGAAGAGGCGGTCGTCGTCGTAAAAAGGTTTGTTATTTCACAGCAAACGGAATTACACATATCGACTATAAAGAAGTAGAAATGCTTAAAAAATTTATTTCTGAACGCGGTAAAATTTTACCACGTCGTGTAACAGGAACTTCAGCTAAATACCAACGTATGTTAACTGTAGCAATCAAACGTGCACGTCATATGGCATTATTACCATATGTTAAAGATGAGCAATAAGATATAATTTATAAGCTGCAATCCATTAGGATTGCAGCTTATTTTTTATGTTCATCAAATATTCAAAAAATTTATATTTAATTCATATTTATTATAAAAATTTAATGTAAATTGTAGTGTCATTTTACAATTAAAATGTTGAAATTGTTATAAAAAGTAAATATAATAAATTTTGTAATTATTAATATCTTTTGATAATTACATAAAATTTAGGAGGGAGGTTGACCGATATGAACAATTGGCTGGATACAAATCATTCATTTGAATTGAATCCATTTAACCGATTGATTTTGTACAAAATCTATCAAATCTTAGAAAAGCTTGATCCACCTAATGCTGAAATGCATCGATTACATCAGAAGATTGTGAGAGATGGTCTTGACACTCAAAATCATATTCTGCTGGAAGAACTGGCATTAGAATATGAAAAAATACCTTCTTATGTAACAGAATTTGTGGAAGCAGTAATTTCTATGTATGCACATATGACAAAGTCATATATGGCACTTACAAAAAGTGAGATTGAAGTATTAAAAGAGCATCCTTATTTTTCTTTCTTAGGATTTAATCTTAACGAAGAAACGGATTACGAGTTATACGCATTCTTTTATCTTCATGAAATGCGCTATTATGAAGGAAAGCTAGATTTATCACTATTTAGCACGCTTCCAAAAAAACCGTTAAGCATCAAAGCTTATCAAGGTATGTTAGATGTTTATGAGCATCACAAAATAAACTCGTACCTTTCATTTGAAGTGCTATGTAAAATATTAAAGTAGCTATACATAATCATAAAAAATAAAAATAAGAGATATATAGGTGTTGTCTATATATCTCTTATTACATTTCAGCTAATAAATGATCGATTGTTTTAGGGTCAATATTATTACATTGAATATATTTAACACGATAAATATGTTCGATTGCTGTTCGTGCCTCTGTTTTATTGCTTGTTTTTAAATACAAATTCATTGGTACAGGATCGTCTTCATGTAGACCGGGTTGATGATAATTGAAGTCTGTTTTTGAAAAACCAAATTTCTTATAAAATGAGTCAAGTGGGCTATTACCATCGCCATCTTTTTCACATTCGAGCATAATATGTTCGAGTACAGTACCATTATTCTCACAAAGTTTCACCATAATATCTTCAGCCTCATCCATAAGCTGACGGGCTATTTGTTTACCACGTACTTCTGGATTTACGACAAGATATACGATGTAGCCAATACGATATGTCACTTCTAAATGGAATGCAATAAACCCATACAATGTATCATCCTCATAAGCGGCGATAAAATGATAACGTTCTTCATCTTTTCTTTTAACGTTAAAAGATTGTGTAAATACTTCAATAGGTTCTCGGATTTCATAATCAAATTCAGCATTATATAAATCCATACATTGCTGAAAATAATGATCCGGTTCTGTAAGATGTAAAAATTTCATTTTAATACTCCATTTACATTATTTAATATTCTTATTGTATCACTTCATCTCATTTAAAGCACTTTTAGAAATTCTACATAAAAAAAGAAAAGCCCTGAAGGGCTTTTCTAAAGGTTTATTTGTTGTAATTAACGACGGTCAGTTAAGTCATTATCTAAATCATTACGACGGTGTGCATTTGTATCGTCGATTTCAACTTCTTCACGACGAACTTCTTCTGAAACGTGTTCAGTGTCAGTTACACGATTTTTCTTGATTAATAATTCTTCAGATACTACGTTTTCTTTATCGATAGATACGCGTTCTTCAGTTAAAGGGACACGGATAGTTTCTTCGTCTAAATCGTTATCGAAGTGACCATCAGCTACTGTTTCGTTAACTTTACGACGTTCGATTGTAACTTCATCGTGAGATACTGGTACATCAAATTCTTGACGCTCAGATACTACATTTTTGTCAATTGTAACTTCACCAGATTGAACTACATCTTTGTTAACACGTAAACGTTCTTCGTGTAATTGAATTTTTTCGTCATCTGAAATGTCGTTACGGTCTCTTAAATCGCTATCTAAATAGTTTAAACGCTCTTCTCTTGATAAGTTGTTGTACTCTTCATAGCTTAATCCACTGTTATTGTAATTGTTATTGTTATTCATATTTACTACTTCCTCTCCATTGTTTAAGTTGTTTGTTCTGTGTTTCTCAGCATATTGTGCATCAGTCTCAGTATTTGTACTTGCTGCATACCCAAGACCAGTATGGTCAGTTTCATTAAGGTGACCTGGAACATCGTTGTGTCTTAATGTGTCGCCTTCATCTGTAGTGTAAGCATCATTATCTACATATAATAAGATTTTTCCGCTGTCTACAGCATTATCATACTCGACACGTTCTGATTCACTTAATTCTAATTTGTCAAACACTCGATGTTGTGGGTCTTCTCCAGTGAAGAATGCTGCTACTTTATCACCGAAAGAACCTTCAGCATCTTTAAATTGTACATCTGTGTAATCTAAAGCTGAACCATCTAATTTGTTTTTAGAAATGACATGTAAGTCATGCTCTGCAATACCTTGTGATTTTAATTGGTCGATTCTACGTAATAAACTTTCTTCATTTAAAAATGTTTCTAAGTTTCTCATTTTCATCGTACCTCCAAATTGTTTGTATTGTCGTTGCTTGATGACTGTTGTTTTGTTGTTATGCTAAATAGATACCCGTGAACTTAAAAGGTAAACACAAATAAAAAAGAATTTTTTCTAAATTTAGAGAATTATAAATGACATATATATAGAAGAAAAGCATACTTTTTTCATAAAAAAATTAACGAAAAAATTAAAAATCTTTTAAAAAATATTAAGTTTTAGTGGGAATTTCATAGTTAACACGGTTATATGACCATTTAAAATATTAAATAAAATAACTAATCCAATATAAATACATACTGATTATTTTGAATAATGCGTCATTTTGAAGTGGTATTGCTAATTGCTCATAATTTTGATATTATCTATAAAATATTATTAATAAGAATAACTCATATAAATTAAAGGATATGGCTTTAGCGTTTCTACCACATTACCGTAAATGATGTGACTATGAGTAATAAAAGTTGTATTTATTTATATAAATACACGTATTACTCATCTTAAATTTTATTTAAGATGAGTTTTTTTTATATTCTTTTTCAATTTTTAATAAAGTGATGGAGGTCATTATGGAATTATTACAACAAAAAGTTAAAGAAGACGGTGTAGTAATTGATGGAGGAATTTTGAAGGTTGATTCATTTTTGAACCATCAAATTGATGCTAAACTGATGCATGAAATCGGTAAAACGTTCTATGAAACGTACAAAGATGAGAATGTTACAAAAATCCTGACTATCGAAGCATCAGGTATTGCACCAGCTATTATGGCTGCATTGCATTTTGATGTTCCTTGTTTATTTGCAAAAAAGGCACAGCCTAGTACTTTAACAGAAGAAGTTTATCAGACTGATATTCATTCTTATACGAAGAATAAAACGAATCATGTTATTATCTCTAAAAAGTTTTTAAATGAAAATGACCGAGTATTAATCATTGATGACTTCTTAGCAAATGGTGAGGCGGCACTCGGATTATATGATTTAGTAGATCAAGCAGGGGCAAGTTGCGTGGGTATTGGTATCGTAGTTGAAAAAAGCTTCCAAAAAGGATACCAAAGACTAATAGATAAAGGATTAAGTGTCACAAGTTTATGTAGAATCGCTTCTTTAGATAATAATCAAGTAACATTGGTAGGCGAATAAGATGAAAAATTTATTATTAAGTGTTCAGCATTTGCTTGCAATGTATGCCGGTGCAATTATTGTTCCAATCATCGTCGGGCATGCATTAGGATTTAGTGCACAAGAAACGGCATATTTAGTTTCTGTCGATATCTTTATGTGTGGTGTTGCTACATTCCTTCAAGTATATAAAGGTATCGGGATTGGCTTACCTGTAGTACTTGGATGTACCTTTACTGCCGTAACCCCAATGATAATGGTAGGTTCAAAACACGGAATAGATGTCCTTTATGGATCACTCTTTGCTTCAGGGATTATTATCGTACTTATTTCACCATTCTTTTCATACCTGGTAAAGATATTCCCGCCAGTAGTAACAGGTAGTGTTGTAACGATTATTGGGATTACGTTAATGCCGGTAGCGATGAATAACCTTGCAGGGGGTCAAGGTAGTAAAGACTTTGGTGCACCGCTTAATATTTTGTTAGGTTTAATCACTTTAATCATTATATTAGTTATTCATAGATTATCTACTGGATTTATCCGTTCAATCGCGATATTACTCGGTTTAGTCATCGGTACAGTAATTGCTTCATTCTTTGGATTAGTAAATTTAAATGCCGTACATGAATCGCAATGGTTCGAATTACCGAAACCATTTAGATTTGCAGGATTTAAATTTGAAATAGGCTCAATTTTATTATTTGTTATTGTAGGGATTGTCAGTTTGATCGAATCAACAGGGGTTTATTCTGCACTGAGTGAAATTACAAAAACAAAGATTGATAGAAAAGATATTTCAAAAGGCTATCGTGCAGAAGGAATTGCAATTGTATTAGGTTCTATCTTCAACGCATTTCCGTATACAGCATATTCACAAAACGTAGGACTCGTTTCATTATCAGGTGTGAAATCAAATAAAGTGATGTATGGCATGGTCGGTTTATTATTGTTATGTGGATCGATTCCGAAACTTGGTGCAATTGCGACGATTATCCCGACATCTGTTCTAGGTGGGGCAATGATTGCAATGTTCGGTATGGTCATGGCATATGGTGTAAAGATGCTAGGTGCTATTGATTTCACAAGACAAGATAATCTATTAATCATTGCAGTATCTGTTGGTATCGGATTAGGTATAACAACAGTACCGGAAGCTTTCAGCAAGTTTGGTAGTGACTATGAATGGTTGACACAAAATGGGATTGTTATTGGTACGTTTACTGCTATTATCCTTAATTTATTTTTTAATGGATTAAATGATAAACAAATCTCGAAAAATGTGAAATAATAGAGCTACTAAAGATTAATAAATCATATGGAGGTAAAGTCAATTATGTGGGAAAACAAGTTTCAAAAAGAGGGTCTAACATTTGATGATGTATTATTAGTTCCGGGACATTCAGAAGTATTACCACACACGGTAGATTTAAGCGTATCTTTATCAGAAAGATTAAACTTAAAGATTCCGGTACTTTCGGCAGGTATGGATACTGTAACTGAAGCAAAAATGGCGATTGCTATGGCACGTCAAGGTGGTTTAGGTGTTATTCATAAAAATATGAGCATCGAGCAGCAGGCAGATGAAGTACAAAAAGTTAAGCGTTCAGAAAATGGTGTCATTACAAATCCATTTTACTTAACACCTGATGAGCAAGTATTCGCAGCAGAACATTTAATGGGTAAATATAGAATTTCAGGTGTGCCGATTGTTAATAGTGAAGAAGAAATGAAACTTGTAGGTATCTTGACGAACCGTGACCTTCGTTTTATTGAAGATTATTCAATTAAAATTTCTGAAGTGATGACAACTGAAGAACTTGTTACTGCACCAGTTGGAACGACTTTAGAACAGGCTGAAAAAATATTACAGAAACATAAAATTGAAAAGTTACCGATTGTTGATGAAACTGGCCATTTAAAAGGATTAATTACAATTAAAGATATCGAGAAAGTTATCGAGTTCCCTAATGCCGCTAAAGATGAGCACGGTAGACTATTAGCAGCCGCAGCAGTAGGGATTGCAAAAGATACGATTACACGTGCAACGAAGTTAGTTGAAGCAGGAACAGATGCATTAGTAATTGATACAGCACATGGACACTCTAAAGGTGTATTAGAGATGGTTTCTGAACTTAAGAAACATTTCCCTGAAGTGACTTTAATTGCAGGTAACGTAGCGACTGCTGAAGGAACACGTGCATTAATTGAAGCAGGTGCGGATGTTGTTAAAGTAGGTATCGGACCTGGATCAATCTGTACAACACGTGTTGTAGCAGGTGTAGGTGTGCCACAAATTACGGCAATCTATGACGCAGCAACTGAAGCGAAAAAACATGGTAAAGCGATTATTGCTGATGGTGGTATTAAGTTCTCAGGTGATATCGTAAAAGCATTAGCAGCAGGTGGACATGCAGTAATGTTAGGATCATTATTAGCAGGAACGACTGAATCACCTGGGGACACTGAAATCTTCCAGGGTCGTCAATACAAAGTATACCGTGGTATGGGATCACTTGGTGCAATGGAAAAAGGTTCTAAAGACCGTTACTTCCAGGAAGATAAAGATGCGAAAAAGTTTGTTCCTGAAGGTATTGAAGGACGTATCGCTTATAAAGGTGCATTACAAGACAGTGTATACCAATTAATGGGCGGTCTTAGAAGCGGAATGGGTTATACGGGTTCTAAAGACTTAGAAGCATTACGTGAAGAAGCAATGTTTATTCGCATGACAGGAGCCGGCTTAATCGAAAGTCATCCACATGACGTTCAAATTACGAAAGAATCACCAAACTATTCAATGTAATTATATTTTTATAACTGAAATCATTTATAATAAAGACAACTTATATAAAAGGAGAACAAACTATGGAAATGGCATTAGAACAAGAACTGATTCTCGTTCTCGACTTCGGAAGTCAGTATAACCAGCTTATTACGCGTCGTATACGTGAGATGGGTGTTTATTCAGAACTTCACGATCATGAAATTTCAATCGAAGAAATTAAAAAGATGAATCCAAAAGGTATTATTCTTTCTGGTGGACCAAATTCAGTTTATGAAGAAGGCTCATTTACAGTTGACCCTGAAATCTTTAATTTAGGTGTACCTGTGTTAGGTATTTGTTATGGTATGCAGTTAATGACAAAATTATTAGGCGGAACTGTAGAACGTGCCAATGAACGTGAATACGGTAAAGCAATCATTACTGCAGAAACACACTCACTATTTACAAAATTACCAGAAGAACAAACTGTCTGGATGAGTCATAGTGATAAAGTAATTAATATTCCTGAAGGATTCAGAATGATCGCAAATTCTCCAAGTTGTAAATACGCAGCGATTGAGAATGCTGAACGTAATTTATATGGAGTTCAATTCCATCCGGAAGTACGTCATTCAGAATACGGTAATGACTTATTACGTAACTTTATCCGTGAAATCTGTAAGTGTACAGGTGAATGGACAATGGAGAACTTCATCGATATCGAAATCGAGAAGATTCGTGAAAAAGTCGGAGATAAAAAAGTATTATGTGCGATGAGTGGTGGCGTAGATTCATCAGTAGTTGCAGTATTAATCCATAAAGCAATTGGAGATCAGTTAACATGTATCTTCGTCGATCATGGTTTACTTCGTAAAGGCGAAGGCGATATGGTTATGAAGCAGTTTGGTGAAGGATTCAACATGAATATTATTCGTGTGGATGCGAAAGAACGCTTTATGAGTAAATTAACAGGTGTATCTGATCCAGAACAAAAGCGTAAAATCATCGGTAATGAATTTGTATATGTATTTGATGATGAAGCATCGAAACTTGAAGGTGTGGATTTCTTAGCACAAGGTACACTTTATACAGATATCATTGAATCAGGTACAAAGACTGCACAAACGATTAAATCACACCACAACGTAGGTGGATTACCGGAAGACATGCAGTTTGAGTTAATTGAACCAATCAATACATTATTTAAAGACGAAGTACGTGCGTTAGGTATTGAATTAGGAATCCCTGAACATTTAGTATGGCGTCAACCATTCCCTGGTCCGGGTCTTGGTATCCGTGTATTAGGTGAAATTACTGAAGAAAAGCTTGAAATCGTACGTGAATCTGATGCGATTTTAAGAGAGGTAATAGCTGAAGAAGGTCTTGAAAGAGATATCTGGCAATACTTCACTGTATTACCTGACATCCGTTCAGTAGGTGTTATGGGAGATTATAGAACATATGACTATACAGTAGGTGTACGTGCCGTAACAAGTATCGATGGTATGACAAGTGACTTCGCAAGAATCGATTGGGAAGTACTTCAAAAAGTATCTAGTCGTATCGTAAACGAAGTAGCACACGTTAACCGTGTTGTTTATGATATTACATCTAAGCCCCCAAGTACGATTGAGTGGGAATAGCATAATAAAATCAAAAGACCTTACAGCCATAATGGTTGTGAGGTCTTTTTGTGTGTTTGATTATTAAAAAAGTAGCCGAAAAGTAGCGTAGTGTGAGGAGGTTACTTAAAGGTATCTTCAAAGTATTTAAGTTTTTCAATTAATGGCCACCTTTTATTAGATAATTTTTTAATTTTATTCACATCATTTTTATGATAAGTATTCATTGATTTTTTATATGTTTTCACATATTTATCATTAAATTTTGTTAAATTTCTTTCGTCTCTCTCAAGGCTTTTGTTATAGATGAATATCTTATTTATATAGTACCAGTTGATGAAAATCCAAATTATAATACTTATAAAAATATGCTTTGTATATAAATCCAAGTCTTCTGTGAAGTTATTGTCCAAAGTGAAGATTATAAGTGTGATTACGACAATTATAAAAAACAAAACATTTGCATCCTGTTTTAGTTTATTTACTTCAAAAGTTTGTATTTCTTCTTTTATGTTATATCTACTATCTGGACTATTTACGAGCACCAAGTAATCTGATTCCATTTTGTTAGAAAAAAGCATTTGAACAACGATTAGAATAATTGAAAATGACGTGTCAGTTTTGATATAAACGTATATTACTATGAACAAAAAACATGAAAGAATATAATAAGAAAAAACTTTATTATATATTTCGTAGTATGCTAATGAAAAGTTAACTCTCTTCAATTATCTCCCCACCGCTTCTAATTTACTCATCATGTCTTTATCCATCTGTTCAGTAACATGACTGTATATTTGTAATGTTGTTTTATGATCAGTGTGGCCAACACGTTCCATAATTGCTTTAAGTGATACACCTAATTGACTTAATAATGATATATGGCTATGTCTTAGCGTGTGAGTTGTTACGTGCTTTGTAATAATTTGTTTACCGTCTTTATCTTTAATCAAGCCTACAGCCATTTGTATATTGCGATTGATGGATGATAGAGCCATAGGATTGCCATAGTGATTAGTAAAAATAAACCCTCTATCTTTATACATACGTTCCCACTGTAAAGCTTTCTTGTTCTCCAGCATGACTTTACGCAAAATATCACAGCTTCTTGTTGTTAAAGATATTGTTCTGTAAGATGCTTCTGTTTTCGTTGTATCTTTTACACCGTGGCCAGTACCATCATCTATCCAATGTATTGTACCGTCTATTTCTAGTGTTTTCTTATCAAAGTCAATATTATTTGGCTGTATGGCTAAGCATTCACCTACACGCATACCATTTAAGGCCATAAACTCAACGATATAAGCCGTCATAATAAAAGATAGCTTCATGTACCCAGCACGTTTAAGAGTGGCCATCTCATTCAGCTTATCAATGATTAGCTGTATCTCTGACATTTCTAAATAGTTTTCACGCTTTGCTTTAACTTCATCTCGTGTCTTGGCTTGTTTAGGGATAACTACATCATCCAGGTATGATATATCAGCAAGTTTATATTTCTTTTGTGTATGCTTCATGATGTTTCTAATGATACTCATAGCATCTTTAATAACTTTATGGCTTAGGTTGTCTTTACTTGCTGAATTAATTAGCTCCTGTACTATCTCGGTATTCATATTCTTAACTAGGATGTCTTTATTGATGTTTCTTTTAATGTGTTTGATTTTATAGAATTTAGTTGAAATGGTTGATTGTTTGCTACCGGAAACAGTTTTATAGTTATCAAACCATTCATCACAAGCCTGGTGAAATGTGAGTGTTTTAAGTGACTGAGGTGTCTTATCGGTAATCTTCTGTTTAACTTTCTCATCTAATAGCTTCTGTGCTTCCCTCTGTGATGGCTTTGTATCCTTATTCATAACCACGGATACATATTTCTTCTTTTCAGTGAGAGGATCTTTGTAGCTTTCGTAAAAGCGGTATCTTTGTTTACCGTGCTTATCAATAAAGGGTACGCAATACATGGACTAGTCCACCTTGTCCTCGTTAACCGCTTCAATAATTCTTAATAATAGTTTTTGGTTTGTTTTTTTCATTTTAGAAGCCTCATAGGTTATCTCAGAGAGTTCTTCTGAGTATGCTGGTAAGTTATCCTTTAATAATTTATCAATCAGTTCACGGTCGTCAAAATCAATTAGAGGATCATGAATATCGTTATCTCCTAATATGAAGGAGGGTGACACTTTTAACGCTTTAGCAAGAAGTAGTATTTTATCACTACCTATATTGGTGATTAAACCATTTTCCCATCTTCTGATAGTTGACTTACCAACTCCAACGCTTTGGCCAACTTGTTCTAAAGTTAGTCCTAACTCTTTTCTTCTTTGTTTAAGATGTTCTTTCAATTTATCAGCTCCTCATAGTGTGATTATGTGTATATATTACTTTAACAGTGCCAAAAAAGCCACAAATATATAAAGAAATAAAAGAAAAGTGTCTTTTATAGCAGTTTTTATATTGACAGCTCAATAAAATTAAAATATAGTTTATGCATATAGGACACTTTAAAAAGTGTCGTAGGAGGTGATAATTTATGAAAGTCTCATTATTAAAAGCTGAGGTAGTACGCCACAATTTTAAAATTGCTGAGTTTTTAAAAACTTTAGGGGGTGTAGGTGTTCACATGAGTAAGGAATCTTATTACAGAAAAATGAGAGGTGAATCAGAATTTCATAGAGATGAGATTAATGGAATTGCTAAAGTTTTAGGTTTAGATGCTCAGAAAGTACACGATATCTTTTTTAACGATTAAGGAGGTGATATAAAAATGATGATGATCATTAAGACAATTTTCTATTCAGTGTTTAGTGTGTTAGTGGCAACTCAATTCAGTCATGAACACCATATTGTATATGGCACAGCATTTTTCTTAATGCTTATGTTCTGTAGTTATGAATTATTGAAACATGAAAAGAGAGGGGGATATTAAATGAATAATGTAGTTGAAATGCAAAGGCCACATCCAAGTAATTCAGTGTTAAGTGATGACCAGGTAGCACCTGTAAGCATGATTTATTGTAAAGTATCAACTTTACCAAAGTTATTTAATATAAGTAAGGCAACAGCATACCGATTCATTAAAGAAGCTGAATCATTAGATGAGTTCAAAGGTCGTATATGTGTGGATGTGTCGGCAACTATGACATTAGTACATATAGCTACTTTTGAAGAATTTTTAAGAAGTCTACACAAAAAATATTTGTAGGAGGTAATCAAAATGAAAAATGAAGATGTTATTCAGCATATTGAAGCTGTACAGATGAAACTAAGGGCGGTATCACAGCAGTCTTATACACATTTAGATGGAATTGATAAAGCTTTAGAAACTGAGTGGGTAAAAGAGAACGGCTTAGCCCTTTATTTAATGAATGAATTTAAGCAAGATTCATATATTACTAATGTAGTTATTAGCGACATCATAAAAGAGGTTGAGAGTCTTAAGGAAATTTTGACGAATAATAAAAAGGCCGATAGTATGCTCAGCGACCAAACCGACACACTACCGACTGAATAACCGCTTCAATGCAAAATGCATTAAAGTATAGCTATTTTAACATAATACAAACATTAAAAGGGAGATTTACTATGACAAACATGACATTTTTGGTACCGAGGATACTTAAAATATTACCTTTCCGAGCTAAAAAACCAAAAAAGGATAGAGGTGAACTCCCTTTGTTGCAAATGCAGACATTTATATGTCAAAAAGACGAATTACCTATTTACTTTGATAACCGTGTAAATCAATTCATGTCACAGCCATGGTGTAATGTGCAAGATGTGAAAGTCAATTTCTATAATGATAACGGTCATACAATGCATGTGGTTACAGTGTTATTTAAAGAGGAAACACAAGAACAGTATTAATTATAAAGTGAGGTGAATATATTGAATGGCATTAAATAAAGATACCGAAATACTTAAACCTTTATTCGATAATGTCCCAGGTGAGCTAAGAACTCATGATAATTGGGTGTTATGGAAGAAAGTAAAAACAAAAAAAGGTGCTTATACAAAAGTACCTTACTACACCAAAACAAAAAAAGCCTCATCAACTGACAGCACTACATGGCTATCCTTTGAAAAGGCTAAGTCCCTATATGAAAATGGGGGTTTTGACGGTATTGGCTTTGTATTTGACGGAAAGTCAAAAATCATAGGTATTGATTTAGATAACATTGATACTGCCAAACTAAGTGATCATAAATTTATTGATAATTGGAAAGATAGAACTTACACAGAATTATCACCATCCGGAAACGGTGTTCACTTATATATTATAGCAGATGTCCCCGACCAATTTCATCCTGGTTTTAATAACAGGGATAACAACATAGAGGCATATAGCGTGGCTCGATTCTTTACTGTTACAGGCCATGTGTTAGGCAGTGTAGAAGTCACACAACAACAAGATTTAGCTAATAGGTTATATGAAAGTTATGGCACTAAATTAGAGCCTATGAACAATCTACAAGCGATATTAAATATACCTATTGATGAAACGATGACCTCTAAAGAAGTAATCAGACGTATTAAAAAAGGTTCTAAGGAAGAAAAGAAAGACAGGATATTGACGTTACTTGATACAGGTGATTATCAGTTTCTAGGTTTTGAATCACATAGTAACGCTGATTATTCACTCATAAATGATTTACTTTTCTATAGTGATCTAAATTATCAGTTAGTTTATGAAATGATGTCAGAAAGTCCACTGTGTGACCGTGAAAAATGGCACTCACCTAGACGGCATCCGCTTCAACCCGACATATACACATCATACGGATATTATTCTATTGTGAAATGTTGTGATCAGTATCTAACTCAAAATAAAAAGACATACAGCACATATCACTTAAAACGTGCTGAGGATGAATTTGAAGAAATTTCTGAGTCACAGGATGAGGATAATACAGAATGGATTAAACGATTAGATAGGCACAGTAAAACAGGTGCAATACTTAATTCAAGAAGTAATATGAAGTTGATTATATACAACGATTCAAAGTTAAAAGATATATTCCGCTTTAATGAGTTTAGTAGTACTCGAGAGATAGGCAAAAAGCCATTTTGGAGGCTACCTGGTGACAATTTAGTGTATTGGACTGATAGTGATGACTCAGCCCTTAAAAACTATATCAGTACTGTGTATGGTGTCGAGGGGGATAACAGAATAAGAGATTTACTCAATGAGATATTCTATAGAAATACCTATCACCCTGTTAAAGATTATTTAGAAAGTCTTGAGTGGGATGGTGAGCCTCGACTTAATACATTGTTTAATGACTATCTAGGAGCTTCAAACACAGATTATATTAAGCGAATAACTGAGTTATCATTTATTGGGGCAGTTAAGCGAATATATGAGCCTGGAAGCAAACATGACACAATGATAGTGTTATACGGTCAACAGGGTGTAGGCAAATCATACATCCTTAAGCGATTAGCTATAGAATGGTTTAATGACTCAATTATAAAAATTTCTGACCGAGATGGTTACATGGCTTTACAGGGTTCATGGATCATTGAATTTTCTGAGTTGGCCAGTTGGAATAAAAAAGAGGTTGAGGACGTTAAACAATTTGTGTCCTCACAAGTAGATACTTATCGTGAGCCATATCAAAGGCATCAAACAAGAAAGCCAAGACAATGTGTATTTTTCGGTACTACTAACAATCGAGAGTTCTTAAATGACTCAACAGGTGCAAGACGTTTCTATCCTATTGAGGTTGGTACTCAAGAAAGTAAATTCAATGTGTTTAGCGATTTAACCGATGAGGTGGTCAATCAGATTTGGGCCGAGGCTGTGGAAAAATACAAATTAGGTATTTCTAATGTGTTAGATCCTAACAGTGATAAAGACATCATAGAACAGGCACAAGCTATACAAAAGCAACATACTGAAGATGATGGTCTAGCAGATAAGATTATTGCCTATCTTGATACACCGCTTCATAAGTTAGATGGCACTTTAGGAGATGTAAAAGAAGATGATTATGAGTACCTGGATAGAATCTGTTGGGAGATGGTTTGGGATAACATCATTTTCGGTAAAGGAATGGCCACTACATCACAAAAACGGAAGATTAACAACGCTCTTAACAGCATTGAATGGTTAGAGCCTAAAAGCTCCATAAGATTTTCAAAATATGATTTTACTAAGAAATACGGTAGAACCCGAGGATATATGGTAGACCGTTAATGTTAGCACTTTGTTGACATGTTGACATAGTGCTGTCAATGGCGATGACGTCTAAAACTTAGAGTCTGTAGGCTAATTCTCTATTGTCAGCTATGTCAGCAATTATATATAAGATATAAGTATATAAAGTAATAAGCATATAGGGGGCATACCTCCGTGTAAGATACACATGAACGAATAAAAAAGTTTGAAAAGTTTTGCTGACAGCTGAAAAACGACTGAAACCCTTGATATAACTGTATCAGACCGTCAACAGCAAAATGTCATCAAAACGCTGACAAGCGTAAAAAACAACGAAAAACTAATAGAAAGGCGGTAAATATGACAAATTTATCAGAGAAACAAAAGAAATTTGCCAATGAGTATTTAAGATGTTTTAATGCTACACAATCGGCCATTAAAGCCGGGTACTCCCCTGTGTCAGCACGTACAACAGGTTACAGATTGTTGAAAAATGTTGATGTTAAGCAGTATATGGAGGGGCTAAGGTCTGAAATTGAAGATGAAACAATATTAACGGCCAAACAGCTATTAACTGTTTTATCTGAGACAGCAGTCGGAAATTTAGAAGAAGAACAGGCACATGTTATTAAAGTGCCTCACTTTATCAAGAATGAAACAACCGGTAAAGATAATTTAGTTTATACAGAAAAGGTCGAGAAAGTAATGGTAAAGCCTAAAATGGCTGATCAGAATAAAGCTCGTGAATTAGTCGGTAAATATCATGCCCTATGGACTGATAAGACTGTTGTGGATGATATGTTACAGGTTCATATCACAGTTGATTATGGAGATGGTGAGCCGGAATATATTGATTATGAATTAGATCCAGGCAATGAAAATAATAAAAACTATAATAATGAAAAAGGAGAAATTTAAAAATGACAGAATTTAATTATGATGTATTAAGTAACACTGAACACATGGCAAAGGTTAATAACGTGAAAGACGCAATCGCAACAGCCGGATTGTTATTAATTAAAGGTTATAGAGTACACCGAGTACTATCAGACATCACACCGCTTCTAAGTACAGCACAAAATGAATATTCAGCACATTTAAAAGGCTTGAAAGAGGATAAGCAAAAAGAACTTAAACAGCTGATCTATAATTTTGAAAGTGAAAAGAAAGTATATGATGATCCTCAACAAGAGGCTTTAAACCGTCAAGACTTTGAAGTTAAGTTAAATGCTATGAGAGACACAGAAGTGATTGATTTCTTAATGAATGTTAACGCTGAGGACATCACACCTTATGAGTTTAATAGATTAGTGGCCACTGTGAACGATAAAGGCTTAGAGAGTACAGGATTACAAGAGAAAATCACTGAATTGAAGTATGCTATCACTCAACCCTACACCGCTTCACAGGAATATAAGCAGTTAGAGAATGATATTACTGTGTTAGATAACATCCCTGTTAGTAATGAGGTGCTTTGGTATCATACTGGAACAGATTTTAAACAGTTAGATGTTGAACAAACATTAAATAGAGTGATTGATGAGTATAAAGATGTTGAGTATCGTATCAGTCCATCAGAAGAGGAAAATGTAAAAGCTAAAATCATCAGTAACATGTAATGATACTAAATTTAACTATTAATTAGTGATGAGGTGGTTAATTGAGGCTTATACGACTGAATAAAAATTATAACTATGTAATTGAGGAATTGACAATGGCTGAGGAGATCTTTTTAAGAGACTTCTCGCCAGTCAATATTAGAATGAAAATTTCCTTTCTAACTCAGCAAATCAATGAAATGTATCATTTATCTGTAAGTCATCCAATTCCAACAACAGTCGGACTCGTTACCATAGGTTGTAGCGTGTCCGATTTAGCCTTATGGATTATAGATCAGAAAAACGCATTGGCACGATATAAAAAGAGATGTGACCGAAACATGAAGATATTAAGGCAGTGCTTAAAACAGTATACATTAGAAGAACAAAAAGAGATAAAAAGGTACTTAGCCACTGAGGGTAGGTATGGTGATATAGCATTAATGAAGCGTGTGAAAAAAGATTTATTTCAACTATCTGAGTATGAACGATTAAAACGACATAAGGCGTTTAAACAACAAGCCCTAATAGAAAAGTATAAACATGCTGAGAAGATTAAAAGAGCTTTGACTCTAAGCCGTGAGAGTGTATATGAAACAGTCTAACCGTGCACAACTAAGAAACTTTATCCTGGAATACCATAAAACACATTCATTAACTCTAGAGAAAGATTTAGAACTAGATGATGATGTTTTCTTTGATATAGAGAGACCTGTAGAAGTTGATATGAATACCGCTATGACCCAAATATCCCTCACAGGTGATACAGCATTCCTTAACACTCTATTGGAGAAAGTAGAGCAATACGGCACACTTAAAGAACAATATATATTTCTGTGTTTGTTGCGTGGCTATGGTATTAATCGAACAGCTGAAATATTCAATTTAGATCCACGGAATATACGTTATAAGTTTGATAAACTTCTCGATAAGATTTGTATTCACTCTAATAGTGCAAAGTAAGTCGATAATTGATATAATTGTGTTAGATGCAGTATCAAATTTAGAAGTACAATTTTTCTGATATGTTTTTGGAATAGCACTTTCACCGTGCTGAACCGCTCACCATAATGGTGGGTGGTTTTTTTATTATGGTTATAAATATGTCTAAATTGTGAACTTATAATATTTTGAATTTTCAGATATTTAGTTAATTTATTGTTTAAAGAGTGAATAAGGGTATATAATAAATAGATAAAGAAGAACATATGTTCCAAAAAAGTTATTGGCAAAGCTTTTTGTCATATTAATACCGAATACAGACGCAATCATGACAAAAGGCAGTTTGAATACTGTCTATTTTTGTGCCTGAATTCAGAACACTTGGAACAGTTGTCGAAAGGGGGATTTTTCAATGAGAGAACTAGCTAAGCATATATTACATATTGCACATGAAAGTGATAATCCTATTACTAATCTACAGTTGCAAAAAATAATGTACTTTACACTAGGATACATGATTAAAGAAAATATATCAGTAGACTTTGCTAAGCAGTTATTTGACTCTACTAAAATGGAAGCTTGGTTATATGGGCCGGTAGTACCTGAAATATATAATGATTACAAAGAATTTAAAAGTAGTCCTATTTCAGATGAAGGTCAAATTTCTCAGCATTTAAATGATTATAGTGAAATCAATGATGTAATTACTCATATGATCAATTTAAATCCCTTTGATTTAGTTGAGATTAGCCACAAGCACAAATTTTGGGATGAAAATAAAGATAGAATTAAAACATTCAGTTCAAAGCCGGTTTATAATTTTAGGGATTTAGAGGAAGCCTTTAATGAAAGCTAAAACTTTAAATGAATTATTAAAAGATTGGCAATTAGATTATGATAAAAATATGGTGACAATCTCAAGTATTATTGGTAGTCAATATAAACTTTATATCCAAAATCCTGTTTCCTATGAATCTAAAAATCAAGATATAAGCTATTTCGAAAACTTATTAAGAGCGTGTGAAGGAATAAAACCTCAATTAATACCATATAATAGGCTGACAGAAATAATTTTTAATAATGATATGTCCGATGAATACATGAATAATGAAGAAATCAATGAGAGTAATTTTGGTGAGATATTTCAAAGAGATTTTGAAAAGTATTTGGAGAAAAAATTTGAAGTTTCTCAATTATCATTTTTCCCTGAAAGTTCTATTTTAATAAATGAATATGAAATTTCTAAGTACAGACACCAAATTGAAATAGTTTATAAATTAATTGAGCATATTAAATTAGCAATATCTCAAAAGAATGGACTTTTTGTGAAACAATCGAAAAAAATTCATGATATAAATAGCGAACTTCAAAAGGCTCAAGTATCTTATGAATCAATGATTACGAATTTCATTTCTATATTAGGTATATTTGCAGGTATATTAATGGCTGCTTTTGGATCAATACAAGGTTTTACAGCTATATATAAAAGTACATTCTCTTTGGTAGATTCTATTATATTAGCTTGTGTGGGATTTATAGGCGTTCAGTTGTTGTTATTTTTATTGATGAACTCAATAGCTAAATTGACGGACAGATCATTAGATAGTACTAAGTATATGAGTTGGTATTTACGACATAGAACTATCGCTAACAGTTTTATATTAATGAGTACTATTGTAGGTGTGTGTATATGTTTTAAAGTTACTATGAATCCACCTGTATACAATAAAATTGGGTGGATTTACTTATTACCAATTATATATATGGGTATTATGATTATTATTTTTAATAGAATTAATCCAATCAAGTTATTAAATGTTAAAGAAGTCTATAGAAAGTGGTCTTATCCACCAATGAAAGACGATGAACAAATTGAGAGAAATATGAAATAGCCAAAAAGTAGCCAACTTTTGATAAAAGTAGCGACACTGTGAGAAGTAAATCAGAAATAGAATGCTTAAACCCCTTGATACATAAGGTTTTGAGACTGTGAGAAATTACAGTTAGTGTAGTTAGGGATTGAGTGGGAATAGAATAATAAATTTAAGAGACCTTACAGCCACAATGGTTGTAGGGTCTTTTGTCATTAATGCAGTAAATATTCGTACTTAGTCACATCAAATCCATCTTGCTTTGCTTTCGATACAATCTCAGCAACACTATTTAAACCCTGATTCGCAAAGTATTGCTCTAATCTCTCTTTAGTTTCTTGATCTGTGTTAGGGTTCACTAAATAATCGATATATGTCACTTCGTGCTCAAGCATCTTAGAATCATCATGCAATATTATACCGTTCTGTTGAATGACACTTGCCTCAGCTTGATGTACAGTAACGTCCCCTATAAATAATGCACTTGTTGCAACTGTTGCGATTACAATATGTTTAAATTTCATATAAAACACTCCTTTGTAGTTGATGCATACATGTTAGCACGATTTATTTTTTAAAAGCGGATTATGAACGGCTTTTAAGAATTATTGAGATTTAGTTAAGCAATTTGTTTCGATAATAGAAGAGGGGGTAAAGAGAAAATACAGTTGATATTGACTGTGAGAACTAAAGTAATTTCAGCCAATCGTTATATTTATTAGAGGAGTGATTGAAATGAACGGTATCTTTAAAGTAATTGGTGCATCTGCAATTGCTTACGGTACAGTGTTATGTGCTGAAGCGATTAATGAAATTGCCACAGACATTCAAACAGAAGAATAACGACTTACAACTTAATATAATTTGGTGGAAGGTGGGATTCTAAATCTCATCTTCTTTTATTTATATTGTGAAATTTCATCTTTAGAATAATTAAAAAATATAAATTTTTAAATGAAAACAAAATATATAGAGTAACGTATAAATGTTCGGGGTATAAGAATTATAAAAGAAATGATTGGGGCGATGTTATGGATACTCCTGAACAAGAAGTTTATACGGTATATAAAAAGTTGTATGAAGCAATGATTGAAAGAGATACTGAAACAATTGATAATTTAATGATGGATGGTAGTGTATTAGTACATATGACAGGTGTCAGGCAGCCGAAAAGAGAATGGTTACAAGCGATAGAAGATGAGTCGATGAAATATTATTCTACAAAAGAAGAAAATATCGAAATTATATTAAAAGAGAAAAAAGCGACATTGGTAGCACAAAATAAAGTAGATGCAAGAATATATGGCTCAAGAAATACATGGCCGCTTGAATTAACGATGAGTATGGTGAAATTTGAAAAGGATTGGAAGATTTCACACGTTGAAGCCTCTACATATTAATTTTTTTAATATTTCTTAGTAAATATTATTGACAGTATTATGAGTTTATTATAAGATTGATATTGTCTTATTTGGAGGAATACCCAAGTCCGGCTGAAGGGATCGGTCTTGAAAACCGACAGGGGCTTAACGGCTCGCGGGGGTTCGAATCCCTCTTCCTCCGCCATTATTTAGACTAATTACATCATTTTATATATATTAAATGACTCAATAAATTTTGAGTCATTTTTTTTATATTCTGATATAATTATAGAATATTCAGAAAATTTATGAGGTGATGGGATGATTATTGAAGATATCGATATTAAACGACAAATTTCAAAGCTCAAAAAGCCGTTCAAAACTGCACTTCGTGAAACAGATGTGATTGAAAGTATCATTGTGTTTATTAAAACTGATATTGGGTTGGTAGGAGTAGGAGAAGCGGTACCTACTCCTGTTATTACCGGTGATACGGTTCAAAGTATTGTCGCAGCGATACAGTATTTAAGACCAAAACTCGTTGAACAAAAAGTATCGACAGATTTATTGCCAATAATACAGAAAGGTATTGTAAATAATACGAGTGCTAAAGCGGCACTGGACATGGCAATTTATGATTTGCTGGCAAAAGAAGCAAATTTACCACTCTATCAATATTTAAACAAAAGTGCTAGTGCACATAAATTAACTACAAGTCATACTGTAAGTTTGAATGGTGTAGGAGAAATGACGCATGATGCTGTTATGTATGCTGAAGAAAAATTCGAATCTTTAAAAGTGAAGCTTGGTAATGATGTCGATCTAGATATGGCGAGGATACATGCTATTCGCGATGTAGTGCCAGATTTAAAGTTAGCGATTGATGCAAATCAGGGATGGAGTAAAGAGGATACTTCCCGTTTCATTGATTATTTAAAGTATGAACATATTGAAGTAGATTGTATTGAGCAGCCGATGTATAGAAAAGATTATTTAGAGATGTCTAATATAGCACAATCAAGTGATATACACATTATGGCAGATGAAAGTTTGTTTGATGTCTATGATGCAGCGTTAATCGCAAAGCTTGGTGGTGTATCGTGGTTTAATATTAAGCTCATGAAGTCAGGAGGTATATACGGTGCACTTCAGATTCATCAAGTGGCACAAGCTAAAGGTATTCAGTGTATGCTTGGATCGATGATGGAGTCACATATAGCACTTACAGCAGCAATGCACTTAGCGCTCGCGCTTAATATAGAAAAGGTAGATTTTGATGCACCTTTTATGTTGGAAGAAAAAACAATCTCAGGCGGTATCACATATGATGGACCGAAAGTAAGTTTGAGTGAAGGAAACGGTTTAGGTATCGATAATGAAAAACTATTGGAGGCGTTAAGAGATGCAGAAAGTTTGTAATGTACCGGTAAGTACAGTATGGCGTAGTATAGGTAAAGCTAGAGATATCGATTCTGAGGCAACGGATTATCCAGTAAACATTCAAAAGTGGTTACTCAAATTAAATTTAGAACAGAAATTATCGTTTTGTGATGATTCTAGAATTGATACGCAACTTTTGTACGGAGAGCCGCTTGAAGTGATTGAAGAGAGTGATGAATGGTGTAAAGTTGTGTGTGTGGAACAAGGATCAGAAAGTGATAGTCGTGGTTATCCTGGATTTATTCCAAAATCTCATATTGGTGAAATAGAAGTAACAGATAATATTCAATATGCACGTGTTATTGTGCCGAAGACATTAAGCTATAAAGAAGATATGCCTTTCTATGTGCTATCATTCAACACAACATTACCTATTAACTACATAGAAGATGATGATGTATATGTTAATAGTCCGGACGGTCAATTAAAACTAAAAAAAGATGCCATCGCAATACAGCAACATAGGGTTCCTGAGCAGAACCCAAGTTTTCGCGAACTGTATCGAGCATCTTCAATGTATGTTGATCTAGGTTACTTGTGGGGTGGCATGTCTAGTTACGGTTATGATTGTTCAGGCTTTGTTTATCATATGTATCGTCATCTTGGTTTTACCTTACCACGAGATGCACATGAACAATATTTAGCAACGAAAGCAATCGATAAACAAGATTTAATACCAGGAGATTTAGTATATTTCTCTGATGTTAAAGATATCGATAAAATATCGCATATCGGCATTTATATTGGCAGCGGGTTTATGATTCATTCACCGAATACACCGAACGCAATTGAAGAAAGAACAATTGAATCTGGTTTATACTCAGATATATATGTGGGTGCAAGCCGTGTCTATGACTTTATTAATGATTGAAAGTATAAACCTAGGTCATGGAATGCCTGATGAATGAATTGTGCATCATCATAATCTGTTAAGACAACGAAGATAATTTCGTTATCTTGAAATCGAACAATCCCTGCATCGTGATGCACATTATCGAAGTCACCTGTTTTTGTTCCAAATTCTATTGTTTCATCTGTTAAATACATCAAAGTCTTATCTTTTAAAAGTTGCTGTTTCATAATTTGAAACATCGCTTTAAATTGTTCATGGGATTTTATGAGTGACAGCGTTTGGAATATATCGTGTGCAGATATAAAGTTATCATATCCAAGTGCGCGACGCTCTGTATCCATCATCTTTCTTTGCAGTTTCGTATCACCAAGATTATTGCGCAGGAAATATGCATTTAAAGTATCCATGCCAATCCATTCAATCAATGTATTTGTTGCACGATTATCACTCACAATAATCATTAACGTAACTAAATCGTGAACAGTATATTCAGTTTGTGATAAATAAGGAGACACACCAGCACCTTCCACTTTTTCATCGATTGGAATGATTGTCTCTAAATCATGCAAACGCTGATCGAAGATATATAACATGATTGGTAATTTGATTAAACTTGCAGAGGGATAAACCTGCTTCTCATTGGATTTGTACACTATATCACCGTTCAATGACATTAAAGTGCTGCTGAAATTATTATGCTGCAATAATACTGGATCATTTTCCATATATTTCACATCCCCTTCGTTGCTTGTATATCAATATAATACAACTTTATAAAGATAAAATGTGTAAAAAAATAATATTTAAATAAAAATTTTAATGTTGAAAACCTTTTCAGAAAACCTTTACATACTTGTATAGACAGTGTACAATGAATGCATATTAAAACAAAGGAGTTGACCAGAATGGCAGTCAACAGACAAGAAGTAAAAGACATTATTGGTGCAATTGGTGGTAAGGATAACGTATCAGCAGCAACGCACTGTGTTACAAGATTACGTTTAGCATTAAAAGATGAATCAAAAGTAGATAAGGCAGCTTTAGATAAAATTAATTTAGTAAAAGGATCTTTTGCGGCGAATAACCAGTTCCAAATCGTAATTGGACCAGGTACAGTTGATGAAGCTTACAAAGTATTCGTTGATGAAACAGGGATCGGTGAAAGTTCAAAAGACGATGTAAAAGCAGCAGCGGCAGAAAAGATGAACCCGTTACAACGTGCAATTAAAACGTTAGGTGATGTATTTATTCCATTATTGCCAGCAATCGTTACAGCCGGTTTATTATTAGGTCTTTCTAATTTATTACTTGATCCAGGTGTGTTTTACGATAAAAAATCTGTAGTAGATGTATTTCCACAATTTAAAGGTATAGCAGAAATTATTAAATTAATTGCTGTAACACCATTCCACTTCTTACCTGCATTAATTGGTTGGAGCGCGATGCGTGTGTTTGGTGGTAGTCCAATTTTAGGTTTAGTATTAGGTTTAGTGTTGGTTAACCCAGCTCTAGCATCACAATACGGTTTAGCAGACGCTGAAACTGGTAAATTAAATGAAATCCCAACGTGGGACGTATTTGGATTAAAAGTTCAACAATTAAACTACGCAGCACAAGTATTACCAATCTTAATCGCAACTTGGTGTTTAGCTCAAGTTGAACGATTCTTGAATAAACGTGTTCATGATTCTATTAAGATGTTAGTTGTAGGACCAGTTGCATTATTATTAGTAGGTTTCTTATCATTCATTATCATTGGGCCAGTTGCTTTCTGGTTAGGTAATCAAATCACTGGTTTTGTTCAAATGATCTTTGAAAATGCTGGATGGTTAGGTGGATTAATTTACGGATTAGTATATGCCCCACTTGTAATTACTGGTTTACATCACATGTTCTTAGCGGTAGATTTCCAATTAATGAGTTCTCCGTTAGGCGGAACATACTTATGGCCAATCCTTGCAATCTCTAATATTTCTCAAGGTTCGGCAGCATTTGCAGCTTGGTTCTTATACAAACGTAAAAAGATGGTCAAAGAAGAAGGTTTAGCATTAACTTCTGGTATCTCAGGTTGGTTAGGGGTTACAGAACCTGCAATGTTCGGTGTTAACATTCCATTAAAGTACCCATTTATAGCAGCTGTATTAACGACTGGTTTAGTAGGAGCAATCTTCGGTTCACAACAAGTGTTAGGTAAAGTAGGAGTAGGTGGATTGCCTGGTATCATGAGTATCCAATCTCAATTCCAAATGACATTCTTAATTGGTATGATTATTGCAATCGTCTTACCTATCGTATTAACATTAATCTTCTCAAACTTCGCTAAGAAAAAGATGGGTGAAGATGTAGCGGAGCCTATCGTATCAGACAAAAATATATAAAATTTCATAGTTAATAAATTAATCAACGAGCAACTTGTACTTACAGGTTGTTCGTTGTAAAATTATATTATCAAAAAAACGTTAGGAGTTTTAATAATGGCAGTTACTGATTGGAGAAAGTCGGTTGTATATCAAATTTATCCTAAGTCATTTAACGATACGACAGGCAATGGTCAGGGAGATATTAACGGTATTATTGAAAAGTTAGATTATTTAAAGACGCTTGGTGTAGATTATTTATGGTTAACGCCGGTGTATCGTTCTCCAATGAATGATAATGGTTACGATATTAGCGACTATTATGAGATTAATCCAGATTTCGGTACGAAAGAAGACTTCAAGCGTTTATTAGATGAAGCGCATGCACGTGGCATTAAGATCATGTCTGATATTGTTATCAATCACACGAGTACTGAACATAACTGGTTTGTTGAGTCACGTAAATCTAAAGATAATCCATATCGCGATTATTATATTTGGAAAGACGGGAAAGATGGACAGCCTCCGACAAACTGGGAATCAAAGTTTGGTGGTAATGCATGGCAGTTAGATTCTGTGACGAATCAATATTATTTACGCTTATTTGATGTTACTCAGGCTGATTTAAACTGGGAAAATGAAAAGTTGCGTAAAGAAATTTACGATATGATTAATTATTGGATTGACTTTGGTATGGATGGTTTCCGTTTTGATGTAATCAATTTGATTTCTAAAGCGGAATATAAAGATTCTGATAAGATTGGTAAAGAGTTTTATACAGATGGTCCGCGTGTTCACGAATTCTTAAATGAAATGAATCGCAATACATTTGGTGATAAAGAAGGATTTATGACCGTTGGTGAAATGAGTTCTACGACTTTAGAGCATTGTATTAACTACACGCGCGAAGATCGTCATGAATTAAGTAGTGTCTTTAACTTCCATCATCTTAAAGTAGATTATAAAGATGGTGAAAAATGGACTAAAATGCCGTTTGATTTTATTGAATTGAAACGTATTTTATTCGAATGGCAAGTTGGTATTTCTAAAGGTGGCGGCTGGAACGCAATCTTCTGGTGTAATCATGACCAACCTCGTGTTGTGAGCCGTTTCGGAGATGATTCTACTGAAGAGCGTCGTGTAAAAAGTGCGAAGATGTTAGCGATAACATTACATTTCTTACAAGGTACACCTTATATTTATCAAGGTGAAGAAATAGGTATGACCAACCTTTATTTGGACGATATTAGTCAATACCGTGATATAGAGTCTACAAATGCCTATCAAATCATGTCAGATAATGGGTTTACAAATGGTGCAATATTAGATATATTACAAGATAAATCACGAGATAATTCAAGAAGTCCGGTACAATGGGATGATAGTGAAAATGCAGGATTCACAACTGGCACGCCTTGGATTGATGTGGCTAAAAATTATAAACAAATCAATGTAAAACAAGCACTAGCAGATAAAAACTCTGTATTTTATACGTATCAAAAGTTAATTGAATTAAGACATAACTTAGATATTATCACATACGGAGAGGTGAAACCTTTATTAGAAGATCATCCGCAAATTTTTGCGTATGAAAGAAAGCTTGATGATAAGTCTATCCTTGTATTAGCGAACTTTACAGATGAACCGGTTGATGTGCCATCTTCAATAGATATTGAAGGTAGCATCTTAATCAACAATGGAACATATCATTCAAATGTACTGGAACCTTATCAAGCAATCTCTATTCTTCGATAAACTTTCCGGTTTTTTGATGCTAATTGATTCATAAAGTATAGGGGTGACATGGTGAACAGTAATAAGTATCGAAAGATTTATCAGGAGTTAAGTGGAAAGATTATTAATGATGAGTACAAGCATGGTGAACAGTTACCATCTGAGAACTTACTTGTAAAAAAGTATGGCGTATCACGTGAAACAGTAAGAAAAGCATTAAGTTTATTACAAACGAATGGATTTATCCAAAAGCTCAAAGGCAAAGGATCGGTTGTTATTTATGATCAATCATTGAACTTTCCGGTGTCACAATTGATTAGTTTCGAAGAGATAAAACAATCACTTAATATGGATTATCATACTGTAGTGGAAAGTTTTGAAACAGTTGTGGCAAAAGATCACCCGAAAGTACAGGAAGCGTTAAATATTAGTGAAGATACGAAGTTATTTAGAGTTGTTCGTTCAAGAAGAAAGAATGATCTTGTTAACATCGTAGATACTGATTATTTTATTCAAGAAATGATGCCAGCACTTTCTAAGGAAATTGCTGAACAATCAATTTATGATTATATCGAACGTCGCTTAGGATTAAAAATTGCATATTCTAATAAAGTAATTACGTTTGAACCAATGTCTGAATATGAAATAGATTTATTTGTTGAAGCAACACCACCGTATGCAGCAGTCGTGCGCTCAATTGTACATCTTGCTGATGCGACACCATTTCAATACAACGTTTCTAAACATAGAGCAAGTGAATTTAAGTTTGTAGATTTCTCGAGAAGAACGATTGGTAAAGAGAAGTAGAAGTTTATTGTTGCATTATATAGTTAGATTTAGTATTATAAATATTACCGTGCTAAGTGGGGAGGTAGCGGTTCCCTGTACTTGCAATCCGCTTAGGCAAGACCTAATCCCTTTGCCTCGGGTAACAAGTTGTGAGGTCTGACCCGAATACGTAGTGTTGAGAGATCGGTCCTAGCCAATATAAACCCATGAATCATGTCAGGTCCGGAAGGAAGCAGCATTAAGTGGTACTTTGTATGTGACTGGGGTAGCCGGTTTTGAGCTGTCGACTTGGGTAACGCTTGTGTTTGTTATTCAAAGCAAAGGTGCACGGCTTTAATTATAAATTAATAGAATTTTTATAGATGAACACGTCATATGGCGTGTTTTTTTATTTCATTAAAAATGATTAAAATTGTAAATATTGTGTAGTACTTGTAAATAATATGGATATTTTGTATCAATTTGATTATAATGAGGTAGATATCAATATTATTGAAAAAGGGGCGAATTTAATGAAAGTATCAAAGTTATATTCTACAAGTATCGCAGCTGCACTTTTATCGACAACAATTTTAACTGGGGTAGCGAGTGCTAATAAAACACAAACAACACAACCTACACCAACTGGAGATACTTCAACTACGCCTACTGCTAAACAAAGTTTAGAATCTGCAGTAGAAAAAGCAAAAACTGAATTAACAAATTCTAAAACAATTTTAGGTGAGACAGATGCAACTTACAAGTCTTTAGCAGAAGCAATCACAAAAGCGGAAAGCTTGTTAAAAGCTACAGATACTAAAGATGAAGCATTTGCTGCAGAAAGCAAATCATTAGCAGAAATAACAACAAAAACAAAAGATGCGCGTTTAACAAAAACAGCTGCAGATGCTAAAGCTCTGAGTGATGCAAAAAAAGCATTGAATGCTGAAATTGACGTAAAAGTTTCAACAGATTCTAAACCGACTAAGTTAGTTGCTGATTATGTTGCTAAGAAGAAAGATGCGGTTAAAGTATATGGAGAAGCTACTTCTAAAGTTGAAGATGTAAATAAAGCAAAAACAGCGTTGGTTAATGCACGTGAGGCAGTCGTTCAATCGCCTAAAGTAATTAAATTATCAACTGGCACTGATGGTAAATTAACGATTAACTTTAAAACGGTAGACGGACGTACTGATTTTCCTAAATCTACTGGTAAATTAACTTCTACAGGTGTAGTTACTGCAGAAAAAGGCACAGACTATATTGAAGTTTATGATTTACGTGACTTAACAAAAAAATATCAATTAACTTTACCACAAGGTTTTGAAATTAATAATCCTGATAAAGTACCTGCAAATGCAGAAGAAATCACGAATATTGATTTAAAACAAACACCAGGTTACCAATTTGATGAAGCTTTAGTGACATTTACATTAAAGCGTGATGGCCAAGTGATTAAATCAGCGATTCCTTCATTCACTGTATTACAAGAGACTGGTTACGATAACCGTTATTCAGATGTAACGACTAAATTAACTGATGAACAATTAAAGGATATTAAAGCTTATTATTTAAAAGAAGGATATATTGTAGATCCATCTTCTAAATTTACATTCAGCAAAGATAATTTCTATCAAACAGCTGAAATTAACTTTATTAAGAAACCGGCTGAAATGCCTGTAATTGATGGTCCAGGTATGTCTTCATTCAATGGCTATCAATTTAAAGCGGGTCAAAAATATACATTACCTGTATATGTTGAGTTATACGAACAACCAAATAGTAATGTTCAAATGAATAATAAAGATTTCAATATTCAAGTAATGAGCGTTACACGCGCTGGAAGTAAAACAAAATTATCTGTTAAAGATAATAAGTTTACATTCTCAAAACCTGGTAGCTACACAGTTAAATTCGCTATCCGTGGTAAAAATGGAGAAAAATTAAGAGACTATAAAGGTAAAGAAAGAAGCTATATCTATGTTTCTAACACTGCAACCGTTGTAGACTCAGCACCTGTAATCTCTGGTGTTAAAAATACAACTTACAGCAAAAAGACCTTCTCTTATACTAAGGGTATTAAAGCTTATGACTATGTAGATAAGAAATATGTTAAAGTAACATATAAAGGTAAGGTTAATCCAAGTAAAAAAGGTAAATACAAACTTTACTACTCTGCTACAGACAGCAAAGGTAACACTGCTAAAAAGACGCGTTATGTCGTTGTAAAATAATAATTTAAAGTTTTCAAGGCTTGAGGTTTTTCCTCAAGCTTTTTTTGATGCTTTTAATAGGACGGTTTTCCGTTCAATGTTATAATAAGAGTACTAATTTTTGTTGGAGGGGACTCACTTGAGTTATCAAGCTTTATATCGTGTGTTTCGTTCACAGTCTTTCGAAGAAGTTGTGGGGCAGAAGCATGTTACGACAACTTTAAAAAATGCAATTCAGAAAAATAAAATCTCTCATGCTTATCTTTTCAATGGTCCACGTGGTACAGGGAAAACGAGTATCGCTAAAATTTTTGCGAAAGCGATTAACTGTACGGAAAGTGATACGGGTGAACCTTGTAATCATTGTCCGACTTGTGTGTCGATTACAAATGGAACGAATTCTGACGTAATAGAAATCGATGCGGCGAGTAACAATGGTGTAGATGAGATTCGTAATATTCGTGATAAAGTCAAATATGCACCGGGTGAATCCAAATATAAAGTGTATATTATCGATGAAGTGCATATGCTTACTACGGGTGCTTTTAATGCGTTGTTAAAGACATTAGAAGAACCACCTGCACATGCCATATTTATTCTTGCGACAACTGAACCACATAAAATTCCTGCTACAATTATTTCGCGTTGTCAGCGATTCGATTTCAAAGCAATTGCTTTACCTGATATTAAAGACCACTTAGCATTTGTCTGTAACAAGGAAGGTATCGAATATGAAGATGTGGCACTTGAATTTATTGCTACGAGTGCTGAAGGTGGTATGCGTGATGCATTAAGTATTTTAGATCAGGCAATCGCATTTGGTGAAGCGAAGTTAACGTTAAATCATGTTTTAAATGTAACGGGTAGTGTCGGTCGTGAAGATTTAATGTCACTCATGGATAAAGTGATTGTACATGACGTTAAAGGTGCTTTTGAACAGTATCATCAATTACTTGCGGATGGTAAGGAAGTTACCCGTCTAGTAAATGATTTAATTTATTTTCTGCGTGATGTTATTGTGGAATTTGCGACAGATCAAAAAGGTGATGCTGCAATTTATTCATTAGCATTACCTACGATTTATGAAATGATTGATAAGATTAACGATACGCTAGTAGCGATGCGTTTTTCTGTCAATTCGAACGTACATTTTGAAGTACTGATTGTTAAACTGTCTGAGCTCGTGAAACAAAGTGAAGCGGCTGTATCTCAGCAAAGTGTACAAAGCAATGCTGGTACACCAGTGGTAGATACAAGTCATATTGAAGCGCGTATCAATGCTTTAGAATCTCGTATCAATCAAGGTGCTACCCAAGCATCAGCACCTCAGAAAACTAAGAAAGAGCCTAAGAAGAACAAGAATGCTTTCTCAATGCGTCAAATAGAAACAGTTCTTGATAATGCGAATCGTGAGGATCTAAGCTTCTTGAAGAGTAATTGGGGAGAGCTGCTTGCTCACGTTGAATCACAAGGCCAGCGTTCATTAGTGAGCTTGCTGAAACATTCAGAGCCTGTCGCGGCAAGTAGTACGCATGTGCTTATTAAATTTGGAGAAGAGATTCATTGTGATATGGTCAATAATGATGATGCAAAAAGAGAACAGATTGAAGCAATAGTATACACAATTATTAAAAAACAAGTTAAAATGGTAGGAGTACCAGATTCTCAATGGCTACAAGTTCGACATACTTATATTGAGAATAGAAAACAACCAAAACAGGAAGAGAAACCTGTAGAAGTTGATATTGTATCAGAAGCAGCAAATTTATTTGGTGAAGATGCAATTAATATTATTGATTAAACTTAGGAGGAAATGAATATGCGCGGTGGCGGAAATATGCAACAAATGATGAAACAAATGCAAAAGATGCAAAAGAAAATGGCTGAAGAGCAAGAAAAGTTAAAAGAAGAAAGAATTGAAGGGACAGCAGGTGGTGGTATGGTTACTGTTGTTGTTTCTGGACATAAAGAAGTACTAGATGTCATCATTAAAGAAGAAGTAGTAGATCCAGAAGATATCGAAATGTTACAAGACTTAGTATTAGCTGCAACAAACGATGCATTAGCAAAAGCAGATGATGTTACTGCACAACGTTTAGGACAACATACTAAAGGATTAAACATTCCAGGAATGATGTAATATGCATTATCCTGCACCAATATCGAAACTTATCGATAGTTTTATGAAGTTGCCTGGTATAGGTCCGAAGACTGCAAGTCGTCTTGCTTTTCATGTGTTAGATATGAAAGAAGATGACGTGATGAATTTTGCGAAAGCATTAGTAGACGTGAAACGCGAACTGACATATTGCTCAGTTTGTGGTCATATTACTGATACGGATCCTTGCTACGTTTGTAGTGATACAACACGTGATCGTTCTATGATTTGTGTTGTTGAAGAGACGAAAGATGTTATTGCAATGGAAAAGATGCGCGAATATAAAGGGATGTATCATGTGTTACATGGTGCAATTTCACCGATGGAAGGTGTAGGTCCGGAAGATATTAATATTCCATCACTTTTAACGCGTTTAAAAGATGAAGAAGTAACGGAATTAATTCTGGCAACCAACCCAAATATTGAAGGTGAGTCTACTGCAATGTATATTTCAAGACTCGTTAAACCGATTGGTATTAAAACAACGCGTTTAGCACATGGTTTACCTGTTGGTGGCGATTTAGAATATGCAGATGAAGTAACTTTATCTAAAGCGATATCTGGTAGAACAGAGATATAACGTTCATTCAAAATAATAAGCATCGTCAATCATTGATTGACGATGCTTATTTTTATATCTATTAATATTAATGCTTAAACTAGTCTTTTTCGAATAGCACTTGATAAAGTATCGACGATTATAACCATAATGATGATACCGATTAATATCATTCCGACACGATCCCATGTGCGTCCCTGGAGTGCAAATATTAGTGGAGTTCCAATGCCACCTGCGCCAATTAATCCTAAAATAGAGGCGCTTCGTAAGTTAATCTCGAAGCGGTACAACACGAATGATAAGAAAGCAGGTAATATTTGAGGGACAACGGCAAACATTAAAGTTTTTGTTTTATTGGCACCAGTTGCCATTAAAGCTTCTGATGGTCCCATATCTAAATTCTCCATATCTTCAGCAAATAACTTTCCGAGCATTCCTATAGAATGTATACCTACGGCAAGTACACCGGCAAAAGCACCTGGTCCCACTGCTTTAATAAATAGTAGCGCCATAATAATTTCAGGGAATACTCGAATTAAACTCAAGAAAAATTTACTTACTTCAGATAAGAATCGATTCGAAATGTTTCGGGCTGAAAGAAAAGCTAGAGGAATACATAGTACAGCCGAAATCATCGTTCCTAAAAAAGCGATAGCAAACGTTTCTAATAAGCCGCGTAATAAATCTTCTCCTTCAGGCATGTAGATGTATCCTGTATCAGGGTGGATAATACCATTCCAGATATTTGATAAAATTTCAAAAGACTTTTCTTTAATTTCAATTTTAGGCATTCCACTAAACGCCCAAATATAGATAGTAAGTAATATTATGATAATAAGAACTGTACGAATAATAGTGGGTACGGATGATTTAGGTTTCAAATAATCGTAGTTTTTGCTCATAGTAAACGCTCCCTTACTCTCGTACTCACGTAATCGATGACCATAACAATAAACAAAGTGAAAATAATAATAGTTGTTACTTTTGGATATTCAAAGTAGCCAAGTGTCTTATCGTAAAATAATCCGATACCACCAGCGCCTACTAAACCGAGTACAGCTGCAGCACGAATGTTAATTTCAAATGTAAATAATACAAATGAAAGATACGGTGCAATAGCTTGAGGTAAAACACCGAAAGTTATCCATTTTGATTTATTTGCACCAACAGCAGTCATCGCTTCTAACGGACCATCATCGATATTCTCTAAAGATTCATAAAATAATTTTGCCACAATACCGAATGATAATACGGTTAAAGCAAATATCCCGGGTAATGCGCCGATACCAAACACTGCAACGAATATCGAAGCGAGTAATAAATCTGGGATTGTTCGAATGACATTGAGCACTAAACGTACTGGTATATTAATCCACTTTGATTTAAATACATTACTTGCAGATAATAGTGCTACAGGAATAGCGAGTAATGATCCAAATGTAGTACCAAGAACCGCCATACGAATAGTGTCCAGCATCGGATCAACAATTTCTTTAAAGTAACTCCAATCTGGTGGCAACATTTCTCGTATTAAGTTCATCATTTCTGGCGCACCTAAGGCTAGCACGGACAAACTGAAGTTGGTCTTCCATCCGCTCCAGATAATCAATGATAATATCAATAGTATTGTAAATGTCGCTTTTATGTGACCGGTAGATTTGATATCGGGATTTTTCATTATTTAACCCCCATCAACTCTTCGTCTTTAATGTCTCTACCATAGATATGTGAAAATGCATTGTCGGTTGCTTGTTCTACCGGTCCGTCAAACACAACTTTACCTGCACGTAATCCAATAATACGTGTAGCATATTCCCTTGCCAAATCTACAAAGTGCAGATTAACGATAATAGTTATGCCTAGTTCTTGATTAATACGTTTTAAGTCATCCATTACTTGTTTCGTAGTAAGTGGATCTAATGATGCAACAGGTTCGTCAGCTAATATAATCTTTGGTTCTTGAGCTAAGGCGCGTGCGATAGAGACACGCTGCTGTTGTCCACCGGATAGTTCGTCTGCACGACTATATGCTTTTTCAACGATATTTACTCTATCTAAAGCTTCCAATGCAATTTGTTTATCTTTCTTCGGGAATAATCCAAGCACCATTTTCCATGTTGGATGATATCCCACACGACCACTAAGTACATTACGAATAACAGAAGAACGTTTTACTAAATTGAAACTTTGAAAGATCATCCCGATATTCCTGCGCATCATTAACAATTTATTGCCTTTTGCCTGAGTGATGGAAACACCGTCAATTGATATATCACCTGATGAAATTTCGTGTAATCGATTAATCGAACGCAATAAAGTAGACTTACCTGCACCAGATAGACCGACAATGACAATAAATTCTCCTTTATTGATTTCTAGATTGACGTTATCCAAACCAACATGTCCATTGGGATAAACTTTATTTACGCCTTTAAAAATAATTTGTGTCATTGTAATGCTCCTTTACAGAAAAAGCTAAACTCATCAATTGAGTTTAGCTTAATTTAATTATTCAAATTAAAGAAGGGGTTATTCTTTAACTTTTTTGTCGTACTCACGGATGATATCAAATTTAGAATCATCAGACTTCACATAACCTTCATGAGAATACACTTCACGAATGATTTTTTGACCTTCTTTATCTTTACCGATTTTGATGAAAGCATCTGTTAATTTCTTCCTCCACTCATCCGTCATATCTGAGCGAGCAGAGATTGTGTCATTCGGGATCTTTTCTGTGTACTTAACGATTTTAGTATCTTTAAATACGTTAGGTTGATCACCTTTTACGATATTACGTGCATCCTGGAAAGTTACTGCAACATCGACATCATCATTTAATAAAGAGATAACAGCTTGATCGTGTCCTTTAACTGTTGTAACTTCCATATCTTTTAGTGGATCGATATTTTCTTTCTTTAAATCAACTGCCGGGAAAACGTAACCTGCTGTTGAAGTTACATCCTGCATGGCAATTTTCTTGCCTTTCATATCTTTTAAGCTTTTAATATCAGAATCTTTTTTAACGATAAATTGAGATTTGTAGAAATCTACTAATTCTTTTGTCGGTGTACCGTCATCATTTACACCATAACGTTGTGCTTGTAATAATACCTCCGCTGCTTTTTGATCATGTGCTAATACATAAGCTGTTGGAGGTAAGAAGCCAACATCGACTTTTTTTGACTTCATTGCTTCAACGATTGTGTTGTAGTTAGTAGAAACTGAAACTTCTACTGGAATACCAATTTCTTTTTTAAGTAATTTTTCTAAAGGTTTTGCTTTTGCTTCTAATGTTTCAGCATTTTGAGAAGGAACGAACTGAACTGTTAATTTTTCAGGTGTGTAACCTTTACTCGCTTCTTTGCTATTCTCAGCTGTCTTTTCTCCACCACATGCACCTAGTACTGTTGCTACTAAAATTACAGGAACAGCTGTCTTTAATGTGTTTGTGAACATAGTTTTAAAGCTCCTTTGAAATTTTGTTTTTAACTACAGTACTAATATTAGCAAAAATGAGAAAAGAGAACAGTTAAGTTTTTGTTAATCCATTTACACTAAATTAACAAAACATATATTTTTTACATACATAAATATTATTCCTTACTTTGTGCCTTAACATATTTTCGAATTGTGTCGTACGACTTATCATTCGTTGGTGCATATCCATCATGAGAATATATTTCTTTAATAATTTTTTTAGATGCTTTATCTTTTGAAAGTTTGATAAATGCACCTTTAATATCTTCTTTTAATTTTTTATCTAAATCAGCTTGCACTGATATCGTATCATTTGGAATTTTTTTCGTTACAGCAATGATACGTGTTTCTTTTTTAACACGAGGATAGTCTTTCTCTAAATAATCACGCGCATCCTGGAAAGTTGCTGCGACATCCACTTCGTTATTGATAAGTGCAGTAATTGCTTTATCATGACCTTTTACCATCACTGTTTTTAAATCTTTTTCGATATCTATGCCTTTATCTTGTAATAATCCAACTGGATAAAGATAACCTGATGTTGAAGTAGATTCCTGTAATGCGATGCGTTTATTTTTGATATCTTCAATATTCTTGATTTTACTATCACGATTAACAACAAATTGCCCTCTGTAATAGTCTGTAACTGATTTTTTACCATTTACTTCAGTTTCGTGGAGTGATTTTAGAATCACATCTGCAGCGCCCTGGTCGTGAGCCATAACATATGCAGTAGGTGGTAAGAAAGCAACATCAGCTTGTTTAGAACGCATTGCTTCTACTATAGTATTATAGCTTGTGGCGATCGATACTTTTACAGGCATATTCAGTTCTTTAGATAGTAGTTTACCTAACGGCTTTGCTTTTGCTTCCAAAGTTTCGGCATTTTGAGAAGGTACAAACTGAACCTTTAATGTTTTTGGGTGATAGGTTTCTTGCGTTTCGTTGTTACTACATCCAAATAGGACTAAAATAAGTAACGGTAATAATAAATATTTTTTCATTGATTTGCTCCTCGAGTTTAATTGATATATTTTTATTGCTATTTTAATGTATTAGAAAATTGTTGCTTCTACAATAAGAAATTTTCTATATAGCCTGTTATAATTATTAAATATAATGAGGTGAATAAAATGACAACTGGATTAGTATTAGAAGGCGGCGGTATGAGAGGGATATATACTGCAGGAGTATTAGACTGTTTTTTAGAACATGATATTCAATTTAATTATGTAATCGGTGTTTCAGCTGGGGGAAACATGGCAGCATCTTATCTTTCTAAACAGAAAGGAAGAAATAAGAAAGTATCTTTAGATTTTTTAGATGATAAACGTTACTTATCTTTTTCTAACTATATAAAGAATAAAGAGATGTTTGGAATGGATTTTATCTTTGATGAAATCCCGAGAGAGCATGTGCCGTTTAATATGGAAGACTTTCTTCAATATAAAGGCGAATATGTCATTGCGTGCACAAACTGTGAAACAGGAGAAACGGAATACTTTAATAAAGCATATTTAAGGAAAGACTTAATGACGATTCTGCGTGCATCAAGTTCATTACCGCTAATGGCACCCATTGTAGAATACGATGGTAAGAAGCTACTGGATGGTGGTGTTACAGATCCGATACCTTTAAGAAAAGCACAACGTGATGGCATGACCAATAATGTTGTTGTACTTACGAGACCGAAAGGATATGTAAAACGTTCGAGTCGACTTTCTAAATACTTTAAAGTGAAGGGTTATAAGAAAGTAGATGAAGCGATGCAAAAACGTCCTGCAGTTTATAATGAAACACTGCAATATGTCGATAACCAGGAAAAGAATGGTCATGCAATTGTAATTCGTCCATCTAAAGATTTAAAAGTTGATCGTATGGAAAAGAATCGAGATAAGCTTTCAGCAATGTATGATTTAGGTTATCAAGATGCTTTAGAACAACTGCCGAAGATAAAAGAATGGCTTAATACAAAAGAAAATTAAAAAAAGTTTAAAAAAAGCAGCAAAAGTGTAATTTTTATGCTTGTTATAGTGTTTGAAACCCTGTATAGTTATATCTTGTCCGGTAGAGATAACTCATACGGGGCAAGCACTTCGAAAGACAACAAAAAAACTTTTTTAAAAAAGTTGTTGACTTTCAAAACACAAGAGAGTATAATTAAATCTTGTGAGACAGAAAGACAAACAAAATGAACATTGAAAACTGAATGACAATATGTCAACGTTAATTCCAATAATTTGAGTGAACTTCGTTCACTCCCAAGAGTGATTGCCATAAGCAATCAAAGAGCTTTATCAAACAAACTATTATGGAGAGTTTGATCCTGGCTCAGGATGAACGCTGGCGGCGTGCCTAATACATGCAAGTCGAGCGAATTGACAGAGGTGCTTGCACCTCTCGATTTTAGCGGCGGACGGGTGAGTAACACGTGGGTAACCTACCTATAAGACTGGGATAACTTCGGGAAACCGGAGCTAATACCGGATAATATTTAGCTTCGCATGAAGCAATAGTGAAAGACGGTTCTGCTGTCACTTATAGATGGACCTGCGGTGTATTAGCTAGTTGGTGAGGTAACGGCTCACCAAGGCAACGATACATAGCCGACCTGAGAGGGTGATCGGCCACACTGGGACTGAGACACGGCCCAGACTCCTACGGGAGGCAGCAGTAGGGAATCTTCCGCAATGGACGAAAGTCTGACGGAGCAACGCCGCGTGAGTGAAGAAGGTTTTCGGATCGTAAAACTCTGTTGTAAGGGAAGAACAAGTACGTTAGTAACTGAACGTACCTTGACGGTACCTTACCAGAAAGCCACGGCTAACTACGTGCCAGCAGCCGCGGTAATACGTAGGTGGCAAGCGTTATCCGGAATTATTGGGCGTAAAGCGCGCGTAGGCGGTCTCTTAAGTCTGATGTGAAAGCCCCCGGCTCAACCGGGGAGGGTCATTGGAAACTGGGAGACTTGAGTACAGAAGAGGAGAGTGGAATTCCATGTGTAGCGGTGAAATGCGCAGAGATATGGAGGAACACCAGTGGCGAAGGCGGCTCTCTGGTCTGTAACTGACGCTGAGGTGCGAAAGCGTGGGGATCAAACAGGATTAGATACCCTGGTAGTCCACGCCGTAAACGATGAGTGCTAAGTGTTGGGGGGTTTCCGCCCCTCAGTGCTGCAGCTAACGCATTAAGCACTCCGCCTGGGGAGTACGGTCGCAAGACTGAAACTCAAAGGAATTGACGGGGACCCGCACAAGCGGTGGAGCATGTGGTTTAATTCGAAGCAACGCGAAGAACCTTACCAAATCTTGACATCCTTTGACAACTCTAGAGATAGAGCTTTCCCCTTCGGGGGACAAAGTGACAGGTGGTGCATGGTTGTCGTCAGCTCGTGTCGTGAGATGTTGGGTTAAGTCCCGCAACGAGCGCAACCCTTATCTTTAGTTGCCATCATTAAGTTGGGCACTCTAGAGAGACTGCCGGTGACAAACCGGAGGAAGGTGGGGATGACGTCAAATCATCATGCCCCTTATGATTTGGGCTACACACGTGCTACAATGGATGGTACAAAGGGCAGCAAAACCGCGAGGTCAAGCAAATCCCATAAAACCATTCTCAGTTCGGATTGTAGTCTGCAACTCGACTACATGAAGCTGGAATCGCTAGTAATCGTAGATCAGCATGCTACGGTGAATACGTTCCCGGGTCTTGTACACACCGCCCGTCACACCACGAGAGTTTGTAACACCCGAAGCCGGTGGAGTAACCTTTTAGGAGCTAGCCGTCGAAGGTGGGACAGATGATTGGGGTGAAGTCGTAACAAGGTAGCCGTATCGGAAGGTGCGGCTGGATCACCTCCTTTCTAAGGATAATTACGGAAATCAGACCTTTAGGTCTGATAGGGATTAACATTGACATATTGTATTCAGTTTTGAATGTTTATCGGACCTTCGGTCCAGTAAGTCATTCAAATTGTACTTTGAAAACTAGATAAAGTAAGAAGAAATAAAAGATTTTACCAAGCAAAACCGAGTGAGTTCATTTTTGAATTCTTAAAAAAATCGCGCGTCTGCATTTATGCAGACATCACAATTATTAATAACAGATTAAGTTATTAAGGGCGCACGGTGGATGCCTTGGCACTAGAAGCCGAAGAAGGACGTTACTAACGACGATATGCTTTGGGGAGCTGTAAGTAAGCTTTGATCCAGAGATTTCCGAATGGGGAAACCCAGCATGAGTTATGTCATGTTATCCATATATGAATACATAGTATATGAGAAGGCACACCCGGAGAACTGAAACATCTAAGTACCCGGAGGAAGAGAAAGAAAACTCGATTCCCTTAGTAGCGGCGAGCGAAACGGGAAGAGCCCAAACCAGAGAGCTTGCTCTCTGGGGTTGTAGGACACTCAATACGGAGTTACAAAGGAACAGTTTAGACGAATGACTTTGGAAAAGTCAGCCATAGAAGGTAAAGGCCCTGTAGTCGAAAAGTTGTTCTCTCCTGAGTGGATCCTGAGTACGGCGGAACACGTGGAATTCCGTCGGAATCCGGGAGGACCATCTCCCAAGGCTAAATACTCTCTAGTGACCGATAGTGAACCAGTACCGTGAGGGAAAGGTGAAAAGCACCCCGGAAGGGGAGTGAAATAGAACCTGAAACCGTGTGCTTACAAGTAGTCAGAGCCCGTTAATGGGTGATGGCGTGCCTTTTGTAGAATGAACCGGCGAGTTACGATTTGATGCAAGGTTAAGCAGTATATGTGGAGCCGTAGCGAAAGCGAGTCTGAATAGGGCGAATGAGTATCAGGTCGTAGACCCGAAACCAGGTGATCTACCCATGTCCAGGTTGAAGTTCAGGTAACACTGAATGGAGGACCGAACCGACTTACGTTGAAAAGTGAGCGGATGAGGTGTGGGTAGCGGAGAAATTCCAATCGAACCTGGAGATAGCTGGTTCTCTCCGAAATAGCTTTAGGGCTAGCCTCGTGTGATGATTATTGGAGGTAGAGCACTGTTTGGACTAGGGGCCCCCCTCGGGTTACCGAATTCAGACAAACTCCGAATGCCAAATAATTTAACACGGGAGTCAGACTGCGGGTGATAAGGTCCGTAGTCGAGAGGGAAACAGCCCAGACCACCAGCTAAGGTCCCAAAATATATGTTAAGTGGAAAAGGATGTGGCGTTGCCCAGACAACTAGGATGTTGGCTTAGAAGCAGCCATCATTTAAAGAGTGCGTAATAGCTCACTAGTCGAGTGACGCTGCGCCGAAAATGTACCGGGGCTAAACATATTACCGAAGCTGTGGATTGTCCAATGGACAATGGTAGGAGAGCGTTCTAAGCAGCGTCGAAGCATGATCGCAAGGACATGTGGAGCGCTTAGAAGTGAGAATGCCGGTGTGAGTAGCGAAAGACGGGTGAGAATCCCGTCCACCGATTGACTAAGGTTTCCAGAGGAAGGCTCGTCCGCTCTGGGTTAGTCGGGACCTAAGCCGAGGCCGAATGGCGTAGGCGATGGATAACAGGTAGATATTCCTGTACCACCTAAGATTGTTTGAACGATGGGGGGACGCAGTAGGATAGGCGAAGCGTACTGTTGGTTATGTACGTCCAAGCACTGAGACTGAGTATTAGGCAAATCCGGTACTCTTAAGGTCAAGGTGTGATGGGGAGCGAAATTATAGTAGCGAAGTCGTTGATTTCACACTGCCAAGAAAAGCCTCTAGTTAGAAATTAGGTGCCCGTACCGCAAACCGACACAGGTAGTCAAGATGAGAATTCTAAGGTGAGCGAGCGAACTCTCGTTAAGGAACTCGGCAAAATGACCCCGTAACTTCGGGAGAAGGGGTGCTTTTTAGGGTGCAAGCCTTGAAGAGCCGCAGTGAATAGGCCCAAGCGACTGTTTATCAAAAACACAGGTCTCTGCAAAACCGTAAGGTGACGTATAGGGGCTGACGCCTGCCCGGTGCTGGAAGGTTAAAAGGAGTGGTTAGCATCTCGCGAAGCTACGAATTGAAGCCCCAGTAAACGGCGGCCGTAACTATAACGGTCCTAAGGTAGCGAAATTCCTTGTCGGGTAAGTTCCGACCCGCACGAAAGGCGTAACGATTTGGGCACTGTCTCAACGAGAGACTCGGTGAAATCATAGTACCTGTGAAGATGCAGGTTACCCGCGACAGGACGGAAAGACCCCGTGGAGCTTTACTGCAGCCTGATATTGAAATTCGGCACAGCTTGTACAGGATAGGTAGGAGCCTTTGAAGCGTGAGCGTCAGCTTACGTGGAGGCGTTGGTGGGATACTACCCTGGCTGTGTTGACTTTCTAACCCGCACCACTTATCGTGGTGGGAGACAGTGTCAGGCGGGCAGTTTGACTGGGGCGGTCGCCTCCTAAAGAGTAACGGAGGCGCTCAAAGGTTCCCTCAGAATGGTTGGAAATCATTCGCAGAGTGTAAAGGCACAAGGGAGCTTGACTGCGAGACCTACAAGTCGAGCAGGGTCGAAAGACGGACTTAGTGATCCGGTGGTTCCGCATGGAAGGGCCATCGCTCAACGGATAAAAGCTACCCCGGGGATAACAGGCTTATCTCCCCCAAGAGTTCACATCGACGGGGAGGTTTGGCACCTCGATGTCGGCTCATCGCATCCTGGGGCTGTAGTCGGTCCCAAGGGTTGGGCTGTTCGCCCATTAAAGCGGTACGCGAGCTGGGTTCAGAACGTCGTGAGACAGTTCGGTCCCTATCCGTCGTGGGCGTAGGAAATTTGAGAGGAGCTGTCCTTAGTACGAGAGGACCGGGATGGACATACCTCTGGTGTACCAGTTGTCGCGCCAGCGGCATAGCTGGGTAGCTATGTATGGACGGGATAAGTGCTGAAAGCATCTAAGCATGAAGCCCCCCTCAAGATGAGATTTCCCAACTTCGGTTATAAGATCCCTCAAAGATGATGAGGTTAATAGGTTCGAGGTGGAAGTACAGTAATGTATGGAGCTGACGAATACTAATCGATCGAAGACTTAATCAATTTTATAGATTTTTTGCACGGTGATGTTTGGTACATCATATTTCTTCTTAAGTTTATCTAGTTTTGAAGGTACAATACCTTTAATATACTTTGTCTGGTGACGATGGCAGAGAGGTCACACCTGTTCCCATACCGAACACAGAAGTTAAGCTCTCTAGCGCCGATGGTAGTTGGTCTTACGATCCGCGAGAGTAGGACGTTGCCGGGCAGATTTATAGTAATACCTTAAATGGATGCGATGAGCCGCAAACGAGTGACCTGTTAAGGTCTCTTTTTTTTGCATTTTTTTAAGTGTTTTTATTATTAGATACTTAGTTTTAAAAATGTTGGTACAATAATAGATAGAAGTAATGAAAATGTTTAACATATAGAAATGATTTGTAAAATTAAAGGAGTTCTTTCTATGAAAATGTATAATGCTATGATTGAACATTTTAAACAAATTCCAATTTCACTGCATGTTCCTGGTCACCATTATCAAACGATAGGACATCTTGATAACTTAGAATTAAAATACGATGTTACAGAAATTTCAGGTATGGATGATTATCATCATCCTGATGATATTATAAAGAATAGTCAATTATCGATTGACAAAGAGGGATATGATTCACGTTTTTTAGTAAACGGTACAACTGTTGGTTTACTGGCAGTGATTCTTTCCTTTATAGAGGCTGGTGAAGTTCCGAGTGTTGCTATTATGAGAAATGCGCACAAATCAATTTATAATGCGATTGCATTGGGAAAAGGTAGCGCATATATTTTACCGACAAATGTTTCATATACTACAAAAGAGTATAGTGGAATTGATATAGGAGCTATTGATAAAGATGTGTTGCCTCATATTAAATTAGCGGTATTAACATATCCTAATTATTTTGGTGAAACATATGATATTAAAGCGGCAATTGAGTATTTTCATCGTTATCATATTCCTGTATTAATTGATGAAGCGCATGGCGCGCATTTTAATATTTCAGAGCATTTTCCTGTAAGTTCATTAAAATACGCAGCTGATTTCGTAGTACAGTCTTATCATAAGACATTACCTGCATTTACAATGAGTTCAGTTATTCATATAAATCATGCTATTCCTGAAGATATAAAACACCAGATAAATCATTTACTTTCGATACTACAATCTTCTAGTCCTTCGTATATGCTAATGTTAGGTTTAGAACACGCAGATACCTTTTATAAGCATTATAAAGATAGATTATTTTTTAAGCGTAGAACGACATTACTAAAAGCACTGCGCAAAGTCTTTGATGTTATAGAAGCGGAGGATCCACTGAAGATAATGTTGATGCACGAGCATTATAGTGGTATAGAATTAGCGCATTTATTAGAGAGATACGGTATATTTACTGAGTTGAGTAATGAAAAGTTTGTATTATGTGTATTGCCATTATGGCATGAGAATGATCGTTATTTATTTGAGTTCTTGATTGATAGAATAAATAATATAAAATTAGATAGTAACAGAGATAGTAATGAAGTTAAAAGTGAGATGTTATATAATCAATTAGATGGAAGTTATATTGCCCAAACTTCAAATAATATTATCAATATAACGTTAGATGAAAGTATAGGTCGTGTATGTGCAGAACATATTATTCCGTATCCTCCAGGTATTCCTTACATATTAGAGGGAGAAATGATTACGGAGGTGCATGTTCAACATGTAAAATCATTTATTTCTGATGGTGGAAAAATACATGGTATCTATGATTATAAAATTCGTGTGTGGGAGTAGGAGTAAATAATGAGTTATTTTATTACAATTGAAGGTCCGGAAGGTTCAGGTAAAAGTACGGTTATTAAAGCATTAGCGAATGAATTAAGTAACGATTTTGAAGTAGTTACTACGAGAGAACCTGGTGGTATAAAAATTAGTGAAGATATCCGTAATATCATTTTAGATGATGCGAGTGCAATGGATTACAGAACAGAGGCGTTATTGTTTGCTGCAAGCCGTAGACAACATCTTGTAGAAAAAGTATTACCAGCACTTCAAATGGGTAAGATTGTATTGTGTGACCGTTTTATTGATAGTTCATTAGCCTACCAAGGTTATGCGCGCGGTATCGGGGTTGATGAAATTCGTGCTATCAATGAATTTGCGATTGAAGGTAAATATCCGGATTTAACGTTATATTTGCGTGTTGAACCTGAAATTGGTTTATTACGTATTAAAGATAATTCACGTGAAACAAACCGATTAGACAAAGAACAGATTGATTTCCACCAACGTGTTGTAAAAGGATATGATGAATTACTTCATTTACATCCAGAGAGAATTAAATTGATCGATGCTTCGAAACCTTTGTTGGAAGTAGTTAATGATTGTTTAGAAGCAATTAATAAGAGCATTAACTAGTTTGTGATATAATTGATGATAAGAGGTGTTTCATATGAAAATGATAATTGCAATTGTACAAGATCAGGACAGTCAAAGTCTATCTGATGTACTTACTAAAAATAATTTTAGAACAACAAAACTCGCTTCTACTGGCGGATTTTTAAGGGCTGGTAATACGACATTTCTATGTGGTGTGGAAGATGAACGTGTAAATGAACTATTAACTTTAATCAATGGTACTTGTGGTAACCGAGAACAAGTTGTTACACCTGTGACGCCAATGGGTGGCAATGCGGATGCTTATATTCCATATCCAGTTGAAGTCGAAGTTGGTGGCGCAACAGTCTTTGTAATGCCGATTGAACAATTTCATCAGTTCTAACATAAGCTGCCATGTGCAGCTTTTTGATTATATAAAGGAGTAGATTGAATGCTTAAGCAACTGCAGCATCTTATCGATAATAATAAATTAAGTCATGCATATTTGTTTGATGGACAAAATAGAGGCCAGTTAAAAGATGAAGCAATGCGTTTTGCGGCACAAATACTTTGTAGTAATAATGATATATGTCAAAGTCGCGTTCAGAATTTAAATCACGCGGATTTCATTCTTCTAGAAACAAGTGAAGCCACGATAAAAAAAGAGTTAATAGAAGATTTGTTACATCGTATGAATCAAAAACCGATTGAAGGCACACATAAAGTCTATATTATTATGGATTTCGATAAAGTAACGGTGCAAGGTGAAAATAGTATATTAAAATTTTTAGAGGAACCCCCAGTAAATACTGTAGCAATATTAGTAACAACTGCACCAAAATCCATCTTACCGACCATCCATTCAAGATGTCAGCATATCTTTATACAAGCTAGTGAAGATGATTTGACCAAGCATAGTGATCTGGATATTCCAAAATCTGTTCTGGCGACGATGAATGCTCTTAACTTAAGTAAAGAAGAAGCAGTGGAATGGTATGAGACACAACAATTTAATGATTTAAAGGGTGTAATAATTAAGTGGTGCCAAACTTTACTAAACAGTGATACAATGGGATTAATTCAAATTGTCAACATTTTGGATACACTCGATTCGCGAGAGAAACAATTGATGGGAATAGACATGATTCAACTGTATCTACAGGATTTGATGTATGTACTCATTGGTGATAATGTAGTAAGTTATCCTGAAATGGAAGAACATATTCAACAGCAGGCAAATCTACTGACAATTGATAAATGTTTAGCAATGATAGACCATACACTTACAGCGAAACAGCAATTGTTACAATATGTTAATATAACATTAGTGTATGAAGCTTTAGCGATTCAAATGCTCAATGAGGTGAAATAATGATAGAAATAATAGGTGTGAAATTTCAGAAATCAGGTAAGACAGAATATTATCAACCTGGTGATGAACAATTTTCAGTCAATGAATTAGTAGTAATTGATAATAAAAAGCGTGGCGTTGAACTTGCCCGTGTTATTATTCCAAATAAAGAAGTGCCGATTGAAGACGTAGTGATGCCGGTACCAATGATTAGTCGTAAAGCAACAGAAAATGATATTTTAAAGTATGAACAAAATATGTTAGACGCTGACCGTGCATTAGAGCTATGTAAACAACACGTTAAAAATCATGAACTCGATATGCGCTTAGTAAATGCAACTTATACATTAGATAAAGCAAAGATTATTTTTAACTTTACTGCTAATGAGCGTGTAGATTTTCGTGAATTAGTTAAAAGTTTAGCCTATGATCTAAAAACACGCATTGAATTACGTCAAATCGGTGTAAGAGATGAAGCGAAGATTCTAGGCGGCATTGGTCCTTGCGGTCGTAGTTTATGCTGTGCAACTTATTTAGGTGATTTTGAACCCGTATCGATAAAAATGGCAAAAGATCAGAATTTATCATTAAATCCTACTAAAATTTCAGGTGCATGTGGTCGTTTAATGTGTTGTTTGAAATACGAAAATGATTATTACGAAGAAACAAGAAGAAGATTACCTGATATTGGGGAAGAAATTCAAACACCTGAAGGACCTGGTCGTGTTATCGGTTTAAATATATTAGATGTGACGATGCAAGTAAAATTAAAGAGTATGGAAACACCAATCGTTTATCATATCGACGAGGTACAAGTTTAGGAGGTTTATCATGAACCGCGATGAATTATTCAATGCTTTAACTAAGCTGGAGAAACAAATCATTAATATAAATGATAGTTATGAAACATTAAAAGAACTGACAGTTGCTTTAGTCGAAGAAAATGTTGCTTTAAAGTTAGAAAATGATAATTTGCAACGTTTCATTCAGGTACCTAAAGAAGAAGAGGAACCTAAAAAGAATAATAAAGTTCTTCAAAGTAAAGATAATTTAGCGATGCTTTACGCAGAAGGCTTTCATATTTGTCCGACAGATTTATTTGGCAAACACCGTGGTGGTGGCGACTGTATTTTTTGTTTAAGCTTACTATCTGATAAAGAATAAAAAGAGGCGTAAGCCTTTTTTTATTGGAGGAATTATGATGTTGTTAGAAAATGAAAGATTTGATCAATTAATTAAAGAAAATTTATCCATCATTCAAAATGATGATGTGTTTTCTTTTTCAACAGATGCACTGCTACTTGCACACCTTACGCCTTTAAAGAAAAAAGACAAAGTGATAGATATTTGTTCAGGGAATGGCATTATTCCTTTATTATTATCTCATCGTACAAACATGCCGATAGAAGCAATCGAAATTCAGTCACAACTTGTGGATATGGCAAGGCGATCTGTTCAATATAACAAACTGGAAGAACAGATTTGTATGCACGAGATGGACATAAAGTGCGTGAAACAAAATTTTATACCCAGTCAATTTGATGTTGTAACATGTAATCCTCCTTACTTTAGAGCAAATCAGGAGTATCAGCATTTAAAGGAAGCTCATCGTATTGCTCGAACTGAAGTGCTTTGTACATTTTTAGATTGCGTCCAGTCTGCAAACCATTTACTGAAGCAAAGAGGAAAAATGATTGTTGTTCAACGTGCTGATCGGTTGATTGATGTGCTTTCTGATATGAGAACAGTTGGCATTGAACCTAAAGTTATTTATCCTATCTATTCATCACCTACTAAACCCGATGCGATTACAGTTGTTGTCGTTGGTATAAAAGGTGGTAAACCAGATGTGAAGGTTATGCCGCCGTTTTATATTTATGATACGGATGGTACTTATTCTAAATCGATGAATGAGGTTTATTATGGGTAGTCATTATATTTATATATTAGAATGTAGTGATGGTACACTGTATACAGGCTATACAAATGACCTGGAGAAAAGACTCCATACCCATAACGAAGGCAGAGGTGCAAAGTATACAAGAGTAAGATTACCGGTGAAACGCGTATACGAAGAAAGTTTTGAAACGAAAAGTGCAGCAATGCAAAGAGAGTATGCGATTAAACAATTAACACGTTCACAAAAGATTAAATTAATACAGGGAGGTACCTTATGAGCGGTATCTTATATTTAGTAGGTACACCAATCGGCAATTTAGAAGATATTACATTTAGAGCGGTAAGAATGTTAAAAGAAGCGGATATCATTTTATGTGAAGACACAAGGGTGACTAAAAAACTCGTTATGCATTATGATATTGATACACCATTAAAAAGCTACCATGAGCACAATAAAGAACAGGTGACAGATTATATTATCGATTTATTGTTAGAAGGAAACCGTATCGCATTGGTTTCTGATGCAGGACTTCCCCTTATAAGTGATCCGGGATATGAACTGGTTGTTGTGGCACGTGAGAAAGGTATTAAAGTTGAAACAGTGCCAGGTGCTAATGCCGCACTTACAGCTTTAATGACAAGTGGTATTAGCTCTTATTCATTTTTATTTGATGGTTTTTTACCTCGCAAAGATAATGAAAAGAAAGAGCGACTTGTATCGCTTATGGCTTTACCTCACACCATCATAATCTACGAATCACCGTTTCGTGTGAAACATACATTAGAAATGATTGCAAAAATAGACGGTACACGTAAAATATCCATTGCACGTGAACTGACTAAGAAATTTGAGCAAGTTGAAACGGATTCAGTGTTGTATCTATTAGAACGACTGGACAAAGATATTAATCTTAAAGGTGAGTTTGTTCTTATAATTGAAGGCAGCACAGGCGAAAATAATGTGAACTGGTGGTCAGAAATGACGGTTGAAGATCACGTCCATCACTATGTTAAAGAAGGATTACGAAATAAAGAGGCGATTAAACAAGTTGCTTTAGATAGAGAAATGAAGAAGAACGAAGTGTATCAAATGTATCATGTCGATAAAAAATAAAAAGGTTCGAGTCCATTTGGACTCGAACCTTTTTATTTTTATATCTTATTTATCTTTAGCTTCGATCTCTTTTAAGATTTGTTCTACGCCTTCTTTAGATAATACTAATTTACCACCTGCTAATAAATAGTTATCTTCAGAAACATCACCAGTTACAGCACAAGTCATGCTTGGTTTATATTTTTTTAAGATAATTTTATCTGCATCAGTATAGATTTCTAAAGCGTCTTTTTCAGCGATGTCTAAAATACGACGTAATTCGATTGGAATAACTACACGTCCTAATTCATCAACTTTTCTTACGATACCAGTAGATTTCATAATATATTTCCTCCAAAAATTGTTTTTGTAGTAATTTTAGTAAATTCGACAAAATTAATAAGTGTTTTCGACATTTGTCTTAATAAGAGTGTACTACCGTATTTTTACATTGTCAACGATATATGATTAAAATCTTTATTTGTAATGGTTTAGTAATGTTATGTAATATTCAGAATTTGAGAACTTTACTTGATTTTACAATATATTAATAATTTTACTTGTCGAATTGTAAAGATTAGTCATATTGAAAAATAACGAAAACTTCTGTATATTTAAAGGATAAATAGCACTAGGAGGACGAACATGACGAACGATACTTTTTATATAACAACGCCTATATATTATCCAAGCGGTAAATTACATATTGGACATGCATATTCAACAGTAGCAGGTGACGCTATCGCGCGTTACAAAAGAATGCAAGGTTACGATGTTAAGTATTTAACAGGTACAGATGAACATGGCCAAAAGATTCAGGAGAAAGCACTTGCTGCCGGTAAATCTGAAATAGAATATTTAGATGAAATCATTAAAGACATTCAGGCATTATGGAAAAAGCTTGATATTTCAAACGATGATTTTATTAGAACGACTGAAACGCGTCATAAACTTGTTGTCGAAAAAGTATTCGAAAAATTATTAGCACAAGATGATATTTATTTAGGTGAATATGAAGGATGGTATTCAGTGCCAGACGAAACATTCTACACTGAAACGCAACTTGTTGATCCTATTATGGAAGGCGATAAAATCGTTGGAGGGAAAAGTCCGGATTCAGGACACCCGGTTCAACTTGTGAAAGAAGAAAGTTATTTCTTTAGATTGAGTAAATATGCTGATCGTTTAGTACAATATTATGAAGATCATCCTGACTTCATTCAACCTGTTTCTCGAAAAAATGAAATGTTAAATAACTTTATTAAACCAGGGTTAGAAGATTTAGCTGTTTCTCGTACATCTTTTGACTGGGGGATAAAAGTTCCGTCTAATCCGAAACATGTTGTATATGTTTGGATTGATGCATTAACAAACTATATCTCTGCTTTAGGTTACCTTTCAGAAGATGATACAGAATTTAAGAAATACTGGCCAGCTGATGTCCATATTATGGCGAAAGAAATTGTTCGTTTCCATACAATTATATGGCCAGTTTTACTCATGGCTTTAGATTTACCATTACCGAAGAAAGTATTTGCTCACGGCTGGATCTTGATGAAAGACGGTAAGATGAGTAAGTCTAAAGGGAATGTGGTAGATCCGCATATCCTAATTGATCGTTACGGTTTAGACGCAGTGCGATACTACTTAATGCGTGAGTTACCATTTGGTTCAGATGGAGTGTTTACGCCTGAAGCTTTCGTTGATCGTACAAACTTTGACCTTGCAAATGACTTAGGTAACTTAGTTAACCGTACGATTGCGATGATCAATAAATATTTTGATGGCAATCTTTCTGGCTACAAAGGTCAAATGCATGAAGTAGATGCTGAAATTGAAGCGTTAGCACTTGAAACGAAAGCGAAATACGATGCTGCTATGGAGAACTTACAATATTCAGTAGCGTTACAAGAAGTATGGAAGCTGATTTCAAGAACAAATAAATATATCGATGAAACAACACCGTGGATTTTAATCAAAGATGAAGCACAAAAAGAATTATTAGAAAGCGTAATGTATCACTTAGTTGAGAATATTCGTTTTGCGAGCGTATTGTTACGCCCATTCTTAACAGAAGCGCCGACAAAAATCTTTAATCAGTTAAATATTCAGGATCCAACATTATTTGAATTTGCGAGTCTTGATGCATACGGTAAGATTAAAGACTTAAAAGTGGTTGAGAAAGCAACACCAATCTTCCCGCGTTTAGATACAGCAGCTGAAGTAGAATTTATTAAGAGTACGATGCAACCGCCTGCACCAGCAGAAGAGGAAAAAGAAGAAGTACCTGCTAAGCCGGAGATTACAATTGATACATTTAATGAAGTAGAATTAAAAACAGCTACTATCATTGACGCGGATTACGTGAAAAAAGCGAAAAAATTATTAAAAATCCAGGTAGATTTAGGTAATGAACAACGCCAAATCGTCTCCGGTATAGCTGAATTCTATAAACCAGAAGACATTATCGGTAAAAAAGTAATTGTTGTGACAAACTTAAAACCGGTAGAATTACGTGGAGAGAAATCAGAAGGAATGATTTTGTCAGCAGAAAAAGATGGTGCATTAACATTAGTCAGCGTACCAAATGCAATTGAGAACGGCTCAATCGTAAAATAAAAACACGAGGAGTGATACTGTGTTAATAGATACACACGTTCATTTAAACGCAGATCAGTACGAAGAAGATTTACAGGAAGTTATAGATAGAGCACGAGAAAACGGAATAGACCGTATGATCGTCGTTGGATTTGATGAAGTAACAATTAAACGCACGATGAAGCTCATTGATCAATATGAATTTGTATTTGGTGTAATCGGCTGGCATCCAGTGGATGCGATTGATTTCACTGATGAATATTATGAATGGATTAAAGAACTTTCTAAACATCCAAAAATTGTTGCTATCGGTGAAATGGGGCTCGATTATCACTGGGATAAATCACCGAAAGATGTCCAAAAAGAAGTGTTTAAACGCCAGATTAAACTGGCTAAAGAAGTAAATTTACCGATTGTAATTCACAACCGAGAAGCAACCGCAGACGTAATTGAAATCTTAAAGTCAGAAAATGCGCATGAAGTTGGAGGCGTGATGCACAGCTTTAGTGGTAGCCCTGAAACATGTGATGAAGTGTTGAAATTAAACTTTATCATCTCTTTAGGTGGACCAGTAACGTTTAAAAATGCAAAGCAACCGAAAGCAGTAGCGCAGCATGTGCCATTAGATAAGTTAATCGTGGAAACAGACGCGCCATATTTAACACCACATCCGTATCGTGGTAAACGTAATGAACCGATGCACGTGAAACTAGTGGCAGAAGAGATTGCTGCACTAAGAGGCATTACTTATGAAGAAGTCGCGGAACAAACCACGAAAAATGCAGAACAGCTGTTTGGTGGATTAGGAAAATAAGTAGGGACATTTGTCTCTGCTTATTTTTTACTATAAATAATTCTATCCATTTTTAAAATAACAAGTATAATTGTAATATTGTATATAGATAAGTAAAAAGGAAAGATTGATATGAAAATAAATGAAATGATTGTCGTAGAAGGTAAGGACGATACAACGCGAGTAAAGATGGCAGTTGAGTGCGATACGATTGAAACGAATGGTTCTGCCCTCAATGATGAAACAATTGAAGCGATACAACACGCTGCTGAGGTGCGTGGTGTCATTGTGTTAACGGATCCTGATTACCCGGGAAATAAGATTAGAAAATCCATTGAACAGCGTGTACCAACGGTGAAACATGCGTTTATCGATGCGGATATTGCATGTAATAAGCGTGGTAAAGTTGGTATTGAGCATGCACCGGTTGAAGCAATTCGTGATGCATTATTAAGTGTTTCTTCACCGTTTGAGCATGATTCAGAAACGGTATCAAAAGCTTTGCTTATTGATTTAGGGTTAATAATTGGCCCTCAAGCGGCATCGAAGCGTAAAGACTTGTGCAAAAGTTTAAGAATTGGTTATTGTAATGGTAAGCAATTATTTCATAGATTAAATGCATTTGGCATTACTGAAGCGGACGTGTTAGATGCTATGAATTTAGATAATAAGGAGAATTTCAATGGAAATGAATGATATTGCAACACCAACGCGTACGAGGGAATTGTTAAATAAATATGGCTTTAAATTTAAGAAAAGTTTAGGGCAGAACTTCTTAGTCGATCCAAATGTTATTCGTAATATTATTGATGCTGCAGGGATTGATGAGACGTGTGGTGTTATTGAAATAGGTCCTGGTATGGGTTCTTTAACAGAACAACTTGCGCGAAAGGCTAAACGCGTATTAGCGTTTGAAATTGACCAGCGTCTGATTCCAATTTTAGGGGATACATTAAGTTCATACGACAATGTTACAGTGATTAATGAAGATATATTAAAGGCAAATGTAAAAGCAGCGATTGATGAACATTTATCTGATTGTGACGATATCTTTGTCGTCGCCAACTTACCGTATTATATTACGACGCCTATTTTGATGGGGTTATTAGAACAGCATTTACCGATTAACAGTTACGTTGTGATGATGCAAAAAGAAGTGGGAGAGCGTTTAACAGCAGGACCGTCAACAAAGGCATATGGTTCTTTATCTATTGCGATTCAATATTATACAGATGTGAAACGTGTCATGATTGTTCCTAAAGGAGTATTCATGCCACCACCTAATGTTGATTCACTTGTAGTGAAGTTAACGACATTACCAGAACCACGCGTTAAAGTGGATGACGAAAAGTTGTATTTTAAATTAACGAGAGGTGCATTTGTACAACGTAGAAAGACGATATTAAATAATTATATGAGTCTGTTTCCAAATAGTAAGGAATATAAAGACGACATTATCGCATGGCTAGAAGAGAGTAACATTGCTCCAAGTCGTAGAGGAGAAAGTTTGTCGCTCGAAGAATTTGCACGACTTGCAAATAATATAAAAAATTACCCACAAATAGTGATATAAAATATTGACAAGCGTAATTTAAATTGATAAAATTAAAAATTTTATTGACTATTTATATGCAAAGTGTTATAATTTAAGGCATAGTGAGGTGGGTTTCTATGCCAAAAACATTAGTAGACATCAAAAAAATTCTTGATTGTCAGTTAGGAAATCAGATTGTACTAAGAGCTAATGGAGGACGTAAAAAGTTAATTGAGCGCCGCGGTGTGCTTAAAGAAACTTATCCATCAGTTTTCGTGGTTGAATTAGACCAAGATAAACATAATTTTGAGCGTGTGTCATATACATATACCGACGTATTGACAGAAAACGTACAAGTAACATTTGTAAATGATCAGCAAGAAGAATTTCTTGTTCAATAAAAATTAAAACCTATTCCATATGGAATAGGTTTTAATTTTTTTATTTTGCATTTCATGAAATGGTATAACGTGAGTTGTGATAAAATAATATAATATTAAAAACTATGAGTGAGGAATTATTATGATTTATGAAAATGCATCAGCAAAAATCAATTTGACATTAGACACTTTATATAAACGAGAAGATGGATATCATGAAGTAGAGATGATTATGACAACAGTAGATTTATATGATCGTTTGACTTTAGAGAAACGTAAAGACAAGCAAATCGTATTAAAAGTTGAACACTTATATGTACCGAATGATAACCGTAACTTAGCATATAAAGCAGCAAAGATTATGATGGAGCGCTATAATCTGGATTGCGGGGTGACAATCACATTGGATAAGACAATCCCGATAGCAGCCGGTCTTGCGGGTGGATCAAGCGATGCAGCAGCGACGTTTCGCGGTATGAATAGATTGTTTGAATTAGGATTATCGCTTGATACATTGGCAGAACATGCTGCTGAAATCGGTTCAGATATTTCATTCTGTGTGCATGGAAAGACGAGTCTTTGCACAGGCCGTGGTGAGCAGTTGCAACATTTACCTAAACCGCCTGCTTGCTGGGTCATCTTAGCAAAACCTGATATTAGCGTTTCTACACAAGAGGTGTATACTGCGCTTGATTTAACAAAACCTCACGCAAAAATTGATAGTAAGGCTTGTGCTGAAGCAATTGAGAATGGTGATTATAACGAAATGATTCGTCATTTAGGAAATCGTTTAGAATCCGTCACTATTGAAATGCATCCGATTATCCAGACATTAAAAGACACGATGATGAAAGCTGGCGCAGATATAGCGATGATGAGTGGCAGCGGTCCAACAGTTTACGGGTTAGCAGCGAAAGAACGTCAGGCAAAGAGTGTAGTCAATGCGCTTAAAGGTTGTTGTAAAGAAGTATATATGGTGCGCATGTTAGGATGAATATAAATTCCCGAACATTTATGGTATATTTAACGTATAATATGCGTAAAGAGGGATTTTAATGAAGTTTAAAAGAAGTGAAAGAATCGTTTATATGACAAGTTACTTGTTGAGTCATCCTAATGAGCTTGTACCGTTGACGTATTTTGTAGATAAATTCGGTCAGGCAAAGTCTTCAATCAGTGAAGATGTACAAATCATTAAAGATACTTTTATCAAAGAAGAAATTGGAACAATCACTACGACTGCAGGAGCAAGTGGTGGTGTAACGTTTAAGCATAAGATGTTTTATAAAGAAGTCGATCAATTGATTTCTCAGTTGTGTGAAATGCTGCAGGAGAAAGAACGATTGCTGCCGGGTGGCTATCTTTTCATGTCCGATGTTGTAGGGACACCTAGTTTATTAAATCAAGTTGGAAAGCTCATCGCAACGATGTATATGGATGAAGAGTTAGATGCTGTCGTAACGATTGCAACGAAAGGTATTTCATTAGCAAATGCGGTTGCAAGTATACTTAATCTGCCTGTTGTCGTTATTCGAAAAGACAATAAGGTCACAGAAGGATCAACGGTTTCGATAAATTATGTTTCAGGTTCTTCACGAAAAATTGAAACAATGGTATTATCAAAAAGGACATTACCTGAAGGTTCAAAAGTTTTAATTGTAGATGATTTTATGCGTGCGGGTGGATCAATTACAGGTGTTATGAATTTAATGAATGAGTTTAAAGCCACTGTTAAAGGGGTAACAGTCTTAGTAGAATCAAAAGAAGTTAAAAATCGCTTGATTCAAGACTATACCTCTTTAGTGAAATTATCCGACGTAGATGAATATAATCAATCTTTTACAGTTGAAAAAGGTAATTGCTTAGAAAAATTTTCGAAATAAAAAGGAGATATCATCATGAAATCTATTTTCACAAAAAATGCACCGGCAGCAATTGGACCATACAGCCACGCTGTTGTAGTTAACAATATGGTTTATACAAGTGGACAAATTCCACTGACTTTAGATGGTGAAGTAATAGGTGATGACGTTGCAGAGCAAACGAAGCAAGTATTAGAAAACTTATCAGCTGTATTAGAAGAAAGCGGATCGAATTTAAATTCAGTAGTAAAAACAATGATTTTTATTAGTGATATGAATGACTTCCCAATCATCAATGAAGTATATGGCGAATATTTCAATGCGCACCTTCCTGCAAGAAGTTGTGTTGAAGTGAGTCGTCTTCCTAAAGATGTGAAAGTTGAGATTGAAGCGGTAGCTCTAAAAGTTAAGTAGATTTTTAACTTACATTTTATATAGGAGGCTATCTAAGATGAAAGTCACAGATGTTAGAATGAGAAAATTAGCTACGGACAGTAGAATGAAAGCATTGGTATCAATTACGCTGGATGAGGCATTTGTTATTCATGATTTACGCGTTATTGAAGGGAACAACGGATTATTCGTGGCAATGCCGAGTAAACGTACTGCAGATGGCGAATTCCGTGACATCGCCCATCCAATTAATAGCGAAATGCGTCAAGAAATTCAGGCTGCAGTCATGAAAGTATATGACGAAACTGAAGCGATTGATCCAAGTGAATTAGGAAAGAATAATCATAACGACGACGTGGATACTGCTGAAGATGCTACAAGTGAAGCAGCACCTAATTTAGTAGAATCTGATTCACAAACGACAGTTGAAGAAGATTTAAAATAATTGAAATGAAATAGTGAATAAGCGTGTCTGATAACAAATTATCAGGCGCGCTTTTTTGTTTATCGAAATATACATAATGTATGTTAAAATAAAAATAACTGAGCAGATTACACATCGCATAGCTTATAAAAAAATGTTTTACTGGGGGATAATATATATGACAAAACAAGCTGTTATTTTAGCTGCAGGAAAAGGGACACGAATGAAGTCAAAACTGCATAAAGTATTACATCCTGTCTGTGGTAAACCAATGGTACAGCATGTAATAGATAATATTAAAGCGGCAGGTGTAACAGATATCGTTACAATCGTTGGATATGGCGCTGAAGATGTAAAGCGAGCTTTGGCAGATCAATCTCAATTTAGTATGCAGACAGAACAGTTAGGAACTGCACATGCCGTTCAAATGGCTGCTGAGCATTTAGCAGATAAAGAAGGTACGACAATTGTAATTTGTGGAGACACACCTTTAATTTCAGAAGAAACAATTCAAGGCTTTGTAGCACATCACGAAACAACTGGTGCAAAAGCAACGATTCTTTCAGCTAAAACGAATACACCGTTCGGATATGGACGTATTATTCGTGACGAACACGGTAGTGTAGAACGTATTGTTGAAGAAAAGGATGCTAACATTGAAGAAAAATTAGTCAATGAAATTAGTTCTGGTACTTTCTGTTTTGATAATAAATTATTATTCGAATTATTAAAGCAAGTTGATAATGATAATGCACAAGGTGAGTATTATTTACCTGATGTGATTAAATTATTACGCGCACAAGGTGAACTTGTAGAAGCGTTTGTTACTGAAGATTTCAGTGAAACGTTAGGTATAAATGATCGCTATAATTTATCGATTGCTGAACAAACGATGCGTTTACGTATTAATAAAATGCACATGATGAATGGTGTGACAATTATTGATCCGCTGACAACGTATATTGATAAAGATGTTGAAATCGGAGCGGATACTGTTATTGAGCCCGGTGTTATGTTAAAAGGGAACACTAAAATTGGTGAAGGCGTAGTAATTACTGCACACACTACGATTGAGAATAGTGAAATAAAAGATAATGTTACTGTAAAACAATCATATATTTCAGAATCATTTGTTGATGAAAGAACAGCAATTGGACCATTTGCACAACTTCGTCCAGGTAGTGATGTCGGTAAAGAAGTTAAGATTGGTAACTTCGTAGAAATTAAAAAATCTAAATTAGAAGATGAAGCGAAAGTTTCACATTTAAGCTATATTGGTGATGCTGAAATCGGTGCACGTACTAACGTTGGTTGTGGTGCGATTACTGTAAATTATGATGGCAAAAATAAGTTTAAAACTGTTGTTGGTAAAGATTCGTTTATCGGATGTAATTCAAATCTTGTAGCGCCAGTTCATATAGGAGATGAATCTTTTGTAGCTGCAGGTTCTACCATTACAGATGATGTGCCAAATAAAAGTCTGGCATTAGGACGTGCAAGACAAACTACAAAAGAAGGCTACTACGATAAAGCATAGTAATGTATAATATTAAGGTCATAGTAAAGTTATTTCATATACAGAAAGCGATAAATAATACGATATCTAAAATGGGGGCATTACAAAATGATGATGAATAATGAATACAGAAATACAACTTTAAAGATTTTTTCTTTAAACGCTAACCAGCCTTTAGCTGAAGAAATTGCTAAAGAGGTAGGGATTCCTTTAGGGAAATCAAGTGTTAAACGTTTCAGTGATGGAGAAGTTCAGATCAACATCGAAGAAAGTATTCGTGGATGTGATGTATTTATCGTTCAACCAACATCTAATCCGGTAAATGAACATTTAATGGAATTATTAATCATGATTGATGCATTAAAACGTGCTTCAGCAGTAACAATTAACGTTGTAATGCCTTATTATGGTTACGCACGTCAAGACCGTAAAGCACGTAGCCGTGAGCCTATCACTGCGAAATTAGTTGCAGATATGATCGAAAAAGCAGGAGCAGACCGCGTTATTGCTTTAGATTTACATGCGCCTCAAATTCAAGGTTTCTTTGATTTACCGATTGACCACTTAATGGGTGTACCTATCCTTTCTGATTATTTTGAAGCGAAAGAAGAAATCGATAAAGATTCATTAGTTATCGTTTCACCTGACCATGGCGGAGTGACACGTGCGCGTAAGATGGCAGACCGCTTAAAAGCACCGATTGCGATTATCGATAAACGTCGCCCGAAACCAAATGTTTCTGAAGTAATGAATATCGTTGGAGACATTAACGGGAAAACTGCAATCATCATTGATGACATCATCGATACAGCAGGTACAATCACATTAGCTGCTCAAGCGTTAATCGACAAAGGTGCAAAAGAAGTATATGCATGTTGTACACATCCTGTATTATCAGGCCCTGCTTATGAGAGAATTGAAAACTCAGCAATTAAAGAATTAGTTGTTACAAACTCTATTTTATTACCTGAAGAAAATAAACCAGCGAAAATTAAACAGTTATCAGTTGGTGAATTATTAGCACAAGCGATTGTTCGAGTATATGAACAAGAATCTGTAAGTATTTTATTTGATTAATAGTGCTTTAGACACAATGTTTATGCGTAGCATTGTGTCTTTTTATAATCTTTAAAAATTTATTTAATAAAAAATGTTTAGAAGAAGTTTAACGGGGTATTAATTAATTATGTGATAAATATTTAAGACAAATAAACACTTTGCAAGCAGGTTACCACAACTGATGGGTAAGGTGTAGGAGCGCAAAGAAGTGCGCACAAAAGGAGTAATAATTATGAGTAAATTAAAAGCAACGATTAGACAAGGTAAACAAACACGTTCAAGTTTAAACAAAGTACGTAACGAAGGTAAGATTCCAGCTGTAGTATACGGTTATGGCGCTAAAAACACTTCAGTTAAAGTTGAAGAAGTTGATTTCATTAAAGTAATCCGTGAAGTTGGACGTAACGGTGTTATCGAACTAGAAGTAGGTTCAAAAACAGTTAAAGTAATGGTATCTGACTACCAAATCAATCCAATTAAAAACAAAATTACACATGTCGACTTTTTAGCAATCAATATGAAAGCAGAATTAACAGTTGATGTAGTAGTAAACTTAGTTGGTGAAGCTGAAGGCGCTAAAGAAGGTGGCGTTGTTCAACAACCATTATTCCAATTATCAGTTACTGCAACACCAGATGATATTCCAGAAAACATCGAAGTTGACGTTACTGAATTAAACATCGGTGATACAATCACTGTTGCTGATTTAAAATCAGATAAAGCTTACACTATCAATAATGAAGACGAAGAAGCAATCGTATCTGTTGTACCACCTACAGTTGAAGAAGAGCCAGAAGAAGATGGCGAAGAAGCTGTTGAAGGTGAAGAAGCAGAAGGAACTGAAGCTGCTGAAGGTGAAGAAGAAGCTGCTGAAGGTGAAGAGAAATCAGAAGAAAAAGCTGAATAATTATTCGAATTCAAGAGACATACATTTGTATGTCTCTTTTTTTATATTATAATAGTGATAATGATTAAGCGGAGGATTTAAATATGAAATGTATCGTTGGGTTAGGTAATATAGGTAAGAAATATGAAGATACACGACATAATGTAGGATTTATGGTCGTAGATGAATTTTTGAAGAAACATAATATAGATTTAGATAAGCAAAAATTTAAAGGAAACTATACGGTAGCAAATATTAATGGTGAGAAAGTACTGATTATTGAACCGATGACGTATATGAACTTATCAGGTGAAGCGGTTCGTCCGTTAATGGATTATTATAAAATAGCTGTAGAGGATTTAGTTGTTCTATATGACGATCTTGATATGCCTCAAGGTCGTATTCGTATTCGTCAGAAAGGTTCTGCTGGTGGACAGAATGGCATGCGCTCAATTATACAACATTTAGGAACGCAGGAATTTAAGCGTATTCGTTTAGGCATTGGTCGTCCTGAAGGGCGTAAACCTGTGGTGGATTATGTGTTACAGAAATTTAGTGAGGAAGAAATGATAACGATGCAGAAAGTGATTGATCATACAATCGAAGCACTTGAAACATTTATCGGTGGAGAGCGATTCGAAAATGTTATGAATCAATATAATGGTGATGTATGAGACAGATAATAGATAAATTGTTGAAAAGTGATGAACGATTTAACGAGTATAATGATTCACTCGGTAAACAAAATATATTGGTGACGGGTTTAAATCCAAGTGCAAAAGCCGTAATTTTAGCGGAAAGTTATTTAAGCCATAAAAAACAAATGATTGTCGTGACAAGTAACTTGTTTCAGGCAGAAAAATTAGAAAACGATTTAGCACAACTGATTGATGAAGAGGAACTATTTAAGTTTCCGGTACAAGATATTATGATTGAAGAGTTCTCGACAAAAAGTCCGGATTTAATGCGTGAGCGTATTCGTACACTTACCCACTTGGCAAAAGGTCAAGCTGGGTTATTTCTCGTGCCGATTAACGGGCTTCAAAAGCTTGTAAGTCGACCGGAGTTATTTACAGATTATCATCGTGAAATAAAAATTGGAGAAGATATTGATCTCATTCAATTACAACAAGATTTAGTAGATATGGGATACCAGAAAAGTGAGCGCGTAACGACGCTTGGTCAGTTTTCAGTACGTGGTGGATTAATTGATATTTTCCCGATGATTGGTGAGCCGGTCCGCATTGAATTATTCGATACTGAAGTTGATGCTATTCGTTATTTTGATGCGGATAGTCAACGTTCATTAAATAATATCGATTCAGTTGAAATTTCTACAGCAAGTGAATTTATTTTTACGAGTAAAGATATAGAATTACTGGAATCTAATTTATCTGATGCATTTGAGGCAACACGCCAAAAGATTGCGACAAATGTGAGAGATGATTTACGTGATACGTATCAAACTATCAAAATGAATATGGGAGAAATACTTAATCATAATATTTTACGTCGCGTTGTAAAATTTGCTTATAATAAAGAGACGACGATTATTGATTACTTTGATAAAGAAGCAATTGTAATTGTCGATGAAATTAATCGTGTAAATGAAGCGATAGAATCAAGTATTCGAGAAACAAGTGAATTTCACCAATCTTTAATTGAATCGGGTCGTGGATTTGTCGGACAGACATTCATTAAAGAAGATAGCTTTGAAACACTGATGAATCAATTTAATGTAGCATACTTTACACTGTTTACTGCTTCTATGCCAGTGAAGTTACAAAATATCTATAAATTCTCTTGTAAACCATTGCAGCAATTTTACGGACAATATGATTTAATGTTTTCAGAGTTTGACCGTTTCAGAAAAAATGACTTCAATATCGTTGTACTGGCAAGTAATGCAACGAGAAAAGATAAGATTAAATCAATGCTAGCTGATATGAAATTACCTGTAACGCTTGATACTAAGGGAAGTAAACCGGGTATTAATACAATTGTCGAAGGTGATTTGTCAGAAGGTTTCGAGTTACCGTTTATGAAACTTGTTGTTGTCACTGAACGCGAGCTATTTAAATTACGTAAAGAAAAACCGAAACGTACGAAGAAGTTATCGAATGCCGAGAAAATTAAATCTTATCAGGAATTAAATGTTGGTGACTACATTGTCCATGTGCATCATGGCGTAGGACGTTATATGGGTGTTGAGACATTACTCGTCAATAAGATGCATAAAGACTATATTAAAATTCAATATAAAGGGACTGATCAACTGTTTGTGCCAGTCGATCAAATGAATTATGTTCAAAAGTTTGTCGGTTCAGAAGATAAAGAGCCGAAGCTAAACAAACTCGGCGGCACAGAATGGAAAAAGACAAAAGCGCGCGTTCAACAAAGCGTTGAAGATATCGCTGAAGAATTATTGAAGTTATATCAGGAGCGAGAGCGCGTTGAAGGATATCAGTTCGGACCTGATACTGAGGCACAGGAAACGTTTGAAATGGACTTTCCGTATGAACCAACTGCAGACCAGGTACAAAGTCTCGTTGAAATTAAACAAGATATGGAAAAGCGTAAACCGATGGATCGTCTGCTTTGTGGAGATGTTGGTTACGGTAAAACTGAAGTCGCTGTTCGTGCAGCGTTCAAAGCGGTACTTGATGGTAAACAAGTTGCATTTTTAGTGCCAACGACAATACTCGCACAACAACATTATGAGACGTTAATTGAGCGTATGCAGGATTATCCAGTTGAAATACAGATGATGAGCCGTTTCAGATCAAAGAAAGAAATAGATGAAACGAAAAAAGGATTAAAGTCTGGATTTGTTGATATTGTAGTTGGCACACATAAACTACTGAGCAAAGATATTGTGTATAAAGATTTAGGCTTGCTTATCGTCGATGAGGAGCAACGATTTGGTGTTACACATAAAGAGAAAATTAAAGCGTTGAAGACAAATGTCGATGTATTAACGCTTACAGCAACACCAATTCCAAGAACACTGCATATGAGTTTACTGGGTGTACGTGACTTATCGGTCATTGAAACACCACCGGAAAATAGATTTCCGGTACAGACGTATGTACTAGAATATCAACATAACTTTATTAAAGAAGCAATGGAACGTGAATTAGCACGTAACGGACAAGTATTTTATCTATACAATCGTGTAGCGAGCATTTATCAGAAAGCTGAACAGCTAGAGATGATGATGCCGGACGCGCGCATTGCTGTTGCGCATGGTCAATTATCAGAACGTGAACTAGAAGAAACGATGCTTGGGTTTATTAATGGTGAATACGACATTTTAGTGACAACAACAATTATCGAAACGGGTGTCGATGTACCGAATGCCAATACTTTAATAATTGAAGATGCAGACCGATTTGGCTTAAGTCAATTGTATCAGTTACGTGGTCGCGTCGGTCGTAGTAATCGTATTAGTTATGCCTACTTCTTGCATGCACCAAATAAAGTACTCACTGAAGTAGCTGAACAGCGTTTGCAGGCAATAAAAGAATTTACTGAGCTTGGCTCTGGATTTAAAATTGCAATGCGTGATTTAAATATTCGTGGCGCAGGGAATTTATTAGGACGTCAGCAACATGGATTTATTGATTCTGTTGGGTATGATTTGTATTCTGAAATGCTGCAGCAAGCAGTTAATGAAAAACGTGGTATTAAACAAGTCGAAGAAGTGCCTCAACTAGAAATAGAAGTAGAAGTTGATGCATATATTCCAGCTGACTATATTCGTGAAGAACAAGCGAAGATTGAATTTTATAAAAAGCTACGCAGCGTGACGACAGAATCAGAATTAATGGATATTCAGGATGAAATGACCGATCGATATGGTGAATATCCAGAAGCGGTTGATCAGTTAATGAAGATCGTTGAAATCAGAATAAATGCTTTAGCGTTTGGTATTGTGAATGTGAAAGATACCGGAAAGGCAGTTGTGCTTGAGTCAAGTATAGCTACGACGAATAAAATTAACGGTGAACGTTTATTTAAAGCGACAGAAGATTTCGGTCGAGACTTAAAGATAGAATATAAAGACAATAAAATGACATTTACGCTGAAGAAAAATGCAAACTGGCTTGCTGCATTAGTACAACTCACGCGTCAAATACAAGAAGGAATCGAGTTTGATGGAGAATAAGAACCCGGCATTTAACAGCGTGATTATACTGACAATAACGATGTTAATCGTGAAAATTTTAAGTGCGATATATCGCGTACCCTATCAAAATATTTTAGGTGATACAGGTCTCTATGCCTATCAGCAAGTATATCCAATCATTGCGATAGTTTCCGTACTGTCGTTAAATGCAATTCCCTCAGTTATTAGTCAATCTCATTATGAAAAGTCATTTATAGGAAAACTATATAAACATATTACCTGGATAAGTATATTGGTATTAGTGGTCATATTAATTTGTAGCGATATCATTGCAAATTTAATGGGCGACCCAATGTTAAGTACAATGTTACGTGCCTCCAGTTTAGTATTGCTTCCTTTTCCGGCAGTTGCGATGATTCGTGGGAAACTACAGATGAATCATGCAATGAAAGAAATTGCTTATTCTCAGGTGATTGATCAGGTACTACGCGTATCTATCATACTATTGTCGATTGGATTATTTGTATGGATGGACTTATCAGTCTATCAAAGTGGTGCATTAAGTATTTTTGGTTCATTTGTCGGTTTACTCGGAGCAAGTATTTATTTAATGTGGCAAAATAAACGTCAAACAATTGATTACCGAGGAAATAATATAGGATCATATAGAAGTTTTATAACATTGATTGTTTTTTATAGTTTAAGTTATTTAATTATGATTTTATGGCAACTCGTAGATAGCTTTACAGTCATTAATCAATTGAAAACATTAATGTCGCTTGAAGAAGCTAGAGCGCTAAAAGGGATATATGATCGTGGGGCGTCGCTTATTCAAATGGGTCTTATTGTGACCACGTCGTTCTCGCTTGTACTGATTCCATTGCTTTCGGAATGTAAACAAAGACGTGATTTAAGTCAGATGAATAGCTATGCGAATAGTGCGCTTAAGATTACGATCGTGTTTAGTAGCGCTGCTGCCATCGGGTTAATGAATTTAATTCAACCATTTAATATGTTCCTGTTCAAGTCAGTGGCAGGTTATGAAGCGCTGTTTATTTATATGTTAGCTATCATTTTCGTATCACTTATCATTATGTACACTGCTATGCTTCAAATCTTTGAAGACTATCGCATACAACTATGGGGTATTGGTTTAGGATTAGCAGTAAAAATCATACTCAACCTATTACTGATATCTTTCTTTGATATTAAAGGTGCTGCACTCGCATCAGTTACAGGATTATTCGTCTATGCCTACGTATTACATATCGGAGTTGTACGCAGGTACGAAATTGCTTTTCAATCATTTCTGATTAAGTGGGGCATAACACTTTTAGTAATGAGTGTATTGATTCAGATTGAAATGATGATAGATTTTAATACACGCATCGGCGCGCTTTCTGTCGCGCTCATTGGGATAATTACAGGGGGCATTATTGTATTATATGCTATGATTAAGTGGAAGATTATAACGCAGGAAGAGTGGCACCATTTACCATTCGGTAGTGTGATGAATAAATTAATGAGAGAGTGATTGGATGAATAAAATAACGATTGTAGGTCTAGGGAACTATGGTCTGGATGAGTTACCTTTTGGGATATATCGCTTTTTAAATAAGGCAGACAAAGTTTATGTGAGAACAATGCGACATCCAGTCGTAGAAGATCTGGAAGAGATTGAATGGATGAGCTTCGATGAAGTATATGAAGAAAATGATGATTTCAGCAATGTCTATGAAGAAATTGTAAGTCGCCTGAAAATGCTGGCTGAAACTGAAGATGTTATCTATGCAGTGCCCGGTCATCCGATGGTTGCAGAATCAACAACTGAGTTATTGCTGGCAGATGACACTTTAAATATTGAAATATTAGGCGGAAAAAGTTTTATCGATGACCTGTTCCAGGCAGTGCAGTTTGATCCAAACAATGGCTTTCAGATGCTTGACGGAACGATGTTTGAGGCATCATCAATTAATCCTAGAAATGGTCTCATTGTAACGCAAGTGTATGATCAGTTGATCGCAAGTGATGTCAAAGTTTCGTTGTTAGAAATTTACCCTGCTGAACATAATGTTGCTATCGTTACAGGTGCACGCGGAGAAGATGCAGATGTAATATGGCGACCTTTACATGAAATGGACCATGACTTTGCGTTATCAAATTTAACGTCACTTTTTGTACCGCCATTAAATGATGAGCAATTATCAGGGGACTTTGAATATTTCACAGCAGTGATGGATACGCTTGTAGGTGAAAATGGTTGTCCTTGGGATAAAGAACAAACGCATCAAAGTTTAAAGCGTTATTTATTAGAGGAAACATATGAATTGTTTGAAGCGATTGATAATGATGATATCGATAACATCATCGAAGAGTTAGGCGATATATTATTACAAGTTGTATTTCATAGTGCGATTGCGAAAAAAGATTACATGTTCGATGCGAGAGAAGTAGTAAAGAGCATTACCGATAAAATGATTCGTCGTCATCCACATGTGTTTGGAGATGAATCAATATCAACCGTAGATGAATTACATGATGTCTGGAATGATGCTAAAGCGAAAGAAGGAAAACAAGAACGTACTGTGAAAAAAGAGAAAATTTTTGCAGATATTTTCTTAAAGTTATATGATTTGAATAAAATTCAAAACGTATCTTTAAAAGATGCTTTGAAAGAAATTGTAGGTGGAATAGATGAGACTCGATAAATATTTAAAAGTATCACGTTTAATTAAACGTCGTACGTTAGCAAAAGAAGTGAGTGACCAAGGTAGAATTAAAATCAATGGTAATGTTGCGAAAGCATCAAGCACTGTAGCAGTTGGTGATGAATTAGAAGTACGTTTAGGACAACGCATCATTACGGTGGAAGTCACAGACTTGAAAGAACATGCAACAAAAGATAATGCAAAAGGAATGTTTGAAGTAAAAAAAGAAGAAAAAATTGAACAGCCTTTTGAATAGGAGTGTTACGTATGGCTAAGGAAGTACGTAAAATTGAAAATGAATACACGAAGGAACAGGCGCGTATTAATCGATTGAATCGTAAAAGTAGCATGATTGTAAGAAAGCGTATGACAGTCTTCGGAGGCATTCTTCTCGCTATCTTATTATTTTTGACGTTACTTCTCTTTATGCAAATGAATACCAATAGAGCTTTGAAGCAGGAACAAGCGAAACAAACAGTCGAGCTGGAAAAACTTAAAGATAAAGAAATCGCACTGAAAGAACGCTTAAAACAGCTTAATAGTAAAGAATATATTGAAAAGATTGCACGTAGTGAATATTTCTTAAGTAATGATGGAGAAGTAATCTTTAAGATTCCTGAAAAAGATAAAAAGAAAGATGCAACTGAATAAGTCAGACTTCACAGATAATTTGATTAATCAAGTTGTAAAAAGAGAAAATCAAGCATATAATGATATATTATGAAGAATTAATCGGGAGGATTTATTAAACTTATGGCAATTGAAGTTGGAAACAAATTAAAAGGTAAAGTTACAGGCATTAAAAATTTCGGTGCATTCGTTGAGTTACCTGAAGGCAAAAGCGGATTAGTTCACATTAGTGAAGTTGCAGATAGTTACGTAGAAAATATTGCTGAACATTTAAAAGTTGGCGATGAAGTAGAAGTTAAAGTATTAACAATTGGTGATGATGGAAAGATTAGCCTTTCAATTAAAAAAGCGAAAGAACGCCCAAGAAAACCTGCACCGCCAAAAGTTGAGAAAAAGCCTGAAGACTTTGAAAAAAAATTATCAAATTTCTTAAAAGACAGTGAAGATCGACTAACTTCAATTAAACGTCAAACAGAGTCACGTCGTGGTGGCAGAGGGTCAAAGCGTTAATACGTTTGTTTATCTAAATCAAGAGCTAGGGTCTGACCCTGAGCTCTTCTTTTGTTGAGGTGGTGAGATTTTGGATTGTTTGTGGAATGAATATGACACCGTTGCGGTTGCAGTTTCGGGTGGGGTCGATAGCATGGTATTGCTCGATAAGGTGAACATATTAAATCATCATAAGAAGTTGTATGCATTGCATGTTAATCATCAGTTGCGTGACGTATCAGATGAAGAAGAAAAAATGATTCAAGCATATTGTAAGCAGCATAATATCGAATTAATTACTTATACGATACCTAAAAATTCATTTAACCCGAACAAAAGTATCCAGCGTGAGGCACGAGATATTAGATATCATTTTTTTGAAACACAAATTAATATAAAGCATATTGACTGTTTATTAACGGCGCACCATAAAGATGATCAGCTCGAAACCATATTCTTTAGACTAATGACGAACCGTTATAACTATCAACCGATAAATATTCAGCAAGTGGTAGCACGTGATGGTTATCAACTGATACGTCCTTTAATAAATGTGAGTAAAGCTGAATTAATAGAATATGCACATGAATTTAAAGTTCCGTATATGACAGATGCATCGAATACAGACAGCAAATATTTAAGAAACTTTATTCGTAATGATATATTTAAAGTATTAGATGATTCTTCGATAGATAAGCATCAGTTATTGAATTTAGCTGATTATATGGAAGATGTAGATGATTTAATCGACTTACATGTTGAGCGTTATAAAATAGATATTGAAAATAATGCATTATCACGATATAAGTTGTCAGAAGAAAATCGATTAGTCATTCAAAAAGTACTGCTTTCATTTATTCAGAGATATGTTACACAATATACTGTAAGCTTTGGATTTTTAAATGAAGTGATACGTGTACTTCAAAGTGATGCAACACATGCTTCGTTTGCAATCGCTCCAGGTTGGCATATTCAAATTGCTTATGATAAATTGATAGTACGAAATAAAAATGAAAAGATTGATGACAAATTAGAAGTGGTTTCACCCGGGAAATATTACTTTAATGATTATAAAATAGAAATTAAAGATGAAATTCAACCAATCACAATTCGAACAAGAAAAGATGGAGATGTTATCGAAATCAACGGTATGCATCAAAAAGTAGCGCGTATTCTTAAAGATTTAAAAGTGCCTGTTTACGACCGTCCAAAAATACCAATCGTTTGTGTTGAAGATGAAGTAATAGCGATTGGCCATTATAAATCTAACCATCACCCTTTCAATAATAAAATAATAATTACAAAGGAGAACTAAATCATGCATAACGATATTGAATCGATTGTATTAACGAAAGAACAGATTGAAGCAGCTTGTGAGCGTCTTGGAAAAGAAATTACTGCTGATTATGAAGGGAAGCTCCCTCTATGTGTCGGAATTTTAAAAGGATCAATTCTATTTATGGCAGACTTACTTAAACATATTGATACCCATGTTGAGATGGAATTTATGGATGTTTCATCTTATCATGGCGGCACAGAATCAACAGGAGAAGTTAAAATATTAAAAGATTTAGATGTTTCTGTTGAAGGGCGCGATATCATTATTATCGAAGATATTTTAGAAACTGGAACGACGCTTAATGCAATCGTTGATTTATTAAAATATCGCAAAGCGAATTCAATTGAGATCGTAACATTATTAGATAAGCCTATGCGCCGTAAAGTAGATATTGAAGCGAAATATGTAGGCGAGAAGATTCCGGATGATTTCGTTGTAGGTTATGGGTTAGATTATCAGGAAAAATATCGTAATCTGCCATACATTGGATTATTAAAAGAAGAAGTTTATACTAAATAGTGAAGCATTGCACTGAAAAGAAAATAAAATTTGTAAAAATTGTGTAAGTTTAATTAGTAGATTGAACAACATTTATTATGTTAAAATCTTTGTTAGCTTTACAAATAGGTAGGAGGACAACGTGAATGCAAAAAGCCTTTCGTAGTATATTGATGGTAACACTAATAGGTATCGTCTTATTCGGTGTGTTTTCAATGATTAATGGCACGGGTTCGATGCCAAAACAGATGACATACACGAAATTAATGTCTCAGCTGGAAAAAGGTAATGTTAAAGAAATGACGATCCAGCCTGGACAAGATGTATATTTAGTCAAAGGGAAATTAAAAGGTGCTGAACCAAATGAAACATTTACTTCGGTACTGATGTATAATAACCAAAAAGATTTAGATAAAATCACTAAAATTGCTGAAGAGCAAGATGGTGATTTGAAATTTGATATAAAGCCAGCTGATAAAGAAAATGTATTTTTAGGTATGTTAAGTACTTTAATTCCATTATTATTATTAGCATTTGTCTTTATTTTCTTCCTATCTCAATCACAAGGCGGCGGCGGTGGCGGCCGTGTTATGAATTTCGGTAAGTCTAAAGCAAAACTTTATGATGATAAAAAGAAAAAAGTACGCTTTAAAGATGTAGCTGGAGCAGATGAAGAGAAAGCAGAATTAATTGAAATTGTAGATTTCTTAAAAGATAATCGTAAATTTGTGAAGATGGGCGCACGTATCCCTAAAGGTGTGCTTTTAGTAGGACCTCCTGGTACAGGTAAAACGTTAATCGCGCGTGCAGTTGCTGGTGAAGCAGGCGTTCCATTCTTCTCAATCAGTGGTTCTGACTTCGTTGAAATGTTCGTCGGTGTCGGTGCCAGTCGTGTACGTGACCTGTTCGAAAATGCTAAGAAAAATGCACCATGTATCATTTTCATCGATGAGATTGATGCAGTAGGACGTCAGCGTGGTGCTGGTGTTGGTGGTGGTCACGATGAGCGTGAACAAACACTGAACCAATTATTAGTTGAGATGGATGGTTTCGGTGAGAACGAAGGCATCATTATGATTGCTGCAACAAACAGACCTGACATTTTAGATCCAGCGTTATTACGTCCTGGACGTTTTGACCGTCAGATTCAAGTAGGGGCACCAGATGTTAAAGGTCGTGAAGCAGTACTTAAAGTACATGCGCGTAATAAACCTCTTGATGAAACAGTAGATTTAAAAGCTTTAAGTCAACGTACACCTGGTTTCTCTGGTGCAGACTTAGAGAACTTATTAAACGAAGCAGCACTTGTTGCAGCACGTCAAGGTAAGACGAAGATAGATATGCGTGATATTGATGAGGCAACAGACCGTGTTATTGCAGGTCCAGCGAAGAAATCACGTGTTATTTCTGAGAAAGAAAGAAATATCGTTGCGTGGCATGAAGCAGGACACACGATTATCGGTTGTGTATTAGATGAAGCAGAAATGGTTCATAAAGTTACAATCGTACCGCGTGGTCAAGCTGGTGGATATGCGATGATGTTACCGAAACAAGATCGTTACTTTATGACTAAACCTGAATTATTAGATAAGATTGTCGGATTATTAGGCGGTCGTGTTGCTGAAGAAATCACATTTGGTGAAGTTTCTACAGGTGCACATAATGACTTCCAGCGTGCAACAGGTATCGCACGTAAGATGGTCACAGAATATGGTATGAGTGATAAACTTGGACCATTACAATTTGGGCAAACGCAAGGTGAAGTATTCTTAGGTCGTGACATGGGTCACGAACCGAACTACTCAGATCAGATTGCGTATGAAATTGATCTGGAAGTTCAACGTATTATTAAAGAAAGTTACGCGAGATGTAAAGAAATTCTTCTGAAACATCAGGATAAACTTGATTTAATTGCGAAGACTTTATTAACAGAAGAAACATTGGTAGCAAACCAAATCAATAGCTTATTCGTTGACGGTACTTTACCAGAAGTAAGCTATGATGATTCACATCTATATCACATGAAAGAAAAAGAAGTTGTAGTAGATAAAACTGATGATTCTAAAGTGACGGTTAAAGAAGTTGACGGTAATGATTCAGAAGATGCAGGTTCTTCGTATGAAGAAGTAAAGGAACAATTAAAAAATCCTGATGCACCAATCGATGAATCTAAAAATGAACCAGAACCAAAAGTTGATAAATTAGACAAAGATAAATTCTAAAATAGGAGGCGGAGAAGAAGCATTGCTTCGATTCCGCCTCTTTTTAAAAGGAGAAAAACAATGACAAAAGATTATTTAGTAAGAGCATTAGCATTTAATGATGAAGTGCGTGCATTTAGTGTAAGAACAACAAATTTAGTGGAAACTGCAAGAGAAAAACATGATACGTGGCGTGTTGGCACAGCTGCGCTTGGACGTACATTAACAGTAGGTTCAATGATGGGCGCAATGCTTAAGAATGAAGAGAAATTAACAATAACAATTAACGGTGGCGGACCCCTTGGTCAGATTGTTGTTGACGCAAATGCAAAAGGTGAAGTACGTGGTTATGTACAAAACCCTCATGTACAGGTGGAATCGATTAGACCAGGTAAAATGGATGTTGGTGAAGCGGTAGGACGCAGTGGTTATATCAATGTTGTTAAAGATATCGGTATGCGAGATTATTTTACTGGTTCAACGGAAATTCATAACGGAGAAATCGCAGAAGATTTTGCATACTATTTTGCGACAAGCGAACAGGTACCCGCAGCAGTTGGCTTAGGCGTGTTATGTACACCTGAAGAATTAACACAGGCAGCCGGTGGATTTATTATTCAGTTATTGCCATTTGCCAGCGAAGAAACGATTTCTTTTTTAGAAGAACGCATTAACAATATGGAACCTATCTCTAATCTGATTGATAAAGGTTTATCACCTGAACAAATTTTAGAAGAGATATTGGGTGAAGATAATATTCGTATTATCGATACGATGCCAATCGAGTTTAAATGTAACTGTGGTAAAGAAAAGTTCTTAACTGCAATTAAAGGTTTAGGTGAAGCAGAAGTTGAATCCATGATCGAAGAAGATGGTGGCGCAGAAGTTGAATGTCATTTCTGTCGTGAGAAATATCACTTTACACCTGAAGAGTTACGCAGCATCATCGCGTAAACGGATTATTTTTATTTAAATGTTAATTTTGATATACTTATTCCGATGAAAAAAGTAAGAATAATTTTACAATTTGGAGGGGAATATGATGTCATTAAGAGTAGAACGCGTTACTGATTTAATTGGAAATACGCCATTAGTGAAATTAAATAATGTTGTACCAGAAGGTGCAGCAGATGTATATGTGAAATTAGAATATCAAAATCCAGGTAGTTCAGTGAAAGATAGAATTGCATTAGCGATGATTGAAGCTGCTGAAAAAGAAGGTATCATTAAACCAGGAGATAACATTGTAGAGCCGACATCAGGTAATACAGGGATTGGTTTAGCGATGGTTGCTGCAGCAAAAGGTTACAAAGCTACTTTAGTGATGCCTGATACGATGAGTCAGGAACGTCGTACATTACTGAAAGCATACGGTGCAACGTTAGTATTAACACCGGGTGCTGAAGGTATGAAAGGTGCGATTGCAAAAGCAAACGAACTAAAAGATGAGCACGGTTACTTTATGCCACAGCAATTCGAGAATATGTCGAATCCTGAAGTGCACAGATTAACAACAGGTCCTGAAATTGTTAATGCAATGGAAGGCTTATCGATTGATGCATTTATTTCAGGTGTTGGTACGGGTGGTACTTTGTCGGGAGCCGGTGCTGTATTAAAAGAACATAATCCTGATGTTGAAATTATTGCAGTAGAACCAACTGATTCACCAGTATTAAGTGGAGGACAACCAGGACCGCATAAAATTCAGGGAATTGGTGCAGGATTTGTTCCAAAAACATTAAATACTGATATGTACACAGGTATTATGCAAGTTACAAACGAAGAAGCGATGGAGACAAGTCGTTTAGTAGCACGTAAAGAAGGGATATTAGCTGGTATTTCTTCTGGAGCAGCAATTAAAGCGGCAATAGATAAAGCGGTTGAATTAGGTAGTGGTAAGAATGTCGTAGCAATTTTACCAAGTAACGGAGAGCGTTACTTATCAACACCTTTATTTGCGAACCTTCAGGACTAATTCATATCATTATAGACTGAGACAACAAGTCTCGGTCTTATTTTTATTATAGTAAATTTGTTATAATGAAATGAATATACTGTGGAGGTAAAAATGATGAAGCAGACATTAGTAATGGGAATTCTAAATGTAACACCTGATTCATTTTCTGATGGTGGGCAATATAACGTCGTTGAAAATGCTGTAGCACGCGTGCATGAAATGATAGCGCAAGGTGCTAACATTATTGATATTGGTGGCTACTCAACGCGTCCTGGTTATAGTGAGATTTCTGTAGAAGAAGAATTGAATCGTGTCGTACCGGTATTGAAGGTGATTAAAGATGTCGATGCGCTTATTTCTGTCGATACTTTTAGAAGTGAGGTCGCAGAAGCAGCGCTTCAGCACGGTGCGCATATCATTAATGACCAATGGGCCGGGAAATATGATCCGAACATATTTGAAGTCGTAAAAAAATATAATGCCGAAATAATTTTAATGCATAATGCAAAAGAAGAAGTTGTTGGCGACATTATGGAACATATGGTGACCGATTTATGTACGCAGGCGAATAAAGCGCTAAAGATTGGCATTGAACGTGATAAAATATGGATTGATCCAGGTATCGGATTTGCCAAGTCTCGCGAACAGGAAATCCACGTGATGCATCGTTTAGATGAACTAGTTGCGCTGGATTATAAAGTGCTGCTTGCAACAAGTCGTAAGCGTATGGTGAAAGAGCTGCTAGGTGGAGAAACGACACCGATTGAACGTGACGAAGGTACACTGGCGACTACTGCAATTGGAATTAATGCAGGTGTCGATGCTGTTCGCGTTCATAATGTACAAATGAATGCGCGCTTTATTAAAGTGATGGATCAACTTAAAGGAGACTACAATGGATAAAATATTTTTAACGGGTATGCAATTTTATGCATATCATGGTGTGTTTGAAGCGGAGAATCAAATAGGACAAATATTTATCGTTGATGTTGAGCTTGATGTAGATTTAAAAAAAGCAGGCGAAACAGATGAGCTTGAACATACCGTGAACTATGGATTAGTTTATGAAGATATTAAGACGGAAATGTCTATTCAGTCAAAATTATTAGAACATGTAGCTGAACGTATTGCAAAAATACTCTTCAGTCACTATAATCAGATAATGGCCTTAAAAGTCAAAATTACAAAAATGAATCCACCAATACCAGGTGTGTATGATGGTGTAGGTGTAGAAATTCATAGAACGAGGTAGTTATGACGATAGTATATTTAAGCTTTGGCAGTAATATGGGTGATAGAGAACGACAAATTAACGATGCATTGAACTTGTTAAATACACTTCCAGAGACAAAGGTGACGAAGATTTCAAGTTTATATGAAACAGCGCCAGTCGGTGGTGTTGAACAAGATGACTTTTTGAATGGCGTTGTCGCACTAGAAACCAATTTATCACCGATTGAGTTATTGGATGGGATTCAATCAATTGAATTAAAGCTCAATCGTGTCCGTAAGATTCACTGGGGACCGAGAACAATCGATTTAGATATTGTATTGTTTGGTGATTTAGTAATGGATAGTGAGCGATTAAAAGTACCACATCCATTTATGCATGAGAGAAGTTTTGTATTAATTCCTCTGAATGAAATTGCCCCTCAGGCAATTCATCCAGTATTAAATAAAAAGATAAGTGATATTGTAACTTTGGACCCGGATGTAAGAATTTATAAGTGAGGGTAAACATATGTGGAAAATTGGAGATATTGAAATAAACAATAAAGTTGTGCTCGCACCGATGGCTGGTGTGTGTAATGCGGCGTTTAGATTAACAGTAAAAGAATTTGGTGCAGGTTTAGTATGCGCTGAAATGGTAAGTGATAAAGCGATTCTTTTCAATAATGAAAAGACGATGAAAATGCTTTATATTGATGAGAATGAAAGACCGTTATCGTTACAGATATTCGGTGGAGAGAAAGAAACGTTAGTCGAAGCGGCTAAATATGTTGATCAAAATACAACAGCAGATATTATCGATATTAATATGGGATGTCCTGTTTCAAAGATTATTAAATGTGAAGCAGGTGCAAGATGGTTGCTTGACCCACCTAAAATTTATGAAATGGTGTCAGCAGTTGTTGAAGCAGTGAACAAACCAGTTACTGTAAAGATGCGTATTGGTTGGGATGATGAACATATTTATGCTGTAGAAAATGCAAAGATGATTGAAAAAGCTGGGGCATCTGCAATTGCAGTGCACGGTAGAACACGTGTCCAAATGTATGAAGGTCATGCAGACTGGGATGTTATTCGCCAAGTAAAAGAAGCGGTGAGTATTCCTGTTATCGGTAACGGTGATGTAACGAGTCCGGAGCTTGCGAAGAAGATGCTTGATGAAACAGGTGTTGATGCGGTAATGATCGGTCGTGAAGCATTAGGAAATCCTTGGATGATATATCGTACTGTGCATTATCTGGAAACAGGTGAATTAATGCCTGAGCCGCATATTTCAGAGAAGATGAAAGTTGCAACGCTTCATCTAGACCGTTTAATTGAATTAAAAGGTGAAAAAGTAGCTGTAATGGAAATGCGTAAACATGCATCATGGTATTTAAAAGGGATTCGTGGTAATGGTAAAGCACGTAAGTTAATCAATCAAGCTGAGACACGCGACGAATTAGTTGATATACTTAAATCATTCGAAGCATATATCATTGAAGCAGAGAAAAATGAAGAATCTAAAATCGCAGAAGGAGTGTAATGAAATGTCAGAAGAATTAAACGACCAAATGTTGGTACGTCGTCAAAAAATGCAAGATTTATTAGACCAGGGGATTGATCCATTTGGTCAAAAATTCGTAAGAACAGCGACATCTGCTTCGTTAAAAGCAGATTGGGATGCTTTTTCTAAAGAAGAATTGCATGATAAAGAGGAAGAATCAAAAGTTTCTTTCGCTGGTCGTATTATGACAAAACGTGGTAAAGGTAAAGCTGGGTTTGCTCACGTTAAAGATTTAGATGGTCAAATTCAAATTTATGTGCGTAAAGATGCTGTAGGTGATGAACAGTTTGAGTTATGGAACAATGCTGATTTAGGCGATATCGTCGGTATTGAAGGTGTGATGTTCAAAACGAACACTGGAGAACTTTCTGTAAAAGCGAAGTCGTTTACACTGTTATCAAAAGCTCTTCGTCCATTACCTGATAAATTCCACGGATTACAGGACGTTGAACAACGTTATCGTCAACGCTATTTAGACTTAATCACAAGTGAAGAATCAACGCAAACTTTCATTACACGTAGTAAAATCATTCAGGAAATGCGTAGTTACTTAAATGCGAAAGGTTTCTTAGAAGTAGAAACACCTATGATGCATACTATCGCGGGTGGAGCTGCAGCACGTCCATTCGTGACGCATCATAATGCATTAGATATGGAACTTTATATGCGTATTGCAATTGAATTACACTTAAAACGTTTAATCGTTGGTGGATTAGAAAAAGTATATGAAATCGGTCGCGTATTCCGTAATGAAGGTATTTCGACACGACACAACCCTGAGTTTACGATGATTGAACTATACGAAGCGTATGCAGACTATAACGATATTATGGATTTAACAGAAGAAATGGTAGCGCATATTGCTGAGAAAGTTACAGGTTCTACAACTGTTGATTATGCAGGCGAACAAATTAACTTAGCACCAAAATGGCGCAGATGGCATATGGTTGATGCTGTTAAAGAATACACAGGTGTTGATTTCTACGAAGTGAAAACTGATGAAGAAGCACATAGTCTTGCTAAAGAACACGGTGTTGAAGTTAAACCGAATATGAAATACGGTCACATCTTAAATGAATTCTTCGAACAAAAAGTAGAAGAAAACTTAGTACAGCCGACATTTATTTTCGGACATCCTGTAGAAGTGTCACCACTTGCAAAACAAAATCCAGAAGATCCACGTTTTACAGATCGTTTTGAATTATTTATCGTACGTCGTGAGCATGCAAATGCATTTACAGAATTAAACGATCCAATCGATCAAAAACAACGTTTCTTAGCACAAATGGAAGAAAAAGCTGCAGGTAATGATGAAGCACATGAGATGGATGAAGATTACATTGAAGCATTAGAATATGGTATGCCGCCAACAGGTGGATTAGGAATTGGTATTGACCGTTTAGTCATGCTGCTTACAAACAGTGCATCTATTCGTGACGTATTATTATTCCCTTACATGCGACATAAATAATTAAATTCTACTCAAAGGCTCTAAATCCTTATTTATCAAGGATTTAGAGCCTTTTTTATTCTGTAAAAATTATCAGAATTTACTTTCTTTTAAAAAATAGAAAAAAATAAAGAAAAAGCGTTGACTTTGCAATTCAAATTGCGTATTATTAAAAAGTCGCTTACAACGAGTAACATATTAAGAAAGTTAATCAATTGTAAAGTTCATGAACGCAGTGTAAAATTTACTATTGAAATAATCTTCGAAGCTGTTATACTTATATAAGTATTGAAAATTTGTCTGGTGACGATGGCAGAGAGGTCACACCTGTTCCCATACCGAACACAGAAGTTAAGCTCTCTAGCGCCGATGGTAGTTGGTCTTACGATCCGCGAGAGTAGGACGTTGCCGGGCAATATATACCCAGGAGGATTAGCTCAGCTGGGAGAGCATCTGCCTTACAAGCAGAGGGTCGGCGGTTCGAGCCCGTCATCCTCCACCATTATTTATTTATTATTATGCCGGAATAGCTCAACTGGTAGAGCAACTGACTTGTAATCAGTAGGTTGAGGGTTCAAGTCCTTTTTCCGGCACCATTTCTTTGAGCCATTAGCTCAGTTGGTAGAGCATTTGACTTTTAATCAAAGGGTCAGAGGTTCGAATCCTCTATGGCTCACCATTATTTTAATATTAAAACTTAATATGCGAAAGTAGTTCAGTGGTAGAATACAACCTTGCCAAGGTTGGGGTCGCGGGTTCGAATCCCGTCTTTCGCTCCATTAAGAAAATTAAATGCCGGGGTGGCGGAACTGGCAGACGCACAGGACTTAAAATCCTGCGGTAAGTGATTACCGTACCGGTTCGATTCCGGTCCTCGGCACCATTTAATTTTATTTTTTTGCGCCCGTAGCTCAATTGGATAGAGCGTTTGACTACGGATCAAAAGGTTAGGGGTTCGACTCCTCTCGGGCGCGTTTATTAATAACGGGAAGTAGCTCAGCTTGGTAGAGCACTTGGTTTGGGACCAAGGGGTCGCAGGTTCGAATCCTGTCTTCCCGACTTACTTAATAATTTTGGGGGCTTAGCTCAGCTGGGAGAGCGCCTGCTTTGCACGCAGGAGGTCAGCGGTTCGATCCCGCTAGTCTCCACCATAAAATTTTAAGATGAACATTGAAAACTGAATGACAATATGTCAACGTTAATTCCAATAATTTGAGTGAACTTAGTTCACTCCCAAGAGTGATTGCCATAAGCAATCAAAGAGCATTATCAAACAAACTATTATGGAGAGTTTGATCCTGGCTCAGGATGAACGCTGGCGGCGTGCCTAATACATGCAAGTCGAGCGAATTGACAGAGGTGCTTGCACCTCTCGATTTTAGCGGCGGACGGGTGAGTAACACGTGGGTAACCTACCTATAAGACTGGGATAACTTCGGGAAACCGGAGCTAATACCGGATAATATTTAGCTTCGCATGAAGCAATAGTGAAAGACGGTTCTGCTGTCACTTATAGATGGACCTGCGGTGTATTAGCTAGTTGGTGAGGTAACGGCTCACCAAGGCAACGATACATAGCCGACCTGAGAGGGTGATCGGCCACACTGGGACTGAGACACGGCCCAGACTCCTACGGGAGGCAGCAGTAGGGAATCTTCCGCAATGGACGAAAGTCTGACGGAGCAACGCCGCGTGAGTGAAGAAGGTTTTCGGATCGTAAAACTCTGTTGTAAGGGAAGAACAAGTACGTTAGTAACTGAACGTACCTTGACGGTACCTTACCAGAAAGCCACGGCTAACTACGTGCCAGCAGCCGCGGTAATACGTAGGTGGCAAGCGTTATCCGGAATTATTGGGCGTAAAGCGCGCGTAGGCGGTCTCTTAAGTCTGATGTGAAAGCCCCCGGCTCAACCGGGGAGGGTCATTGGAAACTGGGAGACTTGAGTACAGAAGAGGAGAGTGGAATTCCATGTGTAGCGGTGAAATGCGCAGAGATATGGAGGAACACCAGTGGCGAAGGCGGCTCTCTGGTCTGTAACTGACGCTGAGGTGCGAAAGCGTGGGGATCAAACAGGATTAGATACCCTGGTAGTCCACGCCGTAAACGATGAGTGCTAAGTGTTGGGGGGTTTCCGCCCCTCAGTGCTGCAGCTAACGCATTAAGCACTCCGCCTGGGGAGTACGGTCGCAAGACTGAAACTCAAAGGAATTGACGGGGACCCGCACAAGCGGTGGAGCATGTGGTTTAATTCGAAGCAACGCGAAGAACCTTACCAAATCTTGACATCCTTTGACAACTCTAGAGATAGAGCTTTCCCCTTCGGGGGACAAAGTGACAGGTGGTGCATGGTTGTCGTCAGCTCGTGTCGTGAGATGTTGGGTTAAGTCCCGCAACGAGCGCAACCCTTATCTTTAGTTGCCATCATTAAGTTGGGCACTCTAGAGAGACTGCCGGTGACAAACCGGAGGAAGGTGGGGATGACGTCAAATCATCATGCCCCTTATGATTTGGGCTACACACGTGCTACAATGGATGGTACAAAGGGCAGCAAAACCGCGAGGTCAAGCAAATCCCATAAAACCATTCTCAGTTCGGATTGTAGTCTGCAACTCGACTACATGAAGCTGGAATCGCTAGTAATCGTAGATCAGCATGCTACGGTGAATACGTTCCCGGGTCTTGTACACACCGCCCGTCACACCACGAGAGTTTGTAACACCCGAAGCCGGTGGAGTAACCTTTTAGGAGCTAGCCGTCGAAGGTGGGACAGATGATTGGGGTGAAGTCGTAACAAGGTAGCCGTATCGGAAGGTGCGGCTGGATCACCTCCTTTCTAAGGATAATTACGGAAATCAGACCTTTAGGTCTGATAGGGATTAACATTGACATATTGTATTCAGTTTTGAATGTTTATATTTGACCTATGGTCAGTAGTAAATATTCAAAATTAAAATGGGCCTATAGCTCAGCTGGTTAGAGCGCACGCCTGATAAGCGTGAGGTCGATGGTTCGAGTCCATTTAGGCCCACCATTTTAATTATTGTACTTTGAAAACTAGATAAAGTAAGAAGAAATAAAAGATTTTACCAAGCAAAACCGAGTGAGTTCATTTTTGAATTCTTAAAAAAATCGCGCGTCTGCATTTATGCAGACATCACAATTATTAATAACAGATTAAGTTATTAAGGGCGCACGGTGGATGCCTTGGCACTAGAAGCCGAAGAAGGACGTTACTAACGACGATATGCTTTGGGGAGCTGTAAGTAAGCTTTGATCCAGAGATTTCCGAATGGGGAAACCCAGCATGAGTTATGTCATGTTATCCATATATGAATATATAGTATATGAGAAGGCACACCCGGAGAACTGAAACATCTAAGTACCCGGAGGAAGAGAAAGAAAACTCGATTCCCTTAGTAGCGGCGAGCGAAACGGGAAGAGCCCAAACCAGAGAGCTTGCTCTCTGGGGTTGTAGGACACTCAATACGGAGTTACAAAGGAACAGTTTAGACGAATGACTTTGGAAAAGTCAGCCATAGAAGGTAAAGGCCCTGTAGTCGAAAAGTTGTTCTCTCCTGAGTGGATCCTGAGTACGGCGGAACACGTGGAATTCCGTCGGAATCCGGGAGGACCATCTCCCAAGGCTAAATACTCTCTAGTGACCGATAGTGAACCAGTACCGTGAGGGAAAGGTGAAAAGCACCCCGGAAGGGGAGTGAAATAGAACCTGAAACCGTGTGCTTACAAGTAGTCAGAGCCCGTTAATGGGTGATGGCGTGCCTTTTGTAGAATGAACCGGCGAGTTACGATTTGATGCAAGGTTAAGCAGTATATGTGGAGCCGTAGCGAAAGCGAGTCTGAATAGGGCGAATGAGTATCAGGTCGTAGACCCGAAACCAGGTGATCTACCCATGTCCAGGTTGAAGTTCAGGTAACACTGAATGGAGGACCGAACCGACTTACGTTGAAAAGTGAGCGGATGAGGTGTGGGTAGCGGAGAAATTCCAATCGAACCTGGAGATAGCTGGTTCTCTCCGAAATAGCTTTAGGGCTAGCCTCGTGTGATGATTATTGGAGGTAGAGCACTGTTTGGACTAGGGGCCCCCCTCGGGTTACCGAATTCAGACAAACTCCGAATGCCAAATAATTTAACACGGGAGTCAGACTGCGGGTGATAAGGTCCGTAGTCGAGAGGGAAACAGCCCAGACCACCAGCTAAGGTCCCAAAATATATGTTAAGTGGAAAAGGATGTGGCGTTGCCCAGACAACTAGGATGTTGGCTTAGAAGCAGCCATCATTTAAAGAGTGCGTAATAGCTCACTAGTCGAGTGACGCTGCGCCGAAAATGTACCGGGGCTAAACATATTACCGAAGCTGTGGATTGTCCAATGGACAATGGTAGGAGAGCGTTCTAAGCAGCGTCGAAGCATGATCGCAAGGACATGTGGAGCGCTTAGAAGTGAGAATGCCGGTGTGAGTAGCGAAAGACGGGTGAGAATCCCGTCCACCGATTGACTAAGGTTTCCAGAGGAAGGCTCGTCCGCTCTGGGTTAGTCGGGACCTAAGCCGAGGCCGAATGGCGTAGGCGATGGATAACAGGTAGATATTCCTGTACCACCTAAGATTGTTTGAACGATGGGGGGACGCAGTAGGATAGGCGAAGCGTACTGTTGGTTATGTACGTCCAAGCACTGAGACTGAGTATTAGGCAAATCCGGTACTCTTAAGGTCAAGGTGTGATGGGGAGCGAAATTATAGTAGCGAAGTCGTTGATTTCACACTGCCAAGAAAAGCCTCTAGTTAGAAATTAGGTGCCCGTACCGCAAACCGACACAGGTAGTCAAGATGAGAATTCTAAGGTGAGCGAGCGAACTCTCGTTAAGGAACTCGGCAAAATGACCCCGTAACTTCGGGAGAAGGGGTGCTTTTTAGGGTGCAAGCCTTGAAGAGCCGCAGTGAATAGGCCCAAGCGACTGTTTATCAAAAACACAGGTCTCTGCAAAACCGTAAGGTGACGTATAGGGGCTGACGCCTGCCCGGTGCTGGAAGGTTAAAAGGAGTGGTTAGCATCTCGCGAAGCTACGAATTGAAGCCCCAGTAAACGGCGGCCGTAACTATAACGGTCCTAAGGTAGCGAAATTCCTTGTCGGGTAAGTTCCGACCCGCACGAAAGGCGTAACGATTTGGGCACTGTCTCAACGAGAGACTCGGTGAAATCATAGTACCTGTGAAGATGCAGGTTACCCGCGACAGGACGGAAAGACCCCGTGGAGCTTTACTGCAGCCTGATATTGAAATTCGGCACAGCTTGTACAGGATAGGTAGGAGCCTTTGAAGCGTGAGCGTCAGCTTACGTGGAGGCGTTGGTGGGATACTACCCTGGCTGTGTTGACTTTCTAACCCGCACCACTTATCGTGGTGGGAGACAGTGTCAGGCGGGCAGTTTGACTGGGGCGGTCGCCTCCTAAAGAGTAACGGAGGCGCTCAAAGGTTCCCTCAGAATGGTTGGAAATCATTCGCAGAGTGTAAAGGCACAAGGGAGCTTGACTGCGAGACCTACAAGTCGAGCAGGGTCGAAAGACGGACTTAGTGATCCGGTGGTTCCGCATGGAAGGGCCATCGCTCAACGGATAAAAGCTACCCCGGGGATAACAGGCTTATCTCCCCCAAGAGTTCACATCGACGGGGAGGTTTGGCACCTCGATGTCGGCTCATCGCATCCTGGGGCTGTAGTCGGTCCCAAGGGTTGGGCTGTTCGCCCATTAAAGCGGTACGCGAGCTGGGTTCAGAACGTCGTGAGACAGTTCGGTCCCTATCCGTCGTGGGCGTAGGAAATTTGAGAGGAGCTGTCCTTAGTACGAGAGGACCGGGATGGACATACCTCTGGTGTACCAGTTGTCGCGCCAGCGGCATAGCTGGGTAGCTATGTATGGACGGGATAAGTGCTGAAAGCATCTAAGCATGAAGCCCCCCTCAAGATGAGATTTCCCAACTTCGGTTATAAGATCCCTCAAAGATGATGAGGTTAATAGGTTCGAGGTGGAAGTACAGTAATGTATGGAGCTGACGAATACTAATCGATCGAAGACTTAATCAATTTTATAGATTTTTTGCACGGTGATGTTTGGTACATCATATTTCTTCTTAAGTTTATCTAGTTTTGAAGGTACAATACCTTTAATATACTTTGTCTGGTGACGATGGCAGAGAGGTCACACCTGTTCCCATACCGAACACAGAAGTTAAGCTCTCTAGCGCCGATGGTAGTTGGTCTTACGATCCGCGAGAGTAGGACGTTGCCGGGCAATGCATAGGAGATCCTTCGGGGTCTCTTTTTTCTTTATATATTTAATGATAGGTTATATAAGTGGGCGAATTGCGCCATAATTCGCCCACTGAGTCCATCCTCCATAATAAAAAAGATGTACATAACCTTGTTCACTAATAAAGTTCCCGTTATCAAAACGATATAATCCTGAATAATTTTTAATATCAATATGTATAACCGTATCATTTGCTATAAATAAAAAATCATATTGAGCTGTGCCAAACATATCTAGCGTTAAATCCCATATGCGTACTAATTGCTCAAAACCTTTTATATGCTCAAAAAAAGCATATTCTCCTTCAAATCCCTTTAAATAATTCCTTAAGTTTTGATAATCCAGGTCTTCCAGAATAACTCGTCCATTTATTTTACATAAATATTGATAGTAAAAGTTTCGATGATGCCGTTTGAGTAGCATTTGAGCCTCCATAAATTATTGCAATAACCGCTTAATAATTGTTTCTATTTTATCATCCTCAAAACTTCCAAATCCAATAATATATTGATTGCTATAACGTGTATTCTGCCCTTCATAATAATCTTGAATGGTATTTATTTCAATATCACGTGTATTTAATTTCTCTTTCGTTTCAAATACAAAGTGCATACCAGCATCACTTCCATATATTTCGAAATTATTAAAATGTTCATCAATCAAATCCAATGTAAGTTCTAATTTCTTCTTATATATTTTACGCATACGATTAATATTGCGCTCAAACTCACCATCTCTTAAAAAAGATGTAATCATAAACTGTATATGTTTAGGAACAGTATTGTTAGGTTTATTTTCTAGGGTAAAATATTTCTCCAATAACAACTTCGGTAACACCATATAAGCCACACGAATACTAGGAAAAATCGACTTTGAAAACGTGCTCATATAAATAACTTTGTCATTTGCACTCATGCCTTGTAAAGCTTTCAAAGGTCTTCCTTTATATCTGAATTCACTATCGTAATCATCCTCAATAATAAATCTCTCACCATTATCTGCCCATTTTAATAACTCGATGCGGCGCTTCGCGCTGAGCACAATGCCTGTTGGAAATTGGTGACTGGGCGTGACATGAACGACGCTAGCACTATTTCCTAAAGTACTTGCGATAATACCATCTTCATCAACATTTACATTAATATAATCACGTTCCTCATATTTTAAGACTTTCTTGATCAAAGGATATCCTGGATTTTCAATGTAATACTTTCGCGCTCCTAGAATTCTAGTCAATAAAGTAAACAGTTGTTCAGTAGAGCTGCCAACGATAATTTGTTCATTATTACAATTGACCCCGCGAGAATGATATAAATATCTTCGAATTTCGTTTCTTAACGATAACTCTCCTTGTACATCCCCTCGTTCAAGTAATTCAATTTGTTCTTCTTCAAATGCATCACGCGCATATTTTCGAAACTTCTGGAATGGAAATGATTTAATGTGACTGTCTTCAATTTTAAATGAAATCTTTTTACTAGAATCTATATTCTCCTTCAGTTCCATCGTCTCTCGGGGTATCGTATGAATCGTCTGAATATCTTCAACAAAAAATCCGACTTTAGGTTTCGAATATATATAGCCTTCATCTAAAAGCTGTTGATATGCAATTTCTACTGTTGTTAAACTTAAGTTTAAATGACTGCTTAGTTTTCTTTTAGAAGGTAACTTCTCATTATACTGTAGTTTACCTCCTAATATATCTTCCTTTATAAATTGATAAAGCTGTGTATATAAAAATTCCTTCTCCTCAAAGCGATATGTGAGCATCTCCATATAAACTGACCCCTTAAATATATTCAAAACTGGTACTTTTATAATACCAAACATTACGTTACATTAGTCTATGTAAACAAAAATTCAGACTATTTAGAGGTGTAAAGATGAGTAAAATTGTAGGATCAGATAAAGTTAAACGTGGTATGGCAGAAATGCAAAAAGGTGGCGTTATTATGGATGTTGTTAACGCTGAACAAGCTAAAATTGCTGAAGCTGCTGGAGCAGTAGCTGTAATGGCATTAGAGCGTGTACCAAGTGACATTCGTGCAGCAGGTGGCGTAGCACGTATGGCTGACCCACGTATCGTTGAAGAAGTAATGAATGCAGTATCTATTCCTGTTATGGCAAAAGGCCGTATCGGTCATATTACTGAAGCACGTGTATTAGAAGCTATGGGTGTTGACTATATCGATGAATCAGAAGTATTAACACCAGCTGATGAAGAGTTCCACTTAAAGAAAGATGAATTTACAGTACCTTTCGTTTGCGGATGCCGTGATTTAGGAGAAGCAGCCCGTCGTATTGGTGAAGGTGCAGCGATGTTACGTACGAAAGGTGAGCCTGGTACAGGAAATATCGTTGAAGCTGTGCGTCACTTACGTAAAGTAAATGCACAAGTGCGTAAATTATCTGTTATGAATGATGATGAAATTATGACAGAAGCAAAACTTTTAGGTGCACCTTATGAAGTATTAAAAGAAATTAAAGCTTTAGGTAAGTTACCAGTTGTAAACTTTGCTGCAGGTGGTGTTGCTACACCAGCGGATGCAGCTTTAATGATGGAATTAGGAGCTGACGGTGTATTCGTAGGTTCTGGTATCTTCAAATCAGAATCACCTGAAAAATTTGCGAAAGCAATCGTTCAAGCGACTACGCATTATCAAGACTATAAATTAATCGGTGAACTTTCTAAAGAGTTAGGTGCAGCGATGAAAGGTTTAGATATTAATAAACTTTCTTTAGAAGAAAGAATGCAGGAACGTGGCTGGTAAGATGAAGATTGGTGTATTAGCACTGCAAGGTGCTGTAAGAGAGCATATTCATCATATTGAACTGGCAGGCCACACAGGGGTGCCTGTAAAGCGTGTAGAACAACTAGAGGATATCGATGGATTAGTATTGCCCGGGGGAGAGTCGACAACGATGCGTCGTCTGATGGATCTCTATGGCTTTACTGAAACGTTACGCCAAAGTGAATTACCGATGTATGGTACATGTGCTGGTTTAATCTTACTTGCAAATGATATCGTCGGATATGATGAAGGTCATCTAAAGAAGATGGACATCACTGTTGAACGTAATTCATTTGGACGACAAGTCGATAGCTTTGAAGCCGATCTAGACGTTAAGGGCATTGAAGAACAAGTCAATGCAGTCTTTATCCGTGCGCCACATATTGTATCAGTTGGACCGGAAGTGGAAGTATTAAGTTCAGTAGAAGATAAGATGGTAGCAGTTAAACAAGGAAAATATCTCGGTATATCATTCCATCCAGAACTTACTGAAGACTTTAAGATTATGAAATATTTTATAGAAGAAATGGTTCAATCATAAACTCCAGTGCACACTGGAGTTTTTCTTTTAGAAATTATTTAATGCGTGCTATAATCTATCAGTACAAAATAAGTGATAAAGGAGTATTTATCAATGAAAGGGTTAACATTAAAAGAAGCAATTGAATCACGTCATTCTATTAAAGAATTCGATCCCGAAGTAAAAATTCCACAAGAAACGATGGAAGAGATGATTGCACTTGCTACTAAAGCACCATCATCTATCAACTTGCAGCCGTGGCGTTTTGTCATTATTGAGTCGGATGAAGCGAAAGAAGCGATTCGAGATCATGTGCAATTTAATACACGTCAACTTGATACAAGTGCTGCGTTTGTCCTTGTACTTTCAGATAACAATCATGTGAACGACCTGGATAGAATAATGCAGAAGAATGTTTCAAAAGGTTATATGAATCAAATTGTAAAAACTGAAAATACACAAATTATGCAGCAGTTAATTGATAAAGCGCCTAAAGAATTAATGTATGCGCAAGGGATGATGGATGCTGCAATGGCAGCGATGCAGTTTATGCTGATTGCGAAAGATTATGGTTATGACACGAATCCTATCGGAGGATTTGAGCGTCTGGAAGTACTGGATGCCTTAAATATTGATAGTGAACGTTATGCGCCAGTAATGTGTATTGCAATAGGTAAAGGTATAAAAGAACATTATCCATCGAGCAGACATGATGTTTCAGAAATAATGTCATATAATATTTCTGAAACAGGTGTTATTGGTAAGAAAAAAGGATTCTAACAAAAAAAGCTCAATCTGAAAATTTCAGATTGAGCTTTAACTATTATAAGAAGAATCCAGCGATTGTTGCTGAGATGAATGATACAAGTGTTGCACCATATAATAATTTTAAACCGAAACGAGCAACGACATCACCTTGTTCATTGTTCAATGATTTGATTGCCCCTGCAATAATACCGATAGAAGAGAAGTTCGCAAATGATACTAAGAATACTGATACGATACCAATTGCACGTTCTGATAATTCGCCGGTATTACCTTTAACGATTGACTGAACGTCTAACATAGCAACAAACTCATTCGATACAAGTTTCGTCGCCATAATCGATCCTGCTCGCACTGCATCATCCCAAGCAATACCTGTTAAGAATGCAAGTGGTGCAAACACATAACCTAGAATAGTCTGGAAGTTGACGTCACCAGGTGTAAATGCATCAACGATACCATTAAGCATCGCGATTAAAGCGATATATCCGATTAACATTGCAGCAACAATTACCGCAACCTTAAACCCATCTAAAATATATTCTCCTAACATTTCAAAGAATGATTGTTTCTTTTCATCCGTATTTGTCCCCATAATTACAGCATTTTCTTCTTCTGCTGAAACAACGTAAGGGTTAATGATTGAAGCAATGATAAAACCGCCAAATAAGTTTAAGATAATAGCTGTTACGACATATTTAGGTTCAATCATCGTAAAATATGCCCCGACGATAGATAGTGATACCGTACTCATTGCTGAAGCAGTCAACGTATATAAACGGTGCTTTGGAATAAAAGGTAATTGTTTCTTAATAGAAATGAATACTTCTGATTGACCTAAAATTGCTGCAGCTACTGCATTAAATGATTCTAATTTCCCCATACCGTTTACTTTAGAAATCAACCACCCTAAATATTTAATAATGAATGGTAAGATTTTTAAGTATTGTAAGATTCCGATTAAAGCTGAAATAAATGTGATCGGTAATAATACATCCATAAAGAAAGTTGAAGCAGCAGGTACTTTACCGACAGCTGGATTTTCCAGACCACCAAATACGAAGTTGACACCTTGTTCTGCATAGCCTAGTAAATAACCAAAACCAGTAGCTAATGCTTCTACTAATTTGATTCCACCTGAAGTTTTAAGTAAAAGAAAAGCAAGTAGAAACTGAATGGCCATCATGATACCGATATATTGCCAACGCACACTCTTTTTATCTGAACTCATAACCCACGCAAGTAACAAGAAGACAACAAGACCGACGATACCGATAATATAATTCATGAAATCTCTCCTTTAGTCATATTTTTTATACTATAGATATCATACTACACAACGAATGAAAGCGCTAAACAATTTTTCAACTTATTATGAAAATTTGTTCATCAAAAAAGGTCAAACAAATTATTTGATTAACAAAGTAGGATTAAATATAATTAAGTCAAAGAAGGTCAAAGGTGGGTGATGTCATGCACAATATGTCAGATATAATTGAACAATATTTAAAACAGTTACTCGAAGAAGCGCAGGATGATGTTGTCGTAATTAAACGTGCACATATTGCTGAAAAGTTTGATTGCGTTCCATCACAGTTGAACTATGTCATTAAAACGCGCTTTACGAATGAACACGGCTATCAGATTGAAAGTAAACGTGGTGGCGGAGGATATATTCGTATCACAAAGATTGAATCAAATAATAAGGCGGCATTTATTGAGCATTTAATGGAATTAACGGGTAAACAGATTTCACAACAAAATGCAGAACGTATTATAGAAGGTTTACACCAAAATGAATTGATTAATGAGCGCGAGAAAAAGATTATACTTGGTACGATTCATCGTGATGTTTTAATGGTAGATGTACCTTATCGTGATTATATACGCGCTAACATTTTACAAAATGTGCTGAATATCATTCATTATAACTAAGGAGAGATTGTATGCCATACGAAGAAGAATTTTCAATGAATCAGTTACTCAAACACTTGTTAAATAGTGGTGAGTTTCAAGCAGCCCATACACCTAACAAGTGTCCAAATTGTGGACTGACTTTAAGAGAAGCATTACACATCGGCAAATTTGGTTGTCATGAATGTTATAACACTTTTAGTGATTATGTACCGCAAGTCATTGAACGTGTGCAAGCCGGTAATTTACAGCATATTGGTGTAACACCACATAAATCACAAGAAAAGATTGCACTGAAGAAAAAGATAGAAGCACTGGAAGAGAAATTACAAACATTAGTAGAAAAACAAGCGTTTGAAGAAGCGGTTGGTGTGCGTGATGAAATTCGTGCACTTAAGGAAGGTGGAGATACACATGCTGAATAAACATCTTCAGAATATATTAAGTGACTGGATGCAGACAGCTGATGAACCTGCCGTTATCTTAAGTTCACGTATCAGACTCGCACGTAATCTGGAAAATTTCGTTCATCCGATGATGTTTGCTGAAGATACTGCTGATAAAGTAATTGAAGAAGTATCGAATGTATTAACGGAGGATTACGAACTAATAAAGATGGCTGAAACACCGATGAAAGAGCGCCAAATGCTGGTTGTTAAACATTTGATCAGCAAAGAATTGATGGATACGAAACACGGTGCAGTATTAATCAATGAAGATGAATCAGAAAGTATCATGGTTAACGAAGAAGATCATATTCGTATACAAGTTTTAGGACATGATTTATCACTGCACCATTTATATGAAAGAGCACGCACTATAGACAAAAAACTTGATGAAAAACTTATGATTTCTTATGATGAGCACTACGGTTATCTCACAACATGTCCAACAAATATTGGAACAGGTTTACGCGCAAGTGTTATGCTACATCTGCCGGGGCTTTCTATAATGAAACGTATGTCGCGAATCGCACAAACGATTAATCGGTTTGGATTTACGATTCGTGGTATTTATGGGGAAGGTACACAAGCTTTAGGACATGTGTATCAAGTGTCAAATCAGTTGACGCTCGGTAAATCAGAAGAAAGTATCATCGATGATCTAACGCAGGTTGTTGAACAAATTATTGAAGAAGAAATCAATATGCGTAAGCGTATGAATAATTATGACCATGTCGATACAGTAGATAGAATCTACAGAAGCTTAGGGATACTCAAGTATAGTCATAAAATTTCTGTAGAAGAAGCGAGTCTTAGATTAAGTGAGATTAAACTGGGTATTGATATGGGCATCATAAAAGATACACCATTTAGGTTTAATGAACTGATGGTTGCTATACAGGCACCATTTATTGATAAATTGTATCCAGAAAATAAACAAATAGATGAAAAAAGAGCACAAATGCTACGAGAGCATTTGTAAGGAGGATAAAATATGTTTGGTAGATTAACTGAAAGAGCGCAGCGCGTGTTAGCACATGCACAAGAAGAAGCGATTCGTTTAAATCATAATAATATTGGCACAGAACACTTATTATTAGGCCTTGTGAAAGAACCTGATGGTATTGCTGCGAAAGTGTTAGCAGCATATAACATTACAGAAGAAAAAGTTGTACAGGAAGTAGAACAATTAATTGGTCATGGCACAGATATGGGTGGAACGATTCAATACACACCACGTGCTAAAAAAGTAATTGAATTATCGTTAGACGAAGCACGTAAACTTAACCATAACTTTGTTGGTACTGAGCATATTCTATTGGGATTAATTCGTGAGAACGAAGGTGTTGCAGCACGCGTGCTTGCAAATCTTGATTTAAATATTACGAAAGCACGTTCTCAAGTCGTTAAATTATTAGGTAGTCCGGAAATGGATGCTAAAGGTCATGGTGAAGCGAAAGCACAAGGCACACCAACATTGGATGGATTAGCGCGTGATTTAACGGTTATCGCTAAAGATGGTACATTAGACCCTGTTATTGGTCGTGCTGATGAAGTAACGCGTATCATTGAAGTATTAAGCCGTCGTACGAAGAACAATCCGGTATTGATCGGTGAACCAGGTGTTGGTAAAACTGCCATCGTTGAAGGATTAGCACAAGCAATTGTAAACAATGAAGTGCCTGAAACGTTAAAAGGTAAACGTGTTATGAGTTTAGATATGGGTACAGTTGTAGCTGGTACGAAATACCGTGGTGAATTTGAAGAACGTCTTAAAAAGGTAATGGATGAAATTCATGCAGCTGGCAACATCATTTTATTCATTGATGAATTACACACATTAATTGGTGCTGGTGGTGCTGAAGGTGCAATTGATGCATCAAACATTCTGAAACCTGCATTAGCACGTGGAGAAATTCAATGTATCGGTGCAACAACTTTAGAAGAATACCGTAAATACATCGAAAAAGATGCAGCGTTAGAACGTCGTTTCCAACCTGTTCAGGTAGATGAACCAAATGTAGAAGATGCAATTGAAATTTTACGTGGTTTACGTGACCGTTACGAAGCGCATCACCGTATTCAAATTTCTGATGAAGCATTAGTTGCAGCCGTAAAAATGAGTGATCGTTACATCTCTGATCGTTTCTTACCAGATAAAGCGATTGACTTAATTGATGAAGCAAGTTCAAAAGTGCGTTTACGTAACTATACAACGCCACCAAGTTTAAAAGAACTTGAAGCTGAACTTGAAAAAGTAAAAAATGAAAAAGATGCTGCAGTGCATTCTCAGGAATTCGAACAAGCAGCAGCGTTACGTGACAAACAGTCACAACTTGAAAAGCAATTAGATGAAACGAAAAAAGAATGGCAAAAAACGCAAGGTTCTAACAACACATCAGTAACGCCTGATGATATTGCAATTGTTGTTGCGAACTGGACGGGTATTCCATTAAATAAAATTGCAGAAACCGAATCACAAAAATTATTGAACTTAGAAGAAATTTTACATGATCGTGTAGTAGGACAACATGATGCGGTTGTATCAATTTCTAAAGCTGTACGTCGTGCTCGTGCTGGACTAAAAGACCCGAAACGTCCAATCGGAAGCTTTATCTTCTTAGGACCAACTGGTGTTGGTAAAACTGAGCTTGCAAGAGCTTTAGCAGAAGCGATGTTTGGTGAAGAAGATGCAATGATTCGTGTAGATATGAGTGAATTTATGGAGAAACATAGCGTGTCTCGTTTAGTAGGTTCACCTCCAGGATATGTTGGTTTTGAAGAAGGTGGCCAATTAACTGAGAAAGTGCGTCGTAAACCGTATTCAGTTATTTTATTCGATGAAATTGAAAAAGCTCACCCAGACGTATTTAACATGTTATTACAAGTGTTAGATGATGGTCGATTAACGGATTCTAAAGGGCGTACAGTAGACTTTAGAAATACTGTAATCATTATGACAAGTAACGTTGGGGCTCAGGAATTAAAAGATAATAAATTCGTAGGATTTGGTGGTAGTGATGCGGCACAGGATTATGAAACTATCCGCAAAACGATGATGGATGAGTTAAAGAAACAGTTCCGTCCTGAGTTCTTAAACCGTATTGATGATATTATCGTGTTCCATAAGTTGGAGAAAGAACAATTAAAAGAAATCGTTACGTTCATGGTCAATGGCTTAACGAAACGCTTAAAAGAACAAGATATTTATATTACATTAACAGACGCTGCGAAAGAAAAAGTAGCTGATGATGGATACGATCCAGAATATGGTGCACGTCCGTTAACACGTTCTATCCAAAAGAACATCGAAGATAAGTTATCTGAAGAGTTATTAAAAGGTGAAGAATTAGCTGGCCACAATGTGACAATTGATTATAAAGATGGCGAATTTGTAATTACAAAAGAAAAGCAATAATGAAACACATACTGCTGAAATAATAGTAGAAACACTGTTATTTCAGCAGTATTTTTATTTTTTAAATATTATTGCATCATATTAGGGGTTAACATTGTCTAAACATGCAAAAAGATTTAAAATAAATACATATTATAATGGGGGGGAATATATTGGCTAAAGTGAAATCAACTTTTGAATGTATGGCCTGTGGTTATCAGTCCCCAAAATGGATGGGTAAATGTCCGAATTGTGGCGCCTGGAATCAGATGGAAGAAGTCATCGAACATAAACAAAAAGGACCAAAAACAGCAATACATCAGCAAGATTCAAATTCTAAAGTAGAAAAATTAAAAAATATAACGAAAGAAAGTGTGCCAAGAGACCATACGCAAATGGGAGAACTTGACCGTGTATTAGGTGGCGGTATTGTCCCTGGCTCACTCGTGCTCATTGGTGGCGATCCTGGTATCGGAAAGTCAACATTGTTACTGCAAGTGTGTGCGATGTTGTCACAACGTCATCCTGTACTTTATATATCTGGTGAGGAATCGGTAAGACAAACAAAACTCCGTGCAGATCGCTTAAAGGAAGATGCTGGAGAATTAGATGTGTATGCGGAGACAAATCTTCAAATCATCCATGAAACCGTGAAGAAGATGCAGCCGAAGTTTTTAGTGATTGACTCGATTCAAACGATTTTTCATCCGGAAGTAACGAGCGCACCAGGTTCAGTATCTCAAGTGCGTGAATGTACGCAGGAGTTAATGCGTATTGCAAAGCAGATGAATATTGCGACCTTTATCGTCGGTCACGTTACAAAAGAAGGGCAAATCGCAGGACCACGTTTACTTGAACATATGGTGGATACTGTACTTTATTTTGAGGGCGATACACATCACAGTTACCGTATTTTACGCGCCGTGAAAAACCGTTTCGGTTCTACAAATGAAATGGGCATTTTTGAAATGCGCAATACTGGCCTTACAGAAGTATTAAACCCGAGCGAAATGTTCTTAGAAGAACGTACGAAGAATGTAGCTGGGTCTACGATTGTTGCGACAATGGAAGGCACACGTCCACTCCTTGTTGAAGTTCAATCATTGGTATCACCTACATCATTTCATAACCCTAGACGTATGGCGACGGGTATTGATCACAATCGTTTAACACTGTTAATGGCAGTATTAGAGAAGAAACAAGGTTATCTGTTACAGCAACAGGATGCCTATGTCAAAGTAGCAGGTGGTGTGAAATTAGATGAACCCGCTGTTGATTTAAGTATTATTATTAGCATTGCGTCAAGTTATAATGATAAACCAACCCGTGGCGATGACTGCTTTATCGGAGAAGTAGGTTTGACTGGAGAAGTAAGACGTGTTGCGCGTATTGAACAACGCGTGCAGGAAGCAGAAAAACTTGGATTCAAACGTGTCATTATTCCAAAGAACAATATCGGTGGCTGGGATTTCCCAGGGAATATTGAAGTGATTGGTGTAACAAACATAAGCGAAGCATTAAAGCTTGCATTTTAAGGAGGTGAAAATATGTTAAAGAAATTAGTAACGTTAATATTTATTGTAGTAGGTGCAAGCTTAGGGATTTTTGCGATACCTGAATTGATTCGTTTATTTAATTTGAATGTTCCTGAAATTCTGAAGAATGCATATGTTGATGGTGCGATTGGGATTATTGTCTTTTTTATTTTATTTTATTGGTTGATTGATCGCGTAGTTAACCTCATTATTAAAGGTGAAAAATCTTTATTAAACATTAATTTTATGGAACTTATCTTTGCAACGCTCGGTATGATTTTAGGATTGATGATTGCTTCGATGATCAGTTTAATCTTTAACTTTATGGGCTTTACATTACTCAAAAATACAGTGCCGGTTATTCTGGCGGTTGTATTAGGTTATTTAGGGTTTCAGGTTGGACTAAAGAAACGTGATGAAATTCAAAGTTTCTTACCAGAACGATTCCAGAGCAGTTCAAACAAACGCCGTGTGCTGGATAATACGAAATTATTGGATACGTCGGCAATCATTGATGGCCGTATTTTATCAATCGTAGAATGTGGATTCTTAGATGGTACAATTATTGTTCCTCAAGGCGTATTAGATGAATTACAGCTTATCGCAGATTCAACAGACGGTATGAAGCGCGATAAAGGACAACGTGGACTGGACATTTTAAGTCAGCTTCAGAACACAGGTCACCCGATAAAGATTGTCCCTGGTAATAAAAACATTAAAGAAGTCGACCAATTATTAGTCGCAATGGCAAAAGAATCGAAATCGAGCGTTATTACAACAGACTTTAACTTAAACAAAGTATGTCAGGTGCAAGGCATTAAAGTATTGAATGTGAATGATCTATCAGAAGCAATTAAACCAGTTGTCGCACAAGGTGATCAGTTTATGCTGAATGTGACGAAAGCTGGGAAAGAAGAGAACCAAGGTGTCGGATATTTAGAAGATGGTACAATGGTCGTTGTAGAGAATGGTAAACATTTAATTAATAAACAAGTGAACGTGGAAGTACAATCAGTACTTCAGACTGCTTCAGGCAGAATTATATTTACAAAGAAAGTGAATGACTAATATGTATGACGTAATCATTCCGGCAGCAGGCATGGGTAAACGCATGCAGGCGAATCAAAATAAAATATTACTGACAATCAATCATAAATCAATACTTGAACATACCGTTCAAGTATTTCAAAATGATGATAATTGTCGGGCGATTCATCTAGCTGCACAACGTGATGAAATAAGCACGTTACAATCAATGCTCACAAACTACAGTAAAATAGACATTATCACTGAAGGTGGTAGTGAACGCCAATATAGTATTTATAACGTATTAAAAGCGATTGCGCCATGTGAATATGTATTTGTGCATGATGCAGCAAGACCATTTGTTACGCAGCACACTTTAGACAAACTATATGAATCGGTGCAACAAAATCACAGTGTTATCGCAGCTGTGAAAGTAAAAGATACCATTAAACGTATAGAAAACAATCAAGTTACAGAAACATTAAAACGAGATGAATTATGGCAAATACAAACACCGCAGGCATTTAGCTATCAGTTACTACTTGATGCATATAATAAAGCAGATGCAGATCACTTTTTAGGTACAGACGATGCATCACTTGTTGAACGTATTTCTAAAGTTCATATCGTAGAAAGTGATTACGACAATATCAAGATTACAACGCCGGAAGACATGTTCTTCGCGGAAGCAATACTGAAGAAAAGAGGGTTATGATGAGAATTGGATATGGATATGATGTACACCAATTAGTCGAAGGTAGACCATTAATCATCGGCGGGATAGATCTTGTTCATGATAAAGGCTTACTGGGTCATAGTGATGCTGACGTATTATTACATGCGATTACGGATGCGATTTTAGGTGCGGTGTCTCTTGGTGACATCGGAAAGTTCTTCCCGGATGATGATCCTAAATATAAGGGGGCGGATTCTAAGATTTTATTGAAAGATGCGTACCAGCACGTCCTTGATTTAGGTTATGAAATCGGGAATTTAGATGCAACAATCATTGCGGAAAAGCCGAAATTCAGACCGCATATTGACGCGATGCGTGAATCTATTGCGAACGTCTTAAATACAGACATATTCAATGTTAACGTCAAAGCAACGACGAATGAGAAGATGGGCTATTTAGGCCGACAAGAGGGAATACAAGCTCAAGCTGTGGTATTATTATTAAAGAAAACTAATTAATGGAGTGAATATAATGAGTAAAGTAAGAGTAAGATATGCACCAAGTCCGACTGGTTTCTTACACATCGGTAATGCACGTACTGCATTATTTAACTATTTATTTGCAAGACATAACGGCGGAGATTTTATCATCCGTATTGAAGATACAGATACTGCACGTAATGTTGAAGGCGGAGAAGCGAGTCAGTTAAAGTTCTTACAATGGTTAGGTATGGACTGGGATGAATCGATTGATAAAGATGGTGGATATGGTCCATATCGTCAATCTGAACGTGCAGATATTTACAATCCGATCATTGAAAAATTATTAGCTGAAGATAAAGCATATCGCTGTTATATGACTTCTGAAGAGTTAGAAGCAGAACGTGAAGCACAGCTTGCGCGTGGAGAAATGCCGAGATATGGTGGTAAACATGCACACTTAACAAAAGAAGAAGAAGCTGCTTTAATTGCTGAAGGTCGCGAACCTGCTATTCGTATTCGTGTACCGAAAGATAAAACTTATACATTTAATGATATGGTTAAAGGTGAAGTATCATTTGATTCTAACGGAATCGGTGACTGGGTTATCGTGAAAAAAGATGGTATTCCAACGTATAACTTCGCGGTAGCAATCGATGATCACTTTATGGAAATTACTCACGTTATCCGTGGTGATGACCATATTTCAAATACACCGAAACAAATGATGGTGTACGAAGCGTTAGGATATAATATCCCGACGTTTGGCCACATGACGTTAATCGTAAATGAAGACCGTAAGAAATTATCTAAGCGTGATGGTTCAATCATACAATTTATTGAACAATATCATGATTTAGGTTACTTGCCAGAAGCATTATTCAACTTTATCGGATTACTTGGCTGGTCTCCAGAAGGTGAAGAAGAAATCTTCTCGAAAGCGCAATTTATCGAAATGTTCGATGAGAAACGTTTAAGCAAATCACCAGCATTCTTTGATAAACAAAAGCTTGCATGGATCAACAACCAATATATGAAGACAAAAGATTTAGATACAGTATTTGAAATGACGTTACCGCACATGGAAAAAGCAGGTCTTATTTCAAACAACCCAACAGAAGCAGAACTTGCATGGGCAAAATCTTTAGTAAGTTTATATCAACAACAAATGAGCTACGCTGGTGAAATCGTTGAATTATCTGAGTTATTCTTCAAAGATGAATTAGCATTAGACGAAGAAGCATCAGAAGTTGTAAACGGTGAGCAAGTACCTGAGTTAGTAAAATCTTTAACAGCTCAACTTGAAGCGTTAGATACTTTTGACGCGGCAAGCATTAAAGCGGCAATTAAAGCAGTTCAGAAAGAAACTGGTATTAAAGGTAAGAACTTATTCATGCCGATTCGTGTGATGGTATCTGGCCAAACACATGGTCCTGAATTACCGAATACAATGGAGTTATTAGGTAAAGATAAAGTTATCGAGCGTTTAAGTGTTTACGCATAATGAAACAAAAATAGTTGAAAAATAATCGCAATCTATTATAATCAGAATATGAGAATAAGTAGATAGTTAAATTATCTAAAGAGAGCATACGGTTGGTGCAAGTATGTGATAAATTAATTGTTGAATGCATCTCATCGTGTTAATTGCATATTTTTAAAGTGAGTAGATTTATCTACTAATCAGAGTGGAACCGTGCAGAAGCACCTCTTATTTTAGAGGTGCTTCTTTTTTATATTGGGAGGTGTGTGTATGTTCGCAAGAATTAAAGATGACATTAATATGGTGTTTGAACAGGACCCGGCTGCAAGAAGTAGTTTAGAAGTGTTTTTGACATATTCAGGATTACACGCTGTATGGTGGCATTTAGTTGCGCACTGGTTCTTTAATCATAAAATGTATTTTATCGCACGTGCGATCAGTCAGATTTCAAGATTTTTCTCAGGTATTGAAATTCACCCTGGTGCAAAGATCGGTAAAAGATTGTTCATTGACCATGGTATGGGCATTGTCATCGGTGAAACGTGTACGATTGGTAATAACGTAACAATTTATCAAGGTGTGACACTAGGCGGTACAGGGAAAGAGAACGGGAAACGTCACCCTGATATCGGAGATAACGTGTTGATTGCGGCAGGCGCAAAAGTACTCGGGAATATTCAAATCGGTAACAATGTGAATATTGGTGCGAATTCTGTCGTATTGAAGTGCGTACCTGACTTTTCTACTGTAGTGGGTATTCCAGGACACATTGTAAAACAAAATGGTGTTAAAGTCGGTAAGAGCTTTGAACATACAAATTTACCGGATCCGATTTATGAAAAATTAAAAGAATTAGAACGTCATTTAGAGGCGACAAAAAAAGGAGAGATTGTTGATGATTACATTATATAACACGTTAAGTCGTAAAAAAGAAAAGTTCGTACCATTAGAAGAAGGTAAGGTGAAGATGTATGTGTGCGGTCCTACCGTATACAACTACATTCATATCGGTAATGCACGTCCTGCAATCAGTTTCGATGTCGTTAGACGTTACTTTGAATACCGTGGCTATGAAGTCAACTACGTGTCGAACTTTACAGATGTTGACGACAAACTCATTAAAGCTGCCAATGAATTAAATTCGACTGTGCCAGAAGTAGCTGATCGATTTATTGAAGCGTACTTTGAAGATACGAGTGCCCTTAATTGTAAGCATGCGACACATCACCCACGTGTTATGGATCATATGGATGATATTATTTTGTTTATCGAAGAATTGATCAAGAAAGACTACGCCTATGAAAGTGGCGGAGATGTTTATTTTAGAACACGTAAATTTGATGGATACGGGAAGTTAAGTCATCAGTCAATTGACGAACTTAAAGTCGGTGCACGTATTGCAACGGGTGAACTAAAGGATGATGCGTTAGATTTCGCGTTATGGAAATCAGCAAAGCCTGGTGAAATCAGCTGGGATTCTCCGTGGGGTAAAGGTCGACCAGGCTGGCATATCGAGTGTTCAGTAATGGCGAAGAAACATTTAGGTGATTCCATTGATATCCATGCAGGCGGTTCTGATTTAACATTCCCACACCACGAGAATGAAATCGCGCAATCTGAAGCACATAATGACACAACATTTGCAAATTACTGGATGCATAACGGGTTTATCAATATTGATAACGAGAAGATGAGTAAGTCGTTAGGCAACTTTATTTTAGTGCACGATATCATTAAAGAAGTTAATCCGAATGTATTGCGTTTCTTTATGATCAGCGTACATTATAGAAATCCAATCAACTACAATATGGAGCTTGTTTCTAGCGCGAAAGCAGGGCTTGAACGTATTCAAAATGCATATGCAGCGCTGCAGGAAAGAAAAGAAATTTCTGTAGGGATTGTTGATCACACTGAGATGATCAAAGTAGTTGATGATATTTTAGTGCAATTTGAAACAGCGATGGATGATGATTTTAATACAGCAAATGCAATCACAGCTTGGTATGAATTAGCGAAACAAGCCAATATCTACAATCAGAATGAATCAACAGATTTAAAAGTGATTGATCGTTTCCTGGAAGTGTTCGAAATCTTTAGTGAAGTATTAGGTGTCAAACTGGTTGAAGAAAAAGAATTGCTTGATGCTGACATCGAAGCATTAATAGCAGAACGTGAAACAGCACGTAAAGAACGAAACTTTGCACGTGCAGATGAAATTCGAGACTTATTAAAAGAACAAAATATTATTCTGGAAGATACGGCACAAGGTGTGAGATTTAAACGTGGTTAACGAAGCGAGTCTTTATAATCCACTGACACTTGCTTATTTAGGTGATGCAGTACTCGATTTACATGTCAGAAATTATATCGTAAGAGAAAAGAATAAAAAGCCGAATGAACTCCATCGTCAGGCAACATTTTTTGTATCTGCTAAAAGTCAGGCGCAAACGTTTGATACTTTAGTTGATGAAGGTTATTTTACTGAACAGGAAAAAGAAATATTAATGCGCGGACGTAATGCCAAAAGTCATACCCGCGCGAAAAATACAGATGTTATTTCCTATAAGAAAAGTACCGCACTTGAAGCGGTTATCGGTTATTTACATTTAAATAACGAAACAGAACGATTACAGACGCTGCTGGATAAAATCATCACGTTATGTGAAATGAGGGGTAAATAATGAAAAAAGAAACAACTGATGAAATGATAGTAGGACGTCATGCTGTGAAAAGCGCGATTGAGTCGGATCACGAAATCAATAAAGTGTTCATCCAGGAAGGCATCAATAAATCACAAATTTCAAGCATATTAAATTTATGTAAGGAAAGAAAGATTATTGTTCAGACAGTACCGAAATCAAAGCTTGACCATTTATCGGATGTACCACATCAAGGGATTATGGCGATGATTTCACCATATGAATATGTAGATCTGGATGACTTCTTAAATGCGCGTGATAAAGATAAGTTAAGCACGATTATGATTCTTGATGGTTTAGAAGATCCACATAATCTCGGTTCTATTTTAAGAACGGCAGATGCGATTGGAATAGACGGTATATTGATTCCGAAACGTCGTTCAGTAAGCTTAAACCAAACGGTTGTGAAAGCTTCAACTGGCGCGATTGAACATGTGCCGGTAATGCGTGTCACAAATATTAGTCAGGCAATAGATAAACTGAAAGAAGCAGGATACTGGGTTGCGGGGACGGATGCCAGCAAATCAGTTGATTACCGTAAGATGGATGCTAATATGAACCTTGCGATTGTTATCGGTTCAGAAGGTGAAGGAATGAGTAGGCTCGTTAAAGATAAATGTGACTTCTTAATTCACTTACCAATGGTTGGACATGTTAATAGTTTGAATGCTTCAGTGGCAGCGAGTTTGTTAATGTACGAAGTTTATCGTAAAAGGAACCCACTTGACGCATGATAAAAAAATATACCATCATTGATGGTTATAATGTCATCGGACAAAGTTCACGACTCAAACAACTTGCACAAGAGTCATTAGAAGAGGCACGTATTCAACTATTGCTTGAAATTGCGAATTATAATGCACGTATTGCGGATGAAATGATTGTAGTGTTCGATGCATATGATGTGAAATCTCATGAGCGCGAAGAAGTGTTTCATGGCATCCGTGTTGTCTATTCTCGGGAAAAGGAAACGGCTGATGCAGTCATTGAACGGCTTGTCTACGAGATGTATGAAAAGCACATTACAACGATCAAGGTCGTAACGAGTGATTTATCAGAACAGCATACGATATTTGGCAGTGGTGCGTTAAGAATCCCGTCCCGTGAGTTTATCAACAATTTGCGTGAAGAAGAAATCAATGTGGCGAAAGATATGGTGAAGATGGATAACAATAAACCGCGTACACGTATTGAAATCGATCAGAAAACGAAAGAGCGATTAGAAAGATTAAGGCGCGGAGATTATTAATTCAAGATAATTTTATTGTTTGAGATAATCATTTATTACATTTAACCTAAAGAAAAATACATCTAGAGGTTAAGCGCATGTTTAAAACTTATACACAAATGATTTGTGAAGAACAAACAATGTATCATCTTAAACCGGTAGAACATATTGTAAAAGATATTCAGAGTGGTAATATCGATGCTTTTGATAGTCTTGTAGCAAGACTACGTAATGGTATTGAAGTCCATATTCGTAAAATTTCGTATAGAGACCACGAAGCTTTATATCAAGAGAGTCTGATTGCGTTATATCAGGCAGTGAAAGTCTATGACCCAATAAAAAGCGATAATTTTGAAAGGTTTTATTTTTACCATTTGAAATATGCGTTGCTGGATTATGTGAGGGAGTTGCAGAAAGAGCGCAATCGTCCTATTGTCAGTTTTGAAACGACGCAGTATGACGATGAACCATCGCTTGAAGCGTTCATACAGGATGTGAACGCATTGCACCCTGATATTGAAAGTGAACTTGTTGATTTACAGTCGCGTATGACTCCTGTTGCATTGCAATTGAGTCCGCTTGAATATCGCGTCCTGGAATATTTAAAGGAACAGATGCCTGTCAAAGCGATGGCAGCAATTGAGAATGAATCGCTGAAAACAATTCATAATGCAATTTCAAGATTGAAAGTTAAGATTAAATCCTTCATACAAGGTACATGTTAGTTTGACAAATTACAATTTCACCGTTATATTAAACTAGGATTAGAATGAATGAATGTGATGATTAGACGTGAACAATATAGTACTAAAAAATAAGTATCGAATTACGGTTCGGTCTATTTTTTATCAATTTAAACATGACGGAGGCAAACGCATGGAACATAAAGAAAATTTCTTTCAAGGTGTTATTTCTGAGATGAAAAAAACTTCATGGCCAACTGGTCAGGAAGTTGTTAGAGATACAACAATCGTAGTATTAACTGTATTATTCTTTATTATTTTCTTTTACGCAATCGATTTAGGCATTTCTGAGCTTATTCGATTAATTAACTAAGGAGGCATATTATGTCTGAGGAAAGCAAAAAGCATTGGTACGCAGTTCATACGTATTCAGGCTATGAAAACAAAGTAAAAGACAACTTAGAAAAACGTCTTGAATCTATGAATATGCAAGATCAAATCTTTAGAGTTGTTATTCCGGAAGAAGAGGAAACAACGATTAAAGACGGTAAAGCAAAAACATCTGTAAAGAAAACATTCCCTGGTTACGTTTTAGTAGAGCTAGTGATGACGGATGAATCTTGGTATGTTGTACGTAATACACCAGGTGTTACAGGTTTCGTAGGATCTGCCGGTGCAGGTTCTAAACCAAATCCATTATTACCAGAAGAAGCTAAGTTTATTTTGAAATCAATGGGTATGAACGAAAAAACGATCGATGTTGAAATTGAAGTTGGTGAACAAGTGCGCGTAACGAGCGGTCCTTTTACAAACCAGGTTGGTGAAGTGAAAGAAATCGATATCGAGAAATACAAATTAACAGTATTAGTAGATATGTTTGGTCGTGAAACACCAGTTGAAGTTGAATTCGATCAAATCGAAAAATTATAATATAAATTTTTAAAAAATAAAATGTAAATTTTCACTTGCAATTTTTATGAGTAAGTGGTAATATTTTATGGTCGTGCTAATTAGTACGGTTGTTGAGTGGGAGGGTAAATATCATACCCTGTGACCACATCACGATATTATAGGAGGTGCACATCGTGGCTAAAAAAGTAATCAAAGTTGTTAAATTACAAATCCCAGCAGGGAAAGCGAATCCAGCGCCACCAGTTGGTCCAGCATTAGGTCAAGCAGGTGTTAACATTATGGGATTCTGTAAAGAATTTAACGCGCGTACACAAGAACAAGCAGGTTTAATTATTCCGGTTGAAATTTCTGTATTTGAAGATCGTTCATTTACATTTATCACTAAAACACCACCTGCAGCAGTTTTACTTAAAAAAGCAGCTAAAATCGAAAAAGGTTCTGGTGAACCGAACAAGACTAAAGTTGCTACAGTAACTGAAGATCAAGTACGTGAAATCGCTGAAGCTAAAATGGAAGATTTAAATGCAGCAAGCGTTGAAGCGGCAATGAGAATTGTTGCTGGTACTGCTCGTAGTATGGGTGTAGAAATTAAATAGTATTTTAAGATTTAACAAGCAGACTTATCTAAGTCTGCTCTTGCACTGTTATAGACAGTGCCCGTGGGAGGACATTCCGCTAAAACCACTATAAGGAGGAAATAAGAAATGGCTAAAAAAGGTAAAAAATATCAAGAAGCCGCTCAAAAAGTTGATAACACTAAATTCTACTCTGTAGAAGAAGCTATCAAACTCGCGCAAGAAACAAGCACAGTAAACTTTGACGCTTCTGTTGAAGTTGCATTCCGTTTAGGAATCGATGTACGTAAAAATGACCAACAAATCCGTGGGGCAGTTGTATTACCAAACGGAACTGGTAAAACACAACGTGTATTAGTATTCGCTAAAGGTGAAAAATTAAAAGAAGCTGAAGCTGCAGGCGCTGACTACGTTGGCGATGCTGAATACATCAACAAGATCAACCAAGGTTGGTTCGAATTCGATGTAATCGTAGCAACTCCAGACATGATGGGTGAAGTTGGTAAACTTGGACGTGTCTTAGGACCTAAAGGTTTAATGCCAAACCCTAAAACTGGTACTGTAACGATGGACGTAACAAAAGCTGTTCAGGAGATCAAAGCTGGTAAAGTAGAATACCGTGCTGAGAAATCTGGTATCGTTCACGCTTCAATCGGTAAAGTATCATTTGATACTGCTAAATTAGTTGAAAACTTTAACACTTTAAAAGATGTTTTAGCTAAAGCTAAACCAGCATCATCAAAAGGTACTTATTTCAAAACTGTTTCTGTAACTTCTACTATGGGCCCTGGTATCAAAGTTGACCCAACAGAAGTTAGAAACTAATTTTAAAAAAATAAATTGACAAGATTCAAATTTCACGATATAGTGTAATTTGTATTTTATAAATAACCTAAGACAGTAGGGGCGTATGCTTAATAATCCTACCGAGGTGAAATTTGACTTGATGAACTTTCAAGCACTTTTTACCATGGGTGAAAAGTGCTTTTTTAATACTTTATTAGAAAAGCACGAAAATCTTAATGGAGGTGTCATAATGAGTACAAAAGCTATCGAAATCAAACAACAAAAAGCTGATTTGATCACTGAACAATTAAAAAATTCAGTATCAACTATCATCGTTGACTATCGTGGTTTAACTGTTGCGCAAGTAACTGAACTACGTAAACAACTTCGTGAAGCTGGTGTGGAATTCCACGTTTACAAAAATACTTTAGTACGTCGTTCAGCAGAAGCTGCTGGTATCGAAGGACTTGAAGAATTTTTAACTGGACCAAACGCTATTGCATTCTCTAACGAAGAAGTTGTTGCGCCAGCAAAAATTCTTGCTGACTTCGCAAAAGAAAACGAAAAGTTAGAAATCAAAGCCGGTGTTATTGAAGGTAAAGTGACTAGCGCTGATGATATCAAAGCTATCGCATCATTACCATCAAAAGAAGGACTTATCTCAATGGTTCTTTCAGTATTACAAGCTCCAATGCGTAACTTCGCATATGCAGTTAAAGCTGTTGGAGAACAAAAAGAAGGCGGAGAAGAAGCTGCTCCTGCTGAAGAAGCATAATTCACTTAGCCAAAGACAATTAGTATCATAAAAAACTTAAATTAAATGGAGGAATACAATCATGTCAAACGAAAAAATTATCGAAATGATTAAAGAAATGTCAGTTTTAGAATTAAACGATTTAGTTAAAGCTATCGAAGAAGAATTCGGTGTTACTGCTGCTGCTCCTGTAGCTGCTGCTGGTGCTGCTGGTGGCGAAGGTGCTGCTGCAGAAAAAACTGAATTCGACGTAGAATTAGTATCTGCTGGAGCTTCAAAAATTAAAGTTGTTAAAGCTGTTAAAGAAGCTACTGGTTTAGGATTAAAAGACGCTAAAGACTTAGTTGATGGCGCTCCTAAAGTAGTTAAAGAAGGCGTATCTAAAGACGAAGCTGAAGAATTAAAAGCTAAATTAGAAGAAGCTGGAGCAACTGTAGAAGTTAAATAATTTCTCTTTTGTCCGAAACCCGTTATGTATATAACGGGTTTTTCTTGCTTTATATTGGTATAATTTCAACTGAGTGCGCATTGCGCTGAGTTGAAATAAGTGAGGTGTTAAGGTGAGTCATTATTATAGTGAAGAACAAACGGTAGAAAGCAATGAAAGTATCATCAGCTTTAATATGGGGAACCACAGTTTGAAGCTTACGACGGATAGTGGTGTATTTTCAAAAGGTGGCGTTGATTTCGGATCTAACTTACTCGTCAAAACTTTTTTAGAAGATACACGTCCTGCTCGAGTACTTGATGTCGGATGTGGATATGGCACGATGGGCTTAATGGTGGCAAAGCATTATCCGGAATCAACAGTACATATGGTAGATGTGAACGAACGCGCATTATCTTTATCTGAAAGAAATAGTAATGCTAACAATATTCATAACACAACAATCTATAAGAGTGATGGATTAAATGGAGTAACAGAACGTTTTGATGCAGTGATTACAAACCCACCAATTCGTGCGGGCAAAGACGTTGTTCATCGCATATTAGAAGATAGTGCGAAAGTGCTTGATAAAGACGGTGCGCTATACGTTGTCATCCAAAAGAAACAAGGTATGCCATCAGCTAAAAAGAAGATGGAAGACGTTTTTGGTAATGTTGCAGTTCTGAAGAAAGATAAAGGTTACTATATATTAAAGAGTGTAAAAGGTTGACCTTATACATTCCGTCTGTTATAGTAATAGAATGTAAAAATTTAAATGAATAAGTGTGCACTTTTCTATCTAATTTTAGGAGAAATGAGTTTAAAATAAAATGTGAAAATGGAGTTATGTGATTCCGTTTTCTTTTTGTCTTATTCCTCTGTTTAGGTAAAAGGCACCACAATTTTTGAGGGGTGAATCTGTTGACAGGTCAACTTATCCAATACGGAAGGCATCGTCAGCGTAGAAGTTACGCAAGAATTTCCGAGATTTTAGAATTACCTAACTTAATAGAGATTCAAACAAAATCTTATGAATGGTTCTTAGAAGAAGGTTTAATCGAGATGTTTAGAGACATTTCACCAATTGAAGACTTCACTGGAAATCTTTCATTAGAATTTGTTGATTACAAATTAGGTGAGCCAAAGTACGATTTAGATGAAGCAAAGAACCGTGATGCTACTTACTCAGCGCCACTTCGAGTAAAGGTACGATTAATTATTAAAGAAACAGGTGAAGTGAAAGAACAAGAAGTCTTTATGGGTGATTTCCCATTAATGACTGATACAGGTACGTTTGTCATCAATGGTGCAGAACGTGTTATCGTATCTCAGTTAGTTCGTTCACCATCTGTATACTTCAATGATAAAGTCGACAAGAATGGTAAAGTGAGCTTTGGAGCGACTGTTATCCCTAACCGTGGTGCGTGGCTTGAATATGAAACTGATGCGAAAGATGTAGTATTTGTTCGTATTGACCGTACACGTAAATTACCGATCACTGTACTTTTACGTGCATTAGGATTCTCAAGTGACCAGGAAATCATTGATTTATTAGGTGACAACGAGTATTTACGTAACGCATTAGACAAAGATAATACTGAGTCAACTGAAGCTGCATTACTTGAAATTTATGAACGTTTACGTCCAGGTGAACCACCTACAGTTGAGAATGCGAAGAGTCTATTATACTCTCGTTTCTTCGACCCAAAACGCTATGATTTAGCAAGCGTTGGACGTTATAAAATGAATAAAAAGTTACATTTAAAACACCGTTTATTCAATCAAACGTTAGCTGAGCCAATCGTTGATGTAGAAACAGGTGAAATCGTAGCTGAAGAAGGTACACTTTTAGATCGTCGTAATTTAGATCAAATTTTAGATGTACTTGAAAACAACGCCAACCAAAAAGTATTCACTTTAGAGAATGGTTTATTAGACGAGCCGATTGAAATTCAATCTGTTAAAGTTTATGTTCCTGGAGATGAAGAAAAACGTACGACAACAATTATCGGTAATGCATTCCCAGATGAAGAAGTGAAGTGTATCACACCTGCTGATATTTTATCTTCTGTAAGTTATTTCTTTAACTTATTAGCTGGAGTAGGTTTCACTGATGATATCGATCACTTAGGTAATCGTCGTTTACGTTCAGTTGGTGAATTATTACAAAACCAATTCCGTATCGGTTTAAGTCGTATGGAGCGTGTTGTACGCGAACGTATGAGTTTACAAGATACTGAATCTGTAACGCCTCAACAATTAATCAATATCCGTCCAGTCATTGCATCTATTAAAGAATTCTTTGGTAGTTCACAGTTATCTCAGTTCATGGACCAGGCAAACCCATTAGCTGAGCTTACACATAAACGTCGTTTATCTGCATTAGGACCTGGTGGTTTAACAAGAGAACGCGCAGGTATGGAAGTACGTGACGTTCACTACTCTCACTATGGCCGTATGTGTCCGATTGAAACGCCGGAGGGACCAAACATCGGGTTAATCAACTCACTTTCAAGTTATGCGCGTGTTAATGAATTTGGTTTCATTGAAACACCATACAGAAAAGTTGATATTGAAACAAATACTGTCACATCACAAATTGACTATTTAACAGCTGACGAAGAAGATGCTTACGTTGTTGCCCAAGCGAACTCACGCTTAGACGATAATGGTAAGTTCTTAGATGACGAAGTTGTTTGTCGTTTCCGTGGTGATAATACTGTAATGGCACGTGAACGCATGGATTACATGGATGTTTCACCGAAACAGGTTGTTTCTGCTGCCACAGCTTGTATCCCATTCTTAGAAAACGATGACTCGAACCGTGCCTTAATGGGTGCGAACATGCAACGTCAAGCAGTGCCGTTAATGAATCCTGAAGCACCATTTGTTGGTACGGGTATGGAACACGTAGCAGCACGTGACTCTGGCGCTGCAGTAGTAGCGAAATATAAAGGTCGTGTAGAGCACGTTGAAGCTCGTCAGATTAAAGTTCGCCGTATCGTTGAAGAAGGCGGAAAAGAAATCGAAACAGATTTAGATGTATATAAATTAGCTAAATTCGCACGCTCAAACTCAGGTACTTGTTACAACCAACGTCCTATCGTTGAAGCTGGTAACATCGTAACGAAAGGTGAAATCTTAGCAGATGGTCCTTCTATGGAACTTGGTGAGATGGCACTTGGTCGTAACGTAGTTGTTGGATTTATGACTTGGGATGGTTATAACTACGAGGATGCTGTAATCATGAGCGAACGTCTTGTGAAAGACGACGTATATACTTCTATCCATATTGAAGAATATGAATCAGAAGCGCGTGATACGAAGCTTGGACCTGAAGAAATTACACGAGATATTCCTAACGTATCTGACAATGCACTTAAAAACTTAGATGATCGTGGTATCATTTTCGTTGGTGCTGAAGTACGTGATGGTGACATCTTAGTTGGTAAAGTAACGCCTAAAGGGGTTACTGAATTAACGGCTGAAGAACGTTTATTACATGCAATCTTCGGTGAAAAAGCGCGTGAAGTACGTGATACTTCATTACGTGTACCACACGGTGCTGATGGTATCGTATTAGACGTTAAAGTCTTTAATCGTGAAGATGGCGACGAGTTACCACCAGGCGTTAACCAATTAGTACGTGTTTACATCGTTCAAAAACGTAAAATTCATGTTGGGGATAAAATGTGTGGACGTCACGGAAATAAAGGGGTTATCTCACGTATCTTACCAGAAGAAGATATGCCATTTATGCCTGATGGAACACCGATTGATATCATGTTAAACCCACTTGGGGTACCTTCTCGTATGAACATCGGACAAGTATTAGAGTTACACTTAGGTATGGCTGCTAAAAACTTAGGTCTGCATGTTGCGTCTCCAGTATTTGATGGAGCAAACGATGAAGATGTTTGGTCAACAATCGAAGAAGCTGGTATGGCACGTGACGGTAAAACTGTACTTTATGATGGACGTACTGGTGAACCATTCGATAACCGTGTATCAGTTGGTGTAATGTACATGCTTAAATTAGCCCACATGGTTGATGATAAGTTACATGCACGTTCAACTGGACCTTACTCACTTGTTACACAACAACCACTTGGTGGTAAAGCACAATTTGGTGGACAACGTTTTGGTGAGATGGAAGTATGGGCACTTGAAGCTTACGGTGCGGCGTATACTTTACAGGAAATCTTAACGTACAAATCTGATGATACTGTTGGTCGTGTGAAAACTTACGAAGCAATCGTTAAAGGTGAAAATATTCCTCGTCCAGGTGTTCCGGAATCATTCCGCGTATTGATGAAAGAGTTACAAAGTTTAGGGTTAGATGTAAAAGTAATGGATAACAAAGATGAAGAGATTGAAATGCGTGATTTAGAAGATGACGATTTCATCGATTCAAAGATTAACCTTGCAAAAGCACCAACACCAGAAGCTGAGATCACTGAATAATCACTATCTCAAAAGCTAGTCACTTATTTTGTTTAATACATCATGTAAATCATTACGCATTTACATGATGGTTAAACAAGTTGAAATATAAATCTTGATAAAATTTTTAATACACTAAGGAGGTAGGGCTTTGATTGATGTAAATAACTTTCATTACATGAAGATAGGTCTCGCTTCACCTGAAAAAATCCGTTCTTGGAGTTTTGGTGAAGTTAAAAAGCCAGAAACAATTAACTACCGTACATTAAAACCTGAAAGAGATGGTTTATTCTGTGAGAAAATTTTCGGTCCAACAAAAGACTGGGAATGTAGCTGTGGTAAATATAAACGTGTACGTTACAAAGGTATGGTCTGTGACCGTTGTGGCGTTGAAGTAACAAAATCAAAAGTACGTCGTGAACGTATGGGACATATTGAATTAGCTGCACCTGTATCACACATCTGGTATTTCAAAGGAATTCCTTCTCGTATGGGATTACTTTTAGATATGTCTCCGCGTTCTTTAGAAGAAGTTATCTATTTTGCTTCTTACGCTGTAATTGATCCAGGTCCAACTGGATTAGAGAAAAAATCATTATTATCTGAAAGAGAATACCGTGAGTATTACGATAAGTTCCCTGGGCAATTCACTGCTAAGATGGGTGCTGAAGCGATTAAAGATTTATTAATGGACATCGACTTAGATGGAGAATTAAAATCTTTACGTGAAGAATTAGAAACAGCAACAGGACAACGTTTAACAAGAGCAATCAAACGTTTAGAAGTTGTTGAATCATTCCGTAATTCTGGTAATGATCCTTCTTGGATGATTTTAGATGTATTACCAATCATTCCACCTGAAATTCGTCCAATGGTTCAATTAGATGGTGGACGTTTCGCTACATCTGATTTAAACGATTTATATCGTCGTGTTATTAACCGTAACAACCGTTTAAAGCGTTTATTAGATTTAGGTGCGCCTGGTATCATCGTACAAAATGAAAAACGTATGTTACAAGAAGCAGTTGATGCTTTAATTGATAATGGTCGTCGTGGCCGTCCAGTAACTGGACCAGGTAACCGTCCATTAAAATCTTTATCTCATATGTTAAAAGGGAAACAAGGTCGTTTCCGTCAAAACTTACTTGGTAAACGTGTAGACTACTCTGGGCGTTCGGTTATCGTAGTAGGTCCAAACTTAAAAATGTATCAATGTGGTCTTCCTAAAGAAATGGCACTTGAATTATTCAAACCATTTGTTATGAAAGAACTTGTTGAACGTGAAATTGCGACAAACATTAAGAACGCTAAAGGTAAAATTGAGCGTATGGAACCAGAAATCTGGGACGTTTTAGAAGACGTTATTCGTGAACACCCAGTTCTGTTAAACCGTGCACCAACACTTCACCGTTTAGGTATCCAGGCTTTCGAACCGACATTAGTTGAAGGTCGTGCGATTCGATTACATCCACTTGTAACGACTGCATACAATGCCGATTTCGATGGTGACCAAATGGCCGTTCACGTACCTTTATCTAAAGAAGCGCAAGCTGAAGCACGTATGTTAATGTTAGCTGCACAAAATATCTTAAACCCTAAAGATGGAAAACCAGTTGTTACACCATCTCAGGATATGGTATTAGGTAACTACTACTTAACATTAGAGCGTTTAGGTACAATTGGTGAAGGTAGAATCTTTAAAGATGCAAATGAAGTTATTATGGCTTATGTCAATGGATATGTTCATCTACATGCGCGTATTGCCGTTCAAGCTGGATCATTTAACAATCCAACATTTACTGACAAACAAAACAACCAATTATTAATCACTTCTGTTGGTAAAGTAATCTTTAATGAAATTATGCCTGAATCATTCCCGTTCATTAACGAACCAACTTTATCAAACTTAGAAACAGTAACACCTAATAAATATTTCATCGATGCAACTGAATTAACTGAAGAAGGATTATTAAAATACTTAAATGAGCAACCACTTGTTAAACCATTTAATAAAAAATTCTTAGGTCAAATCATTGCTGAAGTGTTCAATAGATTCCATATTACTGATACTTCTATGATGTTAGACAGAATGAAAGATTTAGGATTTAAATATTCTTCACGTGCCGGTATTACAGTAGGTGTATCTGACATCGTGGTATTACCTGATAAACAAGATATTATCGGTTTAGCAGAAGAAAAAGTAGATAGAGTAACGAAACAGTTCACACGTGGTTTAATTACTGAAAGTGAACGTTACGCTGCTGTTATTGAAATTTGGACGAAAGCTAAAGATGACATTCAAGCAAAATTAATGAACTCTTTAGATGACTTGAACCCAATCTTCATGATGAGTGACTCTGGTGCCCGTGGTAACGCATCTAACTTTACGCAGTTAGCAGGTATGCGTGGACTGATGGCCAACCCGGCTGGACGTATCATTGAGTTACCAATCAAATCTTCATTCCGTGAAGGTTTAACAGTATTAGAATACTTTATCTCTACGCATGGTGCGCGTAAAGGTCTTGCCGATACAGCACTTAAAACAGCCGATTCAGGTTACTTAACACGTCGTCTAGTTGACGTTGCTCAAGACGTTATCGTACGTGAACCTGATTGTGGTACTGACCGTGGATTACTTGTTTCAGCGATCCGTGAAGGTTCAGAACTTATTGAACCATTCATTGAGCGTTTAGAAGGACGTTATTCTCGTGAAACAGTAAGACACCCAGAAACAAAAGAAATTCTTGTTAAAGTGAACGAATTGATTACACCTGAAATCGCGAAACAAATCGTGGATGCAGGTATCGAAGAAATGCATATCCGTTCAGCATTTACATGTAACTCACGTCACGGGGTTTGTGAAAAATGTTACGGTAAAAACTTAGCAACAGGTGAAAAAGTAGAAGTTGGGGAAGCAGTTGGTACAATCGCTGCCCAATCTATCGGTGAACCTGGTACTCAGTTAACGATGCGTACATTCCATACAGGTGGGGTTGCCGGTGCCGATATTACACAAGGTTTACCTCGTATCCAGGAGTTATTCGAAGCGCGTAATCCGAAAGGTCAAGCTGTAATCTCTGAGATTAACGGTGAGATTATCGAATTAAACGTTGTAAAAGATCGTATGCAGGAAATTAAAGTTAAAGGTGAGAATGAAGTACGTACTTACTTAGCACCTGGTACTGCAAGACTTAAAGTAGAAGTTGGGCAAAAAATCGCGCGTGGTGAAGTAATGACTGAAGGTTCTATCGAGCCTAAACAATTATTAGCTGTAGCGGGACTTAATGCGACACAAAGCTACTTATTAAAAGAGGTTCAAAAAGTATACCGTATGCAAGGGGTAGAAATCTCAGATAAACACGTTGAGGTAATGGTACGTCAAATGTTACGTAAAGTTCGTATTATCGAAGCAGGAGACACAAAATTATTACCAGGTGCATTAGTTGATATTCATACATTTACTGATGCTAACCGTGAAGTGTTTAAAGCGAGAAAACACCCAGCAACAGCGAAACCTGTATTGCTTGGTATTACGAAAGCATCACTTGAAACAGAAAGTTTCTTATCTGCAGCATCGTTCCAGGAAACAACACGTGTGTTAACTGATGCAGCGATTAAAGGTAAACGTGATGACTTATTAGGACTTAAAGAAAACGTTATTATCGGTAAGTTAATACCAGCTGGTACAGGTATGAGACGTTATAGTGGCGTTGAATACGAAAAAGATGCACCAGCATTAGAGCAAGATGAAGTAGTAGTAACTGAAAATTAATAAATTTTACACCCAAATATTAATATTTGGGTGTTTTTTTGTCACTAAATGTTCACAATCACAAAACAGATAATTTAATAGAAATTGGTGTATGATAGTTAAACTGAATACAATAAAGGAGGGTGAATATGAATATTAAAATGAAAGAACTCATCGTAATGGTATTAGGATTAGTTGAAATCATTGCCGGATTTGCATTATATGAAGAGTCGCAATTAGGGGGCATTACATTTATATTATTAGGCTTTGCATTCTTAGCGATTATGTTTATCATGGAACGAAAAGATTACCAAAGTAAACATTATAATTTGAAATAAAATTTATAAAAAAACAACATATCACTATAAATAACAACAATAGCCTAAGAAAATAAATATTCTTAGGCTATTATATTGTGAAATAATTTTGTGTAGTGTAAAATCATAGACTAACTGTGAAGTATAAAAGGGGACACGATTTGAAAAAATGTCTCCTTTTATTTTAAAGTAAAAAAATGAATTATATAAAAATACATTATATAATTAAGAGTGATGTTTAAATAAGGATAGAGTTAAATTACTCCAAATTCATTAAAAGGGATTTCTGCAATTTAATATATGAAGTTGGCCATATATTAAATTGTGGAAAATAGGAATAAAAATTTATGAAGAATAATAAAAATTTCAAGAAAATATCATTTGCGATTACTTCAAGTATATTAGGAACTGTCGGCTTAATGAATGAATCTGTTGTGACACATGCTGCAGAATTACAAAATATACAACAACAAATTACGCAACAACACGCATTTTATTTACAGCGATCCTCACTGAGATTTTTAGAGGGTTATATATATTATGATGGAGATAACGATGGGCAATGGGATTCTCGTTTAGGTAATATCAACATTGAACTTATCGGAATAGATGGAAGCACTTATAGAGGTGCTACAAATAGTGAAGGCTATTTTTATCTTGAAGGAATGAACAGAGGTGATTATGAATTACGCATGTTTGTACCTACAGTTGATCAATCAGGAATGGAAACTATAGAAACTGTAAGTACTGCTGTAGTAGTTGATCGTAATATTGTTAATAGAGTGAAAGTGACAGTTACGAAGCTACCAGACGATCCAACGACCGAAGCGCCGACAACCGAAACCCCATCAACGGAAGAAACAACGACCGAAGCACCAACAACTGCGGAACCAACAACCGAAACGCCATCAACGGAAGAAACAACGACCGAAGCACCAACAACTGCGGAACCAACAACCGAAACGCCATCAACGGAAGAGACAACGACCGAAGCACCAACAACTGCGGAACCAACAACCGAAACGCCATCAACGGAAGAGACAACGACCGAAGCACCAACAACTGCGGAACCAACAACCGAAACGCCATCAACGGAAGAAACAACGACTGAAGCACCAACAACTGCGGAACCAACAACCGAAACGCCATCAACGGAAGAAACAACGACTGAAGCACCTACAACAGCAGAACCAACAACCGAAACGCCATCAACGGAAGAAACAACGACTGAAGCGCCTACAACTGTGGAACCAACAACGGAATTACCATCAATCGTAATGCCGACGACAGAGTTACCGACCATGGAACCGACAACGGAAGATCCAGAAACAGAAAGACCGATGACAGAACGTCCAACAACAGAAACACCGGAAACAGAAAGACCGATGACAGAGCGTCCAACAACAGAAACACCGGAAACAGAAAGACCGATGACAGAGCGTCCAACAACAGAAACACCGGAAACAGAAAGACCGATGACAGAGCGTCCAACAACAGAACGTCCGGTTGTAATTATCACACCGGCGCCATCAAGTGAGTTACCTTCTTTGTCAGAACAGTTACCTGATCGTCCAAGTGTTTTACCACCTGTAGACAATAATGTTGAAGAACACAACATTCCTAATATCGATATTGATATTCCTGCTACAGATTCAGTAGATATCAATGTAACGTATCATCCGACAGGTACAATCGTGCCTGATAATGAGCGTATAGTTCCAAATGGCGATGTCTCAAATAGTATTGTTTATGTTGCTCATGATGAAAATGATTTAGCGGGTATACTACGCAATCCATATCAACCGCTCATTGAAGATAATACTGAGGAAAATAGAAGTCGTGAGGATGAATTGGATATATTAATTGGATTAAGTCCAATTGAGTTGCCATTAAATCATTCTTTAGTAGATAAAGACCATCCTTTAAATCGTTCAAAGGATAATGATAAAAACAATGACAATCAAAAATTTAATGATGACGATAAAGAAGATATCGAAGTTGCAAAAACAAATAATGATAAACCGACAGATAATCATCATTTAGATTTACAAATGAATGATTTTACTGTGGCTACTGTAAAAGGTCCGTTAGATACGCCAGACCCAGCGTTACCTACATTTATTTCTGGTCTTGGTGGTTTTAATTTTTAAATAAAGAGAAAGGAGATTTGAGATGGTTGATGTAGATGAAAAATTATTAAAGCTTTATTTATATATGCAACACAACGATTTTTCACGTGATGCCGTCTCGGATTTCCTTGAAATTTCATCAAGACAGTTATCTCGTTTAATGAATAAATGGAGTGAAGATGGCTTTATTTTGTTTAACAGTGGTTTAGGTCGAGGTAATGCAACACAAATTGATTTTCTTAAAAATATTGAAGCGGAATTTATTAATCATCTCATTAGAAATTTAGAAGATTATGATGTGCAGCAATTACAATCCATAATGGCTTTAGATATGTCTGTAAATTCAAAGCGTATATTACGTTTATGCATTGAAGAGGTACTGTACAGCCGTCGTGATTTTTCTGTGGAACAGTTTAACTTCATTGATTATCTCTATCGTATACCAGAGCGAATTCATCCATTAGAACCTTTAGATGTCGCCTTAGTTACAGTGCTTTCAAATGTTGGAGAAAGATTATATAACGTAAAAGGTAATGAAGTTACAAAGACGTTAGTTATTTTTGATGAGTGGATTGGCAATGATCTGATTATTCATCTGCAAAGGGATATTCATTTTTCAAACGGTGATTTGTTATTTGCCTATAATGTTGTTCAGGTATTAACTGATTTAATTGAAGCGAAAGCTGATTTACCTGGATTAAATGATGTATTAAGCGTGGAAGTGGTAGATACTTTTAAGTTGAAGATATCGATGCGTAAGAAGAGTGATTTGATTAAATATATATTAAGTCAGGATTTTGCGACTATCTATAAAGTAAAAGCCAATAAGATACTCTTTACCGGACCATATTTTGTTCACTCATTAAAGCCTGATATTTTAATGTTAAAACTCAATCCGTATTATACGACGAAAATCCCTGATATTACGGATGTATGGCTAATCAATGATTTGAATAAGTATCAGGATTTTGTGCAGCGTAAAGATTTAAAAGAGGAACATACGAGGATAAGATATAGTATGGACTTTCTGACAATTAATCCGAATTGTCATATGACACTTGAAGAGCGTAAACGTCTTGCGCGCATAATATTAGGAGAAGAGCAGCCCGAAGTATTTATTGATAAGTTGAGAATGTTAGCTATTAAAGGGTCGAGATATACGGTAAGTAAAGTGATTGAGACGCTTAATGCATGTGTGAAATCTTTTGAATATATTGAAGTTACGATTGAAGACTATATTGCCAAGCCACTTGAGAGTTTTGATGTCGATGTAGTAATGATGAATGAAGCTTTACCGATGCATCAAAAGTATTTTAACTTGTTACTGAGTGAAAAGTTCTCTACCTGGATAAAGCACTATAAGGAAAGTGAGTATCTGCAATATATTTATCAGCATAAATCGATAGATTACTGGCGATATGCAGAGCATAACTATGAACAGTTTTTAATACAAAATGGTCTGATTGTAATATTAGATTATTACGGAAAAAAAGTATTAACGATGGATAGTTTTAAAGATTATGAGGTAACTGACTTTGGGGTCGTTAAATACGATTCGATTATATCTGTGGAAGAGGAGAAATAATGATTGATCAACGTATTATTGAACTAGAACATTACATAAATCATATCGATGACTTTACACTGGATATTATTGCAGAGAAAATGTTAATTTCTACGAAACAATTGAGTCGTTTGTTAAAAACGTGGGATGAAGAAGGTCTGATTGAATATAAGCCTGGTCGTGGTCGAGGCAATAAGGTGAAAATAGAGCTTAAACGTGATGTACAGGCTGATATTATCGAAGATATTAAGCGTAATATCGACACGATGAATGTAAAGGATTTACAAAAAGTGTTACAACAGCCATGGCGTCATAATGCATTTGTGAAATTACAGGAAATCGTTGATGAAAAAATGAATGAAGAGGAAATTGTGGATAGCAATGAACTCATTGAGTGGGTACATCAAATTCCAGAGAATTTACATCCTGCACATATCAATGATTATTTAGGAGCACAACTGAGTCATCAATTTTACGATACGTTATATCGCGTTTCTGCTACCGGAAAGATTATACGCAATTTAGTGAGTGTCGATGAATGGAAAGATGACGCATTGCATATTCATCTGAAGAGACAGGTAAAGTTATCGGATGGCTCTTTATTAATAGCAGCAGATGTAAAGGATAGTCTTGATTACTGTGGTAGTGAAAAGTGCCCGTTTGCTGCCTTGTTTTCTGAGATTGAACATATTGAAGTTGTTAACGATCATTATATTATTATAAGTTTTAACAAACACCCAAAGTATATTAAATATTTATTTTCGCAAAAATATAGTGCGATTTATAGACGTATTGATGAACATACTTTAATTGGAAGTGGACCATATCAGTTGGATGAGTTATCGGAAGATAGCTTAACGATTCGTTATAATTTGTTTTATAGAGGACATTTGCCAGATATTGAAAGAATTAAATATTTGAATAAACGTAGTGAGAAGAATCATTTTGATTCATATAAGAAAGATAATAATGAAGTTGTATTTATTAATATTGGTGAAGAATTTCTATTGTTTAATCCACATAAAGACTTGTCAATTAAACAGCGTGAATATATTAGTCGTATATTTATGGAGACGATGGAAGAGTTTACGGAAACAGAAATCAATAGGGATGTTGCAAATACAACATTAGATGAAAAAGTGAAGCTTGACGTCAAGAATCAAATTTTACGCCCGTTAAAAGTAGTTGCGAATAGTCAAACTAAGGTATTTTTTGAAGCGATGCAGCAACGTTTACTTAAAGATGATATTCAATTGTTATTTATTGAGATGGATTATCTGGAGTATATCAATACTAATTTAATGGCCATCGATGCTGATTTCGTGTGGATGTACGAAAATTATCATAGTTTGCAACCTTATAAAACGATTGATCTATTGAGACAGTGTAAATTCCAGGAATGGTATGGTCAATTGACAGAAGGCTATAAGATTATGAATGATTTTCATTATAAGGAAAATGATGCACCAAGCAATGTGGGTTATCAATATTTAAAAAGATTAAATCAAAAGAGATTATATTTACCGATAAGAAAAGTTAGAAGAAAAATATATGTTGATGCCTATACGAAAAATATTGATGCATTACCTTATGGCATCGTGAATTATATTGATGTTATTTTGGATAAGAAGGCAATACGTAATTAAAGTAAAAAAATATTGAAATATAATTGACTTATACCTAAAATGATGATAGTATTATTTAGGTTGATGAGTAGCACTTAATAGCTTTGGAGGATTGCAATGTCTAATGAAAAAGTTATGCACTCTAGTCAATATGTAGTGGGACTTAAGGAGTCTGTAAAAGCACTTAAGAAGGATCGTGTAGCATCTCTTGAGATTGCGTGCGATACCAATATCCACTTATTAACTACCGTGCTATTACTAGCATACCAAAAGCAATTACCTATTGAATTCAGTAAGTCTAAAGACGCGCTGGGTAAACAATATGGCATTCAAGTGAGAGCAACTGTTGTTGCACATTTGAAATCCGCTTTGTAAGGCGGTATTCTTACAAATCTTTTTTTACCTAAAAAATGAACCACCTGGATGTGTGGAATTAAACAAAAGAGAGGAGGACATTCAAAATGCCAACTATTAACCAATTAGTTAAGAAGCCAAGAACTTCAAAAATTAAAAAATCAACTGCGCCTGCATTAAACAAAGGTTATAACAGTCATAAGAAAAAAGCTACTGATTTAGCATCTCCACAAAAACGTGGTGTATGTACTCGTGTAGGAACTATGACACCTAAAAAACCTAACTCAGCGTTACGTAAATATGCACGTGTGCGTTTATCAAATAATATTGAAGTTAATGCTTACATTCCTGGTATCGGACACAACTTACAAGAACATAGTGTAGTACTTATTCGTGGAGGACGTGTTAAAGATTTACCGGGGGTACGTTACCATATCGTACGTGGAGCATTAGATACTTCAGGTGTTGACGGCCGTATGCAAGGACGTTCTTTATACGGAGCTAAAAAACCTAAAGCTAAAAAAGCATAATTTTAATTTAAATCATGCACTTACTGTTTAGAGAATATTTCATTTTTGTAAATGTAGTGTTCTCACTAGACATCGAAAAATAAAAAAAATATACTGAGGAAGGAGGATATTAATATGCCTCGTAAAGGACCTGTTGCTAAAAGAGACGTATTACCGGATCCAATTCATAATTCAAAATTAGTTACTAAATTAATCAACAAAATTATGATCGATGGAAAACGTGGTACTGCTCAAAAGATTTTATACAACGCTTTTGAATTAGTTCAAGAACGTTCTGGTCGTGATTCTATGGAAGTTTTCGAAGAAGCGATCAACAATATCATGCCTGTATTAGAAGTTAAAGCTCGTCGTGTTGGGGGATCTAACTACCAAGTACCTGTAGAAGTACGCGCTGAGCGTCGTACAACTTTAGGATTACGTTGGTTAGTAAACTACGCACGTCTTCGTGGTGAAAAAACTATGGAAGAGCGTTTAGCTAACGAAATCTTAGATGCTGCTAACAACACTGGTGGTGCTGTTAAGAAACGCGAAGATACACACAAAATGGCTGAAGCAAACAAAGCATTTGCTCATTACCGTTGGTAAGATAAAAGTTAACCCTTTAGTAATTGTGTACAGCTTGCTGTCTTCAATTTACTTGAGGGCTACTTTCTTAAAATAAACCAATCCTGGAAGGAGAAAGAATACCCATGACAAGAGAATTCTCTTTGAGCAACACTCGTAATATCGGTATCATGGCCCACATCGATGCTGGTAAAACGACTACTACTGAACGTATTCTTTATTATACTGGTCGTATCCACAAAATTGGTGAAACACATGAAGGTGCTTCACAAATGGACTGGATGGAACAAGAACAAGAACGTGGTATCACAATCACTTCAGCTGCTACAACAGCTCAGTGGAACGGTACGCGTATCAACATCATCGATACACCTGGACACGTAGACTTCACTGTAGAAGTTGAACGTTCATTACGTGTACTTGATGGAGCGGTAACAGTACTTGATGCACAATCAGGTGTTGAACCACAGACTGAAACTGTATGGCGTCAAGCTACTACATACGGAGTTCCTCGTATCGTATTCATCAACAAGATGGATAAAACTGGTGCGGACTTCAATTATTCTGTAGGTACTTTACACGACAGATTACAAGCAAATGCACACCCAATTCAAATGCCAATCGGTGCTGAAGATCAATTCAACGCAATCGTAGATTTAGTTGAAATGAAATTACACACTTATACAAATGATTTAGGTACTGACATTGAAGTAACTGACGTTCCTGAAGAATACTTAGCAGATGCAGAAGCAATGCGCGAACAATTAATTGAAGCTGTTGCGGATGTTAATGAAGATTTAATGGACAAATATTTAGGTGGAGAAGAGATTTCAGTTGAAGAATTGAAAGCTGCTATCCGTCAAGCTACTTGTGATGTTGAATTCTTCCCAGTATTAGCTGGTACAGCATTCAAAAACAAAGGTGTTCAATTAATGTTAGATGCTGCAATTGCATACTTACCATCACCATTAGATGTTAAACCAATCGTAGGTCACGAAGTTGACGATAAAGATGCTGAAATCATCGCTAAACCAGATGATTCTGAGCCATTTGCTGCTTTAGCGTTCAAAGTTATGACTGACCCATTCGTAGGTAAATTAACATTCTTCCGTGTGTATTCTGGTACATTAAACTCAGGTTCTTATGTACAAAATGCTACTAAAGGCAAACGTGAACGTGTAGGACGTATCTTACAGATGCATGCTAACTCACGTGAAGAGATTTCAACAGTTTACGCTGGAGATATCGCTGCTGCAGTAGGTTTAAAAGATACAACTACTGGGGATACTTTATGTGATGAAAAGGTTCAAGTAATCTTAGAATCAATGGAATTCCCAGAACCAGTTATTCACTTATCTGTTGAGCCTAAATCTAAAGCTGACCAAGATAAAATGACTAACGCATTAGTTAAATTACAAGAAGAAGATCCTACATTCCACGCGCATACTGATCCTGAAACAGGACAAGTTATCATTGGTGGTATGGGTGAGCTTCACTTAGATATCCTTGTAGACCGTATGAAACGTGAATTTAAAGTTGAATGTACAGTTGGTGCGCCAATGGTATCATACCGTGAAACGTTTAAAACAGCTGCTGCCGTTCAAGGTAAATTCTCACGTCAATCAGGTGGTCGCGGACAATATGGTGACGTTCATATCGAATTCTCACCTAATGAAGTTGGAGCTGGATTCGAATTCGAAAACGCTATCGTCGGTGGGGTAGTTCCTCGTGAATATATTCCTTCAGTTGAAGCGGGTCTTAAAGATGCAATGGAAAACGGTGTATTGGCTGGATATCCATTAATCGATGTTAAGGCTAAATTATTTGATGGTTCATACCATGATGTCGATTCATCTGAGATGGCCTTCAAAGTAGCTGCTTCATTAGCTCTAAAAGAAGCTGCTAAAAAATGTGATCCTGTAATCTTAGAACCTATGATGAAGGTAGAAATCGTAATGCCTGAAGAATACATGGGTGATATTATGGGTGACGTTACAAGTCGTCGTGGACGCGTAGAAGGTATGGAAGCTCGTGGTAACGCACAAGTTGTTCGTGCATTTGTACCTCTTGCTGAAATGTTCGGTTATGCAACTAACTTACGTTCTAATACACAAGGTCGCGGAACTTACTCAATGGTGTTCGATCACTATGAAGAAGTACCAAAATCAGTATCAGAAGAAATCATCAAGAAAAACAAAGGTCAATAATCTGTAAATACTTGAACGGTGCACAGTTCAATATATTGCAATTTAAGACTAAATGATTTATAAATGAATTATGTATTCCCTCATGAGGGTGAGAATCTCTCATGAGTAATATTAAAAAATTAACTTAAACTTAAGGAGAGATTTCGAAATGGCTAAAGAAAAATTTGATCGCTCGAAAACACATGCCAATATTGGTACTATCGGTCACGTTGACCACGGTAAAACAACTTTAACAGCTGCAATTGCAACTGTATTATCAAAAAAATTAGGTGGGGAAGCTCGTTCTTACGACCAAATCGATAACGCACCTGAAGAAAAAGAACGTGGTATCACAATCAATACTTCACACATCGAGTATGAAACTGACAAACGTCACTATGCTCACGTTGACTGCCCAGGACACGCGGACTACGTTAAAAACATGATTACTGGTGCTGCTCAAATGGACGGTGGTATCTTAGTAGTATCTGCTGCTGACGGTCCAATGCCTCAAACTCGTGAACACATTCTTTTATCACGTAACGTAGGTGTACCTGCATTAGTAGTATTCTTAAACAAAGTTGACATGGTTGACGATGAAGAATTATTAGAATTAGTTGAAATGGAAGTTCGTGACTTATTATCTGAATACGATTTCCCTGGCGACGATATTCCAGTAATCGCTGGTTCTGCTTTAAAAGCATTAGAAGGCGAAGAAAAATACGAAGAAAAAATCATGGAATTAATGGATGCAGTTGATGAGTACATCCCAACTCCAGAACGTGATTCTGAAAAACCATTCATGATGCCAGTTGAGGATGTATTCTCAATCACTGGTCGTGGTACAGTAGCTACAGGACGTGTTGAACGTGGACAAGTTAAAGTTGGTGAAGAAATTGAAATCATCGGTTTAACTGAAGAGCCATCTAAAACAACTGTAACTGGTGTTGAAATGTTCCGTAAATTATTAGATTACGCTGAAGCTGGTGACAACATTGGTGCATTATTACGTGGGGTTTCACGTGAAGATGTTCAACGTGGACAAGTATTAGCTAAACCAGGAACTATCACTCCACATACTAAATTTAAAGCTGAAGTTTACGTATTATCTAAAGAAGAGGGTGGACGTCATACGCCATTCTTCACTAACTACCGCCCACAGTTCTACTTCCGTACAACTGACGTAACTGGTGTAGTTAACTTACCAGAAGGTACTGAAATGGTTATGCCTGGAGACAACGTTGAAATGAACGTTGAATTAATCTCTCCAATCGCGATTGAAGACGGAACTCGTTTCTCAATTCGTGAAGGTGGACGTACTGTAGGATCAGGCGTTGTATCTGTAATCGAAAAATAATATCACTTTTGTGATTTTTAAAACCCACGAGGGACGCCTCGTGGGTTTTATTTTATATTTTTACTATTCTTTTTCTAGTGTATCCATATGTTCTGCTAAATTGACAAATACTCTAACCCCATTGAGCAATCCATTTTCGTCCATATCAAATTTTGGATGATGATGTGGAAAATCAGCTTGTATTGTTTCATTTCTAACTCCAGTGTTAAAATAGCATCCTGGTCTTTCCTGAAGAAAGTAAGCAAAATCTTCACCACCAAGAGATGGTGTTCCTTCTAATACTTCATCAATTTCTGAAATAGCTTCACTTAAATTTTTAAGCCATAATGTTTCTTTTTCACTGTTAATTAATGCAGGATAACCGTCTGTGTAGTTTAATGTAATATTAACATTAAAGCTCTTTTCAATACCTTCGATTATTTCATTTATTCTTTCTATCATTACATCTTTAATCGATTTATCATACGTGCGCAATGTACCGCTTAAATGCGCAGTTTCTGCAATAACATTAAAGGCATTGCCACTTTTAAATTCTCCAATCGTTAATACACCTGTTTTAATCGGATCGATGCTACGAGAGACAACGGTTTGTAGTTGTGTGATTAAGTAGCTAGCTGCGATAACTGCATCATGTGTCGTATGTGGCGCAGCACCATGTCCGCCTAATCCATGTATATCAATTGTAAATGCATCGGCAAATCCATATGAAGGACCGGTAACAAAACTCACTGCATTACTTTCCAGGTTGCTTGAAGTGTGTGTGCCAAATACGTAGTCTACCCCATCTAAAACACCTGCTTCAATCATTGATTTAGCACCACCTGGTAAAACTTCCTCAGCATGTTGATGACAAAGAATGACTGTTCCTTTAAGTTCACTTTGATGTGCTTTTATGATTTTAGCAGTAATCAGCAGCATTGCTGTATGACCATCATGCCCACAAGCATGCATTACACCCGGTACTTTTGATTTATAAGGTACGTCTTTCAAATCCTGAATAGGTAATGCATCAAAATCCGCGCGGAGTAATACTGTTGGGCCAGGTAATTTACCTTCTATCACACCATATAACCCATTACCTCCAACATTACGCGTTACTGGAATATCTAGCGCTGTTAAATAATTTGCGATATACTCGGCTGTTTCTGTCTCATGAAAAGAGAGTTCCGGATGCATATGCAAATATCTTCTTATTTCAATCAGCTCTTCTTTATATTGGTCTACCGTTTTATACCATGTCATCTACAGCCCCCCCTTGTTCAAAGTAATCAACAGTAGCTTGTAAGAATACTTTTACTGCATTCAACATACCTCTTTCATCAATATCAAACTTTGGATGATGATGAGGGAAATCTGCCTTAAAGTTCTCGTTACGTGTACCAGTATAGAAAAATGAACCTGGAACGCGTTGCAAGTAATAAGAAAAATCTTCTCCGCCTAGAGAAGGCTCAAGTTCAACAAGTTCTTCTACGCTCTCTATTTTGCGAGCAGCACTAACAATTAAGTCTGTTTCGTTTGTAGTGTTTACAACTGGAGGATATCCTTTTAAATATTTTAATTCATAAGTGATTCCCATTGTTGTTACGAGTCCTTCCAGACATTTTTTCAGTTCTTTATACATTAAATTTTGTGTTTCTGCATTAAATGTTCTTATTGTCCCAGCTATTTTAGATGTATCTGGAATAACATTGTTCTGATCACCTGCTTCTAATTGTGTAATAGATAGCACTGCAGGAGTCGTTGGATTTGTTTTACGTGAAACAATATATTGAAGATCATTACATAAGCGTATTGTTGCTGCAACTGGATCAATCGTCGTATCTGGATGTGCGGCGTGCCCCCCTTTGCCTTGAATGGTAATCCAGAAATCATCAGGGATGCCTGTAGCTGTCCCATATTTATAACCAATCTTTCCTACATCTAAAGAACTTGACACATGTTGACCGATAATAGCATCCACACCACTTAAACAATTGTCTGCTATCATTTGTATTGCACCACCAGGATCAACCTCTTCAGCATGCTGATGAATGAATACTAAATTTCCTTTCAGTTTATCAAAGTTTTCTGATAGGATTTTCGCTGTAATAAGTAGAACCGCTGTATGTGCGTCATGCCCACAAGCATGCATAACACCTGGAACTTGTGATTTATAAGGCACTTCTTTTTCATCTTGAATAGGTAATGCATCGAAATCAGCACGAATAGCAAGTGTAGGTAAATCAGGATTTTTAATTAATCGTCCTACGACACCGCGTCCACCTACACCGGTTTCGACTTCAATACCTAAATCAGATAAGTAATCAGCGATAAACTGGGGCGTTTCCGTTTCTTGAAATGATAGTTCAGGGTTCATATGAAAATGACGACGTAATGCTACAAGTTCGTCATAATACTTCTCTATTTGTTTAAACATAGTACACCTTCTTCTAATAATATATTTAAAAATAATTTTGTAGCATCATTCATTGCAGATTCATCAAAATCAAATAAAGGGTGATGGTGAGGTGCAGTTATGCCACGTTCTTTATTACCAGCAGCGGTAAAGAAGAAAGCGCCTGGCTTATGCTGTAGATAGTATGAGAAATCTTCACCAATCATCACTTGTTCCATTTCATTAAAGGATAACCCGGAACGTTCTGAGGCACGTTTAATAACATCCACACATTCATTATGATTGATAACAGCAGGATAACCGTCGATATAATCTAATGTGTATGTTAATCCTTTTGCAATCGATAGTCCTTTTAATTCATTTTCCATCGCTGTTTTTATCAGTGTTTTTATTTCAGAATCGAATGTTCTCACTGTGCCGGTACAAAAAGCCTTATCGCTTATAATATTAAATGCATTACCAGCAACAACTTTTCCGATAGTAAGTACGGCTTCACTTGTTGGGGGAACATTTCTGGAAACGATAGTCTGTATATTTGTAATAAATGTTGCCATCGCCACAATCGCATCTATTGCTGTATCAGGATGAGCACCGTGTCCGCCTTTTCCTTGTATTGTGATATCGAACATATCCGGACTAGCCAGCATCGCATCGTATTTACAATGTATCGCCCCATGTTCAAAAGGTGACCATAGATGATTGCCGTAAACTCTATCCACGCCTTCAAGGGCACCATCATTGGTCATTGGTTCTGCACCACCTGGAGCAAGTTCTTCAGCAAATTGGAAAAGTAGAACAATGGTTCCATTAATATTGTCGAAGTGTTTATCTAATATGCGTGCTACTCCTAGCAGAATAGAAGTATGACCATCATGACCACAGGCATGCATAACACCATCATTTTGTGATTTGTACGGGACGTCTTTTTGATCCTGAATCGGCAGTGCATCAAAATCAGCACGCAAAGCGATTGAAGCACCACTACCATTTGAAATGGTTGCCACTAATCCTTTCTCACCGACACGTTCTCTAATCGAGAAATGTTTGAGCTGCTGTAATTGCTCAAGAATAAATGCATAAGTATTTGTTTCTTCAAAAGACAGTTCTGGATGCATATGTAAAAATCTGCGGTCTTTTATAAGTTGCTCCGTTTCATTTTGTACGAGCTGCTGGATATCCAAGTGGCTCACTCCTCTACAGTATAATGTTATTAGTGTAACAGAGAAATTAGAATATTTAAACTTCTTAATCTGGCCGAAACCGTTTACTTATTCAATAGCAGTTCATTATAACTTATGTTATGATGTAAATGAAAATTACATTCAAGGGGTGCTTAAAATGTCTAAAGTATTAGAACAGTTCTTATCAGAGAATTTAAATTATTTAAAAGACAACGGTCTATACAATGAAATTAATGTTGTTGAAGGCGCAAACGGTCCAATCATTAAAATTAAAGGTAAAGAATTAATCAACCTTTCATCTAATAACTATTTAGGTTTAGCTACAAATGATCGCATGAAGAAAGTCGCTAAAGAAGCTGTAGACTCACACGGTGTTGGTGCAGGTGCAGTACGTACAATCAATGGTACATTAGATTTACACGTTCAATTAGAAGAAAAATTAGCAGAATTTAAAGGTACTGAAGCTGCAATTGCATACCAATCAGGATTTAACTGTAATATGGCAGCAATTAGTGCAGTTATGAATAAAGAAGATGCAATTCTTTCAGATGAATTAAACCATGCATCTATCATCGACGGATGTCGTTTATCTAAAGCGAAGATCATCCGTGTAAACCACTCAGATATGGACGATTTACGTGCGAAAGCAAAAGAAGCGGTTGAATCTGGTCTTTACAAAAAAGTAATGTATATTACTGATGGTGTATTCTCTATGGATGGAGACGTTGCAAAATTACCAGAAATCGTTGAAATTGCTGAAGAATTCGGTTTAATCACTTATGTTGATGATGCACACGGTAGTGGTGTAATGGGTAAAGGTGCAGGAACAGTGAAACATTTCGGTCTTCAGGATAAGATTGATTTCCAAATCGGTACTTTATCAAAAGCAATCGGTGTTGTTGGCGGATATGTAGCTGGAACACAAGATTTAATCGACTGGTTAAAAGTTGCTTCACGTCCATTTTTATTCTCTACTTCATTAGCACCATCAGATACGCGTGCGATAACTGAAGCAATTGATATTTTAATGGAATCTACTGAATTACATGATAAGTTATGGGAAAATGGTAACTACTTAAAAGACGGCCTTAAAAAATTAGGTTTCGATATCGGTCATTCAGAAACACCTATTACTCCATGTATTATCGGTGATGAGAAAACAACTCAAGAATTCTCTAAACGTTTAATGGAAGAAGGCGTATATGCTAAATCTATCGTCTTCCCAACTGTGCCAAAAGGTACAGGACGTGTACGTAATATGCCAACTGCTGCGCATACTAAAGAAATGTTAGACGATGCTTTAGCAATTTATGAACGCGTCGGTAAAGCATTAAATATCATTAAATAATTTGTAAATCTTAAAATAATATGAACAAATCACAAAAGAGTGGGAATTTCCCACTCTTTTTATGTATCTCCCTAATGGACATGTAACCGTTTTTATTATAGAATGAATGTGCAAATAATTAAAAATCATTACATTTGTACTTTCGAGAAAGACAAATGTACATAAAGGGGTATAAACATGAAAAGAATTATGATTACTGGTGCATTAGGTCAAATCGGAACTGAATTGACACTTAAATTACGTGAAATTTATGGTGTAGACAATGTATTAGCTACAGACTTACGTCGTCCAGAAGAAGGCGCAAAAGTTTTAGAAGGTCCTTTCGAAGAGTTAGATGTAACAGATGCTGAACGTATGGACAAATTAGCTGCAGACTTTAAAGCAGATACTTTAATGCATATGGCTGCATTATTATCGGCAACAGCTGAGAAAAATCCGGTATTCGCCTGGAACTTAAATATGGGCGGTTTGCTGAACGCATTAGAAGTTGCACGTAAATATAACATGCAGTTCTTTACACCTTCTTCAATCGGTGCATTTGGACCAAGTACTCCAGCAGACAATACGCCACAAGTAACAATACAACGTCCTACAACAATGTACGGTGTAAACAAAGTTTCTGGTGAGTTATTATGTGACTATTACTTCCACCGTTTCGGCGTAGATACACGTGGTGTACGTTTCCCGGGTCTTATCTCACACGTTAAAGAACCAGGTGGCGGTACAACTGACTATGCAGTAGAAATTTACTTCAAAGCGATTCGTGAAGGTAAATACACTTCATACATCAACAAAGATACATTCATGGATATGATGTTTATGGATGATGCGATTGATGCAATTATCAAGTTAATGGAAGCACCGGCTGAAAACTTAAAAGACCGTAACGCATTTAACGTTACAGCGATGAGTGTAGATCCAGAAATGATCGCTGCAAGCATTCGTAAAGTAATGCCAGACTTCGAACTTGATTATGATGTAGATCCAGTACGTGAAGGTATTGCACAAAGCTGGCCAAACTCAATCGATGCAACTGAAGCGAAGCAACAATGGGGATTTGAACCTAAGTTTGATTTAGATGCAATGACGAAAGAGATGTTAGATGCAATTAAATTAAAAGAAAACAAATAATCGATAAATCTTATAAATAATCCGAAGAAATGCGTAGCAATTATTGCGAATTTCTTCGGATTTTTTTGATTTTTTAATGTAAGCGTTTTAATTGTATAAAAGAATTAGAATTTTCTAAAAACTCATTGAAAAACGAATTTAGAGTTGCTATACTAAGTGACATTAATAATAAATTTTGAAAGGATTGAATGAAATGGTAGCTGTATTTGAAGTGGAAGAACGAATGCATAAACAGCAAAAGCCTGATCCTGAAAATTTGGGATTTGGTCAATTTTTTACAGATCATATGTTTTCAATGGATTACTCACAAGAAGAAGGTTGGCATAATAAAAAAATCATCCCTTATCAGGAAATCTCCATGAGCCCTGCTTCGCAAGTGCTTCATTATGGTCAGGCAGTTTTTGAAGGACTAAAGGCTTATAAGACACAAGATGGTGTTCAGTTATTTCGCCCCGATCAAAATTTTAAACGAATGAATCAGTCATGTGAACGATTAGAGATGCCTCAAATAGACGTTGAAGAAATGATACAAGCTCTTCAACAGCTTGTTGCACTGGAAGAAGCGTGGATTCCAGATGGCGCAGGTCAGTCTTTATATATTAGACCGATTGTATTTGCGAACGAACCTTTCTTAGGTGTACGACCAGCGATTAGCTATAAATTTCTGATTCTTTTATCACCAGTTGGAGCTTATTATGGAGGTGGACAATTATCACCTACCAAAATCTATGTTGAAGATGAATATGTTAGAGCAGTTAGAGGTGGTGTAGGATTTGCGAAAGCAGCAGGCAACTATGCTGCAAGTTTAATTGCTCAATCTAGAGCTGAAAAATTAGGTTACGACCAAGTGTTATGGCTAGACGGTGTTGAACAGGCGTATATTGAAGAAGTGGGGAGTATGAATATATTCTTTGTTATCAATAATAAATTTGTAACACCTGAACTGAATGGCAGTATATTACCAGGTATTACACGTAAGTCGATTTTAGAGCTAGCTGAGCATTTAGGATATGTTGTGGAAGAACGTCGCATCGGTATTCAGGAAGTTGTGGATAGTGCAAAAGATGGCAGTTTAACCGAAGTATTCGGCGCAGGAACAGCAGTCGTTATCTCACCGGTTGGCGAGATTAAATATAAAGATGAAGTATTAACGATTGGCGATGGCAATACAGGTAAATTAACTGAAGAACTATATAATGCGTATACAAGCATTCAAAATGGTTCAAAAGAAGATCCGTTTGGATGGTGTATTTCAGTAGAATAAATAATAAGGAGCGTGGTCAATTATGGATATTCATATTTGTAACGAGAAAGAAGGTCATATTATGTAAAAACTAAAAATAGGAGTGGATAATTATGGAACATGAGATGCGTAAAAAAGCATATTTTAAAGATCGATTTGAAAAAGGCGCACAAGGTATCTCAGCCGGTATCTTTGTATCTCTCGGTGTAGGGATGCTATTAAAGTCGCTTGGAGGTTTATTACATTTTGATTTATTAGTTCTTTTCGGTACGATTTCGATGTTAATTTTAGCACCGGCACTAGGAGGAGCTATCGCTTATAGTTTAGGCGCAAATGGTATTACATTAGTATCTGCGATGGTTGCTGCAACGATTGGAGGTAACGCATTAAAAGAAGTAAATGGAGCTTTTACAATCCAGACAGGACTTCCAATCGGTGCAATTATCGGTGCAATCGTAGCAACGTATGTTGGTAAGAAAGTAACTGGAAAGACGATTCTTGACATGATGGCAGTGCCAACATCTGCAGTAATTGCTGGTAGTTTAGCTGGATATTATCTGGCGCGTGTCGTGGAACCAGCATTAGTCGTTATTTCGAAATCGATCGCTCAATCTGTAGAAGGACAACCGCTCATCTCATCTGTAGTGATTGCACTCGTATTTGCAGTTATCGTAATGACACCAGCATCATCAGCAGCGCTGGTTATCGTTTTACAACTTGACCCAGCATCTTCTGCAGCAGCACTTGTCGGTATCTCAGCACAATTTGTAGGATACACAGCTATGGGCTTAAAGGATAATGATTTAGGTGGTTTCTTGGCACAGCTCGTTTGTACACCTAAAGTTCAGTTCCCGAACATTGTAAACAACCCTAAAATTATGGTAGCACCACTTGCAGCTGCTGCAATCAGTGGACCTGTTGCAATCCTTGGATTTCATTTAGGCGTACCATATGAAATTGGTGGTATCGGCTTATGCGGATTTATCGCACCGATGCAGATTTTAAATGATCAAGGCGTTGTACCATTTACGCAATTTATGATTGCGGGGGTCTTATTACCACTTGTAGTAACATATGTATTACACTACGGTGTTGCACGACGTTTTAATCATGTAAAAGCGGGAGATTTAGCTTTAGAAATCAAATAAATAAAATATCTCACTCAAAATAGAGTGAGATATTTTTGCGTGAAGCGGGTATAAAATTAATAAAAGTGAAGTTAAGGAGTAGAGAAGGATTATGACGAAATTAATCGTATTTGATAAAGACGGAACATTAATGAAATTAGGACATCCGTTGGTAAAGTTAGCTGATGACTTGATCAATGAATTTTCAGTGCGTACTAATATACATGTGCCGAAATCTGAAATAAAAGACGCGTTCGGTATTGTCGATGATCATGTTGATAAATTGATTGGCGCAACAACAACAAAGACTATCGTCTCAAGTTTAGAAAAACTTCCGAATGGTGATGCGATGGCAAGCTGGTTACTTAAAAAGATTGAACATACAACGTCTGACAATGAAGCGGAAGACATCGAAATGATTGAAGGTGTTCAGGACACATTGAAATCTTTACATGATAAAGGTTATCTGCTTGCGATTGTGTCTGCGGACGACACAGCATCGATGGATTTATTTATTGATAAATATAACATTCGTGCATACTTCGATAAGATTATTACGAGTGATTCCACTGATTATCATAAACCACAAAAAGAACTGTTACAGCTGATCATGGATGATTTAAATGTTGTCAAAGAAGATACGATGATGGTTGGTGATACAGAGATGGATGTAGAACTTGGGCAAAATGGTGAAGTTGGTAAAATCGTTGGCGTATTATCAGGATCAGGCGATCAACAAGATTTGCGTAATGCCCACGTCGTTCTAGGTAGTGTTGCTGAGATGATTGATAAACTTGAGTTATAAAATAATAAAAAGATGGTACGGTAAATTTTTACCGTATCATCTTTTTATTTATCTTTGATGCATAGCTCTATGCGTTTCAATGACTTTTGCGATTTTCTGAATAACAGGATCCAGTGAATCGATATCGTCATACACATCATATTCATTAATATTGACACGTACGACTGGACAGGCGTTGAAACCATCAATCCACTTTTCATAACGCGCAAATAAGGCACGCCAGTAAGCTTCATCAGTTTCAATTTCCATTTGACGTCCACGCTCGGCGATACGATTAATCACAGATTCATAGTCACACTCTAAATAGATTAAACAGTCAGGTTTAGGGAAGTATGGCGTCATCACCATGGCTTCATATAATTCATAATACGTTTTGAAGTCTTCTGCTGTCATCGTACCGCCTTCTTCATGCATTTTAGCGAAGATATCAACGTCTTCGTAAATAGAACGGTCCTGAATAAATCCACCACCATACTCAAACATACGTTTCTGTTCTTTGAAACGTTCAGCTAAAAAGTAAATTTGCAGATGGAAGCTCCAACGATCAAAGTCAGCATAGAATTTTTCAAGATAAGGATTATTATCAACTTTTTCAAAAGACGTTTTAAAGTTTAATTTTTCAGCTAAAGCTCTTGTTAAAGAAGACTTACCGACACCTACTGTGCCAGCAATAGTAATAATTGCATCATTTGGTATTTGGTACATTGTGATCTCCAATTCTCGCGGTAATGCGTTGTAATATTTGTTCGAAATCTTGTGGATTATTTACAAAGTCAAGATGTGTCGTATCGATGAGTAAGGTTGTATCACTATCTTTCATAGATTCGTATACATTTTTATAATCTTCGGTTAACTTAATTAAATAATTATCTTCAATAATCTGTTCGAAGTCTCGTGCACGTTTGGCGATACGTGTCTTTAAAGTATCAAGTTCTGCAGTCAAGAATATCGTTGCATCAGGCTCTCTAATATCTTCAGTTAGAATATCATAGATACGGATGAATTTATCATATTCATTATCGTTTAAAGTATTCTTTGCAAACACTTTATTCTTTAGAATGTGATAATCGCTGACTACAGCTGTATCTTTACTTAACTCACTTAACTCTTTGTAACGATGGCATAAGAAAAACATCTCGGTCTGAAAGCTCCACTTTTCAATGTCAGCATAAAAGTCTGAAAGAAAAGGATTCTCTTCTACGATTTCGTACATCGCAGGAACACCTAGATGTTTAGAAAGTAAAGTAGTTAATGAACTTTTACCGACACCGATAGGGCCTTCAATTGCAATATATAAAGGTGTCATAATAATCTCCTCTAATGTAGAATAAAATAGTATATAGTATTGTAACACAAAAATTATGAAGGTGGACGATAATTTGAATCATGAAGTTTATATGAAACTTGCAATTGAAGAAGCGCATAAAGCTTTAGCGATTGATGAAGTACCGATTGGTGCTGTAGTAGTCCATCACGGTGAAATTATCGGTAGAGGGTTTAATACACGGGAGTCTGAACAAAATCCCATTCATCATGCGGAGATGAAAGCAATTCAGGCAGCAAGTGAACATTTAGGGTCGTGGCGCTTAGAGGAGTGTACTTTGTATGTGACACTCGAACCATGTGTGATGTGCAGTGGTGCTATCGTGATGAGTCGCATACCAATTGTTGTTTACGGCGCACATGATGAAAAGGGTGGGTGCAGTGGCAGTCTGATGAACTTACTCAATCAACCGCAATTTAATCATCGTGCAACTGTGATTAGCGGGATATGTCATGATGAATGTAGTAACTTACTGAAAGATTTTTTTAGAAGCTTAAGACAGAAAAAGTTACTCGAAAAACAAAACATACTCAATAGTGGGTTATTTTAGATATCCCTTAAAAAATTTGGTAAACTGAATGTATTCAAATGAGGAGATGAGCCCATGATTAAATTAATTGCAACCGATATGGATGGAACATTATTAAACAGCGCACATGAAGTATCTGAAGAAAATATTAAGGCGATTGAATATGCACAATCAAAAGGTGTGACAGTTGTTATTGCAACAGGGCGTGCATTCTATGAAGCGAATACACCTATTAAACCGACCGGATTAAAAGTCCCATTCATTTGCTTGAATGGTGCGGAAGTGCGTGATGAGGAATTCAATATTAGACATACTTCGAAATTAAGCGATCAGCAGATTAAAGATGTTACTTCGATATTAGATAAATATAGTTTGTATTATCAGGTATACACAAGTGCACGCATTTATACGGAAGATAAAGAGAAAGACTTACAAATTTATCTGGATATTGCAGAAAAGATGGGACACACACCTGATGTGGAAAAAATACGCAACGCTATCCAGAAACGAATTGATAATGGATCACTAAAAGAAGTATCAAATTATCAGGAAGTATATGAACGTGATGGTGAGATTGTGATGAAATTCTTAGCCTTCTCTAGTGATTTAGACAAAATTGATACAGCTAAAGCGGAACTTGCCCAGTTTAAACATTTAGCAGTATCTGCGTCATCTCGTGGTAACATTGAAATCACACATAATGATGCACAAAAAGGGATTGCATTAGAGGCGCTATGTGAACAGCTAAATATCACGATGGACCAAGTGATGGCGATTGGTGATAATTTAAATGATATTTCGATGATTGAGAAAGCGAAGTATTCCTTTGCAATGGAAAACGGTACAGATGAAGTAAAAGCAGTAGCGCGTTACATGGCAGGATCTAATGAAGACAGCGGTGTCGGACGTGCAATTATGCAAGTGATGAATGGAGAAGTTTAGATTTCACAGAGCCAAACAAGTCCGATATAAGTGATATATCGGACTAAACAATTTGTAATCTGGTGCGACGTGTCCAATAACGTAGCAATATTGGACACATCTCAACAACTAATACGATACACATCCAATTAAAAAGCGATGATACCCACAAGTATCATCGCTTTCATCATATTATTCTATTACTTGTATAACGCGGGCTGGTACACCTGCGACTACAACATTATCTGGTACGTCTTTGGTTACGACAGATCCACTGGCAATCACTACGTTATTGCCGATTGTCACACCTGGATTGATCACACTACGTCCACCAATCCAGCAATTATCTCCAATCACAACAGGCTTAGCATACTCTAAACCGCTATTGCGCTGGGTAGGGTCAATCGGATGAGTTGCTGTGTAGATATGCACGCCAGGTGCTATCATACAATTATCACCAATAGTAACTGGTGCTACATCTAAAATCGTTAAATCATGATTAGCATAAAAGTTTTCACCCACGTGAATATTATAACCATAGTCACATCTGAAGTCAGTTTCAATCATTACATTCTCTTTTGACGAACCAAGAATTGCTTTTATACGTTTTTCACGTTCTTCCGCTAAATTCTCAGGCGTGTTATTATACGCACGTACAGTCAATTTAGCGTTCAAACGATCGTTCTTTAATTCTAAATCACTCGGGTCATACATTAATCCGGCAATCATTTTTTCTTTTTCAGACATAGCAATCACCTATTTCTTATAAGTTAGTCGAGCGAATGCATCGTGCTGATGAATGGATTCTTCATTACGACATTCAATTGTGAAACCTTCAATGAAATCTAATTCTACTAAATCAGCTGCGATTAATCGTAATAAGTCTTCAACGAAACGAGGGTTTTCATACGCACGTTCAGTTACTGATTTCTCATCTGTACGTTTTAATATAGGATATAACATTGAACTTGCATTGACTTCCATCGCTTCTAAGATGCGTTCTTTAAAATCTTCAGGTAATTCACCTTCTGGCGCGAAGTCGGCTTTCACTGTCACAATTCCACGTTGGTTATGCGCAGAGTATTCACTGATTTCTTTAGAACATGGACAAAGTGTTGTTACCATTGCTGTTAATGTTAATGATTTATTGACTGTCGTCTCATCTTCAACTGTCATAGAAAAACGCGTATCTGCATGTCCGATTGCACGTAAATTCGTTACCGGACTGAAACGGTCAAAGAACCATTTCGCATCTACATCAACGGTCGCATCTTTTTGATGCATTACTGTTTGTAAAGTTACTAACACTGCTTTTAATGTTTCAAAATCAAGTGATAAACCATTTTCATAATGGGCTTCAACTGATTCTAAAATACGACTCATGTTAATGCCTTTTTCATCTTTAGCTAAATGTGTAGATAAGCTAAATGTTCCTGCTGTTTGATATCCATCCAGACGGACTGGATATGTTAAATTTTTAATACCTACATGATCGATTTCGAATAAAAAATCTTTTTTTGAACTTTGCAGGTCAGTCATCTTTTCTTTCTCAGTAGGTTTAGTCCCCTTGATTGGATCTACTGAACCGAAATGTTTCCAGCGACCTTCACGTGTATTTAAATTATATTGATCCATCTCATTCTCCTAATTAAACTTCGTATTCGTAGAAGCGTTCTTTTCGAAGCCACATATCTTTTGCCGCTTCTGCTTCTTGTGTATTGGCTGCTAAATTTTCTAGCATTGGTCCTGTTTGTGATGCATGGGCACCTAATACATTCATCTTTCTTTCTTCATATCCCGAAATATCATATTCAACATTGGGTTCGCCAATATTCTCAACGGTATCATTACTAAAAGCGACTAAATGTAGTTTAGGTTTCTCACCGTCCATACGACTGACTGCTTCAACGACTGCATCCGCTGTTGCTTCGTGATCCGGATGCACTGAGTAACCTGGATAGAACGAAATAATTTTTGAAGGATTTAATTCATTAATTAATCCTGTAACCATATCCGCTAAGTCATCTAGTAATTCAAATTCTAACGTTTTATCACGGTAACCCATTTTACGTAAGTCGGTAATCCCCATTACGCGACATGCATCTTCTAATTCTTTCTCACGAATCTTAGGTAATGTTTCGCGTGTTGCAAATGGTGGATTTCCTAAGTTTCTTCCCATCTGTCCTAATGTGAGACATGCGTAAGTGACAGGCGTACCTGCATCGATATGTTTCATAATCGTACCTGATACACCGAATGCTTCATCATCCGGATGAGGGAAGATTACGAGTACTTGTCTTTCTTGTTCCATCATCATTTCCCCCTTAAACTTCAAATGGTGTTTCGCTTATTTCAAGAGCTGCTGCAAGCTGTCCTTGATAGTTTAATCCTGCCATTAAGAAACGACCTTGCTTGTCAATTTCGAAGTGTGTTAAACCTTGCACATAGATCCATCCGCCATTTAATTTTAAACCGACACGGAAAGGTTCTTTTCCGCCGCCAGTAATAATCCCTTGTATATATGATACTTGAATATTACGTAAGAATGTACCCGCATTGAACACTTTTTCGTCAAAGTGACTTGCATAAGCCCCATTCGTTGTTTCTACATGTAAATAGACAGGCTTCTCTTGAAATTGATTCAATAGCTCCTGTACTTGTTGTTTTTCGATTAATTCCATCTTCATTGCTCCTCAAAGTTTATACTAGACTATTTTACTAAATAAATTGTAAAAATTATACCTTTTGAGCTTGCATAAGAAAAAAAGACATAAAAAAGCTGAGACAAACGTCTCAGCATTATAATTAAACTTCTTTAGTCGTTACTTCAATCTTCTCAACGTTATTGTAAGCACCGTGCTGTACTGGACCAACAAATTCGTTCATTTTCCAGCCGTGTTTAATTGCTGATGCTACAAATCCTTTAGCAGCGATAACAGCTTCACGTGGAGATTTACCTAATGCTAAGTTTGCTGTCGTAGCAGCTGCAAATGTACAACCTGCACCATGGTTATATGATGATTGGAATTTATCTGTTGTCAGTAATGTATAAGTTTCCCCATCATAGTATAGGTCTAACGCTTCATCAGATTCTAAAGCTTTGCCACCTTTGATGATAACGTGTTTTGCACCACGCTCATGAATAATCTTTGCTGCTTCTTTCATCTGCTCGATTGTAGTTAGTTTACCTAAACCAGATAATTGACCTGCTTCAAATAAGTTCGGTGTCACAACAGTAGCAAGTGGTAATAAGTATTTAATCATTGCATCAGTATTGCCTGGGTTAAGTACTTCATCTTCCCCTTTACATACCATAACAGGGTCTACAACGAAAAACGCTGCATCAGAATCTTCGAAAGCTTTGGCTGCACGTTCAATAATTTCTTCAGTACCTAACATACCTGTTTTAATGGCATCTGGTCCGATAGATAATGCTGTTTTAATTTGTTTATCTAATAACTCGATTGGAAGTGGTGTAACGTCATGTCCCCATGTTTCTGGATCCATTGCTACAACAGCAGTTAATGCTACCATCCCGTAAGTGTTATATTCCTGGAAAGTTTTTAAGTCAGCCTGCATACCAGCTCCGGCACTTGTATCAGATCCTGCAATTGTTAAAATCTTTTTTAAGCTCATATTTCATTTCCCCTATAAAGTTATTTGTTATAATATCATATCATTAATGAGGATTTTAAAAAATAAATAAACACTAAGTTATGTTACAATTTCAATGAGGTGAAGTTATGGATTGGCAAAAGATATTTCATGAAATTAAATTAACACATGATTTTTCAGATATGGATGCATTTTTAGAAGAAGCTTATAATACGAAAACAGTTTATCCGCCTCGTGAAGCGATTTATAATGCATTCGCTTTAACGCCTTTTGAAAATGTTAAAGTAGTTGTTATCGGACAAGATCCGTATCATGGTCCGAATCAAGCGCATGGCTTAGCGTTCTCAGTGCAAAATGGTACTAAATTACCACCATCGCTACGTAATATGTATAAAGAACTTGAAAGCGACTTAGGTATCACGCGTGTAACAGGTGATCTTACCGGATGGGCTAAAGAAGGTGTACTACTTTTGAACAGAGTGCTTACTGTCGAACAAAAGACGCCGAATGCACATCAAGGTATTGGGTGGGAATATTTTACACAGGCGATTGTTGAAGCGGTATCTCATCATAAAGAACATGCTGTCTTTGTCCTATGGGGCAGTCCAGCGCAAAAACTGACGCAGTTTATTGATACAGATAAACATACAATTATTAAAAGTGTCCATCCTAGTCCACTCAGTGCATATCGTGGATTCTTCGGTTCAAAACCTTTCAGTAAAATAAACCAAGATTTAGAAATGCACGGACTAACGCCAATTAACTGGGCAAGGGAGGATTTATCATGAACCAGAAATTAATTGCACAATTATCTCAGGAAATAACGCTATTGAAACAAGCGAATAGTGATGCAGCGTTTAATAAGCATCTTTATGCCATTGAAATGTTAGCGCGTTTCGGGCAAACTGAAGAAAGTGGTGTAGCAATGTCTGATACACCAGTACAGCTAACAAATGTCAGTAAAATTACTGGGCCTCATGCAGGTATCACAACTGAAGAGTTGAAGATGATGGGAGCTAAAGTAGTATCAAGTGACAATAAAGTAAAAACGGATGACGGTTTCGGTAACGGTGATTCAATATTTGATTTTTAAATTCAGGAGGAATAAGTGATGAAATTATTTTTAATTATCGGTGCGATTAATGCAATGATGGCAGTGGCATGTGGCGCGTTTGGTGCCCATGGTTTAGAAGGTAAGTTAAGTGAAAAATATATGGGCATCTGGGAGAAAGCAACGACATATCAAATGTATCATGCACTCGGATTAATAGCGATTGGTATATTAAATGGTACAACAAAGTTAAATTTAAATGCAGCAGGCTGGATGATGACACTTGGTATTGTTTTCTTTAGTGGCTCTTTATACATTTTAGCTTTAACACAAATTAAAATATTAGGTGCTATTACACCGATTGGTGGCGTATTGTTTATTGCAGCATGGGTTGCCCTCATGTTGGCAGCAATTAAATTATAAAAAAGCAATAAAAATAAGGCTGACGCTTTCGCGTCAGCCTTATTTTTACTTATTGTTAACGTGTTGAGCACTTGTATTTGATTGCTGTTGAGCACGTTTTTCTAATTGTCTCTTTACGATTGGAATTAGAATAGGACTTAATTTAATAATTAATCTCACTAATTTATTCATAATGATTTGCCTCATTTCTATAAGTTATATAATTCATATATATCCCGTTTAGCAGGCGTTAAACATCTTAATGTCTCTTTCTTAAAATAAAATAGAAAGGAATACCGATAATTACAAATGCCACGCCCAGCATAGAACCGACAAAGTCACTCATTAACGTACTGATGATAATGAATAATCCTCCAAGTAACGCAACGATTGGAACAATCGGATAAAGTGGCACTGAGTAATCGCGATTAACACCTTTATTGCGTTGTCTTAATAAGAATAGACCAATAAATGCTGCAAGATAGAAGATATAAATAATAAAGATACATACTTCTGATAAGTAATCTGCATTAACGATATCAGGAATAACAATTGTTAATAATAATAAAATCATACTGATAACATATACAGCAATTAATGCACCAATTGGTGATTTGAATCTAGGGCTGACATAGCTAATTGCTTTATCAAATGGTAATAGATGATCATCGGCCATCGCAAATGGAATACGTGGGAATGTCATAATTTTACCGTTTAAGCATCCGAAGATTGAAATAATTACACCGATATTCACAAATTTAGAACCGAAATCACCGAATAAGATCTTAGCTGCTTCCGCTGAAGAAGTATTACCCATGCCTACTAATTTATCAGCAGGAATAACATGGAATACAGCGATATTAATCAACACGTAAGCAAGTGTAACGACGCTTAAGCCGGCAAACATTGCTAACGGTAGATTTCTTTTAGGATTTTTCATTTCTCCAGTTAAGTTCGTTAATAGAATCCATCCATCATAGGCGAAAAGTGTCGCTAATACAGCACGACCAAAGTTAATTTCTTCTTGATTTTTAATTAAGCTGGTAACGTCTTGACCGAATATACCTTCTTTACCCCATAACAGACCGAAAATGATAATCGCGAATACAGGTATCAATTTACAGATTGTTGTAAATGTCTGCATCGCACCACCTAAACCAGTCCCCATAATATTTAAGATGACCAGGAAAGTAAATGCTGCAATACCGATCCATATACCTAAAGCAGGATCTAATTCAAAGAAGTTTGTTACTAAAATACCGAAAAATAAAGACAATGAAGCAATGATTGCAGGTCCATAAATAACAGTTTGCATCCAGCCAGTTAAAAATCCCCAGAATGGTCCGTAAATATCTCTTATGTAAGCATAAAGACCGCCTGTTTTGGGGATTTGCGCTCCGACTTCTGCAATTGTAAGTCCGGCTGCAAGCGTTAATATACCCCCGACAACCCATGCCCAGATTGCAAGATCACTTGTCCCCGCATGATTTAATACGACTGACGGTTTCACAAACACACCAGAACCGATAATTGTTCCGATAACGACAGTAATGGCGGTCCAGAAACCTATCGTTTTTTCTAGTGCCTGTTCTCCGTGTTGTTTATTCATAAGCTCACCCCTTCTTGTTTACTTATGTTCAATATATCATGAAATAAAGCGTTACCAATACAACTTTTTTAATAATAACTAATTTTTCAACGTATTTTTTTAAAATACAGGTTGAAAATAATTCTCAGTCTGTTATGATTGTAACTGAAAATGTTTCTCAATGATAATTATTATCATTTATGATTGGAGCTCTTGTTGATGAAAATGATTTATGGCCTTATTGTATTAGTGTTATTATCGATTGTTTCGATATTTGTAGGGGTAATTGATATTTCGCCGCAACATTTAATGCACTTATCAGACAATCAGAAAAATATTTTAATAAATAGTCGTTTCCCGAGAACACTATCTATTATATTAGCAGGCGTGGCATTAAGTGTTGCAGGGTTACTGATGCAGCAGCTTACACGTAATAAATTCGTCTCGCCGACAACAGCTGGTACGATGGATTTTGCGAAATTTGGTGTATTGATATCAATGATTTTTTTTGCACAAGCGCCATTATTAGTGAAACTCGGATTTAGTATTACAACTGCTATTCTCGGGACATTTATGTTTATGTGGATTGTTAATCGTATTAAGTTTAAAGATGCGATATTCATTCCGCTCGTCGGATTGATGCTTGGTAATATCGTTTCCAGTTTAGCAACATTCATGGCATTAAGATTTAATGCAGTGCAAAGCATTTCTAACTTCTTTGTCGGTGATTTTTCGATGATTACGAAAGGACGTTATGAAGTGCTGTATATCATCATTCCAATGGTTATTATTATGTATTTCTTTGCACATCACTTTACGATTGTTGGGATGGGAGAGTCATTTAGTAAGAACTTAGGAATCTCATACAACAAAATAATGAATCTCGGCGTAGTCATTGCAGCAGTGGTTTCAGCGACTGTCGTTGTAACAATCGGTGTATTACCGTTTCTGGGATTAATTGTACCGAATATCGTTGGACTTTTTGTCGGAGATCATATGAATAAAGCGTTACCGTACACTGCGCTTCTCGGTGCAATAATTGTAATGATTGCTGATATATTCAGCCGAATTATTATCTTTCCATACGAAATACCGATAGGGCTAACGCTAGGTATCTTAGGTAGTGTTGTATTTATGGTCATCCTTCTGAAAAGGAGGAAAGAATATGCCTAATACAACGAAAAAATTATCGTTACTCTTATTCGTTATGATTGCACTGATGATTGGCTTTGTAATGATCCAGCTTAATCTACAAATTTTAGATTATGTACTACCATCAAGACTGCGAAAGCTTGCTGCAATTATTTTAGTCGGTGCAGCAATTGGTGTATCGTCACTCATCTTCCAGACCATCACTGAAAACCACCTACTAACACCATCGGTCATCGGACTTGATGCGGTCTACTTATTTATCCAGACCATCATTATATTCTTCTTCGGAAAACTAGGGGATTTATTCTTCAATATATATGTGAATTTCTTTATTTCCGTTGTACTGATGATTTTGTTTACATTAGGCTTATTCAATATCGTCTTTAAGAAAAATACATCCGTGTATTTTGTATTACTGTTTGGGATTGTAATGGGAACATGCTTTTCTAGTTTATCGAGCTTTATGCATATGGTAATGAATCCGGATGATTTCTTATTATTACAGGATAAACTGTTCGCAAGCTTTAATACGGTCAATGAAAAGTTATTACTCATCAGCTGTATTATCATTGTGCTGTTACTCATTTATATTTACATGCATGCACATGAATTAGACGTATTAAGTTTAGGGAACACACACGCAACGAATCTAGGTGTAAATGTTGAAAAGTTAACGCGTAATATGCTGTTAGTGGTTGCGGTATTAGTAAGTATATCGACCGCACTCGTTGGACCCATTACATTTTTAGGTATCATTGTCTGTAATGTTACGTATCAATTTATGCAGACATTTAAACATCAATATTTAATCATTTCGGTATTAGCAGTATCAGGCATTACACTATTACTTGGACAAATGATCAATCAATACGTATTTGATGGCACAACAGAAATTACGATATTGATTAACTTTATAGGTGGCGTTTACTTCATCTATCTATTATTTAAGGAGGGTGCACATGATTAAAGTACAACATTTGCACAAAACGATTGGACAGAAAGAAATTCTAAGTGACATTTCCGTGGAAATAAAAAAAGGTGCAATCACGGCGATTATCGGACCGAATGGAGCCGGTAAAAGTACATTGTTATCAGCAATTACACGTTTAAGTGATTACGATAGTGGCGCTGTGTTGTTAAATGATGTTCCGGTTGAAGAGATGAAAAGTGATGATATCGCAATGCAACTTGCAGTATTAAAGCAAAGTAATCATACGAACTTAAAAATTACTGTTCGCGACTTAGTTAACTTCGGAAGATTTCCATACTCTAAAGGTCGTTTAACGAAAGAAGATCACGCAATTGTTGATGAAGCAATTGAATATTTAGAACTCAAACCTTTTGAAAATCGCTTCTTAGATGAATTGTCAGGGGGACAAAAACAACGCGCATATATTGCGATGACTTTAGCACAGGATACGGATTATATCTTCTTAGATGAACCATTGAATAATTTAGATATGAAACATTCTGTTCAGATGATGCAGTTACTCCGTAGATTAGTTCGCGAAAAACAAAAGACGATTGTTATTGTGATTCATGATATTAACTTTGCATCATGTTATGCAGATTACATCATTGCCTTAAAAGATGGTGTCGTATTATTAGACGGAAAAAAAGAAGATGTTATTACAACAGAAAAATTAAAAGCAGTATACGATATGGACATTCAAATTGAATGTATCTTCGGTCAGCAAATCTGTGTCTATTTTGACGATGAGCACATGACAGTTGATGAATTTATCGAAGAAGTACAGGCAGTATAATTCAATCCATTGAAAGGAGTGTTGCCGGGTAGTTTTTAATGTAGGGCTAATTTATTTACAGGGGAATAATACATAAATCAAAGGAGAATATAGGAATGAAACGTATTTTTAGTTTAGTATTAACTTTAGCTTTAATTATTGTGTTAGCAGCATGTGGTAATGACAAAGAAAGTACAAAATCAGAAGATAAGACAGCAGGAGAATCAGATAAGGCTGAAACGATTAAAATTGAAAAAAAATACAAACTAATGGGTGAAAAAGAAGACGGAAGTGACGCAAAAGACGTAACAGAAACTGTAGAAGTTCCGAAAAACCCAAAAAATATTGCAGTATTTGACTACGGAACATTGGCAACCATGCAGGAATTAGGTGTCGATGGAGAAGTTAAAGGATTACCTAAAGGTGAAGGCAATCGCAGTGTTCCGTCATTCCTTGAAAACTTTAAAGATGATAAATATACAAACTTAGGAAGTTTAAAAGAACCTAACTTTGAAAAATTAGCTGAACAACAACCAGAACTCATCTTAATTTCTGGACGCCAGGCAACACAAAAAGTAATGGAAGAAATGAAAAAAGCAGCACCAGACGCTACAATTTTATATGTTGGTACAGATGATACGAAATATATCGAAAGCGTAAAAGAAAACACTGAAAATATCGGTAAAATCTTTGATAAAGAAAAAGAAGCAACGGCTTTAATCGATGATTTAGACAAAAAGATTGAAGAAGTAAAAGCAATGACTGAAAAGTCTAAAGATAAAGGATTGTTTGTATTAGCCAATGAAGGAGAATTATCTGTATTTGGTAAAGGTGGCCGTTTCGGATTTATTCATGATGTATTAGGCGTGAAAGAAGCGGACAAAAATATTCAGGCCAAAGGACACGGACAAGTTATTAACTTTGAATATATCAACAAAACAAATCCGGATATCATCTATGCGATGGACCGTGGAGTAGCAGTTGGTGGTAAATCATCTGCGAAACAAGCATTATCTAATGATGTTATTAAAGACGTAAGTGCTGTGAAAAATGATAAAGTCGTAGAAATCGATCCTTACTTATGGTACTTCTCAGGTGGCAGCGCAGTCACTGTTAAGAAACAAATTGAAGAAGTAGAGAAAGCATATAAATAAAACTAAGTCACCTTAGAACAACATTAATTATATAGATTACCAGCAAATAACCTTACTTATGATAATTGTAAAAATATAGAAAGGCGATTATACTGATGATAAGGAAGTTTGTATGGTGAGAACATATTTACTGATAATTAGAATCATTCGCCTGCAAATGCATATGCATTGCAGGCTTTTTTGATTTTTAAAAGAGAGAAGGTTGATGATGTGAAGGACATATTTACGAAGAAATTTTTAATGATGGCACTGATGCTGATTGGAATATTTGCGATAGGAATTTCAATTCAGAATTTAATGAACCCGCAAAAGTTTCCGAAAGTAACGAAAAGTCAGATTGCCCAATTGGAGAGTAGTACATTTCCAACAGAAAAAGAAGCCCAGGAAGCTGGGGGGAAACAACTATTTGATGGCGTCAAGGAAAGTAGTATCTCATTAAGTTCTAAAGCAAATGAACCGGGCATCGGTATTTATGCGTATTATGATGGCAAGACAAAAGACTATGTCACAACGTATTATACCCTAAAGCATAAAGATGGATATCAGGTTAAGATAGGTAAAGTCAATGTGACTTATCAAAAAGGTGATAAAAAAATGTGGACAGATAAAATCGATGGTCATGTCTACAACTGTTATATCAATGATTATAGAAGATTTAGAGAAGTTGATGAAAAAGAGGAAACAGCATCGACAGTTACATTGCATAATGACGGCGCAATACATGTTGTACAGGAAAAATAAAATGATTGGTTGAGATCGAAGCAATGAAGTGAAGAAGGATAAGTGTCGTCAAAAACGATTTGAAGCCACTTCCGAGTAAGAACAACTTGGATTGTGTGAGTAAGTGTCGTCAAAAACGATTTGAAGCCACTTCCGAGTAAGAACAACTTGGATTGTGTGAGTAAGTGTCGTCAAAAGTGATTTGAAGCCACTTCCGAGCAAGAATAACAAGGATTGTGTGAGTAAGTGTCGTCAAAAACGATTTGAAGCCACTTCCGAGTAAGAACAACATGGATTGTGTGAGCAAGTGTCGTCAAAAACGATTTGAAGCCACTTCCGAGTAAGAACAACTTGGATTGTGTGAGTAAGTGTCGTCAAAAACGATTTGAAGCCACTTCCGAGCAACAACAACATGGATTATGTGAGTAAGTGTCGTCAAAAGTGATTTGAAGCCACTTCCGAGTAAGAACAACAAGGATTGTGAAGTTCAACTTCAGTCTACTCGCAAAAAAAAGACAACCCCTAAAGGTTGCCTTATAACGCTATATTAAACTGTAAATAATCCTTGTAAATCTTCTGTTTTTAAGATGTTACCAACATAGAATGAACCGAATTCACCGTAACGCGCTGATACTTCATCGAAGCGCATTTCGTATACTAACTTCTTAAATTGTAATACGTCGTCTGAGAATAAAGTAACGCCCCACTCGTAATCGTCAAATCCAACTGATCCTGTAATGAACTGTTTAACGATACCAGCGTATCCACGGCCGATCATACCGTGTGAGCGCATTAATCCTTTACGGTGATCCATATCTAACATGTACCAGTTATCTTCACCTTGACGGCGTTTATCCATTGGATAGAAACATACATACTCTGAGCGTGGTAAATCTGGATATAATCTAGCTTTAATATGTGGGTTCTCGTATGGATCTTCGTCAGAGCCTTGCGCAAGATAGTTACTTAACTCAATTACTGATACGTAAGAATATGTTGGGATTAAGTAATCACGAATTGCTAATTTATTAAATTCAGTTTCAACTGCTGTTAAATCTTTCATTTCCGGACGTAACATCCAAAGCATTAAATCAGCTTTTTGACCTGTAATGTTATAAAGCGCGTAAGAGCCTTCTTTTGCTACGTGGTTTTCTTCTAATTTATTGATAAATGCACTAAATTCTTCAACCATTTTTGTACGGTCTTCTGCTTCAACTAATTTTAAGCTTGTGAAATCAATGGCATAAAATAAGTGCAAGCTATACCAACCGTCTAATGTTTTTGCTGCTTCGTTCATTATCCATCTCTCCTCTAATTGTAATCATTATCATTCTAACATATCTCGATACATATGTATGTTCGAAGATTTTACATATTGATGACGTGTAATTTCTATAAAAAGAGTCTATAATGGTTAATGGGGATGAATCAAAATTTCAGGAGGCTATTATGGCTAAATTATTAGATGTATTAAATGAAAAACTTTCAGGTAAAAATGTGAAAATCGTTTTACCGGAAGGAACAGACGAGCGTGTATTACAAGCAGCTGTTGAATTACATAAAGGTGATAAAGTATCACCGATCGTTTTAGGGAATGTGGAAGAAGTACAAGCGCTTGCTGAAAAATTAGGTTTATCAATTGACGGAATTGAAATAATGGATCCAACAAACAACGAATTACGTGAAGAATTAATCGCGAAGTTTGTTGAGCGTCGTAAAGGTAAAGCGACAGAAGAGCAAGCGACACAAATGTTAAACGATCCGAACTATTTCGGTACGATGTTAGTTTATACAGGTCGTGCAGCAGGTCTTGTATCAGGTGCAGCACATTCTACAGCAGATACTGTACGTCCAGCTTTACAAATCATCAAGACTAAACCAGGTGTTTCTCGTACATCAGGCGTATTCTTTATGATTCGTGAAGACGAGCAGTACTTAATGGGTGATTGCGCAATCAATCCAGAACTTGATGCAACTGCTTTAGCTGAAATCGGTATCGAGTCTGCTAAGACTGCAAAAGCTTTCGGTATGGAACCTAAAGTTGCAATGTTATCTTTCTCTACGAAAGGTTCAGCGAAAACACCTGAAACTGAAAAAGTTGTAGAAGCAACACGCTTAGCACAAGAAAAATTAGCTTCAGAAGCTGATTTAGAAGGTGTAGTTATTGACGGAGAATTCCAATTTGATGCTGCTTTCGTACCATCAGTAGCAGCGAAGAAAGCACCAGAATCACCAATTCAAGGTGACGCAAATGTATTCGTATTCCCTAGCTTAGAAGCTGGTAATATCGGTTACAAAATTGCGCAACGCTTGGGTGGATTTGATGCTGTAGGTCCAATCTTACAAGGATTAAATGCACCAGTGAATGATCTATCACGTGGATGTTCAACAGAAGATGTTGTTTCATTATCAATCATCACTGCAGCACAATCTTTATAATAGATGACGAAGTCAATTTTTGAAGAGAATTGGCAATACGTAGATCATACGCGAGGACTGCAGCCAATGCAGTCCTTTGCTTTTGATGATATGTACTGTCATTTAATTGGACAACAAAATCATGATAGTGTGGTACGCACTTGGATTCATGATCATGTCATTATTCTCGGTATGCACGATGCACGTCTGCCATATATTGAAGAGGGAATAGCGTTCCTAAACAATCATGGATATGGTGCCATTGTTCGTAATTCAGGCGGTTTAGGTGTGGTACTCGATGCAGGTGTACTCAATATTTCGATTATATTTCCTGGAGATATTACATTTTCGATTGATGCGGGATATGAATATATGTATGAACTGATTCAGGAGATGTTTAAAGATTATCATAAACATATTGAAGCGAAAGAAATCGTTCATTCATATTGCCCGGGAAGTTACGATTTAAGTATTGATAATAAGAAGTTTGCAGGTATTTCACAACGTCGTGTAAAAGATGGTATTGCAGTCCAGATTTATCTTTGTGTCGAAGGTAGTGGGAGCGCACGTGCTGAACTGATGCGTCAATTTTATGATGTGGCACATCGCGGGGAAACTACGAAATTTACGTATCCTGAAATAGATCCTGAGTGCATGGCGAGTCTATCAGAACTGCTCGGTGTAGAGCTTACGGTGGATGAAGTCATATTCAAATTACTGTATGCTTTGAAAGACTTAGGTGCAACTTTATCAAATAATGAGATGACAGATGCTATGTGGACGTTGTATAATGATTACTTCGAACGCATGACTGAACGTAACGCAAAAATAAAAATCAATCAAGGTGGTGAAGCAAATGCGTAATAAGTTTCAAGTGTGCGATGATTGTCAGGGTGTATGTCTTAGAACATTACTACCGAAGTTAGAGAAGTTAGATCCAGATGCTGAAGTTGAAATCGCATGCCAGTCTTACTGTGGACCAGGTAGACGAAAAACTTTCGCATTTGTCAATAACCGTCCTCTAGCAGCTGCAACTGAAGAAGAACTACTTGAAAAAGTTGAGAAACGTTTAGCGCAAAAACGTGATCCTGAAGAGGAAGCAAGACTTGCCAAACGTAACGCTGAACGTAAACGTCGTTTAGACGAACAGAACGCGAAGCTGAAAGAGAAACTGAAGAGATAGATGTAGAGGCTGGGACAATTTGTTCCAGTCTCTTTAATTTAAATTAATCCTCTTTACAATCCTACATACTTCTTTAATGTAAATTTACATGAGTTTAACATCCCTTTGCTATGCTTAGTTTGTATAACGATATGAATGAATCAATAGAAGGGTGGAACGATTCGTGCAACGTATATTAATTACTGGTGCGCGTGCGCCAATTTCTTATGAAGTTGTGCAGCAGCAGGTCGCATTAGGCAGAACAGTTTTCTTGACGGATTCTACCAAAAAGGTCAGCATTAAAAATTCTAAGTTTATCGAAGCGTTTATTTTAACGACGTCACCACGATTTTCTACTGAAGAATATATTAGCGATATTAACAATATTGTTACGCAATATCATATTGATCTGATCATTCCTTTAAATGAAGAATCTTTCTATCTTTCTTATATGAAAGATAGATTAATTGCACCAGTATGGGTTGAAGATATTTCTAAGATGCTGTCAGTGCACAACAAATATAACTTTACAAAGTTAATCGATGCGATGGGTTTTAAAGTGCCTGATACGAAATATGTCATGAATCACGATGACTTAACAACTTTTATGAATAACTTCCCTGGAGATGAATATATCGTTAAACAACCGTACGGTCGTTTCGGTCAATCTGTGCGTAAATTAACACGTATGTCATTAGAAAACGACAATATGATTGAATTCCCTTTTATGATTCAGACATTAATTAAGGGCACAGAATGGTGTTCATACAGCTTTGCAAAAGACGGGAAAACATTATCTACTTCATTATATTTATCGAACACACATGATAGTTATAACTGTTCTACACACTTCACTTCAGAGAAGAATGAAGAACTTCAGTCTATTATTGAAGCTGTGATTCAGAACTTAAACTGGTCATATCAAATTGCATTTGATGTGATTAAATGTGAGACGACAGGTGATTATTACTTTATCGAATGTAATCCACGTGCGACAAATGGTGCGCTATTTATGCAGCCGGACGTTTGGGAATTAAAGTGCTGCGAACCGAAATATGAAGCGCGTCAACTCATCTTCGTATCGTTATATAACTTTATTATGCGTCCAAAGAAACATAATTTAGAGCGATTAAAGTATGGGAAAGATATTTTCTGGCATCCAAGTGAAAAATCAATCTTCTTTGAACAAATTATAAGTGGTGCCCAGTGGTGGTTTGAAGCGAAATCTCAAAAGACAACAGTCAACACGATTACAACGTATGATATCGAATGGAATGAAGACATTGTAAATCTATAGATAAAGAGGTCTTACGAATGACGATTTATACGAAATACGCAGATATCCCTTTTAACGAAGTGGATATCTCTCCTTTTAATAAGGCATATATTCAGTATATGATGGATGGTATTCATCGTGGTATCGAGAATGTACACGCACGCATAGAAGTGATATTGGTGAACGGGCAGCTCATTCCTTATAGTGTTAAAGATGGAGGCAAAAATGCATCCTGGATTCATTCGTTTACAGGGCAATACATTGATGAAATGATTTCAGAAGTAAATAGAATGGAGATGCCGAATATAGTACGCAGTCTTGCACATCAGTTATTGAACGTTGGCAGAACGGTACTCGGACTTACTGGTGAGAAGACAGTGACAGTATTTCCATCTTTTATGTCGACGACGATGTATGAAGACTTTCAGTTCGATCAGCTACAGGAAATTACTAGAATACTCGTTGCAAGATTTCCGAAACATGCAATTATTTACCGCACATTAAATGATAAGTTTCATCAAGATAAAATGAAACAGTTAGATGACGTCGGCTATGAAGCAATGATATCTCGCGCGATATATATATTCGATCCAGACGATAAACATACAAAGAACGAACGAAAAGATTTAAAGAAAGATATGAAGCGCTTTGAAAAAAGCGGACTAACATTCACGTATGAATTACGTGAGGATGAATTTCACCAATTAATGCCCCTTTATAAACAAGTATATTTAGATAAATATTCGGATTTCAATCCGCATTACACAGAGGATTTCTTTAAATTCTTATATAAAGAGATGGAACTTACATGGTTCATCCTTAAAGATAACGAACGCATCGTGTCGTTTATGGGTGTCAGTCAAACAGATAATGTATTATTTCCAGCATATTTTGGAATGGATCAGTCTGTTAAAGGGTTGTATTTTATGACAAGTGGATTGTTATACCACTTTGCTAAAGAATATGGTTATAAAATTAACAATAGCGCTGGTGCGAAAGATTATAAACTGGCACGCGGTAGTAGACCATATTTAGAATATCATTATATTTATTACAAACATTTAAAGCTCATACCATTTTTAAGCTACGCATTGTTTACAAAAGTTGCGACACCTTTAGGCAAATTTTTATTAGAAAAGCTACAGTTTAAGTAAAGATTTAATGAATATATTTATTATTCTGACATCAATAGTGATATAATATATTTATCATATTTTTAGGCGGTGATGCACATGTCGATTGAGATGAGACATGCAACATTAGAAGATTTGCCGCGTATTGTTGAAATTTACAATTCCACAATTGAAAGTAGATTAGTGACTGCAGACACTGAGCCTGTAACCGTAGAAAGTCGGACAGAATGGTTTTTGAACCATTCGGAAAAACGTCCGATTTTTTTATTTCTCAAAAATAATGAAATAGCGGGCTGGTTGAGTTTTGAAACTTTTTACGGCAGACCAGCATACGGAAAGACGGTAGAAATCAGTTTGTATTTAGATTCTGATTATCGTGGTATAGGTTTAGGTGAGTATGCAGTGACTCAAATGAAGCGAATTGCACAAACACTCGATATAGAGACGCTTCTGGCATTTACTTTTTCACATAATACACGTGCATTGAAATTATTTATGAAACACGGATTTATTAATTACGGGGAATTGCCTGATGTTGCGATAATGGATGGGAATCATTACTCACTCACAATATTAGGCTGTAAAATTTAGGAGGAAGTCGTATGGTTAAGATTAGAAAAGCAACAAATGCAGATGTACCGAATATAAAAAAAATCGCTTCTATGGCGTGGTATGATACATATGCAAAAATTATGGAAGCAAGCACGATTGCTAAGTTTTTAGAAGCGGCATATAATGATGAGCGTTTAGAGCGACGCATAGGGGATTCATTATTTTTAGTCGCTGAAAATAATGACGAAGTGATTGGTTTCGCTAATTTTATCAATGGTACAGAATTATTCTTATCAGCAATCTATGTTAATCCAGCATTCCAAAGACACAATGTAGGTGCAGAACTTCTGGAAGCAGGATTGAATCACTTTGATGACTATAAAGAATTATTTGTTGAAGTAGCAAGTAACAATGAACAGGCACGTGGATTCTACAAAAAAACTGGATTTGAACTTGTAAGAGAATATAATGAAGAGTTATTTGGTGAAACAGTAACAACAGGATTGTTGAAGAAGGCGATATAATTAGAACCCGACACTCATATTGAGGTGTCGGGTTTTATAATATAATCTATATTTATTTTTCGTATACTGGCACCCATCCTGCTTCATCAACGAAGATTCTTACAGCAACAACTTTACGATTGTCTGATAAAGTGAAGTAATGTCTTACGTTAGGTGGTACTGAAATTAAGTCGCCTGGATCTAAATGTACTTCAAAGAACTGGTCATCTTTGCCTTGAATAACAAATACACCATTTCCACTTACAATGAATCGTACTTCATCATCCGTATGATGATGTTCACGCTGGAAGTTAGTCAATAGCTCATCTAAGTTAGGTGTTGTGTCTGATAAACTGATTACGTCACTTGCTTTGTAACCACGACGGGCACTGATTGCATCAATTTCTTCTTTAAATGTGTTTAAGATTTCTGATTTATCTTCATCTGTTAAGTTATAATTTTCTTTTAATGTATCTGGTAATTTTGAAGTATCCCACTGTTCATAAATGACTTCATTACTTTCTAAAAATGCATGAATTTCCTCTTGATTGTCTAATCGTTTACCTGTTTCCTGAAAAATTAAATATGCCATCATTATCGCTCCTCTTATTTGATATATTGTCTTGCAGATGCAAGTTGTAAATGATATTGAAATAAAAATTCTGCTGCTTCAAATAATTTATATGCTTCCTGAGTAGATTTTCCCCAGGCATTGATCCCGTGATTGCGAATGAGTACAACACCACTATCAGCAGTAACGTGTTCTCCAAATCCTTCAGCGAGTTTTTTAACGTCTGCTGGATTTTCGATAATAGGGATGCGCAACACATCACTTTCCTCCCATAAACCGAATGCTTTAATTAATTCCTGATTGTTAAATTCAACTGCACCTTTAGAATGATATAGCTCTGAAATCACATTGTTACTAACGGTATGGATGTGAATTGATGCGTTTGCGTTACTGCGTTTAAATATTTCTAAATGTAGTACGGTTTCGAGAGATGGCGTAAGATTTGTATCAACAGCCTTACCATTCATATCTACTTTGACAAAACTTGTATCGGTTGTTTCATATTTATCGACACCGCTTGTAGTTACATAAAGATGCTGCTCATCTATTCTTATACCTAAATTACCGCTTGTCCCAGGGAAGTAGTTATTGCGTGCGAGCCGTTCTTTGATATGTGTAATTGCTTCTAGTGCACTCATTTAATCACCTCGCTTAATTTAATATCATCAAATGTTTCGAAATGATGATGCGCGATGCCTTTTTCCTGGGCAAATTCGGTAAGCTTTGAAGTTGTAAATGCAATATCTGCAATACCCAGTAACTTTAAGTCTGTAACGCTATCACCGATTGCTATAACTTTATTATCATCCACTAACTGTCTGACGATAGAAGGCTTACATGTTCCGCAGTTTCCAGTACATAAGTTATCGCACGGATGATTCCAAATTACTTCCATATAATCTCCGGAGAAATCTACCGTATTGGCAAACACTTGTTTGATGCCATTGAAGTTCTCTAGTATGGGATCAATAAAGAAATGCATGCCGCCACTAATAATATAGAAAGGAATATTTAGTGTTTGTGCTTCGTCTAATAACTTCTGAAATCCTGGTCGGAGATTCACTTCTTCTAACGCGAATTGAATGATATCTTCTTTCTTTTCGCTCGGTAATAATCTGAAGAGTTCTGTAACGCCATGCTGTATCGAGATTTCCTGATTCAGTATTTGATCGGTGATAGGTCGTCCTTCAATAGGAGCAAACTTCTTGATGATGGCTACGATCGTATCAGTGGCTGTTACGGTACCATCGAAATCACAGGCTATGATGTACCCCATAAAGCCACCGCCTTATCATAATATTTACCACCTACGCCTGTCTTGTAATGACGAATGGCTTCATGGAAAGCTTCACCGCCAGCAGTGGCACCGTCTGGATGACCATGTACCCCGCCACCGGCATTTATGACGATGTCTTCACCAAAGTCATCGATAATACGTTTAACCAGGCCTGGATGAACGCCGGCTGACGGGACAGGAAATGCTTTTTTTATTGTACTCGCTTCTAATGCATGGGCGACAATACCTTTAGCATCACTTTCAGTAAGTTCGATAGATCCATACGGCACCGGGAAGAGAATAAGATCTGCGCCTGCAAGACGTGTCAGTTTAGATAGTAGTAATTGATAACGGATACCATAGTCAGGGCTACCGCCTAATGCACCACTTAATGCAGGGTGAGCAAGAATTGGTAAATCTAATGCTAAATCGCGTAACCCTTTAAGTGCGTCAAGTCCATACGTATGAACGTTGAATAATAAAGCATTCGCACCGAGTTGCTTGGCCTTACGTGCTTTGTCAGGCAATTCAAACACCGGACCGGATAGGTTCACAGCATATAGTACGCGACGGCCAGTGGCTTCGAATATTTCATCTAACACGCGTTTACCGATAGTAATACGTTCTTCAAAAGGAAGTTCAGGTATGTCATATAATATTTCGTCATCTTTAATAATATCGACACTTAACGCCTGTGCACGCAGTTGTGTTTCGAAAAATGATGCATCTCTACCGATAATGCCTTTAAAGATGCTCATTACAAGCGGACGATCATAAATATTTAGTAACTCTCTCACACCTTCAACACCGAACGCAGGACCTTTAAAATGTTTACTGTAATCCGTAAAATCGATATCGAGTAACTTTACTTTTCCGTCTAACGAAAGTTTGCCGAATACAGTCGTTAATATTGAAGAAAAGTCTGGGGTGATATTATGTTCCGGATAAGCAATAGCAATATGTAATAACCCTTTCTCTGCATCGATTATTTCCCTGGTAATAACTTCACCTTTATATTTCGCTAAATGTGCCTGATCTTCAGCCGTTAAATCTGTCCAGCTCCCGACAGTTAAACCAACGGCTAGTTTTTCTGCGATAGTATCAATTTTAGATGGATTGTTGTGTAGCTGGTACTTCGCTATGATATGTGACACGTTTTAACCTCCTTTGTTTAAATTGTGCATAGTTAATAATTAATGCACCTGCTAGGACAAGGCCTTTTATAATATTCAAGCCATAATATGGAACGGATAGCATGACGAGACCGTTTTCCAGTATTGCAATGAGTAGTGCGCCTAAAAATGTACCTATAATATTAGGCTTACCTGATTTAGAAACAGTTGCACCGATAAATGCAGCCGCAACTGCGGTCATTAAATACCCTGAGCCTGAATTAACTTGAGCTGATGATACTTGACTGGCAAGGAGTATACCACCGATACAAGCAAAGAATGCAGATGCCAAATAACTGATAATGATATATTTTGTTGTCTTGATGCCACCGAATTCTACAGCATGTTTGTTATCGCCAATCATATACATGATGCGTCCGGGATTTGTGCGATGTAATAAAACGTATGTAAGGGCTACAATAATGAGCATTATGATAATTAAAGGTATAGGTTCTGACAAAACTTTGAATGCATCAGGAATCTTGCCAGTTGTAGCAGCTCCGTTTTGTCTTGTCATGCCTTGACTGATTGAACCCCCTTCAGCATACGTCAGTGCGATACCTTCAACGATAAACATTGTCGCAAGTGTAGCGTAAAGGTCAGGGATTTTAAACTTGATGATTAAAATTAAATTGATGAGTGCGACAACAAGTGCAACTGTTAATGTGAGCATGATGGATAGCCCAAAATTCATCCCATGCCATACAAATAATGAAATGATAACAGCATTACTTAGCGTAACCGTAGAGCCGACAGATAAGTCGAATCCGTCGACACTCAAACTAAATGTAATACCGATAGCTACGATGGTGACAATAACCATGCCACTAATGACTGAAAGTAAATTATCAGTAGATAGAAAGTTTGGTGCAGTCAAACTAAATAGTATGACTAAAATAGTGATTACAATGAGTAAGCCGAATTGTTTAAACTGCATGTTGTATTCCTCCAGTAGCTTTGTGCAAAAGATCAGTTTCTGATGTATTTTGTGTCAGTTGTTCATCTACGACTTGACCTTTGTGTAGTGTATAGATACGATCAGTTATATTGATCAGTTCACTAAAATCACTTGATGCATAGATAACTGTCTTTCCGCTGGCAGTTAATTGATTGATAACTTTAAATAAGTCTTGCTTAGCACCGACGTCGATTCCTACAGTTGGTTCATCAAGGATAAAGATGTTTGATTGTTGATAAAGCCCGCGTAATAATACAACTTTTTGCTGATTCCCACCGGATAATGCATGAACTTGTTGAGCAAACGATTTATATTTCAAGCCGATATCATTTGCTAAAGGTAAGATATTATTTTCTTCATTTTGATGATGGGTAAAAAATTGTTTGTTTTTAAAACAAATATTATCTTTTATACTGTGAGACATAATCAGACCATGTTTCTGACGTTCTTCTGGACAATAAGATATTTTTTCATGAGATAAATGGTCATATAACCAAATGCACAATTCTGTCTTACCGGCACCGACTAATCCTGCGATGCCTATTACTTCACCTTTAAATCCATGAATATTGATATCTTGAAGTTTATCGGTTTGTATGTGCTGAAAAGAAAATTGTTGTTCTTTTGTTGTGTAATTTGTTTGTTGATGTGTCTGTATGTTTCCAGCAATAGCTTCATAAAGTGCTTCAGCGTCATAAGCATCTGATTGTTTAGATGCGATGCATTCGCCATCTTTAAGGATAGAAATATCATCAGAAATATTTAATAACTCAGGTATGCGATGAGAAATAAAGATGATGGCCATTTCTTTTTTTAATAAATTTAATTCATTGAATAAAATATTAACTTCACGCTGACTCAATGAAGCCGTCGGTTCATCTAATATGAGTAGATGCTTATCTTCGAGTATCGCTCGAATGATGACGAGTAACTGTTTTTCAGAAACAGTTAAATCTCTAACATGTGTATTCAGTGAAAAAGATAAACCGAATTTATCGATATAATTTTGCAATTTCTGTTTTTGTTGCTGTTTATAAAAAAATCCTTTCGTGCGATCTTTAATCGTCAAATTATCATATACCGATAAACTTTGAAATAAGACATCATCAACTTCTTGTGCAACGTAGGCGATATCATCTGCAAAGCTTGAAACTTTTTGTCCACCTTTATATAAAGTTCCTTTTTGATAAGGGTAAGTGCCATTCAATACTTTCATTAACGATGATTTACCTGCACCGTTGCCACCGATAATTGCATGAATCTTTCCTTGTTCAAAATGAATAGATAAATCCTTTAAAATATGATGGTCATTGATTGTTAAATTAAGATTTGAGACTTCAAAGCGCATTGTATTCAGTCCTATCGTTATTTAATTTTGAAAGCATCTTCCTGACTAAATGCCGGAACTGCCTTTGAAAGATTATTCATATTCGTATCTTGTTTCAAATCTTTTTGTGTAATTTGAACTGGTTTAAATGCATAAGTCGCAGGGACTTTTTCTTCTTTAATGAGCTTTGCCAGAATTCTTACATCTGTTTCACCGATGACTTTAGGATTAACACTTGCTGATGTCTTCCAGTTGCTGTTTTTAGCTTTCATAAAGTTAATGTCCTGGTTTGAGATATCTATTGAATAAATCGGTAGATTGATTTTCTTTTCGTTAAGTGCAAGATAAGCGCCCTTTGTCATCTCATCCCAAGATCCCCATACCGCATCGAAATCTTTTGGATGATATTTTGAAAGTACAGCTTGTGTTTTCTTTTTTACATCGCCTTGTACGTCTTCAAAATTCGTTGGTCCGATACTTTCAACGACTTTAATTTTGCCTTCGCTTTCATACTTTTTAAAAATTTCCTGACGTTTATCAAGCGGTAGGAAACCAGGACCGACCCATAATTTAAGTACTTTTACGGGTTGTTCTTTATCTTTTATCAGCGCGTCTAACGATAACTTTGCTAATGCATGGTCATCTTGACTTGTAGCAACGACATTATCAATAACTTTGCCGTCTTTATCTGACTTTGTATCAAAAGTAGCAACTTTGATCTTTGCATCTGCAATTTTCTTAACCAAATCATAGCTGTAATCTTCTTTGCCGTGTGATAATACAATACCATCATATTTTTTAAGGATTGCCTGATCGACGAGCTGCTGAAACTTTGCGTCATTCCCATTCGAAAGAAAAGTATCCACTTTGAGTCCAAGTTTCTCACCTTGTGATTTAGCACCATCGATAAATTGTTTCGTGTGATCATCACTACCAAGGTTACGGATAACAGCAATTTTCTTGCCTTTTATTTCACCTGTCGCTCCAGATTGTGATGTTGCCTGATTACATCCTGTAAGTAAGATACTTGTTGCAAGTAATAATTGTAATGGTTTATTCATGCTTTAACCTCCTCAAATAGTTTTGCGATTGCTTGTTCATGTGCGTCGATAATGCCGTGTTCAGTAATCAGTCCTGTGATTAAACTGTTAGGTGTAATATCGAAAGCTGGATTATAAACTGCTACGTCTGCTGCGACTTTATTGTCATAAATATGTGTTACTTCACGTGCGTTGCGTTCTTCGATTGGAATTGCATCTCCACTCGATACCATTAAATCGAAGGTTGGTGTTGGTGCTGCAACGTAGAATGGTACATTATAAAACTTTGCTGCAATAGCGAGCGGTAATGTGCCAATTTTGTTAACGACGTCGCCATTTAATGCTACGCGGTCACAACCGACAATGACAGCTGTAACATCTTGTTGCTGTAACACAGTGGCTGCAGTACTATCTGTAATTGTTGTAACATCGATGCCGGCTTGCGATAACTCAAAAGCTGTAAGTGCGCCTTGAAATCTCGGTCTAGTCTCATCGCTAAATACTTTAAATTGAATGTTTTGAGCGTGAGCTAGATAGAATCCCGCTGTCGCTGTGCCTAACGCACTTGTTGCAAGACTACCTGGATTGCAATGTGTAATAAACGTTGAATTCGGTTTTATGAGTGGTAATGTATGTTTCCCGATACGGTCATTGATTGATTTATCTTCTTCATAAATGTGTTGCGCGAGCTTTTCTAAAGCCACGATACTCTGATTGACATCTTCGGTGATGACCTGGCTCATTCGATCAAGTGCCCATAACAAGTTGATTGCTGTTGGTCGTGTGTTGGATAGTCGTGTAATAACATTCTGCATATAGATTATAAAATCTTTATCCCCGTTGTATTGTAAGGCACCGATTACGACACCGTATGCCGCAGTAATTCCAATAGCGGGTGCACCGCGCACGATCATATCTTCAATCGCTACTGCGACTGCTTCATAATCTGTGCAGTCGACATACTGTATATCATGTGGTAATTTCGTCTGGTCAAGGAGCGTAAGAACGCCATCTTTGTATTGGATCGATTGTAATGTCATGCCGCGATCTCCTTAAATTCTGTATAGAGTGAGAATATAGATGGGTAGATGGATACTGATTCCGGATGTTGAATCAGCGATTTCGCAAACTTAATGAGCTGCACTTCTATCTGAACACATTGTTGCTCAGGTAAAGTCGTTAAATCATTTACTTTAGCAAGTCCGACGATACGACGAATAATTTCAAGTCCACATACAACATACGCATCTTCAAGCACTGATCGGATATAGCTTGCATAAACTGAAGCTTGTTTCAATGCGACATCTTTCGTCTTTTCCTGTAAGATCGCTAAACTTTTCTGTTTGAATACTTCTAATACTTCTGTGATACTTTCGGCAATAAACTTAGCTTGTTCATCTCGGCCATGCGCCTGCGCATTACTATATGCAAAGAAGAGGTGAGCGAGCACATTTCCGACATCATATCCTGCTGGCCCATAGAAACCGAATTCAGGATCAATGACTTTTGTTTCTGTTTCATTCACAAATACTGAACCTGAATGTAAATCTCCATGGATTAAACTTTGACTTTTATTTAAGAATTTAAGCTTCGCTTCTGCAACTGCAAGCTTTAATGTGTCATCGTTGTAAAGTAACTGTTCGACGTATGGAAGCAAAGCGCTACTCACTTCATTGCGTGAGAAATTATTGTAAAATGGCTCGGTGAACACGAGGTCTTCAGATATCTCGCATAATTCGGGATTTATCGTATCTTTTTGTAAAGCTTTCTTCTCTTTCGCATCAAGTACAAAGTCAGAAGTGTTAATCAGTGTCTCTGCCAAATAGGTCCCTAAATCAACACCGATATTTGGATATATATTGCCATCGATTAAACCTTGGCGTAATACTGTGTATTCTTTTAAGTCTTCCATGATGACGCATTTCATCACATCATCAATCGCATAAATATGCGGTACAAGTTGTGGTACGATTTCGCCATGTACTTTGAGTAACTTCCCTTCACGAATTGTACGGTCCGTTGATAATTTAAATTCATCTGAAATACGCGCTACGACGCCTGAATGTTTGACGATAATGGATTTGATGCCGTTAGATACACGAAAGACATAATTTAAATTACCATCTCCGATTTCGTTTACTGCTAAGTTGTCAGCGGGGTTAAATAAATTTGTAGTTTCAAGTATGTATGCTGCAATATCAACTTCCTGCATTAAGAAATATGAACTAAACTTAGACAATGCTTTCACCTCAGAAATAATTTTTTCACAAAAAAAACGTTTCCCCGTATGCACGGGAAAACGTTAGCCATCAGTATCTCTACTTATCTTTCAGCACAATTGTACTGTAGGAATTGGCACCTTTTCCGTGTGGACAGGTTGCTGGACGTCATAGGGCCTAATCCCTCAGTCACTCTTGATAAATAATTATTTAATTTTTTGTTAAGTTGAATATTAAATTAATTAAAAATATAAGTCAATAACTTTCTGAAAATTTTTTGTATTACAAAATTTTTAAAAGCCGTTAATCATTCTATTTTAAAGGCTTTATGATAAAATTTAAGTAATGAAAAAATAAAGGAGAACCACTATGGGCTACCAATTCCAAAAGATGCAGGAAGAGAAGGTATTCAAAGATCCAGTGCATCGCTATGTGCATGTACGAGATCAGTTAATTTGGGATTTAATCAAGACAAAAGAATTTCAGCGATTACGCCGAATAAAACAACTTGGTACGTTATATTTATCTTTTCATACAGCTGAACATTCACGTTTCAATCATTCGTTAGGCGTTTATGAAATCGTACGTCGTATGATAGACGAAATATTTGCTGGACGTGAACATTGGCATCATGAAGATCGTCCACTCGCATTATGTGCAGCACTGTTACATGACTTAGGCCATGGTCCGTTCTCTCATTGTTTCGAGAAGATTTTTAATACGGATCACGAGCTTTACACACAGCAGATCATATTAGGAGATACGGAAGTGAATCATGTGTTGTCACGCGTTTCACCCGAATTTCCGAAAGAAGTAGCTGCTGTAATCAACAAGACACATCATAATAAGCTGGTCATTTCAATGATTAGTTCGCAGATTGATGCTGACCGTATGGACTACCTGCAACGCGATGCTTTCTATACAGGTGTGAGTTATGGTAGCTTTGATATGGAACGTATATTAAGGCTTATGCGTCCGACAAAGGATGAAGTTGTGATTAAAGAAAGTGGTATGCATGCGGTAGAAGATTATTTAATGAGCCGTTATCAGATGTACTGGCAAGTATATTTTCATCCAGTCAGTCGTGGTGGTGAAGTATTATTAAATCGTGTCCTGAAACGTGCCAAAGTGTTGTATGAGACAGGTTATGCGTTTAAAGAACCACCTAAATATTTAGTGCCGTTCTTTAAATCAAATCAAGTGTCCGTTGATGCATATTTAAGACTTGATGAAATGGTTCTAAATTATTATCTGCAGGAATGGATTGAGGAAGAAGACGCCATTTTAAGTGATTTATCGCGCAGATTTGTTAACCGTGATTTATTTAAACATCTACCGTTTGACGGTAATCGATTTACGATAGATGAACTCACTGAATTGTTTACGAAAGCGGGCATAGATCCGGATTATTATTTTGTTGTGGACTCGTTTAGTGACTTGCCATATGACTACAATAGACCTGGTATTAACTCGCGTAAACCAATTCACTTAATAACTTCTGCTGGCAAGATTAAGGAAATTAGTACACAATCAGTTATAATCAATAGTATTACAGGTATTCAGCGAAAAGATTATAAAATTTACTATCCTAAAGAGACAATTTTAAATATCGAAGACCTTGAAATTCGAGGTGCAATTATTAACGTATTAAATGAATTAGAATAGGGTGATAATATGGCAGAATTTCAGTTTAATATTATAAAAAATGATCCACTTGACGGACATAAAGGTACAAATATCGGCTCGATTAGCTTAGATAATGTGGCACCAGTATTTATTGATGTTGCAGAGAAAAAGGCGTTTATCGATATCGGTGCGATGCATGCGCGTAGTGAAGTTGAAAAGCGTGTGAAATGGGTGACGGATAAATCTGAAACAGAAGGTCCTGACCAGAAAGAATACTGGCTTGTATGGGTAACAACAGAACGTGCAGAAGTCGGTCCGTATTATGCGGGTGTTACTGCTTGTTATATGGCAGTAAATAAGGAACGTAAACGTGGCTATAAAGTGATGGCTGAACATGTCAATATGATGGATAAATCGATGAAGCACAAGTTCATTTTAGATCAGATTGGGGATGACAATAAAGCGGTCTTAAAAGACTTCTTAATGCACCATAACCCTGAAATGTGGAACAATTCTGGAGAAGAATTAAAATCAATGTTAGGTTAAACGAGCTAACGACAGTCCATCTTTTCCGAATACGGCGAGTATCCGGAAAAGATGAGCACCCTCATATTATCAATTTTGTGACAAAAATGTGACTTTAATAATCGTGTAGATTTTCGGTTGTAATTTTTGCTTAACATTAGTAAGATATGAGTAGCTATAAAAATAGCTAGGACACTAAAGAAAGCAGGTATTTTTATACCTGCTTTCTTTAATTTTATGCAAATTTTGTTATAATCATTAGTGGGTGATCAACTTGGATATAGAGATTCATATAAAGCAACAAATCACAAATAGTGAAGGCACGGAGACCTTCGAATTTAATACTACAGGCACACGCATAAAAAAGGCACATACATATATTATGTATAAGGAAACAATCGATGATATCCTGACCGATGTACGTGTTAAGATTGAGGATGAACGGGTGCGCATTAATCGAAAAGGTCAACTAACGTTAGATTTTCTGTTTGTCCCATACGAGACAACACAAAATATGTATCACCTGGCTAATCAAAAAACTGTTATGGAAGTTACAACCAATCAAATGCTCATTGAGTCTGATGAACATTCCGGTAGAGTTTACATTCAATATACCATTGTAAATAACCAAACTGTCTTAGGCAGTTATACATACGATATAGAATATAAGGAGCGAGTATAATGAACATCGTACAACAGCAAAAAGAAACATTAATCGAAGAAATTAAACAGGCGATATTAAAAGCAGAGCTTGTAACAGAAGTACCGGAAATTAAAATTGAAATCCCGAAAGATACTAAAAATGGTGACTATGCAACAAATATCGCCATGGTGTTAACGAAACTCGCTCAAAGAAATCCACGTGAAATTGCACAGGCAATCGTAGATCATTTAGATGTTAAGAAAGCGGATGTCACTAAAATTGATATCGCAGGTCCTGGATTTATCAACTTCTATATGGATAACGCATACCTCACTGGTATTATTACTGAAGCATTAACTAAAAAAGATAACTTCGGTAAAGCGGAGCAACCTAAAAATGAAAAAATCTTAGTTGAGTATGTTTCAGCGAATCCAACTGGCAGCTTGCACATTGGACATGCAAGAAATGCGGCAGTGGGTGACACTTTATGTAACGTATTATCTGCAGCAGGATATGACGTATTACGCGAATACTATATCAATGATGCAGGTAAACAGATTGAAAACTTAGCATATTCTATTGAAGCGCGCTATTTTCAGGCGTTAGGTCAGGAAATGGAACTGCCTGAAGATGGTTATCATGGTAAAGATATTATTGAAATCGGTAAAAAGTTAGCTGCAGAGCATCCGGAATACAAAGATGCTGACAAGGATGAGCGTATTAAAGCTTTCCGTAAGCTAGGATTAGATTATGAAATGGATAAACTTAAAAAAGATTTAACTGAATTTAATGTTCATTTTGATAATTGGTTCAGTGAAACTTCACTTTATGAAAATAAAGAAATCGATAAAGCATTAGATAAGATGCGCGAAAATGGTTATTTATTTGAAGAAGACGGTGCAACTTGGTTGCGTACAACTGAGTTTGGCGATGATAAAGACCGCGTATTGATTAAAAAAGATGGCAGCTATACGTACTTCCTTCCGGATATTGCGTATCACTACGATAAGATTGAACGTGGCTATGATACGTTAATTAACTTATTCGGTGCAGACCATCATGGTTATATTAACCGTTTAAAAGCATCGCTTGAAACTTTCGGTACAGATTCTAAACGTTTAGAAATACAAGTGATGCAGATGGTACGTTTATTGCAGGATGGCCAGGAAGTTAAGATGAGTAAACGTACAGGTAACGCCATTACGTTACGAGACATCATGGATGAAGTAGGTATTGACGCAGCACGTTATTTCTTAACGATGAGAAGCCCTGACTCACACTTTGATTTCGATATGGAACTTGCAAAGAGCGAATCAAGTGACAACCCTGTTTACTACGCGCAATATGCACATGCGAGAATTTGTTCGATCTTACGTCAGGCAGCTGAAAATGGTATCACACCTTCTGCTGACGCAGACTTTAGTTTAATAACAAATGACAAAGCATTTGAATTGTTGAAACGTATCGCTGATTTTGAAACGGTAATCAATCAGGCAGCAGAAGCACGTGCACCACACCGTATTACAAATTATATTCAGGATTTAGCAGCACATTTCCATAAATTCTATAATGCTGAGAAAGTATTAACTGACGACTTAGAAAAATCTAAAGCACATGTTGCGTTAATTGAAGCAGCAAGAATTACATTACACAATGCTTTAACATTGATTGGCGTTTCAAGCCCTGAAAAGATGTAGTAACTAGAGGCTGGAACTGAAGTGTTTTGCCACAAGCAAAAACCGAAGAAAACGAATAAATCGCTCTTTGATTTATAGTTTTCTTCGGTTTTTGTAGTACGGGCAACCTCTGTTCCGCCGTTTAAGCTGTTAAACAGAAGAGGACTAAGACTTATGACTAACGCTTTTTGTATTTTGTAAGAAAGATATTGCATATGGTATAATTATACAAAAATTGAATGAATGGAGGATTTATGAAGAAAACGTTATTTATACTCTTGATGACAGTACTTTTCATTGTTTCAGGCTGTAATACGACAGACAAGTTGCAGCAGTCTGATGCTAATGAACGTATTATTTCGTTAATACCAAGCAATACAGAAATTCTTTATGATTTAGGCGTCTATAAAGAGATTATCGGTGTTTCGACAGTAGATGATTATCCTAAACAGGTTAAAGATAAGGAAAAGTTTGATGGAATGAAACTTGATTATGAAGCGATATTAAAAGCGAAACCAACGATTGTGTTTGCGCATCAATCTATGGAAAAAGCGCAAGAGAAAACGTTACAAAAGTTGAAATCAAAAGGTATTAAAGTCGTCGTCGTTCAGGATGCTCATTCATTTGATTCGCTATATAAAAGCATAGAACAAATTGCTATTGTCACACATAAAGAAGCTGAAGGCAAAGCGTTGATAAAAGATATTAAACGTCAAATTCAAGAAACTGCGATTAAATACAAAAAGAATGTCCAGGGTAAAAAAGTATTTCTGGAAATTTCATCACACCCCGACATTTATACGGGTGGCAATCATACATTAATGAATGATTTATTGAAACAACTCGGTGCAGTCAATATATTTAGTGGCATAGAAGGGTACCAGGCGGTGAGTTCGGAAGCAATCGTTAAGAAAAATCCGGATATCATTATTTCTACGAGTGGTCTGTCAAATGCAGCATTAATCAAAGAAGTAAAATCAAGAAACGGATTTAAGCATGTTGAAGCGGTAAAACAAAATCAAATCTATGCCGTTGATCCGGATACTGTATCACGTCCGGGACCAAGAATCGCACAAGGTATGGAAACTATTGCCAAAGCTATCGCACATGAAAAATAATATTATCGTATTGTCGCTTATCATTATTGTGACATGTTTATCGTTATTTTATGACAACTTTGGATGGCTGGACGTAACGGATCCAATGGGTAGGACAATTTTACTTGAAATTAGACTGCCAAGAATTATAACGGGTATGCTCGTCGGAATCATTCTTTCCATTACAGGATATGTGTTTCAGACCGTATTAAATAATTATCTTGCAGATAGTTTTTCGTTAGGACTTGCCAGTGGTGCAAGTTTTGGGAGTGCACTTTCCATCGTATTAGGATTTAGCATTACGATGACAGCGATATTTAGTATTTTATTCAGTATGATAACGTTACTGATAGTGATCCTTGCCAGCTTAAATCATAAATTTAATTCACAGACAACATGGATGATACTGATCGGCATGTTTATTAACTTCTTCTTTTCCAGCCTCGTTTATGTGTTAATGCTGATGTTTCCGGAGAAATCATCCAACATCATGAATTATTTGTTTGGCTCGATAAACTCGGTAAGTTTTAAAGATGTTATCGTTTTATTACCGTTAACTATTGTGGGTATGATGATTATTTATTTTTTACAGCAGCAAATTGAAATACTTGGATTAGGACAAGACCGAGCAATTGCACTTGGTTTACGAACGCATACAATCATCTATATGCTGCTCATTACAACGAGTATTATGTGTGCTGTGCTCATTAGTATGACAGGTATTATTGGATTTGTCGGTATGATTATTCCGCCGTTTGTAAAACTGAATTTTAAAGGAAACCATCTTGCAAAATTGAACCTGACATTACTTTTAGCAGTATTACTCGTCTTAACGGGAGATTTTCTGGGCAGAGCAATGCTTTATCCGGTACAGATTCCTGTATCAATCATGATGTGTTTAATGGGTATGCCGCTATTACTATGGATTATTTTGAAACAAAACAGAAATACTATAAACTAAAGTATTGCATTAAACTCGCTAAAGTAAGCGCATTGGTGATTTCGCCATGCGCTATTTTTGTTTTTAAGTCTTTAATTGGAACGAGGACGACTTCGATATCTTCAAATATTTCTCGGGAAATAGTCCCGCTTTGCTTGCTGTCGGTCACTAAAATGGTTGTTAATTGATTTGTAAATAAAGCTGGATTCGGATGCATAACGCCAATCACTTGTGCCTCGCCGATATATCCTGTTTCCTCACTGAGTTCTCTTTGACCAGCATTTAATGGGGATTCATCGGGTTCAACGATACCGCCGGGTAATTCAAGTATATAATCTTCTATGCCGATACGAAACTGCTTGATCATGACGATACAATCATTATGTATTGCGATAATATTGACCCAATGCGGGGCCTCAATCTGATAAAATTCAGCACTTTGTGCCTGATAAGAAAATTCTGTCGTATTGACTTGAAATACACGATAATCCGTTTTGTCGATGATACGTCTTTTTTTCCAGTTCATAAGTCACCTCGTCATTTTAATCGATTTCATTTTAACAGATAGGCTATACTATTGTTAACTGGAGGGATTTAGATGGAAAGAGCAATCATATTTGATTTGGATGGTACATTACTTGATCGAGAACGTTCGTTACGATTATTTTTAGAAGATCAGTTTGAAAGATATAGAGAATATTTTACGCATGTACAAAAAAATGACTATATCAATTATTTTATAGCATACGATGAACACGGTTATGTGAAAAAAGATCGTGTATATAAAGCATTGCTTAATCAACTTGATATTCATTACATCGAAAAGAAGGATTTACTGCTGGACTATGATTTAAATTATCCGAAGTTTGCGACAGGTTATCCTGATTTAAAAGATATTATTTCAAGAATTCAAAATAGAGGATTAAAAATAGGTATTATTACAAATGGTAAGGTGTCACATCAAAGTTATATTATCGATGTTTTGGGTATAGAGAAATATGTTTTAGAAACGTTAATTTCAGAGGCGGTAGGTTACAGAAAACCTGAACCGGAAATATTTATGATGATGTGTGATAAGCTCGGCGTTAAACCGGAGGAATGTATTTTTGTTGGTGACCATCCGGTCAATGATATCGAAGCAGCCCACCGTTTAGGAATGAAGACAGTATTTAAAGATAATCATTATTTTAAAGCCCCTGGTGAAACAATGATGGACTATCGAATTGAAGACTTATCAGAGTTATTTAATATTATAGGTGAGGAGACGATATAGATGAATGTCGTATGGAAAGATGAAACAGCTACAGGTGGTATATTTGAGACGATCAATGTTGAAGGAAATTCATTAGTTACTTCAAGTGTTGAGGCCAATGAATTATTCATTGAGAAAGATAGTGTATTAAAAATTGAAGGTAAATTAAATGTACCTTATTTGAAAGTTTATGGTGAATTAGTCATTGAAGGAACACTTGAAACGAATGAACTTGTAATTGGTGAAGATGGCTATATTGCTGTACAGGATGAAGCAATTATCGACACAATCAATAATAAGGGAACGGTGGACTTAAAGCGTGGAATAAAAGTGAATGATATTCAAAATAAAGGTGCATTTATTGGTATGGGACCAGTAAAAGCCACTACATTTCAGTCTAATGGATCAGTGCGTCTGGATGAAGAGCTGAATGCAGAAAACATAACGATCACTGTCGCTGAAGTAAGTAACATTCGCTATATTATATGCGACGAACTTACGGTGAAAGCAGAACGAGAAAAGCTCATCTTTAAAGATGAATCATCAATCCTTACAGTACGTGAAATCGATGCAGTAAATGCAAGTGTAGAAAATGTAGTTTGTGATTTACTGCGTGCAGATGATGTAACGATTAAAGCACATTGCTCGATTAAAGTCGTAGAGTACGTTAATGATTATAAATACGACGAAGCTTCAGATGTATTAGAATTTGCAAAAATTACAAGAGACTAGAGGGATAGAATATGGAACTAGCGCTAACAAATAATGATATAGCTGTTCATTACGAACTCATTGGAAAAGGGTATCCACTAGTGATGCTCCATGGCCAATTTATGAACACAACAATGTTTGATGATTTCGATACGGCTTTTATGAAAAATTTTCAAATTATTAAAATAGATTTGCGTGGTCATGGATTTAGTGATAAACCGTTAGAAATTCATATGGACGATTATGTAGAAGATGTATTAACCGTTCTGGATCTTTTGTATATTAAAGAAGCACACTTTTTAGGATTTGGACTCGGTGGTTCTGTAGCAGCAACCATCGCTTCTAAATATCCGAGATATGTAAACAAGCTGATATTGATTAGCACGGGAATAAGAAGTTACTACGAAGCTGAGCGTGAATTTCATAATCAATATGCAAGTATATTAAGAACGATGTCACGTAAAGAACGTAACGCTATGCTGGAAGACTATATGTTTAAAGATGTTAAAACAGTAAAAAAATATTGTAAGAAGATGAAAGATACACAAAGTGGTATGACTGAAAAAGAAGAGGATGCAGTCATCACTTCTACTGTTGATTATAATCCACAAAGGCTTGATGTGATTGAAGTAAAGACGCTCGTGATGAGCGGTAGATATGATGAATTAGTACCGGTTGAAGAAGCTGAAGCGCTCGCTGCACTATTACCTGCCAGCAAATTGTCGATTTATGAAAATAGTGGCCATGGGTTGTTATATGAACAATACGATGATTTTGTAAAAGAGGTTAAATTGTTCTTTCAAAACTAGTTACAATCTGATAGCGTTATGTTAAAATATGTGAGTACTGATAAACTTAAGGATATTTTTGGAGGATGCATGAAAAGAATCATAGCATTGTGCACAATAACCCTAATACTCACAGGCTGTCATGAAGAAGAAGCTGCACGAACATCTACAGAGAAAGCATCATCTACGAATCAACAAACAACACCTACTGTTGAGATGGAATTTATACAAAGTAATCCTAAGGAAATAAAACCACAGCATAAACAAATTGCAGACGAAAACATTCAGCAACTCAAAAAAGAAATATCAATAGAAGTTGCTTCGAAAATTCCGAAAGTAAAACCTATTACATCGAAATATGAATATGTTGATACCGTTAGAGAATATTCGAAAGAGATGGATCGTGTCATTAATACGATGACTGTATATGATAATAAAAAAGATGTTGAACAGCAACTTATAAAAGTTAAAAATATCGTTGTCAAATACGAAGCGAAAGTTCAAACGGCAAAAGAATTGCCCCAAATTAAAAAAGTAGATGCAGAAGTTAAGAAAGCAAATGATAAATATATTCAGTCATTTGGTAAAATAGCTTCAGCGATTACGACAAAAGATATTGCACTAAAAGAAGATGGATATACTGATTTCTCAAAAGGAAATACATACTTTAACAGAGCGTACTATGGTGTACAATCTATTGAGGATAACGTCCAGATGGAAGCAATGGTTGAACCAGATACTACAAACCAATCACCAACGAGTGAGTCGTCATCTCTAGAGATTGTCGTTTATACAGCAAACGGTAGTGAAGCGTTACCGATGAGTGACTCAGCAGAGGACAAGAAAAGTGCGTTACCGAAGTGAAGAAATTTGTTTACCAACTGATGAACAAACATTGAAAATCATTATGATTTTATTGTTTGTTCTTTTTTTTAAATACTATTCAAAAAACTTTATAAACGATTATAATTTTGATAAAGTAAATGCTAATAAGATACTTAAAGGAGTGCCTATGGACAATAATATGTATGATAATCGGTCATTGTTCGATAAATATAGCGAAATGGAACGCTCAAAGAAAGGTTTAGAAGCAGCTGGCGAATGGGAGAGCTTTAAAGAAATGCTTCCCGAGTTAAATGGTGCTGCTGTGCTGGACTTAGGTTGTGGCTACGGCTGGCATTGCCAGTATGCTGTAGAACTAGGCGCAGAGAAAGTTGTCGGAATCGACATTTCTGAAAAGATGTTAGAGCGTGCGCAGGCACAGCCGGATGCAGATAAGATTACTTTTATTAATCAGTCGATGGATGAATTAGACTTTGAACCACATGAATTTGAAGTAGTAATGAGCTCATTAGCGATACATTATTTACCGTCATTTAAAGATGTTGTTGAGCAGGTTAAGGAAGTATTAACGATTAACGGTACATTTATCTTTAGTGTAGAACATCCTGTATTTACAGCTGAAGGTAGTCAGGACTGGATCTATGATGAGGCAGGCAATAAATTGTTCTGGCCGGTTGACAATTATTATAAAGAGGGCGAACGTGAGACACAATTTCTTGGGGAAGAAGTAAGGAAATATCATCGAACACTTTCACATTACTTAAGTGTGCTGATTGATAATGATTTCGTGATTAAGGGCATCTCTGAACCTGAGCCAAGTGAAAAGCTACTAGATGAAGTGCCTGAGATGAAAGATGAATTAAGAAGGCCGATGATGCTTATTATTTCTGCACGTAGAAAATAATGCACATTGTGTTATAAATATAAGTATAAATAAAAGAGGAGAGATAAGCATATGCTTGTCTCTCCTTAGTATTTATTGTAAAAACCAATAATCGGTTTTCATACCTTTTAAATAACTATATTCTTTTGGCGTAATCCCGTGTGTACGAAGTTCATCGTTGATAAAATCTCTAACATCCCAAACGAGATGAATAAATTCATTCGTTGGAAGTATTGTAGACATTTGCGAATTATCCATATTTAAAATTGCTGTAATATCCTGAGATGTTAAATTAAAATGTTCTGCGATTGTGGCAATAGATAACGTCGCATCGTTTAGATGAGCGTATAATTCTGTACTTGTAACTTTACGTTCTTCAACTGATAGTGACATATTCATCCTTCTTTCTATGTGTAGAAGGTTATTATAATACTTTTTACGTAAAATACAAGGAATTTTTACTTTAATGTGATAAATTCTCCACAACTTTCACTTTTGAAGGATACGTTGTCATTAAATCATTAATAAAATTAAACTGCGTTTGTTTCGTACCATCATCAAGTGATGACTGCATTAAAGGTACAGTTTTGTAGCCGCCAGCGTTATAATCACCTTCATTGTATGTGGGTAAGAATTCACCTGAGGCTACTTCAATGCCATCTTTTGTTTTCTTAATATCTAAAGATAAAATCCCACCCAGACGTGTCTGCATTTGACCTTGACCGCTAAAGAAATTACCTTGGCTATAGATGATAAAGCTATCTTTATCCTGTTTCATCGGCTCTAAAGCATGAGGATGTCCACCAAGGACGATATCTGCACCGTAATCCGTTAGCGCCTGTGCTACATCTCGTTGCTCTTGATTCTCGTGATACTGATACTCTGTACCCATATGTAATGAGACAACAACGCCATCAACTTGTGGTTTTAATGTTTCGATATCTTTTTTCATTTTTTTTAGATCGATAAAATTCACATCATAATCAGCAGATGGTTCATGCCCATTTGTCCCATAAGTGTATGCTAAAAATCCAAGTTTTACACCGTTTTCTTCGATGATACGTGGTGTGTCATGATCTTCTTGACTGCGATAAGCACCGACATATGGTAAGTGCATTTTATCTAAGTAATCTAAAGAGATATGTAACCCTTTTTGTTCCTGATCGAGTGCGTGGTTATTCGCATTTGAGACAATATCGAATCCAGCATTTTTAATGGCCTGTGCGACTTCAGGTGGCAAATTAAATGTAGGATAATCACCTAGACCTAATTCATTTGCAGCGATGGGTGTCTCAAGGTTAGCGATCGCAATATCAGCGTTCTCAATCATCGGTTTAACCGCTTCAAATCCTGGATTAAAGTCATAACCATTTGCCGTCTGTGCATGACGTGCCACATGCCCATGAACGAGTACGTCACCGACTGATTTTAAGTTCACGACGCCGTCTTGTGCTTCGGGTATTTGATGATCAAGTACAGCTGTAGGTAGAACGAATTGTGATGCAGTTAATACAGAAAGTGCAAGTGCTTTAATTTGATATTTATCCATTAGTTAAACTCCCATTAAATAATATTAATTACATTATATCTTAAATAAATAAAAAAACATTATTTATTTTTCATGTAATATATTACCTTTGTTTAAATAATGGATACGTTGATTAAGTGACCCGCGAAACTTTAAATTTGGCTGAAATAGACTATGGACATAGGGACCATCAACAAGTACATCGATATTATTTAAAACTTCAGCTAGCACTGGTGTATTTTTAATATACTCAATCATATATCCTGACCACATCCATATATCTTTTCTATTCCCGAATTTCTTTCTGAATGCTGAAATAAGTGGTTGAATAACAGCTAAATTATCTAACGGTTCCCCACCAAGTAGAGAAAGTCCGCTGATATAATCTTTATCGAGCAAGGTTAATATCTCTTCGATTTTCTGTTCTGTGATGCGTTCTCCATGATTAAATGACCAGATACTTGCATTGAAACACTCGGGACAATGAAAGTGACAGCCGGATACATAGACAGACACACGCATGCCCGTTCCGTCTGTAACGACACAATTCATTATCCTGGCAACATATCCCATACCTTCATACGTCATAATAAATCATCTCTTGTCGACATATGTTTGACACGCGTGGCAATTTCAATTTGACGTCCTTTTACCATTGGACGTTTTAAAGGCTGTCCGAGATAACCGCAAGTACGTTTGACCACATCTGTCGTTTCAGGATTATTGTTTCCACACTCAGGGCAGACATATCCTGTAGCCGTCGGTTGAAATTCACCGGAATAACCACATTCAAAACATTGATCAATCGGAGTATTCGTACCGAGATAACCGATACGTGAATAAGCATAGTCCCATACTGCTTCTAACGCTTCAGGGTTATGGACAAGCGAAGGGTATTCGCAATAATGAATAAATCCGCCTGTGGAATAACGCGCGAAGTCTTTTTCAAAATCAATTTTTTCGAAAGGGGTAATATTTTTGCGGATATCATAATGAAATGAATTCGTATAATACCCTTTATCGGTTACGTTTACCACAGGACCAAAGCGTTCAAAATCGAGTGCACAGAAGCGGTCCGTTAGAGATTCACTTGGTGTACCATATACACTGAACTGAATATCGTATTGATTGGTTAAGTTATCAGCGTATGATTTTATCGTCTTTAATATATTTAATATAAAGTCATAAGCATCTTTATTCTGTTCCCAGTCTTTCTCAAATAAATGCGCGCCAACTTCATATAATCCGATATAACCGATACTGATAGTGCTACGACGATTATCAAACAAAGCTGATATGTCTTCGTCGGCATGTAGTCTTTTACCGAATGCACCATATTGATAAAGTATGGGGGCATTTTGTGGGCGCGCATCTTTTAATCGATTAATTCTAAACAGACAAGCATCACGTACAATATCCAATCTTTGATGCAACATGGTCATAAATGTATCCGGATTATTACTTAATAATGCAATCCGAGGTAAGTTAAGCGTTACGACACCTAGATTGAAACGGCCATTGTTGATAAACTGTCCATCTTCCTGATAAGCATTCAGGAAGCTTCGACAACCCATCGGTGCTTTGAAATCGCCAATCATCTCTGTTATCGCCTGATAATTTAATACATCAGGATACATGCGTTTTGTAGCGCATTCGATAGCCAATTGTTTTATCGCATAATTTGGATCAGTCTGCTTTAAATTCACTCCGTCTTTTAAACTGAAGACAAGCTTTGGAAATATTGCAGTCGTTTGATCGGTCCCAAGTCCTGCAATCCGCGTATTTAATATTGCACGTTGAATCATAACACTGTACTTATCCGTTCCTAATCCAAAGCCGAAAGTTACAAACGGTGTTTGCCCGTTACTTGTATAAAGTGTATTAATTTCATATTCAAGCGACTGGATGGCATCACCGATATCTTTTTCGGTCATTTGCTGGGTATATTGTTGCTGTTTATCTTGCAGGACATACTTTTGTGCAGTTTGACGATGTTTTTCTGCATTTAAAGCAGCATAAGGACTTAGCACTTCATCGATACGATCTACTGAGCATCCACCATACTGACTGCTGGCGACATTAGCGATAATTTGTGCGATCTGAGCTGCAGCAGTTTGAATCGATTTTGGTGATTCAACTTTCGCGTTACCAATCTTAAAACCATGAGCCAGCATATTAGGAATATCAATTAAACAGCAGTTCGTCATCGGCATATAAGGATGATAATCTAAATCGTGGAAATGAATATCACCGTTTAAGTGAGCGTGTTTAACATGTTTCGGTAGCATATCAAGGCCGAGTGATTTCGCAACAGTACCAGCAGTTAAATCACGCAGTGTATTAAAGACATTCGCATCCTTGTTTGCATTCTCATGAACGACTTCTGGATGTCTATTTATTAAACGTTCTAAGCTGTCCTTCAAATCAGTTGTTTCTGTTAACATTTTATCACCTACTATATATTGTGTTTTCAACTAAATATTAATACTATATATAGTGTTTGTGTTGAAAAAAGGAGTGAATTTGAAAAGATGTCATAATTACAACGAAGCTATCTGGTTTTAAGAACATGAGGTGTGAGAAAAGTTACAAAAAAAGCCGAACACAATGTTCGGCTGCAGATTGAAGACAAACTCACAATTCTAAAAGTGAGTTTGTCTTCAATCTGAGTAATTTGTTTCAAATTACTATCAGTATCTTCTTTGAAAATATTTACAAATATAAATATAAAAGCTAATATTAAAGAAAAATATAATAATAATTTTATTTTCATACAGATTCCTTTCAAAATAGGAGGTGGAAAAATGCATATTTTAAAAAATTATACTTTAGAAATAACAACAATACTATTAGTTATAATAATTACAGCCCTATTTTTAGTTTTAGCTCAATTATATTTCAATTGGAAAGAAATTGAAATATTAACAAGTCAAGCTCATGAAAAAAATCTAGATTATAGTTTAGAAATAAGTAATAAATATACTGGTGCATATAAATTTAAAATTATTGAAAATAACTAAAATTTTATTCCAATTTCCTTTTGACATGGAGCCTCTGACCCCTCAAACTCCCCAAAGATGTCCCACAGGGCAAAAAACGCCCTTGTGGGCACACTTCGTTGAGTGTACTTGAGGGGTCTTCTCCATATCAAAAGTTTTCACGGCATAAAACTACCTCATTCTCTGTTGTGCTTGTCTCTGTTTGTTTGAAGCCCTCATATCATCTAAACTTCTTTCAAATACATTTGATACATTATTTTCTCTAGCACTCGCTCTTAACTGGTCTAAGAACTTCACAGGGCTATTACTTTTTACTCTTCCTTCAAACGCTACTTCACGCTCATTAATAAATACTTTATAACCATATTCAGCGCCGTACATTCTTTCGCCATTACCTCTTGAATGATTTTTAGATACTGCTCCTAAAATCGCTAATTTTTGTTCTTCCTCACGATAAATCAAAGGCTCTCTAAAATCGCCATTCGGCTTTATCCCGTGTTTCTTTTTAAATCTTTCTAACTGTTCTTGCAAAATCGGATCAAATGCTTTTTTTCTTTGTTCTTCAATCTGAAGCCGAACGCAATGTTCGGCTGTGAAACATTTATCCTTTTAGAAAGTCTGATGCTTTATAGCTAGGGTTTGGATATTTATAGAACCCCTCTCCTGTTGCAACACCTAGTTTACCGGCATCGATATATGCTTTTAACATATCAGTGACGCCTTGTAAATGAGGGTTTTTCAGTGAAGCTTGTAATGAGATGTTGTAAGCAGTAGTGAGACCAATAACATCTAACATAGCAAATGGGCCGACTGGAGCACCTGTTGCAATCATCCATGTTCTATCAATTGTTTCAACGTCACCGACACCATTTGCAAGTAACATTTCAGCTGATTGTAATAATGGCACAAGTAAAGAATTTAATATATAGCCAGGTTGTTCTTTCTTAACTAGAATCGGTACCATGTTAATCTGTTTCGCAAAATCCATCACAATTTGATTGTATTTTGGATCTGTTGTATCGTGGCTCATTACTTCTGCGATATTATTTTGCCAGATAGAATTAGCGAAGTGTAACGCTAAAAAGCGATCTGGACGGTCTGTAAAATCACGAAAAGCGCTTGGCATCATCGTTGAAGAATTTGTTAAGAAGATGGTTTTCTCTGGTGCGATACCCTGGATGCTTTCATACAACTTTTGTTTAGCTTCTAAGTTTTCTGCGATAGACTCAATCATTACGTCGCTATCAGCCAATACTTCAGACATATCCATAGAAATTTTAATGGCATCATGTGCAGCTTGCGCTTTTTCGGGATTATTAAAATAAGCACCGTAAATCGGTACAAGCTTTGCTAACTTCTCCTGAATACGTTTAACTGAGTCTTCAGTTCTTGCATACATGACAACATTGCAATCAAAGAATGCACTTTGAAATGCCACTTGGCTACCCAATACTCCGCCACCGATGATACTTACATTTTTCATATGAACAGCTCCTTAGATTTTATTGAGCAGGAATGCCCGATTTTTACTATTATTCTCATCTTTATTATACAACCATTTCAAAATATTGGATGGAATGAATTGTGACAATATCATAAATATGTTGTTTAAACATTTAAAATGTATGTATATGTTAAATTAGAAAGTTTAATTTTTACTTAATCATTGGTAAAATAGAATAAATATAAATAAAAATAAATGCTTTTAAACAGGATAGCAACAACTTATAGAACCGTGGGGGACTTACTATGACAAACGAGTTAAATATCGACATCAAGGCACAAGAAGAAAAAAAGAAATTAGTAGCTGAAAAATTTAATAACAATACACTTGATATGTATCTATCAGCGCTATCTAAAGAAGCGTTAAAAAATATATGTCGTAACCTGGGGATTAAAGGTTACTCTTCTAAAAATAAAGAAGATTTAATCAGCTTAATTACCGAAGCTTATTTTGCAGATGATCAAATGCTGGATAAGATGCTAAAAACATATGATAGTGATTTTAAAGTCGTGTTAGATGATATTACTGCACAAGAGAAGAACTACATGGTATATCATCATGATATACCGGATGAAGTTTTCTTATTTTATGCAGATGATACTGAGTTATTGTTCATTCCGAAAGATGTAAAAGCGCATTTTATTAAATATAAACAAGCACATCCAGTATTTAAAGAAGAAATTGATAAGATTCATTTTTATCGCAGCGCATTGAATTTATATGGCTTTGTAACGTTGAAGCATTTAGCAGTGTTAAAAGAAAGATATTTCAATGTACAAATGACTGAAGATGAAATCCGTGAAGAGGTTATTGATGTGATTCCTGAGTACGAAGCGCTGATTAAAGGTGGCAGTGTTAAACATAAAGAGCTTAGCAATATTGATATCGATTTAAAAGCATTAACCGAACAAAAAGATTATTATATTCCTGAATATGAAGATTATAAATTATATACAGAACACTTCTATGTTGAGCCGACGCAAGAAATTAAGCAATTAGTTGAATATATCGAAGCAGGAATCACTGAAGATTTCCAGGGAACAGACACAGGGAAATTAATTGTTAATACAATCCTGTTTGGACTACGTGCCAACGAAACACCTGCACAAATTCTATTACATATTGATAACGTAGAGCAGAATGGTTTCGTTAAGTTTGATGATCGTGAAAAGCTCACTGAACTTATTGCAGCTGCATTAAATACAGCAAGATTATGGACGCTAAACGGACATACGCGCAATGAAGTACAAAGTAAAGTCCATATTGAACAAGGACAATCTCAGGTTCAACGACAGGCACCAGCACAAACAGTGAAAAAGAAGAAACCAGTACAAGTAAAAAGAAAAACGAAGAAACGCGGTAAAAACAGAAACGTAGCACACGTAGCAAGATTGAATAAACAATAATTGGGATAAGCGTATAACTAGAGCAACATAGCGTTTGATGTTATAGTGTATCGTAACAAACATTTAGAGGTGAACAACTTGAATAGAACTGGAGAAACAACAGTTTGGGGTCGCATGTATAATATATTAAATATTGCCGTTGTAGCATTAATCATCATCCGTTTAATTACAGATATGAACTTTAATATGTTAATCGTATGTTCATTTGCAGCTTTACTCGTACTTGGACTACTGGATAGTTTAGACCGCAACGCATGGCGTGAGAATATGTTCCGTCATATCTTTGATTTTATATTGCTTGTATTATTTGCAGCACTTTATTTCGGATAATTTATAAATTGTCATCAATAAGACTTCAATGCTATTGAAATAAGTTCCTTATTCATCTTATAATGAGGAATATTATTAAATAGATTGGAGTCTTTTTATTATGAAGCAAACAAATGTGTATTTTAATCACGATGGTGGCGTGGATGATTTAATTTCACTATTTTTATTGTTACAGATGGATTCTGTAAAGTTAACAGGTGTGAGTGTTATAGACGCGGATTGCTATATTGAGCCGGCAACTTATGCATCACGAAAGATTATTGACCGCTTTGGCGATGGTAAATTAGAAACGGCAAAGTCAATCATTCGCGGTAAAAATCCTTTTCCGAAAGACTGGCGTATGCATGCATTCTTTATGGATGCACTACCAATTCTGAATGAAAAAGGTTCAATTGACGCACCACTATCTGATGTTCCAGCACACGAACACTTAATCAATGCGGTGATAAAAGAAAAAGAAAAGACGACTTTATTATTTACTGGTCCATTATCAGATTTAGCTGAAGCATTAAAGACAGAACCGAAGATTACTGAAAAAATCGAAAAACTTGTTTGGATGGGTGGTACGTATTTACCAGACGGTAACGTACATGAACCTGAACATGACGGAACTGCTGAATGGAATGCTTACTGGGATCCTGAAGCGGTAGGTGTCGTGTTTGATGCTGATATCAAGATTGATATGGTAGCACTAGAAAGTACAAATCAAGTACCACTCACACCTGCAATTCGTCAAATGTGGGCGAACGAACGTAAATATCCAGGTGTTGATTTCTTAGGTGTGAGCTATGCAGTTGTACCGCCATTAGTTCATTTTATAACGAATTCAACATACTTCTTATGGGATGTGTTAACAACAGCATCTGTCGGTAAACCTGAACTTGTAAAATCCAAAGAAATATTATCAGGTGTTTATACTGAAGGGCCAAGTCAAGGTAGAACGTATGAAATGGAAAATGGAAGACCAGTAAATGTCGTATATGACGTTGATCATGACGGTTTCTTTAACTACATTACAGATCTTGCGAAGAAAGTGAAATAGAAAGAGGTTGCGAAATTGGAGGATTACCAATTTCAGCAACAAAATCCGGCCCGAAATTGGAGGATCACCAATTTCAGTAACAAAATCCGGCCCGAAATTGGGGGATCACCAATTTCAGCAACAAAATCCCACCCGAAATTGGGGGATCACCAATTTCAGCAACAAAATCCCGCCCGAAATTGGGGGATCACCAATTTCAGCAACAAAATCCTGCCCGAAATTGGGGGATCACCAATTTCGTCCATCCATCACCAATAAACAAGTCCGATATCGACAAGATATCGGACTTGTTTTGTATATACTTAATTACTAATAATCGTTATCAGTACAATAATGTAGCACAATACATTTTTACTTGATACACTAAATAAAAAATGCATAGGAGAACGATAATGTTTAATATATTCAAGAAAAAACAGGAAAAAACAAACGATATGTTAACTGTTTTAGGTGTTGATGATCGCGTACGTGGTACTGCAGGTGAGGAATATGTGCATCACGAACAGCAAATCACCGAACTGGTCAAGCCGATTACAGAAGATGAAGCGAAGACGACAATTGACGGACTACCAAACAATATTTACTGGATGGTTGGACATGTCATTGTAGAAAATGAATATCGTTTAATACCGAACGATGTTAATACTGAAATTGCCGGATTAGCAAAATACTTTAAATCCGGAACGAGTCCTGATGACTTTGATGAAGATATTCCTTCTTTCGATACGTTAAAACTATTGCTCACTATACAGACAAAACGCTTGCTTGGTGGTATTTGCGATCGTGGTGAACTAAGTATTAAGAATGACGATATCGAATTTGCTGCCAATCATATGACGCTACATTTAGGACAGCTTAAAACGATGTATCAGCTTGTTTCAAATCAATAGGAGGGTATCATGCAAATATTATTAGTCGAAGATGATTTACGATTAGGTAAAATGATGCGTTTATTATTGATGAAACAAAATAATGTTGTTACCTGGCTTACTTCAGGTGAAGATGCAATAGATTATGCAGCAACAAATCGTTATGACATCATTCTTTTAGACTGGATGTTACCAGATGTTCAAGGTATAGATATTTTGAAACAATTACGAGAACAACATATTACTACACCAATAATCATGATGACTGCTAAAGGAGAACTGGAAGATAAGATTTCAGGCTTTGAAACGGGTGCAGATGACTATATTGTAAAGCCATTTGAATTTGAAGAACTCAATATGAGAATCAATGCATTACATCGAAGAAGTGTTGGCCAAGTGACGAGCATCCTTGAAGTTGGTCCTATTTCGGTGGATACCATTAAACAAAGAGTGCGCATTCGTAACAACGATATTAATCTGACGCACAAAGAATATACGTTACTTGTCTTACTCATGGAGTACGAAGGTATCGTACCTAAAGATATGATACTTGATAAAGTATGGTCAATCGATGAAATTGTAAGTGACAATAATGTAGAAACACTGATCAAACGTTTACGTCAGAAATTAGGTACGGATATTCAGCCGTATAAAATAAAAGCGGTCAGAAATATGGGGTATACATTAACACATGATCCATCCTAAACAACGTAGTCTTTATATCCTTTTTGCATCGTGCATTTTTATATTACTTGTCACTTTCTCGATTATTACTTACGTAAGTACAGCATCTAGTATTCAATATCAACTTGAATTAAAATCTGACCACATTCTATCGACAGAGTTTAAAGAACACTTCAAAAAAGAAAAAGATGGCTATCATCTTTACTTAGCGAATGATAATGATAGCAAGAGTAACCAGCTTTATTTCATCACGAAAAATCATAAAATCATTAAACAGCCTGAATATGACGGAACATTAATTCAAAATATTAATCAAAGATTAAAAAGTGAATCAGAATATCAGCATCGTTATATGAATTTGATGAATGAACATTTCTTCATTTCAAGTAAAAAGGTTAAACTGTACAATAAAGAAGTTGTATATATCTATACAATATTTGAAACGACTGAAAGTTATCATGGTTTATCACAAATGAAAAATGTATTAATTGGTTTAACAATTATCTATATCTTCTTAATACTACTCATGACTTATTTCTTCTCAAAGAAAGCGATGGCACCGTTAGAATATGCTGTTGAACGACAGAAGCAATTTGTGCAGGACGCTTCCCATGAATTAAAGACCCCGCTTGCTGTTGTTAAAGCAGGTACCGAAGTGATAGAACAGTTTGACGGTGATGCCTTATCAGATGTGGGTAAAGAAATGGTTAGTGATATTAAACAGGAAATAAATCGAATGAATTTACTAGTCACAGATTTGCTTGCTTTAACACGGCTCGATCAATCTATACAAATTGAAGATATTGATTTGAGTACATTGCTGATAGAATCAATTGGGTACTTCAACAGAACAACGGACTTAACAATCGAAAGTAGTATTGAATCCCATACGATAATTAAAGGTAACCATCAACGGCTACAACAGGCAATCTCAATATTATTTGAGAATGCGATAAAGTATGGCAATCATCCTACCGTTACGATCACACTACGTGATAAACACTTAATATTTAGTGACAATGGACCGGGTGTAAAGCGAAGTGATTTACCTCATCTGTTCGAACGTTTCTATAGAGGAGACACAACAAAGACAGGTTCAGGTGTTGGGTTAGCATTATTTAAAGAAATCATGGATCAACATCAGGCGAATGTTTCAGTTAAAAATGATAACGGTTTAAAATTTATCATTACTTTTAAATAAATTAATAATGTCAGTTTAATGTCAGTTTCACTTGTTATCTTATGGCTATAGAAAAACAAACTATAAGAAAACAGGAGGATTCACATTATGCCATTACATCCATTAGTCGTACACTTTCCAATTGCTTTATTACTTGTCGGAACCTTATTTGAAATCGTTTCATTAAAATATAGAAAACAGTTAAACTTAGCCGGTACAATATTGCTTGTGTTAGGTTTTGTCAGCGGAGTTGTTGCTTTCTTAACAGGAGATAGCGGTGAACGCTTTGCAGAAATGCACTTTGGTGAAGTTGAAAACTTAATTCATCAGCACGAAGACATGGCTAGAAATGCTATGATTATGTTCGGTCTAGCTGTTGCTTTAAAAGCATTCACACACTTCAACGCAAAATATCAAAAACAAATCTATATCGCGGTTATCATCATTGCAATTATCGGTAGTGCATTACTTGCTTATGCAGGTCACTTAGGTGGTCAAATTGTATATGAGAACGCTAAAATATTAAATCAATAAAAGAGGAAGATACTTATGAGAAAACAATTAGAAAGTCCAACATACTTTCATCACGTTGAACATTTAAAACATCAGCAAGGTTCAAAACGCACACTATGGGCGTCACTTTACATTACATTATTCTTCACAATCGTTGAAATTGTCGGAGGGATATTATCTAACTCACTTGCATTACTGTCTGACTCGATGCATATGATGAGTGATGTATTAGCACTAGGATTATCGATGCTTGCCATTTACTTCGCTTCAAAAGCACCGACAGCTAAATATACATTTGGATATTTACGTTTAGAAATATTAGCAGCATTACTTAACGGTTTAGCGCTTATCGTCATTGCATTAGGTATCACATACGAAGGGATTATGCGTATTTTACATCCGCAAACAGTTGATGTAAAATTAATGCTTATCATTTCTACAATCGGACTTATCGTCAATATTATCTTAACAATCATTTTAACCCGTTCATTAAAAGGTGAAGACAATATCAATGTGCAAAGTGCGCTTTGGCATTTTATTGGAGACTTATTAAATTCAGTAGGCGTTATTGTTGCAGTGATCATCATCTACTTTACGCATTGGACTTTAATTGACCCAATTTTAAGTATTATCATTTCAATCATCATCTTCCGCGGAGGATATAAGATTTGTAAAAATACCTGGGGGATTTTAATGGAGCGTGTGCCAGACGGATTAGATACTGATGAAATCATCCAGACGATGAAAAATCATCCGGCAGTTGTTGATGTACATGAATTCCATCTATGGTCGATTACAACTGATCATCCATCAATTACAGCGCACGTTGTTGTTGAACCTTCAACAGATGATAAGAACTACCAGGTCATCAATGAACTCTCAATGATTTTAGCTGATAAATACAATTTAAAACACTCAACCCTTCAAATCGAACATCTGGAGAAAAATAATCCGGACAATGCATATTTTGAAGAGGTTAAACATCACGAATAAAACCGTGTGCAGCAATTGCTGTACACGGTTTTATTAGTTAATTATAATAGCTGATCTTTTGGAATAGGTGATACATCTGATAATCTATATACATTATGGCTTATATATTGTAACTCATCTAAATAAAGGGTAATGTAGCGTAGAAGACGTAATAATGTCAATTCATCATTATTTGTTTCCATAATACGATCATAATTGAGTTTTCTACAACGGAGACGCATAAATGAAGGGGCCTCATGATACATGTCATTCTGGTAAATAGAACATGTCCATCTATGATTAAAGCGGTCGAAGATTTCGTAGTTGTTTAGCGCATTCAATATGTATCCCCCTTTCATATTAAATTAAATATACCATGTAAATTCTTTGAATAATACAATAATTAATTATATAAAAAAATAATAATTAAGTTCTAATTGATATTAAATTGTATGATTTAAATCAGGAGGTTTATTATGACTACAGCAGAGAAATTTCTGAATGCTTTTAATACGATTGAAAGATATTTAACGCAGTATAATTTAAATAAAGGCTATGCATCATTTTCACGATTAGTCGATTACGCCGTCTTAAAAGATAAGGTTGTAGCACAGTATAAAGATGATCTGAAACAGTTTGCTGAATTACGTAATGCGATTGTTCACAATACAAGACTTGGTGACAATCGCGTTATCGCAGAACCACATGAAGACGTCGTAAAGGAAATTGAACTTATTGCAGAAATGCTGCTACATCCGACGCGTGCCATTGAAAAAGCAACGAAAAAGGTTGTAACGTTCCATATTAATGATTTGCTTACAACAGTGCTATCTCAAATTAATACTTCTAAGTTCACTCAGTTTCCGATATATAATGGCAAGACTTATGTAGGTTTACTTACTGAATCAGGTATTACCCGATATTTTGCCGCAAATCATCAGAAAGATATCAGTACAATTAAATTGTCTGCAGTAATGACATATGAACAGAAAGAACGTGCTGCATTTGTTGGAGAAGGTGCAACCGAAATGGAAGTTGTAAGTATGTTTAAGTCTTACAATGAACAGAATGAAAAGTTAGAAGCGGTCTTGATTACAGACACGGGTAATAAAGATGGAAAACTTATTGGATTAATTACTTTATACGATTTATTAAAATAATTTAAATTAGATTTATCATGAAATGAAAATAATAGTTAATTTTATTTCATATAGATAATATTGTAAAATAAATATTTCAAATTCATTCGACATAACATATAATGAAGAAGATAACATAATAGATTGGGTGAGGGATTTGAAATATATACTAGGCGTACTAGCGTGTGTATTTTTATTGTTTACAACAGGTTGCAGTAACCAGGAAGAAAAAATCATCAGTGCAAAAAGTGCAAGAAAATCTCAATATCTATACCAATGGTCTGGATCGAAAAAAGATGATATTATGCTGGTCAATTCAGCAGTGAAACACTTTTTTGATCGCTATGCAGATGCATATAATAAAAGTAATTACAATCTCCTCAAATCCACTGTAAAAGAAGGCTCAATCGCTGAAAAAGAATTGAAGAAAGAAATTAGCAGTGGGAATTATACAAATATGGAAGTATATAGTACTACAATTGATAAGATTACAACGCAAAAAGATGAATATGTTGCACTTGTGGGTAAAGAAATATCTAATTACGCAACGAACGGCAGAACATACTCTGAAACTGTTTTTCACTTTGCCTATGATCCTTCATTAAAGCAAATGATGATCACACAAATTTCAGACGTGAATAATAGCGAACTTAAGGTTAACGATAAATCACAAGCTCAAAAAAATACAAAGGGCAACGGTGTTGTTATCGATGTTTTATCTACAAATTTTAAAAATGAATTTTTCCTAGATAATAATCGATTTGCTGGCGGTATTTCTGAACAAATGAGTTTCCAGGTGATTAAGGATAAGTTTGGAGACTTCTCAGATCATACAACGATTAACCAAAAGAAATATTACATCTTCGGCAATGCCGGTATCAATTTTAATAAACAATTAGACGATAAGAGTACAGGTGCCGAAACGGCACAGGATATGATCATTGTACCTCCATACATGTTGTATCAGGATGTTCTTGCATTCTACGGGCAACCTAATAAAGAATTTTTAGAAAATACTAATGACCCGCGCGTTATCTATGAGAATGAATCAGGTAATGTGAAAGTTGCATTTCATTTATCAACAAATAAAAAAGAAGTAGAATATGTTGAAAAACTAAAATAAGTGGTGCCCCTACAAATATTTGTAGGGGTTTTATGTAAATATTTATGTAAATAAATTGATAATCTTGAAAGAAATTTTAGTGATGATAGTTTGCTTTTTTAGAGTACTCATACACTTCTATGGTAAAATAGAGGAAAATAACTGAATGGATGGTGTAGTCGTGCGTATATATAAATTAATATTGACAGTATTGTTGTCATTTGTGCTTGTGGCATGTAATAATGCGCAGCAGGACAAAGAAGAAACGAAATCAACCGAAACATCAAAAGTGAAGTCAGACAGTCCGGAAACAACAACGGAAGAACCATCTAGTGAAGCGCAGTCGGATAAAGAAAAAAACAAAGAAGCACAATCAAAGAAAAAAATAAAACGAACAAAAAAATCTACTAAAGCTAAAGTGACGAATACAAATGAAACGACGGCGAACTTAAAACAGTTGACACATCAAACGATGACGGATTATTTAAATGCAATGCCAAATGCATTTAATCAACGTAATTACAGTATGATCCGTCCTTTTATAAAATCTAACTCTAAAGCCGAAGCATATATTTTAGCGAAATTACCGACAGGTAGTTTTGATAACTATCGTATTACCGCTCAGAGTATAGATCAAATTGATGTTAGAAATAGATATGCGCATGCCATCGTTACTCGTACGCTATCATCAAATGCTACAGGTGGACAATTGAAACGCGTCATTACAGTATTTGATTTCTATTATAATAAACAATCAAAGAAAATGGAGTTATATGACTTTAATGATAAAGCCATTTTTGATGTACAAAATACTGCACCAGCATCACCAAAAACTCCTTCAGCAACACCTAAGCCATCAACACAACAAGCGAAAGGTGACGCAACGACGTGTATTCAAACACGATTGCAATCAAGTTGTGAAGGTGTAAGTGATACACAGTTACGCAATGCATATAATGCAATGGTGAGTGCAGGTTCTTTACCTCAAGCAGCGGATAATGGATGCATCACTTGTACGATTAAAGCAGCTTATCAGTTAAAAGATCAGCCGGTCGCTGCTCAAGTAAAAGTGAAAAGCTTACCGCAAGCTGTTCAAATGGCAACGGATAAATACCGTAAAAAGGTAGAAGCTTATTATTCTGAAATGGATATCGCAATTGTCGGTGCTGAACCGATAAACGGTAAAGATATTCAGGAAGATTTAGGTGGAAAGTACTATAAAGTGAAAGCGATTGATATTCAGTCAAAAGAATTATTGCAGACATATAAAGTTTATATTCAAAGCGGAAAGATAATTGCAGAATAGAATATATGATTATAAAAATCAAAAAACGTCAGAAATTAATCTGACGTTTTTATTTTTTTAAGGATCACTGAATAAAATAAAGTAATGCGACGAAGTGACAAAGTGCACCGGCAAGGATAAAGAAATGCCAGATCATATGGAAGTAATGACGATGTTTTTGAGCATAGAACCATGAGCCCACACTATACATCACACCACCTAAAACGATAAAGGTAATAAACAACCAGCTCGCTTTTGTAATGAGCGCCGGAAATAAGAGGATACCTAACCACCCCATAATCAGATAGATTGCAAGACTGATTTTAGGGTTAACGTGTTTTGCGGTTGATTTGTAAACAATACCTGCAATCGTAATGACCCATTCAATAATCATAATACTGATACCTAACTTACCACCCACTAAACTTAAAGCTACAGGTGTATAGGTTCCTGCAATAGCGATATAAATTAAAGCATGATCGATAATGCGCATCACATATTTATGAATTGATTTAGGAGGCATGAGGTGGTAGATCGCTGATGATAAGAACATCAGGAAGATGCTGATTAAGAATACACTGATACCAAATGCAAATGTTGAGCCATGTTCGATATACGTCTTGATTGCAAAGTAAGGTAAGGAGAATAAAATAAGCAATGCTGGTACACCATGAGATACCGAGTTACCTACTTCTTCACCGAATTTCAATTCTTTAATATCTCTGAAATTATAGCGAGGTGCTTCCGGTTTCATCTGATCATTCCTTTAGTATGCGTTTTTATTTTATTCTAACATATAATTAATTATTACATGATTTTAGACTATTCGTAAAAAATGAAAAAAATTGTCGAAAAAAATCATTAATTTACTGAAAATTCTAAATTTACAACGGTTTGTTACAGTTATGTTACAATGTAAAACTGAATATATTATTTAATTAACTATATGTTATAAAGCGTTTTCAAACGTTGATATATCAATGTATTATTAACATGACAAACCAAATTATAATTGTTAAGTAAAATATGAAAATTGTCGAAAATAATAAAAAGAATTTTTATTTCATTTACGCACCGAACACCTGGAAGTGTTGATATAATTCAGTTCAACATAACTTTGTACAAAAAGTGTTCGTATTACAAATAAATATTATTACTTATTAATAAATAAGCAATTGAAAGAAAACTGTAATGTCAAAAGAACAATAAATATGCAATAATAGATTTATTGAAAAAGTAAGGCTAGGAGGAACAAAATTTGAAGAAAAAAATAATTTTCGCGGCTACAACTGCATCAGCTGCGGTTGCTACTTATTCACATCATGCACAAGCAGCAGAGCATAAAGTTCAACCAGGTGAGTCATTATGGTCTATCGCCAACCAATACGGGACTTCAATTGATCAGTTAAAGTCGTTAAATCAATTATCATCAAATTTGATTTTTCCTTACCAGACGTTAAAGGTATCGGGTGAAGTAACACGAACAAATACGACAAATACAACGACAAATGTGAGCCGTCCACAAAGTACAACAGCTACAGGCAATATACATATTGTTCAATCAGGTGAAAGTTTATCGATTATCGCTGCAAAATACAATGCAACTGTTGCGCAGATTATGAAGTTAAATAATTTATCAGGATATTTAATTTTCCCTAATCAAAAATTAAAAGTATCTGCAGCTGGAAATACAACATCAACATCATCAGTAAATGCTAAAGTGCATATTGTTCAGCATGGTGAATATTTAGCGAAAATTGCAAATCAATATGGTGTTACAGTGCAGAGTATTAAACAATGGAATAATCTTTCATCAAATATTATATACTCAAATCAAAGATTAATTGTAAGTGGAAATGCAGTCCCTGCAACAATTCCGACTAGTGGGGTACAAAAAGCACCATCTAAAGTTGTAACGACTCCTGTGGTGACAGTAACACCAGTGTTTTCACATCCTAATCTATATGATTATGGGCAATGTACCTGGTATGCATTTAACAAACGTGCAGCAATTGGAAAAGGGATTTCTACATATTGGTGGAATGCTAACAATTGGGCGGCTGGTGCGCGTAAAGATGGCTATACAGTGAACAACATCCCAGAAGTTGGTGCATTGGCGACAACTACTGACGGTCCCTTAGGTCATGTTGCATTTGTTGAACGTGTAAATGCTGATGGAACGATTATGGTTTCAGAGACGAATTATTTAACGCCTTCAGGTGTTGTGGGTTATAGAACACTTACTTTATCTCAAATGAGCAGATATCAATTCATACATTAGATTATGTCGGATTTGTAGTAAGGCATTCAATCAAAATGAGAAAATCATCCGTAAACCATTCTTGGATTTAGGATGATTTTATTTTTGTTGTAAGGGTTTCAAGTGATAGCCGTTTCAAATGTTGAGTTATAAATACCCCCTTGAAATTCACCGACTGAATTTCAAGGGGGATTATTTCTTAATTAGCTAAAATAAATTGTTCGATACTGTCATAATTTTTTCGCTCTATAATTGTTGCTGGATCTAGATGGATGAAGAAGTGGTCTGAGGATGAAATATACGCACCGTCTTCAGAGCCGAACCCCCGTTCTATATATTCAATATTTTGAGCTTCGCAGTATTCAATAATCTCTTTTCGTAATGCTTCGCATGACTCTATAAATTTTTTTATTGAGTGGTGATTAATGTAATAGTTATCGATTAAGGTCGTACCTTCAATCATACCTTGTTGATTCATAACAGGAATCTCTTCCCAAAAAATTTCTACATCACCTTCATGTGATAGATTTGTTAGCGGATAAATACTTCCGTTATGATGATGTTCATAGTAGGTTGGAAGTGCATCGTGCTTAATTTCATAATCATAAAGATTATGCTTTGTTACAAATGGTATTGTTTCTACCCATTCGATAAGTTGTTTTTCGTGGCCGAAAAGTCCGATATTTTGAATGTTATTTGGACTGATAAATTTAAGTAAGTACATAATATCCTCCTAAGTTTTCATTGGATTTAACTTCATTTTAATCTATTTCAGATATCATTTAAATATTAGCCCAATGCTTCTTTTATTCCTTTAATCAAACCATCGATAGCAGCATCCAATATTCTATGCAAGGCTTCACGTATTTGAAGACCTATATCTGTTTCTGCTTTTCGTTCTTCAGCTGTACTATTAAATCCCTCTCCATCAGTATTAACGAAACCTTTAATAGACCAGATTTTTAAACCTTGCTGTTTTGCTTTTTTTTCGGCTTGTAACAGTCTGTCTAAATAATCTTTCTGTTGATAAACGTAACCTACGCGTGCATACCCCTGTTGAACTAGCAGTTCGTTAATCATCGTATTCCCACAATATAGATAGACCAAATCTCTGCCGTAACGGTCTCTTTTTCCTTTAGTGTCATACTGAATCTTTAAATCACAAGTTTTTACGAGAGATTCTGTAAAACGTGCAGCTTCAATAGCATAGGGTTGTACTGGTGTGTTAGGCTTCTTCGATTCTGGCGTATCAACAAGCAGTAATCTGACTGTCTTTTTTCGGTTATTTACTTTTATAGAAACGGTATCACCATCAATGGCACGATCAAACGTTGCATTGATTTTTGGCATATCAGTTTGAAACATACTGAAATTTACTGTTAGAGCTAAAGCGGATAATATCAAAATAAAACCTCATTTATTTAAAAGATGTATCTATTATACACAAACGTATGTTCTGTTTCAAATGAGAAAGGACTTTAACATTTATTATATGTTGGTTATAATGTATTTAATAAAATAAAGCGGGTGATGGGTATGAAGGAAATACATGATATTGTTGCACATAATTTAAAGATGTATCGCACTGACAATGGTTTAACATTAGATAACGTATCGCGTCGCTCAGGTGTATCCAAGACGATGCTGTCGCAAATCGAGCGAGGAGATTCTATTCCATCAATTACGACGGTATGGAAGATAGCGAATGGATTGAAGATAAGTTTTATGGCATTAATTAAGTCACCCGATCAAAAAGTAGATATAAAGAAAAAGTTAGAATTGATGGAAATCACTGGAGATGACGGAAGATATCGTTTATATCCATTCTATCCTTTTGAAAGTGGTCGCCCATTCGAAATGTATCAGTTTGAAATTGAACCGGGTGGCGTATTTGCTGCAGAAGCACATCAAACAGGGACTGAAGAATATATAATGATCTATCAGGGCATGCTCAATCTTAAAGTGCAGAATGAGGATTATCAAATAGAAAAAGATACGGCACTACGCTTTGATGCAGATGTTCCACATGTATATACCAATATTGGTGAAGGCATTGTTCTTGGAACGATGACAATCTATTATCCGGAGCGAATCGTATGAAGTGGCAGGGTGTTATCTTATGTAGTATGATTGCCGTAATTGCGACAATACTAGGTCAATTCTTTCCAATTATAGGTGGTATCATCTTTAGTATCATTCTTGGCATTATAATAAGTAATACATTTCAGCTGCCAGATAAATATCAACCGGGTATTAAATTTGCATCAAAGAAGATATTGCAGTATGCCATTATCGCCATGGGTTTTACGCTTAATTTAAGAGTCGTCATTGACATGGGTATGTCTTCATTACCCATTACACTGACAACGATAACGGCAGCTTTACTTGTGAGTATATGGTTAGGGAAAGTTATGAACATAGGAGAAAATATTAGAACATTAATCGGTGTAGGAACGGCCATCTGCGGAGGATCCGCTATTGCAGCAGCTAGTCCGATAGTGGATGCTAAAGAAGATGAAGTCGCATTCTCGTTATCGACCATCTTCTTATTTAATATCATTGCAGTATTTCTTTTTCCTGTTATTGGTCATACAATAGGTTTAAGCGATATTGGGTTTGGTCATTTTGCAGGGACAGCGATAAATGATACGAGTAGTGTGGTGGCAGCAGGATATGCCTATTCTGAAACAGCTGGTGACACTGCGACAATCGTCAAACTTGTCCGAGCGTTAATGATTATACCGGTCTGCCTCATACTTGTAGCATTACAAATAGGGAAAAGAGAAAAGACAGCGTTCAGCATCAAGAAAGTATTCCCGTGGTTTATTCTTTATTTCCTGTTGGCAAGTGTGATAACTTCAGTTATTAATTTACCGAATGAGATCATAACATACATTAAATTGCTTTCAACCTTTATGATCAGCATTGCAATGGCCGGTATCGGGTTATCGGTAAGCCTTAAACAATTCCGCGCAATTGGAATAAAGCCGGTCTTATTAGGAGCAAGTGTATGGTTCGTTGTAGCGGGTATAAGTTTAATAATGCAATGGTTATTGAATACCTGGTAGGAGTGTTTATATGATAAAGAAATTTATACTGTCATTTGTAGTAGGTTTAATCGCAATGCTATTAAGAAGCGATAAGAAAGCAGAATAAGTTTGAAGAGTCCTGGAACTGACCCCATTTAGTGAGACAAAAATAAAAAAGCACTCTTGTTGAATTCATATTAAAATGAATTTGATAGGAGTGTTTTTATTATGAAGAGAGTTTCATATTCAAGTGAAGTTAAATGGAAATGTGTAGAACTCAAAGCTGCTGGCTTAAGTACAAAAGAAATAATGGATGAATTAAATATTAGAAATAAAACCCAAGTTGAAACATGGTGGAGATGGTACAGAAATGGAGAAACACATCGGTTCGATCAACAAGTTGGAAAACAATATAGTTATTCTAAGGGAATTCAAGAACTCGATGAGATTGAACAATTAAAATTAGAAATAAGAAGGAAAGATGCAGAGTTAGATGTCTTAAAAAAGTACATGGAATTACAAAGTAGTTGGTACCTGAGATTGTAGTAGAATTGGTTGAATCATTAAGAAGTGAATATGACCTAGAAATATTGTTATCTGCTTTACAAGTAGCACGTTCAACATTTTACAGATGGAGAAATCTTGTTACTAATAGTAATTATCATCTCGAGAAAAAATCGGTAAAATATGCAGGGACAATAATTTTACCTACGGTTATCGAAAAATTTGTAACATAATTAACCGTGATTCTGAAAAGCAAATAAATCATAAGCGTGTTCAAAGAATAATGCAAAAAAATAACTGGAATTGCAGAGCTAGAGCTAAAAAGGAACAAAAATTGGGCAAACCATACTATATTACAGATAATATCTTAAATCGCGATTTTAAAACTGATAAACCTTTAACTAAGTTGGTAACTGACATAACTTATTTACCATATGGTAATACAATGCTTTATCTATCATCGATTATGGATTTATATAATGGTGAAATCATCGCTTACACAATAAACGATAAACAAGACACGAAGTTTGTTTTAGAAACTCTAAATCAATTAGAACTCCCGAAGGGATGCATATTACATAGCGATCAAGGAAGTGTTTATACCTCTAAAGATTATTATGAAGTATGTAAAGAAAAAGACATTATCAGATCAATGTCGCGAAAAGCGACACCTGCTGATAATCCCTGTATTGAATGTTTCCATTCCTCGCTAAAGTCTGAAACATTCCACTTAAACAATGAGCGATATAGCTCTAATTACATTGTAAAAGAAATTGTAGAGAAATACATCAAGAATTATAATGAAAATAGAATTCAACAAAAATTAGGCTACTTATCTCCGATAGAATATCGAAAACAAGCAGCCTAATTGAGATGCTTTTTTGTTATGTCTCAAATTAAGGGTTCAGCACCTCCTTTAGAGGGCTCTTTTTTCGGGAAAAATATAGTGATAATTTGTTTAATTGTGCGTTAACGTAAGCTAGATCAGATTAAATTTGACGCCAGTTTCGCACACAATCTCTTAACAAAAAATACACGGAATTATAGTTTTCCGTGTATTTATTACTATTTATTTATCTTCAGCCTTCAATGGTGCTACTTCACGACCAAGATCAGCTGGTGCAAGAGGATTCTCACGTTTTGGTATAGGTTTGTTCGTAGATTTCAGCTTATCAGGCACTTTTCCTGGTTGTGCCGATGTTTTATTCGGTGTTTCATTTACTGTTGTTTTCTCTAGGTTAATCTTTTGGGTACTTTCTGAGAACTCACCAAGTTCATTTTTATTTGCTTCTTGTGTTAAGTTCACAACACTATCTATAAAAGTACCAGTACCATTAGCGACTAAACGATTTGATACATCATTGAACGTTGTATTATGGAATGTTGCTGTCGTATTATTTGCGTAAACAGCCGATATCGGTGAGCGTTTGCCATCAATTTCAATGTTATTTACGACTGAATTATACATATCAAATGAATAATTCTTCGGTTTCATACCTTCAGTGTAATAAACACCATGAACGATTTTATTTCGTCCGAAAGGTAATAAGTTCACCTCTATGTTATTTGAACGTTCACGTAATTCACCGTTCACACCGGCAGCAATGAAGTAACTTTTTGCACGTGTCTTAACATCATCAGTATTCCAGTACACATTACCATAAGTAGATTCTACATGGAATGTGGTTTCATAATCATTGAATGTAGAATTTGTAACATTGATCGTTGTATTCTGGTCTTTCAGCCAGTTATCTTCATTGGCATCCTGAATTGTACCGTTTTCATATACGACACCAATCCAGCCCATATACTCTTTAGAACGCTTTGAAGTTTTAGCGTTAGAGACTACTTTATCAATATTAACGACAGCATCCTCTTTATGTCCGCTTAAATAAATGGCCATACCGAAACTATCGGTAATATCATCTCCGCCGACATCTTCAAGATTCACATTTTTAATATTCACATCTCGGTATTCTTGTGCAAATATCGCATACCCACCATACATATGTTTATAATTTATATCGTGGATATATAAACTTTTAGTATTTGTGATGGCAATACCTTTAGTCATCGAAGTTTTATAGAAATCATCTGCTTTTTTCATCGTAAAGTATAGATCTTGAGGATTTTTACTGCCATCGATTGTAATACCTTCAATTTCAATTTCAGATAATGCATCTTTATTTGAAGACAGACGCATCGTATAAAATTCCGGTGGATTTGTCATAGGATTCTTCGGTTTGATTATTGCACCTTCACCTTTAATATGTAATCCTTTAATATCATTTACTTCTATCGTTTTATTCGTATCATAAGTACCTTTTGGAATCACAACTTCAACTGCTTCTTCTTTTGATTTTTCAATTGCCTGCGTTAAAGCATCAGTATCATCTTTGTTATCATCAGGCTTAGCTCCGAAATCTGCTACGTTAATTTTTTTTGCATTTTTAATAGAAGGAGCTTCTTGAGTAACATTTTCTTGTGCAGTTTCTTCGGTGCTTGTTTCTTTTGGTTTTTCTTTTACTTTATTCTGGCAACCTGTAAGTAATACCGTACAAGCAACTGCTGGTAGTAACCATTTTTTCTTAAAAGACATTATTTATTCTCCTTTGAATCATAAAATTTATGATACAGTTCATTCTAACATATTATGAGTATAAACTTATTGATAAAAGCTGTGCATATCCGTGTGAAAAGCTATAATTTTAACATAAAACGCTATCATACCAATACAATCTTTACTATAATAAAATTAATTGAGTAAACAGGGGGATATATTTGTGAACTACTTTTGGTTGAATTGTGGATACAATAGATTTAATCATTTCGAAGATTTAATGGGCCAAGTTTCAGTATTCGATTCCACAGTACACTTTAATCCGAATGAAGGATATACGGCATTTAAACGAGCTTTGCCTGGAGATAAGGTTATCTTCTATCAAGTGCAGAATAAAATAGGGATACTTGGTGCGGGATCCGTCTTAAAGGTTGAGGAACCAAGACGTGGCCAAATTAAGATACACTTTAAATATGAAGAAAAGTTAGCGCCATTTACGAAAGAATATTTAATTCGAGATGAAGCGCTTAAATTGACGATTAACGGTATGAAAGAACAACTGCTTAATCCGTTAACTGAAGCAGATTATGAAAAGATAATGCGCGTCGGTAGAAATGAAGAAAAAATTAACCGCTATTTCATAATGAAAGAAGACATAGATTTTGAAGCGGATGAAACATATACAATCTATGTGCGCAATATTAATGGCGTGAATCGTAATGGATTTAAACACTATGGTCAGATGCAGCCAGGTGATAAAGTAATTATCTACAAGATAACGCCAGAAAGAGGAATATACGGGACTGCTATCGTCGTAGAAGGGATGCAGCGCAATCAACCGATACCGGGAAGAACAGACAGTACAGCCGTGAAGATGAAATATATAGAAGACATTACACCGCGTACAATCTATGAACTAGACCGAGAACCACAATTGCGTGCACAATATTTCCTGAATGAGAAGTGGAATGAATCCGTTACTGAAATAACACGCGTTCAGTACGATACATGTTTAAATCCATCAACGGACCTTGAACCAATACAATCACCTACTATCCAGCAAATGATTGATACAGCAAATTATTCGTCAAGAAGAAGTACGATGGAAAAGCAAATGAAAGTTCAAACGGATAACTCCAGTAATCAACAGTCAGATAACCAGGATGATGAACGATTAAATGCACAACAATCCAGCAATCGACTATCAACTCAACATCAATCATTGCAACAGTCTTTAACATCACACAAACCTAAAGTTGCGCCAAAGCCATGGAAGATGATCTATGTATTCAGTCTGTCCGAACATTTCAACGGAGTAGATACTGCTATTAAATATCTACAGCTTAAAAGAGATAACTTAAAAATTTACACAGCAGATACGATATGGACAAGCGGTAATCTATATGGTCAATATGTTAAAGAAGATGAAGATATTGTATTCCATCAAGGCATTATTACAGAAGCATTAGCAAGTCCGTTAAAACACGACTTACTAATAGAAGATTTTCATCACTTAAATGCAACGCAACTCAAACCACTGATCCATGCAGCACAAGGTGAACAAGTATCATTACCTGTCATGAAAGAACTCACGCGTGCAACTATCGGATTAGATGATGAAGCGACTTATCAATTAGATGTAGATTTTAAAATTGTTGCAATAACGACATCATCAATTGATGATTTTAAAGCACAGTATCCAATATATATGCATCAATATATGAAATTTTATGCGTATAAATAAATGAATCCATCCATTTGAGTATGAATTATTTAATGAAGTTTGCAATTGTATTATCAATGAATTTCACTAGTGTTGCATAAATAAAGACTGAAATTTCTGAAACTAATTTTTCTTCGAAAATTTAAAATTTGAAAACACCTGAATAAAGGTAGTAATAATCCATTTTTTGACTATAAAATTTCCATTGGCATAGCGATAAAATATCTTTGTGTTAAGGTACGCTATCACTGATTCTTCGAATCCACAGATGGCTACTTTTCCATATTGAAGCTTTAAGTAACCGTGTAATTTGGAGTATGTTCTTTTTACTATTTGTACTTAATTTAGTAATTACATTTAAGCAGTAAACTATCATCGCAATATAGACCTGATTAGCTACAGCTGTTTCAGAATGGCCATAGAATGTTTTAACGTTTAAATGTTGCTTAATCCATTTGAAGAATAGTTCAATCGACCAACGAGATTTATATATTTCACCAATCTCCTCCGGAGATAAATCAAATCTATTTGTGATTAAGACTAATTCATTACCTGATGAGTCTTTTACCAGTATTCTTCTAAAATAGTTTTCACTTCTGTTTAATGTGGTACCAACGACAACCATCTGATCTGAGATTATATGACTGTTTTCATTGACTTCAAATGTTTCAATCACTCGATGTACTGCATTTTTACGAAGACGTGATACAAAAAAGTAACCACCATCAGTCATTTCATCAAATCTTTGATAATTAACATAACCTCTATCAAAGACGTAAAGACACTCTTTGTAATCAACAAAAAGTTCTAGATGATTTTGGTCATTTTCACAAGCATTTGTTATATAAAAATTATCCGGATAACTATCGCAATCAGGCATATGAACAAGTCTCATATGTAATTTGACACCTGATTTTGTTTTACGAAATTTTGCCCATCGATGATTCCGTAAGTTTAGCGGTAATATGCTGGAATCAATTATCTTCAAAGGTGTTGTCAATTTTCTCTTTTGACTGAAATTATTTTTACAGTGAATTTGATCGAGTAACTTCAAAAATATATTTTGAAAGATTTCAGTCGGTACTACTGCTAACTTCCTGCTTAATTGAGAGTAGCTTATTGAAGTAAAACCAATGGTTTTCTGTAGTTCTTCTGAAAAGACACTATCACTTATAGCTCTTAAGCTTTCACTTTCAACTAACTGTGAAAATAATAGCAGCCTAATAAAAGATAATGTGTTTAACTTCTTTGTGTATTGATCTAAATTAAGAATTGTTACTTTCTTTGAAATTTTTTTAAAATCAATAGGAGATATCCATTGTTCAAATGATGATTTTCTAGTAAACTTATCCATAGGTTGTTCCTTTATTTTTGGATTTGGATGAGTATTACTACCTCCAACCATTATAAAGGAATTTTTTTATACAGAAAATTAATTTTTAGAAAATTCAATTCATAACCGAAGGTTACGTTATTTTTATGCAACACTAGTGATTATTCACAATTTACAAATTAGAATTTCAATAGCTAAAAATGTTTTCGCGATATGAAATACAAAGGGCTTAATGTCATTGAGGGGAATAAACGATTAAGTTAAGAATAATATTTTTATTATCAATAATTAAAAATTTGATGAAATTATTTACTCGAATGCATCTTTTAGATATATATATGATAGATGACTTCCTTTTATATAGAAGTTAATATTCATAATACTCATTATAATATTAGCTAATCTGTTTGTCACAAAATTGTCACAATTAAGATTTATATAAAAATGTGGATAAAATTATTCATAATTTTGTATAAAAAATATACGGTAATATATCTTAATTATTTAATACATTGTTCTATGGGCAATTTTAAAAAATATCTAAATATATTTTTATTAACCTTAATTTTTTATTCAATAGTTATGAATTTTTATGCAAGGCTGGTGATAACTTATTTTATATGTAAAATGCAAGTAAGTGTGGCATTGTCAAATAATAGTATTAAAATAATAATAAGTCATAATCTGAGAATTATGACGATTTGACACACTGCAATGAAAAGAAATAAGAGGAGGATTTTTATGAACAAGTATGGAATTAGAAAGTTCACAGTAGGAACAGCTTCAGTAGTAGTAGGTTCATTATTGTTCCTAGGTGCAGGTCAGCAAGCTGATGCTGCAGAAGCAACGTATTCTTTAGGGGATCGTGTTTACTCAGACAACAATGGTAACTATGTACAAGATGCTGGGGACACTGGTCTTGCAGGATTAACAGTTACTATTCGTGATTACGCTGGTAACCACGTTGCAACAACTACAACAGATGCTAACGGTAATTATTCATTATCAGGTTTAAAAAATGGTACTTATGTTGTTAACTTCGAAGTGCCAGCAGGATACGCAAATGATGTAGCAAATATCGGTTCTGAAGATGTAGATTCAGATGGACCAATTGACGTATTAGTTGATATTAATGGGGCTAACATCACTACTTTAGATACTGGATTCATTCCTTTGAATGGACAGGGTTCAGCTCCAGTACAAGGTGGAGAAACAACACCTGCTCCAGCACCAGCACCTACAAAAGGTAATTTATCTATCGGAGACCACGTATGGTGGGATGCAAACCGTAACAACTTATATGATCAAGGTGAAAACCCAGTAGCAAACTTACGTGTTACTATTCGCGACTACGCAGGTAATTTCGTAGCTGAAACTTATACTGATGCTTATGGTAACTATGCATTCCATGGTTTGTCAGATGGTCAATATATCGTTAACTTCCACAATCCATTAGATTGGTCACCAGTTATCGCTAATATTGATAACGATGTATCTGAAGCAATTGATTCAGATGGCCCAACTGATGTTATCGTTAACTTAAAAGGCGCTTCTAACTTTAACGTAGACCAAGGTTATTACGGCGTTGGTACTCCAGGACTAGTAGCAGGCGGCGGAGATAATACAACACCAGGTGGCGGAGATAACACAACACCAGGTGGCGGAGATAACACAACACCAGGTGGCGGAGATAACACAACACCAGGTGGTGGAGACAACACAACACCAGGTGGCGGAGATAACACAACACCAGGTGACGGAGATAACACAACACCAGGTGACGGAGACAACACAACACCAGGTGGTGGAGACAACACAACACCAGCACCTACTGAAACAAAGCCAGCACCGACAGCAACATTAGCTCCAGTAGAAACTGTAACACCTTCTGAAGTAGGTAAAACAGTATTACCTGACACAGGAGAAAAAGAAAACACTGGTGCGATTGCTTCAGTATTAGCATTATTAGGTGGCGCGGCATTACTTGGATCTCGTCGTAAATAGTAATTAGGGGAAAGAGTAACTCCATTTCTGGGAGGTCACTGAAAAAGTCTCAATCTTCGATTGAAAACTAAATGATTTAAGTAAGAAGGTATGAATAATAAATGGTTCTATAATAAAACGGACTGATGAAAAGATACAAATCTTTTCTTCAGCCCGTTTTTTGATTTTTTGGATATAAAAAGGACGCAATTATCTCTATAATTACAAGTGACCAAACCAATAACTAAGGAGATAATGCGTCTATGAATCATTTTATATCAAAAACATTAGGAATTAAAGATGAAAATATTGAGTTTCAAGAAACTGTTGATGAAAAAGTAATTAAAGGAATAAGAAGTTTGATTTATTATGCCAAACTATCTTACACACCGAAACGGTGTGTTAATTGTGGCTTTGAAAATAAAAACTATTCGATTGTTAAAAATGGAACTAAGAAATCAAGACTAGTAATAAATAAAATAAGTGAGAGACCGGCATATCTAATACTTTACAAACAACGTTTTCATTGTAAGTTATGTGATGCTCATTTCACCGCGGAATCAAATTGTGTGGAGAAGTATTGTTTTATTTCGAATAACACTAAATTAGCTGTTATTCATAAATCCACAAAAATTAGATCTGAAAAATCAATTGCTGAATCATGTTTTATTTCTGCAACTAGCGTCTCTAGATTTATAAAACAGGCAGCTAAAGAAGTTAATCACAATCCGATGGATTCTCTTCCTGCACATATCATGATGGATGAATTTAAAAGTGTGAAGAATGTCTCAGGTGCGATGAGTTTTATTTTTGCCGATGCTTTAACACATTGTATAGTTGATATTGTTGAGGATCGTAGACTTTTTTCATTAAAAAACTATTTTCTACGCTTTCCTTTAAAAGAAAGAAAAAAAGTACAAACAATTACTATCGATATGTATGAACCATATATCAGCTTAATTAAATCCATGTTTCCTAACGCTAAAATAATAGTTGATAGATTTCATATAATTCAATTACTTAACCGTGCTTTAAATATGGCACGTGTAAATGTTATGAATACATTCAGGAGAACAAATCCACCATTGTATAATAAATATAAAGGATATTGGAAATTACTCCTTACCCCGGAAGAAAAACTGGAGAATTTTGAATATAAGAAATTTCGATTGTTCAAAGAATTAAAAACAGAGAAAGGAATTGTTGAATACTTATTAAGTATGAATTCTGAATTAGCCGAAACACATAGTTTAGTAAATAATCTAAGACACAGCCTAAAAAATAATGACTCTAATTCATTTTTCAATACATTATTTAATACTGATACTACAACAGTTCATCATAGACTCAAAAGTTCAATTACTACATTGAGAAAATATAAATCATATATAGATAACACCATCTATTATTCTAACTTGACCAACGGTCCGTTAGAAGGTACCAATAATAAGATAAAACTAATAAAAAGAGTTTCTTTTGGTTACAGAAATTATAATAATTTAAAAAATAGAGTTTTATTATGTTCAAGATTATATTTACCTGAATCAAAAAAAGAGATTAAGCAACATAAAGTTGTCGCTTAATCTCTAATTACAGCATCAGTCCGTTTTATTATAGAACCTAATAAATTCATATCTTCTTTTTTATCTTAAATTGGTATAATAATTATATATTATTTGAATGGGTGATAAATTTATTGAGAAAACAAGGTGAAATGATATTGAGTGAGTACAGTGGGCTTTATGATATTGTAGTACCGAAAGATAATGAACTTAGAAAATTAAAAGAATTAGTCGACTTTTCATTCATCTATGATGAATTAACGACCAACTATAGTATTAATCATGGCACAATAGATCCAATAAGAATGTTTAAGGATCTTTTACTTAAAGTAACTTATAATTTATATGATGTTGATATCGTTAAAAAATCACAATATGATATGTCATTTAAATATTTTTTAGATATGGCACCTGAAGAAGATATTATAAATCCTAGTTCACTTACTAAGTTTAGACGATTAAGATTGAAAAATATTAATCTTTTAGATATGTTGATACATAAATCTGTTTCAATTGCTAAAGAACATAAACTTTTAAAAAGTGACACTTTGATTTTATATGTTACTCGTTCTCAATGCAGATATAACATTTACTCAACAAAACAACTACTAAATAGAAGAAATAACCAAGTGAAAAAATCAATATCAAAAATTTTAAACATTGAAACTGAAACACCTAAATTTGATGATATTTCAACTGAAGAATCAGTTGAAAAAAGTAGATCTTTATTAAAAAAAATTAAAGGAAAATGAAAGATATATAAATATTCCTGAAATCAGTAATAGTATAAATCTTTTAGAAGTATCAATCGAAGATTGTGAATTCTCTATTCAACACTCATATGATAAAGAAACTAGAGTTGTACATAAATCAAAAGATTCTTCATTCTATATTTATAAAACTCATATTGCGATGGATGAAAATCGAATTATAACAGCTGCCACAGTTTCAACCGGTGAAAGAACTGATGGTAAAGAATTAGAACAACTACTTAATAAGTCAATCGAGAAAGGAGTAAAGGTTTCAACTGTTGTTGATGATGCTGCATATTCTTCAAAAAATAATTTAGACCTCTGTGAAAAGGGTAAAATTGATTTAGATTCAAACCTTAATCCTTCAGTTACACACGGCTTTAGAAAAGATAAAAATCAATTTGAGTTTAACAAAGTTGCGAATATTTATATATGTCTTGTGTGAGACTTAGCTAAAAGAAAAGCAAGAAGTGGAAAGAAAAATCAAAGTACTAATTATTCTCTTACTTATTACTTCGATATCGATAAATGTAAAGTCTGTCCTCTAAAAAATGGCTGCTACAAAGATGATGCCAAAAGTAAAACATATAATGTTTGAATTAAATCTAAAATTCATTCAAAGCAGATGGAATTTATGAAATCAGAAAAATTTAAATTGATTTCGAAGAAAAGATACATGATTGGAGCAAAAAATAGCAAATTAAAAAATAGACACGGTATGAAATCATTAAAATACCTGGATCTATTTAACATGGATATGCAAGCAGCCATCCCAATTTTTGTGGTAAATCTCAAAAGAATAATGAAGATAATTAAATCGAAATAAGGTAGAGATTTTTATACTAATTCAATAAATGTAGAGAAAATCGCGAGATTTTCAGTGGCCCCCATTCCTGGAGTTACTCTTTTTTGAAAAAGAATATAGTTTTATTTAGTAATTAAAATAGTTCATATAATAAAATAAAATTGTATTGTAGTATCCTAGAAACCATGCTAATATTAACTAGAAATTAAATAAAATTTAATCTAATTAAAAAGTAGGTGATTATATCAAAAGAATTTATACTTGTTTCCTAATAATCTTGTTATTAAATGCTTTGTTTGCTGAGTTAATTTACGATTATGCATATGCAGATGAATATACACGCAATAGTGATAATCAAGATTTAGTTTCTATTAATATGGCAGGTAGCACTTCTAACAAAATATTATGGGATGTTTCTATTAATTCTAAATCGCAGATATTAGATAGTAACGAACTTCTATTAAAAATTCAAGGTGAACATTCTCTTGATTTAGAACAACTCAAAGCTACTTTGAATGAATATCAAGTTGTTATCGAGCAATCAGATAAATCTAAAGAAGTATATGTATTGAAATTAAAAGATAATTCTCAAAGCATTAACTTCAAATTTGAAACATCGAGTATGGATAATCATCAATCAGATTATAGCGCGAAACTTTCTTTAATGTTAAATAATCAAGAGGTTTCAGCAAGAGATTATTATCACCAAAAAATATCTATTAAAGGCAATATTACATTTGTTGGATTACCAAATGAATTCATACTCCCGGAATCACAATTATCTCTCGTTGATACTTCATCTGGTGAAGTTGTTAAAACTATAAGAAATATTGAGAGTAAAGGTTATGAATTTTCAGATTTAAGAAAATTTAACGAAAATGGTGAAGTAATCGATTATAAAGTAGTACCACATGATTTGATTAATTATGAGGCAGAAGTTAAAGATAATGATGTTATATATACTTTCATGACTACTTCACTTGAAGGTGTTATTGAGAATAAGGAACAAATACCATTTACAATCCATTTGATTAATAAGAATAATAATGAAAAAGTTAAAGAAAAAGAAATTAGAAATGAATCTAATTATTCTTTTCAGGATCTTCCTAAATATGATGAAAAAAATACATTGATTTCATATGCCATTCAAATAGAAGGTATTGAAGGATATAATTTTGAAATTACTAATCATAACATAACTGTTATTAAAGAAAATGATGAAAAAACCATTACAGTTTTACCTGAAGAAAGATTGAGCAGTGAAATACCATCATCTGAAACTTATTCGGAAAACAAAGATAACATTGAAACTTCTACATCTCTTGATAATATTTCTGAAAGTGTTTCAGATGAAAGTAGCGATACAACTACTAATTTTACCATTGAAAAACCAATTGTAAATGAGCCTTCTACTCGTAGGCTTGTAAATTCTTTCTCTTTAGAAACATCAAGCATCCAGAGTTTGACTACTACCAACGGTTCTTCATCATTTGTTACTGATACTCCCTTAGTACACAGTCAAACAGGCGATACTTTAACTATAAATGGTACGCTAAGTCCAGATGGAAATAAAATCAACTGGACTATAACCATAGGTAGAAATGGTAATACAGCGCATAATATTGAATATCGTTTATATAATATGGTATTCAGTGCTGGTCAAACACTTGACACAGGAAGTATTATCCAAACCCTAACCAATGGTTCAACTAAAACAACTAAAACATTAACTTACAATACGCAATACAAAGCTATAACAGGTTCTTTTTCTTCTACTGGTACTAGTGGAGGCACTGGACCTTCGGCTGCAGTTATTTCTTTTTCAACTACAATTACCGATAAAACTAAACCTTGGTATAACTTGTCAATAGGTGGTGGAACTCCGGGTGCACAGTTTATTGCTAATAATCAGAATGATTTCTTTTCAATTAATGGAACTTTATATGCAGAAGATAAATTAGCACCTACAGCCCCTCAAGTTAATACAATAACTAGTGCGTCTTTAAGTGTTACAGGGACTGCTGAACCCAATACTTTAATAACCGTTTTATTACCGAACGGTACACAGGTTACAGGCCCTGTAGATGCAAGTGGTAATTATAAAATAAATATTCCTGCTCAAATTCAGGGAAGTGTTATTTCTGTAACTGCAAAAGATTCTGCGGGGAATTTGAGTTCACCAACTAAAGTTACAGTTTCAAATCTAGTACCTACAACGATTGGAACTGTATACGATAATCAAACAAGCGTATTAGGAACGGCTTCTCCAGGATTAATTGTCACTTTGACAAATGATAAAGATGAAATTATTGGGACAACTAAAGCAGGAGATGATGGGAAATTTTATGTAGAACTTTTTCGAGTCCAAACGGTTGGAACTATTATTTATGCTGAAGCAAAGAACGCATCTGGACAAGTAAGTAATAAAGCACAAACAACTGTGCTTTCAAGTGCGAACGTACCGACACCAGGCAATGGTTTACCAATTGTTGAACCGAGTCCCAGTTACAAGGGTGCTATTTCTGATATGTCTTGGGATGAGCGTGGATTATATCGTAATCGAGTACCTCAGCCGGTAGAATATACTGAAGGATTTTTATGGAAAGCAGCTCAGCCGACTTCTACTCCTAATAAGTATGCAATTGATTTGAAAACTCAAGGTAGAGATACTATTTCCCAGACGCCACTTGATATTGTATTTGTGATAGATAACTCTAAAAGTATGGAAACATTAACCTCTAATGGATCATCGCGTTGGCAAAATATGAAGACCAGTGTTAATAGTTTTATTGATAAAGTGACAACTGGAAATAGTGGAGATATTACTAAAGATACTAGGATTGGTATTGTAAACTATGCTACTAAAATAGTCAGTCAAACGGGTTTTCAAACGAATGCAACAGCAATAAAAAATGCTATCCCAAATAGTTTTCAACAAGACACCTCAATTCCTGGAGGAACAGGTCATACATTTACACAATTAGGAATTCGTACAGGTTCTAATATGTTATCAACTGCAAGACCTAATTCAAAGAAAATTATGATTTTATTAACGGATGGGGCACCGACTTTTAGTTATAAAGGATTAACTGCAACGACTCCAGAAAATATTTCTTCATTTAGTAACGTAGTTGTAGGCAACGGAGCTGTATTTCCATTAAATTCATCACAAGGAAATTTTGCATATAGTATTGGTAATGTTGCAATCACTAATCATGGACAGCCTACTATTTCTGAGGCTAAACTTATTAAAGCAGCACATCCAGATTATGAGGTGTATGCTGTAGGTTTAGAAACTAATAAACTATCAGGACTAGATTTAGCATCTGTTAATGATATGAATAATGTAATTAATTATGTAGCTTCAGATACTAAAAATGCCTTTGTGACAAATGATACTTCTATTGATTTACCGAATATATTATCTAATATTGCTCAAAACACTGTAAAAAGTATTAGTACAACTACGAGTACAACTAATTCTGGAACTATTACTGATCCAATTGGAGAAATGTATGATTTAGATTTAGGTACAAATAATACATTTGATACTTCGGATTATAAACTTACTTCATCTCATCCAGACTTATTAAAGAATGTGACAGTTAATTATGACGTAGCTTCTAGAACAATTATGTTAAAAGGAGCAACACTTGGTAAAGGTGAATGGATTAATATCAATTATAAAGTATCTTTAAGAACATCAGATCCAAATTTTAAGGATGATCAGTGGTATCCAATGAATGGAAAGACAACTGTTCAAACTGCTACTAGTACCATTGATTTTCCGGTACCTGAAGCGAAATACAGCTACCCCACTTATTCTTTTAGCTTTATAAAGATGAGTGACAAGGATACTGCATTGCAAGGCGCAATATTTTCTTTAACAAATAGTACCGGTACTGTAGTGAAGTCAACAAGCGACAATTTAGGTCTTGTAAAGTTCTCGAGTCTTAAAGCAGGAAATTATGCATTAAAAGAAATTCAAGCACCTGCCGGGTATCTTCTTGATAATTCAACACATAGTGTAGCAGTTTCTCCAAATGGTGCTATTAATATAGATGGTCAGACATATGATGGAATACAACAATTTAAACTAACAAATAAACTTGCTGTTGGAGCTTTAAAGGTTAAGAAATATGATGCAGGAAATAATGCACGATTACTAGCCGGTGCAGTATTTGAATTAAAAGATGAGAATGGAAAGATAATCAGTACACTGAAAACTGACGATTCAGGTATTGTTAACTTCGATCAACTTCCATTTGGAGATTATCTATTAACGGAAACAATCGCTCCTGCAGGTTATCAGCTTGATAATACACAAAGACCTATCACAATTGATGGGACTACAGTAGTAACAAAGGAGATTGCTAATAAAAGAGCGACGCTCCCTAATACAGGTGGTAGAGGTACAGTAATGTTTACTATCACAGGTATTGGAATAATGATAGCAACAATCATGTTAAGAAGAAGAAAAAATTAACGCCATGTGCGATTAATATAAATTAAAATTTAAGGGAGGACATACCTCAATGTCTAAATTAGCAAAGCAGTTTTTCGTACTTTTTGCAATTACGTTACTTATCAACGTGATCGCACCATCCAATAATGCACATGCCGCGGGACCAGATACAAACTTATCGATACACAAAATTACTGGGAATACAGAACAAGAAGCAACGTATGATGAACTTACCGGTAAAGTAACTCCATCAGGAGATGCAATTTCTGGAATTTCATTTACGTACTGGAAAATAACTTCGGCTCAACTTGCAACGATGAAAGCGAACATGTCCTTATATGATACTGAAGCAGAAGTGCAAGCTTATATTGGCGCTAAAATGGGTCAAACGGCAAAAACTGATGCCAATGGCGTTGTTACTGTTCCTAATTTAGAAGAAGGAATCTACTGGTTTACTGAGGATACATCCAGCTCAGTAATAACAGCGAATGCCGTACCCTTTGGTTTAGAACTACCTGTTACGAACCAGGCTGGAACAGGATATATTACTGATCTGCACGTTTACCCAAAAAACACTTTAGAAGGTTCTCCGTTAATTGATAAAGATGTGAGTGTTGATGGTAATAAATCTTCGTCATATGATATTGGAGATGATTTCAACTGGTTAATTCAACCAACAATAGTTAAAGGGATTGAAGAATATAATAAATATACCGTGACGGATAAGCTTGATCCAGCTTTAGACTTTCAAGGTGTTGATAAAGTTACAGTTAATGTGAATGGACAGGCATTAACACCCTCATCGGATTACACAGTAAATTATGACGAAGCTACACGAATTGTCAGTGTTGATTTTACATCAGCAGGATTAAAGACGCTTGCAACTTTTGGGGTTGAAAGTAAATTAAATATTATGATGCCTACAGTGATTAATAATAAGGCAATCATGGGCAAACCGATTCTGAATAATGCGACATTAGACTTTGATAATGGGCATGGTACTACAACTGATCCTAGTGGTGTCGGTAAAATAGTAGCAGCTGCAAGAGTAGCGGCGCTAGATATTCCGAAAGTTTACACGGGCGGTAAGAACTTTATTAAGACAAATGGCATAGACCCGCTTCAAGGTGCGGAATTCGTTATTCAAAATAAAGCAGGACAGTATTTACAGCAGGAGGCAGCGACGCTAAGAAATGTGTGGGTGAGTGATCAGGCTCAGGCTACAGTCTTTAAATCAGGTGACGATGGTAAATTTGAAGTAAAGGGTCTGGCTTATGGCGAGAATGGGAATAACAACGGAGGGTCTACAGATTATATATTAGTAGAAACGAAAGCACCTTCAGGTTACACTATCCCGACTAACCCTAACTATAGTTTTATTGTTAATTCAAATTCTTATTACGCGGACCCATCGATTATTACAGATGAATCATCAGTGGCAACAGTATCACCGAAAGAAATCGTTAATAAAAAGACATCAATCCCTAACACTGGGGGAATGGGTACTGTACTATTCACTGTAATCGGTTTAGGATTAATGGTGCTTGCACTCATCACATATCGTAAAAGACAAAAAGCTTAGGATACAATCATCGATTATTTCTATACAATAAGGTAGACGCATTAGTCTGCCTTTTTCCCTTTGAAAGGAGTGCCTGATGGAAGAAAGTAAAAGCATAAAAAAACAAAATAATCTTCTGTTTAATATAATATTCTTGTTCATTTTTGGGGCAGGGGCTTTAATATTACTATATCCGATGATTAGTGCAGTATATTATGACTATCAGGCTAGTGAAGAGGTCAATACCTTCAATAAAGAAGTCGGGAAATTAATGGATAAAGATATAGAAGAGCGAATACGTGAAGCTCAGGCGTATAATGCAACATTAATGGCAAACGAAGCGATTGCAGATACGTTTAGTGAACAAGAAAAGGCAGAAGGGAAAGCATTATATGCCAGAATGATTGAAGTCAATGAACAGATTGGTTATGTGGAAGTACCGAGTATTCATCAAAAGCTTCCTTTATTCGCAGGCACTAGGGAAGAGGTTCTGCAAAAAGGACTCGGGCATCTGGAACGCACATCATTACCGGTAGGTGGTAAAAATACACATACTGTGATAACCGGCCACCGAGGATTACCCGATAAAATGTTATTTACAGATTTAAACAAGGTTAAACAGGGGGACAAAGTCTATATCACCAATATTAAAGAAACACTTGCTTATGAAATAGACCATATTGAAGTCGTGAAACCTGATCAAACTGAGAAATTGCGCATCGCAAAGCATGAAGATCGTTTGACATTACTCACATGCACACCGTATATGATTAATTCTCATAGACTGATTGTACAGGGACATCGAATTCCTTATACACCGGTGGAAGCGAAGCAACACCTTGCACAACAACCAGCATGGTGGATGAAATTCTTATCTGTCTACAAGTATTATTTAATAGGCTTTGTTATCAGTATTATCCTTTACGTTATCTATAAAATATTGAATAAGCGTAAAAAACGAGCAGAGCAATGAAGCATATCATCAATATAATATTTGTAGCTGGGCTCATGATTGCCATATATCCGATGATTACAAAAGTGTACTATAATTATAATGCTTCTGTTACTGCCACGCAACTGGAGAAAACGCATAAATATAAACAACAGGATAGTCGGTATCTTCAGCAGCAGGCGTATAATGAAGCATTACGGCAGAGCCGCCAGCATATTAGTCAGCCTGCAGTGGAAAGAAAACCTAAATCAGCAAATCAAAATATTCAGAGATCTGATGAGATTATTGCAACCATTAAGATACCAAAGCTGAAACTTCATTATCCGGTGTTTGATGGTGCAACACAAGAGAATTTGAATAAAGGCGTATCAAGAGTCAGCGGGACAAGTTATCCTCTCGGAGGACCTTCATCGAATAGTGTATTAGCAGCACATTCATATTCACCACTGCAGGAATGGTTTACTCATATTGACCGGTTGAAAAATGGAGACGAAATTATCATTAATAATTTCAGACATCCCTTGAAATATGTCGTCTACGATAGAGTAGTGGTAACGCCAGATAAAATAGTGGCAATGAGAATTCAGAAGAATAAAGATATCATTACATTGTTGACATGTACACCGGATGGGTTGAAACGGCTACTAGTATATGCAGAGAGAGTTGATAGGGAATCAACAACTCATCGGAAGTATCATAACGAGATGCCAGTAACTCAAAAAAGTTTTATTGAAAAGCTGAAAGTGCTATCAGAATCTTGGTATATTTTATTGATAATATCTATTTTTATCTACTTATTTATACGTATGAAGTTGGAGAACAGAAACGAGGTTGGGACATAAGTAGATAAATCTTCGATTTATTCCAACCAAATGAAACAAGAGAAATTCGAAAATAGTTTTCGAATTTCTCTTTTTATATACAAATAAAAAAGACACTACTTTATAATGTAAGTACCACACAAACAGAATAAAAGGAGTGTCTTTATGTATAAAAAGTATAACATGCAACAACTAAATTTACCATTATTCACAGATATCTTGTTCGAAGAAAATGATATTGTTTTTTTCGTTAATGATATTGTGGAATCAATCCTGATAATATCTTTAATGACTTTGATTCAAAATTCGGTGCCTCGTCGTATCACCCCAAAATGATGTTAAAAATAATATTGTTTTCGTACACACAATCTATCTTTTCAGGACGTAGAATCTCTTCTGCTTTACATGACAGTCTTCGACTGATGTGGTTATCTCAAGGTCAAAAACCATCATATAGAACAATTAACCGATTTAGAGTTAATCCTAAATTGGCAAGTATTTTAGAAGAATTATTTATTCAATTTAGATATCAATTAGTTGATCAGGGACTTATAGATGAAAATGTTCTTTATATAGATGGTACTAAATTAGAGGCAAATGCAAATAAGTATACCTTCGTGTGGAAAAAGAATACCGAAAGGTATAATAACCAGATTATTGCTAAGTCGAGAGAGATGTATGATAAACTCATTGCTGAAAATATCATTCCGGAAATCCTTGAGGATGAGGGAGATGAAATCACTCTTGAACACTTAAAAAAGATGGAGAATGCAGCCGAAAAAAAAGTAGAAGAATTGAATACGCAAATTACGAATACAGAATCAGGTTCTGAACGTAAAATAATTCGTTCTGAAAGAACTAGAATCAATAAATACAGTAAAACACTAAAAAATTGTATCGAGAAAAAAATAAAATACGAAGAAGAATTTGAAAAGCATGGAGATAGAAATAGCCATTCAAAAACCGATAAAGATGCTACCTTCATGAGAATGAAAGATGATCATATGAAAAATGGGCAACTTAAGCCTGCGTATAATGTTCAAGTTGCTACAAGTAATCAATATATAATGGCCTTTGATGTATTTCCTAATCCTACGGATACAAGAACACTTATACCATTTCTAGAAAACTGTAAAAAGAAACTTAATGATTTACCTAATATAATTGTTGCTGACGCGGGTTATGGTAGTGAATATAATTATGAAAATTTAGCTAATAACTTCGATATTACTACTTTAATTCCATATGGAATGATGAGAAAAGAAGAAAGTAATTCATTTAAAAAGCAAACATTTAATACGATCAATTGGGAATTCAACATTCTAGAAGACTATTATATATGTCCGAATAATAAAAAATTGAACTTTTTAAAACATACTTATCGAACTGATGAATATGGATTTAGACGAGATTTTGAAGTATATAAATGTGATGATTGTTTAGACTGCCCTTTAAAAAACCAGTGTATAAAAGGAAACTCTGAATTCAAAATTATTTCTAAAAATATGAATTGGGAATAGCATAAATTTAATATTAAAGAAAAGCTTTCAGAACAAGAAAATGCCAGCTACTACAGTCAAAGAAAAATTGATGTAGAGCCATCTTTTGGAAATCTGAAGGCTAATTTAGGTTTCACTAGATTCTCAGTGGGAGGTAAACAAAAAGTTTATAACGAACTAGGTATTGTTTTAATGGCAATCAATATAAGAAAATATACTGCTCGAAGAGCAGATTCTTATTTAATAAATGAAAGAATAAAGAACACCACTTTAATTTTAATTAAAAAGTGGTGTTCTAATCATTTAAGTGACCTATTTATGACCCGGCCTCGTTTAACTATCTATATATGATTAAAGTATTCTATCCCAGTGTCTCATATTGCCTAACGCATCTAAGTAAGGTTTTGCATCTTTCAATTCCACAATACCTACACCATCTGGTTTAACAGTAGTTTCTTCGATTGCTTTCTTCGCACGCGTTGTGTATCCAATTGTCTTAAAGTGACGGTTTGTTGCTTCAATACAATCCTTCGTTGGTGGTAATAACGGAACTTGAGCATCTACTACGATAATACCATCAAAGAAAGTAGAGTGAACTGTATCAAATGTTTCCATAACTTTAAGTTTACCGATTGTTGTAGCTTCTTTCGCAACAAGTTTATAGTTTACTTTATTAGCTGTTAAATCTTCAATAAGCGCTGTAAGCTCATCTTCTTTACTATCTTCAGTAATAAGTAAAACCACAGATAAAGTTTCTAATTTCTTAACCGTGTTCTCCATACTTAAAGCAGGAGATTTCTTACCAGATTTTACTTCAACATCTTCGCTTGGTGGTCTTACGCCGATTCGTTTCGCAATTGTTGTAGCAAGCTCTTTATCAACATGGTTAATATTATTTACAGCATTCTCTTTAACGAAATCATGTTTACATTTGCCTAACTCGAATGCAAATCCATCAATTAAATGTTCTTTCTCTGGCTTAGATAAACTATTGTAAAACATCTTAGCTTGAGAGTAATGATCTTTAAAGCTTTCACTACGAGCACGTACTTTATGTGCACCAATCTTCTCATGATAAGACTCAAATCCACCTTCTTCAACAGGTGTTGTGTGTGGATGGTTACCATTGATTGCATTGTTATGGTAAGCCGTTTGACCTGTATGAACGAATGTTTGATGCATACCATCACGATGGTTGTTCGCGAATGGACATACTGGACGGTTAATCGGTAACTGGTGGAAGTTTGGTCCACCTAAACGTGATAACTGTGTATCTGTATAAGAGAACAGACGTCCTTGTAATAATGGATCGTTACTGAAGTCGATACCTGGTACTAAGTGACCTAGGTGGAATGCAACTTGCTCAGTTTCAGCAAACACATTGTCAACGTTACGGTTTAACTTCATCTTACCGATCACTTGAACAGGTACTTCTTCTTCCGGCCATAATTTCGTAGGGTCTAGATATCAAAGTCGAAGTTGAATTCATCTTTCTCTTCAATCACCTGAATACCTAATTCCCATTCAGGGTAGTCACCTTTTTGAATTGATTCGTATAAGTCTTCACGGTTGAAATCTGGGTTCTTACCAGCAATAATTTGTGCCTCGTCCCAGATTAATTGGTGAGTACCAAGCAATGGCTTCCAGTGGAACTTCACAAATACCGACTTATCTTCTTTATTAACCAGACGGAAAGTATGTACACCGAAACCTTCCATCATGCGGTAACTCTTAGGTAATCCATGGTCACTCATTGTCCACATTGTCATGTGTGTAGACTCAGGGTTCTGAGCGAAGAAATCCCAGAATGTATCATGCACTGTACCACCTTGAGGAATCTCGTTATGTGGCTCAGGCTTAACTGCATGTACTAAATCAGGGAACTTAATTGCATCCTGAATAAAGAAGACAGGAATATTATTACCAACTAAGTCATAGTTACCTTCTTCAGTATAGAACTTAACTGCGAATCCACGTGCATCACGTACTGTATCATTAGCTCCACGAGAACCTTGTACCGTAGAGAAACGAACGAATACAGGTGTCTTCTTAGAAGTATCATTTAAGAATTTCGCTTTAGTATATTTTTCTTGTGATTCATATAATTCAAATTCACCATGCGCGCCGTAGCCGCGAGCATGCACAATTCGCTCAGGAATACGCTCATGGTCAAAGTGTGTCATCTTCTCTCTGTAGTGGAAGTCTTCTAAAAGCGTTAGACCACGTTCACCAGCTTTAAGAGAGAACTCATCTTTTGCCATCTTTAAACCTTGATTGGTTGTTAACGCTGAATTTTCATCATGCTTACGTCTAAAATCTTCAAGTTGCTTGTCTTTTTCATTCATCATGGATAATTCCTCCGTTAATTTTAAATTTAAATATATCAACATCTTATGTATCTAAAAAACATTACATAGTTACCGTATAAAACTTTTAAAACATTGCATGAAAAATAAATACAAAACCAAACTAAATGATTTGTTATCTAATTGTAATACGAATTTTCTGAAAAAGAGTGTATAATTAAAATAACAAAGTAAAAAGAGGAGGGATGACATGAATTATCTTCAAAAAATAGCCATGATGATCGCACTATTAATCGTTACATTACTGATTACGACACACGACACATACGCTGCAACACATGTTGTCCTTGCAGTCGGACCGAATAATGCGACCGTATCATCACTATTTATTGGAATCGGTACAGTCAACGTGATGATTTTAGACAAGTTTAAGCATAACGATTCATCAAAAGACTGAGCTGAGCAGTGAATGAATCATATAAAATGACATGATTCATACGCACATTAATCTAACAATACTAACAACCAACAAAAAAATACACAATATACAAAAATCACGATCAAAAACTAAGATAATTATATAAATGTCTCTAAAAAAACTATTAAATTTAGTAGAACTAACAAAACATAGTCAAATTAAACCAAACGTAATAATTAAGGAAATTTATTATTCTCTTATAATAATTAGCATTTATTAAATTTCAATGGCAAACTAATCAATGTATAGAAACTTTATCACTAAAGTAATCGGTCAAATAAAATAACCATACAAAACAAGTGCTTTTTAGTAAATATTGTGCTTTATTTCAATTTTGACAAAATCTTAATATAAATTTTATTAAATTGTAACATTTATTTTTATGCAATAGAATTACATGTTGGTTGTGTAAAGTACAATTTAAATACAAAAGCATAATTAAGCTAAAAATCAAATAATAACTTGATAAAAGGAGATATTTTTTCAAAAAATGTCTCCTTTTATTGATGGATAGGAGCTACTCAGATTTAAGTTTTAGCATAAATATACATTCATATACAAGGAATTATCTAGAAATACAAGAAATTTAATGATGATGCAATTTATATCTATTCATTAGGTATTCACATTCTACACAATAAAAAGTATATTTAATATATTAAGCATTAACTATTTAAGGAGGCACTATGGAAGAGGTAATTGATTTAAAAGAGATTTTAGAAATACTGAAAAAGAATTTGAAGTTGATATTGGGGTTAGCTATTACATTCGCATTAATTGCAGGTCTTGTATCATACTTCCTGATTAAGCCGACATATCAGTCAGAATCACAAGTCATCGTTAACCAAAAAGGGAAGAACGCTGACGTTTATAATAATCCAGGTGAAGTTCAAACCAACTTACAATTGATTAATACATACTCACAAATGATTAACTCAAAAGTGATTAGAAAGCAGGTCGTAGATGAACTGAATCTTGATACTTCAGAAAAGACATTACAACCAATGATCTCAGTAACAAGTGAAGCTGAATCACAATTAATGAAGATTAACGTATCAGGACCTGATAAAAAGCAAACAGCAGAAATTGCAAATGCATTAGCAGAAATCGCACAAAAAGAAGTAAAACGTGTGATGGGTGTCGATAACTTATCGATCTTCTCGAAAGCAGACGTTGATGAGCAAACAGCACCAATTAAACCGAAGAAATTAATGAATATCATTGTTGCAGGGCTGCTTGGATTAATCTTAGGGACTGCAATTGCATTCTTACGTTCAATGCTTGATACACGCTTGAACACAGAAGAAAAAGTAGAAAAATATATCGGTCTACCTACATTAGGTAAGATTTATACGATAGAGAAGTAGGTGTGATGATGTTAAAGAGAATTAAAAAATCAAAATTACAACCCAATGAGTATCTAGAAATTAGAAATAATCCTAAATCAGTCGTGTCTGAGCAATTCAGAACATTACGTTCAAATATCCTATTCACATCAGCAGATGTTGAAATTAAGAGATTAATGATTACATCTTCAGAACAAGGTGAAGGTAAATCAACAGTATCATCTAACTTAGCATTAGCCTTCTCACAAGCAGGATACAAAACATTATTAATCGATGCGGACTTACGTCGTCCAACGCAACATAAATTGTTCCAGGAGATTAACAATAAAGGTCTATCAAACGTCATTGCAGGACAAATTGCATTCAATGATGCAGTACATAAAGATAACACGCCATACTTAGACTTACTTACATCAGGACCAATCCCACCGAATCCATCAGAGTTATTAGGATCAGGAGCAATGGTGAACTTAGTGAAAAGCTTAAATGAGCACTATGATTTTATTATCTTTGATGCACCGCCAGTGCTTGCTGTAACAGATGCACAAGTTATTGGTAACTTAGTAAACGGTTCATTACTTGTAGTCAACAGCCGTAATACGCACAGAGATAAAGTGATTGACTCTAAGACACAGCTTGAGAAAAGTTCAGCTAAAGTCTTAGGTGTTGTATTAAATGAATTAGATAAGAAAGAAGACGGCGAATATTACTATTATTACGGTGAGAGTTCAAAAAAATAAAAGAAATGGGTGGCAAATTTGTTTGATGGCAAAATTTTATTAATTACTGGTGGTACTGGTTCATTTGGAAATGCAGTTATGGAAAAGTTTCTTGATACAGATATAAAAGAAATTAGAATTTTCTCTCGTGATGAAAAGAAACAAGATGATATGAGAAAGAAATATAACAATAAAAAATTAAAGTTTTATATTGGTGATGTGCGTGATGAGAATAGTGTAAATGTCGCTATGAATAATGTTGATTATGTGTTTCATGCTGCAGCATTGAAGCAAGTACCATCATGTGAATTCTTTCCAGTAGAGGCTGTAAAAACTAATGTTCTTGGAACTGAAAATGTATTAAATGCAGGTATACGTAATGGTGTGAAAAAAATAATTTGTCTTTCTACAGATAAAGCTGCATATCCAATTAATGCGATGGGTATTTCTAAAGCAATGATGGAAAAAGTCTTTGTGGCAAAATCAAGAACGATTGATCCTGAAGATACATTAATATGTGGAACACGTTATGGAAATGTTATGGCTTCGAGAGGTTCCGTGATTCCGATGTTTATTGAACAGATAAAAATTGGAGAGCCTTTAACTGTTACTGATCCAACGATGACTCGATATTTAATGAACCTTGAAGAAGCGGTTGATTTAGTAATACATGCTTTTAAATATGCAAATACTGGAGATATCATGGTTCAAAAATCTCCTGCATCTACAGTTGGAGATTTAGCACAAGCATTAATTGAATTATTTGAAGCGGATAATGAAATTAAAGTCATCGGTACACGACATGGAGAAAAACACTACGAAACTTTACTTACCAGAGAAGAGTATTCGAGATGTGAAGATATGGAAAATTACTTTAGAGTTCCGTCCGATGCAAGAGATTTAAATTACTCCGATTATATTGAAGAAGGGAAAACTGAAATAACTGAAAGTGAGGAATATAACTCACGAAATACGCATATATTAAGTATAGATGAAATAAAAGAAACCTTATTAAGTCTAAATTATGTTAAAGAAGAATTAAAAAATTTTAAGAAACAAAATGTTGGCTTGGGGGATAACTAATGAATATTGTTGTAACAGGAGCAAATGGATTTGTAGGAAAAAATTTGTTTCAAGAACTTGTGAAAATTGAAAACTACAATGTCATAAAAATCACACGTGAAACTTCAGATGCATTATTAAAAGCATCGATTCAGGAAGCGGATTTCATCTTTCACTTAGCTGGTATTAACAGACCACAAACGGATGATGAGTTTGTAACAGGAAATGTAGATTTCACTAACAAAGTGATTGAATACACTTTGCTGAATGAGAAGAAACCTGCAATTCTGTACTCTTCTTCTATCCAGGCAGAAAAAGATAATCCATACGGTAACAGTAAAGCCCAAGCTGAAGAGCTGTTTGATGTATTAAAGCAAAACGGCAATCCAGTCTATATTTATCGTTTAAACAACCTGTTCGGTAAATGGTCTAAACCAAATTACAATACAGTCGTTGCGACATTTTGCCACAAGATTGCACGTGATGAAGAAATCCAGGTGAATGATCCTAATGTGGAATTAACACTTAACTATATCGATGATGTATTAAAAGAATTTGTACGTGCATTAGAAGGCAATCCTACCATTGTCAACGAATACGGAGTAGTACCGAATGCTCACGTTGTAACATTAGGACGCATTGCAGATACAATTAAGCAATTTAAACAAGATCGTATCGATCGTACATTACCTAAACTGGATGATGAATTTGAGAAAGCATTATACAGTACGTACTTAAGCTTCTTACCAACTGAGCAGTTTAGCTATCCACTAACGATGCACAAAGACGACCGTGGGTCATTCACGGAATTCATTAAGACACCGGACAGAGGGCAAACATCAGTAAACATCTCAAAACCAGGTATCACAAAAGGAAACCACTGGCACCATACAAAGAACGAAAAGTTCTTAGTCGTTGCAGGTAATGGTGTGATTCGATTCAGAAAGCCGGATGAAGAAAAAGTATACGAATACTTTGTGTCTGGTGACAAGCTTGAAGTCGTTGATATCCCAGTCGGATATACACATAACATCGAAAACTTAGGTGACACAGATATGGTAACTGTGATGTGGGTAAATGAAATGTTCGATCCTGAAAATCCAGATACTTACTTCTTGGAGGTATAAAGATAATGAAAAAATTAAAAGTAATGACCGTTGTTGGTACAAGACCTGAAATTATCCGTCTGTCAGCAGTAATCAATCGCTTAGAACAATCAGAAGCAATTGAACATGTGTTGGTTCATACAGGACAAAACTATGATTACGAATTAAATGAAGTGTTCTTTAATGACTTCAAATTACGTAAACCAGATTACTTCTTAAATTCAGCTAAAGGAACAGCAGTTGAAACAATCGGAAATATCTTAATTGCGATTGACCCAGTATTGGATGAAGTAAAACCAGATGCATTCTTAGTATTAGGGGATACAAATAGCTGTCTATGTGCCATTGCGGCAAAACGTAAACAAATACCAATCTTCCATATGGAAGCAGGTAACCGTTGTTTCGATCAACGCGTACCAGAAGAAACAAACCGTAAAATCGTAGATCATACGTCTGATATTAACCTTACGTATAGCACGATTGCACGTGAATACTTATTACGTGAAGGATTACCAGCGGACAGAGTCATTAAAACAGGTAGTCCAATGAAAGAAGTTATTAACTCAAGACGAGAAGACATTGAAAAATCAGATATACTATCACGCTTAGAATTAAAAGAAAATGAATACTTCATTGTATCAGCACATAGAGAAGAAAATATTAACTCAGATGTTAACTTCAAATCATTAGTTGAAGCATTAAATGCAGTCGCAGAAAAATATCAATTACCAGTCATTATCAGTACACATCCAAGAACACAAAAAAGAATCGATGAATTAGGGATTAAGTTCCATGATTTAGTACAAACGCTAAAACCATTAGGGTTTAACGACTATATTAAATTACAAAAATCAGCAAAAGCAGTATTAAGTGATAGTGGAACAATTAGTGAAGAAACAGCGATATTAGGGCTTAAATCATTGAATATCCGTGAAGCACATGAGAGACCAGAAGCAATGGAAGAAGCAACAGTAATGATGACGGGTGTATCTACAGACCGTATCTTGCAAGGATTAGCTGAAATCGATGCAAAAGGCAATGAATCAAGAATCGTTGCTGACTATGATATCAATAATGTATCTGAAAAAGTAGTGAAAATTATTATTTCTTATACTGATTACATAAATAAGCTAGTTTGGAAAAAATAAATGACGAGTAATAAGTATATACCTATTTATTTAGTAATAATTTATTTTATTACAGTATATATTCTCTTTGTATTCGGACCTTGGCCATGGCCGGTTAGTAATCTTCCATTAGTTACATTATTCTTGTTAATGAGTCATCTTAGTTTATACATAGGATACATATCCTCTATCAGTAAAAAGAGGGTATACAATATTTCTCCTAAAAATTATGTGATTAAAATTAATTTTATAAATTTTATTAAATATCTAGTGATTATAAATATATTTACCATTCTTCCTCTATTTCTTTTAAGAACTGGAGCAGAAATGAATTTTAACTCTATATTGAATGTTATAAGAGAGGGAATAATAAATCCAGGAGAGATGTATCAAAAAAAATTAAAAAATGAGATGGAAACAGCATCTTGGATTTATTTATTTTTGATAGTAATCAATACATTTTTAAAAATTGTAATAATACCAAATGTTATTTATTTTTGGAATAAATTCAATTTTACTATAAAATCAATTGCATTATTGACATTGCTAATTGAAACATTTTCATGGATAAGTATAGGAACCAATAAAGGTATATTTGATAATGTGTTTATAGTGTTATCATCTATATTCATTAAATATTTATATAATTTTAAACGTATCCCAATGAGGTATATTTTAATTACAATATTAACTTTAATATTATCATTGGCGTATTTTAATAATGCGATAATTAACAGATCCGGTAAATTGGAAACTTATAATAAGTTCGCTGGAATAAATGTAAATAATGAAAGTTTCTTTATAAAGTACTTTCCAGAATCTATTGGAAATTTATTTATTGTTATAACTTCGTATTTAACACAAGGTTATTATGGACTGTCATTAGGACTTCGTGAAAATTTCATATCAACATGGGGATTTGGAAGTTCCTGGTTTTTAATGAATGTATATGGAATATTTGGTTCGAAAGAAGAATTAAAAGAAGATAGTTTAATTTTTAGGATACAAAAATATGGTTGGCAACCTGAAATTAATTGGCATTCAATATATACATGGTTAGCATCAGACTATTCTTTTTATGGTGTAATAATAATTATGTTTATTGTAGGAAAAATATATGCGAATTTGATAAATGATATAAAAAAGAATAACTTAATATTTTCTAAAAGTTTTTTAACACTGTTATTTATCATGTTTATGTATTTTCCAATGAATAATCAAATATTTTCATTTATTGATACTTTTTTTTCGTTCTGGATTTTATTCATATTATGGCTTATTAACAGTAAATTTAATATTGTAAGCTTTAGAGAGGAAGAAAAACATGTATCCTAGAGTATTAGTAATAAGTAATAATCCTTTTAGTGAAACGTCTAATAATGGAAAAACATACGCATCTTTTTTTAAAGGTTGGCCTAAGGAGAAATTGGCGCAACTATATTTTACTAATGAAGTACCACTTGATACAATTTGTGGAAATTATTTTAATTTTGAGCAAGGTTATAAAATTGAAACAAATACATCTAATTTATCGAGCAAACAAAGTTTCAAACAAAGAATTTATCTAAAAATGAGAGACAATTCCCTTGCTTCCTTACTATTCAATCATTTATGGGACCTAAAAATAAAGAAATATGAAAAACATATTTATGAGTTTGTAAAAATATTTGAACCTGATGTAATATTTTTTGTAGGTGGTAGACGAAATTTCACATATAAAACTACTAATTTAATAGCGGATAAATTTAATATTCCTATTTATCTATATTATACAGATGATTATTTCGTTTCAGAAAACAACAATTTTTTTATGAAAATAAATAATTATTTATTTCTTAAGGAAGCTTATAAAACTATTGATAAATCAAAGTCGATATTTGTAATTGGAAACAAAATGAAAAAAGTGTATGAAAAAAAATTTAATAAAAAATGCATACCAATTATGAATAGCATTAATTTTGAAGAATATGACTTATTAAGTTTCAAAGAACCTAATGAAAATCTGAAAATTGCATATTTTGGAGGCTTACATTTAAAAAGATTAGACAGTATTATTGATTTAGCAAAAATTGTTGATGAAGATAATCAAGAAAGTAAAAGAAATACAATTATAGATTTATATTCAGCTTCTCATTTAGATATGATGCAAATAGATTTAATGAATAAGTTTGATTGTTTATGTTTTAAAGGGAGAATTAATGCGAATAATATAATCAGTAAGATGAATGAATATGATGTTTTATTGTTTGTAGAAAGTTTTGAACAAAGTATGATTAATCGCACACATCTTTCATTAAGTACAAAAATTCCTGAATATTTAGCGGTAGGTAAACCTATATTTGCTATTGGACCTATTCAATCTGGATCAATAGAATATTTGAAAGAAATAGGATTATCGTATGTGAATGAATCTAACTCATTTGACAAAATGAAAAGTATTTATCAGAACCTTTTGAATGATACTGAAAATTTCAGGAATATAAATAAGCAAAGTAAAATATATGCTAAATTAAATCATAGTTATCAAAAAAACCATGACTTATTAAGAAAAGAATTATCAAAATGACAAAAATAAAAAATATTGCATTTTTATCAATAATAATTGCTGTCATTTCTAAGTTTTCTGGTTTTTTAAGAGATATATTACTTTCATATCATTATGGTGCAAGTAACATTTCTGATGCATATATGATTTCATACACCATACCATTTATTATAGTAGGACTTGCTGGAGAAGCAATTGCTACAGGATTCGTTCCACGTTATACAAGAATAGAAAAAAATAGAGGGAAAAGTGAAGCTGATCTTTTTACCAATAATCTTTTAAGTATCATGATTATATTTTCAACAATAATTGTCTTTTCCTTTTTATTATTAAAAAAAATTATATTAAAGTTAATTTTTCCTGGTTTAAATCTTGAGACCTTTGTACTAACTATGAGTTATTTAAATATTACAATTTGGTCAATTTACCCTCTTTTACTCGTCTATATCCTAATGGGCATAGCACAAATTAAGTTAAGATTTCTTAAACTTTCATTAATAAGTTTACCCATGAATATTACATTTTTAATATCTATAATACTGAGTGATTATTATGGAACATATCTTTTACCTTTTGGAATACTAATTGGAATTGCTAGTCAAACTTTAGTTTTCTATAAGGAAATTAAAGAGCTTTCAAACACATTAAAACTAAACTTCGATTTTAAAAATGCGGAAATAAGAAGTTTATTTCTTATGTCAATACCAGTTTTATTAAGTGTATCAGTTAATCAGCTTAATAATGTTGTGGATATGAATATGGCATCCTTTACGCAAGAGGGTGGAATTTCAATAATTAATTACTCAAATAGAATAAATACTTTATTGCATGGAGTAGTAGCTTTGACTATAGCAAATATGTGTTATCCTATTTTTGCCAAACATGCTAACAACGAAAACTATAAAAGTTTAAATGAGATTAATTATAAGGTACTTAGAAACTTAACCATTATTTTAGTACCCATTACTATATATTTAATGTTTTTTTCAAATAGTATTGTAGATATCTTATACGCAAGAGGATCATTCACTACTTCTGATGAAGTATTGACAAGTACTGTGATGCAAATGTATATTTTAGGAGTTTTACCAATAGCGTATAGAGAAATAATATCTAGACTTTTCTATTCTTTTAATAATACAAAAGCTCCATTTATTAGTGCGGTTATCGGGGTTCTCACCAACATAATATTAAATGTAGTATTATCAAATTTACTTGGGCTTAAAGGGCTTGCATTAGCCTCATCAATTGCAGCAATAGTAACTACATTATTTCTCTGTATATTTTTAAAGAAAAAACATTCAGAAATTTTATTTACAGATATAAATAAAATGTTGGTTAAATTTTTTCCTATAATAATTTTAATATTAATCGAATTATTTACACTACAAGAAGTCTTATTTAAGTATAAATTATTAGGGGTAATTATAAATATACTACTAGCTACTATTTTATATTTAATATTGTTAGCCGTATTTAAAGTTATAAAGTTATCAGAATTCAATGAGAAAATAAATACTTTAAATAAAATGAAATAGGGGAGAAACATTATGAATATTCTTTTTCTAACCTTATTAGATTTAAAAAATTTAAACGAAAGTGGTATATACCACGACTTAGTTAATGAGTTGAAATCTAGAGGTCATAACGTAACAGTGGTTACAGCAGCAGAAAGAAAAAAGATAGGAAAAACTAATCTGTATACAAGTAATAATATAGAGGTTTTAAGTGTTAAAATAGGGAATATAACAAAAACAAATACTTTGATAAAAGGCATTAACACTTTACTAATTGAAAAATATTTTGCTTCGGCAATTAAAAACTATTTAAAGAATCATGATTTTGATTTAATAGTTTATACTACTCCCCCAATTACCTTTTATAATTTAATTAAAAGATTAAAAAATAAATATAATTGTAAGACATATTTACTATTAAAAGATATTTTCCCACAAAATGCAGTAGATTTGAACTTATTCAAAAAAAGTGGGCTGATTTATAAATATTTCAGATCAAAAGAAAAATCACTTTACAAAATTTCTGATTATATAGGTTGTATGTCTCAAGAAAATATTAACTACATTGAAAAAAATAATAATATTACAGCAAAAACACACATATTTCGCAATGCACTTTATGAAAAAAAATTTAATAAAAACCTCGCCTTAAAAAATGAAATATTTTCTAAATATAGCTTAGATATGAATAAAAAGTTGTTTATTTATGGTGGTAATATAGGAGTTCCCCAAGGAATTAATTTTATTAAAGAAGTCATGAGCAATTTTGATAAAGTTAATAATAGTCAGCTATTAATAGTTGGAAATGGTACACATTATAAAGATATTTTATTACATTCTAAAACTTTGAGTCACAAATGCGTTAAAGTCTTAAATATTATGCCAAAAGAAGAATATGATGTACTTGTATCTTGTGCGGATGTGGGATTAATATTCTTAGATAATAGATTTACGATACCTAATTATCCATCTAGATTAACTTCTTTACTTAATGCAGGACTTCCAATTTTAGCTTCAACTGATGAGAATACCGATCTTAGTTATGATATTATTGAATGGAAATGTGGCTTGTGGAATAAAAGTAATGATATCAATGGTTTTATAAAAAATGCTAATAGAATAGTTGAACCCAATACATACGCAATATTAAGTGGAAACTCAAAGAAATGCTATAGAGAATTTTTTAAAATTGAAGATAATGTAGATGGTCTGCTAAATATGATTAAATAGATTAATAATAGATTTAGTAATTTCAGACTGAAGACAAAGTCTCCTTCGGAGATGAAGTCTTCAGTCTTTTTTTATACAATGGTATTGACAATGATTTGGGGTGATTATTTTGTTGAGTAAATCAGAAGATAAAAGAAATCAATTAGAGGTTGTTGCGACCTCAGATTTAGTGCCACAAGACCATTTAATAAGAAAAGTAGATAAAGTATTGGATTTGAATTTTATTTATCTTCTTGTTGAAGATAAATATTGTTTTGATAATGGTCGTCCAAGTATAGAAACTGTGATTTTATTAAAAATAATATTAATACAAAAATTATTCGAAATAAAATCAATGAGACAGACAATAAAAGAAATCGAAACAAATGTTGCTTATCGTTGTTATCTTAGATACAGTTTGCAGAATAAGATTCCTCATTTCACTACCTTCGGTAAGAACTATATTAGAAGATTCAGTGATAATACACTTGTCGAAGAAATATTTGAACACATTCTACAATTGGCAATGCAACATAAATTGATTGATACCTCAGCTTTATTCATTGATTCTACTCATATAAAAGCAAATGCTAATTGAACATAGATTTAGAAAAGTTTTAGTAAAAAAATCAGTCGCTCATTATAAAGATGAGTTAGATAAAGAAATAAACGAGTTTCGTAAATCTGAAGGAAAAAAGGAGTTCACCTCAACTCATAAGATAGAAGAAAAGAGTCAATCATTCCTTACATGCCGTATACTATAGCAAGAGGTCCAAAGGACCGTTTCAGAAAAAATGATTTTGTTTATGATGAATATTACAATGAATACATTTATCCAGAAAATTACCCTCTTAAATACACTCGTACTGATCATGAAGGATTTAAATTATATCATTCTAACCCAAATGTATGTAAAGAATGTCCATTTCTAAATAAATGTACAGAAAATAAACAATATAAAAAGAAAATTCAAAGACATATTTGGCAAAATTACTTAGAAGATGTTGAAGTGCATACGACGCCTTTATAGAACCATAAAAAAGCGATTTACGGTACGGGTGCTGAACCTTTAATTTGAGACATAACAAAAAAGCATCTCAATTAGGCTGCTTGTTTTCGATATTCTATCGGAGATAAGTAACCTAATTTTTGTTGAATTCTATTTTCATTATAATTCTTGATGTATTTCTCTACAATTTCTTTTACAATGTAATTAGAGCTATTTCGCTCACTGTTTAAATAGAATGTTTCAGACTTTAGCGAGGAATGGAAACATTCAATACAGGCATTATCAGCAGGTGTCGCTTTTCGCGACATTGATCTGATAATGTCTTTTTCTTTGCATTCTTCATAATAATCTTTAGAGGTATAAACACTTCCTTGATCGCTATGTAATAAGCATCCCTTCGGGAGTTCTATTTGATTTAGTGTATCTAAAACAAACTTCGTGTCTTGTTTATCGTTTATTGTGTAAGCGATGATTTCTCCATTATATAAGTCCATAATCGATGACAAATAAAGCATTGTATTACCAAATGGTAAATGAGTTATGTCTGTTACTAACTTAGTTAAAGGTTTATCAGTTTTAAAATCGCGATTTAAGATATTATCTGTAATATAGTATGGTTTGCCCAATTTTCTTGTTTCATATCAGTTCACCCATAGGCAAAGGCAGGGCCACTGAATGGTTAAACAGCTACGAATAAATAACCATAAATGACTTCACCTGTTGTTGGATCAATCCATCGGATTTTAGAACCAGTTCAATCAACTTCAACTTTTTCTCCAGCCTTATGATGAATTATTTCTGAGAATGATTGTTTCGATAGATACTCATTAAAGTATTTTCTAAACTGAGTTAATAGATAATAAGGTTTATTGTTTAAACGGCATGCATGTACATACTCCTCCCATAATAACTTCATAGTAACTCCTGGCTGTGATAAAGATTTTGAAAGTTCTTTGTAGTAAGGCATCGTGAATACTACATCTCTAATTATTCTTTTCGGTTGATTTTTACGAACATCAAAGACTTCTGATATTCGAGCAGCATCCCAACATTTTAATGTCTAGTAAGATAATTGATTTTGTTTAGCAGTATCAATTGTTCGTTTAACTAAAGTCCTACCTGAACCTACAGTTTCACAAATTTTTCTCTGACTAAATGACAACTCATGAAGTCTAATAATTTCTAAATAATTAGGCATAAAATCCCTCCAAAAATAATTTTGTACGAATGTACAAGTATTTTTATAACATGAAATTTGGAAGGAAATCATAAAAAATAAACTCCTAATGGAGTTTATAAGTGTGGCAACAAATTAGCGTTATTGATGCGACTGAGAAGTGCGATTTAGGTGGTCTCGGTACTGTTAGAGCGTCGTTTTCATGAATAAATAAGACATACAGAAGAAGGAAGAATGGGATATAAATTAAAGTCTCAAACTATTGAAAGAAGATTTGGTGATGCTAAAGAACAGCATGGTATGAGATGGACAAAGTTTAGAGGATTGAAAAAGTGTCCAAGGAAACCACGCTTATTTGTGCATGCATGAATTTAAAAAAGTTAGCCAATTGGGTTATCAAAGATACTCAATTGGCTTGGCATTATAGTCAAAAATTTAAATTTCGAAGAAATGAGAATATAGTCATAAAAAACAAACTCATGTAATGAAATTTAGTTTGTCTTCAATCTGAGATTACTAATAGATTTAGTAATCTATTTTTTAATATGAATTAAAATTATTCTCATTTAATCAAGGAATGAGGTATTTATGAATATTTTATTTTTATCTTTAAGTAGATTTGAAAATATTAAAGAAAAACAAAGCTATAATGATATTTTTAAAAAGTTGGCGTTTAAATGGACATAAAATAAATATTGTATGTCCTAAGATAGAGAATGACAAGGGTATAAATTATAAAAATATTAATATTTTTAGAGTCGATACTGGTGAGATTAGAAATCAAATTAGAAAAATTAAATTTTCAAAAGTCAATAATGGAATACGCATAAATTCTCCAATCTACATTATCTGTGACTTCATCTGCTAAATTTTGTACAATAGTGTAAAATAAGTCTGAGGAGGATAACTATGAGCATGTCGATTTTACTGATTATTATAATGATGGCGATTGTTCTGTTTGGTGGTTATTTCTTTACGAATCAAGATAAGAAGTAAGATTAGTTTTTATCACACAGCTTAGGAGAATAGGATGAAGAAATTAATTACAGCGTCACTAGTGTTATCTACTTTACTTATGCCGGTTGCAACTACTGAAGCTGCAACGACTGTTAAGGCATCACCTAATTATCAGAACAAGGATTTATCGATGCCAAAGCTTGATAGTAAGACATTAAAACTTATGAAGGATAGAAAGTTTAGTTATAAGGGCGTTGAGTTTAGAGATAAGTTCTAGGAAGTGCATTCGATTTTCGGTAAGGATACATATTCTAATGTGTATCGCGATATTTATGGTGTAATGGTAGAAAAGGACTATGGTCGTTATGGTGAGGTTGTCTTTGCCTGTCGTCATTACAATCGTAATATGGTGACTGCTAGTGCTTAGGTAGATCGTATGGCATTTAAGTATATTTGGAAACAACCTGCACTTACATCATCAATGAAGAAAGTTTTAGGTAAGGCGACAAGTAGTAGTAAGACGAGTGATGGTTTAATCGTTAACAAGTATGGTCTTCACGTTAAATTGATTTTACAGAAGAATGAAGAAACGGGTAACCTGGAGATTGTTCAATTAGAGTATCATGATGTTCAATTGAGCGTCTAATTTTTTCCCGGGTAATAAATACCGCCACTGATTGTTCAGTGGCGGTATTATTTTTATATCTATTGAGTTATTTTATAGTTGTGTATTGATATTATACGCCAGCATTCGTCCATGTTGCATAGACTATATCTGCTGCTTGTTGGCCGTATAGATCCATCGCTGCTTGAGATAATGCTTGTTTCGCATCAGCGAATGTTGAATTTACTGTCAAGTATTGTGTTAATGCACGGTAATAGATTTTTTCTGCTTTATCTTGTCCTAACTGATTCACCGTGTCATAAGCGATTTTGTTCGGAATACCTGAGTTCGTGTGTACACCACCGTTATCTGATGTCGTATTCACGTATTGTGCCATTGTTGCCGGCTGATTATATAGGTTAGGGTTAGACATACTTCTTAAAGCATCTCCAGCTTTGTTTGGTGTATACACATCTTCCCCGATAGTTGCATCATCGTTATCAATGAAATATGCAAACACGTCTGACATACTTTCATTTAATGCACCTGATTGTCCTTGATATTCTAAATTCGCAGTTTCTTGTGTCACACCATGCGTAATTTCATGCGCTACAACATCTTTAGCCCCTGCTAACGGACGGAATACCACGCCATCTCCATCCCCGTACACAATTTTATCTCCCATCCATGCTGCATTATTACAGTTGTTGAATCCAATGTTATTAGCATGAACGATTGATACTAACGGACTGCCTGCGTTGTCATATGATTCACGGCCAAATTTATTTTTATAGTATTTATAAGTTAAGTCTGCGTAGTAGTTGGCGTCAACTCCTGGTTGTTGTATGCTAGCGTCAAACTTACGGTCTCTATCTGTAATGATATTTGCTTGTCTTGTACTTTCATCATAGTTATAGGCTGCTTTATATCCTGTGTTTGTTAAGTCTTGCAGGTAGTACGTACGTTTTTGGCTATTTAAGTTAATTGTTTTCGTATCACCTAGTACACCGACACCTGTTCCTGTTGTTGCAGTATGTTGTGCTAAGTTTAATTTTTCAACGATTGCACCGGTTTGTGCATCGACTTTAATAATGTAGTGTGTAGCTTTCGGTGTTACAGTAATAATTTCAACTGTATAGACGTTTTTATTTTTATCTCCGTCAATTTCTAAGTCAGCACGTTTCACTGTTGGGTTACCTAAGTTACTTGCTGCCTGCTGGTTGATGTTAATTGTGTTGAAGGCATTTTGAATGGCCTGATCTTTAGAGATTGAGACAGTGTTTGTTGGATTTACTTCTTTTGCATCTAATGCACCATTCACAAGAACGACTTCCCCTTGTGGATTCACATGGACTTTGATTTCTTTATCTGTTGCAAAGCGTCCATTTGCTTTTGGTTGTAATGTGTAGTGTGTGAATCCAAGTTCATCCTGATGAACATCTGTTACTTCATATTTACTATACGTTTGTTTGATGGCTTTAGCGCCAGGTAAGTTCTTCAGTACATTTTTAATGTCCTGTTTGTTTTGTACTTTTTGTTTAACTTCTAGTTGCTTATATGATTGAGTCTGTGCGTCTGCCTGAATGTTAAGTGTTGAACCAAGTAATGTTGCTGATACTGCTGTAGCTAATAATTTTTTATTCATGTTTCGTCACCTCTTAAGTGTAAATTGATACGTTTCCACGTATTATTCCTCTATATACGTCTATTTATCTCTCATTAAACATCATTTAGGTATATTTATTATATCTGTTACATGTTTTTAATATATATTACATATGGATATTGAATTAATTAGTGAATGCACGGATAATTATTTACATCAGTGTCTTCTTTCTGTAATAAAGTTATGAGAAAATAAATGCATATGAAACTTAGGAGGATAACATGAGAAAGTTCAACTATTTATTAGGAGTAGTGTTAATTGGTAGTGTTTTATTATCTGGTATACATAGTGCACAAGCGATGGAGTCAGATTATTATTATGATGGGATGAAACCGGCTACAAAGCAAATCGCTTATCCGATTGTTAAGAGTTATCCGAACAGCAAGACATTTATGAAAGCTATTCCGAATCGTTATACGAAGTATGCTGCCATTGGGCGTATTGCGAATAAGAATGGCTGGGCAGGTCCAGAATATGAAACAATGGGTAGTGGTTTTGTCATTGATGATCATACGATTTTAACGAATGCCCATGTCATTGATGATGAACATGGTAAAGCAACGGCGCCAAAGTATTTAACATTTGAGATGAACCGTAATGAAGCGGATATTCCTCATAAGTTTGCAGTGACTAAAGTGGTTAAAGTTCCTTATGCAGATGTTGCATTAGTGCATACGAAAGTGAAGCTGACTGATTATGTGAAGCCGATGAAACTTGCGACAGATAACCAGATTGCACGTTTAAAACAAGGTCAGGTGTTATTTAGTGTGGGCTATCCGTTTGACGGTAAGATTTATGAGAAGCGTTATTTTAACCGTGCATTATTTATTATGCGTACAGCGAATCAAACGGAGTTTGTTATGAAAGATAAGTTCCGTGCCGGTGCATCAGGTTCACCGTTATTTGATAGTAAGATGCGCGTTTATGGTTTAAGAACATATGGTTATGATTTATACGGAGAGTATGACACGCCATATGCGAAAGCAGAGTATAGTGGAGCAGAAGCGTTATACGGATATACAGGACAATATGTACTCGATCATATGTATTAATTAAAGAGGTGGGCACTTCGCAAGAAGTGCTTATTTTTTTATCTTCTTATATGATTTTTTTATTAAACTTTTATTTTTCTATACTTTTAATTATCTTTTAACGATTGTTTTATCTATTATTATTTCTTTGTTTAAATTTTTTAAGTATTTTGAAAATTAGTGTAGATTTTTACGGTTTAATGCCTTAAAATAAATATGTGAATGTAAACGATTTCATTCGGGGAGGATACATAGGGGTATGGAAAATAATCTTAAACAGAAAAAAGAAATCAATGTTTGGTGGGCTTTAGTACCACTTGTCTTTATGATTGCGAGCATGATATTTACCGTCGTATTCCTGGAGCAGGCACCACATATTCCGTTGATGATCGGTACAGCGATTGCAGCAATTGTTGCACATCAGCATGGATTTACATGGGAAGAGATTGAAGAGATGATGTATAAGGGGATTAAACTCGCTTTACCCGCAATCGTCATCATTATATTGGTTGGTTTAGTTATCGGTGCCTGGATTGGTGGCGGTGTAGTTGCAACGATGATCTATTATGGTCTGAAGTTAATCTCACCGGGTATGTTCTTAGTAACGATTTGTATTATCTGTGGTATCGTTGCACTTGCGATTGGTTCAAGCTGGTCAACAATGGCGACAGTTGGTGTTGCTGGTATGGGGATTGGTTTAAGTATGGATATTCCTGCAGGTATGATTGCAGGCGCTGTAATTTCAGGTAGTTATTTCGGAGATAAGATGAGCCCTTTAAGTGATACGACAAACTTAGCGTCAGGGCTTACAGGAACAGATTTATTTGTACATATTAAACATATGTTCTTTACGACCATTCCTGGTATCATTATTGCATTAATTGCTTACTTCTTTATCGGTCGCCAGTTTGCAGGTGGTCATATGGATACGAAGAAGATTGAGACGCTGCTCAATGGTATGGAAGAGCAATTTGTCATTTCACCGTGGTTATTATTGATCCCGTTAATCGTTATTATATTAGTTACTTTGAAGGTACCGGCTGTACCGGCATTAGTGGTCGGTATTATATTAGGAGCGGGTGCACAGCAGCTTGTTCAAGGTGATAGTATGAATGCAGTAATGGATACACTACAGTCTGGTTATAAAATTGATTCTAAAAATGAACTAATCACAGAGTTATTTAACAAAGGTGGATTAGAATCGATGTTCTTTACCATTTCTATGACGATCGTAGCGATGACGTTTGGTGGTATTCTGGAGTTCAGTGGTATGTTAAATGCGATTATCTCTAAAATTTTATTGGTGGCAAGGTCTACAGGCAGCTTGATTGCTGCGACGATTGTAAGCTGTTTTGCTACGAATGCAACGTGTTCTGAGCAGTATATCAGTATTGTTGTACCGAGCCGTATGTATTTAAAAGCTTTTATCGATAAGAACTTACATCCAAAGAACTTGTCACGATGTCTGGAAGACAGTGGTACTTTAACGAGTGTGTTCGTACCTTGGAATACATGTGGTGTATTTATTGCAGGAACACTCGGTGTAGGCGTTGCTGAATACGCACCCTATGCAATCTTAAACTTTATGGTTCCTATTATTTCAATCATCTATGGCTACACTGGCTTTAAGATTGTAAAGATGACGAAAGAAGAACGAGCACATTTCGAGCAGCAGAATTTACAACCGGCAGAACTCGCTTAAATTAAAAAATACGTTTGAGATTTAATCTCAAACGTATTTTTCTTAACCATTTATATTGAAATTTGCATGGAAGTCGTCTCTGTAACTATCTATTAATGACTTTAAAGTTTGTAAATCTCTTTCACTAAGCTTTGTTGATGACGTAGTTAAATGTTTGTTATATTTGTTCTTTATTTCCTCGACTAAGGCATGACCTTCATCTGTTAATTTCGTTGCCACTTTTCGTTCATCGTCTTTACGACGTTCTTTTGCGATAAGTCCCATAGCACGTAATTTCTTTGTCTTTGTACTTGCAGAGTCCATCTTATATGAAATATCTTTTTGTATCTCAGCAATTGTACTCTCTTCATCGAGATAGAGTTTATATAGAATTAAAAATTCTGTATAAGAAATACCATAGGCTGCACTTAAAGATTCATTGAGGTTTGCTTCTATTAAACTGACTGTTTTGAATAAAGATTGTTCTAATTCGATCATAAAATTCGCCCATTTCTTTTTGATAATTTTGCGGTTGGTTAAAACATACATTAAACCGTGCGTTAACTGAAATGTTAATAAAACTTAGTTTCTCTAAAATTCATTATTTACACGTAAGATATTTCATGACATCAACTTTGATAGTATATCATAAAAATAAATGAAAAACATCTAATATTATAAATGATATATAAAAATTTAATATTATATTCTTGTTTTGTACTACTTAAATTATAAATTAAACTATTTTATTAATCTGAAAAGTCTAAATTAAACGATAATATTGTAGTTAAATTTTTACTTATTATTATTTTTAAATAATAATATAATGAAATGTATATACAATAAATTATCATTTTTGAATGCAATAGTAATAGATTGAGCATCTTTTTTAATTATAAGAAGATATATATTAATATTATGTATAAATTTTGTTAGAAAATTAATAAAATTAATCATATAATTACAAAATTAATCATATCTTTACATTTATTGATTTATTCGCATGGATTGTATGGTAGATTAATTTTGAACAAGTTGTGAATTTCTCTGCCAGATAACCTATAATAAAAATATATAAGTCGATAGTAGACATTGGAAAGAAGGGGAAAGTGAAATGTCCGAGAAATGTATTAGAAAGGCTCAGATAAATGATGTGCAGGTGATTGAGCGTATTCAGCAGCGTGCACTGGATGTCCTTACAAATCCTGAGGAACTAGACCCTGTTCTTATTGAGGAGCTGACAGAAGATATTAGAAAGGGTTTAATGGCTGTGGCAGAAATAGATGGAGTAGTTGGTGCCTTTAGGACAATGCATATTCCTGATGAAGATTATTTAGGTCCATATGCTGGTATCAAGGATGCGCAGGCAGCAGGTTTAATTTACTCTGATATTACAATTGTAGATCCGGACTTCAGAGGATTATCTTTGCAACGCCAACTTGGGGAATGGTTATTTACTGAAGTTGCTGCTCAATTTAACATCGTTATGGCGACAGTGCATCCTGATAATACACCGAGTCTGAAAGATAAGTTTCATCTCGGGATGCATATTATCGCCATGGATCAGCTATATGGAGGTAAATTGAGATTTATCTTTATGAAGGATTTGACGCAGCAATTTAAATTTAGGGATGTTGTTGAAGTTGAACGTCAAGAAACTGAAAGAATCAATGGTTTATTAGATGAAGGGTATCGGGGTATAGGTTTGAACGGTGATAAACTGCATTTCGGGAAAATTGACACTACTACTTATGTATGATAGCGTTCCTTTGATTTTGAGTGTAATATTAGTTTCATGAGAGGTGTAAATAATGAAAAGAAGTGACAAGAAGCGTGGCGGCTGTTTGAAATGGATTGTTCTGCTATGTTTGATCGTGCTGATAGGTATTGGCTTGTATGTAAGCAATGCTTATTTTAAAGTACTAAAGACTGCCGATAATATTCAGCATAAAATTGAAGGTCGCGACAAATCGGATTTACGTGATAAGGCTGTAAGCATCCGGGATAAAGATGCGATCAGTGTTGCGTTATTTGGGGTTGATGCGAACGAAGAACGATTATCAACAGGTGATAAAGGACGTAGTGACTCGATTATATTACTGAGTATTAATCCGAAGGAGAACAAGTCAGTGATGGTCAGTATTCCTCGAGATACTTACAGTGAAATAGTCGGAAAAGATACGCAGGAGAAAATTGCCCATGCTTATGCTTATGGCGGTGCGAAGATGGCAGTACAGTCTGTTGAAAAGTTGATGAATGTGCCGATTGACTATTATGCGACAGTGAATATGGACGGCATGCACAAGCTGATTGGAGAAGTCGGCGGTATTGACGTCAAAAGCAATGCGACATTTAGTGCGAATGGCTATGACTTTGTGAACGGTCAGACAGTACATCTGGATGGCGATAAAGCATTAGCGTTTATACGTGCACGTAAAGGTGACGGTGCTGGCGGAGACTTTGGTCGTCAGGAACGTCAGCAAATTGTCATTCAAGGTTTAGCGAATAAAATCGTGAATCTTCAATCGGTAACGAAACTGGATGCTATCCTGAAAAATATTGACGGTAATGTTGTTACGGACATGTCTTTTGATGATTTGAAAGGTTTAGGGTTATCCTATCGTGGTGCGCTGGACAACGTTAAGAAATATCAGTTAACGGGTGAAGGTACGATTATGGCAGATGGATTATGGTATTTTCTGCCGAACGAAGATCAGAAAATAGAAGTTCGCAATTTATATGTGGAGAATTTAGATTTATAGCGCTAAAAGAATGAAGCGTTTTCATTTTGATGATATACTAAAGATGAAGATAAGAGAGGGGCTGTTACAAATGATGTATCAACATATCTTGATACCGGTAGATGGTTCAAAAGTGAGTGAGTATGCATTCCAAAAAGGTGTCGATATCGCGAAAAGAAATAATGCAGCGATTACATTAGTACATGTCGTGGATATTAGAACATATGCGAATGTTGAAAGTGAACGCGGCTCATTGCATGAGAATGCTGATAAGTACACTGAGAAGATGTTGAATGGTTATAAAGCAATTGCTTTAGAACAAGGCGTGAAATCAGTGGATACAAAGATTGGTCACGGAGCAGCACGTCAGGTTATTACTAAAGAAATAGCGCCGAAAGCAAATTGCGATTTAATTATTTGTGGCTCTAACGGTATTAATGCATTAGAACGTTTTGTAATGGGTAGTGTTTCAGAAGCGATTGTACGTTACGCGAAATGTGATGTATTGGTTGTGCGTACTGAGCAGGTACCGGAAGACTTTAAACTTGAAGCATTTACGGAAGAGTTTAGAAGAGAATATAGTAATAACTAAAGTTATAAAAATAAAACGGAGATAAGCATGATGCTTATCTCCGTTTTGTTTTTTTTGTATTTTGCAAGATTGAAGGATGGTTTATTATCCTTCGCCGTTTAATTTAACTAATATCTTCACTTGGTTTTTGTCGTTCGTTAATGTTTCGAAACCTTCAGTAACGATATCATCTAATTCGATTTCTTTTGTAATCGTATTTTCAGTATCCACTTGTCCACTACCTAATAAGTCGATTGTTTGTTGGTAGCTTGCTCTAGAGTAAGCAATTGTAGATGTGATTTGCACACCAGTGTTTGTTAATTGTAATGGTGGCCAAGAGATGTCTCCTGCAAAGATTGATACGATAACCATTTTACCACGAGGACGTGTAGCATCGATTGCCTGTTTAAACGTTGGTGCAACACCGGCTACTTCAAATGAACGATCTACGCCACCTGGTACGATTTTCTTAACCGCTTCAACTGCATCTACTTCACCAGAATTGATGATGTCTGTAGCACCACATTCTAATGCTTTTTCTAAACGTTCTTTAGATAAGTCTAATACGATAATCTTTCTCGCGCCAGCTGCACGTGCTGCGAGTGTCGTATATAATCCGATAGGACCGGCACCGAAGATTGCAACGGTATCACCGAATTCAATTTCACTTTCTTTTACAGCCTGAACGCCTACTGCCAATGGTTCAATTGTTGCTGCGACACGTAATGATACTGAGTCCGGTAAGTGATAGACATTAACTTCAGGTACGTTTACTAAGTCAGTGAAACCACCGTCTGTGTGTAATCCGATAAAGCTAAAGCCATCATAAACATCTAGTTCATCGATACTTTTACCATGTGTTATCGTTGGGTTAACAGATACACGGTCACCAACTTTAAAGTCTTTTACTTCGCTTCCGACCTCAACAACTGTACCAGAGAATTCATGTCCCATAATCAAAGGTGCTTTTCCGCCTGTTAATTCATCATCTTTATCGACCGGAATAAATACAGGTCCTTCCTGATATTCGTGTAAATCTGAGCCGCAAATACCAGCGTATCAAACCTTCACACGTACTTCGTTCGGTTTCATATCACGAATTTCTTTTTCTTCTACGCGAATATCTTTAGGACCATACCATACTGCTGCTTTCATTGACAACCACTCCTTAACGAAATTTAATTTTTATAACAGTTATATTATACCAATTCGTGTCGTGTGTTACAAATTATCTGTTTTATTTTTCAGAATATTTTTATATAACATATATTCGAAATATTACTTTATTTTTTGTAGTTTTAATCGTCTTTATATGAATTATCAATAGAGAGAAGGATTATAGCGTTATGAGTTATTAGAACTGTTATATAGTTCTTAAATATAACACTGTAACAACTATGTGAAATTAATAACTTTAATGTTTGTAATAAGTTCCTCAATGCTTGTTATTATCGTGTTGAAGCGGTTAAAAAAATATATACTATTTTTTCACAAAGGTATTGTAAACGATTTTATCCTGTGGTATTTTTGAGAAGTCAAAAAATATAGTCATCGGATGACTGAGTGAGTCGAAAACGATTATGGGGGAGAATATATTATGAATGAAAGAAAGTCTAATGTGCGTTGGATGTTCGCATTGATGTTCTTTGTTATCGGGGTTATTGCTTATATGGATAGAGCGAATATCTCATATATTGCGGGACCAATGATGGAAGACTTAAACATGTCGAAAGCACAATTTGGGATGCTTGGGTCAATATTTGCTGCAGGTTATGCTTTAATGCAGGTTCCAGCAGGTATTATGGCTGAGAAATTTGGACCTAAAAAGTTATTAACATTTGCATTAGTTTGGTGGAGTGCATTTACGATTCTAACAGGTGTTGTTAAACATCACGGTTTACTATATGCAATGCGTTTCTTATTCGGTATTGGTGAAGGACCTATGTATCCTTCAAACGCTGTATTCAATACATACTGGTTCGCGAAATCAGAAAAAGGGCGTGCTTCAAGCGCCTTACTTGCTGGTAGTTACTTCGGCCCAGTTATCGCTCCATTCGTAACCATTGCCATTTACCAAGCATTTGGTTGGCAAGCTGTATTCTATATCTTTGGTGCAATCGGCTTTGTTATTGCAGCTTTATGGCTTGTTATTGCTAAAGATTTACCTGAACAACATAAGATGGTCAATGAAGCAGAAAAGCTTTATATCATGGAGAACCGTGATGCTGTAGGTGGTGCTACGAAAGAAACTGCACCTTGGGGACGTTTCTTCACACGTTTCAGCTTCTTTGCAATTGCGGGTCAATATTTCGTAGTACAGTTTGTAATCACATTATTCTTAATCTGGTTACCAACTTACCTGCAAGAAGAATATCACGTTATTTTAAAGGATATGAAATTCTTAGCGGCAGCACCGTGGTTAATGATGTTCGTATTAATCATGGCTGGTGGATCAATTTCAGATGCAATCGTTGCACGTGGTCATTCTAAATTTAAAGCACGTTCAAGTATCGCAATCTTTGGATTTATCGTATTCGCGATTTCGTTATTCTTATCCGTTCAAACGAATGATATGACGATGAACATCATCTACTTATCACTATGTTTAGGTGGTGTTGGTCTATCAATGGGTATGAGCTGGGCATCAGCGGCTGACCTTGGACGTAACTTCTCAGGAACGGTTTCAGGATGGATGAACCTTTGGGGTAACGTGGGTGCATTCTTAAGTCCATTCTTAGGTGGGGTATTAGTGCAGAAGTTTGGTTGGGATACAACGTTCTATTTAATGTTAATTCCGGCAGCACTTGCGATTATCCTATGGTTCTTTGTTAAACCGGATGAGCCATTATTAGAAGAACATCGACAAGCATAATTTGTTAGACACTCATTATTGGGTGTCTTTTTTATATATGAGCTTTTAGATAAACGCAACAATGCCGGATACTTTGAGTATCCGGCATTGTAGTGATATGAGATGGTCTAAATCATCTTTCTCACAGTAATTTGATAGACGATATTGATGATGATTGCGACTGCAGCGATAACTGACAGTGCGAAGTGTTGCGGTACGCCAGTCGCATAACCATAGATTGTAATCAGCATCATTGCTGCAGGTAATAAAATATTCGTGATTTTAAATGCATTATATAAACCTGTAAATATCGTATACATTTCTTCTTTAGAGAGTGAATCGATAAGCTTATCATCGAAATCTGCTTCAAAGTTCTCAGGTAAGTCACGTTCCGGATACAACTTGTTGATCATGCTATATCCATAGTAGCGCATCAGGACTGCGATGATTAACACGATAATACTGATAATTCCTAGATATAATGGTGCATCATTAATACTGATTAATAAAATTGATCCGAGTGCAAAATAAAATGAAATAATGATAGCGATATTCATCTCAGAAAATTTCTTAAATGATGCTCTGTCCTGTTCATAATGTTCTAAACTAGGGTCGTTATCTACTTTATAGGCAAGTTTACTGTAAATAAAGGCAATAATAGCAAATAATACAGCAAATATGCATAACACAACGATATATGGGGTAGAAGTAAGTATATCGGTTAACGGCAGTTTCCAGTAATCGATTGTGAGCAGCATGGTAGCAGCGAGTATTGCGATAATAATAGGTAATATGTATTTTCTAAACATGGTTGCCTCCTCTTTTTTAAATAGTATACCCAATTATTTAAAATTGATACAGACAAAATCACTTTATTAATTAGAATGATTATAATATAATAATTAATATAAATAAGAAATTAAAAGGAGAGATTATTGATGGCTAAAAAAACAAAAGAAAACAAAGTAGTAGCAGCATTGAATCAACAAGTGGCGAACTGGACGGTGCTTTATACGAAATTACACAACTATCACTGGTATGTAAAAGGACCACATTTCTTCAGTTTACACACTAAATTCGAAGAGTTATATGATGAGGCTAATGTTTACATCGATGAATTAGCAGAGCGTATTTTAGCGATTGAAGGAAATCCTATTGCAACGTTAAAAGAAAGTTTAGATTTATCTGTTGTAAAAGAAGCGAAGAAAAATTTATCTGCAGAAGATATGGTGAAAGATTTATCTAAAGACTTTGATAAAGTGATTAAACAATTAGAAGAAGGTAAAACTACAGCTGAAGAAGCAGATGATGAAATGACTGCTGATATGTTCTTAGGTATGATTACAAGTTTAGAGAAACATAACTGGATGTTAAAATCTTTCTTAGGATAATTTAAAATTAAATTAGTTAAAAAATTAATTGATACACTTCAATGGAATTGAAGTGTATTTTTTTTTGTTTTCCCTTAGAATGGATGTAAGTAGAGGTGAGCATAATGGAAGAAAAAATCAAACAGTGTATCAGAATCGCTAAAATGTATTACGAAGAAAACTTAGGACAAAAAGCTATTGCTGATGAACTTAATATTTCCAGACCGACAGTATCGAGACAACTTCAATTTGCTAAAGATATGGGGATTGTTAATATAACGATTCATGACCCGTATGAGAAAAGTGAAGAACTCGCAGAATTACTGAAAGAAAAATATAATTTAAAGCATGTCTTAATTAAAGAAGTATCTAGTGATAAATACGAAATTGTGCTCAGTGCTATAGCAGAAGCAGCTGCAGAATTTCTTCATGAAAATGTGAAGAACAATGACGTTGTCGGCATAAGCTGGGGAAAAACGATGTATGAAACTGCTAACTTAATGAAACCGACGAATTTAACTGGCGTGTCTACCATTCAGTTAAAGGGTGGTATTTCATACTCAAATATAAAGACGAATTCGCACGAAACGTTAGCTTTATTTGCAAAGAGCTTTAATTCCATTCCGCGTGATTTACCTGTACCTGTTATTTTTGATAACAAACAGGTGAAACAATTAGTGAGTGAAGATCGCCATATTAAAGGGATATTAAGCATGGCAAGTGAATGTGATGTTGCGATATATACTACCGGTACAGTGCGTGATGAAGCACTGTTGTTTAAGCTTGGCTTTTTATCGGACGATGAAGTGAAGCGTCTGAAGCATGAAGCGGTGGGTGACATCTGTTCAAGATTTTATAATAAGAATGGGAGAATTGCTGATGTCTGGGTCGATGATCGTACGATGGGTGTGACGCTGGATACATTAAAGCAGATTCCAACAAGCATACTCGTTGCAGGTGGTAAACATAAAGTAGAAGCTATTCGAGGTGCTCTCGCTGGTGGTATCCCGAATGTCCTGATAACTGATAGCATTACAGCTAAGCAATTAATTTAACTTGAACGTAATTTCATTTATCGTTTTTACTTTTGTTCAATATCTGTTATAATGGATTTGAATATAAGGGAGGAATAAATAATATGAATTTAGCGAAATATATTGATCATACTGCTTTGAAACCAGAAACGACGACTGCCCAAATCGAACAGCTTGCACAAGAAGCACGTGAATACGGATTTATGAGTGTTTGTGTGAACCCTACACACGTAAAGTATGCACATGCTTTATTAGAGGGTACGGATGTTTTAGTATGTACTGTAATCGGCTTCCCGTTAGGTGCTAATACACCAGCAGTAAAAGCATTTGAAACGAAAGATGCGATTGCGAATGGTGCAGGTGAAGTTGATATGGTAATTAATATCGGTGCGGCTAAGAGTGGCAACTTTGATTTAGTACGTGAAGATATTAAAGCGGTAGTCGATGCTGCAGGAGATGTTACGACGAAAGTAATTATCGAAACAAGTCTGTTAACTGACGAAGAGAAAGTGAAAGTTTGCGAAATTGCGAGAGAAGTAGGGGCAGATTTCGTTAAGACTTCTACAGGATTCTCAATAGGTGGAGCAACAGTCGCAGATGTGAAATTAATGCGTGAAACAGTAGGACCTGATATGGGTGTGAAAGCATCTGGTGGTGTGCGTTCTTATGAAGATGTTAAAGCGATGATTGATGCAGGTGCTACACGTATCGGCGCATCAGCAGGTGTACAAATTTTAAAGGGTGAAGAAGCTAAAGGGGATTATTAATTCCCTTTCACTTTTCATGTAAAAGAAAACGCTTACAAAATAAATGGAGGTCATTAATGATGAGAATGGTAGATATTATTGCAAAGAAACGTGACGGACATGCATTATCGAAAGAAGAAATTGAATGCTTCATTAAAGGTTATACAAATGAAGAAATTCCTGATTATCAGGCATCAAGTTTAGCGATGGCGATATTCTTCCAGGATATGAATGATGAAGAACGTGCTAACTTAACGATGGCGATGGTTGAAAGTGGCGATCAGATTGACTTAAGCGCTATAGAAGGTGTGAAAGTTGATAAGCATTCAACTGGCGGTGTTGGTGATACAACAACTTTAGTATTAGGACCATTAGTAGCAGCGCTTGATATTCCTGTTGCGAAGATGAGTGGGCGTGGATTAGGCCATACAGGTGGAACAATTGATAAATTAGAAGCGGTAGAAGGATTCCATGTTGAAATTTCAGAAGAGGACTTCGTTAAGATTGTAAATGAAGATAAATTGGCAGTGATCGGACAAACAGGCAACTTAACACCAGCAGACAAGAAATTATATGCCTTACGTGATGTAACAGGAACAGTGAACAGTATTCCGTTAATCGCATCAAGTATTATGAGTAAGAAGATTGCAGCAGGAGCTGACGCAATCGTATTAGATGTTAAGACAGGTGCCGGAGCATTTATGAAGACAGAAGAAGATGCAGAGCAGCTTGCACATGCAATGGTTAAGATCGGAAATAACGTCGGACGTAATACGATGGCGATAATCTCTGATATGAGTCAACCGTTAGGATTTGCAATCGGAAATGCATTAGAAGTTAAAGAAGCGATTGAAACATTACGCGGTGAAGGACCGGAAGACTTAACAGAACTTGTGCTTACGCTAGGAAGTCAAATGGTTGTGTTAGCCGGTAAAGCACAATCTTTAGATGAAGCGCGTGCGAAATTACAGGAAGTGATTGATAATGGTAAAGCTTTAGAGAAGTTTAAAACATTCCTTGCTAACCAAGGTGGAGATGCGTCAGTCGTAGATGATGTATCTAAGTTACCGCAAGCAGCGTATGTGATTGAAGTACCAGCGAAAGCAAGTGGTGTTGTAAGTAAGATTGTTGCAGATGAAATCGGAGTAGCTTCGATGTTACTTGGTGCAGGACGCGCTACGAAAGAAGACGTTATTGATTTAGCGGTAGGATTGATGTTACGTAAAAAAGTCGGCGACAAAGTTGAAGCGGGCGAATCACTTGTAACAATATATGCAAACCGAGATAATGTAGAAGACGTTATGAATAAGATTTACGACAATATTGAAATTGCAGACAGTGCAGAAGCACCAGTATTGATTCATAAAGTTATTACTGAGTAGTTGGATTTGGATTGGACGTGAGAGCGATGTGTCCAATAAACATGAGATATTGGACAAGTCGAGCGGAAAATCAAGTCAAATCAGATCAACGCAAAGGAGAGATAATCATGAAATTTAATAGAATTCATTTAATCGTAATGGACTCTGTAGGTATCGGTGAAGCACCGGATGCTGACAAGTTTGGCGATGTTGGTAGTCACACTTTGAAACATACGTTAGAAAGTTACGAAGGACAGCTACCAAACTTAGAGCGTTTAGGTTTAGGAAATATTGCTGAACTTCCAGTAGTAAATAAGGTAGATGAACCGGTTGGCTATTATACGAAATTATCAGAAGCATCAGTTGGTAAAGATACGATGACTGGACACTGGGAGATTATGGGGTTAAATATCGATAAACCATTTAAAGTTTATCCTGATGGATTCCCTGAAGAACTCGTACAAGCAATCGAAGAAATGACTGGACGCAAAGTTGTTGCCAATAAACCGGCATCGGGTACAGCAATCATTGACGAGTGGGGCGAACACCAAATGAAAACAGGCGATTTAATTGTCTATACTTCAGCTGACCCTGTACTGCAAATTGCTGCACATGAAGATATTATTCCGTTAGATGAATTATATGAAATCTGTGAGAAAGTGCGTGAATATACGAAAGATCCAAAGTATTTAATCGGACGAATTATCGCAAGACCATATGTTGGCAAACCTGGAAACTTTACGAGAACATCTAACCGTCATGACTATGCGTTGAAACCTTTCGGACGTACAGTAATGAATGAAATGAAGGATGCTGGTTTAGACGTTATCGCAATCGGTAAGATTAATGACATTTATGACGGCGAAGGTGTTACTGAGTCAATCCGTACGAAAGATAACATGGATGGTATGGATAAATTAATGGACGTTGTGAAATCTGATTTTGATGGTATCAGCTTCCTGAATTTAGTAGACTTTGATGCGTTGTATGGACATCGCCGTGATAAAGAAGGTTATATGAATGCGATTAAAGCATTTGATGAGCGTTTAGGTGAATTATTAGATGAACTTCGTGAAGATGATTTATTAATCATTACTGCAGATCATGGTAATGATCCAACAATGCCTGGAACAGATCATACGAGAGAATATGTACCGTTATTGATGTATTCTAAATCGATTGGTAATGGTGAACTTTCAGGACATGACACATTTGCTTCAATTGGCGCTACAATCGCTGATAACTTCGAAGTGAAATTACCTGACTTCGGGGATAGTTATTTGAGTGAATTGAAATAGACGCACAAATAAAAATGGCTCGCTACATTTTGTAGTGAGCCATTTTTAAATCACTTGTCGTTCAATCGCGCGTAAAGTATTAAAGAAGTCCATGATCTCTTCAAAGTGGGTACCCCGATTTTTATAATGATATTCTATAAAGTATATGGCATCAGCAAGCTTTTGTGGCAAATCATACTGGATGCTCATTGTTGATTTAAATTTTTTAAGATCTATAGAATGGATTTCATCATAATATTTATTATAAAGATCGATGGATTCTTCTAAACCATACGACATAATTAAATTTAAACGTTCTTTTTCTGTAAACATGTCTATCATCTCCATGATAGACATCTTACCCTTTAAATATTGAGATGGAGTGAATTTAAAGTAAATTATCTGTAAATACTAGTTTTCAGCAATACTTTTAATGAATGTTTTCATTTTATCGTAATCATTGACTGAACTAGAAAGGAAGAATTTCTTCTGTTTACGTACGAGAAGATTACGTTTATTCGTTATCGCTTCGCCTGTAAATTTAAGTCCTCGCCATGTTTCTTTCTGAACTTTAATATGCTGAATATAGAAGACCTCATCAAGTGGTTTACTAAACAGTGCTGCATGCATGAATTTATAGAGTTCACCTGGTGTACTATTCGTTTCTGAAGTGCTTGAAGTCCCTTTATTATCACGCATAAAGTCTCCGGTATAGATTGGTAGGTCTGTTATATTAACATTTGGACGTGTGAATATGGCTAAGTAAAGATGATGGTCTGTGATATCACCGATGTATAGTTCTTCCTGTCGCTCGTTATATTTTACGAGTAATTCTACTACCCAGAATGTTATTGCGATAAGTAGAATGATGACAATCAGAATAATAATCCATGAAGGAATATTTGTAAGTTCACTAATGTTTTCGGTAAAGAAAAAGTCTAAAGTAAAGGGTAATACACTATATATGTCCGGAAATAATAAAACAATAATCATTTGTAGTATCTGCTCAAATATAAGTAATATAAAAATAACGAAAAGTGTTGTGTATACGAACGGTAAAAGTTTATTTACTGGTGTTCGTGTAAAAAGCATAAATAAAACCTCGTTTCTTAAAGTACAAACACTACAATAACATGTTTTTTATTTTTTTTATAGATTTTTATAGATTTTTATAGTTTTTTAATAGTTTCGCTTAAAAGAAGGATGAATGGGGTATAGTGAAATAAAATAACGTAGATAAAGGGGACGTCACTATGAAATGTAACTGTAAAAAGACGACTGGTGCGGTCGGTGCAATTGTATTTGTTGCAGCGAGTGGAGCACTATATTATTTCTTGACGAAAAATCAAAAACAAAACGATGAGGTACAAAATTTGAAACATAATGATGAGAAGAAAAAAAGCGTCAATGTTGAACTTGTAAAACCGGAATCGACACCACCTGAAGCTGTAGGTAAAGAGTTTCATATGCCACACTTTATGGTGAAGAATTTAGTAGTAACACCAAACGATAATGGTGTTGCTTTCCGCTTAGATTATAGAATTGATCGTGTGTTATACAATTATTTAATGCATAATACACCACATTATCGCTTCAGGTTTACATTACCACTTGAATTGAAGTCTTATTTTGAAGGTAATGGTACAGCTAAAGTTTTAGGTGAACTTGTATATGGTACCGGAGAAAAGTCAGATTACAGCGTAACGTTTAACTTTAAGAAGCATGATGACATTGATCGTGCAAAGATGTATGAAATTGGTGAGATGACTGGGCCATATCATTTAGATATTGTTGATGAACAGTTAAAAGTATTGAACGAATATGATGATGTTTATGCAGCCACTAATTTAATTAGATTTTAATCAATGATTTGTTGTGATTGAGTTAGAAAAAAATCCACCTCAGCCGAGGTGGATTTTTAATTATTCTGCTGGTGCTTTACCTTCTTGATAAATATTTCTCCAGCCTTCTTTTTTACTTAACATTTCTTTAGCGATAGATTGCGCACCTTCTAATGAGTGGCTTGCAGCCCATCCGCATTGTACTTCGTTACATGCTGGTACTTCTGTAGCAGCAAGAACGTCATTTAATGTTTTTTCAAGGATAACTAACACGTCTTCATAGTCATCATGATTAATTAGTGATAGGTAGAATCCTGTCTGACATCCCATTGGTGATAAATCTACAACTTTATCTGTATGGTTACGGATGTTCTCAGCCATTAAATGTTCTAATGAATGAAGTGCAGGCATTTCCATATGTTCTTTGTTTGGTTGTTTGAAACGGATATCGTATTTGTTAATAACATCGCCATTGATACCTTCTTTAATACCTGCTAAACGTACGAATGGTGCGTCTACGATTGTGTGGTCTAAGTTAAAGCTTTCAACTTTCATTTTTTGTGTCATGATGTGCCTCCTAATTATTTAAGTAATGCAAATCCTTCTTTTAAGTCTTCTAATAAATCTTCACTATCTTCAATACCCACTGAAATACGTACTAATCCATCAGTGATGCCTAATTCTAAACGACGTTCACGTGGAATAGATGCATGTGTCATTTGACTTGGTACAGAGATTAAACTTTCAACTGCACCTAATGATTCAGCTAATGTAAAGTATTTTAAAGATTTTACAAGTAATTCAGCATTTTCTTTAGAACCGACATCAAAAGAAATCATACCACCAAATCCAGTTGCTTGTGATTCATGAATTGCTTTACGTTCTGCATCTAATAATGATGGATGGAAGATATTTGTTACTTTATCTTGTGATTGTAGGAATTCGATAATTTTCATCGTTGTTTTTTCAGTTTGTTCCATACGTAATGCTAGTGTTTTAATACCACGTACAAGTAAGAAACTATCTTGTGGCCCAAGAATGCCACCAACAGAGTTCTGGATAAAGTGGATTTGTTCTGATAATTCTGGTGTACGAGAAACAAGTAATCCTGCTACAACATCACTATGACCACCGATATATTTTGTTGCTGAATGTAATACGATGTCAACACCTAGATCGATTGGATTCTGGAAATATGGTGTCATAAATGTATTATCTACTACAGAAATTAAGTGGTTTGCTTGTGCGATTTCTACCATTGCACGAATGTCAGTAACATTGAGTAATGGATTTGTCGGTGTTTCGATATATAACATCTTAGTTTCAGGTGTAATTGCAGCTTTTACCGCTTCAACATCTGTTGTATCTACAAACGTTGATTTAATACCGATACGGTCAAATACTTTAGTAAATACACGGTATGTTCCGCCGTATACGTCGCTACCTACTACGATATGGTCACCAGCATTTAACAGCATCACTACTGTTGATACTGCTGCCATACCTGAACCGAATGCGAAACCTTCGTGTCCATGTTCAAGGTCTGCGATTAATGTTTCTAAGGCAGTACGCGTTGGGTTTTTCGTACGAGAATACTCATAACCTTGACGTAAGTTACCAATACCATCTTGTTTATATGTACTTGTCTGATAAATTGGTGCATTGACTGATCCTGTAAAAGCATCAGTCGTTTGTCCACCATGAATCAACATTGTCTTTTTCTTCATTGTTATTCTCCTTTAATATTAAATATTGCTTGTGATAAATATCTGTCACTTGCATCCGGGAAGATGACTACGATATTTTGATTCGTAAAGTGTTGTTGCTGATTTAAAGCCGCCTGTAATGCAGCACCAGATGAACTACCTTGCATTAACCCTTCAAGCTTAGCAAGTTCTGACACTTTTGTAAAAGCATCGATATCAGAAATCGTTTCAACTGCATCGATTAAATCTTTTGGTAAGAAGTCTGGCCATTTTTCAACACCGATACCTTCAGTTCTGTGACTGCCTGATGCTCCACCATTTAATATTGAACCTTCCGGCTCTACGATTACTTTATGTGCATCTTTAAAGTAGTGTGCTAGCCCTGTAAACGTACCACCTGAGCCAGCGCCGGCTACGATCATATCAACGCGTCCAACATCCGCGATAATTTCATTGGCAAGTCCTTCATAACTAGAAGGATTATCAGGTGATTCGAATTGATTTGTGAAGAATGCGCCAGTTTCCTGTGCATATTTCAAAGCTTCCTCGCGTGCAAATAGCATCCCTTTTTCTGTTGGTGTATTGATAATTTCTGCACCTAAAGCACGCATGATGCTTTGTTTTTCAACACTGAACTTTTCTGGAACGTATACACGTAATTTTAAATCATACTTCTGGCATACGAGAGCTAACCCGATACCAGTATTTCCGGCTGTTGCTTCTACGACTTGACCGTTTTTAATATCGCCGCGATCTAACGCTTTCGTAATAATATTTAGACCTAGACGATCTTTTACCGAACCACCTAAATTATGATTCTCTAGTTTTGCGAATATACGATTTCCCTTATTTAATGGGAATGCTGTAATTTCTACCATTGGTGTGTGACCGATTAAATCAAATGGTTTTTTTATTGTTTTTTTTTCTAAAATTTGCAGGTGTGCAAAGCGGTTAAGTTGCGTATCGTGATAATCGAAGCCGTTGCGACTCGCGATGCTTTCCATTGTCTCTTTTAATGGATAGTATTCACGGTTTAAATCTTCTACTAAATTATTAAAACCAAGTGACGTATAATGCTCTATCATTGACTGTTTCTCTTCTTCAGAATTGAAGATTGTATCTAAAATGATGACACGGCCACCTTCATTTAATAATTCCGCATAATTACCGATAGCGATATCTTTTTCTGTATCTGTTAAGTGATGGAATGCAAATGAAGAAATAAATGTGTCAGCTGGTTGCTGTTTAAAGTTTAAAAAGTCACCACGTTCAAAAGAAATCCCTGTCTTCTTTTCTCCGATGGCAGCCATTTCTTCACTCGGTTCAATCGCACGTACGTTTAAACCTTGCTGTAAAAGGTAATTAGTTAAGTTACCGGTACCCGGTCCAAATTCTACAACATCACCTTTAGCATGTTTCACTGCTTGGGCGATCATAAAGTCATAGTTCACAAAAACATCTTTATATTCAGGATCCTGACCAGTTACGAAATTATCGTATTCTGATGCCCAGTCTTTAAATATATCCATAAAAGGTAAGCTCATTATTATTTTCCGCTCCTATACTTTAAGTAATCTTATCGGTTAACTCGGAATTAATAATAACATGGTACAAAGTAGAAAACAACGAAATAGTTTGTGAATCTAGTCACAATAAGTTATAATAGTAATATTACAAAATTTGAAAGTTGGTGGCATATGAAGAGGATTGTTGTTTTACCATATGATAGTATTTGGCAGCATTTGTTTTTAGATGAAAGCAGAAAATTAAAAAATAGTATTAAAGAGCACGCCGATAATATATTACATATCGGTTCAACAGCAGTTCCTGGTATGTCGGCTAAACCAATTATTGATATGATGATCGTCACTAAAAGTTTGCAGCTCTTTGAAACGCAGCATATGGCTTTAATCAATTTAGGTTATGAAAGCATCACACCGGAATTTAAAGATAGTCTGCAATATGTGAAGCGCATTTCAGGTGACAGAACGCATCAACTCTATATTTTTCCTGTAGGTCACGAAAAGATTATTGAAATGACTGCTTTTACCAGTTATTTAAAATATTATCCGAGCGAGATGGAACGCTATAATAGTGTGAAAAGAGAACTCGCTAAAATGTATCCATTTGATGTGCAGACCTATGAACAGTCTAAACTGATCTTTGTAACTGTGATGACGGTAAAAGCAGTGGACTGGTATAGTGATAGAACATCTCATGAAGATGTTTCAATAATTTAAGTCTAAGATTGAAGTAATTACTTCAGTCTTATTTTTTTATCATTTTAAAGAATAATACAAAAATAGTGGAAATTTTGTTATTATTACTAAATAAATGCATCTTTTAAAGGAGTCGAAAATATGCCGTCAATATTAATCGTAGAAGATGAACTTGAGATTGCTGAACTTATAAAGTTTATTCTCGTACGTGAAGGATTCGAAAAAGTTGATATTGCTTCTACATTTGCACAGGCGAAGTCGATGATTAGTGCGCACTATGATACGTATCTACTGGATATAAATCTTGGAGATGGGTCAGGTTATGATCTTGGCAATGAAATACGAGAAATGACCGATGCGCCGATTCTTTATGTATCGGCAAATACGCAGGATAGAGATAAGATTAAAGGCTTTCAAAATGGAGCAGATGATTATATTACAAAGCCATTTAATCCGATGGAACTTGCAGTGAGAGTAAAAGTCAATGTCGAGCGTTATATGAAGTCCGGTAAAAAAGAAAAGGTGTTATATTCATTTGATGAACGTAATGCAGAATTAACTGTAAGAGATAAGAAATATCTCCTTTCAGGAAAACAATATTTATTGATGCAATACTTATATGAACATCAGGATGAAATCTGTACGAAAGAGCAGATTTATGAAGCGGTGTGGGAAAATCAATTTGTAGACGATAATACCGTAATGGTGCATATCAGAAAGTTAAGAGAAAAGCTCGAAGTTGAGCCGAGTAAACCGAAATTATTATTAACGTCACGTGGTATCGGCTATATTTTAAAATCAGGTGAGGATAGATGAGCATCAGCAAAAAATTTATGATTCGCTTTATCCGCTATTTTCTGATCTTTTATTTTTCGGTGACATTCATTATTTGTGCTTTCTTTGTCTATTTCCTGTTTACGAGTGAGCAAAGCTTCTTTGAGGAAGATATGCAAAGCGTGGATTCATATTCTATTAGTGAATATATTAAGTTTGACGGGGACAAAGTTAAACCCGTTAAAGAGATGGTTAATTATGTTAAGCGACATGATGGAGTGCTTGTAGTAAAGAATAAAGATGATGAAGTGATTTACGCATCAGAAAAAGGATTTAAGTTACGCCCGTTAAATACATATCGTGCTGAAGAATTTACGACTTGGGAGATGCCAAAAGGACAGCAGGTTATCTATCTGCAGAATACGATATTAAATGAAGCAAGACGTAAACTAGAGAGAAATGAAAAAGACGCACAAAGTTATCTGGACGAACACAATCTCGCATTATTTGTCGTTGAGCGTAAAGGGATAACTAAAATTTCTGGAGCTTTTGATGAAGATGTCGTGAATAATACGCTGTTCAAGCATAAGAATAACGACAATTATCAAAAATATTTCTTTGTTTCATATTTTAAAGATAATAAAAATTATTATGTTGTTCAGAAAAATCCACATCCTGCAGATACGAAAGCAATATTTGCAGAAAACAGCTATATTTATGATAAAGATTTTATGAATGTTATGAAAAACTTTTTAATTTGGTATGCATGGATGAATCTTGTTGTATTAGCCGCTATTTTACTGTTATCAATCTTTTTAGGTAATCGTTTAGCGCAACCATTAAGACATTTTTCTACATGGGTAGAGCAACTAGCTAAGGGTGACTATTCCGTATTAAATAATGAAAAGATATATAAAAATGGCCGATTGCGTCGTAAATATCGTATGTATAGTCCGATAGACGGGGCGATCGCGAAGCTTACAGGAAAGTTATCAGATGATAAAAATTACCAAAGTAACATGAATATTCAGCGTGAAAACTGGGTACGTGGTATTACACATGATTTAAAAACACCACTGAGTTCAATTTATGGTTATGCAAAAATACTTAACAGTGGAATGCAGCTTGAACCGGACGAACAGAAGAAGTTTATAAGCATTATTGAAGATAAAGCATTATATATCGATCAGCTGCTGAAAGATTTGAATATGGTTTATCAGCTGAAAAGTGATGGCATTCAGTTCCATACAGAAGAAACGTGTTTACGAACGTATATTGATGCATTTGTCTCTCAATATGGCAATAAAGGGTTGAGCTACGTCCATAAAGAAGATGCGACGATTCATATTGATACGTCACGCATGGATCGTGTACTGACGAATATTGTGTCGAATAGTTTTACGCATAACGTTAATGTTGAAGTATGGATAAGTACGTACACGAGTGGAAGTAACGCAATCATAGAAATTTCGGATAACGGACAAGGTATACCGCAGGAAGATCTGACGCATATCTTTGAACAGTTCTATCGTGGTAATAGAACGAATGAACATCATAATGGCAGTGGTTTGGGATTATCTGTGGCAAAAGAAATCGTTGAACTGCATGATGGCACGATAGACGTTGTTAGTTCAGTGGCCGGTACGAAATTCTTAATTACTTTACTGACATATTAATTTTGATATTTGACAGAATTTATAGATAACTATATAGTTAGTATTAAATTCAATAACTTATCAAGACGGATCGAGGGAAGGGCCCGATGACATCCAGCAACCTGCAGTCATGTAAGGTGCTAATTCCTACAGCGTAAGCTGGCAGATAAGAACGTGTAGACATTCCTATCTGGGAATGTCTTTTTTTATAATTACGGAGGAGATAATAATATGAATAACAAAGTATTGCAATATATAGATGAACACAGAGATAAATTTATACGCATTAGTCATGAAATTCACGCACGACCTGAATTAGGTAATGAAGAATACTTTGCGTCTAATTTGCTGAGCAAGACATTAAAAGATGCAGGATTTAGTATAGAACGTGATATTGCAGGACATGAAACTGGATTTATCGCAACGTATGAAAGCGAGAAAGCAGGACCTACTATCGCTTATTTAGCAGAATACGATGCATTGCCAGGTCTAGGACATGCGTGTGGTCATAACATTATCGGCACATCTAGTGTATTATCAGCAATTGCTTTAAAAGAAGTGATTGATGATTTAGGCGGTGTTATTCAGGTATTTGGGACACCAGCTGAAGAAGGCGGTGTAAACGGTAGTGCGAAAGCATCATACGTTAAAGCAGGATTATTTAATGATAGTGATGTAGCATTGATGATTCATCCGGGACATGAATCGTTTAGAACCGTGCCAACACTTGCAGTAGACGTGTTTGAAGTGGAGTTTTTTGGCAAGACTGCGCATGCTTCTGAGAATGCGCATAATGGTATTAATGCGCTTGATGCGATGATCAGTTTCTTTAATGGAATCGGCCAATTGCGTCAGCATATTAAGAAGACGGATAAAGTGCATGGTGTTATTTTAGATGGTGGTAAGTCAGCAAATATTATTCCGGATTATACGAAAGCGAGATTTTATACCAGAGCAATTAGCAGAAAAGATTTAGATGTATTAACCGGTAAAGTCGATCGTGTAGCGCAAGGTGCGGCGATTACAGCAGGGGCAGAATATCAGCTCAATCACATTCAAAATGGTGTTAATGAATTCATCAGAAATACATTTTTAGATGATTTATTTGAGAAACATGCTATTATGCATAATGAGCCAATTCTGCATGATGATTTTGGTTTCGGTTCAACGGATACGGGGAATGTGAGTCACATCATACCGACGATTCACCCACATATTAAGATGGGACCATCAACGCTCGTTGGACACACGGTAGAATTTCGTGAAGCAGCGAAGAGCGCACACGGGGATCATGCCTTATTACAAGGTGCTAAAATAATGGCAACGATGGCAATCGAATTAATCGAGAAACCTGAAGAACTACAACGCATTAAACATTTACATGAAACATTAAAGGAGAACATTTATGGGGACTAAACCAATCAACTTACCATTAGTTATGAAAGATTTATATGGAGAGAAAGTGATGTATTCATCACGTCCATCCTATACTTTTAATCCATGGCTACAGCCAGAAGAACATCAGTCAAATTTACTGAGCGCACGTGAACTGTTAATCGCCGAGATGCCGGTCGTTGTACACGAAGCGACCGTGACAGATAAAACTGAAGCATTGTTTAATGCAGTTGGATTTGATATGCCGAATGGTTTCAGAGTGTATAATACACGTGAATCATATGAACAGGTGTTACGCGATGCGGTTCTGGATGGAGAAAAGATATTCTTTCAGTATGCCCATGAAGAGGAATTAGTACCAGGCGATAAATATGTTGTACCACGTGATAAATTTTTAGCGCTTAACAATAAATCGATACTGGATAAGTGGACGAAGGGTAAATTCTTGCCGAAACGTGATGTTGTGGCGATTGAAGACTTTGAAGATACTGTTCGTAAGTGGTCACTGCCTTTCGTGATTAAACCAGGGGATGAACATCCGACTGCCGGTGGATATGGCGTAATGCTGTGCTATACGCAGGAAGATGTTGAGCGTAGTATTAAACGCGTGCGAGAAGCAGAAGGTACAGCACAGATGATTATTGAACAGTTTATTGAACCGGTGCATAATTATTGTGTACAGTATGCATTTAGCGAAGAACTGGGTATTAAGTTTATTGGTTCAAGTCAACAGATCACTGAAAAGTACGGTAAATATCGTGGGAATATTATAGATCATAATATCCCGCAGGATGTCATCGATGCAGGATTAGAAATTATGCAAAATGGTGTAGAAGCTGGATATGTTGGCATTGCCGGCTTTGATTTACTTGTTGATAGCAAAGGTGAGATATACGCAATCGACCTTAACTTCAGACAGAACGGTTCAAGTTCGCTGTTGTTATTAGATAGTGTGTTAGCTGGAGATTATAAGAAGTTTCTTGCATATTATAGCGATGGAGATAACGCGAAATTCTTCGATGTCATATTGGATGAAGTGAAAGCAGGATACTTATTCCCGCTTGCATATTATAATGGAGATTATAAAGAGAAAGACGAATTCCCGTCGCGCTTTATCTGTATCTGGCATGGAGATGAAGATGTAATCGAATCTCGAGTAAAAGCATTTGAAGCACGACTGAAGGGGTGATTCATTTGAGTAAGAAAAATAATGCAACTGGTATTGCAGTAGCAACGACAATTATTAGTGCGACTTTAATTCCATTTTTGTTTAGTTTGGTTAAAGTAATTGGGAAGAAATAAGGTCGTCTGTTTTGGAGACGCTGTTAAATAAGGTCATCTGCAAAGCGAAACGCTGCGTTACTCACACGAGTAACGCAGCGTTTTTTTTATTGCTCATCCATCAATCTCAACGTTCCAACCGCACCTGAATATTCACCGTTTTCGATGAAGTACGGTTTAAAGTTGCGCAATACTGTATAGTTCATCACGATATCGCGCAGTAACGTATTGTTTAAGAAACTTGAGCCGATATAGACGACATATTCAGCACCAAACTCACGGGCTGCATGAATGGATACTGTTGTTACGGTTTCCCCGACGATACCTAATACTGAAGCAATTTTATCAGCATCACTAAAGTTTTCTGTATCTTTGTTATGGAGGACATTACCGAAATTGGCTGCAGTCAGTTCGCCTGGTATCGGCGTTTTATCTCCTTTATAGATATGTTTTACTTTTAAATCGATGATGTCACGATTTCCTTCTTTAGCTATCGTAACAATCTCATCGAAATCTTCTTTTCCAGTCAGTAAGTATGAAAGTCCCATCATCATACCACCACCTGCGCCTGTTCCGCCTGCACGGATTTGTTTGCCGTTGTCTACAAAATGGATAGATGTTCCTGTACCGACGTTACTAAACACAAACTTAGAAATATCAAGATTCATTTCTGTTAGGAATGATTGGATGCCACGGAATGTTGCATCAAATTCAATCGATTGAAAAGCATTTTGTGGGATTAAACTTTGCAGATACGTCGCTTTCCCACCCGTTAAAGCAACTTGTGCATCTGGTACGGTCTTTAACCATTCAGCTACTTCATCGATTTCAGTGCTCAGCTGTTTTCTGAAGGTGAATTTGTCGTTTTCTAAAATAGCAATTTTAATTAAAGTGCCACCAGCGTCAATACCAATCTTCATATCAATACCTCATTTATCATTTATCATTTGTTTTTGTCATTATACTATATTGAAACGTAGTTTGTGGAGATTCATTGTTTTGTTTAAATTTTGTGATAATTTTGAGATGAAATGGGTATATATTGAGTAAATTATTAAATTCATCCAAGACGGAGGCAACATTATGGAATTTATAGGATCGCAAATTAAGATTGTTCAATATAAAGAGGAATATAGACCTCAATTAGAAGCGTTTGAATTAACAGATAGACAAAAGGTATATTCATCATTACCTTTAGAAGTTTTAGATGAAGGTTTATTTGACCCGAACCGTAGACCGTGTGTCGTGCTTAATCATGACGAGCAGGTTGTCGGGTTCTTTGTGCTTCATCAACATTATCAGCATGAAGGATATGATACACCGGTTAATGCAGTATATGTACGCAGTTTATCAATCAATAATAAGTTACAGGGACAAGGTTACGGTACTGAGATTATGATGAATATCCCTGAGTTTGCACAAAGTGTATTTCCCAATTTTGATCATCTTTTCTTAGTGGTCGATGCTGAGAATCAAGGTGCGTGGAATTTATATGAGCGTGCTGGCTTTATGCATTTAGCGACAAACCCGAATGGTCCAATTGGTAAGGAGCGTCTTTATTATTTAGACTTAGATGCAAACTATGTTTCTAAATTAAGATTGGTTCAAGATGGTGACAATATTAAATTGCTGAAAGATGATAAAGCAGTAGGAACTGTCGAATTAGAAGTTGAAGGAAATATCGCTACATTGAAAGCGATGGATATTACTGAAGATGTGGATGTTATCCGTGAAAATGTGTTACGCCAGATTGCAACTTTTGTGCGTAAACATTTTAATGAGGTCATCAAGATAGAAGTAGAGGTTCCGGAAAACTTAAGAGATGTATACTTAAACAATAACTTTGTACCGATGGATGCTGAACATCCTAATCATTTAACGAAATTAATTCGTTATTAATCTTGCTTTAGAGGTCGTTTTCTTGATATGATGTAGTGTGAACTTAAACTAGCATAGTTTGAAAGGACGAAGAAAATGAAAATCTCTGAATATACAAAAGAAATGATAGATGAAAGCTCTTTTATCGATTTAGCTTATATTTATTTAACTGAAAAAGGTAAAGAAGTTAACCTTTATGATTTAATCGATGAATTCCAATCTATAGGTGAGTATTCAAGTGAAGAAATTGAAACACGTGTTGTTCAGTTCTACACAGATTTAAATACGGATGGTCGTTTTTTATCAACAGGTGAATATATGTGGGGTCTTCGCGACTGGTATTCAGTAGATGATATCGAAGAAAAAATCGCGCCGACAGTACAAAAATTTGACGTACTTGATGAAGACGATGAAGATGCACCTAAAATCGCTTTACTTGGTGAAGATGAAGTCGAAGATGAGTTAGACTTAGTTGTTAGTGAAGATGATGAAGAAAACGTTGACGCTGAAGACGAAGAAGTCGAAGATGAATTGGAAGAAGCAGGTTTAGTAGTTGAAGCGGATGAATTCGATGACGAAGACGATGAATTCGAAGATGAAGATGAAGAGGACCAAGAAGAATTATAATCTTAGTTGACATTTTGCTCAAAAATGATTATCATTTTACTTGGGCTCCTTTAATTAGGACGAACGTATAAACTTATGCGCTCCCTTTGCTTTTGCAAATGGAGTGCTTTTTTATTTTTTTAGGAGGTAAATCATGACAAAATTTATATTTGTAACAGGTGGGGTAGTATCTTCTTTAGGTAAAGGGATTACTGCAGCAAGTTTAGGAAGATTATTAAAAAATCGTGGTCTAAATGTAACAATTCAAAAGTTTGATCCATATTTAAACGTCGATCCAGGTACGATGAGTCCATATCAGCACGGTGAAGTATTCGTAACTGATGATGGCGCAGAAACAGACTTAGATTTAGGGCACTATGAACGTTTTATCGATATTAATTTAAATCAATATTCTAATGTTACAGCAGGTCGTGTTTATTCTCATGTATTGAAGAAAGAACGCCGCGGTGATTACTTAGGTGGAACAGTTCAAGTTATTCCCCATATTACTAATGAAATCAAATCACGTTTACTTCTAGCTGGCGAATCAACGAAAGCTGATGTGGTTATTACTGAAATTGGTGGTACGACAGGGGATATCGAATCACTTCCTTTTATCGAATCAATTCGCCAAATTAAAAGTGATCTCGGTCGTGAGAATGTAATGTACATTCATTGTACATTATTACCGTACATTAAAGCTGCGGGTGAAATGAAAACGAAACCGACACAACATTCTGTAAAAGAATTACGTGGATTAGGTATTCAACCAGATATGATTGTTGTACGTACTGAATATGAAATGACAGAAGACTTACGCGATAAAATTGCGTTATTCTGTGATATCGATAAAAAATCAGTAATCGAATGTCGTGATGCGGATACACTTTACCAAATTCCGGTTGCATTACAAGCACAAGATATGGATGATCTTGTAATTGAACGTTTAGGTTTAGAAGCAAGTGGTGAAGCGGATCTTACTGAATGGAATCAACTGTTAGATACTGTCCGTAACTTAGAAGGAAAAGTGAAAATTGCGCTAGTTGGTAAATATGTTGCATTACAGGATGCATATCTTTCAGTTGCTGAAGCATTAAAACATGCAGGTTATGCTTTCGGGAAAGATATCGAAATCGACTGGATCAATTCAGAACATTTAGATGTGAATAACTATAAAGAACGTCTTAAAGATGCTGACGGTATATTAGTACCTGGTGGTTTCGGTGAGCGTGGCATCGAAGGTAAGATTTTAGCGACACAATATGCGCGTGAGAACAATATTCCGTTCTTCGGTATTTGTTTAGGTATGCAGTTAGCGACAGTTGAATTTGCACGTAACGTTGTTGGATTGAAAGGTGCGCACTCAGCAGAGTTAGATCCAAATACACCTTATCCAGTTATCGCTTTATTACCTGATCAGAAAGATGTTGTAGATTTAGGCGGAACATTACGTTTAGGTTTATATCCATGTGAAGTGCAGGAAGGTACGAAAGCATTTGAAGCATATGGTGTGAACCATGTGGAGGAACGTCACCGTCATCGCTATGAATTTAACAACGAGTATCGTGAACGTTTAGAAGAAAAAGGATTAGTATTCTCTGGACTTTCACCAGATGGTCGCTTAGTGGAAATCGTTGAAATTCCAGACCATAAATGGTTTGTGGCATGTCAGTTCCATCCGGAATTCTTATCACGTCCAATGAAACCACAAAGTTTATTCCGTGGATTTGTAGAAGCAGCAATTAATAAATAAGATTTTTTAAAGGTCATCCTTTTGAGGGGGCCTTTTTTTGTATGTTGAAAGTTAACAAAAGTTAACTATTGAAATATTAATATTATTGTTGTAAATTAAGGGATGGAGGTGTAATATGTTTCTAAAACTTCATGAACCTGATAATAAGATGAGTTATTTAATGAATGTTGATGGAAGGTGTAGCCTGACAAAAGATGACAGTACTACTTTATTTGCATATCAAGTCGGATTTACCGGAGAAAACTATTTTTATGAACAACTGCAAGCTGTCGAAGGGGGATTGAAGCTTTGGGATATTACGTTGAAAGAATCTAGTAAAGCTCAGTTTGATTTTTTGATTATTGGTGATGGTAAAATTTTTCATTTTGATACAAAAAATTATTCGGGAGAATACACTTATATAGATGGAATATTTAAGAGTAATCGCGGTAGAGTCGATCAAACGATAATATCACAGTTGAAACGCGCAGACCTTATTTTACCCCAATTTTTAATGCGCAATGGATTTCGATACGAACATATGAGCCGTATCATCTTTGTGAATGAGAATTTTATTCTGAGGAACTTCAATGGTGATCAATATGTAAAGTTTGCCGGCCAAATACCTGGTATTATAGATTATCTTAAAAAACTTGGACCACCGACTGATGAAGATTACCGTTTGGCTAAAGCGTTGATTGCAGCGAACGTGGTCGATAATCACCGATTTGCTTATTACGATTATACGCAGATGAAGAAAGGTTATCGTTGTCCAAAGTGTAAACGATTTGGGTGTATGGAGGTAGCAAGTAGAAAGAAATATGTGGCTTGTCGTTGTGGTAGAAGACTAAGCAAACTAGATTATATTACAGAAGCAGCTAGACAAGTTTCAGTCCTTAAAAATGAACCATTTCAAATTAAAGAAATAGCTGAATGGAGTAACTGTGAAATTAAGACAGTCCAAAGAGCTCTTTTAAATAGCTGTAAGTTTAAAGGAAAGAATAAAGGTAGAGTTTATTGGTTTGAGTAGTAATGTGTGAGAGCAAGAAGTCCGATATAAGCGATATATCAGACAAGACGTACATCGAAATCGCGTATATCAAGAAAACAAGTCCGATATAAGTGGTATATCGGACAAGACGTACGTCGAAATCGTGTATATCAAGAAAACAAGTCCGATATAAGCGATATATCGGACAAGACGCACGTCGAAATCGTGTATATCAAGAAAACAAGTCCGATATAAGTGGTATATCGGACAAGACGCACGTCGAAATCGCACATATCAAGAAAACAAGTCCGATATAAGTGGTATATCGGACAAGACGTACATCGAAATCGCGTATATCAAGAAAACAAGTCCGATATAAGTGGTATATCGGACAAGACGTACATCGAAATCGCGTATATCAAGAAAACAAGTCCGATATAAGTGGTATATCGGACAAGACGTACATCGAAATCGCGTATATCAAGAAAACAAGTCCGATATAAGTGGTATATCGGACAAGACGCACGTCGAAATCGTGTATATCAAGAAAACAAGTCCGATATAAGTGGTATATCGGACAAGACGCACATCGAAATCGCGTATATCAAGAAAACAAGTCCGATATAAGTGGTATATCGGACAAGACGCACGTCGAAATCGCACATATCAAGAAAACAAGTCCGATATTCGCAATATATCAGACTTGTTTCATCACGCTATTCCTATTCCTCCACCAGCATCTCATGCATCACGTTGTAGATCGCATAGTAGATGTAATTCATCGCCATCAGATGCGGCGTGATAATACGACTGAAATCTTCAGTAGGTACCAGCGCACGTGGTGTACTCAAATCGATAAAATTCATCGATCGAATATCTTCGTGTTTATTACATACTAATACGTAGTCGATATCTCGCGCTTCCAGACTATCAACAAACTCAGCGGTACTTTCATCATATGCATCGCTCATTACGAGAATGCGATCTGTTCCATCAACTAACGCATCAGAAATGTAGACTGCAGCATCGAATAAATTTTCTTTGCTATTTGCAGCAAATTCCTCGAAAAACTTTAAGTCGCCAAATCCTTTAACGTATATTTTACCTTCTCCGACAACGGCTTGTGCAAGTAGTCTTCCGGCTATATCCAGCTCAGCTTCTTGCATATCTATTTTTTTAAAGATACCATTAAGTTGCGTATTAAATATTTTAAGCATGGTAAACCTTCTTTCTGATATTCTTAACACATATCATATCATAAATGAAATGGAGAAAACATGAAATGAAAATATTAGTAATTGACGATGAACCTAATATAAGACTGCTTTTTCAGGAAATATTTAAAATGAAAGGGTATGATACTGAAATTGCCGAAAATGGAAAAATAGGCTTAGAATTAATCAAATCAAATGATTATGATCTCGTATTTTTAGATAGAAAAATGCCGGTCATGTCGGGTGACGAAACGCTAAGTCAGCTGAGAGCATTCTCGGATGTTCCTGTTTATCTCATTTCAGCTTTCCAGACAGACGAAGAAATCCGGTCAATTAAGCAGACTGGCGCAACAGGTGTCTTAATGAAGCCGTTTACAATTGACGAAGTTGTGAAAATCGCTGAAAAGTTTTCATAAAACGATCCTTAACGCATGCAAATAAGATAACGAAGTGCTATACTTACCTTATAAAAATAGTGCTTAAGCACAAACAAGGAGGATTTTATCCATGCCATTAGTTTCTATGAAAGAAATGTTAATCAAAGCAAAAGAAGGTGGTTATGCTGTTGGTCAATACAACCTTAACAACCTTGAATTCACTCAAGCAATCTTAGGTGCTTCTCAAGAAGAAAATGCACCGGTTATTTTAGGTGTTTCTGAAGGTGCAGCTAAATATATGGGTGGTTTCTACACAGTAGTAAAAATGGTTGAAGGTTTAATGAAAGATATGGAAATTACAGTACCTGTAGCAATCCATTTAGACCACGGTTCAAGTTTTGAAAACTGTAAAGCTGCGATTGATGCTGGATTTACTTCTGTTATGATTGATGCTTCTCATCATTCATTCGAAGAAAACGTTGAAATCACAAGTAAAGTAGTTGAATATGCCCACGCTAAAGGCGTTTCAGTTGAAGCAGAATTAGGACGCGTTGGCGGACAAGAAGACGATGTAGTTTCTGACGGTGTTGTATATGCTGATGCTAAAGAATGTCAGGAATTAGTTGAGAAAACGGGTATTGACTGCTTAGCACCTGCATTAGGTTCAGTACACGGTCCTTACAAGGGTGAGCCAAACTTAGGTTTCAAAGAAATGGAAGAAATCGGTAAAGCAACTGGTTTACCATTAGTTTTACACGGTGGTACTGGTATCCCAACGAAAGATATCGAGCGTTCAATTTCTTTAGGTACTGCTAAAATCAACGTAAACACTGAAAACCAAATCGCTTCAGCTAAAGCTGTTCGTGATACATTAAATAATGATGCAAACGTATATGATCCACGTAAATATTTAGGACCAGCACGTGAAGCAATTAAAGCAACAGTAATCGGTAAAATTAAAGAATTTGGTACTTCTAACAAAGCTTAAATTTTATTTCATACTTTAGACTGATATGCATGTCATATCAGTCTTTTTTTCTTGACTAATTTTACCCTTTAGATTATATTGAACTTCATGCTTTTTGTTTTGCATTACTAAAATGAATTAGTTTATAATAAAAATAATCAACAATAATAAGATAAATGTGTGTGTGATAAAAGTTAAAGGAGTACAATTATGTCAGAAGAAGTAATTAAAATAAGAGGCGGCAATCCTCTTAAAGGATCAGTTCAAATCAGTGGTGCTAAAAATAGCGCAGTTGCTTTAATTCCGGCAACTTTAATGGCAAGTAGCCCTGTTACTTTAGAAGGTCTACCAGAAATTTCAGACGTTGTGACATTAATGAGTTTATTAGAAGATTTGAATATAACGACAACTTTAGATGGTGACCGCTTAACAGTAGATCCTTCAAATGCTGTTAACATGCCACTTCCTAATCATAAAGTTCAATCATTACGTGCTTCATATTATATGATGGGTGCAATGCTTGGAAAGTTTAAAAAATGTGTGATTGGTTTACCTGGTGGTTGCCCATTAGGACCACGTCCGATTGATCAGCACATTAAAGGTTTCGAAGCGTTAGGTGCTACTGTTACGAATGAAGCTGGTGGTATGTACCTTGAAGCTAAAGAATTAAAAGGTGCGAAAATCTTCCTGGACGTTGTATCTGTTGGTGCAACAATCAATATTATGCTTGCTGCTTCGATGGCTAAAGGTAAAACAGTCATTGAAAATGCTGCAAAAGAACCTGAAATCGTTGATGTTGCAACACTTTTAAATAACATGGGTGCCAAAATTCGTGGCGCAGGTACGGATACTTTAAAAATTGAAGGTGTAGCATCACTTCATGGTACTTCACACACAATTATTCCTGATAGAATTGAAGCGGGTACATATATGTGTGCTGCTGCAATGATGGGTGAAGAAGTGTTAATTGAAAATATCATCCCATTACACATGGAACCATTAACAGCTAAGCTGATAGAGATGGGTGTTAATGTTCAGATTGGTGAAGATAAAGCATTAATCTCTAAACCAGAAAAGTATAGCCCGGTAACAATTACGACAAATGTTTATCCAGGATTTGCAACTGACTTACAACAACCATTTACACCATTATTATTTATGGCAGATGGTCAAAGTACGATAACAGATACAATCTATCCAGCAAGATTCAAACACGTTGATGAATTGTCACGTATGAACGGGGATATTACTGAGTCTGGTGGAACTGCAATTGTTAAACCATCTCAACTATCAGGCGCAGAAGTTGCTGCAAGTGATTTACGTGCAGGTGCATGTCTGGTTATAGCAGGTCTTGCTGCTGAAGGTATTACGACGGTTTATAATGTTAGACATATTGACCGTGGATATAGTGGTATTGTTGAGAAGTTAAAGACACTGGGCGCAGATATCTGGAGAGAAGAGATCTAATAATTAATTTCCTAAAACGGCGATAATGCCGTTTTTTTTCTTAAGCAGTAACAAATATATTATATATATAATATATTTGATATATTTTTTATATCGGTGTACAATAGTAATACAAAGAGGTGAGTCATATGGAAGTATGTCCGTATTTAGAAGAGACGTTTAAGATTCTTGGTCGCAGTTGGAATGGCCTACTTATAAACTATTTATCGCGTTCAGAAGATCGCTCTGCACATTTTTCTGATATGAAACGTGACTTAAAATCAATTACGCCACGTGCATTAAGTTTGAAATTGAGTGAATTAGCTGAATGGGGTCTTGTTGAAAAGAAAGTCGTTTCTACAACCCCTCTTTCAATTAAATATGTATTAACAGATAAAGGTTATGCCTTATCTGAAGCAATGCATCCGATTGAAGCATGGGCACAAGAGCACTTAGAACTAGACGAAAAACAAGCATAATAAGAAGCTTACTTGCTGAATAGCCAGCAAGTAGGCTTTTTATTTTGTCTTTATAAAAATAAGCATCATTTGATAACTAATGGTACTCATAATGATGGAATGTGTTATACTATTAACGTTGTTACATATCTAATGCAGAGGAGAATGTTTATGGAACGTAGTTTGTCAATGGAATTAGTCAGAGTTACAGAAGCAGCAGCGCTTAAAAGTGCGCGTTGGGTTGGTAAAGGTTTAAAGAACGAAGCGGACGACGCAGCAACAACAGCAATGCGCGAAGTATTTGATACAATTCCGATGGACGGTGTTGTAGTTATTGGTGAAGGTGAAATGGATGAAGCACCAATGTTATATATCGGTGAAGAACTAGGAACAAAAGAAGGTCCTCAAATTGATATCGCGGTAGATCCATTAGAAGGAACAACGCTTGTTGCTGAAGGTTCATGGAATGCAATGACAGTACTTGCTGTTGGTGATAGAGGAACGTTACTTCATGCACCGGATATGTATATGGAGAAAATTGCAGTTGGTCCTGACTGTGTAGGTGTAGTTGATATTTCTAAATCAGTAACGGAAAATTTACATGCAGTGGCAAAAGCGAAAGGAAAAGATATTTCTGATGTTACAGCAACATTATTAAATCGTGAGCGCCATGCAGGTATCATTAAAGAAATCCGTGAAGCGGGTGCGCGCATTAAGTTAATCGAACACGGAGACGTTGCAGGTGCGATTAATACAGCGTTTGATTTTACGGGTGTTGATATTTTATTCGGTTCAGGTGGTGCTCCTGAAGGCGTTATCGCTGCTGTGGGTATTAAAGCTTTAGGTGGCGACTTCCAAGGTATTCTTTTACCGGAAGATGCAGAACAAGAAGAGCGTTGCCGCAAGATGGGAATCGAGCCAAACACTGTATTACAATTGGATGATATGGTAAAAGGTGATGATGCAATCTTTGCTGCTACAGCAGTAACTGACGGTGAATTAATGAAGGGTGTTCAGTTCAAAGGTGGATATGCTGAAACACATTCTTTAGTAATGCGTGCAAAATCAGGTACGGTACGTTTCGTACAAGGTCGCCATAGTTTAGAGAAGAAACCAGGCTTAACAATCAACCATGAAGATACAATTTAATCATAATTGAAAGCTTGAGCAGACGCTCGAGCTTTTTCTTTTTATCAAAACATGCTAAACTATCTAATGATATTCCTCTTGAAACTTCTTCTTTTTCTTTTTGAATTTTCCAAAACGAATGTAAAGAGCTTTAACGATAAATTAATATAGAAATGGGTGTAGAAATGGTAGAAAAAGTGAGAACAAGCCCTCAGTATGAGTCTTTTCACGAATTATATAAAAATCACACAACAAAAGCATTAACAGCGAAAGCGAAAGAACTAGGTCTTGTTAATTATAGTAAATTAAATAAAAAAGAATTAGTGCTGGCCATCATGGAGAAACAGATGGAAAAAGACGGCAACTACTATATGGAAGGTATATTAGATGATATACAGCCAGATGGATATGGATTTTTAAGAACGGTTAACTATTCAAAAGGTGAGAAAGACATTTACATCTCTGCGAGTCAGATTCGTCGTTTTGAAATTAAAAAAGGTGATAAAGTTACCGGGAAAGTTCGTAAACCAAAAGAAAATGAGAAATATTATGGATTATTACAAGTGGACTTTGTTAATGATCAAAATGCTGAAGAAGTTAAGAAGCGTCCTCACTTCCAGGCATTAACACCACTTTATCCGGATACAAGAATTCGTCTTGAAACAACGAAGACAGCATATTCAACGCGTATCATGGACTTAGTGACACCGATTGGATTTGGGCAACGTGGGATGATTGTAGCACCTCCTAAAGCAGGGAAAACGTCATTGCTGAAAGAAATCGCAAATGCAATCTGTGTCAATCATCCGGAAGCGAAATTGTTTATCCTACTGGTTGGTGAACGTCCTGAAGAAGTAACGGATCTTGAGCGTTCAGTAGAAGCAGCAGAAGTCGTACATTCAACATTTGATGAACCACCAGAACATCACGTAAAAGTTGCTGAACTATTATTAGAGCGTGCGAAACGTCTTGTTGAGATTGGTGAAGACGTTATTATCTTAATGGATTCGATTACGCGACTGGCACGTGCTTATAACTTAGTAGTACCACCGAGTGGTCGTACATTATCAGGTGGATTAGATCCTGCCAGTCTACATCGTCCGAAAGCATTTTTCGGAGCAGCGCGTAACATTGAAGCAGGCGGAAGTTTGACGATTCTATCTACGGCGCTTGTTGAAACAGGTTCACGTATGGATGATATGATCTATGAAGAGTTCAAAGGGACAGGAAACATGGAGCTTACGTTAGATAGAAAGCTTGCTGAAAAGCGTGTTTATCCGGCCATTGATATCCGCAGAAGTTCAACGCGTAAAGAGGAATTATTACTTGATAAGAAAGAATTAGAAATGGTTTGGCAGCTGAGAAATTTATTTACGGATAGCAATGATTTTACAGAGCGTTTTTTACGCCGTCTAAAACAAAGTGAATCAAATGAAGATTTCTTTAAACAACTCGGTGAACGCATGGTTGAAAGTGCGAAGTCAGGTAAGCCAATCATTTAAAAATTAACCTTGCTTTTTTATAGCGAGACGTATATAATATGTAAGTATTGTCGTGAAAATATTTCACGAAATAACTCTGTTCCAGATGGTTCAGGGCAAAGGAGCTGAAAACAATTATGAAACCAGGAATTCACCCAGATTACCAAAAAGTAATCTTTTTAGATTCTACTACAGACTACAAATTCTTAAGTGGATCTACACGTAAATCAAACGAAACAATGACTTGGGAAGATGGTAACGAGTACCCAGTAATCCGTTTGGATATTTCTTCTGACTCTCATCCATTCTACACAGGCCGTCAAAAATTCGCATCTGCGGATGGACGTGTTGAACGTTTCAACAAAAAATTCGGTCTTAAGTCAAACAACTAATACTGAAGCCTTAAACTCTTATACCTTTTGGTGTAGGAGTTTTTTTAATGTTGAACATGAGTTATAAATCACAATGTAATATAGGGTGGAATTATGATATAATAAAGCGATTATGACTTAAAAAGGTGGCATTCAAGATGTATGAGCAGTATCATTCGGGTTGGATAGAGTGTATTACAGGTAGTATGTTTAGCGGGAAAAGTGAAGAATTGATTCGTCGTGTGCGTCGCGGACTTTTTGCGAAGCAGCGTGTCATCGTCTTTAAACCATCCATCGACGACAGATATAGCGATTTAGAAGTCGTCTCTCATAATGGCAACAAAGTTGAAGCGGTTAATGTCTCACACTCGTCAGAAATTATGGAACATGTGCAGGAAGACCATGATATTATTGCGATAGATGAAATTCAGTTTTTTGATAATGATATCGTCGGTGTAGCAACACAGCTTGCGGAAGAAGGCTATCGTGTGATTACTGCCGGTTTAGATATGGACTTCAGAGGTGTACCTTTCGAACCTGTACCTGAAATTATGGCAGTTGCTGAACATGTTACGAAATTGCAGGCAGTTTGTAGTGTATGTGGTGCCCCTAGTTCAAGAACACAGCGTCTTATTGACGGTGAGCCGGCACGCTTTGATGATCCGATTATTTTGGTGGGCGCAAAAGAAAGCTATGAACCGAGATGTCGTGAGCATCATATTGTTCCGAAATAAAATATAAAACACATTAAATAAACTAAAAAGGAGTAAATATATATGTTTGATCAGTTAGAAATCGTAGAACAACGTTATGAACAATTAAATGAATTGTTAAGTGATCCAGATATCGTAAGTGATACTGATAAATTAAGAGAATACTCAAAAGAACAGGCAGACCTTCAGGAAACAGTTGAAGTGTTTAGGGAGTATAAAGAAGTAAAGCAACAACTTGAAGAAGCATTAGAAATGATGGGTGACGCAAGTGATGCGGATGAGCAGGAAATGATTAAAGAAGAAATCAATGAATTAAAACCGCAGATTCCAGTATTAGAAGAAAAGATGAAATTTTTATTGATCCCTAAAGATCCTATGGATGATAAAAACGTAGTGATGGAGATTCGTGGAGCAGCTGGTGGAGATGAAGCAAATATCTTTGCCGGAGACTTATTCCGTATGTATTCAAGATTCTCAGAAGAACAAGGCTGGAAGATTGAAGTGATGGAAACAAACGAAGCTGACCATGGTGGATTTAAAGAAATCAGTTTCACTATTATCGGTAAAGGTGCATACAGTAAGTTAAAATTCGAAAATGGTGCCCACCGTGTACAACGTATCCCAACGACTGAAAGTGGTGGACGTATTCATACGTCTACAGCGACAGTAGCGGTATTACCAGAAGTAGAAGATGTTGAAATTGAAATCCGTCAGGAAGATTTACGTATTGAAACGTACCGTTCATCTGGATCTGGTGGTCAGCACGTTAACACGACTGACTCAGCAGTACGTATTACGCATATTCCGACTGGGATTGTGGCAACGTCTTCAGAGAAATCTCAAATTAAAAACCGTGAAAAAGCATTAAAATTACTTAAAACGCGTGTGTTTGATGCGAAATTGCAGGAAGAACAAGCGAAGTATTCTGAACAACGTAAATCAGCAGTAGGTACAGGTGACCGTTCTGAACGTATCAGAACATACAACTATCCTCAAAACCGAGTGACGGATCACCGTATCGGTTTAACGATTCAAAAGCTAGATCAAATCGTAGAAGGTAAATTAGGTGAAGTCATCGATGCGTTAACGATTGCAGAACAAACGTCTAAATTAGAAGCATTAAATGATGGCGTGCTATAATGTTCATCAACTGATAAAGCATGGTGAAACGCTTTTAGCTCAAAATGATGAACCAATTATCGGTGCGAGATATTTAATGATGGATTTGTTTGATTTATCCCAAATGGACATATTGATGGATAACAAACAACTAACTGAAGCAGAACGAACGCATTATCTAACTTGTATCGAACAATTAGCGCATCATATACCGCTAGCACATATTACGGGATTTCAAATGTTCTATGACCGCAAGTTTAAGGTGACAAAAGATGTACTTGTGCCGCGCAATGAAACGGAAGAGCTAGTTCAACTCATCATTGAAAAGTGGCAACATCGTCAATCTTTTGTTGATATCGGTACAGGCAGTGGTGCTATTGCAATAACACTTGCATTAGAGCTATCACAAATTGAAGCTTATGCAATAGACATTTCAAGTGATGCGCTCAATATTGCACGAAATAATGCAGCAGCACTTAATGCAAATGTCACCTTTTTGGAAGGCGATTTACTCGAACCGTTGATTACTGAAGGTATTAGAGTAGACTGTTTAGTAAGTAACCCACCGTATATCGCACAAAGTGAACTGGAGTTAATGAATGAAAGTGCGTTGCATGATCCTCATATCGCTCTGTTTGCAGAAGATAATGGTTTGGCATTGTATAAACGTATGATTGAGCGTATGCCGGAAATATTAAATGCAGATGCACTTGTAGCTTTTGAGATTGGACATGCACAAGGTGCAGCGATATCAGAATATGTCTTGCAACTTTATCCACACATTACGCCACAAGTCGTTCAGGATATTAACGGTTTGGATCGCATTGTCTGGTTTGAATGGTGTGAATAAGTTATGCACAAATTACAGGATTTATCCACAATTTGTGCATAACTTTTTATTTTGTTTTAAAATATGAGTAAAGAGAGGGGATGCAGCATGCAGACAAAAATTTGGGATGTGCGTAACAATGTGGATGACTTATCAACATATCCACAAGTACAGGAAATCATTACAGGGTTTAAACAAGATGAAATCATTGCAATTCCTACTGAAACAGTTTACGGATTAGCCGCGAATGCTTTGAGCAGTACAGCTGTGGATAAAATTTTTAAAGCAAAAGGACGACCACAGGATAATCCGCTTATCGTCCACATTTATGAAAAAGCACAAATCGATGACTTTGCACATATTCCGGATAATAAAGTACATCAATTGATGGATGCGTTCTGGCCAGGACCCATTTCGTTTATTTTACCGCTTCAAAAAGAGGTGCTGGCACCTGCAGTTACTGCCGGACTTAATTCTGTTGCTGTGCGTATGCCGAGTGATAAAGTTGCTCGCCAAATTCTGAAATTAACTTATCTGCCGCTTGCTGCACCTTCTGCAAATACAAGTGGAAAGCCGTCGCCAACAACTGCAGACCATGTGAAGTACGATATGGATGGGAAAATTTATGGCATCGTCGAAGGGTTTCAGGTGGAAGTAGGTATTGAAAGCACAGTTCTCGATTGTACATCTTATCCATATAAAATTGCGCGTCCTGGTGCGATTACAAAAGATGATTTAGAACGCATTATTCCAGAATGTATTACGACAGCAAATTATCAAACAGAGCAACCGATAGCTCCCGGTATGAAATATCGTCATTATGCGCCAAATAGTCCTATGGTACTCGTGTCTAATCTGACGCAATTACAGCTTGCCTCAAATGAAGCGTTGATTGCACCACGTAAAGAGTTGTCACGTTTTAATGATAATGTGACATATGCTTTAAGCGATACATTTGAAGATATCGATGGTGCCATGCATAATTTATATAGTGCATTACGAGAAATGGATCAGCAAAAAGAAATTACGAAGATTTATATCGCTGACTATTCCCATATTGCAGGGAGCGATGCATTAATGAACCGCATCAATAAAGCAACTTCAGGAAAGTAGGGAGAAAGATGGAGATCGTTTTTGTTTGTACAGGAAATACGTGTCGTAGCCCGCTAGCAGAAAGTATCGCAAAATCAATGTCAAATGAACATTCATTTTCATCGAGAGGTATTTTTGCGATAGATGGTATGCCTGCTTCACGCCATACGCAACAAATTATTGAAACGAATCACTTACCAGCTGCTTCATTAAGTGCTGGCTTTGACCGCACAGACAGTGAAAAAGATTTAATCTTAACGATGACAGCAAATCACCGTGATACAATTCGTTCGATGTATCCAGCAAGCAATGTATATACGCTAATTGAATACGCGGATGGTGTTAGCCAGGATATCCAGGATCCATATGGTGGAGAGTATGAAATATATCAACAGACTTACGAACAATTACAGGAAAATATCACGAAATTATTAACAAAAATTGATGAAAAATAGACAATTCAAAAAATAACGTCTCATTTTTCGGAAATGTTTTATCTCACTTTTTAAATAGGCTATAATATGAAGTATGTAATAAGGAGGGATATTGTGAAGATTGCGATTGCAAGTGACCATGGTGGATTTGAGTACAAAGCTAAAATTACAGAATTTTTAACTGCAAAAGGTATTGAATTTAAAGATTTTGGTCCAGCGTCAACTGAATCAGTAGATTATCCGGATTATGCAGGTCCTGTCGCACGTGCAGTAGCAAACGGTGAATATGACCGAGGTATTCTAATTTGTGGTACTGGTATTGGAATGAGTATTGCAGCAAATAAAGTGCCAGGTATTCGTTGTGCGCTCGTTCATGACGTATTTACTGCTCAAGTGACACGCGAACATAATAATTCGAACATCCTGGCATTGGGACAACGCGTTATCGGTGAAGGATTGATGCTACTTATCGTCAAAACTTGGCTGGATGCTGAATTTGAAGGTGGACGCCATCAGAAACGTATCGATAAAATAGCGCAACTGGAGTCTTGCAATGGATAACATTAATATACTGCTAGATGAACTCGTAGCAATTGATTTCTTTAAGCCAAATACGTTATGTGTGATTGGATGTTCAACGTCTGAAGTCATTGGTGAACGTATCGGTACAAATAGTTCTGATGAAGTAGCAAAAGTATTTTTTGAAGCATTTCAACGTATACACAAACAAACTGGTGTTGATTTCTGTTTCCAGGGTTGTGAACATATTAATCGTGCGATAACGATGGAACGTCGTGTGCAGGAACGATATGGCTTTGAAATAGTCAGCGTGGTACCTGTAAAAGGGGCAGGTGGCAGTATGAGTAGTCTGGCATATCAAAGTTTCGAAGATCCTGTAGTTGTTGAGCATGTTGTTTGTGATACAGGCATTGATATCGGTCAGACATTGATCGGTCAGCATATTAAACATGTACAGATTCCTGTACGCGTAGTAACGAAAAAAGTCGGCGAAGCAGTTGTTACAATTGCAACGCATCGTCCGAAGTTAATTGGTGGACCAAGAAGTCGATATTAAGTGAATATCAAGGGGGATATATGATGAACGAAATTAAAGCGCAGGATAATGTACTATTTGAAGCAATGCATAAAGAATTAGAAAGACAAAATAACAACATTGAATTAATTGCTTCAGAAAACTTTGTTTCTAAAGCTGTAATGGAAGCTCAAGGTTCAGTATTAACAAATAAATACGCTGAAGGTTACCCACATAAACGTTATTATGGTGGGTGTGAGTTTGTCGATATCGTTGAAGATTTAGCAAGAGATAGAGCGAAAGAATTATTTGGAGCAGAACATGCAAACGTTCAACCACATTCAGGATCTCAGGCGAACATGGCGGTTTATCGTGTAGCGATTAAACCCGGAGATACTGTGTTAGGCATGGATTTAAGCCACGGCGGGCACTTAACGCATGGTTCACATGTGAATTTCAGTGGTATCGATTATCATTTCGTAGCGTATGAAGTTGATAAGGAAACTGAAACGATTAATTACGATAACGTTCGCGCTTTAGCAAAGGAACACAAACCGAAATTAATTATTGCTGGTGCTTCAGCATATTCACGTGAAATTGACTTTAAACAATTTAGGGAAATTGCTGATGAAATAGGTGCATTATTTATGGTTGATATGGCACACATCGCTGGACTTGTGGCTACAGGCCTTCACGAAAACCCAGTTCCATATGCTGATTTTGTGACGACAACGACGCATAAGACATTACGCGGGCCACGTGGTGGTATGATTTTATGTAAAGCAGAATTTGCAAAAGCAATCGATAAAGCAATATTCCCAGGTATTCAAGGCGGACCTTTAATGCATGTAATCGCAGCGAAAGCTGTGGCATTTGGTGAAGCGTTACAACCTGAATTTAAGACGTATCAAACACAAGTTATTAACAATGCGAAGACGCTTGCTGCCTCATTATCAGAAAGAGGACTGCGCATCGTAAGTGGTGGCACAGATAATCATCTGTTTAGCGTTGATGTTACACCGATGGATTTAACAGGTAAGGTTGCAGAACATGCGTTAGATGCAGTTGGTATTACTACAAATAAAAATACGATTCCATTTGATAAGACAAGCCCATTTGTAACAAGCGGTATTCGAATTGGTACGCCAGCAGTAACAACGCGTGGTTTAAAAGAAGATGAAATGAAATTAATTGGTAATATTATCGCTGACGTATTAGCAAATCATGAAGATGAGCAAGTGTTAGCGAAAGCAAGAGAGCAAGTTAAATCAATTACAGATAAGTTTCCTTTATATCAGTAAAGATTTAACGATAAATCACCCGAGTTTATAAAAAGAAATAAATACAATATAGTTTGGAGAAGATGATTATGGCCAAAGTCCATGTTTTTGATCACCCATTAATTCAACATAAGTTGAGTTACATTCGAGACGAGCAGACAGGAACGAAAGAATTCCGCGAGCTTGTAGATGAAGTAGGTATGTTAATGGCATACGAAGTTACGCGCGATTTAGAATTAGATGATGTTACAGTGAAGACACCCGTTACTGAAATGACAGCGAAACGATTGTCAGGTAAGAAGATGGCTGTTGTGCCTATTTTACGCGCAGGGTTAGGTATGACTGATGGTGTATTAAAGTTAATTCCGGCAGCCCGTGTCGGACATATCGGATTATACCGTGATCCTGAAACGCTGCAACCTGTTGAATACTTCGCAAAGTTACCTCAGGATATTGAGGAACGTGACTTTATCGTCGTTGACCCAATGCTTGCGACAGGTGGTTCTGCAATTGAAGCGATCAATTCGTTAAAGAAACGTGGCGCTACTAAAATTCGTTTTATGTGTTTAATTGCGGCACCAGAAGGTGTTAAGTTATTACAAGAAGCACATCCTGATGTAGATATCTATATCGCGGCATTAGATGAGAAATTAAATGACCATGGCTATATCGTCCCTGGATTAGGTGACGCTGGCGATAGGTTATTTGGTACAAAATAAGAATCTAGGAGATAATCATGAAAAAAATTATGACGATTTTTGGTACAAGACCTGAAGCGATTAAGATGGCCCCTCTTGTACTCGCTTTAAAAGAAGATCCGGAATTAGAACCGATTGTAGTAGTAACTGCGCAGCATAGAGAAATGCTGGATCAAGTATTAACAATCTTTGATATTACGCCAGATTATGATCTAAACATAATGAAAGCAGGACAAACATTATCTGAAGTGACAAGTCGCGTAATTTTAGGCTTAGAAGAAGTGATTCAGGAAGCTAAGCCGGATATGATTTTAGTGCATGGCGATACAACGACAACATTTGCAGGTAGTCTTGCTGCTTTCTATAACGAAGTTGCGATCGGTCACGTAGAGGCGGGATTACGTACTTTCCAGAAATATTCTCCTTTCCCGGAAGAAATGAATCGCCAAATGACAGGTGTACTTGCTGATATTCACTTTGCACCGACGGAAGAAGCTGCACAAAACTTACTGAATGAGAATAAACCGGCAGATAAAATCGCTATTACCGGTAATACTGCGATCGATGCTTTAAAGACGACTGTAAAAGATGATTATGTTTCTGAAATATTAGATAAAGCTGATGGTAGGAAAGTAGTATTACTTACAGCCCATCGCAGAGAAAACATTGGACAGCCAATGCATAATATATTTAAAGCGATTCGCCGTATTGTGGATGAATTTGAAGATGTTGAAGTAGTCTATCCAATGCATAAAAATCCTAAAGTGCGTGAAATTGCTTCAGAACATTTAGCAGATCATTCACGTGTGCAACTTATTGAGCCTTTAGATGTGATTGATTTTCATAACTTTGCTTCGCGCAGTCATTTTATATTAACGGATTCTGGTGGTGTTCAGGAAGAAGCGCCATCTTTAGGTAAACCCGTATTAGTTCTTCGCGATACGACAGAACGTCCTGAAGGTGTGAAAGCTGGAACATTAAAACTTGCAGGCATTGAAGAAGAAAATATTTATCAGTTAACGAAAACGTTATTAACAGACGAAGCGACTTACCAAAGTATGTCAAAAGCAAGCAATCCTTATGGTGATGGTGAAACTTCTAAAAGAATTTGTGAACATATAAAATATTATTTTAACTTGACACAAGAAAAACCGGTACCATTTAAGGTAGAAGCATCTGAAAAATAATTAAATTAATAAATTTTTAAACGAAACATAATTATTTGTCTAATTTGTGAACTTTCCGTGAAATTTATGTTTCTAAAGTTTTGACATAGCATTGACACGGTATTTTGCCTATATTATCATAAAATGTGGAATGAAACGGTTTTCATCCGCGTGAGAACTATTTCTAAGGAGTTCCCAATATGTCAGAATTTAAGACATTTTTTAAGCAATACCTGCAATATTTTATATACCTAATCTTAATACTCTTATTAATCGCTATGTTCACGCATAATGATTTTGTGTTAGGATTAGTTATTGGTACGATTGCGTCTGCGATCAGTACTTTTGTATGGTATCACAATTTATCGCGTGCGATTAAGAGTGATGCATTGTACATCTCAAGTGGTATGGGCATTCGCTTTTTAATAGCGGTCATGGCATGCCTCTTCTGGGTGAGATATCCTGATACGTTTCACTTATTAGGGATCGCGCTTGGCCTAATGCTCACCTATGTAATGATTATCATTCATGGGGTGAACAGTTTGAAAAAATAATACATATAGGAAGAGGTGAAGAAATGGAACACGAATCACCCCTCTATACTTTGAAAATCGCTGGACATGATTTGATTTTTAATCTGTCTTCAATGCTGATGATTACTGTAGCTGCAGTTATCGTATTTATTATTGCGGTACTTTGTACACGTAACTTAAGTGTACGCCCACACGGTAAACAAAACTTCATTGAATGGGTTTTCGATTTCACTAGAGGCATTATCAACAGTAATATGGCGTGGAACAAAGGTGGACGCTTTCATTTTCTAGCTGTAACGTTGTTATTATTCATTTTTGTTGCAAACATGCTAGGATTACCATTTGCAATTGTAAGTGGTCACACTTTATGGTGGAAATCTCCAACTGCTGATCCAACAGTCACATTAACACTTTCAACACTGATGGTACTACTGACACACTTTTATGGTATCAAAATGCGTGGGAGCGGCAATTATTTCAAGAGTTTTGCTCAGCCGGTATGGTTTATGGTACCGTTCAAGATTATTGAAGAATTCTCTTCTACATTAACGCTTGGTCTGCGTCTTTACGGTAACATTTTTGCAGGTGAAGTATTACTCGGACTACTCGCTGGTCTATTAACAACATTTGGTGCACTTGGTGCAATCGGTGGATTTATTCCATTAGTTATCTGGCAAGGTTTCTCAATTTTCGTAGGGTCAATTCAGGCCTACATTTTCGTAATGTTATCAATGGTTTATATGTCACATAAAGTGTCAGATGACCATTAATATAAAAAATAAAAAAAACTATCATATTTCTTTAGGAGGAAATTATTAATGAATTTATTAGCAGCAGCAATCGCAATCGGTTTAGCAGCATTAGGAGCAGGTATTGGTAACGGTTTAATCGTATCTCGTACAGTTGAAGGTGTAGCGCGTCAACCAGAAGCACGTGGTCCATTAATGACTATCATGTTCATCGGTGTAGGTTTAGTTGAGGCCCTTCCTATCATCGCGGTAGTAGTAGCATTCATGGTAATGAACCGTTAATTTTAAATATAACTCGTTAAGGCGAAGTCACTATGATTTCGCCATTCATTTATGAACATAACTGCGATGAAAGGAGCGTTAATCTTGAATTTCTTAATTTTAGGCGAAACTGCACATACTGCAGCACCTGGCGTTGAATGGGGTACTGCATTATTTACACTATTCGCATTTTTAGTATTATTAGCTTTACTAAGCAAGTTCGCTTGGGGTCCATTAAAGAATATTATGGACGAACGTCAACATGGCATTAATGCTGACCTTGACAATGCAAGAAAGCAAAATGAAGATGCAAAACGTTACGCTGAAGAAAACAAAGCGTTACTTACTAAGACTCAAAATGAAGTATCTATCATGATGGAAGATGCTAAAGCACAAGCTAAAACACAACAAGAAGCAATCATCCACGAAGCAAATATGCGTGCAAACAAAATCGTGAGCGACGCACAAGTCGAAATTGAAAATGAAAAACAACGTGCTATTGCAGACATCAACGATCGCGTTGCTGAATTATCTGTATTAATCGCACAAAAAGTAATCAATAAGGAAATTAACGAACAAGATCAAAAACAACTTGTTCAACAATTTATTCAAGAGGCAGGCGATAAATAATGGCCAACGTCTTAAATAAATACGCAGAGAGTTTATTAGAAGTTGCAAAGGAACAAGGTTTAGCACAGGGTGTTTATTCTGATCTTTTAGAGATTAAGCAGGCATTAGTAAATGATTCAACATTTGCTGCATTTGCTGAAGATCCTAAAGTATCTAAAGAAGCACGTACTCAGTTTGTTTCAGAAACATTTAAAGGCGTGGATGCACCACTTATGAACTTACTAAAAATCTTAGCTGACCGCAAACAATTAGGACTTATTCCTGGTATTGTAGACGCATTCGTTGAATATTATAACAATGCAAATCAACAAGCTAAGATGAAAGTAGAATCTGTTTATCCACTATCTTCTGAAGAACTAGATGAGTTAGGAAAAGTATTCATCGAAAAAACAGGCTATAAAAAATTATTAATTGAAAATGTTATTAATGAATCTTTAATCGGCGGTATTCGCGCTACAATCGGAACGACAGTCTATGATGGTTCAGTTATCAATGAATTAAATCAATTAAGTAAGTCGTTTCAAAAACAATAATTTCTTATAAGGAGTGACATCAATGGCCATCAAAGCTGAAGAAATCAGTGCGTTACTAAAATCACAGATTGCAAACTACGAGTCTGGTATGACAGTAACGGATGTAGGTACTGTTATCCAGGTCGGTGACGGTATTGCTTTAGTACATGGCTTAAACAACGTTATGGCTGGGGAACTAGTCGAGTTTGATAACGGTGTATTAGGTCTTGCACAAAATTTAGAAGAAAATAACGTAGGTGTCGTAATCTTAGGCCCTTACTTAGATATTAAAGAAGGCGACGAAGTTAAACGTACAGGTCGTATCATGGAAGTTCCAGTTGGCGAAGAGTTAATTGGACGTGTTGTTAACCCATTAGGGCAACCAATTGATGGACGTGGACCGCTTAACACAACTAAAACACGTCCAATCGAATCACCAGCTACTGGTGTTATGGATCGTAAATCAGTTGATGAGCCATTACAAACAGGTATCAAAGCGATTGATGCGTTAGTACCAATCGGACGTGGACAACGTGAGTTAATCATCGGTGACCGTCAAACTGGTAAAACAACAGTTGCAATCGATACAATTCTTAACCAAAAAGATGAAGATATGATTTGTGTATATGTTGCGATCGGACAAAAAGAATCAACTGTACGTACTGCAGTTGAAACATTACGTCAACACGGTGCATTAGACTACACAATCGTAGTATCAGCATCAGCATCTCAACCAGCTCCATTATTATACATCGCGCCTTATGCTGGTGTAGCAATGGCAGAAGAATTCATGTTCAATGGTAAACACGTATTAATCGTATATGATGATTTAACGAAACAAGCAGCAGCTTACCGTGAGTTATCATTATTATTACGTCGTCCGCCAGGTCGTGAAGCTTATCCGGGGGATGTATTCTACTTACACAGCCGTCTGTTAGAACGTGCAGCTAAATTAAATGATGATTTAGGTGGCGGTTCTATCACTGCATTACCATTCGTTGAAACACAAGCAGGGGATATCTCAGCTTACGTACCAACGAACGTAATCTCAATTACAGATGGACAAATCTTCTTACAATCAGATTTATTCTTCTCTGGTGTTCGCCCTGCGATTAACGCCGGATTATCAGTATCACGTGTTGGTGGTTCTGCACAAATTAAAGCGATGAAAAAAGTAGCGGGTACATTACGTCTTGACTTAGCATCTTACCGTGAATTAGAATCATTCGCACAATTTGGTTCTGACTTAGATCCACAAACTAAAGCGAAATTAGAACGTGGTAAACGTACGGTTGAAGTATTAAAACAAGATCAAAACAAACCTTTAACAGTTGATAAACAAGTTACAATTCTTTATGCATTAACTAAAGGTCACTTAGATGATATTCCTGTTGAAGATATTACACGTTTTGAAGATGAGTTATTATCATGGATCGGTTCAAATGCACCACATATCTACCAAGAAATCCGTGAAACTAAAGGCTTACCAGCTGATGAAACATTTGTTGATGCTTTCAATGCATTCAAGAAAGTCTTCAGAAAATCAGAAGTATAATCTTTAAAGGAAATTAATCAGAAGGTGGTGACAAAATGGCTTCTCTTAGAGACATAAAAGGCCGCATAAATTCGACTAAAAAAACAAGTCAAATTACAAAAGCGATGCACATGGTTTCTAACTCTAAACTTCGTCGTGCTGAAGAAAATGCAAAAAGCTTTTATCCATATATGAATAAAATGCAGGAAGCAATTACAGCAATCGGCGGTAACAGTTCAGACTCAAACCATCCAATGTTGCAGTCACGTCCTGTTAAGAAGACAGGTTACTTAGTAATCACTTGTGATAAGGGTCTTGCTGGACCTTATAATGCAAACATTTTAAAAAGCGTTACAGCTAAAATAAAAGAACGTCATAATAACAATCCTGCTGAATACGGTATTTTAGTAATTGGTCGTGTTGGTCGTGATTTCTTACGTTCGCGTGAATATAACGTTGAAGGTGAAATTATCGGGCTTTCTGAGCAACCATCATTTAAATCAATTAAAGATATCAGTCAAAAAGCTGTTTCACGTTTTGAAACTGGAGAATATGACGAAATTTATATGCATTTCAGCCACTTCATCAGTGTGCTAGAGCAAGAAGTTCAGGAGCGCAAAATTTTACCGATATCTAAAGATGAAGTATCAGGTGAATCTTCATTATCTAACTATGAGTTTGAACCTGATCAAGATGCCATTTTAGAAGTTATTCTTCCACAATATGCGGAAAGTTTAATCTATGGTGCCATTTTAGATGGTAAAGCAAGTGAACATGCATCACGTATGACGGCAATGAAAAATGCAACAGACAATGCAAAAGAATTAATCGATGATTTATCATTACAATATAACCGTGCGAGACAAGCAGCAATCACGCAACAAATTACTGAAATTGTTGGTGGAGCAGCCGCATTAGAATAACACTTAGGAGGAATAAACATGGCAGTAGGTCACGTAATCCAAGTTATGGGTCCTGTTATCGACGTTAAGTTCGAAAACGGTCAATTACCAGCATTAAACAATGCCTTAACTTTAGATATTAAACGTGAAGAAGGCAAAACTACGAAGTTAGCGTTAGAAGTTGCCCTTCATTTAGGTGACGATGCTGTACGTACAATCGCTATGAGTTCTACTGATGGCGTGCAACGTGGAGCAGAAGTAGTCGATACTGGATCACCAATCTCAGTACCAGTTGGAGACGTAACTTTAGGTCGCGTATTTAACGTATTAGGAGAAAAAATCGATTTAGGTGAAGAATTAGATGCAAGCGTTCGTCGTGATCCAATTCACCGTTTAGCACCTAAATTTGAAGAATTATCTACAAAAGTTGAAATCTTAGAAACAGGTATCAAAGTAGTAGATTTATTAGCACCTTACATTAAAGGTGGTAAAATCGGTCTATTCGGTGGTGCCGGTGTAGGTAAAACTGTATTAATTCAGGAATTAATCAACAATATCGCACAAGAACACGGTGGTATCTCAGTATTCGCAGGTGTTGGTGAAAGAACACGTGAAGGTAATGACTTATTCCACGAAATGAGTGACTCAGGCGTTATTAAGAAAACAGCGATGGTATTCGGACAAATGAACGAGCCACCTGGTGCACGTATGCGCGTAGCATTATCTGGTTTAACAATGGCTGAATACTTCCGTGATGAACAAGGACAGGACGTACTTTTATTCATTGACAACATCTTCCGTTTCACACAAGCAGGTTCAGAAGTTTCGGCACTTTTAGGTCGTATGCCTTCTGCCGTTGGTTACCAACCAACACTTGCTACTGAAATGGGTCAATTACAAGAGCGTATCACGTCAACGAACGTTGGTTCAGTAACTTCTATCCAAGCGGTATTCGTACCTGCCGATGACTATACTGACCCGGCGCCAGCAACAGCGTTCGCTCACTTAGATGCAACAACAAACTTAGAGCGTAAATTAACGGAGATGGGTATTTATCCAGCCGTTGACCCATTAGCGTCTACATCACGTGCATTAACACCAGCAGTAGTTGGAGAAGAGCATTATGAAGTAGCACGTCGCGTTCAGGCAACATTACAAAAATATCGTGAGTTACAAGATATTATCGCTATCTTAGGTATGGATGAATTATCTGATGACGATAAAAAGACTGTAAACCGTGCACGTCGTATTCAGTTCTTCTTATCTCAAAACTTCCACGTAGCTGAACAATTTACAGGTCAAAAAGGTTCTTACGTACCAGTTCAACAAACGGTACAAGACTTTAAAGCGATCTTAGATGGTAAATACGACCACATTCCTGAAGATGCATTCCGTTTAGTTGGTGGCATCGAGGCTGTGTTAGAACAAGCTAAAGGTATGGGTGTTGAAGTTTAATTTCTTAGGAGGATGGAACTATGAATAAAATCGCATTAGATATCGTCACTCCTAACGGTTCAGTTTACTCAGAGCATGAAGCAGAGTTAGTAGTATTACAGACTGAATCAGGTGAAATGGGTGTGATGGCTGGTCATATTCCTACAGTCGCACCTCTAAAAATTGGGGCCGTACGTGTTACACGTTCAGGTAATGATAAAGATCATATTGCTGTAACGGAAGGATTTGCTGAAATCCGTCCGGAGAAAGTTACGATTCTTGTTCAATCAGCTGAGCAAGCTGATGAAATTGACATTGAAAGAGCTAAAGCTTCATTACTTCGTGCTGAAGAGCGCATGAAAGAAGACAAAGCAGAACATGTTGATTTCCACCGCGCAGAACGTGCATTACATCGTGCAATGAACCGATTAGAAGTTGCAAAATATCGCTAAGAGGCTGTCGACAAAGCGTTTAGACGCGAACAAACTGGAGACAATTCCTTCAAAATCGTTCTTTGATTTTGAAGGAATTGTTGAAGTTTGACTAGCGTCTGCTTTGAACATGCCAATTAATTAAGAAATTTAAAGTACACAGTTATCTGTGTACTTTTTTTGTAGAGGAGAAATATGAATATTTACGCACTAACATATGTATTTTTATATTTAACTGTCACAGCTCTGAGTTTTAACAGTTTGCAGGCACTGCGTTTTGATCAATTATTTAAAGCAGGTAAAACGAAAGAAATACAAGTTTTGTTAATATGTTTAAGCATGTCTTTGAGTTATTTAGTGACAAACTTTATCGTTGATTTAATTAAGCAAACAAATCTTATTATGGTATTATTTTAGTGCTATAATTAACATACGTTATATTTAAAGAATATTAATAAATTTATCTCATATACAGTTTTCATTATCCATGTAAGAAGTATTTGGTATAGAATAGATGTATAGCTATGTTAATTTGGAGGTTAAAATGGATACAATTATCGTTAAAGGTGGCGCTAAATTAAAGGGTCATGTTAAAGTTGAAGGTGCTAAAAATGCAGTGTTACCGATTATAACAGCGTCAATTCTTGCTGCTGAGGGTAAAAGTGTATTTACAAATGTACCGGATTTATCAGATGTTGATACGATTTCTGCCGTTTTAGAAGGCTTAAATGCGAAAGTATATAAAAGATTAGATGTTAATACTGTTGAAGTTGACGCAAGTGGAGAACTATTAACGCATGCTGCATATGAATACGTTAGTAAAATGCGTGCAAGTGTACTGGTGTTAGGGCCATTATTAGCGCGTTTTGGAAAAGCTGAAGTCGCGATGCCTGGTGGTTGTGCGATAGGTTCTCGTCCAATTGAGCAGCATTTAAAAGGGTTACGTGCTTTAGGGGCAGAAATCACACAGACAAACGGTTATTTAATGGGTAGTGTAAATGGTAGATTAAAGGGTGCACAAATCTATTTTGATTTCCCGAGCGTTGGCGCTACGCAAAATATTATGATGGCAGCATCACTCGCTGAAGGAAAGACAATTATTGATAACGTTGCAAGAGAACCAGAAATCGTTGATTTAGCAAACTATTTAAATAAGATGGGTGCTGATGTGCAAGGTGCTGGTACTGATCGTATCGTAATCAATGGTGTCGAAGCGCTTAAAGGTGCGGAACATGAAATTGTACCGGATAGAATTGTTGCCGGAACATTTTTAGTGGCTGCAGCTTTAACGCAAGGTGATGTGTATGTTGAAGGAGCAATTTATGAACATATGCAGGCACTTATTGCGAAATTAGAAGAAACAGGTTGTATCATTGAAATTGATGAAGCTGGTATTCGACTGCGCGCTGAACAACCTTTAAAAGAAGTTCATGTGAAGACTTTACCACACCCTGGCTTTCCTACAGATATGCAGGCTCAGATGATGGCGCTTATGCTTGTCTTACCAAAAGAAAGTACGATGCATGAAACAGTGTTTGAAAATCGCTTTATGCATGTTGCAGAGTTTGCTAAGATGAATGCAAAGATTACAGTAGATAAACGTATTGCTCGCGTTTCAGAAAGTAAGTTACAAGGTGCTGAAGTAAAAGCAACAGACTTACGTTCAGCGGCAGCTTTAATACTGGCAGGACTTGTAGCTGAAGGTTACACTAAAGTCACTGAACTTTATCATCTAGATAGAGGTTACGTAGATTTCCATCTTAAATTAAGAAGTTTAGGTGCGGAAATTGAACGTACAGGCGATAAAAAAGTTACTGTAAAATCTTAATGATGTACAATCAAACCTGAGGGGTGATTGATTTGAAAAGACCGATCTTAAATCAAAAAGTGAGTGTTATTAATGGCACAGAAGTAATACATAGACGTATACCCATTCTGTTAACAGTAAGTATCGTAATCTTATTGATGATAATTTTATTTGTTATCGGAATGATGATTGGGTATGGTATCTTACATTCTCCGATGGATGTATTTAAACCATCGACATGGACACATTTATTAAAACTAACTGGGAGTGAAAGTTGATGGAAACATTACTAACTTTTGACGAAATTAAAAAGATTATTCCGCATCGCTATCCATTTTTACTGATTGATAGAATCATTGAATTAGAAGATGGAAAAAAATGTACTGGTATTAAACAGATAAGTGGGAACGAACCATTCTTTCAAGGGCATTTCCCGGAATATGCAGTAATGCCCGGCGTATTAATTGTAGAAGCACTAGCGCAAGTTGGTGCTGTTGCAATGCTAAAGTTAGAAGAGAATCAAGGGAAGCTTGCAATGTTTACCGGTATTGATAAATGTAGATTTAAAAAGCAGGTTACACCTGGTGATACGTTACAGTTAGAAGTAGAAATGACAAGAGTAAAAGGCCCATTAGGTAAAGGTGTAGCAAAGGCTACAGTGAATGGTGAGATTGCTTGTAGCTGTGAAATCAGTTTTGCAATTTTAGAGAGATAATAAAAGAAGATAATTCGGAAAGCATAGGCTTCTGGATTATCTTCTTTTTTTTTATTCTTCTATTTCATCTTTTAATTTTGGTTTTGATTTCATCATACGGTTGAATGCGATAAGTAGCTCCTGACCACTTAGTCCGTCCACTACAAGCTGTTCAAGTAACTTCTCTGCATAAACTTGTCGTAACGTATAAATGTGGCATTCGATGATTACAGAGATTTTATCTTTTAAAGGAATAATCTGTTTTACAGTTGATTCAAATAAGGCAGGATCATTTGATGCACGTGTAATAACAACACGTGTATCGAGCATCGTCTCATTATCTAAATAGTGCTGCATTTTTTCAAGATGAATATCATCGATAACGATTTCAAGCAGCCAGCCTGTACCGCTGTTTTCTTTATTAATAATGACACCGTCATGCAGCGCATATTCTGTTACTGATTCGTTTTCGACGATTTGAAATCTTACTGCTTTAAACGTTTTCATGTATATCCCTCCATTATCTATTATAAATTATCACATATAATTTTCAAATTATAAAATTTTTCTTTTTATATCGAAAATCTTTTCGTTTTTGATAGAAAATGAAGCATTATTCAATTTTTGAATGTACTTCATATCTAAAATTGAATTGCTGCATTTTTGCAACAATTTATTTTCATTATATAGTGCTATTAAGAAAGGAGGTGACACATTGATAAATAAAGTAATATTAGCAGGTAGGATTTCCAGTGATATAGATTTAAAGGACTTTTCAGACAAACTGCAAATTGCATCATTCTTTCTGGCTGTTGATCGCGGAAAGAAGAAAGGTGCGAAAGAAAGTACTGTTGATTTTCTGAGATGTAAAGCATTTAATCGTACAGCTACAAATATACATTCATTTTGTAAGAAAGGTTCGCTCATTTGTGTGACAGGACAAATTCATAATAATCGCTATGAAAGAGATGGTCAGACAAGGTATTCAACTGAAATCGTAATAGAAAGTATTAAGTTTCTCCCTTCATTCGGCGGTAATAATAAAGAAAAGACGCCTGATGAAACATGGGATGAACTGTCATACGATGAAAAGTTAATTGTTATTAATGGATATCGTGCAGCTAAAAAAGAAACATCAGATTACAAAAAGGAAACAGTTTCTAATGTAACGACAGCTCAACAAGAACGTGATTCAGTAACAACATATAATCAGCGATGGTCTACTGAACTGAATAAAGACGAAAAGATGTCTGCTGAGATTCAAGAACAAGCAGAAGAAATTGTGCAGAAGTTCAGTGGCGAGTCATCTCTTAATCACAATGAAACAACGCAAAATGAAAATGATAAAGTTGCATCGTCAGTTAATCATAATGATAGCGTGATTGAAGACGAAGATAATGATAGTTCTTCTGAAATGACAGAGGAAGAAATAACAGATCAACAACTACCATTTTAAGTTAGATTGCTTCATTACTCACACACCTCACATCCTAATACACCTCCCAAATTAAACCGTCTATCGCTCGTGCCGGAGCGATAGACGGTTTTTTGTATCGAATTGAGATAAGGCTGTAATATATTTGTAATTTAAGGAAGTTACTTATAATAATGCTGTAACCAAAGAAATGTAAAATCGTGATAAAGTAGTGTTATTGATAAAAGAGACTATTCGGAGGAATTATATATAATGAAAAAATTAGCAGCAATTACTACAATGGCAATACTTACTACAGGCGTAGCTACAACACAAGCAGACGCAAAAGAACATAAAGTCGCTCAAGGTGAATCTTTATGGACGATTGCAGATAAATATGACACTACAATCGAAAAGATTAAAAAGATCAATAAATTAGAATCAGACGTAATCGTTCCTGACCAAAAGTTAGAAGTATTAGTTAAAGGTAAATACGAAGTTAAAGCTGGAGATACTTTAGGTAAAATCGCACGTAAATTCGACGTAAGAATTACTGAATTAAAAAAATGGAATAAAATTGAATCTTCTAAAGAATTAAAAGAAGGTCAATTATTAATTGTTGAGAAAAAATCACATCGTAAACATGTGAATGCAGCTCCAGTAAAAGCAGCACCTGTTGCTAAAAAAGTAGCAGCACCAGTTTCAGCACCGGTTACAACGCAAAATACTGCAGCAACTGCACAACCACAAGCTCAACCAGTACAACAAACTCAAAAAGCAGTTCGTGTACAACCAGCACCAGTTCAAAAAGCGCCAGTACAACAAGCACCGGTACAACAAACTAAACGCGCTGCAGTACAACAAACGTCAGCACCAGCTGGTAATTCATCAGTAGACGCACATTTACGTTTAATCATGCAACGTGAATCAGGTGGAAATCCAAGAGCAGTTAACGCAGCAGGTTACTACGGATTATTCCAATTCTCTCCACAAACATGGGCAGCTGTAGGCGGAACTGGTAACCCAGCACAAGCTTCAGAAGCAGAACAATGGAAACGTGCACGTATTTTATATACACAACACGGCGCGCAACATTGGTCAACAGCATACTAATAATAAATTTTAAGCAGAACTTTACGTTCTGCTTTTTTTTGATAAATCTTAGTGTATTGTTTCAAAAGTGTGACAATCTTCATAATTAATAATATAGCGAGGTTTCTGATATTTTCCTTAAATATTTAACACTATATGGTAATTGCTTTATTTCTTATTTTTTATTGTAACGCAAGCGTAATAAAAGAGCGTATCTTTTATTTGGCTGTAACCTATGAAATATTTATTTCTGATATAGTTAATTACAAGAACAAAGCATATTCATTCAAAAGAATTCATCAATAAAATAAAATATAAACATTTCCCGGAGGAAAATAAACATGAAAAAAATCTTAAGTATTACAGCAGCAATTGCAATCACTACGACAATGGCAGTTTCAACAGCAGATGCAGCTTCATACAAAGTTAAAGCTGGCGATTCATTATGGAGTGTTGCAAATAAATATGGTACGTCAATTGCAGCAATTAAATCAGCAAATGGCTTAAGATCTAACTTAATCCATCCGAACCAAGTGTTAAAGATTAATAATAAGAATAGTGTCGTTTACAAAAATACATCATACAAAAAATCTACGTATAAAGCACCTGTAAGTAAAACTGCTTATACAAGTTCAAAAACTGTAAAAACAACAAACACTACTTATATTAACAGAGGTTTAAATTGGGCTGCGTTAGCACAATGTGAATCTGGTGGTAATCCATCTATTAATACTGGAAACGGGTTCTATGGTATGTATCAGTTTGATTTACAAACATGGCGTGGCGTTGGTGGATCAGGATATCCGCATCAGGCATCAGCTGCAGAACAAACGAAACGTGCTCAAATTTTATATAACATGCGTGGCGCACAACCTTGGCCAGTATGTGGACTTCGCTTATAATTTTAGGACTAACGACAATGTCGTTAGTCTTTTTTTCAATTCTTGCTTTCATAATTTGATTACGTTACACTAACATTAAATACATATATTACTACTAGGGGTGCCTTTTGGCTGAGATGACTTTGTCAAACCCTTTACCTGATCTAGATAATGCTAGCGTAGGAAAGTAGTTAAATTCCTTTATTGATTTTATATTTTTAATAATGGTATTTAGCCCATTTCCTATTTGGAGATGGGCTTTCTTTATAAACTTTTAGGAGGTAAATGATGTTTACACAACAATTAAAAGAAGAAGTAGAGCCAATTATTGAGTCAATTTACAATGACCCATTTATACAGGGAATGGTGCGTGGTGATTTAAGTAAAGAAGCAGTGATTCATTATTTAAAAGCAGACCATCTTTACTTAAACGAGTTTGCGAAAATTTATAGCTTATTAATTCCGAAATTAGATGATAAAGAAGGTATTAAATTTTTATTAGAACAAATCGATTTTGTAATGAACGGAGAAGTAACTGCACATTATACTTTAGCAGACTATGCACAGGTTGATTATAAAACAATCATTAAAGACGGAGAATGGTACCCAACAAGTGATCATTATATTAAACACATGTATTTTAATGCATATCGTTATAGTGATGCAGCATTTACAATTTGCGCGATGGCACCGTGTCCATATGTTTATCAGCAAGTTGCTTTAAAGATGAAAGAACGTCATGATTTCAACGGCAATCCATTTAAAGACTGGGTAGATTTCTATGCTACAGAGATGAAGCCGTTAATGGAACATCTGGATGGCTGGGTAGATGAATTTGCTGAACACGCAAGTGAAGCGGAACGCGCGGTATTAACAAAGAACTTTAAAGAAAGCTGTATACATGAGAAACGTTTCTTTAATATGGCTTATACACAAGAAACTTGGGAAAGTGTGGTTGAATAATATGAAGACAGCTTTATCAATTGCAGGAACAGATCCAACGGGTGGTGCTGGAACAACAGTAGATTTAAAAGTATTTCAATCAAGAGGCGTCTATGGTATGAGTGTCGTAACAAGCATTGTTGCACAAAATACGTTAGGCGTTCAGCAAGTATTTAATCAGGATGTAGATGTTATTGCAGCACAACTAGAGAGTGTGTATAGTGATATCGTACCGGATGCAGTGAAGACAGGAATGCTTGCAACGAGTGAAGTCATGGATGTCGTGCGTCCTTATATTGTAAAACATGATATCCCTTATGTAATCGATCCTGTCATGGTAGCTAAAAGTGGTGATGCATTGCTTGACGAAAATGGACGTAGTGCGGTGCGTACGAAACTTTTAGATGTAGCAACGGTTGTGACACCAAATATTCCGGAGCTTGAGGAAATCGTACAGATGAAAGTTGAAACACTCGATGATATTAAACGTGCCGGTAAAATATTTATCAATGAAATTGGTTCTGACAGTGTGCTGATTAAAGGAGGTCATCTTAAAGGAGATGCTACAGATTATTTATTTACTCGAGATGATTTTGTTGTTTTGAAAGGTGAACGTTATGATACAAAACACACACATGGCACTGGATGCACATATTCAGCAGTAATTACATCTGAACTTGCGAAAGGAAAATCTATTGTAGAAGCTGTACAACTTGCAAAACGTTATATGGATGCAGCAATCCGATTCACACCAGAATTAGGTCATGGTCAAGGCCCAGTTAATCACTTTAAATTTCAGGAGATGGAATAATGATATTAGAACAGATAAGAAAAGATAATCCACTCATTATTTGTATTACAAATGATGTAGTTAAAAATTTTACAGCGAACGGCCTACTGGCATTAGGTGCCAGCCCTGCGATGGCGACAGAAAAGTTAGAGATGGATGAATTTCTGACACATGCTGGTGCATTGCTCATCAATATTGGTTCAATTGAAGAAGATGATATTGAAAATATGCTGGCTGCTGCAAAATATGCCAATCACCATGATGTACCTATCGTATTGGACCCAGTTGCATGTGGCGCATCTAAATTTCGTAAAGATTTCTGTTTAAAATTGTTAGAAACATATGATATTACAGTAATTCGTGGGAATGCTTCTGAATTACAAGCTTTGACAGGGGAGGCGAATATGAAAGGGACAGATGCAGATACAAGTCTGTCAACTGAAGATGTGGCACGTGCTGCATATAATAAATTTAATTGTGCGATTGTCGTAACAGGTGAAATCGATGCAATTTGTGTGAATGGAAAAATTAACTTAATTGAGAATGGTACTGCACTTTTAACAAAAGTCACTGGTGGTGGATGTTTATTAGGGGCAGTTGTTGCAAGTTTCATATATAATGAAACTAAACCAACGTTAGAAACATTAACAGAAGCATTGACGACATATACTGTTGCCTCAGAGTTTGCTGAACGTGCGTCTAACGGCACTTTGCCGGGACATTTTGCTGTAAATTTAATCGATCAGTTATATTTAATACAGGAAAGTGATGTGGCAGAGAATAGACTTGTGAAAGAAGTGTAGCGAATGTTTGATAGAAAATTATTGCGCGTTTATTTTATTGCAGGTACTCAGGATACATCTGACGGTAATCTTGAGCGAGTATTACAGGAAGCACTTGAAGCCGGTATAACGCTATATCAATTTAGAGAAAAAGGTCCGAATGCTCTGACTGGAGAAGCTAAAGAAATATTAGCGCGAAAACTTTTTGCGATGTGTAAAGCAAAAGGTGTACCGTTTATTGTTAACGATGACATTGAACTAGCGAAGAAAATTGATGCAGACGGTATTCATCTTGGTCAGGATGATGAGAAAATCGAAAACATCATTGATGATTTCAATGATAAGATTATCGGGCTCTCTGTCGGTAATTTTGCAGAATATGATCAATCTGATTTGACGCATGTTGATTATATCGGTGTAGGACCAGTATATGAAACAAGTAGTAAAAGTGATGCAAAGAAACCTGGAGGCATAGAACTCATTCGTAAAATGAGACTATATGATGAAGACATTCCGATCGTTGCAATCGGTGGTATTACAAGTGCCAATAGCGAGATGATTCTTGCTGCCGGTGCTGATGGCATTTCAACAATTTCTTCTATTACGAAAAGTGACGATATTAAACAGGTTGTTACTGATTACCTGAAATATTATACAGATAAATAAAAATATATGGTTTTTGTTTATGATTATCACTTTTTGTGATAAAATAACCTCTATGTGAATAATATTATGAGGTGAAAGAATGAAGAAAAAGGCAATTTGGCCGTTAATCATTGCAATTGCATTATTTTTAGCGGGTTGTGATTATTCAAAAGAAGAGAATCGTACTGGATTTTTCTATGATACATTTGTACATCCGTTAGACCAATTGATCCATTGGTTAGGTGCAAATATGGGACATAACTATGGTTTAGCAATCATCGCGATTACTTTAATCGTACGTTTTGCACTTTTCCCATTTATGATGCGTACATATAAGAACCAGTATGTAATGAAAGAAAAGATGGCGTTAATCAAGCCGCAGATGACTGAAATTCAGGAACGTGTGAAACGCGCACGAACACAAGAAGAGAAGATGGCTGCAAACCAGGAAATGATGGCATTATACAAAGATAACGGTATCAATCCACTGAACATGGGATGTTTACCTTTACTGATTCAATTACCAATCGTAACTGGATTATTCTATGTATTGAAATATCCGACATCAGGTGGTATTACAAAATATCCAGATTTCTTATGGTTCGATTTAACAAAGACTGATATTGCAATGACTGTTATTGCAGGTATCGTCTATGCAATTCAGGCTTATGTATCAATGCAGAATATTCCCGAAGAACAAAAAGCACAAATGCGTATGATGATGTTCATCTCACCGATTATGATCGTGTGGATGTCAGCAATCTCTCCAGCAGCGTTACCATTATATTGGGCTGTCGGCGGAGCATTCTTAGTTGTTCAAACATGGTTAGGGAATAAGTTCTATAAGAAGAAAGTACATGAAGAAATTGCACCTTTAGTAGCAGCACATGAACAAAATCAAGCAGAAAATAAAACTAAAAATGTGCAAGTTGTATCATCTAAAAAGAAGAAAAAGAAATAATTAGATAGAAAGTGACCTCAAAATTGATTTGAGGTCACTTTTTTTAATTGGTGAGAGGAAAGGGGTTCGGAAGTGTCGTCAAAATAGATTTGAAGCCACTTCCGTGTACCGCAGAGCTAAATCCAGCGAGTAAGTGTCGTCAAACGAAATTTGAAGTCACTTCCGTGTACCGCAGAGCTAAATCCAGCGAGTAAGTGTCGTCAAACGAAATTTGAAGTCACTTCCGTCCACCATAAATGCAAAACCCTGTAGTATGTGTCGTCAAACGAAATTTGAAGTCACTTCCGTCCACCATAAATGCAAAACCCTGTAGTATGTGTCGTCAAACGAAATTTGAAGTCACTTCCGTCCACCATAAATGCAAAACCCTGTAATAAGTGTCGTCAAACGAAATTTGAAGTCACTTCTTTCATCCCTTCCCAAATCACTTTCAAACGCACTAACACCACTCTTTTTTAAATTGTTCAATAAATGTTTTCATATATGCATTACGTTCTTCTGCCATTGTCTTTGCAGTTTCTGTATTCATCAAGTCAATCAGCTTAAATAATTTCTCATAAAAATGATTGATAGCAGTACTCGGTGTTCGATAGTCACTTAAATCATCGCGAACAGGTATGTTTGGATCATACATCGCTTCACCAAACTTTCCGGCAAACATAAATGTTCTGGCAATTCCTATCGCACCTAACGCATCAAGTCGGTCAGCATCCTGAACAACTTTGCCTTCAAGCGATTTCAACTTCCCTTCATTCTTTCCGCCATTAAAGCTCATATATTTAAGAATATGATTAATAGCTTGTCGATGTTCTATAGGAAGTTGAATTTCCTCGTAAAATTTATTCAATCGTTCCCATGCTGCAATAGTATCAAATAATTTCTCGTCGACAGTATCATGTAATAACGCTGCCATCTCAACGATAAAAAGATCAGCATCTTCTTTTTCAGCGATTTCAACAGCCATTTTTCGGACACGTTCGATATGCGCATAATCATGACCGCTCGATTCATCTTTATGCACATTTTTCACAAATGATTCGGTGATGAGTAACACTTCTTTGTTATTCATGTGAAAAAACTCCTTTTAAATGTTTACTTTATATAAAAAGTTGGTATAATAAGATTACGAATTATCAGAAAATTCAAAACATATTTATATGACAAAGGGGATGTAAATCATGCAAAATACATATCATTTCGAACTCACGAAACAACAAAAGAAACTAGGATTTACATATTTGATTGTTCATAGTGTATTTTTCTTAAATTTAGCAGCTGATTTCTTATTGATACATTAAATAAAAAGGGAGTGGGAATTGATTTCTCACTCTCTTTTATAATATCGGTGATATTAATCTTGCAATGGCTTCCTTAACTCTGATGAGTAATACGCGTTGATCATAAATTTCCTGTGTGAGCTGACTGGAAACTTTAACGTCATCTTCAAACGTCTTACGTAATTTATAGGCAATATCATGATCGTATATAAATGCGTTAACTTCAAAATTTAGTTCAAAACTTCTAAAGTCCATATTTGCTGTACCGACACTTGCGACTTCATCGTCAATCACCATCATCTTCGTATGGATAAATCCATTTTCGTAGATAAATATATTGCAACCGGCCTGAATCAGTTCACCGACGTTTGAATATGTGGCCCAATATACGAAAGGGTGATCGGGTTTGTTAGGAATCATGATGTTGACTTCTACTCCGGTAAGCGCAGCGATTTTCAATGCATCAAGCAAAGAAGTGTCAGGTATAAAGTAAGGTGACTGAATAAATATAGATTCTTTAGCTGATGTAATCATCTTCAGATAACCGAATTTGATATGTTGTTCACTGGAATCTGGCCCACTCGAAGCAATTTGAATTCCGATTTCGCCTTTACTATCAACATCCGGGAAATATTTTTTATCATAATGCATAAAATTACGCGTTGACTGGGAATTCCAGTCCATCATAAAACGTAGTTGTAATGCATTGACTGAGTCACCTTCGACACGTAAATGGGTATCTCGCCAATACCCAAATCGTTTATCTAGTCCTAAATACTCATCGCCGACATTAAAGCCACCGATATATCCGATTTTTCCATCTATTACAACGATCTTACGATGATTTCGATTGTTCATCCTGAAATTAATAAGAGGAAAGTGAGAAGGGAAGAATGCTTCTACCTGCCCGCCAAGCTTCTTAAATGTTTTAAAACGGGATAAAGTTAATGTACGAGATCCGATATCATCGTACAGCATCTTAACTTCGACACCTTCTTCAAGCTTCTGCATCAATACATCTAATATTTCTTTACCGATACCGTCTCGCTTAAATATATAATATTGAATATGAATATGATCTTCAGCATTACGTATATCCTGGATAAGCGCATCAAACTTTTTGCGACCATCTGTAAGAATTTCAACTGCATTATCTGTCGTCAGAAATGATGAATAATTATTTAAGTTCATACGAATAATATCTTTATGCTTCATAATTTCTTTAGAGCGCACCATTAGATCATCTTCATCAATTGCATGCATCTGTTCATGCACAATTTGCTGAAGACCAATTTTATCTTCTTCATCTAACTTAAAGATACTTGACTGTTTGATTTGACGGCCGAATAGTAAATAAATTATGAAACCGATAATCGGCAGGAAGAATAGTACAAGTAGCCATGCCCATGTGGATCCCGCCTGTCTACGTTCTAAAAAGATAATTGCGAAAGCTAAAAATATGTTAAAGACAAATGCAACAAAGAAAAGTATTGAAAAAACTTGAGAATAATCGATGTTTGAGAATACTGACAAAAAGCATTCCTCCTTTAGAATTAGCTTTATTATACATGAAAAAACAATTAAATACTTTTGTGTTTATACAATTTTCATACTGAATCTGTTTTTTACAAATCACTATCATTGTTCACAAAATCTTTACATAAATAAGTCTATGGACCTATAGCTATATTGGTTATTTTCGGGTACACTAGTATTAACAAATTGATTAGGAGTGATCGAAATGAAACAATCTCAGGAAAAAATGAAAAATGTTGTCACTCTGCTTTCTTCACTTGGTGTTAATATCTCAAAAACAAAATCACGACTTGAAGTTATGCGTACGTTACCACATGTAGCACCCGCAAAATTAAAATAATATACATATGAGATGACATTCGAATTTAGAGTGTCTTTTTTTGTTGTTTAAATTAAAAACTCTTTATCCATCCAATATTGGTTGATAAAGAGTTTTATTATGTGGATATTGATTATCTCACTTGCTTATACTTTTTAATTTGTTCGGCATCAGAGTGATAAAAGATAGATAATGCAACACCTATCCCACACATCAATGCCCAAAGCGCACTACCACCATAGCTAATGAATGGTAATGGGATACCCGTAATTGGCACAACCTGAATCGTCATGCCGATATTTTGAAATACATGGAAGATAATCATACTGATTAATCCAACTAAAAATATAGATGCGAATTGATTTGTGGATACTTGTGCCATACGAATTAAATGTGTAAATAATGCCAGGAATAATACGAGTACGATTACAGTACCAATAAACCCAAATTCTTCACCGATAACTGAAAAGATGAAATCGGTATGATTCTCAGGAATGTAAACTTCTCCGCCTTTAAATCCTTTACCGAATAATCCACCAGATCCGATAGCTTTTAATGACTCCATCAAGTGGAATCCTTCACCGTCACTATACTGTGCCGGATTTAGCCATGAGTTGATTCGGCCAAGCTGATACGTCTTAATGCCGAGTACTTTATCGATAAGTTCAGGTTTATAGATGATTGCAAGTATAAGCGTGGCACCAATTGCTGTAAGCCCAATTAAAAATGGTGCAAGGATACGCCAGGTTACTCCTGAGACCACAGTAATTCCTAAAATAATCGCCAGTAACACAAGTGTTGTACCTAAGTCATTTTGTAACAAGATTAATATCATTGGAATAATCGCAGTTAAGCCAATCTTCATCAGTAAAATGATATCTGTCTGAAAAGATTTGTAATATGTGAAACGATTGTGATCGTATACAACCTTACTTAATGTCAGGATTAAGATAATCTTCATAAATTCAGAAGGTTGTAAGCTGAGTCGTCCAAAGAATACATACCAGCTTTTTGCACCGTTAATCGTTGGTGTCAAAGAAGATTCAGGTAGTATCAGTAAGCCGAGCAGGGCCAGATTACCTAAAAAATAAAGTACGAAAACCCATTTATTAATCAGTTTCGGTTTAATAAGCATAATACTGAATGCGAGAATAAATCCGAGAATATAATAGAATACTTGACGTTCAGCAAAGTTCGTACCATATTGCTGACCATCCATTGCAGATGTGATTACAGTTAAACTAACAGTAAAAAAACATAATATAAGAATAATGAGCCACCAATCGATTTTTTCAATCCATGGGCGCTTAATTTTGGTGCGTGTTGTATTACTTGATTGAGCCATGGCCAAACTCCTACTCTAAATAAATTATAGTCATTATTATACATAAATAAGCTGAAACATTATAGGAATAAATGTTTCTTTTATGAATGATTTACGCCTTTCGATAAAAAACATGCATATCATCATATATCGTGATAGTATTATTATATTAATATTCTGGAGGAATTAACATGTCTAAACAAAATATATGTATCGTCTATGGCGGTAAAAGTGCTGAGCATGAGGTTTCTATCTTAACGGCACAATCAGTAATCAACGCTATGGACAAAGCAACATATGCGATAGATACAATTTATATAACAAACGAAGGTGAATGGATTAAAGGTCCACAAATCACTGAACGTATTGAAGATAGCGAAACTTTAAGATTATCATCATCAAATGATGACTCTATTATGCATCTATTAACAGCATCTACTGAAGGTAAATCTTATGATGCCATTTTCCCATTACTTCACGGACCTAATGGTGAAGACGGCACAATACAAGGATTATTCGAAGTATTAGATTTACCGTATGTGGGTAATGGAGTATTAGCTGCTGCAAGTTCTATGGATAAATTAGTGATGAAGCAACTATTTGCAAATCGCGGGTTACCACAATTACCATATGTAAGTTTTTTACGTAGTGAATATGAGACTTATAAGCATAATATTTTAGAGCTTGTTAATAATAAATTAGAGTATCCGGTATTTGTTAAACCTGCGAACTTAGGATCATCTGTCGGCATTTCAAAATGTACGAATCGTGAAGAGTTAATTCAAGGCATTGAAGAAGCGCTACAGTTTGATCGTAAACTTGTAGTAGAACAAGGTGTCGTTGCGCGTGAAATTGAAGTTGCGGTATTAGGGAATGATAATCCTAAAACGACATTACCTGGAGAAGTTGTCAAAGATGTAGATTTTTATGATTATAAATCAAAGTATAAAGACGGGAAAGTTCAGTTAGAAATTCCAGCTGATATTCCTTCAGAAATTCAGGAAACAATGCGTAATATGGCTGTTGAAGCTTTTAAAGCAACAGATTGTTCAGGTTTAGTTCGTGCAGACTTCTTCTTAACTGAAGACAATACGATTTACATCAATGAAACAAATGCGATGCCTGGTTTCACACAATTTAGTATGTATCCATTACTTTGGCAGAACATGGGTATGAGTTATAGTGAACTTATTACTGAACTGATTAATTTAGCAAAAGAACGTCATGCAGAAAAGAAAAAAATTAAATACAAAATGGACTGATTAAGATGATAAGAAGAAATTTACAATGGATTGCAGAACAAACGAATGGCACGTTAAAAGGGAATCATGATGTGATGATTGATGGTGTATCGATTGATTCAAGACATATTAATGAGGATGTATTGTTTATCCCTTTTAAAGGTGAACATGTTGATGGCCATCAATATGTGGCGCAAGCAATTGAAAGTGGTGCTGCAGCTGCTTTATGGCAAAGCGATGCGCCAAATATGCCTGAAGGTTTGCCGCTAGTTGTGGTCGATGATACTTTAAGCGCATTACAGGCAATCGGTAAAGCTTATTTAGAAGAAGTAAATCCGAAAGTTATTGCGATTACAGGCAGTAACGGTAAGACCTCTACAAAAGATATGGTAGAAGTTGTTTTAGCACCGAATTTTAAAGTTAAGAAGACGCAGGGGAACTACAATAATGAAATCGGTCTACCGATTACGTTATGTCAATTAGATGAAGACACAGAAATTTCTATATTAGAGATGGGTATGTCAGGCTTTGGTGAGATTGCATTTTTATCAAATCTCGTACAACCTGATATTGCTGCAATTACTAATATCGGTGAAAGTCATATGCGTGACTTAGGGTCACGCGCTGGTATTGCACAAGCTAAGTTTGAAATTACTGAAGGATTAAAGGGGCCATTATTTTATGATGGCGATGAACCATTATTAAATGAGTTAGTAGATAAGACTAATGGTGACTTTAAAAGTATCGGCTTTAATCAGGATAATGATTTTTACATTCATGACTTACAAGCATCTGAAAGAAGTATTGCTTTTAAAGTGGGAGCAGCGCAATTTAGTATTCCGACACTTGGGGCACATAATGCACGTAACGCTACGATTGCAATCGCAATTGGTCGATTACTTGGATTAAGTGACGCAGTAATAAATAATAATTTAGGACATCTGCATTTAACAAATATGCGCATGGAACAAATTATTGGCCAGAATAAATCCCGTTTAATCAATGACGCGTATAATGCAAGTCCGACGAGCATGCGTGCTTCTATTGATACGTTATCAATCATGGATGTTCCGACGAAGATTATCGTGTTTAGTGATGTGTTAGAACTCGGTCCTGATTCAAAAATGTATCATGAAGCAGTAGGTGGTTATTTCGAAAATAAATCAATTGATCATTTATTTACTGTCGGCACTGAGGCGAAATACATCCATGATAAAGCACAAGATTTCACGAATGCTATGCATTTTGAAACGAAAGAAGCACTTGAAGAAGCACTTATACCATATTTAAATCCAGAAACGGTTATACTATTTAAAGCAAGCCGCGGCATGGCGCTTGAAACGATTATTAATCATCTTATTTAAATGATTGTGGGATAAATAACGTAATAAATAAAATAAATAAAAAATATTTCCGGTTCATATAAAATGAATGACTGTATAGCTTACAGTCATTTTTTTGATATTTTTAAACTTGTATTTACAATTGTATTGATTGTAAAAATATACGATAGGTGCTAAGATAGAGAAGTTGAATAGGTAAGAGAGTGGAAAATTACTCTGTGCCATGAGGACAAGTCGAATGCGCACACTATAGAGGCGTAATTTATGAAAGATAAAAGGAGAAATAATATTGCAAAAATTTAGAGACCTAGGTATCAGCGAACCTACCATAAATGCGCTGGAGAAAATGGGATTTACAGAACCTACACCGATTCAAACGGATAGTATCCCTCATACGATGGCAGGCCGTGACGTATTAGGCCAAGCGCAAACTGGTACTGGTAAAACTGGTGCTTTTGGAATTCCTTTAATTGAAAAAGTTAGAGGCCAAGAGGGGATCAAAAGTTTAATTCTTGCTCCTACACGTGAATTAGCTGTCCAGGTTGCTGAACAATTAAAAGCATTTAGTCGTGGACAAGGAATTCAAGTAGCGACAGTATTCGGTGGAATGCCGATTGACCGTCAAATTAGAGAATTAAAAAAGAAACCCCAAATCGTAGTTGGGACACCTGGTCGTGTAATCGATCATTTAAACCGTCGTACGTTAAAAACTGAAGACATCAATACGTTAATCTTAGATGAAGCGGATGAAATGATGAATATGGGATTCATCGATGATATGCGTTTTATCATGGATAAATTACCGAAAGAACAACGTCAAACAATGTTATTCTCTGCAACAATGCCGAGAGCCATTCAAGAGTTAGTTCAAAAGTTCATGAAAGATCCTATCATTGTTAAGACAATGACAAACGTTGATTCAAACCCTGATATCGACGAGCATTACACAATCGTTAAAGAATTAGAGAAGTTTGATACATTCACGAATTTCTTAGATGTTCATCAACCTGAACTTGCAATCGTATTCGGACGTACGAAACGTCGTGTAGATGAGTTAACAAGTGCGTTAATCTCTAAAGGATACCGTGCAGAAGGTTTACATGGTGACATCACTCAAGCGAAACGTTTAGAAGTACTTAAGAAATTTAAAAATGACCAAATTGACATCCTTGTTGCAACAGACGTTGCTGCACGTGGATTAGATATTTCTGGCGTATCACACGTTTATAACTTTGATATTCCTCAAGATGTTGAAAGTTATACACACCGTATCGGTCGTACTGGCCGTGCCGGTAAACATGGTATGGCGATTTCATTCGTTAACCCAGTTGAAATGGATTACATCCGTCAAATTGAAAAGTCTAAAAACCGTACAATGACGGCTTTACGTCCACCAACACCTGGTGAAGTAATGAAAGCCCGTGAATTAGATGTTAAGACGAAAGTTAAAGGATGGGTTGAAAAAGATACTGAAGCACGTATCGAGTCAATCGCTCAGGAATTAATTAACGAACATGGTGATGTGAAATTAGTAGCATCATTATTACAAGAATTAATTAAATCTAATAACGATGTGGATGTACAATTAACATTCGAAAAACCACTTGGCCGTAAAGGCGGAAGCGGTAAATCTTATGGCCGTGGCCGCGGTGGAAACAGCGGACGTCCAGGCGGATCTCGCAGTCGTTCTAAAGATGGTGGTAAAGATAACCGTCGTAAATCATTTGATCGTTCTGGTAAAGCAGGTGCTTCAAAAGGCGGAAAAAAACCTTTTAAAGCAAGAACATTTGCAGACCATAAAAAATAAATAGTTATTTTAGACACCTTGAATTAATCGAAGAGATTAGTTTGAGGTGTTTTTTGTTTTTTTTGGGGGGGATGAGTGAGTAAGTGTCTTCAAAATGAATCTGCCGCCACTTCCGTGTAGAAAACCAGAAGTGAGTGAGAGTAAGTGTCTTCAAAATGAATCTGCCGCCACTTCCGTGTAGAAAACCAGAAGTGAGCGTGAGTAAGTGTCTTCAAAATGAATTTGCCGCCACTTCCGTGTAGAAAACCAGAAGTGAGTGAGAGTAAGTGTCTTCAAAATGAATCTGCCGCCACTTTCGTGTAGAAAACCAGAAGTGAGCGTGAGTAAGTGTCTTCAAAATGAATTTGCCGCCACTTCCGCAAACGAAACCAGAAACAAGCGTGAGTAAGTGTCTTCAAATCGAATTTGCCGCCACTTCCGCAAACGAAACCAGAAACAAGCGTGAGTAAGTGTCTTCAAAATGAATCTCACGCCACTTCCGCACAAAAAAACAGAGACAAACTTCACATATAATACTCACCTTATGAAAATCTTATGTTCTTTGTTATAATTTACATAAATGGAGGCGATTGAATTGTATTTTGAACCGTTACCACATGCACAACCTGCAAATACTCCTAAATACAGACGTATTAAATGGAGCATCTATACATTACTCACTTTAGCCATCTGTACGGGATTATATTTTGGTATCAATTGGTTGTATGAATGGCGTTATACATACTTGATATTCTTATTGATGCTGATACCCATCTATATTCTTTCACTCGGTATTTTTTTAAGTTATAAATACACACGTTATCAGCTCAATCAGGCTACACTTGAAATGAATAGTGGTGCTTTTTTCATGAGTAGAAAGATTGTACCACTAGACTTGATGCAGTCAGTAAAGATTGAACAAGGATTTATCATGAAAAAATTTAATCTTGCAGTTGTTACTGTCTATACACGTGGAGATATGGTTGTTCTACCTTATATGGAAACAAAAGAAGCTGAAGCGTTAGCGGAACGTATTATTGCAAGAATTAAGGAGATTCATCATGGACGCAACTAAAAAATCACTTCATTATTCTACGTATCTATCTAATCTGCTTAAATCTTTAAAAAGTAATATCTTTCCGATAGGTTTTGGGTTGTTCTTAATCATCAAAGATGGTTTCTCTAAAGAGGCACTACTTGATAATGGCTTTGCTATCTTGATCTTATTATTTACTTTATTGAGTGCAATATTTAGCATGATTGAAGCAAAGATAACAAAATACTGGATTGAAGATGATAAATTAATGCTTCAAAAGGGTATTATCAGTCGTACAATAAAAGAAATATATATCGGTAAAATTCAGACGATGGATACTTCTGCAGGGATTGCGAATCAATTGCTTGGTGGTGTCATCATGCATATTAAAACAGCGGGTGACGGGATTGAATTGAATAGTATCGGAAAGAATGATGCTCAAGCTTTAAGTGATTATATTAATCAGCGAAAATTTCAATTGCAACAGGGTGCCGTTGTACAAGATAGTCTAATAGGAAATCATGAAGAAGAGGATATAATTAAATACGACGAAAAGTCTTATGAAACGATTTATCAATTATCTTTTATGGATTTAATTTTGATGAGTTCAACAAGTGCATCGATGTTTACGGTCATTGCGGTTGTGAGTGCGATTTATTCTCAGGTGAATGATATTTTTAATTTGGATAGATATTTGGATAAATTGGAAAGTATCGTTGGAGAAAGTTATATGATGGTAGGTATTATCATTCTAGTGGCACTGTTATTTAGCTATATTATCGGGGTATTTATTACTGCGCTGAAATATCATCAGTATACTGTGAAGTTTGACGGTGAGTTAATCAACATTAAATATGGTTTATTCGAACGAAAAAATAAATACATCGCAGTAAAAAATATTCAGAAAGTCACAGAAAAACAAAGTTATCTTAGAAAGTTATTGAATAAAACATCATTTGTCGTTACTACAACGAGTGAAATGAAAGGTTCAGAAGACAGCATTTTAGGTGATGAAGAAGTATTACCATTTATTAATCGTGATGAGGCGTATCAATTGATTCAAAGACTCGTTCCGAAGTATCAATTTGATGAAGTAAACAAAGTTATTCCAAAGCGCAGTATCCGCAGATACTTCCAGGTTTCCTGGGTAATATTATTAATTGTTGGTGGTATCGTTCAGTATTACTGGTTTGAATATACATGGTTGATTGTTATTCTGCTGATGGTGTTAACCCTTATCACAGCAATCATCAAATATAAAAATTCAGGCTATATTATTTTAGATGATCAGATTAATGTGCGTAATGGTGGTGTATTTGTAATGCAAACTTCTTTTATTAAAGAAGAGAACATTATCGGGTTAGACGTATCATCCACACCATTTATGAATCGTGCAGATTTGAGAAGTGTCGGTTTAGGCATTTCATCAGGAAGTAACAGCATACAATGTCGTTTAGATTATATCGAACAAGTTGATGCTGCAAACATCTATGATTGGTTCTTGTTAAAGGAGCGACGTCAATATGAATAAGATGCATAGAGATAGCTTAAAACTAATGAAGATTGGTGCGTGTTTAACAGCGAGTGTCTTTTTAATCGTCTTAGCAGTATTATGGTTTATTCAGTTTAAAGATTTTATTCCAGTTCATCCATATGTATTTATCGGAATAGCATTAATCGGATTGATAATCTTTGTTCTGGATTTCTTTGTATTTCCTAAACTGACTTATGAAACATCACTGTTTCAATTAGGTGAAGAAGAAATCACAACGTTAAACGGTATCTGGAATAAAGAAAAAATAATTGTGCCTTATGTAACGATTCAAAATGTTGAAATGGAACAAGGCCCTATCATGAAGCGTTTTAATATTAAGTCATTAAAGGTTATTACAGCTGAAAATGATATGGAAATACCTTATGTCCATGAACATGAAGCCGAAACATTAAAAGCATATATCCATCAAAAAATGAATAACATCGATGTAAGGAGCAGTCATGATTAAAGGTATTGGAACAGATATTATTGAATTAGAGCGCATTCGTAAATCACTTGAAAATAAAAAGATGATTGACCGTATTTTGCATCCGAAAGAAATCGAACTGTATGATCGTTTTGAAAGTGAAAAACGTAAGGTTGCATTTTTTGCGGGCAGGTTCTGTGTTAAGGAAGCCTATAGTAAAGCATTAGGCACAGGCATTGGGCAACTTAGATTTAATCAAATCTGTTGTTTAAATGATGATAATGGAAAGCCTTATATTGTAGGTAGTGATGCACATGTGAGCATCGCACATTCGGAAACTGTAGCAACAGCTTATGTAGTGATAGAGGAATAATGGATTATTCCAAAAAGTATGATAAAATTTGAGTATTAAATGATGGGGTGAGAGAGATGAGTGACAGGATATATAGACCGAGTTTCGTCAATGTTGATCTTGATGCGATCAATGAAAACTTTAAAGCTGTAGGTAGATTACATCCTAATAAGACAGTTATCGCAGTAGTTAAAGCAAATGGATATGGGCTAGGGTCAGTACAAATTGCGACACACCTTTATAATCAAGGTGCTGAATTTTTTGCGGTTGCAACGCTTGATGAAGCAATCGAATTAAGAATGCACGGTATTAAAGCTAAAATTTTAGTGTTAGGTATTATTGAACCAAAAGATATACATAAAGCAAGTCAACATAGATTAGCGTTAACTGTGCCAGGATTATCCTGGTTAGAAGAGGCACTTCGGTTACTGGACGAAGACGACAAACCATTCTGGGTTCATTTAAAGGTGGATACTGGAATGGGTCGCATTGGCATGCGTGATAAGGAGGAATATCAACAAGTTGTTGATCTTGTTCAAGCGCACGATAAAACAATCTTTGAAGGTGTATATACGCATTTTAGTTGTGCGGACGAAGATAATGACAGTGCGTCAGTTGCATACAATAAATTTATAGATATCGTTCATTCAAACGAACTGCCATCATATATTCATTGTCAAAATAGTGCAGCCGCTTTACGTTTTGATGCTTCAGCATGTACAGCTTTACGCTTAGGTATTAGCTTATATGGGTACTATCCTTCTGAGTATATTCAGAGTATTTCTAAACTTAAATTAAAGCCGGCGATGCAGCTTGTTTCAACAGTGAATTTCGTTAAAGATATACAGCCTGGTGATACTGTTAGTTATGGTGCGACGTATACTGCTGAACATGAAGAAACGGTTGCGACATTCCCATTAGGTTATGCGGATGGCTTAAATCGAAAGTTGCAAGGTTATAAAATTAATCTTGCAGGAACTGATGCTGAAATTATCGGGCGTATATGTATGGATCAGTTTATCGCACGTGTACCTAAAGGAACACCTGTTGGCACACAAGCGATTATTATCGATCATCATACGGATAGCAAGCAATCTATTGAACAGGTGGCAGCGCAACTCGGGACGATTAGTTATGAAGTATTGACAAGTTTAAGTAGAAGATTACCGAAATTTTATAATACTGACGGTTCGGTCGAAAAATATAATGAATTATTAAAATAAAAATGGTACGGCCACAAATTTTTTGATAAAATTATGTTAATCGTGTAACTGGAGGAGAAAAGATGAGTAAACTACAAGAACAACAGTTGATTGAAGGTTATCAATCAATGGCTGAAATTAACCTGTTAATTGCTTCAGAACATTATCTCCTTGAATGTGAAGTGTATGATAATGTGGATCATATGTCAGTACAAACTGATGGTGAATAAATGAAACGCGGCGATGTTTATTTAGCTGATTTGTCACCTGTTAAAGGTTCAGAGCAAGGCGGTAAACGACCTGTAGTAATCATTCAAAATGATATAGGAAATAAATATAGTCCGACGGTTATAGTTGCAGCAATTACTGCAAAAATCAATAAATCAAAAATCCCAACCCACGTAGAGATTGGTAAGACCAATCATCATCTAGATAAAGATTCTGTGATATTATTAGAACAAATAAGAACAATTGATAAAAATCGACTTATTGAAAAATTGACTTACCTGCCAAAAGAGAAGATGGAGGAAGTTGATGCAGCACTAGCAATTAGTCTTAATTTATCTATTGATGACTCGGAGACTTTAGGCTAACATAAGTTATCTTAAAGTCTCTTTTAAGGTTTATAGGGAGGAAAGTTGGATGCGTCAAATTGACAAGATTGTTGAACGATATACTCAAATTCTTAAACAATATATCGAGCATAAAGAAGAAACAGCATTAGAAGATGTTCAGACATTGAGCTTTGAAGCGATCGAACTTGATATCTCGCCTGAAGAAATCGTGATACTTCATAAAGATATCGTCGTTGAATCCGGTTATAACGCGATTGAACAGCATTATGCGATGGACGTACTAACAGAGATGATTATCGGGTTTGGATTTTCATATCGAGATTATAAAGCGCTCGTTAGAGTGATGGAAGCGCATGATAAAGAAATGGATTTAGCGGCGAGCTTACAAACGACGATGTTAAAAACGCAAATTCCACATCTTAATAATGTTCAGATTGGTGCTATTAGTGTGCCTGCACATCGCGTAAATGGGGATTATTTTAACTTAATCGATCATAAAGATGGTACGATGAGCTTTGCTGTTGCTGATGTCATCGGGAAAGGAATTCCGGCAGCACTTGCGATGAGTATGATCAAGTTCGGTATGGACTCATATGGACACAGTCAGTTGCCAAGTGATGGATTAAAGCGATTAAATCGCGTAGTCGAAAAGAATGTAAACCAAAACATGTTCGTTACAATGTTCTACGGTTTATATGAAGAAATTAACAATAAATTCTATTATGCATCTGCTGGACATGAGCCGGGGTACGTTTATCGTAAAAAAAGTGATTCTTTTGAAGAACTGGATGCACGTGGTTTAGTACTTGGTGTACATCCATCAACGCGATATGATCAGGAAGAGCTGGAGCTGGAGATTGGTGATATGGTCATTGTCTATACGGATGGTGTATCTGAAATACGTCATCTGAATGGTGATTTTATCACGACTAAAGAACTCTTAGGTTTCATTTATCAATACAAAGATTTACATCCGCAAGATATCGTTCAAGTCGTCTATGAACAACTGATTGCGATAGGTGATCCTAAAAAAAGAGATGATTTAACGATATTAATTATAAAAAGAACAAAATAATATGTTTATATCCTCAAGTTGGGGGTATTCATATTTATACTATAATATTTTAAGTATTTATAAATTTTATGATTTTAAGGAGAATATTCATGAACTTAACTATCGATACGATTGAACAAGAAGGTTTTTATCAGATTTATGTCGCAGGAGAGTTAGATGTTGCAACTGTGCCACAATTACAAGAAGTATTAGTCCCTATCAGAAGTGCAGGAACACATGATATTCATTTACATATTGATGAAGTTACATATATGGATAGTACTGGCTTAGGCTTATTTGTCGGTACATTAAAAGAACTCAATAAAAACAATAAAGAGTTATATGTATTAGGTGTAAATAGTCGTATAGAGCGATTATTTGATATTACAGGATTAAAAGATCTTATGCATGTTAACCAGCCGGTGGAGGGAGAATAATATGGAAAAAACATATGATTATGTCGAAATGAGATTTCCTGCAGCCGCTGAGTACGTGGGCTTAGTACGATTAACATTATCAGGTATCTTAAATAGAGCTGGTGCTTCATACGATGATATCGAAGACACTAAGATTGCTGTCAGTGAAGCAGTTACCAATGCAGTGAAACATGCCTACAAAGGTGATGTTAAAGGTGATGTATTAGTTGGATATGTCATTTTTGAAGACAAAGTAGAAGTAATCGTTTCTGATTCTGGTACAAGCTTTGATTATGAACGTGCTAAATCAGAATTAGGACCTTATCAGGAAAATGAAAATATCGATTTTATTCGTGAAGGTGGATTAGGGTTATTCTTAATCGAATCATTAATGGATGAAGTAAACGTTAAGAAAGATAGCGGTGTTACAATTAGTATGACAAAGTATATTGCGGGGGAGTAGGTGTAACTTCATGACCAGTTCTAATTATAATGATGTTACTCCAGAAGAGATAAATGCTTGGATAAAGCTTTATCAAGATACTAAAGATGAAATGGCTCAAAACGAACTTGTTATGCATTATAAGAAGTTAGTTGAATCATTAGCATATCGCTATTCAAAAGGTCAAAGTCATCATGAAGACTTAGTACAGGTTGGTATGGTCGGCTTACTTGGTGCCATTAACCGATTTGATGTAAGTTTTGACCGTAAATTTGAAGCGTTTTTAGTGCCGACAGTCATTGGAGAAATCAAACGATATTTAAGAGATAAAACGTGGAGTGTGCACGTACCGAGACGTATCAAAGAAATCGGGCCAAAGATAAAGAAAGCGACAGATGAGTTAACAAATGAACTCGGCCGTTCTCCTAAAATTAAAGAAATTGCTGATTATATTGAAGCATCTGAAGAAGAAGTACTGGAAGCGATGGAGATGGGTCAAAGTTATAATGCACTGAGTGTCGATCATTCTATCGAAGCTGATAAAGATGGCTCAACGGTGACATTACTTGATGTAATGGGTGATACTGAAGAAGGTTATGAATTAACTGAAAAGCGTATGATTTTAGAAAAAGTATTGCCGATTTTGTCTGATCGTGAAAAAGAAATTATTCAATGCACATTTATAGAAGGTTTAAGCCAAAAAGAAACAGGCGAGAAAATCGGATTAAGTCAAATGCATGTTTCAAGGTTACAACGTACAGCGATTAAAAAGTTACGCGATGCTGTTCAAAAAAGTTAAATTATAACTGCTGAAAACAAGCGACTGTTTTCAGCAGTTTTTCTATTGTGGTAAAATATACGTATCTTAAGGAGGCAGCTATGCAAAAACATATTATTGATTTAATTATTGAAAAATTACCATTTAAAAAAGAACAGATTGAATCTGTATTGAACCTTTTAGAAGAAAAGAATACAGTGCCATTTATCGCACGTTACCGTAAAGAAGTAACAGGTGGATTAGATGAAGTTGAAATTAAAGATATTGAAACTGAATATCGCTATATGGAAACACTACAGAAAAGAAAAGATGATGTTATCCGAACAATTGAAGCACAAGGTTTGCTTACAGATGAATTACGTCAGGAAATCATGGAGCAGGTGAAGCTTCAACGTGTAGAAGACTTATATCGTCCGTTTAAACAAAAGAAGAAGACACGTGCTACAGAAGCGAAGCGTAAAGGTCTTGAGCCTTTGGCACAGATGATCCTTTCTTTTGAAGGGAAAGATATTGTAAGTGAGGCACGAAACTTTATAAATGAAGAGGTTGAAGATGTTGAAGCTGCAATCAATGGTGCGATTGATATTATTGCTGAAATTATTTCAGATGAGCCGAAGTATCGAGAATACATATTAAAGTTTGTAGAGACAAATGGTCTGATTGTAACTACTAAGAAGAAAAAAGCCGAAGATGAAAAAGCAGTATTTGAAATGTATTATGACTACTCAGAAAAAGTGAATAAGATTGTACCGCATCGTACACTCGCGATTAACCGTGGTGAAAAAGAAGGTGTACTAAAAGTAGGTGTAAATGTCGACGATACACGTATAAAAACATATATCCGCAAACAGATGGTAAAAAAAGAAGTCGATTCAAATCAATATATTGAGCTGGCAATTGAAGAAGCATTAAAGCGTTTAATATTACCATCTATTGAACGTGAAATTCGTAATGAACTAACTGAAAAAGCTGAAACACAGGCAATTGATATTTTCTCTGTTAACTTGGAGAATCTTTTATTACAAGCACCACTTAAAGGTAAAGTCATTCTTGGTCTAGATCCAGCTTACAGAACGGGATGTAAATTAGCAGTAATCAATGCGTTTGGTACATTTGTTGAAAAAGCAGTTATCTATCCACATCCGCCAGTAAGTAAAGTAGCAGAATCAAAGAAGAAGCTGCTTGAGTTAATTTCAAAGAACAATGTTGAATTAATCGCGATAGGTAACGGTACTGCAAGTCGTGAATCAGAACAATTTGTTGCAGCACTTATTAAAGAAAATAATTTAGATGTAAAATATATTATCGTGAATGAAGCGGGAGCATCAGTTTATTCTGCCAGTGATCTAGCACGTAAAGAGTTTCCTGATTTTCAGGTAGAAGAGAGAAGTGCGGTTTCAATCGGTCGCCGTGTACAGGATCCGTTATCAGAACTTGTGAAAATTGATCCAAAATCTATCGGTGTAGGCCAATACCAGCATGACGTTAACCAAAAAGCGTTAAATGAAGCTTTATCATTTGTTGTAGAAACTGCAGTGAATAAAGTTGGAGTCAATGTAAATACAGCATCAGCTCCGTTATTACAGTATGTTTCAGGATTATCTTCTACAGTCGCTGAGAATATCATTAAACATCGTGAAGAGAATGGACCTATTAAACATAATAAAGAAATTGCTAAGATTCCGAGGCTCGGTAAAAAGACGTTTGAACAAAGTATCGGATTTATGCGAATACCTGATGGTAGTGAACCGTTAGATAATACAGGTATACACCCTGAAAGTTATGATGCGACATATGCGTTAATCGAATCGATTGGTATGACAATTGATGATTTAGGTACCGATGCATTAAAAGAAAAACTGAATCAACTGAATCTGGAACAAACATCAGATAAACTTTCTATCGGTGTACCGACTTTAGAAGATATCATTGCAGCACTTATTGCACCTGGAAGAGATCCACGTGAAGATTTTGAAACACCGTTACTTAAGTCGGATGTTCTATCAATAGAAGATTTACGTAAAGGGATGAAATTATCAGGTACTGTACGTAACGTAGTAGACTTTGGTGCATTTGTAGATATTGGCGTGAAACAGGATGGTTTAGTGCACATTTCAAAATTATCAAATAAATTTGTTAAGCATCCTACAGATGTAGTGTCAGTCGGAGATATTGTCGATGTGTGGATTGAAGATATCTTTGAAGATAAAGGTAAAGTTGCATTAACAATGAAGGATCCAAATGCAAAATAGTGATTTACAGCAGCTAGTTGAACGTATCTCCATTGAATATTTTGATAAACCTTTTGAGCATCTTGCGACATTTAACAATCGCTTACGCACTACTGGTGGCAGATATTTATTGAACAGTCATAATATAGAGATTAATCCGAAGCAATATATTACTTTCGGTGAGAATGCGGTTGTTGATATTATTAAACATGAGCTCGTGCATTATCACTTACATATAGCAGGGAAAGGATATAAACATCGCGATAAAGACTTTAAAAATCTATCTGAAAAAGTTGGAGCGCCTAGATTTTGTGAGATGATTCCTTCTGTCAAAGGTTATAAATACACATATGCATGTAAAAAATGCGGACAGACTTACTTAAGAAAACGTAAAGTGAATACAGGGAAGTATAAATGTTCGAAGTGTTTGGGAGAAATCTCAATAACAAAAGTATGGTAAAGCGCAGCGTACCCATGGGTGCGCTGTTTTCATTTGTGTATTTTAGTGTCATTTATAATGCTTTTTTAAAGGATTGATAGGAAAGTTTACAATTCGAGAAGTTTTTTTATAAAAACTGTTGACTTTATTTCTGAATCATTATAAGATTAATTTCGTTGTTGAAAACACGGCCCCTTGGTCAAGCGGTTAAGACACCGCCCTTTCACGGCGGTAACACGGGTTCGAATCCCGTAGGGGTCACTTTTAATAAATTAACAATCTTAATAAAAGATTTAAGAAATTAAAAAAACTTTTAAAAAGTTGTTGACTTATTAATCAAAACATTATATACTTAATCTTGTCGTTAAAAGAGATAACGAGTGAGAACATGCCAACGCGCGATCGTGGCGGAACGGCAGACGCGCTAGGTTGAGGGCCTAGTTGGAGTATTCCAGTGGAGGTTCAAATCCTCTCGGTCGCACTTTACTTTTAACACATAATAATAATGCGGGTGTAGTTTAGTGGTAAAACCTCAGCCTTCCAAGCTGATGTTGTCGGTTCGATTCCGATCACCCGCTCCATAAATTTTTAAAACATGAACATTGAAAACTGAATGACAATATGTCAACGTTAATTCCAATAATTTGAGTGAACTTCGTTCACTCCCAAGAGTGATTGCCATAAGCAATCAAAGAGCATTATCAAACAAACTATTATGGAGAGTTTGATCCTGGCTCAGGATGAACGCTGGCGGCGTGCCTAATACATGCAAGTCGAGCGAATTGACAGAGGTGCTTGCACCTCTCGATTTTAGCGGCGGACGGGTGAGTAACACGTGGGTAACCTACCTATAAGACTGGGATAACTTCGGGAAACCGGAGCTAATACCGGATAATATTTAGCTTCGCATGAAGCAATAGTGAAAGACGGTTCTGCTGTCACTTATAGATGGACCTGCGGTGTATTAGCTAGTTGGTGAGGTAACGGCTCACCAAGGCAACGATACATAGCCGACCTGAGAGGGTGATCGGCCACACTGGGACTGAGACACGGCCCAGACTCCTACGGGAGGCAGCAGTAGGGAATCTTCCGCAATGGACGAAAGTCTGACGGAGCAACGCCGCGTGAGTGAAGAAGGTTTTCGGATCGTAAAACTCTGTTGTAAGGGAAGAACAAGTACGTTAGTAACTGAACGTACCTTGACGGTACCTTACCAGAAAGCCACGGCTAACTACGTGCCAGCAGCCGCGGTAATACGTAGGTGGCAAGCGTTATCCGGAATTATTGGGCGTAAAGCGCGCGTAGGCGGTCTCTTAAGTCTGATGTGAAAGCCCCCGGCTCAACCGGGGAGGGTCATTGGAAACTGGGAGACTTGAGTACAGAAGAGGAGAGTGGAATTCCATGTGTAGCGGTGAAATGCGCAGAGATATGGAGGAACACCAGTGGCGAAGGCGGCTCTCTGGTCTGTAACTGACGCTGAGGTGCGAAAGCGTGGGGATCAAACAGGATTAGATACCCTGGTAGTCCACGCCGTAAACGATGAGTGCTAAGTGTTGGGGGGTTTCCGCCCCTCAGTGCTGCAGCTAACGCATTAAGCACTCCGCCTGGGGAGTACGGTCGCAAGACTGAAACTCAAAGGAATTGACGGGGACCCGCACAAGCGGTGGAGCATGTGGTTTAATTCGAAGCAACGCGAAGAACCTTACCAAATCTTGACATCCTTTGACAACTCTAGAGATAGAGCTTTCCCCTTCGGGGGACAAAGTGACAGGTGGTGCATGGTTGTCGTCAGCTCGTGTCGTGAGATGTTGGGTTAAGTCCCGCAACGAGCGCAACCCTTATCTTTAGTTGCCATCATTAAGTTGGGCACTCTAGAGAGACTGCCGGTGACAAACCGGAGGAAGGTGGGGATGACGTCAAATCATCATGCCCCTTATGATTTGGGCTACACACGTGCTACAATGGATGGTACAAAGGGCAGCAAAACCGCGAGGTCAAGCAAATCCCATAAAACCATTCTCAGTTCGGATTGTAGTCTGCAACTCGACTACATGAAGCTGGAATCGCTAGTAATCGTAGATCAGCATGCTACGGTGAATACGTTCCCGGGTCTTGTACACACCGCCCGTCACACCACGAGAGTTTGTAACACCCGAAGCCGGTGGAGTAACCTTTTAGGAGCTAGCCGTCGAAGGTGGGACAGATGATTGGGGTGAAGTCGTAACAAGGTAGCCGTATCGGAAGGTGCGGCTGGATCACCTCCTTTCTAAGGATAATTACGGAAATCAGACCTTTAGGTCTGATAGGGATTAACATTGACATATTGTATTCAGTTTTGAATGTTTATCGGACCTTCGGTCCAGTAAGTCATTCAAATTGTACTTTGAAAACTAGATAAAGTAAGAAGAAATAAAAGATTTTACCAAGCAAAACCGAGTGAGTTCATTTTTGAATTCTTAAAAAAATCGCGCGTCTGCATTTATGCAGACATCACAATTATTAATAACAGATTAAGTTATTAAGGGCGCACGGTGGATGCCTTGGCACTAGAAGCCGAAGAAGGACGTTACTAACGACGATATGCTTTGGGGAGCTGTAAGTAAGCTTTGATCCAGAGATTTCCGAATGGGGAAACCCAGCATGAGTTATGTCATGTTATCCATATATGAATACATAGTATATGAGAAGGCACACCCGGAGAACTGAAACATCTAAGTACCCGGAGGAAGAGAAAGAAAACTCGATTCCCTTAGTAGCGGCGAGCGAAACGGGAAGAGCCCAAACCAGAGAGCTTGCTCTCTGGGGTTGTAGGACACTCAATACGGAGTTACAAAGGAACAGTTTAGACGAATGACTTTGGAAAAGTCAGCCATAGAAGGTAAAGGCCCTGTAGTCGAAAAGTTGTTCTCTCCTGAGTGGATCCTGAGTACGGCGGAACACGTGGAATTCCGTCGGAATCCGGGAGGACCATCTCCCAAGGCTAAATACTCTCTAGTGACCGATAGTGAACCAGTACCGTGAGGGAAAGGTGAAAAGCACCCCGGAAGGGGAGTGAAATAGAACCTGAAACCGTGTGCTTACAAGTAGTCAGAGCCCGTTAATGGGTGATGGCGTGCCTTTTGTAGAATGAACCGGCGAGTTACGATTTGATGCAAGGTTAAGCAGTATATGTGGAGCCGTAGCGAAAGCGAGTCTGAATAGGGCGAATGAGTATCAGGTCGTAGACCCGAAACCAGGTGATCTACCCATGTCCAGGTTGAAGTTCAGGTAACACTGAATGGAGGACCGAACCGACTTACGTTGAAAAGTGAGCGGATGAGGTGTGGGTAGCGGAGAAATTCCAATCGAACCTGGAGATAGCTGGTTCTCTCCGAAATAGCTTTAGGGCTAGCCTCGTGTGATGATTATTGGAGGTAGAGCACTGTTTGGACTAGGGGCCCCCCTCGGGTTACCGAATTCAGACAAACTCCGAATGCCAAATAATTTAACACGGGAGTCAGACTGCGGGTGATAAGGTCCGTAGTCGAGAGGGAAACAGCCCAGACCACCAGCTAAGGTCCCAAAATATATGTTAAGTGGAAAAGGATGTGGCGTTGCCCAGACAACTAGGATGTTGGCTTAGAAGCAGCCATCATTTAAAGAGTGCGTAATAGCTCACTAGTCGAGTGACGCTGCGCCGAAAATGTACCGGGGCTAAACATATTACCGAAGCTGTGGATTGTCCAATGGACAATGGTAGGAGAGCGTTCTAAGCAGCGTCGAAGCATGATCGCAAGGACATGTGGAGCGCTTAGAAGTGAGAATGCCGGTGTGAGTAGCGAAAGACGGGTGAGAATCCCGTCCACCGATTGACTAAGGTTTCCAGAGGAAGGCTCGTCCGCTCTGGGTTAGTCGGGACCTAAGCCGAGGCCGAATGGCGTAGGCGATGGATAACAGGTAGATATTCCTGTACCACCTAAGATTGTTTGAACGATGGGGGGACGCAGTAGGATAGGCGAAGCGTACTGTTGGTTATGTACGTCCAAGCACTGAGACTGAGTATTAGGCAAATCCGGTACTCTTAAGGTCAAGGTGTGATGGGGAGCGAAATTATAGTAGCGAAGTCGTTGATTTCACACTGCCAAGAAAAGCCTCTAGTTAGAAATTAGGTGCCCGTACCGCAAACCGACACAGGTAGTCAAGATGAGAATTCTAAGGTGAGCGAGCGAACTCTCGTTAAGGAACTCGGCAAAATGACCCCGTAACTTCGGGAGAAGGGGTGCTTTTTAGGGTGCAAGCCTTGAAGAGCCGCAGTGAATAGGCCCAAGCGACTGTTTATCAAAAACACAGGTCTCTGCAAAACCGTAAGGTGACGTATAGGGGCTGACGCCTGCCCGGTGCTGGAAGGTTAAAAGGAGTGGTTAGCATCTCGCGAAGCTACGAATTGAAGCCCCAGTAAACGGCGGCCGTAACTATAACGGTCCTAAGGTAGCGAAATTCCTTGTCGGGTAAGTTCCGACCCGCACGAAAGGCGTAACGATTTGGGCACTGTCTCAACGAGAGACTCGGTGAAATCATAGTACCTGTGAAGATGCAGGTTACCCGCGACAGGACGGAAAGACCCCGTGGAGCTTTACTGCAGCCTGATATTGAAATTCGGCACAGCTTGTACAGGATAGGTAGGAGCCTTTGAAGCGTGAGCGTCAGCTTACGTGGAGGCGTTGGTGGGATACTACCCTGGCTGTGTTGACTTTCTAACCCGCACCACTTATCGTGGTGGGAGACAGTGTCAGGCGGGCAGTTTGACTGGGGCGGTCGCCTCCTAAAGAGTAACGGAGGCGCTCAAAGGTTCCCTCAGAATGGTTGGAAATCATTCGCAGAGTGTAAAGGCACAAGGGAGCTTGACTGCGAGACCTACAAGTCGAGCAGGGTCGAAAGACGGACTTAGTGATCCGGTGGTTCCGCATGGAAGGGCCATCGCTCAACGGATAAAAGCTACCCCGGGGATAACAGGCTTATCTCCCCCAAGAGTTCACATCGACGGGGAGGTTTGGCACCTCGATGTCGGCTCATCGCATCCTGGGGCTGTAGTCGGTCCCAAGGGTTGGGCTGTTCGCCCATTAAAGCGGTACGCGAGCTGGGTTCAGAACGTCGTGAGACAGTTCGGTCCCTATCCGTCGTGGGCGTAGGAAATTTGAGAGGAGCTGTCCTTAGTACGAGAGGACCGGGATGGACATACCTCTGGTGTACCAGTTGTCGCGCCAGCGGCATAGCTGGGTAGCTATGTATGGACGGGATAAGTGCTGAAAGCATCTAAGCATGAAGCCCCCCTCAAGATGAGATTTCCCAACTTCGGTTATAAGATCCCTCAAAGATGATGAGGTTAATAGGTTCGAGGTGGAAGTACAGTAATGTATGGAGCTGACGAATACTAATCGATCGAAGACTTAATCAATTTTATAGATTTTTTATTCGGTATTGCCGGGTAATATCTAAATTTTCTTCTTACTTATCTAGTTTTGAAAGTATAATATATTATCTTTCATTTGTCTGGTGACGATGGCAGAGAGGTCACACCTGTTCCCATACCGAACACAGAAGTTAAGCTCTCTAGCGCCGATGGTAGTTGGTCTTACGATCCGCGAGAGTAGGACGTTGCCGGGCAATTCATAAGAGATCCTTCGGGGTCTCTTTTTTGTTTATATATTTAATCATATGTTTATATGAGTGGGCGAAATAATAACTATTTCGCCCACTCGCACGATTTCTAATCATAGTATTTAAAGTGAGTTGGCTGCAACACAACAATGCAGCCAACTCATCAAACAAAAGAAGTATTATTATCCATCAATCAATTACATTAATACAAACATTTCATGATACAATAATATATATTTGAAAAATAGGTGAAGAAAATGGAATTACTAATTAATTCAATAGAAGAAACGCAAAAACTTGCTACAACAATTGCCCAATTTTCAAAGCCACAAACAGTTATTTTGTTAAAAGGTGATCTTGGAGTGGGTAAAACAACATTTAGTCAATATTTTGGACAGGCGTTAGGTGTAGCATCTGTTATCAGTTCTCCAACGTTTAATATCATTAAATCTTATGAAGCGCGCATCCCGTTTCATCATATGGATTGTTACCGTTTAGTAGGTGCGGAAGATGATTTAGGATTTGATGATTATTTTTATGGTGATGGTGTTACTTTAGTAGAGTGGCCACAAATGATTGCTGACTTTCTGCCTGATGATTATCTGCAAATTGAAATAGAGCGTATTGATGATACGAGACGTTTATTTAAACTTTCGTCACATGGTAATCGTTCAACAAATTTAAAGGAGCAAATTGAGTATGAGACTACTACATATCGATACGAGTAATCAACCGTTATCTGTTGCTATTACTGAAGGTAATGAAGTGTTAGCAGAATTTAATAGTGGCATGAGAATCAACCATTCAATTACAATGATGTCTCAGATTGAATCTCTTTTAGAATATACAAAACTTGAAATGAAAGATATTGAAGGCATTGTAGTGGCAAAAGGACCAGGTTCATATACAGGGTTACGTATAGGTGTTACAGCTGCAAAGACACTTGCTTATACTTTAAATATTCCCTTATATGCTGTATCTAGTTTAGCTGCCATTGCTGCAACTGTGAGAATGCATGAATTTTTATTGATACCTGTTATTGATGCTCGACGTAACCACGTATATGCGGGCATATATCGATACAAGGGTGTTAAATTAGAACTTGTTGAAGATGATACGTATATATCAATTGATGAATTAAATCAAAAATTAAAAGAACAACATTTACCGTATCTATTTATTGGAATGGATGCTGAGAAACTGGCAGAACAGTTAAAAGGTCCATCTTACTATTGTATTCCTCGCAGTGCTGAAATGAGAAGACTCATTAATGAATCGTATTTAGTCAATGCACATACGTTTGAACCTACGTATTTAAGAATATCAGAGGCTGAGCGTAATTGGCAGAACAATCAGGCTTAACAATTAGAAAGATGTTGCTTGAAGATGTTCCGGCAATATATGAGATAGAACAAAAAGCGTTTCCATCAGGTTCATGGAATTTAGATGCTTTTTATCATGAACTCGAAAAAAATGAGTTTGCGCATTATTTTACGATGTTGCAGGATAATAAAGTAATAGGATATCTCGGTATGTGGATAGTTATTGATCAGGCACAAATTACTACGGTTGCAATAGATGAAGCAATGCGTAGCAAAGGATATGGTAAGTTATTATTAGAGTATGTTATGAATTATGCACGTCTTACTTGTGAAATGATGAGTCTGGAAGTGAGAGAAGAGAACTTAACGGCTCGTCGTTTGTATGAATCATTCGGTTTTACATATGGTGGAGTTAGACGTGACTATTATGGTCCGAATCAGGATGCGAAAGTTATGTGGGTGAAATTAAAATGAGCGATGTAACAATATTAGCAATAGAAACAAGTTGTGATGAAACTGCAGTGAGTATTGTAAGAAATGGATATGAGGTGCTGAGCAACGTCGTTAACAGTCAAATAGAATCTCATAAACGATTTGGTGGCGTTGTACCAGAAGTAGCAAGCAGACATCATGTAGAAAATATTACAATCGTTATTGAAGAAGCAATTGATGAAGCGAATCTTAGTTGGAATGACATTGATGCCGTTGCAGTGACAGAAGGACCAGGTCTAATCGGTGCATTGCTTGTAGGCATCAACGCAGCAAAAGCATTAGCGCTAGCGCATAACAAACCGTTAATACCTGTACATCATATCGCAGGGCATGTTTATGCAAATCATATTGAAGCGCGATTAACTTTTCCGTTATTAGCTTTAGTAGTGTCAGGAGGTCATACAGAACTGGTTGTTATGAAAGACCATATGGACTTTGAAATGATTGGACAGACACGTGATGATGCTGTCGGTGAAGCGTACGACAAAGTAGCAAGAACTATTAATCTACCTTATCCGGGAGGACCTCATGTTGATAGATTAGCCGCTATAGGTGAAGATACTTTAAAATTACCACGCCCAATATTAGAAGGCTATGATTTTAGTTTCAGCGGTTTAAAAAGTGCCGTAATTAATACATTGCATAATAAGAATCAAAAAGGTGAAAGCTATAAAGCAGAAGATGTGGCAGCAAGCTTTCAGGCGAGTGTCATTGATGTGTTATCAGAGAAAACATTTAATGCATTAGCTGAATATAATATTAAACAATTACTGATTTGTGGTGGTGTAGCGGCAAATAAAGGATTACGTGAACGTATGACGCAGCTATGTGCAGAAAAGAATATTAAATTGATGATACCTCGCTTTGAATTATGTACAGATAACGCAGCGATGATTGGTGCAGCAGCATATTATCAGTATATTAAATCTGAGTTTGCTGGAATGAATTTAAATGGAAGATCAAATATTGAATTAAAATAAAGGACAAAGTGAAAACTTTGTCCTCTTTTTAATGCATTATAGCGACGCAACCATTTAATAGTACAGTTAAAATGATTGAAAGAATAACCGATAGAATAATACTTCCTAAACAGCTACGTGGAAAACGATACATATATATACCCCTTAAAATATGATGCTGATTGAATAAAATTTCTACAATATATATACCACTTACATATAAAATTAAGCATTTATTTTTATCAATTTGTCTGTATTTTATCCACGCGAACACATGTACTTGTACACAAGTTGTGCACAAAATGTGTATAACTTAATGTCAATAGGGAGTATTACACAAAATTAATCATAATATGATACTCTTTTTCTGTGGATAACTAGGATAACTCTGTGGATTAGTGTAATAAAAGGATTTTTATTGTGTATAACTTTGTGTACAAAAATAACCGGCTATGCCGGTTATTTTTCTAATGCCAATTCTAATTCTGTCCACTGTTCGACTTTTTGTTCGAGTGTTTGATTTAATGTAATAAGTTCTTCATTTAAAGCATGAGATTTTTCATGGTCGTTAAATACTTCTGGTTGCGTAAGTCGTTCCTCTATACTACTAATTTGACTTTCCAGGTGCTGAATATCTTTTTCTGTACTTTCTAATTGACGTTCTAGTTTACGTCTTTCTTTTTGGTTCGCTTTAAAGTCATCGTTAGTCGTTTCTTTAGTAATTTGCTTTGACTCCTGTTCGATTAAGCTTTCATGCGCTAATCGTTCTTCTTCTTTTTCGATAAAATATGAATAGTCGCCGAGGAATAGCTTTCCACCCTTATCTGTCATCTGGAATATCTTTGTCGCTATTTTATTGATGAAATAACGATCATGGCTGACAAATAACAAGGTTCCCGGATAATGGATAAGTGCATCCTCCAGCACTTCTTTTGCATCGATATCGAGGTGGTTAGTCGGCTCATCAAGAATTAACACATTGTTTTCTTCAAGACTAAGTTTAGCAAGTTGTAATCTCGCTTTTTCTCCACCTGATAAGTCATTGATAATCTTTTTAACATCATCCTGAACGAATAGAAAGCGTCCCAGTACAGTACGAATATCTTTTTCAGGCATCGTTGGATAGTACTGCCATAATTCTTCTAGTACAGTATTATTTGAAGAAAATTCTGCTTGCTTTTGATCGTAATATCCGATTGAAAGATTAGCACCATACTTAATGTCACCGTGTAGTGCAGTTAACTGTTTGGCGATGGTTTTAATAAGCGTTGTTTTACCGATACCGTTTGGCCCAATAAATGCGACAGCATCCTGTTTTTTTATATCTAAGTTTAAATGTTCAGCAAGTGGCGTATCATAGCCGATAGCAAGGTCATCGATACGTAATACGTCATTTCCTGTTTCTTTCTGAATATTAAATCTTAAATTCATAGAATGATCGTCTTGTTTCGGAATATCAATCTTTGTCATCTTCTCAAGTACTTTACGACGTGATTTCGCCATACCACTCGTTGACGCACGTGTAATATTTTTTTGGACAAAGGTTTCCAAACGTTTAATCTCGGCCTGTTGTCGCTCATACTGTGCCTGCATCTTTTCGTAAAATTGATTACGTTGTTCAATGAATTTTGAATAGTTACCTATATATTTCTGAACTTGTCCTAATGCAACATCGTATACTGTATTAACAACTTTATCTAAAAAGTAACGGTCGTGTGAAATAATTACGATGGCACCATCATACGTCGTTAAATAATTTTCGAGCCAGGCAGTTGTATCCATGTCGAGATGGTTAGTAGGCTCATCGAGAAGTAGTAAGTCAGGATTATGAAGTAGCATTTCAGCAAGAGCAAGACGTGTCTTTTGTCCACCTGAAAATGTATCGATTTTCTGGTCAAAGTCTTCAGGTTTGAAGTTGAGACCTGTGAGCACTGTCTTTATTTTTGTTTCATAAAGATAGCCATCCTGAGCTTCAAATTGTTGCTGTAATTTCTCATAACTCGTTAATTTTTCCTGATATGCATCCGTGTGTGCATTATGACTTTCTTCGCTTAAATACAAAGCGATTTTGTCTAATTCCTGCTGCATTTTTTCCAGATGAAGGAACGGCTTTTTCATCGCTTCGTAGACGGTTCCTTCTGCATTCAAAGTCATTTGCTGAGTAAGATAGCCTAGTCTGATATTTTTAGCCATTGAAAGATTACCAGTATCGTAATCTTCAGTACCAGCTAGAATCTTCATTAAAGTGGTTTTACCAGCACCATTTCTTCCGACAATAGCGATACGGTCGTTAGATTTAACTTCGAATTTCACATTCGAAAATATATTTTCACCTGAGTAGGATTTAGTTAAATTGCTTGCTTGTAATAATATCAAGTTATTTCACCTCACTTTCATTGTACATGAAGGACGATGAGGTGGGAATGTTTTAATCAGTTTTGTGAAATTTCACATAGTCAATTAATATGTTAAGTGTTATAATCAAAAGTGATGTGAAATCTATCACAAATTTACTTGAAACAGGTGAGTAGGATGTCAAAGGACGAAATAAAGATTCCTAAAGCCACACTAAAGAGACTTCCTTTATATTATCGTTTTGTGAATACGTTATATAATTCAAATGTGGAAAGAGTCAGTAGTAAGGAGCTAAGTGAAGGCTTACAAATTGATTCGGCAACAATACGAAGAGATTTTTCTTATTTTGGTGAGCTAGGAAAAAAAGGATATGGCTACAACGTTAACTTTTTATTAAACTTTTTTAAGACAACTTTGCAGCAGGACATGATTACAAAAGTTGCAATTATCGGAGTAGGGAATCTGGGAACTGCACTTGTTAATTATAATTTCTCGATCAATGATCGCATGAAGATTACAGCAGCCTTTGATACAAGCTCAACTTCTATCGGAAAGACGATTGGGAAGATTACTGTCGAAGATATGAAGGATTTCGAAAAAATTGTTGAAGAGACAGGCATTCAAGTTGTAATATTAACAGTACCAGGTGCGGTTGCACAAGACGTGGCAAATAGAGTGACAAAAGCACAAATAAAAGGTATATTAAACTTTACACCAGAACGTTTAACAGTACCAAATGGGGTGCACGTGCATCACATCGATTTAGGTGTTGAATTACAGTCGCTAATATTCTTTATGAAAAATCATTAGGGGGTAAAATAGATGTTATTTGTAAATACAGTTGGTATGATATCACCTGCAATTGCTATTTTCTTAGGGATTATCGCGTTAATTATTTTCGGACCTAAGAAATTACCAGAATTCGGTCGTGCGATGGGTACATCTTTAAAAGAATTTAAAGATGCAACAGATGGTATTATGAAAGATCATGACAAAGATAATAAAGACGTAAAATAATTTAGAAATTCAAAACGGCGACAGTGTTTGCCGTTTTTTTATGAGGAGGTCCATTCCTTTGATGAATAAAGATGATTTAACCGTTGTTGAGCATTTGGATGAATTGCGTAAACGCATTATGGTCGTGCTCTATTGTTTAGTAGCTGGGACGGCAGTAGGATTTTACTTTGGTAAACCTGTTACTAAATTCTTAACAAAAGATGATGTTCCTAAAGGTATTGAGTTGCATTATTTTAAAGTTAGTGATCCGTTAACGATTTATATTACAGTGATTATGATTATTGCATTGATCATTATATCTCCAGTCATTTTATATCAGTTATGGGCATTTATCTCTCCGGGATTACATCCAAAAGAACGCCGTGCAACATTATCATACATTCCAATCAGTTTAATTTTATTTCTAGCAGGACTTAGTTTTAGTTATTTTTATGTATTTCCTTATTTGATTCAGTTCACGATTGGACTTGCGAGTGAGATGGGTGTTAATCAGATGATCGGTGTTAGGGAGTATTTCAATGAAATGCTGAGATTTACGATTCCATTCGGATTCTTGTTCCAGTTACCGATACTGTTGTTGTTTTTAACAAGACTTGGTATTGTAACACCGATGTTCTTAAAGAAAAATCGAAAATACGCGTATTTTGCTTTATTTGTGATTACTGCATTAATTTCACCGCCGGATTTAATTTCATATTTGATGTTCTCATTTCCAATGTTGTTATTATACGAAGTGAGCATACAAATCAGTAAGATTGGATATCGTCAATTTTTAAAAGGTGAACAACGTTTAATTGAAGAAGAACTAATGGACTAACCACTCTGGAGAGTGGTTAGTTTTTTGATGTTTAGTGGAAAAAACTTCAAACAAATGCCCACATGGAATCAGAAGTGTGCACGAACAGGAAAAAACTTCAAACAAATGCCCACATCAAATCAGAAGTGTGCACGAACAGGAAAAAACTTCAAACAAGTGCCCACATGGAATCAGAAGTGTGCACGAACAGGAAAAAACTTCAAACAAGTGCCCACTTGGAATCAGAAGTGTGCATCTATACCCATTAATATCCAACTCAAATTTGATATGTACCCTCTTTATCTGTACGTTTTAAATTTTTCCTGATAAAACGCTCGATTTTGTAGTTTCTCCCATCACTTCCCGTAATAAACTTCGTAAATTTACCAACTTTCACACTGCCCACTTTATGAATTGCACAATATTCTTTCAGTGCATAGTGCATCACATCATTAAAACTATAAATTTCATGACAGCATGGCATCTTTATCAGATTAGAAAATTCTACGTCTTGCACAACAGCACATTTCGGACATTTCAGACCTTTAAAAAACACAGCTTCTGTAATATCAAGTTCAACACTATGGATTGATTCTGATCGATGTGCTTTCACAAGCAATTCTGCAATATCATAATCCACTTCCATTACAGGGTGCATCTTTAATTCATGAAATGATGACTGCAATTCGTTTGCGTGTAACAAGCGTGGATGTCTACCGTCATTTTTAAACGTCACATCATTATTTACAAATACAAAAAACCCCACAACTGTAAAGTTCACGCCGAAATGCTTCCATATATAATTCCTTAAAAAAGTTTCAGATCTGCTGATCTGTAAATCAGGATTTTCAATCTCTTTATAACCGTGATAGAATTTGCCATCTTGATAACGAGAATCCCTCGTATAGTATTTCGCATCTAATATATATGCACTTTGATTCACGATAACGATTGTATCGAACTGTCGTTCAATCTTACCATCTAACAATCTTAAATCCTGAATGACTAATGCATTCCCAAAATTTACACGACTAACAATACGATCAAGCAGTTGCTCGCCGTAATAGCCTTTTAATTCTAATTCATAATCGGATAAATCGAGATTACTGCGTCCTTTGAGGTGGTGTAACTGAAGCAAAGAAGAGGAAGGTTGTCTTGTTTTGATAATCATAAAGTCTCCTGTTAGATATTCAATGATCAATACACTCTCTTTATATCACGAATTTCTAAAACATGCTAAAATAAAGTCAATATGTAAGGGGTGGCAACATGAATAATATATTAGATATTGCGAATCTCGCTGGCGTTTCAAAAAGCACCGTCTCAAGATATTTAAACGGTGGTTCAGTAAGTGAGAAGACGAGACAGAGAATTGATAAAATTGTGCAGGAAACGGGTTTCAAGCCTAACCAGTTTGCACAAAGTTTAAAAGCGAAGCGCACGAATATGATAGGTGTTATCGTACCCCGTCTAAATTCATTTGCTTCTAATGAAACGCTACTCGGTATTGAAACGACACTACGCCGTCAAAACTATCAAACTTTAATTGCTAATACAGATTTGTCTATTGATTTAGAGTTAAATGCGATTAAGACTTTTCATACGAGTAAAGTTGATGGCATCATTCTGCTAGCTACGACTTTAACAGAGGAACATATTGAACACATCGAATCTTTAGATAAACCTTTTCTGCTTATCGGTCAGCAAGATGCACATATTCACTCAATTATTCAGAATGATTATGCAGCAGGCATAAAGATCGGTAAATATTTTAAAAATCTCGAATATCAAAATATCGCTTATCTTGGTGTGCCTGAAACGGATATTGCAGTTGGCCAAAAAAGAAAACAAGGTGTAATCAAAGGGTTTGGGCAAACCGTCCCATTATATGAAACGACCTTTAAACTTCAAGACGCAACAGAAGCTGCAAAGCAGTTAGTAGAAAAATATGATGCACTTATTTGTGCGACAGATAATATCGCACTTGGCGTATTGAAAGCAGCCCAACAACAAAAAGTAAAAGTACCTGAGCAACTATCGATCACTGGATTTGGGGGTTATGAAACGACATCTATTGTGACACCGATGATCACGACGATTAAATTTCCGTATTTTGAGACAGGTGAGTTAGCAGCTAAATCAATGCTCGATTTAATTGACGAAAAAGAGGTGCCGTTACTTCAGGAAATGTCGTTTGAATTAGAAGAAAAAGAAAGCGTTGACAAAAAAGCAGTACAAGCATAAAATGACACTAAATAGAATGGAACCGGTACCAAAAAGGAGTATATATATGATTGAATGGACACGAGAAGAACGATATCAAAGATTAGAAGCATTACCAGAAGACCAATATTTAAAATTAATAGAACAGACGAAACAATCTCCTCACAGACAGTTATTTCATATTCAGCCACCCACGGGATTACTGAACGATCCAAATGGATTTGCTTATTTTAACGGTCAGTATCATTTATTCTATCAATGGTTCCCGTTAGGACCGGTACATGGTTTGAAATACTGGTATCATACCGTAAGTGATAATCTTGCAACTTTTAAAAATGTAGGAATTGCACTCCGTCCGGATACTCAGTTTGATAGTCATGGTGCTTATTCAGGCTCGGGACTAGTTGTAGATGATACGCTGAAACTAATCTATACAGGCAATCATCGTACAGATGCATGGGAACGCATTCCTTATCAGATGATTGCAACGATGCATAAAGACGGTACAATTACAAAAGATGAAACACCGATTATCAGTGGTCCACAACCTGGTTATACAGATCATTTCCGCGACCCGAAAGTTTGGTTTGAAAATGGTTACTATTATGCCGTGATTGGTGCTCAAAGAACAGATGAGACAGGTACTGTTGTTGTATATCAATCTATTGATTTAAAGCACTGGACGTTTATCTCTGAGTTAAAAACTGACTACACAGACTTCGGATATATGTGGGAGTGTCCGGATTATTTTGAATTGAATAATACGGATGTATTATTATTCTGTCCACAAGGCATTGATAAATATGAAGATCAGTTCTGGAACATTTATCAGTCTGGTTATGTGCTCGGTAAACTCGATAAAGAGACATTCGAGATGACACACGGTGAATTTATAGAACTGGATCATGGATTTGATTTTTATGCACCTCAAACAACACTCGATAAAGATGGAAACAGAGTATTAATTGGATGGATGGGATTACCTGATACAGGCTATCCAACCGATAAAGAAGGATGGGCGCACTGTTTAACAATTCCGCGCGTATTAACGATAGAAGATAACAAGTTACGTCAACGTCCGGTGGAATCACTTAAATCATTACGTGGTAACGTAGAAACGGCAGAAGGTTATGCTACGAAAAAGAATGTAAAACTTCATCCTTATGAAGGGACGCATTATGAATTGATCGTCGATGTGCTTGACAATGATTCGACTGAATTTTATATAGAGTTACGCGTCTCTAAGAAGGAAAGTACGATGATTACTTATAATAAAGCAGAAAAACGCATCACGCTGGATCGATTTGATAGCGGACAGTTACCAGAAGGCGTTGATGGATATAGCCGTTCAGTTGTATTAGATGAAGATTTAAATCAATTACAGATATTCGTAGATACTTCGTCTATAGAAATCTTTATCAATGACGGAGAGAAGGTAATGACGACACGTATCTTTACATCACAAGATGCTAAAGGTATTCGCACATCGACTGAATCAGGTCAGGTGTACTTTAAATTTACAAAATATGACCTTAAGGAGGCAAACGAATGAGCGCATTATTCGCAATCGGTGAAGCATTGATTGACTTTATTCCTCAGACAAAAGGTGTGAAGTTAAAAGAGGTTAAATCTTTTGAAACGAAAGTAGGAGGAGCTCCTGCAAACGTTGCAGCAAGTGTCGCTAAATTAGGAGGAAAGTCTTATTTAATTTCACAACTGGGTGTTGATGCATTCGGAGATTTAATCATCGATACATTGGAAGATACAGGTGTTAATACAACTTATATTACACGCTCAAATGAAGCAAATACAGCTCTTGCATTTGTAAGCTTAACGCTCGAAGGTGAACGTGATTTTTCATTCTACCGAAATCCTTCAGCAGATATGTTAAGAACAGCAGAAAATTTGCCGGAACAGATTCAACCGGAAGACATTATGCATTTCTCATCCGTTGACTTGATTCCGTCACCGATGAAAGATACACATATCACATTGATAGACAAGTTCCATGAAGCAGGTGGCTTAGTCATCTTTGATCCGAACTTAAGATTTCCACTGTGGCCGGACAAAGCATTGCTAAAAGAAACGGTCCAGACTTTCATGCCAAAAGCGCATATATTAAAAATTTCAGATGAAGAACTAGAATTTATTACAGGTATTAGTAATGTAGACGAGGCAGTTCAAAACCTGTTTAAAGGTCATACAGAAGCGGTCATCTATACAGAAGGTCCAAAAGGCGCAACCGTATATTTTAAAGATTACAACGTTCACGCACCAGGAGAAGTTGTCACGGTAGAAGATACGACAGGCGCAGGAGATGCTTTTATTGGTGCTGTAATCTATCAATTGTTAAATAAAACACAACAAATTAGCTATCTAAAAGAAAATGCTTACGATATTTTAGCATTTGCCAATCAAGTAGGGGCATACACAACGACAGGTAAAGGTGCCATCGAAAGTTTACCAAATATAAATGATTTAAAACTACGATTTTCCTAAAATTGTAGTTTTTTTTAATAAAAAGCATTATTTTTTATCAAAAATTTAAATATTTATTTAAATTATTCCCAACATATAGTATATAATATATATAAGTATTAATTTCTAATTAATGTTTTGTAATATTGTCTTATTTTTAATGAAAAGTTTGGAGGTTATTAGCTATGTATTCCGTTTTAGGCCAAATTACACAAATGTACGACACATTCACACCGGTTGAAAAACGCATTGCAGATTTGATGATAGATCAACCTGTAAAAGTTGTGAATTTACCAATTAAAGAGATAGCGAAAATGGCAGGGACCAGTGAAGCTGCCATCGTACGGTTCAGCAAGCGCCTAGGACTCTCTGGAATCAAAGTTGTAAAAGTAGAACTTGCAAGAGAATTACATACGATTGACACTGAGAAAAAACCTTCTAAGATAGAATTTACAGATTCAGTTGAAGTGTTAAAAGAAAAAGTATTCAATAATTCAATTCAAGCTTTATACAATACAGAAAAAATATTATCGCCAAAAATAATTGATGATGCAGCACAAGCAATTATTAAAGCAAAGCGTATGATGATATTTGGAGTAGGGATAGCTCAAGTCGTTGGAGAAGACTTTCGACTTAAGCTTGCGCAAATTGATAAACTTGCACATCTTGCAAATGATTCATTTACCGCAGTATCAATGCTTGCAAACTTCGAACCAGGCGACGTATTGTTTGCGATAACTTCATCAGGTAGAAGTAAAGAAATTATCGAAGTAATTAAATATGCAAAGAAACAAAAGATTACGATTATCCTACTTACTCAAAAAGTACCTTCACCTGCTTTACGCATGGCAGATATCGCGCTTGCTATGGCGAAAGAAGAAAGTGATTTTAAAGTTGGGACGATGACGGTTCGTCTTGTACAACTGGCTATTATTGATGCAGTATATTTAAGAATTGGTTCAATACAAAGTGAAGTAGTTATTAAAAGTTTAACAAACGTTAACAATGCACGTGAAGATATTCAGGATGCCCAATAATGTTAAGTAATTCAAAAAAGATCATTGAAATATTTTTTCAATGATCTTTTTTATAAGGTTATTTTTTAACGATAAAGCGGTTTTCTACAGGTTGGAAGTCTTTTGGACCAGCTTCTGAACCAACTGAACCGAACGGCATTTGCGCAACAAGTTCCCAAGTTGCAGGAATATCGAATTCACTTGCTACTTTTTCATCGATTACGCCATCATAATGTTGTAATGATGCACCTAATCCTTTATTGGCAAATGCTGTCCAGATTGCAAATTGGTGCATTGCATTTGATTGTTGTGCCCATACAGGGAATTTCGGAGCATAAGCATCGAATTTTTCTTGTAATCCTTCAGTTACTTTTGTATCGATGTAATATAATACAGTCCCGTAACCAGCTTTAAAGCTATTGATTTTTTGTTCAGTTTCACTGAAATCACGGTCTGGACCCATTAATTCTTTTAAGCTGTCTTTAGTAATATCCCATAATTTTTTATGTTGATCATTTAATAAAAGAACGACACGTGTACTTTGTGAGTTGAATGCTGATGGTACATGTTTTACTGTGTCAGAAATAATTTTTTCGATTTCTTCGTCAGAAATTGGTGATTTTGGTTCGATGTGATAAATTGAACGTCTGTTTTCAATTGCCTCTTCAAAACTTTTTGCTAAATCTTTTTTAAATAAACTCATTGTCATTTCTCCTTTTATTTAAAATTAATTACTACGTATCATTAATCTGATACCTATACCATTTGGATCTTTTATAACTTCAGAATTCCCGTCTTTATGCATTGTTAATCCTTTTTCGTTCAATAACTTTTTGAAATGGGCAACATCTTCATCATTTGGCATCTGAATATCGAAACGACGTATACCCGGTGCATCTTGTTCAGGTTGTTCAGTCGCTTTATCCCACGTATTTAAGCCGAGATGATGGTGATATCCAGCTGCTGATAGAAATGCAGCACTCGTTCCGTATTTAGTCATAACATCCATGCCGAAGAAATCCTTATAGAAAGCAATACTTTTATCGAGATCGATGACAGATAGATGCATATGTCCCATAATTGTATCAGGATGTAAACCTTTAAAAGGCTGGTTATTATTCGCAGCAAGTACACCGCTAAAATCCATTTCAGTTGTACCCATCACGATATTGCCGTTTTCTTCAAATTCCCATTTTGAAGATGGCACATCACGATAAATTTCAATCCCATTACCTTCTGGATCTTGTAGATAGATCGCTTCAGATACATCATGATTACTAGCTCCAGAAAGCGGATAACCCGTTTTGATGAGATGGAAAAAGATATTACCTAATGCTTCACGAGATGGTACCAACAGCGCAAAATGAAATAATCCAGCTGATTTTACTCTTTCTTTATTGGTCTGGTACAGATAAATTAAAGGACGGTTTCTAGTGCCGAGTACTGCATATTGATCTGTTGACTCTAAAACATTCAGTCCTAAAATTTCGTTGTAGAAAACTAAACTGTTCTCCATAAAATTTACATTTAAATGAATTGCACCGATATGCGTGTCGTTCGAAAAATATTTTGCTTCCATAATTTAAAGACTCCTAAGTATATTTTATATATATGATATAATTAATATATCATATAACGTTATAAAATAAAATGATTTAATGTTATTATATCAACTTTTATAAATTTATTGCAGTTATATATACTATGTTAAATATATGTAACAATACGCTCACTTAATAGAAAATAATAAATATGTGCTTTATAATGAACGTAATTGGAAATTTGGAGGAATGTATAATGCGTAAACTAAAGCTACATTCGTTTGCTATAACGACAGCTGCTCTAACGTTAAGTCTAAATGCATTAGACATTAACTCAGCAGAAGCTAATGAAATCACACATAAACCAGCAAGTACTGTTGAAATCGTATCAACTGAAATGAATCAATCTACGAATGATACACCAACTATAGAGCGTCCTACGACAGAAGCAAGAACGACTGAAACACCGACAACGGAGAAAAAGTCTACTGAAAAGACGATTGTTACATCTCAAACGAATGATAAAGTAACTGAAAAGCCGGCAAAAGAACCAGCTAAGACGACGAGCACTTCAACAAATCCTGCTACGAATAATCAGGCTGTCAAACCAAGTGTAAAGCCACCAGTTACGACTGAAAGGCCGACTACTGAGCAACCTGTACAAGTACCAGCTCCAGCCCCTGTTACAAAACCAACAGAGCCTGTGACAACTGAAAGACCGAATGTTCCAACAGATCATAATAATATTGGAACTAACCCTTCAACACCGGGTACACCATCAAATCCAGGGATACCAAGTACAGGAGGCGGGGACGATAAACCAGTACCACCAGCACCAAAGCCACCTGACGATGGGAATATAGATGAAGACAAACATGAGCACACAGATAAACCCGGTAAATTCACGCCCGCTAAAGGAGAAGCATACTATACAGCACTAGACAAACATGTTGGGGAACTTGTGACGACAAAGATTGAAAAGTCTAAAGATATAGATGATGCACCACAGACAGAAGATGTACATGCAACAGATAAGAAAGAGAAGAAGGCTTCAACTAAAGCTAATACTTCAAAAAAGACAAAATCGACTAAAGATAAACAAAAAGATTCAGACAAAGAGAAACAGTCGAAAAAAGAAAAAGACCAGATAAAAGCCCTACCTGAAACAGGTGAAGTAACTTCTTTATTTGGATATATCGCAGCACTTCTATTAGCAGGTTCAGTTTTAGTGAGAAAGAAATAATTACAAAAAATACGCTTAAGCTTATAGCCTAAGCGTATTTTTACGTATTAAAATTTAGAAGTATCAATCTGATCTAGATAGTTCTCAAGGAAAATCATCACATCTTTCAATGTACCATCTTTAAATGGTGATTTTAAGTGCGCAGCTTCTACAATTTTATTGAATGGCAGAGATCCGCCAATATCACAAATATGCAGATAGTTTTTCCACGCATTTTCAAAATCTTCACTAGAGCGTTTAAAGAATTGGAAGGCACATACTTGAGCTAAAGTGTAATCGATATAATAGAATGGAGATTCGAATATATGTCCTTGTCTATGCCATAATGCACCATCGATAAGCGGCGCAATACCATCATAATCTTTATGTGGTAAGTATTTTGTTTCTAGAGATTGCCATGCTTCTCGTCGTTCTTTCGGTGTCATTTCTGGATTGCCATAGACGATATGCTGGAACTCGTCCACTGCAACACCGTAAGGAAGGAACTGAATCGCATCTCCGATATGTTTATATTTAAATTTATCCGCATTATTAAAGAATAAATCCATCCATTTGTAAGTGAAGAACTCCATGCTCATTGAATGAATTTCACATGATTCATGTGTTGGCCATAAATAATCAGGCACACTGAGTTCGCGAGAGCGATATACCTGGAAGGCATGTCCAGCTTCATGTGTTAATACCGTGATATCATGGTCTGTGCCGTTAAAGTTAGAGAAAATGAACGGTGATTTGTAATCATCGATAAATGTACAATAACCACCTGCCTGTTTACCTTTTTTCGCTTCCACATCAAAGAGTTCACGCTCCATCATAAACTGATAGAACTCATCTGTTTCAGAACTTAATTCACGATACATCTTACGACCATTTTCTAAAATCGTCTGAGCATCATCTTTTGGAGACTCATTACCATCTGTAAATAAAATCGGTTCATCATAAACTTTTAAACGCTCAACGCCGATACGTTCAGCTTGTGCCTGATATAATTTTTGTGCAAGTGGCACAACATGCGTTTTAATTTGCTCGCGATAGTTTTGTACCATATCAGGTGTATAATCTACACGACGCATACGCACGTAACCAAGCTCGATGAAGTTGTCAAAACCTAGTTTCACTGCGATTTCGTGACGCACTTTAACTAAGCGGTCATAAATATCATCATATTGGTTCATTAACCCAGCACGATAATTTTGCACAGCAAGTGTCGCAGACTTACGTTCTTCACGGTCGCTAGACTCAAGGAATTTACCCATTTGAGCAAAAGTATACGTTTCACCTTTATATTCAATTTCAGCTGAAGCCACAAGTTTAGAGTATTCAGAAGCAATCTTATTTTCTTTATTTAATAGATCTTTAATAGATTCGTCGAACTGTTTCACATAAAGTTCAGCTAAATCAAAAAGTTGCTCTCCATAAACAGACTTCAATTCCTCTTTGAACTGACTTCTGTTTAAAGCATTGTAATAAAGTGATTCGAAATAGACGATTTCACCGTTGTTATCATCGAAGAAATCACGTTCTTTTTCGTAGAATTCATCTTTAGTATTAATTGATGCACGGACATAAGCCAGATTAAACATTGAATCAATCTTGTTACGTAAAGCGTTAATCTTATCAATCACTTGAATCTGTTCTTCTACAGATTGTGCCTGATCAAAGTCAGTGTATAACTGCAAAAATTGTTCCTTTGCATCTGCTAAATCGGGTCTCACATATTTGTAGTCATTGAAAGTAGTCATTAAAATGCTCCTTATCTATGTATTATCTAATTTTTCTTACTATTCTTATAATACTCTAAACATACAGAATAAGGAATATATTTATTATTGTTCAGATGGTATAATTAATGTATGAGATTAGGGGGATGAATATGACAAAGGTAGATGAAGCTTTAGCACTTAAAACAGCAGAACTTGTAAGACAGACACATGAAGCGGGAATCCCGGTAATGGTAGTCTTTGAAGGTATTCCGGCATCAGGGAAATCAAGATTATCTAACGAATTATTATTAACACTTGATGCAAAGTATACAAACTTCTATGCGACGCAACGCCCAGACAGTGAGTTATTGCGTTATCCGTTCTTATATCCTTACTGGAAGAATATCCCGAATAAAGGTGGCGTAACATTATTCTTCAGAAGCTGGTATGCACAGAAGTTAGATTATGAAATTCATGAACTGAAAAAAGACATTATTAAAGACTATGATTTATTAACGCAGGAAATAGTAGGCTTTGAATCGATGCTTAAAGAAGATGGCTATGAAATTATTAAATTCTATTTATCAGTCAATGAGCAGAAGAGACTTGAACATATTCAGCAAACAAAGAAAAATCCTTTAACTCGATGGAAAGCACAGGAATATGAAACAGGCATTCCGACGAAAGATTATCAGGAAGGTATGATCGATTTAATGAAGGCGACTGAGGAGATTTCACCTTGGACACATATCGATTATACAGAACGTGGTAAAGCAGCGAATGAAATGTACGAAACGATTATTAAACGTTTAGAGAAAGCTTTAAAAGAGAAAAATAAAAAGACAGAACATCGTAAAGTAGACGGAGCATTCACTGAAGACTTCTCAACAGATATGTTTGACGATACTTCAGATGATATGTCAAAAGCGGAATATAAAGAACTATTACCGAAATTACAGAACAGAATTCGTGAATTACAATATGCATTATATCAAGAGAAAATACCGATGATGCTTGTATATGAAGGTATGGATGCAGCAGGTAAAGGCGGTAATATTAAACGCGTACGTGAAAGTCTTGATCCGACAGGTTATGAAGTGAACGCGATTAGTGCACCGACTGAAACGGAGCTGAGTTATCATTATTTATGGCGCTTTGCAACAGACGTACCACGAACTGGTCATATCGAAATATTTGATAGAAGCTGGTATGGCCGTGTATTAGTAGAGCGTGTTGAAGGATTTGCATCTACTGATGAATGGCAACGTGCGTATGATGAAATTAATAAATTTGAACGTGCTTTAACAATTGAAGGATCAATCGTTATTAAATTCTTCTTAGTATTAGATAAAGATGAACAGTTAAAGCGTTTTGAAGAACGTCAGGTCACACCTGAGAAGCAGTGGAAGATTACCGATGAAGACTGGCGCAATCGTGAGAAGTGGGATCTATATCTTGAAGCGAGTAAGGATATGATTGATAAAACATCAACGGACGATGCACCATGGGTAATTATCCCTGCGAATAATAAACGTGCAGCACGTATTAAAGCGCTGAAGACAATTATAACAGCTTGTGAAGAGCGTCTATGGGGCGTTAAGAAATTGTGGTAATAATAGTTTTAGTGAGTGGTCGAAATAATAGATATTTCGACCACTCACATACTTTTTGAAATAAAAAACAACACCGAGTGGTCGAATTATTACGTAATCCGACCACTCGGTGTTTCTTTATAGATTAAAATATGATTTTATAATTGGAGTAATCAATTGTGTCGTTTGCTTTAATTGTTCCTGTGCTTCCTGTACTTTGTCTGCAAACACGACCTGCATGATTACAACAAAAGCATTCATCGACATATGCGCGGCAATCGGTACAATGATACGATTCGTTAAAACATATAAACTACTGAACACTAACGACATCCCCATATAGATTAATGTATGGTCGAAGTCATTGTGGGCTGCTGAGAAGATAAATCCGCTAATTAATAAAGCAATGGTAAAAGCAAGCCAGCGAGGACCTTTAATCACTTCATATAGTTCACCGAAAATGACTTTTCTAAAGACGAATTCCTCTAGAATTGGACCAACAATAGCAATCAATATAATAAATACTGGTGCAGCTTTAGCGATATCCATAATGTTTTTAGTATTCTGACTTTCCAGTGGCTGATGTAAAATATAGGTATTAATCATACCGAAGATCATCTGAGCAAACAGTGAGATAAAGAATCCACCGACAATCCAGCCGATTGTAGCCAATGTATCAGACTTTGGAAGACGTTCTAACTGTGTTTTATTTTTAATACGTGTGTTGATAAATATAACTAAAATAGAAGCAACAATAAAAGAAGCTACATAATAAGGTATAGATTTTAAGAATGCATCTGACTCGCTTAAACCTTGTTTCATAAAATAAATATTAGGAATTAAGACGAAAAACTGTGAGCCGATGTAAATTAAGACAGTAAGCACGTTGATCCATATACGTTTCATGTAAATTTTAATTCTCCTTCAAATTTGAATACTTCATACATTGTACAACAAATTGGTAGTAATAAAAACTCAATCGAATTGATAAAAAATAATATAAAAAATCAAATTAAAATATTTGCATTCTTGACCTTCTTTGATTATTATAAAATTATGTTAGCACTTAAGCGTATAGAGTGCTAAAAACATGAATTTATTTTTTCAAGGAGGAAAATATCGTGATAAAACCATACGGAAATCGTGTTGTAATCGAAAAAACTGAAAGAGAACAAACTACTGCAAGTGGAATCGTCTTAACTGATTCTGCAAAAGAAAAGTCAAACGAAGGTACAGTCATTGCAGTTGGCACAGGCCGTATCCTTGAGAATGGTGAAAAAATTGAAATCCAGGTAGCTGTAGGTGACCGTGTAGTTTATGAACCATTCGGTGGTACTGAAGTGAAAGCTGGGGACGAGAAGTACATCGTATTAAAAGAAGAAGATATCATCGCGATTATCGAAGAATAATCAAATTATAATAAATACATTCTATAATATAAAATCAATGGAGGAATTTGATAATGGTTAAAGAAATTAAGTTTTCTGAAGATGCAAGACGCTCAATGCTTGCAGGTGTAGATAAATTAGCTGACGCAGTTAAAGTTACTTTAGGGCCAAAAGGTCGTAACGTAGTTTTAGATAAAAAGTTTGTAGCACCTTTAATTACAAATGATGGTGTAACAATCGCAAAAGAAATTGAATTAGAAGACCCATACGAAAACATGGGTGCAAAATTAGTCGCTGAAGTTGCAAACAAAACAAACGAAATCGCTGGTGACGGTACTACTACAGCAACAGTACTTGCACAAGCAATGATTCAAGAAGGATTAAAGAACGTTACAAGTGGTGCAAACCCTGTAGGAATCCGCCAAGGTATTGATAAAGCGGTAGCAGTTGCGTTAGAAGAATTAGCAGCAATTTCAAAAGAAGTATCAAGCAAAGAAGAAATTGCACAAGTTGGAGCAATTTCAGCAGCTGACGAAGAAATCGGTCAATTCATCTCTGAAGCGATGGAGAAAGTTGGTAATGACGGCGTTATCACAATCGAAGAATCTAAAGGATTCAAAACAGAATTAGAAGTAGTAGAAGGTATGCAATTCGATCGTGGATATGCTTCTCCTTATATGGTGACAGATTCTGATAAGATGATCGCTGATTTAGAAAATCCATACATCTTAATTACAGATAAGAAGATTTCTTCATTCCAGGATATCTTACCGTTATTAGAACAAATCGTTCAAACATCACGTCCAATCTTAATCGTAGCTGAAGACGTTGATGGCGATGCATTAACAAACATCGTATTAAACAGATTACGTGGTACATTCACTGCAGTTGCTGTGAAAGCACCAGGATTTGGTGACCGTCGTAAAGCAATGTTAGAAGATTTAGCAATCCTTACAGGTGGTCAAGTAATTACTGACGACTTAGGATTAGACTTAAAAGATGCAACAGTTGATATGTTAGGTAATGCAGCGAAAGTTCACGTTACTAAAGACGATACAACAATCGTTGAAGGACGCGGCGATGCATCAAACATCGACGCACGTGTAGGACAATTAAAAGCACAAATCGAAGAAACAACATCTGAATTTGATAAAGAGAAATTACAAGAACGCTTAGCGAAATTAGCAGGTGGCGTTGCAGTGATTAAAGTTGGTGCTGCAACTGAAACAGAATTAAAAGAACGTAAATTACGTATTGAAGATGCATTAAACTCAACACGTGCAGCAGTTGAAGAAGGTATCGTTGCAGGTGGTGGTACAGCACTTGTATCAATCTATAATAAAGTCGCAGCAATTGAAGCAACAGGTGATGTTGCAACAGGTGTTAAAATTGTATTAAAAGCATTAGAAGCACCAATTCGTCAAATTGCTGAGAATGCAGGACTTGAAGGATCTGTAATTGTAGAAAAAATTAAACATGCAGAAACAGGCGTAGGATATAATGCGGCAACGGATGAGTGGGTAAACATGATTGACGTAGGTATCGTTGACCCTACTAAAGTAACACGTTCAGCATTACAAAATGCAGCATCAGTAGCAGCAATGTTCTTAACGACTGAGGCAGTAGTAGCAGAAATGCCGGAAGAAAACCCAGCACCAGACATGGGAATGGGCGGCATGCCAGGAATGATGTAATTTAAACTATACCGATCATCAATTTTGATGATCGGTATTTTTTTATGTGAGTGGGGTGTGGTGTATATGGCGAGGAAGCGGAAGTGTTTGAAGAGAAAGGTTCATGTGACCCCATGTGTAAGTGACGAATTATATAGAAGTTCGGCATCTAGCAGCCGAGATATGTGTACCGACCATGTGTGAGTGTCGAACAATCCAAAAGTCCACCACCTACACCCACAACACACAATACCCCTCCTACACTAGAAACTCCCATACCTACCTTACTCTTTCAAAGTCACCACGCCATTTTTAATATGAACGGTATCGCCACTTTCGATGCGGTCGTATATTTCTTTCGATACGACATATAATCGTTCTCTTCCATTTCGCTTAACGCTTATCGTATACGCTTTACGGTTACCGAGTTGTTGTCTGATTAAAGCTTGCTGTCTTTGCACGTTTGAAGAATGTCCGTACATAGCACCGTAAAATATTTGATTGTTCACAAACTGATTATGTGCCGCCTGGTACTTCAATGGTTGTGTCATTTTGTTGCGTACAGGTGGTGTAAGTGTTACCGAATTTGTTTTTGCACGCTGTAAGTTTTGTGAAGAATTCATACGTGACGTATTATTCATTCGACTCATAGTATTGATACGTGATGCGGTTACTGCAGCATTCGATGTAGTAGATGATCGTGCTGAACTACTCGAACTGGTACTCGATGAGCTCGAACTTGACGAACTTTGTGTACCGCCAGCATCAGTTGTTTCTGGTATCATAAGTAGCAATAATAATATTCCGCATATTTTTAAAGTTTTCATATTGATCTACTCCACAACAGATTTCTTCTCGACTTTAGCATCAAATTCACCTTCATTATCAAAGATGATATATGGCTGCCTGAAAATATGAACATCATTTTTCTTAATTAATATATATGGTTTAGCACTTTCATCTTTAAGAATATGCTCGGTAACATTTTCTGTATCAAATCGTTCAGACTTTAACTTCTTATTATCCTTATATCCTACTTCCATAGACATCTTGCTTTCATTACCATTGTTCAATACTTCAGCATATACGAGATCATATTTCTTAACATCTTTATCATTTGTGTCAGGCGCTTCATTCTCTTTCGCATTCCCACAAGCTGCAAGCATTAAAGTGCACAACATCATTAAACATAGTTTTTTCATGGTACGTCTCCTTTTTACTATTTTATTCCAATAATGTCATGGTATCATTAATGTAAGCGAAATAAAAGTTAAGATATAGTAAAGTAGGTGAGTATTTGGTACACCAACAATTCAAAAAAATTATCACAATTATGTTCATAATATTTTTCCTGTTTATATTATGGGCGGTATTAGAGTATGTTTATAATCATAAGTTAAATGCCTTATTTATAGGATTATCAAGCATTATATATTTGATTATTGCTATCATCTACATAAAAAAATACAAGCATTCCACGATTGAACATAAAGCAATCGTTACGGATGATATTGTAAAATACAAAAAATTTATAATAACAAATGAAGTGTCTTTCAATCAACAATTATTAATCTATAGTGAAGACGGCAAGTTTTTAGGTAGATTTAAATCATTGAATACTATTAAATCATTTATAATAACAACTTTTATTAGTAATAAAGGACTAGTGCCAGGTGAGTACGTATTAATAGATGCAGAACAAAATGAAATATTGCGAGCTTATGTGAAAGGATTCCTACATCCTAAAGTAAAGATAATCGTTCAGAATAAGGAAATTGCAGTAATTAAACAGAAGTTATTTAATGCAGCGATGAGTTTCGTTTATGGAATAAATACTAATGATGAAAAACATGTAATTAAGTCAGAAGTATTGACCAATGACCTTTACTTAGAAGATGTCTTTAAAATAAGTGAGACAAAAGTACCATTGCAGCATACTGAAAAATTTCAAGAGGTTACGATGAACACTTATGAAATTTTTCATGATCTAAATAGTGATAAAGGTAAAATAGGATTAATAACGATGTGTATTCATAAAATATTAACAGGAAGATAGAAGGTTTTTATGTAAGCTATACTATCATATAATCAAACCTCAGGATCTTATCAAGAGTAAATTACAAAAGAATCATTTAAATCAATACTTTCACTTTGAATACATGTATTTGAAGTGAAAGGTAATTATTTCAAAAATAGTAAAACCTGTATCTTAAATTACTTAATAGTAACATAAGATACAGGCTGATTTTTATTCATTGCTATTTAACTAAAGCACCCGTTAGTGAAAATATTTATCGGTTTTTGCCACAACCTTCTTTCTTTGATTCTTTGCCAGAAAACACTATACCAAATATACTGCCCGTTCCTATTCCAAAAGCCACCGAAACCCCTATATTATCAAATATCAACAATCCAATAACTGTCATTATCATGATAAATACAATACTTTTACTTGTATTCATTACTAAAATCACTCCTTTTCATTTTATATCCTAAACCAACGTAAATTCCCTTGAAATCATCAAATTCAATGTGGGAAAGCAACTTTACGTTAAACCACATCAGTAAAAATTACGATTAGGAAAGTTCTTTTTGAACTTTTTGACGATAGGCTTCATCACCAAGTAATTTTGACTCGAAGGAATTTAAATAATGACTGAGTAGAATCTGTTGCCAAATGTTCAAATCATTTGTGAGAAGAACTATTTCTATTTTATTGCCATTATAATCTTCTGCATACATTGCATCATTTAGGATGAATGCTGGCGATCCACCTTTTCCACATTTATCTGTGTTAATATCTTCTTTTTAATACCGTTAGGATACTAGCATGAAGAATCATTAAACCTGTAATTAAAAACCAAATGGCTAATTTATATGTTTCATAGTCCAGATGACTAATGAACTGATCATATAATTCAATTAAAAACCATCCAAGAGGTATTAACGGAAAAACAAGACCATAAGATTTATTTGAAATACTTTGTCCACGTTCATCTTTATTCTCTTCTCCCATTTCGAATTTTAAAGAAATAAACACTGCAACAAAGAATATTAATACATATACAACACGTAAGATGGCTAGGAAAATATCCATATTTATTTCTCCTCCTCTATTTCATACTGAAAAACATCATGTAAATCTACACCAAATAGAAGTGCAATATCGAATGCTAACTTCAAGGATGGATTGTATCTATTTTTTTCTAGGGATATAATGGTCTGCCTACTGACATCTAATTTATCAGCGACTTCTCGTTGTGATAAGCCTCTTTCAGCTCTTAATACAACAATTCTATTTTGAATTTTTCTATTGTTATTTAATGGCACCTTCAATCACCTCTTATACTATGATGGTAAAGTATTTATTACTAAAAGTAAAATATTTTTTACCTTTAGTAATAAATATTTTACCATAAATTTTCAAGTTGAATACAGGTAATTGATTTTAAGATTAGAATGTTAATAAACAACTAATCATAAAATTGAAGTAAAACTATTTCATGCTTTAGAATAGATATAATGGATACGGCTTATTCTCCACTTCTATCCTTTGAACCCTCACACGTTCCCCCTCTTTAAACACTTTAAGTACTATTATTTATTATACTATGGTTAACTATTTTCACTGAATATATGGTATATTTTTCAAAAAGGGGTGGGGATATGATTAGAGCGTGCACAATAAATGACAAGTCAGCTTTACAGGAAATCGCTTATCAGACTTTCAATGAAACGTTCAGAGCACAAAATAAAAAAGAGAACATCGACAATTATTTAAAAACAGCATTTACAGATGGAAAAATAGAACGAGAACTTTTAAATCCTGAATCGTTCTTTTATTTTATATATTTTGGCCAGCAACTTGCGGGTTATTTAAAGTTAAATATTAAAGGCTCTCAGACAGAGGCGTACAACGATGACGATATGGAAATAGAACGAATTTATATTCTAAAACAATACCAGAAGCACGGGTTAGGAAAACAGTTATATCAGCATGCGCTTACGAAAGCTGCATCATTGTCCTGCAAACGCATTTGGCTAGGTGTATGGGAGAAGAATATTAACGCGATTGAATTTTATAAGAAGATGGGGTTTGAAAAGGTTGATCAACATGCATTTTATATGGGGGATGAAAAACAAATTGATTATATTATGATAAAAAATCTATAAATATAATTAAGGAGGCCGCATGATGAAGTGTGTACACTGTAATTATAAATTCAGTTTCAAGGAACGTATGAAAGCCGGTTGGAAGCCATCGATGAATAATGAAGTAACGTGTCCGCAATGTGGGCAAAAACAATTTATATCCAATAAAAGCCTGGCGAAATCTTATGGATTAATGATGTTTTTGGAACTCATTATTATATTACTTGCACCGATGATCAATATACCAGTTCCATTACTTATAATCCTTATGATCGTTGCACTTGCATTAGTGATTGTATTCTTTCCGATGACTTTGAAACTTGTTGCTGAAAAAGATGGATTGCTGGAAGAACAGTTTAGAGAAATGGAGAAAAAACAAAAGGGGAAATCGCTATGACAAAACAATATTATCTTCTTACTACAATTATTATGTTTATTATTAATATAATCGTAATTTCAACGATGGTAATTCTGCAATACATATTAGGTTTTGCAAATGAATATATAGATTATATGCATAGTGATGGAGCGTCAGAACATTTATTAAATCACAGTAATATCTTCTTAAGCTACGTCAGCTTTGTACCTATCGTACTTGGTGCAATTTCATTATATACACTTTATGAATACAAAAATTACGATAAAAATAATCCCGCATGACAATGTCATGTGGGATTTATTATAGTCATTTTGACTAATATACTTGTCAAAATGACTATAATAAATTACAATAAAACTGTAAATAATTGAAAGGAGCTGCGCATATTGAAAAATAGGTTAAAAGAGCTACGTGCAAGAGATGGATACAACCAAACCCAGCTTGCCAAACTTGCGCATGTCTCAAGACAAACGATTTCTCTAATAGAACGCGAAGACTTTATGCCATCCATCTTAACTGCAGTACGCATCGCAAGAATATTCAATGAACCAGTAGAGAATGTATTTATATTTGAGGAAGATGAGTTATGAGTAAGAAAAAGGGATACTCATGTTGCTCGGGATATATCAAACACTTACAGGTGAAAATCAGTATTTAGCAATGTTCTCAATTGCTGCAGTACTCATCTATTCAACAGTTGTTTACTATAAGAAGAATGAAGAGTTTAACCGTTAGGATGAACGAATATGCAACCAGAAAGTTAATGTAGATAGTGTCACAAGCTGATTCCAGGTCATGACAAAACCAACCAAATTGTCACGACTCCATGAACATTCATACAAACAAATTAAAAAATCCAGCACACGAGCGTGTACTGGATTATTTTGTGATGATGTTTAGATATTTAGAGTAGACTTTTCCGGATACTTGGACTATCCGGAAAAGATTTTTATAAATTAATATTTTAATTTAAGAAAAACGATTATATAATATGTGATAGACATGTATTTAAATTAAAAACATCTAGGAGGAGGCATCTCATGAAAGTTAAGGGGTTATTTGCAACATTTATCACTGTTATTTTACTTGGAATATTCTTCTTACTCTCATTACCTTATGTAAAAGGAGAGAAAGATTTACTTAGCAGTGAAAAAGCATCAGTAGCGGCAAAATCAGATGATGAACAAGTACAAAAAAAGGAAAAATATACTGCAGCGCGTCTTGAAAGAGCTATAAAGAAACAAGATCTATATGCTGTCGATGCAAAGTATGTTGTCCTGCACGATGAATTTAAATCGTTGTATCCTGATAATTTACAGGCGACGATTAAAAATAATACAGACAAAGATATAAAAGACGTGCAATATGGTTTTATTGCGTGGGATAAAAATGGATTACCGATAAAAATTAAAGGTGATATCGATTTTGGAAAGAGTTATTTCAGAGGCGTAACAGCAGATGCAGCAAACATTAAAGGGTATGGCACTTTTGGTGAAGATAAAGGCTACCGTATTGATAGTACAATTGGAGTGCATAGCTTTAAACCATTTGTTGTAAGTTATGTTGACTTTGAAGGAAAGAAATGGACAAATCCTTTGTATAAAGATTTCTTGAAAATGTATCAAGGCAAACGTTTGAAAGATATAAAAGATGCAGAAAAGTATATCTTCTTTAAAGATAAATCCCCTCAAACAGAAAATAATAAAACAGAAAATATTGATCCTGAGAAATACAATGAAATTAGTCAAAAGATAAAAGAGAAAAGTGAAATATCAAGTGAAGCACTTGAAGAATATATCGCGTATCTTCAGTTGATGGGACTACTTTCGTATCTAGAATATTATGAATCGCAAAATAATATTGATATCAATCAGTATTATGATTTGTCAGAAGAAAATATTAATCATTACACAGAAAATGACTTCACTGATTATGAGGATTCATATGACTATGAAAATAGTGATGACTATTATGACGATTCGTATGTAGAGGATGAATTGTTAGAAGAAGAGCCAGAAGAATATTATGAAGAAGACATTGATGATAGTTACGAAGATAGTTACTATGATGAGGAAACGGAAGAAACTTATGATGAATCAGAGGTTTCTGAAGAAGATTATTATTATGAAGAATATGATTATTCAGAAGACGTAGGCGATGAAGAGTATTTAGAGGAAGAATATTAAAATTATAAGCCATTTCGAAAATTATCCGGAATGGCTTTTTATATGCAATGAAAATTATATAAAATGGAAATTATTGTTGGATTACTATAGAATAATTACCAATAGTAGAAAAAAGGAGTATATATGAAAATATATAAATTCAGTATAGTTGGTGGGCATTATGTGACGACCATAAAGGGGCAACAACAATTTGGTTTTGGCCACAGTGGTGATGGAGATTTCTCTGATATAAAAGAAATCATAGATCGAGAAGGTTACTACAAAGGGATGACAATTCGATTCTATAATTTAGAAACGGGTGAGGTGTATGAACCTTTTCAGCTGAATCAAAATGTAACTTATGGTGACGTGATTTTTCATGATGGTTTATTTTACTTTTTACAGGCAGATTTTAACGAAAAAGTTGTTCGTTTGATAAGTTTCTATCCTGAAAAAGTTAAGAAAGTTATTACAAACCTAAGCATGACAGATATTCAGTTAAATAAATTAATGTTAATAGGGGACTCGGTTAATATAGTCCATCATGGAGATATGTTTATCAGCTATTATCCTGAACAGTTTGAAATTGACATCGATGTTGATGATACAGTTGTTATGATTGATGAGAATAAGGTGTATATCAATCAATGGATTGAGGAAGAAGAAATCTTAGAAGATGGTCAAATGCATTATAATTGGTATAACAAATTATTGATTAAAGATTTTGCTGGAAAACTATTGAGTGAAGAGATAGGCATGTTACAGCAACATAACGATGGTTCGTGGTGGTTGAGCTAAATCATGATTAAAATAATCTAAATAAAGGGTGACAACAGATGGTTCTAATTAACAGATTTGAAATAGTTGATGGCAGTCAAGTGATTAATGTACATGGTCAAAGTCGTTTCGGATATAATCATAGTGATGCAATTGAGTTTTATGAAGTGGAGGATGTTATAAAGGTTAATGGATTTTATAAAGGGAATACGATTTCATTCTATGATTATGAAACAGGTCGTGTTTACTTACCTTTTGAATTAAAAAAGAATGTAGTATACGGTTATCCTGTATACATCAATACATTATATTATTTTATACAATGTGACTTTGAAACAAGGAAAATCAATGCTGTTGAATGCTTTCCGGGAGGAAGTGTACGTATATATAAATCATTAAATATGGATGAAGTTGACCTGGGTAACATTATGATTATGGATGATGATTTAAAGATTGTGAGCCAGGAAAATGACTTTCGTTGTTATTATCCTGAACAAATAAGACTTTCGTTAGAGCCGAGTGAAAGTGTAGTAACAATTGATGAGGGTAAAGTGTACATCAATCAATGGATTGAAGAAGGCTATGACGATGTAAATAATGGATATACCAATGCCTATCAGTATTATGATAAGTTAATTATAAAAGATCTTTCTGGGAATAAAATATGTGATAAAGTTGGATATTTAAGTACATATCATAATGACCAATTGTGGTTAAGTTAAAGTAGTGTATAGAACGCTACTTTTTTATTTTGAGTTAAAATAAGGGCTCAACATTTCCGGATACTCGGACTATCCGGAAAAGATGGAGAAAATATAAATTTATCTGTAATTAAAATATATTAAAAAGTTTTAATTCCAAGTGAAATTCTATCAAAAATAACTAAAAGTTTAAAGTTTAAGTGAAACTTATGAGTGAATTAGTAATGAGAAAAGGAATTTGTGACCTGGCATGAGCAGAAAGATAGCAATCATTCGTTGCCTGATTTGTATGAAGCGTATATACAAACAAGTTTTCCATATGCGATTAGAATTGATAACTCATTAGAACGTTTTGAATATTTACAAGGATTGTATTCAACGGTCGTTTTAAACGATATTGTAAAGCGAATGAATATTCAGGATGTTGGTGTACTAGAACGAATTATTGCAGCACTATTCTCTTCAATAGGCAGTTTAGTTACAGTAAATAAAATTAAGAATACGTTAGTTTCAAAAGGATATAAAATAGCGCATCAAACGATTGATCGTTATGTAAAAGGCATTCTCGATAGTTTAATCATGTATGAAGTAAAGCGATATAACATTAAAGGAAAATCCTTACTGGAAAGCCAGTCAAAATATTATACCGTTGATACAGGGTTAAGACAGTTAGTATTGAGAGATCATCTTCAGGATTATGGACATATACTAGAAAATATAATTTATCTAGAACTTAAGCGTAGAGGTTTTGAAGTTTATGTAGGTGAAAATAATCAGTATGAAGTCGACTTTGTAGCAATTGCACCGGATAATAGAATTGAATATTATCAAGTTGCATTATCAACTTTAGATGAAAGCACTTTGAAACGAGAATTAAGGTCATTAGAATCCATTGATGATCAGTATCCGAAGTATTTATTAACGCTAGATCAATTTAATCAAACAGCAAACTATAATGGGATACAGAAATTGAATGCACTACAATGGTTGATGGGAGAATAATGACGAGGTGATACGATGAACTGGAGAGAATATTTTACGTCGATAGTGTTAGAACGAGGAAGAGAATACTTTTATGATGACTTAGTAGAAGTAACATACATTGATAAGACAAGTATTAATACAATAGTATATGGTACAAAAGACTATGCAGTTGAGATAGAAAATATCGATACAGATGATATGACGATGATATGTGATTGTCCTTATGCCCTTAACGATAATTATTGTAAGCATATCGCTGCGAGTATGATGGTATTTGAAGAGTTAGAAGGTACAGTTCAAAAAACAAATAAGAAAAAACAAAATAAAAATTGATCAGAATGTTTTGCTTCAAACACTTACACATGCGAGTGAAGGGGATGTAAAGTCGTACTTGTTCGAGCTATGTATGGGCTTTTTACATTATCTTTGCCAAATCTAAGTGTAACTTTCCATCTTACATTAATTGTAATACAATAGTATTAATATGGTATTTGAGGTGCATTGTGGATAAAGTGGGATTTAAGAAAACAATTCTTTATTATGTATTGGTATCTTCTTTATCATCCTCACCCCTTTGCTTGCAAATCCTAAGAACAATGTAACCGATCGCGATCAACTAAAATAGTGGAGGACATTATGAATATTCGAGTTGTATTACTATTTTTATTTATTTCGATATTTATCATTTCAACGATTGTTAATATCTATTCAGACTTAAGTAGCGGCAATCCTGCTGATACATTAAGTGGTTTTTATAGTTTGTCTGTACCGATGTTGGCACTTGCTTTATGGCCGGATTTAAATGATAGACTGCCACGTAACAAAGAAATTGGAATGTTTTTATTTAAATTATTCTTATTTATATACGCTGTTGCTTTATTTACAGCAATGATTATATATGATGCATCATGGTTCTTGTTATTTTTTGAGGGTGCTATGGTTTTAGTTACAGGAATACTGACAGTTACTTCATTGAAAAAAATATTAAAAACAAAGGAGAAACCATATGACAAGTAAACTTTGGGTGAATTATCTGTTTTATGTTATTCTAATCGGAATATTAATTTGGGGCTTTTCCAATTCTGACCTGTATAAAGAGCCGTTTTTAGTTGCTTTTATTTGTTTAATAATGGTTGGGACACTATTAGCTATCCCGAGAGAAACAAGATTGAGACAGCTATTAAATACGAACCGACTAGCTGGTCTTGAAAAAAGAGTGTCTCAAAGAAAATATGAATATATGATGATTGGTTTTATCACATTAGGTTGCTTATTACTACATCTATATTATAATGCGAACGATATTCATTCTCCCGGATTAAATGGAATGTCATTTACTATTTTAGGAACGATTGTAGGTTCATTTATTAAAGCATCAGCTGATAAACAGGAAATTAAGGAGATTAAACAAAAGCAATCAAAATAGGAGGTCCTCCCGTGAATAAATTATTAATTGCAATTACAATTCTCTTATTATCCGCTTGTGGTCAGCAGAAAGTTGATAATGTAGATAGTCTTTGGAAGCACAAAACGGAATATGTCGGGAATAATAGCAAGGTGATTAACATATTAAGTGAAGCTGGTGCTAAAGATATTGGTGATTACAAGATAGAGATTGAATCTGATAAAAAGCCGTATGGTTTGAAAGTGAACTATGAGAACGTTAAAGATATGGATCCTGAGCAACTTGAGAAACTAGCAGCAGTAACGATGGGATTAGTGGGTAACCTGGAGCGTATGCAAATTAATGCGGATGGTAAAGATTATGATTACACCATTGATGAAATAAATAAAAAGTTTAATATGGATGCTAAAGATTTAAGTAAAGATAAACAAAAATTAAAGTCATTTTTAGAGAAATAATAAGAAATGAGTGTATTTTGCGCTCATTTTTTTGATTTATAATGGTAGTTTTTGTAGCAGTTTTTCAAATAGAATAAAAGATGATTACTAACATTTATTGACTTTTTATGACATTTAGTACTAATATGAATTAATGGTAAAAATAACAAATACCTATAGGAGATGGATGATGAAAAAGATATTGTTGGGTATATTAATCGCGATACTTGCCTTAGGTGCTGTACTGGATACGAAAGATTATGTGTTAGGTAATAAGTTTGATGAGACAAAACTGTACGGTGATATGGGTGTTTTAGGGAGTTATGGTGATACTATTAGTGATATGGAAAACAATTTAACGGAAGCAGGTATGGATGTCGCATCCAGATCTTCTCGCATTTATAAATTGCCGAATAATCATTATTATATTCTGCAGATGTTTGAAAGTTTCTATAGAAAGTCTGACTATCTATATACAGGATTGATTGAAATTAAAAATGCCAATGAAACAGAATTAACATATCCTGATAACAAACTAGAATTAATAGAAGTCAATAAAAAATTCGAACAGAAGTCCTGGAAAGTAAATAGTAAGGCAGGGACATTTGATTTTAAAGTTGGGAAGTTTGGCGACGTTTCTGATGATGATAAACAGATGATGGATGACGATGGCAAACATGGTCTAAGCATAGCTTTAACACCGAAGGAAGGTGTCATCACAGTTGGTAGAGATGGTATTTGGTTTGATAATGATAAGCGTAAAATAGGTATGCAAAACGCGATGAAATCATATGCAACTGAAAAAGAAGCGGTGAATGCCGTGAAAAAAGATGATTTCGGAAAACTGATCGGTGTGATGCAAACTAAACAAATGAACTTTTATGTTTATAGAAATCAGATTGATATCTTTAAAGAATATACAATTATCCCTGTAAGTTTGAAAGACAACAAATATACTGCTGGTAAGTATGAACGTTTTACTTATGAAACGGATAGTATTGTGGATATTAAAGCAGAAGAGCAAGTGGATAATGTAAATTATACGTTGAGATTCCAGCAATCGAGTGATAAGTTTGAGAAAATAGCGAACCAGTTAAAAGATGGAGATATGCATATCGCTGTAAAGGTAAGAGGTGAAAGTCATGCAAAATAATATGTCGATGAAAGATGCGGTCATTGCTTATTAGACGAAGGGTTTTCAATTTTCTGGACGTGCACGACGTAGAGAATACTGGTTAAATTTATTAGCGACGATCATCATTGAATTGGTGATTGGATTGTTAATTATGATTATCGATGTAATTTCAAGCAATAAAGCACATTTGAGTGAACATTACCGATTTTTCGTAACGACATTATTCCCATATATTAATACGATTCCTGCAATGGCTTAGGCTAGTCGTCGCTTGCAGGATATTAATATTAACGGTAAAATCGCGATTGTGATTATGACGGTTGATGTAGTTCTTAGCTTCATTTTCACACACGTTTATCCTATTTTACCGATTGATTTCACTGATAAGGGTGGGTTGGCACCGATGCTGATGTTGACACTTCTTTTATCACTGCCTTGGTTATTCTTATTTATCTGCAACTTCATCCGTGGTAATCATGGTCCAAATAAATACGGAGAAGATCCGAAACAAACTATATATTAAAAAAATTCGTAGCCTTTTAATGGCTACGAATTTTTTTATCCTGTTAAGATATCTTCTTTTGGATAGCTATAAAGTTGTTTATTTGGTCTAGAGAATGTCAGGACGATTGTTAGAACGCCGACTTTCCCGATCATCATCATTAATATAATGAGTAGTTTACCGATGACCGATAATTTACCAGTAATGCCCATCGTCAGACCAACTGTACCGAATGCTGATATGACTTCAAACATCAGCGGTAAGAACGGTAAATCTGGTTCTGCTAATACGAGACAGAAGACGATGGTAAAGCAGAAGCCGGAACTGAGTACTGCGACTGCCAGGCTTTTAAATAGAAATCTCGGGTCAATGGTACGTTTAAAGAGTGTTAAATGTTCTCTTTGTTTAATGAAACTATACGTACCAAATAGGATTACAACAGTTGTTGTCAGCTTTATTCCACCTGCAGTGGAAGTAGAACCTCCCCCGATAAACATCAGCAGCATCATAATAAGAATGGTTGGCGTAGTCATAGTGCCGATGTCTATAGTATTAAATCCTGCTGTTCTTGTCGTAATTGCCTGGAAATAAGCCATCTGTAGCTGGTCAAATGTCGAATGTCCTGCAAGCGTTTCTTTATTTCCGTATTCTAATACAAAGATGATTAGTGTTGCACAGAAGTTGATGATAAATGTCCCTAAAAGCATTATTTTCGTATGGACTCTTAGTTTCTTAAAGTTTTTCGTCTTATATAAGTCAAGGATAACTGTAAATCCTATTCCGCCGAGTATGATTAAACTTGTAATAATGAAATTAATGACTGGATTTGTACGGTATTGTACGAGATTGTCACTATGCAACGCAAATCCGGCGTTATTAAAGGCGCTTACTGCAGTAAAGATACTATGGAACAGTCCTCTTTTGAATCCTAATTGAGGAATCCATTCCAGGCACAGCAACAAAGCACCTATACTTTCAAATATTAAACTGATGAAGAAAAGTATGAGTACAAGTCGTAAGATTCCTCCGGTATTTTGCTGATTCAACGCTTCTGTAGCTAAACTTCTTCTTTTAAAGCCAACCTTTCTCCCAAGCATCATAAAGACGATAATGGCTAAAGTAATAATCCCTAGACCACCAGCTTGTACAAGTATCATGATAATGGTATAGCCGATAACATTAAAGTTTGCTGTAATATCAATTGTTGCTAATCCAGTTACTGTAAATGCGCTTGTCGCAATAAACAAGCAATCTACAAATGATGTCGGTTGTTTCTGTGAGAATGGCATGTATAGTAGTATTGTTCCAACAGTTAGAAATGCTAAAAAAGCACTAATGATAACGAGATAAGGATTTCGCCCACTTTTTTTATTTTTTTTATCCATGTGACATCCTCTTTTAATGAATGATTTAAGTAAGAATAGCGTACATGATATTTACAGAAAATACAATTGAAATTTGAATGATAACTATTAATATTTGAAATATGCTTTGTATTAATTTTATAAATAAAACATCCAGCTGCTAAGCAACTGGATAGTAGTATTATTTCAATGCTGCTGGGAAAGGTGATATATCTATACCAAATACATAAGGTACAATCAGATATACAGCGATTACGATAATCACACATGCGATTATGTTGAGCCAGAACCCTGTTGTGGCCATTTCTCTAATACTAATTTTGCCAGTACCAAAGACAATTGCATTTGGTGGCGTACCTACTGGTAACATGAATGCACAGTTCGCACCCATTGCTGCTGGTATCATCAGTGCTAATGGATGAACATTAATTGCTAATGCAAGTGCAGCTAGAATAGGTAGAATCATCGTTGCAGTGGCAGTATTTGATGTAATTTCTGTTAAGAATAATACGAATAATGCAGTTACTGCAATAATCAATAACACTGGCATGCCTTTTAATAATATTAGCTGATCACTTAACCATGCATCTAGTTTACTTGTCGTAATGGCATTTGCTAATGCTAAGCCACCACCGAATAGTAAGAGTACACCCCAAGGGATTTCTTTTGCGACGGACCAATCAAGTAAACGACCAGATTTACGTTTCGTCGGTATCATAAACAGTAGAATTGAAATGAACATGGCGATTGTGCCATCCTGAATCAGTTTAAGTGCAGGAATATTTGCAAAGAAGAATCCACGAACAATCCAAAGTGTTGCAGCTAGTATAAATATAACAAGTATTATCTTTTCTTCTCTTGTCGTCTTACCTAATTTATTTAATTCACGTTCTATTACTTCTTTACCTCCAGGTAACTCTGTCATATCTGATTTAAAGGCAAAATTATGTAAGTACAACCATGTAATTAAGAGTAAAATAATTACACTCGGTACACCAACAAGCATCCATTGGCCAAATCCAATTTCAAATCCAAATAATTCTTTCATCTGACCCGCTAATAGAATGAGCGGTGGTGTTCCAATCAATGTCCCCATACCACCAATTGTTCCGGCGTAACCTATAGCCAGGACTAATGTTTTTTCAAATTTTCTCAAATTTTCATTAACCTGATTCGCACTTAACACTTCCGCTTCGGCAATTAGTGCAAGTCCAATTGGTATCATAATCATAACGGCAGCGGTGTTTGACACAAACATACTCATTACACCTGTAGCCATCATAAATCCTAGTATAATTTTAGATGTTGTTGTACCGACTTTATTGATGATATTGAGTGCAATACGTGTATGTAAATTCCATTGCTCCATAGCTATCGCTAAAATAAATCCACCCATAAATAGGAAGATAATATCATTGCCGTAATTGGCTGCTACTTTTCCTGCATCCATTATTTGACCTATAGGAAATAACACGAGTGGTAATAATGAAGTTACTGCTATCGGTATAGGTTCTGTAATCCACCATGTAGCAATCCATAGCGTTGCAGCTAATACAAATCGTGCCGGTCCTTCAATGCCAGCTGGGTGAATGAAAAACTGGAATAATATAAAGAGTAATGGTCCAAGAAAAAGCCCGGTAAGCTGAACTTTATTGTATGACACTACTTCTTTAGATGGTTGTATAGAATCGGAGAAATGCGTTAAATAGCCTTTTTTGTTAATAAAATTTTTCATAAAAACCCCCCCTATAAATTTTTGAATTTTGTATACAATTATATTGTATCAAAATACTGAATGTTTATGTAAGGGGTTTCAAAAAATGTATATTGTTAATCTATTTATATTTTAATAATTTATGATAAGTATTTTTTATCATGCGTCTTATTTTAAATTGATTTTACAATATCACCATCTTTGATAACAATTTTAATATTATCTGTATCTTTAAGAACACTAATATCTTTAAGCGGATCTTCCTTAACGAGTATAACATCTGCCAAATAGCCTGATTTAATTTGTCCGACATTATCTAGACAAAGACATTCTGCTGCTGTAATTGTCGATGCTCGAATTGCATCAATTTCTGACATGCCATATTTAACCATGCTCATTCCTAATTCTTCAGCGAACTCTAACACTGAAACGGGTGCTAATAGTGTTGGAACTAAATAAGTGCCTTGTTCAATCATTTGCAGAACGACAGCTTCATCTAAATATATTCCGTGTTCAATAGAATGGATACCTGCTGCAACACATTGTTTCACACCTTCTAGTCCTTGTGCATGAGCCATTACTTTAAGATTGTTTCTGAACTTCGCTTCTTCTACGATGACTTTTAATTCGTCTAATGAGAATTGTGTAAAATTAGGATGATCGGTTGGGGATGATACTCCCCCTGTAGCATGTACTTTAATGACATCGGCACCTGCGCGTAACATTTCTCTCGTTTTCTTTCTCACTGCTTCAACACCGTCACATAAACCATGAGGCATACCTGGGTAGTCTGCCTGAATTAAATCTACTGTACTACCTGAGTATTGATACCCATCCCCATGCCCGCCGGTAATTGTTAAGGCATTTACACTGAAATCAGCATTTAGTCAATTAAAGAATATGAAAGCTTACTATCTTGAAGAACATTTTGAACAATATAATTTATATATTATTGATAAAGCATTAAATGTAGAAAAAATAGATGTTACTGATGCGGTTAATAAAAGTTTGTTTAATGATAAATTTGTATATAATGAAGTGGAATATAGTAAGTATAGAACGTTGAATAAATAATTTACAATGTCGAGAAAACTAATTTGTTCTGTATATTAATCCAAGTGTGAGTAATCAATAAATGAATTATTTAAAAATAACTTAGTAATAATAAGCGAAGTACTGATGAAGTAATCAGTACTTCGCTTATTTGTTTAATAAGATAAGAGGTAATACTTTTATTCCTTAAAGACAATTATTTATCGTTTGTCGATAAATAATTATTGTAATTAATAAAAATAGATGTTAATATGTAATTGAACATAATACAAGGAAGAGGTGTCACAGATGAATGAGAATAGTGTGAGTCGTTTTAAAGGTTTGCTTAAGGTAATGGATATTATATACCTTATTGGTGTTGTATTGTCAGGGATTGGAACGCTTGCTTTAGTCGGATTAACAATTTTTATTACTTCTGTTTCTGAAGGGACTTTGAATAAGTTTCTCCAGGCCGATCATTCGAAAGTAATGATGAGTATAGGCGGTTTAAATTATGAATTTACGAAAAGTTTTATTAGTGAGCATTTGGCGGTTAATAAAGGGCTGCTTATCAGTGTTTTAATCATCGGAATATTGAATGCAGTTTTATTCTTATTAATAATGTGGTGTGCAAGAAAATTAATTCATAAGTTCAGTAAGAATGAAGTCTTTAGTAATAACAACGGAAAGTTTATTGAAACAATTGCTATTTTATTTTTATTTGCAGGACATACGTACAAGTTGATGGTTTCGATGTTAAGTATGTTTATTGACAAATCATTAAATTTATCTCATTATTTATCGGAAGCTGATGTTATAAGAAAAGTGAGTTATAATTTAATATCATTAGATTGGAATATAACTTTAATTGCTATAACAATCTGGTTCATCGGTAGAGCTTTCCGATATGGCGCGTATTTACAGAATGAATATGATGCAACTGTTTAGGATGTGAAGTTATGATAATAGTTAGGTTAGATAGAGTAATGGCTGATCGGAAAGTTAAGTTAAATGAGCTTTCCGAAATGGTTGACGTTAGTGTTGCAAATTTATCAAACTTAAAGACGGGTAAAGTAAAAGCAGTACGGTTCTCAACACTTGAAGCTATTTGTAAGGCGCTGGACTGTCAACCTGGAGATTTGTTTGAATATGTGAAAGATGAATAATTGTATGCGTGAAGAAGAACAAACTATGGTTTCATAATTTGTTCTTTTTTGTTTTATATATAATAAAAGGGAATAAATAATATACATAAGGAGATGAAGAACATGAATAAACAATTAATTGAAACTTTAAAAGCAAAAGAAGATAAAATGATTGAGATTAGACGTTACTTACATCAACATCCAGAACTTTCTTTCCGGGAAGAGAAAACAGCACAATATATTGCGGATTTCTATAAAGGGAAAGACGTAAAAGTAGAAACGAATATCGGTGAACGCGGCATTAAAGTGACGATTGATTCTGGTAAACCAGGAAAGACATTAGCAATTCGTGCAGATTTTGATGCATTACCAATTACAGAAGATACAGGCTTACCATTTGCATCGGTGAATAAAGGTGTGATGCATGCATGTGGTCACGACGCACATACAGCATATATGCTTGTGTTAGCTGAAACATTAGCAGAGATGAAAGAGACGTTTACAGGTAAAGTCGTTGTTATCCATCAGCCAGCAGAGGAAGTACCACCAGGTGGTGCGAAAGGTATGATTGAAGCGGGCGTATTAGACGGGGTTGATAACGTACTTGGTGTACACGTTATGAGTACGATGCCGGTAGGTAAAGTGTTCTATAGACCAGGTTATGTTCAGACAGGACGTGCATTTTTTAAACTGAAAGTTATCGGTAAAGGTGGTCACGGCTCATCACCACATATGGCAAATGATGCAATCGTAGCAGGAAGTTACTTTGTAACAGCATTACAGACAGTCGTATCAAGACGATTAAACCCATTTGAAACGGGCGTTGTAACAATCGGTTCATTTGATGGTAAAGGTCAGTTCAATGTCATTAAAGATTCAATTGAAATCGAAGGTGACGTACGTGGTTTAACAGATGATACGAAAGCAACAATTGAACGTGAGATTAAACGATTAAGTAAAGGATTAGAAGAAATGTACGGTGTTACTTGTGAACTGGAATACAACGACGATTATCCGGCATTATACAATGATCCTGAATTTACAAACTATGTTGCACAAACTTTAAAGGATGCATCACTCGATTTCGAAGTGGAGATGTGCGAACCTCAGCCACCATCTGAAGACTTCGCATATTATGCTAAAGAACGACCAAGTGCATTTATATATACAGGTGCAGCACCTGAAGAAGGAGAAATATATCCACATCATCATCCGAAATTCAACATTTCAGAAAAATCATTACTCATTTCAGCACAAGCAGTTGGTACAGTCGTACTTGATTATTTAAAAGGAGTGAAATAACTTTGAAATTATGCCTGTATGAGCATTGGTAATTACAGAGGATTGTCTAATGTCAATGTATATATCGTTTACTTTCTATCATCTCAAGTAAGTAAATTGTCAGTGTCGCAATTGTATTCACGATCACCGTCCCGAATATCATAATTTTTGTATGAAGTCTTAAATGCATAAATTTCTTTTTCTGATATATATCAAGGATGACTGTAAATCCTAATCCACCAATGATGATTAATGTTGTAATGATAAAGTTGATGACCGGATTCGTTTTAAATTGGACAAGATTGTCACTATGAAGTGCGAATCCTGCGTTATTAAATGCACTGACTGCGGTGAAGAAACTGTTAAATAGTCCGCGCTTCCATCCTAGTAAAGGCACCCATTCAAGGGCAAGCAGTATTGCTCCGATACTTTCAAAAATTAAACTGATCATTAATAGCTTCAATATGAGTCTGAGTATGCCGCCTAAGTTCTGCTGATTCAATGCCTCTGTTGCGAGTGAGCGACTTTTAAGTCCCACTTTACGTCCAAGCATGATAAACACGATCATCGCTAACGTAATAATCCCGAGACCACCGGACTGTACGAGAATCATAATGATAATATGGCCGAAAGTGTTAAAGGTTTGTGTAATATCAATTGTTGCGAGTCCTGTAACACTGAATGCGCTCGTTGCAATAAACAGACAATCTACAAATGATGTAGGTTGTTTCTGAGAGAATGGCATGTATAGTAGTATTGTTCCAACAGTTAGAAATGCTAAAAAAGCACTAATGATAACAAGATAAGGATTTCGCCCACTTTTTTTATTTTTTTTATCCATGTGACATCCTCTATTTTTGAATGATTAAGTAACAATAGCGTACATGTTAGTTACAGAAAATACAATTCAAATTTTAGTATTTTGAAAAGACAGTTATCTTTTAATTTTGAGTGATTTAAATAAATATATTAATTCAATCCAACTATATTGAATTATTCACTAGTGGATGTTACGATATAGTTGTAAAAGAGATAGTTAATATTATCTGACCAGGTAAACAACACGACTTATTTTTTTATATCACTATATCGTATTATCTAGTAGTGAGAGGAGGCGGACTATGAATGTTCAATTAAAGAAAGGCGTACTTGAGCTCGTCGTTTTACAGGAGATATTGGTAAAGGATCAATACGGTTATGATTTATCACAAAGTATTTCACAACATCTTTCCATCGCTGATGGCACGCTATATCCGATGTTGCGTCGTTTAGTATCAGAAGGTTATCTGGATACTTATATGGGTAAGACGTCAGGTGGTCCGGCAAGAAAATATTACACGATTACCGATGAAGGAAAGGTTCATTTACAGCATTTAAAAACAGAATGGTACGGTATGGTTGACGCGGTAGATGCACTCATTAAGAGAGGGGGAGAATCATATGAATAGACAACAATATTTAAATACGTTAAGTAAAGAATTGAATGGTTTACCACAAGGTGAATTTGAGTCTTTGATGTTCGAATATGAATCACATTTTGAAGATGGTGCGATGGATGGTAAAAGTGATGCAGAAATCATTAATGAACTAGGCGATCCGGTCAAGGTTGGTAAAGAACTGCAAGCGATGTATCATGTAACGAAAGCAAAGACAGATCCGAGCACGTCAAATGTAGCACAGATGATCTTCTCGATTGTAGGTTTAAGCTTTTTAAATTTATTTATATTGCTCATTCCGTTCGTTATTTACGTTAGTATTATGGTGTCGTTTGCATTTGGAGCACTGATGCTAATCATATCACCGTTCTTTTTAATACTAGACATTATCTTTAATGGTGTGAGCGCAGTGAATGGTTTTGAAATATTTATGACGGTATTCTGTGTAGGATTAGGCTTATTATTTGGCATGATTTTATTTAAAGTGATGCAGTTTGTGAACCGTTTCATCGTTCAATATATTCAATTTAATAAAAATATCATTCAGGGAGGTAAATCGTCATGAAGCAACTTTTAATTGTCGCAATAAGTTTGATGGTTATCGGAATGATAGGGATGGCAGTGTGTAGTATGATATTTGGTTTTGGCAGTAGTTACGGACAGTATAATCATAATGAAGTACTTACTGATGAATATCAGAAGGTTGATATAGATGTTAATACATTGATGTTAGATGTGAAACAGTCTGATGATAATAAAACGCATATTGATATCAAGCATGCTAAAAATGAAAATCAAATAAAGTATACAGTAAAAGATGACACGCTATCTATTTCTGGTGGCGAATCAAGTGGTATTGATGTCGACTTTAACTTCGGATTCAATCAGGAACAGAACAATATGAAAGTAATACTTCAGTTACCTCAAAAACAATACAATGAATTTATAATCGATTCAAATGTTGGGGAAATTAATATTGATAAATTAGATGCAAAAATTGCAAAAATTGATATGAATGTCGGAGAAGTAAACATTGAAGAAATGATTGCTGATGATATTCAGTTTAGTGTCGATGTTGGTGAACTAACGTTAAGAAATGTTGATAAAGATGCCAATATTAAAGGTGACGTCAATGTTGGAGATGCTTCAATCTATTATAAAGGAAAACCGGACAATGTGAATGTCACTACTGACAGTAATATGGGTGACGTTGAATTAAATGATGTTATTCCTAAAGGCGGTAAGGTTGGTAAAGGAGAACACACCATTGACCTTGAAACAGATATGGGTGATTTAACGGTTGATGTTGATTAGTTTATATTGATATTTTTTAACACAATCTTAACTTTAGTATTCTTTGAAACTCTTATATAATCAACTGAGATAAATTCAAACGTTAAGGATGTTAATAATGAATTATTTTTTAGTTGGAGATATACATGGTTGTTATAATACATTGAAGAAGATACTAAAGCACTGGAATCCAAAAGAAGAGCAACTTATCTTTGTTGGAGATTATATCAATAAAGGTAAACATTCGAAAGAGGTTGTACGCTGTGTACGCAAGCTTCAGCAGGATTATCCGAATACGATTTGTATTCAGGGCAACCATGAGTATCAAATGGCGCAGTATATTTTTAAAGGTACTTTAAAGTCAGACATGAAAGAGAACTATAGGAATACGATAGAAGATTATGACTTACGTGATAAATATATAGGTGATGCACGTTGGATGCGGGATTTACCGTTGTTTTACGAGAATGGTGTGCTTTACGTGTCTCATGCGGGCGTTAACTTTTTAGGGTTTAGAAAGTTTCATACAGAGAGTATGTGGAGTGTGTTACGTTTTCGCGGTAAGCTAAAAAAGATGAAGAAGCTTCAGGTTATTGGACATACACCAACTGAAATTGGGAAACCGATATATTTAAAACAATACAATACGTTAAATATTGATGCAGGAGCGGGGAATCATGATGCGCTTGCTGCAGTCGTCATTAATAAGAATGGTAAATTGGTTAGAACGTATATTGAGAAAATATTAAAGAGTGATTATTAAAAGGAAAGAGAGCGGATATTTTATCCGCTCTCTTTTAGTATTTATAATGGTTAGCCCATATTTTTAACGTCTTTTGGTGTAATTTTTACGATTTTATCGATATTGATTGAACATGTTGTCGATTCATCGTTAATCGGTAAAAAGCCTGTCTCATTTAAATCAAGTTTCTTAATGAAGTTATTAAATGCAATCTTCTCATCGGTAGTAAAGAACTCCTGATGGTTTACTGTTTCACCGTTGTCTAATTGAATTTCAATGTTTAAATAATTGCTTTCTGCATCCATTTAAATTAAAAGCTCCTTTTAATTATTATTTATTCATTAATTGATATTCCCTTAGTAAAATTTTATAAACATTTCATTCAAATGATTGTTTGAATGAATATTGTGCGTTATACTATATTCAAATGAATGTTTGAATGAATGAAATAAAGTTTGGAAGAGGGGTTATGTATGGCTCAAGATACTTGTGATTTATATTTGTTTGATGTTGAGAAGGTAAAGCGTGTGAAATCACAACAGGATTTAGTTGATTTAAATCCAGTGCTTGTTATTTATAAAGCCTTAGCAGATGAGAAACGCTTGAAGATTTGCTTTAGTTTATTACTCGAAGATGAATTGTGTGTATGTGACCTGGCCAATATACTCGATGCGAGTGTCGCTACGACGAGTCACCATCTCAGATATTTAAATCAGGCGAAAGTGCTTGATTTTAGAAAAGAAGGAAAAAATGCATTCTATCGTTTGAAGGATGATCATATTAAGACACTGATTCGTACAGCTTTAGCGCATGGGGGTGAATCTGATGAGTAAAGAAGAAACATATCGTCTGGAAGGTTTAAGCTGTACAAATTGTGCGGCTAAATTTGTGAAAAATATTGAAGCGATTCCAGGCGTAGATACAGTGGATTTAAATTTCGGGGCGGCGAAATTGAATGTTACAGGTGACGTCACTGTCGAACAGTTAGAAGCAGCGGGGAAATTTGATCATATTAAAGTACGTCCAGCAAATGTAAAGCGCACAAAGAAAGTTCCGTTTTACAAGAATAAAGCGCATTTACCGTTTGCCATCGCTTTGATTCTGTTTCTTGCGGGTTTAATCACAAGTTATAATGTTGGTGAAGATAGTCTGTATACGAAAGTGATCTTTATCGCAGCGATTGCAATCGGTGGTTATTCATTATTTATTGAAGGTTTAAAACAACTGTTTAAATTAAACTTTGATATGAACGTCTTAATGACCGTTGCAATTATTGGTGCAATGTTAATAGGTGAAGTACAGGAAGGTGCCATGGTCGTCCTGTTATTTGCAATAAGTGAAGCGCTTGAAGGATACGCGATGGAGAAATCGCGTGACAGCATTCAGAGTCTGATTGATCTCACACCTGAAGTGGCATTAAAGCGAATTGGTAATGAATATGCAGAAGTTGCTGTAGAAGATTTAAGCATTGGTGACGTCGTGCGCATACTGCCTGGTAAGAAAGTACCGATTGATGGTGTTGTAATAAATGGTCAGAGCAATGTCAATCAGGCAAGTATTACAGGAGAAAGTATCCCTGTATCCAAAAGTAAAGCTGATGAAGTTTATTCAGGGACACTGAATGAATCTGGACAGTTAGAAGTGCGAGTTACTAAACGCAGCCATGAAACTAAGCTTGCGAAGATGATTCATCTTGTGGAAGAAGCGCAAAGTGAGAAAGCACCGACACAGAAATTTGTAGATAAGTTTGCGAAATACTATACACCACTCATTATGTTAATTGCGTTGCTTGTAATCGTAATCCCACCATTATTTGGTGGCGACTTCAAACATTATCTTTACCAAGGTTTATCGGTACTCGTTGTAGGTTGTCCATGTGCGCTTGTTGTCTCAACACCGGTTGCGATCGTTACCGCAATCGGTAGTGCTGCACGTCGTGGTATTTTAATAAAAGGTGGTATTCATTTAGAGAACGCAGGTCATATCGATACGATAGCTTTTGATAAGACAGGTACATTAACTAAAGGAGAGCCTGTTGTTGTAGAACGTGTTGATTTCACAACACTAACGCAAGACGAAAAAAATGTTATCTACACCCTTGAAAAAGATGCCGGACATCCATTAAGCAAAGCAATCGTGAACAGTCTAACGGATTGTGAAACAGTCGACTTAACAGATTATGAAGTCGTTACCGCTAAAGGGGTACAAGGTATTTATAAAGATAAAAAATATCGTATCGGACAACAGAAATTCTTTAATGTAAATGATTCTGATGCACAGAAACTTGCTGAAACAAATAGAAGCGGCGCAACAAAAGTATTGTTCGGTACAGAAGATCGTATAATCGCTGTCTTCTTTATTCAGGATACACTTCGCGATGAATCAATAGATGTCGTGCGCATGTTGAACAAAGAACGAATAGAGACACTGATGCTCACTGGTGATAATAAAGCAGTAGCCGATGCAATTGGAAATACGTTATCCATCACACGTGTGCATTCAGAGTTGTTACCTGAAGATAAGTTGAAATTAATTAAAGACTATCAACAAAAGGGAAGTCACATTGCAATGGTTGGTGATGGTGTCAATGATGCACCGGCACTCGCTCAGGCAGACGTAGGATTTTCAATGGGTGGTGCAGCAACTGATACTGCGATAGAGACAGCTGATATTACATTTATGAAAGATGATTTAAGTGATTTACCGAAAGTGATTCGCCTCAGCAAGCGTACATTAAATATTATCAAACAGAATATCGGATTTGCGTTAGGACTTAAATTAATCGCGATATTACTCGTTATCCCAGGCTGGTTAACGTTATGGATTGCGATATTTGCTGATATGGGTGCTACATTACTTGTGACTTTAAACAGCTTAAGATTACTAAGACATAAAGAATAGCTGATTATCATTTGCTTACAACGTCACTTATCATTATAATAAGTTTACTAATAGAAGGAGGTGGCTATGTTGGAACTGTTACTCAGTTTATTGAGTGAAGCATTATTGCTCAAATATATTACATTTCGTTTGTTGTATCTGGTACCATACATTGCCGCCTTCTTATTCGTATTATTACATTTAAAGCTTCAGTTACAAGTGGGTCAGAAATGGTCTTTAACTGAATGTGCTGGGAATGTTTTGGAACAAACAATTATTATTTTCTCACCTGTACTGAGATGGCGTATTAAGTGTTTATCTAAGATGAGCGATGAAGTAGAGGCCGTTCCTATATATTAATCAAACATTAATATATAGGAGGAGAAATATTTGAAAAGATTTTTTAGTGTACTTATCGTATTAACATTGATATTAAGTGGTTGCGGGGCACAAGATGACGGTTTGTTTCATAACGGCATCGTCCAACCATTTACGGATTTAATTACTTTCTTTGCTGGTTTCTTTGCGGGCAGTTACGGTATGGGGATCGTACTAGTAACGTTATGTGTACGCTTTATGATGATGCCGATGATGCTCAGCACAGTTAAACAACAAAAGAAGATGCAGGCAAATATGAAAGTTGCCGGTCCAAAAATAAAAGAGATACAAGATAAGATGAAACTAGCAAAAGACCCGGAAGAAAAGAGCGTATTATCGCAGGAACTTATGAAAATATACGGTGAACATAATATTAACCCAATGAACATGGGTTGCTTACCAATTATCGTTCAGATGCCGATATTGACCGGTTTATACTTTGCGATCATACACAGTAAATCAATTGCAGCACAAAGCTTTCTCTGGTTTAACCTTGGTACGCCTGATCTGTTGATGATGCTCATTGCAGGTGGACTATATTTTCTCCAGTCATGGATTTCTATACAATACATGCCTGAAGAAAGCCGCAAACAGATGTGGCCGATGGCGATAATGAGTCCATTGATGATTATATTTATCAGTTTCCACTCGCCAGCAGCGTTACCGCTTTACTGGTCGGTTGGCGCAATTGTGTTAATCTTCCAGCAATTTATTTCTAATAAACTATTTAGTGATATTAAATAAAGCATCCCTCACCTTAAAACTGTAAAAAGGCCGCGCCTACGTTATAATGTAAGTAAAGCAGACAGTTGAAGGTGAGGGGTTTTTATGTGGATTGATATTTCTCAGACATTAAAGCAAGGTATTGCAACATGGCCAGGGGATCAGCCTTATGTGTATCAGATGGATAGTCAGTTAGAAGGTCAAACTGGTGCTAATGTAGGCAGTATTAAAATGAGCTTACATACTGGTACACATTTAGATGCACCTTTTCACTATGACCATGAAAGCGTAACGATTGATGAGATTGATATTAATCGCTTAATCGGTGAAGCGCAGGTGATCGAGTTAATCGATGAGGAAATTGTTACTCAGAAATTATTAGAGGACCTTGTGATTGATAAGCCAATCGTATTGTTTAAATCAGTATACAGTAAAGATCAAAGTGTATTTTTGGGAGACTTCATGACCTTTGAAAGTGCTGCCATACATTATCTGGGACACCTTGGTGTTGAAGTGATTGGCACGGATATGCCTAGTATAGATACAGTAGATAATGAAACCCTCGATGCACACAAAGCATGTTTAGAAAATCAAATATTGATTATAGAAAATTTAGAATTAAATAAAGTGAGAGTAGGGTATTATGATTTTATTGGGTTGCCACTAAAGATAGAAGCTGATGCCAGTCCAATTCGTGCAGTTGTAAAAAAGAAATTATAAGATGAGGTGAGTTACATGCGCATAGGTATTATCGGAGCAGGTATTGGCGGTTTAACAGCTGCGATTGCTCTAAAGTCTGCCGGGCATGAGGTAGACATATTAGAAAAGCGCCATGTATTGAAACAGCTCGGTGTCGGTTTAGGTGTTGGCGGTAATGCTATACGTGCTTTGAAACAGTATGGAATAGACAAAGATATCCGTGCAGCGGGAAACCCGTTAATTGAATGCCAGTTTAGAACAGATAAAGATGAGTTATTAAATACACTGATATTATCATTATCAGAAGAAGAAAATATAACGATTCAGCGTGAGCAACTCCATGCTATTTTATTGGAGCATAATGACGCCGATATCCATTTAATAAAAGATGTTGTACGTATTAAAGACTTTAATCATCCAACTTTAATATTACAAGATGGTGCCAAATATCAGTATGATTTAATTGTCGCAGCTGATGGCGTACATTCTAACATTAGACGACAGATGTTTAAAGATAGTGAAGCAATCTATCAAGGTTACACGTGTTTTAGAGGAACGAGTAAAGATGTAGCTGTTGATCATAAAGTTGCGCTTGAGTACTGGGGAGAAACAGGTAGGTTTGGTATCGTACCACTGAAAGATAATCAGGTGTACTGGTTCTGCTGTATGAATGCCGAAGAAAGAGATACAGAATTTAGAAATTATAATAAGAAGAAACTGTTGCAATACTTTAAAGCATTTCCTGATGCTGTGTTAGAAACGCTTGAAAAGACTGTCGGAGACCCTATTCAACATGATATTTATGATATCAATCCATTGAAGACATTTTATAAAGGCCGCGTCGTATTGTTAGGGGATGCAGCACATGCAACAACACCTAACATGGGACAAGGCGCATCACTCGCTATGGAAGATGCAGTGTGTCTAGCGAACCAACTCAAAAAGTATCCGATTGATGAAGCATTAAAAGCATATGATAAATTAAGTGTAAATCACACGAAAAAGGTGATTTTAAGATCACGTCAAATCGGTAAATCAGCACAACTTGAAAATAAAACACTTATTAAAGCAAGAAACAAAGCGTTAAAATTAGTACCATTATCATTTTTAGAAAAACAAACTTTCTTCTTAAGTCATCGTCATATCAATTAATACAAAATAAAAAAGCTCATCATGAGCTTTTTTATTTAAGTCTAGTTACTTTTAAATTTTGAATTTCCTGATCAAGATTGTTATCAAGCACTTCAAAGAAAGTCATTAAGAAACGAATTTTACCACGTAACTCATATTCATTGAAGATAAGTGGCATCACATCGTTAGGATGTACTGGATTTTGTTCGATTGCATAATCAATGTTATCGAAATAATTTGCTACATCAAAGAAATTTAATGTATGACCTTTTTCTTTAAATAGCTCATAATCACCAATCTGGTCTTTGTGTTGATCTAAGCCTTCATGATATGCATAAGCGATTTGAAGTAAATTATATTTGATACTTTTAAACTTTGATCCGAAATTATAGTTAAATTGTGACGCGCTTAATTTTTGGATTTGGCTGAGTAATTCATCTCTTGAAGATTTTACTTCTGTATAAATTTGATTATTATTGTTATTCATTCGGTTCACCTCACAGTTTGATAGTTACTTATACCCTGAAAGCATATATTTATGACATAAAAAGGAGAAACAATGCAAAATTCATTGATTAAAGAATTAAAAAGTTTATACACGGGTGAAGGCTTTTCAAGTGTAATGTTCTTTCTTATCTGGATGTACTGTTGTTTCAATCATGAATATCAGGAAATGGCACGTAGCCTCCATATTGCTGTTCCGCTCATAACGTTATGTTTTATTCTTGCTATTGGTGCGTACTTCTGGAAACTGATGCATGACGTAGTAAAGAAGCGTGGTAAGATGCATATGACGATTAAACAGCAGCATTTGTTCATATTATTTAAGCGTGTATCTATTGTACTCATCATGATTTGTAGTATGCTATTTATCTATGCATTGATGACAAGTGAGCGATATTTAATGTTAAGTACTTTTTTACTTTGCTTTGCGATCGTTGAATATATCAATTATTTTCATATACGATTATCCTATTTGACACCGCGAGAATTTGCTGCGCTACTTAAACATAGAAGGTTGAGACGATCACACTTGAATCGTATCATGCATGAGGAGGTTATAGATTGAACTTAAAACAAATTGAAACGAAACATTTAACAGCAGTGCATGCTTTGATTGATATTATACAGAATAAATTAACCGGAGAGCTCACACAATCTACGAGTGAACTCATCGAAGAACGCCGCTTTGCGTTTGAAGAGCTTGGTACAGAAATTTCTGATGATGCACAGATAGAATATTCACAAGTACTACCTTCTTTAAAATTACAGGAAGAAATTCAGGTTAACCGAAACAAGATTACCGAGCAGATTAATAAGATGAAAGACCGTCCTTATTTTGGTGCTGTTACATTAAAAGATGATGCGCATGAAACAGAAAAGTTTTATATTGGATTAAATAGTCTGAAAGACCCTTCAACAGGAGATCTCATTATCTATGACTGGAGAACACCAATTGCCAGTACTTATTATGAGAACCAACTTGGGGAAGTAAGCTATAATGTACCGACTGTCGGTACACAAGTCGTAGATGTATTGTCACGCATTCAGATTGTAATTGAACATGAGCGCCTGTTAGATGTCTTCGATTCAGAAATATATATTGGTGATGACGCTTTGCAACATCTACTCGTTGATAGTGCAAAAGACAAGATGAAGTCTATCGTTACAACGATTCAGCAGGATCAGAATGCAATTATTCGTATGACTTCCAACCACGATATTTTAGTATTAGGACCCCCGGGATCTGGTAAAACTTCGATTGCAATGCAGCGTATTGCTTACCTTCTATATTTACATAGAAATAAAATGACAGCAGAACATATGCTGTTTATTACACCAAATGAGATGTTCGGTGATTATATATTTGATGTATTACCGGAGTTAGGAGAAGCACCGATTAATGCGACGAGCTTTTTCAGGTTAAAAGATAAAATGAATCGTCGTCACTTTCATGTCGAATCGTTATTTCAAAATATCGAGCGCATGCGTTATGCAGATGATTACGCACGAGCGTTATTTAAAATTAAAAATAGTAAGTTACTGTTACAAAAGATGGATCAAAAGATTGCATCGATTGCAGTGAAAAATATTAAATTTAATATATTAACGATTGAAGGCACGCCTTTTGTAACGAAAGAGCATCTATCTTATTTATTTTATGATAAATTTGGTGAATCTCCGATTGATGCACGCCTTAAAAAAATTCAGGTAGAATTACAGCCGATCTACGAGGAACACTTACAACAAGCGATAAAAGACAGAACGAAAGCATTAAAGAAAGTAACACGATATATTGGTACAGACGAAGAACTTGAGATACGTGCTAAACGTGAAAAGACAAAACAATATAAAGTGCTGAAACAATATATTAAAGATATACAGTTTATCAATATTGAACGTATTTATCTCAATATATTAAAGTCGATAGATCAGAACGCATACGAAGCAACACTCAATCAATTTAGAAACAAACAAATGTATTATGAAGATATAGCGCCTTTGCTTTATTTATCAATTAAGATAAAGGGATTGCACAGAGAAAGTATGATGCAGCACATCATTATTGATGAGGTGCAGGATTATTCAGTCGTCCAATTAGCAGCAATTAGTGCGATATATCCCAATGCACGAAAGACGATGCTCGGAGATAGTAATCAAATTGTACATCCTGCAGTGACATTTGAATTACCAGATGACATCAATGTCATTCATTTAACAAAATCTTATCGTTCAACAGTTCAAATTACTGAATTTACGAAAGGTTTGATAGGTAATGATGATACAGAGTCTTTAGGTGTTCAGGGAGACGATGTAATAGAACTGGATTACGAAGCGTTTGTTAATACTGTAGAAGCATTGCAATCTGAAAGTGTCGCCATTATCGCACGTGACGTTCAACATGCTAATAAGATAGCCCAGACTTTAAAGGGATGTACTTTATTAACACACGATCAATATACATTCACTAAAGGAAAAGTTATCATGCCGAATTACATGGCTAAAGGATTTGAATTCTCGCATGTATTTATTGTCGGATTTAATCAATATGATCTGGAGCATGACCAGTTGCTGTTATATACAATCGCCAGTAGAGCGACACGTCATCTTTATTTAGTAGGTGATATCAATGATTAGTATTATAGAACCAATATTTAAGTAAATTGAATGTCAGGTAGAAAGTATCAAAATGCTTGCAAACAAAGTAGATATATTTATGTTAGAACAGGAAATCTATCCGGGTGGTAAAACTTGCTTTGAATTGCTAACACATATTGCATTAATACCTGAAGCTGATGTAATGATCATCAAAGGTGCAGGGAAGTCTGAAATGGATGATTATTATCATTACTGGCAAAAAGAAGTAACATCAATTGAAGTATTTGAAGCGAGACTCGAACTCAGCATGAATATTCTGCTTGATTTTTATAATCAACTGGAAGAAGATGAAATGCTTAATATGAAAATGACCTATTGGCAGACACGTCAAACTTATTTAGACTGGTTGCTCGTTATTTTGACGCATTTAACGCATCATAGAGCTCAGCTGTATAGTGCGATTAAACAATTTGGTGATGATGAAGGATTAAGTAATTTATTTGAATAAAAAACAGCTGACTATTTTGTCAGCTGTTCCATAATTGATGCGTAAACTTCATTCCAGAATTCAGGTGTATTTTTATATTTTTCATGAATTTGATGGTGTACTTCTTTTTGTTTAGATTCAAAATCTTTATCATCTTTAGCAGGTAAATCTTTACGTAAATCCATAACAAAATTTTGAACTTTCTCAGCGCGTGGACCCCAGTTTGTATATTCATTACCCGATTCATCCAGGAAGATAAATTTTGGAATAGAACGTCCACCATTCGTTAAATACTGATCCATTAAATCTAAGTTTGAATCACGTAAACTAATGCTTAACGGCATATCTGTCGCTTCCGCAATTTTCATCAGCACAGGTAAGTTCATCATCGCGTCACCACACCAATCTTCAGTAATGACGATAGCTTTTAAATGTTTGTCTTTTACAGTTTGTAAACGTGCGTCATCTACAGGTAATTCAAAAGTTTCATAGATTTTATGCATTTCTGCTTTATTTACTTCCATTTGGTTAATATATTGCTCTAAAGATAAGCCTTGATTAAAATATTCGATTAAAGTCGTCATAAGTGCCTCCTGTAAGCTTTAATAATATAAATGTATTATAACAATATCAGAATAATCAAACAAAAGATATTATTTTCACCATTTATATGAACAAATATTCAAAAATATTACGGTATATACGGATGTTTACCATGATGTGAAGTGATACACTTACCTTAGCTAATAATTTTTCATACATGTAAGTCTTCTCTATGGGTAGTTTAACTACCCATCTTTTTTTATTTTCATCATTTGTAATTTTATGGTATATTGGTAGAGATAAAATAGGAAAGTGTGTGAAGTATGAAAAAATTCGTAACAATGATTATCGTGCTCATACTAAGTGTGATTATCGCATTATGGTTATATAACTATTGTACTACACCTGACAATGATTTAAGTGAAGAACGCTTAGGAGATATTAAAATCGGTGAAAATTATGAAGAAAAACATAAAGATTTCGTGAAAGACTCGCGTATTCAGTTAGAAGGTAGAACATTTTATCGATCTATTAAACATAGAGGATTAATCATAAGAAAAGATAACAAAAACAATCATATCACAGCAGTTTCTTTATTTAAGAACCCTGCTGTTAAAACGAGTCGTGATATTACTATCGATAGCACGAAACAAGATGTTATCGATGCATACGGAGATACTTATAAAAAGTCGTTATTACCGAAACAGCAGACACAATTTCATTATAAGGATAAAGAACATCATATCGGCATGAAATTTGTATTAAGAAATGATTTGGTAAAAAGAATAGAAATATTTGCAGAGTAAGAGGCGATATTGATGCCTCATCTTTTTTGTTTTCATTTACTTCGGTTTCCGATATAATAGTATCAACAATGAGATTGAGGAGGAAATTATTTGAACTATAAAGAAATTGTAAAAAAATATGCCGAGACTGTCGTAAGCGTAGGTTTAAATGTACAACCAGATCAAACGGTTGTAGTAACCGCTGATATTGATGCTATTGATTTTGTGCGTGAGGTGACAAAAGCGGCTTACGAAAAAGGTGCAAGAGAAGTTATTCAGAAACTAACTGATGGTCCATCATCTCAATTGAAATTTGAATATGCGCCAATTGAAGTGTTTGAACATATTCCGCAATATAGAATTGATGAAACGAATGATTTTGTACAGAATAAAGTAGCACATTTACGTGTCTATTCACAAACGCCTGAGTTATTGAAAGATGCAGACCCAAAAAAGATTGCTGCACAGGCAAAAGCATTAGGTGAAGCGAATAAAGATTTCTCAAGAGCAGTTGGTCGTTATGACTTCTCATGGTGTATTGTAGGATTTCCAAATGATAAATGGGGTGAACTTGTATTCCCTGAATTCAAAGGAGAAGATGCAAAGTTAAAGTTACTTGAAGCGATGATAAAAGCAGTGCGTGTCGATCAGGATGATCCTGTAGCTGCATGGAAATTACATAATGAAACCTTAAATAAAAAAGCACAGCAGTTGAATGAAAAAGCATATGATAAATTACATTATAAATCATCTACAACAGACGTTGAAATTGGTTTGACGAAAGGACATGTGTGGTTAGGAGCGAGTGCGATAAATTCTGACGGCGTAGAGATTCAGGTTAATATGCCAACTGAAGAAGTATTTACTTCACCAGACTATCGTCGCGTTAATGGTGTTATTGGTAATACACGCCCGCTTGCTTATCAAGGCGCAATTATAGATGACTTTAAATTAACGTTTAAAGACGGTGTGGTTACTGACTTTGAAGCAGGAGTCGGTTATGACGTTCTGAAGAATATGCTAAACAATGATGAAGGTGCACGTCGTTTAGGTGAAATTGCATTAGTACCAGACGATTCTCCGATTTCTAACTCTGGCATCCTTTATTACAATACGTTATATGATGAGAATGCATCTTGTCACGTTGCATTAGGTCGTTCGTTCCCTAATGCGATTAAAGATGGTAAATCTTTATCCAAAGAAGAATTGATGGATAAGGGGTTAAATCAATCAATGATTCATGTTGACTTTATGATGGGTGGCAGTGATCTATCAATTGATGGTATTAAAGAAGATGGGACAGTTGAACCGGTATTTAGAGATGGTAACTGGGTGATTTAATTTTTAGTGGGTGAGTGGTCGAATTAAGCTGTAATTCGCCCACTCAAGCACATTTTAATTTCAATATAATAAATGAGTGGGCGAATAACATTGTTTTCCGCCCACTCATTTTTATTCTACTGCACTCTCAGTAATAGTAAATATTTTATTATCGGCATCAATTACCGCATTTCGTCCATACGGTACAATACATTTTGGTTCGTTATGTCCAAATGATGCATTAAACAACACCGGTTTATCCTCATGTCCCCATTCTTTCATGATCTTCTGAACGACTTCTTTATATTCATCATATAAATGACCGTTTTGAGGACGTCCAAATATAATACCGTTAATACGGTCTAAAGTACCTAACGCACCTAAACTACGCATAAAATCTTCCATCAACCATTGTGGCATCAATACTTCAGAGGTTTCTAAAAATAATATCGCACCATCAAAATCTGTTTCATCCGGATAGACATCAGTGCCACGTAAAGAGATCATTAACTCCAGACAACCGCCAATTAACGGTCCGCTTGCCTGTCCTTTTCCATTTACTACGTCATATCCAGTATTATCAATTTGTTCACGGTCTATTAATTCATTTTCTTTATCCCAGCGTAATCCGTGTTTGTATACAAATTCTGATGTCGGAATGTCACCGATGATTTCATTCTGGGTTAGCGTCTTATTAAAATGATTTCGTGAATATTCTGGAAAAGCATTATTCTCTGCAAAATCCGTAAGTAGTGACAAACCATAAAAACTTGAAAATCCAGCTTTTAAACAAATAAAATGTGTAAACGTTGAATCGGAGTAACCCATAAAGATTTTAGGATGTTGACTAATAATCTCAATATCCAGATAAGGTAGCAAACGTACGCTATCATCGCCACCAAGCGTAGAGATAATCGCCTTAACTTCCGGATCAATAAATGCTGCCATTAACTCTTCAGCACGTGCTTTCGGATGATCATAGTTAAATGCGAGACCTTTTAACGCGTTAGGCATAACTTTTACTTTGTAGCCCATCTCTTCAATACGTTTAATGCCAAGCGTTGTACGATGTTTCATCGTTGGCTCGCCTGCTAAACCTGAAGATGATGAAACAAGCGCAATCGTGTCTCCTTTATTAAGGCGTTTTGGTTTCTTAAGTTGAAGCATAATATCACCACTTTCGATAAAATTATCTCAATTATATCAGAAAATTTAGAATATAAAACGGAATATAAAAAATGAGTAGTCGGAAAAGATTACTTTCCTGCTACTCATTTTATAAATTTATATTTCACTGTCTATTTTAATAGATTGTTTCGGTGCTTCCGTAACATGTAGCTTTGGTAATACGATATCCAGCGTACCATCTTTTTTATAGGTAGCTTTAATTGCTTCCACCTGAACATCTGGTAAGTATAAAGAACGATGCATTGAACCGAATGAACGTTCACGTTTAATGTAGTTGTGTTCATTGTTCTCAACAACCGATTCTTCAAGGCGTTTCGCTGTAATACTTAATGCGTCATTTTGATAGTCTAATTGAATATCTTCCTGTTTAATACCTGGTAGATCTACATGAACAGTATAATCATTATTTGTTTCTTTAATATCTAACTTAAAACTATGATTATAAGCATTATCTGCAAATTGACTGACTGATTTCGTTAACATGTCGTTTGCAACATCAAATACATTTTGTCCGCGAGAAAAGATACTATATTTATTATCCATGTTCATCACTCCTATTGATTTGATATATTTATCATAACATTAAGGTCAAATATAGTCAAAATATTGAGTGTCATTTGTAATAGCATCTAATAAATAATCGACGGTTGCAATAGTATAGGTTGGTTGTGCCTGTCTAATCTCATCTGCATCTCCGTAACCATAGAGTACACCGATTGTATCGATATTATTTTTTTGTCCACCGATGATATCATGTTTGCGATCACCGATCATGATGCATTCATCTCTATTGAGTCCGTGTGTATCAATGACATGCTGGATGACTTCTGCTTTATTAGTCCGTGTGCCATCTAACTCACTACCGGTAATAGACTCGAAGTAATGTGCAAGATTAAAATGTTCTAAAATCGGTACAGCAAAATACGTTGGTTTACTTGTTGCGATATACAACTTTTTATCCATCGATTTTAATGCTTGTAATAGTAATGGAATGCCTGGATATACTTCATTTTCGAACATTCCTTTATCGCTGAAGTATTCTCTGTACAGTTTGATTGCTTCGGCATTAATGTCGCCTGATAATTGATAGAAAGTTTCATAACTTTCATGCAGTGGTGGACCGATAAACGGAATAAGGGCTGCATTATCCGGGGCTTCAATATTTAATTTTTGCAGAGAATAGATAATGCTATTCGTAATGCCCATATAAGGGTCAGTTAACGTGCCATCTAAATCAAAAAGTATATGTTGATACATTAATGGATGCCTCGTTCATATTGCATAGGCACATCAATATCATCGCGTAATGCTTTCACAGCATGGATTGCCCAGTATGGATCGTTAAGCATTCCGCGACCGACTGCAATTAAATCTGCATCATCGTTACGAAGTGTCATTTCAGCTGTTTCGGGTGCGTCTAAAATACCTACAGCAATTACGGGTACATCAAACTTTTCTTTGAAGCGTTTTGCAAATGGTACTTGATAGCCAGGATAGTTACCTGGTTTATCAATGCCAGCAGGTGCTTCACCTCCTGTAGAAATATGAAACATGTCGACACCAGCATTTAAATATTTTTCTGATATGGCTAAAGCATGTTCTATATCATAGCCACCAACCATATATTCTCGTGCAGAAATTCTAAAGATTAAAGGCATATCTTTCGGCATTACTGATTTTGCAGCTTTAATTACTTCAACGCCAAACAATGAAAGGTCCTTGCCGTATTCATCGTCACGTTTATTGATACCTGGGGAATGGAATTGATGAATTAAATAACCGTGTGCTCCGTGAAGTTCAATTGCATCAAACCCAGCTTCAACTGCGCGACGTACACTTTCTTTATATTTAACGACCATCGCTTTAACTTCTTCGTTTGAAAGTTCACGAGGATGGCGTATTGGACCGAAATCTGTAGGTTCTTCAACTGGCGTTGTAGATGATGAAACCGGTGTTTCAACATCGCGTGCTTTTCGGCCGGCATGAGCAATTTGAATAGCAGCTTTTGCGCCATTATTATGAATACCTTCTACGATATGTTTATAAGCTGGGATTTGTGCATCATCCCATAAACCGAGACAGTTTTTCGTAATACGACCTTCTGGTTCAACATTTGTCATTTCTACAATAATAAGCCCTGTTTGACCAACAGCACGTGATGCATAATGTACGTAATGCCATTCAGTAGGTGTTCCATCCTCTTTTTCTACAGAATATTGACACATCGGTGGCATAACGATTTTGTTTTTTAGTTCCAGGCCTTTAAATGAATAAGGGGTGTTTAATAAAGTTTTCATAATGATGCTCCTTTAGTTTTTTTATTTATTATAAAACTTCTAACCTAAGAATGATAAACATCTGTTTGAATAACTTTGCTGAATCGTATCATTAATTAAATATTAATTAAATTTACATTTTAGTTAAATGAAATATCATTTTAAATAACGTATAATGAAAGTAAGTGAAGGTAAAGGGTGTGTATGAGATGTTTGAAGTGAAAACAGAGATTAAAATTATTCCTGATGGCTACGAATCTACAAACCGCTATTTCCATAAACATGTACTAAACAATTATTTAGAGTTAGGTGTAACATTGGTCGGTCGATGGGTGAATGAGGACAAGACAATTATTACAGAGGTTTGGGGATATTTAGACGAAAAGCATTATCGAGATTTCTTTGAACTCCGAAAGAAGACGAAACATTATCAAAATTCGTTACCGGATAAGCTCGCAAATGATAAGTGGATTATTTCAAAGAAAGATATGATCATAACGCCGACTGGTGATTATAAGATGGACTTACATATCGTTTCTACAAATGTTCTCGTACAAAATGAAGAAGATGAAGTATTGCTGGTTAGAAGTTTACATCGTAGTGATACGTTAGAATTACCTGGCGGTCGCTTAGATAAAGACGAAGATATGATTAGTGGCGCTGTGCGAGAAGTAAAAGAAGAAACTGGATTAGATGTTGCGATTAAAGGTTTATTGTACAGTTCGCATAATAAAACGAGCGGGGTAGTCAACTTTACATTTCTAGGTGAAGTGATTGGTGGCACGCTGCAAAATAACGATGAAGAGACGACTGATGTAGGATTTTATGCTATCAATTCAGAGAATATTTCGAAGCTTGTGACACGTAAAGTTTCGGAAGACCGCATACTTAATGCATTAGAGAAAAAAGCACAAAAATTTGATCTGTATGAGAATAATCCGTATAAAATAATTGAATCATTTAAATAAACCCTGAATCTACGTCGATTCAGGGTTTATTTTATTCACTGGCAAAAGTAATATCGCTGTTGATTTTTCCCGTAAACGATTGTACTGGTAGTGGTTTACCATCTAACCAATCCTGGAAGTTTAATGTTGTTGGTGTGTTGTTGCCACCGAGCGCAAATTGGATGCTTAAATCTTTAGGAAAGTAACAACTTGTATGAATCGTTCCGCTCCAGCTGGAATATAGTTCGCTGAATATGCCAGCTTCAGGGTCATTCATTATTTTAAATGCATTAGCGGCATCCGTAGTTCGATTTGTCTGCGCTTTTAAATTACGCATACGCATCTCAGAATCTGTTAGTACACGTCGATTCTCATGTGTTAACACTTCGAAGTGATTTGTGCAGTAATGATGTTCACGTACAATGATGTCGCGCGGTGTGGCTTCGACGATTTGCGTAATACCTGTTTTATCAAGCAGAATGTAGCTGAAACTAGAGCGGTGTGGAATTTCCTTTAAGAATTGCACAGCATCATCAACCGACTGACAACATTCAAGGATCATACGACCAATCATATAACATACGAAACCATCTCCGGGTACTTTGCGATGCATGAAATTATATCCCATCGTAAGACCGTGTTCATTCATCCCGTCCATTCGACCTGTGATGCGAGAAACGGGTGCCATAGTCGCATAACCTGAATCCGTGGGTTGGAAGAAAGTGAAACGGCCATCATAAGTAGCAGGATGATAATCATAGTTTCTAACTAAAAAATCTTCGGTGGTGAATACACTACATCCGCTAGGTTTAGCATATACGCGGTAATGACCGAAGTTCTGTATGATTTGAGTCATATCCATCTTGAGTTCAGCTTGTAAACCGAGCAGTTCCTCCCAGATACCAGGGGCGAAACGTTTAAATGCAGCTTTTGTTTCCTGAATATCTATATCGAAACGTGGGCGACGAATACGCCATTCACGCTCGCGATTCTCCATCATTAATGTTGTTTGAAGCCACTTTCCCTGTTCTATCCCGAAATCGAAATGACTCCCACGAAACTCTGTGATTACACTTTTAACTTGTTGCATTGATACACCTCCGTAAACACTATAGAGAAAGTATAACAAAGAATAAATAGAATGGATAATGTAAAGTTTCCTTTACGTAAAGGAAACTTTACGTTATCATGATATTGAAGAGGTGAGTGTATGAGGAATAAATTAGCTGAATTTAGAAAGTTACATGGATACTCACAGGAAACGTTAGCAAAACAACTGAAGGTATCAAGACAAACAATTATTTCAATTGAAAAAGGGAAGTATAATCCATCATTACCACTTGGAATGATGATAGCTGAAGTTTTTAATGTAAGTGTTGAAGCAATTTTTATATTAGAAGAAAGTGACTATGAGTGAGGAGGATGCGTATGTTTAATCATTTAGAAGGCAATAGACCGATGTTATATTTTCTTGGCGGTGGATTGTTACTGATATCATTATTTTTTATGTTAGTGGTGTTCGAGAAACCGGAACTATATGCGATGCAGTTAGTACTTGGCATTCATATGATTTTAATTGGAATACAAAATCGAGATAAATTGTTAGATGAACGCGTTGTCGCATTAAGCAATAGAGCATTTAAAACATCTTATATGGTGACACTATTTACAGGGATGCTATTTTTTACACTATATACGTTTGGATTAATCACTTTAAAAGCAGAAAGTGCAATTGTGATAATTTTGGCTATAATGTTTTTATCTTTTTCAGTGAGTAATTTCATGCTATGGCGAAAATATTAGGAGGATGTGTATGTTTAGTAGAAGAAAACTTAGTAGAGGAGAGTTGATTATTTTTGGTACGGTAATTACTTCGATGATTCTTATAGCTTATATCGCTTCAGGGTTTACTATGGATGGAGGAATTATGATTATGGCAGTAGGATTAAGTTATTTAATTAATGCAATAGAACCTGGTGCTGAAGTGGATGATGAAAGGGATCAACGTGTATTACTTGAAAGTTTTAGATGGATGACAATGTGTTTATATATTATATGGGCTGTATTATACATTGGAGCTTCGTTTAATTTTTTTCATCTTTCTAAAGAAATGTATATTATCATACCGATGGCGGTTTGTATCCTTATACAATCAATAGCTAGAGTAATTCTTAGTAAATATATCATGTGATTAAAAATTTAAGTTGAGCATGAATATTGATAGGCGGTTCTAATCGAGAACTGTGCCAAAACAAGCAAAATGGCCCGATTGCAAGAGGGAACCGTGCCAAACAAATGAAATGGCCCGATTCCAAGAGAGAATCGGGCCAAAACAAGCAATATGGCCCGATTCCAAGAGGGAACCGTGCCAAAACAAGCAAAATGGCCCGATTGCAAGAGGGAACCGTGCCAAAACAAGTGAAATGGCCCGATTGCAAGAGGGAACCGTGCCAAAACAAGTGAAATGGCCCGATTGCAAGAGAGAACCGTGCCAAAACAAGCAAAATGGCCCGATTGCAAGAGGGAACCGTGCCAAAACAAGTGAAATGGCCCGATTGCAAGAGAGAACCGTGCCAAAACAAGTGAAATGGCCCGATTGCAAGAGGGAACCGTGCCAAAACAAGTGAAATGGCCCGATTCCAAGTAAGAATCGGGCCATAATAATTTCTAAAATCAACTACTAGTAAACACCAACTGCATCCCAAGCTGCTTTAATAGTATTTGCTTCTGTTTGACCGTATAAGTCTAAAGCTGATTGGATTAATGCTTCTTTAGTATCTTTAAAGTTAGATGTTGATGTTAAGTAGTAAGATAATGCACGATAATAAATTTGTTCTGCTTTTGATTTATCCATTTTTGTTACAGTGTTGTAGAATGCTTTGTTAGGGATTCCTGAGTTGATGTGTACGCCACCCCAGTCACCGCTCTTAGTGTTAGGTAAGTATTGGAAGTCATCCATGTGTGATGGTTGATCATAAAGTTCTGGTTGAGAGAAGCTACGTAATGCATCTCCAGCTCTACCTGGTGTATAAACATCTTCACCCATTAAGAAGTCTGGGTCTACAAAATAACCAAATACGTCAGACATTGATTCGTTGATTGCACCTGGTTCATTTTCATAAACAAGTCCTGCTGTGTGCTCAGTTACAGCATGTGTTAATTCATGTGCGATAATATCGTTAGCACCTGATAATGAAGTGAAAGTAACACCATCTCCATCACCATAAACCATAGCTTCGCCATTCCAGAAAGCATTGTTGTAATTTGAACCATAGTGTACTACAGAATAGATTGGAGCCCCATTATCATCATAAGAGTCACGATTGTGAGTATTTTTAAAGTAATCGTATACTACATCGCCATAATAATGTGCATCAACTGCTGCTTTTTGACGAGAAGAAGTGAAGTATTTATCTGTATCTCTTACAATGTCAAAATTTGTTTGTGTATTATATGCATCATAAGTTTCAATATTTCCAGTATGTGTAGTATCAGCTAGATAGAAGTAACTACCTTCCTGGAAGATATTTAAATTTTTAAATCTGTTATCAACACCGTATCCATAACCTGTTGTTGCAGCATCGAATAACATATTTTGTTTTTTGATAACTTCGCCTGTTTCAGCATCAATTTGTACGTGCCAGTTTGCTGCTTCAGGAGAAACGTAGATTAATTGAACATTGTATACATATTTATTTTTATCTGCATTGATTGCCACTTCAGCTTTTTTAACGACTTTACGGTTATCAAGATTTTTCACTTTATCTTTATCAGCACCGACAGCTTTGAATGCTAAATCAACCGCTTGATCTTGAGATAATTTTTGTGTGTTTGTTGGGTCCACATCTTTTTGGTCAAGTTCACCATTTACATGAACGACTTGATTTTTATCGTTAACATGAATTTTAATTTCTTTATTTAGAGCTTTTTTACCGTTATTATGAGGCTTTAATGTATAGTGTGTGAATCCTTTGTCGTCTTTTTCTACTTTTGTAATTTCATATTGTTTATAAAATTTCTTTGCAGCTTTGTCACCTGGTAAAGATTTTAAGAAGTTTTTTGCATCGATTTTAGATTGTACTTTCTGAAGGTGGTGAAGTGATTTGCTTGTTTCTGTTTTAGCAAAAGCTGTTTCGCCTTGAGTTAAACTTGCTAGTAAAGTCGATGATAATACGATAGCAGGTAAAATGTACTTTTTATTCATTGATAACACTCCTTATTTGTCTAAAATTTAATTACAAGTTTTATTATAAGGATTATCAATTTTAATACACTCGTATACACCGCAATTATTTTTACTCAAAAAAGTTAACATGAAAATATTATACTCATCATATGGTTATTTCATAGCAATATTTAAATTTTATATTGAACAAAATCCTTTATTTTTAAGAGATTTAACAAAATAAACAATTTATTAGATGTTAATTTTAAAAATAAAAAAAGATGCAGCTAATTATTAGCTACACCTTTTTCAACATATGCTCGGATCAATTTACGCTCTTTTTCTCCAACTGTATCAAATGTAAATATACATAATGCTGCTTTGTCTGAAACATTATAATGTTCATCACCACGAGATATTTTAATAATAACTACATTAGCTGCACCACGCTCAGTTTTATGCATTACATCAAATTGCCATTCCAAATTTGATCTTTCGGTTTCATCGAGATAACACTGTATACCTGCGATGAATTCATCATATCCTTTTTCATATTCAACACCGTCATCATAGATGATATTCGTTTGAACATTTTTATCGACGATTTCTTTGATTTTTTCAATATTGTTGTTCTGCCATGCAGCTAATAAATGTACGTGTGGCATTTGTCTCATCCTATCTTCTTTTTCTTATTTACACTATATCATAATCTTGAATAGATAATGTTAATTATTTCATTCCATTTTATTCATGTGGTAAAATAAACTTAAAGAATCAGTAGAGGAGTGAAACACCGATGGAATTTGTTAAATCTCTATTCAAAGCAATCTTTATTACATTTTTAGTATTATCTGTTATTGTTACTGCTGGTGCAGCTTTATTTGTTATCAGCTTTAAGAAAGATTTTGAAGATATCGAACGTCGTACGAAAGAAATCGTTGCTAAAATTGAATCAGAAAATGTTTAAGACTCTGTAATTTAGAGTCTTTTTATTTTGCATAAAATAAATTTATCTGGGGTGTTCAATTGAGTCCATTACAATCTATTTCACAAGAAGAATTACATGGTTTAGAAGATATTCATTCAGAGCAGGAAATGTCACAGCTGATTCAATTGATGAGAAAACAAAGACCAGTTATTCATGATATCGTAATAGGGTGTAGTAGGAATAATCTTGATTTGATAAAAGCATATCAGTTTAAATTATTGTGGGAACAATTTGGAGGTTTAGATGGTACAGGCGGAACTGTGCTTGCAATTGTAAGCTGGAACCCACACTCATCTTCATTTAATAAATATGTTAAACGTATCGCTAGACACATACCAGATGGTTTCGTAGCAATCGGAGAAACTAAAGGTTTTGAACAATTTATGAGAAGATTGCATCGTTTCACAGATGTAAAAGCAGATAGAACATTTGTATTTTCTTCTTTAGAATCTCAGCAGATGATTAATAGTGGGGGTGTCTTTATCTTTGAAGGTATGCAAGGCACTTCAAAACTCGGTACTTATTTTTCAGTTCGTGATGGACGAATTCAAATTACATAAATTAAAACGCACATGCCATAAACATGTGCGTTTTAATTTAAATAGTATCATCATCACGCTTTTTACGTGTGAAGTACAATAATGCAACACCTGCTGTAACGGTCATAAGACCAGCTAACGGTAATAATAAGCTCATTGCCTCACCAGTATGTGGTAAATATTGATCTTCATTATTTGTTGGTTTATGGTTCGTTGCTGCATTGTTGGTGGAAGTATTATTATATGAACTTTTTTCAGAACGATTATCAGAAGCGCTATCAGATTGATTACTAGAATCGTTAGTACTGCTGCTATTACGATAGTCTTTATAATTGCTGTCCGAAGCATAGCTGCTATCAGATGCATAGTCATCACTTGATGTGTTTTGTTGTGATGTATGATCTGATGTAAATGATGGGCGCGTGTTTTCTTGATTAGTTGTCGTGCTGGAATAATTATTTGATGAAACATTATTATTACTTTCCGTGCTATATGAACCATTTTCGTTACTTGTTGTACCAGACGTGACAGAAGCCTCATTATTACGTTTCATAGGATTTACTGTCGGTTGTTTTACTGGAAGCTGTGATTTTACGTTACTATTATTAGTTGAATTACGTGTACGTGATGACGCTCTATGTGTTACCTCATTAGAGCTATCTTCCTTCTTACTTCTTGCAAGTAACGGTGGTATATCATCAGGAGATTTGCGGATCGCATCTTTTAGTTGTGAATTTTTAGTTGTCGTTTCAACAGAATGATCTCGTTTAATCGGCTTTGTTTGTGCTTCAAAGATTAAAAATTTCTCTTCACCAGGTTCAATCTTTACATTATCTGTTTCCGTAGTTTTGTTGTAACTTACTTCATAGATCTTGTTTGGCTCAGTTGTATTAAAAGTTACGCTTCCGTTTGATACGTCAGCTTGATCAACAAGCTCTCCATCATATTTTAAATATACAGTGGTACCATCTTCTAAATTTGAAAATGAACGATCTACTGCATGAACTTTAATCGTTAGATTATCTTCTGGAAGAGGCGTTTCAGTCACCGGTATCTCTTCTGAAGAAGGTATAACTTCCTCGGGATTAACAACTTCGATATTATTCAGTTCACCAGGATTAATTTCATATTCTTGTCCGGCTATTTCAATCACTTTGATATCTTCAGCAATCACTGAATAACCATCATCTAAAGCAGTAAGAGATTGTTCTTCTTCGTTTATATTGATGCTGAAAGGAAAGTCTTTAATAGGTTCATCGTCTTCATCATGAAAATAAAGTACTGTCGGGGTTGCTTCAGCATGTGCTGTTGAAACTGTTGTGAGGGAAGCCATAATAGCAAATGATAAAAGTATTTTTTTCATATGGAACTCCTTTTTGCTTGTTGAATATATTATGACATAATTCAATTGCAAGTGCTATAGAGTATCCAATAATTCACAATTGATTTAGTAAGTTAAAACGTAATTTATATTGTTTAATATATTGTCATATAAACGTTGATTTTTCTTTGTTAATGCCCATTAAATGGTTATAAAGTGAAAAACGTAAATTGGTTACAATGAAATAATATTGTAATTATTTTATATTTTTTTTAAAATTCTATCGAATTTTTTGAATATTTCGTGTAATATTATATTTGCAATATATCATTTAGTGAATGGAGGAAATTATTATGAGAGAAGAGTTAGAACAAGTTGTTTTAAAGATGAAAGAAATGAACTTATCTCTAGAAGAATTGTTAAACCAAAACAAAAATTTAGGATTTAGCGAAGACGTAGTAACAGTAATTGACTCTGCTGCCCAAAAACCTCTTAAGTTCCAATCTTCTAAATATTGGACTGGCGATTTCTAAAGTGATTGATCAATACATTTCGGAATTAATAAAGAAGTTAAATCTTTCTAAAGATTCCGAAGAGCAACTATTAGTTTATGTAACTAATAAAATCCAGCGAGATAGCTGGGGAAGTTATTACGAAACAATCAACAAATTATTTAATAAGGGAACACAAGCTGATATGCAAAGAAATTCGGTTGCTATTCAGCTTGTTTTTTGGGCTTTTGATTTAGTCGATGATGTTGTTGATGGAGATTACTTGTTAGAGTGGATATCTAGAGAGCAACAAATTCTTTTGTCTCATATTACTATGCTTCAAGCTATTCGTTTGTTTAATCAGGAAATTCAAGATGAGGTAATGGCACTTATTGTTGATGCAGGGTATGCTGAATTTTTTGATGTAACTTTTGATTTTAATGAAAATCCAAATATTTCTGAAGATGAATATATCAATTTAGTTACGCAAAAGTCAGGAAACTTAATGCGTTTGATTGGCTTAATCATTGATAAAGACAATGAACCGTTACAATATTTTATGCAAAATGTGGGAATAGCTGCCCAAATTAAGAATGATATTGATAGTATCTTATCTGAACACAAGAATGATTTTAATCAGAGAAAAATGTATCTACCATTGATTAAATATATCTTTTTTTCCGGGGATAAAAACCTTCAGTATTATTCACGAGAAAATATTTTACAATCGGGTTCACTAGACTACTGCAGATTGTTGTATAATTATTACATTGAAAAAGCATACAGTATACTTTCAGATGCTTTTCCCGATAAAACTGAAGGAATAAGGAAATTAAAAGATGAATTCAATTTTTAGATTAAAACGTATGTCATTAACAATCTATATATCTTTAATTGTTATATCATATATATTTCATTTAAAGTTTTTCTATGCTATCAAATATTCTATATTAACTGTGCAGAATACTGATGATATGACAATTTTAATAAGTTGTTCAGCTTGTTTTAACTTTTTCATAAGTATTGTCGTACTTCAAATATTTAATAAATTTGATTCATATGTACTAAAACATTTTTTTATACTTTGCATATTACTAGCTAACACTATATCTTTTTCATTTTATGATCCTTTGTTTAAAGGATTGGGAACAACCATGGAAATATTTTTACTGTTTTCTGTATTAGCTATGTTATCGAAGTTATTTAGTATCTATCCAGTATTCTCAAGGTCAAATAAATTAAATACATTTTTAAAACTCAATAATTATTTAATTTTTATCCTTTTCATTATTGCAATGATACTGAATGTTACGCTTCAGAGAAGTGACTTTGTGTTATTTTCGTTTATTATGCTCATCACAGTGTGCATCATTTTATTGTTGAGTGTATTTTATGTGATTTTCTCAATCATTCGTAACTCGCACGGTATGATTCGTCGTGAATTGTATTTTATTCTTGCTTCGCTATTACTTAGTATTTTACCGATGTTTACACTTAATTTATTTTTGCATTTTTTTAATAGCAGTATTCCTTACTACTATTTATTACCGACACTCATTATTTTCCCATTGTATTTACTTTATTCATTCTGTAAATTCAAGATAATCGTTTCAGAATCATTTTTATCTATTGTCTTTGGATTGTTTCAGATATGGAATGTCTTAATGCTATGTTCAATGATTGTATTCTATGTATTTTTCCTTGAGCATCCAATGCTCATCACTGCAATTATCATCCATAGCTTATTGTTGGTTGGATGTGTTGCATTATATTACTTCCGTAACCGTTATGCTGTAAAATATCGTGCTGCAAATATTACAAACAATATCAACGAGAATATTTATGATACTTTAATTCAGAACAATATTCAGTTATCTAATTATTATTTATTTATTGAAACGCAGGACCAATCTGAACAGTATAAGTTCCCAGCTGGAACATTTAATTATGATGATATCATCTCTAAGACGCATATGATTTATGAGCGTTCAACGATTGCGATTAATCAACTGCAGGATATTACCGTTTATGTTCATCGTACTGCAATGAATAATGCATTTATCGCTATTCATTCTTCCGAGGTTGAAAAGTTTAAATATCACGAATTTGTTCATTTATTAGAGCAGTTTGAGTTCTTTATGAAAAACTATTCTACGAAGTTAATGGATGAAGATTATAAGAATCGTATTTATTTATCACATGCTGCACTTGAAGAAGAACGCGAACGTTTATCGATTTTCTTACATGATGATATTTTACAGAATATTATTCTCGCATTGAATGAGACGAAGACTTTAGACAAAGATGGAAGTCGTGCGCATATTGAAGAGATTCTGGATGAATCAATCTATGCGATTCGTGAAGCATGTGAGGATCTGTTTCCTGCAGATTTAGACGACTTTGGATTAAATGAGAGTTTAAATAGTTTAATTCGTCGTCATCTGTATGAATCAATCATTGATATCCAGCTGGATTATCAGGAAAGCAACGTTATAATTGATAAACTCATAAAAATCAGCAGTTATCGTATGATTAAAGAATTGATCAACAATGCGATAAAACATGCCGATGCTAAACATATTAAAGTTGAAGTGGTTGAATCAATCTCATCTTTATCATTTAAAGTTTCGGATGATGTTAAAGGTATCCCGTATCATAACGTATCAGATATTTTAGTAAGAGGATCTAACAATGGATTAAAGTACTTGATAAACCAGGTCAACTTGTTTGATGGTGCTGTAGAATTTTCGGTGTTTGACGAAAATGCATACAGACAAGGTCTTATTGTAAGTGTTACATTGCCGTTAGAATAGAGGTGGTTTCATGATAAAAATTATTATACTTGATGACCATGAATTATTCGGTCACGGGGTTGCCAAAATTATTGAGGCGGAAGACGATTTGTCAGTGTTAAAAGTATTTACAGATCCGAATCTGCTTACGCATTATATTAAAACGCTACAGCCTAATATTGTGCTGTGTGATATTAAAATAAAAGATGTGAATGGCTTAAACATCGTAAAGACGTATTCTAAAAAATATCCGAACGTAAAGTTTATTATGCTCAGTGGGTACAACTTAGAAGAGTATAAGATTAAAGCTTATGAAAATGGTGCGGTTGGATTCATTTTAAAGGATGAATCTACGGATAAACTTGTAGATGGTATCCGTGCAGTTTATTATTTTAATCAAAATTTAAAGCATGATATGGTTTTAGCGAAACCTTTGCTGAGTGATCAAGAGAAAGAAATTTTGCGAATGATTGCTAAAGATATGAAAAATCAGGAAATCAGTGAAGCTTTATTTATCAGTAAGCGTACGGTTGAATATCACATTACGAAGCTGATTAGAAAGCTTGGTGTGGAATCAAGGTTAGGTGCTGTAATTAAAGGGATAAAGCTAGGGATTATTGAAGAAAGTGAAACGAAAATATAGACGCAGGACATTGTCCTGCGTTTTTTCTAATGGGTGTAAATATTGATGATATCCATAAATGAAATAAAGAAAGTCTGATGATTACTTGTCACAGAACCGATAATAATGGCTGCCCATTGATCTATTTTCTCTATCGTCATATCGACAGACTGAATATAACCATCCATATAGTATTCGATTGTCACATCCTGATGTTTAGCAAGTGCAATGTGCAATGTTTCATTGATTTCCTGCACATGGTCTTCAGAAAGCTCTGGCCGTTCAACTTTATTTTGATTTTCTATTTGTCGTCGTACATCGGCAAATTGTTGTGGCATCGTAGCAAATGGCGCCCATTTAATCATACCGCGCCCTTTAGGAATGTTGCGGTTCAGTTGCTCCGGTTCAACTTTTCTGTAATCAGTTTCGCCATAGATAGGGTGGATCATTGTCTCACATCCTTCTTCTTTTCTTTTATTATACGAACATATGTTCTATTTTACAATAAAAATAAGCAGTGGAATTTTCCACTGCTTATTTGTTCGTTTTAAATTGATGTTTACCAGGGAGATTAAGTGCAGTGACAATCAGCGTCACACCTACAATACCAAGCAGTGCGACATAGACACTCATCATCACACTGTTTAACACAACACCCACGATTAAACCGGAACTTGCTACAAGTCCTGCACCACTATAACCAAGCGAACTAAATGCGATATAGCTTGCGCGTGCATCATCTGGCATCAGTTTCGCCATATATACAGAATAAATCGGACTTTGAATCAATTCTCCGATAGTTGCAAATAATATACATAGCATGAGCATCCACCACACTGTAATTGTATGTGTTAATGCATATCCGAATGTGTACATTAGTCCACCAATGACAAGCATTGTACGCTGATTAAATGGTTCGACGAGTTTATTGATCAGAAACGTAATCGTTACAACAAGTACTGTATTTTCAATGAGCATTAAACTCATCATGCGTACACCATCAATGTGTACGCCGAACAAATCAATAGGTTGAAACACTTCATGTAAACGTACTCCGATATAATTGGTTAAAGCAAATTCAGCAGAAAAGATAAATACGGCAGCAGCAGTGAAGAGCACGAAGCGCGTATCCTTCAAAGCAACTTTATATTTACCGAATAGATCGCGCATCCAGTGCATATCAACGATGACTTTCTCTTTCTCGGTCGTTGGATCTTTTAGAAACTTGTAGAAGATAAACGTATTAATTAACATGATTGCAATGATAATGATAAAGAGTAGGAAACGATGTTCTTTATAAAATAGTCCACCAATTGCTGTTCCTACAGCAGTAGCGAGGTTATTCGACCAGTATGTCGTCACATAAACTGATTTTCTGCTAACTTCATCGGTTGAGTCAATAATCAATGCTTCAAGTGCCGGGAAGATCATGGCACTTGGAATAGCGAGACACATAAAGATAATGGCCACAAACCATGCAAGATTAATATCCGGGTGAATGAAAATCGCCATCACTGTAAAAAGAATCGCAAATATAGTTTGTCCCCAGATAAGCTGTCCTTTCCGACTGAAGCGGTCTGCAAAGTAGCCGCCGACAAGATTACAAAGCAATCCGAAAATAACATTCAGTGACATGAGGATACCCGAAGTGACTTTACCGAGTTCATCAGCAATATATAAAACCATGAAAGGCATAACACTCATTGACGCAGCGTGATCAAAGAAACCACAAATAATTCGCAGTTTAACATTAGATGGAAAGTCTTTAAATTTCATTACGGGATACCTCTAGTTGTTTTTATTCTTATATATTTCTCTTATTATATTTCATAATAATCTGAAAATATACATAAAAAATAAGCTAGAACAAAAGTTCTAACTTATTTCGTAATTGAAAGCAATAGTTCACGTGCAACTTTCGCTGCAACAGCATTAGAGACGCCACTGTGGTCGTATGGTGGTGACAATTCTACGATATCAGCTGCAACAACGTTCAGTTGTTCGAATACTTTAAATGCAGGTTCAAGTTCTTTGTACGTTAATCCACCAGGTTCAGGTGTTCCTGTACCAGGGAAGATTGATGGGTCTAAACAATCCAGATCGATTGTAACATATACTGGCGCATTACCGATAATGCCTGGTAAATCCTTTAATGTATCGATTGAGAATTTCTCAAGTACGGTATGTGTTTCGCTCCAGTCGAACTCTTCTTTCGTACCTGAACGAATACCGTACTGATAAATTCTATGATCACCGACAAGGTCATGTATACGACGTACGACTGTCGCATGGGATAATGGCTCTCCCATATAGTCATCACGTAAGTCCGTATGAGCATCAAGTTGCACAAGAATCGCATCCGGATACTTTTCAAGAACAGCACGCATAGGGCCAAGCGTTACTAAATGTTCGCCGCCAATCATAAATGGCAGTTTACCTGCATTTAAAATCGTGCGTGCCGTATCTTCAAGTTCTTCTAATACTTTCACTTTGTTACCGATTGTAATATCGACGTCTCCTGAATCCATAATATGGACATCTTCTAGATCTTTGTTTAAGTATGGACTATATGTTTCAAGACCATATGATTCAGAACGGATTGCATCAGCTGCAAAGCGGGTACCAGGACGGTTTGAAACCGTACCGTCAAATGGTGCACCATATATTACTGTTGTTGCTTCTTCAAATGAAGCTTCGCAACTCATATACACATGTTTATTCGGTTGCATCATCGAGCATCTCCTTAACGAATGTTGGAAGAGCGAATGCACCAGTATGAATATCAGTGTTATAGTATTTAGTTTTTAAGCCAAGCGCGTTCCAGGCATCTAAGTCAGCATCTTTTAATGGGTCGAACTTTTTAGATGCAAATCCGAATAACCAGTGACCAGATGGGTAAGTTGGCATATGGAACTGGTACACACGTGTAATCGGGAATAATCCTTTAATTTTAGAATGTGCACGCTTCATTTCATGTGCGTAGCTTGGATAATAAGGTGATTCATGCTGGTTAATTAAAATACCGTCATCTGTTAACACTCGGAAACAGTTGTTATAGAAGTCATGTGAGAACAAACCTTCACCAGGACCGATAGGATCCGTAGAGTCGACTAAGATAAGGTCATAGTAACCATCTTCTTTGTTCTTCACGTATGCTAAACCGTCTTCGAATAATAAAGTGACACGTGGATCTTCTAGTTTCCCTGCAGTAATTGGAAGGTACTCCTGAGATAAACGTACAACGCGCTCATCAATTTCTACCATATCAATTTGTTCGATAGATGCGTAACGTGTTAACTCACGTACAGTACCGCCATCGCCGCCACCGATAACGAGTACTTTCTTAATGTTAGGATTTGTTGCCATTGCAACGTGTGTAATCATATCGTGATACACGAATTCATCTTTTTCGTTAACCATCATTAAACCATCTAAAGTGAAGAAAGTACCGAATTCTTCAGATTTGAAGAAATCAATTTGCTGGAATGGTGTTTTTTCAGTTAAGATATGTTCTGTTGTTTTAATAGAGAATTTCACGTTATCCGTGTGATTTTCTGTATACCATAAATCTAACATGTACAATTCCTCCTTATTTAACTTCTACTTCAACAGGCTTGAATGATTCTACGACGATTTCACCTTTAGAATATTTGTGGATTTTGTCAGCCATACCACGACCGATTTCATATGAATCAGAAAGTTCAGCTTTTAAAGCTTTTTGTAAGTAATCTTCTGCACGCCATGGGTCTACAGTGTCCCCACAAGTAAATACGTCAACTGAAGCGTAGCCATATTCAGGCCATGTATGGATTGTTAAATGTGATTCTGAGATGATAACAGCACCACTTACACCGTATGGATTGAATGTATGGAAACAACTTTCCACGATTGTTGCACCACTTACGCGGGCAGCTTCATTCATGATTTCTTCAACTTTATCATGGTCCTTTAAAATATCTTTGTCACAGTTATAGTATTCGATTAAAACGTGTCTTCCAAGTGTAGTTAATTTCATTATTAAATATCTCCCTTATTATCAATTATAAATACTTCATTTTTGTTTTCTGCGCCAATCTTAATAATTGGCTGGTCGTTAATAAATTTCCAGTAGTCGATGACTTCCTGGGTGATCATTTCACCTGCCATCAGTATCGGAATACCCGGTGGGTAGATCATTAAACTTTCTGCACATACTTCGTTTAAAGCATCTTCAATCTGCACGACTTTCGTCTCAGAGTAAAAGACATCTCTTAAGCCCATCTTCTGCATCGGAATCGACATCTGCTTCAGAATCGGTGGAACGAAAGGTTTGTCTGGGTTAAAATGTTTAGCGCTAATATCTGAGAGTGCATCAAAGAGTTGATTCAATTCACTTTCATTATCCATAAACGACACAATTCCCATGACGATATTAGGTTCTGCAAGTTCCATCTGTATATCGTAGTCACTACGCAACAAGTGATACACTTCAAAACCAGATAAATCAAGACGATGATCAATATAGATTGTCAGTTTAGTTTCGTCTAGCTGCTGGTGATATTTCCTGTTAAACTTTTCTGGTTCTAACATGTAGAATCCAGGAATTTTGTTGATGCTTTGTCGAAATGACTGAACGAGTGATAATACATTGTTGATTTTCTCTTCGCCGTGCAGTGCTAAATGATGACGTGCAATATCAAGTGATGACATCAGCAGGAATGAAGCAGAGGTTGATGTCAGCATATTGATAATACTCTTTACTTTATGCTTATCAATGAGTCTGCTGTTAAACAAAAGAACGCTCGTTTGAGTAAAAGAGCCACCTGTTTTGTGTAGGCTCGTTGCTGCCATATCGGCACCAGCTTCCATACTGGAAAGTGGAAGTTCATCTGAAAAGCGATAATGTGCACCATGTGCTTCGTCCACAAGAACAGGAATGCCGGCATTGTGCGCGATTGAAACAATTTCCTTTAAATCACTTACTGCCCCGAAATATGTGGGGTTCATGATAAACAATGCTTTCGCATCTGGATGTGCTGCAATCGTTTCGCGTACAGTTTCTACACTGATATTATGTGCAATCCCGTATTCTGTGTCGAATTCAGGTACCATATAAACGGGTGTAACATCAGCGAGTGCCATCGCATTTAAAACAGATTTGTGAACATTTCTTGGAAGCAATAGTTTATCTTTTGGCTTGAGTGTAGACAGAATCATTGCCTGTATACCAGACGTCGTACCATTTAATAAAAAGTGTGCTTCCTCTGCTAGAAACAAATCAGCCATCAAAGCTTGTGATTTCTGAATGACACTTGTTGGATGATCAAAGTTATCTAATGTTGGCATCGAATTTACGTCATGACGTAAAGTGCGCATGCCATAATAGTTCAATTTATAGTCAGGGTCCAGGCCGCGTTTATGTCCTGGCACATCAAAACTTGTAACGTGTTGTTCTTCGTACTCTTTTAAGGCCGTAAATAAAGGAGTCAATGCATGCTTTGCTTTATCGATACTATGAAAAGCCTTGGAGTAATATGTTTGTGTCATTGGCCACTCCTTAAAATTGGTAAAGATTTAAATATTAGTCTTACTTAACTATTAGTAATGTAAAACTGTCATTTATTAATACCAAACAAATTGTAATGTATTACTAAACTATAAGCAACAAAAATTTTTATTTTTGCTAAATTATTTTCAACTTTTCGCAATCTGAATGTGATTTTGTTAAAATGAAATTAAGAGGAGGCGCTACAATGAGTGAAGTAAAAGGATTTATTGGATCATATACAAAGCAAGACGGTAAAGGGATTTATAGCTTTACATTGGATACAGAAGAAAAGACGATTAAGACGGTAGAAACAGGATACGAAGTGAATGGCTCAACATATATTCAACAACATGGCGATAAATTGTATGGTATTAAAAAAGCAGACAGCAATGCAGGTATACAAAGCTATCAAATTAATGAAGATGGGACATTAACAGTAATTAATGACAATTTATCATCTACAGATTCAGCGTGTCATATATGGATTTCTGAAGATGGAAGATATTTATTAGAAGCGGTTTACGGACCAGGTGTTGTGAGGTTATATAAATTAGATGAAACAACTGGTGAAGTATTAGAATTAATTGATATTGCACAGCAAGAAGGAACGGGACCAAATAAAGAGCGTCAGGATCACGCACATACGCATTATATCCAGGAAACACCAGATGGAAAATATGCAGTTGCTGTTGATTTAGGAACTGATGAAGTGATTACATTTACTTTTGGAGATCATGGATTTAAACGTGTTGAGACTTTAAAAGTTGAGCCGGGAATGGGACCAAGACATTTAATATTTAATGATAATGGCAAATATGCATACTTGTTTACAGAGTTAAGCAATGAAGTTGTTGTTTTGAAATATGCAGAAGGTAAATTTGAAATGCTGGATAAATTATCTTCTATTCCTAATGACTTTACAGAAAACTCACAAGGAGCAGCAATTCGATTAAGCCATGACGGTAAATATTTATATGCTTCCAACCGTGGACATCAATCTATTGCTGTATTCAAAGTATTAGGTGATGGAGAAAAGATTGAATTAGTTGAAATTGTAGGAACGGGTGGAGACTGGCCACGTGACTTTAATATCGATCCAAGCGATACTTTTCTTGTTTGTGCACATGAAGCTGATGGTGTATTGACGCTATTTGAAAGAGATAAGGAAACAGGAAGATTAACAATGTTAGAAAATGATAAACGTGCACCAGAAGGCGTATGTGTTCAATTTTTATAGAGATAATTCCTACCTCGAATTGAGGTAGGAATTTTTTTGTATGGATTAGGATTCGAAATTGGTGAACCCCCAATTTCGAGAGCGGGGTAGATGCTGAAATTGGTGAACCCCCAATTTCGAGGGCGGGGTTGATGCTGAAATTGGTGAACCCCCAATTTCGAGAGCGGGGTTGATGCTGAAATTGGTGAACCCCCAATTTCGAGAGCGGGGTAGATGCTGAAATTGGTGAACCCCCAATTTCGAGGGTGAAACTGATGCTGAAATTAGTGAATCTCCAATTTTGAGAGAGGAGTCAAAGACGAAATGGATAAAACCCCAATTTCAGCATCAATTAAAGTTATTAACGATAAAATGTTAATGGCCCATTCTTAAATATTTTATGATGTGTATTCAAATATGTACGTATCTTTTCGCTACTAATATGATTTTCTGTCCATTTTTTGACCAGATTCACGTTTAATCGCTCCATCGGATAAATTAAATGGATGTCTTCGATTGCTTTTTGTAAATAGTCATTACAGTTAACTTCTTTTTTGCATGCTGGACACTTAAATTTTCGATTCGAAACTTTTTCGTACTTTGCAACATGACATTGACATACAACGCCCATGCCTAAATCTTCAATATTAATACGCTTTCTAAAATTGAATTTTTCATCAGTGTATTGCAAATCTATTAATTTTTTAGCAATATGTTCATCATATTTATCGATAGTAATCTTACTATTCTCTGTAATTATTCTGTAAATATCATGATACTCTAATATATTGTCATGAACTTGGTAACCATAAACTTTATAAACGGGATTAACAAATGTAGTGTAGTAGTTGAAGGGCAGGCCAATGTGGTTTTGTGTAAGAAGTATTTTAAATAATTTAGGTGTTCTAATTCTTTGTTCGTTTAATTTATCAATAGGTGTACCATTTAGAAAATAGAATAGATTGTCTTTATAGCAGACATCACAGTACATATTTTTGATTTCAAATATAAATATTTGTCCGTTCATAATAATGAGCGCATCAATTTGAAAGTATTGTTTATTAACTAAAAATCTTAAATTGTTTAGTATTAGTCCGTATTTGAGATTTTGCTTCACAATAGCATCAAAACTTCGTTCACCGTTTATTCCTTTTATCCGCGTATCAATCTCTTCATTATCATCATAAGAAAGTTTAGCCCGAATACTTAGCTGCAGTAAATAGGATAATTCCATATCAAATTTTCTTTCTTTAATAATCATTAAAAATCTCCTTTTAACATTTCAATGATAAAATAATAATAACAAAATAGTATTAAACACATGTAAAATAATTGTAAAAATGGAGTGAGAATATGAAAATTGCGATTTATCAAATGGAGATTATTCCTGGTGAACCCGAGAAAAATATTGAGAAAGTTGCAAATTGGTTATCGACACTCGATGACGTTGATATTGCTGTATTACCAGAGATGTGGAACACGTCATATACATTAGAGGAATTAGTAAATATAACATCTGAAGAAGGACAGCGAGAAATCGAAAAATTAAGTGAACTTGCAAAACAATATCAGATAAATATTGTTGGAGGATCAATTGCAGTCAGAGTCGAAGATAAGATTTACAATCGGGCAATTGTTATTAATAAAAATGGTGAACATATACATCAGTACGATAAATTACATCTAGTACCGATGCTGGATGAACCAAATTATTTAACACAAGGGAATAATATTTCAATTTTTGAAATAGATAATGTAAAGATGGGCGTTATTATTTGTTATGATCTGCGATTCCCTGAAATATCGAGGAAATTAGCTTTAGAAGGAATTGAAGTACTATTTGTTGTAGCAGAGTGGCCGATAGAACGTATCAGTCAATTTGAAAAATTACTCTATGCTAGAGCAATTGAAAACCAGGTTTATGTCATTGCAAGCAACAGTATCGGAAAGTGTGATGATACGGTATTTGGTGGTAAATCGATGGTGATAAATCCATTAGGAGAAGCCACTACAAAAATAATATTAGGGGAAGGGACAATTCAAGCAACTGTTAATATAGAAGAAATTAGAAATATAAGAACTAAAATACCTTTATTAAAAACACGCAGAGCAGATATATATTAGCACTTAATATAAAAAATTCGCTTTATATAATTTGTCACAGTTTAGACACATTTAAGGTAAATAATTCTACACAGAAATGATTATTTTTAACATATTAAATAATAAAGTGAATTAATCTGAAAAAATATTATAAGAATATATTATTAAAATTAAATTTTATTCAAAAATATTTCATAATGATTAGTTTAACTGCTAAATTTCGATTTAATTGATTTATTAAAATATGAAAATGGTTAAAATGTTATTAACATAAAATTTAATGTAAATATTTTCAAAATGATTAACTTAGATTTGTAAAAATAATACTTTTTCAAGAATACTGAAAATTATATTAATTTTAATCTTAAGCGATTTAATAAGGGTTTACTTAAGAAAATAAAGTCTATAGAATTAAAGTGTATAATGTGTTCATTGTAGCATTATTGCATGTTTTTATTTTAAAGGAGGATTTTGTATGAAAAAATCAAACAAAAGTAAATTAGATTTCCTTCCTAACAGATTAAATAAATTTTCGATCAGAAAATTTTCATCTGTGGGTACAGCTTCAATTTTAATTGGATCTTTAGTATTTACAGGAAACCAAGCGCTTGCAGCAACAGATGATACAACAACGACTGAGGCAGCAACGACTGAAGCACCGACAACAGAAGCACCGACAACAGAAGCACCGACAACAGAAGCACCAACAACAGAAGCACCGACAACAGAAGCACCAACAACAGAAGCACCAGTTGAGGACACTGGCAACCATAAAATTGCAGGTCGTATCTTTGACGATCTTTTAGGCGCTAACGGTGAAGCGAACAACAACTTACGTGATGAAAATGAAAGTTTAGTGTTAGCTACTCCAGAAGAGTTAGCGGCTTTCAAAGTTGAATTACGTGATGAAGCTGGTAATATCGTTGCGGAAAAATCTTTAGATGCAACTGGTTACTATGAGTTTACTGGTTTAAAAAATGGTACTTATAATGTAACGTTTAAAAACCCATTAACTTGGTCACCTGTTATCGCTAACGTTGATTTTGATGCAAGTGATGATAGAGACTCAGATGGTCCAACAGATGTACGTGTTGTAATCAACAACAATGATTCATTACATGTAGACCAAGGATATAAAAAAGGTGCAGGACATTCAGTAAATGATTTACCGGGTAACCCTGAACCACCAACAACAGAAGCACCAACAACAGAAGCACCAACAACAGAAGCGCCAACAACAGAAGCGCCAACAACAGAAGCGCCAACAACAGAAGCACCAACAACAGAAGCGCCAACAACAGAAGCGCCAACAACAGAAGCGCCAACAACAGAAGCACCAACAACAGAAGCACCAACAACAGAAGCACCTCCAACAACAGAAAAACCTGATACTGGTAAATATTCTTTAGGTGACAAAGTTTGGGAAGATAAATTAGAAGAAGATACTAAAGCGCCAAATAATGTTCAGGATGCTGACGAAAAAGGTATCGAAGGTATTAAAGTAACTTTACATGACTATGCTGGTAACTTTGTAGGTGAAACTTACACGGATGCTAACGGTCAGTACAGATTCGATAACTTACCAAACGGTACTTACCGTGTTGATTTTGATACACCACTTGGCTGGTCACCAGTTATTGCTAACTTAGGAGACGAAGTTATTGATTCAGACGGTCCTGTGGCAGTTTTAGCTGATATCAATGGTAAAGACAATCTGGATGTAGACCAAGGTTATGTAAATAATGGTGGAGGTGGAGTAGTTACTCCAGTTCCAACGCCAGATCCTGGTAAACCAGAACCGACTCCAGAACCAACCCCAGACCCAGTTAGACCTGAAGGTAAATACTCTATCGGAGATAAAGTATGGTGGGATGATCAAGATAAAGAAGGCAACTTAGATAACTTACAAGATCCAAATGAAGCACCTGTTAAAGATTTAAAAGTTACAATTCGTGACGAAGCAGGTAACTTAATCGGTACAACTTATACTGATGCAAATGGTCATTATCAATTTGATAACTTACCAAACGGCACTTATATCGTTAATTTCCACAATCCATTAGATTGGTCACCAGTTATTGCTAACTTAGAAGCTGATTTACATGATGTAATCGATTCAGATGGACCAACAGATGTACGTGTTGTCATTAATGGTGCGAGTAACTTTGATGTAGACCAAGGTTATGTATTAAAAACTGGTTCACCAGTTATTGTACCTCCAGGCGGCGGTGGAGAAGTAACGCCACCAGTAACACCTCCAGGCGGTGGTGGAGAAGTAACACCACCAACAAAATTACCATTACCTCCAGAAGTATGTTCTGTTGTTTCTATCGGTGAAGGTACAGCTGGTAACTTATCTATCGGCAACAAAGTATGGTGGGATGCTAACCGTAACAACATGCAAGACGCTGGAGAAAACCCAGTTGTAGGATTACGTGTAACATTACGTGACTACTCTGGTAATACAATTGGTGAAACTTATACTAATGCTTGGGGAGAATATGCGTTCCACGGCTTAGCTGAAGGAACTTACATCGTAAACTTCCACAACCCATTAGACTGGTCACCAGTTATCGCTAATATCGAAGCAGACTTACATGATGAAGTTGATTCAGATGGTCCAATCGATGTTATCGTAAACTTAAAAGATAAATCTAACGCTAATGTAGACCAAGGTTACTATGGTACTGGCGAAGCTGGACCAAATTGTGATACAGGTATTACACCTCCTGGCGACAACGGTGGCGGAGACAAAGACCCTGGCACTAAACCTGGCGACAACGGTGGCGGAGACAAAGACCCTGGCACTAAACCTGGCGATAACGGTGGCGGAGACAAAGACCCTGGCACTAAACCTGGCGATAACGGTGGCGGAGATGACAAAACTCCGGTAACACCTCCAACAGATGGTGGTCAATTACCTGACGTTAAAGATTCAGAGAAAGCTACTGTAACACCAGATAGCAATTTACCGGATACAGGTGAAGCGAACAATGCAGCAATTGCAACTGGTGCAGCAGCAGCACTATTAGCTGGTGGCGCATTAATTGCAGCTTCTCGTAAAAGAAGAGACGAAGAAATTTAATAATTAACCTAAAAAGGAAGATCTCAAATTTGAGATCTTCCTTTTTCATTTATATATCATTTAAATATTTGTTTGACGTATCTGAATTTTCCTTTGTAAGGTGGAAACATAATACCGGATTCCAACTTCGTACTTTTAGTCATATATGCTTTTTGATGACTGAATAATTCAAATGTATATTTTCCGTGGTAGTGTCCCATACCTGAATGTCCCACACCGCCAAAAGGTAAATAAGGATTAGCGACATGCATGATTGTATCATTTACACATCCGCCGCCAAATGATACACGTGTGAATACGTCTCTAATAAAATCATGATCATCGCTAAATATATATAATGCCAATGGTTTTTCATATTGCTGAATTGTTTCAAAAATTTCTTCTTTGTAATTGTAACCGATGATCGGTAAGATAGGTCCGAATATTTCTTCCTGCATTGATAAGTCGTTTAATCGAGCATCAATAAGTGTCGGTGCAATATGTAGTACATCTGCTTTTGAAGCGCCTCCAATAAGAATACGGTCATGTGCTTCATCAATCATTGCTGTTAAGCGATTAAAGTGCTGGTCATTGATAATGTGACCATAGTCTTCACTTTCTAAAGCATTTTTCCCGTAAAATTCATTCAATGTAGATTGCATCGCTTTAAGAAATTTGTCTTTCACTTTATTGTCAATCAATACGTAATCAGGTGCGATACAAGTTTGTCCGGCATTCATGAATTTACCGAACGCAATGCGTTCAGCCGCCACTTTAATATTAGCTGTATCATCTATGATTGTAGGGCTCTTTCCACCGAGTTCCAGCGTAACTGGTGTAAGGTGTTTACTAGCTTTTTCATAGACGATTTGTCCTACTTTTGTACTACCTGTAAAGAAGATATAATCAAATCGAACGTCCAGTAAAGCTGACGTTACTTCTTTTTCTCCTTGAATCACTTTTACGTATTCAGGTTCAAAGACTTCCTTCAAAATTTGTTCGATAACAATGCTTGTTTGAGGTGTATGTTCTGAAGGTTTGACAACTACACAGTTTCCAGCTGCGATAGCACCAATTAATGGGGACATAACAAGTTGGAATGGATAGTTGAATGGTCCGATGATAAGCACAGTACCGTATGGTTCATACATTAAATAACTTTTACCAGGAAATTGCATCATCGGCGTATTGATTGATTTCACCTTGCTCCAGTTTTTGATTTCCTTGATATATGTAGAAAGTTCTTTTAACACGATGCCAATTTCAGTAGCGTACGCTTCAACTTTTCCCTTCCCAAGATCGCTGTTTAAAGCATCGATAATATCTGTTTCATGGGCTTTTATTGCTTTTTTTAACGCTTTTAATTTTTTTCTTCTTAGTTTAATCTGCTTTGTTTCGTGCGTTGCAAAATAGTCTTTCATCTTTTTGATATCTTCGTGAATATTCATGAAAATTCCTCCATTTAGCATTGTTAAGGTGTATACTATTTAATAAACAAACGATAAAAATTACGGGGTGAAATAAATGAAATTTGGTCTTATCGGAACAAACTGGATTACTGATCGATTTATCGAAGCAGGTATTACTGTTCCAGAATTTGAACTACATAGCGTCTATTCCAGAACGATTGAACGTGCGCAAAGTTTTGCAGAAAAACATCATATTCCTAACTTTACAGATAATATGGATAAATTGTTGAATGATGAAGCAGTGGATATCATTTATATAGCTACACCAAATATATTACATCATCAACAGGCAATACAAGCAATGAATCGTGGGAAACATGTTTTATGCGAAAAACCGATCGCCACAAGTGAAAAAAACTTTAATTTAATGTATCAGGCGATGGAAAATAATGATGTGTTCTTCATGGAAGCGATGAAAAGTATCTACTCACCATCTTTTATCAAACTTCATGAATGGATTAAAGAAATCGGAATCATTCGTCGTGCCAACTTCCACTATAATCAATATTCCTCTCGCTATGATAAATATAAAGATGGTATAGTAGAAAATGCTTTTAAACCTGAACTGGGAAACGGAGCATTAATGGACTTAGGTGTCTATACTATTAGTCCTTTAGTTAATTTATTTGGAATGCCTAAAACAATTCAGGCGACTGGCAAACTGTTGTCAACTGGCGCTGATGGGCAAGGTACGATTATTTGTAATCATCATTATATGACATCTGTACTCAGCTATTCAAAAATTATTGATAGCCATTTACCATCAGAGATTATTGGCGAAGAAGGTATTATATTAATTGATAAAATCTCTGCACCAAATAAAGTTCAGAAGTTGAATCGTCATGGAGAAGTTATTGATGAAATAGTGAGTGATGCACCACCTATGTCATATGAAATAGCCCATTTCATAGAAGCGATTAAAAATAAAGATTTTAAGGCGCTCAATTTAGAGACTTCACATCAAACAATGAAAGTAATTGATGAAGTAAAAAAACAAATTGGCATTTTAATAAAATAAGTTATTGATTATTCAGAAAATTTAAATTATAATAAAGCCATACCATTTTTTCATTCTTTCAAATATAACAAAAAGAGACGCACCCCGCGTCTCTTTTTGTTATTTAATCAGTTCTTTTAACTCGGTATCACGTTCCATTACGATACGTGCATATGAACATAAAGGAATAATCTTTAAATTATTTGCCTTGGCATAATCTGTAACTTTTAATACTAAAGCTTTAGCGATACCCTGACCACGTAACTTTGGATCTGTATATGTGTGGTCGATTGCGATTGTGTCTTGTCCTGAAGGCTGGAAAGTGATTTCTGCTTCTGGTTGTGCTTCATCACCGATATAGAATTTATTATTTCCTTGAATAATTTCCATGACAAACACCTCTTCTATTTATGATAATACATCTGTAAGCTGTGGAACAACTTGTTTCTTACGAGATACGACACCTTCAAGTACAGCTGTATTTTTATCTAATACGACATTGAATGCTTTTTCAACTGCTGCTTGTTGTTGTCCTAATGCTAACACTTTAGAGTTAGAGTTTAAGATGTCAGTAACAACAAGGACAAATAATGCATATCCTTCTTGTGCTGTTTCAGCATTGATTGCATTTTCTAATTCTTCCTGACGGCTTAATACTTCATCGATATCAACAGTATTTACTTGAGCAACGCGAACTTCGTGCTCACCCATTGAGAATGATTTTGCATCGATATTTAATAATTCTTCAGCTGTCTTATCGGCAGTATTTGCGCCAGCTTTTAACATATCTAATCCGTAAGATTGAATATCAACGTTAGCAATAGCAGCTAATTCTTCAGCAGCTTTAACGTCTTCATCTGTACAAGTTGGAGATTTAAATAATAATGAATCTGAAATAATAGCAGATACCATTAAGCCTGCAATTTCAGGTTTAATTTCAACACCATGTTCTTTATACATCTTGTTTAAGATTGTTGCTGTACAACCAACTGGTTCTGCACGGTAGTATAAAGGTCCTGCTGTTTCAAAGTTAGCAATACGGTGATGATCTACTACCATTAAGATATTCGCATCTTCAATGCCGTCAGCTGACTGTTGAAACTCGTTATGGTCAACTAAGATAACATCTTCACCATGTAAGCGTTCGATCACGCGGGGAGCATTTACATTGAAGTGTTTTAAAGCATATTCTGTTTCACCATTTAAGTCACCTAAACGAACCGCTTCGATGTCTTTTCCTAAAGCTTTTTGTAAATCTTCCATTACTAAAGCTGATGTTACTGTGTCTGTATCTGGGTTTTTATGTCCGAAAGTTAAAATTTTCATAATAGTCTCCTTTTAGTATAATTCTTATCTATTTTATCATGATTATTTGATCTCTTCTACAGTCATGCCTAATACGTTCTTGAAGTGTTGTAGTGCATAACGATGACCTTCCGGATTGAATGAAGCAACCGCGCGTTCATCGACTGACATTTCAAAGCCTAAATTATACCCTTCTACTGCTGTATGAAGTACGCAAATATCAGTGCATACCCCAGCAAGTTCGATCTCTTTTATATTTCTTTCGCGTAAAAGTTGTAATAAAGGCGTACCACTAAACGCACTATATCGCATTTTATCAATCCAGAATACGTGGTTATTATCTTTATCACGCAAATAGAGTTCATGCAACTTACCATAAAGATGTCTACCATCCGTATCTTTAATGTTGTGCGGTGGGAATAATTTCGTTTCAGGATGATAAGTATCATTTTCAAAATGTAGATCCATCAATACAAAAATCGGCTTATTGTTATCTTTATAGTCATTCCATTTTTTAACCATTGTCTCTTCCAGCGCAATTGCAGGTTCTCCGCACGTCAGTTTACCATCAAGTGCTACAAAGTCATTAGAATAATCAATAATTAATAAAGCTTCACTCATCGTCAGCGCTCCTTTAAACGTAAGTTTTAAATTTAGAGTATACTGTTGATTAAAACAGGGTATAATCTTAATTACATTATAAATGATTTGAAGGTGTTATAAATGAAAAAGATTAATATTAAAGATTTTGGTGCGAAGGGTCGCCATGTTCTTTTTGATACGATTGGCTTACAGCGTGCACTGAATCAGGCAAAAAAAGAGCCTGTAGAAGTTTATGTTCCAGAAGGGACATATTACATCGGTAAAGAATTAGTGATTTATGCACACACTTATTTACATTTGCATCCTGATGCTGTTTTGCGCCGAATGAGTCCTTTTGCAATGCTTAAAAATGGTAGGAAAAGTGAAGGATATAAAGGGTACGATGGTAATGGTTATATTAAGATTGAAGGTGGGACGTTTGATCAATATGGTCATGTCCTAAATTTCAATAATAGTATTATGTCGCTTGGTCATGCGCGTGAAATTGAAATTAAAGATGTAACCTTTAAAAATGTTGTTCAGGGCCATGCGATAGATGCATGTGGTATCGATGGTTTTAAAGTATCGGGATGTAAGTTTCTCGGGTTTCGTGATGATAGTGGAGAACGTGCTTTTAGTGAAGCGATTCAACTAGATCTACAACTGAAAGACTCTTTCCCTAAGTTCGGTGAATATGATGGCACAGTGACGAAGAATGTCATCATTGAAAACTGTTATTTCGGTAATTCTAATGAACCGATGATGAAACCGTGGAACAGAGCGATAGGCAGTCATGCCAGCACATATGAAATTTATTATGAGAATATCACTGTAAAAAATAATACGTTTGACAAGATGGGAGATTATGCACTTACTTTCCTAAAATCAAAAGTATTGCATGTATATGATAATACCTTTAATGACTGTAATGGTGGTATACGTTATTTAGCAACGAAGCAGGGGAAATATTCACTTGATCTATACGGGAGAGACCATGGTGCTCAAGCAGGTGAAATGACTATTATACGTAACAATCATTTTCACTCTATCAATGATAAATACGCAATATTATTTCAGAGTTATGATGGTAAGAAGAATAAAGATATCTATATCATCGATAATCAATTCAGTGAAGACAATACATGTACCATAAAGATAGGTGCAGCGAAAAATGTCGTGTGTATGCAAAATAAAAACTTAAAAAAGATTAAAAAGATAGAAGTAGATGATTTTTATGCAGAAACGATTGCTAAAGATGAATCTGTTGGTGAGTTATAAAAGCAACGTGTCCTAATGAAACGGACACGCTGCTTTTTTCTTTTTATAATAAAAATTCGGTTCGTGATAACTATTGTCGTAACCTTTGTGCCAGTTATGAACAAGGGAAGGAGATATCGGAGGAATAAGCCACGTCCAGTCTCCAGTTACTTTTCTATTATTTGCCGCTTCATTCTCTTCAAATTTTAAAAATTGTCTGCTGGCGTTGTAATGATCAACGATGGAATAGCCTTGCTGTTTAAATGAATGATAAACTGCATAGTTTAATTCAACGACGACTTTATCGCGCCAGTAACTCGTCGTTCTGCTTGTATCTAAATCCATACTGCGGGCGATAGGCTCCAGTAAGTTATAACGATAATCATCTAGAAAATTACGACTTGCAATCTCACTTTCCATATACCAGCCATTAAAAGGACAAAGTGGATAAGTAATACCGCCGATAGATAAATCCATGCCAGATATAATCGGTACAGCATACCAATGAAGATTTAAGTCATTAAACTTTGGAAAGTCAGGATGTTCAATACGTACTTCTTTTATAAGGTCAGGATGAATATCATATGTTTTGTATTGATTATCATAACGATAGAGTAACGGTAAAAATTTTCCGAATGATTTGTAACCGGTATGTTCAATTAATTTTTTCGTATCACTAACAATTGGATCATCAGCATATCGAATAAGCTGATCGTTTAGCAGTTCGAAATTAATGTTAGCTTGCTGATTAAAGATTGTGATAGTCGGAATAATTTTCCCGTTATTTGTTGCACGCTCGATATGTGTTTCAAGTGCAGTGAGATAGTCTTTTTCCTCTGTTACATGGCGCATATCAACGACATTTAACTTATCCCATATAAGACGACCGATACAGCGATTACTATTGCGCCAGGCAAGACGTGCACCGTATGTCAATTCTTCTGTTGTATGTATATAAGAGCCGGTATGCTCAATTTCTTGTTGAATTGACAGTAATCTTTTATTAATCGTATCTTCTTCAATGTTTAATTCATTGCCCATCTGTTTTATAAATGATTTAGCTTTTTCGAATAACAATTGTATCACCTCACTTTTATTTATTCTTATTATTTCTATTCTACAATAAAAAAAGCCCGATTTGGGCTTTTTGATTAATCTGTTTGTGGTTGTTGTCGCTTTTTATAATCGTAAAATGTAGCACAGCTTATTGCGAGTAATATAAAAGCGATATAGCTAAAAAATTGTGTGTTATGAGATATTTGAATCACTAGTCCTCCTAATATCGGACCTAATATACTGCCGATACTGAATATGAGACCGCACATTAAATTGCCTGCAGGTAACAAATATTTTGGAGTAATCTCCGTCATAAATGTTACACCTAAAGAATACATTGAGCCGACAAAGATACCGGTAATAAAAAAGAGTCCGACTAACACATAGCCTGAGTGACTGAAGATTTGGCACATCATAAATAGCATTGCACCGATGAAAGTCACGATAGTAAGTAAGATATTACGATTCATATTATCTGAAATCATACCAAGAGGTACCTGGAAGATAATCGCACCTAAACTGAACGCAGGTAAGATAATAATAATCAGATTGACAGGAATATCCTGCTTCATCGCATAAACAGGAAAGTTGCTGTTGAGACATGCTTCCAATATGCCGTACATCATCGGAAATAAGAATGCAACCCAGCTCGTCTTCATTACTTTACCAAAGTTGATAGTTGTTGATTTAAACGATATTTTTGAATGATTGTCTTCAGGAAATTCATTTTTTAGCATAAATACAAGGGCACTCGCTGTAATTGTGAATACTGCACTTAATAGAAACGGAAGGCTTGTATGTACTTCGTATAATTTAGCAAGTAATGGTCCTGCCATAAAGCCAAGTGAGAAGCTTAAGCCATAAAAAGAGATGATTCGGCCGAGTTTATGCTTCGGTGTTGTTTCAGTAAGCCATGATTGTGTAGCAAAGTGGAGCATATTATCGCCGACACCAACAAGCAGTCGTAATATAAACCAGAATGTCATTGCTTTATACACTGGGAAAAGTGACATCGATATTGCAATAATGATTGCGCCAATGACGACAAGATTCTTGTAACCTACTTTCCTTAGCAGACCTTCTAAAAATAATGATGCTAAAAAAACACCGATATATAAAGATGATGCATGTAATCCGTTGATAAAACTAGGGACATCATCACGTTCAAAGATGATGGCGATAAGAGGTAATAACATACCTTGTGTTAAACCGGAAATTGATACAATGATGGTGAGTATAATGAAATTTTTCTTAAACATAACGACCTCCTTATTTTTGATTGTATCAGAATGCGTTGGTAATGCCTAAATGTAAGCGGTATGTTAATATGAATTTAATATATATCAGTTCAAAACGTAAAATAAATCATTAATAGATAATTATAAAATTGTTGGGGAGATGAAGCAATGTACAACTATGCTGACGATAGTCTAATGTTACATACAGATTTATACCAGATTAATATGGGTGAAACTTACTGGAATGATGGTATCCACGAGCAAATAGCAGTCTTTGATGTTTATTTCAGAAGTATGCCATTTGATGGTGGTTATGCTGTGTTCGCGGGTCTGGAACGTGTCATTCATTACGTTAAAGGATTTAAATTTTCTGAAACGGATATGGAATATTTAAAGTCTTTAGGATATCAGGATGATTATCTCGCATATTTAAAAGATTTAAGATTTACAGGTAATATCCGTTCGATGCAGGAAGGAGAAATCTGCTTTAATAACGAACCGTTATTACGTATAGAGGCACCATTAATACAAGCGCAGTTACTGGAGACTGCAATATTAAATATTGTGAACTTCCAGGTACTTATTGCAACGAAAGCAAGTCGTATAAAACAAGTTGTTGGTGATGAAATTGTAATGGAATTCGGAACACGACGTGCGCAGGAAATGGATGCTGCAATTTGGGGGACACGTGCAGCATATATTGCTGGATTTGATTCGACAAGTAACGTTCGTGCAGGTAAGTTATTCGGCATTCCAGTGTCAGGGACGCATGCGCATGCGATGGTACAAGCGTATGATGATGAATATATTGCGTTTAAAAAATATGCAGAACGTCATAAAAACTGTGTCTTCCTTGTAGATACTTTCCATACGTTAAAGTCTGGTGTACCGAACGCGATTCGTGTAGCACAAGAATTAGGTGATAAGATTAATTTTGTCGGCATCCGTTTAGATTCCGGAGATTTAGCATACTTATCAAAAGAAGCACGTCGTATGTTAGATGAAGCGGGATTCCCGGATGCAAAAATATTTGCCTCAAATGACTTAGATGAAGAAACAATTACTAATTTGAAGTTACAGGGTGCAAAGATAACTGCCTGGGGTATCGGTACTAAATTAATTACAGCGTTTGATCAACCCGCATTAGGTGCAGTTTATAAACTTGTTGCCATTGAAAATAAAGCAGGGCAATTAGAAGATCGTATTAAAATATCAAATAATGCTGAAAAAGTAACGACACCGGGTAAAAAGAATGTATATCGTATTATAAATAATCAGACGAAAAAATCAGAAGGTGATTATATCACTTTAGATTTCGAAGAGCCATCTAAAGAAAAGCCGTTAAAGATGTTTCATCCGATTCATACGTATAAACAAAAATGGATCAATGATTTCACAGCAAAAGATCTTCATAAGGACATCTTTGTTGATGGAAAGTTAGTGTACGATGTACCTAATTTAGAACAGTCACGTGAATATTTAAAAGAGAATCTGGCATTATTATGGGAAGAAACAACGCGCTATTTAAATCCTGAAGAATATCCTGTAGATTTAAGTACGCTATGTTGGGAAAAGAAAAATCAGGAAATTTATGAAGTATCTAAAAAAGTGAAAGAAGTGAAGTAAATGTCATTACAACAAGATATTATAAAATCACTTTATGTTCAGCCAGAGATTAATCCCGAAGAGACTTATAGAACTATCGTAGTCTTCATAAAAAACTACGTTAAACAAAATCCATTTATCAAATCTCTAGTACTAGGCATTTCAGGCGGACAAGATTCTACTTTAGGGGGTAAACTATCACAAATTGCAGCAACTGAACTGCAAAGTGAAGGATTAGATGTGAAGTTTGTTGCTGTTAGATTACCTTATGGTGTGCAAAAAGATGAACAAGATTGTCAGGATGCACTTGACTATATCAATCCGGATAAAATTTATACAATAAATATTAAAGATGCAGTTGATGCGAGTATTGCGACATTAAATACTCAAGGTGTTACTTTAACGGATTTTCAAAAAGGCAATGAAAAAGCACGTGAGCGTATGAAAGCACAATATTCTATCGCAGCATTTCATAGTGGTATTGTTATCGGTACGGATCATGCAGCAGAAAGTATTACTGGTTTTTACACGAAGTTTGGTGATGGTGGAGCAGACATCTTTCCGCTTGCAGGCTTAAATAAACGTCAAGGTAAATCAATTCTTCAACTTCTTGATTGCCCGGAGCATCTTTACAATAAGGTACCGACTGCAGATCTTGAAGAGGATAAACCACAATTACCAGATGAAGTTGCACTGGGTGTAACATATAAGCAAATTGATGATTATTTAGAAGGCAAATCGATCGATGCTAAAGCTGCTAAGACAATAGAACAGCATTATTTAAGAACGCAACATAAACGTATGTTACCGATTACGCGTTTTTCTGTCCATGAAATCATTCGATAATAATGGTATAGTGTTAATGTATTAAAGCCAGGAGGATTGAAATGGATATATTAAGTAATCAATGGGCAGTAGTGGCACTGATATTTATCATTAATATTTTTTATGTCACTTGCCTAACAATGCGTATGATATTAACGTTAAAAGGTTATCGTTATTTAGCAGCTGCCGTATCAGTAGTGGAAGTTATTATTTATGTAGTAGGACTAGGACTTGTCATGAACAGTCTAGATAAAATCGAGAATATTATTGCTTATGCACTAGGATTTGGTGTAGGGATTATTGTCGGAATGAAAATAGAGGAGATGATAGCTTTAGGTTATATTGTTGTCAATGTTACGACAGCAGAATATGATAAAGAAATCCCTCGTACGTTACGTGACTTAGGTTATGGTGTAACGCATTATGCTGCACAAGGTCGTGACGGAGAACGTTTAGTCATGCAAATCTTAACACCACGTAAATATGAATTAAAATTAATGGATACAGTAAAGAATCTTGATCCAAAAGCGTTTATTATCGCATATGAACCTAAGAATATCCACGGTGGTTTCTGGGTGAAGGGTGTTAAAAGTACTCGTTTAAAGGCGTATGATGCAGATGAAATTTGAAGTGAGAGATAATGAGACGATTGCCGAATGTTTAGAACGTATGAGAGAAGCTGGGTATACGCCGGTAAAAAGATTCCAAAAACCAATTTTCAAGGAAAACGAAAAAGGTGAAATCGAAGTATATAAAGAACAGATCATCTTTACCGGCAAGAAGATAACCGAATAAATGAAATGGCAGACTGAAACATATGTTTCAGTCTGTTTTTGTAAGCAAATATGAATGGTACATGATAAACTAAATATAATAAATGACTAGTTGCTAATTTTTACGAACTTTTTTAGTAATCAAAATAACAATGTACGGATTTTAATTTTTTTGTTATACTACTATTGACTTTAAAAAACGGAGGAATTTATTCATGATTGAACGTTATTCAAGAGAAGTAATGTCTAATATCTGGACGGAGCAAAACAGATTTGAAGCATGGTTGGAGGTAGAAATTTTAGCAAGTGAAGCTTGGGCAGAGCTTGGATATATCCCGAAAGAAGATGTTAAATTAATCCGTCAGAATGCACGTGTAGATGTAGAACGTGCGAAAGAAATAGAACTAGAAACGCGTCATGATGTCGTTGCATTTACACGCCAGGTATCTGAAACATTAGGCGAAGAAAAGAAATGGGTACATTATGGTTTAACGAGTACAGATGTTGTCGATACTGCATTAAGCTATATGATCAAGCAAGCAAATGACATTATCGAGGAAGACCTTGAGAAATTCATCGAAGTATTAAAACAAAAAGCTTTAAAGCATAAAACGACTTTAATGATGGGTAGAACACACGGTGTGCATGCTGAGCCTACTACTTTCGGTTTAAAGATGGCTTTATGGTATATGGAAATGCAACGTAACTTAAAGCGTTTCAAAGAAGTACGTAAAGAAATTGAAGTTGGTAAGATGAGTGGTGCTGTTGGAACTTTTGCGAACATTCCACCTGAAATTGAAAGCTACGTATGTGAGAAATTAGGATTAGGATGCGCTGAAATCTCTACACAGACATTACAACGTGACCGTCATGCATACTACATTGCAACATTAAGTTTAATTGCTACATCAATCGAAAAGTTTGCTGTTGAAGTACGTGGATTACAAAAAACTGAAACACGTGAAGTTGAAGAAGCGTTTGCTAAAGGTCAGAAAGGATCTTCGGCAATGCCGCATAAACGTAACCCGATCGGTTCAGAGAACGTTACTGGTATCGCGCGTGTCATTCGTGGCTACTTAACAACAGCTTATGAAAACGTACCATTATGGCACGAACGTGATATTTCACATTCATCTGCTGAACGTATTATGTTACCAGACGTTACAATCGCGTTAGATTACATGTTAAATCGTTTCACAAACATCATCGATAACTTAACAGTTTACGAAGAAAACATGAAAGCGAACATGGAAAAAACTTTCGGCTTAATCTATTCACAACGTGTAATGTTAACGTTAATCGATAAAGGTATGGTACGTGAGGAAGCGTATGATACAGTGCAACCGAAAGCGATGGAATCATGGGCAACGAAGACACCATTCCGTGAGTTAGTTGAACAGGATAGCAAGATCACTGACTTATTATCAAAAGAAGAATTAGATGAATGCTTCAACGAAAATCATCATTTAAATCAAATCGATACATTATTCAAACGTGCTGGTTTAGAATAACGTTTAAAAAAGAATCTCTTCGGAGATTCTTTTTTTTTAGTACTTTTAAACTTTTTTAACAATATTAAATTAAAAAGTAATTTACATTTTTTTAAAATTTGAATAAAATTATATTATACGTTTTTTTGTTAAATGATATAGAGTGATATACTGTATTGCTGTACTTTAACAATGTAATGCATTAAAATATAAGTACTAAAGTTTAAGGGGTGTTGATATTGCAAATCGAGAAAATTAAGGGGAAACAACTAGATGAATTGTTCGATGCAATTCTAACGCTGGAATCTCGTGAAGAATGTTATCAATTCTTTGATGATCTTTGCACAGTGAATGAAATTCAATCTTTATCACAACGTCTACTTGTTGCTAAGATGATTAAACAAGGATATACATACGCTGCAATTGAAAAAGAATCAGGTGCATCAACAGCTACTATCTCAAGAGTGAAACGCTCTTTACAATGGGGAAACGATGCCTATACGATGGTTTTAGACAGAATGAATATCGAAACAAAATCTTAATTTCCAAGTACTGGGTCATATTTGATTCAGTACTTTTTTTGGCATATAATAGTAAATGAAATGAGGAGAAGTCATGAAAAAATCTTTGCTAGTATTGTCAGCTATCCTATTAGCTGCCTGTAATCAAGGTGAAACCAATCAACAAACACATAAGAACTCAACACAGCAGACAGAAATGTCTTCAGAAAAAGAGACTACTGTTTCTGATGCTACTACAACGCCATCAAACCATAAAAAACATCAAAAAGAAGTCAAAGATGGTATAACTTATATTGATAATATATTAATCGTGAATAAAGATATTGCCTTACCTGAGTCGTATGCACCAGGCGAAATACAAGAAGCAAGACAAGCGATTGATCAGTTAATACAGCAAGGTAATGCACAAGGTCTAAACCTGGTATTACGCAGTGGATTTAGAAGTTATGCGACGCAAACTGAATTATATAACAATTACGTAGCACGAGACGGTCAAAGTAAAGCGGATACGTATAGTGCGCGTCCAGGGCATTCTGAACATCAGACAGGATTAGCATTTGATTTAGGCAATACTGCCGGAACAGATGATTTTAAAGTTTCTTTTGAAAACACGGCTGAAGGTAAATGGATAAAAGAAAATGCTCAGGATTATGGATTTATCATAAGATATCCTAAAGGCAAAACAGATATTACCGGCTATCAATATGAACCTTGGCATTTGAGATATTTAGGTAAAGAAATAGCTCAGAAAGTCAAATCAAGTGGATTGACTCTAGAAGAATACCTTGGTTTGAAGTAGTTCGATATTAAGGAGAAACAAATGAAGAAAATATTATTAGCATCAGTGTTATTACTTACAAGCTGTAGCCTTCCGGAGTCTATAATTAAGCCTGAAAAAAGCGAAGAAAAAGCAGCTGATACAAAAGACACACAAAAGAAAAATAAAGCAGTACAACAGAAAAAAGAAGCATTGCAGAAAAAACAGGTAACAAAATACAAGAAAGAAGTTAAAAATGGTGTGACATATATTAACGGAATTCTTATTGTAAATAAAAAAATTAGTTTACCATCAACGTATAATCCTGGAGAAAATAAAAATGTCAGAAAGATATTAAATAAGATGATTGTGGATGCCCAAAAAGATAATATGCATCTTGTTGTACGCAGTGGATATCGCAGTTATGCTGCCCAGAAAGCATTGTATGATAAATTTGTTGCTTTAGATGGTCAGCAAATTGCAGAATCATATAGTGCAAAACCTGGGCAATCAGAGCATCAGACAGGTCTTGCATATGATATCGGTTCACGTGAATCAGTAGCCAACATGAGTATTCAGTTTGGACAAACACCCGAAGGAAACTGGTTAAAAGAAAATGCACATAAATATGGCTTTATTATCCGTTATGGCAAAGATAAAACGCATATTACCGGCTACCGCTATGAACCGTGGCATATTCGCTATGTTGGGAAAGTTCATGCAGCAAAGTTATACCGCTCTGGTCAAACATTAGAAGAATATTTAGGTGTATACAAAAAGCCGGTTGCGAAAAAAATCTCTCGAAAAGTAGCAACAACGGAACAACCAACAACTGAAGCATCAACATCAGAAATATTAACCATAGAACAACCAATATCAGAACAACTTACTTCAGAACAACCCATATTAGATCAACCATTAACAGAGCAACCAACAATAGAAATTAACACCTCACAGTAGGTGTTATTTTTATGCAAACATATGTTTCGTTTCGCATTAAAAATGCACAAAAAAATGATATAATATTCATTATTATTATAAAAGGAGACACCTTATGTACGAGATTCAAGACTGGCAACATGTATTCAAGTTAGATCCTGCAAAAGAAATCAGCGATATTGATTTAGAACGTATTTGTGAATCAGGTACAGATGCAATTTTTATCGGTGGCTCAGATAATGTGACGATGGAAAACGTATTAGATTTAATGAGTCGCGTTCGCCGCTATCCTGTACCATGTGTATTAGAAATTTCAAATATCGAAAGTGCGATTCCAGGGTTTGATCATTATTTAATTCCTTCAGTGTTAAATAGTGATAACGTTCATTTTCATAATGGTATGTTACACGAAGCGATTAAACAGATGGGGCATATGATGGATTATGATTTATTTACTATGGAAGGATATGTAGTGTTAAATCCGGAAAGTAAAGTAGCGAAGTTAACGCGTAGTCATACAGATTTAAATCACGACGATATTGCCGCTTATGCAGATATGATTGAGCAGTTGTATGGGTTGAAAGCGATGTATATCGAATATAGTGGCACATATGGAGATGTAAGTATGGTTAAGGCAGCCAAAGAAAGACTGAATCAAACGCGACTTATCTATGGAGGCGGTATTGATTCATTACAGAAAGCGCGTGAGATGTTCGAAGTAGCAGATACGATCGTAGTAGGAAATGTAATTTATACAGATATCAAAAGTGCATTACAAACTGTAAAGGTTAGGGGTTAATATTGTGAATGATTTATTAAAGAACATGAATGAAGAGCAACAGAATGCAGTGAAGACGACAGAAGGACCACTCCTTATCATGGCAGGAGCAGGTTCCGGTAAAACACGTGTTCTAACACACCGCATTGCTTATTTAATCGATGAAAAAGATGTATCACCTTATAAAATATTAGCAATAACATTCACAAATAAAGCAGCCAAAGAGATGAAAGAGCGTGTGAAGAATATTATCGGCGACGCATCAGACGTAATATGGATTTCAACGTTTCACTCGATGTGTGTGAGAATTTTAAGACGTGATATCGATAGAATAGGTATCGAACGGAATTTTACAATACTTGATCCGACTGATCAGCGTTCGGTCGTAAAAGATATACTGAAAAAAGAGAATATTGATCCGAAAAAATATGATCCAAGAATGTTTGTCGGTGAGATTTCTAATTTAAAAAATGAACTAAAAACACCTGATGATGCACAAGCGGATGCAAATGATTTTATGAGTGTGATGGTTGCAAAAGTGTATAAACAATATCAGGAGAAATTACTTAAAAACCATGCGCTCGACTTTGATGATTTAATTATGATGACATTAAAGTTATTTGAACGAGTACCGGATGTATTAGATTATTACCAGAATAAATTTCAGTATATTCACGTCGATGAATATCAGGATACAAATAGGGCGCAATATATGCTTGTTAAGATGCTCGCTGACAAGTTTAAAAATTTATGTGTCGTAGGGGATTCAGATCAATCTATCTATGGGTGGCGTGGTGCAGATATTTATAATATTTTAAGTTTTGAAAAAGATTATAAAGATGCGAAGACAATATTTTTAGAGCGAAACTATCGTTCAACGAAAAATATATTATTTGCTGCCAATGAAGTGATAAAAAATAACACAGAACGTAAGCCTAAAGCATTATGGACAGATAATGATCACGGTTCTAAAATTAATTATTATAAAGCACAGTCAGAACGTTCTGAAGCAGAATATATTGTATCTGAAATATTGAAGAAAAAGCGTGAAGGTTATGCTTTAAAAGATATGGCGATTCTATATCGTACGAATGCACAATCTCGTGTACTGGAAGAAACTTTGATGAAATCAAATGTTAACTATACGATGGTTGGCGGAACAAAATTCTACGATAGAAAAGAGATTAAAGATATTTTAAGTTATTTGAGATTAATCGCCAATAGTAATGAAGATATTAGTTTTACACGTATTATTAATACGCCTAAACGAGGCATTGGACCATCTGCGTTAGATAAAATTATAGCCTATGCTGAGAATAATGGTTTGAGTTATTTTGATGCCTTAGCTGAAGTTGACTTTATCGGTTTACCGAAAAAGACGACTGAAAAGCTTGTCCAGTTCTATAATATGTTAGATAACATTATGAAACAGCAGGAATTCTTGTCTGTTTCTGAACTTGCAGAAGAAGTGCTTGAACAAACAGGTTATATGCGTATGTTAGAAGCAGAGAACACATTAGAATCTCAGTCACGTATTGAAAATATTCAGGAGTTTATGAGTGTACCGAAAGATTATGAAAAAGAAACACCCGACGAAGAACAGTCATTGATTAATTTCCTGACGGACTTACAACTTGTGGCAGATGTTGATAATGCAGATTTAGAAGCAGGTATTACATTGATGACGATGCACTCAGCAAAAGGTCTGGAGTTTAAAGTGGTATTTATTGCAGGACTTGAAGAAACGATCTTTCCACATTCAAGAAGCTTGAATAGTGACAGTGAGATGGAAGAAGAACGTAGATTGATGTACGTTGCAATTACACGTGCTGAAGAACATCTCTATTTAACACATGCAGATATGCGCAGTTTATTCGGTAGAACTCAGGCGAATAGAAAGTCAAGATTTATTACTGAAATTCCTGACGACATTTTAGATACACCGACTAGACCAACATACCCTAAAGGTGTGAAACGAGGACCTGCAAGACGAATGACGAGTACAGCAAACCAGCAGAGTGCAGCACCGAGTGACTATAAAGTTGGCGATAAAGTTATGCATAAAGCCTGGGGAGAAGGTTTAGTAAGCAACGTTAGTGAAAAGAATGGTTCAACAGAACTTGATATTATATTTAAATCAGTTGGTATGAAACGTCTATTAAGTCAGTTTGCACCGATTGAAAAAAAGGAGTAACCAATGGAAAAAAGAGTTCAGGAATTACATCAACTTTTACATCGATATAATTATGAATATCACGTATTGGATAATCCAACAGTACCGGATGCAGAATATGATAAGCTATTACACGAATTAATTGCTATAGAAGAGAAGCATCCTGAACTGAAAACTCAGGATTCACCAACGGTTCGTGTCGGAGCTGAACCTTTATCCAAGTTTGATAAAGTAAATCATGATACACCGATGCTAAGTCTAGGTAATGCTTTTAGCGAAGAAGATTTAATCGCATTTGATACACGTGTTAGAAACGAAGTAGGTAACGTAGAATATATGGTAGAGCTAAAAATAGATGGACTAGCTGTTTCACTAAAATATGTGGATGGCGTCTTTGTTCAGGGATTAACACGTGGTGATGGAACGACTGGTGAGAATATCACTGAAAATTTAAGAACCATCTATGCGATACCATTAACGATTAAAGAACCGTTAACGTTTGAAGTACGTGGAGAAGCTTATATGCCGAAAAAATCATTTATCGCATTAAATGAACAACGCGCTGCAAATGGTGAACAATTGGCAGCAAATCCACGAAATGCTGCTGCAGGTTCATTACGTCAGCTTGATTCAAGGCTTGCCGCTAAACGAAAGCTTGATATCTTCTTGTACAGTGTGAATGATTTACGTGAGATTAATGCATCAAGTCAAAGTGAAGCATTAGATCGACTTGATGCAATTGGATTTAAGACAAACCCTGAACGTAGATTATGTAAGGATATGCAGGAAGTTTTTGAATATATTAAGCTCTGGACAGAAAAACGTGAAAATTTAGCATACGATATTGATGGTATCGTTATTAAAGTTAATAATTTAGCGAAACAGGATGAATTAGGATTTACAGCTAAATCACCGAAATGGGCAATTGCTTATAAGTTTCCTGCAGAAGAAGTTGTAACGACATTAAACGATATTGAACTATCTATCGGAAGGACGGGTGTGGTAACACCAACTGCGATTTTAGAACCTGTTAATGTTGCAGGTACGACTGTTGGACGTGCATCACTTCATAATGAAGATCTGATTCACGAAAAAGATATTCGTATCGGAGATTCTGTCGTTATTCGTAAAGCTGGTGAAATTATTCCTGAAGTTGTCCGTGTCGTACTTGATCGTAGACCTGAGGATGCAACAACTTATCATATGCCTGAAGTATGTCCGTCATGTGGTCATGAACTTGTACGTATTGAAGGAGAAGTGGCATTACGTTGTATTAATCCGAAATGTGATGCGAAACTTGTAGAAGGAGTCATACACTTCGTTTCAAGAACCGCGATGAATATCGATGGACTTGGTGAACGCATTGTACAAAGCTTATATCAGGAAGGTATCATTCATGATGTTGCAGATATTTATAATTTAACACGTGAACAACTTCTACCGCTTGAACGCATGGGTGAGAAGAAAGTAGATAAACTACTCAGCGCAATAGAAGCATCGAAATCCAATTCACTCGAAAGATTATTATTCGGTTTAGGCATTCGTCATCTAGGTGCTAAAGCAAGTCAAATATTAGCACAGGAATATCATACAATGGATCGCTTAAAATCTGCTACAATAGAAGCATTAACTGAAATAGATGATATTGGACATAAAATGGCGCAGTCACTCGTTACTTATCTGCAAAATGAAGATATTATTAATTTAATTGATAAACTCGCTGCGAGTGGCGTTAATATGACGTATAATGGACAGAAAAAAGAAGATATCGAAATTCATCCGGTATTCGGTAATAAAACCATTGTACTGACAGGTAAATTAAATATAATGTCACGTGGTGATGCAACAAAAGCACTTACTAATCTGGGTGCTAAAGTGACAAGTTCTGTAACGAAGAAAACAGATTTAGTCATAGCAGGAGAAGACGCTGGAAGCAAGCTTGAAAAAGCACAAACTTTAGGTATTGAAGTCTGGAATGAAACAATGATGATAGAAGCACTTAAGTAATAATAGTTAGGAGAAAAAGATGAAACGTTTAGGCTATTTAGTATTATCGACACTTATATTAGCAAGTTGTTCGAATTCTGAAACGACGACTAATGAGCAGAATAAAGAAAAAGAAGAAAAGCAAATTGCTACTGATATTCAAATTTCAAATGACTATTTTAGAACGTTATTACCGTTTAAAGAAAGTCAGGCACGTGGATTAACAAGTACAAATATGTCTAGCAGCTATAATGGAGAAGCATTTGAAACAGGTTTATTACGTATCAGTAAGAACGTTTTTTCTCCTGATGAGTATTTGTATCGCGATGGCCAATTACTGACAAAAAGTGCTGTAGAAAGTTATCTGGAACCACAATATACAAAAGCTGAAATAGACAAGATGGACAAAGATGAACGTATCGAAAAAAATGCATATGCCAACTTCGGTTTGAATCCATCGCATAAAGGTGAAACAGATCCAACGAAGATTGCAAAAGAATCGCCAGCTTATTTATCGCATATTATTGAACAGGACTTCTTTACGGAATCAGACGCAAAACGTAAGAGAATTTCCGGTATGACAATCGGCCTTGCGATGAATAGTGTTTACTACTATCAAAAAGAAGCATATGGTGAAGTGTATAGTGAAAATTTAGATAAAAAAGAAGTTGAGAAAAAAGGGAAAGCAATGGCAGATGAGATACTATCTCGCTTACGTGTGAAACAGGAATTAAAAGATATTCCGATTACGTTTGCAATCTTTATACAATCATCATCAGAAAGTATTACTCCAGGGAATTTTGTCTCTTACGCTGTAAGTGAGGAAAGCAGTAAGAAGATTGGAAAATGGAAGTCTGTAAATGAGAAGTATGTATTGCTACCTTCAGCTGATGCAGATAAATTAAATGAGAAATTAAATAATGATTATAAACAATTTAACGATCAGCTACAAACGTACTTTCCAAACTTTACGCAATCCATAGGAACAGGTTATTTTGTAAACGATTCGATTAAAGAGCTGAATATTAATGTGCCATTAGACTACTTTGGTAAAGCAGAAGTAGTAGGGGTTACACAATATATTGCAGACTTAGCAATGAAGAATTTCAGTCAAGTCGATAATTTAGAAATCTCTATCGTAGATAACGATAAACCACTTGCGTTAATCGTGAAAAATAAAGGTGATAAAGAACCAACGATTCATGTATATCGTCAGTAAATTATGAAAAAGCCATTCAATACGAAATTGTATTGAATGGCTTTTTTATTATGCATGTAATCTTCGTTTCATTTCATTAAACAATGAAGTAACATCATATTTATCTTTATAAGTGATTAAACTAACTATGACAGTTGCGAGTATACTTACAATATATCCAGGGATAATTTCATAAAGTTCAAAAATGCCACCTTTGTCTTTTAACATGATCCAGATAATAACAGTAAGCGCCCCTGACACCATACCGGCAATCGCGCCTTGTTTTGTGAGTTTCTTCCAGTATAACGAGAAGATAACGAGTGGCCCGAACGCTGCGCCAAATCCTGCCCAGGCGTTTCCGATAAGATTAAGAATCGTATCATTTGGATTCCATGCTAAGAACGTAGCGACAATAGCAACAAGGAATACAGCAAGTCTTCCTACCATAACAAATTCTTTGTCACGATTTTTACCGTCATCAGTTTTGCGTAATAACATGTAGAAATCTTGCGTTAAAGCTGAACTTGTTACAAGTAGTTGAGAAGACACAGTACTCATAATCGCGGCTAATATTGCAGCTAAGATAAATCCTGCTACAAATGGATGTAAGAAAATTTGACTCATTACGATAAAGATAGTTTCTGGATTATCTAATTTTTTGCCAGTCTTTGCAATAAATGCAATACCGATTAATCCTGAAAGACAAGCACCTAATAATGAAACAACCATCCATGAAATACCGATACGTCTAGCTGCAGGTAATAATTTGTGCGACTTGATAGACATAAATCTTACGATAATATGAGGTTGACCAAAGTAACCTAATCCCCAAGCTAAAGCAGAAATAATACCTATCAAAGTTGTTCCTTTAAATAAATCTAAATTTGAAGGTTTTACATCTGCAATCGTTCCAAATGTGTCCATACCTCCAAGTTCCATAAAGGCTACAATCGGTACTACAACCATTGAAAGTAACATAATGACACCCTGGAAAAAGTCTGTTAATGAAACGGCTAAGTAACCGCCGAAAAGTGTGTAAAGTACAACGATTGCACCAGTAATAATTAACCCCCAGTGATAATCTAATTTAAAAGCACTTTCGAACAATACGCCACCAGAAACTAAGCCTGCATGTGTATATAATGTAAAGAATACGACGATAATTAGTCCTGAAATGATCTTTAAGACACGTGTATGGTCATTGACGCGTTTTTCGAAGAAATCAGGAATTGTTATTGCATTATCTGTTAACTCAGTAAATACACGTAGTCTAGGTGCTACAATTATATAATTTAAATACGCACCGACAGATAGTCCAATAGCAATCCACAATCCAGCTAACCCAACTGAATACATTTCTCCCGGTAAGCCCATAATCATCCAGCCACTCATATCTGAAGCACCTGCTGATAATGCAGTGACCCAAGGACCTAAATTTCTACCACCTAACATATACTCATCTAAATTTCCTGTTGCTTGTTTATACGCGTAATAACCAATGGCAAGTAATACTGCGAAGTAGGCTAAAATCATGACATATGTCATCCAGTTTACTTCAATTTGCACATTTTGAAAGGTATTACCTAAAAACAATGACATCTCCTCCTTATAATTTTTAGAAACTAAATTTCGACATAAAAAAAGACATATCTTTGAATATGTACGTCTTTCATTATAGAGAAGTGAGTATTTAAAGCAAATTCAGTTTGGGAGTTAACCGCTTACATTGACGAAAAATAAGAAATTTATTTTCTGTTTTTATTATTGTGACAAAATATTAAATCATTATATAGTTTTTATATACTGAAAATATGAAAGAGAATATTTTATTTCAAAAGTAAATTTTTAAATAACTAAATTTTCTCGAAAAAATTATATATCTATGTAATTTGTGTGACTTATACACATAAAAGCGACTTCAAAATAGGTCTGAAGCCACTTTCGCACCTCACCATCTTTCAAAATAAAAAAGGACCTCAAAATAAATCTGAGGTCACTTTCATAAAAATATATTATGGTTAACTTCTTACAATACGTTTCATTTCATCAAATTCATCAATAATACGTTGTTCTGGCTTTGGTGTCATCAGAGATACTAATACAGTAGAAACGAAGCTGATGATAAATCCAGGAATGATTTCATATAGTACAAATATACCTTTGTCATCTCCTAGAACAGATTGCATTATAATCCAAAAAATTACCGTTAAAGCTCCGAGAACCATACCGGTCATTGCTCCATTTTTCGATAGACCTTTCCAGAAAAGTGATAATAAGACTAAAGGCCCAAATGCAGCTCCAAAACCTGCCCAAGCTTTACCAACATATGCTAAAATTGTTTCATTAGGATTCCAGGCGATAGCACCTGCAACAATGGCTACGAATAAAACGGATAATCTACCTACTAATACAAATTCTTTTTCTCTTGTTACATCATTGATATCAGTTTTCTTAAGTAACATATAAAAATCTTGAGTTAAAGCTGAACTTGTTACAAGTAACTGAGAAGAAATTGTACTCATAATCGCTGCTAAAATAGCTGCTAAGAAGAAACCAGCAATTAAAGGGTGAAAAAGTACTTGACTCATCATTACAAAAATAGTTTCTGGGTTTTCTAACTTAACACCTGACTTATTAACAAATGCTATACCGATTAATCCAGTCATACAGGCACCAATTAACGAAACGGCCATCCAGGAAATACCGATACGACGGGCTGCAGGCAATTTTCTATGTGATTTAATCGACATAAAACGAACAATAATATGTGGTTGTCCAAAATATCCTAAACCCCATGCTACAGCTGAAATAATACCAATAGTTGTAGTACCTTTAAACCAATCAAGGTTAGTTGGTTCTAATTCTGTAATTGTATTAAATGTGTCTAAACCATTTAATCTCAGTAATGCAACAATTGGAACTAGTACTAACGCAATTAACATGATAACCCCTTGGAAGAAGTCAGTTAAAGATACTGCTAAATATCCACCGAACAATGTATACAGAATCACGATACCTGCCGTTAAAATTAACCCGACATGATAATTTAATCCAAATGCACTTTCAAATAATACCCCGCCTGATACCATCCCAGCTTGAGTATATAATGTAAAGAATACGACGATTACTAAACCTGAAATAATCTTTAAGATACGAGTATGATCACTCACACGTTTTTCAAAGAAATCAGGTAGCGTAATTGCATTATCTGCAAGTTCAGTATAAACACGCAAACGTGGAGCAACTAAAATATAATTTAACCACGCTCCCACAGTTAAACCAATTGCAATCCAAGTTGCAGATAAACCAACAGAATAAACTTCTCCAGGTAATCCCATTAACATCCATCCACTCATATCAGCAGCACCTGCTGATAATGCTGTAACTAAAGCACCAAGATTACGACCGCCAAGCATATACTCATCTAGTGTGCTTGTTGATTGCTTATAGGCGTAATATCCGATGCCAAGCAATATCAGGAAGTACACAGCAATCATGACATATGTCATCCATGTTGCTTCGATTTTTACGTTTTGAAACGTATTACCTAATAAAAACATTAATTATCCCCCTTTATACCTTTTATCCCTTTAATACATTAAATCAGAATATTTTGTACACTTTATTATAAGTCCTTTTAAAGCGTTTTCATAGATAATTTTTAATAATTTTAGATTTTTCTTAAAAAATTTGATAAAATTTAAGGATGATATAAAGTTCAGGAGGAATATATTCATGTCAAAAGTAACAAACGAGCAGGTAAAGCACGTTGCACATTTAGCACGTCTTGAAATTACTGAAGAAGAAGCAGCGAAGTTCAGCTCTCAATTAGAAGCAATTCTTAACTTTGCAGATCAATTAGAAGAGGTTGATACAGACAATGTTGAACCAACATTCCATGTGTTAGATCTTCAAAATGTATTGCGTGAAGATGTTGCAGAAAAGAGTTTAACACAAGAAGAAATCTTAAAAAATGCGCGTAGTACTGAAGCGGGTCAATTTAAAGTACCATCGATTTTAGACGGAGGAGAATAACAAATGTCATTAAGATATGAATCTATAGAAAATTTAACGAAATTGATTCAAGAGAAAAAAGTAAAACCTTCTGAATTAATTGAAGAAACATTTAAAAATATTAAACAAACTGATGCAACAATCAATTCTTTCTTAGCATTAGATGAAGCTGTTGCTATGGATAAAGCGAAGGCGATGGACAATCAGGAACCTACGGGCAAACTATTCGGTATTCCGATGGGGATTAAAGATAACATCGTGACAAAAGATTTAGAAACGACTTGTGCATCAAAAATTTTAACAGGTTTTAATCCTGTATATAATGCGACGGTTATGAATAAGTTAAATGCGGAAAACGGTATTGTTGTCGGAAAATTAAATATGGATGAATTTGCAATGGGAGGATCAACTGAAAACTCATTCTATAAGAAAACTGTCAATCCGTTTGATCATTCTGCAGTACCTGGTGGTTCTTCAGGTGGATCTGCCGCTGCTGTTGCAGCTAGTCTAGTACCATTTTCTTTAGGAAGTGATACTGGTGGATCAATTCGTCAGCCAGCATCATACTGTGGTGTTGTCGGTATGAAGCCAACATATGGTCGCGTATCGCGTTATGGTTTAGTTGCATTTGCATCTTCTCTAGATCAAATCGGACCGATTACAAGAAATGTTAAGGATAATGCAAAAGTATTAGAAATTATCTCTGGACACGACAATATGGACTCTACAAGTGCGCCGGTAGAAGATGTTGACTTTTCTTCTAATATTGAAAAGGACATTAAAGGATTACGCGTTGCAGTACCTAAAGAATATTTAGGTGAAGGTGTGTCTGAAGAGGTACGTACTTCAGTGCAGAACGCGATTAAAGAACTAGAAAAAATGGGTGCTGAAATTTCAGAAGTTTCGTTACCAAATTCTAAATATGGTGTAGCTACGTATTATATTCTTTCTTCAAGTGAAGCGTCAGCGAACTTAGCGCGTTTCGATGGTATCCGCTATGGTTATCAGGCAGAAGGTGCTAAAAACTTAGAAGAGTTATACAAAAAGACGCGTCAGGAAGGTTTTGGCGATGAAGTGAAACGTCGTATTATGCTGGGTACGTATGCTTTAAGTTCTGGTTACTACGATGCTTATTATAAAAAAGCGCAAAAAGTCCGCACGTTAATTAAACAAGACTTCGAACGCGTATTTGAAGCATACGATGTTATTGTTGGACCTACTGCACCTACTGTTGCATTCGATATCGGTGCTCAAATCAATGATCCTTTAACAATGTATGCGAATGATATTTTAACAATTCCAATTAACTTAGCAGGATTACCATCAATTTCAGTACCTTGTGGAGAAGCAAATGGACGTCCAATTGGTTTACAGTTAATCGGTAAGCCGTTCGATGAGAAAACATTATACAACGTTGCATATAACTACGAGCAAGTATTTAATATGTCTGAACGTTATCAATCATTATAAGGAGAATATACTATGCATTTTGAAACAGTAATCGGACTTGAGGTCCATGTAGAACTTAAAACAGAATCAAAAATGTTTTCGGCTTCTCCTGCACATTTCGGAGCAGAACCGAACACAAATGTTAACGTGATTGACTTAGGATATCCAGGTGTATTACCTGTTGTGAATAAAACTGCTGTAGACTGGGCGATGAGAGCTGCTATGGCATTAAACATGGATATTAGAACATCTACGAAATTCGACCGTAAAAACTACTTCTATCCAGATAATCCAAAAGCTTATCAAATCTCACAATTTGATGAGCCGATTGGTGAGAATGGATATATTGATATCGAAGTCAACGGTGAAACGAAACGTATCGGTATTACACGTCTTCATATGGAAGAAGATGCTGGTAAACTCAGCCATAAAGACGGTTATTCATTAGTCGATTTAAACCGTCAGGGAACGCCTTTAGTAGAAATCGTATCTGAACCAGATATTCGTACACCAGAAGAGGCATATGCTTACTTAGAGAAGTTAAAAGCAATCATCCAATACACTGGTGTATCTGACGTACGTATGGAAGAAGGATCACTAAGATGTGATGCCAACATTTCACTTCGTCCAGTTGGTCAAGAGAAGTTTGGTACGAAAGCAGAGCTAAAAAACTTAAACTCATTCTCTTATGTTAAAAAAGGGTTAGAGCATGAAGTGAAACGTCAGGAAGAAGTTTTACTAAATGGAGGAGAAATTCTTCAGGAAACACGTCGTTTTGACGAATCTACTGGTAAAACAATTCTGATGCGTGTTAAAGAAGGTTCAGATGATTATCGTTACTTCCCTGAACCGGATTTAGTACCTTTATTCATTGATGAAGCATGGAAAGAGCGCGTGCGTGCTTCTATTCCTGAACTTCCCGATGTACGTAAAGCGAAATATGTTTCGGAATACGGATTACCTGCATATGACGCACACGTATTAACATTAACGAAAGAAATGTCAGATTTCTTCGAAGCTATGATTGCTTTAGATGCAGATGCTAAACTTTCTTCAAACTGGTTAATGGGTGGCGTAAATGAATATTTAAACAAAAATCAAAAGGATTTACATGATACGAAATTAACACCAGAAAATTTAGCTGAAATGGTTAAATTACTTGCAGACGGTACAATTTCTTCTAAAATTGCGAAGAAAGTATTCGCCGAAACGGTTGAAAGTGGTAAAGCACCGAAAGTGATTATGGAAGAACAAGGATTAGTTCAAATTTCTGATCCTGAGCAATTAAAAGCATTCGTTACTGAAGCTTTAGATAACAATCCACAATCAATCGAAGACTTTAAGAATGGTAAAGGCAAAGCGACAGGATTCTTAGTTGGTCAAATCATGAAGATTTCTAAAGGACAAGCTAATCCGCAAATGGTTAATAAAATTCTTAAAGAAGAATTAGAAAAACGTTAATATATTTATTTTCAGCTCTGAAAATAGGACAATTTGTGCCTATTTTTAGAGCTTTTATAATACAATGATAGTTAAGCGTAATAATTAACAGTTAAAAAATAATTGACAATTATTATCAAATTGATACTATTATTTTAATGAACTTAGGACGAGGAGAGAAATAGAATGATTGATATTCATAACCATATATTATTTGGCATCGATGATGGTGCACAAACAAAGGAAGATATGCTTGAGATGGCAAAAGCAGCACATGCAGAAGGAATAACGGATATTATTGCGACACCCCATCATAAAATTGGTGTGTATGAAAATTTTGGTCCGAAAATTAAAGCTTTGACAGAAGAAGTGAATACAATCATTGCTTCTGAAGGTATACCAGTAAAAGTACATGCTAGTCAGGAAGTAAGAATTTATGGAGATGTTGTTGAAGATTTAAAAAATGGCCAGGCTTTAACTTTATCTGAAGATAGTCCTTATGTGTTAATTGAGTTTCCTTCGCATGAAGTACCAATATTTACAGAGCAATTATTTACGAAGATGGCTTTAGAAGGATATATTCCAATTATTGCGCATCCTGAACGTAATGCTGAGTTGCAGAAGAATCCAAATAAATTAGCTGAACTTATAGAACTTGGTGCGCTAGCTCAAGTTACAGCAGGTGTGGTATGTGGTCAATTAGGTGAATTTAGTAAGCAGTGTGCTGAAATGATGATGGATCATCGTTTAATCCATATCGTAGCGAGTGATGCGCATAATGTAACATCTAGAAACTATTATATGAATGAAGCGTATGAAGCAATTGCCGAGAGATATGGCGACGAAGCCGTTAATAAGTATAAAGAAAATGCCCAAAAAGTGTTGAAGGGTGAAACGATTCGTTATGTCAGTCCAATTGAAGTAGAGAAAGAAGATAAAATTGAGAAACCTGTAAAGAAAAAGAAAAAGAAATTTCTGGGATTATTTTAAATACAAAAAAAGCTTGTCTCCAAAATTATTGGAGACAAGCTTTTTAACTATTCAACTTTATCATTAAATAAATAATCTGAAATTGATGTTACCCATCTTGCTACACCACGATCTGTCAATAACCCATCATCTACGTTATAATAATCTTCAATTGCCTTATTATTCGGCCATTTACTAGATTGATTCACATAGAAAAATTCGTTATTTTGACTACCGAAATAATCTGCTTCTGCTTTTTGATATTTAGCAAAATTAGAATCATTATATTCAGGTCTTGTACCAATGATTACGACAGGCGTATTATCGTTACCTGCTGCAGAATAGATACTTTCAACCGTTGCGATGTGATCGTTTGAAGATACATCTTCAGAGAAATCGTTTAAAGTTAATGCATCTAATATGACTAAGTCAGGTTTCGTTTTATTAATTTTATCGATACTTACTGTTGAAGAAGAACCAGATACTTCTACCTCATTCACTTTAATATGATCATCAGAAGCATATGCTAATTCATCTTTGACGGTCGTGTTCTCGTCAGAAGTTTGATACGGTGTAGACACCAGCGTGATATTCATAACTTTCTTATCTTTAACTGCATTGTTATAGATAGACTGGAAAGTTTTGTTTTTGAATAGATTTGTGTTCGGTTTCTTGCTTGTATCTTTTTTTACTTCTTTTTTCGTCGTGTTATCTTGTTCAGCATAGTAATCTTTACCGCTTTGCTCAGAGATTGCTTTTTCTCTAGCATCAGAGTCAGTTACACGTGTTTCCCAGAATGTATAACCTACTGCAATTAGAATAACTGCTGCAACGATATAAATCCAAAATAATAAATTCTTCATTGCGAATTGTTCCTCCATCTTTATTCAATACTAATATAGTAACAAAAAACTGAGAAAATTTATACATACAAGTACTATTTGATAAATTTTTCTTTAAGATATATACCCTAAACATATACAGTTAAGACATAAATAAAATAAAATTTTAAGTTTAATACTACTTTTTTAGGATAATATAAGTAAATATATTTCACATCTGCAAATTAAGTTGTGAACATTACAAATTGGAAAATGATTAAAATGAGATAGTAATACTACAATTAATATGGTAAAATATCTCTATATAAGTGTCGATAGTATCATTTCCCGAATCGGAGGATATTTATGATTGATTATACGCCATGGAATGAAAAAGATTATCATCAGATTTTTATCCATGAGGCAAAAGAACTGATAGAAATTTTCAGAAATGAAATCGTTGAACTTCATCATTTTGGAAGCACTTCAGTGAAAGATTTACCTGGTAATCAGACGATAGATATATTACCAATCGTAAAAACTTTATCACAAGTGAGTTTATATAAAGATAAGATGGAGGCTATCGGTTATAAAGAAGTTGAAGTAAAAGAGATGACTGATGAACAGTGCAAGCTCTTTGTAGCAAAGAAAAATCAACTGACGTTCTATGTAACGATGATTGAAAGAACAAACTTTAATGCAATTACAAGAAGACTCGCATTAAGAGACTATTTACGTGAACATAAACTTGAACGTCTGGCATATGCCAAATTTAAGATGCAACAAGCAGTGCAACATAGAAATGACTTCAACACTTATAATGTAACGAAGAATGACTATATTTTGAAATTAGAAGCAAAAGCACTTCGCTGGTATGAAGCGAAAAGAGGTTAAGCATTATGCTTAGCCTTTTTTTATGTCAAAATTGCATAATATATAGATTATTGTAAAATAAAAAGTAACGATGCAAAACAAAAAGGGTAGGGATATGGATGACGTCAGTAAATATTGCGAAAAATACGAATGATATAACTTTACAATTACAAATGGCAAATCGTCACGGATTGATAGCCGGTGCAACGGGTACAGGGAAAACTGTAACATTAAAAGTTTTAGCAGAACAATTTTCAAAGTCAGGTGTACCGGTATTTTTGGCTGATATTAAAGGGGACTTGGCAAGTATTGCTGAACCGATGACGATAAATGAAAAAATTGAACAACGATTAAAAGACTTAAATATTACAGATTACCAGCCGAGAAGTTATCCTGTCCGTTTGTGGGATATATTTGGCGTTGATGGCGCACCAGTTAGAGCTACGATCTCTGAAATGGGACCGATGCTTTTAGCGCGTTTATTAGAATTAAACGATACGCAATATGGTATTTTAGATATAGCCTTTAAAATTAGTGATGATAATGGATTATTGCTATTAGACTTAAAAGACTTGCAATCTTTACTGAAAGAAATGGCGGATAATGCATCTGTTTATAGCAGCAAATATGGAAATATTACTAAACAATCAGTAGGAGCGATTCAACGCAAACTGTTATCATTTGAATCACAAGGTGCTGAGAACTTCTTCGGTGAACCAGCGTTAAATTTAACTGATTTTATGGAAGTAAATGCTAACGGTGAAGGTATTATCAATGTGCTAATGGCAAATAACTTATTTACAAAACCCGTACTCTATTCAACTTTTCTTTTATGGTTATTAACAGAATTGTTTGAGGAATTACCTGAAGTGGGTGATCTGGATAAACCGAAACTTGTATTTTTCTTTGATGAAGCACATTTATTATTTAAAGATGCACCAACGTCATTTATAACGCAAGTAGAACAGGTTGTTCGCCTTGTCCGTTCAAAAGGTGTTGGCGTGTATTTCATTACCCAAAATCCGATAGATTTACCTGATGAAGTTTTAGGACAACTTGGTAACCGTGTACAACATGCGTTACGTTCATTTACGCCTAGAGATCAAAAAGCAGTGAAAAGTGCTTCTGAAACGTTCAGACAAAATCCAGACCTGGATGTTGCAGCTGTTATCGGTGAATTAAAGACAGGTGAAGCATTAATATCATGTTTAAATGAAGAGGGTCAACCTAGCATTGTAGAACGTGCCTTTATTCGACCACCTGAAAGTAAGATAGGTGTTATCGATAGTATCGTTAAACAAACTGTCCTTGCAGAAAATCCTTATCAAGCAAAATATGGCACAGCTATCGACCGAGAAAGTGCGTATGAAATGTTACAGGAAAAGTTTACACAAATAGAAGCAGAAAAAGAAAAGGCAGCAGAAGCTAAATTACAAGCTAAAACGGTTAAAGCTGAAAAAAGAAAACCAAAATCAGAATTACAAAAAGTTGCGACAAGTGTACTTACTAGTGTTGGCAGACAAATCGGTCGTGAAATTGTACGAAATATATTCGGCGGGAGAAGAAGATAATGAAAAGTGGATGGATTTATATTATACTCATCGCAATTAATATTTCATTGATGATTGTATTGATGACACCTACTGTCCAGAATAACGAAATATATATTAAAGGTGTACAAGTATGTATCGTGATTGTGACATTTATTTTATTTAGAATGTATTTGAGAGAACGTGGATTTTTAAAAGAGAAGAAATAGGTGGTGTGCTTTTTGAGAAAAAGAGCGAGAATTATTTACAATCCAACATCTGGACGAGAATTATTTAAGAAGTCATTAGCAGATGTGTTAATTAAACTTGAAGATGCAGGATATGAGACGAGTGCCTACGCAACAAAAGCAGAAGGTGATGCGATACAAGCAGCACGACAAGCTGTAGAGGATCGCTTTGATCTTATTATTGCGTCGGGTGGTGACGGGACGATTAATGAAGTAATAAACGGTATTGCTGAACAGGAATACCGCCCGAATATCGGTGTAATACCGATGGGTACAGTAAATGATTTCGGTAGAGCATTACTCATTCCGAAAGATATTTTACAAGCTGTAGATGTGATAATAGAAGGAAACACTGTACCGGTTGATGTAGGTAAGATGAACAATCGTTATTTTATCAACATTGCAGGTGGTGGTAAGATTACTGAAGTAAGTTATGAAGCGCCGAGCAAACTTAAGACTGTCCTTGGACCTTTAGCTTATTATATTAAAGGGTTAGAGATGCTGCCGGAAATAAAAGCGACGGATATTCGTATTGAATATGATGGTAAAGTCTTCAGTGGAGAAGTCATGTTATTTTTAATCGGTTTGACAAACTCAGTAGGTGGCTTTGAAAAGTTAGTACCGAATGCATCGATAAATGATGGCTACTTTACATTATTATTTTTAGAAAAAGTAAATTTTGCTGAATTTGGACATGTCTTCTCACTTGCTTCACGTGGTGATCACATTAAACATCCAAAAGTACATTATATAAAAGCGAAAGATATTAAAGTATCATCTTTTGAAAAAGTACAGCTCAATGTTGATGGTGAGTTTGGTGGGATACTACCGGCGCATTTTGTGAATTTAGAGCGACATATCAATGTATATAGTCAGTTAGATAAGATTCATCCGGATAAAGAAAATGAGATTATCATTCAATATAAACAAGACCTTGAAAAAGAAGAATAAAATAAAGACTGCTCTCTCAATTCGAGAAAGCAGTCTTTATTTAAATTTCATCTGTAAAGGATTCTAATAATGCATCATATTCGAAATTACGATGTGAAGGATAAAGGCTGAGTCCACCATCTGCCACAATCGTTTGACCTGTAATATATTTACTTTCTTTGCTGGCTAAAAATGCAGCTACACTAGCAATTTCTTCTGGTTCGGCAACATAGCCCATAGGAACAAATAAATCAGCATCACGTTTCGCTTCAGGTGTTTTAAAATTCTCGGCATTGATCGGTGTATTGATACTGCCAGGAGCGATATTATTAATACGAATTTGAACGCGCGCATATTCTAACGCTAAACTTTGCGTCATTAATTTTACCCCACCCTTACTAGCGCTATAGTGAGCGTAATGTGGCCATGGTATGATTTCATGAACACTTGAAATATTAATGATACTGCCTTTAAATTTGCGATCCATAAAATGCTCTAATGCCAGTTGACAACCGATAAATGTACCACGAAGGTTAACATCAATTACTTTATCAAACTCATCAATTGGCATCGTATGGCTCGGTATATCAGACTGAATACCTGCATTATTTACCATAATGTGAAATGCACCGAAATGGTCTATTGTCTGTTTCACTAAACTTTCCATTTCGTTTTTGTTTGTAGTATCTGCTTTTATTGCAAGTGCATCAACACCAATCTCTTTTACAATATCGACAAGTGCATTTGCTTCATCCTCACGAGAATGATAGTTGATAACTACGTTGATGCCTTCTTTTGCAAAGCGAATTGCTGTTGCTCTTCCAATACCTGATGCTCCGCCAGTAATAATAGCCACTTTTCCTGTTAAATCGTTATACATGAAGTCACTCCCTTTTTTGATTCAATACCCGTAAATTACAAGATTAATCTATGATAGAAAAAATGACATTCAACTGAAATTTTAATAAAATAAATGTGAAAGGTGGCGCACATATGTATAGATTATCGATTTTAGCAACGACAGATACGCATAGTCATATTAGTTTATATGATTATTTTTTAGAAAGTGATTTGAAAATTAATGGATTAATACTTGCCGGCAGTAAGATTGAAGCGATAAAAGCAGCTAATGAAAAGGCTGATGTTGCAACGGTTGTTGTAGATAATGGTGATATACTGCAAGGCAATATTATGGCAGATTACGCCGCAGAAATGCGTCCCGACATTCATCCGGCAATTAATATGATGAATGAGATTGGCTATGATGCCGGTACTTTAGGTAACCATGAATTTAATTATGGACTAGAGTATCTAGATAAAGCCAATCAGCAGGCATTGTTTCCATTAGTCAATTGTAATGTGAAATATATCAATGGTGACTTCGTTGTTGCGCCTTTCCATATCGTTGAAAAGTCATATAAAGATGGTACGACGGTAAAAATCGGTATAACAGGCGTCGTACCTGAACAAATTATGAAATGGGACGAAGACCATTTAACGGATCGAGTAATTGTTGAAGACATGTATGATGCATTGTATCAATATAGCAATCAGTTAAAAGCATTTGGTTGTGATATTGTCATTGCATTGATGCATACTGGATTAGATCAGGAGCAATTAGAAAATATGAAAGGCATTGAAAATCAGGTATATCGTCTGGCACAGATTGAATCAGTTGATACATTTGTGTTTGGTCATACACATCAGCAATTCCCTGGACCTGATTATGTAAATATTCCGGAAGTCGATAATGAGAGTGGACGTGTATTTCATGCTTATGGTGTCCAGCCTGTATGTTTTGCCAGCCATCTAGGACGCATAGATCTGACGCTCGAGAAAACAGAACAAGGCTTTAAGATTGTGAACGGTAAAAGTAGCGTCATCGAATTAAAATCAAGTGATGTGGAGATTAATACACATTTTATAGATGTGAATCAAACTGCGCATCAGGGTGTGTTAGATTACGTAAAACAACCCATTGGCATGACTAAGCATCATCACGATAGTTATTTTGCGCAAGTTGGTACAAGCACGGTTGTAGAAGTCATAGCTAAAGCGGGTAAATATGCCGTTGAACAAATGATTAATAATCATCAGCTCAAACTAGCGAGCACAAATATTATATCAACAAGTGCACCGATAAAAGCCGGAAGAGATGGCGTAAATGATTATATTGAAATTGACAGTGGTGAATTAACACTTAAAGATGCAATTAATATTTATCGCTTTCCAAATAAGATGTCAGCAGTAAATGTTTCTGGTCGTGTATTACGAGAGTGGGTTGAATGGAGCGTATCATGCTTCAATACAACTGATAGTGAATATATGCTTAAAGATAATAAATCAACAGCACCTGGATTTCCAAGTTACAACATGGATATATTCTATGAATTAAACTATTGTATAGACTTATCACGTGAAGCACGGTACAGTAGTGTAGGTGAGAAAATAAATGACACGTATCGTATTAAAGATTTAACCTATTTAAATCAACCTGTAACGGATGATCAGCAATTTACAGTACTAACGACTGATTATCGTACAAATTTTTGTCCAATATTAAATGATGCATCAGTGACTAAGATACAATTAGAAGATATTGAAATTAGACAGATTATTATTGATTATATCAAAAGATTTGGGGTTGATTTTCAACCAACAAGACCATTTACGTTTTTACAGGATGGAACATATAAATTTAAATCAAGTCCAAAAGGAGCAGCATATTTGCAACCAGGGATTACGCCAACAGAAACATACGACGATGACTATTTAATTTACGAACTTAATACAGCATTAACATGAGGATAGGACGATACCTTAGTACGACATTCGAAATCATTGTGTCTTATCAATATTTTGAAATAAAACATTAGGAGAAAATATGAAACAAATTAACTTTAACAAAAATGACGAATTACAAGGGACAGTAGTAGACTTAACGCATGAAGGATCTGGTGTTGTTAAGATTGACGATTATCCATTTTTCGTTGAAGGCGCATTACCAGGAGAAGACGTGACAATTAAAGTGATGAAAGTCGGTAAGACATTTGGATTTGCACGTCTTGTGTCAGTTCAAAATGAAAGCCCAGACCGTGTCGCAGAGAAAGATATCGTTGGCCGTCAAATCGGAACGATGACATTACAACATTTATCATATCCAGCACAATTAAAGTTCAAACAACATTTAGTAGAAAGTGCATTTGAAAGATTGGGCAAGTTTAAAGGTGTAAAAGTAGCTGAAACTGTTGGAATGGAAGTGCCTTACGAATACCGTAATAAAGCGCAAATTCCAGTAAGAACTGTTAATGGCTTGCTTGAGACAGGATTCTTTAGAAAGAACAGTCATCAACTTGTGCCTGTTGAGAATTTCTATATTCAGCATAAAGCAATCGATGCAGCGATTGTGAAAGTAAGAGATATCTTACGTAAATATGATATTGTACCTTATAACGAGCGTAACCATAACGGTGAAATCCGTCATATCGTAGTGAAACGTGGCCATTATACAGGACAATTAATGATCATATTAGTGACGAATAAAAAACGCCTGCAAAACATCGAATCAATTACACATGATATTGTGAACGAAATCGAAAATGTTGAAAGTGTTGTATTAAACTTTAATAACCAGGAAGGTAATGTGATTTTAGGACGTAATAATACAGTACTACACGGTACGCCGTATTACACTGATAAGATGTTAGGACTAGAATTCAGAGTATCACCAAACTCATTCTTCCAGGTCAATACACCACAAGCTGAAGCGTTGTATCAATTAGCTTTAGAAGCAGCAGATTTAAATGGTACTGAAACAGTACTGGATGCATATTGTGGCATTGGAACGATTTCTTTAGCATTAGCACAGCAGGCGAAACAAGTCTATGCGATGGAAATTGTGCATGAATCAATTAAGATGGCGAAACAGAACGCTAAGATGAATGGCATTGATAATGTACATTTTGAGACAGGTGCAGCAGATGAAATCCTGCCGAAGTGGAGCGAGGAAGGCGTTAAGTTTGATGTAGCAGTAGTCGACCCACCACGAAAAGGATTAGACGATGACTTTATTCAGACATTAATTGCACAAAACCCTAAAAAGATCGTCTATGTCAGCTGTAACCCGTCAACATGTGCGCGTGACTGCCGTAAATTTGCAGATGCAGGATACAAGTTAGAAACAGTAAAACCAGTCGACTTATTCCCGCAAACGCCGCATGTGGAGTGTGTTGTTAGACTTACGAAGTAAGCATTTTATTAAAGCCTTGTTATCAAGGCTTTTTATTTTATTGAACTTTAGATAAAAACTAAATATAAAATCTTAACAAACGGTTCTTCTATTCTATAAAAATACACTTGATAATCTATTAAGGAGAGAAAATATGAATATAATATTAAAAAGTACCTTCAAAAAATATGAATCGATGTCAGAGATACTAGTACCTAAACTTGTAAAAATTTTGTTGAGTCTTGATAACCTTGAAAAAGAGATTTATGAGCGAAGTAAAATAGAATTAAGTGAATACCAAGATGGTTATGGAAACTTTAAAGAAGAATATCATCCGAAATCGAAAGCACTATTCAAAGAATTAAATGAAAAGCATCATGAAATAATTAAAGATAATGTTAGCGAAAAACTTAAGTCGATCAGTTATGGGGGCAGTTACGGCAAACCAAGCGAATATTTTTATATTCAAGATGATAATCTGGATATCTACTTTACAATGCGAAAAAAAGATATGGCTACTATTGTAATTTATTATGAATATGCTCTTAAAAAGAAGCATAAATTTATTTTTAGATTGATTGATAACAAATTGTTAATTGACGAGAAATATTACGGCTTTAGTGATAAGTCATGGTATAAAAATGGTATATAGAAATAATTATTTTTGGATATTAATAAATAATTCTGAAATACTTATTGATTAAAGCTCTTCAAATGGGCTTTTTTTATTGGAAAATTTTTATATGAAATTTGTATGATAATTGAATACTGACTTTTAATGAGCTAAGTCATAAATTTCTTTTATGTCCTCAGGTAGATTATTTGGGATCATTGTTTTTAATCTATCTTCATTTCCATCTTGAATAGCTTGTTCATAATACCAACTTTTGAATTTCAACATTGCAAGGTGCTTTTCGAGTTTCTTTATTTCATTTTCTAAACGAATTTTATTCTCCTCAAAAAGTTGCTTTCTTTGAGGGTAGGTAGAATGTCCTTCACTACACCAATCCATAAATTGTTTTATATCTTTAATTTCTAAGCCTGAGTGCTTTAAACACTCAATGACATTTAATCCTTCAATTTCAACGGCACTAAATTTTCTAATGCCATTGGATCGTTCTAACGTAGGAAAAAGTCCTTCTTTATCATAATAACGTAACGTTGATATCGGTAAATTATACATTTTTGATACTTGTCCTATTGTATACATAATTAATTCCTCCAAAACAATTGACCTAAAGTCAGGTTTAGGTTTTAGAATGATTGTATCAAAAAAATTAGAAAATAAATACTAGGAGGATTAATATGCAAAATACAAAATTAACACTAACGAACGAGTGGGATAAAGTTTTTACTAATAGTGATAAGGTAACCCATCAAAAAGTAACTTTTACTAATCGTTATGGTATTGAACTTGCTGCAGATTTGTTTATACCGAATCAATTTGAAGGAAAGTTACCAGCGATTGCTGTTTCAGGTCCATTTGGTGCTGTAAAAGAACAGTCAAGCGGTCTTTATGCGCAAACCATGGCAGAAAGAGGATTCTTAACATTAGCATTTGATCCCTCATTTACCGGTGAAAGTGGTGGAGAGCCAAGAAATATGGCATCACCAGATATCAATACAGAAGATTTTCAAGCTGCAGTTGATTTCTTATCTGTACACCAAAATGTGGATGCTGAAAGAATAGGAATTATTGGTGTATGTGGTTGGGGTGGTATGGCACTTAATGCGGCTAGTCTTGATACAAGAGTGAAAGCAACCTTAGTTTCAACTATGTATGATATGACAAGAGTCAATGCAAATGGATATTTTGATTCTGAGGATAGTGAAGAAGCAAGATATCAAAAGAAAGTGAGCCTTAATCAAGAAAGAACAAAGAATTTTTACGATAAACAATATCGTCGAGCAGGCGGAGTAGTTGACCCACTGCCTGAAGATGCACCTGATTTTGTGAAAGACTACCATGCTTATTATAAAACTAATAGAGGTTATCATGAAAGATCATTAAATTCAAATGATGGTTGGAATGTTATTGGAACAATGTCATTTATTAATCAACCTATTCTTAAATACAGTAATGAAATTCGCAGTGCAGTGTTAATCATTCACGGAGATATGGCACACAGTTATTATTTCGGTAAGGACGCTTATCACAATATGATTGATGGGAATAAGTTTAAACATAACAAGCAATTATTAACAATAGATAATGCTAGTCATGTTGATCTGTACGATAATTTAGATGTTATTCCATTTGATAAAATTGAAAAGTTTTTTGAAACATATTTAAATAAGTAAATGTGTATTAAAAATATAATTGTATTTTTTTATGGTCTAATTTTTGTATTATCATCATGCAGTGATAGAAGTACTCAAAGTGAACAAGAAAATATAAATAATGAATCTCGAAATATTTGTCAAAAATCTTATAAAATAGAAAATAAATTAGTAGGTGCTCATCAAATGAAGTTATTTATAGGTGACGAAGAAGTTGTTGTAAATTGGGAAAAGAATCTCACAACAAAAGCAATTAATGAAGAAGTACAACAGAATGATTTAGTCATACTGATGTCTAAATATGGTGGATTTGAACAAGTTGGTGAATTAGGAAGAAGTTATATAGTTCAGGACAAGCAAATGACAACCAAAACTGGAGATATTGTTATATACAATGGAGATAAGATTGTTCTATTCTATGGTCCCAATTCATGGCGTTATACTAAGCTTGGTGAAATTAATCTTCCTCAAAAAGAAATCATTGATAAGTTATCCCAATCGAACTTAAAGATAAGATTAACTTGTGGATGAACATTTGAATAGAATAAGCATTACAAGATGCAAAAGTAACAGAGCGCAAGCGGTAGTATTAAAGAAATACAACCGCTTCCACACGGAAGTATCCCGAATTATCTTCTCACGCACTTTTCATATATAATGAAAGTACTAGAAAATTAAAGAAGTGATAATATGGAGAGAAGAATCATTCACATCGATATGGATGCATTCTATGCACAAGTTGAGCAGCGGGATAATCCTGAGCTTAAAGGTAAACCTGTTATCGTTGGTGGAAAGAGTCGCAATCGTGGTGTTGTGGCAACGGCGAGTTACGAAGCGCGTAAATTTGGTGTGCATAGTGCCATGCCTACTGCACGTGCACATCAGTTGTGTCCAGACGGCTATTATGTAAGTCCTAGATTTGATGTATATAAAGAAGTGTCGAGTCAAATAATGTCGATATTTAAAGGCTACACTGATATTGTACAACCAGTATCACTAGATGAAGCGTATTTAGATATAACACATCTTGTACGTAAAGATCTTGGTGCAAGTCAAATTGCAGCTTTTATTAAAAGAGATATTATGACTGCTACAAATCTAACGTGTTCAGCTGGTGTTTCTTATAATAAATTTTTAGCGAAGATTGCCTCAGGTATGAATAAGCCAAATGGTTTAACAGTTATCCATTACGGGAATGTTGAACAGATATTATCTGACCTTCCAATCGGTGAATTTCCTGGTGTAGGGAAAGTGACAGAGGAGAAGATGCAAAGACTTAAGATAATGAACGGCAAAGATTTACGTGATAAATCTGAACTTGAGTTAATTGAATTATTCGGTAAGAAAGGCAGTAGTTTGTACCAAAAAGCACGAGGTATTGGCTCTGACATAATAAATATGGACCGAGTAAGAAAATCAATTGGTAAGGAATCAACATTTTCTCATGATATTCAGGATGAAGCGTTTATTTTACAGACAATGCGCACGCACTCAGAAAAAGTAGCATTAAAACTTCAGGACTTAAACAAAGTAAGTGATACGATCACCGTCAAAATAAAAACTAGTGACTTTGAATCACATACAAAGCAAACAAAAATAATAGACTTTACAGATCAAGCGGATACCATTTATAATACAGCTGTGTTATTATATACTGACCTAAAAGAGGAGTTTAACAATATACGTTTAGTAGGCGTCTCTGTGGGTAATTTAAAAAATAAAGTGTATGAAAATCTAACAATATATGATTTTCTTTAGAAATGAGGAAGTATTATGAAATTTAAATTTGCAATCATTGGTATAACTGCACTTCTCATTATGATGTATATTATGGAAACAGTAGAACACGGTTTTAAGGTGTTGCCGCTTATCGGTATTATTTTAGTTGCAGGATTTTTATTCTGGATTGATCATAAATTAGAACGACCAGTGAACCGTCACACCATTAAAAAGACTATCAAAAATAACACGACTACTCATAAGAAGTAGTCGTGTTTTTATATTGATTGATAAAAAGCAATCATCTGCTGTAATTTATCGTCGCTCATAATAGTAATATCGTGTCCTAAAGCAATCTTATTTCGGACAACACCTTCTTTTTTAGAAGGTTTATCGGTCTTTTGTCTTCCTCTGATTAATATGTCTGCCTGCTCGATATCATCTGTATAATTACCACCGTTATCAACGATATACTGCACAATATGTTTTCTTGTTTTATGAAGTGTTCCTGTAATTGCAATTTGTTTATTATAAAAAGGATGACTTTTGTCAATTACTGCTGTAGTAGATTTTATACTGCTTAATTCGCGGTGATAGCGTGACATGCTTTGGTTTTTCGTAGTAGTCGAAATGCTTTTGATATATTTTTTTCGGCGTTTCGTTGAAAAGTATTCTTCAAGGTCTGTATAATGTTTCAGCAATCTTACTGTAATCATTGCACATGCCTTAGCATCATTTAAGGCATGATGATGCCCGTGGAAATCCAGTTTATAATAGGCCATCATATTCTTTAAACTATAGCTATGATTCTTTATCGTATCTCTCGCCATAATGACCGAACAGAAATATGGCAGTGTCGGCATATCGAAATGATATTTTTTTATAGAAGCATGTAATACTTTCATGTCAAATTGCGCGAAATGTGCTACGACCGGAAGATCACCGATAAAATCGAGCATATATGGATAAACATGTTCAAAGGTTGGTGCGTCCTGAACGTCATCTTCATGTATACCATGGACCTGAATGTTAGATGCGCTAAAATAAGTTTCAGGATTTACTAATGTATAAAAAGTTTCAGTCATCATATTATCGATGACTTTTACCATACCGACGCTACAAATTGAAGCGGGATTCCCATTAGCTGTTTCAAAATCTAATGCTATAAATGAATTCATATCGTTTACCTCGATTAATAATTATGATGTATTTTAACATGTATTACGCAAAAAAAGTAACTAGACTGCCTAATAGGCAATCTAGTTACTTCTTTACATTATCAAAATTAATTTGATGCAGATTATCACAGCCACAGCTGTCGTTTAGATCACAACTGTTGCACTTACCGGCTTTAGATTTCTTAAAGAACTTATAAAGCGTATAAGTTGCATATCCAAATATTAGAACGAACAGTAATACGTTGATAAGTATTGACATAAGCTTTCCTCCTAAAGAAATAATCTGCCGATTTGATATACAGCCATCGTTAATAAATACGCAGTCGCGATAGGATATAGCATCGCTATAAAAGTCCATTTCCATGATGACGTTTCTTTACGTATTGCAGCAACTGTTGATAGACATGGTATATAAAGTAATATAAAAAGCATAAATGCATACGCAGTAAGCGGTGTAAACTGTGCGTGGATCATAGAGACGAGGGCATCGTCTTTTACTGCATAGATAATGGCCATCGCACTTACGATAACTTCTTTTGCTAGAAATCCCGGAATAAGTGTTGCGCCTGCCTGCCATGAACTGAATCCAAGTGGAATTAGCAGTGGTGCAATAAATCCTCCAATCATCGCTAGGAAACTGTCATCAACATCTACATTTAATCCTCCTGGTCCTGCATAATTAAGTAGCCAGATAAGCACAGACCCACCAAAGATAAATGTACCTGCTTTCTTAACAAATCCTTTTCCTTTTTCCCATGTACTTCTCCACAGTGTTTTAAGTGAAGGGAGACGATAAGGCGGCAGCTCTACAATAAAGATGGAAGTATCGTTTTTGAGCACTGTCTTCGATAAAATAAAGCTTACCATTAACGCTACGATGATACCGATTAAATAAAGACTGAGTACCACAAGAGCCTGATGTTCTTTAAAGAATACACCAGCAAATAATGCGTATACCGGTAATCTTGCGGAACATGACATAAACGGTGCAATAAGTATGGTTGTAAGTCTTTCTTTTTCTTCTTCAATGCTTCTAGCGGCCATAATCCCAGGAACATTACAGCCGAAACCAATAATCATAGGAATAAATGATTTACCGTTTAGTCCAAACATCTCCATCACTCGGTCCATAATGACAGCGATACGCGCCATATATCCTGAGTCTTCAAGCAAAGAAATAAAGAAGAATAAGACAAGGATTTGCGGTACAAATACTAATACACCACCAACCCCAGCAATAATACCATCCGTCACTAAATCTTGTAGGAAAGGCATAATACCAAGTGATTGCATTACATTTTTTACAGTATCCGTTAATGGACCGGCAAAGAAACTGTCAAGTTGATCTGAAAGTGGGGTACCAATCCATGTAAACGTCGTCTGGAAGATGAGCCACATTAAAAATAAAAATATCGGTATACCAAATATGCGATGCGTCACAATACGATCTAAACGTTCAGTAAGAAATTGCTTATCTTCATCAGGATATGTGATAACATCAGTTAGTACTTGCTCAATGAACTGTATACGTGCGTGATGGATACGTGATTTAACACTTGTAGTGAGTTCATTTTCCAATTGGTTTCTAATCGGTATCAGTTGTTTAAGCGTATCCTGATCCAGATAAGATTCAACAACCGGATTACCCAATAAAAATTGAATAGCAAGGAAACGATAACGTTTTCGCTCAATTGATAAATTATCAGGTAATATTTGAATAACTGTTGTTATTGCAGATTCAATCGGTGCATCATACGTTATTTTAAGCGGACGGTTAGCAGATAATGTATCATCCAGTGCATGTAACACATCTGTTGAACCTCTGCCTGTTCGTGCGACAACTGGAATAATCGGTGTCTTCAACTTTCTCATTAATAAATCAATGTTAATATGGATACCACGTTTTGTTGCAACATCGACCATATTTAATCCAATCATCATCGGTGCACCGTATTCCATAAGCTGGACAGTTAGCAGTAGATTACGTTTCAGTTGTGCGGCATCGATTATATTAATCATACCTTCAAAATGTTCTTTCAATAAAAAATTTGTTACCACTGTTTCATCTTTAGAAAGAGGTAACAAATCATAGATGCCAGGTAAATCAATAAGATTACCTGTTTTATTCTTTAAAGTACCCATCTTTTTCTCAACAGTGACTCCGCTCCAGTTACCGACATACTCATAACTGCCTGTCAGTGCATTAAACAGTGAAGTTTTCCCTACATTTGGATTACCTAGTATACAGAATGCTCTACTATTCATGAACTTGCTCCAGCATGATTTTACAAGCATCACAATTGCGGATACAAACATGTTGACCATTGATATCTAAAGTGCAGGGACCTTTAAATAAACTTTTTTGTCGCACTTTAATTTCACTACCTTCCGTGAAACCTAATGCATGTAATCGATGCATCACCATCGCATTGTCAAATAGCATCGATTTTATTTTATATGTTGTGCCGAGTGTAGCATTTGCGACATGAATCATTATGACACCTTCTTTAATTGATTGATATTGATTATCATTTACGACTAGCTTATCATGCCATTTTATATAATACAAGTAGGGGATTACCCTAATTTTGACAAAATAAAAACACCTCATAAGAGGTGTAGAGAACGACTGATTATTCTTCTTCACTAAAGTTACGTTTACCGAGTTCTTTCTCATATAAATATAATGCATTTGCATCGTCTTTAATGCGTCTGATGTAATCAATGTGCTTTTTAAACATCGCCTCTTCCTCAACCTGTTCGTCTAAGAACCAGTTTAAGAACGAGATCGTTGAGAATTCCTTATCATTCTTAGCAAGTTCCGCTAAATTGTAAAAGTTTGCCGTCACTTGTTGTTCTTGTGCAAGTCCTGCTTCAAAGGTATCTAAAACACTTGAAAATTCTGTCTTTGGTGCAGGGATTTCTGAGAACTTGGCATGTTGATCGCGGTCATTTAAATAATTATAGATTTTTGTACCATGGAATCTTTCCTCAGCAGCTTGCTGTTCATAAAAGTTAGCAAACCCGTCATAACTTTCTTTAGCACAATATGCAGCCATTGCCATGTATGCATGTGCTGCTGCGAATTCCTCGTTCATCTGTTTATTTAATGCGGCAGTCAATTCTGTTGATAACATAGATATTCCCTCCAATTTTAAGATAAATTCATTATAATATAATGTAAAAAGATTAGATAATATCATTGGTAATTAATAGATTATCATCCATACATTTTTTTATTCGCAACAAATATTTATACTAATTATTTATGAAGTGATATAATAAATTGTTGAAATTAGGAGGTTACTATGAAAAAATTTGCTGCAAAAAATTTAGCGAAAGCTGCACGACGTTTAAGCATTATGGCAGGTAAACGCGGAACAGATTTGCCAGGTCAGGTTGCGCGTAAAATTGATCCGCAAATATTAAAGAAACTAAGTGCCGAAGTTGATGAAGTGGTCTTTATTTCAGGAACAAACGGGAAGACGACGACAAGTAATTTAATCGGACATACATTGAAACAAAATAATATTAGCATTATTCATAATACAGAAGGTGCCAATATGGCTGCTGGTATTACATCAAGTTTCATCGTACAATCTTCAAAAGATACAAAATTAGCGATTATTGAGATCGATGAAGGCTCTATTCCACGTGTACTAAAAGAAATGACTCCGACAAAGATGGTGTTTACGAATTTCTTCCGTGATCAGATGGATCGTTTTGGTGAAATAGATATATTAGTCGATAGAATCGCTGAAAACATAAAAGGACGAGGGATAGAACTCATCTTAAATGCAGATGATCCGTTTGTTTCACGTTTAAAGATTGCGAGTAATAAAGTGACATATTATGGTATGAAAAATCATATTCATAACTTTGAAGAAAGTTCAATGATTGAAAGTAAATACTGTCCAAATTGCGGTAAAATGCTCCATTATGATTGGATTCATTATAATCAGATTGGACATTATTCTTGTACGTGTGGCTTTAATAGAAATACACCGAAATATGAAGTAGAAGCATTAACTGAGACACCATTCTTAAATCCAACGATTAACGGACATACATTTAATATGAAGATTGCAGGCGACTTTAATGTCTTCAATATCATTGCAGCATACGCAGTTTTACGTGAACTCGGATTAAATGACAAATCGATTGAAAAAGGATTTTTAACCTACACAAGCGATAATGGGCGTATGCAAAACTTCGAAAAAGGAAACAAACAAGCCATTATCAATTTAGCGAAGAACCCAGCTGGATTGAATGCAAGCTTATCCGTCGGTGAAAAAATTGAAGGTGAGAAATCCTATCTAATCGCATTAAATGATAATGGTGCAGATGGACGAGACATTTCGTGGATTTGGGATGCTGATTTTGAAAAGTTAGCACGTCAAAATATACCTTATATTATGTGTACAGGAAATAGAGCTGAAGAGATTGCATTGCGATTGAAGTATGCTGAAATTGGTGCTGAAATTTATGTGAATCAAAATATAAAGGAAGCGACACATACAATACTAAAACGACCTGAGTACACAGTATGTATTCCAAACTATACATCTTTAGAACCGATGCATCAGGCATTAAATCAATTCTTTGAAGGAGGTAAAGGAAATGAATAGAGCTATCGAAGTATTTCACTTTATGCCGGATAAGTTAAATTTATATGGTGATATCGGAAATATTATTGCTTTGAAACAACGTGCCAAATGGCGCGGACTGAAAGTGAATGTTACAGATATTAATACGACACAAGGCATTAACATCAGCGATGCAGATATATTGTTTATCGGTGGAGGGAGTGACCGTGAACAAAAGATTGCAACTGATGATTTGTTCCGTGTTAAAGATGATTTTAAAGCAGCAATTGAAGACGGTATGCCAGCACTAACCATCTGTGGTGGTTATCAATTTTTAGGTGAAAAATATATTACGCCAGATGGCCAGGAATTAAAAGGGCTGCATATTTTAGATTTCTATACTGAATCTAAGAAAGACCGTTTAACAGGAAATATCGTGATTGAATCTGAAACATTCGGTCAAATCGTTGGATTTGAAAATCATGGTGGGAGAACATATCATGATTACAATACGTTAGGTCATGTTGTCAGTGGTTATGGTAATAACGACACAGATAAAAAAGAAGGCATTCATTACAAGAATTTATTAGGAACGTATTTACACGGACCGATCTTACCGAAAAACCATGAGATTACTGATTATCTTCTGAAACAAGCTTGTGAACGTATCGGTATGGCATTTCCTGAAATGCGCCTCGATAATAGTGTGGAAGAAGCGGCGAAACAAGTTATTGTAAAGCGATTAGTGGAAGACAAGAAATAAATATGAAATTGTTATGGGGCGATTCTGTTGGGGAATCGCCCCGTTTATATTGATTTGGGCCGATTCATAGAGAGAACCGCCCAACAATCTTGTGACAAATTATCAAACTCTTTTAAAGATGTATTTAAAATATATCTTTTAGGTGTATAATCGACTTATAAGTTCGGGGAGGGATTTGTTTGATAGATTATAACGAGAAACCATTTATCGTCATCTGGGAAGTAACACGTGCTTGTGAGCTACATTGCCTACATTGCAGAGCTGAAGCACAAATTAATCGCAATCCATATGAGCTAACGACGGATGAGGGTAAAGCATTGATTGATGATATTGCACAGATGAACGGACCGATGCTTGTATTTACCGGTGGCGATCCTTTGATGAGAGAAGATATTTTCGAATTGTCAGCTTATGCAGTTGAAAAAGGTGTTCGCGTTTCTATGACACCGAGTGCCACTCCAAATGTCACAAAAGAAAATATGCAGCGTGCAAAAGATGTCGGTTTATCTCGTTGGGCATTCAGTATAGATGGACCGAATAAACAAATCCACGATCATTTCCGAGGTACAGAAGGTAGCTTTGATTTAACGATGAACGCAATTCAATATTTAAAAGAATTAAAGATGCCATTACAAATTAATACGGTGATTAGTCGCTATAATATTGATTATTTAGAAGAGATGGCTCAGATGGTTGAAGATTTAGGTTGTGTACTTTGGTCAGTTTTTTTCTTAGTTCCTACGGGTCGAGGAAAAGAAAGTGATATGGTCACCCCAGCACAACATGAAGAAGTATTTCGTTTCTTAAATAAATTACGTAAGACAGCTTCATTTGGCATTAAGACAACTTCTGCACAACATTATCGACGCGTCGTGCTTCAGGAACAGATTCGTGAAATGAAAAAATCTGGGACGTTTGATGCAATTAAATATGAAGACAGTTTAACAACGATGGATATCAATACAATTGATGGATTAGGTCGTGCCCCTAAAGGTGTCAATGATGGTAATGGCTTTGTATTTGTATCACATTTAGGACACGTTTATCCGAGTGGCCTGCTTCCTGTTTCATGTGGAAACATTCGACAAAAACCACTCAGTGATATATACGTAAACGCACCAATATTACAAAACTTACGTAACCCTGATCTATTCAAAGGTAAATGTGGCATGTGTGAATTCAGATATGTATGTGGGGGTTCAAGAAGTCGTGCATACGCCGTAACAGGAGATTTAATGGAATCGGAGCCTTTCTGTGTATATCAACCTAAAGCCTGGATACAACATCAAAGAAAGCTGAAAGCAGTTAATTAAAAGAAGTAAAAATGCTTATATAAAATGAATCAATAAAAAAATTTAAAATTAATCGGAGGAAAAAAACATGATCACTAAAGAAATGCTCGTTTCAGATATCGTAAAACAATCGCCTAAATCAGCAGATATTTTTAGAAGTAACCGTATCGATTTCTGCTGTGGAGGTAATATTCCGTTATCAGAGGCTATCAACGAAAAAAGTAAGCCACTTGATGCATTGTTAGAAGAAATTAACGCTTTAGATAATGGTAGTGATGGAACGATTGATGTACAGTATTTAGATAATGCAGCGCTTATCAATTACATTCAAAATAAATATCATAAACCACTTGCAGAAGAATTTAAGAACTTAATGCCTTATGTAACGAAAGTAGCAAAAGTGCATGGTGAACGTCATCCACATCTAATAGAACTAAAAGAACTCACACTGAAGCTACGTGATGAATTATTAGATCACACTAAAGATGAAGATGAGAATGTATTTCCACTTGTCATCGAATATACAAACAATCCGACAGAAGATTTAAAGACTAAACTTGCACCTCATATTGCTGAACTTGAAACAGAACATGACGGTGCAGGTAATATTTTAAAACGCATGCGTGAAATGACGTCCGACTTTACACCACCGATGGATGCTTGTGGTACATTTAGAGTTGTATACCAACGTTTAGCAATGCTTGAACGTGATACTTTCCAACATGTACATCTGGAAAATAACGTATTGTTTGAAAGAATTAAATAGATAATCAAATAAAAAGAAACAAGTCGTAATTAGACTTGTTTCTTTTTATTTGGATGATCAGCAAGTAATCTATTGATCATCAGCAGTTCATAAATGTAATGACTTTTCATTTGATTATCATCAAATTCAGTTAAATGCTTCACGCTATTTTTAAGTAAACTCAGCGATGATTTGTCTGGATGGTAAGTGCGATCTTTACCGAATGATTCAAATGCTTTCATAAGTTCATTGAGTGCTTTCTTTTCTTCTATTGTCATTTCAAAGGTCGTCCCATTTGGAATGAGTATCATATGATTAATATGCAGCTGAATGAGACGGTTAACATCAAGTCGATGACGTAACTTAGTCAATTCGTACTCAATTTCTAAATTTTTATGAAAATGCAATTCCTCTTTTTCATATGCCAGTAAAGTATCAATCTTTGCGATTAATTTATTTGTTTGCTCCATCATCGGCAAAGTGCCGCTTAAATCAGCAAGGTTAGCATTGATTTCAGTCGAACGCCTTACAAGCATCGCCATTAACTTTGATTCCAATATATCCATAAGACTCGCGATCTGCGTATGATACTTTGGTGGTAATACAAAGAAATTGACGACAGTAGCTGTTGTTAAACCGATAGTTGTCGTTGCTAGTCTTGAAAAGAAGTTAAATGCAAAATCCTGATGAATATTAGGCACCATAGCTACTGCAGTAAGACTGGCAACAAGCATGCCATCATATAACTTAAGTTTATAGCAAACAAACAAAGTCAGTGTTGCCGCAATACTATAACTTAACGCACTATCTCCTAAAAAGTATGTACTCATTACAGCGATAAATGCCCCGAGTATAGAAGCAGGAAATCTGATAAAAGCTTTCTTCAAAGAAGCGCGTGCTGTCGGTTCTATCGATACGATTGAAGTAATTACAGCAAATATCGGTGGTAAATTAAAAAATTGACATATTACTGCAGTTAAAAAGGTTGCAAGCCCGGTTTTAATCGTGCGGGCACCGATTAATTTTTTCGTCCATTTTATTTTCATTTCATCATTCCAATTTTTAAAAGTAGTATACTGCATAATCTTTGTTATAATAAACAGTGACGAATATATGATATGGTTATTAATCAAATTAATCAATACCTTCGTATGAAATTAATCGATATTTACGCATATCATATGCATAAATTTAATTGAAAGAAGAGATAAACATGATCGTAACATCAGAAAAAGATTTACAAGGACTTAAAGAAATTGGACGTATTGTAGCACTTATACGTGATGAACTTAAGAAACAGGCGAAACCTGGTATGACAACTAAACAGCTTGATAATATTGCCAAAGAATTATTTGAGGTGCACGGTGCTCAATCAGCGCCAATCACTGAATATGACTTCCCAGGATACACATGTATTAGTGTAAATGAAGAGGTAGCACATGGTATTCCGGGGCCACGTGTTATCAATGATGGAGATTTAGTAAATGTCGATGTATCTGCATGTAAAGATGGCTATTATGCAGATACAGGTATTTCATTTGTTGTAGGTGAAGTAAATGACCCTATGAAACAAAAAGTAGTGGATTGTGCTGAAATGGCATTTAATGAAGCGATGACGAAGATTAAACCTGGTGCGAAACTCAGTAATATCGGACGTGCAGTAAACGCGACAGCACGTAAAAATGGCTTAACAGTTATTAAAAACCTAACTGGACATGGTATCGGTAAAAGTTTACATGAAGAACCAAAGCATATTATGAATTACTATGATCCAATGGATAAAACTTTGTTAAAAGAAGGTATGGTATTAGCTGTTGAACCTTTCATCTCATCTAAAGCAACAATTGTTTCTGACGGTAAAGATGAGTGGGCATTTGAGACGAAAGATAGAAGTTTTGTCGCACAAATCGAGCATACACTAGTCGTTACAAAAGATGGTCCATTGCTACTTACAAAATTAGAAGATTAATCATACTACTTTAGTTGTAGTCAATAATCATTCCACAGACGCTTATATGTTTGTGGAATTTTTTTTATAATGGTGATACTACGGAACGAATGGGGTATGAATATGCAAAAGATAAAACATTACTTAAACAATACTGTCAAAGCCTGCGTTCAGAACTTTATGTATTTTAGGACAGCTTCAGCTTATAAACGTCTAGCTGATATCAATGGATTAAAAAATATAAAACAAAATGAAATGATGCAGTTAACATCTGAAAAGGAACAATTACAATCTGTACTTGAAACATATGAAATTAAACCGACAGAACATTTAAAGAACAATCGTCAACCTTTGATCAATAAACTTAATACGATTGATAATGATATTGATGAAATTGAATCATTACTGTTAAACTTAGAAGAAGAAAAAAGAAATATACAATATGAAATATTATTATTATCCAATGTAAAATAAAGAGGAAGTGTATATGTGAAACAAATTGTTAGTTCAGAGTTATTAATCATCTTTTTTACATTGATACTGTTATCGAACCTGTATTACATATTCTTTGTTAAAATTGGGATGCTGCTTGTTATTGTTGTAGCAATTGCACTGATTTACTTAAGCCAGAACATGAAAGAAAATCTGCGCGGGCTTATCATTTTGTGGATTGGATTAATCATGTTGATGTTTGGTTTACTATCTAATCCATATACTTTAATCGTCTTGTTTAGTTTCATTATTATCGTTGCAATCAGATATATTATCTATAAACGTCAACCGATGAAAGTCATCCAGACAGAAAATAATAAGATGATCATCAATAAACAATCTTTGTTTAGCTTTCAGTCAACACCAGACAGAGTGTATAAATTTGAAGATATCAATCTGCAACATGCGATTGGTGATTTAAATATTGATTTAAGTCAGGCAGCAAATCTAAAAGAGATTAATATTGTAGTTGTGCGCAATATGATTGGTAAAACGACTATTACTGTACCTTATCACTACCAGGTAAAAGTGGATTATACAACGATGTATGGCCAACTTAATATTCAGGATGCGTATACTAAGAAGGCACGAAATGAACGTTTGACTTACGAATCAGATGCATATCCTAATAAAGTAGTGATCAAACTTTTTGTATCATCAATCGTCGGAGATTTAGAGGTGCAGTACCGATGAATAACTATACGAGAATGATTGGTTCTTTATTGATACTTACTTATAGTCTTGCCGTAATATTTTTCGTGCTTGACCGTATTTTTGTAAATATCATCTATTTTCAAGGTATGTTTTACACACAGATCGTTGGCGTTCCGGCTATACTTTTTTTAAATGTGATCGTAATACTCGCCTGTATTATTATGGGTTCGATACTTGCATATCGCCAAAATGAGCAGTACTCAGATATTCAGGAAATGATATCGCGGCTTGGTGACGGAGAGAAGATTACACTGGATAATTTAAATCAAGATTTAGAAGTTATTGAAATCATGAAAACTTTAGAACATGTAAGTACAATCATCGAAGACGTTAAACGTCAAAATCAGCTTGTAATCAATGATGTTCATACATTAAACGAAGAGACGGTGAAGCAAATTGTAGAAGAGGAGCGTCAGCGACTTGCAAGAGAATTACATGACTCGGTAAGTCAGCAGCTTTTTGCGGCAAGCATGATGCTATCTGCTTTAAAATCAGCAAATCATGCTGAACAGGTAAGCAAACAACTTAATCTATTAGAGAAAATGCTCCATGAGTCACAATTAGAAATGAGAGCGTTGCTATTACATTTAAGACCCGTCGGTTTAAAAAACAAAACGTTAGAACAAGGATTAATACAGCTTATTAAAGAATTGAAACAAAAGATACCATTAAATATCAACGCGGATATTGAAGAGATTAAACTTGAAAAAGGTGTAGAAGATCATCTTTTTCGAATTGCTCAGGAATCAATATCCAATACGTTACGACATGCTAAAGCAGAGCATATTACGATTGAATTATTTAAAACGGGTAACCGTGTTATATTGAGAGTGACAGATGATGGTCTAGGCTTTGATATTAATCAAATAGATGATACAAGATACGGTTTACATACGATGAAAGAAAGAGCCTTAGAGATTGGTGGTACTTGTCATGTTATTTCAGCACCACAGTCAGGCACTCGCATAGAAGTAAAAGTCCCAATCAAGGAGGAATAACATGCGCATTTTATTTGTAGATGACCATGAAATGGTTAGAATCGGTATTTCAAGTTATTTATCAATGCAGGAGCATATCGAAATTGTTGGAGAAGCGAGTAACGGCAAAGAAGGGATTGAAAAGACCTTAACGCTGTCTCCCGATATTGTATTGATGGACATGGTAATGGATGAAATGGATGGCATTGAAGCAACCATGCAAATTAAAGCCAGGATGCCTGAAGTAAAAGTGATTATGTTGACAAGTTTTATCGAAGACAAGGAAGTTTATCGCGCTTTAGATGCTGGTGTAGACAGTTATATTCTTAAAACAAGCAGCGCTGAAGAAATTCGTGATGCGATATATAAAACTTATGCTGGTGAATCTGTATTTGAAAAAGAAGTAATGGCGAAGATGAGATATCGTCTGAATCAAAAAGCTGAACTGCATGAAATGCTTACTGAACGAGAAAAAGAGATTCTTTTACTCATTGCAAAAGGTTATTCTAATCAGGAAATTGCTGATGCAAGCCATATTACAATTAAAACAGTTAAGACGCATGTGAGTAATATTTTGAGTAAATTAGAAGTACAGGATAGAACACAGGCAGTCATCTATGCATTTCAGCATGATTTAATTGAATAAAAGAAGAGTGAAATGCTGTAATTAGCATTTCACTCTTTTTTAAAAGGTTATTTTTCTACATGATCATATCCATTAACAAGTAATTCTACTTCACCTGTATGCGGTTCGATTACGAGGCCGTGCACAGGTACTGAGCGATCGAATAGTGGGTGGTTGTATACGAGTTTAACGTTTTCTTGGACGTTTTCATAAACATCGTTAAATCCACCAAGGAAGTGATCGACATCAATACCAGAATGAATGATAGTATCCATCACTTCTTGTTTGATACCGCGATCTTTCATCGTTGATTTTACTTTTTCAACGTCAAGGGCGCCCATACCACAATCTTTATGACCCATAATAATGATTTCTTCAGCACCTAATGCATAGATACCGACAAGTAAGCTACGCATTGTAGATCCATAAGGATGAGTAATTGTAGCACCGGCATTTTTAACAGTCTTAACATCACCATTTTTTAAGCCAAGTGCTTTAGTAGATAACTCCTGTAATCTTGTATCCATACACGTTAACAATACAGCTTTCATAGCAGGGACTTTAGAAGTCACATACTGCTCATAATCTTTGTTCTCTACAAAATTTTTGTTGTATTCAAGCATACTAGATAATAAAGTCAATGTAATCCCTCTTTCACTATTATTGCTGAGATGATAATTTCTTCTCATGTATTATAGCATTAATTTGAGCTCCGATAATAATGATAAATCCAGTTAAATATAACCATAACATTAAGACGATAACCCCTCCGATACTACCGTATGTTTTAGAGTAGTTACCAAAGTTACTTACATAATAACCGAATAAGAAACTTGCGCCAATCCATGCAATTGTCGCAAATAATGCACCTGGAATTACAGATTTAAACTTTAATTTTACATTTGGTGCAATTGCATAAAGTGTTACAAACACGATAAATGTAATGATTAATGGAAGTACTACTTTAATTAAAGAGAAAACCCATTTAAATTGCGATTCTAAACCGAACTGACCGAATAAATAGTTACCGATTTGTTCACCGAATACTGGTAATGCAAGCGCAATACCAAATACAACAACCATAACTAGAGTAAATAATACACTTAATAATTTAGCAACGATTGGATTACGGGCATCTTCAACTTCATATGATACATTGAAAGCATTCATTAACGCAGTCATTCCATTAGATGCTGACCAAAGTGCAGCGATTAAACCGAATGATAGTAAGCCGCCGTTTGCATTTTTCATGACATCAGTAACAACTTCTGTAATCATCTTTGAAGTTTCTCCTGGTGCGTTCTTTGCAATCATATTAGTGATAGTATCAGGAGATACATTAAATAACGGTATTAATGTTAATAAGAAGATTAACATTGGGAATAAAGACAGTAGGAAATAATAAGCAAGTTGTGCTGATAAACCAGCAGCGTCATCTTTACCAATTCTAAATAATAATTTGTTTAAGAAATTACCGTCATGCTTATACTTTGCAGGTTTGTTAATTTTAGAAACATACAATGTCTCATTTTCTTTTTTTGCTTGTTTTGATTTAAAACGTTGACTGTTTACATAATACTCATCTTTGTTCGACAATTTGTTTTTGTCTTCAGCCTCCAAATTATTAGACTCAGGACCTTTAGCGGCCTGAGTCAGAAATTTAGAGGTGCTTTTTTTAGCTTTCGACATATTTCCACCTCATTATTAAATTGATTTAAGCAATTATCCGTTTGGTCCAGAGATTTTCTTTTGGTTACGCTTTTGAATAAATGTATCTTTTGCATCTAAAATAGCACGTTCTAATTCTGGGTTATTACGACGGATTTCATCGATTGTTTCTTTCCAGTATAATAACTCATCTTTTAAATTTTTAGCTTTCGCTTTTGTAGATGGAGCTGGTGTGATACCGTTTTGTTTTGTTGATTGTACTTGATTTTTAACCGAACTACGTGTCTTTTTATCAATCATTGATACTGCGGCACCGATAATAGCACCAGCAATTGTTGCAGGGATTAATTTGTTATTCATAATTGTTCTCCTCCTATATTGTAAGAAATGGTGTGTTTCACACCTATTAATTATTATATAGCCATTTGCAGAGATTGATAAACAAAGAAATATCAAAAATACAAAAATTTTATATTATTCATTTTTTGAATAGTTTGATAAAATAGAATTTGTATGAAATTTGAAAGAGAAGGTGCTAATGATGAATAAAGAACAAATGGTAAATGAAATCATTCAAAAGTTAAAATTAGTAAATGTCGGTGTAATAAAGCCTGAATCTATTGACGATAACAAAATTGATGAATTAAGAGAGATACATGAGATGGTAACAAAAAGAGACAGCTTTTCTCCAAGTGAGATGAGTGCGTTAACAGATGCATTAGGGCAACTAAGAAAATAATATTTATACAGAAAAGGGGATAACACATGAACTACAACAAAGAAGAAAAATTACAAAAATACGCTGAATTACTTGTCAAAGTCGGAATGAACGTTCAAAAGGACCAACGTGTATTTATTCGTGCAACAGTTGACGCAAAAGATTTTGTTCATTTAATCGTAGAAGAAGCTTATAAAGCAGGATCAAGTGATGTTAAAGTATCTTATGGTGATGACCGTCTGGCACAATTAAACTTCCAGTATCGTGATCAGTCTGCATTTGAAAAAGTACCACAATATTTAATCGATGAGCGTATGGATTACGCGAGAGACTATGCAGCACAATTAGCATTAATTTCTTCAAGTCCTGAAAATTTAAAAGATGCAGATCCTGCGAAAGTAGCAGCTAATATGAAAGCTTATGGCGCTGGATTTAAAGAATATATGAAGATGATGCAGTCAGACCAGTTCTCTTGGACAGTTGCAGCATATCCATCACCAGCATGGGCGCAATTAGTATTCCCTGAATTAGAGGAAGCTGAAGCGTTCGATAAATTATTAGATGCTATATTAGAATCTGTACGTATGAATGAAGCAGATCCTGTTCAGGCGTGGGTTGAACATAATGATAATCTGCATGCGAAAGCAGACTACTTAAACCAAAAAGCTTATGTGGCATTGCATTATACAGCACCAGGAACTGACTTAAAAGTTGGACTTCCGAAAGGACATATTTGGAGTGGTGCTTCTAGTATCAATAAAGATGGAACGTCATTCATGGCCAATATGCCGACTGAAGAAGTATTTACGGTACCTCATAAAGATGAAGTTAATGGTACAGTATCCAGCACATTACCGTTAAGCTACGGTGGCAATATTATCGATGAATTTACTTTAACATTTAAAGACGGTGTCGTAGTTGACTTTGATGCGAAAGTTGGTAAAGACATTTTAGAAGGATTATTAAACTCAGATGAAAATGCAAAAAGATTAGGTGAAGTCGCATTAGTTCCACATGATTCACCAATTTCAAATTCAAAGATTCTTTACTATAATACTTTATTTGATGAAAATGCATCTTGTCACTTAGCATTAGGTTCTGCCTATCCTTTCTGTATCGAAGGTGGTAAGGAAATGAACGATGAAGAGCTGGCAGCACACGGTTTAAACAATTCCATTACACATGAAGACTTTATGATTGGTTCTGCTGAAATGAATATTTCAGGTATTACAGCAGACGGACAAGAAGAAGCAATCTTTGTAAATGGAAATTGGGCGTTTTAATTTTTAAAATAAAGTGATATGATTATATTATTATTGATATAAGAGGAGGATGGTCATGTCAGTTCCTATGATGTGGTTAGTAGTTATCGCATTCTTATTTGTGATCTTTACTTTCGGTGGATTTATTATGATGACGTTAATCAATGCATTTGATTCTAGAGAATCAGATATTATTGATACACCTGAAGAAGCTTTAGAAAAGAAAGTTTTTGCAGACGATTTACATTAATAACTTTTAAAGAGATAGATTTCTATCTCTTTTTATTTTTTGTGCTAGCGACAAAGAAAGAATACTGCTAGCGCATAACAGAATCAAATCATGCATATACTAAATTAAACTTTAATCATTACATAAAGTAATAGAATAGAGGTATGACGATGACAGAACGATTAAAAAAGACGATGAATGCATCAAAGACAGTTAAGACGAAACAAATCTTTCCGACTGATACGAACCATCATAATACATTATTCGGCGGAAAACTCATGGCTTTAATTGATGATGTGGCAAGCATTGCGGCAACACGGCATTGTGCGCGTTCAGTAGTAACGGCAAGTACAGATTCAGTTGACTTTTTAAAGCCGATACGTCCTGGTGAAGTAGTGACACTCGAAGCGGTCGTAACCTATACAGGTACATCATCTCTGGAAGTATGTGTGCAAGTCATTTCAGAAAATGTAATTCAGCAGACAAAACAGTTAGCTGCGATTAGTTTCCTGACTTTTGTAGCACTGGATGAAGATAATAAACCGGTTATTGTACCTGAAGTCATTGCAGAGACAGAAGATCAAGTTTGGCTGAATGAAACAGGGAAAGAACGTGCAGAATTTCGTAAAAGCAGAAGAGATAAAAGTAAAGAACTATTAAATTTCTTTGAGAAAAATATTGAAGTATAAAAAAACGAATCCGGATTGATTTCCGAATTCGTTTTATTGTTTGTGTATCTCATTCACTACAAGAAATTCAACAGCTTCATCAGTAAAGTTGTACCAGTAATGAGGTTCGTGCGCATCAAACATATAAGATGCGCCAGGCTGTAATTCTAAACGTTTCGTACCAACCGTAAGTGTCAAAGTTCCTTTGATACAGTAAATAAATTCAACACCAGCATGTTGACTTGAATCATCCTGACTTGCACCAGGCTGTAATACAACGCGAATCGGTGTAAATGCGCCAGGTACGCCGTTTGATAAGTTTTGATATGTAAATGACTTAGTAAGTTCTGAAGCATCAACTTCTGTCTTTTCAACAGTTGTTGTATGGAAGAAATAACTTGGATGAATCTCTAATGCATCTGCAATCTTTCTAAGTGATGCCATCGTTGCGCTACATTTATTCGTTTCCAACTGTGAAAGAAAAGCGATAGAAACGCCAGTTTCATCCGATATGTATTTTAAAGTTTTATTCTGCTTCTTTCGAATTTCTCTTATCTTTTCCCCGATTGTCATATGAATAACACCCCTAAAATATACTTTATATATCATTATACATGAAAATTAGCATCGAATAATAAGAATATTTCAAAAAAACTAATTATTAATAAAAAAAGACCCAGAGTGGGTCTTGATGGGATATCATTATTGATTCATCCTAATTTCATTTGCTTTAAAATCAACATTCGGATAATACATATTTTTAACGAGTAGATTCGGTCCTAAACATTTCACTTTTGGACAGTGGCAGTTTAGGGATTGATTGAGTGCACTTACCTTCCACTTATCATAGATTTCTTGAAGTGGCGTCGTAATAATATTTTCAATTGTGCCCGTCTCATCGCCAAAGTCGGTTACAATTACGTCACCTGTAAATACGTTGACATTTAATCTAGATCGACCATCCGGATCGTTACGAACCGTAACATTTTTAGCTTTATTTACTTCTTCCAGGAATAATAAATCATCTTTATCAAATGAACAAGGAAGAATAGGTAACGTTCCAAATAACATCCAGGTTTCCTGATCTCTAAATGAAAGAAGCTTTCTGATTGCAGCTTTCGTTTCTTCAGTTGTTAATACATTTAAGTCACTTGCAAAGTCAGATGGGTACATCGGATGTACTTCATGACGTGCACATTTCATATCATTTACGATTTCATGATGAATCTTTTCAAGATAAGGTAGCGTGCTTTTATTCAGCATCGTCTCAGCTGAGACGAACATGCCTGCTTCAGATAATTTGCGCGAATTCTCAATCATCTGTTCATAGAGCTTATAACGTGCAGCAAGTGGGGGTTTCTTATCCATTACGTGGAAACCAACTTCTGCAAATTCATCGATTGTACCCCAGTTATGAGAAATATGCATGACATCAACCAAGTCAATAATTGGTTCATATCGATCGTAATTAATCGTTAAATTCGAATTCATCTGTGTATAGATACCACGGTCCTGAGCATATTTTAATATTGGAATAACAGTCTCTTTGATTGATTTCTTTGAGAACATCGGCTCTCCGCCTGTAACACTTAAAGTAGAGAGATGTTCAACTTCATCCAGACGTTTGAAAATGGTCTTCATATCAATCGTATCCGGATCTTTTAATTGCAATGTATAACCGACAGCGCAATGTGCACAACGCATATTGCATAAAGTGGTCGTTGTAAATTCAATGTTTGAAAGTTTCGTTTCACCATATTTTTCAACGTCGTTATATGCTTCCCAAGGATCATTGTGAATTGAAATTTTGTCTTTCAAATGTATCATTTTTAGCCTTCTTTCCAGTAATCGTCTTTTTCTATTATGAACGTGTGAGAATGTTTGTCAATAATAAATACATTGAAAGTTTAAGGAATCTGTTACATAATGAATACATTCATAGAATAAAAAAGGAGCACATTATGACTAAAGATTCTTTAGAAGAAATTAAAGTAAAATTAAATGATTTTATGGAGACGATTGATTCAGTAGACCCTGAGACAACAGATATTCATGATATCGATGAATGGTTAGCGTTACTTGATCAGTTAGAACAGAAAGTAAAATCTATTCAACAATAAGGAGATAAGTTATGGCAGATATACAAGTAAAGATCGGTCAGCAGTTTCCTTTAACAATTAAAAGACTCGGTATAAACGGCGAGGGAATAGGTTATTTTAAAAGGAAGATTACATTTGTTAAAGGGGCATTACCGGGCGAAGTAATCGTGGCACAAGTTACAGATATAAATCATAAATATTTAGAAGCGAAGATGGTAAAGATTCGTGAAAAATCAAGAGAGCGCGTGAAACCACCGTGTAATGTATTTGATTTATGTGGTGGATGTCAATTACAGCATCTGTCATATAATGGACAATTGAAATATAAGAAACAAATCGTTGAAGATGCTATTACTAAATACGCACCTCACGTTAAGCTTGATTCAATTAGAGACACTTTAGGCATGGCTAATCCATTTGGTTATCGAAATAAAAATCAATTCCCAGTGGAGAAATCAGGACGAAAAATTCGTGCAGGACTATATAAAGAGCATTCTAATACTTTGATTGATTTACATGAATGTATCGTACAAGATGATCGTACGATGAAGACGACTAATGAAATCAAGAAGATTATGAGTGAGCTGAATATAGAAGTTTGTAAAAATCCGTCGCGTGATGTTGGAGTTCGACATATTATTACCCGTGTAGCACTTGCGACTGGGGACTTACAAGTAGTCTTCGTAACCAATACGCGTGATTTAAAGAAGCAGGACTTGTTAGCAGAACGTGTGATGCGTTTACCTGGTGTTAAAGGTGTTGCAATAAACATCAATAAAGAGAAGACATCGATTGTAATGGGAAATGAGACAATCGTTATTGCTGGTGATGAGACGATTCGTGAAACGTTACAAGATCACGTGTATGACTTATCAGCAGAAAGCTTCTTCCAGTTAAATCCGAAACAAACCGTTGTACTTTACAAAGAAGTAGAACGTGCGGCAGGATTGACAGGCAAAGAAAATGTTGTTGATGCATTCTGTGGAACAGGTACGATTGGTATATGGTTAGCAGATAATGCGAAAGAAGTGCGTGGAATGGATACGAATGAAGATGGAATCGTTAATGCTATCTATAATGCTACAGCAAACAATAAAGATAACTGTAAGTTTGAAATTGGTGATGCATCAGAGAAATTAAATGAATGGATTGAAGAAGGCTTCTATCCAGATGTAATAACAGTGGATCCGCCAAGAACAGGATTATCTGAAGAAACCATTAAATTAATCAATGAAATCAAACCGAAGACATTCGTCTATACAAGCTGTAACCCTTCGACATTGGCAAAAGACTTAGCGCATTTAACGAAAGCGTTCCAGGTTGAGTACATTCAGCCGGTGGATATGTTCCCACAAACAGCGCAAGTGGAAGCGGTTGTGAGACTTGTACGAAAAAGAAAATTAGGGAAATAACAGTTACATCCATAGTAATTTGCTATGGATGTTTTATCATTTTTAAGATGGGTAAATAATACTATAACGATTTTAGGAGGAATTTATATTATGACTAAGAAAATCGCAGTAGTATTAGACAATTTATTTGAAGATGTAGAATTTACGAGCCCGGTTGAGGCCTTTGAAAAAGAAGGACATGAAATTACTGTTATCGGTAAAGAAGCAGGTAGCACAGTAAAAGGTAAATCTGAAGATACAAAAGTTCAAATCAACAAAGCAATCAGCGATGTAAAACCTGAAGACTTCGATGCGTTACTTATCCCTGGTGGCTTCTCACCTGATATGTTACGTGGAGATGAACAAGGTCGTTTCGGTGAATTTACGAAACATTTCGTGCAAGAGGAAAAACCTGTATTTGCTATCTGTCATGGACCGCAATTATTAATCGATACAGATTTATTAAAAGGTAAAAAGTTAACAAGTTATTTATCTGTACGTAAAGATTTAGAAAATGCTGGTGCAACAGTAGTAGACGAATCAGTTGTTGTAGATAGCAATATCGTAACATCACGTACACCTGATGACTTAGAAGACTTTAACCGTGAATCATTAGCATTATTAAAATAAATTAGTTTAATTAACCAGCTGACAAATGTCAGCTGTTTTTTTGAGTTAGCGACAAACCTAGAATATCGCTAGCAAGTGGCGAATAGGATTGTAATTATAAAGATGCTAGCGACAAACGTAAAATATCGCTAGCAAGTACCGAAAAAGAATCGAAAACAAAAAGATGCTAGCGACAAACGTAAAATATCGCTAGCAAGTACCGAAAAAGAATCGAAAACAAAAAGATGCTAGCGACAAACGTAAAATATCGCTAGCAAGTAACAAAAAAGAACCGAAAACAAAAAGATACTAGCGACAAACGTAAAATATCGCTAGCAAGTACCGAAAAAGAATCGAAAACAAAGAGATGCTAGCGACAAACGTAAAATATCGCTAGCAAGCAACAAAAAATAATCGAAAACAAAGAGATGCTAGCGACAAACGTAAAATATCGCTAGCAATTAACGAAAAAGAACCAAAAACAAAAAGATGCTAGCGACAAACGTAAAATATCGCTAGCAACTAACGAAAAAGAATCGAAAACAAAAAGATACTAGCGACAAACGTAAAATATCGCTAGCAACTAACGAAAAAGAATCGAAATCATAAAGATGCTAGCGACAAACGTAAAATATCGCTAGCAAGTACGGGAAAAGAATCGAAAACAAAGAGATGCTAGCGACAAACGTAAAATATCGCTAGCATAAACACTAACATCACCTCATACATCCCAGGACTGATTTTATACACATCCTGCTTCTTTTAATTCCAAACATTTAACCGTGGTGGTAAGATGAAATTAAGAAAAGAGGTGCTTACAGTTGAGAAGAAAAAAACGTGGATGCGGTTGTTTTTCTATTTTACTAATCCCATTACTATTGATTATGTTATATGTCGGTTTTAATGTATATAAAGGCTTTCAAGTCGATATCGGTGAACTTCGTACAATTGAGCAACAGGAAACTTATGTTGCCACACAAGATATGCAGCCTTATGTGAAAAATGCATTCATCGCTGTTGAAGATAAACGCTTCAATTCACATGATGGTGTCGATTGGTTTGGAACTGCACGTGCCATTATCGTCTCTATCAAAAACGGAGAAGCTTCACAAGGTGGGAGTTCTATCACCCAGCAACTTGCGAAGACGTACTTCTTTAATAATGAAAAGTCTATTTCACGAAAGATTAAGGAAGTTGTAGTCGCTAAACGTATAGAGAATAACTTCACAAAAGATCAGATTATGAGTTATTATTTGAATTCCATCTATTTTGGAAATAATCATTATAATATTGAAAGTGCTGCGAACGCAGATTTTAATGTCAGTACACATAAAGAAAATCAATATTACCCTCAAATAACAGTACTCCAAAGTGCCTTGCTGGCAAGCAGTATTAACGCACCATCTGTATACCATCCAGAAGCTTATCAATCAGACACTGCTTTAAAGACACGTACAAAAGAAACGCTACAAAAGATGCTGGATCAGAAATTTATTGATCAAACGCAATATAATGAAGCTGTAAGTGGGTTATAATATGTATAAGGTTAACGCTAAATATTCATTTAGCGTTATTTTTATGGAGGTTTTATGATGGAGAAAAAAATCACCAAAATAGAAGTACAGAAAAATAATAAAGAACGCTTTAACTTATATATCAATGGTGAATTTTTCGCAGGTATTGATGCTGCTACTTACGTTCATTTTAATCTGAAGAAAGATTTAATACTTACAGACGAAATGCTGATTAAAATCGGTGAATATGATGGATATCGTGTAGCGATCAATAAAGCCATTCAATATTTATCATATAAGAAGCGCACAGAAAAAGAAGTACGAGATTACTTGATGAAGTTAGAGGTAAATCCACAGGCAATTGATAAAGCAATCGAGTATTGTAAGGTAAATGGTTATATCAATCACGAAGATTATTGTATTAGCTTTATGAATACAATGCTAAATACGACTGATAAAGGTCCGGTTATCTTTGCTCAGAAATTAAAGGAACTTGGTGTAGAGCAAAATTTAATCGATAACTATTCATATCAATTCGAAACTGAAGTTACCAAAGAAAGAATAGATAAAATTGCCGCTAAAATAACAAGAAAGTACGAAAAAAAGCAATCTGCACGTATGATTCAGCAAAAAATAATGCAAACTCTGATTCAAAAAGGTTATAATTTGGATATTGCAAATGATGCTTTAAAAAATGTTAAAATAGAAACAAACGAAGACGCACTACAAAAAAATCTTGAAAAAGAAGTTAATCGTTTAGCGCGTAAACATGAAGATTTTGAACTGAAGCAAAAAGTCATTCAAAGCATGATGAGAAAAGGTTTTGAATACGATATAATAATAGAACGTTTAAAGGATAGTGGACTCGAGTGAATGAGAAAAAATTAATCGAAATGAATGAACATGAACTACGTGAGATTGTCGGTACTTATCGTGAAAAAGCAAGAAAAGCTGAAACGATGGGGATTGTAAATGAATATGAAGTCTGGATGCGTAAAGCTTTGATTGCAGAGAGCTATATGGTTGATACAAAAAAGGTTGAAATCGGTAAAGTATATCAACTGATTGGAAATCAAAAAGAATACTTTAAAGTTGAGCGCATTAAAGGCGTATTTGCGTGGGGATTCAGATTAGGTTCCCAATTAGATGAAGAAGGGATACCTTTGGCACTGTTACAGCTTGATGCTTAAGGAGAATAAAAATGTCAAATAATATTTTAGTAAGACTGGTAAATGTAACAAAATACTTCCGTCATGTCAGCGGATTCTCAAAGTTTAGAGATATTATTATGCCGGAATCTAAAAATCATCATGTTGAAGTAAAAGATGTTACGATTCATCTATACAAAGGAGAAATTTTAGGTTTAATCGGACTACCCAACTCTGGGAAATCCGTCATTGGTAAATTAATATCGAAAGTTGTTGAACCAAATGAAGGACGTGTAAAAAACGATCATCCGACTTTTTTAGCGAGTCATAACCATATTCTTGATGGGGAATCATCAGTTAAGCAACTGATTGAATCTATCTTCTTATCGTATAATCTTCCATTAAATTCATTTAATGAAAAACGTAAACATGTACTGGAATTTAGTGGTTTAAAAGATCAGGAGAAAAAATCAACGAATGATTTAACGACATCTGACCGCTCTAAGTTAATGATAGCATTAGCATATTTTTTAAAGCCGGAAGTTATTATATTTGATGATTTATATCAACATCTTGATGATGTTTTTAAAGAGAAATTTGGCATGGTGATTGATTTACTTGTTAAGGAAGGCAAATCAATCGTATTAATTGAGTCAGATATTGACTTTATTAATTCCAAAGCAAATTATATTACCTGGATGAGTCATGGACAGGTGAGGAAGTCTGGTACGCCAGCTGAAATTATTCCACTATATCATACATATATTAAAGAATATAATAGTTGTCGTAATGAGAGTGAAAGAGAACTGTTTGATTTGAATTATAAGATGGGCAGATCTCTTGATCATGATGAAGGAGATAAATTAAGTCGTATCAAACGTTATGGTGGGTTTATTGTAGATGAAAGCCTACAAAAGCTGCTTACAACGAGTGCACTAATATTGTTTGGTATTGCCCTAATGTTCGTATTATTACTGAATAATATCGGTGTACCAAGTAAAATTACTGCTACTGATGAAAATAGTATCGTCGAAAAACCGAAGAAAGAATATATCGATAAATATGCATTCGGTGTAACAAATAAGGAAACGAAGCTTACAAATAAATCTAAAGATGTTAAGTTACCAGGCAATACAGTACTAACGATCTCCGGCTTGAACGAAAAGGTTTATAGAGTAGATTTTGCAGGCAACGCAATGGATGTGAATAAAAAAGATATTACTTATATCAATCCAGCTGCATTGTATGATGAGCATACGTATAGTGAGCTTGAAGATTATATGTATGGCAATTATGTTAACTTTAGAGAATTCTTTAATGGGTACTTAGGCAAAAGTCATGCAACAATCAATAAAGAGTTGTATCCGGAAACAAAAGATAGATATAAAGTTAAATTAACAAAGAATAAAATTAATCTGCATTTTAACGATACGAATCATATGAACGGCATAAGTTTTCCGATAGAAAATGCAGCGGGTTTAAAAAAGAAATTTGGCATTCAAACAGATGAATGGATCGTAAAAATTGGAGAGGGATATGGCATTGCAGACTTTTCGAAGAATGAATGGCTATATATTCAAATGTAGGTGTGAATCATGAATGAATTATTAAACACAATCAAATATATTCCACATACAATTAAAAATGCTTTAATTGAGATTTACTATAACCAAAAGCTTTATTCTATCTGGTTATTGATTAACTTACTATTAATTGCTGCGACTTTCTTGTTGCTTAATATTACCGAAAGTCTGCCGATTGAAAAATTATCCAAAGTATGGTCGCTTTCTGGTTATTTAGTATTCTTCTGGATTGCATGTTCCGTATATTTTTCTATGAAGATGTTACAGACAAGAGGGTTTATGTTAAATATTACAAATACACCGACATACGTATTAACGACGGTTCAGATTATTAATTTTTTCTTGTTGTTTATATTATCTTTATTGATGTTGTTGCTTATTTCAGCGACAAACAAAGTAGAGATGGATACAAGCTTTCTGTGTATATTGTACTTTTCATTATTAACATTTTTATTATTGATGCCAATATGTACGTTACTTGCTTTAACATCACATTTAATTCGTAATATGCGCTGGATTATCATAGGCATTTTAGCAGTTATTTTTATTAGTGTGCCTATTTTATGGATTCCATCAGATTTACCTGAATTTGTTGTAAACATATTAAAGCTTAATCCATTTTACTTTGTAGTGAATGGTATTGAAGAGTCTGTTGTATTAGGAACAACACCTTTTCTTAATTTACCGAGCCAGATGATCTTCCTTTTCGAACTAATATTAATCTACATGTGGTTTAGCTATCTTTACAAAATTCTAAAGGATGAAATCAATGTCAATAAATCTGTGATGTCCGTTAATGAGGTTAACTTTAAGCATAAAGACAATAAACTGAACATAAAAAATTTTAACTTCAGCAAAATAAAAAATAAAAAGTAAAAAATAGAGTAAAAGATGCAGTCCTGTATCTTTTACTCTATTATTTTTACGTGGCCACGTAATAATTTTTGTTGTAATTTATCTTCAGAGAACACCCATCCGGTATAACTATGAGTTACCTTGTAATCTTTATCTAGTCCTAATATGGCTACAAATGAATAGTGTCCTTTCTTTAAATAACGTAAATCAATAAAACGCAGTTCATAGCCAGTTTCTGTTTTTGTAACTGTCCAGCGGTAAATTGAGCTGAAATTAATGAAAGCTTTAAAATTAGGGTCATTCTTTGCATCCTGCATATATTTTGCTTCAGGAAAAGGTACGCGTTTAAAGCGATCATTAAAGTTAACCGAACGCTTATAGCTACGACCAATATAATCATGTGTGTTTGTCTGAATGGCGACACGCCATTCAAAGAAACGTATTGTAGGTGCAACGAAAGTTTTGATAATGCTTTCGTCTTTCGGTATCAATTTGATGGCTGCACGTTTAATCGATTGTTGAAGTATACGTCTAATGATATAGTAGATTACTAGTATAATAATTAAGCTTGTAAAGATATAAACGGGATTGCCACCAAAGTACCACAAAGTGATTGCACCAATATGCAATAAGAAAATGATAGGATCAAACGTATTGATAATGCCAATTTGAATCCATTTCTTCGTCAGCGGTCTAAGTGCCTGTGTGCCATAAGAATTAAAAATATCGACAAATACGTGCAGAAAGACAGCAATTTGTGCCCATAACCATATATGGAAATATTGATTTTCTTTAAAGATAAAACTCACTAATATTGTGATGAGGATTGGCCACATCAATGTAAATGGAATTGAATGTGTAATACCTCTATGGTTATTGATATAGACGGCATTATTTTTAAATTTTAACACTGTATCAATGTCAGGAATCTGACTTCCGACCATTACTGTTGTTACGATTGCAGGGTACATTGTTGTAACTGCCGGATCAATCGTTGATAATCCTGCAAGTGCAACGCCCATAACGACATGAGTAGCTGTATCCATATGAATCATCCCTTTCATATACTATTATAAGCGAAATTTCATAGAAGCATGAACGAAAATAATCGAATTAACAATAAATTTAGAAAGTTGGTTGTTATGAAACATAAAACAACGTTTAGTAAAGATTTATTAAACTGGTTTAAACAGAATAAAAGACAGATGCCGTGGCGTGAGACGAAAGACCCATATAAAATATGGTTGTCTGAAGTCATGCTGCAACAAACACAAGTTAATACTGTTCGTGCCTATTACACAAGATTTATCGAGCGATTCCCGAATATTGATATACTCGCTGAAACACCGATTGAAGATGTCGCGAAATATTGGGAAGGTTTGGGCTATTATTCACGCATTAGAAATTTCCATCAGGCAATTCGTGATGTAAAAGAACATTACAATAGTGAAGTACCAAATGACCCGACTACATTCCTCTCATTAAAAGGTGTTGGTCCATATACACAGGGCGCAGTGATGAGTATTGCATTTAATCATCCACTACCGGCAGTGGATGGCAATGTATATCGTGTATTCGCAAGACTCGATAATGATCATTTTGATATATCTAATTCAAAAGCACGACGTCATTTTGAATCGAAAGTAATGGAAGTGATGCCGGAAGCAGCAGGTGACTTCAATGAAGCATTGATGGAACTGGGAGCAACGGTGTGCACTCCGAAAGCCCCTTTATGTATGCTTTGTCCCGTTCAAAGTCACTGCGAGGCTTTTGAAGAAGGAAGTGTATTGAATTTACCAGTTAAGTTGAAAAAAGTTAAGAAAACTGTTCAGCAATATAAAGTTCTGATCATCCAAAAGGATGGACAAATCATTATTGAACAGCGACCTGAAACAGGATTACTTGCTTCGATGTGGCAGTTTCCGATGTTTGAAATAGATACACATGTCAGTGATATTGAAGAAAAAATGGATATGTCATTGTTTATTGAAGACACACCAATCGTTAAGACGAAGCATCAATTTACACATCTGGAATGGCAGCTGGAAGTATATATTGCACATACAAAAGATATCATACCTGAAAACTATCAACTCATTTCAGTTGAAGATAAAAATTCATATAATTTTCCGGTATCGATGACTAAAATCTTTAATTATTATATTGATAACAATCATCAAGTTTAATTTCGTTTATTGAGTCCTTTATTGTGTTATAATTTAAAATGCAAATATTATAAATTATAGGTGGTGTGGAATATGGTCAAAGAATCCATACCAAATGAAGGCCAGAATGTGCAGATACAAAGTTATAAACATAATGGGAAAATCCACAGAGTCTGGTCTGAAACAACGATTTTAAAAGGGACAAATCATGTTATCATTGGGGGTAATAATCGCACACTTGTAACTGAAAGTGACGGTAGAACATGGGTTACAAGAGAACCAGCTATCGTGTATTTTCATTCAGAGTATTGGTTTAATGTCATTTGTATGTTTAGAGAAGATGGTGTGTATTATTACTGTAACTTATCATCACCATTTATTTACGATACAGAAGCCATTAAATACATTGATTATGATTTAGATATTAAAGTCTATCCTAATGGTAAGTATCACTTATTGGATGAAGATGAATATGAACAGCATATGAAACAGATGAACTATCCAAAAGAGATTGATGAAATCCTAAGGCGAAACGTTGATATTTTGCAGCAATGGATTGAGAGGAAAAAGGGACCATTTGCGCCGGATTTCATAAAGGTCTGGCAAGAGCGTTTTCATTTCCAGAAAAGAATGAAAGATTAAATCAACCTATCTTTAGGTTGATTTAATTTTGTTAAGGGAGTTTTTATATGATAAAACGGTATATGCAGTTTGTTAAACCATACTGGATGTTGATTATTTTAACCATTGCCATCGGAATTCTGAAGTTTGGTATACCTTTACTGATTCCATTACTGATTAAATATGTGATTGATGATGTCATCAGTAATGGTGCCCTGACAATTGAAGAGAAAAAGTCAGCATTGATAAATGCAATATTAATCTTTGGATTTATCTTCGTTGTCATCCGTCCACCGGTAGAATATTATAGACAATATTTAGCACAGTGGACAAGTAACAAAATATTGTATGATATTAGAAAGAAACTATATAAACATTTACAGGCACTAAGTGTCAGATTTTATGCTAACAATAAAGTTGGAGAAGTTATTTCACGTGTAATTAATGATGTAGAGTCAACGAAAGACTTCATCGTTACGGGATTGATGAATGTCTGGCTGGATCTGGTTACAATCATCATCGCACTTGCAATCATGTTTACGATGGATGTGAAATTAACATTAATTTCATTGATTGTATTCCCATTCTACATGTTTAGTATCTATTACTTCTTTGGTAATCTCCGCAAATTAACGCGTGCACGAAGTCAATCTCTAGCAGAAGTACAAGGTTTCTTGCATGAACGTGTGCAGGGGATGACTGTGATCAAGACATTTGCAATTGAAGAGGAAGAGAATGAACGCTTTAATAAACGCAATAAAAATTTCCTGAAGAAAGCAACTGACCATACGAAATGGAATGCGAAAAGTTTCGCGGTCATTAATACGATTACGGATATCGGTCCACTGCTTGTTGTAGGGTTTGGTGCTTATCTCGTGATTGAAGGAAACTTAACAGTAGGTAGTTTAGCAGCGTTTATCGCCTATCTCGACCGTTTATACGGACCGCTACGTCGATTAGTATCTTCATCAACGACGCTGACACAAAGTTTAGCTTCAATGGACCGTATGTTCCAGCTATTTGATGAACCATATGATATAAAAGATGAACCGCATGCACGTGATATCAAAGTTCAGCACGGTGACATTACATTTAAAAATGTAGGATTTAAATATAATGAAAATGATGAAGAAGTGTTGCATCATGTCAATCTGGATATCAATAGCGGTGAAACTGTAGCGTTTGTTGGTATGAGTGGTGGCGGAAAGTCGACGATGATCAGTTTAATACCAAGATTCTATGATGTGACTAGCGGTGAAATTGAAATTGATCATACTCCATTAAAAGATTATTCAATAGAAAGCTTAAGAACACAGATTGGAATGGTTATGCAGGATAATATACTGTTCTCTGAATCAATCAGAGAAAATATATTACTCGGTAAACCAAATGCGACAGAAGAAGAAATGATCTATGCAGCAAAACTTGCGAATGCGCATGACTTTATCATGAGTTTACCGGATGGTTACGACACAGAAGTTGGTGAACGTGGTGTTAAATTATCTGGTGGTCAAAAACAACGTGTTGCTATTTCGCGTGTATTCCTAAAGAATCCACCGATATTAATCCTGGATGAAGCGACAAGTGCACTTGATCTTGAAAGTGAAGCGGTTATACAGGAAGCGCTGGAAACATTATCGAAAGATAGAACAACCGTGATTGTTGCACATAGACTATCTACGATTACACATGCAGATAAAATTGTTGTGATTCAGAACGGTGAGATAGTTGAAATTGGTACGCACCAGGAATTAATGAACAACCGCTCACACTATTATAATTTATATTCAATTCAGCATTTAGAAGCAGAATAGTGTGGAGTGTTTGAGCCCTCTATTGTATGATAGATCTATCATACATGGGGGGTATTTTTTGTGGACTTGTTACAAACGATTCAATAGATTGTGGATACAATTCTTTTGATACTGATTGTTGTTATTGCACTTGGTCTTGGCGCAGACTTAGTTCAAGTTGCACGTGCGATGATGATGAGTGTCGGATGTATTATGGCCCAACAATGTCATACGAATGACTGTCCTGTAGGAGTAGCAACAACTGATCCGGATAAAGAGAAAGGTTTAGGTGTAGAAAGTCCGACACAAATTACAGCGAAACACTTATTATATCGTACTGAAAATGGTGAGATTATTACTGGTGAACAGTACGAAAATAGAATGTATAAAGCTTTAAAAGAAGCTGTTTAATTATAAAGCGATAAACTCAATTTGGGTTTATTGCTATTTACTTTATTTTTTTAGAATGATTTCTTAATTGAGTCTAAATTAAATTTGCATATCAAGATATTGTAAGGGTAAATGAAGAATGAGGTGATATTAATGGATTTAACATTTCTTAAAGATGACACGCTTTTAGCTGCAAAAAATTTACTCGGTAAAAAAATTACTACAAAAATAGACGGCAAGCTTACAAGCGGCTATATAACTGAAGTAGAAGCCTATTTAGGAGAAGCGGATAAAGCAGCACATGCTTACCAGTTACGTCGTACGAAGAAAAATGAAATGATGTATCGAGAATACGGTGGTGTATATGTCTATACGATGCATGGACATCACTGCATGAATTTTATAACACGTGATGCTACAAGACCAGAAGGGGTATTGATAAGAGCGATTGAACCTGATGAAGGGATTGATACAATGATTGAGCGTCGAGGCAGAGCAGTAAATATTACTGATGGTCCAGGAAAATTAACACAAAGTTTAGGTGTTAAGCGCGATTTACATAATGGGACACGGTTAAATGAAGGACCTATTCAGTTATCTGAAGGTAAGGTGCCAGCGCAAATAATAGAAAGCAAACGCATCGGTATCGATAATAAAGAAGAAGCAGTAGAATATTTATATCGATTTACTGTAAAGGGCAATCCTTACGTTTCAAAAGACAGCGTTAAACCTGAAGAGAAAAATGGCTGGAAAGCATAAATTAAAAAAGCAGTCGAAAGACTGCTTTTTAATAATCGATATTTTCGTTTGCTATCGTGATCTTTTTATCTTCTTTATGGTATTTATAGAAACTATGTGTAATGCGGTCGAGATGTTCTAATCGGTCTCGATAATCGAAAATAGTACCGATAACAATTAAAACATGTTCTTTACTATATTCAGGTGATTGCTGTTGTTCTATTTCTTTTAGGAATGCATCAAGAATATTTTCTTTAAATGCTTCGTTAATCATGTAGTTATCATCAATTTTAGTGGCTGGAACTTTTTGAGTTACGCGCATTAAAATTTCCTCGTGTATCGTCATTAATTCATCAAGTTCAAATTTAATCTGGACTTTTAATTCCTCTGGTAAATGGATAATATCATTTTCATAGCGATGCAATTTTCGTAAAACATCATGTGCACGTCGTGTCGCTAAAATAATTTCTTTAAAAATAATTTTTTTCCTGATGTTACGAATACTTCCTTTTTTTGAATATGCACGTTCTTCTTTATATAAGTTATATTGCTCTTCCACTTTTTCGATTCTGCTTCGAATATCATCGATGTCATGTTTTACTGCATGAAATTCTGTCGACCCGTTAATTTCAAGTCGAATCCATTTAAAAATATCGCTACTGATATTCAAACAGTTATAATACATCTTCGTTTCAAACTTAGGTGGCAGGAACAATGTATTCACGACAAATGCACTTACTACGCCAATCATAACAAAAGTGAATCGATAAATAGCAGATAAAAAGAAATCACCATCCTGATGATCCATTATGATGAGCTGTGTTACGACGGCAAGACCCGTTACATGAGATAAGTTTAGTTTTTGTAATACAGAAATTAGAATAATTGATGTGATACCGATAATAACGATATGAAATCCGAATAAATGTGCCATAATAACAGCTAATACTGCGCCGATTAGATTTCCTTGAAACTGTTCGATGATAGTCTTAAAAGATCGATAGACGTTTGGCTGCATAGCAAATAATGCTGAGATACCAGCTACGATTGCACCAGGTGCATTAATTGCATGGGCGATAAATAAAGAAATGATGATAGCGATGCCGGTTTTAAAAATACGTGCGCCTAATTTCATTTGTTAGTTCTACCTCATTATTTGATTGATAGTACACTTATACATGAATTTCAATTATTTTTCAACCGTCATTGACATAAAAGCATTTTCTACAGCCTTTAATGTGTCCTGAATATCTTGTTCTGTATGTTCAGTTGTGATAAACCATGCTTCATACTTCGAAGGTGCTAAATTAATACCTTGGTTCAGCATCAATTTAAAGAACTTCGCAAATGCTTCACCGTCAGTGTTTTCTGCTTGTTCATAGTTGATAACTTTTTCATCTGTAAAATAAATGGTCATTGCTCCCATTAAACGGTTGATTGTTGCACGAATATTATATTTTTCGATAAGCACTGACATACCGTCCTCTAATATTTTACCGAGACGATCTAGCTCTTCATAGACACCATCTTGTTTAATGACTTCAAGTAACGCAATACCTGCCTGCATACTTAATGGATTACCTGCCATCGTACCTGCCTGATATGTTGGACCGAGTGGTGCCACATGTTCCATAATGTCTTGGCGACCACCATATGCACCGATAGGTAATCCGCCACCGATGACTTTACCAAAAGCTGTTAAGTCGGGTTTTACGCCTAGAAGATCCTGAGCACCACCATACATGAAGCGGAAAGCGGTAATTACTTCATCATAGATTACTAAAGCACCATGTTCATGGGCGATATCATTTACTGCTTGAAGAAATCCTTCTTTCGGTTCAACGATACCAAAGTTACCGACAATCGGTTCAACTAATACTCCGGCAATCTGATCACCGAAATGGTGGAAGGCTTCTTTAAATTGTTCAATATCATTAAATGGAACAGTGATCACTTCTTGTGCCACACTTTTTGGTACACCTGCAGAATCAGGCGTACCGAGTTGTGATGGACCACTACCTGCAGCAACAAGTACCAAATCAGAATGTCCATGATAACAACCGGCGAATTTAATAATCTTATCACGCTTCGTAAAAGCTCGTGCTACTCGGATTGTTGTCATTACAGCTTCGGTTCCAGAGTTTACGAAACGGACCTTTTCTAAAGAAGGAATCGCTTCTTTCAGCATTTCAGCAAACACAACTTCGTGTTCAGTCGGCGTACCATATAATACACCATTTTCAGCTGCACGCTTAATCGCTTCAGTAATATGGGGATGTGCATGTCCTGTAATGATAGGTCCATATGCTGCTAAATAATCAATATATTTATTACCATCAACATCGTAGAAGTATGCACCTTCACCACGTGCCATCACTACTGGCGCACCGCCGCCAACTGCTTTATAAGAACGCGATGGTGAGTTGACGCCACCTAAGATTGCTTCATTTGCGCGTTGCTGTATTTTTTCAGAATTTGTAAAATTCATTTTATCAACCTCTTTTTGTTTAGTATTTTCGTCTACTAGTCTATCATAGAGTTAATAAAAATTTGATTAGGAGGATTAAAATGTTGAAAATTGGAGATAATTTACCTGCATTTGCAATGGAAAATCAAAATGGAGAAGTTGTAACGAATGAATCGTTACTTGGACAAAAGACGGTATTATATTTTTATCCGAGAGATAATACACCGACATGTACAACACAGGCTTGTGATTTTAATGATCATCTGGAAGATTTGAATGAACTGGGTGCAAAAATTTACGGAGTGAGTGGGGACAGTAAAACGAAACATACAAATTTTATTAAAAAGCACAATTTGAAATTTGATTTACTTGTTGATGATAACTATCAGTATTCAGAGGCACTTGGTATTTATCGTTTGAAAAAATCATTTGGCAAAGAAGCAATGGGTATTGTAAGAACTACGATTATTCTGGATGAAGATAACAAAGTTATTGCATATTTTGATGGTGTTAAGGTGAAACAACAAATGGATGATATTCAGTCAGTTTTACGATAAGGAGAGAAAGCAATGAAAGTGATTTCTACGATTGATCTAAAAGAATTGATAGACGAATTAAGAGAACAATATCCAGAACACCAATTTATCCAGCGTGAAGGATTTGATCGTTTAACAGATGAGGATATTCAAACGATGGAAGTCATCATTACTTATGATTCTAAGTTGAATGAAACAATCATTAATAAAGCGAAAAACTTAAAATGGATTGCATGGTATGCAGCAGGTGTTAATAAATTGCCACTACCCCTTATCAATGACAAAGGAATCACATTAACTAACGCGCGTGGGGTGCATAAAATCCAAATTTCTGAGTATATATTCAGCTATATTATGACTGATTATAAAAATGTAATTCCTTACTATGAACTACAGCAAGAAAAAGGATATAAAACAAAGATTCGTCATAAAGAGTTATTTGAACAGACGATTACCTTTATCGGAACGGGTGAAATACCGCAATATGCAGCACATATCGCAAAAGCTTTCGGTATGAAAGTGATTGGTCTTAATACAGATGGTAGAGGTATCGCAGGATTTAATGAAGTATATGCAATAAATGACAGAGAAAAAGCGTTTGCTCAGTCAGATATTATCGTCAATGTATTGCCTGAGACAGAGAAAACAATAGATTTACTAGCAATAGAAGATTTTCAGGCGATGGGTGAGGATGCTTTATTTATAAATGTCGGAAGAGGGACGATAACAAAAGAAGAAGTGCTTATAAAAGCTTTGCAGGATAAAGTAATAAGAAAAGCATGTTTAGATGTGTATTACAATGAACCACTTGAACCGACAAATCCTCTTTATGCATTAGACAATGTTATTATGACACCGCATATCACTGGGAACAGTGTTCATTATAATCGACGAGCAACAGAAATCTTTAAGAAGAATTTGTCTGTTGGTATAGAAAACAAAGCGGATTTTGTAAATAAAGTCGATGTTTCAAAGGGATATTAAGGTCATCGATAAAAGCAATAAATAAGCGAGATGCATAGGACTATCATTACATCCCGAAATTGTCTATTTGACATTTTTGAAAAAAAGAATGTAAAATAGAATTAATATAAAGTAGGAAAGGGGTGTTATGATGTCAGCTGAATTGAATATGGAACATATGCTTGACGATGCGATTCAAAGTTTACGAAAAACTGGCGTGAGAATAACACCGCAAAGACAGGCAGTACTCAGATTTTTAATCGAATCTAATAGTCATCCTACTGCCGATGAAATATATAAAGCGTTATCGCCACAGTTTTCGAACATGAGTGTAGCAACTGTCTATAACAATTTAAAAGTTTTTAAAGACAGCGGTTTAGTTAAAGAGCTCACATATGGAGATGCAGCAAGTCGTTTTGATTTTGGAACAGATAACCACTATCATGTTATATGTAGTGAATGTGGTAAGATTACTGATTTCCACTATCCTAGACTTGATGAAGTAGAGAATATCGCTCAACATATTACAAGCTTTGCAGTGACACATCATCGTATGGAGATTTATGGTGTATGTCCAGAATGTATGAACAAAAAAGGAAATCGCAAATAGCGATTTCCTTTTTTGATATTAAATGTTCTACAAGTTACTATCGTTATTAGTTTCTTGTTTTTCTTTTTCTTCTAATACTTTACTCTTTCTTGCGTTGTTATAATCTTCGTTAAATTCTTTTCCTTCTAATGTAGGATCTAACGTAAGTGGCTGGTTGCAGTTTGCACAAATATCAGCACGACCTAACATTTTAGTATAGTGCTCACAGTTTGGACATCGCACCTGAATGGTCTTTGTTGAAAGCATTCCAATCCAGAAATAAACAACGAAACTAATTAAGAAAAGAATCGTTCCTAATAATAAGAACAGAGAAAAGATCAGTTGACTATGGTAAAAGTAAAAGATTGCAGAACCGATATACATAACGATCATTGCCAGGAAGATTAAGCCGAGTGCCCATGAACGGATGCGATTAATCTTGCTTGTAGGTTTTTTATTGAATAATTTCAAACCATCATCTCCTATATAATACTGAAAAGCATTATATCATATTAATACATGATTATCTCATTTAACTATATCTTCTTTATAAAAGAACGAAAGAAACTGATGGAATAAGTACTAAGATAAGATAGTATCTTCAAAGAAATTACTATAGTTTACTTTAAAAGACTAAATAAAGATAAAAAAAATTAATAAAAGGTATTGACGAAAGTAATCCATCTTGATAAGATATAAAAGTCGCTGAAAACAAGCGATGCACAGCTTTAAGACATCGAAAATAACAAAGTGAAAAAGTGTAAAACTTGCACTTGAAACTATGTTCATAACGATGTAATATAATAAAGCAAGAAAGATTACTGCTTGAAACGAAACAAACAATCAAGTGTAAAACTTCTTAAAAATAAGTGTTGCAAAGAGTTGAGAGTTATGGTAACATTAATTCTTGTAACGCGAAAAATGAACATTGAAAACTGAATGACAATATGTCAACGTTAATTCCAATAATTTGAGTGAACTTCGTTCACTCCCAAGAGTGATTGCCATAAGCAATCAAAGAGCATTATCAAACAAACTATTATGGAGAGTTTGATCCTGGCTCAGGATGAACGCTGGCGGCGTGCCTAATACATGCAAGTCGAGCGAATTGACAGAGGTGCTTGCACCTCTCGATTTTAGCGGCGGACGGGTGAGTAACACGTGGGTAACCTACCTATAAGACTGGGATAACTTCGGGAAACCGGAGCTAATACCGGATAATATTTAGCTTCGCATGAAGCAATAGTGAAAGACGGTTCTGCTGTCACTTATAGATGGACCTGCGGTGTATTAGCTAGTTGGTGAGGTAACGGCTCACCAAGGCAACGATACATAGCCGACCTGAGAGGGTGATCGGCCACACTGGGACTGAGACACGGCCCAGACTCCTACGGGAGGCAGCAGTAGGGAATCTTCCGCAATGGACGAAAGTCTGACGGAGCAACGCCGCGTGAGTGAAGAAGGTTTTCGGATCGTAAAACTCTGTTGTAAGGGAAGAACAAGTACGTTAGTAACTGAACGTACCTTGACGGTACCTTACCAGAAAGCCACGGCTAACTACGTGCCAGCAGCCGCGGTAATACGTAGGTGGCAAGCGTTATCCGGAATTATTGGGCGTAAAGCGCGCGTAGGCGGTCTCTTAAGTCTGATGTGAAAGCCCCCGGCTCAACCGGGGAGGGTCATTGGAAACTGGGAGACTTGAGTACAGAAGAGGAGAGTGGAATTCCATGTGTAGCGGTGAAATGCGCAGAGATATGGAGGAACACCAGTGGCGAAGGCGGCTCTCTGGTCTGTAACTGACGCTGAGGTGCGAAAGCGTGGGGATCAAACAGGATTAGATACCCTGGTAGTCCACGCCGTAAACGATGAGTGCTAAGTGTTGGGGGGTTTCCGCCCCTCAGTGCTGCAGCTAACGCATTAAGCACTCCGCCTGGGGAGTACGGTCGCAAGACTGAAACTCAAAGGAATTGACGGGGACCCGCACAAGCGGTGGAGCATGTGGTTTAATTCGAAGCAACGCGAAGAACCTTACCAAATCTTGACATCCTTTGACAACTCTAGAGATAGAGCTTTCCCCTTCGGGGGACAAAGTGACAGGTGGTGCATGGTTGTCGTCAGCTCGTGTCGTGAGATGTTGGGTTAAGTCCCGCAACGAGCGCAACCCTTATCTTTAGTTGCCATCATTAAGTTGGGCACTCTAGAGAGACTGCCGGTGACAAACCGGAGGAAGGTGGGGATGACGTCAAATCATCATGCCCCTTATGATTTGGGCTACACACGTGCTACAATGGATGGTACAAAGGGCAGCAAAACCGCGAGGTCAAGCAAATCCCATAAAACCATTCTCAGTTCGGATTGTAGTCTGCAACTCGACTACATGAAGCTGGAATCGCTAGTAATCGTAGATCAGCATGCTACGGTGAATACGTTCCCGGGTCTTGTACACACCGCCCGTCACACCACGAGAGTTTGTAACACCCGAAGCCGGTGGAGTAACCTTTTAGGAGCTAGCCGTCGAAGGTGGGACAGATGATTGGGGTGAAGTCGTAACAAGGTAGCCGTATCGGAAGGTGCGGCTGGATCACCTCCTTTCTAAGGATAATTACGGAAATCAGACTTTTAAGTTTGATAGGGATTAACATTGACATATTGTATTCAGTTTTGAATGTTTATACATTTAATGGGCCTATAGCTCAGCTGGTTAGAGCGCACGCCTGATAAGCGTGAGGTCGATGGTTCGAGTCCATTTAGGCCCACCATTATAAATATTCATTTAAATTAATACCTTTATGGGGGCTTAGCTCAGCTGGGAGAGCGCCTGCTTTGCACGCAGGAGGTCAGCGGTTCGATCCCGCTAGTCTCCACCATTAATTCTTAAACATTGTACTTTGAAAACTAGATAAAGTAAGAAGAAATAAAAGATTTTACCAAGCAAAACCGAGTGAGTTCATTTTTGAATTCTTAAAAAAATCGCGCGTCTGCATTTATGCAGACATCACAATTATTAATAACAGATTAAGTTATTAAGGGCGCACGGTGGATGCCTTGGCACTAGAAGCCGAAGAAGGACGTTACTAACGACGATATGCTTTGGGGAGCTGTAAGTAAGCTTTGATCCAGAGATTTCCGAATGGGGAAACCCAGCATGAGTTATGTCATGTTATCCATATATGAATACATAGTATATGAGAAGGCACACCCGGAGAACTGAAACATCTAAGTACCCGGAGGAAGAGAAAGAAAACTCGATTCCCTTAGTAGCGGCGAGCGAAACGGGAAGAGCCCAAACCAGAGAGCTTGCTCTCTGGGGTTGTAGGACACTCAATACGGAGTTACAAAGGAACAGTTTAGACGAATGACTTTGGAAAAGTCAGCCATAGAAGGTAAAGGCCCTGTAGTCGAAAAGTTGTTCTCTCCTGAGTGGATCCTGAGTACGGCGGAACACGTGGAATTCCGTCGGAATCCGGGAGGACCATCTCCCAAGGCTAAATACTCTCTAGTGACCGATAGTGAACCAGTACCGTGAGGGAAAGGTGAAAAGCACCCCGGAAGGGGAGTGAAATAGAACCTGAAACCGTGTGCTTACAAGTAGTCAGAGCCCGTTAATGGGTGATGGCGTGCCTTTTGTAGAATGAACCGGCGAGTTACGATTTGATGCAAGGTTAAGCAGTATATGTGGAGCCGTAGCGAAAGCGAGTCTGAATAGGGCGAATGAGTATCAGGTCGTAGACCCGAAACCAGGTGATCTACCCATGTCCAGGTTGAAGTTCAGGTAACACTGAATGGAGGACCGAACCGACTTACGTTGAAAAGTGAGCGGATGAGGTGTGGGTAGCGGAGAAATTCCAATCGAACCTGGAGATAGCTGGTTCTCTCCGAAATAGCTTTAGGGCTAGCCTCGTGTGATGATTATTGGAGGTAGAGCACTGTTTGGACTAGGGGCCCCCCTCGGGTTACCGAATTCAGACAAACTCCGAATGCCAAATAATTTAACACGGGAGTCAGACTGCGGGTGATAAGGTCCGTAGTCGAGAGGGAAACAGCCCAGACCACCAGCTAAGGTCCCAAAATATATGTTAAGTGGAAAAGGATGTGGCGTTGCCCAGACAACTAGGATGTTGGCTTAGAAGCAGCCATCATTTAAAGAGTGCGTAATAGCTCACTAGTCGAGTGACGCTGCGCCGAAAATGTACCGGGGCTAAACATATTACCGAAGCTGTGGATTGTCCAATGGACAATGGTAGGAGAGCGTTCTAAGCAGCGTCGAAGCATGATCGCAAGGACATGTGGAGCGCTTAGAAGTGAGAATGCCGGTGTGAGTAGCGAAAGACGGGTGAGAATCCCGTCCACCGATTGACTAAGGTTTCCAGAGGAAGGCTCGTCCGCTCTGGGTTAGTCGGGACCTAAGCCGAGGCCGAATGGCGTAGGCGATGGATAACAGGTAGATATTCCTGTACCACCTAAGATTGTTTGAACGATGGGGGGACGCAGTAGGATAGGCGAAGCGTACTGTTGGTTATGTACGTCCAAGCACTGAGACTGAGTATTAGGCAAATCCGGTACTCTTAAGGTCAAGGTGTGATGGGGAGCGAAATTATAGTAGCGAAGTCGTTGATTTCACACTGCCAAGAAAAGCCTCTAGTTAGAAATTAGGTGCCCGTACCGCAAACCGACACAGGTAGTCAAGATGAGAATTCTAAGGTGAGCGAGCGAACTCTCGTTAAGGAACTCGGCAAAATGACCCCGTAACTTCGGGAGAAGGGGTGCTTTTTAGGGTGCAAGCCTTGAAGAGCCGCAGTGAATAGGCCCAAGCGACTGTTTATCAAAAACACAGGTCTCTGCAAAACCGTAAGGTGACGTATAGGGGCTGACGCCTGCCCGGTGCTGGAAGGTTAAAAGGAGTGGTTAGCATCTCGCGAAGCTACGAATTGAAGCCCCAGTAAACGGCGGCCGTAACTATAACGGTCCTAAGGTAGCGAAATTCCTTGTCGGGTAAGTTCCGACCCGCACGAAAGGCGTAACGATTTGGGCACTGTCTCAACGAGAGACTCGGTGAAATCATAGTACCTGTGAAGATGCAGGTTACCCGCGACAGGACGGAAAGACCCCGTGGAGCTTTACTGCAGCCTGATATTGAAATTCGGCACAGCTTGTACAGGATAGGTAGGAGCCTTTGAAGCGTGAGCGTCAGCTTACGTGGAGGCGTTGGTGGGATACTACCCTGGCTGTGTTGACTTTCTAACCCGCACCACTTATCGTGGTGGGAGACAGTGTCAGGCGGGCAGTTTGACTGGGGCGGTCGCCTCCTAAAGAGTAACGGAGGCGCTCAAAGGTTCCCTCAGAATGGTTGGAAATCATTCGCAGAGTGTAAAGGCACAAGGGAGCTTGACTGCGAGACCTACAAGTCGAGCAGGGTCGAAAGACGGACTTAGTGATCCGGTGGTTCCGCATGGAAGGGCCATCGCTCAACGGATAAAAGCTACCCCGGGGATAACAGGCTTATCTCCCCCAAGAGTTCACATCGACGGGGAGGTTTGGCACCTCGATGTCGGCTCATCGCATCCTGGGGCTGTAGTCGGTCCCAAGGGTTGGGCTGTTCGCCCATTAAAGCGGTACGCGAGCTGGGTTCAGAACGTCGTGAGACAGTTCGGTCCCTATCCGTCGTGGGCGTAGGAAATTTGAGAGGAGCTGTCCTTAGTACGAGAGGACCGGGATGGACATACCTCTGGTGTACCAGTTGTCGCGCCAGCGGCATAGCTGGGTAGCTATGTATGGACGGGATAAGTGCTGAAAGCATCTAAGCATGAAGCCCCCCTCAAGATGAGATTTCCCAACTTCGGTTATAAGATCCCTCAAAGATGATGAGGTTAATAGGTTCGAGGTGGAAGTACAGTAATGTATGGAGCTGACGAATACTAATCGATCGAAGACTTAATCAATTTTATAGATTTTTTGCACGGTGATGTTTGGTACATCATATTTCTTCTTAAGTTTATCTAGTTTTGAAGGTACAATACCTTTAATATACTTTGTCTGGTGACGATGGCAGAGAGGTCACACCTGTTCCCATACCGAACACAGAAGTTAAGCTCTCTAGCGCCGATGGTAGTTGGTCTTACGATCCGCGAGAGTAGGACGTTGCCGGGCAATATATACCCAGGAGGATTAGCTCAGCTGGGAGAGCATCTGCCTTACAAGCAGAGGGTCGGCGGTTCGAGCCCGTCATCCTCCACCATTATTTATTTATTATTATGCCGGAATAGCTCAACTGGTAGAGCAACTGACTTGTAATCAGTAGGTTGAGGGTTCAAGTCCTTTTTCCGGCACCATTTCTTTGAGCCATTAGCTCAGTTGGTAGAGCATTTGACTTTTAATCAAAGGGTCAGAGGTTCGAATCCTCTATGGCTCACCATTATTTATATACTTAATACTTGCATGCGGGTGTGGCGGAACTGGCAGACGCACTAGACTTAGGATCTAGCGCCTTTGGCGTGGGGGTTCGACTCCCTTCACCCGCACCATATTTGCGAAAGTAGTTCAGTGGTAGAATACAACCTTGCCAAGGTTGGGGTCGCGGGTTCGAATCCCGTCTTTCGCTCCATTAATTCTATCGTAATAATTATGGCTTTTATTACTTAAAAGCCGGGGTGGCGGAACTGGCAGACGCACAGGACTTAAAATCCTGCGGTAAGTGATTACCGTACCGGTTCGATTCCGGTCCTCGGCACCATTAGCGCCCGTAGCTCAATTGGATAGAGCGTTTGACTACGGATCAAAAGGTTAGGGGTTCGACTCCTCTCGGGCGCGCCATTATTTTAATTACTAGCTACGGGAAGTAGCTCAGCTTGGTAGAGCACTTGGTTTGGGACCAAGGGGTCGCAGGTTCGAATCCTGTCTTCCCGATTTGCTTTAAAAGCTTTAATATGGGGGCTTAGCTCAGCTGGGAGAGCGCCTGCTTTGCACGCAGGAGGTCAGCGGTTCGATCCCGCTAGTCTCCACCATATTAACTTAATATTATTTCGGCGGCGTAGCTCAGCTGGCTAGAGCGTACGGTTCATACCCGTGAGGTCGGGGGTTCGATCCCCTCTGCCGCCACTATCTTTTTTAAAACTTAATGTGTACTTTTAGGATTTAGGACCTTTAGCTCAGTTGGTTAGAGCAAACGGCTCATAACCGTTGGGTCGCAGGTTCGAGTCCTGCAAGGTCCACTTAATTATTTTTATATAATGGAGGAATACCCAAGTCCGGCTGAAGGGATCGGTCTTGAAAACCGACAGGGGCTTAACGGCTCGCGGGGGTTCGAATCCCTCTTCCTCCGCCATTATTTTTTACTTCAGCAAAATAAAATAAAAAAGATTTTCAATTATTTATTATTATCGCGGGATGGAGCAGTCTGGTAGCTCGTCGGGCTCATAACCCGAAGGTCGGTGGTTCAAATCCGCCTCCCGCAATTATTAGTGGTCCCGTGGTGTAGCGGTTAACATGCCTGCCTGTCACGCAGGAGATCGCGGGTTCGATTCCCGTCGGGACCGCCATTTGTATGGCTCAGTAGCTCAGTCGGTAGAGCAATGGATTGAAAATCCATGTGTCGGCGGTTCGATTCCGTCCTGAGCCATCTTTTTTATTATTATGCCGGAATAGCTCAACTGGTAGAGCAACTGACTTGTAATCAGTAGGTTGAGGGTTCAAGTCCTTTTTCCGGCACCATCTTGGAGGGGTAGCGAAGTGGCTAAACGCGGCGGACTGTAAATCCGCTCCTTCGGGTTCGGCAGTTCGAATCTGCCCCCCTCCACCATTTTTTATTTGTTTATTTTTAGGGGCATAGTTTAACGGTAGAATAGAGGTCTCCAAAACCTTTGATGTGGGTTCGATTCCTACTGCCCCTGCCATGGCGATTGTGGCGAAGTGGTTAACGCATCGGATTGTGGTTCCGACACTCGTGGGTTCGATTCCCATCAGTCGCCCTTAATTTTTTAATATTGGGCTATAGCCAAGCGGTAAGGCAACGGACTTTGACTCCGTCACTCGTTGGTTCGAATCCAGCTAGCCCAGCTTTAGGCGCCATAGCCAAGTGGTAAGGCAGAGGTCTGCAAAACCTTTATCACCGGTTCAAATCCGGTTGGCGCCTCCATTAATTTTATATATGCGGGAGTATTTCAACTCTTAGAATACGGACCTTCCTGGTTCGAGATGTAGGTGTAAGTCCTACCTTCCGCTCCATTTTTGTTAAGCTGCATGATGCATGCTTATTTTTTTCGTAGAATTTATGTGAATACATAGAGATAAAAAAAGAACTACAGAAAAGATTCTGTAGTTAAAAGTAATTAAACGAAAATGAAATTTGGTGATAATAAAGTTGACGAGACTTTATTACACGTTCATTATAACAGGTCATTTGCTATTTGTGAACATAGATTGAAAATAGGATGAAATTCTTGACCATAACTTTTTTAAGTATTATACTTATTAAATAATAAATTTTACTAAGCCACCGTGGCGGAATTGGCAGACGCGCCGGACTCAAAATCCGGTTCCTCACGGAGTGTCGGTTCGACCCCGACCGGTGGTATCAAATAAAGCTTCTAAACGTTGTGTTTAGGAGCTTTTTTTACTTTTAAGTATTAATTCTTTAATATTTTATTGGTACTTTATAATCAATATTTTATTATCTATAATAGAGTATTTATCTTGTAGCTATTATTATTTCTGTTTCTACTGTAAATGAAAAAGTTAAATCATCTCTGATATTGAATAACAAATTTTCCAATTCATTCTCAAACTGAATTACAGAGCTTCCAAATAATTTTTTTGAACCATATGAAGTTGAATATAAGTAACCTAAGCATTCTTCGAAAGTTCTATTATATTTATTTGTAAATTTATACACCTCATAATGATTAAAAGCTGATTCTGATAGTACTTCTTTATGATCTTTCTTAGGATGTGAATAAAAACCATTGCCAGCTCTTCTTTTTTCACCGAGATATTTTTTTAAAGTAGCTTTTAATATTTGTTCATATTCATCTTCTGATATTATTTTGCTATTTATGATACAAAGACAACCATCTCTATTTAGTAATTCATCAAACTTATCTAATACTTCTTCTCGATTCATCCAATGAAATGACATTCCCATAGTAATTATATCTAAATCTTTAATATTTGCTTCTAAGTCTTGAGAAGAACCTCTAACTACAGTTATATTATCAATGTCCTTTGAATTTTTTCTTGCTAATTCTAGCATATCTAAATCTGGATCTGCTAAGAATACTTTATGACAAAAATTACTTAACTTAATTCCGATTTTACCATCGCCACATCCTAGATCGAGCGCACTGATATTATCCTTGTATTCTAATTTCTTCTCTATTAATTTATATACTTCTTCTGGATAAGGGAATCTATACTTATAAAATGCAGCAGTTCCATCAAACAGGCCATTAATCTTAGAATAATCATTTGACATGTATATCCCCTCCGAATAAAATAATTACGTTTTCTCATAATTAATTCTAACACTATTAATTATATTCTAATTTTATTTTCTATTTATTTTATTGATAGTTTATAAATAGATTATATATGTTATTGTGTTTTATTAATAACATTCAGATATCATTTACTTAAATAATTTGATGAATAATAAAATTGACTTATTATTTAAGTAATATCTTTTTAAATCGTAAAAAAATAAGCCTGCATTTATGACAGGCTCATTTTAATTTTTATTTTGGTAAATTATCTATAGCATATTGAGCTTCTTCAGCAGTGAAACCTTCAATAGATGATGTTAATTGATTATAGATAGCATCATTGCTCATGTTTTGAGTTTTAGCGTAATCTTCTGCTTTCTTTAAAGCATTCTCTTTATAATTTGCTTTTAAGTTATCTACTGCATATTGTGCGTCTTTTTGAGAGAAACCTTCAATTTCAGAAGTTAACTGATTGATGATACCTTGTTTTGACATATGCATCATCTCGCTGTAAGTTTTAGCTTTGCCTAAGGCAGCTTTTTGTTCACGTGTAGCATCGTTTTTCTGTTCTTCTTTTGCAGGTTGTTGAGTTGTAACTTCTTCTGTTGTTACTTTGTTTGTATTTTGTTCAGATGTAGTTTCTTCTGTTGACACTTCTTCTTTTTTTTCGGTATCGTTCAAACCAAACATCGCACCACATGCTCCTAATAGAATAAATAATAACAATAAACCTAAGCAACCTAATAATAAGGGATTGCGTTTCTTTTTCGGTTCGCGATAAATAACACGTTCACCTTTCTCATTGTAAAGTATTTCTTCTTGTTGAACTTTCTTCGCCATACAAAAACACTCCTTATAATTAGTTTATGATAAAGGCATTTTGCCAGATATCTATTATTGATATAACGTTATAAACGTGAGGATACATCTTCAATTTTTGATGAAGTTTTTAATTTTATATATCAAATTAAAATTTTTATTTGTAACTTCATTATATAGGAAGTATAACTAAAATGTGATAGCATGTTTGTATCTTTTGAAAAAAAGATATATTTTATAATTTTATATACTAAACTGTTTATAAATTATTAGTTATTTGTAATGTGATGAAAAGTAAATATATCTTTGATTAATTTTTAACTATTAACAATTCCGGATACTTGGAGTATCCGGAATTGTTTAATATAATAGCAACAGACATACATAAGAAAGTAGGATAATTATGAGATATAACGAATATAATCAGCCAGTAGGAGATTTGATTAAAGATTATTCACCTGGAATACTACCTAACATACAATCAATTACGGGAAAGACTGTTACTATAGAAAAAATTAATATTAAGCACTGTGATGATCTATATGAAATATATGGTGCATCATCAGAACCAGAAAATCTTACATATATGCCGATTCAAAGATTTGAGAGTAAATTAGAATTTAAAGATTATTTAATACAGTTAATAGCTTCTGTTGATCCTTACTATTTAACGATTATCGACAATCATACACAAAAAGCAGTAGGAACATTCTCTCTCATGCGTATAGACAATCTAAATAGGGTCATTGAAATGGGATGGATTGTTTATTCTCCATTATTAAAACGCAGCAGACAGGCAACAGAAGCGCAGTATTTAGTTATGAAGTATGTATTTGAAGAATTAAAGTATCGACGCTACGAATGGAAATGTGATAGCTTAAATGAGGCATCGAATAAATCAGCAACACGATTAGGCTTTACGTTTGAAGGCACATTTAGACAAGCAACTGTTTATAAAGGACGTAACCGTGATACAAATTGGTTTTCAATAATTGATAAAGAATGGCCAGCCAATAAATTGAGATTAGAGTCGTGGTTAGATGACAGTAACTTTGATAAAAATCAGAACCAATTGAGCGCATTAAGGAAAATGTAATATTTTAAATACATACTCTTATTCCTATTAATTCCAAATTTATTTTGTTATATTAATATTATACAAAATAAGGAGGCATTAGAATGGGATTATTTGATGAATTGATGGGCAACTCTAGTGAAAAAAATACAGAGGAAGTTCAAAATGAATTTCAGGATTATTTGCTTGAAGATGAAGTAGTTGAGGCGAGTTTTATTCTAATTCGTGATTTGTTTGTGTTCACGAATAAACGTATCTTAATAGTTGATAAACAAGGGTTCTCAGGTAAGAAGATTGAGTTTATTACAATACCTTATAAGAATATTAGAGCATTCAGTGTTGAAAATGCAGGTCGATTTGATATCGATGCAGAATTAAAACTATTTGTGGCAGGTATTCAAATGCCAATCGTTAAATTATTTAATAAGGACACTGATATTGTGAAATTGCAAAAATTAATAGCACAAAGATTACTTAATTAATGAAAGCCCGCAGATTATGAAAGATAATCTGTGGGCTTGTTTTGGTTCATAATTCTTTTGTATGTGTCTTCTGTAATTTTTGTAAAATGGTTTGGAGGGATATTTTTAATGATATCCATTGCTTTCATGATATATTCTTTTGCATTATCATTTTCATTTTTACGTTCAGCATTAATAGCGAGATAAGTATATTTTTGAGCGTGTATACTTATATCAGCTGGAGCTAAATATGGTATGTCATTTGGATAGTCATTTAATTTTTTAATAGCATTATCAAAATCACCTAAATTATATAATGCAATTGCCTCATATAGTTGCCAGATATTATTAAAATTATCATCTACTTCAGTCTGATATTTATCATGTACTAATATTTGTTGCTGTACTTCTAATAGATTCTTTAATTCTTTATATTCCCTTCGATAGAAGTGATAGATTAAATCGGCTGTGTACATATCAAATTTTGTTTGGAAATCTTCAGGATTAAATTGTTTTAAGATATCAAACTTTTTATATGTAGATTGATATTTATCCATATCTTCATCCAGTAAATACTTAAAGCATTGTGATTTGTAAATTGGTGAAAGAAGTTTAAATGTCTTATTTTGTATAGATACTTCTTCAGCTAACTCTAAATATTTAATTAAATTACTCGTATCATATGAAGAATAGCCATAAGCTGCTATTGATAACAGTAATCTTGGAATTAAATTTGGATCAGTAATATCGTTATCTTCTTTATATTTTTCATATAATTCTACTCCTTTAGTAAAAGCACTATCGTATTTACCAAGTATAAAATATACAGAAATTAAATCATTTTCAACATCAAGGAGAGCATTTTTGTCATCATTTTTTATATATATTTCTTTAGCCATTGTTAGATAATGCATGGCTGTTTTATCATCTTTTTCTATTCCTTTAGTAAATGCATACCACTGAAATATAAAAGCTCCTTTTCTGTTTTGCTTAATTTGATCTATATAAGGAGAAACCGTTTGTTTTATTACTTCATTATGAAAAAGACTTGGTACATTAATAATTTCTTTAACCTCATTATAAATTTGATTTGTAATTTCCTCATCCCCATCTTCCAACAGGACACTTACTGTAGTGTCTAACTTTTTAGCGATGTATTCTAAACTTTCCATTGATGGATTGTTTTTATCATTTTCTATAAGACTGAGCATACCCTTTGTCATATAATCCCCAGCGAGATCTACGAGCGTCATTTTTTTACTTTTGCGAAGACTTCTAATTTTAGAACCTAATGTATTCATAATAACCTCCATTAACTAGTTTAATTATATTAAACTTTTATTTGCTTTTCAAATTTTTATTTTATATAATAAGTTTAATTAAATTAAACTTATGGAGGTAGATATTATGGATTTAGAAATGAAACAATCAAAACGTCAAATGTATCTATTAATATTAAGTACGATGATTTCGATGTTAGGTGTATCCATCTATAGTTTCGGTATCAGTTTTTATATCCTTTCTGCTACAGGTTCTGCCAAACTGTTTTCAATTAATTTAGCGATGAGTGTTCTGGGTAGAATCGTGGTAACACCGTTATCTGGATACTTAGCAGATAACTTTGATCGTAAAAAGGTTATATTCTGGAGTATATTTATAGAAGCTATTTTAGTATTTCTTTTATTGCTCTATATTCATTTTCTAGGTTTTAATATCATTGCCCTATACATCGTAACTTTTTTTGCTGCATTTATTTCAAGTGCGAGCAATCCAAGTTTTATGGCAGCAATTCCGCATATTGTTCATGGTGAACATTTACAAAAGACAATGGGATATAATTCCACAGCAAGTAGTTTGTCGATGCTTTTAGGTCCAGTGTTAGGTGGATTATTATATGGATTTGTGTCTAAAGAATTATTTTTATTCATTTTCGTTATTGCATATATTTGTGCAAGTTTGGTCATTCTTATGATTAATTTCAAATTATTTCAAAAGGATGATGCTGTTGATTCAAATGATGCAATAATTGAAGAAGAAGGTGTCTTTAAAAGTTTTAAGTATGGGTTACAATATATCTGGCATCATGAAATTTTAAGAACACTCCTTATATTATTTATGTCCTTAAACTTCTTTGTATCAGGTATAAATATTGGAATGAGCAAAATTATCATCGGTCATTTTGAAGCAAGCTCAGAAATGATGGGGATATTAGAAGCATCTTTTAGTGTGGGTGTATTGATAGGTGGCATAATTATTGGCAATAAGAAAAAGTTTGATAATCCGTTTCCTATGCTTAAAAAGGGATTATTATTAGAAGGTGTATTTTTAATTGTGATAAGTTTGCCATTGCTATTAATGAATAGCTTATGGCCGGTTTATATCACTTTCTTTATTTGCGGTCTCCTATTAGGTATTACAGCACAGTTTGTTAATACACCATTGTTTGTATTCTTTCAGGAGCATATTGAAGCGCGTGTTCAGGGAAGGGTATTCTCTGTAATCAATTTAACAGCACAGTTACTGATGCCTATTTCTTATATTATATTTGGAATCATCTTTGATCAAGGTTACTATGGTATAACGTTTCTAGTCTGTGGCGTGAGTTGCATTGTACTTGTATTAAATGTTATGAATCAGAAGTTTTCAATGCGATCTAACAAATTTTTAAACCAAACATCTCATTAATGAGAAGCTTGGTTTTTTTCTTTTGTATTTAATATAGATATGAATAGCACGACACCGAGTATAATCATCATTCCTGCACATTGGATGATATCAAAAGGCTGTTTCAGCCAGACAATACTGAGAATAACAGCTGTTAATGGTTCAATACATCCGAGTAGCGCAGTAAGTTGTGGATCGATATATTTTACGCTGAGTAGATATAGGAAGAAGGCTAGCGCGGTTCCAACGATGATAACGAATATGAGATAAATGTTAAACATTGCACCATATGACAGTGGATTGATCTGCCAGTGTCTATTGAATAGACTGATAAACAATCCAGCTATAAGCATCGCCCATCCAATAATAACGAGTGGGGTATTACGGACAAAGAGTCTTCCGGCGTACATAGTATAGAACGCTGCTGCGATTGCTGATAATAATCCCCAGATAATTGCTGCTGGCGGTACGACAACATTGTTAATATTACCGCTCGTGAGCAATAGAAATGTTCCGAATGATGAGACGAGTATAATGATCAGATCTATCGCTCTAAACTCTGTCTTACGTGTAATAAGCAGGAAAGTCAGAATGACAATCGGCGCTAAATATTGTAAGAGCGTCGCTACTGCTGCATTACCCGCTTCTATTGATGCTAGAAATGTATATTGAACCGCAAGCATTCCAAATATTGAATAAATCACAAGCTGGAAAAATGTATGCTTATCGCGAAATACATTCAGTATATTTTGCTTCCTTATCATGGCCAGGCAAAGCAAAAAGATACCGCTTAAGATTAATCTAATGGTTATAAACCAATCAAGTGGTACGCTATAGCCTTGAAAGATTTGCTGGGATACGGTGCCTCCGACACCCCAGAATATTGACCCTAATGTGACAAACATAATCCCTTTTAATTTATTATTCATCACGTCACTCCTTTCAAGCAATATATAGATTATAAAGATGTCAATATCATAATGTCAATATCATATGTACATTGTTTGCTTAGAAAAGACAAAATTATATTTTCAAGATGGATGAAAGTTAGAAAACTACTAATCAGTATGGTAAAATGGCGTAATATTGGTTTGTGAATTAAGAGTGAAACATATCAAATTTATTGGTTAAATAATGAATGGAATAATTGAAAGAGTGCATAGAAAGTAAATAGCCATATGAGTAGAATTGGCAATGCAAAATACCAGCGTTTTAAATCTTTACGCGTCAAACTTTGAGCTTCATGCTGGCATTGAGTAAAGATGTCATCAGGAATCAGTTTAATGGTAGAACTGATGAATAGTGGTAACAAGATAATGTCATCTAAAAATCCTAGTACTGGAATAAAATCAGGTATTAGGTCTATAGGTGACAGTGCATAAATGATGGTGATAAGCGCCAATACTTTAGCAAGTATTGGTGTTTCTTTTTTATGTAAAGCGATAAATATAGCTGGAACATCTATTTTTAATTGTTTAGCGCGTTGCTTTAAGTTCATCTTTTAACCTCGATAGTTTTTAGTCCTAATATCGAATATAATATAAAGATGCAAATTATAGATAGGACGTGATAGCTTGGCTTCGGTAAGAGGAGTGTTATTTGCATTACAGGATATGCATTATGTCAGTGGACGATGTGTGCTAACTGAAATTACAACGGGAACAACGAGCAAAGTATTCTTTATCGATGATTTTGATAAGAAATATATTCTTAAACTCAATCCACCATTATCAATTCAGTCTGAAAGTCAGTTTCTGAAAAGATATCAGCAAATAGAGGTTTTTCCTGAGTGTATTACGACAGATGATACAACATATATATTAATGGAACATATGAAAGGTTCGATGCTGAATGGGCATTACAGTAAATTAAAGATACTAGATAAGATAAATTTTATGAATCAATATGAATATTGTGATAGCAGAGTCGGTTATATCAATGATTTAAAACCTGATTTTAAAATATTCTTAAAAGATGAACTGGCATTAGAACGACTGGTCATCGATGATTATTATGATAGTGAAGCATTGTTTGATGCCTTGGACACTGTAGCATTACCAGAAGAAGCACCGAGATATGTTCATGGCGATTTCGGTTATCATAATTTTATTATGCAAAAAGAAGTGCTATCTGTAATCGATCCAACTCCGATGCAGAATTTGATATTATATGAACTATTGTTTTTATATTGTTCAAGTCCTTATGACATCAATGAAGAAACACTGCGTGCATATTATGACTATTATTTAAAGTTTAGCTGGATTGAGTATAAAGAATTTTTAATATATGCAAGAATTATTATGGCTTTACGGCTTTCAACGAGTACTAGACATCATCCGGAAGATACAGCACAGTATGTGGCGTTGCTAAATGAATTATTTTAGATAATGAAGATTTTGGGGGTTACCTATGAAAAAGATAATAGTAATCGGTTGTCCTGGAAGCGGAAAAAGTACTTTTTCTCGTAATCTCAGTAAATGTTTAGATATACCAGTTATTCATCTTGATCTTTTGAACTGGAAGTCAGATCGAACTGTAGTAGAAAGAGAAGTATTTTTGAATCGACAAAGGGAAGCGTTAAAAGGTGAGACGTGGATTATTGACGGGAATTATGGATCAACAATTGAGATGCGCATCGCTGCATGTGACACGATTTATTTCTTAGACTTACCGGTTGAAGTTTGTCTGGAGAGTATCGAGCAAAGAAAAGGAAAAGAGAGGCCAGATATGCCTTGGATAGAGACTAGTGAAACGGATTCAGAATTTATTGCATTCATTAAACAATATAATATTGTGAGCAGACCAAAAGTAATTGAGCTATTAGAGAAATATCCCGATAAAAAGCAGGTAATTTTCCAGTCACGTGAAGCAGTGAATGGTTATATTAATGATTATTTGAAGCAATAGCGGAATCGAGTGGTAAAGAGAAAAGATACCGCTAAAACTGCCGAAAAAAATCCCAATGCATCAAAATGCGCATTGGGATTTATGATCTAGATTTCTTTTTGGTTTTCGATAATTTTATTGACGATACCGTACTCTAAAGCTTCTTGTGTGCTTAACCAGTAATCACGACCTGTATGTTGTTCAACTTCTTCTACAGATTTGCCAGTTTCACGTGCGATTAATTCGTTTAATTTTTGACGTGTACGGATAATTTCTTTTGCAGTAATTTCCATATTGGACGCTTGTCCTTGTGTACCACCACTTGGTTGGTGAATCATGAAGCGTGTATTAGGTAATGCGTAGCGATTTTCTTTCTTACCTGATAAGTAAATTAATACGCCTGCACTAACTACCCATCCTGCACCAATAATTTTAACTTCTGATTCGATGAAATTAATCATATCATGTATTAAATAACCTGAATCTACATGTCCACCTGGAGAAGAGATGATTAATTTAATCGGCTCATGATTGATTGAATCTAATAATAATAATTGATTAACAACTTCTTTCGCTGATTTATCATCAATACCACCTGAGATTAAGATTGTACGTGATTCTATCATTTTTTCTAACATAAGATCTTTATTTTCGTTTGTCATAATGTGCCTCCTATAAGCTTATTAATTATATTTTATTTGTTTGGTCAATTTAAGTCAAAGAATATGGATTATTAGAACTCAACAAAAAAAATAACTTGTATATGCAAAATAATTATTTTTATTAAGAGATAATCTGCTATGATGTATAAAAACAATCGAGGTAATAATATGAATAATTCATTTGAAGCAATTATTGAACAATCAATCAAGATTAGAAAACAGTATCATGCATTAGAAGTATCACACCATCAATCTGAATGGTCTTTAGAAGAAGATGCTTTAGCATTTTTAACAGATGCAGCACTTGTCGGTCGGTTAGTAATGGATAAAGAAAAACGTTGGCCAAAACCTAATAGTGAAGGAGAGCTTGGTTATAAAATTGCAGAATCAATTTGGTGGTTAATTAATATTGCAGAACGTAGTGATATTGATATCGCAAAAGTATTACCGGAAGTGTTAAATAAGCTGGAACAAAATACAAAGTAGTAGGAAATTTTAAAAAATTTTATTAATTCATTGCTTTTAAGCGCTAAAGTATGATAGAAATAATACTATATAATTTTTTAGGGTAGGTGTTTAAATGAATATTAACGGTAAACAGTTTTTCTCAAATATATTAAATGGAATGGCAGCTGGTATCGTCGTTGCTTTAGTGCCGAATGCAATGCTTGGGGAGCTTTTTAAATATTTAGCAGGATATCATCCTGTGTTTACAAGTCTTGGACAATTATTGGTCATCTTTCAGTTTTGTTTAAGTGCGTTAGCTGGTATTACGATCAGTCAGCAATTTAAATTTAACGGTTTACAGACAGCGATACTTTCTGGTGCTTCTGTACTTGGTTCAGGTGCCGTTCAATTTAATGGTAAAGGTTTTATGTTTGCAGGAATCGGTGACATTATAAACATGATGTTAACCGTCGCGCTTAGTGCTTTTGTTTTAATTTTACTAGGAAATAAGATGGGCAGTTTGAATATCGTCTTTTTACCTTTGTTTGCAGGAATTTTACCTGGATTTATCGGTTCTCTTACACTACCATACGTAAAACAATTTACGGGTGCGATTGGTCAGGTCATTCAGCATTTTACGACTTTAAACCCACTCTTAATGTGTATTTTGATTGCGATTAGTTATAGTCTTTTGATGGCAACACCAATTTCTCTTGTTGCAATTGCAACTGTTATTAGTTTATCGGGGCTAGGGAGCGGCGCAGCAAACCTAGGTATCGTTGCATGTTGTTACACATTCTTATTCGGAGCACTGCGTGTGAATGATAAAGGCACAATCATCACATTAATTATTGGTGCAGCGAAAATGATGATGCCGGTATATTTCAAACATCCTATTATTATGGTGCCGCTACTTATCAATGGTATCATTGGTGGATTGTGTGCTTACTTCTTTAACGTTCAAGGTACGCCGATGTCGGCTGGATTTGGATACACAGGACTAGTCGGTCCGATCAATGCCTTTAAATTTATGGACGGCACTGTAATGCAGAATGTAATGAGTTTATTGCTAGCTTATGTCATCATTCCGTTACCGATTGCATTTATGTCTCATCAATTACTGAAAAAAGTATTACCGCGTTATAATGATGAAATATATCTTTATAAAGCTGAACATTAATATAAAGTAAGATGGCCCGGTTCCTTAAGAGAATCGGGCCATATCACCTTATTTGGCCCGATTCCAGAGCAGAACCGTGCCATATCACCTTATTTGGCCCGATTTCAGAGCAGAACCGTGCCAAATCACCATGTTTGGCCCGATTCCAGAGCAGAACCGTGCCAAATCACCATGTTTGGCCCGATTCCAGAGCAGAACCGTGCCATATCACCATGTTTGGCCCGATTTCAGAGCAGAACCGTGCCAAATCACCATGTTTGGCTCGATTCCAGAGCAGAACCGTGCCACATCACCATGTTTGGCCCGATTCCAGAGCAGAACCGTGCCATATCACTATATTTGGCCCGATTCCATAAAAGAATCGGGCCACTTTTTAACGCTATTTATTATAATTTTTTAAAAATCGTTCTAATCTTACCATAGCCTCTTTAATTTCTTCCATACTTGATGCAAATGATAATCTGATATGTCCCTCACCGTATTCTGAGAATGCACTTCCTGGTACAACTGCCAATCTTTCTTGATCCAATAGGTCTAAAGCAAATTGATACGAATCGCTATTGTAAGCTGATATATCCGGGAAGATATAAAAGGCACCTTGTGGTTTTTCAACTGGTAATCCTAATTCGGTTAATTTTTCATATAAAAAATCTCTGCGTTCGATGTATGCTTTATTCATAATTTTTACTGTTTCTGTATCTTTGAATGCTTCTATCGCACCATATTGACTCGGTGTTGCTACACAGATTGAATTATATAGATGTACTGATGTGACGTGAGTAATGAGTTCTGCATTAGACACAACGTAACCAATACGGGCACCTGTCACTGCGTGAGATTTAGATAGACCATTGATAACAAATAAATTATTTCTCAGTTTAGGAAACTCTAAAAATGAATGATGTGGTGCGTCATATACATTTTCACTGTATATTTCATCTGTTACGATAAAGATATCTTCGTCTTTTAACATATTTGCTAATCCTTGAATTTGTTCGTACGTTAATGTCTTACCTGTTGGATTCGTCGGATAGTTGAATAGTACTGCTTTTGTTTTAGGTGTTATTGCTGCTTTAATCGCTTCTGGTGTAGGTACGAGGTGTGTCTTAGAAGTATCAACGAGTACGACTTTAGCACCGAGCAGCTTTATGATAGGTTCATATCCTAAATAACATGGTGATGGTAAGATAACTTCATCTCCAGGATTGATGATTGTTCTAAATACATCATCAATCGCTTCTGATCCTCCGTTTGTAACTACAATCTCTGTTTCAGGATCATAATTGACATTAAATTTTTTCTGAATTGACTTTGCAATCTCATTTCTCAGCTCTATTAAACCTCTATTATGTGTATAACGTAGTTTATCATTTTCAATCGCCTCAATCATCGCATGTTTGACTGATGCAGGAGGAGCGAAATCTGACTGTCCTAATGTTAAATCGATACAATCTTCTAGACCTGCTGCTTTATTTGCAAACTCTCGCGTTCCAGGTATTGTTACTTCATTGATGAATTCATTTAATTGCGGCATTTTATACACTTCTCTTTCAACTATTTTTGTTAATGATTATACGCTAACTCCCTTTAATAAGCAAAAGGATAAGCGGAATAAACAGAAAAAAATAATAATTCTGACTTGTATACTTATACATATAAGTGTATAATAAATTTTATCCAAAGGAGGGGAAGTCATTGTCTTTTAAAAAGTTATTAAGTTATCTTATATTGATTGTTATGATTGCAACGATTACACCATTTACGGCTCATGCAAAAACCGATCAATACGATACGATTAAGAAAAACGGTGTGCTGCGTGTCGGATTATCTGCCGATTATGCACCATATGAATTTGAGAAAACGGTTAACGGAAAGCGAGAATATGCAGGTATTGATATCGAACTTTCAAAAAAATTAGCGAAAGATCTTGGTGTTGAATTAAAGATAGTAAATATGCAGTTCGATAGTTTACTTGGTGCTCTAAAGACTGGGAAGATTGACGTAATTATTTCCGGTATGTCACCAACACCTGAACGTAAAAAAGAAGTGGACTTCTCTGACTATTATATGCATGTTCAGCAGCGTATGATTATACAGAAGAAAGATGCAAAAAAGTTAAAATCAATTGAAGATTTCAAAGGAAAAAACATTGGCGTTCAAAAACAAACAACACAAGAAGAGCTTGCCAAGACTGAAATTCCTGATGCGAACGTCACGTCACTGACACGTGTGCCTGAAATTACTATGTCTTTAAATACAGGTAAGATTGATGGCGTTGTATTAGAAGGTCCAGTTGGTGAAGCATATTTATCACAAAATACAAACTTAGCTTTCTCTGATATGCAGTTTGCTGATGAGAATAAAGGAACGGCAATTGCTCTGCCGAAAGATTCTCCAAAGTTACTTGATGCACTTAATAAAACGATTAAAGAAGTAGAAGATAAAGGATTAATGAAAGGTTATAAAGATAAAGCGAATGAAGCGATGTTTGATGAAGGGTCATTTTTCAGTAAATATGGTTCATTCTTTATTCAGGGTATTGGTGCTACAATCTTAATTTCATTAATCGGTGTAGTTTTAGGCTCAATCTTCGGTGGTATTCTCGCCTTTATGAAATTAAGCAAGAATATAATTTTAAAAACTTTATCATGGATTTACATTGAGTTTATTCGTGGTACACCATTACTTGTTCAAGTATTTTTAGTTTATTTTGGAACAACAGCAGTACTAGGTATCGACTTATCAGCATTTATTTGTGGTGCAATTGCGCTTGTCATTAACTGCGCTGCATATATTGCCGAAATTATTCGTGCCGGTATTAATGCGGTAGATAAAGGTCAAACTGAAGCAGCACGTTCTTTAGGTTTAAGCCATGCACAGACGATGAATAAAGTTGTGATGCCTCAAGCAATTAAAAATATCTTACCTGCTTTAGGTAATGAATTCGTCACTGTAATTAAAGAATCATCAATTGTTTCTGTTATCGGTGTTTCTGAATTGATGTTTAATGCACAAGTTGTTCAAGGTGCATCATTCGATCCATTTACACCATTATTGATTGCCGCAGTTGTATACTTCATCCTTACATTCGCACTAAGTCGAGTGATGAATGTATTTGAAAGGAGAATGAGGGTTAGTGATTAAAGTAAATAATTTGCATAAATATTTTGGTAAGGTTGAAGTGTTAAAAGGCATTGATCTTGAAATTTCAGAAGGAGAGGTTGTTGCAATTATCGGTCCATCTGGTAGTGGTAAATCAACATTGTTACGTTGTTTAAATCTACTGGAAACACCGACGAGCGGTGAAATTATATTTGAGGGTAACGCTCTCACTGCTAAAGGAACTGATATAAATAAACTCCGTCAGAAGATGGGGATGGTATTCCAAAGTTTTAATCTCTTTCCGCATAAGACAGCTAAAGAGAACTTAATGCTTGCGCCATCATTACTAGGTAAGGGTAAGAAAAGTGAATTGGAAACAAAAGCATTAGATTTATTAGAAAAAGTCGGATTATCTGATAGAGCAGATAATTATCCTTCGCAATTATCTGGTGGTCAAAAACAGCGTGTAGCGATTGCCAGAGCGCTTGCTATGGATCCGGATGTTATCTTATTCGACGAGCCAACTTCAGCGCTTGATCCTGAAGTAGTAGGCGATGTATTAGCTGTTATGAAGAAGCTGGCTGAAGAAGGAATGACGATGGTCGTAGTAACCCATGAGATGGGTTTTGCCAGAGAAGTTGCTGACAGAGTTGTATTTATGGATAATGGCGTCGTTCAGGAAGATGCACCACCAGAACAATTATTTAATAACCCTCAAAATGAACGTGCGAAAGCATTTTTATCGAAAGTTTTATAATGCTTCGTAAATATTATTAAGCAAAGTGAGAAAACTGCTACAATCAAATTTGATTGTAGCTTCTTTGTTTTGGATGATGTAATTATTATCTCTTAAAAGAATCAATTTTATGGTAAAATAATAGTCTTATAAAGTGAAAAGGGGGAGAGATGGGTGTATCAAAAGTTAAAGCAGGAAATTATTGAATATAGTAAGACGATTGGCATAGATGCCATCGGTTTCACTACAGCAGAACCTTTTGAGTCACTGCGTCCAAAACTGGAAGCATATTATGCAAATAACTATGATTCTGGTTTTGAGAAAGGCACGATTGAAGAACGTATCAACCCTAAGCTTTCTCTCCCTGAAGCGCAGTCTATTATTGCGATTGCCGTCGGTTATCCGAATAAGCTACCTAATGCACCGAAGAGTATTCGTGGCGCAAGACGAGGTATTTTCGCACGTGCATCATGGGGAATTGATTATCACACGCTATTAAATAAACGACTCGAACTGCTTGTCGCATTTATTAAAGAGAGAGTCCCTGAAGCACAAACGATGAATATGGTAGATACAGGTGTGCTCAGTGACAGGGCAGTTGCTGAACGTGCGGGTCTCGGCTATGCAGCTAAAAATGGTTTTATCTTAAATAAAGATTTAGGCACATGGACTTATCTTGGCGAAATACTTGTATCGATTCCATTTGAACCTGATCACCCAGTAATAGAATCATGTTTAGATTGTACAATTTGCATTGATCGTTGTCCGACAGGTGCTCTCCTAGGTAATGGGCAGCTTGATTCGAATAAATGCATCAGTTTCCTCACACAGACAAAAGGATTTATGCCGGACGAATATCGCAGTAAGATTGGTAATCGTCTATATGGGTGCGACACGTGTCAGCAAGTGTGTCCGAAGAATCGAGGTATCAATACAACCCATGAGGATATTGAACTGGAACCTGAAAAGTTAAAGCCCCTCCTCGTTCCTCTACTCAAGATGACGAATAAAACTTTCAAAGCAGAATTTGGTCATCTAGCTGGTGCCTGGCGCGGCAAGAAACCGATTCAACGTAATGCTATTTTAGCACTCGCTCATTTCAAAGAAATCGATGCAGTACCAGATTTAAAGGAAGTCGCAGAAAGTGATCCTCGACCAGAAATTAAGGGAACAGCTTATTGGGCGATTGGTCAAATGAGTCATGATGAAATTGATTATTTAAAGGCAAGATATGAAAAAGAAACAGATAATGATGTTAAACTAGAAATATTAAAAAGTATAGAAAGTGTGGAAAAATAAATGTCATCAATTAACGTAGTATTATATCAACCGGAAATACCTGCTAACACAGGAAATATCGCTAGAAGTTGTGCAGCAACAGATACGCATCTTCATTTAATTCGTCCGCTAGGATTCTCTACTGACGATAAAATGTTACGTCGTGCCGGCTTGGATTACTGGAAATTTGTAAATATCACTTATTACGATAGTATCGAAGAATTCTTTGAAAAGAATGAAGGTCACTATTATTTACTGACGAAGTTTGGTACGAAACCTCATACGACATTCGATTATAGTAACCCTGACGAGAAACATTTCTTTATCTTTGGTCGTGAAACAACTGGTTTACCGGACTGGGTTAAAGAAAAATATATGGACACAGCACTGCGCATTCCAATGAACGACAATGTTCGTTCGCTTAATTTATCAAATACAGCAGCAATATTAATCTATGAAGCTTTACGTCAACAAAACTATCCAGGCTTAAATTAAGGAGGTCAGGTGATGAACGATATAATCCAGTTATTACAGAACCATCGCTCAATTCGTAAATTTAAAGATGAAGCGCTCAATCAGGAGACGATTAAGACTTTAGTGCGTGCAGCACAAAGTGCATCGACATCAAGTTATGTCCAGGCATATTCAATTATCGGTATTACTGACCAGCAAATTAAGCATCAACTTAGAGCGATCAGTGGTCAATCTTACGTGGAACATAATGGTCATCTCTTTATATTTGTAGTTGATTATCATCGTCATCATGGATTAGGTAACCACTTAAAATCAAATGTAGATGATTATTTCGGGACGACAGAATCGCTATTAGTCGGTACGGTAGACGCTGCTTTAGCTAGTCAGAATATGGCAGTCGCAGCTGAAAGTATGGGACTTGGTATTTGTTATATCGGATCATTACGCAATAATATGCAGCGTGTGATAGATTTGCTTAATTTACCGGCATACACATATCCATTGTTTGGCATGGTTGTCGGTGTACCAGATGACGTGGGAAGTCAGAAAGAAAGATTACCACTGGACGTTGTTTATCATGAGAATACATATCAGCCTTTTAGCTATGATGATTATAAAGATTATGATGTGCGCACGAGTGCCTATTATAAAGCGCGTACAGCAGGTAAACGTGATGATAAATGGAGTGAACAGGTAATACAGATGCTTGGTGGTAAAGCACGTCTTGATGTAGATGGTGTCGTAAAGCAACAAGGATTTCTGAAACAATAAAAATAAGCCGAAGACAATTTGTCTTCGGCTTATTTTGTGATCATTTGTTTAAATCTTCTTCCTTAACACCGTAGCTAGATTCACGACCAGCAGTTAAGATAGCTGTTAGGAAAGCGATACATACCATACCGATTAATAATGTATTCATTGGTAATCCCCCTAGATTTCATTAATAAAACTATTATAACCTATTCAATACACTTTTAAAACCACAAATAGTTGTTTGCCTTAATTATTCATAATATTCATATTTATAGTGTTATGGGCTGTCAAAATAGGGTATAGCATATATAATAAAGAATGAGTAAAGATACGAGGAGGAATGAACATGGGAATGAATTTTAAAATTTTTGAAGATAAATTGACAGTATCGAACTACGTTGCTGATTTATTTAGAAAGCAGATGAGTAACAATCCGACATCAATTATCGCGACTGCGTTAGGTGATGAAGCTGGTCACGTCATTGCAGAATTAAAGGCTGATACGGCACGTAATCCTGTTGAGACGAGTCAAATTCATATCTTTGATTATGATAAAATACGTGGCGACTATGGTACTGTTGGTATCGTTGATAAACAATACCATGAAGCAACAGGTAAAGATATTATGGAATTGATTAAAGACGAAGCGAAGACTAAAGAGAACAAAGGGAAATTAACAACGTTATTTGCTACGATTACTCAAGATGGCTCTGTCGGTTATAAAGAGATTAATCAGGATAACGATAAAGGATTACGTTCAGCACGTGAAATTATTATCGTATTAACAGGCGCAGACAAAGCTTCAATCGTTGAAAAGCTATACAATGCTGAAGCGGGCGGCAACTTTGAAGCAGCGAATTTAAAAACACACCGTATGGTCAATGTAATCTTAGATGATGCTGCAGCAGCTGGATTGCCTCAAGATATACGTGAATACTACTTCCAAAAATTTGCGTAAAGGAATGATTTATATGTCAACATCACATGATAATAAAAATGAAATGGTTACTGATTTCGACGACGTTGTAGAGTTAGGTAAAGAGATGGAACAAATTTCTGAACAAAACGCTGAAGCACGAGAAGAAGGTCAGGAACAAGAGGATGATCCTCAATAACTATTGAACAGTACATAATGATTTATGTACTGTATTTTTATGATTAATTAATGAATGTAAGCGTTATTTAATGTAAAATATAAGTATCAATAGATAAGGGGAGATAGTTAATGTCATTTAGAATTGAACATGATACATTTGGAGAAATCGAAGTACCATCAGATAAATATTGGGGTGCACAAACAGAACGTAGTAAACAAAACTTTCCAGTAGGAAAAGAAAAGATGCCAATCGAAGTTGTTTACGGATTTGCTCATCTTAAAAAAGCGGCAGCAATTGTCAACAAAGATTTAGGTAAATTATCAGCTGAGAAGTCAGAAGCCATCGTAAAAGCATGTGATGATGTATTATCTGGCCAATTAGATGAACATTTTCCGTTAGTTGTATGGCAAACTGGTTCAGGTACGCAAAGTAACATGAACGTGAATGAAGTGGTAGCATATGTTGCAAATATGTACTTGAAAGAATCAGGTAGCACAGAATCAGTTCATCCAAATGATGATGTGAATAAATCTCAATCATCAAACGATACTTATCCAACAGCAATGCACGTGGCACTTTTCCATGAAATCGAAGCGAAATTAATGCCGGCATTAAATACACTTCGCAATACGTTAAAAGAAAAAGAAGAAAAGTTTGCTGATATCATTAAGATTGGTCGTACACATTTACAGGATGCAACGCCATTAACTTTAGGACAAGAGATTTCTGGCTGGCGTTATATGCTTGATAAATGTGAAGCATTATTAAACCTATCTAAAAAAGAATTATTGAATTTAGCAATCGGGGGTACTGCAGTTGGTACTGGCATTAACGCACATCCTGAGTTTGGTGATCGCGTTGCTAAACAGATTGGCGTTCAAACAGGTTATGATTTCGTATCATCGCCAAATAAATTCCATGCGTTAACTGCACATGATGAAGTAACCTTTGTTCATGGTGCATTAAAAGCACTTGCAGCAGATTTAATGAAGATTGCTAACGATGTACGCTGGTTATCATCTGGTCCACGTGCAGGTCTTGCAGAATTATCAATTCCTGAAAATGAACCGGGTTCTTCAATCATGCCAGGAAAAGTAAACCCTACACAATCTGAAATGCTGACGATGGTCGCTGTTCAGGTAATGGGGAATGACGCTGCGGTTGGTATTGCAGCAAGTCAAGGTAACTTTGAACTGAATGTATTTAAACCGGTTATTATGTATAACACATTACAATCAATCTATCTTTTAGCAGACGGTATGAATTCATTTAATGATAACTGTGCGGTTGGTATCGAGCCGATTGAAGAAAATATTCACAACTATTTAAATCAATCATTAATGTTAGTAACAGCTTTAAACCCTCATATCGGTTATGAAAAAGCAGCGCATATCGCAAAAACTGCACATAAAGAAGGTTTAACTTTAAAAGCATCAGCAATAAACTCAGGATTCTTAACAGAAGAGCAATTTGATGAATGGATTAAACCTGAAGAAATGATCCATCCAAAATAAAATGTTTTAATCTGAAAGGGCAGGTCAGTTATGAAAAGATTAGGTTTAGTAGATATCGGATCAAATACAATCCGTTTAGTTATTTTTGAATACTCAAAAGAAACAGGATTACAGGAATTACAAAATATAAAAACACCTGCACGATTATATCAGTTTTTAAACAACGAAAAAGTTATGTCAGAACGTGGTATCGAAGTATTATGTGACACGTTAAATAGTTTTCAGAAAGTTGCACAAAAGTTTGATGTTCATGCGTTATATCCAGTAGCAACTGCTGCCGTACGACAAGCAACAAACATCGAAGAAGTCATCGATAAAGTAAACGAAAACACAGGCATAGAGATGCGAATTATTTCTGAAAAAGAAGAAGCATTCTTTGGATTCTATGCGGTCATCAATACATTAGATTACTCAGATGGTGTTACAGTAGATATCGGTGGAGGAAGTACAGAAGTTACTTTCTTTGAGGACAAAGAATTAAAATTTTCACATAGTTTTCCTTTCGGTGTCGTAACGCTTCAAAATATGTTTTTTGAAGGTAAGGCACATAACGATAAAGATGCGATAGAAGCGGCGGCAAAGTATATTCAGGAACAGCTGAGAAGTCTGCGCTGGCTTGAGAAACGTCGTGTTCCAATAATAGCGATTGGGGGATCAGCACGTAATATTGCGAGAATCCATCAATCATTAACAGAATATCCGATTGCAGGGGTACATGGCTATGCGATGAAAGAATCGGATCTTGATTTGGTATTTGATAACCTTACTGCAGCATCTGAAGATGAATTAGAAGATCTGGATGGATTAAGCAGAGACCGACAGGATATTATTATTCCTTCATGTGTATTATTTAATACATTATTTGATGAAGTAGAAGCCACTAAATTTATCTTCTCACGTAAAGGATTACGTGAAGGTGTTATTATGAGCATTCTTGAAGAGGAATATGTATTACCGTTCGATAAAGACAATGTCTTTAAAGACTCGTTAAAGAACTTAGCAACGGACTATAACATTAACCAGGAAGAAGCGAACCAACGTGTAATGATTGCCGAGACGCTCTATTATGAATTAGATAAGTTTGAACTGATTAAAGGTAATAAGCGTGACAAAGCATTCTTAAGAAATGCAGCTTATCTGTATTATTTAGGAAGTTACATCGATTCAGACGCCTCAAGTCAACATACGTACTATATTCTTTCTAACTCTAGCTTAAATGGTATTAGTCATAAAAATAGAGTGAAGCTTGCCTTGCTTGCCAGCTTTAAAAATAAATCGTTACTAAAGTTTTATGAAGATGAAACGAAATGGTTTAATAGCGAAGAGCGAGAAACAATTCAAATGCTTGGCAGTATACTGAAATTCGCTTACGCATTAAATATTAGTAATACAAATATCGTTAAAGCTTTGTATTTTGAGAAAAAAGAAGAACACTTTGATTTAGTGATTGAGTACTCTGGCGATGCTATCGCTGAAGAATATCAAGCAGAAAGACAGAAGAAACATATCGAGAAAATAATAAAGTCAAAACTTAATCTCATTTTTACAGAATCTTTACAATAGTTAGGTATAACTAATATAGACTGTAAATTAATATACAATAAAAGTGGATGTGACGATAATGGAAAAATTAGATTTAAACAACAAGGCATTTTATAACAACAGAGAAGTAAGTTGGGTAGGTTTTAACCGTCGTGTAATTGAGGAAGCTTTTGATAAGAAAAATCCATTACTAGAACGTCTTAAATTTTTAGCAATTGCAAGTTCAAATGCTGATGAATTTTTTATGGTGCGTGTAGGTGGACTTAAAGATCAAGTCGCAATGAACTTTAATGAACCCGAAAATAAAACACAGTTAACACCAACGGAACAATTAATAGCAATTGATGCAGCAAATCGTGAAAACGTTAAATTACAATATGAACAATACAAAGCTTTGATTCAGGAGTTAGAAGGATATCAGGTTTTCTTTAAAGCAATTGATGAATTGTCTCCTGAGAACTATCAAATCATTGAACAAAAGTTTAACTTTGAAATTTTACCGACGTTGACTCCACTTGGTATCGACGCTTACAGACCTTTTCCTAAATTATCAAACAAGTCATTAAATATATTCGTAGATGTAGAAACTGATGCTGGTGAAAAGAAATCTGCGATTGTTCAGATTCCAGCGTTATTAAACCGTATTATTCAGCTTAAAAATGGTGAACGTACAATCTTCGTATTATTAGAAGATGTGATTAATCATTTCATCGATAAGTTATTCTTTGGTTATAAAGTCGTGCGTACGTTTACCTTCAGAATTACAAGAAACGCAGATTTAACGATTCATGAAGATGGTGCGGAAGATTTATTAATTGAAATTGAAAAATTCTTAAAGAAACGTAAGAGTGGTGCTGCTGTTCGTTTAGAAATCGATACACGTCATGACACGTCAATTAACGGTTCTTTCTTAATGAATGAATTAGAGATTGAAGCACGTGATATCTATAAGTTAGATGGACCACTTGATTTAACGATGTTATTCCAGTTAGCAGGGATGATAGAGAAGCAATATCCACAGCTTGCGTTTAAACCATTTGAAGCGGCACCACCGAAATATTTAAATGGTGGTAACGTTTATGAAGAAGCGCAGAAACATGATATTTTCTTCCACCATCCATATGAGTCATTCCAACCGATTGTAGATTTTATTAAACAGGCTTCTGAAGATCCTAATACATTAGCGATTAAACAGACGTTATATCGTGTATCAAGTGACTCACCTATCATTGATGCATTGAAGAATGCAGCTGAAGCTGGTAAACAAGTAACAGTACTTGTAGAGTTGAAAGCGCGATTCGATGAAGAGAATAATGTGCACTGGGCGCGTATGCTTGAAGAAGCGGGATGTCATGTAATTTATGGTATGACACACTTAAAAACGCACTCTAAAATTACTTTAGTCGTGAAAAAAGAAAGTGACGAAGTAGTACCTTATGTCCATTTAGGTACAGGTAACTACAACGATAAGACTGCTAAAATCTACACTGATATGGGTATTATCACAACGAATAAAGAAATTGGTCAGGACGCGATGAATTTCTTTAACTATTTAAGTGGTTATTCAGAAAAACCAACATATAAGAAATTACATGTGGCACCATTTGAAATTCGCGATGAATTTGTTGAACATATCAATCAGGAAATTGATTGTCATAAAGAATTTGGTAATGGCTTAATTATCGCCAAGATGAATTCATTAACTGATAAGACGGTTATTAAGAAATTATATGAGGCAAGTCAGGCTGGCGTGAAAGTTAAGTTAATCATTCGTGGAATTTGTTGTTTACGTCCTGGTATCCCAGGCATTAGTGAAAACATTCGTGTAATCAGTATTGTTGGTAGATTCCTTGAGCATTCTAGAATTTATTACTTCTATCATAACGGTGAAGAAAAGATGTATCTATCTTCTGCAGATATGATGACACGTAACATGATTAAACGTGTAGAGATTTTATTCCCAATCTTAGATCCAAAGATTGTGAACGAACTAAAAGAAATTTTAGAGCTTCAGCTTAATGATAACCAAAAAGCACGTGAGCAGGATGCAAGCGGTGTATACCATTATGTACGTAATGATCAGAATGCTGTAAATTCACAGGAAGAACTTGTGAATCAGGCAGAAAATTATAAACGTACATTGATGAAGCCTAAAGTTACTGAGCCTCAACCAGTAATGAGTAAACGTGCCAAATTATTAGGATTTGTCAGAGATCGTCTGAAGAAATAAGAAGTAAAAAAGCGAGCCATTTCGTATATTGCATACGAAATGGCTCGCTTTTTATTTTTGATTTGAAATTAATTGTTTTATACAAATGTAGTAACCGTTTTAATATCACGACGCTCACTTGTTCTAGGTTCTTTCAACGTTTTACCGATCGTAATGATCAGTGCAGGTACATATCTTTCATCGATATTAAAGGCTTCTTGTATACCGGTACGATTAAATCCGCCAATTGCACATGTACCTAAATCGTTAAGTGTAGCAAAATTCATCACTTGCATTGCCGGAAATGCAGAGTTCATAATTGCCGCTTCATATGCATATGCTTCATTTTGATAGACACCGTTTACTTGACCGGCAATCATATCTTTAATATCCTGAGTCATCGTACCTGCTTCGATGGCAGGGTCGAATACTGTATCGATATTTTTATTCGCTTCTTTATCACCTAATATTATAATCGTTGCACTTGAATCTTTCACTTGTGCCTGATTGTATGCTAGTGGTAATAACTTTGCTTTTGCTTCATCGCTATGAACAACAAGAAATTCCCAATGTTGCAGATTCCATGCTGAAGGGGCCTGATTAGCAGCTTCTAATATTTCAAGCAATGCTGCTTCTGACATTTTATATTCAGGGTCATAAACTTTGACCGCTTTACGTGTTAATAACTTATGCTGTATTGCATTTTCCATGATGCGCCTCCTAAAAATTAATAAAGATTTATACGATTATTATCATATAAATCTTTAATATATTATGCAATTGAACTGCTTAATCAAGTATTGCAGTAATCTTTTTCTGAGTAAGTGGATGGATAAATTCCAGCTTGTAACTTTCAAGCGCAAGCTGTCGTAAGTTAGAATCACTGTACAGCGGATCGCCAAGAACAGGATAACCGATTGCTGCAAGATGCACTCGGATTTGATGTGTACGTCCAGTTTCTAATGTCAATTCAACTTCTGCGATACCATCGCCTAAAGCTTTTGAATCAACAATATGCGTTACTGCGCGATCACCTGTTTGTGAAACACGACGTTTATTGGGATGAAACTTATCTTTACCGATTGGTAGATCGATTGTTTGTTTCTTAAGTGGAAGATGACTTTTAACTTTGGCACGATATGTGCGTGTGATTTCTCGTTCTTCAAGCATACGGTCGAGTATCTTTTTGATGAAAGGATTTTTTGCGACAAGTAGCAATCCTACTGTTTCCTGATCAAGACGGTGTACCGGTTCTACATATGCTGAGTCTAACGTGTAGATGGCATGGTTGAGTAGTGTATTAGATTCAGCCATATCATTAGGATGTGTTTTCACACCTTTAGGTTTTACCAGGATTGCTAAATGTTCATCTTCATATTTTACTTCACAAAGACGGTAACTTGATTTGTATGCACTTTTTTCTTCTGTAATCGGTAAGTATAACTGATCACCTTCAGAAAGTTTGTTTCTTAATGTAGCAGTCTCACCATTGATCGTGATATCCTTTGACATTCTGAATTCATGCATCGGCTTTTTAGGAATGTGTAATGCTTTTAACATTTCTTCAATCGTTAAAGCATCCCATTCTTTTGTAATATTTATAATCATAATTTTTCTCCTAAATCGTATTTAAGTCGTATAATAATAGGGTAATATTTAATATCATATTAAAATTTATATAAATCATCATTCGCTTATATACTATTATAGATGAATTAAAGGAGAATTTACATGACTGAAGAAATTAATTTAGAGAAATTTAATAAATCGATTGAAGCAAGACAAATGACATTTGATGATATCGATGAAATTATAGCACTACAAAAAATTTGTTTTCCTGGTATGGAACCGTGGGAAAGAGCACATTTAGAATCACATCTTAACTTGTTTCCCCGTGGACAGATGGTTATTGAATATGAAGAGAAAATTATTGGATCATGTTCAAGTTTGATCATTAACTTTGATGAATATGATGATAAACATACCTGGAATGATATTACGGATTCAGGATATATTACTAACCATAATGATAATGGACATAACTTATATGGTATTGAAGTGATGGTTCATCCAGATTATCGTGGTATGCGTGTTGGACAACGTTTATATGAAGCACGTCGTGAAATCGCTTATGAACTTAACTTAAAATCAATCATTATCGGAGGACGTATTCCGAATTATCATCAATATCAGGATGAGTTGACACCGCGTGAATATGTCAATGACGTGATGAAACGTAAGATTAAGGATCCGGTACTTACATTCCAGTTTATGAACGGATTTACTTTGATGCGTATTAATCCGAACTATTTAAAAGACGATGTGAAAAGTAGTAAGTATGCAACATTAATGGAGTGGAACAACCCTGATTTCGTTGCTAAATCTAACCTACATTTCAGAACAAGTTATCCCGTACGAATTTGTACAGTTAACTACATGATGCGTAAAATTGATTCTTTTGAGGAGTTTGCGAACCAAATCGAATATTTCGTTGATGTAGCATATGATGCAGGTAGTGACTTTGTTGTCTTCCCTGAATTATTAACAACACAGCTGATGAGTTTTGATGAGAAGAGAAATCCAGCAGAATCTATCCGTCAGTTGACAAAATATACGGAACAATATATTGAAATGTTCAATGACTTTGCGATGCGATATAATATTAATATTATTGGTGGCAGTCACTTCGTTGAAGAAAATGATGATATTTATAATATTTCATACTTATTTAGACGCGACGGATCAATTGAAAAGCAATATAAAATTCATGTTACGCCAAATGAACGCAGATGGTGGGGTATTTCACCTGGTAAAAAGGTGGAAGTGTTTGATACAGATTGTGGCAAGATTGCCATTCAAATCTGTTACGATAGTGAGTTCCCAGAGATGGCACGTATTGCAACTGAGAAGGGTGCTAAAATAATATTCACACCATTCTCAACTGAAGACAGACAAAGTTATCTGCGCGTGAAATATTGCTCAATGGCACGTGCGATAGAAAATCAAATCTATACTGTTACGAGTGGGACATGTGGTAACTTACCGCAAACAGAAAATATGGATATCCAGTATTCTGCTTCTGGTATCTATACACCAAGTGACTTTGGATTTGCACGTGACGGTATCGTCGGTGAAACGGGTGAAAATGATGAGATGGTTATGATCGGTGATGTTGACTTAGAAGTATTACGTCGTGGTCGAGAAGACGGTACTGTCCGTCAGTTACGTGATAGAAGACATGATTTATACCGCGTTGAATACAGACGTGACTAATATAAAAGAATGGTGTGCTTATGAAGAATAGTACGTTACTTTTAAAAGAAATTGCTGAATTTTTAAATGAAGAGACAGAAGTATATTCTATGATGAATGGTGCCCTTGACCGATTGGTTAAGGGGACCAATTTTTCTACTGGATGGATATTCTTTATCGATGAAGACGGGACCCATACGTTGGCATCTGAATATGGATTGCCGGATGCTTTGCTTATGGATGATTGTCGTTATATGACAGAAGGACCGTGCTGGTGTGTATCGCGGTATCATCAGAAGAAGTTAACGAAAGCGAGTAATATTATTACATGTTCACGAATTGTAAAAGCGAATAAACAATATAGTGATAAGACCGGTGGTATTACACATCATGCAACAGTGCCACTTCAATCAGGCGATGAAAGATTTGGATTATTAAATGTAGCGACACCGAACACTAAAATTTATTCAGAAGAAGATCTCGCCTTATTAGAGTCTGTGGCCTTCCAAATCGGTAGTGCAATCAAACGTATCTATCTTACTGAGAAAGCACGAGAGACCGCATTACAGGAAGAACGAAATAGACTCGCTCGTGATTTGCATGACTCAGTTAATCAGATGCTATTTTCATTAAAGCTCACTGCGCATGCAGCAGGGACGATGAGTAAGGACGAGCAATCTATTCAGGCGTTTCAGATGATAGAATCTACCAGTCAGGATGCAGTCAACGAAATGCGCGCATTAATCTGGCAGTTGAAACCGGTAGGATTAGAACAAGGTTTGGTTGAAGCTGTAAAGAACTACGCAGAAGTGTTAGGATTAAATGTAACGATCAAAGTAACTGGTCTACTCAATCTGGAAAGTAAAGTAGAACATACAATCTTCAGAATTATTCAGGAAGCAATGAATAATGTTAAGAAACATGCTCAAACAGATGCAGTATCCATTCATTTATCGCAGAAAAGTGAACAGTTTATAATGAAGATAGAAGACAAAGGTAAAGGATTTAAAGTAACTTCAGCAAAAACTTTACCGACGCATGGTCTAAAGAATATACTGCAACGCAGCAATGAGATAGGCGCAGAAGTTATTATGAAAAGCGAAGAAAATGTCGGAACAATAATAGAACTTTTTTATCCGAAAGGACAACAACATGAAAATAATAATCGTAGATGATCATCATATTGTGAGACAAGGATTACAATTTTTACTATCAACAGAAGCAGACTTTGATGTTGTTGCTGATTTCAGTGATGGCAGTGAAGTTGTGTCATATCTTAAAGAACATGGTAAGCCGGATTTAATTATTATGGATTTAGTAATGCCTAACATGGACGGCATAGAAACAACTAAAGCCATTAAAAGCAGCTATCCCGAAGTGAAAGTGCTTGTATTATCAAGTTTTGTTGATGAAGAACATGTAATGGGTGTGATAGATGCAGGAGCAGATGGCTATGAAATGAAGGACAGTGAACCTGATGTGTTGATTCACACGATCAAACAGGTACTATCTGGCGCCCAGGCGTTTCATCCGAGTGTAGAAGCATATAAAGAATCCGGGCTGAATTTGCCGCATATAAAGAATCCATTATCAAAGCGAGAACTGGAAGTATTAGCTGAAATGTCAAAAGGCTTAACCAATAAAGAGATAGCAGAGCAGTTATTTGTATCAGAGAAGACAGTCAAGACGCATGTTAGTCATATCTTTGCAAAGCTTGAAGTGAAAGATCGCACGCAGGCTTCGATGTATGGTGCGAAGTATAATTTGTATAAATAGGTATGCTTGAAGTAGGATTTTGGAGAACACCGAAGTTAATGTGTCCAATAACGAGGCAATATTGGACACGTAATGAGAGAAACAGCTGAAATCAAGTGCGTCTTGTCCGATAAAAGTGATATATCGGACATGTTAAGAGCAAAATAGCGTAAATCAAGGACGTCTTGTCCGATAAAACTGATATATCGGACATGTTGGGAGCAGAATAGCGTAAATCGAAGACGTCTTGTCCGATAAAAGTGATATATCGGACATGTTGAGAGCAAAATAGCGTAAATCGAAGACGTCTTGTCCGATAAAAGTGATATATCGGACATGTTTAACATCATCAAAAATCCAGCACTATGATAATCTTCATAGTGCTGGATTTTTTTATAATACGTCTTGAAATTCAGGTGTTTTATCAAATACACTTTTAGCGAATGGACATAATGGGATAATCTTTTTGTTGTTTTGACGTGCGTATTTAACCGCAGCTTCTACCATCATCTTACCTGCACCTTGACCACGTAATTCATCGTTAACTTCGGTATGATCGATAATAATTTTATCTTCTCCAGTCGGTACATAAGTCATTTGCGCTTTAGGACTTGATACATCACCGATATAAAATAAATTTTCTTTATGATTTACAGCCATCATAATAATAACACTCCTCATAGTGAATTCTGTTTAGATTAAGTATAAATGTATAAGCCGGTTTAATAAAGAATTAAGCATATAGTAATTGAATTGATAATGGTAAAAGTATACAATAATACTTAAAATAGGAGGTTATCTGATGATAGATAAATGGTGGGCGAAGGATGAATGGTTAACATTGATTTTTATGATTAGTTATATGGCTATGAAGGACTGGTTACCAAAAATGTGGGCAGAACGTATTCTTCTCATTGTACTTGCTTTCGTTATGCTCTATTTCGTTGTTAAACTTACCGTCTATATTATAAATGAGTATCGTCATACAAAAATTACGCACATTAATTATTTCATCAATAAAGAAACTGATTATTTCATCGTCTGGTTAATACCTGTGTTATTTAAACTCGCTACATACTACTTAATTTATGTCGTGATGATGATTGAATGGGGTAATCTGTGGAATTATATTATGGTCTTCGGCGGCATTGTTCTGGTTCTTGTTATATTTGATGAATACTTCGAACGACATAGTGAGGTAAGAGAGGTGTTTAACCGTGGTAAATAATATATTATCCTGGTTTAAAAAGAACTTTAATAATATTTTTAAATATACTTGGATTATACTTTTTGTGACTATTGAAGATAGATTTTATAGAGGCGTATTATTAGCAGTTATTATAATCGTAAGTATTTATCATTTCATGGATTTTCATAAAGAATTTAATCGCAATATGAATCGGTTACAATCAGATCCACATTTAAACTATCCATATGATTTGAAGAAAGATGGACGATTTATTTATTTTTCAAGAACAATGTTTTTTATTTTTATGGTTACACTTATGATTATATTGTATTTTGTTAAACACTATCTATGGGTTTATTTTATAATTTTTATTTTAATATTCATAATCTTTTACAATTTAGAGAAAAAATTTGAAAAGCGCACTAACTTAAGAGAGCTTTTGTTTGGAAAAGACGAGACAACCTAAATAGGAATGCTCGTCTTTTATACATATTGTATTCATTTCCTATTCATGTGGTTCTAAGTGAACGATTGTTTCAATTGCACCATATGCTTCTTTAATATCGTGTTCTATATTTTCAGTAATATCATGGCTTTCCGCCACTGTAAGATTTGCATCTACTGTTACGGTAACATCGATAAATGTCATGACACCGTGATTTCTTCCTTTAATATCTACAACGGATAATACATCCTCAACATTTAAGACGATTTTCTTCATCTCATCAAGTGTTTCTGCATCGAAGCCGTCTGTTAATGTAATAGCTGTTTCAAAGAAAATTTCAATTGCTGTTTTCATGATTAGCAAGCCAACTACGATTGCTGCGACTGTATCTAAGAAGGGCAGTCCCATAAATACGCCGACAATACCTACAAATGTTCCAAGTGATACAAGCGCATCGGACAGGTTATCAGCAGCGGCTGCTTTTAATGCACTGGAATCTACTTTCTTCGCTAAATTCCGATTGTAGAAATAGACGAGTAGCATCGCTAACGCTGATAATATCGCTACTACTGCTGTTTCAATGGATGGCGTTGAAAAGTCCTGATTGATATAGTGTCGAATGCCCTGAAGGATTACCTGAACGCTGACTGCAAACATAATGAATGCAGCAATGAGTGAACCGATATATTCAGAGCGATAGTGACCATAGTTGTGATTATCATCTGCTGGCTTCATACTAATTGCAAGTCCGATAAGCAGAGCAACTGATGATACAACGTCAGTCGCGTTATTTAATCCATCGGCAACAAGCGCTTGTGAGCCATTCATATAACCGAATAACAATTTTATCGTAGTAAGCAATACATACATTATGATACTGACTTTTGCACCTTGTTGAGCTTTTGCGAGTTGATCTTTTACCTGCACTTTTTTCATCCTCTCAAATCATGTCTTATTATTATCAAACAAATGGGAAGAAATATCTAGTGAATTGCAGTGAATCATATAAAAATTATTATGCTTGTAATAGTAAATACAAATAAGTTTTTTATTCATAAAAATTCATAATTATAAAAATTACAATTTACATTGAAATAGAAATAATTTATAATTATTTGTAATAGTCAGAAAATTCGGTTGTTGAGGAGGATATTATGAAAATAAAAGGGAACATGACAGTCAGGATTATTATTGCATTAATTGCTGGTATTGCTATAGGTTCATTCTTTAATATATATCAGGATGCAAGCTGGGTTAAGTGGATCAATCAATATGTCTTTAATGTAATCGGTCAAATATTCTTAAATCTAATCTTTATGCTTGTTGTACCAGTAGTATTTGTGTCTATTGTTTTAGGTGTGCTTGGTGTAGGTGATCCTAAACATTTAGGTTCTATCGGTTTAAAGACGATTTCATTCTTTTTAGTAACGACTGCATTAGCTATCACCCTTGCAATGTCACTTGCTTTAGTATTTAAACCAGGTGACGGTAAAAGTGAGCTGTTAAATAGTGAAGAAGTAAAAACGTATGCTGAAGAACAGAAGAAAAAAGCTGCTGCAGCAGAAGAAGAAGGCACACCTGCCACCCAGACTTTTGATCAGACATTGATCAATTTAATTCCGAAAAACCCTGTACTTGCGATGAGTGAAACAAACATGCTGCAAGTGATTACGTTTGCGATATTTATTGGTATCGGAATGATTGCATTACGCGAAAAAGTTTCAGCAGTAAAATTACTGTTTGAGCAGACAAATGAAATACTGATGTTTATCGTAACAGCAATTATGCAGTATTTCGCACCACTAGGAACATTCGGTTTAGTTGCAACAGCATTTACGAATGCAGGGTTTGGTGCTATTAAACAGCTGGCAATGTATTTCTTCGTTGTGTTATTAGGTCTATTTTTACATATGATTCTAGTATATGGTGGTGCAGTCAGTTTCTTAGCACGCAGAAATCCTATCTGGTTCTTTAAAGGTTTCGCACCGGCAATGACGGTTGGATTCAGTTCATCAAGTTCAAATGCGACATTACCGATTTCTTTAGAATGTGCACAAGATAATTTAGAAGTACGTAAAGAAATATCATCTTTTGTACAACCTTTAGGTGCGACGATTAATATGGATGGTACAGCGATTATGCAAGGTGTTGCAACAATCTTTATCGCTCAAATTTCAGGTGTAGATTTAACGCTTGGGCAGATGGTGACAGTTGTTGTCGTAGCAGTCGTAGCATCTATCGGTACTGCAGGGGTGCCAGGTGCTGGTCTTGTAATGCTTGCAATGGTTCTGACATCAGTCGGTTTAAATCCTGCCGCAATCGGAATTATTTTAGGAATAGACAGACTGCTCGATATGACGCGCACAGCTGTTAACATTTCTGGAGATGCTGCTTGTGCAGTTGTAATTTCTGAACAGGAAAAGCGTTATTTAGCAAAAAAAGGTATGAAAGTTGCATAATTGTGACATTAAAAAAATAATTTTAAAAAAAGAGGAAACTTTTAAGGGTTTCCTCTTTTAATTTTTTGTAAATTATATTAAGATGGTAAAGTCACTTTAGATGAATGTGTATTTTTTCAACTTATATTTTAAGAGCATTTACTGACATAAATTTATATTTAGAGAGAAAGGTCGTATAGAAAATGGATAAACAGCAATTCACAGATTTACTTCAAACAAAATTCAAAATGGTGCGTATCGAAGCGGGATATACACAAGATACTATGGCTCAGACAATCGGCTTATCAAAGAAAACGTTAGTTCAAATTGAGAAAGAACGTGTATTACCGAACTGGACAACATGCGTTTCATTATGTGCATTATTCAGAGATTCAGAAGTATTACAAAATACTTTAGGTGGAGATCCACTTGAAGTGATTCAAGTGATTTCACGTGGAGCATGTTCATATCCGGATCAGGATAACAAAAATGAATTATGGTGGACTACGATTGAATCAGATCGTGACATCGTCTTACAACAAAACAAAATTTCTAACCTTTACCGTGTATTAGATGGTTCAACGCAACCATTATATGGATCAAATAAAGCGCGTGAAGCGGAAATGTTCTTTAATAAGAAGAAAAATGAAAATTTAGTAAGCTTATAATATACTAAACAAACGCTTATCCAGCGTTTGTTTTTTTTATATAGAGGTATTAAACTAATAAGTATTAAAAAATAAAGAGGTGGCATATTGAACGCAGTATTAATCGTATTATTTATGGGACTCATCGGTGCACTTATCGGTGGATTTACAAATTATATCGCAATAAAGATGTTATTTAGACCATTTGAACCAAAATTTTTATTTGGTAAGCAATTACCGTTTACACCAGGACTCATTCCAAAACGTCGTAACGAATTGTCAGTTAAGATGGGAGAAATGGTAACAGAACATTTACTCACGCCAGAAATCTTTAAAGAAAAGTTGATGACCCCGCAAACAGAAAGGTTTATTAAAGACTTTATCGTACGTCAGATTCAGACGTTAAAGACAGGACAATATTCAGTCGACGATTTTGCACGACGCTTTAATATAGATGTAAGTGCGCTCGGCAATGAGAAACTACGTCTTCAACTTTCGCAAGTCATCGATCACGCAATTTTAACGCACAAAAATGAACCAATAGCAAATTTATTACCCGCTGATTTACGTGGGAAGATTGATACACAAGTTGAAAGTTTGCCGCCAATGATCATGCAAAAATTACGTGACTATGTTAATTCAGCAAAAGGGTATGATGATATGATGCAAATGATTGATCGTTTCTTTTTGGAAAAAGGTCGCGTTGTCAGCATGATTCAAATGTTTATGACGAAAGAGATGATTGCAGATCGTGTTATTAAAGAATTTAATGCATTAAGTAGAGAAGAAAAGTTAAACAATATCATCGCTACTGAAGTAAATCGTGAATATCATCTGTTGTTAACTAAACAACCGTCTAACTTTATCAGTAACCAGGAAATAGACACGATTAAAGAAAATTTAATCGAGCAAATCATCGCTCAAGTGGATTTAAAACGCTATACTTCTACACCACTCGTCACACTTGCACCAAAAGCTTTTGAATATATGGAAGATGAAGGCAGCGACAGATTTGTGCATTATGCAATCTCTAAAACATCAGATAATATTGCTGAAATTTTAGAGAAAGTACATATCGCGGAAATCGTCAAACAGCAGATTGATAACTTCGAATTATCGTTTTTAGAGCGACTCGTTATTGAAATATCAAACAAGGAATTAAAGATGATTACATTTTTAGGCTTCCTGCTCGGAGGCATTATCGGTTTAGTACAAGGTGTAATCGCTCTCTTTGTATAATGAGCGCCGTTTATGGTATATTTATTACGAACAATTAAATTATGTGTAAATTCAAAGGAGAATGATTATGTCAGTTAATATTTATGATGAAGCAAACCGTTTAGAAAGCGCATTACGTCAAAGCGACGAATACAATGCGATTAAAGAACATTACTCTGCAGTAAACAATAACCCTGAATCAAAGAAAATCTTTGATGATTTCAGAAAGATTCAGTTAAATTTACAGGAAAAACAAATGTCTGGTCAGGAAATTACAGAAGACGATTTAAATGCAGCACAGTCAACTGCTGAATTAATCGAAAAAGATGAAAACATTTCTAAATTAATGGAAGCAGAACAAAAAATGAGCTTCATGATTCAGGAAATTAATCGTGTTATCATGAAACCTTTAGAAGAATTATATGGCGTACAAACTGAAGATACGCCTGAAGCTTAATTGCTAAAATTTAAGCTTTCAAGTACAATAATTAAATAAATTATCAAATAAACAAAAAGTGATATGCTTTTTGTTTATTTTTTTGTGAGGGATACAATGAAGTTTTATTTAAAACATGAACAGTTCGATTCAATTCAACTCTATATTAAAAATATCATCAATCTGTATTTTGAAGAAAGCTACTTATTTGAAGGTGTTGGAGATAATCAGATCAATCTTAATATCGAGCAAAAAGATGAAACAACTGTTACGACAACAATGACCATAAATGGTAAAACATATACGCAATCTGCAAAAAGAAATGGTGTTACAAAGCGCGATATGAAACAGGCGCTTGGTGAGACTTTAATTACGATATTAACTGATTATACAGGCATTGTTCAAAGCTGGGGAACACTGACTGGCATAAGACCGACGAAACTATACCATAAATATTATAGACAAGGACTAACGCATGAAGAAATTACGAAAATATTGGTACGTGATTATTTAATTTCCATTGAGAAAATTGACTTGATGAGAGATATCGTACACACACAATTAACTGCTATGCCTGATCTTTATCAGCTTGAACGTGAAGTAAGTATTTATATCGGAATTCCTTTTTGTCCGACTAAATGTGCATACTGTACATTCCCAGCATATGCAATACGTGTATTTAAAGATCAGGTACCAGAATTTTTAGTAGGATTAATTCACGAAATAAAGCATACTGCAGCATGGTTAAAAGATAATGATATTAAAGTGACTTCTATCTACTTTGGTGGTGGTACACCGACGTCGATTGAACCGAACGATCTATCGTTGCTGCTTGAAACAGTATACACATCATTTGACATGACGCATGTACGTGAAGTTACAGTGGAAGCAGGACGTCCCGATACGATTGATACGGAAACGCTGAATGTACTTAATCATTATGATATCGACCGCATCAGTATTAATCCACAAAGCTTTACAGACGCTACTTTAAAAGCGATTGGACGCCATCATAGTGTTCAGGAAACGATTGATAAGTTTCAACTATCACGCGCACACCATATGAATAATATTAATATGGACTTAATTATCGGATTACCAAATGAAACACGCGTTGAAGTGGAAAACTCTTTACAGGAGACGAAAAAATTAAATCCAGAGTCATTAACGGTACATACGTTAAGCTTTAAAACAGCGAGTGAGATGACACGTAATAAAGCAAAGTATCCAGTGGCGCCAAGAGATGAAATCATTCATATGATGAACATGACAAGGCAATTTGCTATAGAAAATGATTATATTCCGTATTATTTATATCGTCAGAAAAACATACTTGGAAATCTTGAGAACATTGGTTATTCTAAACAGGACGAAGCTTCGTTATATAATATTTTGATCATGGAAGAAGTCCAAAGTATTATTGGACTGGGTTGTGGTGCATCAAGCAAGCTTATCGATCCTGTTACCGGTAAGATTGAAAACTTTTTAAATCCAAAAGACCCGAAATCATATAACAATAGTTATGAAAGTTATACAGACAAAAAGATTGAAAAATTAACGCAATGTTACACAAGCATCTAAAGTGATATCACTTTAGATGCTTTTTTTCGACTTGTCTAACAATTTTATATGATTTAATGTAAAATATGATGTAACAAGAAAAGTGAGGTACTGCTTATGGTAAAATTTATCCACTGTTCAGACTTATTACTAGACGAGCCATTTGATTTAAAAAGTAACTTGCCGGAACATATTATGCAGGATGTATATCGAGCAAGCTTTGAAAGTTTTAAAAATTTAGTTGATGATGCAATAGAGTTGAAAATTGATTTTATACTTATTAGTGGGAACTTATATTCGAGTAAAAATAGAAATATTAGAGCCGATAAATTTATTGAACAGCAATTTGAACGATTAAATCAAGCACATATTTTTGTGTATTACATTGCTGGTACTGAAGATAGGTTATCTCAAAAGTCTTATACAAAGTATCCGGAAAATGTCGTTGTATTCTCTGAAGATGTACAGTCATACGAGCTGATTACGCATAACGGACAAAGAGTGTTTATTCATGGATTTAGCTATAAAGAACATACAACTTATGAAAATAAATTAGACAGTTATCCAGTGAATGAAGTGGATCAATCCATTCATATCGGAATGCTGCATGGAATTCATCATAAGATTAAAGGCTTCAATGCTACAGAGTTTAGAATAGAGGATTTAAACGAAAAATTATATCATTACTGGGCATTAGGACATTTACCATATAAGAAACGTCTTAATGATCTGCCTGAAATCCATTATCCTGGCAAGATGCAAGGCACATGTTTCTCTGATACTGGTCGAAAAGGGTATCTTTACGTTGAAGGTGATCATACAACACTTGACGTTAAATTTATCCCGACAGAACATATCCGTTTTGAACATGTAACGTTAACATTAAATGAAACCGGCAAACATGCCATCTATCAGGATATTACTGATTTTAAGCATAGTATAAGAAGTTCAGGGAAAAGTATGTATCAGTTAAAGCTCGTTAATCCATTTGAAACATTAATTGACAGCCATTTAATACAAAGTATTCTCAAGCAAGTACAAATGTATGAATCAAATGAATCACAATTTGTCTGGATCGATGACATCGAGCTTGAGCAGACATTTGAAGTACATACGCTAGCCAGTGAATTCAATACAGAGCATTTAGAGAACGAAGCGTTATTTAATCAGGCACGTGTACCGATACAGCAATCAAGTGTTGAACGATACTCAGATGATATAAGTTTTGATGTGCATCAAACGTTACTTAATCACGGCGAATCAAGATTAAAGTTAATGATGAGGGATGAATCATGAAGATAAGATCACTTGAAATATATGGATACGGCAGATTAGAACATCGAAAATTTGATATTCATTCAGACTTTGTTCAGATTTATGGTGAGAACGAAACCGGAAAATCAACGATGCAGGCGTTTATCCATGCTTTATTATTTGGATTCCCTAAAGATGGGGAATATGAACCGAGACTTGAGCCGAGATTTTCACCGCAATACGGAGGTAAGATGACGCTTGAATTACAAACAGGCGAGATAGTAACGATTGAACGCAACTACGTACATCAAAAAGAAGAAGCGACAATATTGCTTGATGGTAAACAAAAAGATGTGCAATGGTTAAATCAGTTATTAAACCACATTTCAAAAGAAACGTATAAAAATATTTTTTCATTTGATGTATTAGGATTACAGGAAGTGCATCGCAAACTGACTGAAGATAAATTACAGGCGTATCTTTTGCAAGCTGGAGCTTTTGGCAGTACTGAGTTTACGCAGATGACAGAACATATTAAACAGGAAAAATCACGATTATTAAATGATGACGTTTCGGGTGAAATAAATAAAGCAACGGAAGCATTACAAGTTCTAGAATCTCAAATTCGTCAAAAAGATCTTCTGTTTGAAACGTATGATACATTACTGTCTGAACAAGATAAATTAAGTCGCGAGTCTGATGAATATAAGACACATCTTAAAGAACTTAATCAAGTATTACAACGTAAACAACGTGAAATCGCGTTTCACGATCAAGCGAAAGAATGGAAAGCACTCGAACACAAATTGAATATCACACCGCCAACTTTCCCCGAGCAGGGGATTGACCGATTTGAAGCGCTTAAGAAACAGCAGCATCAAGTTAATCGCGACCTACAACTACGTCAGGAAAGACTCAATCAGCTCACAGTAGAAAACAGCACGATACAATTGCTGGAGAATCCAGTAATAGAACAATCGAATGACTTGTTGAAACAAGAACAGTCATATCGGAACTATCAGTCAGATCTTTCTCACCATTCAAAGATGATCGATCAGCTGACAAACGAACAGGCAACTTTGATGAAAGATATTGGCTGGGAGGAGTATCATCTCGTAGATGCAGGTCCATCAGTAAATGAACAAGCAAGTTTAACAATCAATCAACTCGAAAAAGATTCACTTGAAAAGTCACAGATCGATCGAGAGATTAATTTTGTTAAAGATACGATTGCTAAAAAAGAACAGGCACTACATGATCTGGAACATGTAAAGGTACATGATGAGCGTTTCGAAAAATCTTTACAACTTGAAAAGAGCAAGACTGATTTAATAGATAAAACAAAGCTTTACGATACGATGAAAGAAGAAGCAGCTGCGTTTGAAGCAAAACAGTTAAAACAATATAAACTTCAGCAAGGTAGTCTTTTGTTAATGATGTTATTGTTTATCGGTGGAGCAATCTATTCATTTTTAATACCGCAATATATCGTGCTGGGTGTATTTTGTGTGTTAACTGTAATTACAATCGTCATGTTGATGATGAACAAAAAACCAGATTTACATTTCAATCAATCTTTAGCGCAGGAAGTATCTGATCTTAATCTAAAAGTAAAAGATTTGCAGGATAACTTCGATTTATCCTTTGATCTGGAAGAACAACGCTTAATCAGACAGCGTATGAGTGAAGGTAAGCGTGAAATAGCTCGCGAAAAAAATCGATATCATCAGTTAAATCACAGTTTACAAGATATTAATAAGCGTATTGAACAATCGACTTCAACATTACAAAATATAAGAACAAAACTAAATTTACCAGAAGATTATCTGGTGACTCGACTTACACTCGCCATCAAACAAATTAATAAGATAAATGCATTGGCAATAGAATTAGAAACGTTGAATGGTAAACATAAAGCTACCGAGCAACATATATTACAATTTAACGAAGCTTTTAATCGATTCAAACAAACAGTACCGGTTGATTTAAATATCGACAGCTTATTCCATGATTTAAAGACGATGCAGACGAAAGATGAGAAGAATAAGTTTCAGTTTAATAAGAATAATGATCAGATCGCACTGTTAAATAAAGAGATTGCAATTATGCAGGAACAATTATTACAGTTCAATAATGAATTACAGACACTTTTCGATGAAGCTAAGGTAAGCAATGAATCAGAATATTATGCTCAGGAAAAAATATTTAACAATTATCATCGTGATTTAACTCAGTTTGATCAATTAAGTCGTTCACTTACTGAACAGGGCTTCTCATATGACGATAATACGGCGTTAAGTTATGTTACAACGATTGACTTAGTAGCGCAACAAAATGCTATTGAAGCACATATTGAACAGTTAAGGCGAGACTTAGCGCAAGTGAAAGAAAAATTAACAGTAATACACGAGCAAATGGAAACAATCGCGAGTGATGATAGTTTGTCCCGTCTAAAATATGAATTACAGATTAAGAAAAATCAATTAAATACATTGATATATGATTTTACGGCAGTCAATTATATTGAAACATTGATTGACGCACATATTGAAGCTGTTAAAGAAAAAAGACTACCATATGTTATCAGTGATGCAACTGAGATATTTAAGTATTTGACTGAAGATAGATATATACAAGTCCTGTATAAAGATCAACACCTTGTTGTCAAAGCGAGCGATGGTCAAGTTTATCATCCGACGGAATTATCGCAATCAACGAAAGAAATACTTTATATTGCATTGCGACTAAGTTTAATCCAGTCGCTTAATAAATATTATCCGTTCCCAATTATTATTGATGATGCATTTGTGCATTTTGATAGAACAAGACGTGAGCGTATATTAGAATATATGATGAAGTTAAAATCTAACCAAATTATTTATTACACTTGTAATAGATCAACTGTGGTTACAAACAAAAATACCATTACACTAGAGAGAATAAATAAGGAGGTTAAAAAATGAGAACCATTGAAACATTAAAACCTGGTGCTGCTGTTGATAACTACTTTTTAATTCATAAAGCAATTCAGGGCGTAACAGGACAAGGGAAACCTTATTTAACGTTATATCTTAAAGATAAAAGTGGAGATTTAGAAGCGAAAGTATGGACTGTCACTGAAGACGATATAAAAGCACTCACACCTGAAACTTTAGTGAGAATTAAAGGTGATGTTATAGATTATCGTGGCAGAATTCAGATGAAGGTCAATCAGTTTAAAGTAGCGACACCTGAAGATGGTGTGAAGCTTGAGCACTTTTTAGAATCAGCACCACTTAGTGAAGATGATATGATGAATGACCTGATGGACTATCTGCTTGAAATTGAGAATGCGAAGTTACAACGTGTGACGCGTTTATTATTAAAGAAATATCAAAATGAATTTATGACATTCCCAGCTGCGAGTAGCAATCATCATAACTTCGTTTCAGGATTGTTATATCACGTGCTGACGATGTTAAAGCAGGCGAAAGCATTATGTGATATTTATCCATCACTCAATAAGAGTTTATTATATTCAGGTATTATCCTGCACGATTTGGGTAAAGTTAAAGAATTGTCCGGCCCAGTCGCAACAAGTTATACGGTAGAAGGAAATCTATTAGGCCACATTTCAATAATGAGTGATGAAGTAGCGAGTATTGCGCGTGAACATAATATTGATGGAGAAGAAATTATGCTGCTTCGTCACTTAATCTTAAGTCATCATGGTAAATATGAATATGGTTCACCGAAATTGCCGATGGTAAAAGAAGCGGAGATATTAAACTTTATTGATAATATTGATGCACGTATGCAGATGTTTGATAAGCATATGAAAAAAGTAGAGAAGGGTAACTTCTCAGAACGCATTTTCGCACTTGAGAACAGACAATTTTATAAACCCATCAATCTGGACTAATGATTGACGAAATAACTTAAAAGAGGGTGAGACATAAGTCTTAACCCTCTTCTGTTTAACAGCTTAAACGGCGGCACAGAAGTTGCCCCTACGACAAAAACCGGACAAAAACTATAAATCAAAGTGCGATTTATTAGTTTAGTCCGGTTTTTGCTTGTGGCAGAACACTTCTGTCCCAGCCTCTGTTTAGATTACTGACTTACTTCTGGTGCTTGTGCTGTTAAAATTTGCTCATCAACGATTTTCTTAATGTCTTTATCTTTGTAATCGACATCGTAGTCTTTAAGGAGCTTTTTGTATGCATCAACCATTAATTTAGGATCTTTTTGAATTTTAGTTTGACGTACTTTTTCTTTTAGACTATTTTTTTGGCTATCGAAATCATCTTGTTTGTCCGCTAAGATAATGTGGTAACCAAAGTCAGTTTTTACTAAGCCAGAAAGTTCGCCTTCTTTTAATTTAAATAATGCTTTTTCAAATGGTTCAACTGTTTGTCCTTTAACAACATAGCCTAATGAGCCGCCGTTTGCTTTAGAACCTGTATCACCAGATTCTTTTTTAGCGATCTTAGCGAAGTCAGCTTTGTTTTTCTTAACTTGTGCTAAGATCTTTTCAGCTTTTGCTTTCGCAGCTTTATCACTTAAACCATCTTTATTCGAATCAGATTTCACTTGAATTAAGATGTGAGATGCTTTCTTCGCATTTTCTTTAACATCTGCATCCGTTACTTTTACTGTATCTTCTAATAATTTTTTACGGTATTCATCATTCACACGTGTATCTTTATATTGTTCAACAGTCATTCCAGGTTGTTGCTGTTGCAGAATTTGAAGGAACTGTTTCTCGCCACCGTATTTTTTGATTTCTTCGTCTACAGATTTTTTAATCTTATCTGCGTCTACTTTTTTACCATATTTATCTTTTAAAATATCTCCGATTAAAATTTGGAACGCTGTGTTAGCGACTTCAGTTTTGCCCATCTCTTTAATCACGTTTGATGTAGTAACATCGCCAGCTTTAGAAGATATTAAAGTTTCACCATTATTGCCACATGCAGATAATCCTAAAACGGATATAGATAATGCTGCAGGTAGCATTACTTTTTTAAGTTTCGTCATACATATTCTCCTTTTTACTTACAAATTTCTGTTCTAATATATCACAAAGCAATATTAGATTACAATTTATCTAATATTGCACTCATGATTATTCGTTGAAAGTTCATGTTTAGTCAGTATCTCAAAACCATATTTACGTTCTTCGATATAAGAGCCTTTCGGTGTGTTGATAATATATTTTAAGTATATAAAATCAATAAATGACATCCCGACATTAATAGAAAATATAAATAGAAAATAGTGAGCAAATTGTGGCAATACAACTACGCAAAATAACGTGATGAAAGTTATTATGAAAAACGGTAGCATCAGTGAAATACCAAATTTAATTTTGTGAATCGGATGATTGATTCTTATATTAAATAACGGAAAAAATTTAGATTTATTCGTTTTTTGTAAGATCATTGATTTCATATCATTCATAAAAGGTATCATATGACAAAATTTATGAATGGGGTATAGCAATAAGCATGCTGCTATAAAAAGAAAAAAGTACTGATCAGAGAAATATTTACCAAATACACTTGAGAATAATTCAAAACTTACGATAAATACTAAGATTGAAATAAGTGCTGAAATAAGCAATATGCGCTGTAAGCCATATGTTGCTCGAAAGTTAAAGTTTTTATTACATAAGTACATGGCAATTCTCCTATCGGTCAATTTACCTAGCAATTATGCATTATCAGTTTCGTTCTCGTCAAGTAAAACTTTTAATAGGTCATTATGACTTTTATCAAGGTGCTTAATAAAGTCGTCGCCGTAGATTTGCGCTACGATATATTTTAATTCAGTGAAAGAAGGAAGGTCATGCATTATATCATTATATTTATTTGCTGCATCATAAATACGATCATCGGTTTCTTTATAGCCATGATATGTTTCATACAGCAGTTCTTTACCTTTTTCAGTCAATTCAAGATACGTGTTACGTTTATCAAATTCACTTTTAGGCATCGTTAAATAGCCGCGTTTTTCAAGGTTTTTCGCAAAGTTAAACACAGTTGAAACATGCATCACACCATACTGGCTTACTTGTGAGATTGTTGCTTTCTCAAGATTTCTAATAATAATCAATATATGATGTTCATTAATATTTAAATCATATGGTTTAATCCAATTTTGCCAGTCTTTTTCCACGGTTTTCCATAAAGCTTTACTCAACTGAGATACTTTATGTGTAAAAAGCATTTTTTCAATTACATCTTTTTCACGCTTCATAACGCTGCCATCCTTTCACTTGTATATTAAAATTATATTATTGCTATAGTTAAATTAAAAAAAGTATGATGATTACATCATACTTTACTATAGAATAATAATATTTTACCATAATACATTTGTGAAACAAGGTATTTTTCTGAATTTTTAAAAATATAAACAGAAGATATTATAATTTCAGTTTATATTTTTATTTCTTAGATAAAGTATCCATAATTTCATCTTTACGATTGTTTAAATTTTCGATATTGCCTTTTAAATTCTCAACATTTGGCTGAATATCAGATTTATAATGTGCAATCATGTCTTTAATCTCATCTGTCATCGTTTTCATCACTTCTTGTGAGGCATCTTTTGTTTTGAAGACAGTATCTTTTACTTCATTTGCTTCAATCTTTAGCTGATTCACCTGAGCTTTAGTATCATATGCTGTTGATTTAAAGTTTTGTTGTAATTCTTTACCAGACTTCGGTGCATTTAATATTGATGTTGCTGCACCTGCTGCGATTCCTACACCAAATCCTAATAATATACGTGAAAATTTCATAAATTGATCCTCCTCAATTTGCTTGTACTAGTCTATACCCATAATTTAAAATAACATGCTTATTTTATCGCATTGCTGATTGCATCTTTTAATTCATGCATTGCACTTTCATCGAATGCATCTGCATGTGTTTCCCACTTGTAACCGAACCCATCGATATCATCTTCATAACGTGGAATGATATGGAAATGGATATGAAAGACAGATTGATCAGCGAAAGCACGGTTATTTTGAATAATGTTGATTCCTGCTGGACTAAAAGCAGCATCAACTGCTTTCGCAACTTTTTGTACAGATTGAATGACTTTTGCTAAATCTTCAGGGTCTACAGATAAGATATCTTCAGCTGCATTTTTAGGGATAACAAGTGTATGACCTTTTGATACTTGTGAAATATCCAAAAAAGCATATGTATACGCATCTTCATAAACTTTATATGAAGGAATGTCACCTTTTAATATTTTTCCGAAAACTGTTTCACACATTGAAAACGCCTCCTTATATAATTTGCTATTTTGTTTATTATAATGTAATTATTGAAATTATTCATTCAATCACAATTCGTTATGAGAAATAATTATTATTTGATACAATAAATTTAAATTAAGACGAACGGAGAATGCATGTGACAGTTAAAGTGAGTAATTTAACAGGGGGATATGGTAATCAGCCTGTTGTTCATAATATTAATTTTGAATTAGCGCAAGGTCAGATTATCGGACTTATCGGATTAAATGGTGCCGGTAAAAGTACGACGATTAAGAATATGTTAGGGTTGCTACGTCCGTTAGAAGGTGATATTGAAATCAATGGCTATAAACTCTCTAGCGACCCATTTAAATATCGCTCAGAACTATCGTATATTCCGGAATCACCTGTATTATATGATGAATTAACATTAGAAGAACATATCGATATGACTGCGATGGCTTATAATATTGATGCAGAGGTAGCGATGCAACGCGCGATGCCGATATTAAAGATCTTTCGTTTAGAAGATAAATTGAAACAATTTCCTGCTCATTTCTCGAAAGGGATGAAACAGAAAGTAATGATTATTTGTGCATTTATCCCGGAACCATCACTTCATATAATTGATGAACCCTTTTTAGGACTAGATCCTTTAGGGATACAATCGATGCTTGACCTTATGGTGAAAGCGAGAGAAGCGGGCCGTACTGTATTGATGAGTACACATATTTTAACGACGGCAGAACGTTATTGTGACTCATTTTTACTGATGCACCATGGTAAACTAATCGGTAAAGGTACGATTAATGATTTAAGGATGCAGTTTAATATGCCAAATGCCACACTGGATGAAATTTATATTTATGCAACAGGTGATGCGCATGAATAAGGCAGTTCAACTTTTTAATCAAAGGCGCGTGAAGAACCAAAAAGAGGTAGCTTATTATAGTAAGTTTATCTTTAACGGTCATTTTGTCGTGTTCTTATCAATTGCTTTTGGTGCATTGATGTTACAGTATTCACAAATGGTGAAACACTTATCACCGCACATCAATTATCATCTTATTATTGCAGTAGCACTTGCTGTATTGACCATTACAAATATCAGAACATTTGTCAGACCGGCAGATCAGATTTTTTTACTGAATTTTGAACAGCATATGAATGCTTATTTTAAATCAGCGATGATAAGAAGTGCTTTGATTCGAAGTGTTATTTTTGTCATTGTAGCAGCTTTATTTATGCCGCTTTATTTTAATGCAGCAGATTCCTCGATGATAGGATATATTTGTGCTGTTATTTTAGGGATCGTAATGATTATCGTAGGAATCTGGATTCGTTTTTTAATGATGAAGTTAGATATTGAGCAACATTTAATCAGTCTGCTGATCTTTTTGATGGCGTTGTCGGGTATTTATACTTCGCTTGAAGGTTTGCCGATTACTATCATTCCGATTATCATTTTTGGGATTGGTCTTGTTTATCTGCTTAATAAGAACGCACAGTATCGTACAGTAAACTGGCATGCAATGATTGATTACGAAGAACGATTGACACATCAACAAAATAAGACCATTAATATGTTTACAGATGTAAAAGGAATGAAAGATACCGTTAAACGACGTCGTGTACTTGATGTCTTATTACCTAAGCATAAATCAAAGTACAATCAGCAACATATGTTTGAGTTTTTATTTATCAGAAATTTTCTACGTAGTAGTGATGCATTATGGATTATCATTCGATTAATCTTAATCGCAGCTGTAGTGATGTGGATTGTGAATCAGGAAATCATTGCAATGATTATCGGCGCATTTTTAGTGTATGCAATCGTTTTACAGACATCGCAATTTTATAAACAACAGGCATTTCAGTTGTGGCCACAAGTTTGGCCGGTGCCGGAAAGTTTAGTGTTAACTGGTTTCAAACAGTTTATGCGTAAACTCGTATGGCTTACAACAATTATTATTGCGGTTATCTATTTGATATTATATCCGGCGCATTTTTATTATGCCGCTGTCTTTTTTCTGCTAATGCTCTGGACGATGCATAATGTAACAGAAAAAATTGAAAAACGTATGAAGTTATTAAAGGATTGAGACATGTGTCTCAATCCTTTTTTAATCTTCTGCTTCTGTTAACTCTTCAGGTTTTTCAACATATAAATATTTTGAATAATAGATATTTGCCATAATATCTTCTGATTGATACATTGACAACGCTTCTTTACTGAAGTTTTCTCTGAAGAAGCTGCTCTTTCTAAAGTCATCTATCTGACTCTTTCTATCAAACTGGAAAGTCGCAACATATGTTTCGCCACGTTTAGGACGTAATAGACGGAAAGCCTGATATCCTTCGTAATCGTTTAGTTTTTCTAATGGTAATAATTTCGTATCAAAGACTTCCTGACGCGCTTCTTTCACAATAAAATAGAGTAATAAAGTCGGTTTCTCAAGTAGTTTACCATCGTTGATAACGTTCGTGAATGACTGAGGTGCACTAAACACTGATTTATCATCTGTTTCTTCATATAAATAGGCGTTATCTTCATTATAGAAAGATAATATTTGTCGTTTTGAATATTTCTTTTTTATTTTATCCAGGAAAAAGCTGGAACCATAAGTTATATAAGTATACATCGTTATCATCCTCTCTTTATTTATGTATACCCAAAATACAAGATTTATGTCAGTTTAATGACATTAGTTTTTTATGATACTTTATAATAATTGTTATGATAAAATCAGACTATATACGAAAAAATTGGGGGAAGTTTGTTTGAATTCATTTAACGATACGATTTTAAAAGCAGCAAGAGGGGAAAAAGCAGAACATACACCGGTCTGGTTTATGAGACAGGCAGGACGTAGTCAACCTGAATACCGTAAAATTAAAGAAACGCACAGTTTATTTGAGATTACACATGATCCAGAACTTTGTGCATATGTCACAAAGTTACCGGTTGATCAATACAATACGGATGCAGCAATTCTTTATAAAGATATTATGTCTCCGCTTGGAGCAATTGGTGTTGACGTTGAGATTAAATCTGGTATTGGACCGGTAATCGATAATCCAATCCGTACGATACAGGATGTATCTCGTTTAGGTGAGATTCATCCTGAACAAGATGTACCTTACATTTTAGATACGATCAAGTTATTAACGCAGGAACAGTTAAATGTACCATTGATCGGCTTTACTGGTGCTCCGTTTACTTTAGCGAGTTATATGATTGAAGGTGGGCCATCTAAAAACTACAACAAAACAAAAGCGATGATGTATGAGCAACCTGAAGCATGGCATATGCTGATGGAGAAACTAGCTGATATGTGTATTACATATACGCACGCACAAATCGATGCTGGTTGTAAGATGATTCAAGTATTTGATTCATGGGTTGGGGCATTAAATAAAGCAGACTATCATCAGTTTATAGCACCACATATGACAAGAATTTTCGCTGGTATAAAAGAAAAACAAGTACCAGTCATTACATTTGGTGTGGGTGCAAGTCACTTGATCGAAGAGTGGAATGCTTTACCTGTTGATGTATTAGGATTAGACTGGCGACTGCAAATCGAAGAAGCACGTGCAAAAGGGATTACAAAGACCTTAATGGGCAACCTGGACCCTGCAATCTTACTTGCGCCATGGGAAGTGATTGAATCTCATCTTAAACGTATTCTAGATCAGGGATTACAGTCAGACAGTTATATCTTTAATTTAGGTCATGGTGTATTTCCGGAAGTTCAACCGGACACTTTACGTCGTGTAAGTGCTTTTGTACATGATTATTCAGCGAAATATAAAGCTTAAAATTTGGGGGAAGAATGAATGACTAAAAAGGGATTACTCGTTATGGCTTACGGTACGCCATATAAAGAAGAGGATATTGAACCATACTATACACATATTAGACATGGTAGAAAACCATCTGAAGAAAGTTTACAGGATTTAAAAGATCGCTATAAAGCAATCGGTGGTATCTCACCGCTAGCAGGGACAACAGAACGCCAGGCAGAAGCTTTAGTGAAAGCATTAAATGAAGCTACAGGTGAGGACTATCAATTATATATCGGTCTAAAGCATATCGCACCTTTTATAGAAGATGCAGTAGAAGCGATGCATAATGATGGTATTACTGAAGCGGTAACAATTGTCTTAGCACCACATTATTCTAACTTCTCAGTAGGAAGTTACAATAAACGTGCAGCAGAAGAAGCAAGTAAATATGGTATTCAACTTAAACATGTTGAATCATTCTATAATCAGGATAAATTTATTGCATTCTGGACAGATCAAGTGAACAGCACACTAGATACAATTCCACAGACTGATTGGGAAAAGACAGTGTTGATTGTCAGCGCGCATAGTCTGCCGGAGAAAATTAAAGCAGCAGGCGATCCTTATCCAGATCAATTAGAAGATACTGCAACAATGATCATGGACAATTCTAAAATTTTAAATGTTGAAACTGGATGGCAGTCAGAAGGTAATACACCAGATCCTTGGTTAGGACCTGATGTACAGGATTTAACACGTAAATTACACGAAGAAGAACAGTATGAACATTTTATCTATACACCAGTAGGATTTGTCTGTGAACATTTAGAAGTATTATATGATAATGATTATGAATGTAAAGTCGTGTGTGACGATTTAAATGTGAAATATTATCGCCCTGCGATGCCGAATACGGATGAACGTTTTATTGGTGCGATGGTGGATGAAATTCAAAGTGTATTAAATCAATAGAAATGAGTGTTTAACATGGCAAAGAAATGTGCAGTGATCGGCGCAGGTATTACCGGATTATCAGCAGCGTACTATCTGCAAAAAGAAGATTCATCGATTGAAATTGATATATTAGAGGCGAGTGACGTACCAGGTGGTAAGATAAAAACTTACCAAAAAGACGGGTATACGATAGAATTAGGTCCAGAATCATATCTTGGACGTAAAAAGATTATGACAGAACTTGCTGAAGCAATCGGTTTAAAAGATGAAATTGTAGTAAATAATACCGGAAAATCATATATTTATGCCAAAAATAAACTTTATCCAATACCTGGTGGTTCAATATTAGGTATTCCGACTGAGATGAAACCATTTTTATCAACACGTCTGATCTCACCAATCGGAAAATTGCGTGCAGGAATGGATTACTTGATTCAACCAAAACCGATGGAACCGGATGTTTCAGTCGGTGCTTTTTTCAGACGACGTTTAGGCAATGAAACTTTAGAAAACTTGATAGAACCATTGTTATCAGGTATATATGGTGCTGATATTGATAAGTTAAGTTTAAAATCTACATTCCCGGACTTTAAAGCGACTGAAGAAAAGCACGGTGGTCTTATAAAAGGAATGCATGCTAATAAGAAGAAAGCGCCTAAAAGTAAAGGACCAGTTCAGGGACAGTTTAGACAATTTAAAAATGGCTTAATGAGTTTTATAGAGGCGCTTGTAAAAGACTTAGAGCAAAAAGGTATCTCTATAAAATATAATCATAAAGTTGATGGCATCGAGAAATTAGATAACGGCTATCATATTACTGTAAATGGGGAGAAAGTGTACTACGATAAAGTCATTATTACGGTTCCTCATACAGTATTTCGCAACTGGCTCAATGATGGACCATTAAACTATTTCGACTATATGGAGACGACAAGTGTGGCTACCGTTGTGATGGCTTTTGATGACAGTCAGGTGAATAATAATGAAAATGGTACAGGTTTTGTCATTGCTAAAAACTCTGATACCGTCATCACTGCGTGTACGTGGACAGACAAGAAATGGTCTCATACAACACCACCAGGTAAGACACTGTTACGAGCATATGTTGGTCGTCCTGGCAGCAATGTGGTTAAAGATAATGACGATGCAGCGATTGTGAAACTTGCGCGAAATGATTTAGATAAAATGATGGAAATTAAAGGTGAACCTGAATTTACCATTGTGACAAAATTATTTAACAGTATGCCACAATATGAAGTAGGTCATATTGATCGCATTCGCGCGATTCAGCATTATATTAAGACACAGTATCCTGGTTTAGTGATTACCGGTGCATCTTTTGAAGCGGTAGGACTGCCAGACTGCGTCGCACAAGGACAACGCGCTGCATTACAAATAGCACATGAATAAACAAAACATTGTCTATAATAAATCAGCAGCATTATAATGAAATACAGACACACTTTAGGAGGATGTTATGAAATTTATTCACAATAATAATATAACGGATCCTTCATTGAATTTAGCAATGGAAGAATACGTATTGAAACATTTACCGAAAGATGATTCCTATTTCTTATTCTATGTTAATGAACCATCAATCATTATCGGAAAGAATCAAAATACATTTGCTGAAATTAATCAATCATATGTTGATGAACAAAATATTCATGTTGTTCGTCGTATTTCTGGTGGTGGAGCAGTTTATCATGATTTAGGCAATTTAAATTTTAGCTTCGTAACAAAAGCTGATGAAGACAGTTTCCATAACTTTAAGAGATTTACGATGCCAATCGTAGAGGCACTTAATAAATTAGGTGTCAAAGCTGAGATGACAGGACGTAATGATCTTCAGGTTGGCGAACGTAAAATCTCAGGTAATGCGATGTTTCAATCGGGAGATCGCATGTTCTCGCACGGCACACTGATGTTAAACAGTGATATTGAAGAAGTCGTGAAGAGCTTAACCGTAAGTGAAAAGAAACTCATAACAAAGGGCATAAAATCTATTCGTTCACGTGTAGCAAACATTCAGGAATTTCTTGAAGCACCAATGTCAATGGAAGATTTTAAACAGACATTACTGCATTCAATATTCGATGGTGAGATTGAAGAATATCAACTTCAGGAAGAAGACTGGAAGAAGATCAAAGAAATCAGTGATCAGAAATATCGTAACTATGACTGGAATTATGGGAAAAATCCGAAATATAATTATGAAGTTAAGCAGAAATTCCCTGGAGGTATGTTGGAACTTAAGATTAATGTCATTAAAGGTATGATTGATGATATTAAAATATTCGGTGATTTCTTCGGTGTAGGTGAAGTTACTGAGATCGAACAGAAACTTAAAGGATTACCACATAATCAAAAGGCAGTGAAGGCAGTGTTAGATACAGTAGACTTTGGACATTACTTCGGTAGAGTAACGAAAGAAGAATTTTTAAGTTTAGTTGCAAAATAAAAAAAGACAAATTTTTAGCGCCAATCCTTAAAATTAATTTTTGAGGTATTGGCGCTTTATTTTATCGTATTCAATTTAAATTTCCTCCAGAGCTTTCAATTCACTCGTATACTCTAGAAATGCTTCCTGGTTATGATTTAATAAAGACAAATCAATCTTTTCTTTTAATAATTTCTTTTGATGACTTTTAACAGCTTCGTCAATGATAAGCTCGATATATAAATTATTGAGATTAGATACGAAAGTTTCAAGACCATTTAATTGTGTTTGCTGATTATAGTTCATAAGTATTACCTCCTCAAATGTATTAAAACGAGTATATTATATAATATTCTAAATTGCAATAGTATTCAGAAAATTATATTAATTAACATTAGTTCGTTTTGATTAATAATATATAACCATATTTTTAACTTTGTAAACATATCTTTTTCTAATGTAAACTATGTAAAAAATTTGAGAAAGTTAACAAATGTTAATTGGAATTGTGTATAATATTATCAATATATTGACAAAGGAGAAAGTTGATATGGAGAAATATATTGTTAATGAAAAGACGATGTATATTAAGGCGTATAGAGATGGTAGAAGTGTACTTTCTGAAATTGGTGAATATGGAAGAGAAACATTTATATTTAAAAAGAAGCCATTACATATCATTGAAGACTCATTATTCTTTTATCATGCTTCATATAAAGCGAGAAAAATATCTACGAAGATGATTGCAGAAATTTATACAAAACCACCAATCATCGTACAGCCTGGTACACAAACATATTTCTTTCCGACGCACAGTGATCGAAGTAACGATATGGCCTGGATCAATGTTCACTATGTAAATCGATTTCACGCAGGTGAACATTATGATACTGTTGTAGAATTTGATGATCAGTCACAAGTATCTTTTCCGGTGACAACGTATACTTTTAATACGCAGTATTTGCATGGGATTAAACTGGAATATTGTGTAAGAGCAAAAGCGTTAAAACAAGAAATGTATACACAGGAAACAGTGCATTTTGACAAATGTAGGGCAAATCTATTCGAAATGTTAGCAATGTATGCATTATTAGAGAAAAAGGTGTAAATGTTCCATAAAAATATTTACCAAAAGTATTGACCAATTCATTTCAATTGATATAATAGTATTTGTTGATTGAAATTATTCCACAGTAGCTCAGTGGTAGAGCTATCGGCTGTTAACCGATCGGTCGTAGGTTCGAGTCCTACCTGTGGAGCCATGGAGATGTACTCAAGTTGGCTGAAGAGGCGCCCCTGCTAAGGGTGTAGGTCGGGTAACCGGCGCGAGAGTTCGAATCTCTCCATCTCCGTTACAAAACACTTAGTGTATGCTAAGTGTTTTTTTTAATATTTAAAACAAATTATTGAATAATCTGAACTTTTGAATTATTATAAACTCATTATATTTTTAATATTATGCTCCTTCATAGATGTATTAATTTTATCTATATGACTACAAATTAATACATAACAAAGTATGTGAACGATTTAACAAACTTACTTATTCCTGAGATAAAATAATATTAGATAATCAAATGAGGAGGAAGAAAGTATGAAAATAGTTATGGCAGGCGCAGGTGCAATGGGTGGACGTGTAGGTCTTTATTTAACTGAAAGTGGACAAGATGTGGTGATGCTTGATAAATGGCAGGACCATGTTGATGCGATGAATGATAATGGTGTTACTGTTCATTCTTATGGTGAAACAACAAACCATAAAGTGAAGGCAGTATTTATGGATGACTATAATGAACCGGCAGATTTGGTAATTTTATTAACAAAAGCGTTGACTGCTGAAGAAACAATCGATAATTTAATCAAACAGGGTGTTATTACAAAAGAAACGAAAGTGATGTCTCTGATGAATGGTTTAGGTCATGGTGATATGCTGCTGAAGAAATTGTCGGTTGAGCAAGTTATACTGGCTGTAACAATGTGGTCAGCAGGTTTAAAAGGACCTGGTGAATTAATTTTAGAAGGCACTGGTAATATTGAATATGGATATCCTGATGGGCATGTGGATGCTTTCATTGAACAATTGAAAGTAATTTTAGATGAAGCGAAACTTAACGGTGTGATCAGTAATGATATTGTGACATCAATCTGGAATAAAGCTTTAGTGAACTGCTGCTTCAACACATACTGTTCGGTAACGGATAAACGTATCGGGGATTTTGGTGCATATGAACAAGCAGATGCAATGTTAATCCCATTAGTTAAGGAAATCATTGCAGTAGGGGCTACTAAAGGTGCAAAGCTTGATTTAGATGCAACAATGGAGAAATTCCATAAAATGTACTCACCTGATGTCGTTGGTCTGCATTATCCATCTATGACTCAAGATATTCATAATGGACGTAAGACAGAAGTTGATTACTTAACAGGTGCTGTTAGTCGATTTGGTGATGAAGCAGGGATAGAAACACCATATTGTGATATTTTAACGCATTTAGTACATCAAATTGAAAAGTAATAGAATAGATCTTGGTTTTTTACCAGACATGTAACAACATGTCTGGTTTTTTGATGGTTAGAATAAACCAAATATATCACTAGATTACCTACAAGAACATACTTTTATACAACATTCGTATGAAATATGCCTCTAAAGATAAAATTTACACTTTTTTAATGTTGCGTTCACAAACTTAAAATGATATATTTTAAAAGTACTCTTTTTACGAGAGACAACATATTATTATCGCGGGATGGAGCAGTCTGGTAGCTCGTCGGGCTCATAACCCGAAGGTCGGTGGTTCAAATCCGCCTCCCGCAATTATTAGTGGTCCCGTGGTGTAGCGGTTAACATGCCTGCCTGTCACGCAGGAGATCGCGGGTTCGATTCCCGTCGGGACCGCCATTTTGGCTCAGTAGCTCAGTCGGTAGAGCAATGGATTGAAAATCCATGTGTCGGCGGTTCGATTCCGTCCTGAGCCATCTTTTTAAAATAAATTTGGCGATTGTGGCGAAGTGGTTAACGCATCGGATTGTGGTTCCGACACTCGTGGGTTCGATTCCCATCAGTCGCCCCATTTGTAACGCGGGTGTAGTTTAGTGGTAAAACCTCAGCCTTCCAAGCTGATGTTGTCGGTTCGATTCCGATCACCCGCTCCATTATTATTCCACAGTAGCTCAGTGGTAGAGCTATCGGCTGTTAACCGATCGGTCGTAGGTTCGAGTCCTACCTGTGGAGCCATTTTGGCCCCTTGGTCAAGCGGTTAAGACACCGCCCTTTCACGGCGGTAACACGGGTTCGAATCCCGTAGGGGTCATATAATCAGAAGTGAAATATCGCTTCTGATTTTTTTTTAATTATTATGGATCGTTGTCCGAGTTGGCCGAAGGAGCACGCCTGGAAAGTGTGTAAACGTCACAAGCGTTTCGAGAGTTCGAATCTCTCACGATCCGTTAAATAATAAAACTACTGTTGATTCTTTAATGAAATCATCAGTAGTTTTATTTCGTTTAATACCTACGTTTATTTTACGTATATACCTACAAATAAAAGTTGCTTTACTATCTATTTTTTAATGTAGAAAGCATGTATAATAAAGTTATTCAAATATTATACTTCTAAAGTTAATTGTGAATTATAATACAAAATAGAAATCATAAGGTGATGAAATGAAAGATAAAGCATCGACACGTAAAGTGTTAGCAGAAATTAACTATCCAGTAAGATATAAACGCTTTTCGAAAATCTTTAAAAGAATTAAAAAATCTGAGCGCCGTTTCTTTATTAAATTATTAAAAGTGATTTGCAAAGATATTAAAAACAAGGAACTGATTCATTTTGCAACTTATAGTCATATTAATTTGAACCAACATGGTTTGTTTATTTTATTAGATGATCGTATTTCTATGGTCCATAGTAAAATGAAATCAAAGCGTATTTACTATGAAGTAATTAAATATGCGGATATAGTTAACATTGATTTTGAGCCTGATACTGAAGGGGAATATGGAGAGTTATTCTTCAAATATAAACGAAAGAAATTAAGTGAAAAATCAGTAACTTTACGAATGATTAAAAGTAAAGACTTGCCTGAAATTGTGGAATTTATTAGAATTAAAATGTCTGAGACAATATAAAGGGGGACATTAACAATGGCAAATATCGATAAACTCGTATCATATGCTGAACTTAAATTAGGTCAATTTGGTTCAGATTACCGTGAAAATCACGAAGAAGATAAAGTGCAGGAGATTCAACCACGCAGCTATGATGTGAATGGAACTTCTATCGATGTGCATTATGATGCACAAAGTTACGTAATTGATTTAACAAAATCTGGTGTACGTGATGTCACAGAAGAAGATGCACAAGCAGTTGTAGCAAGATTAAAAGAATTCTTCAATCAAAAATAATAAAAATAATAATAAAAAAATCGTGAGACTAGATAATAGCCTCACGATTTTTTAAATTGCAGTTAATGCTGCGAGATATAAGCCTAGTGCAAATAAGAATCCGAATACGGTGTTGAATTGTCCCGTAACTTTCATTGCAGGCATGAGTTCAATCGGTGTATTGCCTTTAAAGAAGCGATTTACTGCTTTGATTGGTAAGTTAAAGCTTAACAATACAAGTAATAAAAATGGTGAACCATATGGTTTATAGAATACTGTATACAGTACTACCAGGAAACTGATTAAGTATAATAATGCCATTGTAATAATTGCGATTGTTTTCCCGACTAAGATAACATATGTCTTTCTGCCACTCGCTTTATCTTTTACACGGTCACGAATATTATTAGCCATATTAATCATGCCGATATTGATTGAAACTGGAATTGACATAATTGCAGGGTACCATTCTAGATGTCCCACCTGAATGTAGAATGTAATCATAATGATTACAAATCCCATAAAGAATCCTGCAAAGATTTCACCGAATGGTGTCCATGAAATTGGAACGGGGCCACCTGTATAGAAATAACCTACTGCCATACATACAATTCCAACAAGTAAGATTAACCATGACGATTGAGAACAAATATAAAGACCTAATATGGCTGCAATAATATAAAAAGCAATCGCTAAATTATATACTGACTTAGGACTCATACCATTTCTTACGATTGCACCACCGATTCCGACCGATGTATGATCATCCAGTCCGCGCTTATAATCGAAATATTCATTAAACATATTTGTTGCCGCTTGTATTAGTAAGCACGCAATAAGCATGATAATTAATAGATCGATACGGATATCAGTGAAATATTTTGCGCATGCTGTTCCGACAAGTACAGGTACGAAACTTGCTGTTAAAGTGTGTGGTCGCATTAAGTGATAATACTTTGCAATACCAGTGTGTTGTTGTAAATGTTCAGACATATTCATACCTCTTTTATTCTTAATGTATAAATTTTATATTTAATAATAGTCATCGTCAACAAATCTAGCATAATTTGTCCAATAATCATTGAATAATGTTAAAATAATAAGTATATTATTTTGAAGTGAAAGAAGTGTAGCATGTGCCGATTAATCAACAGTTTGAGACGCATTTAACAACGAATAAAATTAATAAAATAGAACAATTTGATTTAGACTTCCAGCTAAATGTTGCATGGATCATGGATTATTTTCATGCATTTGCAGGAGAGCGTTATGTCTTTATCAATAAAGATAAATCTTTTAAGTTAATCGGTATCGGTCATCATTCAGTACTTACAGCAGATACGATTCATCCTGTACATATCGAACGACAGTTTAAGGCGATTGTTCAGGATGCAGCATATATTGGTAATGGTTCGCAGTATGAATTAAAACTTTTTGGTGGCTTCCAGTTTGATAATAATGAAAGTAAAAATTTTTCTGCATATGAAAAGAGTCATTTCATCATTCCGAAAATACAGATTGTAGAAAGCAATGGACACGCTTCAATAATATTTGTTGATCAGTCTTCAGATAAAATACAGATAATTGATGCATTAAGACATCATGCAGCAGAAAAAGTACAAGATAACAAAATAATATCTGCTGAAGATATTGATCTGGACTTATTTAAATCTAATGCACATAAAGCAATATCGATGATGCAGCAAGATAAACTGGAAAAAGTTGTGCTTTCAAGAAAAAGAAAGATTACAATGGCACGCGATATCGATATATTGCCACTCATCGAGCAGGCGATGAAAAATCATGAAGTGAGTTATTTTGCTTTAATTGAGTCTGGTGCACAAACATTTATTACAAAGACACCTGAACAGCTTGTTGCGGTGCAGGATGGCATCCTTCATACAAATGCCATTGCCGGAACGATGGGCAAAAGTATTGATAATGCGAAACAAAAGTTACTGGATGATGAAAAGAATCTATATGAACATAAAATCGTTGTAGAAAGTATAAAGGAAGATTTAGCACCGTTTACAAATGAGATTACTTTAAAACAATCACCGGATATATTAGAAAATCAATTTTTCTATCATTTATATACACCGATCAATGCGAAGTTGAATCGTGGTGGATTATTAGAAGTAACTGAAAGTCTACATCCAACACCTGCGCTAGGTGGTTTTCCGAAACGTGCGGCGATGCATTTCTTAGCGGAAGCAAATGAAGGGCGTGGATTATACGGGGCACCATTAGGTTATGTTGATTTAAATGATGAAGGTGAGTTTATCGTTGCCATCCGTTCGATGGTGATCCAGGATAACACTGCGATGCTCTTTGCAGGATGTGGCATTGTTAAGTCAAGTGTTGTAGAGAGTGAAGTTTATGAAACAGAAATTAAATTTAAACCGATGTTAGAAATGTTAGGAGTAAATGAAGATGAATGACGCGTTAACTAAACAAGTGTTTCATTTCGTTAAATCATTATATGATTATGGTGTACATGAGATAGTGATTTCACCTGGATCACGCTCAACACCAGTTGCGATAGCATGTGAACTTCATCCAAAGATGAAGACGTATATTCATCCAGATGAACGCAGTGCAGCTTTCTATGCACTTGGACTAATGAAAGCAACGAACAAGCCGGTTGCTGTACTCTGTACATCTGGTACTGCGGCAAGTAACTACACACCGGCAGTGTCTGAGTGTTTTATCAGTCATATGCCACTCGTTGTGATTACGAGTGACAGACCCCATGAACTGCGCAATGTCGGTGCACCACAGGCGATTAATCAAGTAGGGATGTTTAGCAATTTTGTTCAATATGAACGTGACTTTCCGATCGCAGATGATACAGATGAATCGATTCAATTTATCGATGCTGTAATGATGCAGTCTAGTCGTTATTTCAGTGGACCGATGAAAGGCCCGGTACATTTCAATATACCTTTCAGAGAACCATTGATGCCGGACTTTGAGCTAGCAGAAATGATGATGATCAACCCAAAGGTTCAGGTTAGTTATCAGAAGACATTTGATGTCAATACAGTCAAACCAATCATTCGTCAGGAAAAAGGCATTATAATCGTTGGTGATTGTCAGCTGGAAGATTTAACACAGATGCTTGTCTTTTCTACAATACATAATATACCGATTATTGCAGATCCGCTCAGTCAGATTCGTGATTTAAAACATCCGAATGTTGTGACAACAGGAGACAGTATCTTTAAAGTCATTAAAGATATTCAGCCGGGATATATTATTCGTGTCGGTAACGCAGTTGTATCGAAAGCGATCAATCAATGGATTAAAGCACAGACGGCACCACAAATTTTAATTCAACCAAGAATTCAGCCTAATACATTTCCGAAAGTGCCGGATTTATTTATCGAAATTACTGCAAACGACTTCTTTAGACAAGTCGCAGAAGAGAAACCAGTCAACAATCAATCATGGATTAAATTCTGGCATACATTAAATGATTTAGTCATCAATCACATTATGCAGCACACACAAACGATATTCGACGAAGGTAGTGCGATGTATCAGATCTTTAAACAAATCAAGAAGAATGAAGTCATCTTTCTGGGTAACAGTATGCCGATAAGAGATTGCGATACATTCTTTACAAACTTTGAAGGTAAACCGTATTGTAATCGTGGGGCAAATGGTATTGACGGTGTAGTGAGTACGGCGCTTGGAATGTCTCGACATAAAAAGGTGACGTTGATAATTGGTGATATCTCATTTTTCCATGATATGAACGGTCTTGTTATGCAGAAGATGTTATCAGAATATCACCATGCTCATATGATTAATATTGTAGTGATGAATAATAATGGTGGCGGTATATTCAGTTATTTACCACAGTATGAAGATAAGAAGCATTTTGAACGTTTATTTGGCACACCGCTGAATCTCGATTTTGAACATACTGCAAAGTTGTATGACTTTAAATATAAGAAATTTAATGTATTTGATGAAATCACATTACCGAAAGCAAGCGGTCATATTATAGAAATCACTTCTGACCGAGAAGAGAATTTGAAAGCACACAGTGCATTAATTACTACTTTAAAGGCGAAACTCAATGCTGAAATATAAATATTTTAATCGTGATAAAGAAAGTCTTATTGTCATGATTCATGGTTTCCTGGGTAGCAGTCAAACCTTTCTTCCAGCAAAAGAAAGACTGTTGTCCCACACAGATGTGTTATTAGTAGAATGTCCAGGACATGGAGCGGCTTTTAATACGGATGAAACGTGGTCATTTGATGCAATCGCAGCATCGCTAACACAAACATTAACGCGTTATCGAAATCAATATACCGAAATCATTCTGTATGGTTATTCAATGGGGGGGCGTATAGCGCTATATACTGCATTGTATTATCCGGAATTAATCGATAAGCTTATAATCGAAAGTGCGACGCCTGGAATTGAAGATGAGCAATTAAGAAAAGAGCGTATTCAGCAGGATGAAGAACGCAGTAATTGGATAGAAACAGATTATCCGGCATTTATTAAACACTGGGAAAAGCTATCTTTATTTAAAACGTATCATCCGTTAACTGATGCACAGCAAACAAGACAGCGTGAGATAAGAATGCATCACGAACCAATGGGTATTGCTAAAGCTTTAAGAGAATATGGAACAGGCAGACAACCGAATCTCTGGCCGCTTTTACCTAGCTTTAATAAACCGGTCTTATTGCTTACTGGAAGTTTAGATAAGAAGTTTGAATCAATCGCTAAACGTATGGTAGAAGCACTGCCCGATGCCCGACATATGATAATTGAAGCGGGTCATACAATTCATGTGGAGAATTTAAAAATATTTGATACAATAATAGTATCGTTTATCAAGGAGGAAAATCATGACTAGAGTTTGGGAAACATTAAAAGAGTATAAAGAAATAAAATATGAATTTTTTGAAGGTATCGCGAAAATTACGATCAACCGTCCGGAAGTTCGTAACGCGTTTACACCGAATACAGTAATGGAAATGATCGATGCATTCTCTCGTGCACGTGACGATCAAAGAGTAGGTGCAATCATCTTAACAGGAGAAGGTGACTTAGCATTCTGTTCAGGTGGCGACCAAAAAGTACGTGGCCATGGTGGTTACGTAGGTGATGATAATATTCCACGTTTAAATGTATTAGATTTACAACGTTTAATCCGTGTTATTCCTAAACCAGTTGTCGCGATGGTTCGTGGCTATGCAATCGGTGGTGGACACGTATTACACATCGTATGTGACTTAACAATCGCTGCTGACAATGCACGTTTCGGTCAAACTGGACCAAAAGTAGGTTCATTTGATGCTGGATATGGTTCAGGTTATTTAGCAAGAATCGTTGGACATAAAAAAGCACGTGAAATCTGGTACTTATGCCGTCAATATGATGCGCAGGAAGCATTAGATATGGGCTTAGTTAATACAGTAGTACCTTTAGACCAAATTGAAGATGAAACTGTACAATGGTGTAAAGAGATGTTACAACATTCTCCAACAGCATTACGTTTCTTAAAAGCTGCGATGAACGCTGATACTGATGGACTAGCTGGTTTACAACAATTCGCTGGTGACGCTACATTACTTTACTACACAAGTGATGAAGCGAAAGAAGGTCGTGACGCATTTAAAGAAAAACGTCAGCCGAACTTCGATCAATTCCCTAAATTCCCATAAGCAAGAGAGTGAAGCACCCTTTTTTTGGGGTGCTTTTTTTGTTAACAAAATTTACGTAAAATTAATTTGTTAATTTTTGTGTTCATTTGTATATTATATGTGAGGTGATGATATGTTTCTGAAATTATATGATTTTAGTGATTATGAACAATATTTGTGGGAAGTTAAGAATCGTATAGAATTGGACAGTTTTGATGAATCACAGTTATATACATTTGAACGTGGGTATATGGGAGAGAGAATATGCTATGATGCATTGAAAGGTACACGTGGCGGCGTGAAGTTATGGAATGTGAGAATCAGGAGTAATGGCGAAGTGCAATTTGACTTTTTGTTGATTAAAGACAGATTTATTATACATATTGATGTAAAAAATTTTGCCGGACCGTATACATTTAGTAATAATAACTTTGTGAGTGAGAATAATTATGTGAATGCCAATCCATTAGTACAACTCGATAAAGCAGAGAAGAAGTTAAAGTATTTCTGTTATAAAAATAATATCGATTATCAGGTGAAAAGTTATGTGTTATTTATTAATCCTACATTTGAATTGAGTGGACTAGAACATACTGATAAGCTATTATATTCAACGGACGTCTCAAGAATTGTGAAAATGTTAGGTGAGGGTGAACCGACAAATGAAGAGCTATATATTGGAGAATTATTAAAAAAGCATCATCATCCTAATAGTAAGTATGAACGCATACATTATTATCCCTTCAATGCTTTAAAACCAGGTATGAAGTGTCCGGAATGTCGAAAGTTTTTGCCGATAGTGTCTGGACGTCAAAGAATTGTACGTTGTGATTGTGGATATAAAACTCCAAAAAATAAATTGGTACTTGATGCATTTAGAACGATAAAAATCCTGAAAAATGATGCTGTAACTACGGCTGATATTAGTAGATATACCGGTATAGGTAAAACAACGATTAGAAATGTACTGAAATCTGAATTTGAAACGTATGGAAAGAATAAAGGACGCAAATATACAGTCAAGAAAACAGTGAAGGGAATTTTTGAATCATCAGTAGAGTATAGAACCTCATCGCTAGATGTTGATAAAAGGAATATATCAACATCTAGTGAAGAAGGTCGGGAATTTATCATGTCGTAGATGTTGATAAACGAAATATATCAACATCTAGCAATGAAGGTCGGGAATATATCATGTCGTAGATGTTGATAAACGGAATATATCAACATCTAGTGAAGAAGGTCGGGAATATATCATGACGTAGATGTTGATAAACAATATATATCAACATCTAGCACCAAAGCGCATTCCGATGTATCAACTTCTTCTTTTTGATATGATAATTATATTAACTAAGAGGACGTGGCATTATGCAGTGGCTTAAGACAACAGCAAATCGATATCCAGATAAAACAGCAATTTTTTATCAAGATCAACATATTTCTTATCAATTACTCTACGAACAAGCTCAAAAAGTAGCATACGAACTCGATCAACTTCAACATCATCGTGTTGCGCTTGTAGCGGAAAATACATTAATGGATTGTTATTTTATTCATGCTGCGATAATTGCGAATATTGAAATAGTGATGATCAATAAGCATCTGACTGAACATGAAATGAGAAAGCAAATGGCGTCTGTGGATACAGAGCTTTTATTTTCAAATAATAATTACACGCACATCTCTGCTATACATAAATCAGAGTTTGTTAGAAAGGCAATAAATCAGCATTCAACATTAACTGCCAAACCGAATCATCCAGAAGATATATTATCTATTATGTTTACTTCAGGGACGACTGGTGTTCAGAAAGCAGTACCTCAACGCTTTATTAATCATTTAGCAAGTGCCGGAAATTGTAAACAGATATTTACGTGTGACCATGATTCAATTTGGCTGGATGTTCTTCCATTGTTTCATATAAGCGGATTAAGCATATTATTACGTGCAGTGATTGATGGCTGCACTGTCGTATTGCATGAAAAGTTTGATGCTAAGCAGATTATCGACGATATTAAAGAAAAAGAGATCACACATATCTCGCTTGTACCCCAAACGTTAGAACGTCTCTTAAGACAAGGACTTAACCAGCAATATGCCCTTCAAGGCATACTGATTGGTGGTGCTAAACTAGATGATCGTTTACTTATTCAGGCACGAAGTGCAAACCTACCCGTCTATACATCATTTGGCATGACTGAAACATGTTCTCAGATGATTACAGCATCACCAAAAGATATTCAAAGGTATCCAAAGAGTGTCGGTCAGGTCAATCAAAATATCCAATTATTTAATGCAGTGAATCAGGTCGGCGAAATTGGCGTACGTGGGGATAATGTCATGCACGGTTATCTTTATCCGGAAAGTGCAAATCGAGAAGCATTCATAGATGGATATTTCTTAACAGGAGATATCGGGTATATCGAAGAGGATCATCTTTATATATTAGACCGTCGCAAAGATTTAATTATTTCAGGTGGAGAAAATATATATCCTTCAGAAATTGAGCAAGTCATATTAAGTCATACGTCTGTACAAGCAGCTTGTGTTATTGGTATTAAAGACAGCGAGTGGGGCAGTGTGCCGGTTTGTTTATATGAAGCGGATGATAATATGGATGCAACTATTCAGAATGCATTAAATAACAATATCGCAAAATATAAGCATCCTAAACAATTTATTCGAGTAAATAATTTAAAACGAACATCGAACGGAAAAATATCACGTCATCAATGTAAGGAATGGTTTATGCATGAATATCTCAAAGCTTAATATTTATTCATATGCTGCACCTTTTAAAGCGCCGATCAAGACAAATCTTATTACTTTAAATGAGCGGAAGGTACTTGTAGCAGGTATCGTAATTGATGGTGTGGAATATTATGCGGAAGCAAATAGTTTTGAGACACCGTGGTATCATTTTGAAACGATTGAAACGGTTTATCAATCACTCGTCAATCAGTTTCAAATAATAAAAAATAGACCGATATCTTCAATAGAAGCATTCAATGCTTTACTTGATTCTGAAAAACCGAATGCATCCAGTTGTTTTGATATCATTGCGTATCAATATTTTAATACGCTAAAGCCAGTGACTGTGTTGATCGGTCAAACGTTACATCATGATGCACGTGTTATTCAACCGAACGCTACACGTGTAAAATTAAAGATGCATCACAATATTTTAGCGCAAGTACAATCCATTCGTAAGACGAGTGATGTAGAGATCGTCATCGATGCAAACGGGTTAATGGATGCAAATCATTTTAACTTAATCCGTAAACTTTCTGAGTATGACATTCTTTATTTTGAAGAGCCGTTCAGTTCTATTGAAGATTATCGTTCAATGCATCGCTTGAATCCGAAGGTTAATCTTGCTATTGATGAAAGTGCGACTGATGCGCATACGATACAACAATTTTATAATATAGGCGTTAATACTGCAGTTATTAAATATAGTAGATTAGGTGGCGTGACTAGTGCACTTAAGATAAAAGAAGACTTACCAGAAATGAAGCTCGTATCCGGCGGCATGTATGAATTTGGTCTCAGTAAATATTTCACTGCGCTGCTCGGTGAAACGTTTCAGACTGTACCGGACATTACGCCGAAAGGTACTTATTTTGCGCATGACTTTACTGAATATGATGAAATAATTAACGACAATCGACTCAATATTTCTGTACCAAAAGTAAAGAAATCTCATCTCACATTATTAGCTGCTTACGATTAATAAAGCTGTATAGATAAAAAGGAAATTCCATTTCGGAATTTCCTTTTTTAATGATGATGATGTTCTTTGTCTGGGACCGGGTCATAACCACCGGGATGAAACGGATGACATTTAAGGATTCTTACGATCGTTAAATAGCTTCCTTTTAATGCACCGTGTGTTTCAATTGCTTCTAATCCATATTGGGAACATGTCGGTGTGAAGCGGCATGTGGGTGGTGTCATTGGTGAGATATAATTTCTGTAAAATTTAATACCAGCTAATAATAGTTGTTTCATAATAATCTCCTAATCAATTTCTTCTGCTTTATACATAGATACATTGGTTTTATTAAAGTTCTTATAGTGCGTTTCCTGTTTCATCAATATTGTGACAGGTTTGTTTTTAATTTTAGCATTGACCTTGATATCAAAGTACAGCGTTTTTGGCAGCTTCTTCACGGGTGATAATTCAACATCAAATGAACCACTCTGAATTTTAATATCAGTGAGATCATTAAATGTAGATACTTGATTCATGCTTGAGAAATCGACGCCGTAATCAAACAGATGTTTTAAATTTTGAGAGTTACCTTGATATTGAATCGTGCTATCCGTCGTTTTTATATTATCAACTTCTTTTTTGACGACATTTTGAACAATATCTGTTAAATTGACCATATTTGATTGGACACTTGAAAAGTACTGGATATCAGCATTGCGTGCGCGATAATTTAAATATTGAGGTTCAGGAAAGGCTTCTATATTCCCCTCATCCATATTGAATATAACAGACTTTACAGGATATTTCGTGTTATTTGAATCAGCTTTAATAAGTAGCGCACTTTTATTGATCGTATCAAATTGAGATGCTGTATCCTGTGTAAACTTTGTTGTGAACTTATCATATGAAATCGTTGTCTTATTAGTGGCATCAAGAGAAATGCTGTCTGTTGCTTTAATATTCTTCTGCATTCGAGCGATAATCTGGTCTTTCGTCAATGGTTTCTTTTTTTCCTGTGGTGCTGCACAACCGGTAATAATTAATGTTAAAATAATAAAAAGTATAGTTAGTTTTTTCATAGAGACCTCTAGATAGATAATTTTGTGATGAATGGAGCAGATTAATGATATTTACAGATCATGTTGGAAATAAAGTAATCCTCGAAATTAAAGATAAGGCTGATATTCCAACAAGTAAACATGTACTAATAATAACAAACTTTAAGGGTAATATGCTACTTACGCATAATAAAATTCGAGGTATTGAATTCCCGGGTGGTAAGGTTGAGTATGATGAAACACCTATTGAGGCGATGCATCGTGAATTATATGAAGAAACTGGTGGTGTAGTGCGTAATTATGAGTTTATAGGTACCTATACCGTATATGATCAGTCACCATTCAGTAAAGATGTCTTCTATGTAGAAGTAGCGCAAATCGACAAGCGTGAAGATTATCTGGAAACAGATGGTCCGGTAATTGCAAAGGCGCTGGATGATATTCAGACAGAAGATAAAAGTTTCCTGTTAAAAGATGACTGTATTCTATACCTATTAGATACACTAAAGGAGCGTTTTGATGTTCATCACGAGTAAAGTAATTCCTGCAACTTATAAAGATATAAGTTTTCAGGAGATAACCTATCACTCTGACGAATTTGAAGTTAAAGGCTTATTATATGAGCCGAAACTTGTAGAACGCATCATTATATATCTTCGCGGTGGAAAAGGGCAGGTAGGGACGCTTAGACCAGCTGGACTGATGCGTTTTGCCTATCCGAATACACTTGTTGCAGCACCTTATTACCGTGGAACGCATCATAATGGTCAGGATGAGTTTGGTGGAAGTGACCGTGAGGATGTATATGCGCTTGTGCGTATATTAAGAAAAAAGTATCCAGATGTACCATTACATTTTATAGGTTTTTCACGTGGGGGTATTAAAGGACTCGTTACGTATCAGGATAGTAATGTGACATCCTTTATTACATGGGGTGGTGTATCGAGTATTTATTACATGTATGATGAGCGACTAGACTTGCGCAGCATGTTAAAGCGCATCGTCGGTCCGATTTCAGATAAAGCTGCCTATGATAAACGCGAAGGTATTAATCTGATCAAAGCAGACAGTCCCCCAATTATGATTATTCACGGAACAGAAGATAAGCAGGTTAATATCGCGCATGGCAAGATGCTTGAAGAAAGACTTAAAAACTTAGGTGTAAAGCATGAAGCGATTTACTTAGAAGATGAAGCACACGTCCTTCGACCTGATAATGAACGCAAGATACTAGAAGAAATTTATAGATGGATGTTAGCTGTAGAATAAAATGAAGATGTGACTTAAATTTTAGTCCTTTTATCTTTAACAGCTTAAACGGCAGAACAGAAGTTGCCCCTACGACAAAAACCGAACAAAAACTATAAATCAAAGCGCGATTTATTAGTTTTGTTCGGTTTTTGCTTGTGGCAGAACACTTCAGCTCCAGCCTCTATTATTATCCTCTAAATATAAAGCCGCCTTTTTCTTCAATTTCTGCTGACTTTTCACCGAATTTCTTGAAGTTTTCCTGGAAGCGTAATGCTAAATCTTTTGCTTTTTCATCGTAAGCATCTTGAGATACCCAAGCGTTACGAGGCATTAAGATTTCTTTAGGAACACCTGCGACTGAATTTGGTACATATAATCCGAAGATAGGATCTTGAGTAAATTCAGAGTTTTTAATTTCGCCACTGATTGCACGACGGATCATAGAACGTGTATGTGTTAAGCTCATACGGCTACCTACACCATATTCTCCACCAGTCCATCCAGTGTTTACTAAGTATACGTCTGAACCATGCTTGTCGATTAATTCACCTAACATATTCGCATATACTGTTGCATGTAATGGTAAGAACGGAGAACCGAAACATGTTGAGAATACTGGTTGTGGGCTCGTTACCCCGCGCTCAGTACCTGCTAATTTAGATGTAAATCCACTTAAGAAGTGGTACATTGCTTGTTCTTTCGTTAATTTAGAGATTGGAGGTAATACGCCGAATGCATCTGCTGTTAAGAAGATGATTGTTTTAGCATGACCAGCAATTGAAGGTAATACGATGTTATCGATATTTTCAATTGGGTATGCTGCACGTGTATTTTCAGTTAATGATTTGTCTTCATAGTCTGGGAAACCTTTTTCATCAACTTTAACATTTTCTAAAATCGCACCGTAACGGATCGCATCATAGATTTGTGGTTCTTTCTCACGAGAAAGGTCGATTGTCTTCGCGTAACATCCACCTTCGATATTGAATACACCATTATCGTTCCAGCCATGTTCATCATCACCGATTAATTTGCGGTGTGGGTCAGCTGATAAAGTTGTTTTACCTGTTCCTGATAAACCGAAGAATAACGCAACGTCTTTATTTTCACCAACGTTTGCTGAACAATGCATACTCATTACACCTTGTGTTGGTAATAAGTAGTTCATTACACCGAAGATACCTTTTTTCATTTCTCCAGCATATTCAGTACCACCGATTAAGATAATTTTATGTTTGAAACTTGTAATGATAAATGTTTCAGAATTTGTACCATCGATTTTTGGATCTGCTTTAAAGTGTGGCGCAGAAATGATAGTGAAGTCTGGATCGATTAAGATACCTTCATTGAATGTTTCAGGTCGGATAAACATTGTACGTGCAAATAAGTTATGCCATGCTAACTCATTGATGACGCGTAAATTTAATTGAGTAGCAGGATCTGCACCTGCATAACCATTGAATTCATAAACTTTATCTTTTGTTCCTAAATAGTCTAAAACGCGGTCTAATAATTTTAAGAAGATATCTTCAGAGATAGGTTGGTTGATTGTACCCCAGTCGATTTGGTCTTTTGTTTCTTCTTCTTCAACGATAAATTTATCTTTTGGTGAACGACCTGTATATTTACCAGTTTCAGTTCTGACAGCACCTGACTCTGTTAATACACCTTCACGATTTGCTAAAATTTCGTTGATTAACTGTGTTCTTGATAATTGATTTAATACGCTATCACTCTTTAATAAGTTATCTAGTTTACCAAAGATTTGTTCGCTCATTAAAAGGTCCCCCAAGTTTATATTTTCTGCTGATGTAAGCAGTTTCATGAAATAGTATAACATAAGGTTTTAAGTGTTACATTAAATATAAATAAAATTTTATAGATAAAATATTATTCAGAAAATTTGTGAATCAATCCGATATATTGACAGTGTACAAAAAGTTTAGTATTATCTAACTTGCGGATTCTCTTATCCAGAGTGGTGGAGGGACATGGACCCTTTGAAGCCCAGCAACCCTTAACTTCATTGTTAAGTAAGGTGCCAAACCGTTTGCAGACAGCTGTCTGAACGATAAGAGCAGAATGGACTAATTATGTATAATTAGCCTTCTCTCTTAATAGGAGAGAGGGCTATTTTTTATTTATAGCTTGAACCGTGAAATATATATTTATTAGGAGTGTTTATAAATGACAGATCGTAAATTATTTACGTCAGAATCAGTAACAGAAGGACATCCAGATAAAATTGCTGACCAAATTTCAGATGCAATCTTAGATGCAATTCTTACAGGAGATCCAAAAGCACGTGTAGCGTGTGAAACATCAGTAACAACAGGTATGGCATTAATCGCAGGTGAAATTACTACATCAACATATGTTGATATTCCTAAAGTAGTACGTGATACTGTAAAAGAAATCGGATATACACGTGCTAAATTCGGCTATGACTTCCAGACGATGGCAGTACTTACTGCAATCGATGAGCAGTCGCCTGATATTGCTCAAGGGGTAGACCGTGCATTAGAAGACCGTGGTAACTTATCTGACTCAGATATCGAATCAATCGGTGCTGGTGACCAAGGTTTAATGTTTGGATTTGCATGTAATGAAACTGAAAGCTTAATGCCTTTACCAATTTCATTATCTCATGAATTAGCACGCCGTCTGACTGCAGTGCGTAAAGATGGCACTTTAGAATACTTACGTCCAGATGGTAAGACACAAGTTACTGTTGAGTATGACGAAGCGGGTAAACCGAAAAGAATTGACACGATCGTTATCTCATCTCAACACCATGAGAAGATTGAATTAGAACAAATTCAGGCTGATATTAAAGAACACGTTATTAAACCAGTTGTTCCAGCTGAATTAATTGATGAAGAAACAAAATATTTCATCAATCCAACTGGTCGTTTCGTAATCGGTGGACCTCAAGGGGATGCTGGTCTTACTGGCCGTAAGATTATCGTAGATACTTACGGCGGATATGCGCGTCACGGTGGTGGTGCATTCTCTGGTAAAGATGCGACTAAAGTTGACCGTAGTGGTGCTTATGCAGCGCGTTATGTTGCGAAGAACATCGTTGCAGCAGGTCTAGCTGACAAATGTGAAGTACAATTAGCTTATGCGATCGGTGTAGCACAACCCGTATCTATTTCAGTTGAAACTTATGGTACTTCTGAATACACTGAACAACAACTTGTTGATGCAGTACGTAAAACATTCGACTTACGTCCAGCAGGTATCATTCAGATGTTAGATCTTCGCCGCCCAATTTATAAACAAACAGCTGCTTACGGTCACTTCGGTCGTACAGATGTTGATTTACCATGGGAAGCGACAGATAAAATTGAAGATTTAAAAGCAAATTTAAATAAATAGAGGCAGGGATAGAAGTGTTCTGCCACAAGCAAAAACCGGACAAAACTAATAAATCGTTCTTTGATTTATAGTTTTTGTTCGGTTTTCTGTCGTAGTGGCCACTTCTATTCCGCCGTTTTAGCTTTATTCGTAGGATGAAAAAAGACTACCTCATGCGAGATAGTCAATAAAAAAATATTAAGCTTCTTCAGTTTCTTCTTCAGTAGTCTCTTCTTCAGCATCATCTTCAGTAGTTTCTTCTTCTGTAGCAGCATCATCTTCAGTAGCTTCTTCTTCAGTTGTTGCTGCATCTTCAGTTTTTGCGTCGTCAGTTTTTTCCTCTTCACCACATGCACCTAATAATAATGCTGATGCGAAAGTACCTGCTAATAATAAACGTTTATACATTGCCATGGTATCATCCTCCGAGAAAATTTAATTTTGCCCAAAAATATTTTTAGGACACTTAAATTATTTCATATCATTATTAATTAAGAATTTATATTTTATTAAACATTGTTAATCTTTGTTCAGAATATTAATTTCTTATTAATATTTTTAATTAGAGTAAACTTTCACAAATTACTTTCATATTTTCGATGAAGTTCTTCTGAAATTTCATTATAATAAAGGAAATACGGTTAGAAAGGTGAATGATATGTCAGTAGAAGTAGGAAGTACTTTATTTTATGTGTTAATTGGTTTAGGTGTCCTGGCTTTATTATTCTTCGTCTTATGGTTACTCGCATTATCCAGCAAGAAAAAATCAATTGCGCGTAAAGAAGAAGAATTTCGTAAAGCACAGAAAATTAGATCAGATGAGTATCACGATGAGAGTGAAAAGTCTCGACTTCAATATAAAAAAGAATTAGCAGAACAAAAAGAAACATTACAGAAAACAATCGATGAGAAATCATCACATATCGAATCTTTAAAGATGTTCTCGAAAGATAAAGGTGAATATTTAACTGACCTTACTTTAATTCAGTTAAAAGAACAGTTCATCCGTGAGGAGCGTATTCGTCCGGAAGATATGCACGTTCTTGCAAATATCTATATTCCTGGTAAACGCGTGAAAAGCACTGATAAACTTGATCATGTCGTATTGACGAGAACTGGTATCTACCTGATAGATTCTAATTACTGGACAGGTCATATTTATCACGGTGTAAGTGAGATGCAGTTTGCTGGCGAACCGATGCTAGAAGGTGTATTCAACATATTAGAGCTTGATCCGAAGCTTGAACAGACAATCGTACTCGATAAGAACAAAGACGGTAATGCTGAATTCAGAACATATAACCACTCGATTGAAGCATTGAAATTAAAAGCAGAACGTTTAGAGAAAGTGTTTGAGTTACCGTATCCGGTAACACCGATTGCGTACTACAATGCAGAAGGGGTAGGTAGTGAACACATTACGAATTATTCGAGAGATAATGGTGTGAAGGTGATTGTAGGTGAAGAAGAACTGCAAACATTCTTCGAAAAATTTGTCTTCCATGGTAGATTCCAGTATAAAGTTGAAGCACTTGAAAATATTATGGACCAAATTGAACATTTAAATCCGTAACAAATAAGCCTTGAGTGAATTTCACTCAAGGCTTATTTGTTACGCAGATTTACGTTTCACTAAATATAATCCTAATCCTAATAATCCGATTGCAGCAGCACCTGTACCAGCCGCTTCACCAGTAATCGGTAATTGCTCAACCGCTTCAGTAATTGCAGGTTTGTTTGTATCATCTGCAACTTGATCCGCTTGAATTGTCGTATCTAAATTTGTTTCATTCGTCTTTGCAACAGTTTCAAATGGAATGACTTTATCATCATGAGCAGCCTTCGTAACTTCTAATACGACAGGTTCTTCAGTAGAATCTTCTGTGTTGATGATGAAACCTTCGCGTCCATCTTCTTCTGTAGGTACGTCAATTTGAGGTTTTACAGTTTCAGTTGTCGGTCTTTCAGTCGTTACTTCTTCAGATACAACTGGTTGATACGCACTCGCGTTTCCTGCTAAGATACGTTGTAATGCTTCACTTGTATAAGCTGTCATATCAGCAGCTTTAAAGTATTGACGTACAACTGCATCTAATGATGGTCCTTCTTCACGAGGTCCACCAAGCATGGTATAACCATCGCCACCAACGGCTAAGAAATCATTTGTTACAACTTTGTATGTTTTAGTATTGTTTAATGGTTCAAATTTGTTTGTCTTTTTGTTGAATACTTCAATTGCATAAACACGTTCACCAGCAGGTTTAGTCATGTCATAATGAATTTTGATTGATTTAGAGATGTGTAAGAAGGCACCGTTTGCATCTAATCCTGTTTTTCCGTCTTTTTCAACAACCGGTGCACTTAAAGCGTGTTCAAACATTGCTTTAACGTCAGTACCTTTGACGTTAATTTGTGTAATAGTGTTTCCGAAAGGTAATACTTTAATAATATCTCCGATTGTTACATCTTTATTACCTTCGATTGAAGCTCGGATACCTCCACCATTAGTTACAGCAAAGTCACCAGCTGCATCAAATCCGTTAACAGAATATGCTTCCATTGCATCAGCAATTGCGTTACCTAAGTTTGTCTCACGTGTACGTACGTCGTTACGTTCACCTTGAAGTTGTACTGGATTGTGGAATACGACTTCAGAAGTTGCTTTCCCAAAGTTATCTTTTGTAGTATCAACGATAGCTTTAACTGCAGCATCTTGTGTAACTTCTTTCGTATCTGCTTCTTTAATCATTGAAGCTTTCAGATTACTTGCAACCTTATTTTGTAAATCAAATGTAACTTTCCCGATGTTTGCAAGTGCCGTACCTGTTTGAGCAAGCATTACCGTATTTTTTAATTCACCATTTTCAATGACAGAGTGAGAATGTCCATCTAATATGACGATTGCATTATTTTTAAAATCTTTGTTGCCGGCAATCTTATTCGCTAAATTATCACCACGCCAAGCTTCTTTCGTTGTTGTGTCGATACCTAAGTGACTTAAGATGATAAATGCATCAACTTTTCCTTGTAGCTTTTTCATTTCTGCAGTTACAGATGCAACTGGATCAAGGAACGATACACCGATAATGTTGTTCGGGTGCGTCTTTGTAGCAGTCTCCGGTGTTGTTACACCGATGACACCATATTTCTTACCATTTTTCTCGATAATTGCAGAAGGCGCATAAACACTTTTTCCATCTTTATAAACGTTTGAACTTAAAATAGGGAAGTTTAATAGTTTCTTATAGTTCATCGCAGTTTCAAAACCGAAATCAAACTCATGGTTACCAACAGTCATCGCATCGTAACCAACAGCGTTCATCGCTTTTGCCATGTCAGCACCTTTTGAGAAGTTAGATAATGGTAAGCCCTGGAAAGCATCCCCAGAATCAAACATCAATGTAGGTTGTTCTTTATCTTTGATTGTCTTTACCTTTGCCATGCCGATAACACGGCCATCTTCAGCATCTAAACGACCATGCATATCATTTGTATGTAAGATCTTTACTGAGTTCGGTCCAGCAGGAGTTTCTGTTGTTGCTTGTTCCGTCGTTGGTAATTCAGTCGTAGCTTTCTCAGTTGTAGGCGCTTCAGTTGTAGGCGCTTCAGTTGTCGCTGCTTGAGTCGTTGCTACTTCAGTAGTTGGTGCTTCTGTCGTTGGCTGTTCTGTCGTCACATCTGCAAGTGCATAAGGACTTTGGAAAAGCATTGAGATTAATAACGTTAACATTAATACCATTGATGCAATTCGTTTCACGGTGTTCCCTCCAAAATAAATTTTAATTTCAATATTATAATAATGTATAAATACATAAGCTGTGATAATTTTAAGAAAAAATTACGCTAAATTTACAAAAAAATTATAAATGAAATGTATATGCAAACAAGTAGAGTAACGGACCGAATATATAGGTAATTGTTATATAGAAAATACACCAGTTTTTATTCGTTTCATACAGTTTAACAATCTCAATGTTCAACGTAGAAAATGTTGTGAATGCGCCTAAAAAACCAGTACCGAGGAAAAGCATCGTTGTCATATCAAAACGTGCAACGATGCCTAACAACAATGCACCTAGTAAATTAATGAACAGTGTACCAAATGGAAAACGCCCATTCATCTTCTGACTGATATAAAATCGTAACATAGCCCCGAATGGTGCACCGATTGCAACATAGATCAATTTCTGTCACCCCATTTCATACCGATAACAGCACATATCATACCTCCAGGGATGCTAATACTATAATAGATGAAAAGTGAAAGATAATGATGTGCTAAATAGAGATCGGCAACGTCTTTACTCAGTGCAGAGAATGTAGTGAAGCTTCCTAGAAAACCGGTTGTAATTCCAGTCTTTATGTGCGATGACCAGGATAGCCGTCTAAAGTAAGTTGTAGAAAATCCTAAAGCAAATGCGCCGATGAGATTCACGATAATTGTATACAGCGGTGCATGAAGCGCTAAACTTATACTATATCTGCATAATGCACCGAAGACACTCATACATGCAATCCAAAGATAGACCATATAAAAACCTCCATAATAAAAAGGATTGACGAATCAATCCTTAAATGATACCAAATCTAAACAGAATACTAGCAAGTTGTAAGAGAATAACAACTAAGATGACCCATGGCCAAATTTTCGCGACCTTATATAAACCGCTTGAAATGTTTTCAGGCTGCTTCAAAGCTTTATCAATTAAGACAATACTAATAATAAGTAAAATACAGCTTACTAGTCCGGTAAACAGTATGATGGCATTGATAGAACCGAAAAGTATTGCCAGCACGGGATTATAACCGTTACAAAAGATACTTAAGATAACAAAAAATATAGAGAAGTAAACATATTTGTTCGCTTTCATGATGTTCCTCCATTCATTAATCATTTTATTTTACCACATCAAATGACAACAAAAATATAAAATTCTGAAAAGAATAGTAAATATATTGAAAAAACAAACAAGTATACTCAATCATTAGCAATATCATACATTATGTGATTATAATAAGTAGAAGTGTATACATTAAATGTGGAGGAATAATAATGAAAAATTTAAATGTGCAAGTATTTGCTGATGGTGCGGATATCGAACAAATGAAAACAGCTTACCAAAACCAGACAGTTGATGGATTTACGACAAACCCATCACTTATGGCTAAAGCTGGTGTAGAAGATTATACAGCTTTTGCAGAAGCTGCAGTTAAGGCAATACCAGATGCTTCTATCTCATTTGAAGTATTCGGCGATGATATGGAAACGATGGAGAAAGAAGCAGCAATCATTCAGTCATTCGGTGAAAATGTTTTTGTTAAGATTCCTGTCGTGAATACGAAAGGCGAATCTATGATTCCATTAATCAAGAAATTATCTGAACAGGATATTAAATTAAACGTTACTGCGGTTTATACAATCGAACAGGTGACAGAAATCGTAAAAGCAATTAAACCAGGTGTTGAAACATACGTTTCAGTATTTGCTGGCCGTATCGCAGATACTGGTGTAGATCCTATGCCATTAATGCGTGCTGCTGTAAAAGTTTGTCACGAAAAAGAAAGCGTGAAACTTTTATGGGCATCATGTCGCGAGCTTTATAACGTGATTCAGGCAGATGAAATCGGCTGCGACATTATCACATGTCCAGGGGACGTTGTGGAGAAGATTCCGAATATCGGTCGTGACATCGATGAATTATCAGTAGATACAGTTAAAGGATTCGCTAAAGACATTCAATCAAGTGGATTAGGCATTTTATAAGACATCTTAGACCATTACACAAATTGTGTAATGGTTTTTTTATGAGGTATATTTATATACTTATTTATAAGTTTAATTATTGTTGCTCTTTATTACTTTAAACTTTCAAAATAAGTAATTTAAATTATCAGACTATTATGATATGATTATTTTGGTAAAAAAGAAAGGGGTTACATCATGAATATTGTAAATATCAATGAGAACTGTATGAGCGTCGTCTTTGAAGAGCGTATTGATCCTGAGATTAATGCGCAGGTGATCCAGTTAAAATCTGCGATACAAAATAGCGCTATCAGTGGCATATTAGAGCTTGTCATTTCTTATAACACGCTCGTTATTTATTTCGATGATACAGTGACAGATCATGAAACGTTAAGTGAATCTTTACAGAGTCTTACACTATCTTCAACAGCTCAACAGCAGACAACGACATACGTTATTCCTGTGTGTTACGAGGCACCGTTCAATCTTGATCTGGATGAAATGGCTTCATTACATAATAAAACGACAGAAGAAATCATTCAAATACATACAAGTAAACCTTATCTTATCTATATGTTAGGCTTTATGCCTGGCTTTCCATTTTTAGGAGGATTAGATGAGTCGATTGCAACACCCCGCAAAGCTTCACCGCGTAAAGAAATTCCTGCGGGTTCTGTAGGTATAGCAAATGCACAAACTGGTATCTATCCATTAGCTTCACCTGGGGGATGGAACATTATCGGAAAGACACCTTTAAAGCTATTCGATCCGAAACGCGATCCTGAAGTTTACTATGAAGCTGGAGATTATATTAAGTTTAAACGCATCTCAAAAGAAGAATATGATAACATTGAACAGGCTGTAAATAACGGTACTTATGAAATTGAAACGGAGGTACAATAATGGGACTTCAAGTCATACATCCGGGAATGTATTCTACAATACAGGATCTCGGACGCACAGGCTTTCAAAATGTTGGTTTATCACCAGCAGGCGCAATGGATTATCGTGCATTATTATTAGGTAACAATCTGCTTGGTAATACAGATCATATGAGTATTGAGATGACGATGCAGGGTGGCATCTTTAAATTTACTGAAGATAATGCATTTATCATTACTGGTGGTAATATGCTTGCTGAGTTAAATGATACGCCTGTAGTTAATCGATGTGTATATAACGCAAAAGCCGGCGATATATTAACATTTAAGACTGCTAAAAATGGATACCGTACTTACCTGACGGTCAAAGGTGGTTTTAATCTACCGAAAGTTCAGGGTAGCTATTCAACGCATATGAAGATTAAACTAGGCGGATTAGATGGACGTACGTTGATTAAAGATGATTTTCTTGCATTCAATCAACCGGAAATTGTTGAAACGAGACGCGTTAACACGCATTTTATCGATAAAGTAAGCACGATTCGTTTTATTCCAGGTCGTCAATATGACCGATTTAAAAATTTAGCGGCATCACTATCAAGCACATACGAAATTTCTAATACATCAGATAGAATGGGTATCCGTCTGTCAGGTGAAATATTAGAAGTGAAGACGAACTATGATATCATCTCTGAACCGGTTCAGCTCGGTTCAATCCAGGTATCGTCTGACGGTCAGCCGATTATACTGATGAATGATCGTCAAACTGTCGGCGGATATGCAAAGCTAGGAACAGTATATTTCAGTGATATCCCTACACTTGTGCAAAAAGGTCCTGGGAGTGAGATTCGTCTCGTTGAAGGCACTTTAGAAGAAGCGATAGCAGAGAAGAAAAAGATGATGAAGATTATAAATGAAGTAAGCATGCATGCATTTGATATCAGACACACGAGTCAAAAAATCCAAAACTTATTAGAGAAGGCGGAATCATAATGAATTCAGATAAATTACAACAGCTCATTGATATGATGAATAGTAATGAACTAAAAGTTATTTCGGTAAAAGAAGGCGATAACGAATACTACATCGAAAAAGCAATTAAAGAAGTACAGGCCTATCCGGTACAGCAAGTACCAGGACAAGTGACACAACAACCAGAGCAGGAAGTTGTCGAGCATGGACATCACGTACAAAAGTCTCAACTGGTAGGAACATTCTATAATATGCAGGATGAAGCATCAAAAGAGCCGTTTATCCGTGTCGGTGACAAAGTTGAGAAAGGTGACCGTATCGGTATCATCGAAGCGATGAAAGTAATGAATGATATTCATGCTGATGTTGATGGTGTTATTGAAGCGATTCATATCGAGAACGGAACTGCTGTAGGCTATGATGAACCGTTAGTGACAATTAAAGAAAAATAGGGGGTGACACTTTGAAGAAAGTATTGATTGCCAATCGAGGAGAAATTGCGATTCGAATTATTAGAACATGTAAGAAGATGGGCATTAAGACGGTTGCTGTCTATTCTACGACAGATGTGGATAGCTTACACGTTACTTTAGCAGATGAAGCAGTTTGTATCGGTCCATCTAGTTCAACTGAAAGTTATCTGAATATGAATAATGTGATTGCTGCAGCTGAAATTACAGGTGCAGATGCGATACATCCGGGTTATGGTTTCTTAGCTGAAAATGCTAATTTCGCACGACTATGTGCTGAACATGATTTAGTATTCATCGGACCTACACCTGAAACAATCGAGAAGATGGGTGATAAAGCTGAGGCGCGTAAGACGATGGTCACTGCTGGTGTACCTGTAATACCTGGTTCAAAAGATGTAATACCGACACTCGCTGAAGCGACGGTGAAAGCACAGGAAATCGGCGTACCGATGGTGATTAAAGCAGTCGCTGGTGGTGGCGGTAAAGGGATGCGTATCGTCAGCCGTATGGAAGATTTCGAAAATTTATTTAATGCGGCTAAATCAGAAGCAAAGAAAGCATTTGGAGACGACCGTGTTTACATAGAAAAATTTATTAAGACTGCAAGACATATTGAAGTGCAGGTCATTGGTGACGGTAAAGGAGATGCAGTACATCTTTACGACCGTGATTGTTCTATTCAACGTAACAATCAGAAGCTTGTAGAAGAAGCGCCTGCTGCTATCGTACCGGATGAAGTAAGAGAACGCATGACACGTGATGCCGTCAACGCAGCGAAAAATATTAATTATCGTGGTGCAGGTACGCTAGAATTCTTATACGTTGAGTCAACAAAAGAGTATTACTTCCTAGAGATGAATACGCGTGTTCAAGTAGAACATACGGTAACCGAAATGGTGACTGGCGTCGATATTATCGAAGCACAACTTAATATCGCATTATACGATAAGTTCGAGCTTGTGCAGGATGAGATTCAGATTAATGGTTTTAGTATCGAATGTCGAATTAACGCTGAAGATCCAGATCACGGATTTAGACCAAGTCCGGGGAAAGTAGAATATTTAAATTTACCTAGTGGACCAGGTGTAAGAATCGATACATTCTTATATCAAAAGTGTATGGTTTCTCCGTATTATGATTCAATGATCGGTAAATTTATAACATTTGAGAAGACGCGTGATAGAGCGATACGCAGAATGTTATCTATTCTTGATGAGACGGTGATTACCGGCTTCCCGACAAATCTTGATTATCAGTATCGTATTATGCAGCATCCAAGGTATCAGGAAAATATTATCGATATTAAATTCTTAGAGAAAAATCACTTCCTGGAGGGCTAAAGATGAAGATTGATTTAAATGCAGACTTAGGAGAAAGCTTTGGTAATTACACGATTGGCAATGATGAAGCGATTATACCTTTAATTACTTCTGCTAATATCGCATGTGGTATGCATGCAGGGGATTTCAATGTATTAAATCGTACGGTAGCACTGTGTAAGGAAAATAATACCGGCATCGGTGCACATCCTGGTTACAATGATCTCATGGGATTTGGTCGTAAACAAGTCGATATGAGCTATGACGAAGTTGAGAACCTCGTTACGTATCAGCTTGGTGCAATACAGGCATTCTGTAATAAACATCAAGTAGAATTAAATCATGTTAAACCACACGGTGCACTTTACAATGCAACCTTTAATGATGAAAAGCTTGCGCAGGCTATCGTGAATGCGATCAAGCAATTTGATCCGAAATTAAAGGTGATGGGTATTGCGGGTGGTAATTTAGTACGCGTCGCACAGGAAAATGGCTTAACAGCGATTAACGAAGTATTTGCAGATCGTAATTATACAGATGAAGGCACACTTGTTTCTCGTAAAGCGAATAATGCGATGATTCATAATGTAGACGAAGCGGTTGAACATGTATTGCGCATGATCATAGATCAACAAGTAAAGACAGAAACAGGTAAGTTAATACCAATTCAGGCAGATTCAATTTGCGTCCATGGGGATGGACCAGAAGCATTAGCTTTTGTTGAACAAATTCGTGATACATTGTTACAAAAAAATATAGAAATTACTACAATCTAACTAAGAAAAGGGGCTTATTATGAACAACGAGAAACCTAAAATGACATCAGCGCAGCGCAGATTACTGTTCGGCGCAATCTTCTTAATGGCGACGTCTGCAATCGGACCTGCCTTCTTGACACAGACGACAATCTTTACAGAACAATTCCTGGCAAGCTTTGCCTTTGCGATCTTACTGAGTATCATTATTGATATCGGTGCACAGTTAAATATTTGGCGTGTGTTAACCGTAACAGGTAAACGTGGACAAGATATTTCAAATGAAGTATTTAAAGGATTAGGAAGTTTTATCGCGATACTTATCGTACTTGGAGGACTAGCATTTAATATCGGTAACGTTGCCGGAGCAGGACTCGGTTTTAATGCATTACTTGGTATTGACGTGAGAATTGGTGCAGTGATTACAGGAATACTTGCAATCATCATATTCAGTAGTAAAAGTGCAAATAAGATGATGGACGTTGTAACACAGATTCTAGGTGTAGTAATGTTACTGACAGTAGCATTTGTTATGATTAAAGTTCAACCGCCATATGGGGAAGCTTTAACGAAGATGGTAATGCCTGATAATCCATTAGGACTTGTAATGCCACTTGTAACAATTGTCGGTGGTACAGTTGGTGGATACATTACGTTTGCCGGAGCTCACCGTCTGATTGATGATGGTATGGTTGGTAAAGCGAATTTACCATTCGTATCTCGTGCAGCAAACTTAGGTATCTTAACGACAGGATTAATGCGTTTCTGTTTATTCTTAGCAGTGTTAGGTGTAGTAGCAACGGGTGTGAAGTTAGATCCAGTAAACCCACCCGCTTCTGCGTTCCAGCATGCTTTAGGACCAATCGGACCTAAAATCTTTGGTTTAGTATTATTAGCTGCAGCACTGACTTCAGTTATCGGTGCAGCATATACATCAGCTTCATTCTTAAAAGGATTCCATCCAGTATTTACGAAACACAATAATATCGTCGTAATTTCATTTATCGTATTCTCTACAATCGTCTTCTTACTTGTAGGTAAACCAGTGAAATTATTAGTACTAGCAGGCGCATTTAACGGCCTTATCTTACCGATTACATTAACTGCGATTCTTATTGCATCGAAAAATAAACGTATCGTTGGAGATTATAAACATCCAACGTGGTTACTTATTTTAGGTGTGATTGCAGTACTTGCTACAATCGGTGCAGGATTTATGTCGATTCAATCATTGATCGATCTATGGAATCAATAAAACATTTATAAGACAAAGCGTGAACACTCATGCTTTGTCTTTTTCGTTTATAATCATATTAAGACTGTCTAAAGAAAGAAGGAATTGATCATGAAAAAAGAGGTAACAATTATTGGTGCAGGACTTTCAGGATTAGTTGCTGCAACAGAACTATTGAAAAATGGACATCACGTGACGATGATCGATCAGGAACCGAAGACAGCAATCGGTGGACAAGCATTCTGGAGTTTCGGAGGATTATTCTTAGTCAATTCAAAAGTACAGAGAAGACTTGGTGTAAAAGACAGTTATGAACTCGCTCAACGCGACTGGTTAAATACAGCACAATTCGACCGTCTAGATACAGAAGATTACTGGGCGAAACAATGGGCAGAAGCATATATTAAATTTGCAGCATTTGAAAAAGAAGCCTATTTAGAAAGTATGGGGATTAAACTGACACCAATATTAGGATGGGCAGAACGTGGAGGATATAGTGCATCCGGACACGGCAATTCAGTACCACGTTTCCATATTACATGGGGAACTGGCCCTGGCCTGATTGAATCATTTGTGAACTATGTATTAGCTGAAGAACAGAAAGGGAACTTCCGCTTTTTAGAACGACATCAAGTGACACAGTTAAATATTACAGACAATAAGATAACTTCGATTGAAGGTAATATACTCAAGCCAAGTGAAGCAGAGCGCGGTGAACCATCTAACCGTGAAATTATTGATCAGTTCAAATTTGATACACCATACCTCATTATTACGACAGGTGGTATCGGAGCAAATCACGAACTGATTAAGAAGAACTGGCCACGCCGACTCGGTAAAGCACCGGAGACGATGATACAAGGTGTGCCGGATTCAACAGATGGTAAGATGTTAGGCATCAGTGAAACAGCAGGCGTGAAACTCGTGAATAAAGACCGCATGTGGCACTATACTGAAGGCATTATCAACCATACACCAATCTGGAATAATCACGGGATTAGAATCATACCCGGACCATCATCATTATGGTTTGATGCGTTAGGTAATCGCATGACAGCACCAGACTATCCAGGATTTGATACATTGCATACGCTGGAAACCATCTGTAAGACAGGATATGACTATTCATGGTTTATCTTAACAGAAGATATTCTAAAGAAAGAATTCGTCTTATCAGGCTCTGAACAAAATCCGGACCTCACTGAAAAAGACATTAAACTACTATTAAAAGAACGCCTTTCTTCAAATGCGACAGGACCCGTAGAAGCATTTAAAGAAAAAGGAGAAGACTTTATTGTCGCAGAGAATATTCACGACCTAGTACGTAAGATGAACGCATTAGCAGGCAGTGAATTACTAGACGCAGATCACATTAAGACACAGATTATAGAACGAGACCTGCAACTCGATAACCCGTTCAGTAAAGATCCACAAGTGACATTTATTCACGGCGCACGAAAGTTTCTTGGTGACAAGCTGATTAGAACCGCTAAACCACATAAAATACTTGAATCTAAAAGATTAATCGCTGTTAAACTGCACATTATCAGCCGTAAGACGTTAGGCGGAATACAAACCGACTTAAACAGTCAGGTTATCAGTCAGGAAGATACACCGATCCATGGATTATATGCAGCAGGAGAAGTCGCAGGATTTGGAGGCGGCGGCGTACACGGATACGGCGCACTTGAAGGCACTTTCCTCGGTGGATGTATATTTAGTGGAATGAGAGCAGCACATGGCATAGACGAAGCATAAGTATTTTCACGATAAATAAATTCGACATTTTCAAGCGCTTACAAAAGTGATACACTAGAATTGACTAAAAATTAAGGGTGGTTAAGCAATTGGCATTCAGATATATGAAGCTATCAGATGAACATTATCGGCATGTATTGATAAGATTTGGAGACTTCTTTGAAGATTTCAGATGTTTTGTGGAGACAAGTAAAGAACTAACAGAAGAATTAGAGATTACGCTCGATAAAGATGATTCATATACGAGATATTTAGTAAGATTATTTGTTATTGCTGAAGAAACGACAGGGAAGAAGATTGAAGATCCGAGAAGTGATGACACGATTGAGATAATCAAAGAAGTAGTGAATGATAAGAACTTCAATCGTTATAACAGTGCTGAAAGCGGTGTACCAGGAAGAATGTATGAAGCATATCAGACATTTGTTGGTGAAGGACTTACGATCGATTAATTTAAGAATAATGCAGAAGATAAGTTCCTAGTACCTTCAACTATTATGAACAACACTGAATAGAAATCAACAAAATAGCCAATATAATTACAGCAAAATCTTGGCGTACACCAGTTAATAGCAAAGAGAGATTCTAACTTTTAGAATCTCTCTTTTTATATAAAAAATAATAACAATGAGGTCTGAATATTCTGAAAAATAATTGAAATGATATAAATATTTCTGTAAACTTAAACTATATTAAAATTAAGGAGAAGATTATGGACTATATTGTAAAGTTTTCAGAATGGTTATGGGGCTATCCATTGATATCACTTCTATTTTTCACTAGTTTGTTTTTAACTGTTTATCTAGGGTTTATACAATTTAGACATTTCCCTTATATCATGAAACAAACTTTTGGAAGTATTAATAAAGAACCAAAAGGTGAAGGAACAATTACGCCTAGACAGGCACTAACATCAGCGCTGTCTTCTACTGTAGGCGCTGCGAATATCGTAGGCGTACCGACAGCAATTATTATGGGTGGACCTGGTGCGGTATTCTGGATGTTAGTAATTGCATTCTTAGCAATGGCACTGAAGTTTAGTGAGAATGTACTAGGGATGCAGTATCGTGAGAAGAATAAAAAAGGTGAATTCGTTGGTGGCCCAACCTACTATATGAAGAAAGGATTTAAAAATAAAAAAGTCGGTATGATATTTGCTGTAATATTCGCATTCATGTTGATGATTGAGCTAATTCCAAGTGTAATGGTGCAAGGGAATTCAGTTGCTGATTCTATACATGATACATTTTCAATTAACCCGTGGATTACAGGAATTATCATGTCGATCGTTACCGGAATTGTCGTGTTTGGTGGTATTCAAAGAATCGCTACATTTACGGAGAAACTTGTACCTGTAATGGTAGGACTATATTTATTATTTGGCTTTATCATTATTGTGATGAATATTAGGCATGTACCAGAGGTAATTTCATTAGTCGTGGAGAAAGCATTTAAACCAGAAGCAGCTGCAGGGGGAGGATTCGGAGCAGCACTAGCTTCAACAGTAAGATGGGGATTTGCAAGAGGTGTGTATTCTAATGAAGCAGGATTAGGAACATCACCTATTGCCCATGCTGCAGCAAAGACAGATCATCCGGTAAGACAAGCATTCTGGAGTATCTCTGAAATTGTAGTGGATACAATCATAATATGTTCAACAACAGCATTTGTTGTATTAGTATCTGATGTATACTTACATAAAGATGCAAAAGCAAATCCAGGCGCATTAACAGCACGTGCTTATGAAGATGCATTTGGTGTATTCGGAAGTTCCTTAATATCAATATCGTTGATTTTTTTTGTGTTATCTACAGTTATCGTTGTCGTATATTATGGCTCAAGAATGGCAGAGTTCTTGTTTGGAGAACTGATGGGCAACATAATGAAAGCCGTCTATATTATCTCGATAACAATCGGAGCAGTTGGGTACGGAACAGAACTATGGAAACTATTAGACCTTGCATTAGCTTTAATCTTGATTCCGAACGTAATCGCAGTATTACTGCTTAGCCCACAAGTGAAACGACTGACGAAAGAGTTTTTTGCAGAGTATAAATAGAACGATTAAACCAGCATTTATGTGCTGGTTTAATTTTTGAAACTATTGAATTGAAATGAATTTAATCATAATAAAATGGCTATATCATTCTAAAATAGAGGATAAAAATAATATGTGATTTAAACATATAAAATGGTATTATAAGGATAAAATAAAAAGATAAGATGGTGGTGAAAAATATGGAAACATTTTGGCTCATTGTTATTTATATTTTTTTATTTCTGATTGCGATTAAAATTGGTTTATCGATTAGAAGGATGATTGATAATCATAAAAAGAAAACAGATAATAGGTTTGAATTAGAAGCACTTAAAAAGAAGGAACTTGAGAAGAGAATCAAAGTATTAGAGCAACAATTGGCGGATAAAGATAATAAACTTTAAAAGACCTGAAGAGGTCTTTTTTTGTGGAATTCCTATCATAAAAATATCTCGTTAAAATTTGAAAAATTCTGAAAACTAGAATACACTAAAAGTGTAATATTAAATTGATTTTTCAAGGGGGATATTTTTTATGGCTAAGAAAATATTTGAAATTGATTTAACGAAGAAAATGCACGAACAAAAACATCCTGGACATAACAGATGGCATCCAGATATTCCGGCGGCTTTCTCTGTTGAACCTGGAGAGGTCTTTAAGATGGAATGTTTGGACTGGACGGATGGGCAGATTAAAAACAATGATGATCCATCTGATATTGAAAAGGTTAATTTAAAACGTGTGCATGTATTAAGTGGACCAGTACATGTAAATGGTGTAGAACCGGGGGATTTATTAGTAGTAGATATTTTAGATATCGGAACATTTAGTGCGCATGAGTGGGGCTTTAACGGTATATTTGCTAAAGAAAATGGTGGTAGTTTCTTAGTGGATCACTATCCGAAAGCAGCAAAGTCAATATGGGATTTCGAAGGAATCTATGCGACAAGCAGACACGTACCGAATGTAAAGTTCGCTGGTATCATTCACCCAGGGCTAATGGGTGTGGCACCGAGTCAGGAAATGCTTGATGAATGGAACAGACGTGAGAAAGCTTTAGTTGATACGAATCCAAATCGTGTGCCGGCATTAGCTGAATTGCCAGATCCAGATTCATGTGTATTAGGAACATTGAAAGGTGCAGACTTTGACCGCGTTGCTAAAGAAGGTGCAAGAACTGTACCGCCTCGAGAGAATGGTGGTAACTGTGATATTAAGAACCTTTCTAAAGGATCACGCGTCTACTTCCCGGTATTTGTAGAAGGGGCTAAATTATCAGTCGGTGACCTGCACTTCTCACAAGGTGATGGTGAAATTACATTCTGTGGTGGAATTGAGATTCCAGGATGGATTGAATTAAAGGTGAACGTTATTAAAGGCGGTATGGAGAAATATAAGATTAAGAAGAACCCTGCATTCCAGCCAGGACCAGTGATGCCACATTACAATGAATATTTAGTATTCGAAGGGATTTCAGTGAATGAATTCTCTGGAGATCAGTTATATCTTGATGCAAATACAGCTTATCGAAATGCTTGTTTAAATGCGATTGAGTTCCTGAAGACATGTGGTTATACAGGAGAGCAAGCGTATATGTTACTCGGATCAGCACCAGTACAAGGTAATATTGGTGGTATCGTTGATATTCCAAACGCATGTTGTACATTGTCATTACCGAAAGAAATATTTACAAATAACATTATTCCGAAGCTGGATGAATAATGCCGAAATATACATTTAGCTGTGCAACTTGTGGAGAATATGATGTATGGAAATCGATGAGCAGTAATTTACAGGAAGATACATGTCCAACGTGTGACGAGGCGACGCATAGAGTGTTTAAAAGTTTTAGAACGAATCAGATGGATCCGAAATTATACAAAAGAATTAATAGCGGTATGACACCGAAAGTCGTTAAACGTGAGCATTTACCTAAGAATAATGTGAAACAACTGAATAGAAATCCGAATCCAATGTCATGGACGGTTTGAAAATTATTAAATTCATAATTAATATCAAACACTGTAATTGTTATTTAAGAGAAAAACAATTATAGTGTTTTTTTGAAATGATATTAATTTAAAGTTCCATATGATTATTAAAATATTTTACTTTATTTTTGATTTGCTAAATGCTATAACAATTTATTATATTTTCCAAAACAAATTAAAATTTTAGAAAATTATTGCTGTCTCCTTCCTTTGTTCACATTTTTATGCTAGGATAATATAATAATTAAGCAAAGTGGTGAATAAATTGAATTATGTAAGTTTGTTTAGCTCGGCAGGCATCGGCTGTTATGGATTTTTACAAGAGGGTTTTGACTGCATTGCTACATCAGAGCTAATTGAAAGAAGATTACAAATACAAAAATATAATAATAAAGTAAAAGATCCTGAAGGGTATATCTTAGGAGATATAACGGAAGAAGATACAAAAAATAAGCTTTATAAAATAGTTGAAAAAAATAGTAATAATATAGATGTGGTTATATTTACTGCTCCTTGTCAAGGTATGTCAGTGGCTAATCATAAAAAGAATGATGGAACAATAATAAAAAATTCGCTAGTAGTCGAAGCGTTAGAGATAATAAAAGAACTAAATCCAAAGTATTTTATTGCTGAGAATGTAAGATCATTTATGAATACTAAATGTATTGATCATAATAAAGAAACTAAGATAGAAAATGCATTTAATTCTTGGTTATCGGACGACTATAACTATGAATCACAGATCATTAATTTTAAAGATTACGGTGCCAATAGTAGTAGGACAAGAACATTAGTAATAGGTGTAAGAAATGATATATCAGTAGACCCTAAAAACTTATTTCCAGATACTGAAAGTGTGAAAACTTTAGAAAATGTTATCGGTCATTTGCCCAAGTTAACAATTATGGGAGAAAGTCATCCCGACGATATTTTACATAATTTTAAAAGTTATAGAAAAGATATGAGGAATTGGATTAAGGACTTAAAACCTGGTGAGAGTGCTTTTGTCAATAAGGAGCCAGAAAATAGACCGCACAAGATAATAAATGGTGAAATTATCGAAAATGTAAATAAAAATGGAGATAAATATAAAAGACAAAAATGGAATAAAGTAGCTCCATGCATTCATACTAGAAACGATATTCTTGCAAGTCAAAATACCATTCATCCTGAGGATGATCGAGTATTCAGTATCAGAGAATTAATGTTATTAATGAATATTCCGAATGAATTTAAATGGACAAATTTATCTTATAACGAATTAAATAATATGAATGTTGAAGAGAAAAAACTGTTTTTGAAAAAAAATGAGATAAACATCAGACAATCTATCGGTGAAGCTATACCAACAATTATCGTTCAAAAAATAGCAAAAAAAATAAAAGAGTGTGATAAACTTGCAAGATTCGAAAATAAATAAAATAATTGATGTTTATAACCTTGATGAAAGAAGTAAAATAATTGATTTTATTAATTTCAACCCATTAAATTTAAATGTTAATGAATTATCTAAAATAGCTGAAAAAGTTAATAATTTAAGAACTGATACTGCAGCATTCTATACTGACAAAAGTATCTTAAGTTATATACAAAAATATTTACCTACATTTGATAAAGAAGAAATTTTTATATTAGAACCATCAGTTGGAGTTGGAAATTTTCTTCCTATTCTTATAAATAATTATAAAGATAATCATAGAAAAGTAAATATAGATGTTATCGATATTGATCATATTAGTATTGATATATTAAAAGAAATTTTAAATAAAATGGAAATACCTAAGAACGTGTTTATAAATTTTTTTATTGAAGACTATACCTTAATAAATGACTTAAAAAATTATGATTTAATAATTGGTAATCCCCCATTTTTAAAAATTAACAAAAAAATCAAAAAAAATATTTCTCCAAAATATAATAGTATTAAAAATTTAGCTGGGCTTTTTGTAATTAAAGCACTTCAGCATACTGACAATTTAATTATGATACTACCAAAATATATGTTAAGTAATGAAGATTTTAGAGATGTAAGAAATGAGTTAAACAAATATAAAATTGAAAGAATAATTGATTTTGGTGAACATGGATTTAAAGGAGTTAAAATTGAAACACTATGTATTTTCATAAATAAACTATTAAATAAAGATTTTACAGCAATATCTAATATAACTAGATCAATTGATATAGTGCAAGAACAAGGATATATTACTGATGAAATTTATCCAAACTGGCTTATCTACAGAAATGATTTTTTTGATGATATTAGTTCAAAATTGCTCTTAGGACAATTTACAGTATTTCGTGATAGACAAATTACAAATAAAATATTGAAACAAAATGGTGATATTAGAGTTTTAAAAAGTCGTAATATTTCCCGTGATGGTAAAGAAATAATTAATATTGAAAATTATGATGTATATATATCTTTCGAAGACGCAAGAAATTTAAGTGTATTTAAATATTTAAACAATTCAACTGTTTATTTAACTCCAAATATGACATATTACCCAAGAGTAATCCGAAAACCTAAGGATACGCTTGTAAATGGATCAGTGGCAATTCTTATAAATAATTTAAATAGAGAGCTAACAAATAGCGAATTAGACTTTTTATCTTCATTAGATTTCCAAAAATTTTATTCTATAGCAAGAAATTATTCGACTAGAAGTTTAAATATTGATAAAAATTCAGTATTTTATTTTGGTATCTTAATTTAAGTTATTTATTTCTTAAGGAGGAAAAAATTTGTATAAAATTAATGACTTACCAGATTTTTATGAAAAATTTGATCTGGATATTAGAAAAAGTAATAATGGAAGATGGATTGATCAAAAATGTACTCCAGATGTTATTCAAGTTATTGCTAGCGCAATAATAGAATATTGCGATTTAAATGAAACGAAAGAATTTTACATTGGAGATATTTGGAATTCTAAATTTGCAAAAGAAGAAATAGTAGATATTTTTAAAAAACCTAATACTAATGATAAATTATCAAAAAATGAATATGATAAATTCTTTTCTCAACCTATAAAAATGTTTGCAAATGCTAAAATTCTTAAAGAAAATAAAAATGGTAGAAGATTATTATTTACTTTAAAAGAAAAAGATATACTGGAAGCTATTTCTTTAAGTGAAAGATTTGCGTTGAATTTTTTAGTAATATACATTGAAAAAGTGATTTATGATAGTGGTTTAAATAAAGTATTTGATAATTTTTTTGAAAAGCAAGATAGTACATCTTTTAATAAATTAAAAAATGAATTTACGGATTTTATCATTCAAAATACTGCAATTAACAAGACTTTGGAATGCCGAAGAATTTTTACTAAGGTACTAAATCCATTATCGTATAAAAAAAGTTTAAAAGGAACTATTAAAGGTCATATAAGTAGAGATATCATTACTAAAGATTTATTAATGTACAATAGAAATAATTTTAGAGATATTTACATAAATAAACCTAAATCACAAACCAGAGCCGAATATGAATCAATAGAAAAACCAAATATTGCACATTTTAAATTTCAATCTAATCAAGCTAAAAAAATTATAAAAAGATTTAATGAAGAATTTGAAAATGGAATTTCTCAATATTCGAAAAATAAACAAGAAAAAGCAACACAAATGCACCATATTTTTTCAGCATCAGAATTTCCTAGTATAAGTGGTTACGTGGAGAATATTATAGCACTCTCACCTAATGAGCATTATTTATACGCCCATAAAGACAATAACACACATTATACTGATGAACTTCCTCAAAAAGAATTTTTAATAATTAAAGCAAATGATATAAATAAATATAGTGTACTAACGGATGAAAAATCAATTTACTCTTTTGAAAACTTTGGAGAAGTCTTGTCGACAGGTTTCAATAAAGAAGAAATTCGATTAATTAAAGAAGATTATTTTAATAATTACATGAGAGAAATTAATTCTTTTTATGAATTAAAATAATAATGAACTTTCGAATATATTGTTTCTACCCTTAATGTTGAATCTTTAAATTCAACATTAAGGGTATTTATTTAAAAAAATTCATGAACACTATTTTATGGTGAAGTTATCTATAAATATTTAGAAAAGAATATATCTGCGCTACTATGAGTTATATATATATAGTATAATAAATAAAAACAGAGGAGGTATTTTATGGGAACTAAAGCGAGATGGATTTCAAGTGCTTTAATTGTTTTAACAATCGTTGGGCTGATAACGTTATGGGAATTTAATAAATTTGAACAACCGAAATACATTGCACATTTTGGAGGTACCCCCGAAAGTATGGAGGGAAAAGAGTTCGATACTATTGATGAAGCTGTTAATCAATTTGCAATAGCGTATGCAAAAGAGATAGGGGTTTCGAACTATGATACTTTCTATAAAGTAACAGATAAATTTGAACAACAACATCAAATACCGGGTGTAATGACATTTGATTTCCAAATTGATAATGAAAATCATAAGATGCTAAATATTTCACCATTTTATATCAATGTGAAGAACAATAAGTATTCAGTAGCAGCATACGCGCTTTCTGGAACAACGAGTAGAGTTAAAGAATCGCCTAAGTATTCAACATTTTCTCAACCGCTAAAAAATTATAATTATGATTTCATCGTTTCTAAACACAAGAAATATATACCGAAATCTGATGTTGTTATCCATTTGAAAAAGCATAAGATATATATGGGGATTATAAGGTATAAAGATTCTTTTGATGAAATGGTAGAGGAATAGTGAATGACTATTTCCTCCTTCCTTGCTTCGTTATGATTTCGTCCATCGTCATATTAAATATTTTGCCGATGTTATACAGATCAACAGCAGTAATATTGCGTTCACCATTTTCTAATTTAGAATAGGTTGATAATCCAATATTTAATTGATGCGCCATTTCTTTGGAAGTAAAATCTAGATTCTCTCTGTGGTATTTGATCGATTTCGCAAAGTCGGAGTTATTCAATGTATTCCACCTCTTTTTTAGGTGAAATTAACAAAGAAAATCATAAAAAAGTGGGTATTTTCCAACTCAGAAAATACCCACAATTTTTTTGTAAATTATATTATAATTGAAAGTTAATGTTTTTATCTAATGTTGAAAAATAATGTCTTTTACTAAATTATTATAAGTTTTTCTCGTATATTTTAGTGCGAATTTTCCAAATCAGAAATTTTTAATTTATGTATTAATTTCCATATTATGATTAAAATATCATAATACAAAGGGGGTGACTCCGTGGATTTTGAGCTTGGTCGCATACATAAGATTTTAGTAACGTTAACCGATCACCCAGATGCAGACTATTACGGTTACTTTAAAGAAGACGACATCATATTTATCTTACTTGAGATGGGCTTAGTTGAATTCAAGTTCAATGTCTTAATCGATGATAACGTGTTCAAATCTTTACTTAATATTGAAGTAACTAAAAAGGGATTACTCTTTATGACTGCATATAACAATCAGGTGAAATACTAAGAAGACTGCTAATTAAGTGGTCTTTTTTATTAATTAAGCAATAAAAAATTGATATAATGAAATTGTAGTCTATATCAAATATAATTATATTTCGTTTTTCAATAATAATAATAAATTTTAGGGAGCAATTATATTAGTGATAACAAAAATAAAGATTAGAAATTATAAAATATTTAAAGAATTTGAAATAAATGTGCACGAAAAAAAGAATATTCTTGTTGGAGAAAATGGAGTTGGAAAAAGTACCTTATTGGAAGCAATATCACTAGTTCTCAATGGTTCAAAAAATGTTGTCGATAGTTTAGGGTTTCAAGCAATGTTTAATAATAATGCAGTGAAAACTTTTTTTGAAAATGAGAAAATAATTTCAAATCTTCCAACTATAAATATTGAACTTTATTTAGAGTTACCTAATAATCCGATTTTTGAATCATTGTATGGTAAAAATAATTTATTGAATAAAGAAACATATGGTATATATATGATTGTGCAGCCAGATTTAGAATTATATTCTCAAGAAATTGATGAAATTCTTTCATTAGAAGAAGATATCTTCCCGTATGAGTTTTATAAATTGCAATTTAAAACCTTTGCAAATACTGTTTATGATAGTTATTCAAAGAAACATAAAATCCGTTATGAATTTATAGATAGTTCAAAGTTAAATTCAAAAATTGGTATTAAGAAATTTATTTCAAATTTATTTGATCAACATGCAAATGAACAACAAAAAAATCAAATTAGATTTGAATTTAGAAAACAACTTAATAATTTTTCTAATGATTTATATGATAATTACGGTTTGAATTCATATGAGGAATATAAAATTCAAACATCAAATTTAATTACTAGCCAATTTGATAAACATATTACTGCGGTTAAAGAAGATATTTCTATAGAACAAGAAGGAAAAGGAGAACAATTAATATTAGGAATTCAATCCTCTTTAAACTCAACAAGTGAAAATGTAAAGATTATTTTAATTGAAGAACCTGAAAATCATTTGAGTTATATTAATATGTTAAAATTAATAAAATTAATAGAAGATTCAAATTTACAATTATTTATTTCAACACATAGTAATATGATTGCTTCAAGATTAGAAATAAACAATATGCATATTCTTTCAAAAACTAATGTAACAAGTATAATAGATATTTCAAAACAGGCAAATAGGTATTTTAAAAAATCTCCAAATACAAGTTTGTTGGATTTTATATTATCAAAGAAAGCAATATTAGTTGAAGGACCCGCGGAATTTATTTTAATGAACAAATTCTATGAAATTATTCATGGTTGTTTACCTCATAGTAACGATATATCAATAATATCCGTAAATGGTTTAAATTTTAAAAATTATTTAGAGTTATCTAAATTACTCGGTATTGAGACTTTAGTTATTACGGATAATGATAAAAATTATGATGAAAATATATTAAAGAAATATGAAGAAGTTAATAGTTTTGAAAATATAAAAATTGTTTCCGATATTAATAACGATAATCATACTTTTGAAGTATGTATATATAATTCTAATATTCAGATACTTGATTATTCAATGAAAACAAAAAGTATGAAAAATGGGTTACTAGAATATATGCTAAATAATAAAACTGAATTTGCCATGAGGTTACTTGAAAAATTAGAAAATGAAGAAATAGAAATTAATATACCAATTTATATTAAAGAAGGTTTACAATGGATAAAAGAAAAATAATTTATAATGCAGTTGCTGGATCCGGGAAAACCACTGCTATTATTGACAAATTGAATGAAAAAGAGAGATCATTAGTCCTAACTTATACTAATAATAACGAAAAAGAATTAATTTCAAGAATTATTATGAAATTTGGATACATTCCAGAAAATATTGTTGTTAAAAAAGTATATTCTTTTTTGTATTCTTTTTGTTTAAAGCCTTATCTACCAATTGATTTTGAAATAAATGGAATAACTTATAAAACACCGAATCATTTCAAATATAAATCTGACAATATTTCATATTATTTAAATTCAAATAAATTTATATATAACAATAAAATTTCAAAGTTTATTTTATTTAATGAAATAGATTTTATTGGTAGATTAAATAAATTTTTTGATAATGTATTTATCGATGAGTTTCAAGATCTTTCTTCAGATGAGATTAATATTGCATTTAAATTAATAGAATTTTCAGGGAATGTTTATTTGTATGGAGACTTTTTTCAAACCACTTATTCTACATCAATCAGAGGAAATACTAATAAAAGTATGAAAATAAAAATTGATAACTTTCTAAAGGGATATAAATCTAATGGTTATGAGATAAACACAAATGAATTTATTTTTTCAAAAAGATGCCCTCAATCAGTCACTCAATTCATAACAAATAAATTGCAAATTGATATGAAATCTCATACTTCTGAAAAGCATGAAATAAATCTTTTGACGGAAATAGATAAGATTAAAAATATTATGGAAAATGATAATATACCAAAATTGTTTTATCAAAAGGCAAATCAATATCTTGGATATTCAATGAATTGGGGAGAGTCTAAAGGATTAACGTTTGAAGATGTTTGCGTTGTATTAAATAGATCTACTTTTGAAAAGTATAATAAAGATAAATTAAATGAATTAGCACCTTTGACCAAAAATAAATTTTATGTAGCATGTACTCGAACTTCAAGAAATTTATATTTTATCGAAGAATCCAAATTATTATTATACAAAAAAAATATATAGAATTTTTAAATTAATAGAATTTTATTACAATTATATTAATAGAAGTGCCCATCATATGATAGGCACTTCTATTAATATTGTGGTTCTACGGTCACTTTGTAGCCATTAATAACAAACTCAACTTTACGGTTCTCTTTAACAATAGTTGGTTCTTCAGGCGCTTGTGTATAAAGCTCAGCATCTAATGCATTTAATTCACTTTTAAGCTGAGAAATTTTTCCCATTCTAGCCATGCTAGATGACCAACTGTTCGGTTTCTTCATTTGTGCCTCTACTAATTCTGCTAATACGTCTGCTCTTGTTCTCATTATAAACACTCCTTAAATCGTTTTTACAATAAAAATAAGCTCATCTTAAAGAAAGAAGAGCTTAAGTAAGAACTTCTTATCTTTCAAGATATCATCTTGTTGGAATTAGCACAGTGCATAAGCCTGTTGCTGAGGTTTCATAGGGCCAAGTCCCTCCACCTGCTCTGAATAAGATACGAGCTATTTTTTTGTAAGTTAATTATAACATACTTTTTTTATTCAGAACCCTTCGAAATCATTTTGTAATATTTTTTGAGCCATATTTTTAAGGTAAGTTTAAGGTAAAGTACATGGATTGAGATAGTATAATAAAAAGAAAATGAGGTGATAAAAGTAATGAAATCATGTCATAAACTTTTTATTGGTGCGGCGCTCAGTATCATCGGATTTATATTTATTGGATATGCGTTACTATATGATATTAAACCGGATAGCATTCACGGACTCATTGCAGGTGTACTTCTAATGATCGGTATGCCAATGTATTTTAAGAATTTAGCAACTCATCTTGAGAACGGAAGACAGTCGTGACGATTTGAAAGAATACTATATATTAATACAAAGTAAAGGAGACGAATCATGACATCAATTAAAGTTGCTGGTATCGATATTTTAAATCAAATGGTATCACCTTTTATGTTTGTAGAGAATGATAAACGTGTAAGATTTTATGAATCTAGACTTACGTACTTTGGTTATATGAAGTTACTAAAGAAAATCTCAAACAAATATGATTTGCTATACAATGGATTTGATATTAATGCGAAGCATTACAGGTTAGGAAAGATTATTGATATCAAAAGGTACAATGAGTATATCGTCTATAATGAAGAATTAAAGAAAGATTTTACGCATGTTAATATTAAAGGATTATCTTTAGAAGATGCAATCAATTACGTGAGATACCATAAAAGGAAAGAAAAGATGCCATTTTTTAGTTATCTTTATAATGATAAAACGTTTATTCGATTAAGTCCGTTTTACATTGATGTCATTTCAGAGGATACAGCGCTTATTGCGTGGATTAAGCAGGAATATAAATATGATTATGCGCATGACTTTGATATTGATGAGGTAATGACAGAAGCGGAGTGGCTGGGGTAGTATTAAAATATATTTTCATTGAAGAATTTATATTTATAAATCTTAAAATAGAAAGAGTATTAAAATGAACTTTAAAAGACATATAACTATATTAAGAATCGTCATGTATAGTCTAGATACGGTTATTGCGTTATCACTATTATATTATTTCGGAAGTAAGATATTCCCTTATGAATTCATCGCTCTGGGTGACCAATTCTATTATCTCAGTATTATTCTAATCCTTGAAGCCATTATCCTAACTGCAGAGAAAGTCAAGGAAGACTTAGAGGATATACCTATAGGAAAATGGAGAAGGTATCGAATATAAGCGATATCTCGGTATTAAGGGAATGAAAGTAATATCAAGTACATCAATGGCATATATACTACAATATTAAAAAAAATTAATTGTGAGTGAAAAATATAATAATTTTTTATATCCAGGATATTTATCCAGCAGATGAAACATATAAAAAATAATTATTAATGAACTTATACCAATTGAGCAGTACACCCAAATACCTTCCAATTCAATGATACTATTTCCGTAAATATGAAATAACATCAAACCAATATACAATAAGTAATTTAGAATATTGAGTGTCATAACTTTCTTCTTCAAGTAAATCACCTCTAAAAAAATATAACTTATTCTAAATTATATACATAATTTAGAATATATGTATATAATTATATAAAAATCAAAGGAATGTTTATTAAATATGAAAACAAATAAAGATGTTGTTTACGCTGCTTTAGGAGGATGTTTCGGTGTACTGCTCGTTCAATTTTTTATGAGCTATTTAACTACAGGTAATGTATGGGAATGGTCAGAGGTATCTCATAATGTTATTCCATTTTTGGTGTTTTTCTTAATAATTTTAATTGTTATTAAAGAATATAATGTTAGGAAAATTAATCGATAGAATAAAAATTTACATAGTCAAAGAAATATATATTTTACCTATATAGATAATCAATACTTAAACAACGCATAAAAAGTTTGTCTAAAACTTTTTATGCGTTTTGTTTTTTAAAATATATTTTTGTAACGAAAGTATTAGAAATATGAATAATATATAGAAGGAGGGTCGGGATGAATGATAATCAGATTTATATAGAATATCGTGATTTTATTTATAAGTTCTTGTTAAAGTATATGAATAATGCAGATCTTGCTGAAGAAATAACGCAGGAAACGTTTTATCAGGCGATTAAGTCGTTAGATAAATTTGATCCTGATAAGAATACCAAATTCTCATCGTGGTTATGTCAAATAGCGTTAAATCTGGCGAAACAAGCCCTACATAAAAATACTAAACAACGAAATTTAGTGGATAGATTATCGAATAATATTAACAGTACTTCAATGAACGTCGAAAAGGATTATCTATTAAAAGAACAATTAGGCGAATTGTATTATTTGATTGATCAATTAAAACCACTTGAAAAAGAAATCGTGTTACTAAGAATTGAGAAAGAACTCACATTCAATGAAATAGCGGTTGTCTTTGGTAAAACTGAAAATTGGGCTAGGGTTACTTATTTTAGAGCAAAACAAAAATTAATCGAGGTGTATCATAATGAATCATAGTTTATTTAAAGACTTGTTACCGAACTATATCGATGGTCTGACGAGTGATGAAACAAATGAATTGATGAATGATCATATGAATAAATGTGAAGCTTGCAGAGCGTTATATGAGCGTTTACAGGAAGACCAATTGAGTGAAGAAACTGATTATCAACATCAGGAAGCACGAGAATTTGATGCATTAAAGAAAGTTAAGAAGTCGAATAAAAAGAAAGTAATGTGGTCAATATTAGGAACTCTATTTGTTTCTCTCGTATTATTTGGTCTGTATACATATCTATATAGTACACAGTGGAAGACCGATTCAGATAATGTTAATATACAAAAAATTGTGAAGGGTAATACGACAAACCTGAATTTAACACCAAAAAATAAAAATCATTTCGTATTGCCAAGTCAGGAATATTATATTAAATCTAAAAATAGAAGAGAATACCTAATTTATGAGTCACGACAAGGTTTAAATGATCCGGTCTCATTGCAAAAAGGAATTGATATTCCTATAACTTTTCTAAATAAAAATACGATAATCAATTCAGATAATGAAAAAGAAAAAATAGACGAGAAAGATGTTATTGTTTTAAGATTTAAAGATAAAGAGGTTAAATATAAAATTATGGATTTGTATAAGAACGCTGAAAAATAGATATATATATAATGATATTATTAATTTTAAATGCTTCTTCTCCATGTTATATTATGAGATGAAATACAATTTTTGATAATTTAGGAGGAAGTCCTTTTGGAATGGTATTTTTGGATCATCATTATGCTGCCTATTTTATTCTTAGTCCTATTCCCAGTCACAAATAAAAAGAAAGATAAATAACAGATGGCAGTCATAGCAATATGGCTGCCTTATTTTTTAAAAATTGTAAGTTTCATAGAAAATAGTGATTTTTTATATTATTAATTTTCATACCACTCAATCGCATGTTCCTCTAATTCTTTTACGAGATCATTTTTGCCTTCTATATATACTTCTAGGAAAATGGACAAGGTATCGAATATAAATGATACCTCGGTATTAAGGGAATGAAAGTAATATCAAGTACATCACTGGTATATATACTACAATATTAAAAAAATTAATTGCGAGTGAAAAATATAATAATTTTTTATATCCAGGATATTTATCCAGCAGATGAAACATATAAAAAATAATTATTAATGAACTTATACCAATTGAGCAGTACACCCAAATACCTTCCAATTCAATGATACTATTTCCGTAAATATGAAATAACATCAAACCAATATACAATAAGTAATTTAGAATATTGAAACAAGAAATGTTTTATGGTGAATCATTTGATTCGTATGATGAGTTAGTAGAGGAAATTAATGATTATATGGAATATTATAATTTCGTCAGAAAGAAGAGAAAATTAAAAAGCAAGACTCCTGTAGAATACAGAAATCTTGCTTTAATGAAAGTAGCTTAATAAAAAGTTCAACTTTTTGGGTTCACTACATTGTCTTTAACGTTTTATGCATTTTCTATTTTTTCAAATTTATTCTTCATCATAGAAGAAGTAATAATAAATAATTAATCCTACTGGTAAAGCAAATATTGGTGTTACGATTACACCAGCAATACAAGCTGATAAAAATATATACAATAAATCTTCCATCGTCCATTTCTTTTCTAATAGTTGGTTTATAAATTCTTTTATCGTCATTAATAATCCTCCTTAATTAAATTTATACCATTATAAATTATATACATATTTTAGCATATATGTTTATAATTATATATAAATAAGTAAAGGAGTAATTTGGATGAAATCTGATAACTTTTTCTTTAGAATTATTACAATTATACTAAGTATTGCATTTTTTGGATTGTATTTATTTGCTATGGGAAACATTTATCATCTTAACCCTTGGCATTTTCCTTATAACATAGTTACAGGATACTTTATATTGTCATTGGTCTGCTATCCATTGATTGCTATGGATGCTAGTGCATTCGCATTAAAAGTTAAAGCTGTAAGATCGCTTGTTCAAGTAGTTGCATTTATAATTTCACCATTTTTAATCATTAAAAAACTTTTAAATCAAAGACGTTAATCTTCATACCACTCAATCGCATGTTCCTCTAATTCTTTTACGAGATCATTTTTGCCTTCTATATATACTTCTATGTCAGAGGCATTTTGATTAACTAACGCTATTTTTTTATCTGCATATCGATTGGCTTGTTCTGGATGTGCGATTAGATAATCCCGAAATGCAATATGTCTTGTAATATTAAAGTCATTCATTTCATAGATGTGCAGATGATGTGTTCTATTATCCCCACCTTTTTGAAAATATCGTCGATTAGGAACACCATTTTCTCCTTTTGCTTCATAACCAATTAATTCAAGCGCAGCGTTATATTCATCGATTTTATTAATGTCTTTTACAACGATTAATATATCGATAATGGGTTTAGCGATTAGACCAGGTATTGAAGTACTTCCGATGTGATGGATATTAATCAGTTCATCGTTCAGAATTTGGGCTAGTGCGATTTTTTCTTTCTGGAACATATTTGGCCATTCAGAATTATACGGAACAACCTCTAGTTTGCGCATTGGAGACCTCCAGTTATAATTATTTTTAAATATTTGTATTATATCATCTTCAAAAAAACTTCTATGTTGTCCTTTTTTATATTTAGGAACGATACGCGCAAGAACAGAATCTATAATTTCATAGGATAAATGATCTGCATGGTTATAATGAAATTTTAGTTGGTTTTTATAAATATATTTATTACGGATATAAATACCTAAAGTGAAATGGTAATGTGAAGGATTTGGGTTTGAAATTAACGAATTTTTTTGTTCTTCACTCAAGTTTTCTATAATATTAAGTGCAGTTTCTTTGATAAATTGTTTTTTGGAACGATATAACATTGGACTCTCCATATCATAATTTATAGTTGATAGTTAGATTTAAAAAGATTTTTTAAAATAATAATGTGAAATATTTGTTCTTCTTAAATTTTGTCATATATTTTTTACCTTACAGGATTAAGTTGAAAAAAAGTATAATGAATAATTAACTTCATATGTTGATTATTGTCATTAATTAATAGTTAACCATTTATCTTTGCTAACTTGTATAATCTAGAATAACTCTTATGAGATAATAAATGCAATGGTGATAATACAAAGATTTTTAAGTGTTAATGTAATACTGCGTTACGTTTAAATAGCTACTTACCAAAAATATTGATTTTTTTATATTATTATTTTTCATACCACTCAATCGCATGTTCCTCTAATTCTTTTACGAGATCATTTTTTCCTTCTATATATGCTTCTATGTCAGTGGCATTTTTTTTAACTAACGCTAGTTTCTTATCTGCATATCGATTCGCTTGTTCAGGATGTGCGATTAAATAATCCCGAAATGCAATATGTCTTATAATATTAAAGTCATTCACTTCATAGATGTGCAGATGATGTGTTCTATTATCGCCACCTTTTTGAAAATATCTTCGATTAGGAATACCATTTTCTCCTTTTGCCGCGTAACTAATTAATTCAAGCGCAGCGTTATAATCATCGATTTTATTAATGTCTTTTACAACGATTAAGATATCGATGATGGGTTTAGCGATTAGACCAGGTATTGAAGTACTTCCAATGTGATGGATACTAATCAGTTCATCATTCAGAATTTGAGCTAATGCGATTTTTTCATTTTGGAACATATTTAGCCATTCAGAATTATACGGGACAACCTTTAGTTTGCGCATTGGAGACCTCCTATTACTATGCTAAATTGCGATTTTTAATTTATGTAATAAGCTGATTTATTACTTGATTATACTAATAAAATTAAATAAATATTTTATTTACAATCTATGGGTGATATGGTTATATATAATTAACATATATATGTAACTATTGTACAGACAGGGGATAATACATGAAAACTTTAAAAGTATTAACATCAATTGCTTTATTAACAGTAGCTTTACCATTTTCACAAATTGATACTGTAAATGATTCTCATACAGTAAAGGCAGCTACAAAAGCTGGATACCCAACTTCTAAATATAGAAAAGGTGCACCTAAAAAATTTTCGAATTGCAAGACAGTAAATAAATATTATCCTTACGGTATTACTTATAACCATGTTTCTTATGCAAAAAGTCTTGATAGAGATAAAGACAAAATGGCATGTGAAGCAAAAGATATGGTATTTAAAGCTTGGATGGCGAAAAACTAATATTAAGTCCTGCAAATGCAGGGCTTATTTTTTGCATATATAATACCTGTTTCCATAACGACATTCAATGATGATAAAAATAAATATTAAGGAGTTTAATAATGAAAAAAATATTATGCTGTACAATTACTTTAAGTGTTTTATTAGCTGGATGTGGACAAAATGAAGAAAAGGAATCAAAAAAACCAAATAATATAACAATAAATAAAAAAGCGGACGATAGCAAATCAGTAAAAAAAGAGAAAAATGTTAAAAAGAAAGAAAATAAATCTATAAAGCATGATAATCAAAAAGATATAGCAAATCAAAATCAAACAGAAGAATTAAATACTATTGAAAGTTCTACAGAAACAAATGAAATCCAATCTATGCAAAGTAATCAAGTCACTAATGGACAATCAGATGTAAAAACAAATGAAAACGGCAGAAAAATATTAGGTTATACTCCGGAAGGTTATGAGATTGTTGATTATACTCCGGAAGGTGAACCAATTGTAGATATGGTTCAAAAGCCTGGTAGCCAAGCTGTAGGGTATGGAATGGGAGAAGCCACACCAGAACAATCTTATACTAGAGCGCCAATCGGTGGAAATCCTGATGTTCAAAAACCGTCAAACAATCCGTATGTTAACTTACCCAATCCAGAATGGAGAGTAAATGCCGGAGGATTGTCATCTGGTGAAATTCAAACGAGAAATGCTATTTTAAATGGAACTTATGAAGGTGAAGATGCCGAACAAGTATTAGAGGCGATAAATTACTATGAACAAAAGTATGCACCTACACCTAAATAAGTTGATGTTTAAAAAGGACCAGTTGAGGAATACAAGTGCTAATTATATAATCTGATTTAGATAGTTGATAAATAAGTCTTATTGAATATAGGGCTTATTTTTTTTATCTCTAATCATTAATTAAACCAATAAGTAACGATATAAATAGGAAAGTTTAATAATCCATGAACGAATATGTTTATGATGATATTTCTATATTTTAACCACAATAATCCTAAGAAGATGCCGGTAATACTGTGAAATACAATGACGTTTGCAAAGGTGAGTAAAATGTTTGAATGATATTGGATTCCCATATGCCATAAAGCCCACAATATACTTGTTATAAAGATTGCTGGTATAAAGCCGAGCAATGGTTCAAGCCGCGTCTGTAACCATGATCGGTAAAATAGTTCTTCTAATACTGCATTTAAAAAGAATGAAATAGTAGCGCCTATAATTAAATAGTCATATGGAATGTTATATTTATGTAGTGTCAATGTGTTAAAGTTAACGATGATATAGGTGATGTACCAAGCGATACATATGATTAACGGTATCAACCAAAGTCTCTGTTTTTTTGTTGATTTTAATATGTTTATATTTTCCTTATAGAAAAATATCATAGGTATAATTAGTAAAAGTAATAATTTATAAATGTAAAATAGGTTAAATACAATGGATTTCGGCGTAATGATCATTAATAGTATTAATGCAATTGATAATAAAATAAAAAATTTGATTGACTTTACATTTGTATCTATTAATGTACTGAATTTATTGGCTGGTTTTGAAGTTATAAGAATTAGTAGAATACCGATAATACTTGGGAACCATGTTAGCAGAAAATGTATTTTGTGATTATGATCAGCACTTACTTTAATATATCCTTCAGTTTTAGATTGAACGTAAAGACAAGAGAACAGAATAATTGAGAACGAGAGTATATAAATAATTTTTGATAATTTGTTCACTTTACTCACTCCATCCATGATTGAATTTCTTCCGTTATGATTTGTTCTACTAAAGTGATTGATAATTGTTTCGGCTGATAAAGTTTATGTAACGCTAATCCATCAATTAAAGCATGCATTTTTGTGATGGCTTTTTCTTTGTCGATTGAAGGCTTTATTTTATTATTTTGATGCAAGAGTTCAAAAGATTTTTGTACTAATACATAGATTTCATCACTCATCGTGTTTTCATCAATTGTGCTATTTTCTTCTTGTACCGCCAACCACACGATCATATCCGCAGTTCTTTTCTTATCGAGCGGCATTGTTAGTAATATCGCATCGACAATTCTTTTTTCAAGAGGTATTTTTCGGTCCATAAATATTGATTTGATATTTGATTCAATTGATTCAGTAAGCATATTTAGTATTTCTGAAAGTAATGCAGACTGATTTGGAAAGTAATACCTGATTTGGCCAGGTGTCATTTTCGCTGCACTGGCTATACTTCTAACAGATGTGCCTTGTTTACCGAGTTCCTGTATATTATGATAGGCAATTTCTAATATTAGTTGCTTTTTTGCTTCATGATTTACTATTTTCGGCATCGTTAATCTCCTTTTTAACACACGTGTATTAAATAATATAATCTTATTTTAATACATGTGTATTAAAAAAGAAAATGATAATATATTTAGTTTTAGTAATAAATATTTTATTGAGCGTTGCTAAGATTATTAGAAATATAAATGCTGTTATATAATAGGGATAAGGAGATGATACAGGTGGAAACGATTAAGTTAAATAACGGAATGGATATGCCGGTACTGGGGTTTGGTACTTATTTAAGTGATAACACGCATATCGGAAAGTACGTAGAGCAGGCGATTCGAGCAGGTTATCGTTTAATTGATACAGCTGCATATTACCATAACGAAGCGGCGGTTGGTCATTCTATTCATAAGTCTGGTGTTACACGTGAAGATATTTTCTTAACAACGAAAGTAATGTCTGATGGATATGATGCGACAATTGCTGCATTGAACGATTCATTTACGAAGCTTGCAATCGATTATTGTGATCTCGTACTTATTCACTGGCCGACAAATGATAGTATTGGTACCTATCAAGCATTAGAAAGTTTCGTGAAAGACGGAAGAGTCCGCGCAATCGGTTTATCAAATTTTAATTCAGAAGAGACTGAAGCAATACTAAATATTGCTACTGTTAAACCTGTAGTGAATCAAGTAGAGACGCATATAAATTTTCAGCAGAAGAAGTTACATCAGTATTTATCAGAACGAGATATAGTTCATCAAGCATGGTCGCCACTTGGAGAAAGTGCTTTATTAGGCAACTCAGTCGTGAAAGAATTAGCAAATAAATATAAGAAGTCACCGGCACAAATTATGTTAAGATTCTTAATCCAGGAACAGGTTGTCGTTATTCCAAAGTCTACACGCTTAGAACATATTAAGAATAATATTGATATCTTTGATTTTAAGATTACAAATGAAGATATGAATTTATTGCGTTTACTCGATAAGAAACAATCTATATCCGGCTGGCCACAGTCGATGGATATTGAGAAGGAATATTAGGAGCATGGATAAACATGAGCACTTAGAAAAAGAATGGGATTTATTGTGCTTATCACACGAATAAATCCCATTGATTCAGAATTACAATAAGCGCTACATTAGTAGGGCTTATTTATTTTTAATAAATTTTAGATAAGTAGTAACAATAATAAACAGCATTAAGAATAGTCCGATTTTCACCCAAAAGTTAAAATAAAAACTGAGGATAGTTACGCAAATAACACTATAGATTATATGGATGAAAATATACATGTAATAATCTTTAGATAATAAGGTTTGTTTTTTCATTTCATCAGAAAACTGAAGAGCAGCAAGCAGATTGCTCATGAACAAATGGAACATAATATCGGATACGTTCTCTTTTAGGAAGAATCCTAAGAATAAATTAAAGCTTAAAATTAAAAACAGATAAAATGGATTCATTATTACCACCTCATAGTGTTGTTATATTTTTATTGTGATGGTAAAAAATAGATTTGTAAAGTGTATTTCAAACACGGTATCTCCGACGTTTATTAAAAATATAGTGTAATAAGAAATAAAATTTATTATAATTAAATAAAAATAGTTACCAAATATTATCATAGGAGATAAATATTATGAATAAAAGTATGCAATTTTTAATTACTTTAGCTAGTTTTTCATTAATTTTAAGTGGCTGTGGAGAAGAAGAGACGAAAGAAAAAGGTGCAACAAAAATCGAAAGTAATACATCACAAGATGATACAAAGGATAAGAAAGTATCGAATAGTGAGAAGAAAGAAGTCGTTACTACTGAAGATAGGGATAAGGATACCCAGCAATCAACGAAAGAAGGTCAGTTAACGTTAGTTAATGGGGTGTCTCATTATAATTTTCCGTCAATATTAAATAAAAATTTTGCTGATTCAATATTAAGTAATACCTTTAATATTGAAGGATGGGGAATCAACAAAGAGGTAAATGTGCCAAGTATTCTTAGAGAAGATAGAAAATTATCACATGAAAACAGCTTAAAATATGATAATTTCGAAATGGTTCTTGGTGGTGATATTTATACGAGAGATTTTAGTACATTTGTTCTAGAGGTTAAAGATCAAGGCGTACGAACGGATGATTTAATTAAAGCATGGGGTGTAAAAGTTACGCATAATACAGAATCATCGATTATTTATGATGGTATTAATAATAATAGTTATCATGTTGTAGTAACTGAAAATGCTGATCATATAGTTGAAACTATTAATATCCGTAAAGGTGATTATAAGAATGGTGATACAGAAAATAATACATCTGTAGATGACCCAAATATAGAAATGCGTGATGGCACTGCATATTACAATTTCCCTGACATTACAAACTTTGATTTTGCATATCAAGTATGTACCGCAGCATTTAAGATTAACGGTATAGGTTTAGGAGATACTCCAAATCTTGATGATCTTGGTGAATATAGTGAAAATGGTACAATTAAAGAATTTGGCAATTTCGGTTTTGAGATGATAGAGGATAGAGTGATTGGCATCAAGCTCAACGTTGCTGATCAAAATGTGCATATTGATGCATTAGAGAAAGCTTGGAAGAGTAAGGTTGATATCCGTAAAGAGAATAGTATATTCTATGATAACGATAAAACGAATGGTTTTCTTGTAAGAGTAGATTTTGATGATAATGGTATTGTCCAGGAAATTTTTATTCTTGGTTTAATCGATTAGATAAAGCACCCTGAAAAGGGTGTTTTTTATTTTGTGTCGAAAATATTCACAATTATAAAAATATTTTGCAGATATATATACATATTTATTGAGGTTAGATTAAAGATTCTTTAATATATAAACTATCACGTGATGGTTTGGATGGAGGAGAGCTAATTGGGAAAGACATATTAAAAATAGGAGAACTTGCTAAATTAGCAGGTGTAACAAATAGAACGGTAGATTATTACACCAATCTTGGATTATTAGAATTTAATAGAAGTGAATCAAACTACAGATATTATTCAAACACAATGGTAAACAGAATTAAGGAAATTGAGCAGCTTAAACAAGAAAGTATGCATTTAAATGAAATTAAAAATAAATTTACATCACATGAAGTCATAGATATTCAAGATTTAAGATTAAAGATGAATCAATTAGAACATGATATTAAGCATATTGCACAGTCTGAAGATATAACTGAAGCAAGATCTTTAGCCAAGAAAGATTTAGCTTTAATTAAAGCATTACTATTATTTATACAAAATTAATGGAGGTGAGTATTCTGTCATTTGACAGAATATATTATTGGAAACAATTATAAATTTACTTATATTTACGATACTAATCATTTTAACCGCATTTTTCGTCGCAACAGAATTCGCAATCGTCAAAGTAAGACATTCAAGATTAAATCAGCTTGTTAATGAAGGCAAGCCAGGCGCTTTATCTGCTAGTAAAGTAGTAAATCATTTAGATGAATATTTAAGTGCTTGTCAATTAGGGATTACAATTACAGCATTAGGTATAGGTATGGTTGGGGAAAAGACTTTTGAATTTATCCTTCATCCTATGTTTGAGATGATGGGCATACCAACTGATTTAATTCATATTTTTACTTTAGTTGCTGCATTCATTATCGCTACTTTTTTACATGTAGTTGTGGGTGAGTTAGCTCCGAAAACAATTGCGATACAGAAAGCAGAAGCAGTGACATTGGCGTTTAGTAAACCGATAATGTTCTTCTATAGAATACTTTATCCGTTTATTTGGTTATTAAATGGTTCAGCAAGATTATTATTGAAAGCAATCGGTATTAAACCAGTAGGAGAACATGAATTAACCCATACTGAAGAAGAATTACGTATGTTACTTGCAGATAGTTATCAATCTGGTGAAATCAATATCAATGAGCTTAAAGTAATTAATAACGCATTTGAGTTTGATGATAAAGTTGCTCGAGAAGTAATGACACCAAGAAATGAAATTATTGCGATTGATATCAATGCTAATATTATTGACGTCATAGAAATGATACAGCACGAACGTTATACAAGATATCCAGTATATGAAATTGATAAAGATAATATTGTAGGTTATGTTCATATAAAAGATTTTATTGATTTAACATTACAAGATATTAAGATTATACAAGAGAAGCAATTAACGGATTATATCCATCCAGTTATGAGAGAAATTGAAACAGTAGCTTTAACTAAACTTCTGCATAAGATGAAAGCAAATCGAGTACACTTAGCAATTCTAATGGATGAATATGGTGGTACAAGTGGATTGGTTACTATAGAAGATATCATCGAAGAGCTTGTCGGAGAAATCCGTGACGAGTTTGATGCTGATGAGAAAGAAAAGATAATTAGAATGGATGATAATCATTATAAGATGCATTCAAGTGTATTAATTAGTGATGTAGAAAAACTTTTAGGTGTTCAATTTGAGGTAGATAATGTCGATACTATCGGTGGCTGGATGTTATCATTTATCAGTGAAAATAAAGATGAGATTTATCATGATAACTATCTATTTAAAATTATTAAAAGAGATGGTAATCACATAGAGGAAATTGAAGTTTTTAAATCAGATGAACCAATAGAATAGTAGTAAATTAACGGTACTTATTTTTAAGTACTGTTTTTTTAGAAATATTTACCCCAATTACAAATAAATCATATATACTTACTTTAAGTAGATTATTTCATTTGGGGGAATTTTTATGAAAGTGTTAAAAATGTTTATTGCAATAATTTTATTATTTATCCTCGTTCCACAAAAAGAATCATAGGCATTGTCATCGAAATACAATGTACAATACGTTTCAGTGGTTGATGGTGACACAGCGTACGTAAAACTTGGTAAAAAGACGATTAAGATTCGTATGTTACTCATCGACACACCAGAATCAAAAGATCCGAGAAAGCCTGTTCAACCTTATGCCAAAGAAGCGGCAAAATATTTAGAGAATTATATGAGATACGGTAAACTCCAAATTCAATATGATAACAATCAGAAGTTAGATAAGTACGGTCGTCATCTTGTATATCTTTATGCAAACGGCAAATTAGTTAATAAAGAAATGGTGCGTTATGGTTATGCGCGTGTAGGTTACGTATATACACAGAAATATTACTTAAATTTATTAAAGACAAATGAATCACATGCGAAACAGAAGCATTATAAAATATGGTCAATTAAAGGTTATGTAAATCCATTAGGTGAGGGATATATTTATAAAGAAACTGCTAAACCTGTTAAATCAACGACAAGTAGTAATGTGTCTGGATTTGTTTCAACGAATAATACGAGCACAGTTCAAAAATCACCAACACCATCTCGTGCTGGTTATCCAACTTCTCGCTATAAAGCTGGTGCACCTAAAGTGCTTGCTAATTGTACTGAAGTGAAACAATATTATCCTTATGGTATTACGGATAGTCACATTTCGTATCAATCTAAATTTGATCGCGATGATGACAGAATGGGTTGTGAAGCGTCAGGTATTAAGTATCAAAGCTGGATGGCAAATAACTAGAAAGAAGGTATCTGAAATTATTCAGATACCTTCTTTTCATTGATGATAATATCACCAGGCTGACAATCAAGGTAATCACATATTGCTTCTAAAGTACTGAAACGCACTGCTTTTGCTTTTCCAGTCTTTAAGATAGAAAGATTTGCAATGGTGACATCAACTGCGTTCGATAACTCTGTTAAAGAAACATTACGTTCTTTTAATACTTCATCTAACTTTATTTTGATCATCGTGTACACCTATATCGTTAAGTCATGTTCTTCTTTAATTTTACTTGATGCTTCATAGATAAATAATGAGGTAATAATGACAATACCTAAGATAAATAATAACAGATTTGTTTCTACCGTAGTATCTAATAATATTAAATATTCTACCGGTGCGTTTAGGTATTTCTTAACTAAATTAAATGCACCAAATAATATTGTTAATGTGGCAATAAGGAATAATTTATCATGATTAATCGTATTAAAATAATCTGCAACGTCAACTTTTTTCATAAGCTGGTATGTATTTATTAATATCGTTAATAATATTATACATTGAATAATATAGACCAAAAAGTAATATAAACCACGATTTGTAAAGGTCCATAGATTAGTACTGATGGGACTTGATAAGAAATCTGAAATTGTCAGAAATGTTGTTAGTAGTGTGATAATAATTGTGAATAGAACGAAATACTTTGTAAATTTTAAAGATGCAATGCTTTTAATCATATCAATCTCTCCTTTATCGTTTTACAATAAAAATATAACATTAAATTTATCGAATAACAATAAAAATTATCGTTTTTCGATAAAAAATATTTACATTTTATGTTTTAATCTCTATTTATGGTATAATACATTTAAGAAATATATGTTATTTTGCAAAGGAGAATGTGTTATGACTGAAAAGAATAATAACTGGCCACCGAAACATCATGGTGAACACAATCCTGAAGGTCGTACTGGCAATACGAATTTTGATACACCAGGCTTAAAAGGTAGAGAAGACGACACTTATGCAAAAGCTGCCTTTGGTGGAGCGGACTTTAATAACGATATTTTCGGCAGAATCGCAAATATATTCATCAATAGAGATGAAGGTAGAAATTCGAAGAAGTAATATAATAAGAAGCAAGATTCCATCATGTACTAATGGAATCTTGCTTTTTTAAATTTTGATGTAATCTTTATAAATATTTTCTAATTCAAAGTAATACGGACTATCAACCGCGTTACGTTTAAAATCATGATTGAGATGTTCAAAGAATAATGTAAGTCCATCTTGAACTGCTTGTTGATATGATTCAAACGTACATGATACATTGTTGGTTTCTTTTTTTGTATATTGACTAATATCTGTCACTAAATCATTTTTAGTTAGTCTTTTACCATCTTCTGTAAGTACTAAGTCATGCGTTTCAATATTAATTTTATCGTCAATGGTCTCGGTGATTACTTTATAATTAATATCCAGATAGTCGAAATCATGGGATTGTTGAACGGTTGTTAAATATAAATCATGCCATAGTTGATATAAGTTGCTTGAAGTAATATCTCTTGGAATTATAGTTTTGTTATTAACGATTAACTCAATGCTCCCTTCGAAATATCCTTCGTTTTCTTTTAGTTCAATCTTTTCCAGCTGTTTAAATGTATTGCCAAGTGGGATATGTTCAGTGTCTGGATATTCACTTTGCAGTAAATGGTACATTGCAGTGTGATCATAAGGATTGATTGAAACCGTATTAGCGAAAGTATTTATGGATATGTTATCCATTTTTATTTACTCCTTTGATGTCAATCCAGTAACGTTCAACATCAATATCATCATATTCATCATGAACAACGGATTCAAATTGTCCGCCGTTCGCAAGTATCGTATTTCTGCTACCGATATTATCGACATCACATGTAATCAACGCACGTTCAACTTCTTTTTCCTGTAAGAATGTTAGACTTTCTTTAAGCATCCATTTTGCGATACCTTTTCTTCTTTCATCAGGTCTTACAGAGTAACCGACATGACCACCAATTTGTAATAAATGTTCATTGAGATAGTGTCGGATATTCACCATGCCAACTATTTTATTATCTTCATTTACACATAGGAATTGTGTTGCAGGGACCATGCCATGAGGAATACGTTCGAGGTTATCACTGTCCTGTACTTTATTAAACCACTCGTCGAAATCTTCGAATTTGTGGAGTGACGACGAACCGTGGATTACTTCGTTTGTTGCATTAAACTCTTGCTGGTATCTTAAGATATCTTCTTTGAATTGTAGTGTAGGTCGAACGAGTCTTAGATTTGTCATTGTGATAACCCCTTTATATTTTTTATGATTATACACTAAGATATGTTAAATTTAAATTAAGAATAACGGAAAAGGGGTTTTATGGTGAAAATCGAACATGTTGCGATGTATGTGAAAGATTTAGAGATGATGAAAGCATTTTATTGTCACCATTTCAATGGAGAAGCGAATTCAAAGTATTATAATCCTAAGACTGGATTAGAGACATACTTTATTACATTTGATGACGGTGCCCGTTTAGAATTAATGACGCGTCCTGGTGTGAATGAAGCATCTGATGATTTATGGGTATACGGATTTACACACTTAGCAATGAGTGTTGGAAGTAAAGAGACAGTGAATCAATTAACACAAACACTGATTGATGCAGGATGTGAACATATTTCGGGACCTCGTACGACAGGTGATGGATATTATGAAAGTTGTATCAAAGATCCTGAAGGAAATCAGATTGAAATAACAGTATAAAGTTGGAATTATTATGAAATTTTAGCTATTATATGTGTATAAAATAATATAGGGGTGTCAATATGTTAAAGTTTTTCAAGCGTAAAAGGAAAGAAACAAGGAGTACATATCCACCGAAACATGCGACAAGTGAATATAATCCAGATGCTAATCAAACCGTCGATAATAAAATGCAGAAAAAACTAGGTGAGAAACCTGCTCAAGTATTAAATAATAACCAAAGCGGCATTAATTTATAACCATCACAAAATGTGATGGTTTTTTGATATAAACAGATAAATTGAAATTTGTATTGTGTGCTGTACAATGATGGTACAAATTCGAAAGGGTGATTTTTAGTGAAAACATTAATTATCGGAGCAAATGGACAGGTTGGTAAACAACTTGTTGAGAAGTTAGCGAAGAATAGTGATGTAACACCTATCGCGGTCATTCGCAAGGATGAACAAAAGCCATATTTTGATGGATTAAATGTCGAAGCAAGAATATTAGATTTGGAAGATGATCTACCAGCATATGAAAGTGTATTTAAAGATGTCGATAGCGTAATATTTACAGCAGGTTCTGGTGGTAGTACAGGTGCTGATAAAACAATGCTGATTGATCTAGATGCTGCCGTGAAAACGATTGATACAGCTAAGAAAGTTGGCATTAAACGTTATGTCATGGTGAGTTCGTTTGATACAACACGTAACGCAATTCAAGAAGCGGATGCTGGTTTCAGACCTTATGTTGTAGCAAAGCATTATGCAGATAACGTATTAAGAGCAGCTGGACTAGATTATACAATTGTTCATCCAGGAATCCTATCAGACGATGCTGAAACTGGTAATGTCAAAGTTGCAGAAACATTAGAAGTTGCTAAGATCACAAGAGCAGACGTGTCCGAAGTCTTGAAGACGGTTATTGAGAATGACAATACTGTCGGCAAAGAGTTCCAAGTGGTCAATGGTGATACAGCGATTGCAGATGCGATTGGTAGATTATAAGATTGTAGCATAGAGTATTTGGTGAATATAGTAAATCAATGCCCACTTTGTTTTAGGGGTGGGCAATAATTGTATAAAAAAGTAATCAGGTGCTCACTTTGTTTTAGAGGTGGGCAATAATTGTATAAAAAAGTGATCAGGTGCCCACTTTGTTTTAGAGGTGGGCAATAATTGTATAAAAAAGTAATCAGGTGCTCAATTTGTTTTAGAGGTGGGTAATAATTGTATAAAAAAGTAATAAGGTGCCCACTTTGTTTTAGGGGTGGGCAATAATTGTAAAAAAAAGTAATCGGGTGCCCACTTTGTTTTAGAGGTGGGCAATAATTGTATAAAAAAGTAAATCGCTGCTTACAGTCTCGCGCACCAAAAGTAAGAATCTAACAAAAGTTGCGCGTACCCACCAAAATCCAATTAAAAAATAAGAATTTTCAGAATTGTTGTTGACAAATAGAAACATCGTTCTTATAATGTGTATTAATTCAATATTTACAAAACGTACAGAGGAAAGTAAACTTACGAATTTCTACAGCGAGCTTCAGGTGGTGAGATGGAGTGTTTGAACTAAGTTGAAAATGGCCTCTTTAGTTGCATGCTGAACGTATTCTAGTAGGTTATGTCCGAGGATTGGCGCTCGTTATCAACGTCAGAGTATTATTTGTACTCAATGAGGTATAGTCAGTGATGGCTATATGAATAAAGGTGGTACCGTGGGAAACCCCTCACCCTTTACTAAAGTGTAAAGGAGTGTGGGGTTTTTTATTATGGCTGATAGTGATATGTACGACATGCAAATATATATAAACAAAAAATTAAACTTACTGGAGGATTATCAATATGACTAATACAATCAAACAACCAAAATTCGATTATGTAGGCAGTTTCTTAAGACCGGAAGCATTAAAAGTGGCACGTGAAAAATTTAAAAATAACGAAATTACGCAGGATGAACTGACAAAAATTGAAAATGAAGAAATCTTAAAGTTAATTCAAAAATTAGATGAACTTGGTTATGAAACAGTGACGGATGGTGAGTTCAGACGTAGTTACTGGCATCTGGATTTCTTCTTTGGATTCAATGGTATTGAACAGCAGCAGCTAGATCATGGTTATCAGTTTAACAATATTGAAACACGTAGTGATTCAGTAAAGTTCGTGGATAAAATTAATGGGAAAGATCATCCGTTCGTTGAGCATTTTAAATTTGTAAGAAATAACGCACCGAGTCATTTAACAGTAAAGCAGACAATACCTGCACCTGCGCAGTTACTCGTTGAATTAACACGACCTGGTGTAAAAGAGACAGTAGATGCTGTGTACCCGGATAAAAAAGAACTATATGATGATATCGTTACAACATATAAACAGGTAATCGATGACTTACATAAAGAAGGATTAAAAGTTCTGCAACTGGATGACTGTTCATGGGGCATTCATATCTCACCGGAAATTCGAGAAAAAATTCATGGACAAGGTGGAGGTACGGATAAATCTAGCGAAGCATTGATTCAGGAAATTTTAGAGATTAATAACCGTGTCATTGCGAATGCGCCAGATGATTTAATCATAAATACTCATGTTTGCCGTGGTAATTATAAATCTGATTATGCATCAAGCGGACCATATACAACAGTAGCTGAAGAGTTATTTGGTAAAGAAAATGTCGATGGCTATTATTTAGAGTACGATACAGAACGCGCAGGTGGATTCGAGCCTCTAGAAAAAGTAAGTGGAGAGAAGAAAGTTGTGTTAGGCTTGATAACTTCTAAGTTTCCTGAGCTAGAAGATAAAGAAGCGATTAAAGAAAGAATTAAGGAAGCAACAAAATATATCCCTCTAGAGCGATTAAGTTTAAGTCCACAATGTGGCTTTGCATCAACAGAAGAAGGGAATATACTCACTGAAGAAGATCAATGGAAAAAATTGCAGCTGATAAAAGAGATAAGTGAAGAGGTATTTGCGGATTCTTTAGTTAAATAAACTTTTATAATAACCTAAGCCCATGCTTAGGTTATTATTATGCTGATAGATATTATTGACAACTATAATATAATAGAAGAAAAAACAAAGAAGGTTTAACAATGTACAAATATATTCTATTTGATATAGATAATACGTTACTTGATTTCAGCAAAGGTGAAAGAGAAGCGATTCGTGCTGTGTTTGATTCTGAAGGGATTGATGATAGTGAGGAAAACTTTAAACGTTATTCAGAGATTAACAAATCGATGTGGGGCTTACTTGAAGAGGGTAAACTTGTGAAACAAAAGGTGCTGACGAAACGTTTTGAGGTGTTCTTTAGCGAGAAAGGGATCAATGTAAATCCTCAGGAGAAAGAGAATATCTTTAGAATCGGTATCAATGAAAATCATCAGCTTGTGCCACATGCAATTGAAATTCTTGAATACGTTAAGTCGAAGGGTTATGTGATTTGTTCAGCAACAAATGGTGTGTTACATACTCAGATGCGTCGCATGACAGATGCAAATATTATCTCATACTTCGACCATCAATTTATTTCAGAAGCAGTAGGATACGAGAAACCTCAGAAAGCCTTTTTCGATGTGATTATAGAATCATTAAATATTACAGATTTATCTGAAGTTCTGATGATTGGTGATACTGAAACTTCAGATATTTATGGTGCCATCAATGCTGGTATTGATGCCTGTTATTTCGGTTCGAATAAAGAGAGCAAGGCGAAATATCGTATCCATAATTTATTAGAACTTAAAAATATTATTTAAATCTTCTTACGTAAAATAACTAGTTTTGTTTCATAACAAGTTGTTATGGGAATAGTAAGGTAACACAATGCTTTGGAGGAGATTAACGTGAAATTTGTAGATGCTTTCACAAGTGAACAACCTTTGCATGGCAAGATTGAACAGTTACGAGAAGAAGGTATTGATACGCGTGATTTATTTATCGTTTCTAAAAGTAAGATAGACGGACTGGCATTGATTGATCAGGACGTTAATTATGTTAGTGCTGATGGTAATATGCCGGACAAGATTAAAGCATTCTTCACAGGTAAAGACGTTTCTAGTCATCATTATGAAGCGGAAAATTTATCTAATATTTCAAAGGTTGATTACAAAAGAGCACTCGATGCAGGACAGATGTTACTATTTATCAAATCACTGGGGGAAAAATAATGTCTCGTGAAAATAAACGATTTTCAAATATTAAAGATGGTTCAGATAAAGGTTCAAAGATGATGAGTACTTATATCATTACTGATGAACAAACAGGTGTGCAGTATTTGTACGCTGCAATGGGTTATGGTGCTGGTTTAACACCGATATTGGATAGTGAAGGTAAACCAGTACTTGCGCCTGGCTATCCGAAATAGAGATTGGATGAGACTTAGGTCTCGTCTTTTTTTATATGTGTTTAATTTCACAAAAAGAGTTATAGTATAATAAATAATTAAATAGATTAAATTAGGAGTACACGATGGCGAAAATTACTAAACGACAGGAAAAAAGAAATAAAATGATATTGTTATTGATACTTTGCGGCATTGCATGCATCATTTATTTAATGATAGGTTATTCGATTAAACAATACGAAAAGAAAATGATGAATTATAAAGTTGAAATGCCACATTCATATCAATTTGCATTGAATCAACAGATGAAAAGTGCAGCTCAGTTCTCTAATGGCGTCGTGTGGAAAAATGCGACGAAAAAACAGATTGATTATTATTTAAATCCTAAAAAATACTATCATCACCCTGAACAGCGTTACCAGTTTTTAAATCTTGGCATGAGTCAGAAAGTAGCTGCTGCTAAATTAAATACCTTACTTAAAGGGAAAGGCACTTTAGATGGTCTCGGTACAACATTCGCTAAAGCCAGTCGTATTGAAGATATCAATGAAATCTATCTGGTCAATCATGCGTTACTTGAGACAGGTAAAGGTAAGAGTGAACTAGCGCGTGGGGTTAAAGTCGATGATAAAGGACGCGTTGGTAAAGGTGATAAGAAATATTATAATTTCTTCGGTATTGGTGCGTATGATCATGACCCTGTAAATGAAGCGGCGAAGTTTGCCTTTAAAGAAGGATGGGATACACCTGAGAAAGCTGTGATGGGTGGTGCGAAATTCATTAAAGATGAATTTATATCTAAAGCACATCAAAATACTTTATACGGCATGCGCTTTAATCCAAATCATCCTGGCAAACATCAATATGCTACAGATGTACGCTGGGCACATCATAACGCACGCGGTATTGCAAAAGACTATCAAAGATTAAATTTAGAGGGTAAGTACTTTACTCGTTACTATTATAAACAGTAAGCAGACGCTTGCTGTTTTTTTATACATAAAAATTTATTTTAATAAAAGATTGAATTATCAGAATTTTTAATATAAAATAATTTTAAGTTAGTACTTTATTCATTTAGGGGGAGAAAGCATGAGGAAGAATTATTCATGGTTAATTGCATTTGTATTAGTATTATCAAGTGTACTCGCTGCATGTAGTGGGGGCAGCGGCGATAAAGATAGTAAGGGGAAACAAGTATTAAATTTAGTAACATCATCTGATATTCCATCGATGAACTCAGCGCTGGCTACTGATATGGTAAGTTTCCAGATGTATGAGAATGTTATGGAAGGATTATATCGTTTAGATAAAGATACGAAGCCAGTTCCAGCATTAGCTGAAGGAGATCCAAAAGAAACAGATGGTGGTAAGACGTGGACAATTAAATTACGTAAAGATGCAAAATGGTCGAATGGAGATCCTGTTACAGCGAACGACTTCGTTTACGCATGGAGAAACGTTGTAGATCCTAAGACTGCTTCAGAATATGCTTTTATTATGTATGATATTGAGAATGCTCAGGAAATTAACAAAGGTGAAAAGAAACCTGAAGAGCTTGGTGTTAAAGCAATCGATGATAACACACTTGAAATTAAACTGAAAAATAATCAGCCATATTTCAAAGGATTACTCGCTTTCGGAACTTTTATGCCTAAAAATGAAAAGTTTGCTAAAAAATTAGGGGATAAATATGGTATCGATGCAAAATCAACGTTATACAACGGTCCATTTAAAATGGCAGAGTGGAAAACAGAAGAAAGCGTAAAGCTCGTTAAGAACGATAAATACTGGGATAAAGATAAGGTGAAGTTAGATGAAATCAACTATAAAGTGATTAAAGATGTGCAAACTGGATTGAATTTATATGAAACAGGTAAAGTGGATTCAGTGGGTGTATCTGCCGAAAACGTAGATAAATATAAGTCTAATAAAGACTTTAAAACAGAATTATCTGCAGCGCAATCATTCTTCAGAATTTCTTATAAAGGTGATCATAAGAAAGAATTATCGAATAAAGATTTACGTTTAGCATTAGCGAAATCTATCGATAAAGATAAGTATGTGAAGAACAATTTAAATAACGGATCTGTAGCGTCAAATCAATTAACACCAAAAGATGTCTATAAAGGACCAGACGGCAGTGACTTCTCTGAAATTGCAGGTGGAGAAAACTTAAAATTTGATAGAGAAAGTGCTAAAGAAGACTGGAAAAAAGCGAAAGCTGCTTTAGGAGTCGATAAATTAGAGTTAGAATTATTAACAGTAGATATCGATACAGCGAAAAAAGATGCTGAGTACTTTAAAGAGCAGTTAGAATCTAACTTAGATGGTTTAACAATTAAGATTAAACAACAACCATTTAAACAAAAATTAGATTTAGAGAAAAAAGGGCAGTATGATATTTCATATGGTAACTGGTTCCCGGATTATGCAGATCCAATGACATTCTTAGATTTATTCTTATCAACTGAAACAAATACTGGATATAATAATCCGGCTTACGATAAGTTAATTGAAGATGCAAAAGGGCCGTTACTGAAAGACCCTGAAGCACGCTGGAAGGCTTTAGGTGAAGCAAGTACGATGTTACTTGATGATGCAGCTTTAATTCCGGTGATTCAACGTGGATCAGCATTTATGGATAAACCGTATGTGAAAGGCGTTGTCGTAAACAGCTCTGGTATTAATAACTATAAAGAAGCTTACATTGAAGGCAAGAAATAAATAAAACTACCTTGAGGAAAAACCTCAAGGTAGTTTTTTTGATATTATTTTGCTTCAGTTGATGTTTCAGTAGAAGAACTGTTCATTTTGTCCTGCATTTCTTTTTGAACCTCTTCTAGTGGTTTTGCTGATTTTGCAGCAGCAGGCACTGTAATTGCCGGAACTTTATCATAGTTATCATAATTTGCTTTCGTTTCAGTTGCAATTTTCTTATCTTTAATCGTCATATCAACTTTTGTTTCAGTCGTCTTCATCATATAATCTTTATCAAAGTTAATGACTGCTTCACCTTTCACGTCTTCAACTTGTTTTTCAATCGATGAAATTAATTCCTGAGAACCTGTTTGTTCGGCAATCTTTTTGTACTCAGCTAAATTTTTAAATTTCTTAGTTAAGCTGTAACCATCAGCTGTTTCTTTAAATTCAGCATCTTTATATCCATCTAATGAATTTAAAGCAGTCGCATAATCTAATTGTTCTAGCTGCTTTTGAACACGTGCGCCCATTGCTTTTGTCACATCCATAAATGTTTTACTGTCAGGTGACATTACAACCTTTTTATCAAAGATATACATATCCATCTTTTGACCCATAGACTCAGTTGTGATTTGAGTTGTCCCTTTGTCATCAACATTCATATCCATGTTCACAGTTGTATCTTTACCATCTGCTGTCATCGTCGTATCTAATACAGCATGGTAACTTTTCGTATCTTTACCTGCATCTTTTGCCTTTTCAATTAAGTCTACAGCATCTTTGTTTTCTTTAGTTGTATCTGCTGTTTCAGAGGTAGTTTCTTTACTTTCAGTAGTTTTAGCTTCTTCAGTTGCTTGATTATCAGTATTAGATTTTGTTGCTTCAGTCTTAGCTTTATCTTCAGTTTTATCGGTAGAATCATTGCCACACGCTGCAAAAATTAAAGTCGTACTAAGTAATGCTGATAATAAATGTTTTGATTTCATAGAAAAATCCTCCTTAAGTCATTAAATAAATCATAGCACAAAACTTTAATTTATTAAAATAAGACTTAAGCAGGATATTATTATCTGTCTTGTGGTGCTTGTTTCAACACTTTATTACGTTTAATCGGATCGAGATGTCGCTCAATAAATCCTAAAATGATATCTGCTAATACAGCCATAATAGCAGTAGGTAATGCGCCGGCTAGTATAATAGAAGTACCATTTGTAGCATTTGTACCGCGGATGATGATATCACCAAGACTCGGTGCACCGATAAATGAACCGATTGCTGTTACACCGATTGCGATAACGAGTGCGATACGAATACCAGCGATAATAACAGACAGACTTAAAGGCAGTTCGACCATTGTCAGTAACTGACGTTTTGTCATACCCATCCCTTTACCTGCATCAATTAAGTGTGTATCAACAGATTTAATACCTGTATACGTGTTCTTGATGATAGGAAGTAATGAGTATAAGAATACAGTTGTAATAACAGTCGTTTTACCTAAACCTAACGCTAACATCAACAAAGCGAGTAGGGCGATTGCTGGAACGGTCTGTATAATGTTTGCGATAGCAATAACAGGAGCTACTAAACGTTTATGACGTGCAATCCATATACCAATCGGAATACCGACAAGTGCACCTAGTAGTACACCGTAGATACTGATTAAGAAATGATCGATAAACAATTGAAATACATAACCCGCATTATCCTGGAAGTAATGGATGAATTGTTCGAATGTATTCATTTTTTCCATCTTATTTACCTCCTTCAAAGTAGTTATGCTTTTTCAGATATGCTTCAGCCACAACAGCAGGTTCTTTTAAGTTGTTATCTACTTCGTAGTTTAGCTTCTGCATTTCTTCTGTGGAAATTTTGTTTTTCATTGATTCTAATATTGATTTGATTTCAGGATGTTTCTTTAATAATGCATTACTAGCTACAGGATTAGCGTCATAAGGTGGGAAGAAATGAAGATCATCTTCTAAGATTTGAAGATCATAACTTTGAATACGACCGTCAGTTGTATAACCTAGCACAACGTCCATCTTGTTTGCATTAACTGCTTCGTATACGAGACCAATTTGCATCGGCTTAGTATCCAGAAAGTCAAAGCCATATTTCTTTTTAAATCCTTCGTATCCGTCACCTTTACGTTTCATCCAAGAAGAGTCGACACCTGCTCTAAGCTTAGATGCCACATTCTTTAAATCACTTACTTTTTTGAGATGATACTTTTTAGCTGTTTCTTTGGTTACCATGAAAGCGTAAGTATTTTCAAAACCATATGAATCAAAGTAGTGCTGATCAAAGTCTTTCTCAAAAGCTTCTGTTACGACTTCTCTTGCTTTCTTGGGATCAGTGATAGGGTCTTTACCTAAAGCACCGGTTAAATCTGTACCTGTATATCTTCCTGCTGATACGTTCGCATCTCCACGAACCATAGCTTGATGTACAACAGTACCTGAGCCTAGATTATTGATGATTTCTACAGGTAGATCTGTATCTTTTTCTACAAGTATCTTTATCATATGTGCCAAAATCTGATTTTCAGTTGTATAAACTGAAGCAATCTTAACTTTATCTGTATCATTTTTATTAGAACAAGCTGTGAGTGAAATAATAAGTATCATCACACTCAACAATAAGATAGTTTTCTTTTTACATTTCATATTATAAATCCCCCTTTGTTACTTTTAAGCCTTTTGGGGTCGTATAGTTTTCAATTACTGCAAGAATTAAATCTGTTATAAGTGCTAACAATGTCACGAGAATAGCTCCGGCAATGATTAATTTTGGCTGGAATAAGTTCAACCCATTAAAGATAAAGTCTCCGAGTCCACCTGCACCGATATAAGATGCGAGTGTTGCCCAACTGATCGCGTAAACTGCTGATAACCTAATACCACTCATTATGACTGGTACTGCAAGCGGTAATTCTACCATTCTGAGAATTTGGTTAGATGTCATTCCCATCGCGCGTCCAGCTTCTTTCGCATCTTTCTTTACAGACTGTATACCTAAATATGTGTTATTTAAGATCGGTAATAACACATATAGGAACAATGCGATTACTGCGGGTAGTGTTCCAATACCAAAGAATGGAATCATCATCGCAAGTATCGCAAGTGATGGTACGGTTTGTAATACACTGGTGATAGAGAGTACAACTTTCGCTAATTTATCTGACTTCGTAAGCAAGATGCCAAGAGGTACGGCAACGATTATTGCTGCGAGTAGGCTCAGTAGTGATATTGAAATATGTTCAATCGTCTTCGTAAAGAGTTCGGCTTGATTATCCTTTAAAAATTCAATCATGTTTATGCCTCCTCTTCCTCATCACCCCAAATTGTGTCATACACGATATCTACTAAGTTGGCACGTGTAATAACACCTAATAATTTATCTTGTTTATCCAGTACAGGGATGACGCGTATGTTTCTTTTCAGTATCGTTCGAACAGTATCCTGAAGGTAAACCCCGGTGCGTACGAAATATACTTTATGGTTCATAATGCGCGATAAACTTAAATGTTTTTTATGTGCTTCCGATAAGTCTTCAATATCAACATAACCGACAAGTACATTTTGATCATCTACAACAAACAGTGTATCTACACGTTTTGTTCTCATAAGATTAATCGCTTCACCTATTGATTTTTCTGGTGTGATCGATATTGGCTTATTCATTGCTTCATCAACAGTTTTAATATTTGGCGTTGTTTGGATTAACCTGTTTTCTCCGATGAAATCTTTTACGAAATCGTTTGCCGGATTGCGTAATATGTTATTTGGCGTGTCGATCTGAATCACTTCACCATGACTCATAATCACGATTCTATCCGCAAGTTTAATCGCTTCGTCCATATCATGCGTTACCATAATGAATGTTTTATTAAATTTAACTTGCAGTTCTTTTACTAAATCCTGAAGCGTATCTCGTGTAATAGGATCTAATGCACCAAAGGGTTCATCCATTAAAATGATTTCCTGATCTGCAGCGAGTGCGCGGATGACACCGATACGTTGTTGTTGTCCACCTGATAGTTGTGATGGATACATATCGAGATAAGATACGGGAAGGTCTACAAGTTGAATCAATTCTTCTGCCTTTTTATTTTTTTCTTCTTCTGACCATTTGAGAAGTTTAGGAACAAGCGTAATATTTTCACGGATTGTCATATGAGGGAGTAATCCAATTTGCTGAATAACATAACCGATGTTTCTACGTAATTGTACGGGGTTCATATCTTTAATGTTCTTTCCGTTCAATACAATTGAACCACTTGTCGGTTCAATCATGCGGTTAATCATGCGCATTGCGGTCGTTTTACCTGAACCAGAAGTTCCGATGAAGGCGATAAACTCACCTTTCTCGATTGTCATATCTAGCTTGTTGACTGCCTTTTTTCCGCCTCGATATACTTTCGAGACATTGTTGATTTCTAACATAATGTCACCTCTAATTGTTGTTTTTGCAAGATAAATATATTTGTTTATGATTAAATCCCGCTCATTAAGTTTGTTTACCCTATTTTTTGATAATATATATATAAAAGGAGGAACTTTTTATGAAAATTGCAATAGTAGGTACAGGTGTAGCAGGTGTAAATGTCCTTAAATACTTATCAAAAAGTAAAATGGATGACTTCAAGGTGATTTGTTTCGATGATCAGAAATATTTAGGAAACGGTCGTGCGTTTCAATATGATGATCCGGAATTACTCATGAATTATCCTGGTAATTTAATTAGCATGAAACCGAACAAACCGGATGATTTTGTGAAGTGGATTGCCAAAAATGAAGATGTGATTCAGTTAGAGATACATAAAGAAGATAATGAAAATAAATCTCAGAATCAATATTATTCAAGGCAGTTATTCGGTAAATATATGACAGATCATTTTGAGAAATTTGCTAAGAAGAAAAACGTCAAGATTGTCAGTAATCATGTAAGGAATATTGAACAGATTGATAACGGTTATATTGTCTCAACACAGGATGAGACATTTGAAGTCGATGCTGTGTTTTTATCACCAGGTCAGTTCGGTCCGATGGATCCTTATCAACTGATTGATACGCCGAATTATTTCAAATGGGCATACCCGTTAAATCGTATAAAGATTGAACCGGAAAAAGACTATGCGGTAATCGGGTCAGGGCTATCTGCTGTTGACATTGTTCGATATTTTACACCGGAATTAAAAACGAAGCTTTATCTTGTGAGTAGGGATGGTAAAGTACAATCTGTACGTGGAGAGATGGTAGAAATAACATTTAAATATTTAACGTTATCTCAATTAGAGAAGATAAAATCAAAGCATAATGGCTTCCTGCCTTTAGCAGAATTAAAAGCTTTATTTGACAAAGAAGTTGAATATCATAATATTAATGCGGATAAATTATTTAATGTAAGTCGTGTAAACCCATTGCGTGCGATGACATTCGATTTAGCAAATCCTAAAGAAGTCGGATATCTTCAATCTTTCGTCTTAGAATTAACAAGAACAGCGCCTTTAATCTGGCCGTTTATGACAAAGTCGGACAAACAATATTATAAGGATCATTACGCTGATGTGATTACTGCCTATTCAAATCCAATGCCGGAAGCTACAGCAGAAGCGATGATTGAAGGCATTAACAACAATACGATTGAAATTTTAAGTGATATATCATCAGTTGAATATAAATATAATAAATATAGAATTCATACGAAACAAAAAGAAATTCGCGTGCACTATGTCATTAATGCAACAGGTCCAGCGAAAGATTATAAAGATGCGATTGAACCTAATCAACTTATCGAAAATCTTGTGGATCAAAACTTGTTGATTACGCATCCAGATGGTGGTTTTTATGTAACACCAGTCAATAATGAAGTGATAAGTGCAAAAGGTAAGTTAGAGCATTTTTATTTACTTGGCCAAAGATCAGGTGGTGTCAATATTTATAACAATGGTATCGTTGAACTTGCTGAAGAAGCGAAACGTGTTGTTAAAGGCTTTGTACAACATACGAAGGGGGAATAGTGGTGTATACAAAGGGCGATGAAAATTTATGGACTGGTAGAATTGATGATACTGAAAAAAGAGCGCATTTTAGAAATTTTCAGGTTGTGGATGTCGTTGATCTTGAAGAAATAGATGATAATCGTGAAAATGAACAAATAGAAGATTATGCACCTCAATATGATGTCGGTATACTTGGATATGCCGTTGACCGTGGCGTGTACTTAAATCAAGGTCGCATTGGAGCACAACAGGGACCGGATGCAATAAGAGAAAAATTTGGCAATATGGCTTTGATGAACGATATAACGATTGGTGACTTTGGGAATATATCGACTGATGAAACCTATGTTGAAAACGTGCAAATTGAATATGCGGATATGATTAAGAAAAGCCACTCACTTGCGAAGTTTCATATGTTATTAGGTGGCGGTCATGATATTTCATATGCGCATTACAAAGGATTAAGACAGATTTATCCACATCAATCCATTGGTGTAATTAATATTGATGCGCATTTCGATTTACGTGATGCAAAATATGCAACAAGTGGCACAGGGTTTAAGCAGATTATAGATGAAGATCCTGAAGCAGGTTATCTGGTACTTGGCATTCAGCAAGCAGCAAATACACAGCATCTGTTTAACATTGCAAAGGAACGTGGTGTTGAATATGTGCTCGCTGAACAGATTGATCAGGACAGTACAAACGAATGCATCGCATCATTTATTGATAAATATGATGTCATTATGCTTACGCTATGCCTTGATGTGATTGATAGTGCATATGGACCAGGCGTTAGTGCACCTTGTAGCTTTGGATTAAGTCCAAAGCAGGTGTACCGTCTGATTTTAGAAGTATTGAAGTATGATAAAACGCAACATATCAGTATTGCTGAAATGAACCCGGAATATGATATTGATGGACGTACAGCTAAAATGGTCGGTCATATTATGTTTCATATACTGCATCGAAATTCCAATATTGAATAAACCTATCAATTAAAGAAAGTACTCTCGATGAGTGCTTTCTTTTTTTGTGATAGTTGATATAAATCGTACGATTAATTGTTGGTTCGATTTTATGGGCAGTGAGTTGGTTTGCATTAAAGGATTGATAATATATTTTGGGAACAACTGCATATCCTAAACCGTCATGCACAAAATTAGATGCAGTATCGAAACGATCGACTTCCATTACAATATTTGGTCTAATTGCATGGCGATTAAAATAATCGTTTAAATGTTGTCTGACTTGAAATGATTCATTCGGTAATATTAACGGCAGTTGGTCTAATGTAACGACTTTATCCGCCAAATCATTTTGATTTCCTAAAATAATATATTCTTCAGTGTATAGAGGAAGGGAATTAATCGCTTCATCATTGATTAACTCATTTGTAATTGCAATATCCACATCATAGTTTATCAGTGCTTTTAAAGAATCTCTGACCGAAAGAATTTCTTTAATTTGATATCGCTGTGATTCAAATTGATTTGCGTGATTTTTGACGACTTGTGATACCCATCGATTTGTTGATTCCAATATACCAATCTTTATTTTAGGGAAATCACTCTCGTTCAAATCATACATCTTTTCAACAGTATGGTGATAAGCTTTGACAATTTCTTTTGAATACTGATAGAACAATATGCCTTTTTCAGTAATTTTGATTGCTTTTGTCGAACGTGTAAGAAGCGCATATCCTAATTCTTGTTCTAATTTTTTTATTGCTGTTGTTAACGATGGTTGAGCGATGTGAAGATATTCTGCAGCACGCGTGAAACTATTGTGTTCTACAACGGCGATAAAATATTCAAAATGCAGTATTTTCATATAATCTCCTTTTATTAATAGATTGAAACTATTAATTATTAGTTTATTGATATTAGATATCTATATGATAACAAATTATAATGAAAATGTAGATAGAATATTCAGAAAATGAGGAGGATGTAGATGTGGAGGTTTTATGTTTATAGCATCATAGGTATTATTTGTTTCTTTGTTCCAATCACAATTGGAGAGAATAATACGATTATTATCGATCATATCGTGAATTGGTTAAAAGTAAGTTTAGCACCAGTGTTACCATACTATGTATTGCTGTTAATTATTGTTGGAGCGATTTATCCATTTTTAAATGGTAGCTGGAAGAAAAGTTTTACTGATCTATCATTTACAATATTTAAGATTCTAGGAGTAATTGTTGGTTTCATGGTTGTATTTGAAGTGGGTCCAGAATTTGTTTTGTTACCTGATTTAGGACCATTTTTATTTGAAAAATTAGCGGTTCCGTTAAGCTTATTGATTCCAATAGGATCGGTATTTCTCTCTTTACTTGTTGGTTATGGATTACTCGAATTTATCGGTGTACTTTGCAGAAAGTTTATGAGACCGGTATTTAATACACCAGGTAAATCAGCTGTTGATGCTGTAGCTTCTTTTGTTGGTAGTTATTCAATCGGATTGATAATTACTAATAAAGTATATAAAGAAGGACATTATACACATAAGGAAGCAGTTATCATCGCAACAGGGTTTTCAACTGTATCTGCAACTTTCATGATCATCGTTGCAAAAACTTTAGGAATTATGGATCACTGGAATTTATTTTTCTGGAGTACATTGGTTATCACTTTTATAGTGACTGCGATCACTGTTCATATTCCGCCGATTAAATTTGAATCGAATAAAACATATAATGATATTCCTTATAAAGAGGAGATAAGTAAAGGGATGCCTTTATTGAAAGAAGCATATTCAGAAGCAAAAGAGGCCATAAAGCATGGGAACACATTACTACAAAACATCATTATTAACATTAAAGATGGTGTGGTCATGACGATGGCGATTATGCCTTCAATCATGTCGATTGGACTTCTGGGTTTACTCGTAGCGAAGTATACACCAATTATTAAATATGCATCATTAATATTCTATCCGATATTATCATTATTCCCTGGTATTAACGTTCCTGTTCTTGCTGAAGCATCTACACTTTCAGTCATTGAAATGTTATTACCGGCAGCAATATCTCAGGATGCAGATTTGATAACGAGATTTACGACAGGTGTTATGAGTATTTCGGCAATTATTTTCTTCTCAAGTGTAGTACCTGTTATCGTTTCAACTGATATTAAGATTCCAATTTGGAAACTTGTTGTTATCTGGTTTGAAAGAGTCGTATTAACATTATTAATCACAATTCCATTCGCATTATTCATTTTTTAATATAATAGGAGGATTTTATGATGAGAAATATTAGAGCAAAGAAAGGTTTAGAGATTGAGTGTAAAGGATGGGAACAGGAAGCTGTTCTTCGTATGTTATATAATAATTTAGATCCAGAAGTAGCAGAACATCCAGAGAATTTAGTTGTCTACGGCGGAATCGGTAAAGCAGCACGTAACTGGGAAAGTTTTGATGCAATCGTTGAAAGCTTACGCAACTTAGAGAAAGATGAAACTTTACTTGTACAGTCCGGTAAACCTGTCGCAGTGTTTAAAACTCACGATCAGGCACCACGTGTCCTGTTATCAAACTCAGTATTAGTACCTAAATGGGCAAACTGGGAACATTTCAATGAATTAGATAAGAAAGGTCTAATGATGTACGGTCAGATGACTGCAGGAAGCTGGATTTACATTGGTTCTCAAGGTATTGTTCAAGGGACTTATGAAACGTTTGGTGAACTTGCAAACCAGCATTTTAATGGTGATTTAAAAGGTACGATCACATTAACAGCAGGTCTTGGTGGTATGGGTGGTGCGCAACCTTTAGCTGTAACGATGAACGGCGGTGTTGTGATCGGTATCGATGTTGATGAATCACGTATTGATAAGCGTATCGAAACACGTTATTGTGATGTTAAGACACATGACGTAGATGAAGCTATTCGTTTAGCGAATGAAGCGAAAGCAAAAGGGGAAGCGTTATCTATTGGTTTAGTAGGAAACGCTGTTGATGTATACAAAGCATTACTCGAAAAAGATTTCAAAGTTGATATTGTCACTGACCAAACGTCAGCACATGACCCGTTAAATGGTTACGTGCCTGTAGATTATTCACTCGAAGAAACAATTGAGTTACGTAAGACAAATCCTGAAGAAGTTGTGCGTTTAGCGAAGCAATCAATGGCGAAACACGTGGAATACATCCTTGAATACAAAAATCGTGGTGCTGTAGCATTCGATTACGGAAACAATATTCGACAAGTTGCTTTTGATGAAGGGGTTAAAGATGCATTCAGCTTCCCTGGATTCGTTCCTGCTTACATTCGCCCGCTATTCTGTGAAGGTAAAGGACCTTTCCGTTTCGCAGCATTAAGTGGTGACCCAAAAGATATTGAACGTGCAGATGAAGAGATGAGAAAGCTATTCCCGGATAATAAGAAATTGATGCGCTGGTTAGATTTAGCAAGTGAGAAGATTGCGTTCCAGGGATTGCCTTCTCGTATCGCTTGGCTTGGCTATGGTGAACGCGCTAAAATGGGGTTAGCATTAAATAAACTTGTTGAGACAGGTGAAATTTCTGCACCAATCGTAATCGGTCGTGACCATTTAGATGCAGGTAGTGTTGCAAGTCCAAACCGAGAAACTGAAAGCATGCAAGATGGTAGTGATGCAGTTGGTGACTGGGCAGTATTGAACGCTTTAATTAACACTGCAGCAGGTGGATCATGGATTTCATTCCATCATGGTGGTGGTGTGGGCATGGGTTACTCGCTACATGCAGGAATGGTTGTTGTTGCAGATGGTACGAAGAATGCTGAAGAACGATTACAACGTGTGTTAACAACTGATCCAGGTATGGGTGTAGTGAGACACGTTGATGCAGGATACGATATTGCGATTGATGTTGCGAAAGAAAAAGGTATCAACGTACCGATGTTAGATAAATAAAATAGTTTAATACTGATATTAAGCTATCAATATATATTTGAAAGGATGTAGAAAATGAACGATATCATCATTCAGAATATTAGTGAACTGATCTTACCAAAGAAGACAGAAAAGCCGCTTAAAGGTGCTGAACTTGCTGAGCTAAAAGTAATTGAAAATGGTACAGTTGTGATAAAAGATGGCAAGATTATATATGCCGGTGAATTTAGCGAAGCCTTTGAGGCTAAAGAGACGATCGATGGAATGCATAAAACTGTGTCTCCTGCACTTGTTGATGCCCATACACATTTAGTACATGGTGGTTCACGTGAACATGAGATGAGTTTAAAGCGTCAAGGTGTTTCTTATCTTGAAATTTTAGAACAAGGTGGCGGAATTCATTCGACGGTGAAAGCTACGCGTGAAGCATCTGAAGAAGAACTATTCGAGAAAGCTGAGCATGAATTACTACGAATGATTCATCACGGCGTACTAAGTGTAGAAAGCAAGAGTGGATATGGCTTATCTTTAGAACATGAGTTAAAGCAACTGCGTGTATCTAAACGTCTTCAGGAGAAATACGGCATCAATATGAAACACACATATCTTGGACCGCATGCAGTACCAAAAGATAAAGATAGTGAAACATTTATTGATGAATGTATTAAAGATCTACAGGAAGTTAAGGATATTGCAGATTTTGCAGATATTTTCTGTGAGACAGGTGTATTTACAATAGATCAGTCTCGTAAATATATGCAGGCAGCAAAAGCGGCTGGTTTACCTGTTAAGATTCATGCAGATGAAATCGACCCGTTAGGTGGATTAGAGTTAGCGATAGAAGAAGAAGCAATTAGTGCTGATCACCTTGTTGCAGCAAGCGAAAAAGGTAAACAGATGTTAAAAGATAGTGATACAGTAGCTGTATTATTACCAGGAACAACTTTTTATTTAAATAAAGAAGAATATGCAGATGCTCGCGGCATGTTAGACAACAATGGAGCAATTGCGATTGCAACGGATTATAATCCGGGAAGTTGTGTTACAAGTAATTTACAGATGGTAATGAGTATCGCTGCGCTTAAATTGAAATTATCTCCAAAAGAAATCTGGAATGCAGTAACGGTTAATGCAGCGAAAGCAATCGGTGTTGACGCAGGTACGATCGATGCTGGTGATGCAGCGAATCTAGTCATCTGGCATGCAAAGAATCATGAATATATCCCTTATCATTATGGAGTGAACCATGCAGAAAAAGTAATCCATAACGGTAAAGTGATTGTGAATAATCAATTTAAATTATAATTTCAGAGACTGGGACAGAAGTGGTCTGCCACAAGCAAAAACCGAACAAAACTAATAAATTGTTCTTTGATTTATAGTTTATGTTCGGTTTTTGTCGCAGGGGCAACTTCTGTTCCGCCGTTTAAGCTGTTAAAAAGAAGAGAGCCTAGACTTATGTCTCAAACGCTTTAAATTTTTCGATGAATTAAATTATTTGCATTGATTTTTCATACAATCTTCGCTATGATGAAATTGTCTTAATTGACAGACAAGTTAATAACTATTCTTTCGGGGCAGGGTGAAATTCCCAACCGGCGGTGATAGTCCGTGAGCTGATAATATATATTTGATGCTGATTCTGTGAAACTCAGAAACCGACAGTATAGTCTGGATGGGAGAAAGAATAAGGTGCCATTTTGATGGTTTATTTGTTGATGCATAAATTCTGCAAATACTATTATCATGGTCTTATTTATTGAACCTAAAATACAAATGCCCAAATCTTATGATTTGGGCATTTTTTTATAGGAGATGAATAATAACTTGTATTTAGATAAAGCATTTGAACTTGTTCAATGGACGGATGGTCAAACAGGCAGTAATCCAGCTGTAGGTTGTATTGTAGTAAAAGATAACAGAATAGTAGGTATTGGTGCACATCTTACGGAAGGTGAAGCACACGCTGAAGTGAATGCACTGGATATGGCTGGTGCGCATGCAGACGGCGCTACGCTTTACTGTACGCTTGAACCGTGTAGTCATTTTGGCAAGACACCGCCATGCACACAAAAAATTATTGATAGTGGTATTAAACATGTTGTGTTTGCAGTACGTGATGAATCACTAAACTCTGGTATCGATGATATGAAAGCACACGGGATACAAGTAGAACAAGAGTATATAAGTGAAATTTACGACTATTATCAGCCATTTTTTAAAGCGAAGCTGCACAAATTACCATATACGATATTAAAGATGGGTGTAACGCTTGATGGAAAGACAGCAGATGATAGTGACGTTAGTAAGTGGATTACTAATGACGCATCAAGAAATCATGCACACCGTGTCCGTTATGCCAGCGATGCCATACTAGTAGGCTACAATACATATAAACATGACCAGCCAACTCTTGATAGTAGAAACTATAAAGATAAATGGATCAGGAAAGTTGTTATTTCTAATGGATTATTCGAAATCAATGACAAAGATAATAATGATTATGATAAATCACGATTAATCGTTGTGACGACAACTAAACAGTCGATTGATGGTGTTACGGTAATTGTACTCACTGATCTACATCCTGAAACCATTTTAGAAGCTTTATATTTACATAAAATTAACCGCATAATTATAGAAGGCGGTATGCAGACGATGCGTTCGTTTGTATCTGCCAGAACTTTTGATGAAATACACCAGTATATTGCCCCGAAAATTTTAGGTGGATCCTCAAAGCATCAGTTTTTAACAACTGATCAACCTTCACAAATGTCAGAAATTACTGACCTTTCTCTTGTCTCTGTTAAGACTTTCGACCAGGATGTATTACTGATTTACAGAAAGGATGATGTTGATGTTTACAGGCATCATTGAAGAAGTTGGTGTCATAGCACAACTAAATAAACAGGGTGATACTACCTTTATGACGATTGAGTGTAATCGTATTATAGAAGACATGCACATTGGTGATTCTATCAGTGTAAACGGTGTATGTCTTACAGTCACAGCCTTTAATCATTCGAGCTTCAATGTGGATATATTAGAAGATACGCGTGCTATTACGTTGTTTCGAAATATGAAGCAAGGTACTAAGGTAAATTTAGAACGTGCATTATTACCGACAACAAGGCTTGGTGGTCACTTTGTAAGCGGGCATGTCGATACGAGTCTCGTTGTAGAAAGCGTAAAACACATGGAAAAGACAATGCAGTTAAAGCTCAGACTTCCAGATGAATTTCGTAAATTTGTTATACCGAAAGGCTCGATCGCAGTTAATGGTATATCTTTAACGATATTTAAATTAGATCATGCAATTGAGCTGAATATCATACCTGAAACGGTAAGAAGTACGATGCTGTCAGAACTTAAATCAGGTGATAAAGTACATATTGAATTCGATATGTTAGGAAAGTATATATTGAACAGTAAACAAGAAGAAAGTGGTCTTTCTTTATCTAAATTGGAGATGATGATGTAATGTTTGATGCTATTGAAAGTGCATTAGAAGATTTAAAGGCAGGTAAGCCAATTATCGTGGTTGACAATGAAGATCGTGAAAATGAAGGTGACCTTGTAGCGATAACAGATTTTATGACTGAAGATACGATAAATTTTATGATTACACATGCTCGAGGATTGGTGTGTGCACCAATATCTGCAGCGTTAAATGAGCGCTTGAATTTACAGCCGATGACTTATAATAATCAGGATCCAAATAAAACTGCATTTACCATTAGTATCGACCATGTTTCAACGACCACAGGTATCAGTGCATTTGAAAGATATTGTACGGTGAAGGCATTGGCGGACCCAAATGTTACTTTGAGTGACTTCAATCAACCGGGACATGTATTCCCGTTAATTGCTAAACCGAACGGTGTCCTTGAACGTGTCGGACACACAGAAGCATGTGTAGATTTAGCAAAACTTTGTGGTGCAACCGAGACAGGTGTAATCTGTGAAATTATTAAAGATGACGGAACGATGGCAAGAAGAGATGATCTTGCAATATATAAAGAAGAACATCGATTAAAGATGATAACTATTGCCGATTTAGTTGAGTATATAAAATGTGAAAAGCCACTCGTAACACGCGAAACTAAAGTAAATATGCCAACTGAATTTGGTGACTTTACGATGTATGGGTTTAGTGAGATTTATAGTGATAAAGAACACGTTGCATATGTTAAGGACTATAGTGGTGTTCCGGATATTCGAATACATTCTGAATGTCTGACAGGAGATGTGTTCCATAGTAAACGATGTGATTGCGGGATACAACTAGAAAAAGGCATGCAGCATATTGAAGAAAATGGCGGTATTTTAATCTATTTACGACAAGAAGGCCGTGGCATCGGACTGATCAATAAACTAAAAGCATATGAAAAGATTGAACAAGGACTTGATACAGTTGAAGCCAACCATGTATTGGGATTTGACAGTGATATGCGTGATTATGCTGTTGCTGCTTCAATATTAAAGGATTTAGGAATAGGTAAAGTGAATCTCATGTCAAATAATCCTAGAAAGATTAACGGATTAGAGCAATATGGCATAGAAGTTGAAACGAGAATTCCACATCAATTTCAAAGCAATGCAATAAATAAACATTACCTAGAAACGAAAAAAGAAAAATTAGGACATTTACTGGAGGAGAAATTAATATGAACTATAGTGCACAATTAACAGGACAAGGCTTAAAGATTGCAGTTGTTACATCAAGATTTAATCATTTTATAACAGACCGTTTAACAGAAGGTGCGGTTGATACGTTAGAAAGACATGGCGTAGAAAGTGAGAACATCGATACTTTCTTAGTACCCGGTGCGTTTGAATTACCATTTATCGCAAGTAAACTCGCACAAAAGAAAAAGTACGATGCAATTATTACATTAGGTTGTGTGATACGCGGTGCGACAACACACTATGATTACGTATGTAATGAAGCAGCAAAAGGGATTGCTAAAGCTGGAGAATATGGAACACCAGTAATATTTGGTGTAGTTACAACTGAAACAATCGAACAGGCGATTGAAAGAGCAGGTACGAAAGCAGGTAATAAAGGTGGAGAAGCGGCAATCGGTGCAATCGAGATGGCAAATCTTAATAAGATGGTTGAATCTATCTAGTGCGAAATTGGTGAAACCCCAATTTGGAGTGCGAAATCTAGTGCGAAATTGGTGAAACCCCAATTTGGAGTGCGAAATCTAGTGCGAAATTGGTGAAACCCCAATTTGGAGTGCGAAATCTCACCCGAAATTGGTAATCCCCCAATTTCAAAACCTCAAAAACAAAAAAGACCGTGAACACAATTTGTTCACGGTCTTCAAACGATTATTTCTTAAATAATTTTCTTAAAACTACAAGTCCAGCTAAAGCTGATCCTGCAACAATCGCACCACGCTCTACTTCAGGTGTAACGATTGATTTATAAACTAATTGTAAGTTTTGTGGACGTTCTGCTAAACGTCTCATAAAATAACCATACCAGTCTTCACCGTATGGTACATACGTACAGAAGTTGTAACCAGAGTTTGCGATTTCAACTTGTAACTCAGAACGGAATCCATATAACATCTGGAATTCGATTAAATCTTTATTTAAGTTATGTTGCGCGATAAACTTCTTCACGTGATCGATAATATTATGATCATGTGTTGCAATTGAAGTCATTGCTTTAGCGTTTAATAAACGTTGTTCGATAATTTTGATATAGTTTGCATCGATATCTTCTTTAGATTGGTAAGCAACAGATGCATCTTCTTTATAAGCACCTTTAACTAAACGTAAACGTACATCTTTATATTTCTCGATTTCTTCAGTTGCACGGAATAAGTAAGCTTGAATTACTGTACCAACATTCTTAAATTCACCTTTTAAACGATCTAACATTTCAAAAGTTTGAACTGTATGATTGTAGTCTTCAGTATCCATGTTGATGTGCATGTTACCACACTCATGTGCTTTTAACAGAATTTCACGTACATTTTCGTAACAGAATTCCGGATCTACATCTAAACCGATTTGTGTTAACTTGATAGACATATGTGCATCTACACCAGCATCATATAATGCCTGGATCATCGTTAAAATATTGTTCTTTGCTGCTGTTGCTTCTTCTTTAGAGAAAACAAATTCACCTAAATTATCAACAGTTGCAGAAATGTTTTGTGCATTTAATGCACGAATTGATTCGATTGTTGTTTTAACATCAGTTCCAGCAACAACTTTGTTAGCACCTAATGCTAAACCATACTTTTTTGCAGCTTCATTTAAAGTTGCGTTCTCACTTAAAGCAATAAAAAAATCTCTTGATAATCCCATCTATTGTTCCTCCTTAATTATAGTAATCATCTGATTACACTCCCCTAATAGGATAATCATAATGAAAACGCTTTTAAAGGTCAAAGGAAAATTTAAATAATCATAAAAAATTAAGTATCATTTAACACAAAATTCACAAAAATTTCACTTTTTAATCAAAGAAAAAAGCTTAATCATTTGACTGAGCTTTTTTCATATCTGCGACGAATGTTTTTTCGATAGGTTCGTTACTAATTTCTATAAAATGGGGTAAAGCTAAAAAGATAGATAATACGATGATTAATTTTTTTATAAATTTCATAACGCGCCTCCTTCATATTTAAATTCAGTTTATACTTTGAATATGAAGAAGCAATGAATTATATGTAAAGTGTTTATATAGAAATTGTAAATAATAATAAGATAGATAATTATCGTATAATTGCTATAATGATATTAATTTACATAAAAGGGGTAAGACAGATGAGAGATTTAGGAATTTATTTTGGTACGTTCGCACCGTGTCATGTTGGACATCTGGAACAGATTATTAGAGCGAAACGTGAAAATGCGCATGCGTTAGTAATTGTTTCTGGATATGATGGCGATCGTGGTGATTTAGCAGGTATGAGTTTAACAAACCGTGTGAAGGCAATGCGTGAATTATTAAAGGATGACACGAATGTTACTGTTTTAACATTGGATGAAACGAATATTCCACGTTATCCTGACGGTTGGGGTCCATGGCTTGCTTTACTTCAGGAAAAGATTGAAACAGCAGCAAAAGAAAATGACTATGCGATGGAATCTGTAACATTTTATGTTGGTGAAGAAGAATATATTCAGCCGCTTGATGAGTATTTTAAAGGTGAATTCAAATCAAGCGACGTTCAGATTACGAAAGTGGATCGTCGTATCACTGGTATAAGCGGAACTTCTATTCGTGAGAATCCAATATTAAACTGGGATTTTGTAACGCGCCCATTCAGACGTTTCTTTGTACAGAATATATTGATTATCGGAACGGCAAGCACGGGTAAAACAACACTCGTACGAGATTTAGCACGCCGTTATTCTACTTCGTATTCATTAGAATATTCAAGAGAATACCAGACGACACGCCAGGTGCGTGATGATGAACTTGATATTAAAGACTTACATGCAATCGGAATTGGTCAGTTTGAACTAAATCGTAAGCATATTCATTCGCCAGGTACACGTAAAGTATTCTTTGCAGATACAGACGTGATGACAACAAAACTTTATACGAAATTATATGCACTACCAGAAGATTACGAAAAAATTGCACCGGTCTTTGATTATTATATTTCTTTACAGACGTGGGCATTGATCATCGTATTACCTCCTACGACGCAGTATGTCGATGATGGTTTCCGTGATATGAGTATGGCGGATCAGAAAGCACGTATTGATATGCATCAGATGTTCTTAGATGAAATAAAATATCAAGGACTGGAAGATAAGATGGTTGTGCTTAAAGGGGACAGCTTCCAGGAAAAATATGAAGAAGCACATCGTCTTGTAGATGAAATTTTAGCAGATGGAAAAGATAACTAAGGAGATGGGGTATGTTTTTATTTAAAGATTTTAGAGGATTTACGAAATATGAAAAAATATTTTTTGGGTTATTTTTATTAGCGCAAGTAGCTATTCTTGTGTATTTCTTTATCAAAACGAAGGATATTGACTGGATTAACGTCATAGCAAGTATTTCTGGTATCCTATGTGTGATCATGAGTGCGAAAGGTCGTTTAAGTACGTTCCTATACGGTTTAATTCAGGTCATCACATATGGCTGGATCAGTTATCAGGCAAATTTAATGGGTGAAGTTTACTTACAGGTTGTATTTGGTGTATTCCAATTTATCGGTTTATATGCATGGATTCGTAATATGCATACGTTAAGCACACCTAAAGTTGAAGTTCAGGAAGTTGATACGAAAGGTTTAACAGCGATACAATGGTTAATCACTTTATTACTTGGCGGAGCTTTTTACTTCGCATTTGCTAAATATCTTGAAAGTATAAAGTCTGGTCAACCATTTCTTGATGCCTTAAATGTAAGTTTAAATTTAACTGGTCAAGTATTGATGTCACTTCGATTTAAAGAACAATGGTTCTTCTGGATTGTTGTTAATATCGTATCTATTACACTTTGGGTGAGAAAAATGATGCATACTGGTGCAATCGATGCGACAGGTGTTACAATGGTTGTGATGTGGATTGGATTCCTGATTAATAGTGTATACGGATACTACTACTGGAAGAAACTTCAGATTGAAACACAACAATAATTTTTTATTCTCTCTTATATAAGGGAGAATTTTTTATATTTCATATATAATGGATAAAAAAGGGGGAGATACAGATGAAATTACAAAGTGTGATGCTTTATGTTAAAGATCAGGCGCAGGCGGTTAAGTTCTGGACTGAGGTTATGCAGTTTGAAATCATTAATGAATCAGTGCTAATAGAAGAATATAAATCTTATGAAATTGGTGCGACGAAAGAAAGTGAAACGACGATTGTGTTATTTGATAGAGCATTTATCGAAAAATATAGTCCTGGAGTAACACTTGATCCACCATCATTAATGTTTGAAGTAGATGATTTAGAAGCATTATATAAGCGAATGAAGTCAATGGATGTAACAGTAGGTGAGCTTGTTGAGATGCCGACAGGTAAAGTATTCAACTTCTCAGATTTTGAAGGTAACTACTTTGCGGTAACACAAAAGCATTAATTTAAGACTCGGTTGAGTCTTTTTATTTTGATTTTAAACATAGGCGTTGTATATATAATGTAAGAGGTGACAATAATGGATAAATCAATAATCAAGGAAGAAATATTAAAAGCACATCATTTTAGACATGCTGCAAGACAATATAATGAAGTGAAAATTCCTAAAGAGGATATGGATTTTATTCTGGAAGTGGCAAGACTTAGTCCATCTTCAGTGGGTTTAGAGCCGTGGCGATTTATTGTATTGGAGAATGAAGAAATAAAGAATAGCATTAGCGATGTAGCCTGGGGTGCAAAGAAACAACTGGCGACTTCAAGTCATTTCGTATTGATTTTAGCGCGAAAGGATGTACGTTATGATTCGGATTATTTTATTGAGCATTTTAAACAACGTCAACCGGATGAAGATAAATTAAAGCGTATGCTATCGATCTATGAAGAATTTCAAACGGAACATATTGAAGTAGTAGATTCAGAGCGTGCTCTATTTGACTGGTCAAGTAAACAGACATATATTGCGCTTGGGAATATGATGACTGCTGCTGCACAAATCGGTATTGATTCTTGTCCGATAGAAGGGTTCGATTATCGTAAGGTAAATGCTATTTTAGAAGAAGCGGGTATCATCGATCGTCAGAAAGAAGGAATTTCCGTAATGGTTTCGTTTGGTTATCGAAAGTTTGACCCCCGACAGGAAAAATCTAGAAAGTCTGTTGACGAAGTGATTCAATGGTTCTAAATCAACATAACCAGTCATTTGTAAATTCTTTGTAAATGTAACTGAGTAATCTTTAAATAATCTTAATATTGATTATTCCTTTTCAATGATAGAATAAAAAGTGAATTATAAAGTATATCAATGAAGAGGTGTCTACATGTTTAAAGATATGGCATATTATATTTTCGGTGGGTTAGATCCATTTTTCCAATTATTCGTATTTGAACCGATTGTTATTACAATTATCGCGTTGATTGTTGCAATGGTAACAAAAAAAGCGTGGTTAATGGGAATTGTAATTATTTTATTAAACTTAGTCGATAGTGCAATTGATGCAAACTTTGCTTTTGCTGCTGAAGGTATGGGTGCAGTGATTAGTCATACATTCACATATTTCTTTGCTAATTTCTTCTCAATGTTCTATGAGTTCGTATTCAGCTATATTATCGCTGGATTACCATTCATGCATAAGAAATTTGGAATTGCATAATTATTTTAAAAAAGGTGAAGCCGATTCGGCTTCACCTTTTTTATGCTTTATTTTCGTGCATCGCCTTATAAACTTTCGCTTTATCAGCATACTCCTGCTGGATGCGTGCCATATCTTGTTTATCTTCTTCTGTTAAAGCTCTTACTACTTTGGCTGGTCTGCCCATCGCGAGCATACCTGGTGGAATCTTTTTACCTTGTGTAAGCAAAGATCCTGCTCCTAAAAATGCACCCTCACCAATTTCTGCTCCATCGAGAACTGTAGAATCCATTCCTACGAGTGCGCCTTTACGAATCATACTTGAATGAAGCGTGACGCGATGTCCGACCGTTACATTCTCTTCAATGATAAGCGGTGCATCCGGTGATTGATGGAGGCAGCATAGATCCTGAACATTTGAATGTTCTCCGATAATAACTGGGCTGACATCTCCTCGGATTACTGTACCGTACCAGATTGAAGCATCTTTTGCGATTTTTACATCGCCAGTTATCACTGCATTCGGTGCGATAAACGCACTATCATCAATTTCAGGATACTTACCATCATATTCATATAACATATTGTAACCACCTTTCATAAGTTTTGATATAATAATAATATCATTAAAAAGACGGATAAAGAAATTATTAAAGGAGTATCATTATGTGGAAATGGGAAACTGAAAAGGCACCGAAAGGGATAGTTGTAATTGTACATAATATATTAGAGCATCATGGAAGATATGCATGGTTTATCACACATTTAAGACGTGATGGCTATCATGTAATTATGGGAGATTTACCGGGACAAGGACAAACTTCCCGTGTAAATAGAGGACATATCGAAAATTTCGATGAATATCGAGAGAAAGTATTGGAATGGATTGAAGTTGCTGAAGAATATCATCTTCCGGTATTTTTACTAGGTGTTGGATTAGGAGGCTTAATCGCTGTCAATTTACTTGAAAAGGTCAATATAAAACTAGAAGGTGTGATGTTGATTTCACCTTTATTTGGATTTCAGAACACAGTTACTACACGTAAAAATTTCCTCGCATCAAGTTTAAGTTCTATATCAAAGGATGCGAAGTTTGATATGAATATTCCTTTAGAAGATTTCTCGCGTGATAAAGAAATTATTGCTGAAATGAAAAGTGATCCTTTGATGCTCCAAAAAGTTAGTTTTAATTGGTACAAGTCAATTATTGAAATCATGAAGGAAACGATGGAGAATATTCACAAAATCAATGATATCCCGGTACTAATAATGTATTCAGAACAAGACCGTATTGCAGATATCGATCAGATTAAATTATTTTCACAGGAAATTAAGTCTTCTGAAATATACATTAAAAACTGGCGTACGCTATTTCATGAACTTCACAATGAGCCTGAAAAAGACAATGTTTTATACTATATCGAATCATTTATGAACAATAGAATGAATTATATTGGATTGATTACAGAGGAAGTGGGTATAGAATAAGATATTGCAAATTTAGAGGGTGAAAATGAATGTCAAAAGATAAACATGAAGTAAGTGATATGGTTCTGTTAAATGACTTACAGAAAGAAATAGATGAAATTTTCGAAATGATATCTTCAGAATTTAACTTAACGAAAGAAGAATATATCGTAATGGTGGCACTTTGGGACAAGGGACCGATGCCGATGAAAGAATTAGACAAATATTTGGATATTAAGCCATATAAAAGAACGCGTTTCTACAATAATCTAGTAGCGAATGGCTGGATTAAGAAAGTTCGTCCGGCAGATGATGAGCGTACTGTTATGATATATTACAATGAGGATCGTCTACCTGAAAAAGAAAAGATAGTAGATGCAGCTTGTTCTAACCTGAAAGGTAAGAAAGAAAAGTTAAAGCAACAATTTGATTCGATATTAGAGATTTGTGGATTATAGAAAAAGCAAGTGGATGTCTAATGACAAACACTTGCTTTTTTTTATCTTTTTTCAATCCCTACGACAAATGGTGGATTATTCTTCTGGTTAATAAATTCATATTTAAAGATATGCGCCTTGTTCTGATCTATTTGTTTAAGATAGTCTAATACTGCATCTTTTTCATCCTTTCCTTCAGGATGTCCAGGATAGATGACGAGTATGATGATGCCTCCAACTTCAAGTATTGAAAATATATTGTCGATAGCCTGAATAGTTGTCTCTGGTACCGTTACAATGCTCTTATCACCCTTCGGTAAATAACCAAGATTAAAAATAGCAAGTTTTACAGTTTGGTTTAACACATCCAGCACATTTTCATGACCTGTCTGATGAAAGCTTATATTATTAAAATCTTTCGTTTTTTCTTTAGCATTGTTAATTGCCTGCGCCTGAATATCGAATGCGTGTATATGACCTGTATTATTCAAAAGTTGTGCTAAATATAAAGTATCATTGCCATTGCCGCACGTTGCATCGATAACGATATCGTCCGGTTCGATATAATTTGTTAAAAGTGCACGTGCATAAGGGAGTATACCTAACGCTTTCATTTATACTGTTTCCTTCTTATAAAATTTTCCTTGATAACTATTTCGATTTTTGAGTTCTGCATCAATCCCGTTTAATACTTCCCATTTATTGACACTCCACATCGGTCCAATCATTAAGTCAATAGGTCCGTCACCTGTGATACGATGTATGATCATTTCTTCCGGTAAAACTTCTAACTGATCGGCAACAAGTTTCACATAATCTTCCTGACTCATAAATTCGACCATGCCTTTTTCGTATTGTTTTACCATTGGTGTGCCTTTTAATAGATGAAGTAAATGGATCTTAATGCCTTGTACATCCATTTGTGCAACAGTACGTGCAGTTTCCATCATCATGTCGTAATCTTCTAACGGTAATCCGTTAATAATATGCGTACAAATATTGATATTGTGTTTACGCAGTTTCGCAACACCGTCATAATAGCACTGCATATCATGTGCACGATTGATGATGTTAGAAGTTTTTTCGTGAACGGTTTGAAGACCAAGTTCAACCCAGAGGTATGTTCTTTCATTTAATTCTGCTAAATATTCAACGACGTCATCCGGCAGACAGTCAGGACGTGTTGCAATAGATAATCCGACAACGCCGGGTTGCGCTAATGCGGCTTCATATTTTTCTTTTAATACGTCGAGTGGAGCATGTGTATTCGTATAAGCTTGAAAGTAGGCGATATATTTACCATCATGCCATTTTTCGTGCATTTTATTTTTTATTTTTTCGAATTGGACAGGGATAGGGTCTACACGATCACCTGCAAAGTCACCACTTCCCGCAGCAGAACAGAACGTACAACCGCCAAACGCTACAGTGCCGTCACGGTTGGGGCAATCGAATCCACCTTCTAAAGCAACTTTGAATATCTTTGTACCGAATTTTTGTCTTAAATGATAGTTCCATGTATGATAAAGTTTTGAATCTAGTGCATATTTAAATTGTGTCATTATGTCTCCCTCTTTCTTAACATATGGATTTTAACATATAATAGAGGAAATCGGAAAAAATAAATTTTAAGAAAGTGAGGTAAATGCAATGAAAATGCCAAAACTCGTTTGGCTTCTTGTCATCGGAATGGCAGTAAACGTTACAGGTGCAAGTTTAGTATGGCCGCTTAATACCATCTATTTACATAATGAACTAGGGAAAAGTTTAAGTTTAGCAGGATTAGTATTAATGCTTAATTCTGGTGCTTCTGTGCTTGGCAACTTGTTAGGTGGGACGATGTTCGATAAATACGGTGGCTACCGTTCGATACTGATTGGTATCGTTATTTCAATGCTTAGTTTAATCGGTATTTTATTCTTACATGGATGGCCATGGTATGCTGTGTGGCTCATCATTTTAGGTTTTGGATCAGGTATCGTATTTCCTTCTATCTATGCAATGGCAGGTACAGCATGGCCACAAGGGGGACGTAAAACATTTAATGCCATCTATTTATCTCAAAATATAGGTGTGGCATTAGGGGCAGCACTTGGTGGTTTTATCGCTGAACTGAGTTTCGATTATATATTCATGTTAAATCTATTGCTGTATGTCGTATTTTTCTTTATCGCATTCTTTGGCTACCGAACAGCTGGTGTAGTCCATAGTGGTGGGAATGTAATGAAAGATGTCGGCAATATTAAAGATAAGGATCGCTTTACAGCACTCATACTCATTTGTGTTACCTATTGTGTATGCTGGATTGGTTATGTACAGTGGCAGTCAACGATTTCAAGTTATACGCAAGACCTCGGCATATCGCTTAAACAGTACAGTTTATTATGGGCCATCAATGGCGTATTAATCATTGTTGGACAACCACTGATTAAACCGGTGATTAATTTTATGAGTGAAAAGATAAAGATGCAGATAGCAACAGGTTTGATTATATTTATTATTTCATATATCGTAACGAGTTTTGCACAGGATTTTTCAATGTTTATTGTTGGGATGGTTATATTGACGATCGGTGAAATGTTTGTCTGGCCAGCAGTTCCGACCATTGCCAATGAACTGGCACCTCAAGGGAGAACTGGTGTCTATCAGGGTATTGTTAATTCAACCGCAACATTAGGTAGAGCGATAGGACCAGTTTTAGGTGGCGTTATCGTTGACCTATACAATATGCATGCAATGTTCTATACGATGATTGGATTTGTCTTAATCGGATTTATATTTTTGTCAATATTTGATAAAAATATAAAACAGACGACATAATCGATAAGGTTTTAATTTTACACTAAAAATTTAAAATATTTGCATAATTCAAATTAATTGTTTGAGATGTATTTTATTTTTAGTAAAAAGACTTGAAAAAGATTTAAAGCTCCTTTATAGTAAATGTATCTAGAGTAGTAACAAGCAATCATTTTAAAGAAAGCCAGTGGGTGCTGTGAACTGGTATTTGAAACTTGTGAACTTGCTAGTGTTGAAATAAATAACAAAAGCTGCACTTATTAAAGTGAATTGCGGGTGGTACCGCGGTTGTCATATATGACAGTCGTCCCTTATTTTAGGGATGGCTGTCTTTTTATATATTAAAGGAGGAAAAAGTTATGAGCTATAATCATCAAAGTATTGAAAAGAAATGGCAGAAATATTGGTTAGATAATAAAACTTTTAAAACTGGAGAAGACATGGAACAACCAAAATTCTTCGCTTTAGATATGTTCCCTTATCCATCTGGTGCTGGATTACACGTTGGTCATCCAGAAGGATATACGGCTACTGATATCGTCTCTAGATTTAAACGCATGCAAGGTTATAACGTATTACATCCGATGGGGTGGGATGCATTTGGTTTACCTGCTGAACAATATGCGATTGATACAGGTAATGACCCTGCTGAATTCACAAAGAAAAATATCGAAACATTTAAGCGACAAATTCAGGAACTTGGTTTCAGTTATGACTGGGATCGCGAAGTAAATACGACAGATCCTGAGTATTATAAATGGACGCAGTGGATCTTTATCCAGCTGTACAATAAAGGGTTAGCTTATGTCGATGAAGTTGCTGTTAACTGGTGTCCTGCACTCGGTACAGTACTTTCAAATGAGGAAGTAATCGATGGTGTATCAGAGCGTGGTGGACATCCAGTAATCCGTAAACCGATGCGTCAATGGGTACTTAAAATTACTGAATACGCAGATCGACTGCTAGAGGATTTAGATGAGCTGGATTGGCCGGAATCATTAAAAGATATGCAACGTAACTGGATTGGTAAATCTGAAGGTGCAGAAGTTGAATTTAAAGTTGATGGAAAAGATGCGTCATTTAAAGTGTTTACGACACGTCCTGACACTATTTATGGTGCAACTTATGCTGTATTATCACCTGAACATGCACTTGTAGCATCAATCACTACAGACGAACAACGCGTGGCGATTCAAGCTTATCAGGAACAGGCAAGTCGTAAATCGGATTTAGAACGTACAGACTTAGCGAAAGATAAGACTGGTGTATTTACAGGAAGCTATGCGATTAATCCGTTTACGAATGAACAAATGCCAATCTGGATTTCTGATTATGTATTAGCATCTTACGGAACAGGTGCGATTATGGCAGTACCGGCGCACGATGAACGTGACTATGAATTTGCGAAACAATTCGGACTAGTAATTAAACCGGTACTTGAAGGTGGAGATATCGACAAAGAAGCATTCACTGGTGACGGCGTTCATATTAATTCTGGTGAACTAGACGGCTTAAACAAAGAAGATGGTATTTCGCGTGCAATCGAAATGCTTGAAGCGAAACAAATCGGTGAGAAGAAAGTTTCTTATAAATTACGTGACTGGTTATTCTCACGTCAACGTTACTGGGGTGAGCCGATTCCAGTAATCATCTGGGAAGATGGTTCAATGACGACTGTACCAGAAGACGAATTACCTTTGATGTTACCGAAAACGGATAAGATTATGCCATCAGGTACAGGTGAATCTCCGCTTGCAAATATTGATGAATTTATTAATGTAGTAGACCCTGTTACTGGTATGAAAGGCCGACGCGAAACGAATACGATGCCGCAATGGGCAGGTTCTTGCTGGTATTATTTACGTTACATCGATCCACATAACAGTGAAGCGTTAGCCGACCCTGAAAAATTAAAATACTGGTTACCAGTTGATTTATATATTGGTGGGGCAGAGCATGCTGTACTTCATTTATTATATGCGCGCTTCTGGCATAAAGTATTATATGACTTAGGTGTAGTCCCAACGAAAGAACCATTCCAGAAGTTATTTAACCAAGGGATGATTCTAGGTGAAGGCAACGAAAAAATGAGTAAATCTAAAGGAAACGTCGTAAACCCTGATGATGTTGTTGAAAGTCACGGTGCAGATACATTAAGACTTTACGAAATGTTTATGGGGCCACTTGATGCATCCATAGCATGGAGTACGAATGGATTAGACGGTGCTCGCCGATTCTTAGACCGTGTATATCGTGCGTTTATTACCGAAGAGGGTACTTTATCTGCTAAAGTTGTAGATACAGAGACACCAGCATTAGAAAAAGTTTATCATCAGACAGTGAAGAAAGTAACAGATGATTATAATACTTTAGGATTTAATACCGCAATTTCTCAAATGATGGTATTTATCAATGAAGTTTATAAACAAGATGCTGTAAGTCGTGAATACGTTGAAGGATTTGTGAAGTTATTATCTCCAATTGCGCCTCATATTACAGAAGAAATCTGGTCAATTTTAGGACATGATGGAACAATTACTTATGAAGCGTGGCCAACATATGATGAAAGTAAACTTGTTGATAACGAAGTAGAAATTGTCATTCAGGTAAACGGAAAAGTAAAACTTAAAGCGAAAGTAGCAAAAGATACTGATAAAGAGGCGTTAGAAGCTTTTGCTCTTGAGCAGGATGCTATAAAAACACAAATTGAAGGTAAGACGATTCGCAAAGTTATCGCAGTACCAAATAAATTAGTCAATATTGTGGCAAACTAGGAGTTATGATGAATATATCAACTGAAGATTTTGTGCCAAGATTAAAGCTAATGAAGCGATGAACATTATTGACGTGCGTGAGCAATTTGAAGTAGAACAAGGTATGATCAAAGGTGCAATGCATATTCCGATGAATGATATACCTGAACAGATGGAAAATTTAGATCGTGAAAAAGAATATTATATTGTTTGTGCACATGCAGTAAGAAGTGCGAATGTTACTCATTATTTATTAGCAAATGATTATAAAGCTGTGAATGTAGAAGGTGGCATGGCAGTTATTGAACCGATGTTAAGTGAATAAATGTGTGGCTAACATTTCCGGATACTAGGAGTATCCGGCAAAGATGAAGTTAAATTTGATGGTTATGTAGCCAACATTTCCGGATACTAGGAGTATCCGGCAAAGATGAAGTTAAACTTGATGGTTATGTGGCCAACATTTCCGGATACTAGGAGTATCCGGCAAAGATGAAGTTAAACTTGATGGTTATGTAGCTAACATTTCCGGATACTAGGAGTATCCGGCAAAGATGAAGTTAAATTTGATGGTTATGTGGCCAACATTTCCGGATACTAGGAGTATCCGGCAAAGATGAAGTTAAATTTGATGGTTATGTAGCCAACATTTCCGGATACTAGGAGTATCCGGCAAAGATGAAACCAAATTTAATAATATGTAAAGCAACAATTCCGGATACTAAGCGTATCCGGAATTGTTTCATTATATTTAGTTTTATCTGCAGCTCATTCCGGCAACATAACCAGTGACTAGTGCACTTGTAATATTATAACCACCAGTATAGCCATGTATGTCTAACACTTCACCACAAAAATAAAGATTATCATGTATTTTAGACTGCATCGTTGCTGGTACGATTTCTTTTACAGTAACACCACCGCCGGTAACAAACGCTTTATCAATTGATAATGTACCGTTAACGGTAAATGCAAATCCTTTTAATAGCGCTATAAATGTCTTAAGACTTTCTTTTTTGATATGATGACCATTTTCTTCAAGGTTAATTTCAGCACGTTCCAGTAGAAAATGTAAATAACGTTCCTGCACCAAACCTTTTAGACTATTTTTGATGGCTTTATCTTTATTATCATTAATGATTTTTTCGATGTGTTGTGTAAGTTGACCGATAGTCATGTCTGGAAATACATCAATCATCATCTGTATCTCTTGTTTCTTCTGACTTTTTTGCTCGTGATAAATAAATTGTGAACAGCGAAGAGCTGCTGGTCCTGATATTCCGAAATGTGTAAATAACATATCCATTTGATGGGTACTGCGTGGTTTACCATTTTTACGCAATACACTTAACCCGACATTTTGCAGACTAAGTCCTTGTAGTATCTTAGATTTTATGAATGGTTCACTTGATGTGATTGGTACTTCGGTAGGAAACAGCTCGGTAATCGTATGTCCTGCTTGCTGTGCAAATACGTAGCCATCTCCAGTAGAACCGGTATGCGGTACAGATTTGCCACCGGTCGCGATAATGACTTTTTCTGAATATACAGGTATGTTATCTGATAGCATCACACCTTTAATCTTATCTTCTTCTATGATTAAAGATTCAACCTTTGTCGTTGTTCGTACTTCCACCTTATTATTGATAAGTTGTTGTTTAAGGGCGTTGACAACATCCTTTGCGTTATTGGATACAGGGAACATACGACCATGGTCTTCTTCTTTTAAAGCGACACCAAGATTTTCGAAATATTCGATGATGGCATAATTATCGAATGTATTAAATGCACTATATAAAAACTTACCGTTACCAGGCAGATGTTTAATCAGTTCTTCATGAGTGACGTTATTTGTAACATTACAACGTCCACCACCAGATATTTGTAATTTACGACCTAGCTGATCTTTTTTATCGATAAGTAAGACTTTGTTATTATTTTCGCTCGCACTGATTGCAGCCATCAATCCACTAGGGCCACCACCTATGACAATTGTCTGATACATATTTGATACCTCCATTTTCAATTATTATACATTTTATTTATGGTAAAATATATGAATTCAGTAGTTAAAAATTTATAATGGTGGTATGATAATCTACATTGAAAATGGGTTTAATCATTTATGAAGCTTTTATTTTAAAAAAGATAGGGATGAAGTTATGTCACAGAAAGATTCACTTGTCAGAAGTACGTTCTTATTAACGGCAAGTATTTTTATTACTAAGATTTTAGGGATACTTTATATTATTCCGTTCTATGCCATTATCGGTGGTGAAGAAAATTTAGCACCATATAATATGGCTTATCCACCATATGTAGTTATGCTTACTGTAGCTGCAGGCGGGATACCGTTAGCGGTAGCTAAATATGTTTCGAAGTATAATGCGATAGGTGCCTATAAAGTTAGCTATAAACTTTATAAGTCATCATTATTAGTAATGGGTATCACTGGTTTCTTAGGCTTTGTTATTCTTTACTTTTTAAGTCCGATGATTGCTGAGGCATCACTTGCTGGTTCTGAAGGTAAATGGACTGTTGAAGATATTACCGAGATTATTCGCATCATCTCATTTGCAGTGTTGTTTATTCCTTTCTTAGCGACATGGCGTGGGATATTTCAAGGTTATGATTCAATGGGACCAACAGCGGTGTCACAAGTTATTGAACAAATTGCACGTATACTATTTTTACTAGGAGGTACGTTCGTTGTCCTTAACGTTATGAATAAATCAATGCTACTGGCTAATGAGATTGCTGTATTTGCAGCAGCAATCGGTGCGGTCGCTGCGATTCTAACACTTTGGTATTACTGGAGAAAGCGTAAACCATTTATCGACAAGATGGTTGATTCCGATGATTCTAATACTGATGTTAGTTACGGTAGTATGTATAAAGAAATATTAAAGTACAGTATTCCATTCGTTATCGTAAGTTTGTGTGTACCGCTTTATACAACGATTGATCAGTTTACACATAACTATGCATTAGGTTTAGCAGGTGTGCCTGGAAAAATGAATGATATGCTCCTTACAATATTAAATACGACATCTAATAAACTTGTTATGATTCCGACTTCACTTGCTGGAGGGTTTGCAATTAGTCTTGTTCCGTCAATTACAAGAACACATGCATCAGGCAAGATTAAAGAAATGCATCATCAGATTAAAACGACTTTCGGTTTACTGATGTTTCTTACAGTGCCAGCTTCATTAGGTATTATGGTATTAGCTGCACCACTTTATACGGTATTTTACAGCTATAATCCAATTGCGAATAATATTCTATTTTATTATGCACCTGTAGGCATTTTACTTGCGCTTGTTTCTGTAACTGCTGCGATGATGCAGGGTATTGATAAACAAAATTTAACGGTTTATATCGTGCTTGCTGCGCTCCTTGTTAAATTAGTGATTAATATCCCGTTAATTATGGTATTCCATACAGTAGGCGCAGTACTTGCGACTGCGATTGCGATGACCTTTAATATTGTTTGTAATCTTTATGTCATCAAGAAATATGCGGGATTCCAGTATCGAACGACTGCCCGTCAAATGTTGATGATTACGTTATACAGCTTAATTATGGTACTAGTTGTACAAATCGTTTATGTCATTTTAATGCAATTCCTCACAGTTTCCAATAAACTGGATGCACTTATCATTTTAGTGATTGGAGCAGTAGTCGGTGCTTTAGTCTATGCATCATTATCGATGAAATCACGTTTAGCCGATCAATTCTTCGGTGCACGTATCCAATCTTTAAGAAATAGGTTAACGCGATGAGACTTGATAAATTTTTAAGCAACCATGGCGTAGGCTCACGAAAAGATGTTAAGGCATTTCTCAAGAAAAAAGTGATTACGGTTAATGAGGAAGTTGTCACGAAACCAGATATTAAAATTAATCCGGAAAAAGATATCATAAAGGTTCAAGGTGAGATGATTCACTTTGAACCCTTTATCTATCTTATGCTTAATAAACCGGCTGGCGTAGTTTCAAGCACACATGATAAAGATAAGACAGTCATTGACCTTATTACAGGGCTGGATCATTATGACCTGCATCCGGTCGGCAGACTGGATAAAGATACAGAAGGGTTGCTCATCATAACCAATGATGGTCAGTTCTCGCATGACGTGCTGAGTCCTAAGAAACATGTGAATAAAACGTATTATGCCAAAATTGACGGCATTGTCACTGATCACACGGTGGAACAATTTGCTCAAGGCGTAACTTTAGATGATGGGTATCATACTATGCCTGGTGATTTAACGTGTCTTTCAGTTGATACGAATAATAATACAAGTGAAATAGAACTTGTAATCCAGGAAGGTAAGTTTCATCAAGTGAAAAGAATGTTTGAGGCAGTAAGTATGAAAGTAACTTACCTAAAACGTATTAAGATGGGTGATTTGTCTTTAGATAGTAGCTTAAAGCCTGGAGAATATAAGAAATTAATGCAGAATGAAATTAATTTAGTAAGAAAATGATTATAAATGTTTAGACCATTACACCTTGGGTATAATTACAGTACAAATCAAAAGAAGAGGTGTTTAACATGGCGAACAACAATCAAACAGGTTTATTAAAAGCAGCATTAGTTATTGGTGGTACTGCAGTAGCAGCATTCCTTTCAAAAAAAGAAAACAGAGATAAAGTATTAGAAGAATACAACAAAGCGAAACAAGATCCTAAAGGTTATGCAGATAACGCTAAAGGCAAAGCTGCTAACTTACAACAAGTAGCGAAAGAAGAAATCAACAAAGCGAAAGAAGATCCAAATGCTTACAAAGCAAACTTAACTTCTAAAGTTGAAGAAAAAGTTGCTCCGTTAAAAGAAAAAGCGGCACCATTAGCTGATAAATTAACTAAAAAAGATGTTACTGTTGAAGAAGAAAAACAAAACTTTGACGACGAAGGTGGAGCGAACAACATCCATGTCGTAACAGACAAAGAAGTTGCTGAAAAAAATCCTAATGCCGTATCTAAAGACGAATTAAAATAATAACGCTATAAAAGTCAGCGCATGCTGGCTTTTTATTTTGATAAATTTTACGATTATTATTTTGAATTCCTTTATGTATCATGTAATATAGGAATATACAAGCATTAGGAGGAATCATTATGTGGAGAGAAAAAGTTGCACAATATGAAGATAAAATTATTGAAGACCTTACGGGTTTATTAAATATAGAAAGTGTACGTGATGACAGTTTAGCTGATAGTGAAAATCCTGTTGGACCAGGCCCACGAAAAGCTTTAGATTATATGTATGAATTAGCACAACGTGATGGATACGAGACAGTGGATATCGATCATATCGCTGGACGTATCGAAGCAGGTAATGGTGAGGATATTTTCGGTATATTATGTCACGTTGACGTAGTACCTGCAGGTAGTGGATGGGATAGTAATCCATTTGAGGCTGTCGTAACTGAGGATAAAATTATTGCACGTGGTACTTTAGATGACAAAGGACCAACAATTGCTGCGTATTACGCTATTAAAATTTTAGACGACATGAAAGTAGACTGGAAAAAACGCATCCATATCATTATCGGTACTGATGAAGAATCAGGCTGGAAATGTACGGACCGTTATTTTGAAACTGAACAGATGCCTGATCTAGGGATTGCACCGGATGCTGATTTCCCATTAATTCACGGTGAAAAAGGTATCACAACATTTGATATTATTCAAAATAGTGATGAAGAAAGCGAAACAGCACCAGAAGTGGAATTAAAGGCATTTAAAGCTGGTGAAAGATACAATATGGTCCCGGATTTTGCAGAAGCAAAAATCGAAGTTAAAGAAAAGATGGATGCAGTCATTCAAGCTTTTGAAGGATATTTATTAAACAACAAATTAACAGGGAAACAATTCGTAGAGAACGGTCAGATTTCACTTCAAATTGAAGGAAAGTCAGTTCATGGTATGGAACCATTTAAAGGTGTGAACGCTGGTCTATATCTTGTTAATTTCTTAAATACATTAGATCTAGATAAGAAAGCAAAGTCATTCGTTAACTTTGGTGATACATATTTATTTGCTTCTCACTTTGGTGAGAAGCTAGGTATGGCTTATGAAACTGAAGAAATGGGTCAGTTAACTACTAACTATGGTGTAATTAGTTATACGGACGTTGATGGCGGACATTATGGTGTAAACTTACGCTATCCAAACGGTTTTGATTTTGAAACTGAAATTAAGAAATTTGAAGAACAGATTGCTAAAGATGGCTTTGAAATTGAAGTTGAAACGCACCAGGTTCCTCACTATGTCGATAAAAATGATCCATTCGTTCAAAAGTTATTAACAGCATATCGTAACCAGACTGGAGATATGACAGAACCGTATACTATCGGTGGTGGAACATATGCACGTAACCTGGAAAAAGGTGTAGCATTTGGTGCGATGTTTAAAGAATCAGAAGATTTAATGCACCAAAAAAATGAATATATCAGCAAGAAACAATTATTTGATGCGACAGCGATTTATTTAGAAGCAATCCACTCTGTATGTGTAGAAGGTGAGTAAAATGGTAGTTTTTATTAATGGCAGTTATGTGTCTGATGATACGAAAATCAGTTACAACGATCGTGGCATCCAGTTTGGAGATGGTGTATATGAAGTCGTGCGAGTATACCATGGCACTTTATTTACAGCCACTGAACATTTCGAACGACTCGTACGTAGTGCAAATGAAATAGAAATAACAAGTCCCTATTCTGTTGAGGAATATATCGAAATTTGTAATCAGCTTATCAAGGAAAATGAAATAGATAACGGTACAATTTATGTTCAGTTAACACGAGGAGATGCAGTTAGAAATCATATGTATCCAACAGATACTCAACCAAATTTATTACTTTATACCAATACTGCAGAACGTCCGATGCAGGATCTTCAGCAAGGTGTGAAAGCGATTACGACTGAAGATATTCGATGGTTACGCTGTGATATTAAAAGTTTGAATCTGCTTGGTAACATTATGAATAAACAAAAAGCGGTAACCAATGGTGCAAAAGAGGCGATCCAAATACGTAACGGTATTGTTACAGAAGGCGCATCAAGCAATATATTCATCGTTAAAGATGAGAAAATCATTACGCATCCTGCAAATAATTTCATCTTAAACGGTATTACACGTCGTGTCATTAAACAGATTGCAGATGCTGAAGGTATTGCTTTTGAAGAATTTACATTTGATGAGAAAGCGTTAAAGGATGCGGATGAAGTATTCTTGACGAGTACAACACAGGAAGTAATGCCGATTACTGAGATTGATGGTGAGAATGTTAATCAGGGTCAGGTTGGTCCGATTACGAAGCGTCTGCAAAGCAAGTTTGATGAGCATATTATCACAAATCACGCCTAAAAGGCATCATATTACACAATGAATTACATTTGAACATATATTCAGTACGCTTAAAAAAGTTTGACTTGAATATTTTTATAAAAGGTTATAAAATTTAAATAAGTCGTTAAAACGTTCGAACTAAAAATAAGGCAAGAGATTATTTCTCATTGCCTTTTCTTTTTTCTACTGTGGGAGGTGAACATGTTGGAACATTTCTATCAGCTTGGTTGGACATTAGATTCCGCTGGTGGCGCTTCTGGAGAGGCATATATGGCAGAGCAGGATGGCCGCAAATTATTTCTTAAAAGAAATTCTTCGCCATTCTTAGCAGCGTTATCTGCTGAGGGTATCGTACCTAAGCTCGTATGGACAAAACGTATTGAAACGGGCGAGGTCGTTACCGCTCAACATTGGAAGAATGGAAGATCATTGACACACGAAGAAATGGGTTCCAAGCGTGTTGCGAAACTCCTCAGAAAAATTCATCGCTCTAAACCTTTACTTAATATGTTAAAACGTTTAGAAATGAAACCGATGTATCCTCACATCTTACTTAAGAAAATTAATAGTTCTCTTTCACGCAATGTATTAGCACATCATACGGTTAGAAAAGCTTTAATTTACTTAGAAGAACATATGCCTAATCTAGATAGTCAGTTTTATACTGTCTGTCATGGCGATGTGAATCATAATAACTGGTTACTTTCAGATCAGGATGAACTGTTTATTGTTGACTGGGAAGGTGCAATGATTGCGGATCCTGCGATTGATATTGGTATGATTTTATATACGTATAGCAAAGAAGTTGACTGGGAAGCGTGGCTTGCTGATTACGGTATTAACTATACAATCGATTTAGAGAAACGTATGAAATGGTATACGATTATACAGGCGATTGCGATGGTAGAGTGGTATGAGGAGAAGAGTCGTTACCACGATATGAACGAATGGTTGAAGTTTTTAGATGAAGTTTTAACACAGAATAGATTTATTTAAAGGAGCAACATACATGAGAATGCGTAATAAACCGTGGGCAGAAGATTATCTGCTTGAACATCGTGATATTGTAAGTATCGACCTGTCACAAAAAGACAATATCACATCATGGTTTGAAAAAGTTCAGCCGATTCATATAGAAGTCGGAAGCGGTATGGGTAGATTTATTACTGAGATGGCAAAAGCAAATCCAGCAATCAATTATATCGGTATTGAACGAGATAAGAATGTAATGATTCGTATTGTAGAAAAAGCGATAGAGCAGGATATTAAAAACTTACGATTATTGACAGTTGATGCTGAGAAGCTGACTGAAATATTTAATCCTGGAGAGATTGACCGCATCTATTTAAACTTTTCAGATCCATGGCCGAAGACACGACATGCCAAACGTCGTTTAACACATGCTAATTTCTTATCAGTTTATAAGACGATCCTGAAAGATGATGGTGAAATTCACTTCAAGACAGATAATCAAGGACTATTTGAATTTTCTATTGAAAGTATGAGTCAGTTTGGTATGAAACTCAAAAATATCAATTTAAATCTTCATGATAATGAACCGGCTGATAATATCAAGACAGAGTACGAAGAGAAATTTTCTGCTAAAGGTTTTAGAATCAACCGACTTGAAGCAAGTTTTAAATAACATTTGAAGCATTATTAAATGATGAGACATTATAAGTGTCTCATCTTTTTTTTATGCTTTATTTAGTGTAGACTTGATATATTGAGAGAATTTTCTGAACTGGAGGAAACTATGTATAATTTTAATGAAAATGTTAACCGTTTAAATACAAATGCAGTTCAAACTGAAATGATTCCATTAATCTATCAGCGTAGAGATTTAATGCCCTTCTGGATAGCAGATATGGATATTAAAACGCCGGAAAAGATTACAAAGTCTATCGCTAATCGCCTGGAACACGGAATTTTCGGATATACGAGTTGGAAAAATGATGCATTCTATACGCCGGTTAAACAATGGTATAGTAACCGATTTAATACAAATATTCTTAAACAAGATCTATTCTATTCGCCATCAGTGCTTTTTACTGTGACAGAAGCAATACGTATCCTGACTAATGAAGGTGATGGTGTTATCCTTAATACACCTTCCTATAACAACTTTATCAATCTGATTAACGGTAATAAACGTATGATTGTTGAAAGTGAACTTTACTTTGATGGTTACGAATACACGATGGACTTTGTACAGTTTGAATATCTGTGTCAGATGCCTCAAAATAAAGTGTTCTTATTATGCAATCCACATAACCCAACAGGTAAAGTGTTTTCTGAGCAGGAACTTTTAAAGATTATTGAAATCTGTAAGAAATATAATGTGTATATCATTGCTGATGAAATTCATATGGATTTTGTGCGTCGCGGTCAACACGAAACACTTGCAAAATATATGCATGACTATGAACAGATGTTAGTGACGACATGTTTAGGTAAGACATTTAATGTTTCTGGCATTCCGCATGCATACTTTATAACAAAAGATAAATATATGCGCGAGACAATTAATACGAAAGTGATGTCTGTGTATGGTTTAGCGGCAGTAAATTTAGTTGCCTTAACTGTTATTCAAACAGCTTATTTAGATTGTGGCGACTGGGTCGATGCGCTGAATCAGCATATCGATAATAATATGACCCTCGTAGAAGACTACATTGCAGATCATCTGTCTGATTGTTTATTTTTCCAGAAGCCGGATGCTACATTTTTAGCCTGGATTGATTTTGAGAAGAGTGGATTTAGTGAAATGGAAGTACAGGATGCCTTACAGAATGTCGGAAAGATTGCGACGGGTATCGGTAATACTTACGAATTATCGGCAAGTACACATTTTAGATTTAATGTCGCGTGTAGTGAAGATAAATTATTAGAAGGTCTTGACCGCATAAAAAAATCATTCGATTACTTAAAAACAACAAAAGAAAAAGAAGCACAATAAATGTTGTGCTTCAAATTCATCTTTATATCCAATTAATTTAAATCTCAATTGTGTCGATGAGTTCACCGGTATAAGCATCGACTGTAAATTCGTAATCTTTATCCTGCGTATTAATGATACCGCGATAAATGTGAGAGATCTGACCAAACTTTTCTTGTTTTTCTGGTTCATATACGATAGCTGAACCTGTAACGTGATCGAAGTTTGTCAGCACCTGTTGTAGCAGCGTTTCTGGGTGCTGCATCGTCATATGATGACGTAGTTGATAAGCGATAATACCAGTGACTACAATAACGGGAATGATGATTTGATATTTTTTCATAGTTAAAAGTCCTCTCATCAATAAATTTGGAAGCAAAGCGTATAACTTTTAGGTTAACGTTTTGATTATATTCTAACATAAGGAGCAAAAAACATGACAGAACAACTATTAGATACGATAAAAACTTTAACTGAATTACATGGTGCGCCAGGACATGAACGTCTCGTACGTGATTATCTGTTAAAAAGATTATCACCACTGGCAGACGAAGTATTACAAGATGGCTTAGGTGGCGTCTTCTTCGTAAAGAAATCAAAACAGGACAATGCTAAACGCATCATGATTGCAGCACATATGGATGAAGTCGGATTCATGGTAACAGATATTACGGAAAAAGGATTACTTAAATTCACGGAAATCGGTGGGTGGCCAGCAGATGTCCTGCAGGCTCAAAAGATGCAAGTATTAACGCGTGACAACAAAACATATAGTGGTGTAATTGGCAGTGTGCCTGCACATTTTAGAACAGGTAAGGAAGCAACACCGCAAATTAAAGATATGTTACTTGATGTGGGAGCAGAAAGTAAAGAACAAGTATTAGCAATGGGCATCCAAATCGGTGATTCAATCGTTCCGGCAGTTGATTTTGAACAATTGACTGAGAACAGATTCCTATGTAAAGCATGGGACAATCGTTATGGATGTACAATTATCGTCGACCTGTTTGAACAATTAAAAGATACAGACTTACCGTTTGACCTTTATGTAGGTGCAAACGTGCAGGAAGAAGTTGGATTACGTGGTGCAGGGCCATCTGCAAATATGATCAAACCAGACTTAGCATTTGTCGTTGATTGTTCACCAGCCAATGACACTGCAGGAAGTAATGCGAATGGTAAACTAGGCGAGGGAACGCTCGTTCGAATTATTGATAGAACGATGATTTTGAAACCGTCATTTAAACAATGGCTTGAAGAAATCTATGGAACAAATGATATTCAACATCAATATTATACTTCACCAGGTGGTACGGATGGTGGCGTTATCCATACTTCTTTACAAGGCATTCCGACAGCAGTAATCGGTGTGCCAGCACGTTATATCCATTCCAATCACACAATTTTTGATATTCGGGACTATTATGCAGCACGTGATGGACTGCTTGCATTACTCAAAGACGTCAATGATGAAAAAATTGAATATTTAAAGATGAATTAATAGTTTACTTTTTATTGAGATGAAGCGATAGTATTTGCTTCATCTTTTTCATCTTGAGTATCTTTTTATTGACTTAAAATTAAAATGCTTTAAAATAAAACCTATTCCGAGTAAATTGATAAGAATAGGAGAATGGAAAATTGAAAAAATTATTAGCTTTATTGTTTACAGCATTATTTATTTTAGCAGCATGTGGTAGTAATGACTCAGATAAAAAAGACAGCAAGAAAGAGATCACGATTGGAACAGAAGGTACTTATGCACCATTTACTTTCCATGATAAGAACAACAAATTAACAGGTTTCGATGTGGAAGTAGCAGAAGCAGTAGCGAAAAAAGCAGGATATAAAGTGAAATTCGTAGAAACACAATGGGATTCAATGTTCTCGGGACTTAACTCCGGTCGTTTCGATACGATTGCAAACCAGGTAGGTATGGATGCAGATCGTAAGAAGAAATATAATTTCTCTAAACCATACACTTACACACAAGGTGTATTAGTAACACGTAAAAATTCAGATATTAAATCATTTGATGACGTTAAAGGTCGCGCATTAGCACAAACTTTAACATCTAATTACGGCAAATTAGCGAAAGAAAAAGGCGCTAAAGTAACTTCAGTTGAAGGATTTAATCAGGCGATGGAAATGGTACTATCTAACCGTGTTGAAGCAACTTTTAATGATAAAATTTCAGTATTAGATTACTTAAAACAAAAGAAAAATGCTGATATCAAAATTGTTGAAGGTAACGCTGAGAAAACACAATCAGGATTTGTATTTACTAAGAAAACAGATGAGAAAATCATCAAAGATTTTGATAAAGCATTAGATGCATTACAAAAAGACGGTACAATGAAAAAAATCAGTGAAAAATGGTTCGGTGAAGATGTCACTCGTCCTTAATGAAGAAATGTCCCATGCCCTGAATGCGGCGGCTCAAGCTTTTGAGCCAATGCTTTGGGGTTTAGTCAAATATTCGATTCCGATTGCGATTGTTACGTTTATACTAGGATTTATTATTGCGATATTTACGGCGCTTGCACGTATTTCTAATAATAAATTATTACGCATTCCAGCGCGTGTTTACGTATCAATCTTCCGAGGCACACCAATGCTTGTTCAGATGTTTATTATCTTCTTCGGTATCCCTGAAATCGGCCGTCTGATTACAGGTGATCCGGATCAGGCATTTAAACTCGGATCCATTACAGCTGCTATTATTTCATTAAGTTTAAATGTTGGTGCTTATGGTTCTGAAATCATTCGTGGTGGTATATTATCAGTACCGCACGGACAAACTGAAGCAGCATATTCAATCGGGATGAGCCCAAAGAAAACGATGCAACGCATCATCTTACCACAGGCTATTCGTACAGCAACACCAGCATTAGGAAACACATTCCTGAGTTTAATTAAAGATACATCCCTATTAGGATATATATTGGTGGCTGAAATGTTTAGAAATGCGCAGCAAGTTGCCTCAACAACATATGAATTCTTATCAATCTATACTTTAGTGGCGATTATGTACTGGGTGGTTTGTTTCATCGTTTCAATTATTCAAGGTATTTATGAAGAACGTGTTGAAAGGAAGTATCAACGATGATTTCAATACAAAATTTAGTTAAAAAATTTGGTGAAAAAACTGTACTTAAAGATATTGATCTTGAAGTTGCGAACGGTGAAGTTGTCGTACTTATCGGTCGTAGTGGTTCAGGTAAAACGACATTACTGCGTACAATGAATGCGTTAGAAATCCCTACATCAGGTACTGTGACTGTTGATGGTGTAACTTACACAGCAAACGACAAAAAATCACAAATTGCAGTACGTAAGAAAACAGGGATGGTATTTCAAAACTTCCAGCTGTTTCCTCATATGACTGCTCTTGAAAACGTAATGGAAGGCTTAGTGCAAGTGAAAGGCATGAGTAAAGTGGAAGCGGAGAAAATTGCGGTAAATTTACTTGAAAAAGTTGATTTATTACATGTTAAAGATCAGTATCCAATTTCTCTTTCTGGTGGACAGCAACAACGTGTAGGTATTGCAAGAGCACTTGCGATGAATCCGAAAGTGATGCTATTCGATGAACCGACATCAGCACTTGACCCAGAGCTTGTGCAAGACGTTCTGAAAGTCATTAAAGGCTTAAGAGATGAAGGAATGACGATGGTGATCGTTACGCATGAAATGGCATTCGCAAGAAGTGTTGCCGACAAAGTTGCGTTTATCCATGATGGACGTATCGAAGAGTTAGATCATCCGGAACAAATCTTCACAAATCCAAAGTCAGAACATTTACAGCGGTTCTTAAACATTATATCGATTTAATTGAATCATTCATTTGCATATGCAGGTGAATGATTTTTTTGTAATGATTGATAAGCACACCTTAATCACAATATAATCAATTTACATATGTTATTATTAAATACATTTGTGCTATGATAATGAAAATGATATTAAAGGAGCTGGCAGTTTGAAAGCATTACTTAAACGTTGGTTTGTTGATGGAATGAGCTTTATGGCATTAGGTTTATTCTGTTCGTTGATTATCGGTCTTATTTTAGAAACTGTAGGAACAGAGTTAAAGCCTTTTCTAGACACTTCATTATTGATAGAAATCGGTAAACTGGCAAAACTTTATACCGGTGCAGCAGTAGGCGTTGCCGTTGCATTTGGTTTAGGTGCAAAGCCAATGGTCATATTTGCGAGTGCGGTAACTGGTATGTATGGCTATGAGCAAGGTGGGGCTGCTGGAACGTATGTGGTCAGTCTAGCAACAGCTGAGCTAGGTAGATTTTATAGTGGTAAAACAAAGATTGATATTATATTGACACCACTTTTAACATTAGTAATCGGAGCAATCATTGCCAAGCTTGTAGGACCATTTATTCAGGCATTTATGTTGTCACTTGGTGAATTTATTACATTTGCTACAGACCAACAACCGTTACTTATGGGAATTCTTGTTTCTCTTATTTTTGGACTTACTTTATCTAGTCCAATCTCGAGTGCAGCTTTAGCACTGATGTTAGGTATTAATGGCACTGCAGCGGCGGCTGCTACAATCGGCTGTTGTTGTCATATGATTGGTTTTGCGATGACAAGTTTTAAAGATAACGGTATACAAGGATTGATTGCGCATGGTATTGGAACGAGTAAGATTCAAATTCCAAACTACATGTTACATCCATTTATTTTAGTGCCGCCTGTGATCGCGAGCATTATTGTGGCACCAATTATGACGATGCTCTGGCCAATGAAAAATGCTGCTGCAGGTGCTGGGATGGGGACGAGTGGTTTCGTAGGACAGATTATGACAATCAAAACGATGGGCAGTAGTTTAACAACATGGATGCAGATTGGACTGTTTCATTTCCTTTTACCTGGTGTTATCAGTTATATTGTATATATAATGATGAGCCGAGCTAATATTATCAAAGCCGGCGAGCAAAAGATTAACACAGGAGGTTAACGTAATGAAAAAGATAGAGCATATTGAGGCATTTAGAGAAGCGATTATACAACCAACGATAGCAATGTTTACTGCAACGTGGTGTCCGGATTGTCACTTTATTGATCCGTTGATGCCTGAAATCGAAGCAGAAAATCCAGAATACCAGTTTATTTCTATCGACAGAGATGAATTTATTGATTTAGCAGTAGAATATGAAGTGATGGGTATTCCGAGCTTTATCGCATTTAAAGATTCTGAAGTAATCGGACGTTTTGTATCGAAAGATAGAAAAACAAAAGAACAAGTGAACGAATTTATACAAAGTTTATAAAATATGTTAACCACTACGCGTTGCTTTAAACGGTAGTGGTTTTATTGTACAATGAAAGTTATGTGAGGAGTGAGAATGTGAATGTTTTTGAAATAAGAGATCGATTGACTGAATCATTAGATACTTCAATCGTTTCAACAAAGTTTGACCGTAAAGAAGAAACACTGCGCGTAGAGCGTCTTGATAATAATAAAGGTTTAACGATAAAGCTTGCACCTGTTGCAGCTAAATATAAAGAGAAGAAAGAAAGCATTATTGAAGAAGTATTATATTATATCAACGAAACCATTCAGGCGATGGGCAATACGACTTTGCCGGAAGGTGCGAAGATCATGCCTGTTATTCGTTCGACGAGTTTTCCTAAAGCACAAAATGATGTGCCGTTTTTAATTACAGAACATACGGCAGAAACAAATATTTATTACGCGATAGATTTAGGCAAGTCATATCGTTTAATTGATGCAGAGATTCAAAGTGAATTAGGTATTGATGAAACACACATTAAAGAACAAGCTTTATTTAATGTAAAAGGGTTAAAGACGACGTATAAAACAGATGTTGTCGCAGGCAATACATATTATTTCTTCAATGCTAATGATGGTTATGATGCAAGTCGCATATTAAACAAGCAGCTGTTAAAAGATTTTGAAGCACACATTACTGGAGAAATGTTAGTTGCTACACCTCATGCAGATGTTTTGATAATCGCTGATATTCAAAATGAAACGGGGTATGACATACTTGCACAAATGATGATGACTTTCTTTGCGAATGGACTCGTACCGATTACATCTTTATCTTTCCAGTATAAAGATGATGTGTTAACACCGGTATTTATATTAGGAAAGAATAATGCAAAGCGTGATCAGGAAGCAATCAAGCGTATTGAAAGTAACCGTCAGAAGTTTATGGCAGAACAAGCGCAACAAACACAACATAAAGACAAAAAATGATGATATCATTAAATTATATTGAGTGTAATATTTCTGTTATTTTTAATTGATTTTTTAAGAAAAACGATTGAATAAAGCATATAATAGATAAAGAATAATAATACAAACTTTTAAGGAGCAAACATATGAATATTTTTTATAACAAAGTCGTTGGAGATTATTTATTTATTACATTAGAACCAGTTGATGGACCATTTGAATATGAAACGAACGGTGATATCATCACGATAAAAAAAGATGACAAAGTCGTAGGATATAACGTTAGCGGTGTTGAAACATTAGGATTAGATACAAATGGACAAGTAAAATTAGATGAAAATTTAATGTCTAAAATTAATGACCTATTATTACAAAAAGGATTAGAAGCACCATTAGAAGTAGATTTATCACCTAAATTCGTAGTAGGTTTTGTTGAAATATGTGAAAAACACCCTGATGCTGATAAATTAAATGTCACAACGGTTGATGTCGGGACTGAAAAATTACAGATTGTCTGTGGCGCAAAAAATATCGCACAAGGTCAGAAAGTTGTAGTCGCAAAAGTTGGTGCTGTCATGCCGAGCGGGATGCAGATTAAAGATGCTGAGCTACGTGGTGTACCTTCAAAAGGTATGATTTGTTCGGAACGTGAATTAGGATTAACAGATTCTGAAGAGAAAAAAGGTATTTTAGTACTAGATGATTCGCGTGAGATTGGCGAAGACTTCTTTAAAGCAGAATAGGGTGATAACATGAGTTGGTTTGATAAACTATTTGGAGAATCATCAGAGAAAACAGAACATACGCAAGATCAAACACATGAAGACGATGTCTATCGCAGACCACGAGGAAAATTCAGATTCCCACTAAATGTAGAAAATATTAAAACAGCAGAACATCATCGTACACTAGATAATGTTAATGATACACAGATTACAGATGATAATCATGAATATATTGAACCGGTTCAACCTCGTCGTGAAACATATATTGCTCAAAATGAAAGTGTAAACACAGAAGAAATTAGAGCATCATTTTCCTCTGATTACGTTCCAAGACGTGAAAGAAGAAGAGGTAGAAATAGCGAACAGCAATCATTTCATACAAGACGCACTGAATCATTAAGTAATAATGAAGCTATTGATCGTTATCAGCCTAAGACAAGATTAAACGATACACCAAAGTATACTTCATATCAACCGAAGGATAAACGTAATAGCATTCATAAAGCTAACAATACACAGACATTCAGTGAGAAACAATATAGTGTACATCAGCCTAAATTTAAAGCATCTGTTGTACCTTCAGCTATCTATGGTACGAAGCCAAGAAAAGATCCGGCATCTTTAAAGCAACCAATTCAGCCGCTACAAGGTAAGAAAACAGTAGAAGCGAGACCTGCAACCCCGACACATCGTAAAGAAGATAATACAGTCAATATTGAGAATGTCTATGCTTCTCAAATTGTTGCTGAAATTAGACGTGAACGCGAAAAAAAATTGCAGCGTAAAAAAGCGTTTGAACAAGAACGTGAACTTAAGAAACTTCAGGAGTTAGAAATATCTTCGATGATGCGTGAAGAAAAAAGTGATGTTGAATATGTTCACGCTGAACCGGAAACAACTGAATTTGACGAACGTGTAACGATTATTGAAGAAGATGTTGTCGTACACGAACCCGTTATCAATCATATTGATTTGACTGAAGACAGTGAAGAAGATGTCAGTGAAATAGAAGAACATGAAATAGAAGAAAGTATTGATGAAACAGAAGCCATCACTATCTCTGAAGGTGAAAGATATACGTATTCTACAAAGACACCATTTAATCCTGCTAATGCTGAGCGTTTAACAATTATTGAAGCAGCAGAAGAACAAAGTTATGAAGACGAAACTGCTGATGATGGTAAAGAAGAAATTGCTGAAGTGGAAGAAGTAACACTTTTAGAGCGTGACGTTGAAACATTGGAACAAACATCAACAGAAGATGAATTCTTAGATGAGAATGTGACGTTCGAACCGTTAGAAGAGCAACGGATTGAAATCGATGATGATGCTTATGAGATGATTGATGAAGATATAGAATATAAAGAAGAAGAATCTGAAGAAGTAATTAGTGAAACTACAGATGTTTATACAGCACATTCAAAATCATTAGAACCGATACTTGAACCGGATTTCAAACAAATGTCAGAGGTCGATGTAGTAGTTTCTGGAGATAGTGAGTATGAAGCAGTTGATGAAAATTCTTTAGAACCCGTTATTCCGTTAATTGAAACTGAGGAAGATACCGAAGTATTCGATGAATTAGATGCTACTGAAGAAAAAGACGTTATTGATAAGTTGGATACTACAAAAGCGCACGCATCATTTGAACCTGTTCTTACGCCTGAAAATACAGAAGAAGTGACTCTACCTGAGTTAACAATTGATGATAGTGATCAATTAGATGAAACAAATGAAGCAGAACAAAGCGTTGTTACAGGTAATATCAATCAACATCTTTCTTCAGGACATTACGTTCAAGTTGAAAATAATGAGATTAAAGCAAATATTCGTGATCATCAGCCGCAAGCCGTTATCTCATCAGCACAACAACCTAAAAAGAAAGTATCACCATTCAATGTCGTCATGACACCAAGTGATAAACGCCGTTTACTGGATAAAAAACGACAAGCTGAAAATCAGCTGTCACAGAATATTCAACAAAACGAAGTAAAAGATCATTTGAATGCTGTTGAACAGACGGACGTTGCTGAAGATGTTACGATTGCAGATGATATTCAGCAGTCATTTGAACAGCAGGGTACGGCAGAGGAAAATATCGTTCAGCAAGATCATAACGCAGTCGAAGAAGTAAAAGAAACAGAAGAAGTAGATAAAGATATTGAAACAGTAAAAGAGAATATATCAACTACTGTAACTGCATCACAACCTCAATCTCATCAGATTGTGAGCAACAATGGGTATCCAGTGAAAAAAGAACCGACGAAGCGTATCGGTCCAAAATATTTGTTACCACCGGTTTCTCTATTAAATCCTGAAGATAAGGTAGAACGCGATGAAACGTGGGTAGAAGAACATAAAGCACAGCTGGATGATGCTTTCTACCACTTTAATGTTCCGGCAAAGGTTGAAAATGTTGTCGTCGGTCCATCCGTTACACGTTTTGAACTGTCTGTTGAAAAAGGTGTGAAAGTTTCTCGCATTACAAATTTACAGGATGATATTAAGATGGCACTTGCCGCTAAAGATATTCGTATTGAAGCACCGATTCCAGGCACTTCACTTGTAGGTGTAGAAGTACCTAACGTTGAAACGCGTAATGTAAATTTAAGCGAAGTTTTATTCAGTAAGAAGATGAAATTTGCAGAGAGTAAACTTACAGTAGCACTTGGTGCTCGTATTAATAACGAGCCGATGATTATGGATCTTGCTAAGATGCCTCACGGTCTAATCGCTGGAGCTACAGGTTCTGGTAAATCAGTTTGTATCAATTCGATATTAGTTTCGTTATTATATAGAAATAATCCGAATGAGCTTAAATTACTATTAATCGATCCGAAGATGGTAGAACTTGCGCCGTATAATGATTTACCGCATTTAATTGCGCCTGTTATAACAGATGTGAAAGCAGCAACAGAAAGTTTAAAATGGGTCGTTGAAGAGATGGAACGTCGTTACAAAATATTTGCAGATATTCATGTTCGTAATATTACTGCTTATAATCAGAAGGTAAGTTACGTAGAGCGTTTACCGAAGATTGTCATCGTTATCGATGAGTTAGCGGATTTAATGATGATGTCTCCGCAAGATGTAGAGCATGCTATCGCACGTATTGCACAAAAAGCACGTGCTGCCGGTATCCATATGATTCTAGCAACACAACGCCCTTCAGTAAATGTAATAACAGGACTGATTAAAGCAAATGTTCCTACGCGAATTGCCTTTATGGTTTCTTCAGCAGTCGACTCAAGAACAATCATTGATAGTGGCGGAGCTGAAAAGCTTTTAGGAAATGGCGATATGTTGTATCTTGGTAATGGAATGAATAAACCAATTCGAATTCAAGGTAACTTTGTTTCTGATGAAGAAATAGATGCAGTTGTTCAATATGTCAAGACACAAGGTGAACCGAATTATTTATTTCAGGAAAAAGAATTGCTGAAGAAAGTTTCGGAAACACCTAAAGATGAATTATTTAATGAAATTTGTGATTTTATGATTGATGAAGGTCATATTTCAACATCTCAAATTCAACGTAGATTCCAGATTGGTTATAATCGTGCTGCACGCATTATCGATCAGCTGGAAGAAATGGGTTACGTTAGTGGCCAGAACGGCTCTAAACCAAGAGCAGTATTAATAACGGAAAAACAAGCAGAATATTAGGAGATGAGCACATGACTTTATATCATTTCGTTGGTATTAAAGGTTCAGGAATGAGTGCATTAGCACATATCTTATTCGATATGGGTGAACAGGTTCAAGGTTCAGATATCGAAAAGGAATTTTTTACGGAGATAGGTTTGCGTGATAAAGGGATTACAATCCTTCCATTCAATGCAGATAATATTAAAGAAGGTATGACTGTTATTGCTGGGAATGCATTTCCCGACGATCATGAAGAGATTGTCCGTGCAAAAGTGTTAGGTTTAGAAGTGATTCGCTATCATAAGTTCTTAGGAGACTTTATGAGTCGTTACATTTCTGTAGCAGTAACTGGCGCTCATGGTAAAACGAGTACAACAGGTCTTTTATCTCATGTGATGAATGGAGATAAAAAAACATCATTCTTAATTGGTGATGGTACAGGTATGGGTATGCCAGGCAGTGAATACTTTGCCTTTGAAGCTTGTGAATATCGTCGTCACTTCTTAAGTTATTCACCTGACTATGCGATTATTACGAACGTAGATTTCGATCATCCCGATTACTTTAAATCTTTAGAAGACGTGTTCAGTGCATTCCAGGAAATGTCATATAAAGTGAAGAAGGCGATTGTAGCATGTGGAGATGATGAAAATCTTAAAGGATTAAAAGCAGATGTACCAATCTACTATTATGGATTAGGTGAACATAACAAAGTCACTGCTAAAAATGTTGAATCTGTAGATAATGGAACGACATTTGATGTCTATATTGACGGTAAGTTTATTGATCATTTCAAAACGCCGATGTTTGGTAATCATCAAGTACTCAATGCTTTAGCCGTAATTACAATTTGTTATCTTGAAGACTTAGATATGGCTGCAATTAAGGATGCATTAGCTACTTTTGGTGGTGTGAAACGTCGTTTTAGTGAAAAGAAATTTGGTACACAAATCTTAATTGATGACTATGCACATCATCCAACTGAAATTAAAGCAACATTAGAATCTGCATCAAAAAAATATCCGAATAAAGAAATTGTAGCAGTTTTCCAACCGCATACTTTCTCAAGAACGAGTGCATTTCTGCAGGAATTTGCAGATAGTTTAAAAGTGGCCGACAAAACTTATTTATGTGATATATTCGGTTCTGCAAGAGAATCATCTGGAGAACTTACAATCAAGGATTTACAGACGTTAATTCCCAATGCTGAACTTATCAGTGAGACGTCAGTTGCTCAATTGAACACACATGAAAACAGCGTTATTATATTTATGGGTGCTGGCGATATACAAAAAGTTCAGAAATCTTATGAAAATCTTATATAACGTTACACAAAGTATGTTTAAGCTTTATTCAGCAGGGTATTTGACTAAATAACAAGAGTTATAAATAATAGGAGGCGTTTTTATGGAATGGATTTTACCAATCGCAGGATTAATCGCTGCAATTGCATTTTTAGTATTATGTATCTTCTTAGGGTTGACTTTAATGTCAGTTAAGAAGAATTTAGACCATGTTGCTAAAACACTTGACGGTGTTGAAGGACAAATTCAAGGTATTACACGTGAATCAACTGATTTATTACACAAAACAAATCGCTTAGCTGAAGATGTTCAGGTTAAAGCTCAAAAATTAAATACAGTTGTTGATGCAGTAAGTGGTATCGGTTCAACGGTTCAAAACTTAAACAGTTCAGTGGATAATGTTACTTCTTCAATCACTCATAATATCTCACAAAACGAAGACAAAATTTCTCAAGTTGTTCAATGGTCAAACGTAGCGATGGAAGTTGCTGACAAATGGCAAATGAGAAAACAACGTCGTAATTCAGTTAACTTTGCTGAAACAACAACTCCGAATTACGAGAACCATGTTAACCAAAACAATTTTAATGAAACACATACTAAAGGTGATCATTTAGACCAAGATAAAATCAATGCTGGTTTAAAATAATCATTAATTGGGAATGTACATATTGTACATTCCTTTATTTTTTGAATAAAATAAAGATTAAGTAATCAATAACAATCATTAATACATTAACGGAGGCGTTTAAAAATGACAAATACTTATAATAGAGACTTACATACACATACAGTAAAAGAATATAAAGTTCAAAAAGATACAACAGCACGTGACTTTTCAATCGGTTTAACTGCGGGATTAGTTGTTGGCTCATTTATCGGTTTACTTGTTGCACCGAAAGCAGGTAAAGATTTACAACAGGATTTAAGTCAAAAGTCAGAAAGTTTAAAAGCGAAATCAGTGGATCATTACAATAAACAAATTGAAAATGCACAAGGTTTCAAAGAAAAATCTAATGCATTTGCTGCAAAGTTAACAGAAAAAACAGCAGCATTAAAAGAGAAAGCAGTACAAAAATTAAATAATAGTGATAAAGATAATCATGTGACGTTTAATGAATTAGAGCGTCAAAAACAAGCGATTAAATCTGAAGTAAACGACGATACATTAGCACAACCGATTGCAATTGTAGATAAATCATTAGATACACCGATTAAAGATGAAGCTTTAACAGAACGTGAACAAACAATAAAAACAGCTAAAGATGCTGATAATAAAGCAAGAAACAAATAATATACAAATTTTTTCGGATTATGATAAAATAGTAGGCTGACGGTCTACTATTTTTTTAATTTATATAAAAGAGGTTATAGCGATGAATGAATTGAATCATTTACGAGACAGAATAGAAGCAATTAATATTGAAATCTTAAAGTTACTGAGCGAACGCGGTGAAATCGCTAAACAAATAGGTGAAGAAAAGCGTAAACAAGGCACTGCAATTTATGACCCTGAACGTGAAAAAGAAATGATTAACATGTTACTGGATAAAAACGATGGACCATTTGATGATAATGTGATCAAGCAGTTGTTTAAAGAAATCTTTAAAGCATCGACAGAATTACAAAAATCAAATAGTGAAAAGCATCTTTTAGTATCACGTAAATTAAAACCAGAAGATACGATTGTTTCTTTTGATAATGGAGCGATTATTGGTGACGGTAAAAAGTCATTTGTATTTGGTCCATGTTCAGTAGAATCTATTGAACAGGTGGATGCAGTTGCGAAAAATTTACATCAAAAAGGTGAGCAATTTATTAGAGGCGGTGCATTTAAACCAAGAACTTCTCCTTATGACTTCCAGGGACTAGGTGTTGAAGGTCTAAAGATATTAGGTGAAATGAAAAAACGCTATGACTTAAATGTTGTAAGTGAAATTGTTAATCCAAACCATTTTGATCTTGCTGATCCATATGTGGATGTATTTCAGATCGGTGCACGTAATATGCAGAATTTCGAATTATTAAAAGAAGCGGGAAAAACAAATAAACCAATTCTTTTAAAACGAGGATTAAGTGCTACAATTGAGGAATTTATCTATGCTGCCGAGTATATTTATGCCAATGGTAATAATAAGATCATACTTTGTGAACGAGGTATTAGAACCTATGAGAAAGCGACACGAAATACATTAGATATATCTGCAGTACCAATTCTTAAACAAGGTACGCATCTGCCTGTATTGGTAGATGTGACGCATTCAACGGGTCGTAAAGATATTATGTTACCAGTTGCACGTGCAGCTTTAGCAGTTGGAGCAGATGGTGTGATGGCAGAAGTACATCCTGATCCGTCTGTTGCATTGAGTGATGCAGGTCAACAGATGGACCTTAACGAATTTGAAACTTTCTATCAGGAAATTACAAAGGCAGCACGAAATTATTAACAATTTGTGAATTTGCTAACTTGAAAAATGAAAAAGTTATGAAAACGTGTTAGAATAATAAATAAAACGGTTACAGGAGGATAAAATGACAGTTACAATATATGATGTTGCTCGCGAAGCAAAAGTTTCGATGGCAACTGTCTCTCGTGTGGTGAACGGCAATCCAAACGTGAAACCAGCGACAAGAGATAGAGTTAATGAAGTAATTAAAAGATTAAACTATAGACCGAATGCAGTTGCACGTGGTCTAGCAAGTAAAAAAACAACGACAGTTGGTGTTATCATTCCTGATATTTCAAATGTTTATTATTCTGAATTAGCACGTGGATTAGAAGATATTGCAACGATGTATAAATATCAGACAATCATTTCAAACTCAGATAACGATGCACAAAAAGAACAGGAAATCTTCAACAATTTATTATCTAAACAAGTTGATGGTATTATTTTCTTAGGCGGTACTTTATCTAAAGAAACGACAAATATTATTAAGACGTCTTCTGTTCCAGTCGTGGTATCAGGTACACATGACCTGGATGCAAGTTTACCAGCAGTAAATATAGACTACGTTAATGCAAGTAAGGAAATTACCGAGAAGTTCGTTCAAGATGGGGTGAAAAAGTTTGCTTTCGTTGGCGGAGGTTACTCAGAGAAAGCGCAAATTGATATATTAGAAGGTATGAAGTCAGTACTTTCAGCTAATAATATTGAACTTGATGAATCATCTATTTACATCGGACAAGAACAATATTTAGATGGCGAGAAAGCATACGAAGCAATTAAATCACAAAACCCTGAAGTGATTATGTGTATCAGTGATGAACAGGCAATCGGCATTGTTCATGCAGCTCAAGATGATGGGAAAGATATACCAAATGAATTACAGGTGATTAGTTTCAATAACACACGTCTTGTTAAGATGGTTCGTCCAAAATTATCAAGTGTGATGCAACCACTTTATGATATCGGTGCTGTCGGTATGCGATTACTTACTAAATATATGAATGATGAACAAATTGAAGAATCAAAGGTAACATTACCATACAGTATCGTCTATAGAGGTACTACGAAATAAAAATAAGCGATTAAACTGAATCAGTTTAATCGCTTATTTTTTTATGAATAATATGATATTTATTTTGTTAATTTAATAATGCATTAAAATTCTCTGAAGTGTCTGTTGATTTTTTTCTTCGATATCCAACCTTCTAGGGATTGCCTCGTAATTTTTCAGATCCTCATTCCATGTATGTGGCATCTTTATCTTTGATTTCGGCTGCCATTTATCAATCCAGGACTTCGGAATCTCTCCTGTTAAAGGAGGATTGCCTAACATCGCATTATAAACTTGTGCCCAGGCAAGTGGTGCGACCTGAAAGATATTATATCCACCGCCACCGATTGCAATCCACTTACCGTCTGTATACTTTGCAGCACACTGATTAACGATTTGAGGAATTGTCTGGTATGTTCGATGTGTGACAGATAAATGTGTCAATGGGTCAAGGTAATGAGCATCTGCACCATTTTGACTCAGTATAATATCAGGTTTAAAGAATTCACATGCTTTAATCAGGCTTTCTCGGAATACATGAAGAAAAGAGTCATCTTCAGTATAGGCATCTACAGGTAAGTTCATACTATATAAATAACCGTTACCGTCTCCCTTTTCATGGATTGTTCCTGTACCCGGAAATAAATATCTTCCTGTTTCATGGATTGAATATGTGAAGACATCGTTATCATTATAAAATGAAAATTGAACGCCGTCTCCATGATGGGCATCTGTATCGATATAAAGCACGCGTTTATTATACTTTTGTCTCATATATTCAATCGCAACAGTGGAATCATTATAGATACAAAATCCGGAAGCACGACCTCGGAATCCATGATGTAATCCACCACCAAAGTTGCAAGCTGTTTTAGTCTGTCCGGTCATGACAGCATCTACAGCTGTTAACGTTGCTCCTACGAGTGTCGCACATTTATCATGCATGCCTTCAAAGTTTGGCGTATCATTTGAATTCAGACCAAACTTCTCACATTCTGATGTGATTAAAGTATTCTCTCCTGCATCTTTAACAGCTTGAATATACTCTGGTTGATGCCCAAGTAATAACTCCTCGTCTGTAGCAATACGAGGTGTAATGATTTTATCTTCAGGCAGTAACTGTAAAGCTTCTAGCAATGTTTTCGTTAACAGTAATCGCATTTGATTGAAAGGGTGATCGTTACTGAAACGGTATGCGAGCAGTGCATCATCATATACAAATAACGTCATAGGCTGTTTTCCATTGGATTGTATACCTGAAATCCTTTGGCCTCGAGTTCAGCAATGATTGTTTGAGGATGCATTGACATCATACGTACGCTTACGATTTTTTTGCCTGGATTTTTTTTATCACGAAATACGAGGACACTTTCTATTCCGGTCTTAAATCTATGGAACACTTCAGTCACTTCGTGAAGATTGCCCGGAATATCCGGTATTTGAATTTGAATTGTTGTTCCTGGTGTTACGACGCCTGTCAGTTCGATAAAAGTATTCAACATGTCTTTAGCAGTGACGATACCAACAACTTTGCCTCGTTTCACGACAGGAATACTACCGATATTCTCATTGTAAAAGTCTAGCGCAATTTCTTCTACGAAATCGAGTGGATGACATGTAATAACGTTTTTCGCCATAATCTTTGTTATCGGTACATTTAAATCCAGAACAAGACGGTCTTGTAAGTTTGACGGCAATGCCTGTTTAATATCTCGGTCGCTAATAATGCCGAGCAGTCTATTGTCATCATCAACAATTGGGACATGATGGATATTTTTTTCATGCATTAAAGTGATGATTTCTTCTATTGTGCCCTCTACATTGAATGTAATACAAGGACTTGTCATTATTCGTTCAACTAACATAGCATCCTCCTATAAGAAAAATCTGTTTAGAAACCTTAAATTATCAAACGCCTGAATCTGTTCATTATTAATCCGTTTGCCGATTCGTGCCATGAGTGAATTGGCAGGATGACTCGTAATTTCCGGGTCATTGGTTGAAAATACTTTCATACCACAGCTGCCCATCATTTTCTGCATAATCTCTTTGTATTGAAACACATCAAGACCACTATTCTTTAAATCCCAGTGCCAGTAATATTCTGTCGTAATAACGATAAAATCTTCCATGGCATCATCCATCATAGCAACTCTCAGCATTTCACTCCCTAATCCTAATGCACGATAATCTTTACTAATTTCAATTGCACCAAGTTCTAAAATAAATTCAAGGTTACCATTGGACCACCGTTCCAACGGATCTGGATATAAGTAGGTAGTATACCCAATGATGTTAATACCATCGCGACAAATAATGATACGTCCTTCTTCGAGATCAGCAATTTCTATGATTGCTTCAAATTGTTCATCCGGTCGTCGAAAAGCTACGAGTCCTTTATCAAAGGTATATTTTTGAAGCGTATGACCATCAACAGGGCCTTCTATTATTAATTCGCGGTCATTAAATGTATACGTCGATTTGTGATAGGTTTTTATATGTTTCATGCATCCTCCTTGTAGTGTTAATGAAATATATTATTAAATACATAAAAATTTGCATATTTTTTGAATTATCAGTTAATTTTATTATATAATAAAAATGGAAATATTGAAAACGTTTACAAGGGGGATTTATTGTGAAGACAGAAATTTTTAAGGCAACAGCAGGTAATCATAATTTAAAGGATTATGATAAAACGTATGAGAACTTTGACTGGAAAGAGATTGAGAAGCATTTCTCATGGTCTGAAACAGGAAAAGTAAATATGGCATATGAATGTATCGATAAACATGTCGAAGATGGATATGGAGATAAAGTTGCATTACTTTATAAAGATGCGAGCAGAAATGAAAACTATACATTTAAACAAATGATGGAGAATTCTAATAAAGCTGCGAATGTATTGGTGAAAGAAGCAGGCGTGAAAAAAGGGGATCGCGTCTTTATCTTTATGCCACGTTCACCTGAACTTTATTTTGCATTACTCGGCACGCTTAAGATTGGAGCTATCGTTGGTCCTTTATTTGAAGCGTTTATGGAGAAAGCAGTAAAAGATCGTCTGGAAAATAGTGAAGCAAGTGTCATCATCACGACAAATAGCTTACTTGGACGCATTCCACAAAGTGAATTACCGCATTTACAACATATCGTCGTAATCGATGATAATGTCGAAGATAAATACATAGATTTTAATCATCATTTTAAAGCTGCATCAACGGAGTTTGATGTAGAATGGTTAACACGTGACGATGGATTGATTCTGCATTACACGTCTGGCTCAACTGGACAACCTAAAGGTGTATTACATGTACAGAATGCAATGATTCAGCATTATATTTCAGGACTTTACGTATTAGACTTAAAAGAAGATGATGTATATTGGTGTACAGCAGATCCTGGGTGGGTAACTGGAACAAGTTACGGTATATTCGCACCATGGTTAAACCGTGCAACAAATGTCATCGCTGGGGGAAGATTCTCACCTGAAGGATGGTATGGTATTCTGGAACAGTTTAAAGTGACTGTCTGGTATTCAGCACCAACAGCTTTCCGTATGTTAATGGGAGCAGGAGATGAACTTGTTGAAAAGTATGATTTATCACATTTAAGACATATATTATCAGTTGGTGAACCATTAAACCCTGAAGTTGTAAAATGGGGAGATAAAGTATTTAAACTTCGCATTCACGATACTTGGTGGATGACTGAAACGGGTGCACATATGATTGTAAATATACCAGATATGGATATTAAATCAGGTTCTATGGGTAAACCTTTGCCAGGTGTTCAGGCAGCTATCGTAGATGATTTAGGTAATGAGTTACCACCAAACAGAATGGGGAATTTAGCGATGAAAGCTGGTTGGCCATCGATGATGAAGACCATCTGGAATAATGAACCAAAGTATCAATCTTACTTCTTACCGGGTGATTGGTATATTTCAGGTGATAGTGCTTATATGGATGAAGATGGATATTTCTGGTTCCAGGGTCGTGTCGATGATGTAATTATGACTGCAGGAGAACGTGTTGGACCTTTTGAAGTTGAATCAAAGCTTGTTGAGCATCCTGCCGTTCAGGAAGCAGGGGTCATCGGTAAGCCGGATCCAGTTCGCGGTGAAATCATTAAAGCATTTATTGCTTTACGTGATGGTTATAAAGAAAGTGATGAGCTAAAAGAAGAAATCAGAGTGTTTGTAAAAGAAGGTCTTGCAGCACATGCAGCACCGCGAGAAATAGAATTTAAAGATAAATTACCAAAGACACGTTCAGGTAAAATTATGCGACGTGTACTTAAAGCATGGGAACTAGACTTACCAACTGGTGATTTATCAACGATGGAAGATTAAATGTAAATTTTACTTAAAATTTATATGAAATTAGTCGACATCTTGAAAGCGTTATCTTATTATGGAATAGTAAAGACACTTTTAAGATTAGGAGAATGTGAAAATGACTAAATATTTATCAGATTTAGAAATCGCTAACCAAGCGACAGTTCGACCTATTTTGGAAATTGCAGAAGAAGCGGGAATCCCTGCTGATGCAGTTGAGCCTTATGGCCACTTTAAAGCAAAGATTGATACTTCTAAAGTGACAACAAACAAAGAAGGTAAGATTGTCCTTGTTACTGCGATGAGCCCAACACCAGCTGGAGAAGGTAAATCAACAGTAACTGTTGGTATCTCAGATGCATTTAAAGAGTTAGGTAAAAGTGTTATGGTTGCTTTACGTGAGCCAAGTTTAGGACCTGTATTCGGTATGAAAGGTGGCGCTACAGGTGGTGGTCGTGCACAAGTATTACCGATGGAAGAAATCAACTTACATTTCAATGGCGACTTACATGCCATCACGACTGCAAATAATGCGTTAGCTGCATTCATCGACAACCATATTTATCAAGGTAACCAATTAAACATTGATCCACGTCGTGTTGAGTGGAAACGTGTTATTGATATGAACGATCGTACATTACGTCAAGTCGTTGTTGGTCTTGGTGGACCTTTCAAAGGTGTACCACGTGAAGATGGTTTCGATATTACTGTTGCTTCTGAAATCATGGCAGTATTCTGTTTATCAAATAACATCACTGACTTAAAAGAAAACTTAGGTAAGATGACAATTGGTTATACGTATGATCGTAAACCAGTTACAGTTAAAGATTTAGGTGTAGAAGGCGCGTTAACTTTAATCCTTAAGGATGCATTAAAACCAAACTTAGTGCAAACAATTGAAGGCACACCAGCCTTAATCCACGGTGGACCATTTGCAAATATCGCACACGGTTGTAACTCAATTATCGCAACGAAGACTGCACGTAAATTAGCAGATATCGTTGTTACTGAATCAGGATTCGGTTCTGACTTAGGTGCTGAGAAATTTATGGACATTAAAGCACGAAAAGCAGATATTAAACCAGATGCAATCGTTGTTGTAGCTACTATTCGTGCATTAAAAATGCATGGTGGCGTTGCTAAAACAGAACTTTCAAATGAAAATGTTGAAGCATTAAAATCAGGTATCCAAAACTTAGAAAAGCATATTGAGAATTTAAGATTATTTGGTGTTGAGCCGGTTATTGCTTTAAACAACTTTGTTACTGACACTGATGCTGAACGTGAATTCGTTCAAAACTGGACAAAAGAACAAAATGTAAAATTAGCATTAACGGAAGTTTGGGAACATGGTGGAAAAGGCGGCGTTGAGCTAGCTAAATTAGTACTTGAAGTATTAGAAACACCACAAGATTTCAAACATTTATATGATTTATCTATGCCAGTTGAAGAGAAAATCCGTACAATTGTTCAAAAAATTTACGGTGCAGATGATGTAGTTTTTGCAGAGAAAGCTAGAAAGCAACTTAAAACAATTGCTGATAATGGATGGAATGAATATCCAGTATGTATGGCGAAGACGCAATACTCATTCTCTGATGATCCTACGAAATTAGGACGTCCATCAGGATTTAATGTTACAATTCGTGAATTAATTCCTAAAACTGGTGCAGGATTTATCGTTGCACTAACAGGTGATATCATGACAATGCCAGGTTTACCGAAACAACCAGCAGCTTTAAAAATGGATGTTGATGCAGACGGCAATGCAGTAGGGTTATTCTAATCCATATAAAAAAACTCACTAAAATTATTTTTAGTGAGTTTTTTTAAATAGAGCCTCCACGAAATGAATCGTGGAGGCTTGATTTATTGCTGAGTTTGATTATCTTTCTTCTTATCATTTGTTGGTTTTGCATTTTGATTTGCTTTTGATAAAGTATCTGCTGCACTTTGTTTGGATGAGATTTTCTTTCTTGTTTCAGGATCTAGTTTCTCACCTAAACGAGATAATACTTTATAGTCATCTAATATCTTTTGTGAAGTATCTGTCTTACTCCACACTAAGCTTTGCTTCACAGGTTCACCACTATCGCAAGATCCTTTTTGAGACATTGTATATTGACACATTTCAATCGTTTTAACACCATCAGGCTGATTAAATCTTTCGCCTACACCCATCTGTAGCTGATCCTGAGTGGTAATCTGATTGATAATATCACGCCATAATCGTAACTGGTAATGATTTTCTTCATCAAATGAAGTGGGGACGTCATATCCCATCCAGATGCCCATTGTTACTTTTGGATTATAGCCGATAAATAAACTATCTTTACCTTCTTGCGCTGTACCTGTTTTTCCTGCCCAGTCCTGGTTGTACATAAATGTTCCTTTTAACTGATAACCACTACCTGTATCTAATACGCCACGCAGAATATCTGTCATAATATAAGATGTTTCAGGACTGTAAATGCGAATAGGACGCGCTTTGTGCTGATAGATGACTTTCCCGTCACGCGTTTTAATTGACTCAATCATATAGCTTTCCTGATAGTTCCCTTTATTTGCTAAAGTAGAAAATCCATCGACATTGTTTTCTAACGTAATATCTGTTGCACCGAGCGTTAATGATAAGTTCTCTTGTTCTGACTTCGGTATATTAAAGTTCATTTTCTGCAATAATTCCCATGGCTTTCTATCCTGAATGCCAGAGTATAAACGTAATGTACTTAAGTTCAGTGAGTTCTCTAATGCATAACGCGTTGTTACAACGTTGTATTCCATTCTTGCATAGTTCTCAGGCGAGTAACCATTATAATTAAATCGTTTATCAAGTAATGATGCTTCCGGTGCAGTAACACCATACTCAATTGCTGGTGCATACGTTAATAATGGTTTGATTGTTGAACCCGGAGAACGTTTCGTTTTAGTCGCATGGTTATTTTGAGAATCATTATGATTACGCCCACCGATGAATGACAAAATTTTACCAGAGTCATTTTCTTTTAATAGAACGCCGACTTCCATATTGATTGGTTTTGTTTTACCATTAACATTTGCATTTCTGGCATAAGAATAGTAATTTGGGTTATCTTTAATCTGATCCATCGTATCAAAAATTTTCTTATGAATTGTCGTATCGATGATGTAACCATTATTTCGAATAGCACGATTTGCGATACCGACATATTTTTCTTCTAATACAGGTGTTTCATCTAATTCCTGGCGAGAAATATTATCTTTTTCAGCGAATATATATTTTAGAATATCAATTGCACGTGATTCAACTTCCTGAGTTAAGAATGGATACTTTTCGTTAGGTACTTCGAAATCTTTCGTAAATGATTTTTTTAGATTAAATTTTTTAGCCTGTTCATATTGCGCTTTCGTAATTTTTTTCTCTTGATACATACGCATTAGCACGTATTGTTGACGTTCAAAACCGAACTTTAAGTCTTTATCTTTCTTAATCTTTCCTGTTTGTAAGAACGGTGTGTATGTATAAGGATTTTGAGGCATTCCTGCAATATAAGCTGCTTGAGCGATATTTAATTTATTTGCGTCAACACCGAATATACCTTGTGCTGCAGCCTGAACTCCAGCAATATTTTGACCATTTGTATTGCGACCAAAGCTGACAACATTTAAATAAGCTTCAATAATTTCTTTTTTAGAGAGTGATTTCTCAACTTTAAATGAAAGCATCATTTCTTTTGCTTTACGTTTAAATGAAGTTTCATTCGTCAGCAGCTGGTTCTTAATGAGTTGTTGTGTTAGCGTACTACCCCCGCTTGTGACACCCATATTTAAAAACTCTTGTGCAGTTGCACGGATAAAAGCTTTTGGTACGATACCATTATGTTTATAGAAATTTTCGTCTTCTGTAGCAATTAATGCATCGACGACATGGGGACTCATTTTATTATACTTAATGACTTCACGTTGTATATCAGCATTAAGTGTACCAAGTGACTCACCGGTACCGAAATAAACGGTAGTACTCTGTGTCATTTCATATAATGATTTTTTCAGCGCAGTATTATTTTTTACGGGTTCATCTTTAACAAGCGCTAAAAAATAACCTGTGCCGAGTCCTAAAAGTAAAGTACCGATGAGTAATCCCGTTACTAACAAGAACAGAATAGTACGTGTAAGTGTTTCGTAAATACCGTGAAACCATACGTAAGGGGTAAATTCAATAGACTTAAAAGTTGATTTTATATTATCTTTCGTTTGTTTAGGTTTGAATATTTGACGTTGTTTTTTCGGCATACAAATTTCCTCCTGAATATTTTTTTAGTATATCATAATTTCAGGGACTTGACGTCATAGAATCTATTGTTTACACTAGTATCATAATTTAAATTGAACTGAATATAAAGGTTTTTAGGACAAGTAGTATGACACATTGAATGAAGAGACTTAGTGGTTGGTGCAAACTAAGCAATGAACATATGAATACACCTAAACTTTCGACCTTAAGGATAATGACCTTTTTCATTAATAAGTGATGATTTTATCATAAGTATGGTGGTACCGTGCATGAGCACCCTTACATTTTTTTGTAGGGGTGTTTTTTTATTTTATTATTAATCATTTATTGATTTTAAAGTCTTATCTATATCAGCAATTTAAACAATAAAATTTAGAGGAGGAACAAAGATGGCAAATGCATTATTAGAAGATTTAAGATGGAGAGGTTTAATCTATCAAGAAACACATCCTGAAGAGATTGAAGCATTACTGAATAAGGAGCGTGTCAGTGTATATTGTGGAACTGATCCAACAGCAGACAGCTTGCATATTGGTCACTTGTTACCCTTCATGACATTAAAACGATTCCAGCAACACGGTCATCGTCCTGTTGTATTAATCGGTGGCGCTACAGGAATGATCGGGGATCCATCAGGTCGTACAGATGAACGTACGTTACAGACATTAGATCAAGTTCAACGCAACGTAGATGGAATTTCTGCGCAAATGGAACAATTATTTGATTTCGGTGGCGATACAGGTGCGATGCGTGTTGATAATAAAGACTGGTTAGGTCAAATTGATCTATTAACATTCTTACGTGACTACGGGAAACATGTTGGTGTAAATTACTTATTAAGCAAGGATAGTATTGCATCACGTTTAGAGACAGGTATTTCTTTTACGGAGTTCACTTATACAATATTACAGGCGATTGACTTCGGTCATTTAAACAAAGCACACAATGTTAAACTTCAAATCGGTGGTAGTGACCAGTGGGGGAACATTACGAGTGGTTTAGAATTAATGCGTCGTATGTACGGTGAAGTGGAAGCATTTGGTATGACAGTACCATTAGTTGTAAAGTCAGACGGCAAGAAATTCGGTAAATCTGAAGGTGGCGCTGTCTGGTTAGATCGTACGAAGACTAGCCCGTACGAGTTCTACCAGTTCTGGATTAACACTCCGGATAGCGATGTAATTAAATTCTTAAAATACTTTACATTCTTAAGTAAAGAAGAAATTGATGTGTTAGAAAAGTCAGTTGAGACAGAACCACATTTACGTTTAGCTCAGAAAAAATTGGCTGAAGAAGTTACGAAATATGTACATGACGAAGCAGCTTTAGAAGAAGCGATCAATATCACTCAGGCTTTATTTAAAGGTGATTTAAAAGCCTTGACAGCAGATCAGTTACGTACGAGCTTTAAAGATGTACCGCAGAAAGCTGTAGAAAATACGAATCTGGTTGACGTATTAATTGAAGCGGGTATTGCGCCAAGTAAACGTCAGGCACGTGAAGATATTACGAACGGAGCGATTTCATTGAACGGTGAAAAAGTTACAGATACAAGTCATGAAATTACTTCAGCAGATAAAATTGAAGATGAATTTACAATAATTCGCCGTGGTAAGAAAAAGTACTTTATGATTACATATAAATAAATGATTTAATATTTAGAGATGGAGCATGTGCTCCATCTCTTTAATATTTCTTTACTGAAAGCGTTTAGAAGGCAATTTAGAGGGTAAAAATAAATACTTAATTAAAAGGAGAAATGATATGAAAAAATTATTAATACCTATTATTGGATTAGTTGTTTTATTATTAATTGTTGGTAGTATGTTAATTGGTCCATACAATAAACTTGTCGGACTCGATGCTGATGTGCAAAATGCGGAAGCAAAGGTTGATACACAGTTACAAAGACGTCTGGACTTAATTCCAAACTTAGTTGAAACTGTAAAAGGTTATGCAAAACACGAAGAAAAAGTATTTAAAGATGTTTCTGATGCACGTGCTAAATTAGCTGGTGCAAAAGAAAATGGTTCAATGGAAGATAAAGCGAATGCCAATGCCGAGTTAAACTCAGCATTAAGTCGTTTAATTGCGATTCAGGAAAATTATCCTGAACTAAAAGCAGATACGCAGTTTACAGGTTTACGTGATGAATTAGCTGGTACAGAAAACCGTATCGCTGTAGCGCGTAATGATTACAATGATATCGTTACAACGTATAACAAAGCGGTAAGAAGTTTCCCTACAGCATTATATGCTGGTATGCTTGGATTTGAAAAGAAAGAATTCTTTAAAGCCGATGAAGCTGCAAATAAAGCACCAAGTATCGATTTTAACGCTGATGGAGAAAGTAAATAATGTTAAAGAAAAAGTTCGCGATTTTTATCGCGCTCTTTTTAATCTTCACGATTACTTTACCGGCGAATGCAGCTGAGCCATTGCCAAAGCTTGAACAACCTATTTTTGTTCAGGACCATCTCGGCATATTCAAACAAAATGAAAAAGATTTTCTCAATCAGCGTGGTGAAACGTTACAAAAAGGTACTACCGCTGAAATCTTAATCATGACGATGCCGTCGATAGGGCAAGAAGTAAGAGGAGATTATGCACTTCGCGTTGGGCGTGAATACGGCGTCGGAGATAAAGAGAAAAACAACGGGATAGTGATTTTGTTTAACTTAGATAACGGTAATGAATTTAGAAATAGAGGTATTGAAGTACAAGTTGGTTATGGTTTGGAAGGCGTCTTAAATGATGCGAAAGTCGGAGCTATGATTGATAAGTATGCAATGCCTGATGTACAAAAGGCGCTTGCAGCTGATCCTAAAGGTAAAAGTGCTGAGAGTAAGGCGCTGTATGCTCAGGGGCTTGGAAAACTTTACAATGCAATATTTGATGAAGTCAGTAAAAGTTATGGATTCGATGGTGAAAAATATACGCGAGATACACCGATGGTCGATAATAGTTCAGATGGCATTAGTGTATTCGAAATATTGATTGGATTATTCTTATTATACCTTGTCATCTCTATCTTTATGGGAGGTGGCCGAGGAGGCGGTGGTGGTGGACGTAGACGTTCATCAGGACCAGTCATCTTCTTCCCAACCGGTGGAGGTTTCGGCGGCGGATTCTCTTCAGGAGGATTCGGTGGCGGAGGATTCGGCGGCGGTGGATTTGGCGGTGGAGACTTTGGTGGCGGTGGCGCCGGCAGAGGATTCTAAATAAAAAGGACTAACAACATAATTTGTTGTTAGTCCTTTTTTTCTATTTATCTTCGGTACTTCTTAATGTTAATTCAACTTCTTTATCATTACCGTCACGGATAATTGTAAACTTTACTTTATCTCCAGCTTTTTTGTTCTTGTATATATAGTTGCGAACGTCACCATCAGTTTTAACATCCTGTCCTTCAATTTGAGTAATGACATCGCCTTCTTTAAATACTTTTCCGGCTTTTTCATCAGTGCTTGCAACAAGTGCTCCCGTGTTAGCCGATACTTTCATTTCCTCTAGATAATTAGCAGGAACATTTTCAATACTGACCAATGCAAGACCCATGAATGGGCGAACCACTTTACCATCTTTTACAAGTTGATCTATGATGACTTTCGTATCGTTTGAAGGAATTGCAAACCCTAATCCTTCGACAGTGTCTGCTGAAATCTTCAAGGTATTAATACCAATTAACTGCCCTTGATTATTAATTAACGCTCCACCTGAGTTACCAGGATTGATTGCTGCATCAGTCTGAATTGCTTTTACTGACGATTCTCCAGCAGAAGTATCGACTTTCATCGTTCTTTCTTTCGCACTAATAATACCTTCAGTAACACTACCTGATAATTCAACACCTAACGGATTTCCGATTGCATAAACAGTGTCGCCAATACGAATTTTAGAAGAATCTGCAAAAGGAATCGGCTTAATATTATATTGACCAGAGATTTTCAATACCGCAATATCAGTTAAAGCATCAGTGCCTATTAAAGTGCCATCTACTGTTTCACCTGTAGATAAACGTACCTTTAAATCTTTCGCACCTTCTACAACGTGGTTATTGGTCACGATATATGCTTCATTATCAGTCGTCTGATAGATAACACCTGATCCAGTACCTGCAGGTGTCTCTTCACTACTACCACTATCTCCACGTAAAATATCAAAGATGCTGCTATTTGCCTGCTGCATATTGATGACACCAACAACTGCAGGTGAAACTTGTTCTAACATATCAGCAAGTTCTGTATTATTACCGGAAGTTTTCTGGTCCACCTGGATCGGTGTAGCATTTGGATTAGAAGTTGTTCCTGGAGATACTATATCAGGAAGGTGGGTTGCACCAAGAGTCAGACCTGAACCGAGGACTGCAGCTAATAATAATTTAAAAAAGCCAGGTCCATTATGCTTTCTATGTGTACGTGCCTCATCATTACGAACATATTGTACGGATTCATTAGCATCATATGATTCATTATTATGTATTATTCTTTCTTCATTATCATGTTGATTATATCTGTCCATTAAATTTCCCCCTAAATTAATTGAGATAATAAAATAAGATACCACTTCTATCTGAAAATTTCATATATTAAGCCTTAAGTTCACGAAATCGACAAATCAGCTAAGTATATTCATATGCATTTAATTTATGCTAAAATAAAATAGAGCTAAATTATGAAGTATATTTAAAAACAATCGAAAACAATTATATAATTCAAAGAATAAAAACAAAGAATAAAAACAAAGAATAAAAAAAAGAATAAAAAATGTTATATCAAACAACAAGGAGCTCATAACATGTACAAATTTTTGGCAACCCTTATTTACCTTGTAACAAATATTCTATTACGTAAAGTTAAAGTAATAGGTAAAGAAAATATCCCTAAAAATGAAGCGTTTATCGTTACATGTAATCATAGAAGTATGGTTGAAATTATTATACTTGCAATGGCATTATACCCAAGAGAAGTGCACTATATGGCGAAACAGGAATTATTTAAAGGAAAATTACTTGATAAGTTCTTTAGATCTGTAAATGCATTCCCAGTAAACAGAGCGAATCCGGGGCCATCTACAATAAAGACGCCAGTAAAGTTAATAAAAGAGCATAAGATTGTTGGGATATTTCCAAGTGGACAACGCGCAGATAATGCACCGATGAAAAAAGGAGCAGCTACTATTTCTGTAATGAGTAAATCTAAACTATTACCAGCAGCATACGAAGGACCGATAAAGTTTAAGGATGTAATATTTGGAAAAGAAAAATGTTATATTATGTTTGGCGAACCGATAGATAGTCAAAGCTTTACTGCGCAATATAAGAAGAATGAAGCAATTGAAGAGATTACACAAACATTAGAAAGTAAAACAAATACATTAATAGCAACATTAAAACACGAAGCGTAATTATCACGCTTCGTGTTTTAATGTTTTGTAGAGATACGTTTCTTTTTCCTCTGGGTAAATAAATTCAAGTTTAATGATTTGAGGTTGGTTTGTTTTACTAGCGATAGCCTGTGTTTTTTCTTTGATTTTACTAATATATGATACTTTCTCAACTTCATTTTGAATTAATTTATATTCTGTTTGTTCATCAGATGAGTAAGGATAAGACGTCTTTAGTACGATGATACTCATAAGTCTTCACCCACTTCCAAATTTTTATATTTAAGTTATAATACTATTTCCCGTATACTGCCGCTTTAAACGCATAATGGATAATAAATTTTATTTCAATTTAAAATGAAAATATCGCAATAATCATTTTATATAGATAATCCAAAAAAAATTATTAAAAGCACAAAAAATATTCCAAAAAATCACCCAAAAATAGTATGTAAAATTATTATAAAAATAAAAAACAATATATTAAATATTCAGAATATATAGTATAATTTATTAAAAGTAACATGGGGGTGCATCATGACAATACATAGGATGAAAAAAGAAGATTCTGTAATAGAATTTATTGAAACGATAGAAGATGAAAAACGTAGAAAAGACTGTATTAAATTATTGGAAATATTTGAAGAAAGCTCTGGATTTATCGGAAAGATGTGGGGACCTAATATTATAGGATTTGGAAAGTATCATTATAAGTTAAACGATCAAATAGAAGGAGATGCACCGCTCATTGCATTTGGTCTGAAGAAAAGTAAAATCAGTTTGTACTTTGCTCAGGATAATATTAATCGTGATCGTTATTTAAAAGAGTTGGGGAAACATACACTAGGGAAGACGTGTGTGTATATAAGTGATATAGAACAAATAGATGTTAAAGTATTAAAACATCTTATCGTGGATTCAATGAAATATCTTCAAAATCAGTATGATAATACATAAAAAAATAATGAATCAAGTTATGCACTTGTTTCATTATTTTTAATTTCTGTAGGAAAGAGACTGCGCTCTAAATTTTTAAGCTTTGTATAAGTATCATCATCTAAAGATTCGATTTTCTGTTCATCTGTAAACAGTGATTCAATTAATTCAATATCAATATCTGTAGCAGTTGATATTTGATATGCAGTTAATCTACCTTTAAATAGAAATGGAAGACCTTTCATTCAATCACCCTTAAATTAGTTATTAGTTTATTATAGCGAATAAACCATATAATTAAAAGTCTTTTTTTCACTATATATTATTATTGCATATATATTTGAGGGTGTACAATAAATGTATATATGATTAATAAAATATATATTGTATTTGCCCTGTTTAAATAATAAAATTAGGTGCAATAAAAAATTTTATTTCATAGGAGGTATGAAGATGTATTCTTTCTTACAAAGATTAGGTAGAAGTTTGATGTTACCTGTAGCTGTATTACCAGCAGCGGCATTGCTAATGGGGATTGGTTATTGGATAGATCCTGTAAATTGGGGTGCAGATAATCAAATCGCAGCATTCTTAATTAAATCTGGTGCAGCTATTTTAGATAATTTAGCAATTTTATTTGCTATAGGTGTTGCTCTTGGTATGTCTAAATCAAGAGATGGAGCTGTAGCATTAGCAGCAGTAGTAGGATTTTTAGTAGTAAATACTGTCCTTGAACCTGCATCAGTCTCGAATATTTTACATGTAGATCCAAAAGAAGTGCCACCTGGCTTTGACAGAATTAATAATGTTTTTGTTGGTATATTAATCGGTTTAATATCAGCATGGACTTTTAATAAATTCCATAAAACTGAATTACCAGCAGCCTTTGCATTTTTCAGCGGTAGACGTTTGGTTCCTATATTAGTATCTGTATTTGCAATGGTTTTATCGGTTATATTACTTTTTGCTTGGCCAACTTTATATGGTATATTGATTGGATTTGGGAAATGGATGACTGGTCTCGGTGCTGTAGGAGCAGGGCTATATGGATTCTTTAATCGCTTATTAATCCCTACAGGACTCCATCATGCATTAAATTTAGTTTTTTGGACAGATGTAGCAGGAATTAATGACATTCCAAAATTCAAGTCGAAAGATGCAATTAAAGGTGTTACAGGTATGTATCAAGCAGGATTCTTCCCAGTAATGATGTTTGGGGTTCCTGGTGCAGCATTAGCGATGTATCATTCAGCAAAAACTGAACGTAAAAAGGCGGTATCTGGTATCTTTTTAGCAGGTGCTGTAGCAGCATTTTTAACTGGTGTTACTGAACCAGTTGAATTTGTATTTATGTTTATTGCACCAGCATTATTCGTAGTACACGCAATTTTAACTGGTTTATCCATGTTTATTGCAGCAAGTATGCATTGGACAGCTGGATTTGGTTTCAGCGCAGGATTTATAGATTATATTCTTTCATTAAAAAACCCTAATGCCAATCAACCTTTAATGTTATTAGTACTAGGTATAATTTACTTTGTATTGTATTACATTATCTTTAGAGCGGTAATTAAATGGTTAGATATTAAAACCCCTGGTCGTGAATCGGATGAAGAAATTGCAAAGATGGTTGCCGAACAAAAACGAAATGATGCTTTTGAAAACAATGGTACTTCAACTGAACCAGTTAACAAATATCAATCTGGTAAGTACGACACGCTTGCACAATCTGTTATTTCAGGTGTAGGTGGTAAAGAGAATATTGAAAGTGTTACAAACTGTGCGACACGCTTACGTTTTGAATTAAAAGATAATTCAATTGTGGATGAGCATTTAATCAAACGTGCTGGTGCTGCTGGTGTAATGAAGGTTGGGCGTAAGAATGCTCAAGTTATCATCGGGACACATGTTCAACAAGTAGCAGATGTCGTAGATGAATATTTAAAGTAAAGAAATGATGAATTGAAAAGCAGCCTTTTGGCTGTTTTTTTTATTTTTGAATTATTTCTCTTTCTTCACTTTGTTAATTCTTTAATGTGATAACACAATACCATAATACAATTTTTGGATATTTCATTGTTTTGTAATCGTTTTCATTCTATAATAATATTGTCTGAAAAATTAGAAAAATTAAAAAGGGGAATGGAAATGACTTTATTATTAACAGGTGAAAATTTAACAATCGATGCTATTAGAAAATTCTTAAACGACAAAGATGTTGTGGCTATTTCTGATGATGCATTAAGCAGAGTGAGAAGAAGTAGAAAAACTGTAGAAAAAATCATAGAAAATAAAGAGACAATCTATGGTATCACAACTGGATTTGGATTATTTTGTGATGTGTTAATTGATCAAGATAAATGCAATGATTTACAAGTACATCTTATTCGTTCACATGCTTGTGGTGTGGGGCAACCGTTTCATTCAAACGTATCACTTGTTATGATGATATTACGTCTTAATACGATGTTAAAAGGGCACTCAGGGGTAACAGAAGCATTGGTCGATCAATTGGTATTCTTTATCAACGAACGAATTATCCCGGTTATTCCTGGGCAAGGTTCATTAGGAGCATCTGGAGATTTAGCGCCATTATCACACTTGGCATTGGCTTTAATCGGAGAAGGTGATGTTGAGTATCAAGGCAAAGTTGAAAATAGTAAAGATGTACTTGAACGTTTAGGAAGAAACCATTTAATACTACAGGAAAAAGAGGGACTTGCATTAATTAATGGTACACAGGCAATGACTGCTCAAGGTGTCATCAATTACATTGAAGCTATCGATATTGCATATCAGGCTGAATGGATCGCCTCACTTACACACCAATCATTAAATGGAATAACAGATGCATATAACGAAAATATTCATATTGTGCGTAATAATGATGCTCAAGTAGGTGTTGCTAAACGTATGCTGGATTGGCTTGAGGGTTCTCAATTAACAACGAGACAAGGTGAAGTTCGTGTTCAGGATGCTTATTCACTGAGATGTATCCCTCAAATTCACGGTGCAAGTTTCCAGGTATTCGAGTATGTTAAAGAAAAATTAGAAGCAGAAATGAACGCAGCTAATGATAATCCTCTTATTTTTGATCAGGGTGAAGAAACATTAGTCATTTCAGGAGGGAATTTCCACGGTCAACCAGTCGCTTTTGCATTAGACTTTTTGAAGATAGGGTTAAGTGAATTAGCGAATGTATCGGAGCGTAGAATCGAACGTCTAGTCAATCCACAGTTAAATGGTGGACTACCAGCATTTTTATCACCGGAACCAGGTTTACAAAGTGGTGCTATGATTATGCAATATGCAGCAGCTAGTTTAGTGTCTGAAAATAAGACGCTTGCTCATCCAGCAAGTGTAGATTCTATTCCATCAAGTGCGAACCAGGAAGATCATGTGTCAATGGGAACAATTGCTTCTCGTCATGGGTATCAAATATTAGAGAATATGAGAAATGTAATTGCAATTGAATGCATTATCGCATTGCAGGCAGCTGAAATCAAAGGTGCAGAAAAATTATCTGAGAAAACAAAAGCAAAATATGATGAATATCGTCAGATTGTTCCTAGTATTATAGAAGACAGACCATTTCATAAAGATATTAAAACAGTGTCTGACTATTTAAGACAACAAGCTTACATTGAGAAATAATGGGAATAAAAAAAACCACCACTGGTGGTTTTTATTTCTTCTTAAATGTTTCGTAATATCTACGGCCTTTCTCGTAATCCAGTCGACCTTCCCAGCGTGCGATAACTAATGTTGATAATGAGTTACCAACAACGTTAACAACTGTACGCATCATATCTAATATACGGTCGATACCGATAATTAATGCTAAACCTTCTGGGTGAATGTTCATTGCAGTAAGTGTTGTAATTAATACTACAATTGATGTTCCTGGTACAGCAGCCATACCTTTAGATGTTAACATTAATGTTACTAATAATACTAACTGTTCTGTTACTGATAAATGTACGCCATACATTTGAGCAATAGTCAGTGCAGCGATTGATTGGTACAGTGCTGAACCATCTAAGTTAAATGTATACCCTGTAGGAACAACGAATGATACGATTTCTTTCGGTGCACCGAATTTCTCCATTTTCTCCATAATCTTCGGTAATACTGTTTCAGAACTTGAAGTAGAGAAAGCTAGGATTAATTCTTCTTTTAAGATAACAAGTAGATGGAAGATATTAATCTTACAAAGTGCTGCTACACCACCAAGTACTACGATGATGAAGAATACCATTGATCCAGCTACTACTAATGCTAATTTACCAAGTGGAATTAAAGCACCTAGTCCTAAGTTGATAATTGTAACTGCCATAAATGCAAATACACCAATTGGTGCGTATTTCATAATTTGATTTGTCATCCAGAAGATAACGTCTAAGAATCCATCGAAGAACGCTTTAACAGGTTCTCCTTTTTTACCGATTGCTGCTAACCCTAATCCAAAGAATACTGAGAAGAAGATTACCGGTAATAATTGACCTTGAGCCATTGAATCGATAATATTTGTTGGGATAATATTAACGATTGTATCTATCATGTGGTTACCATATGTTGATTGGGCAGCTGCTTCAGCATTTGTTGTATATTTCGTAACGTCCCCTTTAGGTAATAGGTTTTTGTCGATACCTGAACCTGGTTTAAACACGTTAGCAAATATAATACCTAAACCGATTGCTACTGTTGTAATAATTTCAAAGTATAATAACGTTTTCCAGCCATAACGACCAACAGTTTTCATATCTCCAGTTCCTGCAATCGAAATTACAAGTGAACAAAATACGATTGGTACTACGATCATTTTAATTAAATGTAAGAAAATATCACCTAGTGGTTGAAAGTAGTTAACATACTCAGTTTTTCCGTTAAGCATGGCTCCTACAACAACACCAAGAACTAATGCTAATAATATCTGCATAGGTAAGCTTATAAATTTTTTCTTTTTTGGTTTTTTTATCTCTGTTACTGAACTCATTTTTCCATCCCTCTTTTCTTCCGTACTTGATTATTTTATTGCTAAAGCTTAAAGATGTCAATTTAATTTTAAAGTAGTAGTCTGAAAATTCTGTAGTTATTATGTTATAATAATATTGTATTGATTTACACTATAGATATTAATATGTTTGAGTTTTTATGTTATTTATAGATTAATCTTTATTCAATATCAATTTAATTGTAAACGTTATCACACCATAGATTATCTTATTGTCAAGGTGAAAATATTTTATTATTATAATGGAAATATAAAAAATGATATAAATATTTTTTGACATTATATTAATTTGTTAATATATTAAAATAACATTGAATTTATATGATTTATTGAATACACAGGAAAAGTCCACTAATACTAAAATATTAATAGGTATTAGTGGACTTTTAAAATTATATAGTAATGTCATCTAGTAGGATACTTTCAATCGTAACTGTTACATTACCTTTTAAAGCTTTTGTAATCATACAGTTATTTTCAGCTTTATCAATGATTCTCTTTAATTTAGGAATATTTACCTCCTGAACATCATCTTCAAGTGACTTGAGATAAACATTGTATGAAATACTTTCATATGTTTGAAGCCCTTTATCCACTGAAATTGTAGCAGTAGCGTCTACGTGATCAACTTCTATATGAAGATTATTCTTCTCAAAATATGAGCTTAAGGTGATAGTAAAGCAAGTTACTGCAGCTGACATTAACATTTCATCAGGATTTGTACCAATGTCTGGTCCATTCATTTCCTCTGGAATTGAGATTTGAGATTTTAAATGTTTATTTTCTATTGTACCGACACCATTATATCCGCCGGTAAATTTTGCAGTGCATTTAAATGTATGTTTAACCATATTTTTTATCTCCTTTTGAAGTTATTGATGTATTGTTTAAAATATTTACTTGAAATTAATATTTATAGCATTAAATGAAATGTTATTAAACATTGCTATAGCTTTAAACAAGATAATAATATCACTCAAATGTAGTTAAGCGAAAAATTTAGATTTTGTTTTTCGTTAAATTTTTTATGCGAATTTTGAAAGATACACAACTCTTTAACATTTTTAACGAAAATTCAATGATTATTAAAGGTGACTTAATATCCTCTTGTTATGATAGGTATATCCTAACGAAGGAGAGTGACAATGAAAAAGCCCTTTGGATTGTTTTTAGCAATAATCATTTTTATGCTATTCGTACCACAAGTGGTTCATTCAGTTTCACAACCAAGTAAAGATGTTATAACTGTAGCACATCGTGGCGCAAGTGGTTATGCTCCTGAGAACACGATGTCTGCCTATGAACTGGCACTCGAGATGAATGCAGATTGTATCGAAATTGATTTACAGTTAACACATGATGGTCATCTTGTTGCAATTCATGATAACACATTAGAGAGAACGACTACTGGTTCTGGCTTTGTATGGGATAAATCATTAGCGGAAATAAAGCAGTTAGATGCTGGTGTAAAGTTTGATCAAAAGTTTAAAGGTGAAAGAATACCGACATTTGATGAGATTTTACAGCGTTTTAAAAATGAGTCGATTGGTATTCTGATAGAGATAAAGACACCAGAATATTATCCTGGCATCGAGGATAAAATTAAACAATCACTTGTGCGTTTCAATCTGGATAAAGCATCTGATAGATTAGCGATACAATCGTTTAATCACCATGCTGTAAAAGTTTCAAAGTCTTTATTACCTGATATTAAACATGGCGTCTTAATCAGTGCTAAAAATCCTAGGGTTCATGATCGAGATTTACAATGGTTTAAGTCTTTTGCTGATTTTTATAATCCTTCTATTAAAATTGTCTCTCATGAACTTGTATCACGTGCACATCGTTATGGTTTACAGGTGAAACCTTATACTGTCCGAGATGCAACATTGATTGAACCGCTGTTAAAGCAGGGAGTAGATGCAATCATTACGGACTATCCTGATTATATGAAATCTTATGATCAGGAGATTGTTGTTCGAAATCAAGCTGAAATTGAAAGTAATAATAATGTTTCTGTATATTAAAAAAACACCAATCGAAAGATTGGTGTTTTTGATTGAACAAAATATTAACGTGAGTAGTACTCAACGATTAATTGTTCGTTAATTTCAGCAGATAATTCGCTACGTTCTGGAACGCGTACGAAAGTACCTTCTAATTTTTCTGCATCGAAAGTTAAGTATTCAGGAACATGGTTAGATAATTCAACTGACTCAACGATGATGTTTAATTTTTGTGATTTTTCACGAACTGAAATCACTTGACCAGGTTTTAATTGGTATGATGGGATATCTACGCGAGCGCCATCTACCATGATGTGACCGTGGTTAACTAATTGACGTGCTTGACGACGTGTACGTGCTAAACCTAATTGGTATACTACTGCATCTAAACGAGATGCTAAAAGTGCCATGAAGTTAGCACCGTGAATACCTTTCATTTTACCAGCACGGTCAAAGATTGTGCGGAATTGACGTTCGTTGATTCCATACATGTAACGTAATTTTTGTTTTTCTTGTAATTGTAAACCATACTCAGATAATTTTTTACGTTGGTTAGGACCGTGTTGTCCTGGTGCGTAAGGGCGTCTTTCTAATTCTTTACCAGTGCCGCTTAAAGAAATTCCTAAACGACGAGATTTTTTCCAAGTTGAACCTGTAAAACGAGCCATAATGTGACTCCTCCTCTTATTTTGTTTTTTATGTAAAAAACAAAAATATGATAAATGCTTAAGTCGATATGGTGTCATTCCGTGTCTTCGCCTTATAGCTTCAGTTACACAACACGCCAACATAGGGGACACTATAGAGCGCCTTAATATTTATCTGCTATCTTCGTTTATTCACATAGATGTTATTATAACATGTTGATATGTATTGTCAATAACGAATTAAACTAATTTTGATACGTGTTTCTCAAGTATTGATACGAAATTTTCTAAGCCTTCCTGATCTTCAGCAGTAAAGCGATTTTTAATTGGCGCATCGATATCCAGCACGCCAAAGACACTATCGTTGATGATGATCGGTACAACGATTTCAGATTGACTTGCCGCATCACATGCGATATGACCAGGAAATGCATGGACATCTTCGATACGCATCGTTTTTTGTTCGCTCACTGCAGTACCACAAACACCTTTTCCGACAGGGATTGTTACACATGCTGGTTTACCCTGGAATGGTCCAAGTTGTAATTGACCATTTTTCATCGTGTAGAATCCAACCCAGTTTACGTCAGTAAGAAATTCATTGAGCAGTGCACTCGCATTTGCCAGATGACTTACAATATCATCTTCTCCTTCAAGCAAAGCATCAAGCATTTGATTGAGCGTTTTATAATTATTGATATGACTAATTTCAAACATACTATCACTCCATTTTTAAAATTCTTATTGTTAGTATTCATCAGTGTAACGAATTTGAGAACTTTTCACAATTAATTGTTTTTGTAATACCTATTTTACGTTATAATAGGTAAGAGTACTTTGGAAGGAATGAAAATTGATGATATATGCCATAGTTGGAATAATCGTATTAATACTAATTGTTATTGGTATTTTGTTTTATTTAAGAAATCAAAAAAGAGCAAGTGTTGAGCGAGTTGAAGCAAGAAAAAATGAAATCAAAAATTTACCGTTCCAGGATGAACTCGTAAAAGTGAAAGTTTTAAATTTATCAGGTCAGGCAAATAACCGTTTTGATAAATGGAAAAAAGAATGGCAGACTGTTTTAAATGAAGATATTAAAGCTTGTGAGTTAACTATAAATGATGCGGATGAAGCGCTTGATAAATTTAAGTTTAAAGAAAGTGAAGAGAAAGTTGCAGAAAGCCATCATTTACTGGATCAGATTGAAAAGAAATATCAGCATTTTACTGAAGAGATTAATAATTATCTATCTTCAACAAAAGAAGATGATAGAAAGTATGATGACTGTAAGATTATTTATAGAGAAGCTAAACGTGATGTGTTAGCGAACCGTCATCAATTTGGAGAAGCTGCTGATCCGCTGGAAGCTCAAATTGAAACGTATGCACCAAAAATTGAAGTATATGAAAGTTTAGTTGCAGCGGGAAATTATGATGATGCACATGAACATATTACTGCGCTACATAATGAAATGACACGTTTAAAAGAAGATATGGAAGATATCCCATTACTTATTCGTGATGTCCAAAAAGAATTGCCGGGACAGTTTCAGGATATTCGTTTCGGATGTCGGGATCTGAAGATTGAAGGTTACAATTTAGAGCATGTTAAAGTGGATAGTAATCTACAAACATTAAAAGGTAAGCTTAATTTAGTAGAACCATTAATCGCAAGACTACAATTAAATGAAGCAGAAGCGATTATAAATGAAATCAATGACTCACTTGATGAAATGTTAGAGTTAATCGAATATGAAGTGAAGGCTAAGAATAACGTAGAGACAACGAAAGAAAGCATTACCGATCAGTTATTCCATGCAAAAGATATGAATTATACTTTACGCACTGAAATTGAATACGTAAAAGAAAGCTATTATATCAATGAAGAAGATATTCAAAAAGTTCGTCAGTATGATAATGAGATTCAAAGTTTAATTACAGTTTATGATGAAATCTTAACTGAAACAGCTAAATCGAGTATTCGCTATACTGAAGTTGAAGATAATCTGAAATATATTGATGATCATGTGAAAGTTATCAACGATAACCAGGATAAGATTCAGCAGCATTTAACAAATTTACGAGAAGATGAGCAGGAAGCGCAAAAGAACATATTAAAGATTCAGGCTAAGAAAGAAGAGATTTATCGCCGATTACTTGCATCGAACTTATCAAGCGTACCTGAACGTTTTATTATCATGAAGAATGAAATTGATATTGAAACACGTGAAGTGCACCAACTATTCAATAAACGTCCGATGAATGTGACACAAGTCCGTGATAAAGTAAACAAAGTATTAATTACGATGAATACATTTGAAGCCGAAGCGGTTGACGTCTTAGAAAATGCAAAGTATGCTGAGAAATTGATACAGTATGGTAATCGATACAGAAAAGAAAGACCAGATGTAAACAAAGATTTAAACGAAGCAGAGCGATTATTTAGTAACAACCGATATAAGCGTGCGGTAGAGATTGCAGAAGCTGCGATTGAGCGTGTTGAACCTGGTGTTACGGAAAAGATTGAAGCAAGTGTATTAAATCAAAGACAATAATAAAGCATTAAAAGACTTGAATTCGTTCAAGTCTTTTATTCATTGAGGTGAATTTATGAATTATTTAGATAATTGTGCAACAACAAAACCAGATCCGGAAGTATTAAATACTTTCAATACAGTCAATACGAAATATTTCTATAACCCAAGCAGTCCTCACGGCAAAGGTATAGAAGCGAGTAAATTACTTGAATCCGCTCGAGATCAGATTAAATCATTATTAGGATTAACCCATCAATCAGTTATTTTTACGAGTGGTGCAACAGAATCAAATAATCTAGTGATAACTGGGATGGCACGCAGTAAGAAACAGTTTGGAAAGACAATCATCACTTCTAAACTTGAACATCCATCAGTGTTAGAAACAGTAAGAGCACTGGAAGAAGAAGGTTTCAATATTAAATATGTTCAGTTTAATGATGATGCCACGCTTGATTTAGTCCATTTTAAATCGATACTTGATCAGGATGTCATTATGGTTTGTTTAATGCATGTTAATAACGTGATGGGTGCAATTTTACCGATAAAAGAGATATATGATATTATTCAGGAATATCCAAAGATTCATTTTCATGTAGACTGTGTTCAGTCCTTTGGTAAACTGCCAATCGATGCTGAACTGATGGATAGTTTTGTATTAAGTGGTCATAAATTTAATGGCCTAAAAGGTCAAGGGATATTGGTGTTTGATCAACTCGTAACAATTACTCATACATTGTTCGGCGGTGGTCAGGAATATGGTTTTAGAAGCGGCACAGTAAATGTTGCAAGTGACGTATCTTTGGCAAAAGCGATGCGTATCGCTTTAAATGAACAAGATGATAATTTTGAACGTATGAAAGCATTTAAAAATACTCTAGAATCTAAAGTGAGTCAGTATCCTGGCATTCGTGTAAATTCAGTAAAAGACGGTGCACCGCATGTTGTTAATATTTCATTTGTCGGAGTAAAAGGTGAAGTTATCGTCAATAGTTTTTCGAAACATGGTATTATGATATCTACAACGAGTGCCTGTTCATCAAAGCGAGCAAAGTTAAATGAAACATTAACTGCACTCCATGTACCAGAAGATGCGATTACTGGAAGTGTACGTATTTCTTTTGATAAATATACGACTCAGGCACATATTGAAGCATTTTTGAAAGCATTTGAATTGATCTATGAAGAGATGAAGGAGCTATTAAAACGATGAAATTTGATCATATTTTAGTAAGATATGGTGAACTGACATTAAAATCAGGTAACCGTAACACATTTGTTAACCAGTTAAAAAGTAATATAAAATATGCTTTAATCCCTTTAGAAGGATATAAAGTATTAGCGAATAGAGATAGAATGTATGTTGAAGTAACAGAAGATGCGGACGTTGAAGAGATTATGCGTCGTATTTCTAAAGTATTTGGTGTGCACTCAGTAAGTCCTGTCGTTAAAGTAGAAAAAGATATCGAAGCAATTAAAGAAGCGGCTGTTGTATTAGCTAAAGATATTGATGAACCAGGCAAAACATTTAAAGTGGATGCGAAACGTTCTGACAAAGGCTTTCCATATGAAACGTTTGATTTACAGCAAATTCTGGGTGGAGAGATATTAAAGCACATCGAACATTTAACTGTAAAAGTGAAAGATCCAGATTACAAGCTATTAGTAGAAATTCGTCGTGATGCAGCATACCTTTACTCACGCGTTATTAAAGGCGCAGGTGGATTGCCGGTTGGTACAGGTGGAAAGACATTATTAATGTTATCTGGAGGTATCGATTCACCGGTTGCAGGAATTGAAGTGATGCGTCGCGGCGTTACAATTGAAGCAATACATTTTCATTCTCCACCATTTACGAGTGAAGAAGCGAAGCAAAAGGTTATAGATTTAACTCAGATTATGGCGGAAACTGCCGGTGAAATTAAACTTCATCTCGTACCGTTTACTGATATTCAGAAGATGATTCATAAGACAGTGCCTGAGAATTTAACGATGACCTCAACGCGCCGTATGATGATGCGTATCGCTGATCAATTTGCCCGTCAAATTGATGCGAAAGCACTTGTCAACGGAGAAAATTTAGGACAGGTAGCTTCTCAAACATTAGGCAGTATGTATGCCATTAACGCGGTTACAAACCTACCGATTCTACGCCCTTTATTAACGTATGATAAAGAAGAAATCGTAATTAAAGCGAAAGAAATTGGTACGTATGAAACGTCTATCTTACCATTTGAAGATTGCTGTACAATATTTACACCGAAAAATCCTAAGACTAATCCTAGACTAGACAAAGTTGAAAGCTTTGAAAGTAAAGTTGATTTTGATGCAATGATCAAAACTGCGATTGAAGGTATAGAGACAATCACACTTTCAAAAAATAATCAAAAAACAGAAAGTGACTTCTCTGACCTTTTATAAGGAGGTAGTTTGATGTTAGATAAAAATGTTGTAATTGCTCATCGTGGAGCGAGTGCCTATGCACCTGAGCATAGTTATGCATCCTATGACTTAAGTCACTTTGATATGCACGCAGACTATATTGAGCTGGATGTACAGATGACCCTGGACGGAGAAATTATCGTGATGCATGATGAAACGATTGAACGGACAGGACTCATGCAAGGAACAATCAAAGAAATGACACTTGAAGAAATTAAGCGTATACACATCGGCCAATGGTTTAATGACAAATTTCCTGAACTTGCACATGATTATTATGCCGAACAGACTGTCCCGACATTACGAGAAGTGTTTATGCGTTACGGACAAGCGAATTATTATATAGAAACGAAAGCACCGGATATTTATCCAGGTATGGAAGAACAATTGACGATGATTCTAGAAGATTTTAATTTGTTAACGGAAGAGCGAATGGCGAATTACCAAACTGTCATTCAGTCGTTTAGTCTGGAAAGTTTGATAAAGATGAATCAGTTAAAGCAAGGCATCCCATTACTCTTGTTATGTAAGAAAGGCATGCTGCGTGATATGAGTGATGATGATCTCAAGAAGATTCATCAGTTTGTTTATGCGGTTGGTCCTAACTATAAAGATTTAGATCAAGCGTTAATTGAACGTATGCACAAAATCGGCTTTCTTGTCTTCCCATACACTTTAAATGATGAAGTGGATATGGAGCGACTTATCAATGAAGGCATTGACGGTGCATTTACGAATTATCCGGACTTACTTAGAAAGCAGTTCCGACTGGATAATGGAGAAGTGTTTGAAAGTTAATGTGAAAAAGCTAGCGACTTTATTTGTCGCTAGCTTTTTTGATAATTAATTAAAGAATGCTTCTCGCTTGAGCTCTATCCATTTATCAGCTTCCAGGTTCTGTTCAACAAGCTGATTTACAAGTATGTCATGCCAGATAAAGTTCTGCATTAAATAAATTTGTTGTGGATCAATTGAGTAATAAGCTTGTGACTGAATATTTAGATCACTCCCATAAATCATCTCGCCTTGATCATTGATGATAATAAACCATTGTTTATCTTCGATTGTATCTGTATAACTTGTGTATCTATGGACAAAAAGTTGGTTGTTTTTGTGGTTAAAAGTGTGATTATCACTGAAGATATTACCTTTTATAGTGATTTTGTTTTATAGTTACTATTATAGTAGTAACTAAAGGAGCGTTCAACATGGATATTCAAATATTACTCATTTTAATTATTTTCGGATTTTTAGCTGCATTTATCGATTCCGTGGTAGGTGGCGGGGGACTGATTAGTATTCCTGCATTACTCGCCACAGGTATGCCGCCATCTATGGCATTAGGAACTAATAAACTCGCATCATCATTTGGATCATTTACGTCTGCGCTTTCATTTATCCGTTCCCGTAAAGTGAATTTTAATATCGTTGCAAAACTGTTTCCGTTATCATTTATTTTATCTATTATTGGTGCATTTGTTGCAACAAAGCTGCCGCCAGAATATTTAAAGCCACTTGCAATCATTATGTTATCACTCGTATTAATTTACACGTTATTTAAAAAAGATTGGGGCGATATTTCAACGTATCAGAAACTTACTAAGAAGAAATTGATTTTATTTATAGTTATCATTGGTTTGATTGGTTTTTATGATGGTTTTTTAGGCGGGGGAACTGGTAGTTTCCTGCTGTTTGTCTTTTTGATTATCGGATTTGACTTTTTAAGTGCTGCAGGAAACGCGAAGGTCTTAAACTTTGCGAGTAACTTAGGTGCGTTATTATTATTTATTGTATTAGGGCAAGTCAATTTTACATATGGACTAAGCATGGGCGCTGCGATGATTGCTGGTAGTTATGTTGGTAGCCAGTTTGCCATTAGAAAAGGTGTATCATATGTTAAAGTACTATTTGTATGTGTGACTGTATTATTAATCGGTAAAAATATATTTGATTATATCAAGGAATACCTATAGGTGACTATTAGGTATTCTTTTTTGTAAAGAATCTTAAAATTACCTTAAAAGCGAATGGATATTTTTCTCTGCTATTAATAATCTGTTATGATTAAGTAGAATAAAAATATTGGAGGATGAATTGATGAGTAAAAGAGTTATTGCAATGATTATTGCGGCAGTTTTATTTATTTTGGGAACATCTGTAAGTTTCTTTACAAGTGCTGTAACAACGAATTTTTCGAAATCATTTGAAGAAGCTACAAGTATGAAAAGTGATGAACTAAGTACTACAGTACTTGAAGGTACAGATGGATCTAACCAAATTGCACGTGTTGAAGTAGACGGTGTAATCCAGGATACTGGGGTTCCAGGATTGTTTGATGAAGCAGGATACAACCATACGAAGACATTACAGACATTAGAACAAATTAAAGACGATGACAATATTAAAGGTCTGATGCTTGTAGTGAACTCACCAGGTGGTGGCGTGTATGAAAGCGCTGAAATTCATGACGCAGTAGAAGCTATAAAAAAATCAGGTAAAAAAGTGTATGTTACGATGAAAAATATGGCTGCTTCTGGTGGATATTATATTTCTGCACCAGCTGATAAAATTTATGCTTCTAGTGAAACAATTACGGGTTCTCTTGGTGTAATTATGCAGTCTATGAATTATAAAGAATTAGCTGATAAATATGGTGTTAAATTTAATACGATTAAAAGTGGGCCACATAAAGATATTATGAGTCCGACAAAAGAGATGGATGAAGAAGAGCGCAAGATTTTACAGAGCTTTGTTGACGAAAGTTATAATGCATTCGTAAAAGTTATCAGTGATGGTCGAAATATTGATACTGCACAAGTGAAAAAAATAGCTGATGGCCGAATTTATTCTGGATTACAAGCTAAGAAACTAAATTTAATTGATGAAATCGGTATGGAAAAAGATGCATTAAAAGCAATGAAAGCAGATTTGAAAGCAAAGCATGCAGAAGTCATCGAATTTAATGCGGATGATTCATTTTTCGGTAAAGATTTCTTTGCAGCAAATACATTCGTTAAACAATTCATGGGACAAAGTGATGTTGATCGTGTTCAACAAATCCTGTCAAAACGTCAAGGTATAGAGCCGATGTATTTATATGGGGAGTAGGTGAGAAAAATGACAGAACATTTTAATGAAAGTAATACAGTCCGTCAATATTCTCCAGTCGATAGTGGTCAATATGTAAGCGAAAGAGCTAGCGGTACATATACGCATAAGCGTAAACTTGAAGATGAAATTTTAGCGTTGACCCATGCGGGATTCGGTATTCGTCTAATAGCATATCTTATTGATATCATCCTCATTTCAAGTATTAAAGGGAATATCATTGGACCGATCGTTGGACTAGGCGGATTACAGGATACTTATTTTGGCATACGATTATTCTCGGTAGAAAATATTTTAAGTGCGATCATTTATTTCAGCTATTTTGTATTGATGACTTACTGCTTTAGAGCGACTTTAGGTAAGATGATACTTGGACTAAAAGTGTTAAGTTTGAAAGAGGAAAAGCTTTCTATCGGTACAGTACTTACAAGAGAATTATTCGGTCGATATATTAGTAATTTCTTTTGGTCACTACTTTATCTTGTTGTATTATTCAATCCGAAGAAACGTGGGATTCACGATTTACTGAGTGATACATTTGTTGTAAGAGAAGATAAGGAGCCAATCAGACAATTTATTTTAAATGAAGGCGTCCGTTAAAATAATGCTTTTAGTTTTATAATTTGTCCTGTTCATGGTAAATTATTAAGTGAATAACACTTAAGGAGGAAGACAAATGACTCAAGTAACTTTTAAAAATAACCCGGTAACATTATTAGGTGAGCAAGTAACTGTAGGTACAGCAGCGCCTGATTTTTCAGTATTAGATACAGATTTAAATCTTAAGACACTAGCTGACTTTGAAGGTAAGAAAAAATTAATCTCAGTTATCCCTTCAATTGATACTGGTGTATGTGAACAACAAACACGTAAATTCAACGAAGAAGCTAGTAGCATTGATAATGCAGTTGTAATCACTATCTCAGCTGACTTACCATTCGCTCAAAAGAAATGGTGTGCAGCGAACGGTTTAGATAACGTCGTTACATTAAGTGACCATAAAGATTTATCATTTGGTACAAACTACGGTGTAGTGATGGAAGAATTACGTTTATTAGCACGCTCTGTATTCGTATTAAACGATGCTAATGAAGTAGTTTACACTGAAATCGTTTCAGAAGGAACGAACCATCCGGATTATGATAAAGCAATCGAAGCTTTAAAATCAATCTAATTTACAATAATAATGTATAGATGCTGCCCCGAGTGGGCAGTTTTTATTTGAAAGGAAACAATGATGATAGAAGAATTATTTAAACTTATAGACGATAAAGCCAAAGCTTTTCAGAAAGAAAATGGACACAGTTTCATTGAGAATTTAGGTCTCGCACTTGAAGATATTTATATGAATGAACGTGAAACTTTAGAACGTAGTACGGTTATTGACCGACGTAAAGCATTTCAATTCAGCTATTTAAGCATGTTAAAAGAAGAGATGATCCAACCAAATCATCAGATGACACCGGACAGTATTGGTTATTTAGTAGCATATGTCATTCGTTTATTTATGCAGGATAATAAAGAACTAAAGATGCTTGATCTGACGAGTGGTACTGGACACCTTTCAGCGACAATACATGAACAAAATCCGGAAACGACATTTGATCACGTATTAGTAGAAGTAGATCCTGTATTATCAAGATTAAGTGTACATTTAGCGAACTTTTTAGAAGTGCCGATGGATGTTTTCCCGCAAGATGCCATCATGCCATTACCAGAAGGTGATTTTGATATAGCTGTAGGAGATTTTCCGATTGGTTATTATCCGGTTGATGAGCGCAGTCATCAAATGAAGCTTGGCTTTAAAGAAGGACATAGCTATAGCCATCATCTTCTAATCGAACAAGCGATTGCTTCATTAAAACCAGGAGGTCTTGCATTTTTAATCGTTCCAAGCATGTTGTTTGAAGGTGATAATGTAGAACAGCTTCAAAAATTTATTGCTACAGAAACAGTTATGCAGGCATTTTTAAATTTTCCAACCAGTCTATTTAAGTCAGAAAATTTGCGCAAAAGTTTATTAGTGCTTGAGAATAAAAAGGTGACAGATTCAAAGCCAGTGGAAGTTTTGCTGGCCAATATACCGGATTTTAAAGATGAAAGAAAAATGAAAGCCTTTTTAGATGAACTTGATACATGGTATTCAGAAAATCGTAATAAATAATTACTGTATTATTGTTGCTTTAAACCTGTATTAATGATTAAATAAGAGTGTTAAAAATTATTTAGGAGGATTTTCATGAAGAAAATTATGGCAATTAATGCCGGTAGCTCGTCTTTAAAATTTCAATTATTCGAAATGCCATCAGAAAAAGTACTAACTAAAGGTTTAGTAGAAAGAATCGGATTGAAAAATTCAGTATTTACAATTACGGTTGATGGTGAAAAACGTACAAGAACTCTAGATATTAAAGATCATGAAGAAGCTGTTGATATGATGTTAGCACGCATGATTCATTACGATATTATTAAAAGTGTCAATGAATTAGATGGAACAGGACATCGTGTTGTTCAAGGTGGAGATTTATTCCCGACTTCAGCATTAGTGAATCGTGACGTAGAAGAAAAAATCGCAAAGTTAATTGAACTTGCGCCATTACACAACGCAGCAAACTTAATGGGTATTCAGGCTTTCAGAAGAATGTTACCAGATATTCCACACGTTGCAGTATTTGATACTTCATTCCACTCAACAATGCCTGAAACAGCATTCTTATATAGCTTGCCATACCAATATTATAAAGCACATAAAGTACGTAAATATGGTGCGCATGGTACAAGTCATAAATATGTAGCACAACGTGCAGCAGAAATGATGGATAGAAAACCTGAAGAAGGTTTAAAGATTATCTCTTGTCACATCGGTAACGGTGGATCAATTACAGCAGTAAAAGATGGTAAATCTGTAGATACTTCTATGGGCTTCACACCACTTGCTGGTATTACGATGGGTACTCGTACAGGTGATATTGACGTTGCTACAATTCCTTATTTAATGGAAAAATTGCATAAATCAGCTGAAGAATTATTAAATGTATATAATAAAGAGTCTGGTGTATTAGGTATTACAGGTATTTCAAGCGATATGCGTGATATTGAAATCGCAGCTGAAAAAAATGAAGGACGCGCTCAACTTGCATTGGATATCTATGTAGATAGAATTCAAAAATATATCGGTCAATATGCAGCAGTTATGGGTGGTGTTGACGGTATCTTATTTACAGCTGGTGTAGGTGAGAACTCTGATACAATCCGTGAAGCAGTATGTGAAAAATTAGAATTCTTAGGCGTTAAAGTAGACCCTGAGAAAAATAATGGCTTACGTGGTAAAGAAGCAATTATCTCAACAGATGATTCTCGTGTAACAGTAATGGTCATTCCTACAGATGAGGAAGTAATGATTGCGCGTGACGTTATGGAATTCGGGGAGTTAAGTTAATATATTTAAGATGCTACCTATTTGTATTGAATAGGTAGTTTTTTTATTGTGGCAGCGTTAGCTGTACCGAAAGCGGTAGTAAATACAAAATACAACCGTTTCCGAACATGCATTTATTATATACACCAACAAAAATAGAGCTAAAATGACGATGATCATTTTAGCTCTTTTATTTTCGGAGGATTGTTATCTAGGTATCTTGTGATTTCTCTGTAAATCAACGAATGCACAATAGAAGCAAGTTGCAATTGCTAAAATAATTGCAATTTCCATTTTACACACCTCCGTATTGATTCATTCTATTTATTCTGCTCCATAAATTCCTTCGTAGCTACTTCAGGTTCAAAATTATCCGGCATTGTTTCAGTTCTAACAACTAACACATCACATTCAGCATGACGCACAATTGCTTCTGAAACTGATCCGATGATGAAGCGTTCCACTGCATTTAATCCAGTTGAACCACACATGATAAGGTCAGCATTTAATTTCTGAGCAATTTTCTTAGGTATAATTGTTTTTGGAGATCCATACTCAATTAAAGTTTCAACGTTATTTACACCGCGAGACCCAGCAACTTTCTTGTACCCATCTAATAATGATTCAGCAAACTGTGTTGCACGTTCAGAAATAGAACGGTCATATGCTTCAACACTTGCATAACTTCTTGTATCAATAACATTGATGATGTGAAGTGTTGCATCGTTACGTTTAGCAACCTCGACTGCTTTATTAAATGCCCATTCCGCTTCGCTTGAACCGTCAACTGCAATTAAGATGTTTTTATATACTAACATAAATATCCCTCCATTTTTTATATATTGTGAATCTTTTCTACACTTTAATTATAGCACTAATTCTGGATAATGTATGTGACACCGTCGTTAAATTTTTCATCCTAATGATTTAAATATAATTTAAAACAAAAGGGTTTGCGTTTTAGCATCAAAGTGCTAATATGGTGATGTAAGCGTTATTATTTATATATTAAGGGGATGAATTTTAATGATTATCGGAATTCCAAAAGAGATTAAAAACAACGAGAACCGTGTAGGTTTAACACCAGCTGGGGTACACGCTTTAGTAGAAAATGGACATACTGTGCGCGTTGAAGCAGGTGCAGGTATGGGTTCTTATTTCACTGATGAGGATTACAAAGAAGCGGGAGCTGAAATCGTTTCTGTTGAGCAAGCATGGGATACAGATATGGTGATCAAAGTAAAAGAACCGTTATCAGCAGAGTTTGGATATTTTAAAGAAGGATTAATCTTATTCACTTATTTACATTTAGCACCTGAAGTGGAACTGACAAAAGCTTTATTAGAGAAAAAAGTGGTTGGTATTGCTTATGAAACAGTTCAATTACCTACTGGTGGACTTCCATTATTATCTCCAATGAGTGAAGTTGCAGGACGTATGGCAACTCAAATTGGTGCACAATTCTTACAAAAAACAAACGGTGGTAAAGGGATTTTATTAGCAGGTGTTCCTGGTGTTGAAAAAGGTAAAGTGACTATCATCGGTGGTGGACAAGCTGGAACTAACGCAGCGAAGATGGCTGTAGGTCTTGGAGCAGATGTTACCATCTTAGATTTATCTCCAGTTAGATTACAACAATTAGATGATCTATTCGGTAGTCAGGTTCAAACGTTAATGTCTACACCTTTAAATATTGCAGAATCAGTTAAAAACAGTGATTTAGTAATTGGAGCTGTATTAATTCCTGGTGCTAAAGCCCCTAAACTAGTAACTGAAGAAATGATTAAAACGATGAGTCCAGGTTCAGTGGTAATTGATATCGCGATCGATCAAGGTGGAATCTTTGAAACTTCAGATCGCATTACGACGCATGATGATCCAACATTTATTAAACATGATGTTGTACATTACTCAGTAGCAAACATGCCTGGAGCAGTACCTCGTACTTCAACAATGGCGTTATCGAATGCTACGATTCCTTATGCATTACAAATTGCAAATAAAGGCTATAAACAAGCAGCTTTAGATAATGAAGCGATCTTAAAAGGCTTCAATACTTTAGATGGTAATGTTACTTTCAAAGCTGTAGCTGATGATCAAGGTTTAGAATATGTTGATGCAAAATCATTATTAGAAAAGTAATTAAATGTTGTATGTAAAAGAGGAGTGCGATTTCGCACTCCTCTTACTCTTTATACAATTTTTGTACCGTGGACTTCCTGAAAAGGAATAAGTTCAAGTAAATCATTTAGGTTATCTTTATTTAAACCGCCACCAGGCATAATTTCTATATTTCCTTTTGAATGTCTTAATAGTCGTCCTAATTGATTAACATTATCAAGTATTGGTGTTGATTTGTCTTCGCTACCATGTGTTAATATACGCTTGAAATTCATATCAATTAAAGCATCCATTGCTTTTAGTTGCTGCCTTAATGGAATCTGATCAAAAGCCATATGCATCACACAGGGTACTTCCTGTGCTGTCTTTCTTAAATCATGCATTGTTAACGTATCCAGATCATTATCTTTTGTTAAAGCACCAAAAACGAATGCATCAACGTTTAATGATTGTAATGCGATAATATCTTCGCGCATCACTTCTTTTTCAAATAAGTTATAGGTAAAATCACCGCCACGTGGACGTATCATTACTGCCACTTCGATATTTAGTGGATGACAATATTCTATAGCAAGTTTTACAAGACCGAAACTTGGTGTTGTACCACCAACAAACAGATTATCACAAAGTTCAATACGATTTGCACCATGAGTTGCTGCATAGATGATTTCATCAAATGTTTCAACTACCGCTTCTTTTATCATTTTTCATACCTTGTCAATACTTCATAACCATCTTCAGTCACTAAAATATCATCTTCCACACGTACTCCGATTTCACCATGTAAATAAATACCCGGTTCAATTGTAAAGCACATACCTGGTTTCAATATATCATCATTGGCAGAAGAGATATCTGGAAATTCATGCACAGTTATACCTAAGCCATGCCCTAAACGATGTGGGAATGCTTCACCATATCCTTTTTCAGATATATAATCACGAGCGAGTGCATCGATTTCACTAATTTTTACACCAGGTTTAACACCTTCTATTGCACGTTGATTTGCTTCTGTAACAATCGCATGAATTTCCTGATGAAATGCTGGTGGATTTCCAAAAGCAATCGTTCTTGTAATATCTGAGCAGTAACCATTATAAATAACACCTAAATCAAATAATACATACTCATCATTTTTTAGCTCACGGTTACCTGGTGTCCCGTGAGGACTTGCTGCATGGTCGCCGAAAAGTACAGTCGTATTGAAACTCATACCGCTGATACCTTCAATTTTTAAAATTTCCGATTCTAAATATTGTGCCACTTCTTTTTCTGTAATACCTTCTTTTAAATGAGAAACACCGATTTGCAATGCTTTATCAGCAAATTGCGCAGCACTTTTTAAAATTTCAATTTCATCTGCTGTTTTAATATTACGCATATCTTTAATGATTTGATCTATTGCATTTAATTGGGCAGCTTTAAAAGTATCAAGCAAAGCTTTTTCACGCTTGACAGTAACATGTTCTTCTTCAATATATAACGGTGCATTATCCGGGAATCTTGTATTTTGCTTCGCAACTATAAATGCATCTTCAGTGTCGGAGTAACCATAAGCAGTTAGATTTGATGCTTTCTTTGCATCTTCGACTTCCATATTTGGTACTATGAGGAGAGCTTTGTTTTGAGTTACATATAAAGCAGTAAGTCGTTCATGTGGATCTGACAAGAATCCACTGAAGTAATTAATGTTATCTGGTGTCGTAATCCATGCATATTCAATGGATTGAGATTGCATCAATTGCTGTAAATTTTTTAATGTTTGTTTCATAATCATGCTCCTTTTATTTCTGAGTAACTCTAGTTTATGAAAGATAAGGACATTATTCAATCAATAGTATCTTACAATCTTTTTAAAACATTCATTAATAATGTATAATGAACTTAATAAAAAGGAAGAGGTGCTAAATATGGAAGTATATTTTCATGGACAATCTTGTATTTCTTTTGAAAGTAATGGAAAAAAGGTTTTAGTAGATCCTTTTATTACAGGTAATAAATTATCAGATTTAGATGCTTCAACTGTTCAAGCTGATTATATTTTACTAACGCATGGTCATGGTGATCACATTGGTGATACAGTTGAGATTGCTAAAAGAACAAATGCGACAGTCGTTGCAACACCAGAAATTGTTTCATATTTAGGTGGGCAAGGGATAGAGCATGCACATCCGATGAATATCGGTGGTAAATGGAAGTTTGATTTCGGTTCAGTAAAGTATGTACAAGCATTTCATAGTAATTCCTTATATGATGACGAAGGAAATATTATTTATTTTGGGATGCCTTGCGGACTTATTATTGAAGTAGAAGGTAAGACAATTTATCATGCAGGAGATACTGGCTTATTCTCGGATATGAAGCTTATCGCAGAACGTCATCCAGTTGATTTATGTTTTATACCGATTGGTGATAACTTTACGATGGGGATTGATGATGCAGCATATGCAATTAACACATTTATTAATCCGAAATTGACTGTGCCGATTCATTACAATACATTCCCGTACATTGAAGTGGATCCAAATGAATTTAAATCACAAGTTAAAAGTCCAGTAGAAATTCTGGATGCAGGACAATCAGTAACACTTTAAGCATTAAAAGTAATGGAAACTAGGTGGCAAATTGACAAAACATGAACAAATCATCGAGCATATATCAGGTCTAGCAGTAGGTAGTAAGATTTCGGTTAGACAGATTGCAAAAGATCTTAATGTCTCAGAAGGTACAGCATATCGTGCAATAAAAGAAGCTGAGAATAACGGTATCGTTTCAACGATAGAACGTGTTGGAACTGTTCGAATCGAAAAGAAAACAAGAAACTCAATCGATCGCCTGACATTTGCCGAAATTGTTAATATTATAGATGGACAAGTATTAGGTGGCAGAAGTGGTCTGCACAAATCGCTGACGAAATTTGCGATTGGTGCTATGGAAGTAGAAGAAGTCAGTAAGTATATCGGAGAAAATACACTGCTGATTGTAGGTAATCGAATCGAAGTTCAAAAGCTTGCTTTAAGTAAGGGTTCTGCAGTTTTAATTACAGGTGGATTTGATACTGCTGAAGAAGTTAAGAATTTATCTGATCAATTAGGATTACCGATTATTTCATCAAATTTTGATACATTTGCCGTTGCAAATATGATTAATCGTGCGATTTACGATCAATTAATCAAAAAAGAAGTGCTGACAGCACAAGATATTTTAATTAAATTAGATGAAACACGTTACTTAAAGGAAAATGATTCAATCAGCGATTGGCATGCATTATCAGAAAGCTCTAAACATACACGTTTTCCAGTGTTAGATGCAAACAATAAGTTAAGCGGTATGGTGACAAGTAAAGATATCTTTAATCAAAATCCTTCTGAAAAGATTAAGAAGGTTATGACTAAGTCACCGGTAACTGTTAACTTAAATACGACTGTCGCAAGTTGCGCGCATATTATGATATGGGAAAGTATCGAACTGTTGCCAGTCGTATCGCGTTATAATAACTTAATCGGTGTTGTTTCTAGAGAAGATGTGTTAAAAGCGATGCAATCAGCGGACAGACAGCCACATATGGGCGATACATTTAATGATCAGATATTAAAGAAGATGAAGTTTAATAATGATCAAATTTCAATACAGATCACACCTCAAATGTCTAATCAGTATGGTAGTTTAAGTAAATCTGTATTTCTTGCAATTATTGAGGAATCAGTTAAATTTCATATGAAGAAGTTAATTCGTGGAGATGTACTGATTGATAGTATCAATATCTTTTTCATCCGTACAGTCCAGATAGATTCTATTCTGGATGTTGAAGTAAAGTTACTGGATATTGGACGTAAGTTTGCAAAGATTGAAATTGCGATTATGCAGAATAATAATGCGGTGGCAAAAGCAATGACAATTCTTCAGGTGATTGAACATTATTACTAATCAAAAAAGACAGTGAGACAATAGTCTTAGCTCTCTTCTGTTTAACAGCTTAAACGGCGGAACAGAAGTTGCCCCTACGACAAAAACCGAACAAAAACTATAAATCAAAGCGCGATTTATTAGTTTTGTCCGGTTTTTGCTTGTGGCAGAACACTTCTGTCCCAGCCTCTCTTTTAATCATAATTATTATCTTCTGCTTTGCTGTTTTTTACGTAATGCTTCCCATGCTGCATCTTCTTCATCAAAGTGATTTTCAAAATACTTTTTAGCCTTTATTGCATATTGATAATTATATATTGCATATGCAATCAAAAGGGTACATATGATATATGTGAAAGTAGCTGGGAAATTTAAAATCTGAGTTACAGCAAATGCTGCCATAAATATAGAAAAGCATTGACGTGCACGTGCTCTATACCAGGCACGTCGTACATCTTTGACTTCTCTAAAGTATTTCGCAATATTATAAATAGTAAAAATAAATGCGAAAATCATTATTGTAACAAATGTCATAAGAATATAAGGGAAAATTGTTTCCATCTTTAAACCTCCAGTCTTAAAGATTATAGCATATCTTTAAGACCTGTAAATCTATCAAACAAAGGAGAAATTATGAATAAAACTGAAATTGGTGCATTGATTGAAAAAATTAATGCTTTTGACACGATCATAATATTTAGACATGTACGTCCTGATCCGGATGCACTAGGTTCTCAACTAGGATTTAAACATGCAATACAGAAGCTATTTCCAAATAAGAATGTGTATGCAGTAGGAAGTTCAGTTGACAATTTAAACTTTATCGGTGAAATGGACGAAATAAATGACGAGATATTTACAGATGCACTTGCCTTAGTGTTAGATACGGCAAATGCACCACGTATTGATGATGAGCGCTATCAGTTGTGTAAAACTATTATAAAGATAGATCACCATCCGCCGGTAGATCAATATGGTGAAATTAATATCGTTAATACGGATAGTTCATCTACAAGCGAAATAATCTATGAAATTCTGTTAAATATCGGTTATGGTACGGACTTAATTACACGAGAAGTTGCGCGCTGTCTTTATATCGGTATCGTAGGTGATACAGGGCGCTTCTTATTTAATAATACGACGAGCAAAACGATGGCGATTGCTTCAGAACTATTAAAATACGATATTGATCATACGCAGATGATCAATCAAATGCAGCAACGTGATTTAACTTCTATTCGATTTCAGGGATATGTGCTACAACATTTTAAACTTGAAGAAGGCGTAGGGTATATATTCATTACGAAAGAAATATTAGAACAATTTAATATATCTGCCAGTGCAGCATCTTTATTTGTTAATAGTCTTGCGGATACACAAGGCATTAAAGCTTGGGCGTTTGCGATTGACGAAACAAGTGAGATTCGAGTACGTCTGAGAAGTAAAGGTGTAGTGATCAATGAACTTGCAGCAGAATATAATGGTGGTGGCCATCCATTGGCGAGTGGTGCATCTGTTTATAGTGTAGAGGAATTAGAAAGATTAATCGCGCAATTAAAAGCGTTAGTAAATGCTTAATAAAATGAGGTGAATAACTTGGTAGTACATTTAAATATTCATACGTCATATGATCTGCTCCATTCAACAGTTAAGATTGATGACTTGATTAATCGTGCCAAGTCGCTTGGACAAAAAGCAGTTGCGATTACTGACTTAAATGTACTATTTGGTGTGCAGTCATTTTATTCAGCTTGCATTGATGTCGGTATTAAACCGATAATTGGTATGGAAATCATCCTGACAGACGGTATTGAAGATTGTTATACAGTTTTATTAGCCAAAAATAATGCCGGTTTTAAAAGCCTGATGCAGTTGTCTTCACGTATACAACTGAAAAATCTACAAAAAATATCAACTGATATACTGCGTCAATATACTGACCAGTTAATCGTTATCTACAAACAATTAGATGCGAATCAGGAACATTTTGTGTTGGAAGATGCCGATTATTATGTCAGTCACGATAGTACAATTGAAGCTAGGCGTGTATATATCGATGATGTGCGGTATTTATCGCCGGATGGTATCGTAGATTTAAGCATCTTAAATGCAATTGATGATAATAAAAAGATACCGCTAGAGACCATTCAATTAAAGTCTGGAACAAAGTATATTAAATCAGATGAAATATTATTAGATTTGGGTATTTCTGAGCGTACCATTCAAGCGACAGAAGAAATTGCTGAAGCATGTAACGTTACACTTGAGAAATCAACGCATTTACCAAAATATCCGGTACCTGATGATTTATCAAGCGATGCTTATCTTTATAAACTCCTACAAAAGCAAAAAGTAAAGTTTCCTCAATTTGATGAAAAATATGAAGAACGATTAATGTATGAATATGAAGTCATTCAAAGCATGGAATTTTCTGATTACTTTTTAATCGTTAGTGATTTAATCCATTTTGCTAAGACAAATGACATATTGGTAGGTCCCGGACGTGGATCATCAAGTGGTTCTCTCGTAAGTTATGTGCTTGGGATCACTACTATTGATCCGATAGAGCATGATTTACTTTTTGAGCGTTTTTTAAATCCAGAACGTGTAACGATGCCGGATATTGATATTGACTTTGAAGATAAAGAGCGCGATAAAGTAATTGAATACGTCATTCAGAAATATGGTGCATTCAATGTGAGCGGTATCGTGACATTCGGTCATCTGTCTATGAAAGCAGTGATGCGTGACGTCGGACGCATACTGCAGTTTTCAGAAAGTGAGTTAAAAGAAGCAAGTTCAATATTGAGTAATAAAAGCTTTAATAATTTAATCGATGCATATGAAGATGATACATTCTCAAGCTTTATTGATTACAATGAACGACGCAAAAAATGGTATCAGATTGCAAGGTCGCTGGAAGGTTTACCACGTCATACATCGACACATGCTGCAGGTATCATCATTCATGACCAGTTACTTACAGATTATGTACCTTTATTGATGGGTGAAGAATACCCACTTACCCAATGGAATATGACAGAAGTAGAAGCGGTTGGATTACTTAAAATTGATTTTCTTGGTTTACGTAATTTAACGATTATACATAATATACTACGTTCTATTAAGGCACAATATGGTAAGACGATAAATATTGAACAAATTCCGATGGATGATATAAAAGTTTACGAGCAGTTATCCAGCGGAGATTCAATGGGAATATTTCAATTAGAATCAGACGGAATACGCAATGTGTTAAAACGATTAAAACCAGAAAATTTCAATGATATTGTTGCAGTTTTAAGTCTTTATCGTCCTGGTCCGATGGAACAAATACCGTTATATATTGAAAGACGTCATCATCAGCAAACAGTTCACTTACCGCATGCTGATTTAGAGGATATACTATCACCTACTTATGGTGTAATTATCTATCAGGAGCAGATTATGCAGATTGCAAATCGATTTGCTGGATTTAGTTTTGGTGAGGCGGATATTTTAAGACGTGCTATGAGTAAGAAGAACCATCAGACATTACTGGCTGAACAGGAGCATTTTGTATCGGGTAGCATGAAGAATGGTTATTCAAAACAAGATGCGACGGCGATTTATGAATTAATCTTAAAGTTTGCTAATTATGGATTCAATAAAGCACATGCTGTCGCGTATGCAAAAATATCATATATTATGATGTACTTTAAAGTGCATTTCCCAAATATTTTTTATGCCGCGACACTCAGTAATCAAATTGGTGTTGAGCATAAAACAAAAGAAATTATCGCTGAAGTTAAATCAAGAATGATCAATATATATCCCGCTGATATTAATCAGGCTGGCTGGTATTACAAGGCGCAAAAGACAGGTATCATGATGTCACTCGGTATGATTAAGGGCGTAGGGTATAGAAGTGTGGTTGAAATTGTTGAAGAAAGAAAAAAAGGACCATTTAAAGATATCTATGACTTTTGTGCCAGAATTCCGAAACGCGTTAAATCTAAAGCATTGCTGGAAGCATTGATACATGTTGGTGCTTTTGATCAATTTGAGCAAAATCGTGCAACTTTGCTTGCTTCACTTGATGCGATTCTTGATGTTGAGAAAGAAGCTTTTGGTGAAATGAACTTTCTCGAGTCTTTAGGACTCAATAAGAAGAAAATCTATCATTATCATGAAGAGATGTCGGATGATCAAAAGGCTAGTTATGAGCTGGAGTATCTTGGTTTCTTTATTTCAAGACATCCAATCGAATCAATGTTTAATGAACTACAGTATTTACCCCTATATCGTATGAGTCAGAAGGTAAATGACCAATATATTTTACTCTGGATTGAAGGATTAAGAAGAGTTAGAACAAAAAAAGGTCAACCAATGGCATTTGTACAAGCGATGGATGGTATACAGCAGATGGATCTTGTAGTTTTTCCAACAGTATTCGACCGATACGAGCCATTGATTCAAACCAATAAGCCCCTTATAGTAAAAGGAAAATTTGATGATAAGAAAGATAATCAAATCATTGTAAACGAAGTCATTAAAGTTGATGAATTTATTAAAAATATTCATTTGAATGCGAAGCAGTTATTTGTGAGAGTGCCACTTCAAAACGCAGAACAAATTAATAAACAAGGTGATATTGAAGTGATTCAGTTTGAGCAGAATGAAATGAAATCGTTAGGATTTATTCAAAGAGACAAGCTAGATGACTTTATGTCTCGATACGATAAAGCAGATATTCGTCTAATTTAACATTTCAAATCATTTTAATATATGGTATAGTATTCCTTAGTGGTCTGACCACTAAGGTTTTTTTATTGATGCGAAGGGGGAAAAACCTTGAATCCAATACCAAACAAAGGATTTAATGCAGTAATAACTGCGATTAATGAAATTATAAAAACTAAAAATTTAACTGCTGGCGATAAGCTACCTTCTGAACGTTATTTGAGTGAAAATCTTAATATTAGCAGGTCAAGTGTTCGTGAAGCACTTAGAGCTTTAGAAATGCTTGGTGTGATTGAAACACGACGTGGTGAAGGTACTTATTTAACAGAAATGGATAATAATCAATTTATAGAAATGATAGCAGGCTATGTTGTGACAACAGAAACACAGCAAGCTGAAATTACTGATTTTATACATATGATAGAATCAATCGCAACTGTTGAGGGTACGAAAGTACAACATTTAAGTGATGCGATTGAATCACGTAATACCATCATGTTTCGTGTATGGAAATTATTGAAACAGTTTGAAAAGACATATGATGTAGAGGAGTAATGGATATGTTCAAAGATATATTTAAGCGTAATAAGAAGAAAAAATATGTAGCTGTACAAAACATGAAAGATACAGAAGTTCCTGAAGGTATCATGGTCAAGTGTCCTAAATGTAAGAAGATTATGTATACGAAAGAATTAAGTACGAACTTAAATGTTTGTTTTCATTGTGATCATCATATGGCATTAAGTGCATATGAACGAATAGAAGCCATTACTGATAAAGATAGTTTTGAAGAATTTGATGCAGTGATTGCTTCTCAAAATCCACTTTCATTTCCAAACTATGCAGAAAAGTTAGAAAGCGATAAAGAAAAGACTGGATTAAATGAAGCGGTTGTAACTGGTGTTGGTAAAATAGATAGAAATCGATTCGGTATCTGCGTGATGGATTCTAGATTTAGAATGGGGTCTATGGGGACAGTAGTCGGTGAAAAAATAAGCAGAGTGATCGATTACTGTACGGATCATGAACTTCCATTTGTCATCTTTACTGCCAGTGGTGGTGCACGTATGCAGGAAGGTATTCTGTCTCTGATGCAGATGGCTAAAACAAGTGTAGCGATAGAAAGACATAGCGAAAAAGGACTCTTATTTATTTCATATATGACACATCCGACAACTGGCGGAGTTTCTGCGAGCTTTGCTTCTGTAGGTGATATCAATTTAGCTGAACCAGAAGCGTTAATTGGTTTTGCGGGTCGACGTATTATTGAACAGACAATCAATGAGAAACTACCTGATGACTTTCAAACAGCTGAGTTTCTGCTTGAACATGGACAACTGGATAAAGTAGTACACCGTAAAGCAATGAAAGAAACGTTAAGTAAACTCATCGCGATACATACGAAAGGAGTATAAATATGGGGCTTGAATTTGAAAAACCGTTAATCGAACTTGATAGGAAAATTGAAGAATTAAAGAAATATATGGCTACTGAAGGCGTAGACTTAAGTGATGAAGTAAAGACATTACAGATTACGAGAGAAGAAAAATTTAATGAAATCTATGATAACCTTACACCTTGGCAGCGTGTTCAAATTGCACGACTTACAGAACGTCCAACAACACTAGACTACATTCATTATTTATTCGAAGATTTTATTGAACTGCATGGAGACCGCAATTTTAGAGATGATCCAGCAATTATTGGCGGAGTAGCACGATATAAAGGACAACCTGTTACAGTGATAGGACATCAACGCGGAAAAGATACTAAAGATAATATATATAGAAATTTCGGAATGGCACATCCGGAAGGATATCGTAAAGCATTGAGATTAATGAAGCAGGCAGATAAATTTAATCGTCCTATTATACTATTTATTGATACAAAAGGTGCATACCCTGGTAAAGCAGCAGAAGAACGTGGACAAAGTGAATCGATAGCCAGAAACTTGGTTGAAATGGCGGGTCTTTCTGTACCGGTTATTTCGATTGTTATTGGAGAAGGCGGTAGTGGTGGTGCTTTAGGTTTGGGTATATGTAATCGATTATTAATGCTTGAAAACTCAACGTATTCTGTTATCTCACCAGAAGGTGCCGCAGCATTGTTATGGAAGGATAGTAGTTTAGCACAGCTCGCTGCAGAAAGTATGAGAATTACGGGACCAGACTTACTGGAACTAAATATTGTAGATGAACTGATTACCGAAGTTAAAGGTGGCGCACATTTAAATATCGCTGCTCAAAGTGAACATATTGATATTTCTATTGAAAAACATTTAAATGAATTATTGCAATTAGATAAACAGGCATTAAAAAATCAACGCTATAATAAATTCAGAAAAATTGGAAGTTCAATGTAAATTTACATGTCGGTGAATGATGTAATGTAAATTATTGAAAAACAATGAAAACGCTTAAAATAAAACCCTTAGATGCTTATTCTAACGGGTTTTTAATTTGTTCAAAGATAAAACGTTTACATCTGTTATAATACATGATTTTAATGGATATAAATATTGGATTGTGTTAATTTAAAGGTATCAATAGACAAAAGGTGAGGAAAATACTATGAAAAAGATAGCAGTATTAACAAGTGGTGGGGATGCGCCGGGCATGAACGCTGCAGTGCGTGCAGTCGTGCGTAAAGCAATGTACCATGATATTGAAGTTTATGGTGTTTATCAAGGATATCAAGGCTTAGTGACTAATAATATTCATAAGATGGAACGTGGTACCGTCGGAGATAAAATTCAACGCGGTGGTACTTTCTTGCAATCTGCACGTTGTCCTGAATTTAAAGATCCGGAAGTGCGCCAAAAAGGTATTGATAATTTAAAACAACTCGGCATTGAAGGATTAGTTGTAGTTGGTGGAGACGGTAGTTACCGTGGTGCACAACGTCTAAATGAAGAAGGTATTAAGACAATCGGTATTCCGGGTACTATTGATAATGATATTAACGGAACTGATTTTACAATCGGTTTCGATACAGCGTTAAATACAATTATAGAAGCGATTGATAAAATTCGTGACACTGCGTCAAGTCATGAACGTACGTTTATTGTTGAAGTAATGGGACGAGATGCAGGTGATCTTGCTTTATGGTCAGGACTTGCAGGTGGAGCTGAGACAGTATTAGTTCCTGAACATAAGAAAGAAATTAAAGAGATAGCAGATAAAATACAACAAGGTATTGAACGTGGTAAGAAACACTCAATCATTGTTGTTGCTGAAGGTGTTATGAGTGGTCACGAATGTGGTGAACAGCTTAAAAAATATATCAACGTTGATACGCGTATTTCTGTGTTAGGGCACATGCAAAGAGGTGGATCTCCATCAGGATTAGATAGAGTATTAGCAAGTAGACTGGGTGGCTATGCTGTAGAATTATTAATGAATGATGAAACAGGGTTAGCCGTTGGTATTCAGAATAACAAATTATCTAAAACATCATTTGATGATATCTTCTCTGCAACGCATACTTTAGATGAACAAATGTATGCTTTATCAAATGAGTTATCAATTTAAAATAACTGTTTAATATAATTGTTTATTATCACTGTTGAATGAATACTGAATTAGAATTAACTTTCTTAATTGAATAGAATAAAAAAAGTTACCGGAGGCTCATAGACATGAGAAAAACTAAAATTGTATGTACGATAGGACCAGCATCAGAATCGCCAGAAATGTTAGAGAAATTAATGAATGCTGGAATGAACGTAGCACGTTTAAACTTCTCACATGGTAGTCATGAAGAGCATAAAGCACGCATCGACACGATTCGTGAAGTGGCTAAAAAATTAGATAAAACAGTAGCGATTCTTTTAGATACTAAAGGACCTGAAATTCGTACCCATAACATGGAAAATGACAAGATCGAATTAGTTAAAGGTTCTACAGTTGCAATTAATATGAAAGAAGTATTAGGAACGCCAGCAGAATTTTCTGTAACTTATGAAGATTTAATCAATGATATACATGTTGGTTCAACGATTTTGTTAGACGATGGGTTAATCGAATTAATAGTAAAAGATATCAAACATGAAGAAGGAAGAATTATCTGTGATGTGATTAATGCAGGTGAATTAAAAAATAAAAAAGGTGTTAATTTACCAGGTGTTAAAGTGAATTTACCAGGTATTACGGATAAAGATGCGCAGGATATAATATTCGGTATTGAACAACGCGTTGACTTTATTGCGGCATCTTTCGTTCGTCGTGCAAGTGATGTTTTAGAAATTCGTAAAATTTTAGAAGATAGAAATTGTGACTTCATCAACATCATACCTAAGATTGAAAATGAAGAAGGTATTGAAAATATTGATCAGATATTAGAAGTTTCTGATGGATTAATGGTTGCTCGTGGAGACATGGGTGTTGAAATCCCGGCAGAAGAAGTACCATTAGTACAAAAAGATTTAATCCAGAAATGTAATGTTGTGGGTAAACCAGTTATAACTGCGACACAAATGCTGGATTCGATGCAACGTAACCCACGTTGTACACGTGCAGAAGCAAGTGACGTTGCAAATGCGATTTACGACGGAACAGATGCTGTGATGTTATCTGGAGAAACTGCAGCAGGTTTATACCCTGAAGAGTCAGTTAAAACGATGCATAACATTGCTTTTGCAGCAGAAGAAGCTCAGGATTATAAGCGTTTATTATCTGACAGAACGAAATTAAATCAGCCTTCAATGGTCAATGCAATTGGTGTATCTGTAGCACATACTGCATTAAATTTAGATGTTCAAACGATAGTTGCTGCAACTGAAAGTGGAACAACTGCACAAACAATTTCAAAATATCGCCCACATGCTCATATCATTGCAGTAACACCTTATGAAGAAACTGCTCGTCATATGGCACTTGTCTGGGGTGTTATCCCAGTAATTAAGACAGGGAAATCAACGACAGACGAATTATTAGATAAAGCAGTTCAGGCAGCAATAGAAGTAGGAACAGTTGAAAATGGTGATTTAATTATTATCACTGCAGGTATTCCTACAGGTGAAGCTGGTACAACAAACTTAATGAAAATCCATTTAATTGGAGATGTGATTGCAGCTGGACAAGGTATTGGACGTAATGCAACAGTTGGTAAAGTTTTAGCTGTTAGATCTGCAGAAGAATTAGCCGATAAAGACTTATCTGATAAAGTCATTGTAGCTCCATCTACGGATGCTGACATGGTTCCATACATTGAAAAAGCTTTAGCAATTGTAACTGAAGAAGGTGGCTTAACATCTCATGCAGCAGTTGTAGGTTTAACATTAGGTAAGCCAACGATTGTAGGCGTTGTAGACGTTATGGAAAAACTTGAAACTGGTACTTTAGTAACAGTGGATGCAGAACACAATAAAGTTTATGTTGGACATGCAAAAGTAAATTAATTGTTATATAACTAAGTGAATTTGAATATAAAATAAGAAGCACAGGACATTTTCCTGTGCTTCTTATTTTATATTATTTATTATCATAGTTATGTGGATCAAAACTTCCTTTTTTAAATCCACCTTGTGCTGCGTACATAATTGCTAATAATACAAACCACAATGGCGATACGAATAATCCCATTCTTGTATCTTCAGCCATAAACAATAGACCGAACATAAATACAAAGAATAAAAGAATAGCGATAGCAGAAATTTTGCCTCCAGGTAATTTGTATAGACTTGATTGATGTAACTGTGGTCTACGTTTTAAGTAAACAAGATATGCTGCAAGAATGATAGACCATACAACGATAAAGAATACTGTTGCAACGGTTGTTACTAATGTAAATACTGCGTTTGCATTTGGCATAAAGTAATTCAGTAATACAGATAATAATAACAACACGCTAGAGAATACTACTGCGTTGGCAGGTACACCTGCTTTATTCGTACGTTGGAAGAAACTATCGTTTCCTTTTGAATAATTCTTACTTAAACCAAATAACATACGGCTGTTAGAGAATATACCACTGTTACAAGACGATGCCGCAGAAGTAATTACAACAAAGTTGATTAAGCTTGCTGCAAATCCAATTCCGATTAATCCGAAGAATTTAACGAATGGACTTTCGTTTGGATCGATTTTATCCCAAGGCGTGACACTCATAATGATGATCAATGAACCGATATAGAACAATACGATACGCATCGGTACACTGTTAATTGCTCTTGGCAAAGTTTTTTCAGGGTCTTGTGCTTCACCAGCTGTTACACCGATTAACTCAATCCCTACAAAACTAAATATTGCCATCTGGAAGCTTAATAAGAATCCGTTTGTCCCATTTGGGAAGAATCCACCATGTGACCAAAGGTTTGTAATCGTTGCTACGCCAAAGTTTGTTTTAAAACCGATGACAATAAGTACGATCCCTGTAATGATTAATGCAATAATTGTAATAACTTTAATCAATGCAAACCAGAATTCTAATTCACCAAATAATTTAGCAGTTAATAAGTTTAAGAACATTAACACAAGAATACATAAAAGTGATGATAACCATGTCGGAAAGTCGGGCCACCAGAACTGTACATACTTAGCAATCGCTGTAACTTCCGCCATTCCAGTTACGACCCAACAGAACCAGTAAGTCCAGCCGGTAATATATCCTGCGAAGTCTCCTAAGTAGTCTCGGGCTATATCTGTGAAAGAATGATAGTTGGTATTAGATAATAATAATTCTCCTAATGCTCTCATAAATAAAAATAAAAAGAGTCCGATAATTATATAAGTAAATAAGATGGATGGACCCGCCAGGTTGATTGATTTTCCTGCGCCTAAGAATAGTCCGGTACCAATTGCGCCCCCAATCGCAATCAGTTGAATATGTCGATTTGACAATGAACGTTGTAAATCATTTCGTTCTTCGATACTACGATTATGATTTGCCATACTAAACCCCTTTTCCTTTTTAGTATCTATATTATCTTACTAAAATCTGAAAATTACAAACATTTTTTAAAATATTCTTAATATTTTTAAGAATTAATTAAATGATAAAATAAAAATTTAAATATAAGTAAAAGTTATCACGTAAGATAAAAATTTTCTAAGTTCCTAATTCATTCACAAAAGTGAGGACATTAGATATAATTGAGTTGTGAAAGCCATTACATTTGGCATAACAAAAACTATGGTGCAAAGGGGAGTCAAAAATGGCAGAATTAGTGAAAGGCCTTGAAGGTATTGTTGCTTCAAACACTAAAGTAAGTTCAATTATTGGTGATCAACTTACTTATGCAGGATATGAAATAGATGATTTAACAGAAAACGCACAATTTGAAGAAGTTGTCTTCTTATTATGGAACTTCCGTTTACCAAATGCGGAAGAATTAGCTGATTTTAGAAAACAGTTATTTGAAAATATGACTTTGCATCCAAGAATGTACAGTCACTTTGAAGATTATGCAGCAGATCATGTACATCCTATGACAGGGTTGCGTACATCTTTATCTTATTTAGCACATTTTGATCCACGTGCTGATGAATTTAATGAAGATGCGCATATGAACAAAGCGATTCGTATTCAGGCTAAAGTAGCGTCACTTGTAGCAGCATTCGCTCGTGTTCGTCAAGGTAAAGAAGTCGTGAAACCGAAAGAAGACTTAAGTTATGCAGCTAACTTCTTATATATATTGTTTGGTGAAGAACCAACAGCTGTACAAGAAGAAGGTTTCAATAAAGCGTTAATTCTTCATGCGGATCATGAATTAAACGCATCTACATTTACTGCACGTGTTGCTGTTTCTACATTATCTGATATGTATTCTGGTGTAGTCGCTGCAGCTGGCGCATTAAAAGGACCATTACACGGTGGTGCTAATGAACAGGTTATGAAGATGTTGAATGAAATTGGTTCATTAGATAATGTGGATAGTTATGTAGCAGATAAGATTGCTAAAAAAGAGAAAATTATGGGCTTTGGTCACCGTGTCTACAAAAATGGAGATCCACGTGCTAAATACTTAAAAGAAATGTCTAGAAGAATTACTGATGAGACTGGTCAAAAAGAATTATTTGATATGTCTGTACGTATTGCTGATATTCTAAAAGAAGAAAAAGGTTTATTACCGAATGTAGATTTCTATTCAGCAACAGTTTATCACTCAATGGGTATTGAACATGATTTATTTACACCAATCTTTGCAGTATCTCGTACTTCTGGCTGGATTGCGCATATTTTAGAGCAATATAGTGATAACAGAATTATTCGTCCACGTGCAACTTACGTGGGTGAAGTTGGTCGTAAATATGTTCCGATTGAAGAAAGATAAAATGATTAAAAATGCATTTATAAGGTAAACTAAAGTAAGAAATATTAATAATGGAGGCAAAATAAAAATGGCTGAAAAAATTACGAATAATAATGGTGTTTTAAACGTACCTAATCATCCAATCGTACCTTTTATTATCGGTGACGGAACAGGTCCGGATATTTGGAATGCTGCTGTTCGCGTATTAGATGCTGCAGTAGAAAAAGCATATAATGGTGAGAAAAAGATTGAATGGAAAGAAGTTTTAGCAGGTCAAAAAGCATTCGATAACACAGGTGACTGGTTACCACAAGAAACTTTAGATACTATTGAAGAATACTTAATTGCGATTAAAGGTCCATTAACTACACCGATCGGAGGAGGTATCCGTTCTTTAAACGTAGCATTACGTCAGGAATTAGATTTATTCGTATGTCTTCGTCCAGTGCGTTACTTTGAAGGTGTTCCTTCACCTGTTAAACGTCCTGAAGATACTGATATGGTTATTTTCCGTGAAAATACTGAAGATATTTATGCAGGTATTGAGTATAAAGAAGGATCTGACGAAGTTAAGAAAGTGATTGAATTTCTACAAAATGAAATGGGTGCTAAAAATATTCGTTTCCCTGAAACTTCAGGTATTGGTATTAAACCAGTTTCTAAAGAGGGAACTGAACGTTTAGTTCGAGCAGCATTAAACTATGCGCTTGAGCAAGGCCGTAAATCATTAACATTAGTACACAAAGGGAATATCATGAAATTTACTGAAGGTGCCTTCAAACAATGGGGATATGATTTAGCTGAACGTGAATTTGGTGATAAAGTATTTACATGGAATCAATACGATAAAATTAAAGCTGAACAAGGTGCAGAAGCGACAGATAAAGCGCAAAATGAAGCGATTGCTGCTGGCAAATTATTAGTAAAAGATTCAATCGCTGATATTTTCTTGCAACAAATTTTAACGCGTCCTGCTGAGTTTGATGTTGTTGCAACGATGAACTTAAATGGTGACTATATTAGTGATGCATTAGCAGCACAAGTAGGTGGTATCGGTATTGCACCAGGAGCAAACATCAACTACGAAACTGGACACGCTATCTTTGAAGCGACACATGGTACTGCACCAAAATATGCTGGCTTAGATAAAGTAAATCCATCTTCTGTTATTTTAAGTGGTGTGTTAATGTTAGATCATTTAGGATGGAAAGAAGCTGGAGAATTAATCACAAAAGCGATGGAAAAATCAATCGCTTCAAAAGTCGTAACATATGACTTTGCACGTTTAATGGATGGTGCAACTGAAGTGAAATGTTCTGAGTTCGCTGACGAATTAATTAAAAATATGTAATTAGAAAAGTAGTCTAACTTTTAAGGATAGTATTATGAATGAAATTCATAGTTACTATCCTTTTTTTAAAAGATTAAGGGGGAGTTATCATGACAAAGAAAAAGATTTCAATCGTAGGAAGTGGATTCACAGGTTCAACAGCTGCATTTATTGCAGCGAGTAAAGGAATAGCTGATATTGTCCTTGTTGATACTTATGGTAGTCTAGATCCCACAACAGGCAAGGCATTAGATATTATGCAGGCAATGCCGATATTACATCAAAATGTCGACATTAAAGCAAGTAATGATTATGCCGATACGAAAGATTCTGATGTTGTATTGATTACATCAGGTATCGCCCGTAAACCAGGTATGACGCGTGATGATTTAGTGCAAACCAATCAAGGTATTGTAGAAGCTGCGACGAAAGAAATTGTAAAATATTCACCGGACTGTATTATTATCGTGCTTACGAATCCGGTAGATGCAATGACTTATGCTGTGTATAAAGCATCTGGATTTGAACCGAATCGTGTTATCGGTCAATCAGGTGTGCTGGATACAGCTCGCTTTAGAACATTTGTAGCACAAGCATTAGATGTGGCAGTGACTGATGTTACTGGATTTGTGTTAGGAGGACACGGTGATACGATGGTGCCATTAATCCGTTATTCATCGGTGAGTGGCGTACCGATTGGAGACTTAATGGATGAAGCAACAATTGATGGCATCATTGAAAGAACACGTAATGGTGGTGCTGAAATTGTAAACTTATTAGGCACGGGATCTGCTTATTATGCGCCAGCTGCTGCGATGGTTGAGATGGCTGAAGCAATTATCAATGATAGTAACCGTGTATTGCCAGCTATTGCATATTTAAATGGCGAATATAAACAGGAAGATATTTATATCGGTGTACCAGTTAAGTTAAATAAAAATGGAGTTGAGCACGTCGTTGAATTGCAACTTACAGATGATGAACAAGAAGCATTTAATAAGTCTGCTGCTGCAGTGAAAGATACAACCCAATCATTAAAGTCTTCAAATTAATAAGAATATTTTAAACGATAGATTGATAATCCTTCTAATTGTAAAGAGAATGTAAATTATTCTGTTATAGCTTGAAGAATGTTGATTTGTTGTAGCATTTCAATATTCTTTTAATATATAATGAATATGATAATTGTTTGGAGGGATTGGATGAGTCAGAAGGTTCTGGTAGTAGACGATGAACAATCTATCGTAACTTTACTACAATATAATTTGCAACAATCAGGATTCGAAGTTGTAACAGCTTATGATGGTGAAGAAGGTCTAGAAAAGATTTTCAGTGAAAAGCCAGATATCGTAGTATTAGATTTAATGTTACCTAAAATGGACGGCGTAGAAGTATGTAAATCTGTTAGAAATGAAAAAAATCAAGTGCCGATTTTAATGTTAACTGCAAAAGATGATGAATTTGATAAAGTACTTGGGTTAGAATTAGGTGCAGATGATTATATGACGAAACCGTTTTCTCCAAGAGAAGTTATTGCGCGAATAAAAGCGATTCTTCGTCGCTCAAACACGATCAAGACAGTCGAAGATGAAAAGGATAATAAAGAAATTATTATCGGTAAGATAAAAGTATTACCGGAACATTTTGAAGCATACCGTAATGATGTATTGCTTGATTTAACACCTAAAGAATTTGAATTATTAATATATTTGATAGAACGTCAAGGAAGAGTAATTACACGTGAACATATGCTTAATTCTGTATGGAATTATGAGTTTGCTGGTGACTCTCGCATTGTTGATGTACATATAAGTCACTTAAGAGAAAAGATAGAAGATAATCCAAAACAGCCACAATACATTAAGACTGTTCGAGGTCTTGGATATAAATTAGAAAGTCCAAAACGCGAATGATCAGTTTTAAAAGTAAATTGTTATTAATACTTACAACAGTTATTGTTGTAAGTTTTCTTTTACTGGGAACACTATTGTATCTTACGCTTGCGAAGCAATTTATTGACAGAGATAAAGCAGGATTAACTAAAGATGCAAAAATCTTTGAAGCGTATGTAAGTGGCGACAAACGTGTGGAAGATTTAATACATGAATATGAAAAATCATACAATTCATCAATTCTTATTCTCGATAAAGATCAGCATGTTATTTATAAAACAATCGGTACATCAAAAAATGAATTTGATCGTTTTATTACAAAATACACATTAGAAAATAAAGATATGGTTAATTACCGTTATGATGGTTCAAACGAGAAAAGTTTACTACGTTATAAAAATAAACAAACTGTTTATATTTTAAGCGAAATAAAAACAATCAATGACATTGAAGAGATCATCATAAAATATTTTGGTATCGGATTATTATGTATGCTTCCGATAATATTTATCATTGTACGTTATATCAATAAAAGCTATATCCAGCCGATTAAAGAAGTAACATATGCTTCAAAGTTATTATCTGACGGTAATTATAAAGTACGCGTACCTGAAAGTAGCGTTACTGAGACAAAAGATTTATTTAGATCAACAAATATTCTTGCCAGAACACTCCAGGATCTAAATAATGAGCAGAAATTGCAACGTAATCGATTAGAAACAACATTACAGAATATACCGAGTGCAACAATGCTCGTAAACAATCACGGAGAAGTGGCAATTGCTAACGAAACGTATATTAATCTTTTTAATAAACGCCAACCGATAGCGCATGGGCATTATGAAACAGTAATTAAAAATCAATCGATCAAACAAATGATTAAAGAAGCAATAGCGATAGAAAAACCAGTCAACGATACATTGAATATTACAGTCAACGTTCACAAGAAATATTTTGATGTTGCAGTAGTACCAGTGCTATCAAAGAAACGAAAGAAAATAGAAGGTATCGTTATCGTATTACACGACATTACTCAACTTAAGTCTTTAGAACAGATGCGTAAAGACTTCGTGGCAAATGTATCTCATGAATTAAAGACACCGATCACAAGTATTAAGGGCTTTACTGAAACATTAATCGATGGAGCTAAAAATGAGCCTGAAACACTTGATATGTTTTTAGAGATTATTTTGAAAGAGTCTAATCGTATCCAGGTGCTTGTAAGTGAATTACTCGAATTATCTAAAATTGAACAGGCGAATCATTTTGAAATGACGAAAGTCAATTTACCTCAAAAAGTATTTAACAGTGTTGAAGTTGTGCATCCACTTGCAGAAAAGAAAAATATTAAATTTAATCTGGATTTCGAAAAAGATTTATTTGTATTAGCTGAACCAAGTAAATTAAAACAAGTTGTAATAAATCTCTTATCGAATGCGATCAATTATTCATACGAAGACGCAACGATTACGGTAAAAGTATATCAGAAAGATCGTAACTGTATATTAGAGATAACGGATGAAGGCATCGGTATTGCGCCAGAAGAACAACTACGTATCTTTGAAAGATTCTATCGCGTAGATAAAGCTCGTAGTCGTGATTCAGGTGGTACAGGATTAGGACTCGCGATCGTAAAGCATATTGTAGAAGTCTTTAAAGGCGAAATTGAAGTGGAAAGTGAAGTAGGTGTAGGAACTACTTTTAGAGTGATATTAAAACAACATTTATATTAATATTTTATTATTTATACTAATATTTTATTTTACAACTTGAAACTTTACTTCATATTTACTTCGTCTTTACATTAAATTAACAATGTTCAACTATAATTGCACATAGACCCCTTCATTTTAGAAGAAGATAAACACAAGTGATCCTGAAGCAATCACTTGTGTTTTTTTTATTTTCAAAATGATGTTCCTATAAATATGTCCTGAATTCAAGATGTGATAGACTATAAGAGACATACGATGGAGGTAGAAGAATGAAAGAAAAACTAATATTAATTGATGGAAATAGTATCGCGTTTCGTGCCTTTTATGCATTACCTTTACTAAAGAATTCATCAGAGTTGCATACGAATGCAATTTATGGTTTTACGTTAATTTTAGAAAAGTTAATTAAAGAAGAAAAACCAACGCATTTCTTAATCGCATTTGATGCAGGGAAGACAACATTTAGACATGCAACGTTTGGAGAATATAAAGGAGGACGTCAGAAGACACCTCAGGAATTAAGTGAACAATTCCCGCACATTAGACGACTTGCAGAAGCTTACCAAATAAAGCATTACGAATTAGATAATTACGAAGCAGACGATATTATCGGGACACTTTCAAAAGAAGCAGCCGAACAAAAGGTGGAAACAATTATCGTAACCGGTGATCGAGATTTAACCCAGCTCGTCAATGATTATGTAACCGTTTATTACACTAAAAAAGGTGTTACAGACATTGATAAATATACACCTCAATTCATTCACGAAAAATATGGATTTGGTGCAGAGAAAATTATCGATCTTAAAGGCTTAATGGGTGATAAGTCGGATAATATCCCTGGCGTACCTGGTGTCGGAGAAAAGACAGCGATTAAATTATTATTAGAATATGATACTGTTGAAGGTGTAATCGCGAATTTAGATAAGATTACTGCGAAGAAACTCAATGAAAATCTTACAAATCATCAAGACGATGCCATCATGAGTAAGCAGCTTGCAACAATTGAGACGAATGCACCGATAGAAGTAACATTAGCTGACACTGTAATTCCGGATAAAGATGAAACGAAAAAAATTGAACTGTTCAGAGAATTAGAATTTAAGCAAATGCTGGAAAATCTTGATACAACAAGTCAAATTGAGAGCAGTAAAGAAATCACATTTAATAACGATTATCAGTCATTTGAATTCAAAGCGATCGATGCAATTGCCTTACACTTGAAATGCTATCAGGACAATTATTTGAAGAATGAAATATTAGGATTAGGTATTATATACAATGACGAAACATTTGTTGTACAACCTGAAGATATTACGAAGAATAAGTCATTTATCACATTGCTGGAAGATGAAAATGTAAAAAAACATGTGTATGATGCAAAAGCAGTTAAAGTAATGTTCGAACGCTTATCCTTAAATATTGAAGGTATCGCCTTTGATACGATGCTGGCCAATTATTTATTGAATCCATCATCTACAGTGGTTGATGTAGCGCAACTCGGACATGATTTTGGATTAAACTATGTGGAATCTGATGATCATATTTTCGGTAAAGGTGCGAAAGCGCATATACCTGATAGAGAAATTTTGTATCAGCACATTGCAAATGAAGTGCATCTTATAAATGACGTAACACCTATGATTAAAGAAAAGCTAATTGCCCATGAACAACTCGCGCTACATGACGAACTTGAATTACCACTTGCCCTAGTACTTGCAAAGATGGAACTTCAAGGCATTAAAGTGAATAAAGAGACATTAATTGAAATGCAGGGTGAAATACAAGAAAGATTAGATGCTTTAACAGAAAGTATCTATAATCATGCCGGCAAATCATTTAATGTTAACTCACCGAAACAACTAGGTGTGATTCTATTTGAAGAGTTAAAGTTACCGATCATTAAAAAGACGAAGACAGGTTACTCAACCGCTGTGGATGTGTTAGAAAAGTTACAAGGCAGTCATGCGATTATCGATGATATTCTAGTCTATCGAACATTATCGAAACTTCAGTCAACGTACGTTGAAGGGTTACAACGATTAATAGGTGATGATGAGAAGATTCATACACGCTTTAATCAGGTTATCGCACAAACGGGTCGTCTATCTTCAATAGATCCGAACCTGCAGAATATACCGGTTAGATTAGACGAAGGTAGAAAGATTAGAAAAGCTTTCGTTCCGAGTGGAGATGACATGGTAATCTTTGCTGCCGATTATTCTCAAATTGAATTGCGTGTCCTTGCTCACATTACAGAAGATGCAAGTATGATGGAAGCATTTACACATGGTATTGATATTCATACGAAGACAGCGATGGAAGTTTTTGATGTTGGAAAGGACGCGGTTGATAGCAATATGCGTCGTCAGGCAAAAGCTGTTAATTTCGGTATTGTTTACGGAATTAGTGATTATGGCCTAAGTCAAAGTTTAGGTATCACACGAAAAGCTGCACAACAATTTATCGATGATTATCTGGATAGCTTCCCAAAAGTGAAACAATACATGGATGATATTATTCAGAAAGCCAAACAGGATGGTTACGTTACAACAATTATGCAGCGCAGAAGATATATTCCTGATATTACGAGTAAGAACTTTAATTTAAGAGGATTTGCTGAAAGAACTGCGATGAACACGCCAATCCAGGGAAGTGCAGCAGATATTATTAAACTTGCGATGGTAGAGTTTGATAAAGCGCTAAAAGAGACAAACTTTAAAGCGAAGATGTTATTACAAGTACACGATGAATTGATCTTTGAAGTTCCAAAAGATGAAATAGATGCGTTTAGTCTATTTGTAAAAGATATTATGGAGCATGCAATTGAACTTAATGTACCACTTGAAGTAGAATATGATTCTGGTGAAAGTTGGTATGAAGCAAAGTAGGTGGAAAGATGCCGGAACTACCGGAAGTCGAACATGTGGTAAGAGGTTTAAGACCGCATGTGTTAAATAAAGCAATAATAAACGTAGCATTCTCAGAAGCGGTTAAACGTGGTAAAGCACAAGGTAAAGAAACGATTATTAAACAAATTGAGCTGGATGACTTTAATACCATAGTGCGTAATACTGTAATTAAAAGTATAGACCGCAGAAGTAAATACATTATTTTTGAATTAATGAAACAAAGAAGCTGTTCCATAGAGCAAGAACAAGTATTAGAGCAGGAACAAACATCTAAAATATATTTAGTCGGCCATTTAGGGATGGCCGGCGCTTTCTTTGTGAAAAGTAGTATTGAGGAAATCCCCATACCAAATTATAAGAAACATTGGCATGTCCAGTTTGAATTGTCAGATGGACAAAAGATGATCTATTCAGATATAAGGCGTTTTGGTGAATTTAAAATATTAGATGAAGCAGCTTTTGCAAACTTTAATCAGACTATTGCGCCAGAACCATTTGAAAATAACGCAATGGCACATTTCATACAGCAATCGAAACTAAAGAAATATATGAATAAACCGATTAAACAGGTCATTATGGATCATAGTGTAATAAGTGGATGTGGGAATATATATGCATGTGAAGCATTACATTTAGCAGGTATTTTACCGACGCATATTACACATACATTATCCACTCAGAAAAAGAAGAAACTCTTTTCAGCAATAGTGGAAGTATTGAATAAAGGTATCGAATATGGAGGATCCAGTATTTCTGACTATCGCAATGTAGAAGGTGAAAGTGGCAATATGCAAAGTAAATTTAATGTCTATGGTTTAAAACAATGTAATGTATGTCAAAATGATATTACGACACAAGTGATAGCAACAAGAAACACGCATTACTGCGAAAAATGTCAAAAGTAGGTGTAAGTGTGACAGTAATAGGTTTAACAGGTGGTATCGCAAGTGGAAAGTCAACAGTTGCAAATTTCTTGTCGGAAAATGGATTTGTCATTGTTGATGCAGATATTGCAAGTCGCAAAGCAGTCGAAGCAGGATCATCTGGATTAGAGGAAATTAGAACAGTATTTGGAGATGGAGTAATACAGGAAGACGGAACGTTAAATAGAAAAGCACTCGGTGAGATAATCTTTAAAGATAAAAATCAACGAGAAAAGTTAAATGCGATCGTTCATCCCCGTGTAAGAGATATTATGGAAGTGGAAAAAGAAGTGGGACTAGCACTTGATAAACCCGTAGTAATGGACATACCATTACTCTTTGAAAATAAATTAGAGCATACAGTTGATGAAGTATGGGTGGTTTATGTTCCAAAAGAAGTTCAGATTGAACGATTAATGGCACGTAATCAGTTATCAGTGGAAGAAGCTGAGTCAAGAGTATCATCACAACTATCAATTGAAGAAAAGAAACAAAAAGCTGATAAAGTCATTGATAATAGCGGTAGCTTACAATCACTTTATCAGCAACTTGAATTGCTTATTCAATGCTATATATAAAATTAATTTTAAGAAAATTATGAAAATAATTTTCTTAAAGAAAACGCTTCCTTAACGCAATCATTGTGCTATACTAATGAAAGAGATTAGTATAACACATTGCGAAGGAGAAGATATGATGAAAACAAGAGTAGCGATTAATGGGTTAGGAAGAATTGGAAGAATGGTGTTCCGTGCAGCACTATTAAATGATAATTTAGAAGTAGTTGCGATTAACGCGAGCTATCCTCCAGAAACACTAGCACATTTAACAAAGTACGACACTACTCATGGTAAGTTTGAATTAGATGTAGAACCTGGTGACAATGCTTTAATCGTTGATGGTAAAGAAATTAAGTTAGTTTCTGAGCGTAATCCAGAATTATTACCATGGAAAGAGTTAAATATTGATATTGTGATCGAAGCAACTGGTAAATTTAATGATGCTGAGAAAGCGTCAGCACATATTAAAGCAGGTGCGAAGAAAGTATTATTAACAGCGCCAGGTAAAGGAAATGTTCAAACGATCGTTCGCGGTGTGAACTGTGCACAATTAGATGTAGATACATATGATGTTATTTCAAATGCTTCATGTACTACAAACTGCTTAGCGCCAGTAGCGAAAGTGTTAAATGATAAATTCGGAATTAAGAACGGATTAATGACGACAGTTCATGCGTATACAAATGACCAAAAGAACTTAGACAATCCACATAAAGATTTACGCCGTGCACGTGCATGTGCTCAAAGTATCATCCCAACTTCTACAGGTGCAGCGAAAGCTTTAGCTTTAGTATTACCTGAATTAAAAGGTAAATTACACGGAATGGCGTTACGTGTACCTACAACAAACGTATCATTAGTAGACTTAGTTGTAGATTTAGAGAAAGAAGTAACTGTTGAAGAAGTTAATGAAGCGCTTAAAGCATCTGCTGACAACGAACTTAAAGGTATTTTAGATGTAACATATGAGCCGTTAGTATCAGTAGACTTTAATACAAATCCACATAGCTCAATCGTTGATGGATTATCAACAATCGTTATGGAAGGATCTAAAGTGAAAGTATTATCTTGGTACGATAACGAATGGGGTTACTCAACGCGTGTTGTAGAGTTAGCAGTATTAATGGGTGAAAAATTAGCGAAATAATATAGAAGACAAGACATCTCTCTTAATTGAGAGGTGTTTTTATTTGGGATAAAAAGTTAAAATGGAGTAAAGATGTGTAGAGAAAGGGAAAGAGATGAAAAGAGTAATAGGCAAAATTAAAGAAGAATTAGAAATTATTAAGGATTCAATTGCTGAACATAGAAAATATAAAAGTATAAATCCAAGCTCATTTGAATATTTAACTTTGGTAGATGGAGAAGTAAAATCAACAGAGCATGATTTGATTACGGTTCAACTGTCTCCTAAAAGAGTACAATATTATTTGAAATTAATATTACCGAATATGAAAGAAAAACATTATCAAACAAATTATATAAATTCTTTTTGGGAATTTTCAAAAGAAGAATTTGAACAAGATATCGAAGATTTTGATAATTATTATAATTTATTAATTTTATTAGATATTAATAAAAAACCTGTGATTATTTGGGATTACATCACAGGAAACTTCTCATATCATCCAAATTATTACACTGGATTTATAGAAGAAGAAAATGTTTCATTAAAAACGCCTTTTTTAATAAAAGAAGAATGGGAAGAAAATTATCAACCTTTTAATTATATTGATTTTAAAGGAAATAAATTATCAACTATTTATTATTTCAATGACGACCAACGTGCTAAACTGTTAATTGACGAAGTAAATATAACGCGTTCAATATTTGATTATGGTGAAGAAACAATTAAATTTGTTAAAGCTAAAGGATATAAATATAAATTAATTGAACAATTTATAGTGATAAATGAAAAGATATCTACCGATGACATCTTTGAACTCATGGTTAGAGGTCTAAGTGATGGATGTGTAGGGTATAATGGAGTGTTTTATTGTGATTTTTATCAAGATTTAAATGAACGAGATCACTTTATTATCAAGAATAATGAATATTTGATAAATATTCGTGATGAAAAATTAATTGTTTTATATGAAGAATATGATATTTGTCATTGTTTAAATTTTTAACTTTTTAAACAATGATATTCAATTAGGGGAGAAATATGGAAAATATTATTGAGTTGAAAGATAAAGATTATGAAAATAATCACCTTAGCCTTACAGCAAAACCATCCGTTGAGGATGAACTAGTAGAAGTAGAATTTACTTTAAAAAGTTCAGCAATTTCTATTCCTGTTACAACATATTTTATGGATATAGATTTACCGGTATTTAATGATTTACTAGAAATAGGTGACCATTATTTTACTGAACCAAATATCTGGATTACTTCAATTGATGTTTCTGAAGAAGATGTCACTTTTTATATAAATATAGACTATGGTGAGTTGACGTCGTACGTGGCAACTGAATCTGGATTTTCATTAAGAATGGATGTGAGTAGAAATGAATTTGTGATGTTCTTTAGCAATATAAGTCGTTTGATAACATAAGATAAAGAATAAGACATCGTAAATCAGAAGTATGCTGAGCGTATACGGTTATATGACTTTGGTGAAAAACAATGGGATACAAATATTATTACGACGCATATATTAAGAGGGATGAAGTAATGTCTGCTAATAGAATTTAATATTCTATAAAATATTTTTAAAATTTTATAGAATTGACTATTTATTCATAAGTTTTTCAGAATTGATGCTTATATTTTTATTAAGCCAGTTTAGTAATCTTAATCTGCTTAATTAAATATGAGAGAAGGTAATAATATGATTGGAAATTTTGGTTCATTATTAATGGTTTTTGCAATGTGTTTATTAGGATTAGCATTTATACTTGCGATAAGTTTCATTTTTATGCATTTCATTGATCATGATTCATATATTAATAACAAAAAAATATTTACTAAAAAACGTAATATCATACTTGTATATCTAATGTTAGGTTATATTATTTTATACGTATTGGGCTTATATTTAGTTAATTAAGATGTGAGGGATTTTTATGGAAGGGTATAATATTCTCATTGTTGAAGACGATAGTATTATTGCTTCAAGTATAAAACGATTAATAGAATCAAAGGGAGCAAAAGTATATGTTAATGCGACAGGTGAAAATGTAAATGAACAGTTAGAAGATATCCATCTTATTTTGATGGATATTATGTTACCTTTTGACAATGGAATTGAACTAACAAAGTTAATTAGAAAAAGTGATAATAATATACCTATTATTTTTTTATCTGCAAGGAATGATATTGAAAGTAAATTAGATGGGTTAAGAAATGGCGAGGATTATTTAACAAAACCATTTCATCCGTTAGAACTAATTGCAAGAATTGAAAATATATTAAATGCTTCATATTCTAAAACGATGGATTACTTCTATGATTTTCAAATTGATATAATAAGTAAGATGGTATTTGATGACCAAGATAATGAAGTAGAATTGTCAAAAACAGAAAGAAATTTATTTTTTTATTTATATCAGAATAAAAATATCATTCTAGAAAAAGAAAAAATAATTGATTATGTATGGCCAGAAGGCGATACATATGAAAACAGTTTAAATGTTTATATAAAAAAGTTAAGAGATAAGTTAAATGATCATGATGGTAAAATCATTCATACAATTTATGGTATAGGTTATAGGTTGAATGGAAATGAAAAATAAAAAGCTATTGAAAAAGTATTTTTATATTATGGCATTTGGTGTATTTTTGATTCCAGTTACTTTTATATTATTAAATTATTTATTCTTATTAACTTATACTGGTATTACTTATATATTTAACTTTGATTGGAAATTTCAAAGTTCATTCTTTTACGTTAATTTTTATATTATTTATTTTATTTTTTTGTTATTTCTAGTCTGGATTGGTTCTAAATATTTTGAAAAGGTAATATCTAGAATTAATAATATCCACTCTACTGTTGAACGTATTACATATGATGAAAGTTTTCCTGATAAGTTAATATATCATTTAGATAGTGAAGATGAAATTAATGCCTTATCAGGTGCAATTAATAAATTGATTGATAGATTGAGATTTAAGGAGGCATTATTAGAACAGCAAAATAAAACGAAACAGGAACATATAAAACAATTGTCTCATGATATCAACACTCCCCTTACTGCGATAATGTTAGAGCTTTATGAACTCGCTATTGAATATGAAATTCCTGAAGAAAAAATTAATCAAATATATTCTAAAATAATGTACACTAATCAATTAGTTAAGAAAGTTTCTGAAACAGAAGAAATTGATTACGAAGATCAGTATATTTTTATGGTTGATTGTAGTATAGATTCTTCCGTTACAAATTCATTAATGAAGTGGAATTATTTATTAGAGAAGAATAAAATAAGTATTAAAACGAATTTGGATGAAAATGTAATTTGGAAATCTGAAGCTTTGTTCTTTGAAAGATTATTAGATAATATTTTTTCAAATATTATTAGACATTCACATACTGAAAAATTAATTATAAATCTTAACCAAAATAAATTGGAGATTATTGATTTTGGTATAGGGTATGACGTGAATCAAGTTTCTAATGATACTAAAGGAAATAAAATAATAAGAAATATATGTGAGAAGTTAAATATAGAATTGAACATAATATCCTCAAATAAGGGCACGAGATACTTATTAGTATATAAATAAACTTATATTCAATATTTCAGCTAAAATTTATTGGATTTAGATGTTTTTATCATTGAATTAAGTTTGGAAAACTCATTTCTTAAAATGAAATTTTGTATATGTTATACTATTCACTATTATGTTGATAGTGAGGTATGTTATGAACTGGATTAAAATTATCGTTGCGGCGATTTTTGAGATGTGCTGGGTAATTGGTCTAGCCCATGCTGATACTTGGTATGAGTGGGTACTTACTGTTATCAGTGTTTCAATCAGTTTCTATTTGTTGCTGAATGCATCAAAATATTTACCGGTTGGAACAAGCTACGCTGTATTTGTTGGTCTAGGTGCAACGTTAGTAACGATTGCAGATGTAGTATTTTTCAATGAACCAATAAGCGTTGAGAAAGTTATATTAATAAGTGTATTAATTATCGGTGTCATCGGTCTTAAGATGGCAACACCAGAGGAGGCAAAGTAATGTATTGGTTGATTTTAGTACTTGCCGGTATCTTTGAAATGCTAGGTGTTGTCGTGATTAATATGTATTCAAACACACATCAAAAGCGTTATGTTTTATTGCTGATATTTACATTTGCATGTAGTCTTTATTTTCTTTCCGTTGCGTTAATTGCAATTCCGATGAGTACTGCATATGCTATATGGACCGGTATTGGTGCAGTAGGTGGAGCAATTGTGGGGATTTTGTTTTACGGAGAATCGAAGAATGTATTACGTTTATTTTTTATGGGCTTAATTTTAGCAAGTACCATTGAATTGAAGTTGTTGCCTTAAAAGTAAAGTGTCACATACCGTATTTGGTGTGTGACACTTTTTTCATCTTTGCTTTAATTGTATCGGATAAATATCGGTAAACGTTGCTTCAATGACTTTTGCCATAATGTCGTAGCCGAATACATGCGGATGTAGTCCGTCATCTGTAAGTTCATTTCGTAAATAGTCGATGCCATCTTTCGTTTCAGTCATCTGTGTATAGTAATCGATAAATAATGCATCATGTTCTGTACATAGTTGTTTAATTTCGTGATTAATTATCTGAACAAGTTTTGAGCGCGTTATAAATCCTTCTAACTTAGGTCGGTTCGTTGATGTGAGTGTAGTAACTGCAATATTTATGTTATTTTCATTTGCCATCATAATCATTGCTTCAATATCTTCAAGGATTCGTGACTTAATTTGTTGCTGGTTGTTATCGCTTTGATCAACGTCGAGCGCTTTCGTATTATTAATGCCAATCGATAAGACAATCCAATCGGGTTTCAACTGGATACTATCTGCTGTAAATCGGTCGCGTACCCATTGCGTACGATCGTTTCCAATGCCACGGTTAATCATTCGCTTGCCATTGTTTAATTGCAGGTAACTTTCTATATCCCAGTAATCAGTAATTGAATCACCGATAAAGACGATTCCTACAGGGTCGTTATGATAAAGTATCACTTCATTTCTATGATTAAAGCTTTCTCTTAGTTTGTTTACAGGATGTCCTTCTTCTAACTTTGGTAAATGGATATAATTCGGTCTCATCAGTTTTCTCCTTCTGGAAAGTTATTAATTTATTAATTTTAACTTATTCATATAGTTTATTATATACCCAGAACAGTGTAATCTTATGGATTTTTAATTGTTTCGTATTCATGTATAATTAAATAATAATAAAAAAAGGGGTGATTGTCTTGAAATGTCCAAAATGTGGTTTTAATCAATCGAAGGTGATTGATTCACGACATGCAGACGATTTGACTGCAATCAGAAGACGTAGAGAATGTGAAGAATGCGGTACACGTTTTACTACTTTCGAAAGAATTGAATTACAGCCATTAATCGTCGTAAAAAAAGACGGCACAAGACAAGCATTCAACCGTGATAAAGTGTTACATGGTTTAGTCCGTGCATGTGAGAAGCGACCTGTTGCTTTTGAATCACTTGAAAAAATTACGACAGATGTTGAGACTGCTTTACGTGAAAAAGGTAAGACGGAAGTGTCTTCGGTTGATATCGGTGAATTGGTGATGGAGCATCTAATGACTTTAGATCAGGTTTCCTATGTAAGGTTTGCGTCTGTCTATAAAGAATTTAAAGATGTCGATCAGTTATTACGTACAATGAGCGGTCTATTGAACGATAAAGATAAGAAGTAGGTGTCAGCATGCAACATTATTTTACGGAATTAAATGGTACGGATCAGTTTACCGTCACGACAAACTATATAAGTACGCATCTGACTGAAGATGTTCTTAAGACACTTTATACGCCTTTAATTGGTATTGAATGTGTCGGTGTCTATCAGTTCTTAAGTCAGTTTTTAAATGACTATAACCAGGTTAGTAACGATTACACTCATTATATTTTCTTAAGTGAACTGAAGATGAATTTGAGTCATTTCGAAGTGATTCGTAAACGGCTTGAAGCAATTGGTTTACTTAAGACGTATATGAGAATAGATGATAGCAATCAGAAGTTTATCTATAAATTAATCAGTCCTGTAATGCCTGCACAATTTTTTAATGATCCTATGCTTTCTGTGTTCTTATATCAGCAGGTGGGTAAGCATCGATATCAAGTGTTAAAGAGTAGATATTTTACAAATAATATAGATTATGATGGTTATCGTGATATTTCAAGTAAATATATGGACGTATTTGGTACGCCGAAATCTCCTGAACCCGTTGTATTCGAATATAATAGTGAGATTATTAAACAAAGTGACCCGTATGGTATTCCTATTCATCATCAGACATTTGATTTTGATATGCTTGAAACATTGCTGGCACAGAATCTGATCACAAGTGAACAATTACCTAAGAAGACGCGTGATTTAATTTCTCAGCTTGCTGCATTATATGATATTGCACCTACAGAAATGCGTCAGATTATCTTGAAGTCACTTACAAGCAATCAAACGATTTCTCATGAAGCGTTACGCAAAAATGCACGTGATTTCTATAAGATAGAACACGACGGTGCACTACCAACTTTGCAGTTTCAGGAACAGTCAGATAATATAAAGCCTGAAGATAAGGAAGCGAGTACTCTACTGAACTGGTTTGAAATGCTGGATACAACGAGTCCAATCGATATGCTTACTTCATTCAGTAAATCAGAACCGACCTTAAAGCAGAAACGCATGATTGAATCTATTTTAGAACGTGAACAACTGCCATATGGTGTGTTTAATATTCTTATTCAATATGTATTGTTTACAAAGGATATGAAACTCCCGCAGGCGTATATTGAAGAGATAGCCTCAAACTGGAAGAAACAAAATTTAAAAACAAGTCAGGAAGCTTATCATTTTGTAAAATCGATGGATAAGAAACGTACTGAACGTAAAGATAAATCAAGTAGACCGAAACAATATTTACCGCCTTCTAAAGAGATGACACCTAAATGGTTAACGGAAGAACCGATAGCAAGCAATAAAGTTGATGAAAATGTCGATCTAGAAGCGGAACGTCGTAAGTTACAGCAAGAACTCAATCAATTATGGGAGGAGGATAAATGATGAAACCGATGGGCTCAATATTAAACGCTAACAGTGAAATTTTTAAGCGTATTGAAAAGATAAAAAAAGAAACGATAAAACATCCTGAAATAAGTGCGTTTATTGCTGCTAACCATGTTACCGAGCAGATGATAGATAATGATTTATCTGTCCTCCAGGAATATAAAGATTCTTCAATTATGTGCCAGGATTGTGCATCTTATGGCCAGTGTAAGAACTTTGTCCCTGGTCACACGCCTGAACTATATATTGAAAATAATCACATTAAGATCAGACATTTACCATGCCCTTCTAAGCTTGCTTATGATGAAGAACAAAAGATGAAGCAGTTTATAACGGCAATTCATATGCCAAAAGATGTCCTGAATGCAAAGCTTGCAGATATTTACCTCGATGATAAAACGAGAATAGATATTGTGAGACGTGCAGGGATGGTATGCAGAGATATCGCAAAGGGTGTCGATACGAAAGGTATGTATATTCATGGACCATTCGGTACCGGAAAATCATTTATTTTAGGTGCAATCGCAAATGAATTGAAAGAGCGACATATTTATACGACGTTAATGTACTTTCCGGAATTTATTCGAGAATTAAAATCAGGGTTTAACGATGGTACATATACAGAGCGATTAAATCGAGTAAAGAATACGCCTGTTCTAATGCTCGATGATATCGGTGCAGAAGACTTAACACCATGGGTACGTGATGAAGTGTTAGGGCCGATATTAAATTATCGTATGATGAATAATGTGCCGACATTTTTTAGCTCAAACTTTGATTTTAAAGAACTAAGTCATCATTTATCAATAACGAAACAAGGTGCAGAACAGACGAAAGCGCGACGTATTATGGAGCGTATCGAAACATTAAGTGATGAATATATGTTATCAGGGAAAAATTATCGCCGTGAAAAATAAGTTTGAAAATTACGATAATAAGTGTATAATATGTATTAACAAACAACAAAACTAAATTCGTATATATATAAATTGTAAGGATAAGATAGTCTATCATTAATTTTTAGAGAGCTGATGGTGCTGAGAATCAGTAATTAAGTTAGATTGTTACTCCCTTATTGGTATGACAACTAATCATTGTCCGGCTCAAGACCGTTATCTTATGCAGAGTTGCTGAGTGATCAGTAATTAGGGTGGTACCGCGAATTGACTTCGTCCCTTTTTGGGATGGGGTCTTTTTTGTTGTTTAAAATAAAATAAAAAAGTGAGGCGTTATGAATGAGTGAAATTAATGTTAAGTTTCCAGATGGTAATGTAAAAAGTTTTGAGGCTGGCGTTACAACTGAGGATATTGCAGGTTCAATCAGTCCTGGTTTAAAGAAGAAAGCTTTAGCAGGAAAATTTAATGGACAGATGGTAGATTTATCAACGGCACTTGAAACAGATGGAGACATCGAAATCATTACGCCTGAGTCTCCTGAAGGTATAGAAGTACTACGTCATTCAACTGCACATTTAATGGCACAAGCGTTAAAGCGTATGTATGGTAATGTGCATTTCGGTGTAGGTCCTGTTATTGAAGAAGGATTCTATTATGATGTAGATACTGAACATAAAATTTCAAGCGAAGATTTACCTGAAATTGAAAAGACAATGCGTCAAATTGTCGGTGAAAACATTAAGATTGAACGTCGTGTTGTAAGTCGTGATGAAGCTAAACAAATTTTTGCCGATGATCCATACAAACAGGAGTTAATCGATGCGATTCCAGCTGATGAGCATGTAACAATCTATTCTCAAGGTGAATTCACTGACCTTTGCCGTGGTGTACATGTGCCATCAACTGCTAAAATTAAAGAATTTAAATTATTATCTACAGCTGGTGCATACTGGAGAGGTGATGCGAATAATAAGATGTTACAACGTATCTACGGTACAGCCTTCTTCGATAAAAAAGCATTAAAAGAACATCTTCAGGTTTTAGAAGAGCGTAAAGAACGTGACCACAGAAAGATTGGTAAAGAATTAGAGTTATTTACTACAAATCAACTTGTCGGCCCTGGTTTACCGTTATGGTTACCAAATGGCGCTACAATTCGTCGTGAATTAGAACGCTATATTGTTGATAAAGAAGTTGCATTAGGTTATGACCACGTGTATACACCAGTTATGGGTTCAGTTGATCTTTATAAAACTTCTGGACACTGGGATCATTATCAGGAAGACATGTTCCCGGTTATGGAGATGGACAATGAGCAAATGGTATTACGTCCGATGAACTGTCCACACCATATGATGGTCTATAAAAATAAACCACATTCATACCGTGAATTACCAATCCGTATCGCTGAACTTGGTACAATGCACAGATATGAAGCAAGTGGTGCTGTAAGCGGATTACAACGTGTTCGTGGTATGACTTTAAATGATGCACATATCTTCGTTCGTCCGGATCAGATTAAAGATGAATTTATCCGTGTCGTGCAACTTGTAATAGATGTATATAAAGACTTCAAATTTAAAGATTATAAATTCCGTCTAAGTTATAGAGATCCAGAAGATACTGAAAAATATTTCCAGGATGATGAAATGTGGGAGAAAGCACAATCAATGCTTAAAGAAGCAGTTGATGAAATGGGCTTAGATTACGAAGAAGCACCAGGAGAAGCTGCATTCTACGGTCCAAAACTCGATGTACAGGTTAAAACTGCGTTAGGTAAAGAAGAAACTTTATCTACAGTTCAATTAGACTTCTTATTACCGGAACGTTTCGATTTAGAATACATTGGTAATGACGGCGAGAAACACCGTCCGGTAGTTATTCATCGTGGTGTTATTTCAACAATGGAACGATTTGTTGCTTTCTTAACAGAAGAATATAAAGGTGCATATCCTACTTGGCTTGCTCCAAATCAATTAGAAATTATTCCGGTTTCTAATGAAGTGCATTATGACTATGCGCGTAAATTATATGATGAGTTAAAATCTCAAGGTGTTCGTTGTCATATTGATGACCGAAATGAAAAGATGGGCTACAAAATTCGTGAAGCACAAATGCATAAAGTCCCTTACCAGGTTGTAGTAGGAGATAAAGAAGTTGAGAATAATGAAGTAAACCTGCGTCAATATGGTTCTAAAGATTCTAAAACTTTAGATCGCGACGAGTTTATCTGGAATTTAGTTGATGAGATTCGTCTAAAAAAATAATGATTTGATTTTTTATGAGTCTATGTTTTTAAGGAAAATCATCATTTAATGTTTTAACGTATTAATAAAAAGAGGTTGAAATAATAAGTGATGTCATGTATATTAGTAACTAACTTAATATTCCTCGTTGAGGTAGAGGTTGCACTGTTTATGAGTAGATGATGGATATGTCATACACATAAACGAAGTTTATCGAAAGGAAACAGTGCCGAAGGAATAATGTGTATGAACATTATATCCTGGGCTAACATTGAACAAGTGTTAGACTGTCACATTTGTGATGCGCTACTTAATTTTGATGATTATACTTTCAAATGAGTACGCGTATCATACGTGTGCTCATTTTTAATTTTTGAAAGGAAGTCAATATATGCAAAGTACGAATGGAGTACAAAGAAAATTGAAGCAGCGCCATATTTCGATGATCGCTATTGGTGGCTGTATCGGCACAGGTTTATTTATGACCTCTGGAGGAGCGATTCGTGATGCTGGCCCAGGTGGTGCGTTACTTGCGTTTACGATTATTGGTATTATGGTATTTTTCTTAATGACAAGTCTTGGTGAAATGGCAACATATTTACCGATTTCAGGTTCATTTTCTACCTATGCAACACGCTTCGTCGATCCATCTCTTGGATTTGCGCTTGGCTGGAATTATTGGTTTAACTGGGTGATTACAGTTGCAGCAGATGTGAGTATCGCTGCGAGCGTCATAAAGTACTGGGCACCGATGGATTTCTTGCCGGGTTGGGCATGGAGCTTAGTGTTTTTAGCAATTATTTTATTTTTAAATACATTGTCAGTTCGAGTTTATGGTGAAAGTGAATATTGGTTTGCGATTATAAAAGTTGCTACTGTTATATTATTTTTAATCATCGGATTACTAACAATCGTTGGAATATTAGGTGGCAAGTTTATCGGTTTTGATAACTTCACGACAGGTGATGCTCCATTTGTCGGTCATGGTTTAACGGGGTCTTTCTTAACGATTCTTGGCGTATTCTTAGTAGCCGGATTTAGTTTCCAGGGTACAGAACTTGTTGGTATTACAGCAGGTGAATCAGAAGAGCCGGAAAAAACGATACCGAAAGCGATTAAACAAGTTTTCTGGAGAATTTTAATTTTTTACATTCTCTCTATTTTCGTCATCGGATTAATCATTCCTTACACGAATCCTAACTTAATGGGGGGAGATAGTGTTGCGAAGTCACCATTTACGTTAGTATTTGAAAATGCTGGCCTTGCATTTGCAGCATCCTTTATGAATGCTGTTATCTTAACATCTATTCTATCAGCGGGTAATAGTGGTATGTATGCTTCAACGCGTATGTTATATGCGATGGGTAAAGATGGATTAGCATCACGTAAATTCTCAGAAACAAATCGCAAAGGCGTTCCTATTCCGAGTTTACTTGCAACGTTTGTTGTGGTGGTAATCATCTTCTTAGTAGAGCGTGTTGCTAGTGGTGCTTACGAATATATCGTGGCAGCAAGTGGTTTAACAGGATTTATCGCCTGGCTTGGTATTGCAATTAGTCATTATCGATTCAGAAGAGCGTTTTATGCTCAGAACAAAGATATATCAGTATTAAAATATAAAGCGATGTGGTTCCCATTCGGTCCGATATTTGCATTTGTTCTCTGTTTATTTGTAATTATCGGTCAGGATACTGATTTAATATTAGGTGGTAAGTTCGATCTTAATGGTTTCTTGATCACTTATATGGGGATTCCAATTTTCTTAGCGTTCTATTTCTACCACAAACTAAAATATAAAACGCGTAAGATTCCTTTAACAGAAGTTGATTTATCTCAAGATACAGATATGAGTGAATATGAAAAAATAGATGTTGACTTATAAATATTAGCCTGTTATACTTAAGTCTGTTGAATACGAAACGGACAAGTAGAAGCATCCCGCTTCTCGCCCTGAAGACGCAAAGAGCAGTTACAGGGTTAAATAACATGGTTAGACATGTCTATTTTTTAGCGGGTGCATTATGCATTCGCTTTTTTGTTTGTCTTCGTAAATCAAATAGGAGGTGTCAACCATAGCTAAAGATCAAACTCAAATCAATGACAAAATTCGTGCGAGAGAACTTCGTTTAATCGGTCATGATGGTGAACAACTTGGCGTTAAAACTAAGTTCGAAGCAATTGAAATTGCAGAACGTGTTAACCTTGATGTCGTGTTAGTTGCTCCAAATGCGAAACCACCAGTAGCCAAAATTATGGATTACGGTAAATTCAAATTTGAACAACAAAAGAAAGAAAAAGAAGCACGTAAAAATCAAAAAGTTGTTGTCGTTAAAGAAATTAGATTAAGTCCAACGATTGAAGATCATGATTTTAATACGAAACTTAAAAATGCTCGTAAATTCTTAGAAAAGCAGGACAAAGTTAAAGTATCAATCAGATTCCGAGGTCGTGCAATCACGCATAAAGAATTTGGTCAACGTGTGTTAGAGAAATTTGCAGAAGAATGTAAAGATCTTGCGACAGTTGAACAAAGACCAAAGATGGATGGCCGCTCAATGTTCTTAATGTTAGCGCCAATCGTCGACAAAAAACAAAACTAGGAGGAACAAAACATGCCTAAAATGAAAACTCACCGTGGTGGAGCTAAACGTGTTAAAAGAACTGGTTCAGGAAAATTAAAACGTTCAAGAGCTTACACTTCACACTTATTCGCAAACAAATCAACGAAACAAAAACGTGGACTTCGTAAAGCGTCATTAGTATCTAAAGGCGATCAAAAACGAGTAGCACAAATGTTAACTTACGTAAAATAATAAAATTAGAAACACTGAGGAGGAATTATAATGCCACGAGTTAAAGGTGGAACAGTTACACGCGCGCGTCGTAAACGTACAATCAAATTAGCTAAAGGTTACTTTGGTTCAAAACATACATTATATAAAGTAGCAAAACAACAAGTAATGAAATCAGGTCAATATGCATACCGTGACCGTCGTCAAAAGAAACGTGACTTCCGTAAATTATGGATCGCACGTATCAATGCGGCAGCGCGTATGAACGACATCAGCTATAGCCGTTTAATGAACGGATTAAAAGTTGCTGGTATCGATATCAACCGTAAAATGTTATCAGAAATCGCTATCACTGACGAAAAAGCATTTGCTGAAATCGTAGCACAAGCGAAAGCGGCTTTAAACAAATAATAAGATATTAATCTTAAAAATCTCTAAGTTATGATGACTTAGAGATTTTTTTTATGGCCATTTTTAATATAAAAAAGGAGGGTAAATCGATGGAGATATATAAACAAAAAAAATAATAAATCCGAAAGTAATAAAAAGTAAAGACATATTTCTTATTAAATTACTTGCAAAAAAATTTATATAGGGAAATCCCTATTCATATATACATGTGAACATATTCACAACTAAATAAGCTATAATATAAATGTATCTTTTATTGAGGGGGAGGCACATGAAAGGAATCATATATATCGCACATGGATCAAAGATGCCTGATAAAAATCAACTTTTCAGAGAATTTGTAGATAATATAATATCAAAGCGACCTGAAACAGTACAGCAGTTAGCTTTTCTCGAAAAAGATGACGAGAATGTACCAATTATTACACGCCGTATGGTAGATGCTGGTGTCACAGAATTTTTAGTCATGCCAATGCTCTTATTTCCAGCAATGCATGCAAGAGAAGATATTCCAGCACAGCTTAATGATGTATTGAAGGATTATCCACATATAACATACCACATTGCAGATTGTTTCGGAGATGAACCAAGTGTCTACAAGGTATGTGAGCGCATTATTTCTGGATTTAAAGATGCAACGATACTGATTACAGCACATGGTAATAAAAGATTTACTGAACCAGATGAACGTCTCACTAAAATGGTGGAAGTCATGCAGCAGACGTCAGGTCAGAACTTAGTACCAGCAATGTTATATGGTAATTTAAGTTTTGAAGAAAAACTGAAGACGATGGATAAGCAAGACAAAATTATCATAATGCCATATTTCTTATTCGATGGTCATCTTGTGCGTAAGATTAAAAGACTGAGTCAGCCTTTTATAGAAGCAGGATACGATATATCTTTTACTGAAACATTGGATTTAGATTTTGCAATGACACAAGGTGTATTAAATAAACTGGCACAACTTGAGGAGGATGCATATGTATCCAGTCATGCTTAATTTAGAAGGTAAAAAGATACTGATTGTAGGTGGTGGCAGAATTGCCAAACGCAAAGTAAACGGCTTACATGGTGAAGGTGCGTTTATTACTGTCATGGCACCAGAGATAGATGTTGAAATAGCGTCAATGGATGTTGAATGCATTCCATACCCATTTACAAAACAGGATATCAGTCACTATGATATCGTGTTTATTGCAACAAATGATGAAGGTGTTAATAAGCAGGTTATGGAATGTGTGAATGATAATCAACTTGTTAATGATTGTTCAAATAAGCGTAACTCAAATTTCTTTAATGTAGCATCTTTTAAACATGATGATATGCGTATTATGATTTCAAGCGATGGAGCAAGCCCGGAGAAAAGTAAAATACTCAAACAAAAAATTAAAGATTTATTAAAATAAATGAGCGAATGTGCAGAGGAGAAATAATATGAAACAACAATTAGTTATGATCGGTAATGGTATGGCAGGTATACGTACGATTGAAGAAATATTAGAGCGTAATCCAGATTTATTTGAAATCACAGTTATTGGTGAAGAACCTTATCCAAACTACAACCGTATTATGCTTTCAAATATTTTACAGAAGAAGATGGATATACAGGAAACGATTCTTAATGATTATGATTGGTATAAAGAACAAGGCATCACTTTAATCAATGATGATAAAGCTGAATCAATCGACAGAGCAAATAAAACAGTAACAACGAAAAAAGGGATCACAGTTTCATATGATAAATTAATCATTGCTACAGGTTCAACTGCTTTCATGTTACCGATAGATGGTGTGAAACTTGAAGGTGTTATCGGCTGGAGAACAATTAAAGATACAGAATACATCATTGAACAGGCACGTCATTACAAAAAAGCTGTTGTCATCGGTGGTGGATTACTCGGCTTAGAATGTGCGCGTGGATTATTAGACCAGGGCATGGATGTTACAGTTGTACATTTAGGCGAATGGTTAATGGAAATGCAGTTAGACCGTAAAGCTGGAGAAATGTTAAAAGCTGATTTAGAGAAACAAGGCATGAAGTTTAAATTACAAGGAAACACACAAGAAATTATCGGTAAAGATCGTGTTGAAGCAATCCGTTTAAGTGACGGTTCAGTAATTGAAACAGATTTAGTTGTAATGGCAGTAGGTATTCGTCCGGTAACGAAACAAGCACGTGCAGCTGAACTTGAAATCGGTCGTGGTATCGTTGTTAATGATTATATGCAGACGAGTGACCCGGATATTTATGCCGTTGGTGAATGTGCTGAACATAACTCAAAAGTATACGGCTTAGTAGCACCACTTTACGAACAAGGGAAAGTATTAGCAGATCATATCACAGGCAATCCAACAGATGGTTATCACGGATCAACTACATTTACATCACTTAAAGTATCTGGCTGTGACCTATTCTCTGCCGGTAAGATTTATGAAGGTGAAAAGACGCGCGGTATTGAAGTGTTTAACGGCTTAGATAATGTCTATAAAAAAGTATTCGTAGAAGAAGGTAAAGTTGTAGGTGCTGTACTTTACGGGGATACTGAAGAAGGTAACCGTTTCTACAATATGATGAAAAAAGAAGAAGCAATCGAGGAATTCACATTAGTATCTTTATTACACAAAGCTGGTGAAGTTGATGCAATCAGTGTTGAAACGATGGCAGACGATGAAACAATTTGTGGATGTAACGGTATTTCAAAAGGACAGATTGTTAAAGCAGTACACGAAAAAGGTTTAACAACTGTTGCAGAAGTTACAGCGCATACTAAAGCCGGTGGATCATGTGGTAAATGTAAAGGACAAATCGCTGATTTACTCGTTCATACTTTAGGTGATAAATTTGAAGCGGGTGGCCCAACTGGAATTTGTGGATGTACAGAACTTTCACGTGACCAGATTGTGACGCAAATTCGTGCAAAAGGTTTAAAAACGTCTAAAGAAGTACGTCACGTATTAGGATTTAAAAACTTAGGTGGATGTCCGAAATGTCGTCCGGCAGTCAACTACTACTTAAATATGTGCTGGCCACATGAGCATGAAGATGAAAAAGATTCACGTTATGCAAATGAACGTTTCCATGCAAACATTCAAAATGATGGTACTTTCTCTGTCATTCCACAGATGCAGGGTGGGGTTACAAATCCTGATCAGTTAATTAAGTTAGGTGAAGTTGCGAAGAAATATGATGTACCGTTAGTGAAGATCACTGGGGCACAGCGTATCGGTTTATATGGTATTAAAAAAGAAGAATTACCTCAAGTGTGGGAAGATTTAGGCATGCGTTCAGCATCTGCTTACGGAAAAAAACTACGTTCTGTTAAATCATGTGTCGGTAAAGAATTCTGTCGATTTGGTACGCAGTTAACGACACAACTTGCAATTCGACTTGAATCAACATTTGAATATATCGATACACCTCATAAATTTAAAATCGGGGTATCAGGTTGCCCACGTAGCTGTGTAGAATCTGGTGTGAAAGATTTCGGTGTTATCGGCGTTGAGAATGGCTTCCAGATCTTTGTTGGTGGTAACGGTGGTACGGAAGTTAAAGCTGCAACATTACTTACAACTGTAGCAACTGAAGACGATGTGATTCAATTATGTGGTGCGATGATGCAATACTACCGTGAAACAGGTATTTATGGTGAACGTACTGCACCATGGATGGAACGTCTAGGATTCGACCAGGTAAAAGATGTATTGCTTGATGAAGGGAAACAAAAAGAATTATTTGAACGTTTAATGGATGCCAATAAAGCACGTCAGGAAGAGCCGTGGAAGGCAATTGCATCAGACGAAGAGAAACGAAAAATGTATGAAGTGGAGCGCGTATAGTCATGGAAAAAATAAAATTATTCAATGTATCTGAACTAGAACCTCAAATCGGTAAGAAAGTATTTGTTAAAGATGAAGAAATCGGTATTTTCTTATTAGAATCTGGTGATATTAAAGCGATCAGTAACCGTTGTCCACATAAAAATGGACCTTTATCTGAAGGGACAGTAAGTGAACATTATGTATTCTGTCCGTTACATGACAGAAAAATTGATTTAAATGATGGACAGGTTCAGGCACCAGATGAAGCAGATGGATGTGTTTCAACATATAAAGTAGAAGTAGATAACGGTGAGTTATTCATATGGATAGACTAGGAAAAGTCATTTTTATTGGAGCTGGACCAGGTGATCCTGGTCTTGTTTCTTATAAAGCAATCAGAAGAATAAAGACTGCAGATGTCATCATATATGATCGACTAGTCAATCCGATATTATTACAATTATCAAAACAAGATTGCAAACTTATATATGTGGGTAAAAATCCAGATGTTAAATATAAAGCACAGGATGAAATCAATCGTATTATTAATGAGAAAGCAGCATTAGGATTAACAGTAGTGCGTCTTAAAGGTGGAGATCCTGGTATACTTGGCCGACTTTCTGAAGAAGTAGATAGTTTAGAAAAGAAATATGAATATGAGGTTATTCCTGGTATAACAAGTGCTAGTGCGGCTGCACTCTATTCTGGATTTCCATTAACTGATCGCGCGCATGCGCCTCATGTTACTTTCTCAACAGGTCATCTGCAAAAAGATAGTATGCGCGAAATTGATTTTCAGGCGTTGGCTAAAGGTGGTACACTAGCGCTTTATATGGGGATGAAAGCATTACCTGAAATTGTCTCTGTCCTGTCTAAAGATATGGATGCACATTTAAAGGTAGCTGTCATTGGCAATGCAAGTTATGGTTATCAAAAAACGGTGATAGGAGATTTATCAACGATAAACGATCTTGTTATAGAATATAAAGTTACACACCCAGCAATGATTATTATCGGTGATGTAGTAAATGTGCGTGACGGTTTGTCATGGTATGAACAACTACCGGAGTTCGGATTAAGAAAACTATACATTTCACAAAAATCCATCGACAAGCAAGAAATACTGGAGATGTATGATCAAGGTGGATTTTATTATGCAATTGATCAGTTAAACGATGACCTTGTACAAAGTAAGTATTTCAACATCCATTCTGAAATATTATCGATTCATGGTTTTGATGAAGTCATAACAGACTCACTCGAGTCAATAAGTTTACTAGAAAGTAGATTTAATATAAAAATCAATCCATCAAAGATTAAAATGAATGAAAGCTTGAACGATTAGTTCAAGCTTTTTTAAATCAAGGAGTTATCAAATGACAATCAATGAAGAGAAATTTATAGCGGTATTACCAAAGTTAAACAACACAGAACATGTATATTTAAGTCTTTTAGCGGAGCGTGGCTTAAACATTAATCGAGATAGTATTCAAACAGAAGTCGTTTTACCGAACTTGGTCGAAGCAGGCATCATCCCTGCTACAAATGGTGCAATGTTCTTTATGCCGATTGAAATAATCAATATCTACAATCAACATGTCTTAAATAGTGAATTTGCTGAAATACAATCACCATCGGAAGAAGAAATCGAAAATGAAAGCGCAGCGTTTGAAACGAACATTGCGCAATATAATGAACAGATGAAGATGGAAGAACAAATCGATACAATGATTCAAATGCATGGAAACAAACCGTTAAGAGAACATTTAAATCATTTTACGTTAGAAGATTTAAAAGCAATCGTCCTGTTTTACCAATTGGACATTAAAGATGATAAGCAAACCCAAATTAATATCATTCATGAATCATTTTTCAAAGATTTCACGATGCTAGAAAAAATGCTGAAATATATGGATTACGAGCTGCTGTTAAATATCGAGAATGCACTACAATTCAACTATGATAACTTTACATATATGAAAGGTGCAACAAGAGAAATCTTCTTGTATGCACATACTTTTAATGAAATTCTTTTCTTACCAAATGATGTTGCAGCACATATTAAGAAATATCAAAAGCAACATGGGTATTTAAATGAGGATATTGAGAAGATTAAATTTTACCGTGGTATTTTCAATATATATGGATTTACACGCATCGATATCATGCAGCAAGTGTATGGTAAACTTTATCAAGAAACATTAACGCGTGAAATGATTTTGAAAGATATTCAAACGTTCTTCCCGAATTTAGTACCGAATATCAAAGGAAACTGGATAAAGCACGAATTATATTCACATCAGCAATTAAATTTAGATGAGATGTTCAGTAATATGGAATATTATATACCGCAGTCAAAAGAAGCGGTATATAAATATATATTAAACGCATATGTTGAACCAAGTAATAATACACGTGAACTGAAAGTTGAATTAAAACGCAATATGAAAGGTGAAGTAATTTACAATCAACAAGTTGAAGCACTTTATTCAGAGATTATTGAGACGTTCCGTGTGACAGATAGTTTTGAAACTGCATTTGAATTTATCGCAGATTTAGGGGTGAAGAACATGATTAGTGTCGTACCAACTGAACGATTAACGCGACTTTTGAAAGACGTTTATACGGAAGTGCGTTTATGGCGTTTGGGTGGTAAGAAAGTAAGTGAAATGCCTGAATATAAACGAAGTAAAATACAGGTAGTTCAGAAGAAAAGTAAGAAGAAAAAGAAGAGAAAATAGGGATTTTATGAAATAACAGCTGCTCACTTGAGTGGCTGTTTATTATTTACTTATGTAATTGATAATAATAAACTTGAAGTAATACAAAATTAGAGGTGAGCGTATGCATTATGAATTAAAAAGAATTTGTATCGGTGGTATAGAAAAGATTGATGTAAACGGTAAAGAGAAGAAAACTGCTTATTATAAATATCCTATTGATAATGCAGTACAACTTACTGTTACAGGGTTTGTCGGAGATCAGCATGTTTATAAAGGTCATGGTGGTGTCAATAAAGCAGTCTGTTTATATGATTATAAGGATTATGATTTATGGTCAGATTACATGGATATAGATACAGAATTTAGTTTGTTCGGTGAGAATATTACGACTGTTGGACTAGATAAAGATACGATTTGTATTGGCGATACGTTTAAACTTGGAGAGGCACTTATTCAAGTGACTGAAGGACGTGGACCATGTAATACGATTGCACAGGTTCACAATGTACCGAATATTGTAAAGATGATGGCTGTAAGTCGAGCAACAGGTTGTTACTTTAGAGTGCTTATTGAAGGTGTAGTTGCACCAAATAGCAAGTTAGAACTTATGAAGAAAGATGAAACTGGATTGACGTTACATGAGTTTAATGAATTAGTTTACGGTGATAAGAAGAACAAAGCTTTGATTGAAAAAGCATTAAAAGTTGATGCTTTACCTGAAGAACACAAAGAAAAGTTTGCGAAACATTTATAATAAATAATTAACTCTTCAATAATATAGAATATTCTGATAAATTAGAAGTATAATGCTTTGAGGAGGTAAACGATGAAGACACTTTTTGCAGCAGACGATGTCATGACGTTATGGGCGATCATTGTAATATTCAGCAGTCTAAGTATTTATCTTGAATTAAAATATAAATGGGCAGCCAAAGTTTCAGGGGCTATTATTGCCTTAATCTTTGCACTGTTACTTTCAAACTTTAAAGTGATTCCTACAGAGTCCGTTGTCTATGATCAAGTATGGGGTTTTATTATTCCGCTAGCTTTACCGTTATTATTATTTCAAATTGATATTAAAGCAATATGGAAAGAAAGCGGTCGCTTACTCGGTATATTTTTATTAAGTTCGGTGGGGACAGTAGCCGGGACTTTAGTAGCATTCTTTTTACTAAAAGAACATATCCCTTATCTCGATAAATTAAGTGCGATGATGAGTGCAAGCTATATTGGGGGTGGTGTGAATTTTGCAGCCATGACTTTAAAGTTTGATCCACCTAAAGATGTAATATCAGCTGCAGTAGTTGCAGATAACTTAATGACAGCGATATTTATTTTAACTTTAATGGCGATACCTACAATGCAATTCTTTAGAAAGAAATTTAATACACCGCACATTGATGAAGTAGAAGGAACACATATTGCAGGGCAGGATGATTATTTCAGTCGTAAAGAAATCTCTCTGCTCGATATTGCGTTAAATTTCGGTGCAGCATTTTTTATTGTAGCTGTATCATTTAAACTGTCAGCATTTATGACTGATATTTTGCCGAAAGCGGATGGCAATATTTTATATGAAATGTTTACAGGTCTTGTAACAGATAAATATTTAATCTTAACGACGTTTACATTTGTATTGCTATTACTATTCCCTAAATTCTTTAAACAGTTAAATGGTAGTAGTGAATTTGGAACATTTCTTATATATCTTTTCTTCTTCGTATTAGGAATTCCAGCTTCAATACCTTTAATAATGCAGACAGCACCATTGCTATTATTGTTTGTGTTTATTATTGCAATGTTAAATCTTGTCATAAGTTTAGTTGCCGGTAAATTAATTGGCGCAGACTTAGAGGAAATATTACTTGCTAGTAATGCCAATATAGGAGGGCCGACAACTGCAGCAGCATTAGCTATTGCTAAAGGGTGGCATAAATTGATCGGACCGATTCTTGTTGTAGGTACACTCGGATATATTATCGGAAACTATGTCGGCACAGCGATTGGTGTATTTTTAGGACAGTATATGTAATAATATCCTATAATGACATAAAATATAAGTTTACGGTGGAATAGGAGATGTATTGATGGATCAGCAACTAGAACTACTTAAACAAATGACAGAATGTAATGCACCGGCGGGATTTGAATTGCCGATGACACAATTAATGCAGCAATTATTTGAAACGATTAACGTTGAAACGGTACGTGATAACACTGGCAGTATATTTGGTGTCCGTAAAGCGAATAGTGAACACGCTATCATGTTATTAGGCCATCTTGATGAGATTGGCTTTATGGTTACTGACATCACTGAACGAGGCTTTATAAAGTTTACAAGTCTCGGATACTGGTCACCGATAGTGATGACAAGTCAGAAAGTAACGATACATACGAAAGATAGGGATATAAGAGGGGTAATCGGAGGGAAGCCGCCACACGTGTTAAGTGTTGAAGAGAGAAATAAAGTAAATCTAGAAAATATGTTTATAGATATCGGGACGGCATCACTTGATGAAACAATAGCAGCAGGGATTAAAGTTGGAGATTGTATAACACCATATACTGAGTTTGAAGTGATGGAAAATCCAAATTATCTGTTAGCAAAAGCATTTGATAATCGCTTTGGATGTGCACTTGCATATGAAGTTGTTAAAAATGTTACTTCACCAAAGATTAATCTATATTCCGGAGCCGTAACACAGGAAGAAACATTGTCTCGAGGTGCAAAGACAGCTGCTAACTTAGTAAAGCCAAGTCTCGCGATTGCAATGGATGTATGTTTCTGTTCATTAACGCCTGGTATGGAGGATGCAGGTAATGCGAAGTTGGGTGACGGACCAGTTATTATATTAGCCGATGCATGGAATATCGCGCATGTTGCATTGAAACAATATATTATTGATGTCGCAAAAGCACACCATATTGCAATACAGTTCGATCACTTAACGGGTGGCTACACAGATGCAGGACACGTCGCACAAAGTAACACAGGTGTGCCAGCAGTAACAATCGCTGTACCAACACGTTATATTCATAGTAATGTATCTATGATGAACCGAGAAGATTATACCAGTGCAGTGAAATTGATGACAGCTGTTGTTGAAGGACTGGATGATGCATTAGTGGATAAGATTATAGGGCAAACATACTAATACTGTATAAATTTGGTTGTTTATGATAAGATGATAAAAAACAACTAAGGTGGTAATTATGAAAGCATTTACTAAAGGTCTAATAGTAATTATCATGCTGTCATTAATAATGATAGTGTCTTTAGTAGCAACTGAAAGATATTTTAATCAGCAGGAAATTGATATATTGGTTGAAGGTGCAGAATCACGCAACCTTGATTATGAGTTAATCATTACAAACGAGCTCACAAAAGCTTATAAATTTGAAGCGAAATCATCATAATACCCACTGAGAAGTGGGTATTTTTTTGGAGGAGAGAATGAGATTAAAGAAGTTAAGAGGAAAGAAAAGGTTATTTAACCGGATAGCGCAAAGTACTATCGATGATGAGCAATTAAAGTTATTGAACTATATGAATATTTATATCCCTCAGTTTGTATATGTATTTGATATGTATCATAATGATAAAGTACTTTATTCTTTTTATAAGACAATGATAATTAAAGCACAGAAAGATTTCTCGGAATATAAGAACGTATTATATATTAATGAGACGTATCCAATGAATTCACAATTAATAATACAGGTTGAGGATTATTATAAGGTTGATGGAAAAGAAGAAGCTGTAGATAAAAAAAGATACATCCTCGCCTTGGAAAAAAACTTTAATATAAAATTTATTGGTTACAAAATAGAAGATGAAATCATTTTAATAGCCAGAATATAAGAGAGGCGTTGAGAATGAGGACGGACTTTAATAATTGGCAGCTACTTAGTATAGAATCTTTAAAGCAAATAATGCATGATGCAGACTTTGATTGGTATTTGGCTGGAGGGATTGCACTGGATGAGTTTCTAGGAAGAAAAACGAGAAATCATGAAGATATTGATATATTGGTGAACTTTAAATATTTAGAACGGATTTTAGATTTTTTTAATAATTATAAAGTTTATACAGCGAGAAATGGATCTTTAAGTTTATCTTTATTTAATGAAGTTCATTCTACTGACAGTTTGTGGATTGCAAAAGATGATGAAGAATCATTTATTATTCAAATTTTATTTTTTGAAGAAGAAGCGGGACATTGGATCTATAAAAGAAACGCTGCTGTTAGGAAAAAAATTGAAGATATATATTTTGTTAAGAATGATATGAAAATAATACAACCTGAAATTCAATTGTTGTATAAAATGAATAGCAGTAATGTTAGAGAAAAAGATTTAGATGATTATCATAATATATATCCAGTGCTTGAGGAAAGGCAGAAAGCGTGGTTGGATCAATATGTAAAATTAAAAAGTGACTATCTTTTATAATAAGATAGTTGACTTTTTTTATTTTCTAGACTATCTTATATTATAAGATAGCTATCTGAAGCAAGGAGGTTTCAAATGTCTGTACATAATCAAATGATGAAAGGATTATTAGATGGAGCAATTCTTGGTTTGATTTCTCAAGGTGAAACATATGGATATGAGATATTAGAAAAATTAAAAGAAAAAGAATTTCCTGAAATTAGTGATGGTAGTATTTATCCGGTATTACTTAGATTAGATAAAAAAGGGTATGTCAGTACGCGAATGATTAAATCTGATACCGGTGGTCCAAAGAGAAAATATTATTCAATTACAAAAGAGGGTTTGGATGAATTAAAAGTGTTTAAGGAAAAGTGGGATTTATTGAATACAGGCATAAATAATTTGATGAGGAGTGTTGATGATGTTAAGTAATGAAGCAGAACATTTTTTATTACAATTAAGATTAGAGTTGGCATCGAAAGGTAAGAAAGACGAAGATATTGATGCGATTGAAGAAGAATTACGTGATCATTTGTACGAAGCAGAATCACGTGGTGAAAGTGTAGAAAGCGTAACAGGAGGATCAGTAAAGGAATATATTAAATCTATCTCGAATGAATTACCATTTGACAAAGGGATATTTAGTTTTATATTTTTGATGCTAATCTCTATATTAGCTTTATTAGCGATACCTCGATTAATATCCGGAGATTTAGATTTAAGTCTGAATAGATTGATATTTTATGCAATTATTATATTTATATTAGCACCATTAGAATTATGGATTTTAAAATCAATTTTAGTGAGACATGGTGACTCTAAAACTACTTATATTTATGGTTTTATATTGTTTATTTTAATAATTGCTGTTATGACAATAGGTGAGCTATTATTGTCAAAGTTTCCAAGTAAGTCTTTGGCAAGTATTGATGAAAAATATAGTTTGATAATTGGACTGATTCTTTCTTTGATCTTTATTGTCGTTTGTATAGTATTAAAAAGTTGGTTTTTTATTGCAGTATTAGTTTATATCATTATGCCAGAATTAATTCCTAAATTTTTCACAAGTGGAAATCCGAAGAATGAAGATTATATTAATGCTTCACTCATAACATATACTGTTATGAATATACTATTTGGAACAATAGCATTTATTTATTTTAAAAGAGATATGAAAAAAGATAAGGTGAAACGATGATTTCTATAATAACTGATTTAATAGATTTTATTGGTAATTTGTGCGCAGCGCTTGTGTCTAATGATGATAAAAGAAAAAAATAATCAAGAATAATTTATTAATGATAGGGAAGTGATTTCATGAAGGGATTTCTCCTGAATGAAGGTGGATTTGTTACATATCCTTTTGAAGTATTTAAACACATTGAAGAATATGTGAAGTCTCTCAAATGGAAGATATATCCCCATGAGCATAATGGGGATTTTAACTATAATACTGTACCGTTTGATGATCCAGATAATCAATTTATAGATGGAGAAACGTTATATTTAATGTTGGAACAATATTCAGATGTGCAGTGGATATGGGGTGTATTATCAGGATTTCCTAATGAAGTTTCCTGGGAAGAAATTATTGAGGATTCAAAGGATTATGATATCACTGATGAACAACCTTATTATAATAGCGGATTTAAGCATATAGAGAATAAATCAGTATTTGAATTAATAGCGATGGATAGTTCAAGAACGATAATATTAATAGATGATGAGAAAGTTCAAGATGAATTGCTAGAACATTTTCCGAATTCTGAAGAATGATAAAAATGATTAAAAATGATGTTTCAGATGAAAGGGTAGTTAAATGAGCAAAGTATATTTTATTAGACACTCCATTCGAGATATTTCGTATAAACATGATGAAAGTGCACCATTGACTGAAGATGGTGTAAGGCTTGCTCAAGGTTTAATTGAGATTTTTAAAGATAAAGAAATTGCAGGGATTTTTTCTAGCCCTTATAAACGTGCATTGGATACAGTTACGGCGATTGCTGAAAATAAAGGTTTGAAGATAGAGATTTTAGATAATTTTTATGAGCGTACGGTTGGTGATTGGATCGATAATTTCTCGGAATTTGCAGAACGTCAGTGGAAGGATTTTGATTATAAACTTGAGAATGGTGAATCATTGAATGATGTTAAGCAAAGAATTGTGCCGGCGTTTGAAGATCTGATTATAGGGAGCGAGGGTGACTTAATTATTTGTGGTCATGGTACTTCTTTTTCAGTATTGTTTAATCATCTGACTGATGGGGCGTTTGGTTATAATGATTTCTGTGAAATGAACATGCCAGATGTATTTGAATATGAAATTGGCGGAAATGTAGTGGTTAAATATTTATGATTTGTTGTAATAAATTTGAAAATGTTGCGCATACTGTATGAGTTGAGTGCAATATTTGTAAGTAGTTTACAATTTCTGCACACTCTGAATGTGAAATGTGCAGTAGTTGTAATTTATTTCAAATTCTTGCGCACTCTTGTTGGACTCTGCGCAATATTTGTAAATAAAAGTAATCAGATGCACACTATTTATACAAAGTGGGCACATGCAGCCATATTATGGTATCCACAATCAAAGAAACCCCCGTCTCCTCATATTTATGAGTAAACGGGGGTTAAATATTATGCTTTTTTATTTGCTTCTGCAAATGCTTTAGAGATGTCGATTAATTTTTTCGGTGCATCTTGAACTGCCATATGGATTTCAACGAAATGTAAGTGATCTTTATCCGCTTTAATTTTATCCATTACAGCTTTCAATTCGTTCGAAGTTTTCGCGTCGTGTACAACAACTTCATCTTTTGCACCAAATGTTTCTGGTAACTGTTTATAGTTCCACATTTTAATATCATTATATGGTTCTTCCATACCGTGAATGAGTCTTTCTACAGTATAACCATCGTTATTGATAACGAAGATGATCGGTTTAATGCCTGTGCGAATCATTGTTGATAATGCTTGAACTGTTAATTGTAAAGACCCATCTCCAATCAGTAATAGGTTACGACGGTTTACATCGGCATGTTGGCTTCCTAGTAATGCCGGGAATGTATAACCGATTGATCCCCATAATGGTTGTCCGATATATTGATTGCCTTTATAAAGTGATAAATCATATGCGCCAAAGAATGATGTCCCTTGTTCGGCAAGTAAGATATCATCTTTTTCTAAGAAGGCATTAACTAATTTAAAATAGTTTTCCTGAACTAACGGTTCATCATTTAATACATAATCCATCTCAGAGCGTTTAAATTTAGGATAGTCGGCACTATTCTTATAGTCTAATGTCAATAATCCATCTACTAAATCGATGATTGAAACGTCATCACTTACAACACTGCCAGCTTTAAAGTCATTTTGATTCATGAAGATAACGTCGTTAACGTCAAATTCATAGCTGAATCCAGCAGTCGCTGAGTCAGTTAATTTTGCTCCTAAATTAATAATACAATCTGAGTTATTTACATAGTTACGTACATTTTCCTCAGCAATTTTTCCGTCAAAGATACCTAAATATTTATTATTTTCTTCATTAAAGGCTGATTTACCGAGTGATAATTGAGCTACCGGAATATTTGTTAAGTCTGCAAGTTGTTCAAGTTTATCGTGTAGATCAAATGAATTAATTTCATGACCTACAATGAATACAGGTTGTTTTGCTTTTGATAATCTTTCTTTAACTGCTTCAATATACTGTGATACGTCTTTTGCTGCGTGCTGATACGCAACAGGAGCATCTGTTACTTCAATTTCTGTTAATGCAACATCTATCGGTAAATGAATATGAACAGGACGACGTTCACGAATAGCTGCATTGATTACGCGTGGTATTTCTGTTTGCGCATTTTCAACTGTCAAAGTTGTTGTTGCACAAGTAATGTGTTCATACATTTTAGAATAAGCATCAAACACACCTTCACCTAATGAATGATGAACGTATCGCCCTTCTTGCTGAGCGATACTTGATGGTCCGCCAGCAATCTTTATAACAGGTACGCGTTCGGCATAACTTCCGGCAATACCATTGACCGCACTTAATTCACCTACACCAAAAGTTGTACTCACTGCAGCTAATCCTTTAACACGTGCATAACCATCTGCTGCATACGCTGCGTTTAATTCATTCGTGTTACCAATCCATTCAATGTTGTCATGTCGTACAACATCATCTAAAAAGGCTAATGTAAAGTCACCGGGCACACCAAACATTTTATCTACGCCGTTTACTGCTAATGTATCTAATAATAGTTGACCGATTCTTTGTTTCATCAATATTCTCTCCTTATATTAATTATTCTTTCTTTAATATAATATGTGAAAAATAATAAGTCAACACTATTGACCTATTAATTGAAATAAGTGCAATAGTGGGTATAATAAAGATAAGTATATTAAAGGAGAATACAATGACGCCGGATCGTGACAATGAACATTTACTATTTTATTTTGCCTATAAGACGTATATCACCACAGCTGACGAGATTATAGAACAATATGGCATGCAGCGACAACATCACCGTTTTCTATTTTTCATTTGTATGAAACCGGGGATTACACAAAAAGAATTACTTCAAGTGCTTGAAATTTCTAAGCAAGGTTCACACAATACATTAAAAGTATTAAAAGAAAAAGCGCTCATTAAAGAAAAAACAGCAACCAATGATAAGCGACTGAAAGAATTACATCCCACGCCGTCAGGCTATGCTTTAATTGAGAAGTTAAATCAAGCACAAAGGGATTTGATGGATGAAATGTTTTCTGAACATGGTTATGACTGGTATAAAGTCATGGAAGGTTTATCACAAAAAAGAGAAGGATTTAGTATCATTATGCATGAAAAAGAGTCATAATAAGATAAGAATAATAAGCGAGGTAACGTATGGAACTTATAGAATCAGTAAACAATCTTAAAATTAAACAGATTGCAAAACTACATGCAAGAAAAGAGCGTAAGAAAACAGGTCAATTTTTACTTGAAGGATTTCATTTAGTAGAAGAAGCAGCAAAAAGTAATATTGATATTGAAATGATCTTGACTGTAAATCCTGATAAGTTGACTGAAGTGATGGTTGAGAACAGTAAACAGCAATACGAAATAACATTTAAGATTGCAGAGAAATTATCTCAAACTGAAGCACCTCAAGGTATTTATGCAGTTTGTAATATGCCATCAATCGACGACGTTACATTGAACCGCGCAGTTTATCTGGATCGCATACAGGATCCCGGCAATGTCGGCACAATTATTCGTACCGCAGATGCTGCAGGTATAGATGCTGTAATTATAGCGAAAGGCACAGTCGATATTTATAACGATAAAGTGTTACGTGCCTCACAAGGCAGTGTCTTTCATATTCCGGTCATAGAGATGGATTTTGAAGAGGCAAGACAAAAAGTGGATGGTAAAGTTATGGGAACAAGTCTTGAAAATTCAGTAGACTATCATCAAGTTGAAAAAACGGATTCATTTTTATTAGTCCTTGGTAATGAAGGACAAGGTGTAGATCAGGCGATACTTGATCAAACGGACATAAATCTTTATGTACCGATACACGGTAAAGCTGAAAGTTTAAATGTGGCAGTATGTGCAGGTATATTAATGTATCACTTGATTTAACAACATAAAATAGAGAGAAGTGTGGGCATGGCGTATTTTCATTTTTTAGCTGCATGGAGTAATCAGGATATAGTGCAAATTAAAAAAATTATTTCGCATGATATTAAAGCAACTTTTATCAATAATGAATGTGAAGAAATTGTAATGGATTATGATGGATTAATTGATTTATTACAACAACGGTTTGAATCCGATCAAGAGTGGGATTTTGAAGTCATCTATAATGCGCAGAAAAGTGAAAGTAGTATTGTAGTGGTTGAGATTACACGCGAAAATAATCGTTATGAATTGATTGAAGACAAAGCATTATGCACTTTATTCTTTAGAAAAGGTGCTCAATTTAATAATTTAGTAAGACTCGATATGGTGATGGGGATTAAGCATACGATATAACTCTTCTGTTTGAAGGGTTATTTTTTTGTATATTTTTTTGGAACTGTAACAAAATGGATGAAATAAATTGTAATAAAATGTTATTATTGGTATAAGGAGTTGGTGTGAATGAAGGAAGAGATACAATTCTTTTTTGAGAATTTCTTTAGAACCGATATCAGAATAGGTATCACACGATATAAGCGACAACGCTGGGTTGCATTTCTAATTGTTGCACCATTAATTATTTTAGGATTATGGTATATGTGGGATGATTTTGGCTATTCAGATGCTTATTTTGAGATGTCGGAAAAAGAACGACTTGACTATGATTTGAAAGATAATACAAAATTTGCAGTAACATTTTTTGTGTTAATGTTGTTGTCACATGGTATTAACCTGCCGAATGAAATACATCGTGCCAATATGTTAAATAAGAATTGGCGTATTCGATTATTGATATTAGCAGCATTCTTTATCATTTATATCGTATTAGGAATTTATTTTTATCTTCGACAACAACCAGGTAATTTGCAAGCAATATTTTTTGTTTTAGTTATTTCTAATTTCGTTTTTGGTGCAAATCCATATGCAACGAATGAAGAAGAAAAGCTAGGTGAATCAAAATGATAGAAGCTATTACTTTTTATTATAAAACCATGTTTGATACTAAATTGAGTATTGATTTGAAGCGATATAAGCAACAGAGTTGGATTTCATTTGTATTTTTAATTGCATCAGCTTTGTTTCTATTTTATTTTTTTAAAGATCAGACTGATATTTATACTGATGCATATTACGAATTGTCAAAAGCGCAACAGAATACATTAGCAATAAATGATAAATTGCCATTTGCAATTGGAACTGCTGTTATATTAATACTATTCAAACTAACTGAATTACCTAATGAAATACATCGTTCGAACCATACACAATTGAATTGGAAAATTCATTTTTCATTAATGATGATTATATTTTTAGTTTATTTTGCATTAATCTTGTGGCAAATATATATTAATAACCCTACATACATTCAAACAACATGGGGAGTATTGTTGTTGACTAATTTCTGTTTTAGCAAAAATAATAGCCTGACAGAAGAAGAAAAATTAATTAGAGGAGATTAAAAAATGATAGAAACATCAGTGGGGATAGAATGGGGTACCTTATTATTTACTTTAGTTTCATTTCTAATGTTGATAGGTATTACTTCAATTCTCATATATTTTTCTCGACGTTATAAAAAGATTAATAAACTTGAACGACGAATACAAGATTTAGAAAAGCGTGATAAACGCAATGATTTATAGGTTGAATATAATTTTTTTATTGATTATAATAAATGTTAATGAAATAAAGAACCGATAAAAAGACGTAATATGTGGACGTGTTCAGAGAGCTATCGTTTGGTGAGAGATAGTCATTGATACATATTTTTTCATCTTTTTGGTTGCTTAATAAGAAGTTAAGCCGGTGGACACCGTTATCATCAACAAGTGTGCACATTTGTGCAAATTTGGGTGGTACCGCGGAATTCTTTTCGTCCCTTATTCAGGGATGGGGAGGATTTTTTTGTTTCTAAAAATTTAAGGAGGCATCACGATGGAGTTAAAAGATAAATTACAAGCATTGAAAGAAGAAGCTGTTCAAAAAGTACAATCGATTTCTGAGAAAAAAGAATTACAGGATATTAAAGTATCTTATTTAGGTAAAAAAGGTGTCATCACTGGTTTAATGAAAGAAATGAAGTCGTTACCGAATGAAGAGAAACCAAAGTTTGGTCAACTGGTAAACGATGCGCGTCAAACGGTTGAAAAAGCGATTGCTGAAGTTGAAGAAAAAATCCAACGTGAATTAATTAACCGTAAATTAGCAAGTGAAACAGTAGATATCACGTTACCAGGTAAAGAACTTACGAGTGGTGCGAGTCATCCATTAAATCGTATTGTCGAGGATATTGAAGATTTATTTGTCGGTTTAGGATATGAAGTTGTTGAAGGTTATGAAGTAGAAAGTGATTATTATAACTTTGAAGCTTTAAACTTACCGAAGTCTCATCCGGCGCGTGATATGCAGGATAGTTTCTATATTTCTGAAGAAGTATTAATGCGTACACACACGTCTCCTGTTCAAGCACGTACGTTAGAGTCACGTAAAGGCGAAGGGCCTGTAAAGATTATTTGTCCAGGTAAAGTATACCGTCGTGATTCAGATGATGCTACACATTCACATCAATTTACACAAATCGAAGGTTTAGTTGTTGATGAGAATATTAAAATGAGTGATTTAAAAGGAACATTGGAATACTTTGCGAAAAAAATGTTCGGTGAAGATCGTGAAATTCGTCTGCGTCCAAGTTTCTTCCCATTTACAGAACCTTCTGTTGAAGTCGATATTTCTTGCTTCAAATGTAAAGGTAAAGGGTGTAACGTTTGTAAAGGTACCGGCTGGATTGAAATTTTAGGTGCAGGTATGGTGCATCCTAACGTTTTAGAGATGGCAGGATTTGATTCTAAGAAATACTCTGGTTTCGCATTTGGAATGGGTCCTGATCGTATCGCGATGTTGAAATATGGTATTGAAGATATTCGTCATTTCTATACAAATGATTTACGATTTGTAACACAGTTTTTACGTGCTGAAGATGGAGGTAATGTTGATGTTAGTAAGTAAAGAATGGTTAAGTGATTACGTTAAAGTTGATTTACCGGTAGAAGAGCTTGCTGAGAAGATCACGCGAAGCGGTATTGAGATAGAAGAAATTATTGACTATAAAAAAGATATAAAAAATTTAGTTGTCGGTTATGTCGAGTCAAAAGAAAAACATCCGGATGCTGACAAATTAAATGTTTGCCAGGTTAATGTTGGTGAGGAAACATTACAAATCGTATGTGGTGCACCTAACGTTGATGCAGGGCAGCATGTCATCGTTTGTTTACCGGGTGGACGTTTACCAGGTGGTATTAAAATTAAAAAAGCAAAATTACGTGGTGTTGAATCAAATGGTATGATTTGTTCACTAGGTGAATTAGGTATTGCTTCAAACCTTGTTCCAGAGAAATATTCTGAAGGTATCTATGTATTTACAGGCGATGTTAAGCCAGGTCAGGATGCCTTGGAAGCATTGGATTTAAATGACGAGGTGATGGAATTAGGTCTTACACCAAACCGTAGCGACTGTATGTCTATGATTGGTACAGCATTTGAAACAAGTGCATTATATGAAGAAGATTTATCATTCCCGATTTCTGAAATTAAAGAAATTGCAGCGGCAGCAAGTGATTACATTTCTATTCATATTGATGACGTGCAGGCAAGTCCATATTACGCAGCACGTATTGTCAAAAATGTAAAAATAGGACCATCTCCGGAATACATTCAAAGTCGTTTAATTAAAGCTGGCGTTCGTCCGATTAATAATGTCGTGGATGTATCAAACTATTTGATGCTTGAATTTGGTCAACCTTTACATATGTTTGATTACGACGAGATTGGCTCTAAAGAAATTTTAGTGCGTTATGCTAATGATGGCGAAGTGATGACGACATTAGATGATCAGGAACGTAAATTATTATCATCAGATATCGTAATTACGAACGGTGAAAAACCAGTAGCATTAGCAGGTGTTATGGGTGGAGATTTCTCAGAAGTTACTGATAATACAGTGAACGTGTTAATCGAATCAGCGATGTTTGCACCACTTAATATTCGTAAAACTGCTGGTCGCTTAAACTTACGTTCAGAATCTTCAAGCCGCTTTGAAAAAGGTGTAGCAGCTGAATTTGTAGAAGATGCGTTAAACCGTGCAGCTTATCTCTTACAGGAAAATGCGCAAGGTGAAGTTTTAAGCGGTATCGTATCATCTGGCACATTACCTGCATTAACGACAAATGTTGAAATTACGACGGAAGATATTAATCGTTTAATCGGATTCGAAATATCAAACACTGAAATTAAGAATATTTTTGAGCGTCTCGGATTTGAATCTAAAGTGGATGGTGATGCATTTAGTGTCGTTGTACCAAGTCGTCGCGGTGATATCAAAATTAAAGAAGATCTTGTTGAAGAAGTTGCTCGTATTTATGGATATGATGCGTTACCTGCAACGTTACCTGTTACGAAAACGAATAAACAAGTTGGACTTACAGATTATCAAGCGAAACGTCGTGCTGTAAAATCTTTATTACAAGGACTAGGCTTAAACCAGGCAATTACGTATGCATTAGTTTCAAAGGAAAAAGCACAACAGTTTGCATTGAAACAAGCAGATACTGTTAAGTTACTTATGCCGATGAGTGCTGATCATGCTGAATTACGTCAGTCATTAATTCCACATTTAGTTGATGTTATCGTTTATAATAATGCCCGTCAAATGAAGAATGTGGCATTTTATGAAGTTGGAAACACGTTCTTTAAAGTTGAAGGTTCTGAATTACCTTCAGAAGAGGAACATGTTGCAGGTATTATCACTGGAGAGGTAACACCGAGTTATCATCAAGGTAAAAAAGAAACCGTTGATTTCTTCCATGTAAAAGGAATTGTTGAAGCAATCAGCGAACGTCTAGGTATTAAGTTTGAATATCGTCGTTCTGAAGAGGAATTATTACATCCAGGACGTAGTGCGGATATATTTGTCGGTGATAAAAAGGTCGGTATAATCGGACAGTTACATCCTTCATTTGAATCAGAAAACGACTTAAATGAAACGTATATTTTTGAACTTGACCTAAAAGCTTTATTAAATGATGCTCAAGGGCAGATTATCTATAACATGATTCCAAAGTTCCCGGGCACAAGTAGAGATATTGCATTAGAAGTTGAGCGCTCATTAGACACTGGGGAATTAATTAAAGTGATTGAAGCAACAGATAGTAAGTTATTACAATCAGCAAAAGTATTCGATGTTTATGAAGGAGAACATATTGCGTTAGATAAGAAATCTGTGGCAATACGTTTAGAATTCTTAAACCCAGAACAAACATTAACAGATGAAGATATTAAACCAATTTACGATAAAGTGTTAGAAAACTTAACTGCAACTGGTGCGAAGTTAAGAGGATAATATTTGTTAAGAGGTCATCATTTTTGATGGCCTCTTTTTTGTTGTGTTTTTTGAGAGGGATGTTGTATATTTGTTTTGTGTTAACATATGTTAAATGAGGTGGAAGCTTTGTTTTTGAAGACACGGATATTAAATCAATATGAGCGATATATTTTAGAAGTTGCAAAACGCTATGAAATGGATGATTTTGACAAAGAAAATTTGTTTACTACTGAGAAAGGATTACTAGGTGAAGAACAATTTTATGAGCGGATCAAAGATTGTAGTGGAGGAGCTAAGTTGTGGGATATGCGACTTAGATTAAACGGTCAATCACAGTATGATTTTATTGTTATATCAAATAGGAAGATTATGCATTTTGATACGAAATATTATGAAGGTCAATATAATTATGTTGATGGTAATTTTATAAGTGAAAATGGCTATGTCATTCATAATCCTATAGCATTGCAAACAAAACAACATATGAGATTAGTGCGATTTGTAGATAAAATGGGATTTGGTTATCAAGTATTGAGTTTTATAATTTTTGTTGGTGAACAATTTAATGTAAGTGGGTTTAATGGTGATAAAAGAATATTATTTGATAATGACATCAATCGAATTGTAGAGAATTTAAATCAGCGTGAAGTAACATCAGAAGAATTGGAAATCGCTCGTATTTTTGCGGACCACTATGATCATAAAGGAAGAAGTCCACGCATACATTACTATCCATTTAGTGAAATGAAAAAGGGTGTAAAGTGTCCAAAATGTCGTGCATTTTTACCAAAAGTTCCAAAGACCGCGAAAAAGTCAAGTGTACATGTGGTTGTGAAATGACAAAGAAAGAACTTGTTCGTCTTGCATTTGACGCAATATATGTTTTGAAAAATAGTGGTGTTACCGTTAGAGATGTTGTTGAATTTACTGGGGTGGGTAAGACTTTAGTTAAAGAAGTGCTCGGGAAAGAACATCACAAATTGGGAACTTTTAAAGATAGTAAATATTTACCTCACAAAGTTGATGACTTTCTTATTAGAGAAAATGAAGTTGAATATACAAAAATGAAATATGATGAAGAATTTTATTTTTTGTAGTTTTTAACAAAAGAATAAATTACAATGCGGCTGTAAAAGAAAAATACAGCCGCGTACTCAACAAAAGAACAGCGAACGAAAAAGAATGCGGCTGTAAAAGAAAAATACAGCCGCGTACTCAACAAAAGAACAGCAAACGAAAAAGAATGCGGCTGTAAAAGAAAAATACAGCCGCTTACTCAACAAAAGAACAGCGAATGAAAAAGAATGCGGCTGTAAAAGAAAAATACAACCGCTTCCTCAAATCAAACCAGAAAAATCAAACAGCAAGCGGTAGTATTATCAAAATACAGCCGCTTCCTCTAATGATAATCTCATTTCCTGCGTCTATCGATTAGATTCACTTTGATATACCACAATAAATACACAAATACTAATAACCCGAACGTCATATATAAGTAATCCATCATATCATCTCACTCCTATTTTTTTTTGTTAACTAAACCTAATGCTTTCTCGCGATTTTTAAAGTCCTTTTTTGTAATACTGTCTAAATAAGCAATCCCTTTTCTTTCAATTATCTTTGCTGCTTCTAAATCCACTTTAGCTCCGGCACCTTTTGTAATATGAATTCCAGTCTCACGGATAATCTGATCGTAATACTTAACAAAAGCATATCTCGCTATAATAGAACTTGCTGCAATCGCGATTGATTTAGATTCTCCTTTTGTTTCGAAACGGGTTTTCTCGCGTTCGGGTATCGCAGTTAATGCATAATTCTCATAAACGCCTTGCACAGCAAATTGGTCAATCACAATATAATCGAGTGGTGCGCCATCAATTTTTTTCAATACATTCGTAATCGCCTGGTTATGTAACACTGCTTTCATCTTAACTTGAGACCATCCAATCGCTTTTCGTTCATTATATTTAGGATTTTCTAATACTAACAAAGAATGAGGGATAATCGGGATAATTTGTTCTGCTAGTGCAATGATCTTATCATCCTTTAAATTTTTAGAATCCATAACGCCAAGCACTTTTAATATTTCTGCATTTTTCTTTGAAACATAGCTGGCGACTACAGTCATTGGGCCGAAGAAATCGCCTGATCCTGCTTCATCACTGCCGATGCAGTTAAACGCATCATAACTTATTGTTTTTCCGGCAACATTCTTCTTCTCACTACTGGCAGCTACTTTAATGCCTGCGTTCCCAAGTAATTTTATCGCAAGCATTTCACTGGCACTACCTTGTACCATAAATTTATTTGAATTATAAATTGTTACTGTATGACCTTCGATTTTCTTACGATATTTCGAACCCGCTGGTAAATTGCTATCGCTCTCAGGCAGTAAACTGATTATTTTAAGTGCTGATTTTTCATCTAATTGGTAAACATTCGAGCTCATATATATATCACTCCGTATTTTTTTCTTCACTTATATGTTTTTATTGTATAACTTCCTCTAAAAATGGTAACATAAACAGTAATAAAAGACGATGTTGGAGTGATTTTATGGGAGAATTTAAAAATCGTATCACTGTAACAATATATGACCAACATTATACGATTATTGGTGAAGATGAGCCGAGTCATATCCGACACGTGGCAAGTCTCGTAGATAACCGAATCAATGAAATTGCCCGTATGAGCGCTGGACTTGACACTTCACGTAAAGCAGTGCTAGCGGCGGTAAATATAATGGATGATTATGTGAAGTTACTAGAAGAGTACGAAATCTTAAAACAAAAGTTAATCAATATAGAAAGAATAGGCGAGCAAAATGATTAATTTATTATTATTATTTTTCTTGATTCTTGGTACTGTGATTGGATTAAGAAGAGGTTTTATATTACAATCGTTGCACTTACTGGGGACGGTTGGTTCACTGATTATTGCACGTATGTATTATGCAGAACTTGCCAAGCATCTTGTACTCATTATTCCTTTTCCTTCAGCTGAAGGTAATTATAAATCCGAATTTTTAAATATGGTTACGAATGAGATGACATTTTATAATGTCGTGAGTTTTATTATCATTTTCTTTATGAGTAAAGTGATTTTACAAATTGTTGCAACAGTCTTTGATTATATTTCGCAGTTACCACTGCTTAAACAATTAAATGCTTCACTAGGCGCGGTGTTAGGGTTTATCGAATGTTATCTGCTGTTATTTATCGTACTATTTTTATTTTCGATGATGCCGAATGGCTGGATTCAGGAACATTTACAAGGTAGTTTTATTTCTAACTTTATCGTCAACTATACGCCTGTCTTAAGCGGAATTGCTAAGTCGTGGTGGGAAAATATCGGATTGATTCACATATTCAAATAAAGTCATAGGCAAAAGTGTCTATGACTTTTATTATGGAGGATGAACATGTTAAATAAAAAAGATTATATAAAGCAACTTGAAACAATTGCTACGTATCTCGAATTATCAGGTGAAAATCCATTTAAAATCTCTGCATATCGCAAAGCTGCAGCGAATATCGAAACTTTTCAGGGGGATATTAACACGCTTCAAAATTTCACAGAAATAAAAGGTGTTGGTAAAGGTGTTGCTGAAGTGCTGGATGACATCAAGCAGAACGGTGAATCTTCACTATTATTAACTTTGAAAGAATCAACACCGCAAGGATTAATCCAGATGCTTAAAATTCGTAATCTAGGTGCTAAAAAAATTGTGAAGATTAATGAAGCACTGGGTATCGAAGATATTGAACAATTGAAGCAGGCATGTATTGATAATAAGATAAGCGAACTACCGGGATTCGGTAAAAAAAGTGAAGAAAATATATTAAAAGGTATTGATGAGATGCTTACGATGACTGAAAAGTTAAGCATTTATCAAATGCATCAATTTACACAGATGATAGATGCGTATCTCGCTGAGTCAAAAGACATATTACAATTTGATGCAACTGGAAGTTTCAGAAGGAAAAATGAATTCTCGAGTGATATTGATTACATCATTAATACCACTGATAGAAAAGCAATTTCAAAATATATCAGTGAAGCACCATTTATAAAAGAGGTTGAGCTGCAGGGAAATGAAAAGATTACAGTGCGGATTGAGCGTGATGATTTAGTGACGACAGCGGATTTCAGATTTACAGATACTATAGGCTATGCACATATGCTACAGCATTTCACTGGCAGTAAGGATCACAATATTCGTATCAGACAGTTAGCTAAAGCAAAGCATGAAAAGATTAATGAATACGGAATTACTAAAGAAGATGGGTCACTTATTCAATATGCAACAGAAAAAGAAATCTACCGTCACTTTAATGTCAACTATATTCCGCCCGAAATGCGCACAGATGGTTCAGAATTTGATATTCAAAATCTTGATGAAATCATTACTTTAAATGACATTAAGGGTGATATTCATATGCATACGACTTATAGCGATGGTGCGCATTCTATCGAACAGATGATCGAACGTGCAATTGAAAAAGGATATGAATACATTGCAATTACTGATCACTCAAAAAGTTTATTTGTAGCAAATGGTTTATCTGAAGAACGTCTGCTTGAGCAAAATGCATTGATTAAGTCTTTGAACAAACAATATAATGAGATAGACATCTATTCAGGTATTGAAATGGATATATTAGGTGACGGCTCGATGGATTATAATGATGATATATTAAAAGAACTCGACTATGCTATCGGTGCAATACATCAATCGCTCACACAATCTGAAGAGGATATTATGAAACGTCTTAAAAATGCCTGCGAAAATCCATATGTCAGACATATTGCACACCCAACTGGAAGATTAATCGGTAAAAGACACGGGTATGCAGTGAATATTGAACAATTGATCCAAATTGCTAAAGAAACAAATACGGTACTGGAAATTAATGCACATCCAATGCGCTTAGATTTATCAGCGAATATATTAATACAATATCCGGATTTACAATTAACCATTAATACGGATGCACATGCGATTAACCAACTTGATTTAATGCCTTATGGCGTAGGTACGGCTATTAAAGGTCGTGTGAAGAAAAATCAGGTTATCAATACGATGGACCGTGCAACGTTTAAAGAATGGGTAACAAAAGGGAAGTAACATTTATGAATAAAAAAGCATTAAATATTTTAGAATACGATAAAATTATAGAACGCGTTGTTGAGTTTTCTCAAAATGAACTGTCTTCACGTATTTTACAATCTACACATCCTACTTCAAATATTGATGAAGTACGTGAAATGATGACGCACCTGGAAGAAGCCCGTGTGATAGAGATGGGGCAAAGCGAACCGGGTATGAGTATGCTTTCTGATATTGAAGGACTTGTGCGACGTGCTGTCATCGGTTCGGTCTTATCTGTAATCGAACTCAATAAAATAAAAAATAACATCAAAGTCATTAACCGTTATAAAACTTATATCTTTAATCAATATGAAGAGCGTGAATTAGAGATTCCGCTCATTTACAATCAATTAAAACAATTACCAACGATAACAGAACTAGCCGAAACTATTCAGGCGAAGTGTGATGAAACGAGTCTATATGACAATGCATCCCCAGAACTTGCTCAAATTCGTCAGGAAATGAATCGTATCAATCGTAAAATCAAAGAAAAATTAGAACAAATTGTGCGTAGTTCAAACAATCAAAAGAAATTGTCTGATGCAATTGTCACTGTTCGTAATGGTCGACAAGTTATCCCTGTAAGAAGCGAATACAAACAGGATTTCCCTGGAATCGTCCATGATACATCATCAAGTGGTCAGACATTCTATATTGAACCGAATAGCATCGTTCAGCTGTCAACAGAATTAAACAGTGTAACACACCGGGAAAACGAAGAAGTAGAACGTATTCTTTATGAACTGACAAACGAAGTAGCAGAGTATGACAATGCACTAACATATTCAACGAAAGTATTAGCTGATTTTGATGTCAATCTTGCCAAAGCGAAATATGGTAACCGCAATAAGATGGTTATGCCTAATATCGCAGATGAACGCACAATAGATTTGCCGCAAGCATGGCATCCGATGTTACCGAAAGAGACGGTCGTTAAAAATAATATTGTTTTTTACCCTGACATTCACACTGTGATTATTACTGGTCCGAATACCGGTGGTAAAACTGTAACGTTAAAGACAGTCGGACTTATTATTCTAATGGCACAAAGTGGTATGATGATTCCCGCATTTGAAGGGGCAACAATAAGTATCTTTGATGAAGTATTCTGTGATATCGGTGATGAACAATCTATCGAACAGTCACTTTCAACATTCTCAAGTCATATGACTAATATTGTATCGATATTAGAAAATATGACTGAGCAAAGCTTTGTAATGTTTGATGAACTAGGTGCAGGGACAGATCCAGCTGAGGGTGCAGCACTTGCGATGAGTATACTTGACCGTTGTTTAAACAGAGGCGTTATGACGATGGCAACGACCCATTATCCTGAACTTAAAGCATACAGTTACAACCGTGATCATGTGATGAATGCAAGTGTGGAGTTCGATGTAGAGACATTAAGTCCGACGTATCGTCTGTTGATGGGCATTCCAGGGAAGAGTAATGCTTTTGATATCGCTAAGAAGCTTGGACTTGATTTGTCAATCATCAAGGAAGCACGTCAAATGATCAATATGGATAATAAAGAAATTGATAATATGATTGCTTCATTAGAGAAGAATGCAAAGCAAATTGAAGATGACCGCGTTCTGACAGAAACTTTAAAGATTGAAGCTCAGAACCTTCACAAAGATTTAAACAAAGCTTTCTCAAGTTACGAAAAACAAAAAGAAAACTTAATTGAAAATGCAAAGCAGCAAGCGAATGATATTGTTAAAAAAGCTGAAAAAGAAGCGGATGAATTATTAAAGCAACTGCGTAATCTGAAATCAAATGCGGATATTAAAGAAAACGAGTTGATAGAACAACGTTCAAAATTATCAGGTATGTATCACGAAACAAAGATTAAACAAAATAAAAAGTCGACTAAGGATGAAGTCATTGCAAAAGGTGATCATGTTAAAGTTTTAAGTTATGGACAAAAAGGTGTTATCTTAGATGTAGATGGGGAAGAAGCTGTCGTTCAGATGGGGATTATCAAGATGAAACTGCCATTAAATGAACTTGAAAAAGAAGCGCCACCGAAACAGGAGAAACACCGCGTTGTACCGCGGGCCAATCGTCAAACGATTAAGATGGAACTGGATCTTCGTGGTGAACGTTATGAAGATGCATTGTATAAAGTTGAGCAGTATTTAGACCAGGCGATTCTATCAAATTACGAACAAGTAACGATTATCCATGGTAAAGGAACAGGAGCACTACAAAAAGGTGTTCAGCAGTATTTAAAGCAATCAAAGGCCGTAAAATCATTTAGAGGCGGTATGCCATCTGAAGGTGGCTTTGGTGTTACTGTTGTGGAATTAAAATAATATAACGTGAGGCGATTGATTTGGATAACTTCGATATGTATAAACTTGCTAAAGTATTGATTGTTGTGTCAATTTTAATGTTAATTGCAGGTGTAATATATTTATTTATTGCATTATAGGGTATAACAATTAGTGAGTGAGCAAAAGTAGTGACCAACGAATTTTAATTTGCTATACTCCATTTATATTAAACAGAAATACTAGGAGGAAATTATATTATGGCTATTATTAAAGGAACTGATACAAACTTTGAAGAAAACATTAAAGAAGGCGTAACATTAGTAGACTTCTGGGCACCTTGGTGTGGACCTTGTAAAATGATTGCACCAGTATTAGAAGATTTAGCGAAAGACGTTGAAGGTAAAGCAAACATTGTTAAAGTTGATGTTGACGAGAACCAGGAAACAGCTGCTAAATTTGAAGTGATGAGTATCCCAACGCTTATCGTATTCAAAGACGGTCAAGCAGTTGATAAAGTTGTTGGTTTCCAACCAAAAGAACAATTACAAGCTGTTTTAGAAAAACATTACTAAGATTTAGCGCATTAATATATTAAGAGTGAAATCTTTTGATTTTGCTCTTTTTATTTTGTTGTGTTTTACTATTTGTAAGTAAAGAAATGTGGTGAACGTAATGGAAGATTATGAATTAAATATTAAACGTAAATTAGCGGTGCTGCCGAATGAACCAGGTTGTTATCAGATGAAAGATAAGAATGGCCAAGTCATCTATGTCGGTAAAGCAAAAAATTTACGTAACCGTGTCCGCTCATATTTTTCAGGTGCACATGATGAAAAAACGACTCGTCTCGTCTTGGAAATACGTGATTTTGAATTCATTGTGACGAATACAGAAATTGAATCATTATTATTAGAGCTGACACTTATCAAGAAGTTTTATCCACGATTTAATATTTTGTTAAAGGATGATAAAAGTTATCCTTTTATTAAAATTACGAACGAGAAACACCCGAGATTGTTAGTTACGCGTACGGTTAAAAAGAATAGTGGTAAATATTTTGGACCTTATCCGAACGCATATGCCGCTCATGAAACTAAAAAATTATTAGACCGTATTATTCCACTACGTAAATGTAATCATCTGCCGGATAAATTATGTTTATATTATCATATCGGACAATGTTTAGGACCATGTGTCTATAATGTTGAAGAACAGCAGTATCGCCATTACATTCAGGTTGTGACGGATTTTTTAAATGGTCAGGATACAGCAATTATTGATGACTTACGCGCAAAGATGAATGAACGTGCTGAAAATCTTCAGTTTGAAGAAGCAAAAGAATATCGAGACTTAATCTCTCATGTTGAGTCACTTATGTTTAAGCAAAAGATGATGACGAGTGATATGACTACAAGAGACGTTTTCGGATATGCGGTTGACAAAGGATGGATGTGCATACAGGTATTCTTTATTCGCCAAGGTAATCTCATTGAAAGAAAGGTGACGATGATTCCGTTGATTGATGATTCAAAGTCACATTTTTACAATTTTATCGGACAGTTTTATGGTTTAGCCGAAAATTTATTGCCAGCAGAAGTGCATGTACCTACTGGACTGGATGTAAATATGATTAAGTCTGTTGTAGATACAAAAGTCATTCAACCTCAGCGTGGTAAGAAAAAAGAGATGGTCGATCTTGCAGTTAAAAATGCGAAGATTGCTTTGTCAAATAAGTTTGAGATCATTGAACGTGACGAAGAAAGAACTGTAAAAGCAATCGAAGAACTTGGTAATGCAATGGGCATTGAAACACCAGTCCGTATTGAAGCCTTTGATAACTCAAATATTCAAGGTGTCGATCCAGTAGCTGCAATGGTGTGTTTTGTTGATGGTAAACCAAGTAAACGAGATTATAGAAAATATAAAATTAAGACTGTAACAGGACCAGATGATTATGAAAGTATGCGAGAAGTCGTTCGTCGCCGTTATTCACGCGTGCTAAGAGAAAATTTACCCTTACCAGACTTAATCGTTGTTGATGGTGGTAAAGGGCATATGAGCAGTGTTATCGATGTGCTTGTTAACGAATTAAATCTGGATATTCCAGTTGCAGGTTTAAAGAAGAATGACAAACATATGACTGCTGAATTACTATACGGTGAAGACTTTGATATCATTCCATTAAATAAAAAGAGTCAAAGCTTCTACTTACTACAACGTATTCAGGATGAAGTCCATCGATTTGCGATTACCTTCCATAGAAACACACGTAGAAAAACAGGTTTATCTTCACAACTAGATGCGATTGAAGGTATAGGTCCTAAGAGAAAATTAATGCTAATGAAACATTTCGGTTCAGTGCGTCGTATTAAAGAAGCATCCATTGAAGAAATAAATCAAATCGGAGTGCCTATTAAACTAGCGACTGAAATACACAATACCTTAAATGCAGAACAGGAAAAAGTTGAACATCAAAGTGAATAATAAAGAATAATATTGAATTAAAATGTTTGTGAAATTACTTAATTGAGAATCATTTTCATACCCCACAGCACGTTAAAGAGTGGTACAATGATGATGAAAATTAAATTTCACAAACTTTTTTTATACGAAATTGTAATCGGTTTCTTGATTTACCGTTTGAACAGGCGTATTATTGAATTTGTGAATTTACTTAAAAAGATGTGTAGGGGGGACTTCACTTGGCAAGCTCAGAAAAATCATTTGCATTACGTAGGTTACATTCTTTACTTGGTGTGATTCCATTAGGTGTATTCTTAATCCAGCACTTAGTGATCAACCACTTTGCAGTAAATAGTCCGGAAGCTTTTAATAATGCTTCAGACTTTATGTGGAATTTACCATTTAAGATTGTATTAGAAACACTTGTTATTTATTTACCAATTTTATTCCATGCAATCTATGGTGTGTATATCGCATTTACTTCTAAAAATAATGTGACTCATTACTCGACATTCAGAAACTGGATGTTCTTGTTACAACGTATTACAGGTATTATCGCTTTTATCTTTATCGCGATTCACGTTTGGCAGACACGTGTTCAGGCAGCATTAGGACATCACATTAATTACGATATGATGGCAGATTTATTCAATAGTCCGATTAATGTTATCGGATACGTTATCGGTATTGTAAGTGTTATCTTCCACTTCTCAAATGGATTATGGTCATTTGCAGTAAGTTGGGGTATTACACAGTCAGATCGTTCACAAAAAATTATGGCTTATGTGTCATTAGGTGCATTTTTAGTCATTACTTTCATCGGATTACGCGCGTTATTTGCATTTATGTAGGATAAGAAATTTAGGGGAGTGACAATATAATGGCAAAAAGTAATATTATTGTTGTCGGCGGTGGATTAGCCGGATTAATGGCAACAATTAAAGCAGCAGAGGCAGGTACAAGTGTTGATCTTTTCTCATTAGTACCCGTTAAACGTTCTCACTCAGTGTGTGCACAAGGCGGTATTAATGGTGCAGTAAATACGAAAGGTGAAGGTGACTCACCTTTAATTCACTTTGATGATACAGTATATGGTGGAGATTTCTTAGCAAACCAACCACCTGTTAAAGCGATGACAGCAGCAGCGCCTGGTATCATCCATTTATTAGACCGTATGGGTGTTATGTTCAACAGAACACCAGAAGGATTACTTGATTTCCGTCGTTTCGGTGGAACGTTATATCACCGTACAGCATTCGCTGGTGCGACAACAGGACAACAATTACTATATGCATTAGATGAGCAGGTACGTAAATTTGAAGTTGAAGGTTTAGTTACGAAGTATGAAGGATGGGAATTCTTGGGCGCAGTTATTGATGACGAAGGCGCTGCACGTGGTATCGTTGCTCAAAACTTAACGACTTCTGAAATTAAATCATTTGGTTCAGATGCAGTGATTATGGCAACAGGTGGCCCTGGTATTATCTTTGGTAAGTCTACAAACTCTATGATTAATACAGGATCTGCAGCTTCTGTTGTATATCAACAAGGTGCAATCTATGCCAATGGTGAATTCATTCAAATTCACCCGACAGCAATCCCTGGTGATGATAAATTACGTTTAATGAGTGAATCAGCACGTGGAGAAGGTGGACGTGTCTGGACATATAAAGACGGTAAACCTTGGTACTTCTTAGAAGAGAAATATCCTGACTATGGTAACTTAGTACCTCGTGATATCGCAACACGTGAAATCTTTGACGTGTGTGTGAACCAAAAATTAGGTATCAATGGCGAGAACATGGTATACCTTGATTTAAGTCATAAAGATGCGCATGAATTAGACGTTAAATTAGGTGGAATCATCGAAATTTACGAAAAGTTCACTGGTGATGATCCGCGTAAAGTACCGATGAAGATTTTCCCTGCGGTACATTATTCAATGGGTGGAATCTGGGTAGATTACGATCAGATGACGAACATTCCAGGTTTATTTGCAGCAGGTGAATGTGATTACTCTCAACACGGTGGTAACCGTCTAGGAGCGAACTCTTTATTATCTGCAATCTACGGCGGTATGGTAGCAGGACCAAATGCTATTAAATATATTAAAGCGCTAGATAAATCTTATACAGATTTACCGGATGATATTTATACGCGTAAAGTTGAAGAAGAGCAACGCCGTTTCGATGCTTTATTAAATATGAAAGGTTCTGAGAATGCATATAAATTGCATAAAGAACTTGGTGAAATTATGACAGCTAACGTAACAGTTGTACGTCATAATGACCGATTATTAGAAACAGATAAGAAAATTGTAGAATTAATGGAACGTTACCATGATATTGATATGGAAGACACTGCGTTATGGAGCAACCAGGCAGTATTCTTTACACGTCAATTATGGAACATGTTAGTGTTAGCACGTGTTATGACAATCGGTGCGTATAATCGTAATGAATCACGTGGTGCACATTACAAACCTGAATTCCCTGAACGTAATGACGAAGAGTGGTTAAAAACTACGATGGCTAAGTTTAAAGGCGCTAAAGAAGCACCTGAATTCTACTATGAGCCAGTTGATGTTAGCTTAATCCCACCACGTGTACGTGACTACTCTAAGAAGTCAAAAGGAGGTAAATAATCATGGCAGAAAAAACGATTAAACTGATCATTACACGTCAAAAAGATCAAAATTCTAAGCCTTATGATGAAACCTTTGTGATTCCTTACCGTCCAAATATGAACGTTATTGCTGCGTTGATGGAAATTCAAAGAAACCCAGTAAATGAACGTGGTGAAAAAACGACACCTGTAACATGGGATATGAACTGTCTTGAAGAAGTTTGTGGCGCATGTTCAATGGTAGTCAATGGAAAAGCACGTCAATCTTGTTCAACAATTATTGATACATTAGAGCAACCAATTCGTTTAGCACCTATGGCAACATTCCCTGTTATTCGTGACCTACAAGTTGATCGTACGAAAATGTTCGATAACTTAAAGCGTGTTAAAGCATGGGTTCCAATTGATGGAACATATGACTTAGGACCAGGACCACGTATGCCAGAGAAGAAACGTCAGACAGCATATGAATTATCTAAATGTATGACGTGTGGTGTATGTTTAGAAGTATGTCCGAACGTGAATGCAAATTCTAAATTTATGGGTGCACAACCTATTTCACAAGTACGTTTATTCAACCTACATCCAACTGGAAGCATGAATAAAGATGAAAGAATTCATGCGTTAATGGAAGAAGGCGGATTAGCAGAATGTGGTAACTCACAAAACTGTGTAAGAAGTTGTCCAAAAGGCATTCCTTTAACAACATCAATCGCTGCGATGAACCGTGAAGCAACATTCCAGATGTTCAAATCGTTCTTTGGATCGGATCATCAGGTTAACTAAGAGGCTATCGAACTTGCGTTTAGCCCTTATAAAAGGTTTTGAGATTCTACTATCTCAAAACCTTTTTTTATTTGCACATTATTTGATATGATAAGTTTAAAGGTGAATAGAGGTGTAGCGAAGTGGATCAATCGATCGTCACATTAGAATATGAGTTAAGAAGGCTAGCTGAAATTATTAAAAATGAAGGCCGTAGTGAACTAAAAAAACATGAAATTACAGAAACACAGTTTATTGCAATTCAGTGGATTAAAGAAGCAAGTCCCTTAAATATCGGAACACTTGCAAAACACATGAATTTAGCGATTTCATCCACTTCTGAACTTGTTGACGCGCTTAGTAACAATGGATTTGCAGAGCGTGTGAAACAAACTGATGATAAACGTAAAGTAAGTATACAACTTACTGAAAAAGGTGAATCAGTAATTAAAGCGGTTATCATCAAAAGACAAAAATTTTTGAAGAAGATTGTAGAAGAGAGTATGATTGATACAATACCCATATTTAAGGAACAAATACATAAGTTGTACAGTGCAACAGAAGAAGGTGGAAAGTAGTGTCAGCTCCAATTGGTGTAATTGATTCTGGCGTAGGTGGTTTGACAGTTGCTAAAGAAATTATGCGTCAGCTGCCAAATGAATCAATTTGTTATTTAGGTGATGTCAGTCGTTGTCCTTATGGACCAAGACCACCTGAACAAGTGAAAGATTTTACAATTCAGCTTGCTGAATTTCTATTAACGAAACATATTAAGATGCTCGTAATTGCTTGCAATACTGCAACTGCTGTTGCATTGGAACCTTTGCAGAAAATGCTCTCAATTCCTGTAATCGGTGTAATAGAACCAGGCGCACGTACGGCAATCATGACGACAACAAACAATCAAGTACTTGTATTAGGTACTGAAGGTACCATTAAATCTGAGGCCTATCGTGATAAGATTAAATCCATCAATCCTAAAATAGATGTCAATGGTGTAAGTTGTCCGGATTTTGTGCCTTTAGTTGAGCAGGTAAGATATAAAGATCCTACAATATCAAATATCGTTATCCATAAAACTTTACGCGACTGGCGTCATGATAAGAGTGATACAGTCATTTTAGGATGTACACACTATCCATTATTACAGGATTATATTGAAAAGTATTTTGAAGGTGAAAAGAAAGTAATTTCATCTGGATTAGAAACGGCCAGAGAAGTAAGTGCATTACTTACATTTAGTCAGGAACATGCTAAATATAATGAAACGCCACATCATGAATTTTATGTTAATGGGCCAACAGAGAAATTTTCCCGTATCGCTAAAGAATGGTTAAACGATGAAAGCTTAAAAATACAATCAATACACTTGGAGGATATATGAAAGATATCGTAATCGCAACAGGTAATCAAGGAAAAATCAATGATTTTAAACATATCTTTAAAGACTATAATGTTATAGGTATTAAAAGTTTGATTCCAAACTTCGATGTAGAAGAAACGGGAACAACATTTGAAGAAAATGCTGCGTTAAAGTCAGAATACGGAGCAAAAATGTTAAATAAAATTGTTATTAGTGATGACTCAGGATTAGAAGTTGATGCACTTGATAATGCACCTGGCGTATATTCAGCACGTTATTCGGGAGAAGATGCGACTGATGAGAAGAATCTTGAGCTTGTGCTTAAAAATATGCAGGATAAAGATAATCGTCAGGCAAGATTTGTATGTGTGATTGCAGTCAGTATTCCAGGTAAAGAGACACGCACTTTCCGTGGTGAAGTAGAAGGAGAATTACTACATGAACCTAAAGGGGAAAATGGATTTGGTTATGATCCGATATTTTATGTAGAAAGTAAAGGTAAGACGACAGCAGAAATGACTGGAGAAGAAAAGGCACAGATTTCACATAGAGGTAAAGCAATACAAAAAATGCTGGATTCTGGCATAATCGAGGAGGCGTAATAATGAAGTGGGTTGTTGTGAGTGATAATCATTCTATGAAAAATATATTAACCGATATTGTATCAATTCATGATGATGCAGACGTCTATATTCATCTTGGTGATTCAGAATTTGATTATAATGATGCTGAATTAAAGCCTTATATTAAAATAAAAGGAAACTGTGATTACGGAAAAGATTTTTATGATACATTTGAATTACAGCAAAAAGATATTAATGCATTTTTAACGCATGGACATCTTTATCAAGTTGGTAATGGGCGTGAACGTTTAGCCAGTGTTGCACGTGATGCAGATTGTCAAATCGCTTTATATGGTCATCTGCATGTTAAACGTGTTGAACTAGTTGAAGGTGTAGTATGTATTAATCCAGGCTCTATTGCACAGTCAAGAAGTCAGGAAGAAGAAACATACGCTGTTCTAACTTTTGATGAAAGTGATAAGATGGTAACTTTCTATAACCAGCAGCATGATATTGTTGGTAAAGAGATATTAATTTTTTAGAGTGTCAATTGAACGATAAAAATTAAGATAACAGTGATGTTATCTTAATTTTTGTTGTTAAATTAGAATAAATGTGTAAATATACTTATTTATTGTGGTTATCAATTAATTTCCTTACCAAATGTTATTGACTTTATAGTCAGAAGTTGATTATAATTAATCTTGTCTTAAAAAATTAAGTCCTGGTAGCTCAGCTGGATAGAGCAACGGCCTTCTAAGCCGTCGGTCGGGGGTTCGAATCCCTCCCAGGACGCTAAAAAACCGCTAATTCATTTTAGCGGTTTTCTTTTTGTATTTTTTTAAATACATTACTGATAGTATCTTCAAAAATGATGGCATCTTCCCTTACAGATCGCAGTGGTGTTTTATTGATTACAATGAGATATTTGCCATGAAACAAATCTACAAATCCTGCTGCAGGATAAACTGATAGAGAAGTTCCGGCAACGATCAGCATATCTGCTGAATTGATTGCCTGAATAGCACTTTCTATCGTATTAGTATCTAGCGCTTCTTCATACATAACGATGTCTGGTCTTACAATACCTCCATCTTTAGGGCATCTTGGAATGCCTGTTTCATCTAATGTCAATTCATTAAGTGAATAATTTTGATTGCATTCAATACAAGAGTTATTGATTACTGTGCCGTGTAATTCAAGTACTTTTGATGAACCTGCGAGTTGGTGTAATCCATCGATATTTTGAGTGACGACAGTTACGTCTTTACCGTTATCTTCAAGTGTTCGAAGGAAAGTATGTGCAAGGTTCGGCTGTGCATCTGGATATACAAGTTTGTCGAAGTGGAAATCAAAGTAATGCTTTGGATATCGTTTAAAGAATGAATGAGAAATAATTTGTTCAGGTGAAAATTCTGAATTAGTTTCCTGCATAAATATTCCATTAGCAGATCTGAAGTCTGGTATGCCACTTTCAGTCGATACGCCAGCTCCTCCGAAGAATACGATTTTCTTACTATCAAGTAATGCTTGTTTAAATTGTTGGATACGCATTATTCTTCTCCTTTCATCAATATAATAAGTTTATCATGACGCGTCATTGTGCTCAATTTTGCAACTTTGTATGAATTCAGATATAATCAACATTTGTGAGTTTAGTAATCGTTTCGAATTGTTATCTCATTATAATAAGCTTAAATATATTTGAGTTAGCATAGAAATTTGGTTAAAATTTAACTAAGACAGATTTAAGGAGTATTGTATGAATAAATTTGATGAACAAATAATAGTGGTGAATCGTGAAACCATCTTTAATCATGAGAAAAATCATTTTAATGGCTTTATTTCTATAGAAAATCAAAAGGCGTTAGAAATTTATGAAACACTATCTAAATACGAAGTGAAACGTCGCGGTGATATGGAAGAGGATCCTTCATATAAGCAATTGATTTCATATTGTATCCTAGAAAATGAAAACGATGAGATATTAGTATATGAACGTTTAACAGGTGGTGGTGAAGCGCGTCTTCATGGGTTAAGCTCAATTGGTATCGGCGGTCATATGAATCAGCTAGATGATACTCAGATTGAAGGGGTGTTACTAGATAATGCTGCACGTGAATTAGAAGAAGAAGTAGGCGTTAAAGATGTTAACCCACTAAATTTAAATTTAATCGGTTTTATTAACGATGATGACAATGAAGTTGGCCGTGTACATATCGGTTTAGTATTTAAACTAAAAGTTAAAGCGTCTGAAGTTTATGTGAATGAAACAGATACTTTAAAGATAGAATGGAAACCGGAAAATACTTTAATGCAAGTTGATGAATATGAATCATGGTCACGTATTATCATAGAATCTATATATAATGTAGGTCATTAGTATGTCTGATATTATTATCTTTCCGAAGTTGCAAGGAAATTTAATGAAACAGATAAAAGCAGCAATGAAGCGTGCAGATTATGAAACAGCATATGATTTATTCAATGATTATGAAAAGCATTTCGAGTTAACTGAAGACGAGCATCTTATAAAACTGGATTGTCTTTATCAGTTAGAGAGTTTCCTTGAATTACGTGAAGAATCTAGTATATTGCTTAATCAAGGACATTACGCATATTCAACAATTGTTCCGTATTTTATAGAAAGTTTATTAAAATTGAAACAATATAAAACGGTGATTGAGTTAATTGAAGGGCTGCGTAGTGAAGATGTTGATCACAAACTGATAGTGTCACTTATGCCTTTTTATGATGAGGCAAATCATCAGTTGAATAAAAGAAATGATGCACATTTAAAGTTTATACAGACTTTTAAAGATAATGATTACAATAAACAGCTTGAATTGATTATGGAGTTGATAGAATCTGAAGATTTTCGATTCCAGATGAGCTTTGTTCAGCTATTAGAATATAATGAAATACATCCTGTAATTAGCAGTATGATGATAGAGTATTTATTATTATCGAACTTTAAAGGTGAAGTGAAATTTACAAAGCTCAATATCGATACTAGAATCAATGTTTTGAATTTAAACACGATGGTCCATTCATCATTCATGTCTGAAGTAGTTGAAGAAGTTAAAGCATACTATGAGAACAATAGTCCGAACATCGTTGATGTTATTGTAGAAACGATGAAGTTACACAATACTGTAATGCATCCAATTCACTATCAGACATTCTTTAATAGCGCTACTCAAACTGTTGTGGATGCTTATATTGCAATGTTTAATAGACTATTTAATATTGAAGACAGTGCGATAGATTTGTCTTATACACAATTTGAAGATATAATTGAAGCTATTAATTTACTAGAAAATTATAATCTGATACATGAATAAAAACATGTTAGATACATAGATAGATGTAAGTATTATCATGGCATTGATAAAAAAATATAAAAAATGATATTATAGTTTGTAATTTCAGCTAAAAATGTTGAAGCAAGATTGTTATATGCTATAATTAATGAGTTGAAAAAATTTTAGAAAAACGTGGAGGAATTACACATGTCAGCAAAATGGGAAAAACAAGAAGGTAATGAAGGATTATTAACAGTAACAGTTCCTGAAGAGGAAGTTAAAGCTGGATTAGATAAAGCATTCGCTAAAGTTGTTAAACAAGTTAACGTACCAGGTTTCCGTAAAGGAAAAATGCCTCGTCAAATGTTCGAACAACGTTTCGGTGTTGAATCTTTATTCCAGGATGCATTAGATATCATCTTACCGGATGCATATGCTAACGCAATCGATGAAGTAGGTATTAACCCTGTAGATCGTCCTGAAATTGATGTAGAACAAATGGAAAAAGGTAAAGAATTAATCTTTACTGCTAAAGTTACTGTAGAACCAGAAGTTGAATTAGGTGATTACAAAGGTCTTGAAGTTGAAAAATTTGAGACTGAAGTAACTGAAGAAGAATTAAATGAAGCAATCAATGCTGATCTAGCACGTAAAGCTGAATTAGTTGTTAAAGAAGAAGGCGAAGTTGCTGAAGGCGATGTTGTTAACTTAGACTTTGATGGTTATGTTAATGATGAAGCATTCGAAGGTGGAAAAGCTGAAGGATACGATTTAGAAATCGGTTCAGGTCAATTTATTCCTGGTTTCGAAGAGCAATTAGTTGGAACTAAAGTTGGCGACGAAAAAGACGTTAACGTTACATTCCCTGAAGAATACCATGCTGAAGAATTAGCTGGTAAAGAAGCAGTATTTAAAGTAAAAATCAACGAAGTTAAATCTAAAGAAGTACCTGAATTAGATGATGAAATGGCTAAAGAATTAGATGAGTCAGTTGATTCAGTTGATGCTTATAAAACTAAATATAAAGCAGATTTAGAAGAACAAAAGAAATTACAAGCTGAAAACGATACGAAAGAAAGCTTAGTAATGCAAGCAGTTGAAAATGCTAAAGTAGATATCCCTGAAGCAATGATCAACACAGAATTAGATCGTATGATGCAAGAATTTGAACAACGTATTGCACAACAAGGTTTAAATTTAGAATTATACTTCCAGTTTTCAGGTCAAACTGAAGAGCAATTAAAAGAGAGCATGAAAGCTGATGCTGAACAACGTGTTAAAACGAACTTAACTTTAGCTGCGATTGCTAATGCTGAAAATATTGAAGTAAGCGATGCAGATGTTGATGCAGAACTTACAAAAATGAGTGAGCAGTTCGGTATGTCAGTTGAAGATATTAAAGCTGCATTAGGTAATGGAGCAATCTTAAAAGACGATCTTCGTATCCAAAAAGCAATTGACGTTTTAGTTTCTGAATCTAAAACTAAATAATAAGTAGTATTGTATATAGTTTAACTATCAATATAATCAGAAACCGAACAAACCGTAAAATCGCTTTTGATTTTTAAGTTTGTTCGGTTTTGTTATGATAATGATTAATTTAAATTATAGATAAATAAAAAGCAGATGATTTTCGAATTAAAAGTTTGCAAACAACAGGAAACTTTAGTATATTCTTTAAAAGATAGGGGTGTTAAGTGTGTCTAAATTTAATGAAGAAGAGAACTTAAAATGCTCATTCTGTGGTAAGGATCAAGATCAGGTTAAGAAACTTGTAGCAGGTAGTGGTGTATACATTTGTAACGAATGTATCGAATTATGTTCAGAAATCGTTGCTGAAGAACTTAAAACGATTGAACATGAAGAAATCACTGAAATTCCTAAACCACATGAAATGTTAGCTTTATTAGATGAATATGTAATTGGTCAGACAAAAGCGAAAAAAGCGCTGTCTGTTGCAGTATATAATCATTATAAACGTATTTTTAAACCGATGGATGAAGAAGAGGTTGAATTACAAAAAAGTAATATCGCTTTAATTGGTCCAACGGGTTCAGGTAAAACGTTATTAGCACAAACTTTAGCACGTTCATTAAACGTTCCATTTGCAATTGCAGATGCAACAAGTTTAACTGAAGCGGGTTATGTAGGTGAAGACGTTGAAAACATTTTGCTCCGTTTAATTCAAGCGGCTGATTTTGATATTGAACGTGCTGAAAAAGGGATTATCTATGTCGATGAAATCGATAAGATTGCCCGTAAATCAGAAAATACATCGATTACGCGCGATGTAAGTGGTGAAGGTGTACAACAAGCGTTACTTAAAATTTTAGAAGGTACTGTTGCAAGTGTTCCGCCACAAGGTGGTAGAAAACACCCAAACCAGGAATTTATTCAGATTGATACGACGAATATTCTATTTATTTTAGGTGGCGCGTTTGATGGTATTGATGAAGTGATTAAACGTCGTCTTGGTGAAAAAGTTATTGGATTTACCGGAATTAAAGAGAAAGATTTTGATGATGAGACGCTTTTATCACAAATTAAACCAGAAGATTTACAAAGCTATGGGTTAATACCTGAATTTATCGGTCGTATTCCTGTAGTCGCTAACCTTGAACAACTTGATGTTGAAGCGCTGAAAAGTATTTTGACACAACCTAAGAATGCCTTGGTTAAGCAATATACTAAAATGCTTGCTTTAGATGAAGTTGAATTAGAGTTTACTGAGGAAGCTTTAACAGCGATCAGCCAGTTAGCAATTGAAAGGAAAACAGGTGCGCGTGGATTACGTTCAATTATTGAAGAATCCATGATGGACGTAATGTTCGACATTCCTTCACTAGAAAATGTTAAACGCGTTGTTATTACAGAAGCTGCAATAAAAGATGATGCTGCGCCAGAAATGTATGATGCAGATGATAAATTAATTAATGATATTGTAACTTCAGCATAAAACCTGCCGTATGGTGGGTTTTTTACTATTTATAAATCAATTATCATATATTTATTAAAAAATCGTGTATAATAGTAAGACGTAAATGAAGAACAGGAGAAAGTCATGAATATAAATCCAAATAATGTAGAAATATTAATCAGCGCAGTAAAACCTGAACAGTATCCAGATACAGGTTTACCGGAAGTTGCTTTAGCTGGACGTTCGAATGTTGGTAAATCATCTTTTATAAATACGATGATTGGCCGTAAGAGTATGGCACGTATCTCTTCGAAGCCAGGTAAGACACAAACATTAAATTTCTTTAAGATTGATGACCAATTAGTCTTTGTCGATGTACCTGGATATGGGTATGCAAAAGTTTCTAAAACAGAGCGTGAACGCTGGGGAAAGATGATTGAGACATATATTACGACCCGTGAGTCTTTAGCGGTTGTTATTCAACTTGTTGATATACGTCATAATCCTAGTGAAGATGACAGATTAATGTACGACTTTTTAAAACATTATGATATACCAACAATCGTTATCGCTACGAAAGAAGATAAAATTCCTAAAGGAAAAGTTCAGAAACATCTTAAGGTGATTAAACAAGATTTGGATATGGATCCAGATGATACACTTATTAGTTATTCTTCATTAAGTAATGCCAAGAATGATTTAATCCTTAATGCAATTGAGAAGTACTTAAAATAATTTGTGAATTTTTAGTGACGAATATTTATATTTTGTAAATAAAACATAAAAGAAATGTTAGTATAGAAGTAATGGCAAAAAATTGGGGGCGGAATACATGCATATCGTTGTTGTGAGTGTGAATCACAAAACAGCTGATGTGAGTTTGAGGGAGAAACTTACATTTTCAGATGAAACGATTGAACGTGCACATAGTGCACTTATTAATCAAAAATCAGTGTTAGAAGGTGTAATCCTATCCACATGTAATAGAACAGAAATCTATGCTGTCGTTGATCAGGTGCATACAGGTAGATATTATATAAAATCATTTTTATCTGAATGGTTTGATGTGGATATAGACATCGTTAAATCAGTAACAGATGTAAAAGTTGGACATGCTGCAATTTACCATCTATTTAAAGTAATTACAGGGCTAGATTCAATTGTACTAGGTGAAACTCAAATTTTAGGTCAAATGAGAGATAGTTTCTTACTTGCTCAAACAGAAGGTACAACAGGTACGATTTTTAATCGTTTATTCAAAGATGCAATTACGCTTGCAAAGAAAGCACATGCTGAAACTGATATTTCTTCAAAAGCAGTATCTGTTTCGTATGCAGCAGTTGAATTATCTAAGAAAGTCTTAGGCACATTAGAAAATAAAAAAATCTTAATCATTGGTGCCGGAGAAATGGCTGAGCTTGCATTAGAGAACTTAGTAGGTTCTGGTGCAGCGGAGATTACCGTAATTAATCGTACAGCAGAAAAAGCAATCTCTCTTGCAGATAAATACGGTGGGAGTCAAAAATCTATGGATGAATTACAATGTGCATTAATTGAAAATGATATTGTTATTTCTTCTACAAGTGCTCAGGATTTTATTATTACGAAACCGATGATGTATGATTTAATGAAGATGCGTAATAATCGTTCAATCGTATTAATTGATATTGCAGTGCCACGTGACATTGATCCTGCTGTGAATGATATTGATCTTATCTTTAACTACGACGTTGATGATCTTAAAGGATTAGTGGATGCAAATTTAGCTGAGCGTCAAAAAGCAGCAAATATCATCGAGACGATGATAGATACACAAGTCGAAGATTTTATTGCCTGGATTAATATGCTAGGTGTTGTACCAGTTATTACTGCATTACGTGAAAAAGCATTACGTATTCAGGAAACAACGATGGAAAGTATTGATCGTAAAATGCCGGACTTAACAGATCGTGAAAGAAAAGTAATTTCTAAACATATGAAGAGTATCATCAATCAAATGTTAAAAGACCCAATTTCACAGGCAAAAGAAATTAGTGGTTCTGAAAATAGAGAAGCAGAACTTCAGTTTTTCCAGGATATCTTTAATATTTCAAATGAAGTTGAAAGTTTAAATCAAAATGTAACGATGGTACATCGTACGGAAGAGAGCTTTACGTTAAGTCCTAAACATTAGGTGATAAAATGAATGAATTATTATTAATGCGTTTACATGAAGCAATACTTATTCTATACATGATAAGTATTGCTTGTTATTTCTTTGACTTTGTAGAGAAGTCACCCCGACTTAAACGTTATGGATATTTATTATTACTTAGCGTATTTGTTTTGCAGTCAATTTCAATTATCTTGTTTATTTTTATAGTGGGGCGGATTCCTATAGAAACGATCAATGAAGGTTTCTATTTTTTTACGTGGCTCATAATTTTGATATCATTAATATTATCTAAGGTAATTCGAACAGAGTTTTTTATCTTTTTGATGAATTTAATAGGATTCGTATTTATGATGATTCATACGTTTCAACCTTTAGATCTTTCTACTGGAACAACTGTTTCACATATGATGAATGAACTATTGTGGATACATGTTACACTTGCAATAGTTTCTTATGTCATGTTTTTAATAGCTGCTTTGCATGCCGTGTTATACTTAATACAAATGCACCAATTAAAACAAAAGAAATTTAATCATAAATTTTTCAGAATAAGTGATCTGGAAAGTTTGAATCGATTTGTACAAATATTCTCGATAATTGGCTGCGTTATGTTAATGATTTCATTAATATTAGGCATTTACTGGGGAATTACTTTTGAAGGGAAATCCATCTGGACGGACTCTAAAGTGTTAGGTTCACTGTTACTACTTATCGGTTATTCCGTATATATATTTTTACATCAAAAAAACAAGTTGATGATGCATAGATTGATGGATTTTAATATCGTGTTATTCTTATTATTACTCATTAATTATTTAATCATTTCTCGTTTTTCAGGATTCCACCAGTTATTCTATTAATATTTGGAGGCTAATATGAAAAAATTTATCGTTGGTTCTAGAAGAAGTCAGCTTGCACTTACTCAAAGCAAGCAGTTTATCGCTAAACTTAAAGAAAAGAATCCAGGCGTTGAAATAGAAATTAAAGAGATTGTGACTAAAGGCGACCAGATTGTTAATGTGCAATTATCTAAAGTTGGTGGAAAAGGATTGTTCGTTAAAGAAATTGAAGCTGCGCTTTATAATAAAGAAATTGATTTTGCGATTCATTCTTTAAAAGATGTACCAAGTGTATTGCCAGAAGGGCTCACATTAGGTTGTATTCCAGATAGAGAAGATGCACGAGATGCATTTATTTCTAAAGGACACGTTAAGTTATCTGACTTAAAAGAAGGTGCAATTGTAGGGACATCGTCTTTACGTCGTGGCGCTCAAATATTAAATTTATACCCACATCTTAATATAGAATGGATTCGTGGAAATATTGATACACGACTTAAAAAGCTTGAAACTGAAAACTTTGATGCCATTATATTAGCTGCGGCTGGACTTAACCGTATGGGTTGGGGTGAAGATATTGTAACAGAATATCTTGATCCTGAAACAATGCTTCCAGCTATTGGGCAAGGCGCTTTAGGGATTGAATGTCGTATTGATGATTTAGAGACGCTTTCATTACTTGCTACCGTTCACAACAGTGAAACTGAAGTATGCACACAGGCAGAGCGCGAATTTTTAAAACTTATGGATGGCAGCTGTCAAGTACCGATTGCGGGACATGCAGTAATGTCTAATGATGAAATTACTTTTACCGGTCTGATTATGTCTACTGACGGTAAAGAGAAATATAAAGTAACTGAATCAGGTACTGACCCTGTTGCATTAGGTGCGAAAGTAGCTGATGCCATGCAACGAAATGGTGCACAAAAGATTATCGAAACTTTAAATAATACGCCAAAATCAAATTAGAGGATGGTAACCATGAAGCCAATTGTATTGATGACAGATAGTAAATTGTATAAGGATGAGCGCGTTGAAATTATTCACCTACCGTTTATCGGTGTTGAACCTCTTCCTGTACAACCTACACGTCAGCACTATGATTGGCTTATTTTTACGAGTAAAAATGCAGTAGAAATCTTTTTTAAACTGTATGCTCATGTTACTTTTGAAAATATCGCTGCGATAGGAATAAAAACAAAAGAACATATTGAACATTACAATCATAAAGTAGCATTTATGCCGTCTCAATTTAATCAGGAAAGTTTCATCGATGAAATGGATAATATATTTTGTCACAGTACAGTGTGTTTACCTATTTCAACAGAAGCGAGACCGAAAATGTATGAAGCATTGAAATCTTTGGCGGATGTCGATAGAATTGATTTATACAGACCTGTAAAAATTGATGAAAATATTAATTCAGCATTACAATTGATGCGAACACAGCAGGTAGACTGGATAACTTTCATGTCACCATCTAGTGTTAGTGCGTTTGGTAAACAGAAATTAGAACAGTATATATCTGTTATGGCGATTGGCCATGTCACGAGCAGTGCATTAAATCAATTAAATATTGAGCATTATGTAAGTCAGTTTGAAACGAAGAAGAGTATGATTGATACTATATTGAATATAGAAAACAAGAGAAAAGGTGGATTATAATGAATTTTGATAGACATAGACGTTTACGTTCTTCAATTAATATGCGAAACATGGTAAGAGAAACGAGTATTGCGAAGAGAGATTTAATCTATCCAATATTCGTCGTTGAAAAAGACGATGTAAAAAATGAGATTACATCAATGCCGGGGATTTACCAGTGGAGTTTAAATATTGTTGAAGAAGAAATTAAAAATGCATATGATTCAGGAATTCGTGCAATTATGTTTTTTGGCATCCCGAATCATAAAGACGAATGTGGTACAGGCGCATTTGATGATGATGGTGTTATTCAGAAGGCAACACGTTTAGCGAAGTCATTATATCCGGATTTACTCGTATTAGCGGATACTTGTTTATGTGAATATACAGACCATGGTCATTGTGGTGTGCTAGATGATCATACACATGACGTCATCAATGATGAAACGTTACCCCTTCTTGTTAAAACAGCAGTTTCTCAAGCGAAAGCGGGCGCAGATATTATTGCGCCAAGTAATATGATGGATGGATTTGTTGCAGAAATTCGTAAAGGTTTAGATGAAGCTGGCTTTATTAATATTCCGATTATGAGCTACGGTATTAAATATGCGTCAGCATTTTACGGTCCATTCCGTGATGCAGCTGAGAGTGCGCCAAGTCATGGTGATAGAAAGACATATCAAATGGATCCGGCAAATCGCCTTGAAGCACTACGTGAGCTACAAAGTGATGAAAAAGAAGGTTGCGACATGATGATTATTAAACCAGCTTTAAGTTATTTAGATATTATTCGTGATGTACGTAATAATAGTAATCTTCCGATTGTTGCATATAATGTCAGCGGAGAATATTCAATGACAAAAGCTGCTGCAGCAAATGGCTGGATAGATGAAGAACGCGTTGTAATGGAACAGATGCTTTCAATGAAACGTGCTGGTGCAGATATGATTATTACTTATTTTGCGAAAGACATTTGTAATTACATCGATAAAGGAGAATACTAATATGAATTTTAATAAATCACATGATGCATTCAAGTCAGCTATAGAATTAATGCCTGGAGGCGTTAACAGTCCAGTGCGTGCATTTAAAAGTGTAGATATGGATCCAATATTTATGGATCACGGTAAAGGTTCAAAAATATATGATATCGACGGCAATGAGTATATCGATTATGTATTAAGCTGGGGACCGTTAATTTTAGGTCATGCTGATGAAAAAGTTACGGATGAACTTCAAAAAGCTATCTTGAAAGGTAGTAGTTTTGGTGCACCTACAACACTGGAAAATGAAATGGCAAAACTTGTGATTGAACGTGTGCCGTCAGTTGAGATGGTTCGTATGGTATCAAGTGGGACAGAAGCAACCCTCGCTGCACTTCGTTTAGCACGCGGATATACCGGAAAAAATAAAATATTAAAGTTTATCGGATGTTATCACGGACATAGTGATTCATTATTGATTAAAGCAGGATCTGGTGTAGCAACGCTTGGATTACCTGACTCACCAGGTGTACCTAAAGGAACTGCTGAGAATACCATTACAGTTCATTACAATGATTTAGATGCAGTTCAAGTTGCTTTTGAAAAATATGGTGATGATATTGCGTGTATAATTGTAGAACCAGTAGCCGGGAATATGGGAGTTGTACCTCCTGTAGAAGGATTCTTACAAGGATTGCGTGATATTACGACACAATATGGTGCATTACTTATCTTTGATGAAGTGATGACAGGTTTTAGAGTAGATTATAATTGTGCACAAGGATACTTTGGTGTGACACCTGATTTAACGTGTCTTGGAAAAGTTATAGGTGGAGGACTGCCTGTTGGGGCTTTTGGTGGTAAACGTGAAATTATGGAGAACATCGCTCCAGCCGGTAGTATTTATCAGGCGGGAACGTTAAGCGGTAATCCTTTAGCTATGACAGGTGGATATTATACTTTAAGCCAATTAACTAAGGAGAGCTATGTGCACTTTAATCAATTAGGTGATCAGTTAGAAAAAGGATTATATGAGGTGTTTAATAAACATAACGTACCGATTACTGTAAATAGAGCAGGCAGTATGATTGGTTACTTCCTGAACGATGAAAAAGTGACGAACTTTGAAATTGCTGCTCAATCAGATTTGAAATTATTTGCAGCGATGTACAAGGAAATGGCGAATAATGGCGTGTTCTTACCACCTTCACAATTTGAGGGGATGTTTATGTCTACACAACATAGTAGCGATGATATTGATAAGACGTTAAATGCATTTGATATGTCCTTATCTAAAGTCAAAAAATAAAAAATTAAATACGAAAATTTAAATATAAATATTTTTGAAAAGGAACAATAATCGATTGTATGTGATTATTGTTCCTTTTTTATTATTATTGTAATTTGAAAGAATATAGTACAATATATTTTATTGAATATATTGAAAATTTCTTTCGAACACTGTCTGCTACAAATTAAAAATGAAAAAAAGTGCATTGATATTAAAGGTTTTTGGGCACTTTTTGAATTTTTTTTGAGCAAAAATGTTTATAACTATGTTTTTAAGGTTATCTTACTTATGTAATTAATTTTCAATTACATAAAAACAATTTGTGGAGGTAGTTATCATGTCAAACAATAGAAACGATAATAACAGAAATAATCAAGACAGAGATGTAATTTATAATTCAGAAACTGATCGTAACAAAACGCACGTTACGCATCAAGCAGACGGCGACACTTACAAAGATGGCCGTAAAGTTCGTGAAGGTGAACATCATGATAAGGTCGTAGTTGAAGAACATGACCGTGTACGTCATGATCACATCGAACGTGAACCTAAGAAGAAAAGCCCATGGGCATGGTTATTACCATTATTATTACTTGCTTTATTAGCAATCTTAGCGTTAAGTTTCTGTAATAATAAAGATGATAATGATGATAAAGACAAAACAGATACAGAAACAACTACTGAAGAAAAAGCAACGACAGAAGAAGAAACTACTGAAGATGCTACAACTGAAGAAGCTTCAATCAAAAAGTTTGATCTTGCAACAATCACAAACTTTGATTTAGCTGCTTAACATAATTAATTAACAGGACTCGATATGAGTCCTGTTTTTTTGTTATAAGCAATTTATATGTGTTTTTTTTTATTCTTCTATATATTAATAGTAACAAATGTTATTTTATCGTATTAAATTTGATGGAAGTGTTTTTTATGAGTTATTTATTATTATTTTTAATCAGTATTACTTTTAGTCTCATATTAGCTCAGATAGGTATGATACTACCATGGTTATTTGGTCCGATTTTAGCTACGATAATGCTCAGGAAATTTACCGCCTTAACATATAGGTGGCCAAAGTGGCTTGGTGATATCGGATTATATATTCTTGGCGCGCAAATTGGTGTATCTTTTACGAAAGAAATTTTTGTAGATATTGCTAATGATTTCTGGTCTGTCATATTTTTAAGTTTAATGATTATTCTTTGTGCTGTTGTTATTTCATTTTTATTTAAACGCATTGTTAATTGTACAACGGAGACTGCTTTACTGGCGTCCATTCCAGGTGCATTAAATCAAATGATCGTAATGGCAGAAGACAATAAAAATGCCAACATCTTAGTAGTAACTCTTGCACAAACGTCTCGTTTATTGTTCGTAATTATGATTGTACCGTTTATTTCTAGTATGACTTCAGACAATCATGAACGTTATCAAATTGATAAAGCAAAGCAGTTATTTGAAGTTGTATCGCTTGATCAAATTGTTATGATTGTTGCGATGATTGCGGCAGGTATATATATTTTAAAGCTTATCCATTTTCCTGTGCCAGATATGTTAGGTCCGACATTTGCCATATTAATCTGGAATTTAAGTACGGGATTAAATTTTACTGTTCCGATGCCATTGATAAACTTTGCACAATTATTGTTTGGTGTACGTATTGGATTACAAATGTATGATTTATCTAGTCAGATAAATAAAAGATTGTTTATAGGGATTTTTGTACAAAATATACTGCTTATCATATGCGCTATTGTTTTGAGTATCGTTATCAATATTTTTACGGATCATAATTTTAACGATGTTTTCTTAAGTGCAGCACCAGGTGGGATGGCACAGATAATCGTGGTCGCTCTTGAGACAGGGGCAAATGTTGCGATGATATCAAGTTATCATATTTTTAGGATTTTTCTTATTTTATTAATTGTAGCGCCAATGATGTCCTGGTATTTAACGCATAGACTGAATAGTGATATAGGCAGTGCTGATTGACAGTTAAATGATAATCTTATACAATATGTTTAACTAAATATTCCTACAGGAAGAGTAGTTAGATGGATATCAAAGAGAGTGCATGGCTGGTGGAAATGCATATTGAAATTTAACGAAGGTAGCCTGACATAAAATGTGCTTTGAACCTAAGTAGAAGTACACGTGTGAGAGCGTTAATCGAAATGAGTGCAGCGTAAGCTGAATTTAGGTGGTACCACGGTTATCCCGTCCTATTGTTATAGGACGGGATTTTTTTGCAGGAAATTTTGGAATATTAATATTGGAGGAATGACTATGGATACAAAATACAATCCACAACAAGTAGAGCAAGGACGTTACCAGGAATGGTTAGATAAAGGTTTATTTAAAGCGACAGAGGACGATCATAAGAAGCCATTTACTATAGTGATTCCGCCACCGAATGTTACTGGTAAATTGCATATTGGACATGCATGGGATACAACTTTACAAGATATTATTACGCGTATAAAACGCATGCAAGGTTATAACACATTATACTTACCTGGGATGGATCATGCCGGTATTGCGACACAAGCCAAAGTTGAAGCGAAGTTACGTGAAGAAGGTATTTCACGTCATGATATTGGTCGTACAAAATTTTTAGAACATACGATGGATTGGAAAGAAGAATATGCAGGTTTTATTCGTGACCAATGGGCGAAACTTGGCTTAGGGCTAGATTATTCTCGTGAACGATTCACCCTAGATGAAGGATTAAGTGAAGCGGTTAAAGAAGTATTCGTTAAAATGTATGATAAAGGTTTAATTTACCGTGGCGAGCGTATTATTAACTGGGATCCAGCAGCGCGAACTGCATTAAGTGATATCGAAGTTATACATGAGGAAGTTGAAGGCGCATTCTATCATATTAAATATCCATATGCAGAAGGTGAAGGATTTATTGAAATTGCAACAACACGTCCTGAAACATTACTAGGTGATACTGCTGTTGTTGTACATCCAGAAGATGAACGATATAAAGATGTAATCGGTAAAACAGTTATCTTGCCAATCGTTGAACGTGAGTTACCTATTTTAGGTGATGATTATGTAGAGATGGATTTTGGTAGTGGTGCAATGAAAGTTACTCCAGCGCATGATCCAAATGACTTTGAAATCGGTAATCGTCATAATCTGGAACGCATCAATGTAATGAATGAAGACGGTACGATGAACGAATTAGCTGGTAAATATGCTGGTATGGACCGCTTTGAATGTCGTAAGGCGCTTGTGCAAGACTTACAGGATGCTGGTCTGATGATTAAAATTGAGAAACATATGCATCAGGTTGGTCATAGTGAAAGAAGCGGCGCGATTGTAGAACCTTATCTTTCAAAACAATGGTTCGTAAAAATGGCTCCTTTAGCAGAGCAATCATTAGATTTTCAAAAGACTGATGAAAAAATTGAATTTGTTCCGCCACGTTTTGAAGGCACATTTAATCGCTGGATGGAAGGTATCCATGATTGGTGTATATCACGTCAGTTATGGTGGGGACATCAAATTCCTGCATGGTATCACAATGAAACAGGAGAATTATACGTAGGTAAAGAAGCACCTATTGATAGTGAAAACTGGACACAGGATGAAGATGTTCTAGATACTTGGTTCTCAAGTGCACTATGGCCTTTCTCTACGCTTGGCTGGCCAAATGTGGATGCAGAAGATTTCAAACGTTTCTATCCGACAAATGTGCTTGTTACAGGATATGATATTATCTTCTTCTGGGTTGCTCGTATGATCTTCCAGGGTATTGAATTTACAGAGACGAAACCTTTTAATGAAGTATTGATTCATGGACTGGTGCGTGCCGAAGATGGCCGTAAAATGAGTAAATCATTAGGTAACGGTGTAGATCCGATGGACGTTATTGAACAATATGGTGCTGATAGCTTACGCTACTTCTTAGCAACGGGATCAACTCCTGGTCAGGATTTACGTTATTCTACAGAAAAGATTGAAGCAACATGGAACTTTATCAATAAAATATGGAATGCTTCTCGATTCAGTATTATGAACATCGGAGAAGATTTTAAAGCGAGCGATATTAAATTAGATGGAAAAAAATCACTTGCTGATGAATGGATTTTAACACGTCTAAATGAAACGATAGAAGAAGTAACACGTTTAGCAGATAAGTATGAATTTGGTGAAGTTGGTCGAGTACTATATAATTTCATCTGGGACGAATTCTGTGACTGGTATATTGAAATGAGTAAAATACCGATGAACGGTGAAGATGAAGAAGCAAAACAAATGACGCGTTCAATTTTAGCATATACGTTAGATTCAATTATGCGAATGATGCATCCGTTTATGCCTTTCGTTACAGAAAGCATCTGGCAGAACTTACCGGTTGAAGGTGATTCGATCGTTACAGCGAGCTGGCCGGAAGTGCGTCCTGAGCTTTCGAATATTGAAAGTAAGAAATCTATGGAACAGCTTATGGAAATCATTCGTGCCGTGAGAAATACACGTAATGAAGTGAATACGCCAATGAGTAAGCAGATTCCGATGATGATTAAGACGAATCATCAGGCAACGACTGAACGCCTTGAAACAGAAAGACCTTTTATCGAGCGTTTCTGTAATCCAAGTGAATTAACAATCAGTACTGAAGTTGATATGCCTGAAGAAGTGATGACTACAGCTGTAACAGGTGGATTGGTTATCTTACCATTAGAAGGTTTAATTGACATGGACAAAGAAATTGAACGATTAGAAAAAGAGTTAAAGAAATGGGCTTCAGAGTTAGACCGTGTAAATAAAAAGTTAAGTAATGAAAAGTTCGTATCTAAAGCACCTGAGAAAATAATAAATGAAGAAAAAGAAAAACAAGCACTTTATACAGAAAAATATGAAAGTGTTCAAGCACGATTAAATCAATTGAACAGGAAGTAATCATATGAATTATTTAGAGAGCTTATATTGGATCCATGAACGTTATAAATTTGGTATTAAGCCGGGCATTAAACGTATGGAATGGATGCTTGACCGATTAGATCATCCAGAGAGAAATATTAATGGGATTCATGTAGTAGGTACAAATGGTAAAGGTTCAACCGTAAGTTATTTAAAGAATGCATTAATTGAAAATAACTATTCGGTAGGAACTTTTACATCACCTTATATAGAAACTTTCAATGAACGTATCAGTCTTAATGGTTTGCCGATTACGAATGATGAAATCGTTGAACTGGTAAGTATCGTAAAACCGGTGAGTGAGATGCTTGACGCCGAAACTGATTTAGGAGTCGCTACGGAATTTGAAATCATAACGATGATGATGTTTGTGTATTTTGGTCAGGTTCATCCGGTTGATTTTGTAATCGTAGAAGCGGGTCTTGGCGCTAAGAATGACTCGACCAACGTGTTCATGCCTATCATGACCATCTTAACAAGTATCGGTTTGGATCATACTAATATTATCGGAGATTCTTATCTGGATATTGCGAAAGAAAAATCTGGTGTAATTAAGGCTGGCGTGCCTTTCGTCTATGCTGTCAAAAATGATGAAGCAAAGGCATATTTAAATTCAGTCGTCGAAGAAAAACACGTAAAAGGTATAAAGTTGGATCGTGATATTCAATGTATTTCAAACGGTAAGGAATTTACGTTCAGATATAAAGACTATGAACTAGAAAATATCGAGCTGAAAATGATCGGTACGCATCAACAGGAAAATGCTTCACTTGCGATTGCGACATTATTAGAGATGTTTGATCGTGGAATGATTATGCTTAATTTCAATAAAATGATCGATGCGATTGAAAACACTACATGGACTGGTCGCATTGAGACTGTTCAGGAGAATCCAACGATTATTCTTGATGGAGCGCATAACAAAGAATCTATTGATGTATTAGTAGATACTATGAAAACATATTATCCTGATCGACGTATCGATGTGTTATTCTCAGCAATTGATGGGAAACCAATCGGCAAGATGCTAAAAGCTCTGGAATCAATTGCCGATACATTTTACGTGACAGCATTTGATTTCCCGAAAGCATTACCGGTTGATACAATATATGAGAATGTAGAGCATGAAAAGAAAGTTAAAATTAAAGACTATGCAGATTTTATTAAATCGTACGATGGAGACTTATTGCTTGTTACAGGAAGTTTATATTTTATCAGTGCGGTAAAAGATAAATTAAAAAAATAATCAATATATTTTTGACAAAGCGTCTATTTATAGATTCTTTGTTTTTTTATGCAGAAATTTCAGAAAATTAGGGAATGGTATTCTAAAGGAGGAATTTATATGGAAAAAAAGTTGAAAATGCCCCATACATATTTTTTATTACTATTGATTGTCTGTGTCGCTGCAGTACTGACATATATTATACCTGCAGGTGAATTTGATAGAAAAGTCGTAGATAAACAAAATATTGTCGTAAATGGGTCATATCATGAAGTGGCACAATCTCCAGCACAGCCAATCGAGATATTTAGAGCTGTTCCACAAGGATTGATTGAAGGCGCGGAAATTATTTTTTACATCTTTATCGTCGGAGGCGCATTTGGTGTTATTCATCGCACAGATGCTATTACAACAGGTGTTAATTCTTTGATGAACCGAATTGGAAAAAATGGTAAATGGTTGATTCCAATAACTATGATTATTTTTAGTATATTAGGATTTTCAATTGGGCTGAGTGAAGAAACGATAATTTTTGTACCGATAGGAATCGCACTTGCTACAGCGCTTGGTTATGATGCGATGGTGGGAGCAAGTATGATTGCACTTGGTGCAGGGATTGGATTCCTGGGAGGCATGATAAACCCTTTCACAGTAGGAATCGCACAGAAGATAGCAGAAGTAAAATTATTTTCTGGTTGGGGTTTTAGAACAGTAGTATATTTACTTGTCCTTATATCTGGGATTGCATATGTGATGTTATATGCAAGAAAAGTAAAAAATGATCCAGGAAAAAGTTTGTTAAATCATATTAATGTTGAAGCACGTAGTACAATGAGTGAGGATGTTTTGAATACTAAATTTGATTCATTTAGAAAGCGACATGCGATCATATTAATATTGCTGACAATAACGATTATTATTAATGTATATGGTATTTTTAAATATGAATGGTTCTTGTCACAAATGAGTGCAAACTTCTTATTGATGGGAATCGTTGCTGGCCTCATCGGAGGGTTAGGCTTAAACGGTACATTTGATGCATTACTTGAAGGGATGAAAGATATTTTATTCGGTGCAATTATCGTAGGATTTGCAAAAGCGATTGTCGTTGTTTTAACGTCAGGAAAAATAATCGATACCATCGTATTTTATATGACTGATTTTATTGATCACCTTCCGACAGCATTTTCAGTCATAGCGATGTTCATAACACAGTTAGTATTAAATTTCTTCATTCCTTCTGGATCAGGTCAAGCAATGACTACTATGCCAATTATGGTACCAATCAGTGATTTACTAGGGATTAACCGACAAGTTGCTGTACTTGCTTTCCAATATGGTGATGCAATCAGTAACAACATCATCCCGACATCTGCTTCTTTGATGGGATTACTTGCAGTAGCGGGTATTCCGTATTCAAAATGGTTAAAATTTGTCTGGAAGATTTCCTTGATCTGGGCTGTAATTTGTCTGTCAAGTTTAATTGTATATACTTATTTTTTCTAGTATTAATATTTGCTTCAAAATTAAAATTCTGTAATTATTTTCTGCAGAATATTGATTTTGAAGCTATTTATTTTATTATTCATATAAATTTTAATGCAATTATTAAATTGCTGCATTTTTACAACAATTTATTTTTGTTTTATATTAGTCCTGACATTTATTAAAGGAGGAGAAGAAAGTGGATACAAGTTTTATATAATCATCTGGTTTATTTTAGGGTCATGCATTGGTTCATTTATGCTTTGTCTGACTTATGAAACGCATTGTATGTGTCGGAAATCAAGGTGTGACCAATGTCATCACAATCTTGCATGGATGGATTTAATACCGGTATATTCATTCTTATTGAATAGGGGGAAGTGCAGATATTGCAATTGTAAATTATCTAGTAAATATTTAATTTGCGAAATATTAACTGGTTTGGCGCTTGTTCATTTAAGTTTGAATCAGCAATTCAATATTGATTTATTAGCTACAATCGCAATCATACTTATTCCATTATCAATATATGATACTGAACATTTAAAAATACCTAATATAATGCTAATTTTATTATTTATAACGCTAATGCTGATTAATCTAAAAGACATGTTAATCTATCAAATATATTTTTCCTATGAAGTCTTTCTATTTAAACTACTAATTTTTATACTACTTCATTTATTTTTCTTTCTCTCAAAGTGTATTGGTTATGGAGATATTAAATTATTTTCAATACTTCTTCTATTCTTGCCCATTCCATTTTTTATAGCGTTATTTTTTATAACATATTTAATAGGTGGTCTTAGTTGTATCATCTTTTTAAGTTATAAAACTGGGATTAAAAAAGTACCACTTATCCCTTTTATAACGACATCATTTTTTGTAGTACTCCTATTATATGAACAAATCAAAATATTGTACTTTGGAGGATTTGTCTGATGATTGATATTCCATTAGATATCGATAAACCAAGAGAACGACTAATGATCTATGGTGCCGATAAGTTAACAAACCAGGAACTGTTATCATTGATTATCGGCACTGGTGTACGCGATGAATCTGTTTACCAAGTTTCAGAAAATTTATTGAATCAAGTAGATAATATTAAGGATTTGAGATATTTAACTTTGCAGGAACTGACACAAATTAAAGGTATCGGTGACAAAAAAGCAGCAACAATACTTGCAGTAATAGAACTGGCACAGCGTATGCATACACATTCTCTGGAACAGAGGATTAAGATTAACTCACCTCAATGTGTAGCAGATTTATTGATGGAACGCATGCGATATTTTACTCAGGAGCATTTTATAGTATTGATGTTAAATACGAAGAATTACGTCATACATGAGCATACAATCTTTATCGGATCATTAAATGCATCCATCGTTCATCCGCGTGAAATATTTCGAGAAGCCATTAAAAGAAGTGCGGCGAATATCATTGCAGTTCATAATCATCCATCAGGTTGTGCAGAACCGAGTTATGAAGATATTGAAGCGACACGAAGACTCGTAAGTGTCGGAGAACTCGTCGGCATTGATTTACTGGATCATATTATTATCGGAGATGGCACTTTTGTCAGTATTAAAGAAAGGGGACAATTATAATGGGTCTGGATATGTATATCTACTTAAAAGATAAATCTACTGAAGAAATGATTGAATTCTCTTATTTTAGAAAATTTAACGCGTTACACGGATACTTTGATATCAAATATAACCTGGATAATCCATGTAGTATTGAGATTGCAGAGGATGATCTGACGAATCTCATGTTTAAGGTCAATGCCATACGAATGAATGCTAATGTTGCACCTAAAGCTTTACCGGTGTATTACGGACCATTTTTTGGGAGTTATGACTATGGCTATATTTACTTTGAATATATCGATCAGCTATATAAAGATTTAAAGCGTTTGTTACAGGTTGACCGGATGAAATATGATATATACTATCAGGCAGATTATTAGATTTTGTAAATTTATTGTAAATTTTGTTCGTAAAACGAAATTTATTTGTTTGAACTATTGAAATTTTCAGAAGATTAATTTATGATTAAAACAACTAATAAAGAAAGGAGGAAAATACAATGAACAACGTTAGACGACAGTATGTTTATTTATCATCAATTTTATATTTTCCTCCTGCATACGAATCAAAAATAACGCTATAATCTTTTCGACGATATTAATATAGAAATGATTATGTATTTTTTTGATTGTCTGTGGGAGTTAATCCCACTCTAAAAATGTGCACATGCTCATCATTTGAGTATGTGTATTTTTTTATGAGTGAACAAGGAGTGTGACACATGTTAGATGTTTTATTTAAGTTAGGATGGTTTTTCAAGCAGGAAAAAAAGAGATATGTTTTTGCGGTAATCTTACTCCTTTGTGCGAATGTTACAGAGATTATTCCGCCTTGGCTAATTGGAAAAACGATTGATTACGTCAATTTAAAAACGTTAACACAAGATACTTTTAACTGGATATTAATCGTATTTACTGTAACGCTAATGTTGAGTTATTTAATCAATTACTTATGGCGATATCTTTTGTTTAATGGTTCACAATTGCTAGAAAGTATTATGCGCAAGAAAATTATGGCAAAGTTTTTAACGATGAGTCCGAGTTTTTACGAAAAGAATAGAACTGGTGACCTTATGGCAAAGGCTACAAATGATTTAAGTGCCATTCGTCAAACAGTTGGTTTTGGTATATTGACATTAATCGATAGTACAACATATATGGTAACAATTATTGCGATGATGGCTATTGCGATTTCTTGGAAATTAACGTTAGCAGCGCTTATTCCTTTACCATTTTTAGCATATATTGAACAACGTCTCGGGAAAATGATTCATGAACGATACACTGTGAGTCAGGATGCATTTGGTGATATGAATGACAGTGTATTGGAATCGATAGAAGGCGTTAGGGTAACACGTGCTTTTGCACAGGAAGAACATTTAGATATTCATTTTAAACATATGACGACTGATGTGGTTAACAAATTTATTCACGTAGAAAAATTAGATGCTCTATTCAAACCGATTACGATAATTGTTACATCGTTAAGTTTTATGATAGGTCTCGGTTATGGGAGTTATCTTGTTAATCAAGGTGAAATTACAGTCGGTGATTTAATTGCCTTCAATGTTTATTTAAATATGCTTGTGTGGCCGATGTTTGCAATTGGATTATTATTTAATATTATGCAACGTGGTAATGCATCATTAGACCGTGTAATGGATACATTAAATACTGAAGATGTCATGGAAGATCCGATTGACGCTTCAATTCCAAAGGATCATCATGTTTCCTTTGATGCTGTAACTTTCCAGTATCCATCAAGTGAAGAAGAAAATTTAAAGGATATTGATATAGAGATAAAGGTAGGCGAAACATTAGGTATTGTTGGTCCTACGGGAAGTGGTAAGACGACTTTAATCAAGCAGATTTTAAAAGAATATCCGATGGGAGCAGGGAACATTTCTATTGGTAATTTAAGCGTGAAAGATTTATCCAAGTATGACGTTCGTAATAAGATAGGCTATGTTTCTCAGGAAAATATATTATTCTCAAGAACAGTAAAAGAAAATATTAAGTTTGGTAAGGAGGATGCGACTGACGCTGAAATTGCAGAAGCAATTCGTCTTGCAAACTTTACAAAAGATATTGAAAGATTGCCTCAAGGGTTAGAAACGCTCGTTGGAGAAAAAGGAATCGCTATTTCAGGTGGACAAAAACAGCGTATTTCTATAGCCCGTGCAATGATAAAAAATCCAGATATATTAATATTAGATGATTCATTAAGTGCTGTAGATGCAAAAACGGAGACAGCGATCATAGAAAATATTCAGGCTTCAAGAAGCGGAAAGACGACGATTATATCAACGCATCGACTTTCAGCTGTACAGCACGCAGATTTAATTGTGGTATTAGATCGCGGAAAAATTATCGAGCGTGGTACTCATGAAGCACTGATTGCGAATAATGGCTGGTACAAGTCGCAATTCGATCGTCAACAGTTGGGAGGTGTCTCTTAAATGTCGACTACTAAACGTTTATATTTAGAGGCCAAGAAAGAGAAAACTTTATTTTTCATAGGTTTTATTATATTATTCTTTGCTGTCATTATGGAGCTCATTGGTCCTGTCATCGGGATGTATATTATCGATCACCATATCAAGACGGCAACAGAAGGTATTATTAATATGCAGCCGATATTTTTATTGTTAGCAGTATATTTCATCATTGCAATTTTCTATGCGATATTAAGTTACTATCAAACAATCTATTTCCAGACAGCCGGTTCAAATGTTATCAAACACTTACGTACAAATTTATTCAGTCATATACAGAAACTTCCGATTAAGTTTTTTGATAATTTACCAGCTGGAAAAGTTGTAGCACGTATCACAAATGACACACAGACAATATTAGAGTTGTTCACAGTGATGCTTCCAACATATATTGCTGGTATTACAAATATCGTCGGAATTATTGCAGTAATATTTTATTTTAACTTTAAAGTAGGATTGCTTGCGTTAATTGTAGTGCCATTATTATTTGGCTGGTTATTAATTTACCGTAAGATCAGCGATAAATATAATAATATCGTTCGTGAACGTAATAGTGATATGAATGCCATGTTAAATGAATCAATAAATGGTATGACGATCATTCAAGCATTTAATCAGGAAGAGAAGATTCAGCAGGAATTTAATCAGTTGAATGAAGAATATCTAAAGAATTATAGCAAGATTATTCAACTTGATTCTTTTACGAGTCATAACCTTATGGGTACGATTCGATCATTCGTCTTTTTAGTGATGATTTACATCTTCGGACAATCATTCTTAAGTGATGAAGCAACACTTACTGCTGGTATGATGTATATATTAGTTGATTATTTAACTCGTCTATTTAATCCAATGTTCAATATGGTTAATCAGCTTAGTGTTCTAGAGCAGGCACGTGTTTCAAGCAATCGTGTGTTTGAAATGATGGATGAAACAGCAGAAGAGCAGGAAGATAATATCATGACGCATTGTACTGGCCATGTGAAATTTGAAGATGTATCATTCGGATATAAACCTGACGAACTTGTATTAAGAAATATTAATATTGATGCTTTACCTGGTGAGACGATTGGTCTCGTTGGTCATACCGGTTCAGGTAAAAGTTCAATTATGAATCTTCTCTTCAGATTTTATGATCCGACAACGGGTAGTATTACAATTGATGGTATTGATACAACGTCTGTTACTAAACAATCGATGCGTCAATTTATGGGTATTGTCTTGCAGGATCCGTATCTTTATTCTGGAACGATTCTTTCAAACATCACTTTAAATGATCCTAAAATTACTCGAGAGATGGCGATTGATGCACTGGAACGCGTGGGTGGATATAGAGTTTTACAGTCACTTGAAAATGGAATCGACACTGAAGTAGTAGAACGTGGCTCAACGCTATCGAGTGGTCAACGCCAGTTAATATCATTTGCAAGGGCACTGGCGTTCAATCCTAAAATATTAATATTAGATGAAGCGACTGCTAGTATTGATTCAGAAACAGAATCTGTCATTCAGCAAGCAATGGATGTGTTAAAAGAAGGCCGAACAACATTTATTATTGCACACCGATTATCTACCATTAAACATGCTGATGAAATTATTGTTCTGGATAAAGGGAAAATCATCGAACGTGGTACACATGATATATTAGTCGAAAAAGGCGATGTTTATGCTAAAATGTATGCATTGCAATCCGGTGTGAAATAATCGAGGTGTAAGTATGTATAACATTATTCCGATGCATCGAACTGCTGCCGAAGAAATAAGCAGGTGGGATTTTGGCAAAGGTTATGAATTTTATAACATAGAAGAAGATCCATATGTTATAGAAACATTTTTGAATGGTCATTATTATATTGTCTATAAAAATGATGAAATATTTGGTTTCTTCTGTGATGGTGAAAGTGCGAGAATCAATGAAACATATCCTATAGATGATGATATCTTAGATGTTGGATTCGCATTAAATCCGAAATGGATCGGTAAAAAAATGGGTGAACTGCTATTAAACATTATGTTTGAATATTATTATGCGCTTTATAACGTTCATATATTTCGGTTAACGGTAGCTTCATTCAATGTAAGAGGTATTAAACTATATGAAAGAATAGGATTTTACGAAGTAAATACGTTTTACGAAACGATTGATAATGAAGCTATTAAATTTATTGTAATGTGCTATAATCAATCCCAGGACTGATGAATCTTTTTCTAAATAACGTTAAAATTGTATCAGAAAGTAGGGGATACAATGTTTAAGTTAATCAGAAGACTTATTAAATTAAGTCTACTTGTAGTTATAGGCGTTATGATATATTTTATCTTTGTTACTAATCCATTTAATGGTGAGGCAAATCAAACAGTAAATGAACCAGTTCAAAATGCATCGACGTATACTTTAGAAGATAATGTGCTGTTTAGAAATATTCCGTTATCTCAGGTAAAGAATGCATTTAATTTTATGGATAAGCAGGAATTTATGGATGTGTCCGGATTAACTCGAATGGGTTATAATGATGAATACTTGATTGGTCAGCGTGGCAGTGACTTTATCATGTATCGATTTGGTGAAAATAAAGTATCTGTATTTCAATCAGAAAATGATTTATATCATGCTCTAAGTGAACGTCAGCAATCTATTGATATGAAAGATAAAAGTTCTTATTAAAGGTTAGAGATTCTAAAGGGGTTTGGAGATAATATTTATTTCCGGACCTTTATTTTGTTTTTCTAATAATTTTGTTTATAATAAATACGGTATATGTAGTAACATCAATCATTTTGACTGGATGGAGTTGTTTTTTTGTTTTATTTTAATAAACCAATCCGCATCATATTTTTAGCTATTATTTGTCTCCTATTATCATCATGTAATCAACAATATAGTTTTAAGTCACATTACAGTACTCCGATTATAAAACCGCTAAATCAAGTTTCGCTCTTGCCGTATATAATGAGTAAAATGACTTTAGAACAAAAGATTGCTCAGCAATTTATTTTAGGTTTTCACGGCACGACATATAATAATGTATTGGAAGAATATAATCAGCTGAATATTGGAGGTGTGATTTTATTTGCCCGAAATATCCAGTCAGCTGAACAAACAAGACTGCTTAATCAAACAATTTACGACCAAAATAAAGGTGTTCCAATGTTTATAGCGGTGGATCAGGAGGGTGGACGTGTGAATCGTTTCCCCACGGGTATTCAGAATATTGAACCTGCATTTCAAATTCGTAGCAGTGGTGATCCGCGCGTTGCATATGACAAAGGTGAATACATTGGAAGACAATTAAATGCATTAGGATTTAACGTAGACTTTGCACCATCTTTAGATATTTGGAGTAATCCCGCAAATAAAGTAATCGGGGATCGTAGTTTTGGTACGACTTATCAGGACGTCATAAAGTATGGCATACCTTTTAATAGAGGCATTAATGATCAGGATGTCATTACAAGTGCGAAACACTTTCCTGGGCATGGCGATACTTTTACTGATAGTCATGAATCTTTACCGGTAAGTCATTTGTCAGAGGAACGTTTATTTGATAGTGAGTTACAACCATTTAAATCAGCGATTAAGGATGATATCGATATGATTATGGTCAGCCACATATTATTCCCATCAATTGATGCAAACGCCCCAAGTTCAATGAGTAAGGCTATGGTTACAGACATACTCAAACAAAAATTAGGCTACAAAGGTGTCATAATTACCGACGATCTGGCTATGGGTGCTGTTGTTAAAAATTACTCTCGAGAGCAGGCGCTAATGAATGCAATAAATGCCGGGGAAACATGTTTATTGATTGGTTCAGATATTGGTGATATTCGCTACCAGATAGAATTTATTAAATCACAAGTGAAATCCGGTAAGATAGATGAGAAAATTATTGATGAAAATGTTCAAAAAATACTCAAGTTAAAGCAAAAATATGGTATCGTATAATATATTAAAGTCATTTTAATGAGGTGTTAAGTTTGCCCAATTTTTATAAGAGAAATAAATTAGTTTTCTTTCTTTTTGGACTCATCATATTTATGGTTCTGGTTGGATTTTCACTGAGAGAAAGAGAAACGACGACAGTTGAATCTTTTGTAGGTGATACAACTGCCATCGGTCAAAGAATCGTGTCATATCCTGCAATGTTTGTTACAGGTAATTTCGGTAATCTCATTAATATGTGGGATGCAAATGAAGAAAACAAAAAGTTGAAAGAAAAGATAAAAGGTTTTGCTCAAGTTGAAGCTGATAATTATCGTCTAGAAAAAGAAAATCAGGAACTAAGACAAGCTTTAAAAACGGATAGTATTTCAGAATATGATCCGGTGATTTCTACGATAATCGCTAGAAATCAAGATCAATGGATGAATACTTTTATCGTCAATAAAGGTAAATCATCTGGCATACGTGAAAATATGGCTGTGCTTACAACTGAAGGCTTAGTAGGACGTATCAAGAAGGTTAACAGTTATTCTTCACAAGTAGAATTAATCACTTCTAGTATAAAATCTAGTAAGATTAGTGTTACATTGCAACAAGAAGGTCAAGATATATTTGGTATGATTGATCATTTTGATGAAAGCAAGAATTTACTTGTCTTATCTGATATAAATAATAATGTGAAAGTTAAACTTGGAACAAAAGTAGTTACAAGTGGACTTGGCGGTCAATTCCCTAAAGGCATCTTAATTGGAGAAGTAAAGAAAGTTGAAAATGATGAATTTGGATTGAGTCAAATTGCATATGTCGAAACGCAAGCTGATATTAATGAACTCACACAAGTTTATGTTGCTAAAAAAAGTCCTAAAGCGATTTCATTAGAAGGAAGTGGCGAGTAATGCAGCTTGTGATTATGCCGCTTATTGCGCTCGTGTTGTTTTACATTGATTCATTAATCAACTCAATTTGGCCGGTCACTATTTTTAATGTTGATTATTATTTTAAATCACATTTATTATTTATGTATTTGTTGATAATAACAGTGTATAAAAATCCGAAAGTAGCATTAATACTAGGTGTGTTATTTGGAATCATTTCAGATATTTATTTTGGCACAATCTATGGTATATATCTATTCGGTTTTATCATTGCTATACTTCTTATGGATCAATTATTTAAAGTCTTCTACAAAGATTTAAAGATGATGATTGTATTGTTCTTGGGATTTATCTTTCTTTTTGAAAACTTTTATTACATTGTCTTTGCAATTCTTGGAATCGCACATATCAATTATTTTTTATTTTTGTGGACACATGTTTTACCGTCGTTACTTATTAACTTCATTTTAATACTCGTCGTTTTTCCATTTATCCTGAAATTACTTGATAAGTATATGAAATAATGATTGACGTCGCATTTTTAAAATGATAATATATTGAAGTTGAGTAGTTTCATAAGCTACATACAACCGCACAACTTTAGGTTTCAAGTGAGCAATCCACCTGAAGATGGCGTGACTTAAATAAAATAGGAGGTGCAAGTATGTTTGCAATTATTGAAACTGGTGGAAAACAATTAAAAGTTGAACAAGGTCAAGAAATCTGGGTTGAGAAATTAGACGCAGAAGCTGGTTCAACATTCACGTTTGATCAAGTATTAATGGTTGGTGGAGATTCAGTTAAAGTAGGTTCACCTGTAGTTGAAGGTGCTACTGTTACAGCGAAAGTTGAAAAACACGGTCGCGGTAAAAAAATCACTGTATTCAAATACAAACCAAAGAAAAACTACAAACGTAAACAAGGTCATCGTCAACCTTACACTAAATTAGTTATCGAAGCGATTAACGCGTAATGATTAACGTTACTATCTTAGTAAATGATGAAGGTCAAGTGACTGAGTTTACTATGGAAGGACATGCAGATAGTGCACCACACGGACAAGATCTTGTTTGTGCAGGCGCTTCAGCAATCGTCTTTGGTAGTATGAATGCAGTGATTGGTTTGACAGATGAACGACCGGACATTGATTATGCGGATGATGGTGGTTACTTTACTGCAAGGGTCGTTGACCTGAACAATAAAGAAGCACAGCTCATTATTCAATCAATGCTCGTGTCATTACAGACGATTGAAGCTGAATACGGACAATATATTAAACTAAACTATAAGTGAGGTGTAACTCATGTTAAAATTAAACTTACAATTCTTCGCATCGAAAAAAGGGGTAGGTTCTACACGTAACGGACGTGACTCTGAATCAAAACGTTTAGGTGCTAAACGTGCTGATGGTCAATTCGTAACAGGTGGTTCTATTTTATATCGTCAACGCGGTACTAAAATTTATCCAGGTGAAAACGTTGGACGTGGTGGCGATGATACTTTATTCGCTAAAATCGACGGCGTTGTTAAATTCGAACGTTTCGGACGCGACAAAAAGAAAGTTTCAGTATACGCTGAAGCAAAATAATTAGATGATAAGGGACTGAGACATAACCATGTCTCAGTTCTTTTTTCATTTGTTTACCTCAGTCGTACAATTATTTAATCCATGATATAATATGAGCAGGTGATTTAATGCATAATGTTGAAACTTATATGAAAACTAAACATGATTTAGCGAACCAATTGCAGTTGTTAGATGCTTATTTTACATTAGGTCAACGAGATAAAGCTGAGCGTTTATCCAAAAACATCGTTGCACAGTTTAGAGATGAACAACAATTCCTAAAATTAAATTGTCCCAAATCCATACAGTATTACGTTGATACTATATTAGATGAACGTTTATTTGAATGGGCGTTTGAAATTGAGCTTCTAACCAGTGCAATTGGCAATTATGATGAAATATTAAAAGCGTTTATTCAGACATGTATTATGGATTACAAAAATAGAGTCGATACTAAATCATTGGTTACAATGAGTTTATTTGAAACTGATGATGAGATTGAATGTATTTTCGCATTAACAGGCAATATTAAAGACACGTCAAATGTATTATTAAGTTGTACAATCGCAAATGACGAAATTATTGAATACAAATTAGAAATTAGAAAATAAGAGGTGTTTATATGTTTATAGATCAGGTCAAAATTAATTTAAAAGCAGGTGACGGTGGTAACGGTATCGTTGCATATCGTCGTGAAAAGTATGTACCGTTAGGTGGTCCTGCCGGGGGAGATGGCGGTAAAGGCGCTTCTATTATATTCCAGGTAGATGAAGGGTTACGTACATTATTAGATTTCCGTTTCCAACGTATGTTCAAAGCTGAAAAAGGTGAGAACGGTCAGACGAGCAACATGCATGGAAGAGGAGCAAAAGATTTAATACTAAAAGTACCACCCGGCACGATTGTTAAAAACGCTGAAACCGGAGAGATTATTGCAGATTTAGTGTTACATGAACAAAGTGCGGTAGTCGCTAAAGGTGGACGCGGTGGACGTGGTAATTCACGTTTCGCATCAGCAAGTAACCCTGCACCAGATTTCTGTGAAAATGGTGAACCAGGTGAAGAATTAGAAGTTTCTTTAGAACTTAAATTATTAGCCGACGTTGGTTTAGTTGGTTATCCAAGTGTTGGAAAATCTACATTACTTTCAATTGTTTCAAAAGCGAAGCCAAAGATTGGTGCTTATCATTTTACGACAATTAAACCTAATTTAGGTGTTGTACAAACAAAAGATAATCGTAGTTTTGTAATGGCTGATTTACCCGGTCTAATAGAAGGTGCTTCTGAAGGTGTTGGTTTAGGGCATCAATTCTTAAAACACGTTGAACGTACACGCGTTATTATTCATATTATTGATATGGGACGTACTGATGGAAGAGATCCTTATGAAGACTACGTTACTATCAATAAAGAGTTAGAAAACTATAATAAAAAATTAGCGCGACGCCCACAAATTGTCGTTGCAAACAAGATGGATATGCCAAATGCGGATGAATATTTAGCAGAATTCAAAGAAAAAATTGGTGATGAAGTTGAAATTATTGAATTAAGCGCAGCAACCTACCAAAACATAGATACGTTATTATATCGAGCAGCAGACTTATTAGATGCAACGAAAGATGTCGATTATGACATTGATGAAGAAGATACTGCGGTGCACCGTGTAATGTATAAACATGAAAAATCTGCAGATCACTTTGAAATTACACGTGCAGATGATGGTGCTTATGTTGTGAGTGGTAACTCAATCGAACGTTTATTCAAGATGACAGACTTCACGCGTGATGCATCTGTACGTCGTTTTGCTCGCCAAATGCGTACGATGGGTATCGATGATGCATTGCGCGAACGTGGCTGTAAAAATGGAGACATCGTTCGAATTATGCGCGGTGAGTTTGAATTTGTAGAGTAGCAGGTGAAGATATGACGGATCAAAATAAAAAGTTTTATTTAATTCGCGAAGATGTATTGCCTGAATCAGTAAAGAAAACATTATTAATTAAAGATTTACTCGATAAAAATCCAAAGCTATCAATATTTGATGCAGTTAAAACATACGATTTATCCAGAAGTGCTTTTTATAAATATAAAGATACGATTTTTCCGGTAGATGAAAAAACACGTGAACGTAACATTACAATGATGGTCCAGGTTGATGATAAAGTTGGTTTGTTAAGTCGTATATTAGAATTTATCGCAAGTGAGAATGGTTCGGTGTTAACAATTCATCAGACGATTCCAATTAAAGATAAAGCGACGATTACAATTTCATTAAATGCTACGAATATGGATTTAACGATTAATGAACTGATTGAAAAGATAGAAACACTTGATTATGTTAATCAAGTGCAGTTACTTGGTATGAGTTTATAGGAGGGTACGATGTACGCTTATTTAGAAGGTCAATTAAATGAGATTTTACCGACACATCTAGTTGTTGGAGTCAACGGTATTGGATACGAATGTCATGTACCAAATCCATACCGATTTCAAAAATATATCAATAAAGATTTTAAATTATTTACGCAGCTGATTGTGCGTGAAGATGCACATACACTATATGGTTTCGATTCAATGGAAGAAAAACAATTATTTTTATCTTTAAATAAAGTGACGGGTATAGGTCCAAAGTCTGCTTTAGCTATATTAGCATCAAGCTCACCAAAGGAAATTAAAAATGCGATTGAAAGTGAAAATGATAGTTATTTAATTAAGTTTCCTGGCATCGGTAAGAAGACAGCACGACAAATGATACTTGATTTAAAAGGTAAGCTGATTATTACGGATGAAACAGAAGTATTTAAGGAAATAACTGAACAGAAGACCGAAGTCATTGATGAAGCATTACTGGCGCTAGAAGCATTGGGTTATACGAAACGTGAACTTCAAAAAGTCGAAAAAGTGTTAAAACAAGAACAGCTAGCAACTGTTGATGAAAATGTCAAACGTGCCTTTCAAATGCTTGTCTCATAAAGGAGTTGAAATGATTGGATGACAGAATTATAGATGATACACTTTTAAACTCAGAGGAACTGCAAGATGAATTAAGTTTGCGTCCGACAAAACTTTCTCAGTATATAGGGCAGGAAAAGATAAAACATAATCTGGATGTATTTATTCAGGCAGCAAAATTGCGTAACGAATCACTAGACCATGTGCTGTTATATGGTCCACCCGGCTTAGGTAAGACAACGCTTGCTACAATAGTGGCAAATGAACTTGATGTCAATATCAGGACGACTTCAGGACCTTCAATAGAGCGTCCCGGGGATTTAGCAGCAATTCTTTCAAGTTTAAATGCAGGTGATGTGCTTTTTATCGATGAAATTCATCGTTTAAGTCGCGTAGTTGAAGAAGTATTATATCCCGCTATGGAAGACTTTATGTTAGACATCGTAGTAGGTAAAGGTGAAGAGGCAAGAAGTATACGTATCGAATTACCACCATTCACTTTGATTGGTGCGACAACGCGTGCCGGAAGTCTTTCAGCACCTTTACGTGACCGTTTCGGAGTCCATTTAAGACTGGATTACTATTCTATTGATGATTTGTCTCAAGTTGTCAGTCGTACAGCTGATGTGTTTGATGTGGCAATTGATAATGCATCAGTCACAGAACTGGCCATGCGTAGTCGTGGGACACCACGTATCGCTAATCGTTTGTTACGTCGTGTACGTGATTTTGCACAAGTTAAGAATGATGGTCATATTGATTTTAATATTACATCAAATGCCTTGAATTTATTGCAGGTTGATGCGTATGGATTAGATCATATCGATCATAAAATATTAATGGCTATCATTGAGCGTTATAACGGTGGCCCGGTTGGTCTCGATACGATAGCAGTGTCCATCGGTGAAGAACGCATGACGCTTGAAGATGTTTATGAACCTTATTTAATACAAAAAGGGTTTTTAGAACGAACACAACGTGGGCGTGTAGCCACACCACTTGCTTATGAACATTTTAATATTCCGTTTGATAATGAAAAGAGGAAATAAAGTTGGATGTAAATGAATTTGATTTTGAATTACCAGAAAGATTAATTGCACAAACGCCTTTGCTTGATCGTACAGCAAGTCGATTACTTGCTTTAAACAAGGTAACTGGAGAGATCACGCAAACACATTTTAAATCAATAATTGATTATTTAAATGAAGGTGATACGCTTGTTCTTAATGATACGAAAGTTATGCCGGCACGTCTTTTTGGTGTTAAAAGTGATACAGGTGCAAAAATAGAAATGTTGATGCTTACTGAACATGATAATGGCTGGGAAGTTTTGATTAAACCCGCAAAGCGCGTTCAAATCGGAACGGAAGTATCTTTTGGGGATGGTAAGATTATAGCGACATGTGTCGATATGCTTGAGCAGGGCGGTCGTATCATGCAGCTAAAGTATGAAGGGATTTTACAGGAACGACTAGATGAATTAGGTTTAATGCCACTACCACCTTATATAAAGGAAACACTTGATGATCAGGATCGTTATCAAACAGTGTATGCAAAAGCTGTTGGCTCTGCTGCAGCACCTACGGCTGGTCTTCACTTTACAAAAGAATTATTAGCAGAAATAGAAGAAAAAGGCGTTAACATTGCTTATATCACATTGCATGTCGGTCTAGGTACGTTCAGACCAGTAAGTGTTGATTCGATTGAAGATCATGATATGCACAGTGAATACTACGAGATGACTACAGAAACTGCACAATTGTTAAATCGTACAAAAGCGAGTGGCAAACGCATTATCTCTGTAGGTACTACTTCAACACGAACACTAGAGACAATTGCAGATGAAAATGGTCACTTTGAAGCACAAAGTGGATGGACAGATATCTTCATCTATCCAGGTTATAAATTTAAGGCGATAGATGCAATGGTAACAAACTTCCATCTGCCTAAATCAACACTTGTAATGTTAGTATCAAGTTTAGCAACAAGAGAAATTATATTAGATGCATATCATGAAGCTGTTAAAGAAGAATATCGCTTCTTTAGTTTCGGAGATGCAATGTTTATTTATTAAAAGGAGAACATTTATGCCAGCAGTAACTTATGAACATATAAAAACTTGTAAACAATCTGGAGCGCGACTAGGTATTGTCCATACACCACATGGTTCTTTTGAAACACCGATGTTTATGCCAGTTGGAACGCAAGCAACAGTAAAAACGATGAGTCCGGAAGAATTAAAAGCAATGAACGCTAAAATTATTCTAAGTAATACATACCACTTATGGCTTCGACCAGGGAGTGATATCATTCGCGAAGCGGGTGGATTACACAAATTTATGAACTGGGATAGACCTATCTTAACAGATAGCGGTGGCTTTCAAGTATTTAGTTTAAGCGATATGCGTAAGATTGAAGAAGAAGGTGTACATTTCAGACACCATTTAAATGGTTCTAAATTATTCTTAAGTCCTGAAAAAGCAATGCATATTCAAAATGATTTAGGATCAGATATAATGATGGCATTTGATGAATGTCCGCCGATGCCTGCTACGTATGAGTATGTAAAAGCGAGTATCGAAAGAACTAGTCGTTGGGCTGAACGCTGTTTAGAAGCGCATCAAAGACCAAATGATCAGGCATTATTCGGTATTATTCAGGGTGGAGAATATGAGGATTTACGTACACAATCTGCTAAAGATTTAGTTTCATTAGATTTTCCGGGATACGCGATAGGTGGTTTATCTGTAGGAGAACCTAAACCAATCATGTATAGAATGTTAGAGCATACGACACCACTCATGCCATTTGATAAACCACGTTATTTAATGGGCGTTGGATCTCCTGATGCACTCATTGAAGGTGCAATTCGTGGTATTGATATGTTTGACTGTGTTTTACCAACACGTATTGCACGTAATGGCACATGTATGACAAGCAAAGGACGTGTTGTCGTAAAGAATGCGAAATACGAACGTGATTATACGCCACTTGATGAAAATTGTGATTGTTACACTTGCAAAAATTATACGAAAGCATATATTCGTCACTTAATTAAAGCTGATGAGACTTTTGGAATTCGCTTAACGACAATCCATAATTTACATTTCTTATTGAATATGATGGAACAGGTAAGAGAAGCAATTCGTAATGACCGTCTACTTGATTTCAAGGAAGAATTCTTTGAAGCATACGGTTTAAATGTTGAAAATCCAAAAAACTTCTAGGAGGACTATTATGACACCAGAAATGCAGGCAATTATCGTACAAATATTGCCATTAATCGTATTATTATTTGTGGCATATTTTTTAATGATCAGACCACAGCAAAAAAGAACGAAAGAACAACAGGAACTGCTTAGAAACTTAAAAAGAGGCGACAAAGTTGCAACGATTGGTGGGCTACAAGGAACTGTGAAATCAGTTGATGCAAACTTTGTAACGATCATTGTCAATAACAAAGGTACAGAAATGACTTTTGATAAGATGGCAATCAAAAAAGCTAAGTAAAAGTATTGTGTATAATAATTAATAAAAATTTATATTCAAATAGATAAATCTTAATAAATTAAATATTTTTAATTATTTATCAAATTTTACACATCTTTAATATCGTTTTAAGTTGAGATTATGTTATTATTTATTAAATTGGTAAAATGTGTTTTTAAATTTGAGTTTTGAGGTGGAACTGTGAAAAAACGTAGCAGATTAATAGCATTACTGTTATTAACAATACTTTTGTTTAGCTCAATGGGTGTAACAGTAAAAGGTATTATGGAGAAAGTAAATCTGGGATTAGATTTACAAGGTGGTTTTGAAGTACTTTATAAAGTAGATAAACTAGATAAAAACGACAAAATCGATAGTGAAGTCGTTAAAGCGACGAGTAAGACACTTGAATCGCGTGTCAATGTTTTAGGGGTATCAGAACCAAAAATTCAGATAGAAAATAATGACAGAATTCGTGTTCAGCTTGCTGGTGTTAAAAATCAAAATGAAGCACGAGAGATTTTATCTACAAGTGCGAACCTTACGATTCGTGACGCTAATGATAAATTACTTCTTTCAGGTAAAGATTTAGTACAAGGTGGTGCTAAACAAGCATTTGATCAAAATAGTAATGCACCTGTTGTTACCTTAAAATTAAAATCAGCGAAAAAATTTGCTGATGTTACACGTAAGATTTCAAAACAGAACCCAAATATAATGGTTATCTGGATGGACTTTGAAGAAGGTAAAGATAGCTATAAAAAAGAAGCTAAGCGTGAACAGGCTGGAAAAGAACCGAAATATGTGAGTGCTGCCGGCGTATCACAGGAAATCAATTCGCAAAATGTTGAGATTTCAGGTGGATTCCAGGGTGAAGAAGGATTAATACGTGCAAAACAAATTGCTGACTTATTAAACTCAGGTTCACTACCAGTTAAACTTACAGAAGTTTATTCAACTTCTGTTGGTGCTCAGTTTGGTCAAGATGCGTTACATGATACAATGTTAGCATCTGCAGTCGGAGTAGGATTAATTTTCTTATTTATGATTTTTTATTACCGTCTACCAGGTATATTAGCTGTCATCTCTTTATCTGCTTATATTTGGTTAACGATGATAGCATTTAATATGATCCATGGTGTACTAACGTTACCGGGTATTGCAGCGTTAGTGTTAGGTGTAGGTATGGCTGTTGATGCCAACATCATCATGTATGAACGTATTAAAGATGAATTGAAGATTGGGCGTAGTGTAAAACAGGCATTTAAAAAAGGATCTAGTTCATCATTTTTAACGATACTCGATGCCAACTTAACGACAGTACTTGCTGCTTTAGTATTATTCTTCTTAGGAACAAGTAGTGTTAAAGGTTTTGCGACAATGCTGTTACTAGGTATCTTAATGATCTTTATTACACAAGTATTCTTTACACGTTTATTATTGAGTCTTGCTGTAAATTCAGGATTCTTTGATAAGAAATTTAGTTTCTTCGGAGTGAACAGTAAACAGCGTCATCACCTATCAGAAGGCATCGATGTACATGATCTGAAGACACGCTGGGATCGTATTGATTTTGTAAAACTTGCGAAACCATTGCTTACTGCATCATTAGCATCTATTATTATAGGAAGTATTATCATTGCTATAATGGGATTAAATTTAGGCATCGACTTTAAATCAGGATCTCGTGTGGATGTGAAGAGCGATCAGGTGATAAAAGTTGATGATGTGAAAACATCATTGAAATCATTAGATTTAGAAACTGATAATATTATTGTCAATTCTGATACAAATAAAACAGCAGTTATTCAATTTAAAGATCCGCTGACTAAAAATCAAATTAGAGATTTAAAATCTGATTTTGATAAGAAATTCGGACATGAACCGAACGTAAATACTGTTTCAAGTGAAATTGGTAAAGAATTAGCAAAAAATGCGATTAAATCTGTAATCATTTCATCTATCGGTATCATCATCTATGTAACATTCCGATTTGAATGGAGAATGGGATTAACATCAGTACTTTCTTTATTACATGATGCATTTTTAATTATAGCTTTCTTCAGTATCTTCAGATTCGAAGTGGATGTAACCTTTATCGCAGCGATACTGACAATTATCGGTTATTCAATCAACGATACAATCGTTACATTTGACCGTGTACGTGAGAACCTGCATAAAATGAAAGTGATTACACATCCTGAACAGATTGATGAGATTGTTAATAGTTCTATTCGACAAACATTAACGCGATCAATCAACACTGTTCTAACTGTAATTATCGTAGTTGTTGCACTGATGTTACTTGGAGCATCTAGTATCTTTAACTTCTCGCTTGCATTACTTGTCGGGTTAATTTCTGGGGTATTCAGTTCAATCTTTATTGCTGTTCCACTTTGGGGTATTTTGAAAAAACGTCAACTTAAAGCAAACGGCGGACGTTTGACGGTATATGAGGAAAAGAAAGCAAATGATGAAAAGATATATGTTTAAATAAAAAAAGAAAGATCATGTCTATACATGATTTTTCTTTTTTTTTGTATAAATTTCACAAATTACATTAAAATTTTATTATGATGAATATAACAGTCATTTGGAGGAGAATTATGAAAATCACAAAAATTATTGGCCATTATATTCAACTACCTTTGAAAGAACCTTTTATTATTAATTATGCTACTTACGATAGCATGCACTCAGTAATCGTAGAAATACATACGGATACAGGTATTATAGGATATGGTGAAGGCGTTGCTGATGAGCATGTTACGGGGGAAAGTGCAGCTGGCATCTATGCTAATCTGGAAATAATAGCGCCTAAGCTTATCGGAGAAAATCCATTAAATATTGAAAGTATTCATTTATTGCTCGATGAAATGATTTTAGGTAATCCCGCATTGAAGGCAAGTATAGATATCGCATTGTATGATATTTTAGGTAAGCACGCTAATTTACCAATTTATCAGCTGCTTGGAGGTAAAACTGTTGATAGACTGGATTACGCAAAAGTATTAAGTGTGAAACATATTGAAGCAACAAAAAAAGATATCGATATTTTACTCGAATCCGGGTATAAGGTTATAAAAGTTAAGCTTGGTGGTAATATATTTGATGATATTCTAAAACTGAAACAGATATTAGAGTATATAAAAGAAACAGATGCAATCGTTCGTGTAGACTGCAATCAAGCATGGTCAAATCCAAAGGCAATCGTACAAGCTTTGAAATCAATAGAAGATTCGAAATTAAAATGGATTGAACAACCATTAAAATATAATGATATTGAAGGCATGAAATATTTATATGAAAATATGAATGTAAATCTGATGGCAGACGAAATGATTAAAGATGTCCATGATTTAGCAAGACTCAAAACACCACATTTTGATTTATTAAATGTGAAACTTATGAAGTGTGGCGGAATTCATAATGCAGTGAAGTTAATACGATTTGCAGAAGGTTTAGGCATTGAATGTCAAATCGGATCAATGGTGGAATCTTCTATTGGTAGTGCTGCAGGTTATCATACAGCAATGGCATTAAATAATGTTAAATCAACGGAACTTACAGGACCATTATTATTCAGTCAAGATATTGGTGATTTAAAATATGATATACCGTTTGTTGATTTAGGTGATGCACCTGGATTAGGTATTACTATCAATAAAGAAACATTAGCAGCATTAACTGTAAAAAAATTTGAAGTATGAATAATTTAATGAATAATAATATTGATAAATAATAATATATAATATAAATAAATTTAAACAATTTAATAAAAAGGGGATTAACATGAATAACACAGATTTTCATGATAGGATATTAGACATTAATCGTGAACTGAATTTAAGAGCTGAAGTAAGTTGGGATGAAGAGAAAACAACAAAATATATAGAAAAGTTATTTAGAGATGAATACGAAGTTCATCGATTTAACAAGACGGGATTATATATAAAAATACCAGGTGAAATTGATAAGACAGTAGCATTTAGAAGTGACATTGATGCACTGCCTTATAATTTTGAAGATGGTTTGAAAGTCATCCATGCGTGTGGTCATGACGCGCATATGACAACTTTGATCGGTCTGTTGTTTAAATTGAAACTAACGAATTATCAACCTAAATATAACTTATTGTTTATCTTCCAGCCGGCTGAAGAAGCTGGAAGTGGTGCAAAATATGTTTTAGAACATGATATTTTAAATGATGTTGAATTTATGTTTGGTATGCATGTCAGACCAAAAAATGAATTAAAAGGAAATGAATTCTCAAGCAGTATTCAGCATGGAGCGAGTGCAACGCTTCACGTAGATATAACAACGACGGAAGGTCATGCGGGTCGACCATGGGAATCTATCAATAGCATTGATATTGCAATGACACTCAATCAAAAAATAAAAGCGCTGAACAATGAAAAAGACAGATCTTATTCTGTGAAGATGACGACGATTGAAACACTTGGAGGCACACATAATACGATTCCCGGCACGGTAAATTGTGTGTTTGATGTTAGAGCACAATACAATGATAAAATGGCTGCATTACAAGAAAATATAGATAACATTTGTGAAATGATAAAAGGCCAGTATGATTGTACAATAAAATATTATTATACAAGTAATACAGTAGCAGCTGAAGTAAGTGATGAAGCAAGAAATATCTTAACAGAAGTGTTACGTGAACAGCAGCATGATTATATTGAAACGATTGTAACGCCTGGTGCAGAAGATTTTCATACGTATTCTAACACATTACCTGAAATAAAAACGACGATGCTCGGAATTGGATGTAATATGAATCACGGATTACATCATCCTGAAATGAAATATGATAAAGAATCGATATTTACTGCTATTAATATTTATTTTGATGTGATTAAAAAACTAGATAAAAAAGTGAGTTAATTTGGGGGCATTCATTTTCTAAAATGAATGCCTTCATGTATAATTCTAGAGTGTAGGGGGATTGTTATGAAGAAAATGAAATGGCAAGTGTCTAGGATAGAAAATACAATTCCTGATGACTTAATTAAAAAATATAAAATTTCTAGTATCAATCAAAAAATATTAAATGCACGAAATATTATTACAGACGAACAGCTTAGTGATGTTTTTTCTGAAGGGAATATTCATGATCCGTTTTTAATGTTTGATATGGACAATGCAATAGTAAGAATAAAAACAGCAATTGAAAATGGTGAACCGATTCTCGTTTATGGTGATTATGATGCAGATGGTGTGACAAGCACTACAGTACTTGTCAAAACTTTAGAATCCATGGGCGCTATAGTCGGCTGGTATATTCCGAATCGATTTACTGAAGGATATGGACCGAATGAAGATGCATTTCGTCAGGCAGCAGATGAAGGCGTTAAATTAATTATTACAGTCGATAATGGCATTCAAGGTCATCATGAAATTGATGTTGCCAATGAACTTGGAATAGATGTCATCATTACCGATCATCATGAAATTGGTGAGACTTTACCGAATGCTTTTGCAATCATTCATCCGATGCACCCCGAAGGTACTTATCCTTTTGGATATCTTGCAGGTGTGGGGGTTGCATATAAAGTCAGTCATGCACTTCTTGGACAACAAAATGAACAATTTTTACCGTTTGTTGCGATAGGAACAATCAGCGATCTTGTTTCAATGACCGGAGAAAATAGAGCAATGGTAAAGCGAGGCCTTAAAATACTTAATCAGACGCCACCTGTTGGCGTAGCAGCGCTATTAAAACAAGCAGGTTTCTCAGGAATGATAGATGAAGAGACAATAGGTTTTATTATTGGTCCGAGATTAAATGCTGTTGGCCGTCTGGACGACGCAAGAATTGCTGCAGAACTTTTACAGCTGGATGACCCTGTGGAAGCAGAATGGATGGCTGAACAAGTTGAAAGTTTCAATGTTGAACGTAAAGCGATTGTAGAGACAATTACACAGGAAGCGATGATTGAAGCAGAAGAGAAAATCAGTAACGGTAATCGTTTTTTAGTGCTTGCTAAAGAAAATTGGAATGAGGGTGTCCTTGGTATAGTTGCGAGTCGAATCGTTGAAAAATATAATCTGCCGGCCATCGTTTTAAATATAGATTATGTGAATGATTACGCAAAGGGTTCAGCACGTAGTGTTGAACAGATATCCATGTATGAAAGTCTCGACCAGGCACGAGAATTGATTACAAAGTTTGGTGGTCATCATATGGCGGCTGGTATGACGCTACCAATCGATCATATTGAACAGTTAGAACGTAGTATCAATCATTATTTGGAAAGCGTATTAGACGGTGAACCGATAACTTCCCAGTTAAATATAGATACTGTTATTGATATGGATGATATTACAGTAAAAAATATTAGTGATATTGAATTACTACGACCATTTGGAACAGATTTTAAAGCACCGGTAATAGGTTTATATGACCAGATAATCAGTGAGATTAAACAAATTGGGCAAAATGCGGCACATTTAAAGTTTAAAACAATGTCTGATTTGAATTGTTTAATGTGGAAACAAGGAGACTTAATTAATGAATTTCCTTCAGGAGCTGTTGTTAATTTAGCAGGTTCACTTCAACTCAATGAATGGAATGGCAATGTTTCACCGCAAATGATTGTGCAGGCTATGCAATCAGATAATATTAAAATGATTGATTTTCGTAATGCACATCCAAGAAAATTTGCATTTTTAAAGGATGAACAAGTTGCCTATGTTATTCATCCAGGTCAACAAAAAATCAACGAAAATTACTATTATTATGGCGAATCTGTATTTGGGCATGATAAAATAGTATTTAGGGATATCCCACACGATTTTGAAAGTTTCAAAAGAACTTTTGATACAAATGATGCAGATACTATCTATTTAATTTTTCATAAGAAAAATCAAATTTACTTTGAGGGTATGCCAAGTATCGAAAAATTCAAATTATTATTTAAATGTTTTAAGATGAAGCCAATCATTGATTTAAAGACAGATGGGGGTTATCTTATTGATTTACTGAAGGTGAAACCTGATACTTTACTATTTATGTTAGAAGTATACAAAGATTTAAACTTTATTTATCAAACTGAATTAACATATCATTTAAATGAAACGATTAAAAAAGCTGAAATACAGTCTTCAGAAACGTATAAAAAAAGATTAACTGCTTTGAAATTAGAACAGACTTTCCTGTTCTCAACATTTGACAGTTTAAAACAACAAATTATGGAATAATTTTAAAAAAATAAATGAATTTTATTGTGGAGGCACAAAGATGGATTTAAAAAAGTATATTGCAGAAGTGAAAGACTGGCCAAAAGAAGGAATTAGCTTTAAAGATATAACTACTTTGATGGATAATGGTGAAGCATATGCCTATGCTACAGATCAAATCGTTAATTTCGCACGTGAAAAAGAGATTGATATCGTAGTTGGACCAGAGGCACGTGGATTCATTATTGGATGTCCAGTCGCTTATGCAATGAACATTGGCTTTGCACCTGTTAGAAAAGAAGGTAAATTGCCAAGGGAAGTTATTCGTTATGAATATGAACTTGAATATGGAAGTAATGTGTTAACGATGCACAAAGATGCGATTAAACCGGGTCAACGTGTTTTAATAACAGATGATTTACTGGCAACAGGTGGTACGATAGAAGCAACGATTAAATTAATTGAGCAATTAGGTGGAATTGTTGCGGGTATTGCCTTTATTATAGATTTAAAATATTTAAAGGGTATGCAGAAGTTAGAAGGATACGATGTTTTAACATTGGTAGAGTATGAAGAGGAATAATAATTTACCGAAAAAGATTGAGTAGCACTAAATTGACTCAGTCTTTTTTATATTTCATTTAAAAATCAGTCATAATATAGTATTATTAATACATTATAAAAAGAGGTGGTGATAGAATGAACAATGAATATCCATATACAAAAGATGATGTTCTTGAGATGACAAAAGCTTACTTATCTGAAGAGGACTATCAATTCGTTGTTAAAAGCTATCAACTTGCCGAAAAAGCTCATACAGGTCAATTTAGAAAAAATGGTTTACCATACATAATGCATCCTATTCAGGTAGCTGGTATATTAGCTGAGATGAAATTAGATGGGCCGACAATTGTTGCTGGATTCTTACACGATGTTGTGGAAGATACACCATATACGTATGAGGATTTAAAGGCAATGTTTAACGAAGAAGTTGCATATATCGTAGATGGCGTTACAAAGCTAGAAAAAGTGAAATATCGTTCAAAAGCAGAACAGCAGGCAGAAAACCATCGTAAATTGTTTATTGCTATCGCAAAAGATGTGCGTGTTATCTTAGTTAAACTCGCTGATAGATTACATAATATGCGTACATTAAAAGCAATGCCTCACGAAAAACAAGTACGCATTGCAAAGGAAACATTAGAAATTTATGCACCACTTGCACATCGTCTTGGGATCAATACGATTAAATGGGAATTAGAAGATATTTCCCTAAGATATATTGACAGTATACAATATTTTAGAATCGTCCATTTAATGAAGAAGAAACGCAGTGAGCGAGAAGCATACATAGAAAATGCCATTGAAAATATTCGCAAAGAGATGGGAATTACGGGCATCCAGGGGGAAATCACTGGCCGTCCTAAACATATTTATAGTATCTATCGTAAGATGGTTAAACAAAAGAAACAATTCGATCAGATTTTTGATTTATTAGCGATTCGTGTATTAGTTGACTCAATTAAAGATTGTTATGCAGTATTAGGATTAGTTCATACATTGTGGAAACCGATGCCGGGAAGATTCAAAGATTATATTGCGATGCCAAAACCAAATATGTATCAATCCCTTCATACTACAGTTGTCGGGCCAAATGGTGATCCATTAGAAATACAGATAAGAACACATGAAATGCATGAAATAGCAGAACATGGGGTAGCTGCACACTGGGCATATAAAGAAGGTAAAACATTAGTTAATCCAGATGAAGCGAAAAATTTAAGCAAGATGAGCTGGATGAAAGAAATTGAAGAAACAGATTCTACATCACCGGATGCTGAAGCATTTATGGAATCACTTAAGTATGATCTACAGTCGGATAAAGTATACGTATTTACGCCGGAAAGTGATGTTGTAGAATTGCCTATTGGCGCTGTTCCGATTGATTTCGCATATGCAGTACATAGTGAAGTCGGAAATAAAATGATCGGTGCGAAAGTAAACGGTAAAATCGTTCCGATTGATTATGAGCTTAAAACGGGTGACATCATTGAGATTAGAACTTCAAAACATTCTTATGGTCCAAGTCGCGACTGGTTGAAAATCTGTAAATCAGCTAGTGCTAAAAGTAAGATAAAAAGTTTCTTTAAGAAACAGGACCGTTCGAGCAATGTAGAAAAAGGAAAGTTCATGATTGAAGCAGAGTTAAAAGAGCAGCGTATCAATATAGATGATGTGATGATTGATGAAAATATAGCTGTAGTGATTGAAAAATACAATTTCACATCAATTGATGATGTATATGCTGCCGTTGGATTTGGTGGATTAACAGCATCAGCAGTAGTTAATAAATTAACTGAAAGACACCGTATCAAAGAAAAGGAACAAAAGTTAAATCAAGTACAGGAAGTTAATAAAACGTTAAATGTTAAACGTGATATTCAGACAGAAACTGGTGTTTATGTTGAAGGCATGGACAATATGCTGATTAAATTATCAAAATGTTGTAACCCTGTACCAGGAGATGACATCGTTGGTTATATTACAAAAGGTCATGGGGTAAAAGTCCATCGCACCGAATGTCCAAATGTCGTAAATGAAACTGAACGTTTGATAGATGTAGAGTGGGTAAAATCTTCAGAGAACAAGACTTATCAAGTAGACTTAGAAATCACAGCATATGATCGACTTGGCTTATTAAATGAAGTATTACAAGCCGTAAATGCAACGAAAACAACTTTAACACAAGTTTCTGGTAAAGCTGATATCGATAAAAATGCTAAGATAAATATAAGTATTATGGTGAAGAATGTCAGTGAACTGATGCGTGTTGTTGAAAAAATTAAGCAGTTGAGTGATATATACACAGTAACTAGGATATTAAATTGAGGTGTCAAACATGCGTGTAGTATTACAAAAAGTAAAACAAGCTTCTGTCACTGCAGGAGATTATTTTCAATCCATTGATCAAGGTTACTGTTTGTTGGTTGGAATAGGACAAAATACGACAGAAAAAGATTTAAATGCTGTTGCAAAGAAAATTGCCAATACCCGTATTTTTGAAGATGAACATGGAAAGATGAATTTATCAATTAACGACGTTGGTGGCAAGATTTTATCGATATCACAATTTACTTTATATGCAAATGTCAAAAAAGGTAATCGCCCAAGTTTTACAGATGCCAAGACGCCTGAAATAGCGAAAGAGATGTATGAAAAATTTAATGAAATATTAAAAGGACATCAACTTGAAGTTTTTCCTGGTGTATTTGGAGAAATGATGGAGATATCTTTAATTAATGATGGTCCTGTAACGATTATTTTTGAGAGCGTTGAGGGGAAGATACAATGAAGAAGATTGATTTAAGACCAATCCAACGTTCAAGAGTTTTAAGACTACTGATTTTAGCTTTTGTCACAATATTATTGATTGTCTTATTATTTTGGTTGTTTACGAAGCAGAATAATAAACCGACAACATTGTCGATGATTGAAGATGGCGCCCTTCGCACTGGACCACAAGCGTTTTATCCTATTATTTTTGATGTTAAAAAGGGTGACCATTTTGACATTATAAAACATACCGGAAAATGGTATTACGTTGAAAATGGGGAGAAAAAGGGATGGATTGCAGGATGGCACACAAATCTTAATATAAAAAAAGATAAGATTGCTGGGACTAATCCATTTAAAGATAAAGTCATCATGATTGATCCTGGTCATGGTGGAAATGATCAAGGTGCTTCAAGTAAAGACGGTACGATAGAGAAAGTGATTACTCTGAAGACAAGTTTAATGCTGAAACAGAAGTTAGAAGAAGAAGGTGCTACTGTTTTGATGACAAGAAACAGTGATGAATATATCAAGCTAAAAAATAGAAAAGGTGCTGCAGATGTATTTATCAGCATTCATGCAGATGCTTTAGAAGCATCTAGTCCACATGGTTTAACCGTATATTATCATCATGATAATCAAAAGGTGCTTGCCGACACATTGCATATGGCGATTAAACAAAAAGCACTGTTATCTGATCGTGGTGTTCGCCAGGAAAACTTTCAGGTGATACGTCAAACGAAGACACCTGCAGTTTTATTAGAACTGGGCTATATCAGTAATCCTACCGATGAAAAATTGATGAATGATAAAGTGTACCGTCAAATTATTACGACAAGTATTGTTGATGGTCTGCGTAATTACTTTTTATATTAACTTGACTTTAGCAGATTAACTTAGTAATATAAACCTATTCAAACTTAACAAATACCGTTTTAGTCTATCATTTATAGGAAATTTATTGAATAGAGACATCTATGCTGCTGAAATTAGATGATAAATTCTTATAAGATGTAACAATAGATGAGGTTGTGATATGAAAGTATCACCGTTTTACATGCGTTAAATGTACTAGAGTGGGTACTTTGTACCAATTAGGGTGGCAACACGGAAAATTTTACGTCCCTTATGCATTATTTATGATGCATAAGGGACTTATTTTTTTAGGAGGAAAATTTATGATTAATATACCAAGAGGAACACAGGATATTTTACCGACAGAAACTCCGAAGTGGCGATATATTGAAGATAGATTACATGCAATTGCTGCATCATTTAATTATAAGGAAATTCGTACACCAATATTTGAATCGACAGATTTATTTGCGAGAGGTGTTGGTGATACAACAGACATCGTACAAAAAGAGATGTATACATTCAAAGATAAAGGTGATAGAAGTATCACACTGCGTCCTGAAGGTACAGCAGCTGTAGTTAGAAGTTATATTGAGAACAAGATGAATGGTGATGCGAATCAACCAATTAAATTATATTATAATGGTCCGATGTTCCGTTATGAACGTAAACAAAAGGGACGTTATCGCCAATTTGTTCAGTTCGGTGTAGAAGCAATAGGAGCAGAAAATCCTGTTTTGGATGCTGAAGTCATCCATATGGTGTATTCGATCTATAAATCATTTGGCTTACAACATATTAAAATTGTATTAAATTCAATTGGTGATCTGGAAAGCCGTAACATCTATAAAGAAGCATTAGTTAAGCATTTTGAACCACATATCGAGCACTTCTGTAATGATTGTAAAAATCGATTACACACAAATCCAATGCGTATTCTTGATTGTAAAGTTGACCGAGATCAACCATCAGTTAAAAATGCACCAAAAATAACGGAATTCTTAAATGATTATTCTTTAAATTACTATAACGAAGTTAAACGTTATTTAGATATTTTAGAAATACCTTATGTAGAGGATGCAAATTTAGTGCGTGGCTTAGACTACTATACCCATACTGCATTTGAAGTAATGAGTGATGCTGAAGGATTTGGTGCAATTACAACATTATGTGGCGGTGGCCGCTATAATGGATTATTAGAAATGCTAGACGGTCCGAAAGAGACGGGTATTGGATTTGCTCTCAGTATTGAACGTCTGTTACTTGCAATCGAAGCAGAAGGTATCGAGCTTGAAATTGAAGAAGCAATCGACTTATATATCGTTACTATGCCTGAAACAGTGGATGCCGGAATTAAGATTTTAGCAGATTTACGTAACAACGGTATTAAAGCTGATATCGACTATTTAAACCGTAAAATGAAAGGACAAATGAAACAAGCAGATCGAATTCATGCCAAAAATACGATTGTGCTTGGTTCTAATGAACTTGAAAGTGGTAAAATAAATGTGAAATCGATGGAAACTGGTGAAAGCACCGAAATTGAGATTGAAAAACTAGCATCATTTATAAAAGGAGAAAAATAACATGGAGAAAAGAACAACATACTGTGGATTAGTTACAGAAGAATATATTGGACAAGAAGTAATATTAAAAGGGTGGGTACAAAAACGACGAGATTTAGGTGGATTAATTTTCATTGATTTACGTGATAGAGAAGGTATCGTGCAAGTTGTATTCAATCCAGATTTCTCTCAAGATGCATTAGCAATAGCAGAAACAATTCGTTCTGAGTACGTTGTTGAAATAAGAGGAAAAGTAACGGAGCGAGATGCAGCAGTTGTAAATCCAAAAATCAAAACTGGAAAAATTGAAGTTCAGGTTGCTGAAGTTAACATTATCAATAAATCTGAGACACCACCATTCCAAATCGAAGCAGAAACTGATATTTCTGAAGATATCCGTTTAAAATATCGTTACTTAGATTTACGTCGTGAACCACTTGCGAATACTTTTAAGATGCGTCATCAAATTACAAGAGCAGTACGTAATTATTTAGATGAGTCAGGATTTTATGAAGTTGAAACGCCAGTACTTACAAAGTCAACACCAGAAGGCGCACGTGACTATCTAGTACCTTCACGTGTGCAGGAAGGTAAATTCTTTGCGTTACCACAATCACCGCAAATCTTTAAACAGTTATTGATGATCGGTGGATTCGATAAATACTATCAAATCGTTAAATGTTTCCGTGATGAAGATTTACGAGCGGACCGTCAACCCGAATTTACTCAAATTGATATCGAGATGAGTTTCGTAGATCAGGAAGATGTGATGGCGATGAACGAAGGTATGCTGGCACGTATTATGAAAGACGTGAAAGGGATTGAAATTACTACACCATTCCCGCGTATGACATATGCTGAAGCAATGCGTGATTACGGTATTGATAAACCTGACACACGTTTCGATATGAAATTAAAAACATTAAATGACTTAGCTTCTAAAATGGACTTTAAAGTATTTAGTGAAGCAGTGAAAAACGGTGGTTCAGTAAAAGCAATCGTCGTAAAAGGCGCTGCTGATAAATATTCAAGAAAAGATATTGATGCATTACAAGAGTTCGCAAAAATTTACGGTGCTAAAGGGCTTGCCTGGGTAAAAGTTGTAGAAGATGGATTAAACGGGCCAATTGCTAAATTCTTTGATGAAGCTAATACAGCAGAATTAATTAAACTTACTGGTGCTGACAATGGAGATTTAGTATTATTTGTCGCTGATAAATCATCGGTAGTAAATGCGAGTCTAGCAAACTTACGTAACAAATTAGGTAAAGATTTAGGATTGATTGATGAGAATAAATTTAATTTCTTATGGGTGACAGATTGGCCACTATTTGAATATGACGAAGCGTTAGATCGTTACTTTGCGGCACACCATCCATTTACTGCTCCAAAACCTGAACATTTAGAATTATTGAAATCGAATCCTGAAGCTGCTGAAGCAAATGCTTATGATGTTGTATTAAATGGTTATGAATTAGGTGGAGGATCTATTCGTATCCACGATCAGGAAGTTCAGGCACAAATGTTTGAAGCACTTGGCTTTACGAAGGAAGAAGCGGAAGAACAATTTGGTTTCTTAATGAATGCATTTAAGTATGGTGCACCACCACATGGCGGTATTGCTCTTGGATTAGACAGAATGGTGATGTTACTTGCAGGACGTTCTAACTTACGTGACGTTATTGCTTTCCCTAAAACAGCATCTGCAACTGATCTTCTTACAGAAGCTCCAAGTGCAGTAGCAACAGCACAGTTAGATGATTTACACATTGCATTAAACATTAAGGAAGCTGCTAACACAGAAGAGGAAAAAGAAGATTCGAAATAGTTGCAAATAAATAAATATGTGATATTATATAGTCATAAGATAGGTGTCTGAAGAGTTCGATGTTTGTTTATTCTATTTTGACCTAACACTTTTTGATCGGGAGTCTAATAGGTTTTCTTTTAGCGCACACGCCTCACATGGAGGACTTGCAAAATTAGAAACGGGACACCCACCTGTTTATAGCAGGCCAAAATGATCAACACTTAAAACAACGGCTCACTTGGATACTATCGTAAGGCGAGAGACTTTTGTCTCTCGTCTTTTTTTGTAATGATTAAAGCTTACTAATATGATAGGATATATTTATTGACAATATGGAATGGAGAAATGAAATGAAACATCAATTTTCAAGAAATGAACTTGCTTATGGTAAAGAAGGTTTAGAAGCACTTAAAAACAAAACAGTTATGATATTAGGAGTAGGTGGAGTTGGATCATTTGCTGCAGAAGCACTTGCAAGAACAAATATCGGACACATTATTCTGATTGATAAAGATGATGTGGACATTACAAATGTTAACCGCCAGATTCACGCATTAACTACGACGGTTGGTCAGTCAAAAGTTACATTAATGGAAGAGCGTATTAAACTCATTAATCCTGAATGCAAAGTTACACCGCTACATATGTTCTATACAGATGAAACATATGAAGAAATATTTAAATATGATATTGACTATGTTGTAGATGCAAGTGACACGATTATGTATAAAATTCATTTAATGAAAGAATGTTTAAAACGTAATATTAAAATGATTTCAAGTATGGGAGCTGCGAATAAAACGGACCCGACACGCTTTAAAATTGTAGATATTTCAAAAACACATACTGATCCAATGGCGAAAGTTATCCGTACAAAATTAAAGAAAGAACGTATTCATAAAGGGGTTCCAGTCGTATTTAGTGATGAAAGTCCAATCGTTATTCGTGAAGATGTAAAAGCTTATGTCGGAAATGCAGATGCCCCTGTAAGAAAAGCGCAGATGCCGCCATCAAGTAATGCTTTCGTACCAAGCGTTGTTGGGCTGATTTGTGCCAGCTGGGTTGTCAATGATATATTAAAAGATTTTCCGGTAACACGTGTAAAAGATAGATGATAGTTTAATAGTTAATCTTAAAAAGCTGAAGTAAAATCAATGATGATTTCACTTCAGCTTTTTGTATGATACAACCTTAAATTTACCTTAAAAGTTGTTGCTAAAAAGTAAATGACTGGATTTATCATGTATGATAAATATAACGGAGGTGTAAAAATGGAAGAAAATCAATTTAGTTTACAGGTTAGCAATTTAAATAAGACGATTAACAAAAGGCACATTATCAAAGATTTAAACTTTGATGTAAAAAAGGGTGAAGTATTTGGCTTTTTAGGTCCGAATGGTGCTGGTAAAACAACTACTATTCGAATGATTGTTGGCCTTACGACACCTACTTCTGGAGATGTTAAAGTTTTAGGACGTTCGGTATTAAAGAATCGTAGTGAAGTCATGAAAGATATCGGTGCAATCGTTGAAAACCCGGAATTTTATCCATTTTTATCAGGTTTAGAAAATTTAAAGCAATTTGCAAGAATGCAGGTTGGAATTTCAGAAGAAGATATTGACCGTGTCGTCAAGTTAGTAGGACTTGAAAATCGGATTAAAGAAAAAGTTGGACGTTATTCATTAGGTATGCGACAACGTCTGGGCCTTGCGCAAGCGTTGCTACATAAGCCAAAAATATTGATTTTGGATGAACCAACCAATGGTTTAGATCCTGCGGGTATACGTGAAATTCGTGATTATATTAAAAAGCTTGCCCGAGAAGAAAATATGTCAGTTATCGTATCAAGTCATTTAATGAGTGAGATGGAACTCATGTGTGATAGATTTGGGATAATTAAGAATGGACAGATGATTCGTATTGAAGATGTTAACACAGTTGTTACTGCGAGTGATATCGTAAAACATGATTTTGATGTCTATCCAATCGATCAGGCAGTTAAGTTCCTAAATGAAAAAGGTGTGCCATTTAAATTGAATAATAACATGCTAGCAATTGACATTGCCTCAAAAGATGTACCGCAACTTGTACGTGATCTTGTAAAAGCTGATGTCGATATTTATGGTGTTAAAAAAGAAAAACTTTCACTTGAAGATCGCTTCATGGCATTAACAAAAGAAGGAGGCGGTAGCATTGTTTAAGTTAGTGATAAATGAATTTAATAAGTATTTTAATCGCCTTGGCACATATATCATGTTAGGAATTATATTAGTCTTTATGTTGATTGGTGTATTTTTGAACATGCAGTTTAGTGGTAAATACGATAATAAAACGTATACAGATAACTGGAAAATGGAAGTTAAACAGGATATCGTAAAGTATGAAAAACGTCTTGCAGAAATTTCGAAAAAAGAAAATGATAAAAAGTCTATGAAAGATATTACTGATGAAATGACACTTGGCGAACGTATGTCGAAATTGCAGTACTATCTAAAAGAAGATGTAAAACCACCAGCTATCAATAATTTTTATCAAAACTTATTAGATACGGGTAGCTTTATATCATTTGTAACAATTATGATTGTTATTATTTGTAGTGGGCTAATGTCACGTGAACACCAGCAAGGAACAATTAAATTATTACTTATTCGACCTGCATCAAGATTAAAAATCTTTTTCTCTAAATATATTTTTGCAATTTTAGCGTCAATTTTATTTTTAGGCTTTACTTATTTAATGTCGGCTATTATCTTTTTCTTTACGACAAAAATGAATCCAACTGCTCAACTTGTGGTTCAAAGTAACAAAGGATTGAAAATGATAAATGTATTTGAAGTACTTGGTCAGCAATTATTTGCAAATTTTATATTTATTATTACGTTTGCGATTTTAGCATATGCGCTATCAGTTATCTTTAAAAATACAGCACTAAGCTTAGGTGTAAGTTTTGCATTCTTATTTTTCGGAGATTTACTCATTTTGTTCTTACAAGGTAAAACGAAGTTATTAGAATATTTCTGGCCGGTCAATTGGAACTTATCACAATATTTACCGACAAATCCTTCGAAACTTGTTGATAAAGATTTATCATTTGGTTTTAGTTTAACGTATGACATTGTAATATTATTGATTATTACAGTAGTCGCAGCATGGATCTTTAATAAAAGAGATGTAGCAAACTAATAAACAAGCATTGAGTGATTTAACTCAATGCTTGTTTTGTTGTTGTTTAATATTATCGTAAATTTGTTTGAATTGTTGTTCTGCTTTACTAGTGCTCTTTGGTACATAGTATTGCTTTTTCTTTAGTGTATCCGGTAAATATTGTTGAGCGATAAACCCTGATGGTACGCTATGAGGATATTGATAGCCCACACCATTCCCTAAATCTTTCGCACCTTGATAGTGTGCATCTTTTAAGTGTTTTGGGATGGCACCAATTTTGCCGCTTCGTACATCAGATAAAGCAGCGTCAATTGCGGAGATGCCAGAGTTTGATTTCGGTGATAAGCAAAGTTCGATGACAGCTTGCGCAAGTGGTATGCGTGCTTCGGGAAATCCAAGTCGTTCAGCAGATTCAATCGCAGCAAGCGTTCTTGAGCCTGCTGAAGGAGATGCGAGTCCGATATCTTCGTAACTGATGACCAGTAAGCGTCTGGCTATTGTCGGTAAATCGCCACCTTCGATGAGGCGCGCAAGATAATGCAGTGCTGCATCTACATCACTACCACGAATAGATTTTTGGAACGCACTCATCAAGTCATAGTGCATATCACCGTCTTTATCGAATTGAAAGCTGGATTTCTGTAAACAATCCTTCGCATCTTTTAATGTGATTTTTATTGGATTTTTAGTTTCAGCTGAAAGGATTGCCAGCTCTAATGCATTTAAGCTCGTTCTAATATCCCCTTGAGCACTTTGCACGAAATGATTGATTGCTGCTTCATCAATTTCGATATCATCATTACCATAACCTTTTTCCTTATCGTTTATCGCACGAAGTAGTGCTGTTTTAATGTCGGCTTCTGTTAAAGGATAAAGCTCAAATATTTGTGTTCTTGATCTGATCGCAGGATTGATTGCATGATATGGATTACTCGTTGTTGCACCGATTAATATAATTTGACCATTTTCAAGATGAGGCAATAGAAAATCCTGTTTCCCTTTATCTAGTCGATGAATTTCATCTAAAAGGAGGATAACTTGTCCACTCATTTTAGCTTCTTCTGCAATCATTTGCATATCTTTTTTTGTATTGGTTACTGCGTTTAATTGTCTGAATTTCACTTCCGTACTGCCTGCAATTGCTTTGGCAATACTTGTTTTACCGACACCAGGAGGTCCGTAAAGAATCATTGAAGAAAGTCTTTTAGCATTGACCATTCTACGAATAATTCCTTGTTCACCAACAAGATGCTGCTGTCCAATGACTTCATCAATAGAAGAAGGACGCATTCTATATGCTAAAGGTTCCAATATATTATTCACTCCTTTAATAAAAGTGTACCTTATTTTAAGTCAAAATGTGATAAAATTGATTTATTGAAAAGGGGCGTAATAATTATGAAGATTTCAACTAAAGGTAGATACGGTTTAACTTTGATGATATCCCTTGCTAAACGATATCAGACGAAACCTGTATCATTAAAAATTATCGCAGAAGAAAATAATCTCAGTGATCTGTATTTAGAACAACTTGTAGGACCGTTAAGAAATGCTGGTCTCATTAAAAGCGTAAGAGGTGCAAAAGGTGGTTACATGTTAATGAAAGCCCCTAAAGAAGTGACAGCAGCAGATATTATCCGATTACTTGAAGGCCCAATTACACCAGTAGAAGGCATTGAAGATGAACCACCAGCTCAAAAGCAATTGTGGATTGATATTCGCGATGCTGTAAAAAAAGTGCTGGATGAAACGACTTTGGAAGATTTAATGAACTATAAAGAAGAGGATATTATCGAAGGTTACATGTTCTACATATAGGGATAATCAAAAAAATAGTTATCGCATCTGCGATAACTATTTTTCTTCTGTAATTTCTTTTAACCATCTGAAACTTTGATGTTGTTTTTCAAGATCATAGATATAACTAACCACAATAAATTCATCGACATTGAATTCATTTTGAAAAGCTTGTAATTTTTGTTTTACAGTTTCTTTAGAACCTACAAAACCAGTTTGAGTACGAGACAATGCCATTTGTTTTTCTTGTGGACTCCAAATCGCATCCATATCTTCTACTGGTGGTTGAAGCGGTTGTCTTGCATTTCGGATTACACTTAAGAAAAATTGATGAGTGGAAGTCGCCAGATAATCAGCTTCTTCATCAGTTTCACCGATAATCACATTCGTACCGACCATAACATAAGGTTTGTCCAGATATTCAGACTTCTGGAAAAGATTGCGATAAATTGCGATCGCTTCTTTCATCTGTTCCGGTGCAAAGTGTCCGGCAAACGCATAAGGTAAACCGAGACGTGCTGCAAGATGTGCTGAATCAGTTGAAGAACCAAGTACAAATATCGGTACATTTGTGTCAGCACCAGGATAAGCTTTTACAAATCCTTGTTTTTCTTCAGGTCCAAAATACTTTAACAATTCCTGAATTTCTTCAGGAAAAGTATACACACTATCATGACGGTCGCGACGTAGAGCACTCGCAGTCATCATATCCGTACCAGGTGCACGACCTAATCCAAGATTCAATCGATCAGGATAAATTGTTGCCATCGTACCAAATTGTTCTGCTACAACGAGTGGTGCATGGTTAGGTAACATGATTCCACCTGAACCAACCTGTATTGATTTTGTATGTTGAAGGACATGATTAATAAGCACTACTGTTGCTGAACTCACAAGGCTCGGTGTATTATGGTGCTCAGCAATCCAGTATCGGTTATAACCTAGTTCTTCAGCCAGTTGAGCCAGTGATACCACCTGATCGATTGCATCCTTGTTCGTATCGCCTTTTCGTACTGGCGCTAAATTCAAAATAGAAATAGGAATATTGAGATTAGACATATAATTAACTCCTTTTAATTTAGTACCGATAGTTTAGCACTTAGGTCGGTAATTATGATAATTATATGCTTGTTGATAGTGGATGAAATTTTAGCGGAATCGTAGTAATGATAGTTCCGATACCGCTAAAGGTAATGAGTAATAGCGGAATCGTAGTACAAAAAGTTCCGATACCGCTAAAGGTAATGAGTAATAGCAGAATCGTAGTAATGATAGTTCCGATACCGCTAAAGATAATGAGTAATAGCGGAATCGTAGCACAAAAAGTTCCGATACCGCTAAAGGTAATGAGTAATAGCGGAATCGTAGTACAAAAAGTTCCGATACCGCTAAAGGTAATGAGTAATAGCAGAATCGTAGTAATGATAGTTCCGATACCGCTAAAGATAATGAGTAATAGCGGAATCGTAGCACAAAAAGTTCCGATACCGCTAAAGGTAATAAGTAATAGTGGAATCGTAGTTATAAAAATTCTGATAGGGCCATAAATAAAAATTTTATCGAAATAAATATATATATATTATTCTATTTTGTAACGAATAAACTATCTAATAAATAATAGTAACGTTGTTTTAAGTATTTTAAATTATTCATTACTATCCATTTCTTAAGATAATCATTTAAAGTACGAACTGAAATAGGCTTATCTATAAATTTATAAAAATCATAAATATCTATTTCATTATCTCCCTTCACCAGACAATAATACTGTAAATTTTTGAATACTATGTCTGCTAAATGATATGATTCTCCACAACTGCGACAAATATATTTTTTTCGACTGCGTTCTCCGAGTAGACTGAAACATTTAGGACAATTCAAACCTTTCTTCAAAGTATCTAATTTCTCAGGATAGTGTTTCAGGAAAGGGTTATATCGCGAACGTAGTTCGAAAATATCGGCAGCAGTATACATTGATACGCGATGTCGCGATAATTTTTTCAAACAATCCTCCAATCGATTCAATTGAATAATCGGTAACTTTTTCTCCAAACCATATATATAGGCATTTTCATTACACCATATTATATAGCCATAAATTTTTAATTGCATGCCATGATAATAGAGTAACTTTTTCAAATGCTGATTTACGGTATTATTCAAACTCGTCAAAGGATTCTTTATTTGTAAATCATCTAAATACCATTCACCATTCTTGATGTAAACGTCGGTACTATAATATTTAGCATCAAAAATAATCAAATGATTACCCGATATAATCAGATGGTCTATTTGAAAATAACTGCCATCAACTTCAAATAAAATATCATGAATTGCGTCGATTTCTTCAAATTGTGCTATGATTCCTCGAACGTTTTGTTCTCCATCATTACCTAATCGTAACTTTTCTAGTTTTTTTGATTGGTCAAAGTCAACATCACGGCTATTTAGAATTTCTAATATGATTCGTTCCAAATGAAATCTCCTCCTATTTATATATAGTAGAAAATCGTTAAAGTATTTTTCAAAATGAGAATCTTTACAATTTTTACAATTAAGTTAATTAGATAGTTTTTTTTCTTAAAGGGTGTTAAGATAAGTTATTGAAAAAATTGAAAGGATGTTCATAAATTATGAAGGTATATGCAGACTATGCAGCAACTACTAATGTTGCGCCGGAAGTTGTATCTGAAATAAATGAAGTATTAACTGATCACTTTGGTAATGCTTCGTCAATACATCATATCGGACGTGATGGTCGTAGAATTTTAGATCAGTCACGCATGAAAATTGCAAAAATATTGAACGCATCACCAAGAGAAATTGTCTTTACTAGTGGCGCTACTGAATCGAATAATCTGGCGATTAAAGGTATTGCATACCAGAATCAGCATAAAGGTAAACATTTGATTACCTCTTCTATTGAGCATCACTCTGTATTACACGTCTTTGAGCAACTTGAAAAAGAAGGGTATGAAGTCACATATTTACCAGTGGATGCACAAGGCTTTGTAGCAGTTGACAAATTGAAAGATGCACTTCGTGAAGATACGATATTAGTTTCTATTATGTTTGGTAACAACGAAGTTGGTACTGTTCAATCAGTTGACGAAATTGCTGAACTATTAAAAGAGCATCAGGCAATATTTCATACTGATGGCGTTCAGACGATTGGTCATATGCCGATCGATTTAAAGTCACTAAACGTAGATTTATTTACCCTCACTGCACATAAGTTCTATGGCCCAAAAGGTTTGGGTTTACTATATGTGAAAGATAAGACGCCATTACAATTTCAGCAGCTTGGAGGCGCACAGGAGACTAAACGTCGTGCGGGTACAGAAAATATCGCATATATTAGCGGTATGGCAAAAGCATTAGAAATGGCTACAGATAATATTGAACAATCAAGTTTAAAATTGATACAATTGAAACAACATTTTATTAACGCGCTTCAGTCTTACGATATTCCGTTTGAATTGAATGGTGATATAAATGATTCATTACCTCACATCACTAATCTTTATTTTCCATTCAGCGATGTTGAGAAAATGCTTACAATCCTTGATATGAATGGAGTATATGTATCAAGTGGTTCTGCATGTACTGCTGGTAGTATAGAACCGAGTCATGTACTTACTGCAATGTTTGGTGAACATCCACGAACAAAACAGTCGATACGATTTAGTTTTTCACATCAAATGACAGAAGAAGATATTGATTATATTGCATTACAAATTAAAAAAATTTATGAAATGAATAGAAATGAGTAGATAAGAATGACAAATGAAAAAACTAAAGTAGTAGTTGGAATGAGTGGTGGCGTTGATAGCTCAGTAACTGCATTATTACTAAAAGAACAAGGCTATGACGTTATCGGTATCTTTATGAAAAACTGGGATGATACTGATGAATTTGGTGTATGTACTGCAACAGAGGATTATGAAGATGTTATCCGTGTTTGTAATCAAATCGGTATCCCTTATTATGCAGTAAATTTCGAAAAAGAATACTGGGATAAAGTTTTTACATACTTTCTTGATGAATATAAAAAAGGCAGAACGCCAAATCCGGATGTAATGTGTAATAAAGAGATTAAGTTTAAGGCATTTCTAGATCATGCATTAGCGTTAGGTGCGGATTTTGTCGCTACAGGGCATTATGCTCAAATTCGTCGTAATGATGACGGTACCGTTGAAATGTTACGTGGTGTTGATAATAACAAGGACCAAACATATTTCTTAAACCAGTTATCACAAGATCAGTTACAACATGTCATGTTTCCTTTAGGGCATCTGCAAAAACCAGAAGTACGTGAAATCGCTATAAACAATGACTTAGCAACTGCTAAAAAGAAAGATTCTACAGGTATCTGTTTTATTGGAGAACGTAACTTCAAAACGTTTTTAAGCGGTTATCTTCCTGCACAAAACGGTAAAATGATGACTTTAGATGGCATTGAAATGGGAGAACACTCAGGATTAATGTACTATACCATTGGACAACGTCATGGGCTAGGTATCGGTGGAGATGGCGATCCATGGTTTGTTGTCGGTAAAAATTTAAAAGACAATGTATTGTATGTTGAGCAAGGATTTGACCACGAAGCATTATACAGTGACTACTTGATTGCATCTGACGTCTCATTTATCAATGATATTGATTTGTCTAATGGATTTGAATGTACGGCTAAATTCAGATATCGTCAAAAGGATACGAAGGTTACTGTTGAACGTATCGATGACAATACGGTTAAAGTGATTTTTTCAGAACCCGTGAGAGCAATCACACCTGGTCAGGCAGTGGTATTCTATCAGGACGAAGTTTGTCTAGGTGGTGCAACGATTGATGAAGTATTTAAAAATTCTGGTCAGTTAACATATGTGGTGACACAATAAATTTCAAAGGAGACAGCAATGTCTTCTTTTTTATTTTTTGATATAATAATACAATGAATATAATAGAGGAGAACGCTAATGAATGATGAACATTTAATGCAACTGATTGAAACGAAACAATATGAAGAAGCACTAAAAATACTTATAGAAGCAATTGATGAAGAACCTGAAGAAGTGACACATTATATTAATATGGGAACGATTCTTCTGGATTCAAATCAACCGATTGAAGCGGAACGTTTCTTTCAAAAAGCCATTACTGTAGACCCGACTCATGGTGGTGCATACTATGGGCTGGCCAATATATATTACAATGCGGATCGATTTGAAGAAGCAGTGAAACTGTATCATAAAGCCATTGAAAATGGACTGGAAGATGGTGATACATACTATATGCTCGGTATGTCATTTGTTAATCTAAGTGATTTCGCGTCAGCATTACCATTTTTAATGCGTGCACATGAACTCAAATCGGATGACACTGAGATATCATTCCAATATGGTCTTGTGATGTGTCAGATGAATATGTTTGAAGAAGCATCAAAGACTTTAGCACGTGTATTAAGTGATAATCCAGATCATACAGACGCGATTTATAATAAGGCACTTGCAGATTATATGATGACAGAAAATATTGATGCAGCTATAGTTGAATTCGAGCGTGTTATTGACATTCAGCCTGATCATCTGCTCGCTGGCCATGCACTGAAAACATTTAAAGCAATGAAGGAGGAATAAACTTGGAGAACGCCACTTTATTTGATCGATCTTATGTGAAAGGCACTATTGTCCGTATACTTTTTCAGAATAACGATAACTTTTATACGGTATTAAAAGCCGAGGTAATCGATACAAATGAAGATTTTGATGATGAAGTGACGGTTACAGGTTTCCTACCTCAAATTGCAGAAGGTGACACTTATACATTTACCGGAAAGATTATGTTACACGCTAAGTACGGGAAACAATTACAGGCAGAGAAATTTGAGAAGGATTTACCTCAATCTAAAGACGGTATCATTCATTATCTTTCTAGTGACCTATTTAAAGGTGTCGGCAAAAAAACAGCACGTACAATTGTTGAAATACTTGGCGAAGATGCATTGAATATTATTTTAGATGATAAAAGCAGTCTGGATCAGATTCCGAAATTATCACAAGATAAAAAAGATTTAATTTACAATACAATCAATGAAAACCAAGCGATTGAGAAAGTAATGATTCAATTAAATGATTGGGGCTTTGGACCACAGCTTGCAATGAAAATCTATCAGTTTTACAAAGACGATACGATAAGAGTAATAAATGAATCACCTTATCAATTAGTGATGGATATCGAAGGCATAGGTTTTAACAAAGCTGATGAATTAGCCCGTCATATCGGTATAGATAACAATCATCCTGAACGATTAAAAGCAGCATTAGTCTATGGTATGGAGCAGGCATCATTACAGAATGGTCATACTTACATTCCGGATCAGATTTTACTCGAGACAAGCTTCAATCTATTAACAAAGAATGGTTCTGATGTTAACCCCGATGCATTAGTAAATGCATTAACTGAACTTTGCGAAGAGAAAAAATTACTTGTCGAACATGAAAAAAATATTTATATACCTAGTTTATTTTATTCTGAAACAAAGACCGTTCAAGTATTACACAGATTAATGAATCATCAAAATCAACTTAAGCAATTTGAACAATCTGAAATAATGCTTGCTATTGGGGAGATTGAACAGTTATTTGAAGTGTCATATGCAGAAAAACAGAAGGAAGCACTAATGCAGGCGATGCATAGTAAACTGATGATTTTATCTGGTGGTCCTGGTACTGGGAAAACAACAGTTGTAAGAGGTATTGTGACACTTTATGCAGAACTGCATGGATTAAGTCTTGACTATAATGATTATGATGGTCAGGACTTTCCGATCGTTGTTGCAGCACCAACAGGTCGTGCATCGAAACGACTTTATGAATCAACAGGATTGGAAGCAACAACGATTCATAGACTGATCGGTTGGACCCGAGATAATAAGCCTGATGATATTCTGGAAAATGAAATTACTGCAAAGCTTATCATTATCGATGAGATGTCTATGGTTGACACGTGGTTAATGTTTCAATTGATGAAAGCAGTACCAAATGACTCTCAGATTATTTTTGTAGGTGATCAGGACCAGTTGCCATCCGTAGGTCCAGGACAAGTATTTAAAGATTTAATAGAGTCTCAAATTATTCCTCAGATTGAACTGAATGAAGTTTATCGTCAGCAGGAAGGCTCTTCTATCGTAGAACTGGCACATCAGATTAAACGAAATGAACCATTCGATATCACAAAACGATACAATGATAGAAGTTTTATTCCATGCCAAACGGATCAAATTCCAGAAGTTATCGAGAAAATCGTAACATCAGCTGTTAATAAAGGTTACGATATGCGGGATATTCAGGTGCTCGCACCAATATATCGAGGTAATGCAGGGATTCGTGCATTGAATAAAGTTTTACAGAAAATTTTAAATCCACCAGAAGAAAAAAAGCGCGAAATGGAATTTGGTGATATTGTCTTTAGAAATCACGATAAAGTTTTACAGCTTGTTAACCGACCTGAAGATAGTGTATTTAACGGAGATATCGGAGAAATCGTAGGTATCTTTAAAGCAGCAGAAAATGCACTGAATAAGGATGTTGTCATTGTAGATTATGATGGGAATGAAGTAACGTATACAAAAGCTGATTTAATTGAAATTACCCATGCATATTGTTGCTCGATTCATAAAGCGCAAGGATCAGAATTTCCGATTGTCATTATGCCTGTTGTCAATCAGTACTATAGAATGCTGCAGAAAAATATATTATATACAGGATTAACACGTGCGAAACAGTCACTTATCTTTTGCGGTGATGTTAATGCCTTCAATGATGGTATAAAAAGATTAGGCAATGCCAGATTCACTTCTTTTTATCAATTTTTAATGGATTATTTTAGCACAGATGATCAAAAAGACATTGTAAAAAGCGACATCGATACTGATGAAAATAATGAAAATGAAGTATTTAAAAAATTACCATTTCAGGTTGGTGAAATGACCGAAGAGAATATGCATCTAGTTTCACCGATGATTAATATGGGAGATATATCTCCATATGATTATGTTTAAGTTGACGATAAGCATATGATTCAATTATAATTTAACTAATTCAAATTTAAAGCTGAGTAGGTAATCCCTCAAGACTTAGAGACATATCGGTTGGTGAAAGATATGCTTGATATTACTGAAGCTACTTTATCTTATAATTTCGAATATTAATCGAGTGATGACTTTGTCATAACTAGGGTGGTACCGCGAACACGTTCGTCCCTTTTTTAGGGATAACGTGTATTTTTTTATTTTAAAGGAGAAGATAATAATGAAACGATTAACTGCAGCAGAAATTAGACAAATGTATTTAGACTTTTTTGTAGAGAAAGGACATATGATTGAACCTTCAGCACCTTTAGTACCAATAGATGACGACACACTTCTATGGATTAACTCAGGTGTAGCAACGCTTAAGAAATATTTCGATGGCCGCGTTATTCCAAAAAATCCACGTATCACAAATGCACAAAAATCAATCCGTACAAATGATATTGAAAATGTAGGATTTACGGCACGTCACCATACATTCTTTGAAATGTTAGGGAATTTCTCTATTGGTGATTACTTTAAGAAAGAAGCAATTGAATTTGCATGGGAATTCTTAACGAGTGAGCGCTGGATGGCGATTGAACCAGAAAAATTATACGTTACTATTCATCCGGAAGATACTGAAGCGTATGATTTCTGGGTTAATGATATCGGTTTAACTGATGACCGTATTACACGTATTGAAGGAAACTTCTGGGATATCGGAGAAGGTCCGAGTGGTCCGAATACTGAAATTTTCTATGATCGTGGAGAGAGCTATGGCCAAGATGATCCTGCAGAAGAAATGTATCCAGGTGGAGAAAACGAGCGTTATTTAGAAGTATGGAACTTAGTGTTCTCTGAGTTCAACCATAATCCTGATCACACATATTCACCGCTTCCTAAGCAAAACATAGATACAGGGATGGGATTAGAGCGTATGGCTTCTATTTCTCAAGATGTTCCGACAAACTATGATACAGATTTATTTATGCCGATTATAGAAGCAACAGAACAAATTTCAGGGAAAAAATATCGTACTAATAAAGAAGATGATATTGCTTTCAAAGTGATTGCAGACCATATCCGTACAGTAAGCTTTGCAATTGGAGATGGTGCACTACCATCAAATGAAGGGCGTGGCTATGTATTACGTCGTTTACTACGCCGTGCAGTTCGTTTCGCTCAGAAATTAAATATTAATAAACCTTTCATGTATGAGCTTGTTGATATCGTAGCAAGCATTATGAAACCATATTATCCAGATGTAGATAAAAATAAAGATTTCATTAAAAAAGTAATTAAATCTGAAGAAGATAGATTCCATGAAACACTTGAAGAAGGTTTAGTACATTTCAATGCATTAAAAGAAGCTGCACAAAATTCAGATAAACGATTAAAAGGCGAAGATGTATTCAAATTGTATGATACATTCGGTTTCCCTGTGGAATTAACTGAAGAATTAGCTGAAGAAGCAGGTATTGCAGTTGATCATGAAGGATTCGAAATGGCTATGGAAGCACAGCGTACACGTGCGCGAGAATCACGACAAAAGACGCAAAGTATGCAGGTTCAAAATGAAGTGTTATCGAATATTAAAGTTGAAAGTAAATTCGTTGGTTATGATACTTTATCAAATGAAACACAAGTAGTAGCGATTGTGGAAAACGGTGAAAGTGTAGATGCTTCAAAAGAAGATACAATACAGTTTATCCTTACTGAGACACCATTTTATGCTGTAAGTGGTGGACAAATTGCTGATACAGGGATTGTTTCAAATGAAGAATTTGAGATTGAGGTTACCGAGGTTACGAAGGCCCCAAATGGCCAGAATCTGCACACAGGAACAGTTCGTTTCGGTAAAGTAACTGTTGGTGCTAAAGTGAAGACGCAAGTAGATCCAAACTTCAGAACATTTGTAATTAAAAACCATAGTGCGACGCATTTAATGCATCAGGCATTAAAAGATGTTTTAGGCACACACGTTAATCAGGCTGGTTCATTAGTAACACCAGAACGACTTCGCTTTGACTTTTCTCATTTCGGTCCAGTTACACAAGAAGAAATAGAAAAAATTGAACGTATCGTAAATGAAAAAATATGGGCAAATCTACCGGTTGAAATCAATGAAATGCCGATAAAAGAAGCAAAAGAAAAAGGTGCGATGGCTTTATTCGGTGAAAAATATGGTGATATCGTTCGTGTTGTTGAAATGAGTGATTATTCAATTGAGCTATGTGGTGGTGTGCATGTACGCAATACTGGTGAAATAGGTTTATTCAAGATAGTGTCTGAATCAGGTACAGGGGCTGGTGTACGTCGTATTGAAGCCGTAACAAGCAAAGCAGCATTTGAATATTTATCAACATATCAAAATACAGTGAATGACATTTTACCAAAAGTGAAAGTAAAACAGAAAGAACAATTAGCAGGTAAGATTGATGAATTAACAGCGACGATTCGTGGTCAGGAAAAAACAATCACTGAATTGAATAAAGCAGTAGCATCTCTTAAGATGGGTGACATAACAGAACAAGTTGAAGAAATTAACGGACTTAAGTTATTAGCAGTGGAAGTAGATGCAGAAGATAATAAAATGCTGCGTGAACTTATGGATGACTATAGATCAAAATTACAGGATGCAGTAATCTTTATCGCTGCAGCAAATGACAAGTTAAATTATATGGCGAGTGTACCAAAAGATAAAACGTCACAAGTGAAGGCTGGAGACATTATAAAAGGTGTTGCAAATGCAACTGGCGGTAAAGGTGGCGGCCGTCCTGATTCTGCTCAAGGTGCAGCAAATGATCCAGCTGGTATTACAACAGCATTACAATTTGTGAAGGATTATATTAATACATTGTAATTAAAAATTGTTTTATAGTATGATATTATTGAACAAATGTCATACAAAGGAGTGTATTGCAGTGGAAAATTTCGATAAAACAATGAAGTTCAACTTTGATGAACTACCGAAAGAAGAAGTAAGAACTGTATTATTGAATGTTTATAATACTTTAGAAGAAAGAGGATATAGCCCGATCAATCAAATCGTTGGTTATCTATTATCAGGAGATCCAGCTTATATTCCAAGACATAATGATGCCAGAAATCAAATCCGACGTTTAGATCGTGACGATATTATGGAACAACTTGTATCAAACTATATTCAAACTGAGAAAAAAGGTAATGAATAAAGTTATCGGTTTAGATGTTGGTTCTAAAACGATTGGTGTTGCATTAAGTGATGCCATGGGTTGGACTGCGCAAGGTCTTACTACACTCCGCATCGATGAAGCAAATGAAGAGTTTGGGATAGCCGAACTCAAAAAGATCATAGATGAAAATAATGTTGATACTGCCGTTATTGGATTACCTAAAAATATGAATAATTCAGTAGGACCAAGGGGAGAAGCATCAATTCGATTTAGTGAAATGTTGAAAGCAGTTTGTCCTGACATTACAATAGTAATGTGGGACGAACGTCTATCGACAGTTGGTGCTGAAAGAACACTGTTAGAAGCGGATGTTTCACGCAAGAAAAGAAAGCAGGTCATTGATAAGATGGCTGCAGTTTTCATATTACAAGGGTATTTAAATTCAAAATAAAAAGGATGATTAAAATGACAGAAGAAATGAACAATCAGGAGACGCTAGATATTAATGAAGAAGTAGAATTATTAGAACTTTATGATGAAGAAGGTAATCAAGTATTATACCGCAAATTAGTAAGTTTTAGACACCCTGGATTTGAGAAAGAATATGTTATCTTAGCTGAAGAAGGTTCAGATGAAGAGGAAGAAATCGAATTAATTCCAATGATCAATGTACCTGATAGCGAAGGAGAAGGCGGAAAATTAATTCCAATCGAAACAGATGAAGAATGGGATATGATTGAAGAATTCGTAAACACTAACTTTGATGAAGAAGAGCTTTAATCTTAAAGGAGTTTGATTATGTCGAATAGAAACAAAGAAATTAGAGATTCAAAATCTTTCTCTAAACTTCTTTCTTCTATCATTATCGGAATTATTTTAATAGGCGTGTGTATTTTAGCAGTTGGTAGTTATTTTTATATTAGCTCTAGCCAAAAGCCACTGAATCCAGATGATAAGTCTACTACTAAGATAGAAATATTACCTGGTGAGTCTGCAACGATGATTGGAGAAAAATTAGAAAAAGAAAAAATCATTAAAAGTAGTACGATGTTCAAGTATTATTTGAAGTTTAATAATATTTCTAATTTCCAGGCAGGAAATTATGAATTATCGCCTTCTATGACGTTTAAACAAATTTCAAAAAGTCTTCAAAAAGGTGAAGTTTACATTCCAGTTGTCTTTAAAATGAATGTTCCTGAAGGTATTACAATCGATCAAATCGGTGAGATTGTTGAAAAGAAAACTTCAATTAATAAAGCGGATTTTGTTAAAGAGGTAAATAATCCTGCTTTCATTAAAAAGATGCAGAAGAAACATCCGAAGTTAATTACAAAAGAGGTCTTTAATAAAGATATTAAAGTACCTTTAGAAGGCTATTTATATCCTGCGACATATGATTTTACTGAAAAGAATCCTACGACTGAAGAAATCGTTGATAAAATGCTAACAGCGACTGAAGAAAATGCTTTTCCGTTATGGGATAAATATGGTGGCATTTTATTGACAGAAGATGGTGCTGAAAAGCGACTAACGTTCCATGAATTCCTGACATTCTCATCATTAGTTGAAAGAGAAGCGACAGGACTAACAGATCGAGCGAAGATTGCATCAGTATTTATTAATCGTATGGAAGCAAACCCTGCCATGCCACTGCAGACAGACCCTACAGTATTATATGCGCTAGGTTGTCATAAAGCTGTTACATATGAAGCAGATTTGAAAGTTCAATCCCCTTATAACACGTACATCAATACAGGTTTACCACCTGGGCCGATTGCAACAAGTGGTAAAGAATCAATGGAAAGTGTCTTAAATCCTGCAAAGACAGATTATTTATACTTCTTAGCAGCAAAAGACGGTAAGAACTATTTCTCTAAAACATATGAAGAACATCTACAACTTAAAGATAAACATATTGATAGTCAGCAATAAGAATAGGATATTTTGTCCTATTCTTTTTTGATTTTATCAAGTTGTAATTTTACTATTACAATTTTGGTTGTTTTATGGTACAATATCATGAAAATATAAAACACTACTACCAGCCTTTGTGGTTGGTAATTTTTTCGTTAAAGGATTGTTTTAATTGATAAAAGAAGAGACATATATCAGTAGATTAAATCCAATCAGTACAATCGATGATTTAATTGAAGTCGCAAAAGAAAATGACGTGCCAATTATGGATAAAATATCAGTAGAATTCGTCAAACAGTTGATTCGCATACATCATGCGAGATCAGTACTAGAAATCGGTACAGCAATTGGATATAGTGCATTACATTTTGCATCAGTAAAAGATAATATTCATATCACAACGATTGAACGTAATGAAACAATGTATCAATATGCTTTGAAGCATATTGAACAATATAACAAAGCACACCAAATTCGCCCGATCTTTAAAGATGCGCTTGAAGCATTTGATGAGGTGAGCGACACAGAATATGATATATTATTTATCGATGCTGCTAAGGCGCAATCATTAAAGTTTTTTGAGTTATACAGTCCATTAGTCCGAAAAGGCGGTTTAATTATTACTGATAATATTTTATATCACGATTTTGTAGGCAATATTGAAATTGTGCGCAGTAGAAATATTAAACAGATGGTGCGTAAAATTGAAAAATATAATACATGGCTAAGTGAAAATACATCGTTTGATACGAATTTCATTGATATTGGAGATGGAATGAGTATTTCAGTGAAAAAATAAAGGAGTACATTATGACAGAATTATTAGTAACACCTAAATCTTTATCACATATTAGTGATTTAATTGAAGCAGGTGCAGATGCATTTGTTATCGGAGAAGAACAATTTGGATTACGTCTGGCAGGTGAATTTAATCGTGAAGATTTAAAGGCTGCAATAGATTTAATTCATGAACACAATAAGAAGGCATATGTTGCAGTAAACGGGATATTTCATAATGAACATTTAGATGCGGTTGAAGATTATATGAAATTTTTACACGTCGTAAAACCAGACGCAATTTTATTTGGAGATCCTGCAATTGTAATGTATGAAAGAGAACTAGGCAATACGATACCGTTACAATGGAATCAGGAAACTTTAGTTACGAATTATTTCCAGGTGAACTACTGGGGACAACGTGGTGCAAACCGAGCGGTACTTGCACGTGAGTTATCTCTTGATGAAGTATTAAACATTAAAGCGCATAGTGATGTTGCGATTGAAGTGCAAGTGCATGGCATGACATGTATGTTCCAATCGAAACGTAGTTTATTAGGTAATTATTTTATGTATCAGGATAAAGTAATGAAAATTGAAAATCGTGAAATTAAAGATGCAATGTTACTTTATGATGAAGAACGAAATAATAAATATCCAATTTTTGAAGATAGTAATGGCACACATATTATGAGTCCAAATGACATTTGCGTTATCGAAGAATTAGAAGAGTTAATTGAAGCTGGGATTGATTCATTTAAAATAGATGGCGTATTACATTCAGAAGAATATATTACGACAGTGACAAAAGCATATCGACAAGCGCTTGACCTTTATGATGAAGATGTCGAAGCATATGAGGATGCTAAATTTGATCTTGTAGATATGATTGAAGAAATTCAACCAGAACATCGTCCACTGGATCAAGGATTCTTATTTAAACAAACTGTATATTAAGGAATGATTTGATGAAAACGGAATTAGAAATTAAACAACCAAAACAAATAATAAAGAAACCAGAATTATTAGCGCCTGCTGGTAACCTTGAGAAATTAAAAATTGCAGTACATTACGGTGCTGATGCTGTATTCCTTGGAGGACAAGAATACGGATTACGTTCAAACGCTGACAATTTCACAATTGAAGAAATTAAAGAAGGCGTAGACTTTGCGAATAAATATGGTGCTAAAATTTATATTACGACCAATATTATTGCGCATGATGAAAATATGGATGGTTTAGAAGATTATCTTATCGCACTTGAAGGAACCGGAGCGACAGGAATTATCGTAGCAGATCCGCTAATCATTGAAACATGTAAACGTGTTGCGCCTAAACTTGAAATACATCTTTCCACACAACAATCACTATCAAACGTGAAAGCTGTTGAATACTGGAAGTCTGAAGGTTTAGAACGTGTCGTACTTGCTCGTGAAACGAGTGCTGAAGAAATTAAGGAAATGAAAGAAAAAATTGATATCGAGATTGAGGCATTCATTCATGGTGCAATGTGTATTGCTTATTCTGGTCGTTGTACATTAAGTAACCATATGACAGCACGAGATTCAAATCGTGGCGGCTGTTGTCAAAGTTGTCGCTGGGATTATGATTTATTAACAGTAGATGATGGTGAACTTGATGTTGTTTATGATGGAGATGCAACACCTTTTGCAATGAGTCCTAAAGATTTAAAGCTTGTTGAGTCAATTCCGAAGATGATTGATATCGGCGTAGATTCATTGAAGATAGAAGGTCGTATGAAATCAATTCATTATATCGCTACAGTAGTATCTGTTTATCGCAAAGTAATTGATGCTTATTGTGCAGACCCTGAAAATTTCAAAATTGATCCGAAATGGTTAATTGAATTAGATAAATGTGCCAATCGTGATACAGCAAGTGCATTCTTCGAAGGGGTTCCTGGTTTTGAAGAGCAAATGTTTGGCCATGAACAGTCTAAAAAAACACCTTTTGATTTCTGTGGATTAGTGTTAGACTATTCTGAAGAAACACAAATTGCAACAATTCAGCAACGTAATAATTTTAAACCAGGACAGGAAATTGAATTCTTTGGTCCTGAAATAGAAAACTTTAAGCAAGTCATCGATGTTATATATGATGAAGAGGGGACAGAATTAGATGCAGCACGTCATCCTCTTCAAATCGTACAAATTAAAGTAAAACATCCAGTCTATCCAATGAATATGATGAGGAAGGAACTAAATTAATGGCGCATACGACTATCATCGGTATTGCGGGAGGTTCTGGTTCGGGTAAGACATCAGTAACTTCTAAAATACTTAAAAATTTAGAAGGCTACAGTGTAGCTTTAATCGAGCAGGATTATTATTATAAAAATCAGGATCATCTTAGTTTTGAAGAACGTTTAAAGACCAATTATGATCATCCTTTAGCATTTGATAATGATTTACTTATTCAAAATTTAATTGATTTACGTAATGGTGAGACTGTAAAGGTTCCTACATATGATTACACAAATCATACAAGAAGTAAGAAAACGATTACATTTGAGCCAAAAGATGTTATTATAGTAGAAGGCATTTTTGCTTTAGAAAATGAAACACTTCGTGATTTAATGGATGTTAAAATTTATGTTGATACGGATGCAGATCTTCGTATTTTAAGAAGACTGATGAGAGATATAGAAGAGCGTGGTCGAACAATGGAATCAGTTATTGATCAATATTTAACTGTTGTGAGACCGATGCATAATCAATTCATTGAACCAACGAAACGATATGCTGACATTATTATACCTGAAGGTGGCAGTAATGCAGTTGCTATCGATATTATGACAACAAAAATACAATCATTAATTCGAGTGAATTAGTAGAAAGAAGGATTTATCCATGGAAATGCAAAAAGAATACCCAATGACTAAAGAAGGATTTGAAAAGTTAGAAGTTGAATTAGAACATTTAAAAACAGTAAGACGACCTGAAGTCGTTGAAAAAATTAAAGTTGCACGTAGTTTTGGTGACCTTTCAGAGAACTCAGAATACGATGCTGCTAAAGATGAGCAAGGCTTTGTTGAACAGGAAATTACTAAGATTGAAATGATGTTACGTCATGCAGTTATTATTGAAGATGATGGTTCAAAATCAGAAGTTCAATTAGGCAGAACAGTAACATTTACTGAAGTGCCTGGTAATGAAGAAGAATCATATAAAATTGTAGGTTCTGCTGAAGCTGATCCTTTTGAAGGTAAAATTTCAAATGAATCTCCAATTGCTAAAGCATTACTTGGTAAAAAAGTTGGCGACGAAGTAAACGTTCCGTTACCAAACGGCAATGAAATGCGTGTTAAAATCGTTGAAATCAGCTAATAAATTATATATACATTAAAGTAGATCTTATGATCTACTTTTTATTTAGGAGGAATTCGTGTGATTGGAATTATCGGAGCAATGCAGGAAGAGATTGAAATTTTAAAGGGTGATATGCAGGAACTGCAAACAGAAAAGATTGCCCATGTTGAAATCTTTAAAGGTAATTTATATGGTAAAGATGTTGTATTAATGCAAAGTGGTATCGGTAAAGTGAATGCTGCAATCTGTGCAACACTGCTTATCCAGAATTATCATCCGGAGATAATCATCAATACAGGTAGTGCAGGTGGCTTAGGTGCTTCTTTAGCTGTTGGTGATATTGTTATTAGTCAAAGCGTACTTCATCATGATGTTGTTGCGACTGCTTTTGGCTATGCATTAGGGCAAGTACCAGGTATGCCTGCACGATATCTTGCTGATGAAAAATTAATTGAATATACACAACAGGCAATTGAACAAAATAATCTTAAAGCACATATCGGAGTCATCGTTTCAGGTGATAGTTTCATTGGCTCATCTGAACAAAAGCAGGAAATCATAACAAACTTTAATGAAAGCCTTGCAGTTGAGATGGAAGCAGCTGCAGTAGCACAAACATGTCATCAATTTGAGGTTCCGTTTATTATTACACGTGCTATTTCTGACCTTGCAAACGGTGAGGCAGAGATGAGTTTTGAAGAGTTCTTAAAAGTGGCTTGCGTATCAAGTTCTAAAATTGTAAAATCATTAATAGAGACATTACCAGCTTAAGGGGATAGGAGGCGCACGTTATGATATTTATTATGGCATTATCAGTAATTGCAACGGCAATTATCGGATTTTTAATTTACACAGGTACTGAAGTAGATTACGCTCCAAATCAAGAAATCGAATAATACATTATACCCCGATCCTTATTGGATTGGGGTTATTGATTGTATAAAAGGGTATAACTAAGCAATATAAAATTTAGAGGTGACTTATGGGATTATTTCAAAAATATTTATTACCAAGTAAATATGCAAAGTCAATATTTGAAATCACACCAGAAGAATTATCAGGACGTGGTGTAAAGGCAATCATTACTGATTTAGATAATACGCTGGTTGGCTGGGATGTTGCTTTAGCAACACCTGAAGTAATTAACTGGTTTAACAGTATGCGTGAACACAATATTAAAGTTACAATCGTTTCAAACAATAATCAGGCACGCGTTGCAACATTTGCGTCACCATTAGAAGTAGATTATATTTTTAACGCACGCAAGCCTATGGGACAAGCTTTTAAGAAAGCTTGTGTCGCAATGGGAGTACAACCTGAAGAAACTGTAGTTATCGGTGATCAGATGATGACGGATGTGCTTGCAGCAAATTCTAATGGATTTTATTCAATAATGGTAGTACCAGTGAAATCTAATGATGAATGGAAAACACGTGTCAACAGAATGATTGAGCGTAAGTTTTTAGCATATTTTAAGAAAAAAGGTTTAATCAACTGGGAAAACTAAAATCTATTTTTACTTAAAGAGACAAGCACATTGTCTCTTTTTTTGTTGTTAACCTTAAATTTACCTTAAAAATATCAGTTTATCCTTTTAAAACAATATAAAATGGTAAAATAGATACAATACTTCTTTATAAAGAGGAGGATTTATTTGAAACTTTTTCTAATATGGTTATTTATTTTAGTGATTGTACTTACGGTTCTTTATTTTGTATTAAGTCGCCTTTATGATTATTTTAGCCATAGAGAAGTGAAAGAACAGATTGAGCAACAAAACATTGAAAATATGCGCAAATATGAATTGAATCAGGCTGCTTTAAGAAGTAAAAAGAAGATGCTTGAAAGTGAGATATTTGCAAAGACCGGTATGATTAGTGACATTGCAGAAATTAAATATTTAGAGAAGGAGCTGGAAGAAGTTAATGAACTCATCGACAGAATCAGTAAAGACGATTAAACCTAAAAATCGTAAACCAATCAATAGAAAATCATTCTTAATCACATCTATGCTTGGGCTATTATTATTGTTAGGTATTATGTTAGCATTTATGTCTATAGAAAAGGTACCTCAAGGATACCAAGCGGTCATCTATTCAGTCAGCGGTGTTAAAGAAGAGACGAAACCTGCCGGGTGGCACTTTATTTTTCCATTAGATAAAGCTGTACATTACCCAATTCGTACGCAGACGAAAGAATACACAGATTTAAATGTTGCCACTAGTGATGGTAAAAATTTAAATATGGATATTAGTGTGAACTATCATGTGGATCCTACAAAAGTTGTGAAGATCTTTAATAAATTTGGTAATGCAGATATTACTGGACTTGAAAATGGATTTCTTCGAACACGAGTACTAGATGGATTACGTCAATCTGTTGCGAAATTCTCGGTGATTGAAACATTCGGTGTTAAAACGGGTGAAATTAAGAAGAATACTTTAGAACAGTTACAGCAAAACTTAACAGATCAAGGGTTTATTGTAGAAGATATAGCGATTTCCAGCCCAAAAGCTGATAAAGCAACACAAGCTGCAATTGACGAACGTGTAAAAGCAAATCAAGAATTAGAAAGAGCAAAGACAGATAGAGCAATTGCGGAACAAAATGCCAAGAAGAAACAAATTGAGGCAGAAGGTCAGGCAAAAGCGAATGCTATTTTAGAAAAATCATTGACAGATAAAATTATTCGTAAACAGATGATCGATAAATGGGACGGTAAGCAACCCATTACGATAGGTGGGGAAGGCGTTATCGTTGATTTGAATAAGTAGTTATTTCGAGTTCGGGAATTTCCTGAACTCTTAATTTGTATTAAATATACTAAAATCAACACATAAGTTTATTTATTCTTTACAAAAATGATAATATTCGTTATTATATTTATACCAATTTAATATATGCGGGTGTAGTTTAGTGGTAAAACCTCAGCCTTCCAAGCTGATGTTGTCGGTTCGATTCCGATCACCCGCTTAATCTGGGTCGTGCATACTCGCACAACCCTTTTATTTTGTCTTACAATACTTAGTAGGCGTTATGTGCTAAAATAAATATATTGATAAATATTTTCAGGAGGAACATTATTTGAGTAATGAAATGAAATGTATTGGTTGTGGTGCAATCTTGCAATCAACAGACCAATCAAAGCCAGGCTACGTTCCAAATTCAAGTTTGAATAAAGAGGATGTCATTTGTAAACGTTGCTTTAGATTAAAACACTATAATGAGATACAGGATGTGCATTTAACAAGTGATGATTTCTTAACCATGCTAAATGCTTTAAGTGATAAAGATGGTATTATCGTTAATGTGATCGATGTATTTGATTTTCAGGGGTCATGGATCAATGGTTTAAAGCGAATCGTTGGAAATAAAAAGGTCATAATTGCGGCAAATAAAATGGACTTATTACCGAAATTAATTAATAAACGTCGTGTGAAACTTTGGATCGAAAAACAGGCGAAAGATTTAGGGATGAAAGCTGATGATGTCGTACTCATATCTGCACAAAAGAATCATGGTATTGATGAATTATTGGAATCAATTGAAACACACCGTGGGGGAAAAGATGTTTATGTGGTTGGGACGACAAATGTCGGTAAATCAACTTTAATCAATAAGTTAATTGAAACAAGCGTCGGTGAAAAGAATGTCATTACGACCTCTCATTTTCCTGGTACAACGTTAGATTTAATTGATATTCCTTTAGATGAACATTCATTTATGTATGATACACCTGGTATTATCCAGGCACATCAAATGACACATTATGTAAGTGATAAAGAATTAAAAATCATAATGCCGAAGGATGAAATTAAACCACGTAACTTCCAATTGAACGAAGGTCAAACATTATTTTTAGGTGGTCTTGTACGTGTTGATTACTTAACAGGTGGTCGTAGAAGCTTAAACTGTTTTGTTTCTAATATGCTTAATATACATCGAACGAAGCAGGAGAATGCTGAATCGCTTTGGCACCGCCAAATAGGGGAGTTACTAACACCACCAGGAACAAAAGATTTTGATTTTGATAATGTCAAAAGAACTACACTATCGATTAAAGAAGATAAACAAGATATTATTATTTCTGGTCTAGGGTTTATAACTGTAGAAAAAGGTGCAGTTATAGATGTATATGCACCGAAACAAGTCGATGTATATTTAAGGCCAAGTATTCTATAAAGTAGGTGGCGAAATGAATTTTGCAGTCATTGGCCATCCCATTCGACATTCGTTATCTCCAGTGATGCATCATGCAAATTTTAAAGCTTTAGGAAGAAATGATGAATATAGTGCATTAGACATCGATCCGAAACATTTTCATCATATCAAAGATGTCATTGCGCAAAAGAATATAGATGGTTTTAATGTTACGATTCCATTTAAAGTTGATATTATGGCTTATTGTGATGAAATAGATATTGCTGCTAAAATGATTGGTGCAGTCAACACGGTTCATATTAAGAATGGCAAATGGATTGGATATAATACGGATGGATTAGGGTATTTATCAAGTATAAATCATGTTCTAAAAGAAGATATGAACATATTAATTTTAGGAGCCGGTGGTGCGAGTAGAGCGATTAGTTATACAATGATGCAAAAACATCGTGTTACGGTTGCTAACCGTACTTTAAAACGTATTGAAACGTGGCCTTTCAAAGTTAATGGTGTGACATATGACAAGCTAAATGACCTTTCAGTATACGATTTAGTCATCAATACAACACCTGTCGGAATGACAGGATTTGATGAGATGTCGTTGATTCGATGCCATGATTTAAAAAAATCGTGTGTAGTAAGTGATATTATTTATACACCGGAAAAAACAGCATTTTTAAAGGAAGCAGAATCAAACAATTTAAAAATAATAAATGGATTAGGTATGTTTGTGATGCAAGGGGCTAAAAGCTTTGAGTTATGGACGGGGCTAAAAGCTGATTCTCACGCAATGAGTGAAGCAGTGCAAACAACCTTGAAAGGAAGAAATAAATGTTAACAGGAAAACAAAAAAGATTTTTACGAGCAGAAGCACACCATCTTGATCCGATCTTTCAAATAGGAAAAGGTGGTATCAGTGATAATTTAATTGAACAGCTCAATGATGTACTTGAAAAAAGAGAACTAATCAAAGTAAGTGTGTTACAAAATAATGATGATGACAAACAAGAACTTGCTGAAACAATTGCGCGACGTGTATATGGTGAACTTGTACAGGTTATTGGTTCAACAATTATTTTATATAAACCATCAGTAAATAATAAGAAGATTGAATTACCACGATGAAAATCATTGTTTATGGGGGTTCATTTGATCCGGTTCACATCGGACATTTAACTGTGGCAAATGAAGTGTTTCATCAGGAGCAGCCAGATATGTTCTTATTCATACCTACAGGACATAGCCCTTTAAAGAAAAGTGGTGCACATACAAGTAATAATGCGCGTATTTCGATGCTGAAACTAGCGATTGATTACTTAGGTTTTGGAGAAATTGATACTGTAGAGATGCACCGCAAAGGTAAAAGCTATACGTATGACACAATGCGATATTTGCAGGATAAATATCCAGGTGCAGACATATCGGTCATAATTGGTACAGATCAGTATATATCTATAGCACAATGGTATGAAATTGAAAAACTAAAAGAAATGGTTCGGTTTATTGTGGTTAACCGAGATATAGATACGCAGGAATTGCCTGAACCATTTATAGCGTTTAATATACCAAGAATGGATATTAGTTCTACAATGATTCGTAATCGAATTGCTCAGCGCAAGACAATCCGTTGTTTTGTAATAGATACGATTGAGCGATTGATCAGAAAGGAACATCTATATGAAGCAGAAGAAAGCTAAAAAGCTTGTTGAAGAGAAATTACCTAAGAAAAGATATGAGCACTCAATTCGCGTTGCAGAAACAGCTTTAAAAATGGCTGACATTTTTGATGGTGATCAGGATATTGTTGAAATGGCTGGTATTTTGCATGACTATGCGAAATACGATGAGTTAAGTAAGTTATATCAGGCAGTTACGAAATATAATCTCGATAATGATTTATTGTCATATAACTCAGAAATATTACATGGTCCGGTAGCCGCTGCATACATGATGGATAAACATGAGATAGATTTAGAGATATATAACGCGATTTATTATCATACTACAGGACGCGCCGGAATGGGTTTAAACGAAAAAATTATCTTTATTAGTGATTATATTGAACCAGGACGTACACAACCTGGTGTTGATGATATTCGCAAGATTGTATTTGAAGAACAGAACTTAGATAAAGCAATTTATGAAATTTCTAAACGTACTGCATTATATTTAATCGAAAATGATAAACCGATATATTCTAAAACGATAGAGTGTTTAAATTATTATAATTTACAGAAGTAAAAGAAAAGGAATGATTGAATGAAAAAAGAAGCATTATTGGAACTTGCGTTTAACGCTTGCGATAACAAAAGAGCAGAAGATATTATAGGAATAAATGTAGCAAATGTTACAGGTATTACGGACTATTTCGTAATTTGTGAAGGGAATAGTGACCGTCAAGTACAGGCAATCGCACGTGAAGTAAAAGATGAAGCACAAAAACATGGTATCGAAGTAAATCGACTTGAAGGTTTTAATGAAGCACGCTGGATTTTAGTGGATCTAGGCGATGTTGTAGTACACGTATTTCATCACGAAGAACGTGACTATTATAACTTAGAGAAGTTATATCGTGATCAGGAAATTATCGAGTATATGCCGGAGCAAGTTTAATGTCTTACGGTCAATTTGCATCAATTTATGATCAGTTTATGTATGATCAGCCATATGATAGATGGCTTGAAGTGATAAGACCATATTTGAAAGAAAATATGTTAGATTTAGCAACAGGCACGGGTGCTTTACTTGATTTAATGCCACACAATGTTAAAGTGACAGGTGTTGATCTGAGTGAAGAGATGTTAGCGATTGCTGCATCAAAACGTAGTGATGTGACCCTTATTGCTCAAGATATGACAAAACTAGAACTCAATCAAAAATTTCAATTAATTACTTGTCTATGTGACAGTTTAAATTATTTAGCTGAACCAGAAGATGTACAGAAAACGTTTCAAAGTGTTTCAGATCATCTGGAGGATGATGGTATCTTTATTTTTGACGTTCATAGTACAGCTAAATTTGAAACATATTTTGATAACCAGACTTATAGTGATGAACTTGATAAGATGTTATATATTTGGCATGCTATTCAAGGTGAGGTACCGTTTTCTGTTTATCATGATCTGACATTCTTTATCAAAGATAATGAGCAAGATATTTATCATCGTTTTGATGAACAGCATTATCAGAGAACATATGAAATTGATGAATATAAAGTGATGCTAGGACAGATTGGTTTTGAGATTATTACTATATTTGCAGATTTTGATCCTGATTTTGTTGTGGATACAAATGAAGATGCATATTTTGATCGTGTATTTTTTGTCGTAAGGAAGAAAGAAAAAATAAAATAATATTTAATTTATGACAAATAAAATATTTTTAAGCACTTCTACAGATAATAATGTGGAGGTGTTTTTTTATGTATTTAGAATTGATAAAAACATGGATAGACAAAAATAAGATGTCCAGTCTGTTTATAGGAATTATTATCATGCTTAGTGGAGTAATCATCTTTCAAAATTACGACCAATCAAAGAATATTCAGGAGGATACTTCGCTAAGTCAGTTTGCGCAAATGGATGCTAAAGAAACAAAAGCTTCTTTAATACCTGTAGACCAGCAATCTCAATTGACGAGTGATAAGCAGCAAGTTGTAACGGAATTGAAAGTAGATATCAAAGGTGCCGTGAAATTCAGTGGTGTATATCCTGCCAAATCCAATCAAGTGGTCAATGATATTGTTAAACTGGCAGTACCCCTTAAAAATGCTGACCTTGATGCGGTCAATCTCGCTGCACCTGTTAAAGATGCGATGGTCGTCTATGTTCCATTTAAAGGTGAAGTGAAGCAGGATAAGTTTTCGATGTATCAACAAGCAGGAACACATGATAGTAATGATCTAACTGATAAAAAAGTAATTAATATAAACACGTCTGAACAAAGCGCTTTAGAAGAAATTCCTGGAATCGGGCCGAAAAAAGCTCAAGAAATTATTCAGTATCGCGAAACAAATGGAGGGTTTAAATCAATAGAAGAAATTAAAGAGATAAAAGGGATAGGGGATAAAACGTTTGAAAATTTAAAGGAATATATATCTATTTAAATGTCTGTACGTATCTAGATCACCTTGAATAAAATATGAATAAATATTACAATGAGTTCAAAAAGACATAGGTGATGTTATGGAAAGAATTCAATGGAAAGAATATTTTATGGCACAATCACAATTATTAGCATTACGCTCAACGTGTACACGTTTAAGCGTTGGAGCAACAATCGTAAAAGATAATCGAGTAATTGCAGGTGGATATAATGGTTCTGTATCTGGTGAAGTACATTGTATAGATGAAGGATGTTACATAGAGAATGGCCATTGTATTCGTACAATTCATGCTGAAATGAATGCGCTATTACAATGTTCAAAAATGGGTGTATCAACTGAAGGTGCGGATATATATGTGACACACTTCCCGTGTATTCATTGCACGAAATCAATTATTCAGGCAGGTATAAAGAAAATATATTATGCGAATGATTATAAGAATCATCCTTATGCAATTGAGCTGTTAAAAAAGGCTAATATTGATACTGAAAAAATTGAATTCAATCCTAAACATGTAGCAGGCTATTTTGAACAAATGTAAAGATAGGAGGTAGTCTTGGGTGTAGTTGTTGTATTACTTGTATTAGCAGGTATACTTTCATCTTATTCTATCGTTATTACAATCTTTTTAATAATAATTTCCTGTATTATCATATTTCAAAAGCAGCTACAAAAATGGTTGTTAATTTTTTTGGCTGCATTTTTAATTGCGTTTTATTTTTATAATATGTATGATTTTAAACGTGAAAAACTGCCATTTGATTTTGAGCCGAAAGTCAATACAACAGGTGAGTTCAGATTTTCAGATGATTTAGAAATTGACGGCAATTTACTAATGGGGTCATTAACAGTACAACAGGAAGAATATCAATTTTTCTACAAGATAAACAATGAAGCTGAAAAAGAACGATTACAAATGATGCAATTAACATTTCTAAGTTGTTCAGCTCAAATGAGTTTTCAACATATTCTACCAAATACTAATTTTTCAGGTTTCCATTATGATGCCTATCTCTATTATACACATAAAAGAGGCAGTTTGAAGCTAACCAACGTTGACTGGCAAAATTGTTCTTATCAAGATTTAAATATGATTGAACATATTCAGAAATATAGAAAAGATGTTGCTATAGCAATGTATCAATCCAATATAGTGCATAAGGGATATTTAATCGCTTTAACGTTAGGTGACACATCATACTTAAATAAAAATGAGATGTCTCTACTTAAAACACTAGGTATTTATCATCTTTATGCCATCAGTGGGAGTCACGTTGCACTGATATCAGTACAGTTCTATTTTGTATTACGGAGATTAAGTGTTCCAATAATCGTGTGTAAAATGATTTTGCTAATGTTGTTACCTATGTATATGATTTTTACAGGTAGCCAACCGTCTGTTTGGAGGTCCACTATTTTTATTTTGCTTATCTTATTTAATCCAGGTCTAAAGACGCAGCTTACGGATCTTTTATCGCTCACATTAATACTAAATTTAATATATGATCCTTTTACAGTTTATGATATTGGCTTTCAACTATCGTATGTTATATGTTTCAGTTTTTTGCTTATCTTACCGTTATATAATGAAAAATCAAAGCTTTTTCAATTTTTCCTCATTAACTTTATCTCACAATTAGCAACAATTCCAATTCTTTTCTATCATTTTAATAACAATTATTTAATCGGTATGTTGACAAATATTTTTTTCATCCCACTATTTACTTTTATTATCTTTCCGATTTGTACGCTCATCCTATTATTATTTATGTTAAACATCCATATTAATTGGTTAAATCAATGGGTAGATGGTTCTTTTATATTGAATGACATGTTAACAAAATTTTTTACGCAGTTTTCTAGAGTCGAAATTATATTAGAACAACAGCATATATTCATTTATGTATTGATGTTTATTGCTTTATCGTTACTATTTAGCAAATTAAAAAGTTATAAAGGTTTAAGCATTGCATTGTTGCTATTTTTATTAATATTTACAAATAAAAATATTAAAGAAAATAGTAATTATGTTCACTTTTTGGACGTTGGGCAAGGTGATGCATTCATACTGGAGCTAGGTAGAAAGACGATAATGATCGATACAGGAGGAAAGCTGGATTTTAGCAAATCTTGGGAAAGACGCAGCAATGCACAAAGTATAAGTGACAAGGTTACACTCCCTTTTTTAAAATATCGTGGTATTTCTAAAATTGACGCGCTTATTTTGACGCATCCTGATGCTGATCACTTTGGAGAATCTGAAAATTTAATAAAGGCAGGGATGGTTGAGCGTATTATTTTAAATTCTAAAGCACATGGCAGCGAAAAGTATAAGAACATAATTCGATTAGCACAATTAAAAGGCATAGCATTGATAGATGTGAATAATTATTTACATGAAGCGCAAATTCAGTTCGTGCGTCAAAATGAAAATAATAACAAAAATGTATCTTTAAGATTTTTATCTGCAGGTCAAACTGGAGAAGAGAATGATGACAGTATCGTTGTGTTTTTAAAACACGATAAACCCGGAAGAAATATATTATTTTTAGGTGATTTAAGTAAAGCGTATGAAGATGAAATCTTAAGTCAGATTGATGATGCTATAGATATAGTGAAAATTGGTCATCACGGAAGCAGAACGAGCACAAGTGAAACTTTACTTAGCCGACATCCTAAATTTGCAATTATTTCTGCGGGTCGGCATAATCGATTTAAACACCCTCATAATGAAACTGTAACTGCTTTAATCAATAACGATATCAAAATTTTTAATACACAGAAAAATGGAAGGATAACTGTTGATTTAGATAGAGGGACTGTTCAGACACAGTATCAAGCATTATTTCATGATAAATAAAAAAAGCGGTGATTTCACCGCTTTAAAAAAATTATTTCGCTACTAAGTCGAAAATTTGAGCAATAATATAAATTGTTGCGAATCCGCCAAAGCCAATTAAAAATGCATAGCCTGAGTCTTGAACGTCATTGTTTTTAGATTGTGTATTTTTTTCGAAATGATTCATGTCATAAACCCCCTACTTTTCTATCTATTTAAGTATATGATATTGAACGGAAAAAAGCTATAATGAAATTAAGATTTTTACGTTAGGAGTGCTCATAATGAGTCACATTTATTTAGTCTATGGGAGTACAAAACCATTAGTTGAAGATAAAGTTGATAAAATTATCCATCAATATATCGATGAACAGGATGATTTTAATTTTAGTCGATATGATCTACAGGAAACACCATTTGAAGTAATTGCTGAAGATGCGATGACTTTACCATTTTTGAGTGATCAGAAAGTGATTGTAATCAATAATAGTTTTATTTTTACAGGTGAAAAATTAAAAATTGCACATGAAATTAATTTAGATAAAGTAGTGGATTTTCTCGAAAAGTATGAGGGACCTAACATTGTCATCTTTAAAGTGCTACAGGATAAATTAGATGAGCGAAAGAAAATTGTTAAACGCATCAAGAAATTGCATACAATTGAGAAAATAGAACCGCTAGATGAAAATGGGATGAAACAGCTGATTAAAAAGCGTTTCAATGAACAGTTTAAAGATATTAAAGCGGATGCGTTAGACGAGATGATACATCTTACAGGACTCAATTACAGTAATGTTGTAAAAGAGATGGACAAATTAGTATTATTTATTGGAGATAATCCAGTCATTACGAAGAAAGATGTCACTGAAGTAGTGAGCAGAAGTCTAGAGCAAAATGTCTTTTTACTCACTGATTATATCGCTAAAGATGACAAGAAAAGAGCGGTTCATTTATTGAAAGATTTGATTAATATGAAAGAAGAACCGATTAAACTTCTGGCATTGATAAGTAGTCAGTATAGATTGTTCTATCAGGTGAAAATATTATCACAAAAAGGATTTAGTGAAGCACAGATTTCAAAACAAGTAAAAGTTCATCCATATCGAGTGAAACTAGCATTACGTAAAGTAAGGACAATGGAATTGAAACAACTACTAAATATCATAAAAGAATGTGCTGATACGGACTATGCTTTAAAATCCAGTTATCTCGATAACGTATTAATACTAGAATTGTTTATCTTAAAAATATAAAAAAGCGACCCTCAGGTCGCTTTGTTTATAATTATTATTTGTTACGCATAACTTGTGATTTTAAACGGTCAGCTTTGTTAGCGTGGATTAAGTTGCTTTTCGCAGCTTTATCAATCTTTTTAACAGCTACTTGTACTAATTCTGATTTATTGTCAGCGTTGTTTTCAATTGCCGCTTTTGCATTTTTCACAGCAGAACGCATATCATTCTTTTGAGAAATGTTTGCTTGTTGTGCTTTATTGTTAGTTGTAACACGTTTGATTGCAGATTTAATGTTTGGCATAATGTCACCTCCTAGAAATGTCTTGCACTTAAAATAGATATTTTGATTGCAACAAGAAATATTTTATCAAATTCAGACAGTATATGCAATCTATATTTTTTAAAACTCATTGAACAACTGTATAAGAGTTGTTATAATCAAATATACGTACAATTTAAGAAAGTTGGGCAAAAAGATGAATAATGAACAGCGTTTAAGCCGTCAGGAAAAAATAAGAAACTTCTCTATTATTGCGCATATCGATCATGGGAAATCGACTTTAGCAGATAGAATTTTAGAAAATACAAAATCTGTTGCTTCACGAGAGATGAAATCTCAATTGCTGGATTCTATGGATCTAGAGCGTGAACGTGGGATAACAATTAAACTGAACGCAGTACAATTAAATTATACAGCAAAAGATGGAGAAACATATATTTTCCATTTAATAGATACACCAGGACATGTCGATTTTACCTATGAAGTATCACGAAGTTTAGCGGCATGTGAAGGAGCTATATTGGTAGTTGATGCAGCCCAAGGTATCGAGGCACAGACATTAGCAAACGTTTATTTAGCTTTAGATAATGATTTAGAATTATTACCTGTTATTAATAAAATAGATTTACCTGCTGCTGAACCTGAACGTGTGCGTCAGGAAATTGAAGATGTGATTGGCTTGGATGCAAGTGAGGCGGTACTCGCTTCAGCTAAGGCAAATATCGGTATAGAGGAAATCTTAGAACAAATCGTTGAAAAAGTTCCGGCACCTATGGGCGATCCTGAGGCACCATTAAAAGCTTTAATCTTTGATAGTGCGTTTGATGCTTATCGTGGTGTAATTTCATCAATACGTATTATTGATGGCACTGTTAAAGCTGGCGATAAAATTAAAATGATGTCTACAGGTAAAACTTTTGATGTGGTTGAAGTAGGAATCAATACACCGAAACAATTGCCTGTTTCTGAATTAACGGTCGGTGATGTAGGTTACATTGCAGCTTCAATTAAGAATGTTGCAGATTCAAGTGTAGGGGATACTATTACTTTAGCTGATAATCCAGCAGATGAACCGCTACAAGGTTATAAAAAGATGAATCCAATGGTATTCTGTGGTATTTATCCAATTGATACTGGACGATACAATGATTTAAGAGAAGCATTAGAGAAACTCCAATTAAATGATGCTTCTTTAGAATTTGAAGCTGAAACTTCTCAAGCTTTAGGTTTTGGTTTCCGTGTCGGTTTCTTAGGATTATTACATATGGAAATTATTCAGGAACGTATTGAACGGGAATTCGGCATTGAGTTAATTGCAACAGCTCCATCTGTTATTTACAAGTGTGAAATGACAGATAAGAGTGAAGTAATTGTAGATAATCCTTCAAAAATGCCAGACCCTCAAAAGATTGATAAAATTTATGAACCATATGTAAAAGCGAGTATTATGGTACCGAATGATTATGTCGGTTCCGTAATGGAATTATGCCAAAGAAAACGTGGTAACTTTCAGACGATGGACTACATGGACGATATTCGTGTAAATATCATCTATGAAATTCCATTATCAGAAGTCGTATTCGATTTCTTTGATCAGTTAAAATCAAATACTAAAGGATATGCCTCTTTTGATTATGAGTTAATTGGCTATCAGGAAAGTCGCTTAGTGAAGATGGATATCTTACTCAATGGTGAAAGTGTCGATGCTCTAAGTTTCATCGTACATAGAGACTTTGCCTATGAACGTGGTAAAGTTATTGTAGAGAAACTCAAAACTTTAATTCCACGTCAACAATTTGAAGTGCCTGTTCAAGCTGCTATCGGACAAAAAATTGTTGCACGTACAAATATTAAATCAATCGGTAAAAACGTACTAGCTAAATGTTACGGTGGGGATATCTCACGTAAGCGTAAACTTTTAGAAAAACAAAAAGCCGGTAAAGCAAAGATGAAGGCAGTAGGTTCTGTGGAAATTCCACAAGATGCATTTCTAGCTGTGTTAAAAATGGACGAAGATTAGCAAAAAAACACGATTGTATCTTTAAAAGAGCAATCGTGTTTTCATTTTGGAGGTGGTAGCATGAGAAGCTTATATATTCATATTCCATTTTGCAATCGTATCTGTACGTATTGCGATTTCAATAAATTTTTAATTAAGAACCAACCAGTCGATGCATATCTAGATGCACTTATTAAAGAGCTGGGAATGATTAGTGAGAAGGAAATTTATACAGTTTTTATCGGAGGCGGGACGCCGACAGCATTATCTGGCAAACAATTAGAACGATTGCTAAAATATATTTCAGATAGATTTGTAATTATGAGTGAATTTACTGTTGAAGCGAATCCGGATGAATTAACAACCGATAAAATTGCTATTATGAAGCGCTATGGTGTTAATCGTTTATCGCTTGGTGTGCAAACATTTAATAATCGTTTGTTGAAATCACTGGGTAGAACCCATGTAGAAAGTGATATTAAACGTGCTGTAGATGAAGCGAACCGTTTAGGAATTGAGTCAGTTAGTATCGATCTGATGTATCATTTACCTACGCAGACACTCGAAGAGTGCCAATACGATTTAGAACAGGCGGTTCAGCTTAATATTAATCATATTTCGAGTTATTCACTCATTTTAGAACCAAAGACACAATTTTATAATCTATATAAAAAAGGAATGCTTCAAATGCCTGATGAGACTCTCGCCCAGGACATGTATGAATATACAATGAGATTCTTAGCAGAACATGGGTTCCATCAATATGAAATCTCGAATTATGCTAAAGGAGATTTTGAGTCAAAGCACAACAAAGTCTATTGGGATAATAAAGAATATTACGGAGCAGGAGCTGGTAGCCATGGTTATATTGATGGTAAACGCTATTATAACGTAATACCTGTCCCACATTATATTAAAGCGATGAATACCGGTAGTGCTGTTAAAGAGATTATTCCAGTCGATATCGATGCTTCGATGGAAGAATTCATGTTCTTAGGATTGAGATTGAATAAAGGTATTAACATCAATGATTTCGAGAAAAGATATGATAGAAAATTTAATGATGTTTTTGGCACTGTAGTTCAAGGTTTGCTAAAAGAAGGTCAAATCATCGTTGAGGATAATCATGTCAAACTATCTGAACAAGGTAGAATGCGTGGTAACGATGTGTTTGAAAAGTTCTTATTAACTGTGTAATATCATGGTTTTTAACAACTTTTTTTCATTTAAGAAAATTTAAGTGTTATATGTTGACATACTTTGACCAATTTGATAAATTGTTATTAGCACTTGAAGTAATAGAGTGCTAACGAGGTGAATTATGCTAACAGATAGACAATTACATTTATTAAACGTAATTGTTGAGGATTTTGTTGATAGTGGATCACCTATCGGTTCAAAGAAACTGATTGAACAACATAATCTGAATGTTAGTCCTGCTACAATTAGAGCTGAGATGAAGCGATTAGAAGATCATGGTTTAATTGAAAAAATGCATTCTTCTAGTGGTAGAATTCCTTCAGAAGCAGGCTATAAATTTTATGTTGAAGCGTTGCAAAAAGAATTTCCTTATGAAGAGAATTTTTTTATTGATCAGACAAATTTTGTTGATTTTAGAATGCTCGCTAAGGATATTGCGATGGATACTCAATATCTATCAATTGCAACAACAACTGAAATCGATAAACGATCAATTTCACAGATTCATTTGACGTATTTAACACCGACTAATCTGGTATTAATTATTGTCTATGAAAATGGTAATGTTGAACATCAACAAATTTCATGGCAAGTACGTTTAACGAGACAAGAGATTGAGCGCATGAACAATTATCTAAACCAGAATTTACTTGCAATTATTGAAGGTAATATTCATTTAGATGTAAATCGAGAGGGCTTTAAACAGTTACCGCTTACGCATTTAAAATCTCAAATCGTAAAAAAAGCACATACAAAATCTCATACAATATATTTTGAAGGACGAGAATATTTGTATGAAATTATTGATTCTGATAATTTGAATGCTGTAAAAGAAACATTGAAATTAATTGATTCCGAAGACTTACCGATTATATTAAGTCAGGTTGAATCTAATCATATTCAGGTAACGTTAGGCCAGGAAATTGATAAAAACTTAGAAGGCATCTCAATTGTAACTTCACCGATTCATCTTCATAATATGAATGGTAAGATTGCGGTCATTGGACCGACACAAATGAGTTACCGAAAAGTCTTTAATAAATTAGCAAGTATTAATCACTTGTTATAAGGAGGTAAATAACTTGTCTGAAAAACATGAAGAACAAGCATTTGAAAAAACTGATCAAACAGATGAGTCGACTGAAACAGTAGAACAGGATATAACTGAAACAGTTGCGCCAGAAGCACCTGTTGAAGCTTCTGAAGAAGAAACAACTGATGAGCTCACTGAAACTAAAAAATCATTAGAAGCAGCTGAAGAGAAATATTTACGTCTTTATGCTGAATTTGAAAACTATAAAAAACGAACACGTGCAGAATTAGATACTGAAAGAACGTATCGTGCGCAAAGTGTACTGCGAGACATTTTACCAGCAATAGATAATATTGAACGCGCACTTGCACAAAAAGGTGAAAGTGAAGCATTTAAATCTTTACATAAAGGTGTAGAGATGGTTTATGAAAGTCTGCTTAGTTCATTGAAAGATAATGGCCTTGAAGTGATTGATGCACTTGATCAACCATTTGATCCGAATTTACATCAGGCTGTAATGCAGGAACATGATGAAAATAAGGATTCTGGAATTGTTTTGGATGAGCTTCAAAAAGGTTATAAATTAAAAGAACGTGTTTTACGACCTTCAATGGTAAAAGTAAATGAGTAATCGTTCTTAAAAAATATTTAAAATTAATTTTAAAATAATGGAGGAATAATATAATGAGTAAAGTAATTGGTATTGACTTAGGAACTACAAATTCATGTGTATCTGTATTAGAAGGTGGAGAACCGAAAGTAATCGCAAACCCAGAAGGTAACCGTACAACACCTTCAGTAGTAGCATTCAAAAATGGTGAAACACAAGTTGGTGAAGTTGCGAAGCGTCAGGCAATCACAAACCCTAATACAATCATTTCGATTAAACGTCATATGGGTACAGACTACAAAGAAAACATCGAAGGTAAAGCATACTCACCACAAGAAATTTCAGCAATGATCTTACAAAACTTAAAGGCAACTGCTGAAAGCTACTTAGGTGAAAAAGTTACGAAAGCGGTAATTACAGTTCCTGCTTATTTCAATGACGCAGAACGTCAGGCAACTAAAGATGCTGGTAAAATTGCTGGACTTGAAGTAGAGCGTATTATTAACGAACCTACTGCAGCTGCACTTGCTTATGGTTTAGATAAAACAGATAAAGAACAAAAAGTATTAGTATTCGACTTAGGTGGCGGTACGTTCGACGTATCTATCCTTGAACTTGGTGACGGTGTATTTGAAGTATTATCAACTTCAGGTGACAACAAATTAGGTGGAGATGACTTTGACCAAGTAATCATCGACTACTTAGTAGAAGAATTCAAAAAAGAAAACGGGTTAGATTTATCTCAGGATAAAATGGCAATGCAACGATTAAAAGATGCTGCTGAAAAAGCGAAAAAAGATTTATCAGGTGTATCTTCTACTCAAATCTCATTACCGTTTATCTCAGCTGGAGAAGCTGGACCATTACACTTAGAATTAACGTTATCACGTGCGAAATTTGAAGAATTATCACATTCATTAGTAGATCGTACAATGATTCCTACACGTCAAGCGATGAAAGATGCTGGATTATCTAATGCAGATATCGATGAAGTCATCCTTGTTGGTGGATCTACACGTATTCCTGCTGTACAAGAAGCAATTAAAAAAGAATTAGGCAAAGAACCAAACAAAGGTGTTAACCCGGATGAAGTTGTAGCGATGGGTGCTGCAATTCAAGGTGGCGTTATCACTGGTGATGTGAAAGACGTTGTATTATTAGACGTAACACCATTATCATTAGGTATTGAAACAATGGGTGGCGTGTCTACAGTATTAATCGAGCGTAACACGACAATTCCAACATCTAAATCACAAGTATTCTCAACTGCAGCGGATAATCAACCGGCAGTAGACATTCACGTATTACAAGGTGAGCGTCAAATGGCAGCAGATAACAAAACATTAGGTCGCTTCCAGTTAACTGACATTCCACCAGCACCACGTGGTATGCCACAAATCGAAGTAACATTTGATATCGATAAAAACGGTATCGTTAACGTTACAGCGAAAGATTTAGGTACTCAAAAAGAACAAAAAATTACTATCCAATCTTCATCTTCATTAAGCGACGAAGAAATCGATCGTATGGTTAAAGATGCAGAAGCTAATGCTGAAGCAGATAAAAAACGTCGTGAAGAAGTTGACTTACGCAATGAAGCAGATCAATTAGTATTTGCTACTGATAAAGCGATTAAAGATTTAGAAGATAAAGTGGATGCTGCTGAAGTAGAAAAAGCAGAAGCTGCTAAAGAAGATCTTAAAAAGGCTTTAGAAGGCAATGATATTGAAGATATTAAGGCCAAAAAAGATAGTTTAAATGAAATCGTTCAGGCACTATCTATGAAATTATATGAAGAGATGGCTGCACAACAAGGTGCTGAAGGTGCTCAAAACACAAATCCTGAAGATGATGTAGTAGATGCAGACTTTACTGAAGTTAAAGATGACGATAAAAAATAATAAGTAATAACATAAAGTCAAAGTCAATTTATTGACTTTGGCTTTTTCTTTCAGCATATTTAACTAAGTAGTAAGAAAAGGAGAATGAAAAGTGGCGAAAAGAGATTATTATGAAGTCCTAGGTTTACAAAAAGGTGCTTCTAAAGAAGAGATTAAACGTGCATATAAAAAATTATCAAAAAAATATCATCCGGACATCAATAAAGAAGAGGATGCAGATGTAAAGTTTAAAGAGATTGCAGAAGCATATGAAGTATTAAGTGATGATCAGAAAAAAGCACAGTATGATCAATTTGGTCACGCAGGTATGGGCCAAGGTGCTGGATTTGGTGGTCAGGACTTTGGCGGTTTCGGTGGATTTGAAGATATCTTCAGTTCATTTTTTGGCGGTGGAGCTAGACGTGATCCGAATGCACCTAGAAAAGGTGATGACTTACAATATCAGATGAATATATCTTTTGAAGACGCAGTATTTGGTGCTGAAAAAGAAATATCAGTTAAAAAAGAAGTGACTTGTGAAACATGTGGAGGCAGCGGTGCAAAACCAGGTACTGAAGTGCATACTTGTAAAACATGTCATGGACGTGGTAATGTACAGGTGGAACAAAATACACCATTTGGTCGTGTAAGAACTGAGCGACCATGTCATGATTGTGGCGGTACTGGTAAAACATTTGATGAAAAATGTCATGATTGTGGCGGTACAGGTCGTGTAATTAAGACCGTTAAAATTAAAGTAACTGTTCCAGCTGGAGTTGATACTGGACAACAAATCCGTTTAGCGGGTCAAGGTGAGCCGGGTATTAATGGTGGTCCTGCTGGTGATCTATATGTCGTCTTCAAAGTTGCTGACCATACTCATTTTGAACGTGCAGGGGAAGATATTTTCTATACATTAAACTTATCAATCGCTCAAGCAGCGCTTGGTGATGAAGTAGAAGTGCCTACGCTTGACGGAAAAGCAAAGATTACAATTCCATCAGGAACTCAAACTGGTAAACGCTTCAGATTAAAAGAAAAAGGTATTCAAAATGTACACGGCTATGGTAAGGGTGACTTATATGTCACTGTCAATGTAGTAACACCTGTGAAGATGACAAATAGACAAGCAGAATTATTAAGAGAATTTGCTGAAATAGATGGTACGGAAATTAACGAACAACCTTCAAACTTTTTCGATAAAACAAAACGCTTCTTTAAAGGGGAATAATAATGAACTATAAAGAAATAACATTGATGATCAACCATGAGGTAGAACCATTTATTGCTGATATATTAAATGAAGTTGGTGCAAATGGTGTTGTTATAGAAGATAGTTTAGAACTTGTTAAAGGTCGCATTGAAACGTACGGTGAAATCTATGAGTTAAATCCAGATGATTATCCAGAATCTGATGTACGTGTAAAAGTGTATTTTAGTGAATTAGATTATTCTGATGCAATCATTAATGAAATCAAAGAAAAAATTAATGGTTTACAGGATGTTGAAGTTACTAGATTAGAAATTACTACTGATGAAGTTCAGGAAGAAGACTGGGCAAACGAATGGAAAAATCATTTTCATGCATTTAAAGCTTCAGAAAGATTTGTTGTTGTACCAAGCTGGGAAAATTATGAGAAACAAAATGATGACGAGTTTATCATTAAGCTTGATCCGGGCATGGCATTTGGTACAGGCGATCATGCTACAACATCGATGTGTTTAAAATTAATAGAGAAATATGTTCAACCAAATCAATCTGTTATTGACGTCGGTACTGGTTCAGGTATTTTAAGTATAGCAGCGCATCAATTAGGTGCGGCACCCATTAAAGCGCTGGATCTAGATAGTGTGGCAGTACGTGTTGCTGTGGATAACTTTGAAAAAAATGATTGTGCTGATGCGATTCAAGCGGAACCAGGCAACTTATTAAAAGGTGAAAGTGAAAAACGTGATGTCATTTTTGCAAATATATTAGCACATATTGTTGATCTAATGATTGATGATAGCTTTGCATTATTAAATGATAATGGATTACTGATCACTTCAGGTATCATTTTAGAAAAAGAAGAAATGATCGTTGAACATTTGGAACGCGTTGGTTATAAGATAGAAGAAATTACGCGTGAAAATGGCTGGATTGCGATTGCCGCTAGAAAAGAGGCATAATATGCAGCGATATTTTCTAAATACTGAAGCTGAAATTAATAAAAGCTATGCAATTATCGATAAAGAGGATGTACATCATATAAAAAATGTGATGCGCCAAACTGTAGGAAGAAAAATCATTATTAATTTTATCAATGCTAGTTTTATAAGTGAAATTACTGATATTGATAATCAAATTACAGTAATAACCCGAGAACAATTAGAGCTATGTACAGAACTCCCTGTTCAAATTACGATCGCGAGCGGCTTATTAAAGAACGATAAATATGAATGGATGATTCAAAAAGCGACTGAACTCGGTGCTTACCGCTTCCTGCCTTTTATATCTGACCATACTGTGATTAAGCTGGATGAAAAGAAAATGGCAAAAAAGGTAGAAAGATTTCAGAAGATAATAAAGGAAGCAGCAGAACAAAGTTATCGTCAAATGATACCTGAAATTAAAGTTGTAAAGAATAGCACTGCTTTAACAGCATTACTAGATGATTATGATGTTGTACTCGTTGCATACGAAGAATCTGCTAAGAATGGTGAAACATCTACGCTTAATCAGACATTAAAAAGATTAGAATCTGGCACGAAGGTAATCGTTATCTTTGGACCAGAAGGTGGTTTGAGTGAAACAGAGATTAAACAATTTAATGCACCGACAATTGGTTTAGGACCTAGAATACTACGTGCAGAAACTGCTCCACTATATTTACTGAGCGCGATGAGTTATCATATTGAACTATCATAAATATTTATTATAAAAGACAGTGTGATGGACATAGCATCCCACTGTCTTTTATAATGATTAGATTGAAATTCCTATCAATTAATGTTATTTTTATATAATGTGATTTATTGAACGAAAATAAAATGAGGTGAAATAAATGGCAACTGTTGCCTTCCATACTTTAGGATGTAAAGTAAACCATTATGAAACTGAAGCCATCTGGCAATTATTTAAAGAAGCATCATATGAGCGTGTGGATTTTGAAACAAATGCAGACGTTTATGTGATTAATACCTGTACCGTGACAAATACCGGGGATAAGAAAAGTCGTCAAGTTATTCGTCGTGCCATCAGACGTAATCCGGAAGCGGTTATTTGTGTAACTGGTTGTTATGCACAAACATCGTCAGCTGAAATTATGGATATAGCGGGTGTTGATATCGTTGTCGGTACACAAGATCGAAATAAGATGTTACCGTATATTGAACAGTTTAGAAATGAAAGACAACCGATTAACGGTGTTACAAATATTATGAAGAATCGTACGTATGAAGAACTAGACGTACCATATTTTACTGATAGAACACGTGCATCTCTGAAGATTCAGGAAGGCTGTAATAACTTCTGTACATTCTGTATCATCCCATGGGCAAGAGGATTGATGCGTTCAAGAGACCCTAAAGAAGTTGTAAGACAAGCAACTCAGCTTGTTCAATCTGGTTATCAGGAAATTGTCTTAACAGGTATCCACACAGGTGGCTATGGTGAAGATTTAAAAGATTATAATCTTGCACAACTGCTTCGTGACTTAGAAACGATTGATGGATTAAAACGTATCCGTATCTCATCTATTGAAGCAAGTCAATTAACGGATGAAGTGATTGATGTCATCGATAAAAGTGAAAAAGTCGTGCGTCACTTGCATATTCCACTGCAATCTGGGAGTGATACAGTTTTAAAACGTATGCGTCGTAAATATACGATGGAACATTTCTCAGAAAGGTTAAGAAAATTACATGCAATTATGCCCGGACTTGCTGTGACAAGCGACGTTATTGTTGGATTCCCTGGTGAAACTGAGGAAGAATTCCAGGAAACATATGATTTTATCCAGGAAGATGGTTTTTCTGAACTGCATGTTTTTCCATATTCAATGCGAACTGGTACACCAGCAGCGCGTATGACAGATCAAATTGATGAGAATGTGAAAAATGAACGCGTACATCGCTTAATTAGTCTGTCAGATCAGCTTGCTAAAGAATATGCTAGCAGATTTGAAGGTGAAGTATTAGAAGTTATTCCTGAAGAGAAAGCAAGTGTTGAAAATATGCTGGTCGGTTACACTGATAATTACTTAAAGGTACAATTTGAAGCTGACGAAAGCTTAATCGGTGAACTTGTAAAAGTTAAGATAACTGAAGCTGGCTATCCTATGAATAAAGGACAGTTTGTTAAAGTAATTCCAAATATATATAAAAAGGTAACAGAAAATAAGGAACTTACTGTAAATTAAAAAATGAGTATTGACCGTAGATTGATAATCTATTATAATATTTTAGTACATAGAAATATTTATTTAAATAAATCTGTGTTTAATATGTTCCGTTGATATTTGGAGGGAGGGAAATTAAATGTCTAAAACTGTAGTTCGTAAAAACGAATCAATCGAAGATGCTTTACGTCGTTTCAAACGTACTGTTTCAAAAAATGGTACAATTCAAGAAGTTCGTAAACGTGAATTCTACGAAAAACCAAGTGTTAAACGTAAAAAGAAATCAGAAGCAGCTCGTAAACGTAAATTTAAATAATAATTGCTCCCTCAAATATTATTTATAGATAGGCACACCACATTTGTGGTGTGTTTTTTTGTTATATCGTTTAAAAGGATATACCTTAAGTGCTACCTTAAATTTACCTTAAAAACGCTAATAATTTACAGACTATTAAATTATTTCAGTTATAATATAAGTAAGGAGGTGTTTGATTGGAAATCAGTACATATGATTATGTGATATTATTGCTCATGATTATTATGGTATCTACAGGTCTGTGGCAATTGTATTCACCGAAAATAGGTATTTCAGGCATCATCAGTAGTATTGCTGCAATTAGTTTTCTTGGACTAAATTTATTTAATAATCAGATGGAAGCATTATCTATAATATTGTTTTTAGGAGGTATTATTTTAGTAGTCCTGGAGCTATTTGTTGTGGGAGCGATATTAGGTATTATAGGTATGTTAAGTATTATTGCTAGTTTCTTACTGATTGGTGATAACGTCGCTAAAATGGGTGTTTTTGTGGCGATTTGTTTAATTATTGCAATTGTAGAATGGGTGATCTTAGTGAAATTTTTAAAGAAGACGATACCGATTTTCTCTCAAGTTGTCCTCTATGATTCAACGAATAAAGAGTCAGGATACACATCTCATGATGATAGAAGTTATCTTGTTGGACAAACCGCAACTACCTTAACTGAACTACGTCCTTCAGGTATTATTATACATCAAGGGAAACGTATTGATGCTGTAAGTGATGGTGCATTTATTAAACGCGAGAAAGAAGTTCGTATCATTGAAGTGGAAGGCACAAGAGTTGTAGTAACAGAAATATAATAAACAGGAGTGAATTTTATGGCAGGATTAATAACAATCGGTATTATTGCATTTGTAGTTCTTATTCTATTAATGATTTTATTTTCATTTGTACCTGTTGGTTTATGGATCTCGGCATTAGCAGCTGGCGTTAAAGTTGGTATCGGTACATTGGTTGGGATGCGTTTACGTCGTGTTTCGCCTAGACGTGTTATCGATCCATTAATTAAAGCACATAAAGCCGGATTACATTTAACGACAAATCAATTAGAGTCACATTATTTAGCGGGTGGTAACGTTGACCGCGTTGTCGATGCAATCATCGCTGCACAACGAGCTGATATCAATTTGCCGTTTGAACGTGGTGCAGCAATTGACTTAGCAGGTCGTGATGTTTTAGAAGCAGTTCAAATGTCAGTTAACCCAAAAGTTATTGAAACACCATTTATTGCGGGTGTTGCGATGAACGGTATCGAAGTGAAAGCGAAAGCAAGAATTACTGTACGTGCAAATATTGAACGCCTTGTCGGTGGTGCTGGTGAAGAAACAATTGTTGCCCGTGTTGGTGAAGGGATCGTCTCAACAATCGGTTCTAGTGCTTCACATACTTCTGTATTAGAAAATCCGGATATGATATCTCAAACGGTATTAGGTAAAGGATTAGATAGCGGAACAGCATTCGAAATTCTATCGATTGATATTGCAGACGTAGATATCGGTAAGAACATAGGTGCAGACTTACAGACTGAACAAGCATTAGCAGATAAAAATATTGCACAAGCTAAAGCAGAGGAACGTCGTGCAATGGCCGTTGCTCAAGAACAAGAGATGAAGGCGAAAGTTCAGGAAATGAGAGCGAAAGTAGTAGAAGCTGAAGCTGAAGTACCTTTAGCAATGGCACAAGCTTTAAAATCAGGAAATATCGGAGTAATGGATTATTATAACTTAAAGAACATTGAATCAGACACAGGAATGAGAAATTCTATTAATAAAATGACTGATCCGAATAGTAGTGACACTCCTAAAAAATAAAGGGTGATTAGATGGATGTAGGATTTATAATATTTATTATTTTTACTATTATTAGCGTAGTAACTTCGATTATTGAAAATGCTAATAAGAAGAAAGCAAATCAATCAAAACGTCCGATATCAACGAAGCAGCAAGTGAATTCTAAAAATGTATTCACACAGTTACAACAATCAATCGGTAATTTAGAAAAAGAATTTACCGATTTTAAGAATAATCCGCAAGCAAAATTAAAGGAAATTGAGAATCGTATTGATGCAGGTTCTAAGCAAACTCGAAAATTAGAACAACAAGTGAAAAATAAAGCATCTGAAGTAAAGGATCAAAAACGTCCAGTGGAACGCTCGGCGGCTAAGAAAATTCAGGCATTCGAAGAAAAAATACAGGCTAAAGAAAAATTATCGCTAGCTGAACGTATTGAGAAAATTGAAGCAGACCCGCATTTGTCACCACGACAGAAGATGAATCGCATTAATATGATACGTATGGAAGATGATATTGATAGCGCAGGTTCACTTGTAGATTTTACGCCTGAAAATACACTTAAAGGGATTATATATAGTGAAATACTTGGCCCTCCAAAAGCAAGAAGGTAATAACTATGATACGCAAAATAATTTGCGTATCATAGTTATTTTTTTGAAATTTTTGATAAAATAAAAGAGGGTGATATTATGATCTATAAAAGTCGCATCAATAATTTCCAGAAAGTAATGGTTTTTATCGTTATCATTTTAATGATATTAGCATGTTTCATGAATTTCATGACAAGTGGGATTGCTTCAATTGTAATCGGAATAATATTAATCTATATCATCTTACATGAATATTATGCAATTCAGTCAAATTATATAAAGATTAAAAAAGGGTTAGAAACAAGTCAGATCAATATATTGAATATTGATTTATTAAATATTGTACGTGTTAAAAATATAACGTATATCGAAATTGTTAGAAAAGATAAAAAGATTGTTGTAAAACCCGTCGAAGCTGAACGATTTATTCAGCATCTGATAAGAATTAATCCTAATATTCATGTACAAAATATGAAAAAATTAACAAAACAGGTTATTCAGCCTGTCGTAAAAGAATCTGTCCAGTAATAATTAATTGTTTGTTATTCATGAGTTTGATAAAGTTAAATTAACATTAATTAAAGGAGTTTTTGAATGTCTCAAATTATCCGCTTCGATAATATCAATGAAGCTCAAGCGTTGCTTGGTAACCAAGATGAACACCTGAAGTTTTTAGAAGAATCATTTGATGTTGAGATTCATACAAGAGGTCAGGAATTAACAATATATGGTGAAGATGAGAAAGTAGTCGTTGCTGAAAGCGTAGTGAAAAGTCTGTTATCTGTTATCCGTAAAGGTACTTCCATTTCTTTACGTGACGTTCAGTCAGCTGTACAGATGGCAACGAATGGTACCTTGCAGTATTTAAGTGACCTATACGATGAAGAAATCACGAAAGATGCTTTCGGTAAACCGATTCGTTCTAAGACGATGGGACAACGTCTATATATACGCCATATCAAACATAACGATCTCGTCTTTGGCATCGGTCCGGCAGGTACAGGTAAGACATTTTTAGCTGTTGTTATGGCTGCACAAGCGTTAAGAAATGGCAAAGTGAAGCGCATCGTTCTTACGCGTCCTGCAGTAGAAGCAGGAGAATCATTAGGATTTCTGCCTGGAGATTTAAAAGAGAAAGTTGATCCATATTTAAGACCGTTGTATGATGGATTACACTTTGTATTAGGTGCTGAACATACGGCGCGTTTAATGGAACGTGGTGTGATTGAAATTGCACCACTTGCATATATGCGTGGTAGAACTTTAGAAGATGCTTTTGTTATCTTAGATGAAGCACAGAATACAACGCATGCTCAGATGAAGATGTTTTTAACACGTCTAGGTTTTGGTTCAAAGATGGTTATAACAGGCGATGAAACGCAGATTGACTTACCAAAAGGTGTTAAGAGTGGGTTAATCGAAGCTGTACAGAGACTTGGCAAAGTAAATGGTATAGAAGTGCATCATTTTGATGCTGCCGATGTTGTGAGACATCCATTAGTTGGTAAAATTATTAATGCATATGAAGGTGATGAATAATGTTAACAGTTGATTTTATAGATGATGACGAAATGATTGCTTCAGATCACTTATCAGAAATTGAAAAGCTATTGCAATTTGCTGCACAACAAGAAGGCATTGACGAAGAAGCTGAAGTCGCAGTATCTTTTGTTGATGAAGATGAAATTCAAAGTATCAATAAAGCATATCGTGATAAAGATAGTGTTACAGATGTCATAAGCTTTGCTTTAGAAGAGGGTGAAGATGAAGATTTTGAAATGCCGGATGCGCCACGTGTATTAGGTGACATTATTATTTGTGTTAAACGTGCCGAAGAGCAGGCAGAAGAATATGGTCACTCTTTTGAACGTGAATTAGGATTTCTATCAGTTCATGGACTATTGCATCTTTTAGGCTATGATCATATGAATGAAGCAGATGAGAAAAAAATGTTTGGACGCCAGGATGAAATATTAAATGCTTACGGCTTAACGAGAGAATGAGGATGAAACGCTTTTTATATCCGATACAAGGTTTCATAACACTCTTAAAAAAAGATGTAAATTTTGTGATTCATTTAATTGCCGCGATATTAGTAGTTATGTTTTCATTTTATTTTCAAATTACAAAGATTGAATGGTTATTTGTGATTATTGCAATTTTTTCTGTATTGTTTATGGAAGTCATAAATACTTCAGTAGAATATGTCGTTGACCTTGTTACTGAAGATTATCATGAACTCGCCAAGCATGCTAAAGATACAGCCGCGTTTGCAGTTTTATTATCATCAATCATGAGTGCGATTATTGGAATAATCATTTTCATGCCTTATATAATCGAATTATTTTAGGAGGAATATTATGGATTTTAAAAATGAATGGCAGGATGGTGTTAAGGCAGCGCGAGAAAAAGCATATACACCGTATTCAAATTTTAAAGTGGGTGCATTTTTAATCGCTAAAGATGGTACGACATTTGATGGATGTAATGTTGAGAATGCAGCATATGGTGATTGTATTTGTGCAGAACGTACTGCACTTGTCTCAGCAATTGCACAAGGATATAAACCAGGAGATTTTGAAGCGTTGGTTGTTACAACTGACACACCAACACCTTCATCTCCATGTGGCTCATGCAGACAAGTAATTAAAGAGCTATGCGATGATGAAATGCCAGTATACTTAACAAATATTAAAGGTAATGTAATCAAACTTACTGTAGATGATTTATTACCGTTAGGGTTTTCAGGAAAGGACTTAGAAGATGTCAAATAATTTTAAATCAGGATTTGTAGCGATAATTGGTAGACCCAATGTCGGAAAGTCAACTTTTATGAATAAAGTGCTTGGACAAAAAGTTGCGATTATGTCAGATAAAGCACAGACTACAAGAAACAAAGTGCAAGGCGTACTAACAACAGAACAATCTCAAATCATATTCATCGATACGCCAGGTATTCATAAACCGAAACATGTATTAGGTGATTATATGATGAAAATCGCTAAAAATACATTACGAGAAGTTGATGCAATATTATTTATGGTAAATGTAGAAGAAAGTTTAGGACGTGGTGATGAATTTATCATTGAGCTTTTAAAATCAAACAAGACACCGATTTTCTTAGTCTTAAATAAGATTGACAAGATTCATCCGGATCAACTGATTAAAGAAATTGAAAAATATAAGGACTTGTTACCGTTCGCTGAAGTAGTGCCAATTTCAGCTCTACAAGGAAATAATGTTGATCGATTAGTGGAAGTGATTGAAGGTTATATGCCGGAAGGCCCGATGTATTATCCGAAAGATACAATTTCAGATCATCCGGAAGAATTTATCGTAGCAGAATTAATTCGTGAGAAGGCCCTGCATTTAACAAGCCAGGAAATCCCGCATGCGATTGGAGTTCAGGTTGAAAAGATGACACGTGTTTCAGAAGATCAGGTAGATATTGAGGCGACTATATATATAGAACGTGATTCTCAAAAAGGGATTATTATCGGTAAGAAGGGGTCGATGTTAAAACAAATCGGTCAAAATGCACGAAAAGATATCGAAATGTTACTAGGTTCTAAAGTTTATTTAGAACTTTGGGTGAAGGTACAAAAAGATTGGCGTAATAAACCGAACTTTATTCGTCAAATCGGTTACAGAGAAGATGAATATTAATGCTTAAAAAGTCTGTTGGTATTGTTATCAAGAGAGTTGAATATGGTGATAATCATTTGATTATCACTTTTTTAAATGAAGCTGGTATAAAAGTAGCAGTGATGGCTAGAAATGCGCGTAAATCTACAAAGTTTGGTGCAGGTTTAGATTTGTTCTATGAAAATCTATTTATATTTTCACAATTTAAAGGAATGGGAACACTAAGTTCTGTAGATACATTAGAAAGTCATTATCCGATTCGTAGTGACATAATGAAATTAACATATGCGCAATATATTGTTGAATTGATTGATAGAGGTCTCGATGATGATACGTCAAATAAACTGGTTTTTCAGTTATTGAAATTTGGCCTGGATAGGATTTCACAGGGTGATAATGAAGCATTAATTGCATTATTTGTTTCACTCAAGATGATGGCGCTTTATGGGTATGAACCCAACTTTAAATATAGTGTCCATGACGGTGCGATGGACCATAAAGATTTTGTCGCATATTCTTTTAAATATAACAGTGTCGTGACAAAGTTTGGAGAAATAGATGACCCTCATGCTATCCGTATCTCAAATAAAGCATTGTACATGCTCTATTTACTCGATGAAGTACCTCTGGATAAAGTAAGTGGAATGAAGATTAGTGACGAAGTTGTTCGAGAGATGGAATCACTTGTGTTTAAAATGTATGATGAATTTGTAGGCGTCTATTTGAAATCTCGCAAAATTATTGAACAGTTAAATCAGATGAATCAATAATAAAAAGCACTCATGAATGGTATATCATGAGTGCTTTTAAAATTTATTTTAGAATTTAATTTTTTCTTCTAAGAATGATTTTACTTCACTGATTGGCATACGTACTTGTTCCATTGTGTCGCGGTCACGTATTGTTACTTGATTATCCTCTAATGAATCAAAGTCAAATGTAATACAGAATGGTGTACCGATTTCATCTTGACGTCTATAACGTTTACCGATTGATTGACTTTCATCAAAGTCAATCGCAAAGTATGCGCTTAATTCTTCGTATACTTTCATAGCATCAGCAGACAATTTCTTACTTAATGGAAGGATTGCTGCCTTATAAGGCGCTAATGCAGGGTGGAAACGTAATACTGTACGTTTGTCATCACCTTCTAAAACTTCTTCATCATATGCATCACATAAGAATGCTAATGTTACACGGTCAGCACCTAATGATGGTTCAATAACATAAGGTACGTATTTTTCACCTGTTTCCTGATCGTGATATTTGAAGTCATCATTTGATGCATTCATATGAGCTGTTAAGTCAAAGTCAGTACGGCTTGCGATTCCCCATAATTCTCCCCAACCAAATGGGAATTTATATTCGATATCTGTTGTTGCATTTGAGTAGTGAGATAACTCATCTTCGTCATGGTCGCGTAATTTTGTATTTTCTTCTTTGATGCCCAGATCTTTTAACCATTTAGCAGAAAATTCTTTCCAGTAGGTCTGCCATTCCATTTCAGTTCCAGGCTTACAGAAGAATTCTAATTCCATTTGTTCAAATTCACGTGTTCGGAAAATAAAGTTTCCTGGAGTAATCTCATTACGGAATGATTTACCGATTTGAGCGATACCGAACGGTAATTTCTTACGCATAGAACGCTGTACGTTCTTATAGTTCACGAATATACCTTGTGCTGTTTCAGGACGTAAGAAGATTTCATTAGTAGAAGATTCAGTAACCCCCTGGAATGTTTTGAACATTAAGTTAAACTGACGAATTTCCGTCCAGTTTGCTGTGCCTGATTCTGGACATACAATACCTTTTTCGTCAATAAACTGCTTCATTTCGTCAAAACTCATACCATCAGCAATAAAGTGCTCATCACCTTGAGCATGCATGTAGTCTTCAATTAATTTATCCGCACGATAACGAATTTTTGAGTCCTTATTATCGATCATAGGATCATTGAAGTTTGATAGGTGTCCACTTGCTTCCCATGTTTTTGGATTCATTAAGATTGCTGCATCTAATCCAACATTATAAGGTGATTGCTGAACAAATTTTTGCCACCATGCGCGTTTCACATTATTTTTTAGTTCTACACCAAGAGGACCGTAATCCCATGTGTTTGCTAACCCTCCGTAAATTTCACTGCCAGGAAATACAAATCCACGATGCTTTGCAAGATTAACGATTGTTTCCATTTTGTTTTCCGTCATGTTGATATCCTCCATTTATTTTTGAGTAAACAAAAAGTCCCAAGGCAAATTGATTGCCTTGGGACGAGTATATATACCCGCGGTTCCACCCAAATTAGTGTTTACTCGCTTTTAATTATTAACAATGTAAATGTACGCCAATTTATTGTTAAGCTTTCACCATCCTTAACTCGCTTATTTAAAATATAACATGAAAATTGAATGAGCTCAATTGTTAAGCGATACATTTGTAAATTTATTTATGAGTAGGTATAATATAATAAATAAACTATGTCTACTATTGGGGTGATTGTCATAGAATTAAATAAAAGACAAGAAAAGATTTTACAAATTGTAAAAAATAATGGCCCCATCACCGGTGAGAAGATTGCTGAAAAATTGAATCTAACGCGTGCTACTTTACGTCCTGATCTTGCAATCTTAACGATGGCAGGATATTTAGATGCACGTCCTCGTGTTGGTTACTTTTATACAGGGAAATCCAGTACTCAGTTACTTTCAGAATCGATTAAGAAGTTTCGGGTGAAAGATTTTCAGTCGGTACCAATCGTTATTCATGAAGATTCAAGTACATATGAAGCAATCTGTGTGATGTTCCTGGATGATGTAGGAACTTTGTTTGTAACAAATAAAGACAATCATCTTGTTGGTGTATGTTCCAGAAAGGATTTACTCCGTGCATCGATGGGGGGACAAGAAATTCATACGACACCGATTCATGTTTATATGACACGTGTCCCAAATGTCTCTGTTTGTTATAAAGACGACTTATTATTTTATGCTGCAAAGCAAATTATTGATAAACAAATTGATTCAATTCCAGTTGTTGTTGAAAAAGACGGACATTACGAAGTTACCGGTCGAATTAGCAAAACTACTATAACGAGAGCATTTGTTTCTCTAATCGAAGATGAATAAGGAGAATTTATTTTATGAATGAAATGAGATTAATTATTGCATCAGATTCAGTTGGTGAAACAGCAGAACTCGTTACAAAAGCATGTATTTCTCAGTTTAATATGTTAAATAACGTTGTAGATACAATTCGTCTGCCATATATTGAAACTCATGAAAATATAAATGAAGTTATCAGCCTGGCTAAAGAACAGAAATCTATCGTTGTATACACTTTAGTTAAACCGAATGTCAGAGCTTATATGCAGTCTGAATTAGCAAAACATAATATCAAAAGCGTAGATTTAATGGGGCCGTTAATGGGGCTTTTAGAAGAAACGCTTGAAGAAAAACCGTTAAATGAGCCTGGTATGGTACATAAACTCGATGAAGATTACTTTAAGAAGATAGAAGCAATTGAATTTGCTGTAAAATATGATGACGGTCGAGATCCGCGCGGACTTTCAAAAGCTGATATTGTCTTGATCGGTGTTTCACGTACGTCAAAGACACCTTTAAGTCAGTATTTGGCTCATAAAAGATTTAAAGTCATGAATGTTCCATTAGTACCGGAAGTTGATCCGCCTGATCAGTTGTTTGAAATTGACCCTAAAAAATGTATCGCTTTAAAAATTGATCCTGAAAAATTGAATAAAATCCGAATCGAACGCTTGGCTCAACTTGGATTAAAAAATGATGCCAACTATGCAAAAGATCAACGTATTTTAGAAGAATTAAAATATTTTGAAGAGATTGTTTCAAGAATTAATTGTGAAGTTATTGATGTTTCGAATAAGGCAATTGAAGAAACAGCGAATGAAATCATTAAAATAATTACTAGAAATTAATATGGGTATGATGAGGTGGAAGTTTGCAAATCGATCCAAAAATAATTAATGAAATACGGGAAAAGAATGATATTTTAGATGTTGTAAGTCAATATGTGAAATTAGAAAAAAGGGGACGTAACTATATCGGTTTATGTCCCTTTCATGATGAAAAAACACCATCATTTTCAGTATCTGTTGAAAAACAGATTTGTCATTGTTTCGGATGTAAAAAGGGTGGAAATGTTTTTCAGTTTATCGAACAAATAGAAAATGTCTCATTTATTGAAGCAGTTAAAATATTAGGTGAAAATGTTGATATCAAGATAGATGTCCAAAGTGATAACCCAACAGTTGAAAATGACCATACGAAAATGGTTGAAATGCATAACTTATTAAATGATTATTATCACTATGTATTAAAAGCAATTGAAGAGGCTGAACCAGCTTTAGAATATCTTTATAAACGTGGTATAGATGACGATTTGATTGTCAAAGAAAAAATTGGTTTCAGTCCGAATGTAAGTCATTTTGCGTTAGATTTTTTAAAAAAACAAGGATATGATGAATCACTTGCATATGAAGCTGGTCTTTTAAGCAGAAATGAGGAAAATTTCAGTTATTTTGACCGTTTTCGTAATCGTATTATGTTTCCTATCCGAAATGCACGTGGAGATACAGTTGGCTTCTCTGCGCGAAGTTTTGATGGTAGTGAACCCAAATATTTAAATAGTCCTGAGACACCGATATTTCAAAAAAGAAATATCCTTTATCATATTGATGTTGCACGTAAACCAATTCGAGAAACAGATGAAGTAATTTTACTTGAAGGTTTTATGGATGTATTAAAGCTTGGTGAAGTAGGTATTCATAATGCGGTAGCAACAATGGGTACAGCATTAAGTAGAGAGCATGTAATATCACTGAAAAAACTCGCACAAAATATTACGTTAATGTTTGATGGAGATAGAGCTGGTATTGAAGCGACACTAAAATCAGGAAAGACATTACTTTCAGAAGGATTAAATGTGTTTGTAGTACCGATTCACAAAGGAAAAGATCCGGATGAGATGATTAGAGATTTAGGGGAAAATCAGTTCTTAGAATATTTTCAAACGCATAAGATTAATTATTTAAGCTTTTATATGCAATATTATCAGAATGAAATAAAGAATAATGATTTAGCATATGAAAAACATTTGAATAATATTATTCAAGATGCTAAACTTATGAATTCTGAAGTTTTACAGAAAAAAGTATTGCATGAAGCAAGTGATTTGTTTAAAGTAGATTTTGACAGTCTAAAATATCAAGTACAAAAAAATCAGAAAAAGCGTCCATTTAATCATATTAATGTTGGTATCAAACAAGAATCATTAAACAAGATTGAGACTGCTGAACGCGTGGTACTAAAACATTTTATGACAGATAAATATTTATTCACACAATATAAAGATTCTCTGTCTGCACATAATTTCTCAAATGCATACCATAGATTGATTTATGAGGCTTTAATAGGGTATTACAATAATGAAGACCAATTTAATCTCAGTCAATTCATCACACATATTCCTCAGGATATTCATGAGGTATGTTTATCAATTGACAGTATGTTGGTTAATTCCGAACCTACTACAGAGGAAATAAATGATTATGTATATGTCTTTAATGAAGAGCAGCATGAATTAACACATGTGAGTCAGCTGAAACAAGCTTTAAAAGATGCAATTGCTACCGGTGACATGGAAACACGCGATAATATTGTGAGAGAAATCATTCAATATCAAAGATCAAAAAAGCACTAGACATACTGGGAGGTTTTAAAATGGCTGCAAAGAAATCCGATACGACAACGAAAATCGCAGAATTATTGACATTAGAACAAGTAAAAGCACAATTACTTGAGACAGGTAAGAAGAATGGACATTTAAGTCACGAAGAAATCGCTGATAAATTACAAAATTTTGAGATGGATTCTGATCAGATGGATGAATTTTTTGAAGCGATTGCCGAAAATGACATCACTTTAATCAATGAAAAAGATGCAAATGATACAGATGATAAGATCAATCTTAATGATTTATCTGCACCTCCAGGTGTTAAAATTAACGATCCTGTTCGTATGTATTTAAAAGAAATTGGACGCGTTAATTTATTAAGTGCTGAAGAAGAAATTGAACTTGCTAAACGTATTGAGCAGGGGGATGATGAAGCGAAAGCACGACTTGCAGAAGCAAACTTACGTCTTGTTGTGAGTATTGCAAAACGTTATGTAGGACGTGGTATGTTATTCCTTGATTTAATACAGGAAGGTAACATGGGTCTAATTAAAGCTGTAGAAAAGTTTGATTTTACGAAAGGATTTAAATTCTCAACTTACGCTACATGGTGGATTCGTCAGGCAATCACGCGTGCGATAGCTGACCAGGCAAGAACAATTCGTATACCAGTGCATATGGTAGAAACGATAAACAAGTTAATACGTGTACAACGTCAATTACTTCAGGACTTAGGACGTGATCCTTCCCCGGAAGAAATTGGAGAAGAAATGGATTTACCACCTGAAAAAGTTCGTGAAATCTTAAAGATAGCACAAGAGCCAGTTTCACTTGAAACACCGATCGGTGAAGAAGATGATAGTCACTTAGGTGATTTTATTGAAGATCAGGACGCACAAAGTCCAGCTGATCATGCTGCATATGAGTTATTAAAAGAACAATTAGAAGATGTATTAGATACATTAACAGATCGTGAAGAAAATGTTTTAAGATTACGATTTGGTTTAGATGATGGACGTACCCGTACGCTTGAAGAAGTAGGAAAAGTGTTCGGTGTAACGAGAGAACGTATACGCCAAATCGAAGCAAAAGCTTTACGTAAATTACGTCATCCATCTAGAAGTAAACGTCTTAAAGATTTTATGGATTAAAATTTCAATTTTAATTGTGAAAAGTCTTTGACAATCACTGTTTTTAATATAAAATAGATATGTATATGGTGAAATTAAAGGGAGGTAAATTGAATGAATCGTAATCCAGTAATTCCGTTTTTACTTATTATGCTTATGGGCGTAGGCTTAATCTTCTTTATGTCAGCACATGGTGCTAACAAAGCTGAAGAAGAGGGTGAAGGCGGAGCTAAAACTGAGCAAAAGTTTGATGCTAAAACTTTTGCAAAAGATAACTGTACGTCATGTCACGGTCAAAACTTAGAAGGTGGAATGGGTCCTAAATTAGCTGGTCTTTCTATGAAACCAGATGATGCTAAGAAGATTATCCGTGAAGGTAAAGGTGCGATGCCAGCACACGACGCTTCAAAAATTTCTGATAAAGATTTAGATACTTTAGTGAAGTATTTAAAAGAAGCAAAATAATAAACAATTAAAATCTTTTGCCAAGTGCAAAAGATTTTTTTTTGAAAGGATATAAAATGATACCATTAAATAATAGATTAAAGACAGTTGCAAGGTATATACAGCATGAACGATTAGCTGATATAGGGTCCGATCATGCTTATTTACCTCTATATGCATTAGAAAATAATCTGATTAGATATGCGATAGCTGGTGAAGTGGTTACTGGACCGTTTGAAGCTGCAGTTCAGAATGTTAGAAAGTATAATGCTTCCACTTCTATAGACGTACGTCTTGGTAATGGATTAGAAGTCATTAAACCGGGTGAAGTTGATGTAATTACTATTTGTGGTATGGGTGGACCACTTATCGCAGACATTATTACTACTGGTAAAGATAAATTAAGTAATCATCCACGTCTAATTCTGCAAAGTAATATTCATACAGAAGCAGTTCGTCGTGCACTTGTTTCACTTGGCTATGAAATTATCGTTGAAGAGATAATGAAAGAAAAAAAGCATACCTACGAAATTATCGTTGCTGAATATGCCACTGAAAAAGTGGCATATACACAAAAAGCACTGAAGTTCGGCCCAATTCTTTTACAAAATAAAAATGAAGTGTTTATCGAAAAATGGAATAGAGAATATCAGCATTTAATAAAAGTATTATCAGCGATAGAACACGATCCTGTTCATGCACAAAAACATGAACAGCTAAAAGAAGAAATCTCATTATTAAAAGAGGTGTTAGGTTATGTTGATTAAAGAGTTGTTAAAGCAAATCAATCAGGAGATACCACTGCAAACTGCAGAAGAGTGGGATAATGTAGGTCTTCTAATTGGAGATGAAGAAGCTGTAATTACAGGTATTTTAACAGCGCTTGATTGTACGTTAGACGTTGTAGAGGAAGCTAAAGAAAAAAATATAAATACTATAATTTGCCATCATCCACTGATTTTTAGTGGTATAAAATCAATTCTTCATTCAGGTTATGGAGAAGTAATCAGAAGCTTAATAAAGAACGACATACAGTTGATTGCATTACACACAAATTTGGATGCCCATCCTAAAGGTGTTAGTGCAATGATTGCTGAGCGTCTTGAATTAAAGGATATAGAAATATTATTACCTGAACAAAAATCGATACTAAAGTTACAGATTTTTGTTCCGTTAGCATATGCTGAACAATTTAAATCAGCGTTGGCAAAGGTAGGTGCTGGACAAATTGGTGATTATGATCACTGTTTCTTTTCAATAAAAGGAACTGGCGAATTTCGTGCATTAGAAAATGCTAACCCATTTGTCGGTAGTAAAGGTGAAATACATCAGGAAGAAGAAATGAAGATTGAATGTGTCTTTGAATCATCTTTGAAATCTGATGTATTAGAAGTGATAAAAACACATCATCCTTATGAAACACCTGCTTTTGATATTTGGTCAATTGACGTCCAGGCTGAATATGGTACTGGTGTAAAGGCAGCCTTGATGGAACCTATTTCATTATCTGATTTTGCTAAAATTGCCAAAGAGAAATTAAATCTGGATGTTATTAAGATGATAGGTGAAGATAAAGTTATTAACACAGTTGGGATAATTGGCGGGGCAGGTATGGATTACATGAAAGATGTTAAGCGAACAGGTGTTGATGTGTTTATTACAGGTGATATTAAGTATCATGAAGCACATGATTTAATAATGGCAGAACTTGCTGCGCTTGATATCACACATTATGCTGAATATGTTATGAAAGATGGCCTCAAAGCACTTTTATCCACTTTTATCAAAGATATAAATATCGTTGTTTCACAAATAGATACAAATCCATTTAAAGTAATATAAAAAAAGAGCGATGCTTAAACTAAGGTTTAAGCATCGTTTTATTAATCTAAAATTTTTACAGGTGTTGCATTTTTAATTTTAGGTAAGATTTTTTCTGTTGGTACACCTGACTTTTCTGGTATCGGCTGAATATTTAATGGATCGTAAGATTTAATATAATCGATGACCTCTTTTACGATTGGTGTTGGTGTTGAAGCCCCGGCAGTTACAGCGATCGTTGACTTACCCTGAAGCCATTCAAGTTTTAGTTCGCTAATGTCAGAAATTCGGTAAGCTTCTGTATGAGCGATTTCTTTAGATACTTGTGCTAAACGGTTAGAGTTGTTGCTTTTTGGGTCACCAACCACGATTAATACGTCTGCTTGTCCTGCTTGATTTGCAACTGCTTCCTGGCGTACTTGTGTCGCTAAACAGATTTCTTTATGCACTTCGATATGTGGATATTTTTTTTGTAGTTCGTCCATAAGATGTTTTACATCCCATTGACTCATTGTTGTTTGATTTGTAACGATAAGTTTATTGTTTTTTAAATCTTCATCAAGGTTGTCGATATCGTTGATATTTTCCACAAGATGTACGATTTCCGGAGCGACACCAACAGCGCCTTCAGGTTCCGGATGTCCTTTTTTACCGATATAGATGACATGATAACCTTCTGCTTTTTTCTTACGAATCAATGTATGTGTGTTTTCTACATCCGGACAAGTTGCATCAATACAAACAAGTCCCTTTTCTTTAGCACGGCGTTTTACTTCAGGACTTACACCATGTGCGGTAAATATAACTGTACCTTCACTGATTTTCTCTAATATTTCTAATCGGTTTGGTCCATCGAGTGTAATGATACCATCGCTTTCGAAAGCATCAGTTACATGTTTATTATGCACGACCATACCTAAAATATATATTGGACGTGGCAATGATTTATCAAGTGAAGCATTGCGTGCAATCACCATGGCATCAACGACACCGTAACAATATCCACGAGGTGTTATTTTAATAATTTCCATCGCATTTTCCTCCTATTAATCTGCTTAATAAATAGTATAACAAACTTTTAAAGATGATTAGAATATTTTAATTTTAACAATGATTGCTTTCTTTTTCGTATTCTTTCCTATATAATACATGAGATGAACATAAAAGGAGGATTATGATGGACAAACACCCATTTGAGTTATTTGAACTTGCACCATATTTAGTAGAAGCGGTGGAAGATTTAAATTTCAACCAGCCAACAGAAATCCAGAGAAGAGTTATTCCTAAATTAAAAAAAGAAACACACTTAATTGGACAATCACAAACAGGTACAGGAAAATCGCATGCATTTTTACTACCGTTAATTAATAAAATTGATAAAGAGGTACAGCATCCTCAAATTATTATTCTTGCACCTACAAGAGAGCTTGCAAAGCAGTTATATGATGCAGCAGAGCATTTAATTTCATTTACAGATGGTATAAAAGCAGGGCTTTATATTGGAGGTACTGATAAGAATAAAGATATTCAAAAATCAAAAGTACAGCCACAAATTGTTATCGGGACACCAAATCGAATAAAAGATTTAGCAGAAGAAAATGTGTTACATATTCATTTAGCGAGAGCTGTCGTTATTGATGAAGCCGACTTAATGATTGACTTAGGATTCTTGCCGACAGTTGATAAGATTGCTGCAAATGTATCGCGTGAAGCACAAATTGCTGTATTTTCTGCTACGATACCTAAAGCTTTACATCCATTTTTAAATAAATACTTATCTAAGCCGGAATTTATTGAGATTGAACCTGACGCAAAGACAAATAAAAATATTACTTTTTATCTTGTACCTACGAAAAGTAACGATCGTAAAGAACAGTTAACTAAAATAATGTCTACGATTAATCCTTATCTCGCAATTATTTTTGCGAATAGTCGTGAACGTGCGGATGAAGTAGCTGAATATTTACAAGATCAGGGGTTAAAAGTAGGTGTGATTCATGGCGGTCTTGCACCACGTGAACGTACACAGCAAATGAAACGTGTGAAAAATCTTGAATATCAATATGTCGTTGCGAGTGATCTTGCAAGTCGTGGTATTGATATTGATGGTGTTAGTCATGTTATCAATTATGATATTCCACGTGATATTGCTTTCTTTACGCACCGTGTAGGGCGAACAGGTCGAGGAAACTATACTGGTGTAGCAATAACGATTTATACACCAGATGAAGAAGATTTAATCAATCAGATTGAGAAACGTGGTTTCTCATTCATTCATAGCGATGTTAAAAATGGTGAATTAGTCGAAATTAAAGATAGAACTGAGCGCCAATCACGTAAGAAAAAAGAAGATAATATCGAACAGAACTTAAAACATAAACTAAAAGGTAAGAAAAAAGTGAAACCGGGGTATAAGAAGAAATTCCGTTTTGAATTAGATAAGTTAAAACGTAATGAGAAAAAAGCCCATTCTAAACGTACGAATAGAGAGAATAAAAAAAGGTAGGGATTTAACATGCTAATTGGATCTCATGTATCAATGAGCGGTAAAAAAATGTTGCTTGCTGCAGCAGAAGAAGCAGCGAGCTACAATGCTTCCACATTTATGATATATACAGGAGCACCTCAAAACACACGTCGTAAACCGATAGAAGATTTGAACATAGATGCAGGTCTTGCATTTATGAAAGAAAATAATTTATCGAATATTGTTGTGCATGCACCTTATATCATCAATATCGCTAACACAGTAAAACCTGAAGTGTTTGAACTGGGTGTTGAGTTTCTTCAAAAAGAGATTGAACGTACAGAAGCAATTGGCGCAAAAGATATCGTGCTTCATCCTGGCGCTCATGTTGGTGCTGGTGAAGATGCGGGTATCAAGAAAATTATTGAAGGGTTAAATGAAGTTTTATCTAACAATAATGATGTTCGTATTGCATTAGAAACGATGGCAGGTAAAGGTTCTGAATGTGGCAAATCATTTGAAGAACTTGCTGAAATTATTTCAGGTGTAAAGAATAATGCCCGACTATCAGTTTGTTTTGATACATGTCACACACATGATGCGGGTTATGATATTGTCAATGATTTTGATGGTGTGCTGGAAGAATTTGATAAAATTATCGGTATTGATAGAATTAAAGTTGTACATGTAAATGACTCAAAAAATGTACAGGGTGCGCGAAAAGATCGTCATGAAAATTTTGGATTTGGCAACATCGGTTTTGATGCATTATCAAAAATTGTTTATCATGAAGTCTTTAAAGATGTACCTAAGATTTTAGAAACACCATACGTTCAAGTTGGCGATGATAAAAAAAATAAAAAGCCACCGTATAAATTTGAAATTGAAATGATTAAAAATAATCAGTTTGATTCTGATTTACTAGAAAAAATTATGCATCAATAAAATTTAAAACAGGGATTAATCTTTGATTAATGCTTGTTTTTTATCTCAAAAAGGACTGAAGCGATTGGAGCCAATATTTGAAATTCGAAATGTATCGTATCGATATCCAGATAAAGTAGCATTATCAGATATTAACATCAGTATCTATCCGGGAGATTTTCTGGCGATTGTAGGACCGAATGGTTCAGGTAAGTCAACATTGTTAAAATTAATCCTGGGAATATTAAGGGTACAATCAGGCAGCATTTATATGAACGGAAAGAATATGAAATCACAAAAAAAACTTACGGGTATCGGTTATGTTTCTCAAAAAGCAAACGCGAGCAGTGGTGGTTTCCCGGCTACGGTATTTGAAGTTGTAAGAAGTGGTTTAATTCAGATTAAACCGTTATTTAAAAAATTTAATAAACTGGATGAACAAAAAGTTGAAGCGATGCTGGAACGATTAAATATCACGCATTTAAAAGATAAAAATATATCTCAGCTTTCTGGTGGTCAACAGCAACGTGTATTTATCGCACGTGCACTCATATCAAATCCTTCTGTATTAGTACTCGATGAACCGACTGTTGGTATTGATGCAAAACATGTAGCACAGTTCTATGAATTACTTGCGCAACTTAAAGCTGAAGGTATCACAATTCTACTAGTAACGCATGATATTGGCGTAGTCGTTGATACAGCCACACAAGTTGCCTGTCTCAACCAGCATCTGCATTTCCACGGGACAACACATCAATTTAAGTCATTAGATGAAGTTGAAATCTCTAAAATTTATGGTCATCCTGTACAGTTTGTTGACCATAATCATAGTAGGGAGTGTTGTCAATGAGCTTAATAGAAGCGTTGTGGGAATTTGATTTTATTCGCTATTCATTTCTAAGTGGGATGCTAATAGGTATTCTTGCCCCATTAATCGGTACATTTATTGTAGTACGTCGTCTTTCATTAATTGCAGATGCATTAAGTCACGTTACACTCGGTGGTATTGCATTTGGCATGCTTTTATCAAAATTGATTGCCGTTACTATTAATCCGGTTTGGACCGGGATATTATTCTCAATCACAGGCTCTCTTTTAATTGAGAAACTTCGTTCTTTATATAAACATTACCAGGAGTTAGCAATACCGATAATCATGAGTTTTGGAATTGGATTGAGTGTTATCTTCATTTCATTTGCGGATGGATTTAATCAGGACCTATTTGGTTATTTATTCGGAAGTATCAGTGCAGTAACTTTAAATGATGTATTTATTATTTTAGCAATTTTTGTTTTAGTGCTTGTATTTATCTTTGTATTATATAAAGAGTTGTTTATTCTATCTTTTGATGAGGAATATGCTGCAATAATCGGTGTACCGAAGCACGTACATATTTTATTTATGCTAATGGTGGCGCTTGTAATTTCTGCATCGATGCGTGTCGTTGGAATTCTATTAGTGAGTAGTTTAATCACCCTGCCTGTAGCAAGTGCCATGCGTTTTGCAAAAGGCTATAAGCAACTGATGCTGTGGAGTGTTGTGATAGGTGAATGTTCAGTCTTAATCGGACTAATTATTGCGTTTTATCTAGATATATCTCCAGGTGGAGTAATTGTAATGCTGCTTGTATTAGTGTTGCTTTTTGCCCTTTCTATCAGTAATATGAAAGAAAAAGGAGGTATTTCAAATGAATACTGATGATGCGATTAAAGTTTTAAAAGACAATGGACATAAATATACTGACAAACGTCGTGATATGATAAGTATGTTACATGATACAAGTAAATACCTTAATGCAAAACAAATGCAGGAAGAACTAAATGAGAAATATCCGGGCATTTCATTTGATACAATATATAGAAATTTAAATTTATTTGATGAATTAAATATTATCGAAGTGACAGAACTTGATGGTGAAAAGAAATTTAGACTATCATGTACGACACATCATCATCACCATTTTATATGTGAAAAATGTGGTGAAACACGTGTCGTTGAATTTTGTCCAATTGCAACATTTGAAGCGGAACTTGATAATGTTGAAATCCATAGTCATAAAATTGAACTATATGGATTATGTGAACGTTGTAAATAAGAAAAGGAGAAAACAGTTAACTGTCTTCTCCTTTTCTTATTGGAAATTGTTTTTTTATTAATGTATCTAATTCCAGCCAGGATTTTACCCGTGTAACGCCAGCTGGTAATTCACTTTGATTATAAGGTGTATCAAATAAATACACTGGAATGTTTAATGCGTTGTGAATTTCAATCGCATTATCAAGTTTATCCTCAAAAAATGCATCAACATTAAGACGTCTTGCTGTTTCTATCTTTTCATGTGAACCTGTAAGTTCAATGTGATGATAGGGCACATTGTGTGTTTTAAACCAGTCAATTGTTAATTCTTGTAAGTAAGAATGTCTGGCACTGATAAAGATCAGTTGATAATAATTGGCCCAATTCGATAAAACCTGGTCTGCATCATTATGAACTGGAGAATATTTATATATTTCATGTTCATTATCTTTAAACCATTGATAAATTTCTGATTCAGGAATATTTAGTACATTAGATAAGTCATATTCAGTAATATCTTCATATTTAAAATCTTTATTAAAAGATCTTTGAAGATAAGGTACTAAAGCAGTAGGGCATGTTACAGTACCATCAATATCTATACCCATACGAAACTTTTTATTCATTTACTGCCTGCTCTTGATTTAATTTTTCTTCAGCTTGCTTTTTAAAGTATTCCTCAGCTAATTTATCAATTTCAATCTTCAATTCTTCTACCATCGTTTCCTCTGGAACTTTTCTGACTGTTTTACCTTTCATAAATAACAAGCCTTCACCACGTGCACCGGCAATACCGATATCTGCTTCACGTGCTTCACCGGGACCATTAACCGCACAACCCAATACAGCAACTTTTAACGGTGCTTTAATCGTTGAGATGTATTCTTCTACTTCATTTGCAATAGAAATGAGATCTATTTCAATACGTCCACAAGTAGGACAAGATATTAATGTAGCTGCATTGCTTGCTAATCCAAATGATTTTAATAATTCTCTAGCTACTTTAACTTCTTCGACAGGATCCGCTGATAAAGAGATACGAAGTGTATTTCCGATACCTAAACTCATGATTGCACCAAGTCCTGCTGCAGATTTAACTGTTCCTGCAAATAATGTACCACTTTCAGTAATACCTAAATGTAGTGGATAATCAAAAGCTTGCGCAGCTTTTGTGTACGCCTCTATTGCTAAGTTAACGTCACTTGCTTTCATCGATACGATGATATCATGGAAATCCAGGTCTTCTAAAATTTTGATATGATGTAATGCACTTTCAACCATACCATCTGCAGTTGGATAACCGTATTTTTTTATGATATGTTTTTCAAGCGATCCAGCATTAACACCAATACGGATGGGTATACCTTTTGCTTTACATGCTTTTACTACTTCCTCTACCTTTTCACGACGCCCGATATTACCTGGATTGATACGAATTTTATCAGCGCCACCTTCGATAGCAAGTAATGCTAATTTATAATCAAAATGAATATCCACAACAAGTGGGATATTAATTTGTTTTTTAATTTCTGCAATTGCCAGTGCATCTTCTTCTTTTGGGCAAGCTACACGTACAATTTGGCAACCTGCTTCTTCAAGACGCTTAATTTCTGCAACTGTCGCTTCAACGTCATGTGTTTTCGTTGTCGTCATACTTTGTATGATAAGCTCATCACTTCCACCGATTGTAAGATCTCCAACCTTCACTGGACGTGTATTTCTTCTATGTGTGATTTCAGGCATTTATAAAACTCCTTTAATTTTAAGTATGAATAATGTCATAACATATTTATTATATAGAATAATAACATTAAATTGTATTGTTTTGTTTTAAGATTCAAACTTTACTTTTTTACGAGGTAAATTATGAACAGTTACTAATATGAGGACTGCGAGCACTGTCCATGAGCACATGATGAAAAACATATTGTATTTTATATTCAATAACCCTAAAAATAAAATAATTGAAGGTAGTGTTAATAAAAATGTTGTTATTTTAAGCCAGTTCATAAATCGGGACTTTCTTTTAAATAGTACTGAGACAACGTGTGCAACTGTACTGATAAATATAATTTTTATGACAGTAGTGATAAATTGAATGAAAATCAGAAAACCGATAATAATCGACAGATAAAAGTAACTAGAAGTAGTATACGTTTTTAAAAAAGTAATAAAACTCGTTTTATCATTAAACATCGGCAAATTTAAATACGACAAGAAGGTAGATTCATCTACTTGTATACCGTATTTCTGAAACGACATGACATGATTTTCCGGTGATTGTTTTTTATTTGAAAATAAAATTTTATAAGGTGGAACATCGATTGTTTTTTCTTCTTTCAAGACAAGTATGTTATCTTTAATTTTAAAGTCAGGTATTTCATGCTGTTTATTTTCCACCATCTGATTTGCAACATTAATAGCATTGTAATAATGAATACTATTAGGAATTGAGAAAAGAAATGCAATGATAAATATATGTAAAAAAATATATCTGAGCTTTACCGTTCTGAACAAAGGATATTGTTTAGGCTTCATTAACCTTTTCAAGTGCTTAATATACAAATTACTTCCTCCTAGAATGCATTAAATGTTTGGAGATGAGACAACACTATTATTCTATCAAAAATAATCATTTTGATATATAAGCAAAGTAGTTGAGAACGCTATCTTAAGTTGATATGATGAATATGTACTTAAAACTTAAGGAGGATGATTAATTATGGCTTTTGAATTACCACAATTACCATATGCATATGATGCATTAGAACCACACATCGATAAAGAAACTATGGAGATTCACCATACGAAACACCATAATACTTACGTTACTAACTTAAACGCTGCAGTAGAAGGAACAGAATTTGCGGATCTTTCTATCGAAGATTTAATGAAAAGAATTAACGAAGTACCTGCTGATAAGAAAACAGCTGTTGTAAATAATGGTGGTGGACACTATAATCACTCTTTATTCTGGACTTTACTTGCACCAGGTAAAGAAGCTACTGGTGAAGTAGTTGATGCAATCAACGCTAAATTCGGTTCTTTAGACGCTTTTAAAGAAGAATTCGCTAAAGCTGCAACTACACGTTTTGGTTCTGGTTGGGCTTGGTTAGTAGTAAACAATGGAGAATTAGAAGTAGTTTCTACACCAAACCAAGAGAATCCATTAATGGAAGGTAAAACACCGATCTTAGGTTTAGATGTATGGGAACATGCTTATTACCTAAACTATCAAAATAAACGTCCTGACTATATTGCAGCATTCTGGAATGTAGTAAACTGGGAAAAAGTAAACGAATTATATTTAGCTGCTAAATAGTTGTTAATCGTAATTCGTAAAAATAAAGAGACATTTCATCTGAAATGTCTCTTTATTTGTGTTTTTATATCAAAAATATAGAAAATATGTGTTAATTCATATATTATTAAAAGATAAATGGTTAGTGATGGGGGATTTCCTTTGAAACGTGTTAAACAAGAATCAAATGAACTTAAACAAAAGCGACTGATGAACCGTAGAATCAGCGTTATCTTTATGGCAATTGTTTCATTATTAATCATCCTTGTTCTTAGATTAGGATACCTTCAGATTGTTAAAGGTGAAACGTATAAAAAAGCAGTGGATAATAATGAAAATATAGAAGTAAATGAATCAGTTCCAAGAGGCAGAATTTATGATCGCAACGGTAAATTGTTGGTTGATAATACTTCAAAGAAAGCTATTACATACACACGTGACCGTATGACAAGTCGCAGTGAAATGCTTGATACTGCAAAGAAATTACATAAATTGATGTCTATGCCTACAGATGCATTGACTTTAAGGGATAAGCAGGATTTCTTTATATTGACGCATAAAGATGAAGTGGATCAGTTGATGAAGAAAGAATTACAATTATTTGATACCGGTGAAATTTCTCAGGATGAATATAATGAAGCGGTATATAAAAAGTTAACAGAAGATAAATTGAAATCAATGTCACAAGATGAATTAGAAATAGCAGCTATTTTTCGCGAAATGAGCAGTGGTAGTCAGTTAAGTCCTCAAATTATTAGAAACGAAAACGTGTCAGAAAAAGAATATGCACTAGTTTCTCAGAATTTAAGTGAATTACCTGGTGTGAATACAACAATGGATTGGGATAGAAAATATCTTTATGGTAAGACATTACGTACAATGTTTGGAAATGTTTCATCAAAAGAAGAAGGATTACCTAAAGAATTAGTAGACTATTATTTATCTAAAGGATATTCGCGTAATGATAGAGTAGGACAAAGTTATCTCGAATTTCAATATGAAAATGTGTTACGAGGTAAAAAGAAGAAGATGCGTTATTTAACAGATAAATCAGGGAAAATCATCAATTCAGAAGTGATTTCTGAAGGATCTAGAGGAAATGATCTGGTTTTATCTATTGATATAGATCTACAACTTCAAGTTGAAAAATTAGTAGATAAGCATATTCAAATTTTACGCTCTATGAATGCCAAATCGATGGATAAAGTTTTAGTAGTCGTACAAGATCCTAACAATGGTGATATTCTTGCATTAGCTGGAAGACAAATTGATAAGAATGGTAAGATATCAGACTATCATTATGGGACATTTACATCTCAATATGCAGTTGGGTCTACGGTAAAAGGCGCAACATTACTTACTGGATATAGTAATAATGCGATAAATGTTGGAGAGGATATGATTGACCAACCTTTAGTATTTAAAGGTGGCGTAGAAAAACGTTCATATTTTAATCCAGCAGGCAAAATAGAAATCAATGATAAAGAAGCATTAATGCACTCGTCAAACGTATATATGTTTAAGACTGCTTTAAAGATGGCAGGTTTAAATTATTCTAACAATATGTCATTACCTGCGGATATAACAGAAGTAGGATTAAAACTAAGAAAAGGCTTAAATCAGTTTGGATTAGGCGTTAAAACAGGTATTGATTTACCAAATGAAGTAACAGGTCAAACAGGTACACTGAAGAATAATCCTGGTAATTATCTGGATTTAGCGATCGGACAATATGATACATATACGCCTTTACAACTTTCTCAGTATGTTTCAACGATTGCTAATGATGGTTATCGTATACAGCCACACTTAGTTAAAGAAGTTCGTGGAGCTTCAAAGACAGATAAAATAGGACCAATTAAAGAAAGTATTAAAGGAAAAGTATTGAATCGAATAAATAATTCACAAGAAGAAATTGATCAAGTGAAAGATGGGTTCGATATGGCCTTTAATAACGAACTTGGTACAGGCTATAAAAGTTTTGCTAATACGGTAGTAAAAAGTGCTGGGAAAACCGGAACAGCTGAAGTTTTCCAGGATGGTAAATCACGTGTAAATTCTACGTATATCGGCTATGCTCCTATGGACAAACCAAGTATGAGTTTCGCTATTATCTATACAAACCAACCTGTCCCACCACCATGGTTACCTGGCGGAGATTTAGGAAGAGATATTATAAATGAATATTTTAAAGACAAAGCGGGTAAGAAAACTAAAGTGATAGAAACAGGTTCTTCGGGTGTACAAAGTGCGATATCAAATGGTGCTGAGCAGAATAATACACAATAATGTATTCAACGATTATAAATCCTAAAAAAATAAGATTTCTTGAGTAAAAGGCAATGCGACTATGCATTGTCTTTTTTTCTTTACATAAAATTTACATTACATTCATCTTGAATTAACAATCTTACACTATAGTAAGTAGTGTAATAAACAAATACAAATTATTCGTCTATTCAATTAGGAGGACTTTCAAAATGAAAAAATGGCAATTAGTAGGTTCAACAACTGTTTTAGGTACTGCATTATTATTAGGTGCTTGTGGTGGAGCAGCTGACAAGAAAGAAGATAATGCTTCTGAAGATAAAGGTGCTAGTACTGATACAGCAGCTAAAGATATTAAAGGTGAAGTTAAAGGTGACGGTTCTACAACAGTAGCTCCAATCATAGAAAAAATCAATGAAGAATTCAATGCTGAATATCCAGATGTAACTGTATCTGTTGGTACTTCAGGTACTGGTGGTGGTTTTGAGAAATTCATCGCTGGTGAAACTGACTTCTCAAATGCTTCACGTGACATTAAAGACGAAGAGAAAAAAGCTTTAGAAGATAAAAAAATAGAATATACTGAATTCAAAATTGCTACTGACGGTTTAACTGTTGCTGTAAATAAAGATAATGATTTTGTAGATTACTTAACATTTGAAGAATTAGCTAAGATTTACTCTGGAAAAGCTAAAACTTGGAAAGATGTTCGTGCTGACTTCCCAGCTGAAGAAATTAAAGCATTTTCTCCTGACCAATCACATGGTACTTATGACTTCTTTAGTGAAGAAGTATTAGATAAAGGTGAAATCAAAGCAGAGAAAAACGCTGATACTAACGTAATCGTTAAATCAGTACAAGATAATAAAACTGGTATCGGTTTCTTCGGATATAATTTCTTCCAGGAAAACAAAGATAACTTAAAAGCTGTTAAGATTCAAAAAGAAGGTAAAGGCGAAGGTGTTGAAGCGACTGAAGAAACAGTTAAAGATGGTTCTTACCCATTAAGCCGTCCATTATACATCTATGCTAAAAACGATTCAATTAAAGAAAACGCTGCATTCAAAGAATTCTTAAAGTTCACTTTAGAAAAAGCTAAAGATGCTGCTACTGAATCTGGTTATGTTGCTTTAGAAGATAAATTATATGAAGAAGATTTAAAAAAATTAGAAGAAGTTAAATAATTATTAACTTAATAATTATTCAAATATGAAATTTTTCTAAGGGACGAAATTTTTCGTCCCTTTTAAAATGAAGGAGTCTAAACTATGGAAAATAAAATTTCTGTACAAGATTTGATTGCTCAAAACAAGAGTAAAGGATCTTCGAAAAACATCATTGAAAAGATGATTCCAACAATTTTAGCTGTCATTGCTTCAATTTCAATTTTAACGACAATTGGAATCCTGATTACATTATTAACTGAAACAATTACGTTCTTTACCCGTGTTTCATTTGCAGACTTTTTCCTTGAAAAAGAATGGAATGCGTTTGGCCAAGATCCGAAATTTGGTATTATCTCTTTAATTTTAGGAACATTAAAAGTAACATTTATCGCTACAATATTTGCAGTACCTGTTGGTTTAGGTGCAGCATTATATTTAAGTGAATATGCAAGTGACCGTGCGCGAAGAATCATTAAACCTATTTTAGAAATCTTAGCGGGGATTCCAACAATCGTTTATGGATTCTTTGCATTAACATTTGTAACGCCGTTATTACGCGCTGTATGGCCAGACTTAGGAAGTTTTAATGCAATCAGTCCTGGTTTAGTAATTGGTATTATGATTGTACCGATGATTGCTTCATTATCTGAAGATGCGATGAGTGCAGTACCTCAAGCAATTCGTGAAGGAGCTTTAGGTTTAGGATCGACGAAATTAGAAACTGCTATCAAAGTAGTTTTCCCTGCAGCATTATCTGGGATTTTAGCTTCTATCGTATTAGCAGTATCACGTGCTATCGGTGAAACAATGATCGTATCACTTGCTGCTGGTAGTTCACCAGAATTCTCTTTAGATTTCACGAACTCATTACAAACGATGACAGCATTTATCGTTCAGGTTGCGACTGGTGATGCTACTTACGGATCTGATATCTACTACAGTATCTATGCAGTAGGATTTACATTATTCGTATTTACCTTAATTATGAACTTCATTTCACAATGGGTTACTAAACGATTCAGAGAGGAGTATTAATATGGAATTAATTAATCATGAAACAGTTGAAAAGAAACTCTCTGGCAGACTGTCAAAAAATAAAATTGTTAAATTTCTTTTCTTCTTATGTACAATGATCGGTTTGGTTGTACTGGCAATTTTATTATTTGATATTATTCGTAAAGGGGCAGGATATTTAACGCCTCAGTTTTTTACAAACTTCTCATCTACAACACCAGAAAAAGCAGGTATTAAAGGTGCTTTGATCGGAACATTATGGTTAATGATGACAATTGCGCCTATCGCAGTAACGTTAGGTGTGGCAACTGCTATTTACATGGAAGAGTATGCAAAAGATAATGCATTTACTAGATTTATTAAAGTTAATATCGCTAACTTAGCATCTGTACCATCGGTTGTATTTGGATTGTTAGGATTAACATTATTTGTACGTGGTGCCGGTATTGAATCACTTTCTCTTGGAAAGTCGGTTTTAGCTGCAGCACTTACAATGTCATTAATGATTTTACCGGTTATAATCGTTTCTAGTCAGGAAGCGATCAGAGCAGTACCTAATGCGATTCGTGAAGCTTCATTAGGATTAGGTGGAACGAAATGGCAGACGATTACAAATGTTGTATTACCAGCTTCAATTCCTGGTATTTTAACGGGTACAATTTTAGCTTTATCTCGTGCCATTGGTGAGACTGCACCATTAGTAGTTATCGGTATTCCAACTATCTTCATGAAAACTCCTGATAGTATTATGGACAGATTCCAGGCTTTACCAATGCAAATCTTTACATGGGCTAAATTACCGAAAGCTGAATTCCAGTTTGTATCTTCAGCTGCGATTATCGTGCTATTAATTATGTTAATTGCTATGAACTCAATTGCTATTTTTATCCGTAATAAATATCAGAAAAAATTCTAGTTTTTAATTTGAGAGGGGTCTTATAATGAATAACAACGTAAAAGTTTCAAATGATGTAAAGAATAATGAAAAAGTTATCGTTACAACTGAAACAGTAAACAATACAGGCAGTGAAAATATAAAAAAAGAACGTAATATCGTAACAGGTCAAACACCAAATCCAACAAATCGTAATATAGTTTATCAAACAAAAAATTTAGATTTATGGTATGGTGATCATCATGCTTTACAAAATATCAATTTAGATATTTTAGAAAATGAAGTAACAGCAATTATCGGACCATCAGGTTGTGGTAAGTCAACTTATATCAAAACTTTAAATCGTATGATTGAATTAATCCCAAGCGTAAGAACTTCTGGAGAAATTCTATACCGTGGAGATAATATTTTTGATAAAAGTTATAAAGTTGAACACTTAAGAACTCGTGTAGGGATGGTTTTCCAAAAGCCTAACCCATTCCCAAAATCTATCTATGATAACATTACTTATGGGCCAAGAATCCATGGGATAACTGATAAAAAAATCTTAGATGAAATCGTTGAAAAATCTCTTCGCGGTGCTGCAATTTGGGATGAAACAAAAGACAGATTAGATAAAAATGCTTATGGTTTATCTGGTGGACAACAACAACGTATTTGTATCGCACGTTGTTTAGCAATTGAGCCAGATGTTATATTAATGGATGAGCCTACATCTGCATTAGATCCAATTTCAACTTTAAAAGTAGAAGAGTTAGTTCAGGAAATTAAAAATCAATATTCAATCATTATCGTTACGCATAACATGCAACAAGCTGCTCGTATTTCAGACAAAACAGCATTCTTCTTAAATGGTTACGTCAACGAGTATGATACAACGGATAAGATCTTCTCTAACCCAGCTGACGAACAAACAGAACGTTATATTTCAGGAAGGTTTGGTTGATATGAGAGAAATATACGAAGAAAGTTTACAACATTTAGAAGAAAGTGTTTTAAAACTTGCCGATGAAGTTTATAGAACTATCGAAAAAAGTATTAATGTATTAAGTGATGATGAAAAATCTGTTGCTAGAGAAATTATTGAACATGATCAGGTTATTAATGCTATGGAAAGTAATATAGACGATCAGATTATCAGTTTAATTACTAAACAACAACCTATTGCTACAGACTTAAGAATGATTTTATCTTCAAGCAAAATATCTTCAGAACTTGAAAGAATGGGAGATAATGCAGCAAATATAGCTAAGATTCGTAAAAGAGTAAAATTTGAAGATGAATATATTTTGATGCGTCTTAAAACAATGGGAAAACTTAGTATGTTAATGCTAGCTGATCTTAAAGAAGCACACAAAAATAATGATGTGAATTTAGTTAAAGAAATTATTGAGCGAGATAATGATATTGATGATTTATATAAAGAAATTATTAATAGTGCATATTTAATCGACAATGATCCATATATTTCTGGACAAGCACATTTAGCTGGTCGTTACCTTGAAAGAATTGGTGATCACATTACTAATATCGCTGAAAGTGTTTATTTCACGATTACTGGTGAAAGATTTAACTAATTCATAAATTAGTACTAGATAATTCATGCGACACATGTTATTATAGAAAAGTCGTATGGATATTTAGAAACGTGAGGAGGGAACAACTATGCGCGTTAATGTTACTTTAGCTTGTACTGAATGTGGTGAAAGAAACTACATCACTAAAAAAAATAAACGTAATAACCCAGAACGTATTGAAATGTCAAAATACTGTGCAAGAGATAATAAAAAAACTTTACACAGAGAAACTAAATAATTTTTGAGCAGACATGAATTTTCATGTCTGTTTTTTTATGTGCGTTCCATTCTTTATGCTATATTGTATAATATAAGTGAGGTGAGAAAATGACAATTAAATCAGATAAAAAAGATTTACGATTAGCGATGCTTGCGCAGTTAAAGCATAACCAAAATAAAACTGAAAAAGAAGATTCGATAATACATACTTTTATTAATGAAGATGTATTTAGAAATGCGAATTCAATTGGTATCACGATGAGTATGAATCATGAATTAGATACGAGATGGTTAATAGAATATGCAGCGGGTCTTGGAAAAAAAGTATATGTTCCATATTGTGACTATAAAACGAAACAGATGCACTTTGTAAGATATACTTCAGAAGAGGACATTGTAAAAGATTCATATGGTATAGATATCATGAACCATCAGCAGGAAGTTGGTACGCAGCCAGAATTACTTGTTGTTCCTGGTGTCATTTTTAATGAAGATGGTTATCGTATTGGATACGGTGGCGGTTATTTTGATAAATTTTTAAGTCATTATACAGGACAAACAGTAAGTTTAATCTTTGAAGTTCAACTTGGTGAAGTGTTAATTGAACCACATGATATTCCTGTTTCAATGCTTATTACTGAGAAAAGAATAATAATTAATGAGGACAATCAATGATAACAGAGAAGTTTATATGGAAAAACATCTATGAATATATAAAATATACTGATTATGATTTTATAACAACTTCAGAGGCATTGGATGATGTATGGCTGTATAGTCGTAGTAAAAAAACATTAAAACGTATCATACTCAGTAAACAGACAGCACAATCAACGATGTTTATGGTTCAGAAAATAATGGATCATCATGAAGAAATTGAGCGTTTAGTAAGTCAATCGGTTGAACATTATGAAATATTGCTTATCGACCAGGAAATCCAAATCAATGAGATGCCTCTAAATATTAAAGTGATATCATGTCCGAATTCTCAGTCAGTAAAACAAACACTAAACACACCTTTTAAAGCGATATCGAATAAAACAAAGCCACAATCTGTATCGTGGTATCAAAATAGAGTAATTAAAAAAAATCCGATAGATACTGCTATGATTAAGTTTACACCGCTTACGTATTTATTGATTTTGATAAATATCATTTGTTTCATTGCAATGAATATTTGGCATATGACGCATAAAGTAGATACGCTCGTTGAAAAAGGTGGATTAACGCATTTTAATTTTGTTCATGGTGATTATTACAGAGTGATATCTTCAATGTTTCTCCATTTTGATTTTCAGCATTTATTGTTTAATATGATGTCACTATTTATTCTCGGCAAAATTATAGAATATTTATATCTAAAAAGACAGTATCTTCTGATATATATTTGTGGTGGTATTATAGGTAATTTAGTTTCTCTGGCATTTGATACGACTTCTATATCTGTTGGAGCAAGTGGAGCTATTTGTGCATTGATGGGTGCAGCAATAGCGTATATCATCTTTAGTGGGAAATTTGATAAAAAATTTATTATGCAAATACTAATAGGTAGTATTATCTATCTCGCAGCAAGTTCTTTATTTGCCAATGTTAATAACTATGCTCATTTTGGTGGTTTATTTGGCGGTTTGTTCATTGCAATGCTAATACATTTATATAATATGAAAAGTCAGTATTTTAAATGGATGAGTGCTGGTTTAGGTATTATAGTAATTTTGTTACTCTTTAATATTTTTTCTGAAAAAGAACACCATATTTATAATGAATTTGCTGCACAGGCCATAGCTGCAGGAAATGATCAGGATGCGAAGGAAATTCTAACTACTACTATTCAAAAAGGTTATGATAATGACGAAACATATGTTTATTTTGGTTTGCTGAAGACAAAACAGGAAAGTTTATCAAACGGTATTGCTGAATGGAAAAAAGGATTGAACAAGTTTCCAGATAGCGATAAATTAAACTATCAGATGGCTTTGGCTATGCGTGCAATGGATGATTATGATAGCGCTAATAAATATTTGAACAAGGCAATTCAACGCAATAGAATATCTTCTTATATAAAACTTCAAAAAGAATTTAAAGAATTCAGGTGAAACAATGCAGTCATTTTACGATGTGCAACAGTTACTTAAACAATTTGGTATTATTATATATTTTAAAGATGAAAAAGATACGATTGAAATGATGAATCAGGAGATAAAATCATTACATGATGCCGGTATTATTACGAATGAACAGTTTGTGCAGGCACGTTTAATATTAAATCAGAGAAAGATGGGAAAAATATGATTATTTTAGCTGCGGATATTGGGGGCACTACTTGTAAGTTAGGTGTTCTTGATGAAACCTTAGAAATACTACATAAATGGGAGATTCCAACCAAAACCGAAAATAATGGCGAAAGTATATTGAAGAACGTATATGACTCTTTTGTAGTTAACGCGAAACATAAAAATTATGATATGAATGATGTTCTTGGTATAGGATTAGGTGTTCCCGGTCCAATTGATTTTAAAACGGGTGTTGTTAATGGTGCGATAAATTTAAACTGGCATGGAAAGATCAATATTAAAGAACAATTTGAAAAGTTAAGTGGATTACCGGTCTATGTTGACAACGACGCTAATGTGGCAACTTTAGGAGAAAAATTTAAAGGTGCTGGACAGAATGAACCTGATGTGATTTGTGTGACACTTGGTACTGGTGTCGGTGGCGGTATAATAAGCAATAATGAACTTGTCCATGGTCACAATGGTTCTGGTGGAGAACTTGGGCATTTTAAAGTTGATTTTAAAGAACGATTCCAATGCAACTGTGGAAAGAAAGGTTGCTTAGAAACAGTTGCGAGTGCGACAGGCGTTGTTAACCTATCTTATCATTACTATGCTGAACTACAATTCCAGACGGTAATTGAAGATGCGATAAAAAATAGAACACTACAGGCTAAAATGGTTTTTGATGCTGCAAAAGCTGGAGATGAATTTGCGACATACGTTATAAAGAAAGTTGCGAGAAATTTAGCATATGCATTGAGTGTATTTAGTGTTGTAACGAATCCTAAATATATCATCATTGGTGGTGGTGTATCTAAAGCTGGTGATTTCTTAATTCAGCATATTGAAGATGTCTATCGTGAAATAACTTTTACGCCTGCAACGCAAGGTACTAAAGTTGTAACAGCGACTTTAGGCAATGATGCTGGAATTATTGGTGCTGCAGGTTTGATCAAACAATATGTGAAAAAGGAGCAAGTATAATGGCAATTATTGATGTTGTAGTAATTCCTTTAGACGGTAAGTCGATCAGTGTGAGTAAGTATATCGCGGAAATTCAAGTAATATTAGAAGATTTAAAGCAGCAGGGTAAAATCGATTATATGTTAACACCAATGAGTACTTTAATAGAAGGAGAATTACACGAATGTCTCATGGCTTTAGAAGCTATACATGAGTCACCTTTTAAGCAGGGATTAGATCGTGTATGTACAAATATTAGAATTGATGACAGAAGAGATAAAAAACGAAAGATGATTGACAAGATAGATGCAGTAAATAAACATCTGAAATAAAAAATAAAACCAGGACAAAATGTCCTGGTCTTATTTTTAGTGATGTAAAATTGGATATCCGTATGTGAAGATTGTTGCTAGTGAAAAGAATCCAAATGATAAAGTAGCTAATAAGCCAAAGATAATGCCTAATACATTTTTAGATTTAACAGCATTTAATAAAGCTTTGATTGATAAGAAAAATACTGCTAACATTAAAAGTGAAAAGATATTTACACCAATATGAATTTTTGTACCAAAGATTTCAAATAATTCGCCTGTGTTAATAAACGGCATAACATAACCCCCATGAAATTACTTTTATTATCATTAATATTGTATAATTAATAAATAACTTTGTCGAGTACATTTTTTAGGAGGAGCAATTTATGGATAAAATAAAATTATCTTTAGGGCAAATACAAACAAACTGCTATATCATACATAATGATTCTGAAATATTGATTTTTGATCCTGGAGATGAACCAGAAAAGATTATCGATGCTGTATTACCACTAAATAAGAAAGTGATCGCTGTTATTCTAACACATACACATTTTGATCATATCGGAGCAGTAGATGCGATTTGTGAGCGATTTAATGTACCGGTCTATGTATCACAAGAAGAGCAATACTGGTTAACGGATACGATTAAAAATGGTTCAGAAAAATTTAAACAGTATGGTCTAGAACCAGTGATTGCAAAGACAAAGCCTTTAATAATGAAACTTGGGAAGCAGACGATTGGTTCGTTTACGTTTGATGTGCGTCATACACCCGGACATTCGCCAGGTAGTCAATCTTTTATTTTTAATAACTTTGCAATAGTTGGCGATACATTATTCAAAGAAAGTATCGGTCGTACTGACTTATACGAGGGTAACACACAACAATTATTAAATAGTATTGATCAGCAGCTCATGACACTTGATGAGCAATTTATTATTTGTCCGGGACATGGTGCATATACCACAGTTCAACATGAGATGGATCGTAATCCGTTTTTAAATGGCTATTAAAAAAAACCTTCCGTAAAGGAAGGTTTTTTATTCGTGATGGCCAAAACTTGGCTCTAATAAGAAAGTTGAATAGTATGTGAAACCTACGAAACATACAACTAAGTATGCTGCAAAAATATACATATACATTCTTTCAGTTAATTTTAAGTAACCTAATAATACAAAAAATCCAGTTTGAGCAACGAAAATGAATGACATCATTGACATACCGCCAACGTAGAACATTACTGCAAATATCGCTGTCCAGAATCCTAAAGTTTTAAAAACTTTATCCATATGGTTATTCCCCCTATATTCAAACTCTTCATATCACTTATTATTATAAAGATAAGCATTTAATAAGTAAACCTCTAATTTTGTAAAAATGATGGAAATAAATGGATTTATTCAACCGTTTCATAAGAAAATAAATTAATGAAATAAAAATTCTGATGTAAAAAAATAAAATAGAAGAAGTTCCCGATATTAATGTAGAGGAGGGATTTATGGAAAAACTATTACATACAATATTGAATGATGCAATCACTAAAAAAACTTCAGACGTACACTTTATACCCGAAGCTGATAATGTCATGATGAAATTCAGAATTGGAGGTAATATGTATGCTTATAATCAGTTAAATACTGAACAATTCGAAAAATTATTATCATATGTAAAGTTTATAACACATCTTGATGTTTCTGAAAAAAATAAAGCACAGAGCGGTATATTGACCTATGAGAAGGATGAAATACTTTACAATATCAGGGCATCGACATTACCGCATACGATTGGACATGAAGCTTGTGTGATGCGAATAATTCCAGCATTATTTAGTCAAAATATTTCAATCGAACAGGAATTATTATCTTTAATGCATAAAGGAAGCGGATTAATTTTGATTAGTGGTCCTACGGGATGCGGAAAAAGTACATTGATGTACCAAATGTTAAATTATGCAGCGCTAAATTTAAATAAACAGATTATTTCGATTGAAGATCCCGTTGAACAGAGAATTCAAGGTATGATTCAAATCAATGTAAATAAAAAAGCTAATATAACATATCAGAATGCAATAAAGGCCATTCTTCGCTGTGATCCGGATATTATTATGATAGGAGAAATTCGTGATGCTGAAACTGCAAAACAAGTCATCAATGCAAGTTTAAGTGGTCATCTTGTGCTGTCGACACTGCATGCAAATACATGTTTTGGTGCTATTCATCGGTTGATGGAAATGGGGGTAACCAAAGTTGAACTTGAGCAGTGTCTGGAAATAATCATTAATCAGCGATTAGTAAATACTACTACAAATCGAACACGTATTTTTGAGCAGTTGATAAAAGGCGATGTACGTAATTATTTAAATGATAGAAAAGTTCAGCATTATCATCCTTTATCAGAACAATTGCAAGTTATGCACGACGAAGAAAAGATTACGCAGCTGGAGTATGAACGTTATGCTTTGGAATAGAAACAAATTAAAATTATATGAAGATGATTTTTTAATCCGCTTAAGTGAGATGACGCAAAACGGCTTTACACAATATGAAGCAATTAAGTTTTTATTTTCTCAATATGATGAAGTAAAATCTTCAGATAAGAAATTAGTATTATCTGCACTTGAACAAGGCAAAACTTTATCGGATTGTCTGAAGTTATTAAACTATAGTAATCATATTGTAATGCAGGTTCATTTCAGTGAGTCATTTGGAAATGTTAACGAAACGTTAAAACATTGCTATGCTTATAATCTTTCAAAACGGAAACTGAAACAGCAGTTTATAAAGACGATTCAATATCCGTTAGTACTTATCATTATATTTATCGCATTAATCATTACTGTTAATCATACTGTACTCCCACAATTTAAAAATATGTATAGTTCAATGGGTGTGACCTTAAGCAAAGAACTCATAATCCTTACAAATATACTATATACACTTCCACAAATAATTATATATACAATATTACTTCTCATTTCTCTAATACTTTATTATTTTCTTATTTTTAAAAAATCCAATATTAAAAATCAACTTTATACCATTAAAAAAATTCCCGTTATTAATCAACTGTTTCGTTTATTTATAACTTATCGTGTAAGTGCTGAACTTTCATTCTTTTTAAGTAATGGTGTCATGATGAAAAACGTCATCTCAATTTTAGAAGGTCAAAATAATGATCAAACGTTAAGTTATATTGCAGCTTGCATTAACCAGGAATTGATCAAAGGTGAAGCACTTCCTGATGCAGTTTCTAAATTGCAGTTATTTGAAAAGTCTATGATTCAATTTATGCAGCATGGAGAGAAGAATTCGAAGTTAGATAGAGAACTCGAATATTATAGTCAGTACGTCTTTAAAAAATTTGAACTGAGGATTTTCAAATTGATTAAAAGTATCCAGCCAATCATCTTTATTGTTTTAGGATTATTAATTGTCGCAATGTATTTAGTCATTATATTACCGATGCTCCAGATGATGGAGGGCATTCAATAGGAGGAATAACAATGTATAAATTTATTAAAACACATAGTAATCATTTTGTTCGATCTTTTAAAAATCAATTCAGTAAAAATGATGGATTTACTTTAATAGAAATGCTGCTTGTTTTGCTTGTTATTTCGGTATTAATCATTGTGATTATTCCAAATATCGCAAAACAATCTGATAATGTTCAGAATACAGGTTGTACAGCACAGGTGAAGATGGTACAAGGACAAATAGAAGCATATAAACTTCAGAATGGAAAGACGCCAACGTCGATTAATGAACTTGTACCGGAATTTTTAAAGGAAAATCAGGTGAAATGTAAAAATGGTGATCCAATCAATATTGAAAATGGAGAAGCGGTGGCACAAAAATAATAATGGATTTAGTTATATTGAATCATTACTTGTATTGTTAATCATCGTTATCATCATTATCATCGTTCCAGTCACAAAAATTGATGAAAATGAAGTGCTAGATGAAGAAATTAACGATGAAATTATTTCTTTACTAAATTATTATCAAACGAAATCTTATGAAACAGGTGAAGTTATAGTTGTATCGTTCCCACCAAGGAACGATACAATCTATATTCAATCAAAAGTTTTAGGGATTAATAGTAAATATATAATTAATCAAGGTGAAATATATGAAGGAAATAGTTTAGCAAATAGTGAAATCATTTTTAAGAATAATGGAGTTAGAACAGGTGGAACGATTAAATATTATATTGGTGATACACTTTATCAAATCGTTGTACAGATACACAGAGGAAGAATACGAATTGAAAAAGTATGATGGATTTATGCTGATTGATAGCTTGCTTTCTTTTTCAGTAGTCGCTTTAATTACTTTATCTTTGTTGCCAATGTATTTCACATTATCTCATACATATGAGCAAAAGAAAAAATCGTTGGAAATGTATCGAATAGCATATGTAGAAATAGTCATCAATGAAAGAGGTGGTTTCATTGAAGGTGACCAGATCTGTTATAAGAAAGATAAAGTATACTGCATTAAGAAAAAGTAATGGTTTTACGATGATCGAAATGATGATAAATTTATCAATTATAATAATGATTATGAGTTTGTTACCGCTTATTTATATGAACATTTATCAATTAAGTGGAAAAAGCACAGATCATTTTGATGTTAATAATGCTATGTTCCAAAGAGATCTCTATGACGAATTAAATAATGCTGATTATGTTGAAATCGTAAATAATCAGCTTTGGATATATACCGGAGATGATATTATACAATATCTATATCATAAACATCGCATTATCAGAAAGCTTAATCAAGAGGGATATATTATTATGTTGGAAGGAGTCAAAAATGCATATTTTGAAATACATGATAATGCAGTATACCTATCTATTGAACGTTTCAACAAGCATACAGTTACGTATCAAATCATCTGAAGGCTTTATCTTTCCATCTATGCTGATATTGTTAATGCTTACAATATTATTTTTGAGTTACTTCAGCACAAGATACATGTTAAAATTTAATACATTAGATAATCTTGAGCATTATTATTTTAATGAAATTATTGAAGCTATTTCACAAAAGAAATAGCTTTTTTTAAATAGGGGGATAAATGATGGCAATAGTATTAATTGGTTTTATGGGTGCAGGAAAGACAACTGTTGGAGAATTACTTTCTCGTAAAATGAATATACCCTTTATAGATTTAGATAAAGCCATAGTAGAATTAGAGCATTTATCGATTCCTGCAATATTTGAAAAATTTGGAGAAGCCTATTTTCGTAAATTGGAACACGATGTATTAAAAACATATATAAACAAGAATATTATCATAGCAACTGGAGGAGGTATAATTGAAAATCCGAACAATATAGAAATATTAAAGCAAAACAATTTAAATATTTGGGTAGATGCGAACATTGATACTGTGTATAATAGAATTGTTGGTGATAATAACCGTCCCAATGCTCAGAATAAATCGTTTGAAGAAATTAAAAAGTTGTACAACAGTAGAATTTCACGTTATAATGAAATCGCATACATCAAGGTCTATAATGAACATGATGTAACTTTAAGTGTGCAGGAAATTCACAATCAAATAATGACGGATGATGAAAATTAGAGAGAATGAGTGATCATCGCCGAAGGGGCAAGCTATATAAACTCTCAGGCAAAAGGATAATTTTCGGACGTAACCTGAAGAAATCAACAGGATAGCATTTGCTATGCTGTTTTTTTAATTATATTTTTAGGAGGATAATCATGACTGAATTAAAGAAAACACCATTGTATGACAAATACATTGAAGACGGTGCAAAAGTAATTGACTTTTCTGGATGGGGTTTACCTGTTCAATTCTCTAGCATCAAAGAAGAGCACATTGCTGTTCGTGAAAATGTTGGAATGTTCGATGTAAGTCATATGGGCGAGATCATTGTTGAAGGTGAAAATGCTGTAGAATATCTTCAAAATGTTTTAACGAACGATATTTCAAAGGCAACTGACAGAAAAGCACAATATACAATGATCTGTAACGAAAATGGTGGCGTAATCGACGATTTAGTTGCTTACAAACTTGATGAAAACAAATATTTATTAGTAGTAAATGCAGGTAATACAGACATCGATTTTGAATGGTTACAACAACATACAATTGATGGTGTAACTGTAACGAACGTATCGAAAGAATACGGACAAATTGCGGTTCAAGGTCCTAAAGCATTAGAAATATTAAAGTCACAAGTTAAAGAAGATATTGCATCATTAAAAATGTTTGAATTTATTCAAGATGTTGAAATCTTCGGTAAGAACGTTATCTTTAGTCAATCTGGTTATACTGGTGAACACGGCTTTGAAATTTACTGTGCTGCAGAAGACACAGTTGCAATTTGGGAAGGTTTATTAGATTTAGGTGTTGTACCTTGTGGTTTAGGTGCGCGTGACACATTACGTTTAGAAGCAGCGTTACCATTACATGGACAAGATTTATCTACTGACATTACTCCTTATGAAGCTAAAATGGGCTTCAGCGTAAAATTAGATAAAGGCGATTTTATTGGTCGTGAAGTTCTTGCAAAACAAAAAGAAGAAGGTTTGGCTCGTAAATCAGCTGGATTAGAAATGTTAGAACGTGGCATCGCACGTACAGATTATGAAGTTCAAGATAAAGATGGCAATAAAATTGGTTATGTTACAAGTGGTACCCAATCACCATCTACTGGTCGTTCAATTGCGTTAGCATTGATTAATATCGATCAGACAGAAATTGGTAATGAAGTATTTGTTCAAGTCCGTAAGAAATTAGTGCCAGCAAAAATTGTGAAAACACCATTCCATAAAAATTAAGGGGTTGAAAAAATGAGTCATCGTTATATACCATTAACAGAAACTGATAAAAAAGAAATGATGGATACAATCGGTATCAAGTCTATCGACGAATTATTCCAGGACATTCCTGAACGCGTACGTTTTCAAGGGGATTTAAATATTAAACCTCGTAAAGCAGAAACACCTTTATTAAAAGAATTATCTGCGCTTGCAAATAAAAACATTACGAGTGACACACACGCATCATTTTTAGGTGCTGGTGTTTATGATCATTATATACCTACAGTAGTTGATCATGTTATTTCTCGTAGTGAATTCTATACAGCGTATACACCATATCAACCAGAAATCTCTCAAGGGGAATTACAGGCTATCTTTGAATTCCAGACGATGATTGCTGAACTTACAGGTATGGATTGCGCTAACTCATCTATGTATGATGGTGGAACATCTTTTGCTGAAGCGGCGATGTTAGCATGTGGACACACTAAAAAGAAAAAAATTATTGTATCTAAAGCAGTTAACGACCAATCACGTGCTGTTTTACAAACTTATGCGACGGGTCAACATTTAGAAGTTGTTGAAATTGATGTTAAAGATACTGTGACAGATTTAGATGCTTTAAAAGCAGCAATCGATGAAGATACTGCTTGTGTTATGGTTCAATACCCAAACTTCTTTGGTAGTATTGAAGATTTAGAAACGATTAAATCATACACAGAAGGTACAAAAGCATTATTCGTAGTATCAAGTAACCCTATGAGCTTAGGATTGTTAACACCACCTGGTGAATTTGGTGCTGACATTGTAGTTGGGGATGCACAAGTATTTGGTATCCCAGCTCAACTTGGTGGACCACACTGTGGATATTTCGCAGCAACAAACAAATTAATGCGAAAAATGCCTGGACGTCTTGTTGGTCAAACTCAGGACGACGAAGGTAACCGTGGTTTCGTACTAACTTTACAGGCACGTGAACAACATATTCGTCGTGATAAAGCGACTTCAAATATTTGTTCGAACCAAGCTTTAAATGCATTGGCTGCATCTGTTGCAATGAGCGCATTAGGTAAGAATGGTGTTTATGAAATGGCAAACCAGAACTTACAAAAAGCTAATTATATGAAAGAAAAAATGATTGAAGAAGGTTTCACAGTATTAGCTGGTACAACTTTCAATGAATTCGTAGTTAAATTTAACGCACCAATTTCTGAAATCAATGAAAAATTATTAGAAGATGGATTTATTGGTGGTTATGATCTTGGTCAAGTGGATAGCAAGTATGAAAATCATATGTTAATCGCTGTTACTGAGTTACGAACGAAAGAAGAGATCGATACATTTATCGCGAAAGTAGGTGTGTTCAATGCTTAAAGGAAGCTCTCCATTAATTTTTGAACGTTCAAAAGAAAATCGTTTCAGTTATTCATTACCTGAATTAGAAGTTGAAAATAAAAAAGTTGAAGATATTTTAGATAGCAAGTTCATTCGTAAAGAACGTGCGATGTTACCAGAAATCGCTGAATTAGATTTAATGCGTCATTACACTGAATTATCTAACAAAAACCACGGTGTTGACTCTGGATTCTATCCACTTGGTTCTTGTACGATGAAATACAATCCAAAAATCAACGAAAAAGTTGCTCGTATGGCTGGATTTGCAGCAGCGCATCCATTACAAGATGAAAAAACGATTCAAGGTTCGTTAGAAGTGATTTATGATTTACAAGAACACTTAAAAGAAATTACTGGTATGGATGAAGTTACACTTCAACCTGCAGCAGGTGCACATGGTGAGTGGACTGCATTAATGATGATTCGTGCGTTCCACGAAGCGAATGGAGACCACAACCGTACAAAAGTAATCGTACCAGACTCAGCGCATGGTACTAACCCGGCATCAGCAACAGTTGCTGGTTTTGAAACAGTTACAGTAAAATCAAACGAATTTGGATTAGTTGATATTGAAGATTTAAAACGTGTAGTTGGACCAGATACAGCTGCGATCATGTTAACAAACCCAAATACATTAGGTTTATTTGAAGAAGATATTTTAGAAATTCGTGAAATCGTTCATGCTGCGGGTGGTAAATTATACTATGATGGTGCAAACTTAAATGCAATCATGAGTAAAGTACGTCCTGGAGATATGGGATTTGACGCAGTTCACTTAAACTTACACAAAACATTCACTGGACCACACGGTGGTGGTGGACCAGGATCTGGACCAGTTGGTGTGAAAGCTGATTTAGTACCATTCTTACCAAAACCACATATTATTAAGACTGAAGATGGATTTAAATTTGATTATGATCGTGAACAATCTATCGGACGTGTTAAGCCATTCTACGGTAACTTTGGTATTTACTTACGTGCATACACGTATATCCGTACAATGGGACCAGATGGCTTAAAAGAAGCATCTGAAGTGGCTGTATTAAATGCGAACTACATGATGAGAAGATTACAAGACTACTTCGTATTACCATACGATCGTCATTGTAAGCATGAATTTGTAATCAGTGGTTCTAAACAGAAGAAACTTGGTGTGAGAACGTTAGATATGGCAAAACGTCTGTTAGACTTTAACTTCCATCCGCCAACAATCTATTTCCCATTAAACGTTGAGGAATGTATGATGATTGAACCTACTGAAACTGAATCTAAAGAAACATTGGATTCATTCTGTGATACGATGATTCAAATCGCTAAAGAAGCAGAAGAAAATCCAGATATCGTATTAGAAGCACCACATGATACTGTTATCGGCCGTCTTGATGAAACAATGGCAGCACGTAAACCAGTATTAAAATATTCAGGAACGATTGAAAAGTAATATAGAGTTTTAAGTTTAAGCAAAGCATGAATTCTTTCGTGCTTTGCTTATTTATATTAAAAATAAAAAAACGAGACAAATTTGTCTCGTCAAGAATTATAAAATTATTTTTTCACTTTTAAATCATATTTCCAGTCTTTATAGCCATTTTTCAGCATATAAAGATTATTGTAGCCGTGTTTTTTCAGCATGCGCGCTGCACGATAACTTGAGATACCATTTGCATCTACGAAGTAGATTGGTTGATCTTTACGTAACCCAAGCATTCTCGTTCTGAATATTGTCATTGGAATGTTTCTTGCACCGTTAATATGTCCGTAATCATAATCTGCTTTTTCACGTAAATCGATGACCTGCGCTTTTCTTAAACCGCTTTTAAAGTCATCTTGACTTAATTCAGTAACAGCTTTACGATTGATAGAGTAATTAATTAGAATGTAAACTAACAAAGCAAGAAGTACGATTCCTAAAATATACCACATCGTCATTTTAGTAGTCCTCCTTTTATAATCATAGATTTATTATAGTAATAAAATCATATGATTTCAAAGTTATTTTACTTTTATTTTATTTTTATTTTGTGTGATTACGTTGGGGAGTTTGATTGAGATGGAAAATAGTAAAAAAGAAGAATGGTTATTTTTAAATACGAAGCAAAATGATCCTTACTTTAATATGGCGTTGGATGAAGCATTGCTTAATTTTGTTTCAGAAGGTAAGCTGCCTCCTGTTATTCGATTTTATGGATGGAATCCTGCGACACTTTCAATCGGTTATTTTCAAAAAATAGAAAAAGAAATTGATTTAGAAAAGGTAAAATCAAAAGGCTATGGTTTAGTACGACGTGCTACAGGCGGTCGTGGTGTACTACATGATAAAGAACTTACATATAGCGTTATTGTACCTGAAGCGCATCCTGAAATGCCGAAGACTGTTACTGAAGCTTATCGTGTTATTTCTCAAGGTCTACTCGAAGGTTTTATTGATTTAGGCTTTGATGCTTATTTCGCTGTTCCCAGAACAGAAGAACAACGCGCTAAACTGAAAGATCCTAGAAGTTCAGTCTGCTTTGATGCACCTAGCTGGTACGAACTGGTTGTAGAGGGGCGTAAAATTGCTGGCAGTGCACAAACCCGTCAAAAAGGTGTGATACTTCAACATGGTTCTATTTTGCAGTCCATTGACGTTGACGAGCTTTTTGACTTATTTACATATCAAAATCCGAGACTTAAAGATAAGATGAAAAAAGCCTTTTATTCTAAGGCGGTCAGTATACAGGATCTAACAGATAAAGAAATAACGATAGAAATGATGGAAGAAGCATTCTTTAAAGGTTTTGAAAAAGGTTTAAATAAAAAATTAGTTCCTTTTGAAATGAACGATGCATTAAGAGATGAGACGAATCGTTTAATGGAAAAATATAAAAGCGATGCGTGGACATATCGAAAATGATTACTTTAAGTCATGCATTTATAAATAAGAAAACTGGTATGATTCATTTAAGGAATCATACCAGTTTTCTTATTGGAACTGTATTTCATTGAATTGATCGATTACTTTCTGTAAGGTAGCTTTTCCTTCAGAAACAAGCGCCTTATCCTTTTTATCATATCCTTTTTCAATCTTAGAAATGGCTATTTTCATATGCTTGTTAGCATCCTGAATCTGGTCATGGATATCTTCAAACGTTTTAGGTGGATTCGCTTTTTTAAATGGTGCTTCATATGTTTGAACCGCATCATCGATCGTTTGTTTTACTTCAGATAAACGATCTGACACCATCGCATCTCCTTTCAGTTGATCAATCTTACCTTCAATGTCAGAGTATGTTTTAAATGCAGTAGCTAATTGAGTAGTGTATGCTTTAAAGTTTTGAGTGTACAAGTCATTTGTTATTGTATTGCCACTTTTAGCTTGTTTGAGTTCATTTTCTATATTATTCAATGTGTTATTTTTAGAAATATGTTTCGTTTTTTCGTTTTCAACTTTTTCTTTTAAATGCTCAACTTCTTTAGATAAAGTGTTCTTTTCTTTCGTAAGTTGTTCTGCTTCTGAAGGTCCGCAAGCAGTTAGTAATAGACTCGTCGATAATAGTAAAAATATTTTTTTCATTTTGTTACGCCTCAATTCAAATAGTGTCTTTATATATGTTAACATATATATAATGTTATAAAAAAGCTTATATATAGAGAGGAAGTAAAAATATGAAATTTGAAAAAGTAAATCAATTGTTAGATGATAAATCATTAGATGCTGTTATTGTACTATCACAGTATAACAGAAGATATTTATCTGGATTTACAGGTTCAAGCGGTGCTTTAATCATTTCTAGAGATAAGAAAATTTTAGTAACAGATTTTAGATATATTGAACAGGCTACTGATCAAGCATCTGCATTTGAAATTGTTAAACATAGTCAACCGATACTTGATGAGATTCGCACGTTGATAGAAACATATGGCTATAAATCTATTGGATTTGAGGGAGATCTTATTACATATCAGCAACATCAAAACTTATTAAGCAATCATTATGAACTTGTTAATGTTGCTGGAGAAGTAGAACGTATTCGAATGATAAAGGAGCCGCACGAAATTGAAATCATCCAGAAAGCGGCCGATATCGCTGATGCAACTTTTGAGTATATCTTACAAGTAACGAAGCCTGGTATGACTGAAATGCAGGTTAATAACTTAATGGAGATGAAAATGCGTGAACTAGGGGCAACGGGTTCTTCTTTCGATACAATTGTTGCAAGTGGTCTGCGTGGTGCATTACCGCATGGTGTTGCGAGTGATAAAGTGATTCAGTCTGGTGAGATGATTACATTTGATTACGGTGCGATATATAATGGTTACATATCAGACATAACACGTACGATTGCTGTTGGTGATCCTAGTGAAGAAATGGTAAAGATTTATAACATCGTATTAGAATCACAGATGAAAGCATTAAATGAGATTAAGATGGGTATGTCAGGGATAGAAGCTGATAAAATTGCGAGAGATGTGATTGAATCTTACGGTTACGGAGAAAAATTTGGACATTCATTAGGGCATGGCATAGGGCTAGAAGTTCACGAGGGACCAATGTTATCTTCGAAATCACCTCATATTCTGGAAGAAAACATGTGTGTAACATTAGAACCAGGTATATATGTCGATGGTTTAGGTGGCGTACGTATTGAAGATGATGTTTTAGTTACAAAAAATGGACTAAAGCGCTTTACACATTCAACAAAAGACCTTATTATTTTATAAGAAAGCTAATTAGGAGGAAATTTAATGATTTCAGTAAACGATTTTAAGACAGGTTTAACAATTGAAGTAGATAACGGGATTTGGAGAGTTATTGAATTCCAACACGTAAAACCAGGTAAGGGTGCTGCATTCGTACGTTCGAAATTACGTAACTTACGTACTGGTGCTATTCAGGAAAAAACATTCCGTGCTGGTGAAAAAGTTGGTAAAGCACAAATCGATAATAAACGTATGCAATATTTATACGCTTCAGGTGATCAACATGTATTTATGGATAATGAATCTTATGAGCAATTAGAATTGCCAGAAAGCACGATTGAATACGAATTAAAATTCTTAAAAGAAAATATGGAAGTTCATATCCAAATGTATGAAGGAGAAACGTTAGGTGTTGAATTACCTAACACTGTAACATTAGAAGTAACAGAAACAGAACCTGGTATTAAAGGTGATACAGCTCAAGGGGCAACAAAACAAGCAACTGTTGAAACGGGTTATACTTTAAACGTACCTTTATTCGTTAACCAAGGTGATAAATTAATTATCAATACTACTGACGGTTCATATGTATCACGTGGATAAGCAATAAATTTTAATAAAGACATGCACATATTGCATGTCTTTTATTTTTTTCTTGTATTGGTCTGACCACTAGGATAAAATAAATTAGTAACTAGTCATAAAATCTTGTATAAAAAAAGGGGTACATCATGAAATTTGAAGATATTAAAAAACTTGTAGATTTAATAGACGCATCAAAAACATTAACTGAATTAAATTTAGAGCAGGATGAATATAAAATTGTTATCAAAAAAGAAAAAGAAATAGTACAGACACCAATTACTACAACATATGAAGTACCATCAGCACCAGTTATGCCTACACAGCAAATACAGTCACAAACACAATCTCAACCTCAAACAAACGCTATAACACAGGCAGAACATATAGATACTAGCAAGACGATTAACGCACCAATGGTCGGAACATTCTATAAATCACCTTCACCTGAAAGTGCACCATACGTGAGTGTCGGTGATAAAGTCAATGCTGACAGTACAGTATGTATTCTGGAGGCAATGAAATTATTTAATGAAATTCAGGCTGAAATCTCAGGAGAGATTGTAGAAATTCTTGTTGAAGATGGACAAATGGTTGAGTACGGACAACCGTTATTTAAGGTGAAATAATATGAAGAAAGTATTAGTCGCAAATCGTGGCGAGATAGCAGTAAGAATCATTCGTGCGTTAAAAGAGTTAAATATACAGTCAGTAGCTGTCTATTCAGAGGCAGACCGTGATGCCTTACATACTCAAATTGCTGATGAAGCTTATTGTATCGGACCGAAACAATCGAAAGATTCGTATTTAAATATTCCGAATATTTTAATGATCGCAAGCTCTACAGGTTGCGATGGTATTCATCCTGGATATGGTTTTTTAGCTGAGAACGCAAATTTTGCAGAAATGTGCGAAGCATGTCAAATTAAATTTATTGGACCGAGCCACTATTCTATTTCTAAAATGGGTATCAAAGACGTAGCCAAGAAAGAAATGATAAAAGCTGATGTTCCGGTTGTTCCTGGCAGTGACGGATTATTAGAAAGTGTTGAAGATGCATTGACACTTGCGAATCAAATGGGTTATCCGGTTATCTTAAAAGCGACTGCTGGTGGCGGTGGAAAAGGGATTCGTGTAGCAAGAAATGATGAAGAACTCCGCAATGGTTATATGATGACTGAACAAGAAGCTGCTACAGCTTTCGGTAATCCAGGGTTATATTTAGAGAAATTTATTGAAGAATTTCGTCATGTTGAAATCCAAATATTAGCCGATCAATACGGTAATGTAATACATCTCGGAGAGCGAGATTGTACCATTCAGCGTCGTATGCAAAAACTTGTAGAAGAATCACCTTCACCGATTTTAGATGACACGACAAGAACGGCAATGGGTCAGGCAGCAGTGCGTGCAGCTGAAGCTGTAAACTATGAAGGTGCTGGTACAGTTGAATTTATCTATGATCTAGCAACGAAAGCATTTTATTTTATGGAAATGAATACACGTATTCAGGTTGAACATCCAGTTACTGAAATGGTGACAGGCATTGATCTGGTGAAATGGCAGATAAAAATTGCCGCAGGGGAAAGACTCACAATACAACAGGATGATGTTAAGATGTCAGGACATGCCATTGAACTTAGAATTAATGCAGAAAATCCTTATAAGAATTTTATGCCATCTCCAGGTCAAATTACACAATATGTTGTGCCAGGTGGGTACGGTGTAAGAATAGATTCAGCGTGTTATACGAACTATAAAATCCCACCTTTTTATGATTCGATGGTGGCCAAATTAATCGTACATCAACCAACACGCGCTGAAGCGATTGAGTGCGCGAAACGTGCACTAGATGAATTTGTTGTAACCGGTGTGGATACGACGATACCTTTCCATCTTGCATTAATGGAAAATGATATTTTTAAATCTAATAAATATAGTACGAAGTTTTTAGAACAAAATGAAATACTTTCATAAAAAAGCGCTTATGCGTTTTTTTATTTTGCATTTAATATTATACTTAAAACATGTTATAGTATTAATATGAGATGGGAGGCATATATCAATGATTGAAACAAATAAAAAAGGCAATTTAGGTACAGTTGAAATTGCACCGAGTGTAATTGAAGTCATCGCATCAATCGCTGTATCTGAAGTCAAAGGTGTATCACTTGTTCAAAAGAACAAATCTCTCGATAAATTAGGCGTTAAAAATCAAAAAGGTGTTAACGTGGAAGTTAAGGGTGAAGATATCATTATCGATGCATACTGTGCTTTCGACTATGGTACAAAAATTTCTAAGACGGCAACACAAGTACAGCAATCTATAAAAAATGCATTAGGTAATATGACTGCGATTAGTCCGAAACAAATCAATGTGCATATCATTAATGTAAAATTTAAAGAAAATTAATTTAGAGGATGCTTGCATCCTCTAAATTTTTGAAGGAGAAACATATGTCAAGAACAGAATCAAGACAACATGCAGTACAAATATTATTTCAATTAGAAACAAAAGAACATGATATTACAATTGAAGAAGCAACAGCATTTATTATTGAACCGCCTCTAAAGGATGAATTTTGTGAATCAATCGTTCGTGGTGTGAAAGCTCAGGAAACAGAAATCGATGGTAAAATATCACCGCATCTTAAACAATGGACGCTTGACCGTATCAATAAGATAGATCGTATCATATTAAGAATGAGTACTTTTGAATTGCTATACACTGATGCACCTGAAAAAGTAGTTGTCAATGAAGCGGTAAATTTAGCGAAAACTTATAGTGATGATGACAGCTATAAATTTATCAACGGTATTTTAAGTGAAATAATAAAAAATAAAGCGTAGTGATGATATGGAAAAGTATTTAACGGTAAGTGCGTTAAGTAAATATATAAAAGTAAAGTTTGATAGAGACCCTTATTTACAGGAGGTCTATATTAAAGGTGAACTTTCAAATTATAAGCGTCATTCCAGTGGACATCATTATTTTGCATTAAAAGATAATGGTGCCATTATTCAATGTATGATGTTTAGTCGTGATGCCAGTAAATTATCTTTTACTCCTAAAGAGGGAGATAGTGTACTTATTACCGGTCGCGTTTCATCCTATGAAGCACGAGGCAACTATCAATTGTATGTTAATACGATGACGCTTGATGGTATTGGGTTATTATATGAGAAATTTGAACAACTTAAAAAAGAGTTTCAGGAAAAAGGATATTTTAATAGAGAACATAAACAGGCTTTACCAAAATATCCGAAACATATTGCAGTTCTTACAGCAAGTACAGGAGCGGCTGTACAGGATATACGTACTACTTTAAATAATCGATATCCTCTAGCAGAAGTAACGTATATATCAACACTTGTACAAGGTGCAGGTGCTAAAGAAGATATCGTAAAAAATATTGAACAGGCAGATGCTATCGATGCTGATGTAATTATTCTTGGACGTGGTGGAGGATCAATCGAAGATTTATGGGCTTTTAACGAATCCATTGTTGTTGAAGCCATCTATAATGCACGCACACCAATCATCTCAGCAGTAGGACATGAAACGGATACAACATTATCAGATTTTGTAGCAGATTTACGTGCACCAACGCCTACTGGAGCGGCCGTTCTTGCAACGCCAGACGTCCGTGAATTAGATGCGCAGATTAATAAAGCACGTGAATTCATGAATCATAAAATGAACAATATATTACGTCATCAAATGCAGCACTTAAATCAGCTTGAGAATTATTATATTTTTAAGAATCCATATATGCTTGTTGAACAAAAGGTTCAGCGAATCGATGAAATTCAGAATAATATGAAGTACCTGGTGAATACGATGCTGCAACAACAAAAGCATCGTACATCAACATTGACACAATTTATTACGCCTAAAACTTTACAGGATAAAGTCAGTCAACTTCAAAAAGATATTGAGAATAAACATCTTCAAATGAATAGAACAATTCAATATATGATGTCAATGAAACAAACAGCATTTCAATCTCGATTGGCACTGCTTAGCAGCTTAAGTCCAACAGAAACATTATTACGAGGATATAGTATTACACGTCATAATGATTTGATTGTGCGTTCTGTAGATGATGTTAACATTGGTGATATGTTAGAAGTTGAAATCAAGGATGGTAAGCTAATCAGTGAAATAATTGAAAAGAAATAACTAGGGGTGTCTTTCATGGCTAAAGATTTTGAAACGATGATGAATGAATTAGAAACGATAGTTAAACAACTTGATAATGAAAATGTGTCTCTTGAAAAATCGATAGAACTTTATGAAGCAGGTGTGAAATTATCTAAAGCATGTCAGGATAAACTGAAAGAAGCAGAGGAGAAAATTGCAAAGCTTCAAGAGGCAGATACTAATGAATAAGGCATATATTGATACGATTAATGATGCAATCGATAAACTCTATCAAGAAAAAGCTGTGTCTTCACAATTAAATGATTCGATAGTCTATTCGCTTAAAGCGGGTGGTAAACGTGTACGTCCGTTACTGTTAATGACTACGCTTGAGAGTCTAGGTGGTAATCCTAATGATGGATTAGCATTTGGCTTGGCGGTTGAAATGATACATACTTATTCATTGATTCATGATGATCTTCCAGCAATGGATGATGATGATTATCGTAGAGGTAAGCTCACAAATCATAAAGTGTACGGTGAGGCGACTGCGATATTAGCAGGAGATGCATTATTAACGGATAGTTTCCATCAAATAATATCAAGCAATTATTCAGACGTAACTAAAATAAAACTGCTAACGTTATTATCAGATGCTGCCGGGTCAAAAGGTATGGTCGCAGGACAGATGCTTGATATGGAGAGCGAAAATAAATCAATTGATATGATGACTTTAGAGACCATTCACCATCATAAAACAGGAGATTTAATTCACGCATCTATCTATGCTGCTGGTATTATTCTGGAACAAAAAGATGATCTTCTGTCGTCACTAGATAAAGTAGGAAGAAATATTGGATTAATGTTTCAGATAAAAGATGATATTTTAGATGTAGAAGGTGATTTCGAGTCAATCGGAAAAGCTGTTGGAAGTGATGTAGAAAATGCAAAAAGCACATACGTCTCTCTAATTGGTCTAGAAGTATCTAAACAAAGACTAAATGAAATCTATAATGAGACGGTAGAAATTGTTGGCAATATTACTTTAAACAAAGCGCCGCTTATAGAATTAATTGATTTTATTGTCAATAGAAACAAATAAAAGCCTTTGCAGGGCTTTTTTTATTTTTCATGCATTCGTAAACAATGATATAATAGGAAACATATTAAAGTAAGAGAGATGTAGGTGGGAATTCATGGATGTATCGAAAATAAAAGATCCATCGTTTATTAAAAATTTAACAGATGATGAGTTAGTTGAATTAAGTAGCGATATTCGTCAGTTTCTTATAGAGAAATGTGCAATTACCGGGGGACATATCGGGGCAAATTTAGGTGTTGTAGAATTAACAATCGCTATGCATAGAAGTTTTAACAGTCCACAGGATAAACTTATCTTTGATGTAGGGCATCAGGCATATATTCATAAAATTTTAACTGGCCGTGGAGAGAAATTTGATACTTTACGCCAATACAAAGGTTTAAGTGGATTTCCAAAACTAAATGAAAGTCCACATGATGTATGGGAAGCAGGTCATTCTTCAACGTCATTATCAGCAGCAATTGGAATGGCGAAAGCGCGTGATATTCTAGGTGAAGATTATGATGTCGTGCCGATTATCGGTGACGGAGCTTTAACGGGTGGTATGGCACTAGAAGCATTAAATCATATCGGCCATGATAAAACAGATATGACGATTGTCTTAAACGACAACGAGATGAGTATAGCACCAAATGTTGGTGCAATGCACAATATGTTCGGTCGATTACGTACAAATCAAAATTATAATCGAGCAAAAGTTGATATTGATGGTTTCTTGAGTAAATTACCGGGTGGTCATAAGTTAAGAGATTCAGCTGATCGCATTAAAGATAGTCTGAAATATCTTGTTGTTACAGGTGTATTCTTTGAAGAACTTGGCATTAAATATGTCGGGCCGGTAGATGGGCATAATTTTAATGATCTTAAAGAAGCTTTTGAGACATCTAAACGTATTAATGGTCCGGTTATCGTTCATGTTATTACTAAAAAAGGTAAAGGTTATCGACCTGCTGAGAACGATAAAATAGGGACTTGGCATGGATTAGGACCATATAAACTAGAAACTGGTGAACAGGTAAAAGGTAGCTCAAAAGCACCCGCATGGAGTCAAATCTTCAGTGACACGGTACAAAGTTTTGCAGAAAATGATAAACATATTGTTGCAATTACGCCAGCGATGCCTGTAGGAAGTAAGTTGACGAGGTTTCAGGCAGAATTACCGGATCAATTCTTTGACGTTGGTATTGCAGAACAGCATGCAGTGACGATGGCGGCTGGACTAGCTGCGAATGGCATGAAACCTTATGTTGCAATTTATTCAACATTTTTACAACGTGCTTATGATCAAATGTTACATGACGTTGATCGTCAAAACTTACATGTTGTATTTGGTATTGACCGTTCAGGTCTTGTTGGTGCAGATGGTGAAACACATCAAGGTGTCTTTGATATACCATTCTTAAGTCATATGCCAAATATTACAATTATGATGCCAAAAGATGAGAATGAAGCACGTCATATGCTGCATAGTGCATTTTATGAATACTCAGGACCTATTGCGATACGTTATCCAAGAGGTAATGGTATTGGTGTAGAGGTTGATGATAATTTGCAACCCGTACCCTATGGTAAATGGGAAACACTTCATGATGGTGAGGATGTCGCAGTACTAGGTTTCGGACCGACATTACAACTTATTGAAGAAGTGCGTGATGAACTATTAAAAGAAGGTATCACTATTGAGGTGGTTAATGCTCGATTTATTAAACCACTAGATACAGACTATCTGGATAAGATTGCACAGGAAGATAAAGCGATAATTACAGTTGAAGAGTCAATGTTGAGTGGTGGTTTTGGATCATTAATCGTCAATTACTTCAATGATAAACATCAGTATATAGATATTAAACGAATCGGTATTGACGATGAATATATAGAACATGGTGATGTAGAATTATTGCTGAAAGATATCGGAATTTCAAAGGCGAATATTATCAATGAAATAAAACAATCACTGAAGCGTAAATATGAAAAAAATTAGAATTGATGATTGGCTCGTTGAACATGACTATTATGAAACAAAAGATGCCGCTATGCGTGCTGTCATGGCAGGGCTCATTTTTAATGATAATATCCGCATTGACACTGCAGGTGAGAAAATTAATCCTATAACTGCAAAAATCCGCGTGAAAGATAACCGAAAAAAATATGTAAGTCGTGGTGGATATAAGCTTGAAAAAGCAATTGACTATTTTGATTTAAATTTAATTGATGTCATTCATCTTGATATCGGATCTTCAACTGGTGGATTTACAGACTGTGCATTACAAAATGGCGCGCGTCATTCATATGCTTTGGATGTCGGTACGAATCAATTAGACTATCGTTTACGCATTCATGATAAAGTTACAGTTATGGAACAGACAAATTTTAGATATGTGACGAAAGTACAGTTTGATCCTTTACCGAATTTTATTACGATAGACGTAAGTTTTATTTCTTTATCGATGATTCTCAATAAACTTGTTGAAATAGTTGAACCCGGAGCGACAATTATTGCACTCATTAAGCCTCAATTTGAAGCAAGATATGAATTTGTTGATAAAGGAATTGTTCACGATAAAGATGAACATATCCGGGTATTAGATGAAATGATTCAGCTATGTAAGAAACTGAATATTCAAGTCAATGGTATTACCTTTTCACCAATTACAGGTCAAAAAGGAAATATTGAATATTTATTACATGGTCAAGTTATTGCTGATAATGATAAAATTATTAACGATGTTACCTTTGATAAAAATCAGTCACAATCAACAGCAATGATTGTGGAACAAGCATTTAACATATTAAATGATTAAACCACCGGGGGAAATTCGGTGGTTTTTTCGTATACAATAAATTGTATGTATGCTAAAATAATTTGTATAATTATACAGGAACAAGGGGGCGTAGGTATGGCGAATAAAACCATCCGACAAATTAAAATCAGAGAGATCATCTCCAATCAACAAATAGAAACACAGGAAGATCTTGTTGAGAAATTAAATGAATATAATTTAAATGTAACACAAGCAACTATTTCTAGAGATATAAAAGAATTACAATTAATTAAAGTACCCACACCTAGTGGCCAATATATCTACTCATTACCTCGAGATAGAAAATACCATCCACTTGATAAATTAGGACGCTATTTAATGGATTCATTTGTTAAATTGGATAGTGCTGACAATTTACTTATCTTAAAAACTTTACCTGGAAATGCACAGTCAATCGGTGCTATTTTAGATCAGTTAGAATGGGAAGAAGTCATCGGTACGATTTGTGGGGATGATACTTGTCTATTAATCTGTAAAGATAAAAAAGCAGGAGAAGTGATTACTGAACGTATTTTTAACATGCTTTAATTGGGGGATTTTATATGCTTTTGTCGTTATCTATTAAACAGTTTGCAATAATCGAAGCATTAGAAATTGAATTAAAAGATGGTTTAACAGTACTTAGTGGAGAAACTGGTGCAGGTAAATCAATCATTATCGATGCAATCGGACAACTTATCGGAATGCGTGCAAGTCAGAATTTAGTGCGTCATGGTGAGAATAAGGCGATTGTTGAAGGTATATTTGATATAGACCATAATCCTCGTGTAAAGGATATGCTCATTGAAAAAGATATTCCATTAGATGATTTTATGTTGGTTAAACGTGAAATTTTAAAGACGGGTAAAAGCATATGTAAGATCAATAATCAGACCGTAACATTAACAGAATTAAAAAGTATCATGCAGGAGCTTTTGGATATTCATGGCCAACACGAAACACAGACACTATTAAAACCAAAATATCATCTGACATTATTAGATGATTATGCAAAAGGTAATTATGATACGTTACTATCGGAGTACAAGACAACCTTTAAACAATATGTTGAGAAAACGAATGAACTGAAAAACTTACAGCAAAAAGATGAAGAATTGTTACAACGGTTAGATTTAATAAAATATCAGCATAAAGAATTAAGTGAGAAGAAATTAATCGCCTCAGAAAAAGAAACGTTAACAGAAGAAATTAATCGACTGCAGAATTATGAGAAACTTAATGATGCTTTAACGAAATCAGTCAATCTATTAAGCGAAGAGAATCAAATATTAGATTTACTATTTGAATTTAATGCATCACTTAAAGAAGTGGATGAAATTATTCCGAACAAGTTTAGTAAGACATTAGAAGACTCTGAAGGACTATATTATATATTAGATGATGCGAAACATGCATTACATGATGCAATGACTCAAAATGAATATGATGAGAATGAACTTAATCAGTTAGAGACGCGTATGAATGAAATACAATTTCTGGAACGTAAGTATGGAAAACCTCTAAATGAACTGATACCTTTTATTGATGAGTTAGAAAAAGAAATTAATACGATTGAAAATATTGAAGAATCCACTACTCAATTGATGAACGAAATACAACAGACAAAGTCAAAACTTTTATCACTAGGTAATGATTTAAGCAAAGCAAGACGTAGAGTAGCTCAAACACTGCGCAATGAAATTTTGGATGAAATTCATAATTTAGAGATGAAAAGTGCAAACTTTGAAATGGCATTTACAAAGACAGAACCAACTGCAACTGGTATTGAATCTTTAGAATTTATGATTAGCCCAAATAAAGGTGAACCATTGAAACCACTTGAGAAAATAGCATCCGGTGGAGAACTAAGTCGTATGATGCTTGCTTTAAAAAGTATATTTGCAGAATCTAAAGGCAAGACAGCAATTTTATTCGACGAAGTAGATACAGGTGTTTCTGGGAAAGTCGCTCAAAAAATGGCTGAGAAAATGTATGATATTTCACAACATATACAGGTTATCTGTATCTCACATTTGCCACAAGTTGCTGCAATTAGTGATCATCATCTTTATATCGAGAAAAAAGAACAAGATGACAGGACGACTACAAGAGTAACTGAACTCGATGGAGAATCACGCATAAAAGAAGTTGCTAGAATGATCTCAGGTGTTGAAGTGACACCACTCACATTAGAACATGCAGCTGAATTAATCAATCAAAATAAGAAGTAAAAAAGGATGAAGAAGTATGGTACTTAAAGTTGCGATTATTGAAGATTCACGAGAACTCGCAGTAACAATAAAAACACATCTGGAAAAACATAATTTGCAGGTCGTCGGAATGTGTCATAACGGTAAGGATGCCCTTAATATGATCAATGATATTGAATTTGATTTACTGTTACTTGACCTGATATTGCCTCATATCGATGGAATTACGCTGTTAAAAGAGCATATTCCAACGAATCATCCTTTTAAAATTATTTGTTTAAGTGCGTTTGGAAAAGATTCTGTGCTGTCAGAAGCAATGGATTCCGGAGCTGATTATTTCATTTTAAAGCCGATTAATTTTGATAATTTTGTCAATCGTATTTGTCAGATCTGTAATATTGATGAATCTGTCCTCAGACAAAATAAATTAGAACAGTTAGGATTTAAAGAAAAACATAAAGGTACGCGATATATACAGGATGCCATTGAAATATTATTTGCCAGAAGCGAGCAGGAACGAGCAAAGAAAGTACATTTAACAATTGATTTATATCCAAAGATTGCAGAGAGAAACAATGTAAAGAACGCGAATGTAGAACGTTCTATTCGACATGCAATTGAAAGAGCATGGGATAACGGTTTACAGGAAGTCTTTAACAAACGTGGCAAATTAAATCGACCGACGAGTGGCGAACTGATTGATTACCTTATGGAGGATTATCATGACTAAAATAATTGGACATAGAGGGTATGCAGCACTTTATCCAGAAAATACGATGCTAAGCTTTAAAAAGGCCTATGAACATGGTGCAGATGGTATAGAGCTTGATATTCATATGACTGTCGATAATGAAATTATTGTCATCCATGATCCAACCTTAAATCGTACTACCAATCAAAAAGGTCGTGTCAATCAATTAACATTAGATGAAATCAAAATTGCACGTAATAAGAATGGTTTATTTAAAGTAACTGATGAACAAGTACCGACGTTAAAAGAAGTGATGGACTGGATCATTACAACCGATATGACGTTAAATATTGAAATAAAATGTGTTACGGAAGGTGTCCTTGAAGAAACACTCATTAAACTATTAAGTCAATATGACATGAAAGAGCGTATTATTATATCAAGCTTTAATCTTGAAAGTTTATTGTACATAGAAAAGATTGATCCGAGCTATGACACAGCATTACTTACGAATAAAGAACTAGGAGAGCCGTGGATATATATGGAGTCACATGGTATTAAATCAGTGCATCCTTACGGAAAAAGTTATATGAACGACGCGAAAAGACAAGAAGTAGTACGATATAATTTACCAGCCCGTGTTTATACCGTTAATCGCGCAAAAGAAATACAGTATTGGCTGGAAGAAGAAATCGATGCCATTATAACAGATGAAGTAGAAGTAGCGGTTAAACTAAAAAATGATTATTTGTTAAAACAACATTGATTAAAATATAAAAAACAAGAGAATCATCCATTATTAGGATTGATTCTCTTGTTTTTTATAAAATTTTTCTTGTGCACGTTTACTTTTCTTTTCGATATGCAGAATATAGCCGCCTACAAAACTAACACCAAGTACCATTAAGATAAATCCAATTACAAATTGCAGCCAAATAAAATGGAGTTCTGGGACAAGAATACCAAAAACAGCATCTCTCATCCATTTGATACCTAAACCTGCAAAGTAAATTGGAATAACTAATACAAGAAGTGCGATCATCTTTTTCATAAATTCACCTACCAATAGCATTATAACAAAAAAACATCATAATATTAATAATAAATAAATTATTATATAAATATAATAATAGATAAAAATGATGAATAAATAAAAGAATCTAAAATACGCTTAAATAGCATGTTGTAAGCGCTTTAGTTTGTTGAAGTACATAAATATTCAATAGAATATAATAATATATCGGAAATCGAAATAAAATATACAGAAATAAATTTAAAAATGAATATTTTTGTTTTATAAACATAATATTTAATGTAAAATAGGAAGTGTTAATCTAATAATTATTTTATGAAAAGGGGAAATAAAATGATTTTTAAGACTTTAGAACAATATGACTATGAGCAAGTTGTATTCTGCCAGGATAATGCAAGTGGATTAAAAGCGATTATCGCGATTCATGATTCAACACTTGGCCCTGCGCTTGGGGGATGCAGAATGTGGCCATATGAAACAGAAGAAGCAGCAATTGAAGATGCATTACGTTTAGCACGTGGAATGACATATAAAAATGCAGCAGCAGGACTTAATTTAGGTGGCGCGAAAACAGTTGTTATCGGGGACCCAAAAAAAGATAAATCAGAAGCTTTATTTAGAGCATTAGGCCGTTATATTCAAAGTTTAAACGGACGTTATATTACAGCTGAAGACGTAGGTACAACAGTTACTGATATGGATATTATGCATGAAGAAACTGACTTTGTCGTAGGATTATCAGAAAGCTACGGATCTAGTGGAAATCCTAGTCCAATGACAGCATTAGGGGTATATCGTGCGATGAAACGTACGGCGAAAGAAGCATTCGGTGATGATAGTTTAGCAGGTAAGACAATTTCTGTACAAGGGGTAGGAAATGTATCTTATACTTTATGTAAATATTTACATGAAGAAGGTGCGAAATTAATCGTTACGGATATCTTCCAGGAATCAATTGATAGAGCAGTAAATGACTTTGGTGCAACAGCAGTGAAGCCTGATGAAATTTACGGTGTAGAAGCGGATATCTTTGCACCATGTGCATTAGGTGCGATTCTTAATGATGACACAATTCCACAATTGAAAGTTAAAGCAGTATGTGGATCATCTAATAACCAGTTGAAAGACATGGAAAAACATGCAGCGATGTTGCAGGAACGTGGCATCATCTATGCACCTGACTTTGTCGTGAATTCTGGTGGGGTAATTAATGTAGCTGATGAATTAAATGGCTATAACGAAGATCGTGCAACAAAGAAAGTTAATGAAATCTATGATCAGATGGATAAAGTATTTGAAATCGCGAAACGTGATAACATTTCTACAGCTTTAGCAGCTGAACGTTTAGCAGAAGAACGTATTGATCAAATGATGCGTGTACGTAGTACATTTAGTTTAAATGAACATTCTTTGATCTCTAGACGTAGAGGGTAAAAAATGATGAGCACCTACAAATGATTTTGTAGGTGCTTATTCATTATGAAAATTATATTTAGTGTTATTTTAAATATTAATTTTTACTACCTGTATTAATAAAAATTTCTTCCAATGTTGGTTCATAAACATTAATACCATAAACTTTTATATTATGATTTACTAATATTTCATTTATCTTTGCGATATTCTCATTATCTGTGGTTTCCAAAATAATAGTGTTTTTATTATAATTTATATTAGAAGCATATTTTTTTAATTTATTATTTATCAGTTCATTGATATCATTATTTTTAGATTGAATTTTGTAAGTTACTTCAATCACATTTTGATAATTCATTTTTACTTCTTCTAAATTTCCTTCGATAATAATTTTGCCGTTATCCATTATCGCGATTGTATCACATAATTTTTCGACTTCGTCTAAATTATGTGAAGTTAAAAAAATTGTTTTACCTTCCTCAGATAACTTTCGAATTAAATTATGTATGTTTAATATTGAGTTAGGATCTACGCCTGAAGTTGGTTCATCTAAGAAAATAATATCTGGATTATTAATCAGTGCTTGTGCTATTCCTAGTTTTTTCTTCATACCAAATGAATAATTTTTAACTTTAATTTTATTAGATTTTTCTAGTCCAACATTATTAAGAATATTCACCATTTCTTCTTTTGATAATTTATGTCCAAGTATGTGAGAAAAATAATTCAAATGTTCTATTGCAGTTAAATTGTCATAAAATGAAGAATAATCTGGTAAGACCCCAATTTTATCTTTAGGACTATACATATTAAATTCACCACTAGTTGGGATAATAATACCAGTTACCATATTAATAAACGTGGATTTGCCTGCACCATTTTTACCTAAAAATCCATAAATAGAACCTCTGGGTACAGATAAATTTATATTATTAACGACAACTTTATCTTTGTACATTTTTGTTAGTTTATTTGTTTTTAGAGCGTACATTATAAATCTCTCCTTTTAAATATAATTAAAGAAGTAATTAATAAAATTATAGTAAGTATGATAGTACAAAATACCATTCCATCACCTTGACTTATGAAATAGTAAGGTGTTATATAACTAAATATTTTTAATATTAATTTATCAGACAGTATACTCCAAAAACCTAGACCAGAAATAATGATTGATAAAGCAAGTCCAATAAAGTTTGACAATATAGGGTTGTCGATTAATACCGATAACAATAAAGCAAGTGCAATAAAATATGATAAAAAAGTTAAACATTGCAACATATGAATAAAGTAGAATGATTTAGTATAAAAGGCAAGGGCAATGATTGTTATAAGTAGGATGGAAAACCAAAATGCTATAACCCCTAAAAATTTACCAAGAATGATTTTGTTTCTTGAGGTTTTAGTAACTAAAAATCTTATAGTACGTGTTTTCATTTCTTCATTTATAATATTGTGACTTAGTATAAATACAAAGATAGGTCCAAAAATAAATATGATTAACATTAAACCTGAACTATTTGGATTTTCACCTAATCCCATATCTTTTAATTGATCTTTGAAAATATTTAGTAATTTTGCAATGCCTATTGCTGCACTAAATATCATTGAAATTACTATAATACTCTTAATACTTTTAAATAAATTAGTAAATTCTTTCAATGCAATGGCAATCATAATATTCTCCTTTTATAAGTCTTTTGATTTCATATTTTCTAATTCTTTTTTATAACGTTCTTTTTTCTTCTTCTGACCAAAATTAAAATCAGATAATAAAACAAGATTACCTAATCCTAATTTCAACCAAAAGAATTCAATGTCTTGATCGAGATAATAAAATTTAATAAACATATAAAGGGTGAAAATTATAGGAGTGATTAATCCTATCCATCCTGGTTCCAAAGTTGATAAATATTTTTGTGCTCCAAATAATACTGCAATAAGAATTATTAATTCGAATATAGCTATCATGAAAATTCTCCTTTTGTATATTTTTTATTTATTTCATAATTTATACTACACTATAATTTAATAAAGTTAAAGAACTTTTTAATATTATTGATAATAAAGTTATTTTATTATTGAATTATGATAAAAATAATATTAAAATCATTATAGGAGGTTGCTTATGGACAAAAATGAAATTCCAGAATGGTTATTAAAACTAGATAAAGAAGATATTGAATTTATGAAAAATTTTGTTTTAGAATCAGGATCTTTAAAAAGTATTGCAAAGATGTATGATGTATCTTATCCTACAGTCAGAATAAGACTTAATAGTTTAATACAGAAAGTGGAATTAGCATCTAAAGAAGAAAATTCAGGACTTGTGAGTTACATTAAATCGCTAGCAATCGACGAAAAGATTAGTTTGGAAGAAGCTAAGAAATTGATAAGTCTTTATAATAGTGAAAAGGAGAATTAGTATGGCAGATTATATAATACGAATTTTAATATTTGCTTCAATTTATGGTGCTCAATATATATTATCTTCAACAAAATTTAAATGGTTAGGACTGGTTGTTCCGCTTATATGTACAGTATATGCAATATACTTTTATATGAATGACAATCAATGGCCATTATGGGCGGTTTTAATAATGTATGTAATTGGTATGGTTGTTTTAGGTGGTCAATATGATGCTGCAAGAAAAGCATATAATAAAAAACAAGTAATAGAATTAAATAAAATGAAAAGTAAAGATTTATAGAATGTTATGCACCTACTAGTATAAAAATGTAGATATTTTTCTATTTAAATTAAACATTAACGGCACTATTATTTGTGGTGGTGTATATATTTTAAGTGTGTAATAAGAAATTGAATTTGATAAGCTTAATACAGAGAAAGTTACTTTACATGATAATTTACTTGTAACTCCACCTAATAAATATGTGGATTTTGCGATAAAAATGTTAGAAGTCTTAGACTTATATAATGATTAAGAAGATTACGAAGAAACTATTAGATTTTATAAAGCGTTTAAAAGTGAATAAAATAAAATGTACATAGGTAGAAAGTAATTCTTTTAAAAAAATCAAATATAAGATTCAATATTGGAGATATAAGTATGATATTAAATAATCAGTTGAGGGTTATTTGGATAAATGGAGCTTTTGGTGTAGGAAAAACGACAGTAGCAAATTTACTTAAAGCAAAGATAATAAATAGTATTATTTTTGATCCTGAGATTGCAGGAACTATGCTGAATAAAATTTACCCTGAGGAAATAAAGAAAGATAATTTTCAGGATTATATAGAATGGCGAAATATTAATAATGAAATTCTAAGAAAATTAATTGAGAGAACTGATAAAATTATTATTATCCCAATGACAATTACAAACTTAAATTATTATCAAGAAATTGTATCAGGTTTAGATTCTAAAATAATTCGTCAATTTTTATTGGTAGCGGATGATAATACTTTAATTGATAGACTTAATTCAAGAAATGAATCCGACAGATGGCCATATGACCAAATAAATCAATGTATTAAAGCTTTTGGTAGCTTTGATTTTGGAACTAGAATTGACACAAATGTTATGAATTTAGATTCTATTGTCGAAGTAATTATAGAGAGAATTAAATAATGTTAATAAATTATTGAGCAAAGGAGTGATAAGATGTACTCCTTTGCTTTTTTATTTATAACATTCAAAGTAAATAATTTAATAATTATAACCTTTTTCTATTTTGAATTTCCATAATATATTTTTGATTTAAATAATCTGAATATAACTTGAAGATTACATAATGTAAAATCAAATTTATCACTAATAGGGCAAATAAATATGGTGAGATTTGATTAAATAGATGAGGAGAATACAAATAAATAGAGCATAAAATAATTATAGTATTATCAGTTGAACAAACAATAACATTAAAATTAGATTTAGTAGTTGAATACTTCCATAAATAAGGGTATAGTACGCCAAAAGAAAGTCCGAATAATATAGAAATCAAAATCAATCTCCAAAAGTAATTATAATAAATTAAGTTATCAGTGTTGGACATTGAAGTAATAACCATTACCCAAATTAAGCTTAAAAATGATGTTTGAAAGAAGTTTTGAGTTAGTTCTTTTATCATAATAACATCTCCTTGATCTCTTTAGAATAGTATCTGCTGACGATGTATTTTTTATTAGAATTACTTTGTATTAATAGTCTTGATGCTTTATCTGAAGAGAATTGATTTAAATGTCTTAGATTAAACATCTGTGTATTATTGATTTTAACTATTTTATACTTAGTTAAATATTTCAATTCTTTTATCCTACCTTTGATATAAAAAAGTGAATTATCAACTAAAATTACTTTGGACAAATGAGTAAAAGTTTCAATAGATTCGATATGATTTACAGATACTTTTATAGATTTATTAGATTTAATATCAATCAATGTAATTTTAGTCTCAAAAAAATTGGTTAGGTTATTTACAAGATCTTTGTTACTTTCGTGACTTTCTAAATGGATAACATCCTTATTAAGATGATTATTAAAGTTTACATTAAATTTCATATCAGGTTCCTCCTTATATTTAATTTATCATTAATAGGATAATCAGTAGACAATGTTTTAATTAGTTGCAAAAGTTTCTATTTTGTTACTTCAATAATAAAAAATTCAAGACTTTATTCTTTATAAAAAATTAGATATAATGTTGAAAGTTTAAGTGTTAATTGAGGAGGAATTTTATGAAAGTAAGATTATCTGATTATAATCCTAAGTGGAAAGATAGTTTTAAAAATGAATGTCTAATAATTTCTGATATGATTCCTGATGAAGTTGTAAGATTTGAACATTTTGGTAGTACATCGGTTCCTGGTATGAAAGCTAAACCTGTAATAGATATGATGGTATTGGTTAAAGACATAAATCAAATTGATAGTTATAATTCGAAATTTATAAAAGAAGGATACGATGTGGCGGGAGAATGGGGAATCACAGGTAGAAGATTATTAAGAAAAGGTGGAGATGATAGAACGCATCATATACATATCTATCAAGAAGGTCATCCTGAGATATATCGACATTTAGCTGTTCGAGATTATTTACTTGAACATCCAGAGGAAGTAACGGCTTATAGTGATTTAAAGACAAAACTTGCACAATCATATGATGAAACACCTGAATATAGAAATGCTAAACGCGATTACGTTGTAGCATTGGAGAAGAGAGCTTTAAGTTATTTTAGAACAAAATAAAACGGAAATATAACTATATTTCCGTTTTTATGAAAATAACTCATCAACCGTGACATTCAAACACTTAGCTAATTTAAATGCGAGAGATAGGGTAGGATCATATTTATCATTTTCAATGGCATTGATCGTTTGTCTTGAAACGTTTGTTTTGTCACTAAGTTCAGCTTGTGACATACCAAGCTCTTTTCTTAACTCTTTGATTTTATTTTTCAAATAGCATCAACCTTTAGCACTATACTTACTTTTAGTATAAATCAAACTCATGAAAAATATAACTATAATTACTAGCAAATACGATACTTCAGGAAATTCAGGTAGAATAGCTTTTTCTGGATTTCCCAGTTTAAATATTTTTAATATTATACTTAATAATAACGCGTATACCACCCAAACTAACGTATTTGAAAAAACTTCTCATAATATTTTCGATGATCTTTCATCAATTTTGTTATTGTTACCCTCAATCAAATCTTTAGGTAAAACTTTTTTAATCACAAATCCCCATAGACCAGCAAATAAAAATATACATATAAAACCAAGTACTTTCATAACAATTTCTCCTTTAGACACTATATTTTTTGTTGATTCGAATGTAATTGAAAATAATTAAAATAGTAGCTAATGCTAAATTAATTAATTCTGGATATTCATTTAAATAATCAAATTTAATATTATTAAAATCTATGGTTTTCATAATTAAACTGAATATCCAGAAAGCAATAAGATAGGTTAAAGTTGTTGTAAATACTTCATTTCCTATTCTTTGAGTTCTTTCATCATATTCACTATGACCAGGTCCAAAATTTAAAAATTTAACGATAAACATAAAAGCAATGATTGTTAACAAAAAAGCAAAAATTAGTTGAATAATCATAAATCAAACCTCCAAATGTAAAATGTTTTTTACATTTATAATATAGCAAGTCATTCCTGAAATGTCAAAAGTATTTTACATTTATTTAAACCTTAATTGTGGACAAAATCATAAATTTGTCTATTTTTCTTATTCAGGAATATTGCTATACTTTTGAAAAAATATGAGGTGATTTTATGATTATAGATGCTTTCGATAATAATTCGGAACCGATTGTTACTTTGAAAAGTTTTTATGGGGAGCAGAAAAAGATTTTAGATATATGTATGATTATTTTATCGAAAAATATTTATGACAATATTTTTGAAATATATAAATGTGAAAAAATTGGAGAGATCCATGCTTGTAACGGTAGTTATCCAATATATAAATTTATTCATGAAGGTAAAGATATTGGATTTTATTTAAGTGGTATTGGATCAACACTAGCGTCTCAATTTTGTATAGAAGCTAACTGGTTAACTGGTGCTACTCAGTTTATAATGTCAGGTTCAGCAGGTAGTTTAGATAAAGAAAAGACGGATAATAAATTTGTGATTCCAACGGAAAGTTATCGAGATGAAGGTATGTCTTATCATTACGCAAAAGCAAATGATTATATTGAAATTAATAATAGTAATAAAGTAGCTGAAATATTTGATATATTAGAATTACCCTATGTGCAAGGTAAGGTATGGACAACAGATGCTATGATGAGAGAAACTAAAAATAATGTTGAAATGCGCAAAAATGATGGATGTATTGCAGTCGAAATGGAACTTGCAGGTGTTCAAGCGGTTAGTGACTTCCATGGGTTTGAACTTTATAACTTTTTGGTAACGGGTGATGTACTTGCAGAAAATGAATACAATGTTGACGGCTTAAGTGACGCAAATCATAATATGGATAAATTCTTTATAGGTTTGGAGATAGCAAAGAGCATATAGATAGAATTAATTATAGTAGATAATTGTTAAAATAATTATTAAATATAATGGAGAATTAAGATGCTAAAGTTTATTTATAAAAAACAAAGTATTGAATATTTTAAATTTGGTTCTGGAAAGCCGATAGTATTATTATTAGGGATGAATGGTATTCTTGATGAATGGTATGAATTTATAAAACTTTTGAAACATGAATATAAAATTTACGTTTTTTATAGACCAGGGATTGGATATGGGGAAGTCGAAGATTCAAAAATTTCGATTAAAAACACCTCTATGATGCTTGATGAATTTATTAAACAAAAAAATATTGAAAAGGCACCATTGATAGGTCATTCTTATGGAGGGCTATGTATTCAAGTTTATGTGTCAAGATATAAATCAAAAAATTCAATTATTCTTATTGATTCTACTTCAGTTGATTATAAGCAATTAGATGTAATTGATGAAAATAATACTTCAAATCAAAATTCTGATGACGCATGGCTGAATTATTGCAAAGAGAAATCAATGATGACTCATATACAATTAAAAGGTAAAATCAATCTTAAAATAAATGAACGAAATGCAAGTATGTTTCCAAACTTTTATAGAGTTCTCTATTTCGAAACAAAGAATTGGAGCCAAGATGCAACTAACTTAAAAGAGAGCTTTATTACAATCAATAATCCATTACTGGTCATAGGTAGAGACAAGAATTTTACTATTAAAGAAAATATTAAATCTAATGATATGACTGAAGATAATGCAAAAAAATTTGAGGAGATTTGGCATAATTTAATATTGAATCAGTCAAAACTAAGTTCTAATTCAATTGTTAAATTTATTAATAAGTCGAATCATAATATTCATATATCTAATCCATTAGAATTAAGTTACGAAATTAATATGTTTTTATCTGAAAATTATAAATGAGGTGAAATTATGCTCGAATACGAAATGTTACATTTAGATGCTGCTAGAAGATTAAGTGGTGAATATGCAGACATTCTACATGATGACTATATGGAGTTTGGTCAATCAGGAAGAGTGACTAGGAAATCAGATTATGTTGGATTTAAGATGCCTGAAAGTGATTTTGAAGTGATAGATTATCGTGTGAAAGATCTTTCTGATAACAGTAAGCTAGCTACATATATATTGATAGATAAAGTAACGAACAATAAATCTAACCGTAGTTCAATTTGGGTTAATGAAGATGGTTGGAAATTGTATTTTCACCAGGGAACGAGGGTACAATAATGTTAAACTTTGACTTTCATTTAGTAGAAAGTCCTATGGACCAACTTTCAGATGAAGAACGTGCGAAACCTGGAAACTTTATGGCATTGGATGCAAATTTGAAAATCAAATACAATAATACTATTTATTTTGATGAAGATATTGCCATTATAGAATTCTGGTTACAATTGAATGATTGGTTGAATGGAAGCAGTAATGATGAATTTCAATATCATACAATGGAAGTTGAGGATGAATACAATCCATTAATTTCAATTTCTCCAATAGGTGAATGCTATAAAATAACTTCGCCTTGGATTGAATCAGAAATCGCCTTGATTGATAATAAAACTGAAATGGTTAAAAAGTTGATAAAACTTAGAGATGATATGAGAAAAGTAATTGAGCGATATATTCAAAAGGACATTTCAATATATGAAGTAAATACGATAGAAAAAATAATCAAAAAAATAATTGAGGTGGATTAATGTTTGAGATAAACGAAAGCTCACAAGCTACAAATGAATATATTCATCAGAAGATAAAAGAATATAATGAACATAATTGGGGAGATAGAAAATCGTATAATTTTAATATCGAAGATAACGGTAAAGTTATTGCCGGTATCGTGGGGGAATCAACTTTTTCTACGATTGAGATTGAATTTTTATTTGTTGATGAATCATATAGAAAACATGGATTAGGCACAAAATTATTAACCTATGTAGAGGAAAAAGGTAGGAGAGAAGGATTAATGCATGTGTATCTTAATACTTTTTCATTTCAAGCACCAAAATTTTATGAAAAACATGGATATAAATTATTGTTTAACATTGATAAATGTTATGGAGATATTGGACAATACTTTTATTGGAAAGATTTATAGAATCATTTCTTAGTGTAATAAGTGACAAAAAATATCTTTCAGTATATACTACGTATACTTTATAAGAGGTGAATAAAATACAGGTATCTCTACAACGATGGGGTAACAGTCAAGGCATAAGAATACCAAAATCAATAGTAAATGAAATGAATCTTGATAAAAATCAAAAATTTGATTTAACAATGCAAGATGAAAAAATTATTTTAACAAAGCAGCAGTAAAATGTCTCATTAATAAGAGAATTATTTGAAAACTATGAAACAGAAAATAAGCCAAGCGAATTTGATTGGGGTAAACCTAGAGGTAATGAAATATGGTAGAGCAGGGTACTATCATCAAGCTAGATCTTAATCCTACTAAAGGCAAGGAACAAGCTGGATATCATCCTGCATTAGTAATAAGTAATAAAGATTTTAATGAATTCACAAATTTAGTAATTTTATGTCCTATTTATTCAATCACTAATTCATTCCCTTTGCATATTAATCTAGAAGATAACTTATTTACTAAAGGTAAAGTATTATGTCAACATCCAAAGACAATTGATTTAAATGCTAGAGAATATAAAACAATTGAGAAGGTAAGCGATGAATTCTTGAACAAAATTTGTACGATTGTTTCAGCTAGTATATTACCGACAAATCAATAAAAAAGTGGAGTGCTGAGAACACTCCACTTGAGATTCATTTATACGGTGACTATTCTTAAAAATTAGTATCAAAATTCCCACATACTCTGTCAAATTATAGTAGTGGTAATTTTCGCAAACATTAGTTCATATTTTTGTTATTTAATCTTTCTATTTCTTCATCAATTTGCTTAACATCTATTCGTTCATATAATGGTGAAACAGATGCAAGTCTTTTTGGTAAATCCTCGATTACATGCCATTCTAATGTTTCTATTCCCAGCATATCTTTTAGTTTTTCTGCACTAAATGGGAGGAAGGGATTCAATAATTGACTTAAATTTTGAATAATAAATACACATGTAGCTAAAGTTTCATCACATTTTTCTTTTACTTCTTTAAATGTAATCCATGGCTGTTGTTCGTCAAAGTATTTATTACATGTTCTTATAAATTCAAATATTAATTCTAACGCTTCTTTAATTTTAGTTGCTTCTATTAAATGCCCAACTTTTTGATAAAGTGAATGTAATTCATTTTTAATACCTTTATCAATTTCAGCTTGAGGGACTTCTAAATCATATGATTTTTCCAGAAACTTAAATGTTCTATTAACAAGATTACCAAATGCACCAAGAAGTTCACTGTTATGACTATATATAAATTCTCTAAAAGAGAAATCTGCATCTCGAGATTCTGGTGCATTGATTGTAAAGAAATAGCGAATCGTATCAGGGTGATATCGTTCTATTAAATCCGGTATCCAGACTGCCCAATTTTGGCTGGTTGATATTTTTCGTTTTTCCAATGTCATATATTCACTTGATACGATTGATTGTGGAAATCCTTCAATATTTGCGCCCATTAGAATTGATGGCCAAATTACAGTGTGAAACGGAATATTGTCTTTCCCATGAATATAATAAGATTTTGTTCCTTTCGTCCAAAATTGTTGAAAATCCTTATTATTTTGTTTTCCCCATGCTTCTGATGCTGTTAAATATCCAGCTACCACTTCAATCCAGACATATATCTTTTTATCTTCAAATCCTTTGATTGGCACATCCACACCATTAGGTAAATCACGTGTCACAGAACGATCAGGAATACCTTCTTTTAAATATCTTTCAGTGAGTGCCAATGCATTTTGACGCCAGTGATATTTCGTGCTCGTTTCTTTAAAATACTTTTCAAGTTGTTCCTGAAGACTACTAAATTTGTAATATAAATGATTTGTTTCTCTTATTACCGGTTCGTTACCACACAATTTACAACGCTTATTGATTAAATCAAGTGGATCGAGTATTGCTGAACATTGATCACATTGATCACCACGTGCTTTTGCGCCACAATTAGGACATTCACCTTCAACCAATCGATCAGGTAAAAACTGCTTATCATGTTCACAATACGCTTGCTCTATCGTTTTTTGATAAAGCATATCATTACCATATAATTTTAAGAATAATGACTTTACACCTTCATGATGTTTGTTTGAGTCTGTTCTAGTATATAAATCATAAGTAAACCCTAATCGTGTAAAGCAATGTTGAAATTCCTGATGATAAGTATCAGCAATATCTCGAGTAGTCTTTCCTTCTTGTTTGGCACGTAGTGCAATAGGTGTTCCGTTACAATCACTTCCAGACACATATAATACATTTTCACCAGTCTGTCTGTAATATCTTGCAATAATGTCTCCAGGTAATAGTGCTGCGATATGACCAATGTGCAAAGAACCATTTGCATACGGCCATGCTCCTCCAATAAATACTGTCATTCTAAATCTCCCCCTTAAATTCCATAAAAAAAGTCCCAATCGCAAAAATGCGATTAGGACGATATATAATATTCGTGGTACCACCTAAGTTCGTATATTACTCACATAATATACCTCATAAAGTTAATAACTTTAATCCATTAACGCTGGGCACGTCGCAATCTACTCATACAAACTTTCTTTGCGAAGCTTAGAGTCATCCTTTAATTCGTTACTTCTTTTCAGCTACCGAAGCTCTCTATTTTATGAATTAAAACTTCTCATCAATGCTATTTTTTATTATTAGATATAATATATAAGATAATTATGAAAATTACAATATATTTTTAAAGTTGATTGACATGGAGTTAACTCCATCATTTATTGTTTAGATAAGGAGGCGAATATATGAAGATAGGAGAATTAAGTAAAACGGTAGACTTAAGCAAAGATACGATTCGTTATTATGAAAAGATGGGATTAATATCTCCAGCAATAATTAATAAAGTTAGAATTTATTCAGAAAAAGATATATTACGTTTAAAAAGTATTCAAATTTTAAAAACAGCAAGATTTAGCCTTATGGAGATTAAAATTTTTATTGAATATGATAATAAATTTAATTCGATGGATGAGATTTACAATATGCCACAAGATGATTTGTCTTTGTTAAAAGATCTCATTAATAGAAAAATTGAAGAGATAGACCGAATTAAAAATGAATTAGAAATTGCTGCAAAGCTATTAAACAATATGAATAATAAATTGAAGGAGATTAAATGATGATAATGTTAATCATTTTAGTAATGATATATGCATTACTGACAATTATTGCTTCGGTAGGAGCTCTGTTAAATAGTGGATTTAGTTTCATGTATCTTTTGTTCGCGTTAAATTCAATTTTAATGATATTTTCAGTTTATCCGACTTTAAATCTTATTCTATTAGCGACATCATTGGTATTATTTTGCGGTTTAGCGATAATACATGGCTTAATGATAAAAGATTTTCATTTATCTCATATTATAGTTAGAATTATTATTTCGATTATTATTTTCGGAATTGCTTTTTATGTGAAGTAGGAGATTGAAATTGGTAGAACCCCAATTTCGACAGACAAATTTAATTTGAAATTGGTGAAACCCCAATTTCGGCAGGAAAATCCAATCTGAAATTGGTAAAACCCCAAATTCGTCTCACAATTTCGTTATGAAATTGGTAGAACCCCAATTTAGGCAGACAGATTCAATCTGAAATTGGTAAAACCCCAATTTCGAACTAACATTTCTTATCGAAATTGGAGATGCTCACATCAACTTTAACTTTTACTATCATTTTAATATTATGCTATACTCAAATCATTAAAGTGAGGTATAGATATAATGATAAAAGCATATGAATTTGCGCAAGTTATGAATAATGTGAATCAGTTACTTAAGATTTATAAAACAAATGATCCAACGACGAATAAAGCACAAAAAAATATTATATTAGACGAAATTAGAGCGATTTACATTGTGAATGGTATAGATGCAAGTGAGTATATTACTCAACTTGATGATATTCGGCTTTCCAAGACGAAAGCTACTATGATTCTTTCAGAAATGAAACAGTTTGTTGAACCTTTTGAAATGCTTTCCGCTAAACAAGTAGAGAAGTTATTCAAAAAGGTAAAGAAATTAAAGACACCACCAAGTGATCAATATGATCTTCAGGTGATGAGCTATCTCGGATGGAATGACCATTCTGCAAATCGAAAGTATATTGTCTATAAAGATAGTAAAGGTGCTTTTCAAAGTATATACGGGGAATTAGCTCCAACTAAAGTGAAGGGATTTTGTTCGATTTGTCACCATGAATCTGATGTTTCATTATTCTTAAATAAGACAAAAGCGAATAGTGACGGAACATATACGAAAAAGGGTGATTATATTTGTCATGATAGCAATGTGTGTAATCAACATTTAGATGACATCGAAAAATTATATCATTTCATACAAAAAATAAAGTAAGTGTCGATTGATTGACACTTACTTTATTTTTTATTAATACTTTTTCTTTTAATAATGAGATAGATCGTTATTATATTGACAATTGTAAAAGCTACAAAGATTATTAGCGAAATAGAAACTGCAATTTTAACCCATAATTCATCGCGTATGCTTAGAGTACGAATATTAATTAAGATGAATGTAAGTGAGATAATGAGTGAAAATATAGGTGGTACTAAATTCATTTTATCTAAATTTGGATTGTTATAGCTTAAATATTTGATAATAACATCTCCTAAATAAGTATTTACTTCTTCTTCTGCCACCATTTAGGTGTTTCAATACCTTTATGATTATATACTGGTTTAATGATGTCAATAATTTCAACTGAGTCATGAATATGTTTAATTATCTCATTAATCGGTTTATATGCATCAGGTGCTTCATCTAAAGTATCCTCCACAACCGTACTACTATATATCCCTTCCATTTGCTTTTCAAATGTTTCTAAGTTGAGCGTCTGTTTAGCTTTTGAACGAGATAATACGCGTCCTGCACCGTGTGGCGCAGAATAATTCCATTCTGGATTGCCTTTACCTTTTCCAATGATGATGCCGTCACGCATATTGATTGGAATAACAACATCTCTATCAAGACTCGCATCACATGCACCTTTACGAATTAAATATTCTTTATCTTTTACCTCTATAAAATTATGAGGTGAATTTATGATTTTTGCATTGTCCATCTGTATTCCAAAGTAATCGAGGATAACGGCTGTCATCATTAAACGACTCGTTTCTGCGAAGCGGCAAGCAGCTGTCATATCATTAATGTAATGCGATAAACTTTCACCTTTAAGATAGCTAACTTCTTCATCATAATGATTTTCCTGATTCAGTTGTTTTACAAATTTTATCATTGGTTGAATAGCATGATGTTTATCTTGTTCCTTTAGAACATTGATAATAGGAGTAACATCAATATTTTTATGACTCTCTTTGGCTAAGTCCTGATAGTGTTTTTCTATTTTTGCCCCTAAGAAGCGACTACCAGAATGAATCGTAAGGTAATATTCATCTGATTTGTTCTTGCCGATCTCAACAAAATGATTACCACCGCCTAAAGTTCCGACTGAATTGATTAATTGAATCATATTTACATTTTGAAATAGTAAAGATGTTTGAATTTCTTTTAAATTATCTAAAATAATTGCTTTAATTTCTTGAGGTATATTATTAAATACAGGATTTTTTAGTTCATCGGTTCTTAGATATGTTGAAATATTATCAGTTATATACTGATCAAGTTCAGGAAAGTTAATATTATCAAGTTTACCTAATGGATAACTCATCATCCCACAACCAATATCCACACCGATAAATGCAGGTGGAATCTTGGCATTAGATTTGTTCATTAGAATAGATGTACCAATCGCACAACCTTTTCCTTCATGTACATCAGGCATCATCACAATATTAGTGCCAGATAGAAAATCAAGGTTCGTCATATTCTGAACTCTATTTCTGGCAGCGTCTTCAATGTTATCTGTCATGATAACCGCATGTGTATATTTACCGGTGATGTTTATCATTTTTATAACTCCGATCTTAAAAGTTCTTGTAACCATTTAATCATAAATGTAAAATATAGTCAAAATATGATATGTCGTGTAAATATTTGATAGATTAAATTAACATGGTAACTTATAATGGTATTAAATTACTTATTATCCATTTTAAAATAGGGGTGTATATTATGTATTCAATTTTTGAAAAATATCTCTTAAAGCATTTTTTATATGGCATTCTAATTGGATTTCTCTACGCGCTTTTGTTAAGTGATCATTTACCATTTTTTTATGGTGGAATTGAATATTTATCAGAAGCACCTATAATCAATTTTTTAATAAATATACTACAAATGATTTTTACAATTGCTATTCTCTATACTTTATTTGCTGTTTTGTATTATATGTATAAACCAAAAAAGTATTAATTACATATGAATATGGGTATATATATGTATATATTTTTTAGGAGTGAATTTAAATGAAAAAAATTATGATTATAAATACAAATACAGATCATTATAAAGGTTTAGAGGAAAAAACAGGTTTATGGTTAGGTGAGCTTGTTCATTTTTATGATTATTTTAAAGACAAAGACGTTGAGATAGATTTATACAGTGTTAATGGTGGTAAAGTACCGATTGATCCATTTAGCGTGAGTACTTTGATGTTAGATTATAAGACTAAGAATTACATGAAAGATCCTGAGTTTATGAAATTATTAGATAATACAAAGTCTATACATGAAGAGGATGTAAGTGATTACGACGCAGTTTACTTTACTGGTGGACATGGTACTGTGTTTGATTTCGTTGATAATGAAGATATTTCTCGAATTCTTAAAGAAATGGATAAAGAAAAGAAAGTGATATCATCTGTATGTCATGGTGCAGCAGCTTTACTGAACTTTGAGGACAATCGTTTGAAAGATACAGAGTTAACCGGATTCTCTAATCTAGAAGAACAAATGGTGCGAAAGACGAATAAAGTACCATTTCTATTAGAAGATGAGCTTAAGAAGAAGGGTGCGAATTATAAAAAAGCGGTATTACCGATGGCTTCGAAAGTCGTTCAGGATGGTAATATCATTACTGGACAAAATCCACAATCACCTAAAATTGTTGCGAAGAAAGTTTGGAGTGCAATTAAGTAAATTCTAATATAACAATATTATGTAAACAGACTGTCTATATTTGGATGGTTTGTTTTTTATGGAGTTTAACTTTTTTATAATTTTTTTTTAGAATATTATTAATTTAAAGTGATATAATTATAAAAAAATTTAGAGAGGTGAGATTATGATAATACGATCGGTTGAAGTAAAAGATGCAGAGAAGATTCTAGAATATACAAAAATGGAAAAAGATGTACCTGAAGTTTGGATACGATCTTTAGATAAAAAAGAATATTCCATTATAAAAGAATTTTTGTACCATGCAATTTATGTTCCTGAAGGGAGTAAAAAACCTAATAAATCAATCGTAGATAAAAAAGAATTATTAAAGTATTATGAAGATTTTGGAAGAAAAGATGATTATACTATGGCAGCAGTAATAAATAATAGAGTAATAGGATTAGCATGGTGTAGACAATTTAATGAAACTGATAAAAGTTATGGGTTCTATAAGGATGATTTTGTTGAATTAAATATTTCGATATTACCAGATTTTCGAAAACAAGGTTTAGGAAAAGTTCTTATGGAACAATTAATTTATTTATTAAAAAATAATAATGTTAATGGAATTTCATTAAGTGTTACGAACGGAAATTATGCACAACAATTATATAAAAATATTGGATTTAAACCAATTGCTGTTAGAGATGAAGATACATTAATGATTAAAAAATTATAACAATCGTACTTTTTGGAAAGTATGTTCAAATTTGTAGTGTAATTAAAGTATGAATATCATAGTAATAATAATTAATACTCTAATCATTTCAATTAAGGTGTTTTATGATAATAATATAAAAATAATAACCGGACAAAATCCACAATCGCCATAAGGCGTGGCTAAGAAAGTCTGGAATGCAATTCAGTAATTATTTTACGAAAGAATATATATATTACAATCTATCCATAGTTTTGGATAGATTTTTTTATATATTTACTGTCATATTAAGTTAATTATATAATATATGTAATTAAGTGTTAAACTATGGTAATATCAATTTAAAATACGAGGAGGGATGAAGATGACTTTCACAAAACGTGTAATAACTTCTGTTATAATCATTTTTCTAATCGCAGCAGGAATCTTGTATTCTGAGTCTACAAAAAAAGAAGTTAAATCTAAACCGATAAAAGAGAGCTTACTGATTAAACAATTGGAAAGTAACGCGTATGCAAATGGTGAAGCTGCGATGAAAGATTTTAAAGAAAAGCTTTTTCCTCATTCAAAGAGTGAAGGTATGATTGTAAATCCAGATAAGCAATCAAATCCTAAATTTTACTCTATATTTGTTAGTGAGAAAGATAAAAATGACAAAAACAAAAATTACGCTTTTGGATATGCCATTTATAATTCGCAATCAAAAACATATCATCTAGATATTGTGGATACAGGCATCCAATTAGAAGAAGGTATGACAGGTATAACAAAGAAAACTGTCATTGGCAATACTGTTTCGACATTCTATGCTGGGCATAACGAAGATGATAAACTTGAAAAATATGAATCTGGCGTGATTGATGAAGCAACAAATCTTACGGTTAAATTTACAGACCAGATTATACATAATACACAAAGATTAGATGATATTATTTCAAATGAATATATTGAAAGTCTGAATGCATTAGAAATGGCTGTAGTAACTCTAACGCCCCCATATAATCCTAAAAATCTTAAAGTTATGATTGCTGATTATGAGATGGATGGTAATCAATATGGTGCGGTAGCTGTTATTCACAATAGTGGTGGAGGGCGTATAGTAACACGTGTTGTTGATGATTTATTAATATCAAAGCGTATGCAAACCTTTAATAAATCACTTAAAATTGATGGTCAGCAATTAGATATTACGATAGGGAATGAAATTGTAGCATCATCAAAGAACAGTATTAGACATGAAGTAGGTAATGTGGGTTCAATAACAGTCAATATTAAATAAAGAGGTGGATAATATGAATTTTGGAGACAAACTATTTATTTTATTTTTAAATGCATGCTGGATGTTTTTCATTTATTATTTGGTAAGGATTCACGACAATGAGTTTTTAAATTATTTACCGTTTATCATACCAGCAAGCTTAATTGTTATCTGTTTTATCATGTTATTTCAATTAAGAGATGAAACGACAAAAGATGTAAAAGTAAGAGAGTTTGATGAAGAAAAGTAGATTATCTTACTATTATTATAGAATGGTAATAATTTATTGTATTAATAAGATCAAAAAAAGTACTAGCTGTTTATATATCAGTTAGTACTTTTTTTGGATTTATCTTTGGATGGATAATTTTATATCTCGATAGATCTTTCTTATATATAATACGCTCTGTTATTTCATATGGCTGTGTATAATTCATCTCTGAAACTTTTACATTACCGTTTTGATATACATGTTCAATTTATGCTACATGACCTTGCGTGCCTCTTGGTGATTGAAGTAACGCACCTTTTCGTGGCGAATGGTTTACATTATATCCATCTTGTTTAGCAAGTTTCGCCCAGTGCTTGGCATCACGCCAGGATCGTTCTATCATGTTGCCGTCTTTCTTTACTTTATCAAATACATAATAAGTACATTGTCCTTTATCATAAGTATTTATAGCCATCGGATCTGGCATAAGTTCAATGCGTAATGTGTAGTAGTTATCGATTATCCTATCTTGATTTATAAAAAGCAGAAATAATGATAATAATATAATGAAGAATGAGATTATTCTTTTCATAGTGATTTTATATACCAGCGATCCATTGCTGAATGGTCACTGCCTTCGATTGGTTGTTCTAATAATTGAAAGCCATACTTTTCATAGAGTATACATGCAACTTCTAGCTTACTCATTGTTTCTAAATAACATGACTTATAATAGTGTGAAGCAAATGCTAATGCCTGGTCCATTAATAGTTTAGAGATACCTTTGCCTTGTGAAGATTCTAAGAGATATAGTTTTTGAAGTTCACATATCGTCCCATCTTCACTGAATGGAGCAATGCCAACACCACCTAAAACTTCTCCATTTTGCTCTGCTATCCAGTATTGGGCATATTTACGTTCACCATAATATGATGATAGTTGTGCTAGTTCTGGGTCAAAGTATGCTGATCCAGGGATATCTAAGTTGAACGATTCAAGAGACGTTTGAATGATTTTATGGATGATGGGATTATCTTTTTGTTGGATTGATCTGATTTGAATTGTATTAGGCATAAGGATACCTCCTTTAAGATTACTGTAAATAGTAATGAAGCGCGGTGTGTATGTCAATAAAATAGGGATGCTTAATAATTAATCCTAGATTATTTCAATTATACAACTGTTATATATCATTGAGTAAGTTAGCAAACGAACAACCGCGAATATGAAATATTATGTTATACGCTTCTAGCAATCAATAAGCTATATATTATCTACACCTTTTAATATTTCACGAATTAATCACTAGATTTAACGGTCTTTATTCGTTATGATAGTTGTATCAATTTAGAAGAGGTGTTTTATCAATGGATATGAATTTTAATATGTTTATGGAAGATTTCGTAAACAATGCACGTCAAGAAATCGAAACTGCGGGTTACAAACAGTTAACAACGCCTGAAGCGGTTAAAGAAACGTTTGATAAACCTGGTACAACATTTGTTATGATCAACTCTGTATGTGGTTGTGCTGGCGGTATCGCTCGTCCTGCTGCTGCGCATGCATTACATTATGATAAATTACCTGATCAATTAGTAACTGTATTTGCTGGTCAGGATAAAGAAGCGACTGAAACAGCTCGTGATTACTTTGAAGGTTATCCACCAAGCAGTCCATCATTTGCTTTACTTAAAGATGGTAAGATTGTAAAAATGATCGAAAGACATGAAATAGAAGGTCACGATCCAATGAGTGTTATTACAAACATTCAAGCTTTATTTGAAGAGCATTGTGAGGAACGTTAATTCATTCATGAAGATTAAGCCTTATAAGATTGGTTCGCGTACGATTAAGACTGCTTTCGGTATGTCTCTCGGCGTAATCATCTGTAAGATGATGGGTCTCGAGAATTTCTCATCTGCTGCTATTTTAGTCGTTCTTTGTGTGAAGAATACAAAAGTAAAATCTTTAGAAGCTGCAAGTGCGAGATTTTTCTCGTGCTTGCTTGGTATTTTGTTTTCATATATTTTCTTTATGAATTTAGGCTTTAATCCGGTTGTCCTCGGTATTCTCGTCTTACTGTTTATTCCTGTTACAGTAATGTTCGGTATACAAGAAGGTGTTGTCACAAGTATCGTTATCATTCTACATTGCTTTAATTCAGGTCATATCGACTGGGCATTAGCTGTTAATGAATTTCTATTACTTTGTGTAGGTATGGGCATCGCTTTAATTTTAAATCTTTATATGCCGAATCACAACAATGCATTAAATGGTTATAAACGTGCGATCGAGATGGAATTTCAGGTTATTGTCAGCCGATTGAGCGATGCGTTAAAGCATCCTGAAATTGTATTGAACACAAATGATATTGATAAGCTGCATGAAACGATTGAACGTGCAAAGTCACTTGCCTACATGGAAGTCGAGAATCATTTTTCACGTAATGATAATTCGTATTATCATTATTTTGATATGCGTGAATCTCAACTTGAACTTTTGGCACGCATGACACATCTGATTAATGATATAAGCTGTAAAGATAAGCTACATATGCAGTGTAGCGGATTATTAGAGGATCTATCAAATAATATTACAAGTAATAATTTTACTGCAATAAGATTACATGATTTATATGAGATAATGCTGGATCTTGATAATTATCCATTACCGGATTCACATGAGCGATTAAAATCTCGTTCAGCTGCAATCCAGCTGCTAAAAGAGATTGAAAGTTATTTAATGATTAAATCTAAATTTGGTTCTTTAAAGATGTACTAAAAAACGTTGAGAAATTATTCTCAACGTTTTTTACATATTAAGATATGGTAATACAGCGCTAAGTACTAAAGCTGCAACAATTAATACAAGTAAGACGATGATAAAGACTTTGCGTGCTGTTTTGTTATTCATTCTGTACTTCCTTTCATAAGTGCGTTTTATTTATTATATCAAATAATTGATTTTACGTCTTATCCTTTATTGATGAACAGTTGTTTGGTACGATAAATATAAATAATATTTTGAGGAGTGTTGTCAATGAACCAGCAAAGATTAGTGGATACTTTTATTGAACTTGTAAAGATTGATAGCGAGAGTGGTAATGAACGTGAGATTGCAAATCATTTAAAAACTTTATATGAAGAGCTTGGCTTTGAAGTCACTGAAGATGATACACAAAGCAAAACAGGTTTTGGTGCGGGCAATCTGATTATGAAATTAAAAGGGACAACAGATCAGGAGACAATCTTGCTATCTTGTCATATGGATACTGTTACACCTGGTAATGGCATAAACCCGATTATTACAGATAATGTCATTCATACAGATGGTTCTACGATTCTTGGTGCAGATGATAAAGCGGGGATTGCTGCAATGATTGAAGCAATTCGAACGATTAATGAAGAACAAATCCCACATGGTGATATTGAAGTTGTTATTTCAGTTGGAGAAGAATCTCATTTAATAGGTGCTAGTGTATTAGATGGATCTAAATTTGATGCGAAACTTGGCTATGCATTGGATGCTGGTGGTAAAGTTGGTACAATTGTAAACCAGGCGCCAACAAACGCAACGCTTAACATTGAAATTACAGGTGTTACGGCACATGCGGGTGTGGCCCCAGAAAACGGCGTGAGTGCGATAAACATTGCTTCACGTGCAATCAGTAATATGAAACTAGGTAGAATAGATGCAGAAACGACTGCTAATATAGGTACGATTGAAGGTGGTTCAAGAACAAATATCGTCGCTGAAAAATGTTATATTGTTGCTGAAGCGCGTAGTTTAGTTGATAGTAAAATGGAAGCACAAGTTGCACACATGAAAGAAGCGATCCTAACTGCTGCAGCAGAACTTGGTGGTAAAGCTGATGTTGAGGTTAAAGTTAATTATCCTTCATTCAATGTTGAAAAAACAAGCAAGGTTATCGAGATTGCAAGTCAAGCAGCTGAACGTGTTGGTAGAACACCAGAAGTTGTATCTAACGGTGGGGGTAGTGATGCTAACTTTATTAACAAGTTTGTTCCAACTGTTGTATTAGCTGTCGGCTATCAGGATATTCATACGGTAAATGAAAAGATGCCGATTGATGAATTAAATAAATTAACAGAACAAGTAATTGAAATCATTAAGCTTGTTTAGTTAAAACAATATAGACATGTGCTATAATAATCATGAAAATTCATTTGAAAGAGGTATATTATGAGTAAACAACAAATAGGTGTAATCGGTTTAGCCGTAATGGGTAAAAATTTAGCGTGGAATATAGAATCACGCGGAAATACTGTTTCAGTATTTAACCGTTCAAAGGAAAAAACTGAAGAGATGATGAAAGAATCAGTTGGTAAAAATATTTTCCCAACATACTCTCTCGAAGAATTCGTAAATAGCCTTGAAAAGCCACGTAAAATCATGATGATGGTTAAAGCTGGGGAAGCAACAGATGCAACAATCGAAAGCTTGATTCCATTATTAGATCAAGGTGATATTTTAATCGATGGTGGTAACACTAACTACAACGATACGATTCGTCGTAATGCATATCTTTCAGAAAAAGGATTCAATTTCATCGGTACTGGTGTTTCAGGTGGTGAAGAAGGCGCATTACATGGCCCTTCAATTATGCCAGGTGGTCAAAAAGAGGCATATGAACTTGTTAGACCTATTCTAGAATCTATTGCTGCTAAAGCTGAAGACGGCAAACCATGTGTTGCTTATATTGGTCCAGATGGTGCCGGTCATTACGTTAAAATGGTACATAACGGTATTGAATATGCAGATATGCAGTTAATCGCTGAGAGTTATGATTTAATGAAAAATGTATTAGCTATGTCAAATGAAGAAATCGCTGATACATTTAAATCATGGAATGAAGGCGAATTAGATAGCTACTTAATCGAAATCACAGCTGATATCTTCAAGAAATTAGATGAAGATGGTACGCCACTCGTTGAAAAAGTAATGGATAAAGCTGGTCAAAAAGGAACAGGTAAATGGACATCAATTAACGCGTTAGACTTAGGTCAGCCATTAACAATAATCACAGAAAGTGTATTTGCACGTTTCATCTCTAGTCAAAAAGACGAAAGAATTGTTGCGAGTCAAAATATCAACTCAAATAAAACAAACTTCGAAGGGGATAAAGCTGAATTTTTAGAAGCAATTCGTGAAGCATTATATATGAGTAAAATTTGTTGCTATGCACAAGGTTTTGCACAGATGAGAGCTGCAAGTGAAGCTTATAACTGGAACTTACAGTTAGGTGATTTAGCAATGATCTGGCGTGAAGGTTGTATCATTCGTGCACAATTCTTACAAAAGATTAAAGAAGCATATGATAATAACGCAGATTTACAAAACTTATTATTAGACCCATATTTCAAAGAAGTTGTAGAAAAGTATCAAACGAGTTTACGTAAGGTGGCAGCTACTGCAATCACTACAGGTACACCAGCACCAAGTTTTGCAGCAGCAATTAATTATTTTGATTCTTATACATCAAAAGATTTACCTGCAAACTTAATTCAGGCACAACGTGATTATTTCGGTGCGCACACTTATGAACGTAAAGATAAGGAAGGCGTATTCCATACAGACTGGAAATAATTTTGTTTATATCAAAAAGCGCGCAAGACAAACGTCTTGCGCGCTTTTTATAATGTTGGTATCCAAAGTTCAACTTTATTGAAACTATTATCAAAATCCATATCATCAGGAAAAATATAAATATACTGACTATTACGTTCGTAGTGTATATTAAAGTCTACTTGTTTTTCGACAGATTGCCAAATTTCATTAAATACATAATCAAGCTTTCCACGAGCTTCAAATTTAGCGTAATTACCGTTATAGATTTGTTTGCTTTCATAATCAAAAGTACGTTCTGACTTTACACCTACAAATATTTCTATATCATTTGGATTAGGCTGAACAACTACATAAATATTTTTGTCTGAGCTAAATGATAATAATGATTTAATTTCTTCCTTTTCTTTTAACTCATAGACAATATCCGGCACTAGAAAATGATTACCTAATTCATTAAATGAAACGATTTCTTGTATGCCTACAATTCTGAAACTATCCATCGTCTGCATTTTATAAGGCATCGGAGGCTTCGTCGTCACAGAAAGCTGAATGTAGAGTCGTTCTACCATTCTTAATTGTTCAGAGTTAGTTCTAACCTGAATCGGTGAAATTTGATGGTGATTGCTAAATGCAGTACTAAATTCGTGTGCAGTTGAAAAACCAAACTGATTGGCGATATCCACAAGACGGTAATTACCATTTAACAACTTTTTAGCGGCCTCGGTCATTTTACGATGATATATATATTCTTCTAAATTCATGCCGGTAATCATAGTAAATGTTTGATTTATATGCATTGGATTTTCATTTAAATATGTTCCGATTGTTTCATATTTAAATGGTTCGAATAAATGATCTTCAATATATACGATTGTTTTCTGCATTAAGTCAATATTATTCATAATTCACATCTTCCTTAAAGTATGTTTTAAATAGATTTCGTGTATTCATAAATATTTATTTTTTCTGATGGATCATTATTTATTTGTTGCAAAGGTATATGATATTTTAGATTGAAATGAATGATATCCTGTAAATATACTTCATATTCTGGTTTTGCATAATAAAGAATGATATCACATTTTTCTATAGATGATGTCATTAAGTTTTCCATCACTTTTTGAAATACGAACACTGAAAATGGGTTAAAGAAAAATAAATGTGTCTCTTCACCACTAAATTGATACTGTAATGCATTAATATTTTGAGCATGAACATCATTTTCTTGATGATGCAATAAGTTATAATTTTTAATGTTTTCAAGGCTTTTTAAGTATAGCTGCTTATTCAATTCAATGCCTATCGTTTTTATTTTGAATACATAGTTAGTGAAGATTGGAACGCGCATTAATCCAGAGCCAAAATCTACTAACAATGCATCTTCAGTTAAGTCTTCTTTAATCATGTTAAATAATGATAATAAATCACGATAAATCGTTGGTTCATAACGATGAGAATGATGATTTGTAAAAGTTTCAAGATAAGGTTTAGTCTTTATATTGAGCAATGTATCAAAATCCTGCTCTGAGTAAAGTTCAAATGATGAGTGTATAAATTTATTCATAATTCAAATATTAACACAATTATGGCACAATAAAAACCTTTGAATCATTATGATTCAAAGGTTTTTATTGATTTAAATATTAAACGTCCCACCAGTGGAAATTATCTCGACTTAATAACAAATCGCTTTTTACAGGGCCGTTAGATCCAGCCTGATAATTTGGGAATGGAGCAGGATGTGCATCCCAGTAATCAGCAACAGTATCCACATAACTCCATGTTGCCTTTAATTCTTCCCAGTGTGTAAAGTTAGTGGCATCGCCTTTTAGACAGTCATAAATTAATCCTTCATATGCGTCGACTGTATTCATCTTATCTTGTGTCGTCATCGCATATGATAATTTAACTGGTTCAGTATCGATACCTTCGATATATTTACGTGCATTTAAATGTAGTTCAATACCTTCATTTGGTTGAATATTAATAACAAGTAAATTGGAATCTAGCTGATTATCCTTTTGATAATAAAGATTCATCGGCATCTCTTTAAATTCAACAACCACACGTATTTCTTTTTCCTTCATACGTTTACCTGTACGAATGTAGAAGGGCACACCTGCCCATCTAAAGTTATCGAGCATAACTTTAGCAGCAACAAATGTAGGTGTATTACTTTCTGGATTTACATTTTCTTCATCACGATATCGTTTTACTTTTTCGCCGTTTATTTCACCGACATCATATTGTCCTCGAACGAAATAGCTTCTTACGTGTTCAGGCTGAATTTTACGGATAGAACGAAGTGCCTTTACTTTTTCATTCCGAATATCTTCAGATGATAATGAAATAGGAGGCTCCATTGCAAGAAGTGAAACAATTTGTAACATGTGATTTTGTACCATATCTTTTAAAGCGCCACTATTATCGTAATAGCCACCACGGTCTTCAACACCTAAAATTTCTGAAGAAGTGACTTGAATATTTGAGATATATTTATTATTCCATAACGGTTCAAACATTGCATTGCTAAATCGAATTACTTCGATGTTTTGCACCATATCTTTACCAAGATAATGGTCAATTCGATAAATTTCCTCTTCTTTAAATGATTTTCTTAGCTGATTATTTAGTTTTTCAGCAGAAGCAAGATCTTTACCGAAAGGTTTTTCAATAATTAAGCGTTTAAATCCTTTTGTTTTTGTCAGTCCGCTAGATTTTAAGAAATCTGATACAGTACCAAAAAATTCTGGTGCCATTGCTAAATAGAATAGACGGTTACCATTTAAGTTATATTGTGCATCTAAAGATTCAGAGAGTGTCAGCAGCGCGTCATAACTTTCTTTATTATTAACGTCATGAGACTGGTAATAAACATGTTCCATAAATTCATCGATTTTATGTGTATCTTTAACAAATTTTTCGATAGATGATTTAATTTCAGCTCTGAATTTTTCATTCGTCCAGTCACGTCGTCCAATACCAATGATTGCAACATGCTCATTCAAGTTATCTTGCTGATAAAGGTGGAATAACGATGGGAATAACTTGCGGTGACTTAAATCACCTGTTGCACCGAAAATTGTTATTAAACAGGGAATATTTTGCTTTTCAATATCCAAAATAAATACCTCGATTCTATTAAAGTCTATTTTATTTTTTCATACAATGCCTAAAAAAACAATTAAAACATGCTATAATGACGTGATGAAATAAAAGGTGGTAGAAAAATGAAAATAACTTTTTTAGGGACGAGTGCAGGTTTACCAACTAAAGAAAGAAATACACAAACGATCATACTTTCTCTTGCACCGTTAAATAATACGTTCTGGTTATTTGATGCGGGTGAAGCTTGTCAACATCAGATATTACATACAAATATTAAACTTGGAAAATTGGATCATATCTTTATTACACATCTGCATGGCGATCATATTTTTGGATTACCGGGTCTTCTGACGTCAAGAAGCTTTCAAGGTGGAGAAAATAAACCTTTAAAAGTATTTGGTCCAAAAGGAATTAAAGCATACATCGAAACGACACTGTTAATTTCAGGTTCTCACTTGAATTATCCGCTTGAAATCATCGAAATTGCTGATGGAGACGTCTTATATATCAATCAGATAAAGGTGAATGTAGGAATGTTAAAACATGGTATAGATTCATTTGGATATCGTATCCAGTTTCCGGACACAGAGGGTAATTTAATCTCGGATAAGTTGATTGAAGCAGGCATTCAGCCGGGTCCAATTTATCAACAGTTTAAAATGCAGGAATTCGTTGAGGTAGATGGTATCATTTATGAAACGAAAAACTACCGAAATCCAAATAAACCTGGTAAGATTATTACGATATTTGGTGACACAATGCCATGTGAAGCAGAAATAGCTCTGGCAAAAAATGCAGATGTTATCGTACATGAAAGTACATATTTAGAGGGTGACCTGGATTTGAGTCATAAATATTACCATAGTCATATTGATGACGTAGCAAAACTTGTTGCACAATCGCATGCAAAAAAAGTATTGATCAATCATGTGAGTAATCGTTATGATTTACAGGATATTGCATTATTGAAAGATGTAATACAGCATAAATATCCGGAAATGATATTTGAAATCGTGAAGGACTTTGATAGTTTTGAAATATAAATAATGCGCACTCAATTAGCTGAGCGCGCATTATTTATATGTATCCTTATATTTATTTTCCTAATTCTTTACTGCGATTTAAAGCTTCGTTCAAGCAATCTACAAAAATTGCTTCGATAGGATGTTTCGCTAAGGCATCCAGTCCTGCCTTCGTTGTACCACCCTTTGAAGTGATATTTTCACGTAACTGATCAAGAGACAGTTCACTATTTTCAAGCATTCTTGCTGTACCGATAATCAATTTACGTACCGCAATATCAGTGTCTTCATGTGATAAGCCAAGTTGATTAGCTGCATTGATATACTGTTCATACATATAGTATAAAAAGGCAGGGCCACTACCTGTGATTGCAGTAACATCATGTAATGAATCTTCTTCAACTTCAATTGAAGTACCAAAAGCATCAAGTAAATCAAATAAAAGCTGTTTATCACTTTCTTCAAAATTATCAGAGAAAGATATACCAGTCACTGACTGCTGTACATGCGCATTTGTATTCGGCATGATACGTGCAACTGGATTTGATGTCTGAAGCTTTGTCTTGATTTGATTTATTGGTACACCAGCCATCATAGAAACAAATTTATTGTGTGCATTATGATGAGGTTGAATACGCTCAACAAGCGAATCAAAGTCATGAGGCTTAACAGCTAAAAATACAAAATCAGCATTTGATAATAATTCAACATCGTCATAGCTATATTGTGTATTTAATGTACTGTTTAATCTTTTTAATTCTTCAATGTCACTTCTATTTGTTAAGTATATATCTTCACCTTTTACTGTATTACTTTCTATCAAGCCTGTAAAAATTGCGCTCGCCATATTACCTGAGCCGTAAAATACGATTTTCATGTCACATGCCTCCTGGAATCTTTGTTAGTATTATTATAAGATTGTAGTGGATAAAACACAATTTTGACACAAAATAAATTGTTAAAATAAAAGGGTGGTATACATATTGATTGGAAAAAATGCATTGATTACAGGTGCTACAAGTGGTGTAGGTTTGAAGTTAACAGAGATTTTATTATCGTGTGGCGTCCATGTAACTGCTGTTGGAAGACGTATAGAACAACTAGATGTTCTAAAAAATAAGTATGATAATCTGGTGGTGCACAGAGTAGATTTGGTTAACGATGATGAGTACGCACAATTTTTAAAATGGATTGATGGGCAAGGATCATTTGATTATCTAATCAATTGCGCTGGATTTGCAGAATACGGATCATTAATTGATCAAAGTGACGAAGTTATTGCAGATATGATACATGTCAATTTAACGCAGACCGTTATTCTTACGAAACATGTTCTACATAAAATGAATCCAGGAGGCATGGTTGTTACGATTGGTAGTCTTTCTGGCAAAGTAACGACGCCATTTGGTGCTATATACGCCGCTTCAAAATCAGGAATAAATCAGGTAATGAACGCATTACGACTGGAACAAAGTCATATTCATTTTTTAACTGTTAATACGGGACCAGTAAATACACAATTTATTCAGAAGGCAAATAAGGGTAAACCAATGAATCAGTTAGCAGAGCAGGTACAACTAGATGTCGATCAGTTAAGTAAGCAAATAGTAAATGCAATGATTGATAAAAAACTAGAACTTAATCTACCAGTTTGGATGGATTCTGGTCTAAAGGCTTATGCACTTGCGCCAAGAAGATTTGAAAAAATATTTAAAAGATATTTTATGACAAAAAAATAACAGGTGTAAGCTACACTTGTTATTTTGACTTTATTTTTTTGTTATGTCATTATTATTTCTTCTTTTTTATTTTATGTTTTTCATTCGCTTTAATGTCAGTATTGTCATTTTTCGGTGGCAATAAGTCAAATGTTGTTAAGAAATGTTCCACTTTGTTCTTATATGAAATTGGATTAACGTTATAACTTGCAGCGTGTCCGCCATGTTCTGGGTACCAGCGCATCTTAGGGCCACGTTTCTTATTATAAAGATCGACAGAGTGCGTATAAGGAATAAATACATCTGGTTTAGAATGGATAAACAAGATAGGCTGCTCAACATTTTGGATGACATCTATCGGTGATACTTGTTTCAGTGAAAAATGTGTTCTCATTTTCAGTACCTGATTTAAGGCTGATAATACAAAGCCACTTCCAAATGATGATTTCTGTTCTATGATTTGTGTCAATAATCGAGCAAAATTAGAAAATGCACAATCTGAAACATAGAATGCTGCTTCATTCGCTAATTCTCCAGCATAAAGTAATGTTGTAACTGCACCCATTGATTCACCATGGACACCGAAAGTAATGTCATAACCATATTGTTCTTTTAAAAATGCAATAACAGATTCTAAATCTGTCTTTTCGTAATAGCCATATGTGCTGTGATTACCACCACTTTCCCCATGTCTGCGATGATCAAAGATAATACCATTAAATCCTAGCTCATTAAACATATTTAGATATTTTATGCTCGTAATTTTATTTTCAGTTACACCATGACAGAATACCATCCAGTGCTTATGTTCATATGGCTTTACAACAGTAGCACTTAAGTTGTAGCCATTGCGTGAAGGGATAGTAACGTTAAGCGGTTGCTTTGCGTTAAATGCTTCAACATCTAATCGTTTCGCTTTAATTTCACGTCGACGTATGACTTCAACGTCACGCAATTTAAAATTTAAGACATAGTTTGAAGCGACCAATCCAACGATGCTAGAAGTAATACCTGATGCGAGTGATACACCGAGTAACGTTCTTGTTAGTAGTTTATTGTTCATACTAAATGATCCTCGTAGTGTAAGTTTTTGAATGCCTCAACTATTTTGTTAAGCTTTTGTTTGTCAATGGGATGTTTAATTGAAGTATCATATGCTTTAACATTTGCCTGCAACTGATCAACACTCGATGCGCCATTTACAATTGAAGCAACAGGGTATGAAGTTAAATATTGATATACAGCCTGTTGTAACGGCGCAATTGTAGTAGCTGCATCAAGACTTTGTCTTAATTCTTCCTGAGTTAATCCTAAAATACCTGATTCAAATTTTTTCTCTAATATTTCATCATATTTTTCAGTTAATAAACCTTTCATCAATGGTCCACGAGTCAAAACTTGCACGTCTTTTGATTGTATAGATTCAATTAAATCAGTAGGACGATTGTCAATTAGGTTAAACTGCATCATGATCGTATCAATATTACTATGCTTTAAATAATAATCGATGACATTTGGTCGAATAGAACTAATGCCGTATGCACGAATAAGACCATCTTTTTTTAGTTGTTCAAATGTTTCGATGGTTTCATCCTTATTATCTTCAATCATACCGCCATGCAGCATATATAAATCTAAATAATCCGTTTCAAGACGTTTCAGACTTTCATGAATGCTTTGTGTAATATGAACTTTAGAAGGATCCCACACAACTTCATCATTTAACATATTAAATCGATTACCCACTTTTGACGCTAAAGTGATCTGATCACGCTTTTTAGAATGTTTAATGAAATGGCCGATATTTTTTTCGTTCTGTCCTTTTTGATACAGGTCAGCAGTGTCAATGTACGTAACACCTAAATCCACTGCCTGATCAAGAATATATTGACTGTCAAGTGCATCCTGAGGGAGATTCATCGCACCGAGTCCCAGTTCAGAAAACTTTATGCCACTTTTTGTAGTATTAAATTTCATGTCTTTCCCTCCATTCGTTATAATAAATATAGTTTAACATGTACAAAAAGGAGAGTGTATTAATATGGATCTAACAGAACGCACACGATCAAAAGAAACGATACTAGACGGTAAGGTGTTGACTGTCGAGAGACACCAGGTTGAATTACCCAATGGTAAGGAAAGTACAAGGGAAGTTGTACTGCACCCAGGCGCAGTTGCAGTGATTGCGATGAAACAAAATAAATTACTACTTGTAGAGCAATTCAGAAAAGCACCTGAAGAAAATTTAATCGAGATCCCTGCTGGTAAAGTTGACCCAGGTGAAGCAAGACGTGATACTGCACTGCGTGAACTAGAAGAGGAAACTGGTTATACTTCAAAGACGATGGAACTGGTTAATGAGTTTTATGTTTCACCCGGATTTTGTAATGAGTTCATTTCACTATTTGAAGCTGGTGAACTTATAGAATCTCATAACCTTGAAGCGGATGAAGATGAATTTGTATTGAAACACTGGTTAACAATAGAAGAGGCTAATAACTGGATAAAATCAGGTAAGATTAAAGATGCGAAGACGATAATAGCAATTCAATATTTGCTATTATCAATGAAATAATATTAGATTATAATAATTCTAAAAAAGGCATTATTTTTCTTGCTTTAATTCTCAATTACTGATATTTTATATATATCAATCGTAACCTTTAGGAGTGTTAGTAATGCAGGAGAGAATCAATAGAATAAAGGAGCAATTACATGATGCTTCTTATAAATTAACCCCTCAAAGGGAAGCGACAGTGACCGTATTATTAGAAAATGAAGCTGATCATTTGAGTGCAGAAGATGTTTTCCTAAAAGTAAAGGAACGTGCACCTGAAATTGGTCTCGCAACTGTATATCGTACTTTAGAATTATTAGCTGAATTGAAGATTGTTGATAAGATTAATTTTGGAGATGGCGTTGCACGTTTTGATTTAAGAAAAGAAGGTGCAAAACACTTTCACCATCATCTTGTATGTATGAGTTGTGGAGACGTGGATGAAATAGAAGAAGATTTACTGGATGAAGTTGAAAAGAAAGTAGAATCGGATTATCATTTCTTAATAATGGATCATCGTTTAACTTTCCATGGTATTTGTAAAAAATGTACTGAAAAAGGCGTTCAACCTGAAGACCTTGATAAAAAAATAACAGAATAAATTGAAATGCAGATGATAATTTCATCTGTATTTTTTTATATTTTTAGTTGATTATATAATTATTATGGTAAACTAGGAGTTGAGGTGTTGATATGCAAACAATAATAGACGAATTTCTACATTTTATAATGATCGAAAAGGGATTGAGTAAGAATACGATAGCAGCCTATCGTAGAGATTTAAATCATTATCAGGCTTTTTTAGAAGAAGAGAAAATCGGTAATATTGATAACATCGATCGATATACAATCACATTATTTTTAGGTTATTTAAAAGATCAGGGCAAATCTGCAAAAACGTTAGCTCGCGTTTCAGCGACTATTAGAGGATTTCATCAGTTTGCTTTGAGAGAAAAATATGCGGTTAAAGATCCTACTGTTATTCTTGAAGCACCAAAATATGAACGTAATCTACCTGATATTCTTTCTATAGAAGAGGTTGATAAATTTTTATCGACACCAGATACATCAAAGCTTACCGGAAAGCGTGACCAGGCAATGCTTGAACTGTTATATGCTACTGGTATGCGTGTATCAGAGCTAATAAATTTAAACGTAGATGATGTGAATACAATCATGGGATTTGTTCGTGTGTTCGGTAAAGGTAATAAAGAACGTATTATTCCTATTGGAGATAACATGATTAAATTGTTGGAGACGTATATCCAGTCTACGCGCTATAAGATGCTCAAAAAAGAAATGACAGACAGTCTATTTCTAAATTTTCATGGAAAACGACTTACACGTCAAGGTTTCTGGAAGATAATGCGCCAAATTAAAGTTGAAGCAGGTATTGACAAAAAATTAACGCCACATACATTACGCCATTCTTTTGCAACACATCTTTTAGAAAATGGTGCAGATTTACGTGCTGTTCAGGAAATGTTAGGTCATGCAGATATTTCAACAACACAACTATATACCCATATCAGTAAGAAACAAATAAGGGAAGTGTATAAAAATACACATCCTAGAGCATAAGGAGAAAATATGAGTAAACAAAGACAAATTCAAAGAAATCAAGAGAAACATAAATCAGAAAATGATAGAAAAAAACAAGTTTTTGCGCCAAAAGACACGCATGAAATTCATACTCAGATTAATCAGGAAAATGATCCAAAGCAAAATAAAAATAACTGGATATTATTTGGTTTTATCGCTTTGATGTGTATCATTTGGGGTATCCTGTACTGGATATTTATCGTTTAAAGCAAGTTGTCTCGCATGAATGACTTCAGATCTATCACGCAGTTTATGCTTATGAATGATTGCTTGTGTAGGTTCGCAGTAATAATTTGTATCTATTGCATCAATAACAGGCAGTGTGATAGGTTGATAAGTTAAATTCTGTTGAATAGCAGATAATTGCTCTATTAAAACAGAAATATTGAGATATTCAGATAAGAAGTTTGAATTCATTTCAAGTAACAGTATCGTTTTTTTGATTAATGTAGTGGCACCACGTTTATTTTGACGTCTTAAATGATACATGGCAGTTGCGAGCATTATAAGTGCCACTTCAGGATCCTGTTTAGTGAAAGGTGATTTTTGTTTCCAGGCATCCTCCATAATTTCATGGCATTCAAAATAATCCCGATGCACATGAAATTGAATAATATAATCAGAAAATGCTTGTTTGAATAATGCATGCATAAGAAATCCTCCAGAAGTAAGGTGAATATATGTACGAAGTAAAATTAGCTTCATTTGAAGGTCCGTTAGACTTACTCCTTCATCTCATTCAGAAATATGAAATAGATATTTATGATATATCGATGAAAGTTTTAACTGAACAATATATTAATTATATCAAAAATGTTGACGATCTAGATATTAATCAACATGGTGATTATTTAGTAATGGCAAGTGAGTTATTAAGAATCAAGAGTAAAACATTATTACCCGATACAAATGTAGATGAAAGTGAAATCATCGAAGATCCACGTGAAGATTTGATGCGACAATTATTAGAATATCAAAATTACCGTTTATATGCTGATATTTTAAAAACGAAAAAAGAGTCACATGAAAAATATTTTGTCAAACGTAGCAATGATTTGTCCCATTTCGAGAATGCAAAACAAACACCGATACACATTGAACTTACCGATTTAATCACTGCATATCAGAAAGCAAAGCAACGTCGTAAAAAGATTGCCAGTGAATCTGTTAGTGTAGCCCGAGATACTTACTCCATGGAAGAAGCGATTGAGACAGTGACACATGCATTATCTCAAAAAAAGATAATTACTTTTGATGATTTTGTTTCATTTTCTGAAACAAAAACACAGGTTGTAACTTTGTTTCTGGCCATTCTGGAACTTATAAAAAATAATAAGATCAATGTTTATCAATCTAATGATTTTGGTGAAATTGAGATTGAAAGAGGAAAAAACTATGTCGAATGAAAAAATTAATGTCATACTAGGACTATTATATGCAGTAGGTGATGAAGGTGTTGAAATTGAACAACTTGCAGAGATTATGGAACTTACACCAATACAATTATCTGATATTGTAAGTGCGTATAATCATGAAATTTTTGAAATACAAAAGTTAGGATCAAAATACTTTCTGATGACCAATGAGACGTTAAATCCTTACCTGGAAGATCTGGTTACTGCTACAAATGAAAAGAAATTAACGCAGGCTTCACTCGAAACTTTAGCAATAATTGCATATAATCAACCTGTAACGCGTCATGATATTGAAATGATGCGTGGTGTGAATAGTGATGGACCTGTAAAAACATTGATTGAGAGAGGTCTGGTAAAAAGTACAGAAGTACATGGTGAGCGTGCAAGACAATTAGCAACGACTGAATTCTTCCTGATGACATTTGGTCTTACATCTTTAGATGATTTACCGAGAGATGAGATGATGACAAGTGATGCAAGTGAAATGGAATTATTCTTTAAAAATTTAAATGAAGAGGATGAATAAAATGGGAGAACAATTAGAAAGATTACAAAAAGTCATCGCTAAAAGTGGTGTGACTTCACGTCGTAAAGCAGAAATTTTGATTACAGAAGGTAAAGTTACCGTTAATGGCGAGACTGTAACTGAACTTGGTACAAAGGTAAGTTCAAAAGATCGTGTTGAAGTAGAAGGCATTCCTTTAGAAAATCCAGAAAAGATATATTTATTGTTCCACAAACCGACAGGTGTGATTACGAGTGTCTCTGATGATAAAGGTCGAACAGTTGTAACTGACTATTTTCCGCAGCTGGACTTAAGAATATTTCCTGTTGGTCGTCTTGATTATGAGACAAGTGGTTTATTATTACTGACAAACGATGGTGACTTTGCCAATCAGATGACCCATCCGAAATACAAGATGAAGAAAAAATATGTTGCTAAATTAAAAGGATTTCTGTTAAGAGAACAAGTTAAAGAATTAGAACGTGGTATTATGCTTGAAGATGGAAAGACGGCTCCGGCAATTGTGAAAGTGAAGTCCCAGGACAAATTAAAGGATACTACGTTAGTAGAAATAACTATTCATGAAGGACGTAATCGCCAAGTGCGACGTATGTTTGCCCATTTCGGTCATGAGGTTGTGAAATTATCTCGTATTGAATACGGACCGTTAACACTTAAAGGATTAAATGCAGGAGATGCTAGAGAACTTACACCTCATGAAGTCAAAACATTACGTAATATGAGTTTGAATAAATCATAAAATTCACATAGTTGCCACAGATAATCATTGCGTAAATGATATAATGTAATGTGACATTTTGAATAGAGAAGGGGTTAAGCATGGCGAAACAGCAAAAAAAATGGATTCAATATATAGTGACTTTCTTTATCTTACTCGCAATAATTTTTATCATCTATGTTTCTGTAACGAAAGATGGCGAAAAAGTTGTGAAGATAGGTGATGATGCGCCAGTATTTGAATTGAAAACATTAGATGGCGATAAAGTAAATTTAAAAGATTATCGTGGTAAAGGACTAGTACTTAATTTCTGGGGGACTTGGTGTGAACCTTGTTTAGAAGAAATGCCGGATTTAAACCGTGCACATAATGTGTACAAAAATCAAGATGTTGAAGTATTAACGATTCACGTTAAGAACAGTCCACAACAAATTAAACAGTTCTTCAGTGCTTTAGACGAAGAAGTAACTTTACCAGTTGGTTTAGATAATGGTGATGTTATGGAAGCATATAATGCGAATGATTTACCGAATACGTATATCATTGATAAAGATGGGAAGATCGTTGCACACCATAAAGGTCAAATGTCAAAACAAGATATTCAGAAATATATGGAAATGGTAAAACCATAAAAGGAGGATGACGATGCAGGAACAATCGATTAAATGTGTTTGTGGTCATGTTAACCCTCCTGGTACTCAATTATGTCAAAACTGCGGCCGATTGATCAATGACAGCTATGATAAAAAGAAAACAACAGATGTCATGCGTTATGACGGTCAGGCAGTGAGAAGTAAGACAAAGAATAAAACATTGTTAGATAAAGTATGGATTTTTTTCAGCTCGGTTAAAGTTGGTGTGATATTACTTGTATTAACAGTTTTAGCATCAGCACTAGGGACAATGTTTCCTCAGGAATATTTTATTCCGGTAGGTGAAGATCCATCAACTTTTTATAAAGATAAATACGGTACTTTAGGATATATCTATTATAAACTTGGATTAGATAACCTATATACATCTTGGTGGTATTTAATACTACTTGCGCTTGTAGCATTTTCAATTATTGCTGCAAGTATAGACCGAGGCATTCCATTACATAAATCGCTTACGCGTCAGACGGTGAAGAAACATCCAACGTACTTTAATCGTCAGAGGTTGACACTAGATGTACCGACGACAGTTGATCAGGCGGCTCTTGTAAATGCTTTAGCGCAGAGAAAATACAAAGTTAGAACAGATGGCACAGCAATATTAGCTGAAAAAGGTCGTTTAAGCCGTTATGGTCCTTATATTAATCATACTGGGCTAATCATTTTGTTAGCCGGTGCTATGCTTCGTTTTATTCCAGCATTTTACGTGGATGAATTTGTTGGTGTTGCAGAAGGTGAAACGAAGAGCATACCTGGAACTGAAAATACGTATTATATAAAAAATAATAAATTTATTTTTGAACAATACGATGCAGAATCTATTTCAAATATTAATGGTAAAGCTGCGGATTCCAGAATGAACAAAATTGCTAAAAATTACGAATCTCAAGTTACCATCTATGAGAATAAAGCTGATAAATCAGTTGTCGGTGCTGAACCAAAATTAGCACAAATTAAAGATGATAGTGTCAAAGTGAACCATCCGGTTAAATTTGCAAATTTTGCGTTATATCAAAATAGTTTCGATCAGTCTCAACTTAAAACAATGACGTTTAAAGTTGAAGACATCAAGACAGGCAAACCTATCGGTAAAACATTTGAAGTTGCACTTGATAATCCGGACAAACAATACAAAGTAAGTAAAGATTTAACAGTGAGTCTGAAAAACTATGCTCCTGATTTCAATGGTATTGCGGATAACGGAACTTTATTAACAAGTTCGCCAATACCGAACAATCCAGCTTTTGTCTTTGGTGTAGAAGATAAAAATAAGAAACCTGAATATAGTTTACTTAAAATTCGTTCTTCACAAGACATTACTAAAAATAATCAATATGCAGTTAAATTTGTGAGTGCGACAAATAAAACAATCACATATTTAACGGTGAAAAAAGATTTAACATTGCCTATACTGTTTGTAGGATTTTCAATTTTCTTAATAGGTCTAGCAATCGGATCTTACATCCATCATCGTCGTATATGGATTGATACGAAAGATGGATTTAAATTAGCAGCACATACGAATAGAAATTATTATGGTTATGCTAAGGATATTAACAGTATGTTAGCTCCTTTTAACTTACCGAAAGTTAATGATAAATATGCGGATACGGAGGAAGAAAATGAATAGTGAAGCTTTATTAAATATCAGTAGTACTTCATTGTATGCTGCATTTATATTATATTTAATCGCAATATTACCATTTTCAGCGAGTATTAAAGCGAAATCAAAGAAAAGTGAGAAAATAGGAGTTTCGTTAACAATTATCGGTTTTATTATGCAACTCGTCTATTTTGTAACACGCTGGATTGCTGCAGGTCATGCCCCTGTAAGTAATATGTATGAGTTCCTGACGATGTTCGGTATCATGATGGTCGGTGGATTTTTATTACTATATTTCTTATATCATACACCGATACTAGCGTTATTCTCATTACCGATTGCAATGCTTGTCATTGTCTATGCCAGTATGTTCTCGCGTGATGTATCACCACTTATTCCGGCATTACAAAGTAACTGGCTGGCAATTCATGTAATTACAGTGACAATCAGTTATGGTATTTTATCTGTAAGCTCAGTAGCAGGTTTAATATACTTATTACGTTATGTTGATGCGAATGAAAAATCAAAAGATGCTTTCTGGTTAGAGGTTGTAATGTATTTCATTACCCTTGTGATAGCTTTCATTTTAACGACAATCGTAATGAAAGGTATCGTTCATTATCAGGAAGATTATTATTATTATGATAAAAATGATAATAAGACAATCGCTGAATATCATTTGCCAGGATTAGTAACATTTAAAGATAGTATTCCTGTTGAAAAAATTAAAGGGACAAAACAAGATTACAAAGAAGTTAAAAGATTCAATACGGGTATTGAATTACCACCAGTAATAAATGCACAAAAGTTAAATACAGTAGTTTGGTCTGTTATCATTGGTACAATTTTATATGGACTGTTAAGATTAGTGTTAAGAAAAACATTATTTGCTGTAGTTAAACCATTAACGAATAAAGTATCACTCCAGTTGATGGATGAAATTTGTTACAGATCAGTAATTATTGGATTCCCATTATTTGCATTAGGTGGTTTATTATTTGCAAGTATTTGGGCACAAATTGCCTGGAGTAGATTCTGGGGTTGGGACCCTAAAGAGGTTTGGGCTTTAATTACATTCTTATTCTATGCTATTTTCCTGCATCTGCGTTTAGGAAGAGGTTGGGAAGGTAAGAAAAGTGCCTGGCTTGCTGTGGTAGGTATGGCAATCATTTTATTCAATGTCATTGCAGTTAATCTTATTATTGCAGGTCTACACTCATACGCTTAAATTAAAGGAGTAATCGATATGAAACAAACGATATTGATCGTTGATGATGAAGACAGAATCAGAAAACTAGCTAAAATGTATCTCGAGCGTGAAGGTTTTGAGACAGTTGAAGCAAGTGATGGCGAAGCAGCATTAGAACTTGCTTTGAATCAGAATTTCCATTGTATATTACTTGATATTATGCTGCCAGGAATAGATGGTATTGAAGTGTGCAGGAGAATACGAGAAGAAAAAACGACACCGATTATTATGCTCACGGCAAAAGGTGAGGAGCATAATCGCGTTGAAGGTTTTGAAATTGGCGCCGATGATTATATCGTTAAACCTTTCTCACCACGTGAAGTAGTATTACGTGTAAAAGCAATTTTACGTCGTGCTCAACCGACAATGTATTTAAAGCAGGATTCACATGCGAAAGACTTAATTGTATTTGATTCTTTAGTGATTGATAATGATGCACATCGTGTTATGGCTGAAAATCAGGAAGTTAATTTGACACCAAAAGAATATGAATTACTATTATTTTTAGCTAAAAGTCCAGATAAAGTTTTCGACCGTGAACAATTACTGAAAGATGTTTGGCATTATGAGTTTTATGGAGATTTACGTACAGTAGATACACATGTAAAACGTCTTCGTGAAAAATTAAATAAAGTTTCACCGAAAGCTGCTGATATGATTCACACTGTATGGGGTGTTGGTTATAAGTTTGAGGTGAAAGAATAATGCGCTATTTTAATAGCGTAGTAATTAAACTGTGGTTAACTATATTATTTATAGTGACTGCAGTTTTAATTATATTATCTGTTTCTTTAATGGGATTCTTTAATTCGTATTTGAAAAGCGAGTCTGGCCATACGCTTAAGCAGCAAGCTGAAAAAGCTGAGCTCGTATTAACGAGTCATCACGATCAAAGCGATGCATTAACTTATGTGAAAGAATTAATAGAAAATCCTGCAGGTATTATTATTGTTCAAAATAAATCGGACTTAGATGTAACATACGATGATCCACTCAAACAGCTAATGGTAGACGAAATCAAAGGAAATGACGCTTTTGATAAAGTTTTTGAGAAAGATGAATATGTTGTAAAAGATATTAAAGTAAATTACCAGGATAACAGACATGAATATATCCTTATCGGATACCCTTCTCAAGCTTTTAATTATAAAGACAGTGGGATATTTATCTATCAGGATACTAATTCAATGGATGATGCACAAAATTATATTACTTTTATTATTTTTATCGTGGCAATGTTATTATTGATACTTACTACTATCTTTGCATTTTTCTTATCCAATAAGATTACAAAACCATTGTTACTGTTAAAGACAGCTGCTTTTAATTTAGCAAGAGGTGAGCGTAACAATAAAATAGCTGTATATTCCAGAGATGAGATTGGTGAATTAGCACTTGCGTTTAATAAGATGGAGCAGGAGATAACATTAAATATCAGTAAAATATCCCAGGAACGTAATTTAAGGGATCGATTAATCAATGCAATGGAAGACGGTGTTTTAAGCTTTAATATGGATCTTGAAAAACAGCTTCAAAACCCGATGGCAGAGAGATTTTTAGATGATATTTCTCAGGAAGACACTGATATTTTAAGTAAACTCGTGAATCAGGTAATGCAATCTGATGAAACAATATATCATGAAATTTCTACATTTAATAAACATTATGTACTCATCATCTCGCCAGTCAAAAATACGACGCAGGGACAAAATAACGGTGCTGTCGCTATCATTCGTGATATGAGTGAAGAGAAAAAGATAGATATGATGAAACAACAGTTTATCGCAAATGTTTCTCATGAATTACGTACGCCAATCCAAATGTTACAAGGGTATACTGAGGCAATATTAGATGGTATTGTGGTCGAAAAAGATGATGTTGATGAATTTTTAAATATTATTCTCGATGAATCTAAACGATTAAACAGATTGGTTAATGAATTAATAAATGTTGCGCGTATTGATGCCGGAGAAACAACGTTAAATAAAGAAATGATGGATATTTCGCCTTTACTTGAAAAAAATATTCAGAACTTTAAGCAGAGTGCTATAGAACATAAAACAACATTACAATTAGATTTACAGCATACAAAAGAGGTAGCAATTGATTATGATAAGATATTCCAGGTTATTACAAACCTTCTGGATAATGCAATGCGTTATACAAAGAGTGGAGACACTATAAAAATTTCAACATATAATGATTCTAGCAACCTGTATATCCAAATATCTGATACGGGTGTCGGTATCGCTAAAGAACATATCAATCATATATTTGAAAGATTTTATAAAGTAGATCAGGCAAGAACACGCGGTAAGCACGGTACTGGTTTAGGTTTATTTATCGTAAAAGCTATCATTGAAAAACATCATGGCGAAATTAATGTTGAAAGTGAGCAGGGTATTGGCACAACATTCACGATTTCAATTCCGTTAGTTGACACGGAGCAGTAGTTTGGTACAATGATTTATGGCAATAGCCAAAATACACATTCATCTTCGGGGTCGGTGAAATTCCGAGCCGGCGGTAAAAGCCCGCGACCTGCATTATGCAGCTGATTTGGTGTAATTCCAAAGCCGACAGTACAGTCTGGATGGGAGAAGATGGAGGTCAGAGTTTCGTCAAGTTAATTTGTCCTCCTGATTCAAAGATGAAGTAAGGAGAATTTATGACAAAATTGAATAGAACTAGAAGTCTGATACTGATCAGTTTATTAAGTGCAATTGCATTCATACTGATGTTTTTAAAAGTACCAGTACCTTTCTTACCACCGTATTTAACGATTGACATCAGTGATTTACCGGCAATTATTGCACTTTTTACTGTTGGACCTGTTGGTGCAGTACTAATTGAGTTCATTAAGAACATACTTAACTTCGTAATGAATATGACTGATCCTGTTGGTCCTGTTGCTAACTTTTTAGCAGGGACGTCGTTTATCATAATACTGTATGTTATTACAAAAGGAAGATTTAATAAGATAATACCAGCATTTATCAGTGCTACAATCGTAATGACGATTGTGATGAGTATTCTGAACTATTTCGTGTTATTACCAATGTATGGCATGATTATGAATTTGAATGATGTTGTCAAGAACATTCAGGTTATCGTAACAGCTGGTATTATTCCTTTTAATATTATTAAAGGATTATTACTGACAATTCTATTCTATATTATTGTTAGACCTTTAGTACCGTTACTTAAAAAACAGATGAAAATTAATGAGTAATCATTAATCGCATAAAACATAACTTGACAAAAAAGCTTGAAGTTCGATTTGAACTTCAAGCTTTTTAATATTATTATTCAAATTTAAGCGCGTCGCCATCGAATGATTCATCTGCAACTTTAATTGAATCAGTGGGACATCCTTCAAATGCATCGATCATATCTTCTTCTAATTCTTCCGGTATTTCCTGAGTTCCTTGGTTATCATCTAAAATAACATAGGCAATACCTTCATCATCATAATCATATATATCAGGTGCTGCTGCACCACAAGCACCGCAAGCGATACATGTATCCATATCAACGATCGTATATTTACCTGCCATATTTTTTCGCCTCCTCACACTTTCATGCTACACTAGTTATAACATACATAACTATTTTAGTGATAGTTAAGCACATTTTCAACAAAAATATTTCAGGGTGACAAAATGAAATCGATTAATCGTTATATAAAGTCGCATTACTTACCAGACAAATCAGTTAAAAGTTTATGGAAATTATTAATTGGTGCAAGAACTCAGCAAACTTATTTCGACGCAGTGATGCAGGATTTATTACCAGTTTATGAATTGTATCCAAATGTTTCATTTGAGGCTGTCACTCGACTCGTTCGTAATGATAGTGAGGAAAATATCAGTCTTAATAATAATCTCAAACTATATCCATATTTTTACTATGCAAGTGAGCTATCTTTTTCTTCATTTGTATTATTGCTTCAAACAGTTTCAGAATATCTCTATCATTCTTCAGACTATTTACCAAGTTCAAATCGTTTATTTATACAACAACATGTTAAGCAACTATTTACGAAAATTAAAAAAGAAGATCAATTTATTCAGTTAGCCCAGGAAGTTGATGATTTATCGCAGTATATCTTTAAATCAACTGGTAGCTGTTATTTTATACATTTTCTGCATGGTCATCAAATAAGACCTGATAGTTATGAACAATTATCTAAACAATTTAACTTAAGTATTGATGAGATAAAATCTCAAATGATCACCGAAAAGAATTTGATGCTTCATGCATTTAAGACGCGTGAATATAAGTTATTAAGTTATTTATATGTCAGAACGCCACTGCATATCAATACGAGTGATACGTATCAGCGATTAATTAATGGCGACTCAATAGATATGATTCAGCGAAATAAATCAGTAAGAATACATACGATACAGGATCATATTATTGAAATATTGATTAAAGACTATCCTCTGGATATTTCAAATCATCTATCAGAACAAGAATATATAACCATCAAAGAAATTATCGAAAACAATCGATACGGGAAACTAAAGACATTGTATGAAATTTCGCCGATAAAGGATTATTTCAAACTAAAAATCGCAATCGTAAAATATAAAATGGAGCAATGCAAATGAATGCAATCAATAAAATTTTACAAGAAACTTTTGGTATAGAAAGCTTACGAGAAAATCAAATTGAAATTGTTCAAAAGATTCTTGAGGGACATGATGTATTAGCGCTTCTTCCGACAGGTTCTGGGAAATCTCTAACTTTCCAATTGCCGATGCTGGTAAATAATAAAAAGACCATAGTCATATCGCCATTAATTGCATTAATGGAAGATCAGGTTATGCAGCTTAAACAAAAAAAGATCAAAGCATGCTGTATACATAGTCAGTTAGATGATATGGACAAACAATTATTACTATCTCGTATTGAGACATATGATTTTATATATTGTTCACCTGAATGGCTGGTTACAAATGGTCTGAATTATTTAAAGCACTATCGTTGCGAAGCAATTGTAATAGATGAGGCACATTGTATCTCTGAATGGGGGTATGAATTCCGCCCCCATTATTTGATGATTGATGAAATTGTGTCTTATTATGATGCACAGGTTATTGCATTAACCGCCACTGCAAATGATCAAGTGATATATGATATTCAGCACGTTATTAAAAGAGAATTAACAGTAATGGATTATTTAACGGAAAGAGAGAATATCTTTTTATCCGTAGTAAATACAAATGATGATGCAGACAAACTGTCCCTTATTTTAGAAACTTTAAAAGCATCTGCTGCAACTGTTATTTATTTTTCTTCAAAGAAACAAGTTGAATACGTGTATAGATATCTTTTAGAACAAGGTATAATGGTAGAACGCTATCATGCAGATATGCAATATGAAGAAAGAATGTCAGTACAACAACGCTTTATGAATGATGAAATACAGGTGATTTGTGCGACGAATGCATTTGGTATGGGTGTTAACAAATCAAATATTAGAACAGTAATACATTATCATATGCCTAAATCTATTTTTCAGTTTATTCAGGAGATAGGTAGAGGAGGGAGAGATGGTGAATTATCACAATCTATATTATTATATAGTCCAAATGATGAGATCCTTCCATACCGTCTTAATGAATTAAATGAATTGACGCATACTGAGATAGATTTATATTTTCAAGGTGCAGCACTAACTGAGGAAAAGCAGGAATTAATGAATATACTTTCAGCAAAGTATAACAGAGAAGAAATAATACGAAAAATTAGGCAACACCAGTATATGAAGCGAACAGCATTGACACAAATGATTGAATACATTAATGAAAAAAACTGTTTCACACAAAAATTAAATCAATCCAGTTTAAACAAACAAAATGTAAGAGATTTAAAAAGTATGGAGCATGATAATATATTAAAGTGTAAAAGTTGTGCGCAATGCAATGAACAAGTTAAAATCTCCTTTGAACAGCAAAGTTATCATGTTCAAAAAAAGTTCGGAAAAACGCTTCTAAATCAACTGTTTAATGATTTATATGTCTTTACTTAAGCAACATATTTTGTCTATAATAAATATGTATTATTAAAATATTAATTAAGTGGGTGGATATTGTGTCAAGAGATAATTTCAAAGATGAATTTGAAAAAAGTAAACAGAAAATTGAACGAGAAAGACAAGAATTGTCAGACCAAGATCAAGCTGTTGAAAATGAAGCAGTTAATGAAGATAAAGTGGATAGTGAACAAGTCAAAAAAACTGAATCAAATGAAATATTTCCACCACGCGGGGCTTCAAGAAGAAATCGTTCGCAGGAACGAAAAAATCGTGAAAAATCAATTCAACCCGATGAAAAAGTAACTTACGATGCGCAGACAGATAGAGATGCTGTTGAAACTAATGGAGAAGCGGTTAAAGAAAATAAAAAAAGAGACCGCTCAATTATCGCATCAGCTACAGGTGTTGGCGGAAGCGTAGTTGGAAATGTTGCTTCAAATAAAAGTGGAATTCATGGCAATAAAAATACAGCTCAGCAACAGACAGAAAAGGAAGTATCACAAAAAGAATCTAATAATAAGAAGAAAAAAGCTGCTGCAGGTGCAGCGGTAGTTGGTGCGGGTGCAACAGGTACTGCCGCAGCTGCAACATCAGCTAATAAAAAGCAGCATGACCATAAAGAGATTGAAGACAAAAAAGAAGATGATGGTAATGGAATGAAGAAGTATCTACCGTTTCTTGCAGCGATATTATTATTGATACCGATTATTTTCTTATTAAGTAACTTTATTAATAATCAGGATGAAGGTAAACCTAAAACAGAAGAAGTTGTTGTTAACAAAGGTAAAGAAAATAAAGATAAAACTGCAGCAACTAAATCAACAGAAGAAAAAGCATCAGAAGAAAAAGTGGCAGAAGAAAATAATAAAACGACGGAAGATGCTACGACAGAAAGTGCAGTCGCAGAGAATGAAAGTACTGAAGATACTGCTGCAAATTCAAATGATAGCAATACATCAACTAATAATAATGCAGCAACAACAAACAATAACGATGCATCAACAAACAATAGTAATTCAACTACAAATAACAATGCTGATAATACTTCTTCAAATAATACGGGAACAAATGGCGGTGCATCACATGTTGTTGGTGCAAAAGAAAATTTATATCGTATAGCAATTAAATATTATGGAAGTGGATCTCCGGAAAACGTTGAGAAAATCAGAAGAGCAAACGGTATTTCTGGTAACAATCTTTCTGCAGGTCAAACTTTAGTAATACCAGAATAACTATATACAAAGGGGATGGATTTATGTATTTAAAAACGATTATGATTCCGAAAGAAAAATGTTACGTAGCAAATCCAAATGATACGATTAAAAGTGTTTTGGATAAATTAGAACATCATGGAATTGATGGAATGCCTGTAGTAGAAGAAGGGAAATATATGGGTACAGCAACGCGATATGATATATTTAGACATTTCTTCTTTATGAAAACACCAAAATTACGTGATGAATTTATGGAACAAACTAAAATAGGAGAAATTCTTACTTTAGATGAATATAGTGTGAATGACACAACTTTCTTTGAAGAATCATTCTTAACATTACAGGATTTTCCGATTTTGAGTATTATTAATGACCGCAAAGAATTTTTAGGTGTTGTAACACGTTTTGATGTTATGGAACAATTTAAATCTGCATTTGGTATGAGTAAACCTGGTGTTCGTATCGCGATTACTTCTATTGATGCAGAAGGACGTATTAAACGTCTTGCTTCAGCTTTATCTAAATTTAAATTAAATGCCATTTCGTTTGTAACATTTGATGAAACAGACAAAATGCATCGCAGAATGATCGTTAAAGTTGAAGATCATAAAAATATCAAGAAGTTCACTAAATATTTAAAACAAAATGGATTTAAAGTATTAGATATTCAGGAAGATAATTAATAAAAGGGGACTCTTTAGCCGGAGTCTCTTTTTTTCGGAAGGTGAAACGAGTGATTAAGATTGAAAGTATTATTATTGGCGCAGGTCCATGTGGGTTATCTGCAAGTATCGAACAGAAAAAAGCAGGCATTGAAAATATCGTCATTGAAAAAGGAAATGTGGTTGAAGCAATCTATAATTATCCAACACATCAAACTTTCTTCTCAACAAGTGAAAAGTTAGGCATCGGTGATGTACCCTTTATTGTAGAAGAGCATAAACCGAAAAGAAACCAAGCGTTAGTATATTATCGCGAAGTGGTGAAGCATCATGATTTAACAATACATGCGAATGAAGAGGTAATCAAAGTTGAAAAGCTTCATGATCGTTTTATCGTAAGTACGAGTAGAGCAACGTATGAATGTACATATCTTACAGTTGCGACTGGTTATTATGGACAGCATAATACACTTGATGTTCCAGGGAGTGATCTGCCAAAAGTGCACCATTATTTTAAGGAGGCACATCCATATTTTGATCAGGATGTATTGATCATTGGTGGAAAGAATTCAGCGATAGATGCTGCACTAGAACTTGAGAAAGCGGGTGCTCGCGTTACTGCAGTGTATAGAGGAAGAACGTATTCTAAAAGTGTAAAACCATGGATATTACCGCTCTATGAATCTCTTGTTAATCATGAGAAAATCAAATTATATTTTGAAAGTCATGTAACAAACATCGATGAATCAACAGTTTCAATTAGTACGCCGGACGGTGAAATCAATATAAAAAACGATACAGTGTTTGCGATGATTGGTTATCATCCGGATTATGAATTCTTAGCATCTATGGGTATTGAGCTTGTGACAAATGAATATGGCACTGCGCCATTTTACGATCGTGCAACAATGGAAACAAATGTCGAAAATCTGTATATAGCGGGTGTTATTGCAGCAGGTAATGATGCCAATACAATATTTATCGAGAATGGAAAATTTCATGGTGGCATGATTGTTGATAGCATTTTAACTAAAAAGTCAAAATAAAAATAGGACAGTGATGTCCTATTTTTATTTGCTGAAATAAGAATTTAATGCTTCCTGGTCTAAATTATTGCTTAAAGCTATCAAAAGTTTAAGTCTTGCTTTCTGGCCGTTTAATCCATTCGAAAAAATAAGTCCTTTTTCTTTTAATTCATAACCGCCACCCTCATAGTGGTATGTATTACTTGCTATGCCGTTAAAACAGCGAGATACGAGTACTACTGGAATTTCTGCATCAATCAGTTTATTGATGCCGGCTAAACTAGAAGGCGGTAAATTTCCCTGTCCGAGTGCTTCGATTACTAAACCATCGTAGTTTTGCTCTACAAAGAATGAAAGTAATGCTTCATCAAGATCACTATGTGCTTTGATTAATCCAACTTTTTTTGTTTCATCTACTTTTACGAGTGGATGATTCAATATTGGTAAGTGATGGAAATAAACATTATTTTTAGTGACGATACCGAGCGGTCCGTAATTTGGACTCTGGAAGGTACTCGTATTAGATGTGTGTGTTTTAGTGACGTTAGTGGCACTATGAATTTCATCGTTAAATACAACTAATACGCCTTTATTTTGACTTTCTTCATGACAAGCGACTTTTATTGCAGAAATATAATTATATAATCCATCTGATCCAATTTCATTTGAAGAGCGCATTGCACCAGTTAATATGACCGGAATACTTACATTCAGTGTTAAGTCCAGGAAATATGCAGTTTCTTCTAAAGTATCTGTTCCATGCGTGATCACGATACCATCATAATTCTCATTATAGATTTCCTGAATAATTTTCTTTCTAAGTTCATTCATATGTTGAATGGTGATATGTGGTGAGGGCACTTGGAAAGGGTGGATTTCAGTAATATTGGCATAAGCGTCTAACTGGATATTCGACATCGGATTGACTTCGTTTGTTGTAACGTATCCTTCCGCATTTTCTGACATACTGATTGTACCACCAGTATGCATCACAAGAATATTTTTCATATTTATCCTCCAAATATACAACGTATAACTACTATGATAAAATAATTAAGATTAAACGACAAGGTAGGTAATAAGATGAAAAAGATTAATATTGCAGTGGATGGTCCTGCTGCAGCTGGTAAAAGTACCATTGCAAAACTTGTCGCATCTGAACTTGGCATGGTTTATGTCGATACAGGTGCGATGTATCGTGCTATAACACTTGCACATTTAGCACAACCTGAAGTAGATTTTGAAACACTTGTCCAAAATATAAACTTAAAAATTGTCAATGATAATGGTCAAAAAATTTATTTAAATGGAGAAGATGTTTCAGAACGCATTCGAGAAAATGATGTAACTTTAAATGTAAGTCATGTTGCAAGTCAAAAAGCTGTAAGAGAGAAACTTGTGGGTATACAGCAGGAGATGACAGCCGCAAAGGGTGTTGTGATGGATGGTCGTGATATCGGTACGCATGTTATCCCAGATGCGGAACTTAAGGTATATATGATAGCGTCTGTAACTGAACGTGCTGAAAGAAGACTAATAGACAATCAACAACGAGGCATTGAAGCAAATTTCGAAGATCTCGTTAAAGATATAGAACGACGTGATCATCTCGACATGACACGCGAAATTTCACCTCTAGTGAAGTCAAATGATGCGATCGAGATTGATACAACTGGCATGACGATTGAAACGGTGAAAGATAACATCATTACATTAGCACGTGAAATTATTGAGAATTAAAGCGAATTTCTTGACTTTATCGTCAATTTATAAGAAGTTTATTATAAGCTATAAGCTGTAAACTTTGAGGAGGCGTCCCTAATGACAGAAGAATTTAACGAAAACATGATTTTAGAAATTAATGAAGGTGACAAAGTAAAAGGCACTGTTCAATCAATTGAAGAGAAACATGTTGTATTACAATTAGATGGTGCTAAATATGATGGAATCATTCCAATCAGTCAATTATCAAGCTTACGCGTTGAGAATGCGGAAGATGTTGTAAAAGTTGGCGATGAAATTGAAGCATATGTGACTAAGATTGAAGACAAAGAAGAAGATGGTCACTACATTTTATCTAAACGTAAATTAGATGAATCTGAATCGTTTGAAACCTTACAACAAAAGTTTGAGAATGGAGAAACTTTAGAAGCTGAAGTTAAAGAAGCTGTTAAAGGTGGATTAGTTGTAGATGTTGGTTTACGTGGATTCATCCCGGCATCATTAATTTCTACAAGCTATATTGAAGATTTCTCTGATTATGTTGGAAAAGTATTAACATTAAAAATTGAAGAATTAGATCAAGAAAAAAATAGAGTAATCTTAAATCATAAAGTGATTGAAGCTGAACAAAACAAAGCTTTAAAATCAGAACGTCTACAAAATTTAGAAGAAGGTGAAGTGGTTGAAGGTGAAGTGCTTCGCATGACAAATTTCGGTGCTTTCGTTGATATTGGCGATGTAGATGGTTTAGTTCATATTTCTCAAATTACACATGACCATATTGATAAAGTAGAAGATGCATTATCAGTAGGTGATAAAGTAAAAGTTAAAATTTTAAGTGTTGATCCAGAAAATGAACGTGTGTCATTATCAATTAAAGCTGCTTTACCTGGGCCATTTGAAACAATTGATGAAAAATTCAAAGTTGGAGATGTGGTTGAAGGTGAAGTAATGCGTTTAGCGAACTTCGGTGCATTTGTTGAGATTGACAAAGGTTTACAAGGTCTTGTTCATATTTCACAAATTAGCCATGAACATATTGGAAATCCAAATGAAGTATTAGAAGCTGGTCAAAAAGTTAAAGTTAAAATCTTAGATATTAATAAAGATGAAAAACGTATTGGATTATCAATTAAAGCAACTGAAGAACAAACTGAAGACTTTGATACTTCTTATTTAAATAATCAAACTACAACGGATGAAGACGCACCAACTTTAGGTGATGTTTTCGGAGATAAATTTAAAGGTTTAAATTTATAATTTAGTTTTTACATGTCGATATGTATACAGATAATACTGTATGCATATCGGCATTTTTTATATCGATTTGATAAACACACTTTCTGTGTTAAAATAGAACAGATATTATTTGAGAGGAAGAACAAAATTGACAAAACCAACAATAGCGATTGTAGGCCGAGCGAATGTCGGCAAATCTACAATCTTCAATAGGATTATAGGAGAGCGTGTCTCAATCGTAGAAGATACGCCGGGGATAACGAGAGATAGAATATATTCAAGTGGTGAATGGTTAACACATGAATTCAATATCATTGATACTGGTGGTATAGAACTTGGCGATGAACCTTTTCAGGAACAAATTCGTGCGCAGGCAGAGATTGCCATTGATGAAGCAGATGTCATTATTTTTATGGTTAATGGTCGTGACGGCATTACGATTGAAGATGAATTTGTAGCGAAATTATTATTCAAATCAAGTAAACCAGTCGTACTTGCAGTGAATAAAATTGATAATCCAGAAATGCGTACTGATATTTATGAGTTTTATTCTTTAGGATTTGGAGAACCTTTCCCGATTTCTGGTTCACACGGATTAGGAATTGGTGATTTACTGGATGAAGCTAGTAAACATTTCCCTGAACAACCTGAAGAGGAATATGATGATAATGTCATTAAATTCTCTTTAATTGGTCGTCCAAATGTAGGTAAATCTAGTTTAATAAATGCAATATTAGGTGAAGAACGTGTAATCGTGTCACCTATTGCAGGAACAACACGTGATGCAATTGACACGGTTTATACATTTGAAGATCAGGAATACGTTATGATTGACACTGCTGGTATGCGTAAAAAAGGTAAAGTATATGAAACGACTGAACGTTATTCTGTATTACGTGCATTAAAGGCAATCGAAAGATCAAATGTTGTATTAGTAGTGCTTGATGCTGATACTGGAATTATCGAACAGGATAAGAAAATTGCAGGTTATGCACATGAAGCGGGGAAAGCAGTAGTGATTGTTGTAAATAAATGGGATACAGTTGAAAAAGATTCTAAAACGATGAAGAAATTTGAAGATAAAGTGAGAGAGAACTTCCAATTTTTAGATTATGCGCGAATTGCGTTCGTTTCTGCACTTGAAGGTAAACGATTAAAAACATTCTTCCCATTCATCAATGAAGCAGGTGAAAATCACCGTAAACGTGTTCAAAGTAGTACTTTAAATGAAGTTATAACAGATGCTGTTGCGATGAATCCAACGCCAACACATAATGGCAGTCGATTAAATATATTCTATTCAACACAAGTTGCTATCGAACCACCGACATTTGTTGTTTTTGTAAATGATGTAGAAATGATGCATTTCTCATATAAACGATTCCTTGAAAATAGAATAAGAGCAGCATTTGGATTTGAGGGCACACCAGTTCATATTATTGCCCGCAAACGAAACTAAGGGGTGTAATTAATGACAAACGTTTCTGTAATTGGTACCGGAAGCTGGGGTACTGCACTAGCAAATGTCCTCGCTGATAACGGTCATAATTGTCTGATGTGGGGTAAAACTGAAGCGACAATTAATGAATTAAATGAACAACATACGAATCATAAATATTTACCTTCGGCACAATTGAATAAATCTTTAAAAGCAACAACTAATTTGAAACAAGCAGTGCGGCATGCTGAAATATTAATTTTGGCTGTTCCGACAAAAGCGATACGTTCTGTAACGATTCAAATCAATGATGTAAGTGAAGCGCCAAAAATAATCATACATGTTTCCAAGGGAATCGAACCTTTAACTTTTAAACGTATCTCTGAAATGATTGAAGAGGAAATGGATACTGCGCTATTAAAAGGTGTAGGTGTATTAAGTGGACCTAGTCATGCGGAGGAAGTAGCTATAAAACAACCAACAACGGTAGCAGTTGCATCAAAAGATATATCTGTTGCTCGAATCGCACAGGATTTATTTATGAATGAATATTTCAGAGTCTACACTAATGATGATTTGATCGGTGTAGAAATCGGTGGTGCCTTAAAAAATATTATTGCATTAGCAGCAGGTATTACAGATGGTTTAGGTTATGGTGATAATGCTAAAGCTGCACTTATGACACGTGGTTTAGCTGAAATTACGAGACTTGGTACTAAGATGGGTGCAGATCCAATGACATTTTTAGGTTTAGCCGGAATTGGAGATTTAATTGTAACGTGTACATCAGTACATTCACGTAACTGGAAGTGTGGGAACATGCTTGGTAAAGGAGCAACGTTAGATGAGGCATTAGCTCAGATGGGGATGGTTGTTGAAGGTGTTAGAAGTACGGATGCAGCTTACGAAATGTCTAAAGCCTTTAATGTTGAAATGCCGATAACTTCTGCGCTCTATAAATTATTATTTGAAGGATTAGATGTTAATACTGGTGTCATGGAACTCATGAGCCGAGAAAAAAAGAATGAATAGAGGGAAATTATGTTCAATATATCTAAAATGGACCTAATGTGGGTTTCTTTTTATTCATTAGGCCTTATGTTACTTGCTATGATGTTAATTTACGTAGCGCGTTTTAAAGTAAAAAATAAAATTTTAAATGTAATTGTTACCGGCTTAGCTTATATTGCGCTCATTATAAGTGCATTACTCATGTTTGTCGTGTTAGGTGGGTCGAGCCATGGGTAAAAGAATTATTGGATTATTGCTTGTAGTATCATTTATCTTATCAGGTTGTATGTATCCGAAAGAAGAACTTGCTCAAAATCAAGTAGCGCCTGAAGATCAGTTAAAAATGGTACAAAGTGCTGTCGATAGCTATCAAAAAGATAGTGGAGGTTTATTACCAATTAAAGAACGAGATATGTCCTACGAAATTTACTTAAAACATCCTGTAGACTTTGAAAAATTAAAACCAAAATATTTATCTCAGTTACCAGGAAGTTCTTTTGAAATGGGAGGCTACTATCAATACGTTTTAATGGATGTAGAAAAAAATCCTACTGTTAAATTAATCGACTTAAGAACTTCTGAAGCTTTGAAAAATTTAAGGATACGACTTGAGACAAAATCAGATATGCTCGCTTTAGGCAAAAAAATTGGACCAAACCTTTATAAGATAGACTATAAAAAATATGGACTAAAAAAGTATCCGACAGTAAAAAGTCCATATAGTGATGAAAGTCTACCGATATATATTAATGGTGGTAATGAATTTAAAATCGATTATACGATTGATCTTGGTAAAAAGATTAATGAAAATCATCTTAAGTTAAAGAAAGGTACAGATATCAGATACATTCTTTACAAAGATTCTCCAGTATTACCAGCATATTCTGTTCCATATACAATAAATGAGAAAAATGAACCAATTTTCAGAACAGTACAGCATTAAAATGAAAAATTTATTCATTTTTTTGTATTAATCGTTGCAGTGACAACGTTTATTATGTTAAAGTCATTACAGAATGATACTTTCGTATCATTTACATAACCTTTGGGGAGGTGAATTGACGTGAATAAAACAGACTTAATCAATGCGGTTTCAGAAAGTGCTAACTTAACTAAAAAAGAAGCAGGTTTAGCTGTTGATGCTGTTTTTGAATCAATTCAAAAATCATTATCAAATGGTGAGAAAGTACAATTAATCGGTTTTGGTAACTTTGAAGTTCGTGAACGTGCTGCTCGTAAGGGTCGTAACCCACAAACAGGTAAAGAAATCGATATTCCAGCTAGTAAAGTCCCAGCATTTAAAGCTGGTAAAGCATTAAAAGACGCAGTTAAATAATTGTGTTATAAAAAGCCCGAATAGGGCTTTTTATTTTTGTCCTAATCGGTTTAATCTTGTTTAAATTTTCTAATATTAAGTTATAATAGAAAAAGAATAAACGATAGAGGTAAAGACGATGAGCTTTTATGAAAGATTCCTAAACGATATTGACCAATTAAAGAAGCGATATCCCTTTTTCGAAATGATACAAGTCAACCAGGATATATTAGCACAAACGAAATTGTTAGATCTTGATGATCAGACGAAATGTGCGATACTTGCGATTGACACAAGTATGCGCATGCAGGATATGGTGGATGATAGCAATAAAGATCGATATGTGCTCTCAACCGATTTATTAAGTGCATTATTCTATCGTTATTTAGCATCACCTTTCCAACAAACGCAATATCAGGTACTTACTGAATGTGTTGCAAGACAAAATGAACTTAAGCAACAATATTCGCAGTCAAATGATCCTGCAGTGAAAGAAAAAATCGATAATATTTTTGTAATGCCTTTTATGGCTTAACTATACATAGATGAAAGTGGTGGCTTAAATGTCAAAACCAATGACAAGCGAAGAAAAAACTGAAATGGTACATAACGTCTTTCAAAACGTTTCAACAAAATATGATAAATTAAATGACATTATTAGTTTCAATCAACATAAAGCATGGCGTAAATATACGATGAAGCAAATGAAAGTAAAAAAAGGTTCAATAGCTTTAGATGTTTGTTGCGGTACAGGTGACTGGACGATACAGATGGCTAATGCGGTTGGACCAGGCGGTCACGTAACCGGCCTTGATTTTAGTGAGAATATGCTCGAAGTAGCGAAGAAGAAAGTAAAGGGTTATGACAATATAGAACTAATTCATGGTAATGCGATGGATATGCCTTTTGAAGATAATCAATTTGATTATGTAACCATTGGATTTGGTTTAAGAAACTTACCGGACTTTGAAAAAGGATTGGCAGAAATTTATCGTGTCTTAAAACCAGGTGGCATGATTGTGATTTTAGAAACAAGTCATCCAACCATGCCTGTTTTTAAAGAAGGATATACATTGTATTTCAAATATGTTATGCCATTGTTCGGAAAAGTATTTGCAAAATCAATGAAAGAATATAGCTGGTTACAACAATCAGCTTTTGATTTCCCTGATAAATATACATTAGCAAAATTAATGGCAGGTGTGGGTTTTACCCATATTAAATTTAAAGGATTTACTGGTGGCGTAAGTGCGATGCATAAAGCTTACAAACCTAAGAAATAATAAAAGAAATGGATGGTTGCAATGAGTTATAAGTCATATTTAAAACCACATATCACTAGAGTTGAAGCGCATTTAAATCGAGTTATCCATAGCAACTCAAATGTGATACAACAGGCAAGTATGCATACATTGCAATCAGGTGGCAAACGCGTCAGACCGATGTTTGTCTTACTAACGGGTCTGATGGGTGATGATAAATATTATGAAAATCTATTAAATACTGCTGTAAGCTTAGAATTAATTCATATGGCAAGTTTAGTTCATGATGACTATATTGACAATAGTGATAAACGTCGTGGCGTAATGAGTGTGCATACTGCATTTGATAAAGATATTGCACTTCGAACAGGTCACTTTTTACTGGCTAAAGCATTAACAAATATTAGTGATATTAATCAAACAGATTTTCATAAAGTATTTAGTCAGACCATTCTGGAAGTATGTTTCGGAGAGTTTGATCAGATGGCAGATCGATTCCAATATCCAATATCATTTACACAATATTTACGTCGTATTAATCGTAAAACTGCGATATTAATTGAAGCCAGTTGTGTACTTGGTGCGATAAGTACTTATGTTGAACGATCATCATTATTTCATATTCGCAAATTTGGGCATTATATCGGCATGAGCTATCAGATTATAGATGATATGTTGGATTATACAAGTGATGAAATAACATTAGGTAAGCCAGTTGCTAGCGATATTCGTAACGGGCATATCACATATCCATTAATGGCAGCTATAAATAATAAAGATAATCCTGAAAGATTAAAGTTAGAACAAATTATCATCAATCTGGAAAATAAACAAAACGAAGCGATATTTGAATTCATTATCAACAATGTAAGAACTTATGGCATTGAAGCTACGAAACGCTTAAGTAAACAGTATGCGGAGAAAGCAAAATATCATTTAAATCAATTACCAGATAGCGAAGAAAAAAAGCATCTTCTGGAAATACATGAAAAAATGCTTTACCGTGTATATTAGGAATTGAAAGAAATCGCTTACAATGATAAAATATTCTAGGCTACACAAAAAACAATGAGGTAGGGATAAATAATGGAAAAAACTTTCTTAATGATTAAACCTGATGGCGTAGGACGAGGACTTGTTGGAGAAATCGTAAAACGCATCGAAAACAAAGGGATTAAAATTGTAGGTGCTAAATTAATGACAGTGTCTGAAGATTTAGCAAAGACACATTATGGTGAACATAGTGAAAAACCTTTCTTCGGAGAATTAGTTGATTTCATTACTTCTGGACCAGTTTTTGCAATGGTTTTAGAAGGGGAGAATGTAGTGGAAATTGGACGTACATTAGTTGGTAAAACTAATCCTGCTGAAAGTGCACCAGGAACAATTCGTGGTGACTATGGTATGACAGTTGGTAAAAATATTATCCACGGTTCTGATTCAGTAGCATCAGCGGAAAAAGAAATCGCATTATGGTTCAAACAAGAAGAAATTATAGATTACAACTTAGTTACATCTACTTGGGTGTACTAATTGATATTTTGTTTTAAAAAACTTATAGCTGTAGGCTTTTTGAAAGCTTATAGCTACTTTTTTAAAGTTTTTGATTAAAAAAAGGGCAAAAAAAGGGCATATTTATTATATAAAATATATTTAGATAATTCCTATTTATTAAGGAGCAATCATGATTAACTTAAAAATAAATAATATTGGTAAAATTAGAAATGCTGACATAAACATAGATGGAATAACTGTCGTTGGTGCGAAAAATGATAGTGGAAAAAGTACAATTTCTAAAGTGTTAGGTACTACGTTTATTAGCATGAATAAATATAAAGATAAATTTCAAATGTATAGAATAAATAATATACAACAAATTACAAATAGAATAATTGATTTGCTTGAAAATACATTAATTGATAACAATATCAATATTAATGAATTACCAATTGAACTACGTGAATTAATTGATTTTGAAGATGGTGGAATATTTAACTTTAGAACTTTTAGAAGGTTAAATAAAAAAAGCTTTAAAGAGAATTTAGAAATATATTTAAAAGCATTAAATGGTTTATATAATGAACTGAATAAATATATTACTTATGAGAATAAAACTAAAATTAAAGAATATTTTGATGATATTGATAAATTTTTTATTACAAATATTAATGATCACAAATCATCATTAATTTTAGAATTTTTCGAACAAACATTCGGAAAACAAATTGTAAGTTTTCACAATACTAAAGACGCTCAAATTAAGATTTCTGAAAATAATTCAGTGGTTTTTAACTTAGAGTTTAATGATCATGGGAAAATAAACTATGAAAAGAATATCGTGAATAATAGTTTGATTAAAAATATAGCTTATATAGATAATCCTCAGATATTAGATAATGTTTCAAGCAATGCATTTTTACTCTTTAATGATTTTATGGATAATAACATTTTTAATGATTCTCTAAATAACATGTTAATGCACAAGAATGATAGAGAGCTTACTTTTAAAGAGATTGGTAACAACAATAATATTCTTAAAGAAATAAATAATATTGTGAAAGGTAATATGAAAAAAAGAAAAAATTCACTTTCTAAAGCATATTATTTTGAAAAAGGAAGTTATCAAATTGAAACTCGAAATGTGGCAAGTGGAATTAAATCTTTTTCAATTTTACAAATTTTAATTGAAAATGGTTGGATAAATGATGAATTATTACTTATATTTGATGAGCCAGAAACTAATTTACATCCGGTATGGCAGGTTAAATATGCTGAAATACTTTATTATTTGCATAAAAAATTAGGTGTGAAGATGTATATAAATACTCATAGTACTCACATAATTGAAGCTTTTCAAATACTATCTAAAAATGATGATAAAACAAATTTTTATATGCTTGAAGATATAAATCAATATTCAAATTCGGTGAGTTTAGAAAATAAAATTCAATTATTATATGAAGAATTAAATGGTGCATTTGATTTGTTAGATACTTTAGAGATTAATAAATATTTTTCTGACGAGGATAAGTGATGAATAACGATAATATAATTGACTTAAAAGATATAAAAAATTTAAATAACAAGCATATTGAATCGTTTAAAAATATTTCTTATGATGATAGTAATGGAGTCTATCTAGTAAAATCACTTGAAAATGCATATAACTTTGATAAATTACATTTTGACTATTGTCAAAGAAAGAATTGTAATGCAACAAAAACACCTGATTCAATTTATTGCACATCTAATACCTATCATTTTATTGAATTTAGAAATATGGATGCTCTTAATAAGGATTTTTTTGAGGATATCAGATTGAAAATGATTGAAGGAATAGAGAACTTGATAAATATTTTTATCGAATGTAATGTTTTTAATAGAAGATCAGACATACATAATTATCCAATGAAATTTGTTCTTGTTTATTCTAAAGAAAAATATGATGAAAAAGTTAATAAAATTTCAGAAAGATCAAATAGACAAGCTAGGTTTAGGTACACTTATAGAAATCATCAAGCATTATTAGAAAAAATGAATCAATATAAAGGTTATCCATTCAAAGATATAATACTAATTTCAAATGAAGATTTTGATGATCAATTTGTTCCACAATTAATAATGAATTAGTAATTTTAATAAAGAAAGAAATTTCATGTAGCTTCAATCATAGTATTACCTAATTTATTAATATATATATAAATTTTTACTAGATGAAGTATTATTTATTAACTCTTTGATAACAAATGAAGTATTCCGTTGGTTACTTTTTTAAATCTTTTGCTACTGCACTCCTGCCATATTACTTCGGTGCTAAATTTTGATCTTTGTGTATACATTATTATTTAGATAACTATTATATTTTTAAATTTAAATGCATCCAGGTATAGATTTAATAATATTTATGTATGCAAATTAAAAATCAGTAAATTTGTTTAATTTTGAGCATATTTAAATAATATAATCCGTTTAATATAAAAATTGCCTACTATAGCATGAGTTATGAAGTAACTCGCAGTTAATAACTTTTCCATTCTTAAATATTTATATACCACATATTTGTGTTGTATTGAAAATTTTTGATTATCCTCAAATATGAGGTTAATACTATTTAACTAAATTTTGAGCTAAGTAAATGCATTCGTATTTTAGAGAACCGACATTTCCGTTTTCTGAATAACTTTAAATACGTCCAAGTGTGGATACATTAATCAATGCGCTCAATTTTGAGCGTAATTAAATATAGTTATCAAGCCTATATATGGACTCGTTAAATTATGCACAACATAAATATAAAAAAAGAACCGCAATAAGCTAGGTCATGAAGTAAGTGATATTGAATTTAGTTTTTCAATTATATCTTTATCCATTTTTCAGTAACATGTGAGTACACTTGTAATGTTGTTTTATGATCTGTATGCCCAACACGATTCATTATAGCTTTTAGAGACCCCCCTAATTGTGATAAAGTAGATATATGCGTATGGCGAAGTGTATGGGTCGTTATGCGCTCATTTATTTTTTCAGGGTATTTATCATTATTTTTTATAAATTGCACTGTATTGGCTAATTCTTAGTTTATTTTGCTAGTATATAATGGCTTACTTAAGGTATTGGCAAATTATTAAACCACGATTGTTATTATTATATTCCCACTGCTTAGATTTCTTATTTTCTATAACTTCCATCAATAGTAGTGTCAATGTTCTTAGGCTCCGTCATTTTAATCACAATCTTTTTAAATTATTATTTTATATTTATATAATTCTCTCTTAACTGCTATTAATTTGATAATATTTTAACTATTTAGAGCCTGGTGCTTCGGTCATATAGGATTTGTATTATTTAATGATCTAGTTTCTCTGTTAGAATGTTTTGTTATAGGTTTATTTTCCGCCAAAATCTTCTACCAAGTAAATAGGTAAAATGCTATATATTTTTGTATTAATAAATATATGTATTTTTTATTGTTTTTAATAAATGTGTGTTATATTTTTTATATAGCATATCGGGCGATTGTAGTCAGATTGTTGTACTCATACTTATTGATTATGCGATACACTTTTTGACTACTTAAAAATGAGTTCTACAGCTAAGTTTAAAGTGTCATATCGAATGACTTAGTCTTCCTTTGAATTCACCCGATTCACTCTATACATTACGTAAAGAGGGGCAAATTAATACCTGATAATTTAAACGGCTCAGTAGTTTTTGGCGTTGATAAAGGTCTGTCGAACGAGATAGTTGATCCTAAGTTCATATTATTAATAGAGTCTTCCATCCCTTCGATTTTAATTAATGCTGATTTACCTGTATAGTGACCAAGTGGGTTAGTGAGTTTACCTAACCCCATTAAATCTGAGACGGCGACTGTTCCAAGATCCAAAGTTGTTATCGCCGTGGCTTTTTATCCACGGCTTCTTTATGTTTCCATAAAGTTCAGTATATGTTTTTATCCTATATTTATTTCATTTTAATATTTAGAAAACTTCTTAGGCTTTTTATACATTTGAAAATGGAGTCGTAAAACACGACCTCATATTTTTTATACTATTTTATTTAGAGGGTTTCTTAGATTTTTATATATTTAAAAATGGGGGTCGTAAAACACGACCCCCTTTAAAATATATATAGTAATATATACAAACGTTAATTAAATCTCTAAGTAACATTGTGATAAATGTATAGATAAACCTATTCAATAATTAATAAATTTTTAAAATGCATAGTTAGTATATATAAATAATATTATATAGTTAATACGTTATGTTATTACGACTATCACAACGTAAATTTGCGTTTTGATTATTATTGTAAATTAAGTAGGTGTATGTTCTGCTAAAAAGAGAACATACCTTAAAATAATAATTCAAACTCTCTAAACCACATTGTCAAAATGGAAATGTGGTATTTTTAAGATTTTCAGATAAAAAAATATTTATAACATGTCCCCATTATTGTCGCCTTTATAGTCACAAACCACTTACAGTTTTATTTATATATAAATATAGCCCAATATTTCAGACGTATTAACAATATAAGGCAATAGCCTCAAATTTGAGGTTATTACATATTTAAAAATAATAGAGACAAGATTTCGGCCATATAATTTAGTGTTATTATGACCTATATAAATAATAGTGACCTCGTATTTCACGAGGTCATGAGGTAAGAATTATTGTGTCTAACTTATTAATTAAATCTTTATCCATTTTTTCAGTAACGTGTGAATATACCTGCAATGTAGTTTTATGATCTGTATGTCCTACACGATCCATTATAGCTTTTAGAGATACCCCTAATTGTGATAAAGTAGATATATGCGTATGGCGAAGTGTATGGGTCGTTATGCGCTTGTTTATTTTTTCGGGGTATTTATCATTACTTCGAATAAATTGTACTGTAGAGGCTAATTTTTCGTTAATTTTGCTAGTATGAATTGGATTCCCTAAAGTATTGGTGAAAACAAAACCACGATCATTATAATTTTCTTCCCACTGAATTGATTTTTTATTTTCAAGCATGACTTTATTTAAAATATCAATGCTTCTTTTATTTAATCCTATTTTTCTATAACTTCCATCATTTTTAGTGGTGTCTTTAATACCATAAGTATTTTCCGCTTTATTCTTTTCCCACAGAATAGAACCATTTATTAATAATTTTTCATTCTCAAAATCTATATTCTCATTTTTTATTGCTAGTAATTCAGCTATACGCAAACCATTTAATGCCTGGAACTCTACGATAAGGGGAATAAGCATATTATTTCTATTTTTGCTTGGATGATTATTTTGAGAATTTAAATCATGCATGGCTTTTAAAAGTATTTTTAACTCTTCAATCTCTAAATAATTATTACGTTTACTTTCAATATCCTGTATTGTTTTTACTTTTGTAGGTACCTTTACATCTTGTAAAAAAGCTAAGTTATCTAAACCATATACAACAGAAGCATGTTTAAACACACGATTAATAACAGATTTATAACTTATCATAGTTGAATTACTTAAATTATTTTCATGCCATTTAATAAACATATCTTGTACATGTTGATATTTATAGTTTTTTATTAAATCATGTTCAGGAACAATTAACTTTATAGCATTTACTATACTTCTTTTTTCCTTTACTGTACTACTTTTAACACCAGCAGTATTTGAATATACTTTTAACCATTCATCACATGCTTTATGAAAGGTTAGAGATTGTAAATCAGTATTTTCTATTGAATTTCTTTTTTCATTTATTTTTAACTCTAACCGCTTCAATGCCTCTTTTTGAGATGGTTTAGTATTTTTATTCATAACAACGGAAACACGACGCCATTTCTCAGATAGTGGATCTTTATATTTTTCATAGAAGCGATACTTAGTATTACCTTCTTTGTCTATGAATGCTTCACACCACATATAATCACCTCATAACTATTTAAATATTAATTCTTACTTATGTTTTGATAGTACTCATTAATAATATTTTCAAGATATTCTATATATTCTTTTTTAGAAGCGAAATTTTGAGGGTGTATTTCAATTTCTTTAATTGATTGTTCAAATTCATCTATATCTTCTATGGCTAGATTATAGAGATAAGCAATTTTTTTACTATCTGACATAGGATATTTATTTTGCAAATCTTTAATTTTTTTCATAGCATTATCAAGTATATTATCTATGTCATTAATAAGTTGTTGTGATAAATTATTTTCTAATATATCTAGAACATATATATTTCTTTCATCGAATTCTATTTTCATTGACTCAGGGTATCTATCTATTTCTTCATCAGGCTTTAGATAATACAATGAATCTAAAGTGTTTAAGATTAAATTTTCATTTGTTTTTACCATATCTTTATAGTAATCTTTAAAAGTTTGCAAAAAATAAAAATAGATAACTGATTTATGTGTTGGTAATTTGTCTATTATATCCTGGGGAGATCTGAAAGTTTCTTCTAAAAAGGGTACAGATAATATTTTTTTTATAGAATAGATTAATATCGATTCGAATTCATAAGTATCTTTAAAATAATTTAGAGCCTTTATATCATAATCATTTAAAACATCAGATTTAATAATTTCATCATATATTTGCTTTCCAACATTCATGTATATTAGATCTTCATTAATTCTTTCTTTTTCTACATCAAAACCAGCAAGCCATTTTTCATTAACATTTAAAGCTTTTGCAATAAGATTTAACTTATCGTTTTTGGGTTCGTACTTTCCATTGATATAGTCACTTATTGAGTTTCTTCCAATACCTGTACTCTTTGATAATTCTGATTGGGATATGTTTTTTTCTTTTAGAACTAATTTAAGTCTACTACTGAATGAAGTCATTTTATCCCTCCTCTAAAAAGGAATATACCACTATATATAATAAACTTCAATAAAATTTGTACGGTTTTCTGTGCATTTTTTGTTGACATACTTAATTATATAGAATAAGATAGTTTTGTACAGAAAACTGAACTAGGAGGTTTTATATGTCGGATGTAAAATTTGATTATTCTCTATTAATCGAGAGAATGAATGAAATGAACTATACTAAAACTAAATTGGCTAAGGAAATGTCTATAGGTAGAACCACATTGAATGAAAAACTTTCAAATAATACACTTTTTAAACAAAATGAAATCAAATTGATGTGTAAACTATTAAAAATTAAAAGCTCAAAAATTAATGATTATTTTTTTAAAGAAGTTGTACAGAAAACCGTACAAAAATAATATGTGGGAGGGAGATTTTATGTGGAGAATATTAAAATCATCTATTTATTTAATTGTTATTTTTTGTGTGAGCAATACATTTACAAGTACCAGTTTGGGATTTTTATCATTAAGTTATTTCTTATCTTTAGGGATCTTAAGTTATGAAGTGATTTGCAATGACATAAAAAAGGGGGTTCTATAAATGACTAATTTAATAAGCATGGAAAAACCTAATATTGAAAATTCATATATGTCTCCAAAGGAAATATATATGAAAAATAAAAGGTTCGCTAAAATTTCTACTATTTCACATATCTATGATGTAAGTAAATCAACGGTTTATAGATGGCTAGAAAATTTAGATGAACAACAGTTTCCAGGTGTTTATGTAGAATTATCATCTTCATTAAAACTTATTAACTTAGATGAATTCGATAAATATTTATATTCTATGCACAAAAAATACTTATAAAAATCGGAGGATAAAATATGTCAATATTAGTTGAATTACAAGATGTTAAATCATCATTAAGTGTTACGGTAGAAAAATTAACTGGATTGGAAATAACAAATACTTATTACACTGAAGATTATTTTGAAGGAAAAGCACCAGAAACACATGAAGATTTTTTTGAATTTGGAAGATCGTTTTATGAAATGAGACTTGGTAATGAGCAAAGTAATGATTTATTACTTCTTTACATCAAGAGGCTGAAAAATGATATAGCTATGTTGGAACAAACTATTAACTCGTTGCAAAATTAATAAAAATTTTTTGAAAATAAAGTACACAAATTACTTATAAGGAGATTTAATATGGGAAATATTTTATGGAAATTGGATAATGCTGTTACGAAATTAGATATATTAAAAGACAAATTTGAAATGTTAGAAGTAAATTTAACATGGTTTAAAGATAATAATTTTTCTAAGCCAAGTATATCAAAACAATCAGAACTTGAAGTTCATTTTTTAAGTTATAGAAAACAATATGTATTTATAAATCAGCATAGAGATTTACTAGAATTATATCTTAATACAATGGATGAAATACATAGTGAGTTTTTAAAGATATTCAATGAATTAAAGGAGAACGAAGATACAAAAAAACCTGATATCACTACAACCGACGAAAGCGAAGTAATATCAGTGAACATAGGGTTTTAAGGAAAAAACCTTTATTAAATTATAACAAACTTATTGTTAATAGAAAAGCGAAGTAAAGAATTAATATAGTTCTTCTTAAGAAAGGAGGTAGGTAATATGACAGGGTGGATAAGTTTGTATAGAAGCATAGAAAATCATTGGATTTATGAAGAAGATAGAACTTTTTCTAAATTTGAAGCCTGGATAGATATATTACTAATGGTTAATCATACAGATAAAAAAATTACATTAGGAAATGAGTTAATAACTGTAAAAAGAGGTCAAAAAGTAACCAGTATACGCAAATTATGCGACAGATGGAAATGGTCGAATAATAAAGTAAAAAAGTATCTAGATATGTTGCAACATGACGGAATGATATTAATAAAAAGCGACACTAAAAAAACGGTTATAACCGTTGTGAATTATGACAAATATCAAAATCAAGAAATTAAAAAGCGACATAGAAACGACACAGAAGAAACGCAAATGAAACACGATAGCGACACAGAAACGACAGAAATGCATATCAAAAGAGAAACAGACGCATATCAAAAGCACACAAACAATAATGTAAATAATGAATTAATAATGAGTAATAATGTTGTAGTAGAGCCTAATCAGAATAATGACTTTGCAGAAGTTATAAATCTTTATCAAAGAGATATACAGGCCACACCACCACTAACCGTTATAAATAAATTGTCTGATGACTTTGATATGTTCGGAAAAGAAATAATGTTATATGCCATTGAGAAGTCTGCTATTGCAGGTAATAGAGATTATAAATTTATTGATTATCTTACAAAAGAATGGCGTAAACAACAGTTACGAACTCTAGAAGCGGTAGAGCAATATGAAAATAAGAGAAATCATCCTAAGCAGGTAAACAATTTTAGTAATGAAAGAAATGGTGTAACTAATATATTCGGTGATAGACAAGACCTATCTTTTCAGGCTTTAGAACTAAAAAAGGAGAAAAGCGGTATTGCTTCTTTTACTGCAGAAGAATATAAGGCGTATGAAAGATATTATCTTTAAGCAGGGAGGAGGATTGACATGAAAGAGATTATTGCGAAGTCATTTGAAATCAGTGATCCAGTTGCAATTCATAATTATCTTTATGAAAAAGGTAAAGTGAAAAATAAATTGTTATCAGTGAGATATGATGTTGAATGCGATAAATGTGGAAGATTATGTGACATTGCTGAATATGATGATCATATTGAACAATTATGTGATTGTCAGATAAAAGCTAATGTAAGAAGTAAGACATCAAAAAAGATACATTATTACTGGAGAATTAGTAATATACCTGAAAATCTAAAGAAATCAACATTTGAATTATTTGAAAAAGATTTAACTAATAACATCAGAAATATGTATCATGGCTTTAAATATTATGCAAACTCTTTAGAGAAAGAAAATCCAAAGACATTAACAGTGATTGGATCGATGGGGACAGGCAAAACACATTTATCAATTGCATGTGGTAAGGATTTGGTTAAACGGGGGTTCAGTGTTTACTTTACATCTTTTCCAACTCTAATGAGGAATATCAGAGAAACAATGGATAAAGGAAATGATATGACACAAACAGAAATTTTTAAAACTATTGAGCGATGTGATGTTTTTATATTAGATGACATAATGGTTACATCAGGTACACCATATGAAATTAACACGCTTGAAAACATTATAGAGGTACGTCAGGGAAGGGCGAATATATATACTAGCAATCTAAGCAATGATGATTTTAGCCGAAATAAAAACATGCAAAGAATAAAGTCAAGATTATTTGATAGAACTACTACCACAGTATTAAAAGTAATTGGTGATGACTATAGGACACTTCCACCCTTTTAAATATATTGCATAGTTAATATTAGCTAAATCCATAATTCTATCGCTGTAATTTTAAATTCTAGGATAAAACTATCAAAAAATTAATTCTTCTTTGTACATATCCTAAAATGCAAAATATGAGGTGTATATATTGAACAAGGTTGAAAGAAGAGAATATCAAAGAAAGTACCGTGAAAAAAATAAATTGAAAATTGAAAAGAAAAAGAGATTAAAACAATTAGATAAAGAAACAAAACTAAATATATATGCGGAAATAGATAGTAATATACTAGAATTACTTAAAAGTAATAAGAACAAAAGAATTAACAGCATGTCTAAAGCTAGAAGGAAAAGACGAATTGAACTACAAAATGCTATTAAAGTTGAGTTGGAAGCGGAAATTTAGAACTTATTTATTAGACTATTATATGACAGTTATTCCGCTTTTCGTAAACATTGATTAAGAATAACAAGAACTATATATGTAGAATTGTCGATAACTACATATATTTAATAAAGTTAGTAATTACCACATGATGTTATATTAAGTAATACAAATAAAATACCCAGGATAATGGGGCTTTTAGGATATGCTATTTTACGTTTTGTGTGGCTTAGATAACCATACACTATGAGATAATTATTAGATCACGATAGGGATATAGACTGAATTAAACAAGATTCGCAATAATACATCATGTGGTGAGATACTAACTATAATCATCAATGGAGGTCATATAATTGACTATAAGTAAGATATTGTTAAAGAAGTATAGTGAATTGAATATTCATAGAGTTAAAGGTAAAAACAATGTCCAGTGGTAAACAAGAATCATTAATGTCTGAAGCAATAGCAAATATGAACTATATAAAAAATAATAGGGAACTTATCATCAACAACGCTAACGAAATTATGAAAGCAAATAAGCGACAACCATATAAGACTTCATTCACTAAGCTTTCAGATAAACCAAACATTATTAAAAGTAATAGTATAGCTAGACAGAATAAGTTAGTGAATAAGGGAAAACCAATACTAAACATAACTAAAGGAGATAACACAATGAGTAATACAATTAATGAATATGACCTATATATCAGTGGTAAGCTATCTAGTAAAGACTTTGAGGACTATCAACAAGTTCGTACTATATCTATGCAAGAACAATACGCAAATAACAATGGAATCGGTAGGACAGCTAACAGAATGGTTCAGGCTAATAAAAGTGAGGTTACACTTACATCTCATGATAGTTCACTTATTAAACCTTCATTCACTAAACCTTTGTTACTTACTCAGGATGCACCACAGTCATTACGTGGTGTGATGCAGGTAACTGACTTAGATGACATTAGAAGCACTGTATTATTAGATTATGTATCTAAAGATGTAGCTGAATATGAGGGGCTAACAGAGGTTGAACTAAAAGCGTATGAGATTGATTTTAAGTATCACGGTGAACGTGTACTTGCTGAAGTATCTGACACTATAGTTTATTGTAATGATGTTGGTTACTTAGATGAAGCCATTAATACTAATTTAATGAATGCTATGATTGATAAAGAAATGCGATTAATAACAGGTGAAGTTCAAACATCATCGGATGATAGAGATAATTCATATATGAACTTATACCGAACTAAGGATCCAATTAAACAAGTAATGGGAACAACAGTTCTGGAAGCCATCACAAACGCAGTTAAAGATTTGCACAGATCAGTAAGACCATTATCTACACTAGCTATTAACAATGATGATTACATTAAGTTAATGAAAGAACTTGCTTCTATTGGATTAGGTTCTATCGACTTAAAAGCTTACTTTGGAATTAGTAATATCATTGTAAACTCGTATATTAAAGAACCGGTTGTAGGAAACTTTAAATGTTTACATGCTAACTATACATTTAATCAATTTGAGTTTTACAAGAAAACAAGTTTAGGCATTTGTACATTTGTATTAAGCTACATTTATGATATTAACTTTGTTCCGATGGCTTTTAGAATTGCAAAAGTAGCAAATTAATGAAGAGGTCATAGCTTAGTTGCTGTGACCTCTTTTTTGAGGAGTGATTTATATGAGTAACATCAGAAAGAAACAGAAATTTGATTGGTTCTATAAGAAAAAAGCATGGAAAAAGATTAGACTTGTTGCATTAGAACGTGATGATCATTTATGTCAACATTGCTTTGAAAAATACGATGAAATGACACCTGCTGACGTTGTACATCATATTGTATATATCGAACATGATATTCATAAGGCATTAGACATAGATAACTTAATTAGTTTATGTCATGAATGTCACAATCGTGTTCATGGTGAAGATGAAAAGAGGATTAAAACGACGAAGAAAAAAATACGTGAAGAAAATTATCGAAAAAGAAATATTAATGTCGTAAAGTTATAGCCCCCTTCCCTAAGTATTGAGACGAAGCCCATGGACATCGGCGACGGGAGGATCCTGTGTGAAAAAGTTAAAATTTTTGCTTAAAGGGGGTAAAATATATAGATTTAAATTAATGATTATAAAATGAAGATTTTATAAAAATACATCGTTTTTTCAGTGTTATTGAATGCTTTTATGTAAATATATTATAATTGAATATAGGCGGAGGCCTCCTTCCTACGCTAATGTTTTGTGAAATAAAAATTTCTATCAACTTTTGTTCAGCAACAATCTTAAATCCCTGGTTACATGTTAAAAACACGTGATCAGGGATTTTTCAAATATAATATAATAAAAGGTGTATATATATGAAAGAATTTAATGATGATTTACTATTAAACGTTAAGATGACGAGAAAAAACATGATTAAATGCCTGAAAAGATATAGAAAATTAGATGAATTGTGCTTGTTTACGAATGAAATGAGAGTTACAAGTAGTTATTCCGAGAAAATCGTCACACAAAACTATGGGTTAAATAAATTAGAAAAAGTTGTAGATAAAAATATAAAACGTGAGCAATTATTAAAAGAAAGAGAGAACTTAAAAAAAGACATATCTGAATCCTTTAATATATTAGATGAAGAAGAAAGGTTTATTATCGAAAATAAATTTTTGAAAAAATATACTGAATCAGATATTTCATTATATATGGATTTACATATTGGAAAAACTAAGTATTATGATATAAAGAATTCGGCCTTAATGAAAATGGCCATATTTTTGGGTCTTGAGGTATATGAATCGTTATAAACTAATTTATGATAATAAAAAGGGCAGAAAAAGGGCAGAAAAATATTTTTTTGAGAAAAGGAGTGGGAAATGAAGAAATGGAAAGAGTGAGAAAACACTGATATAATGGCTTTTTATTTTTCTGAGAAATACAGAGAAAAATATAATCTAAAGTTACATCTGCTTGGGTGTACTAATTAATATTTAATTTAATAAACCTTTTGGCTATAGGCTTTTCTGAAGCTTATAGCTACTTTTTTAAAATTTTTGATAAAAAAGAGTAAATTTTTATAAAAGTAATTAATCTGTATTGAAAAAGGAGAAATTTTTTTGAAGAAATTTAGTATGAAAGAAATATTTAAAATATCTTATAAACAACCTGACTACTTAAAAACATTAGATAATGAAGATAAGAAAAAATTTAAAAGGTTACCTGAAGATGATAAAAATAGAATTGTATATGAATGGTTAGTTGAAACTGGTCAATGGAATAAAGAAAAAATTGATGAAAATCAAGATAAAAATACTGAAATTAAAACTAATATCAATAATAAGACCATTACAGAGCCTAAAAAGAGTAGTTTGTATACTTTCATTAGTATAACTTTAGTAATTTCTAGCTTATTGACGTTCATAGAGCCTATGTTTGCTTTACTTACTTTAATATTAGTTATCATACTGCTTGTTAAGTTTATAGGTGTATCAAAGAAAGATGTTGAATACATACCTGATCTATATGATGTCAAACATAGTATTTACAATAGACAACAACAAAACAAATTATTACATACGGATAACGAAACATTAGAAGATAAAATACATAGAAATAAAAATACTTTAATCAATCTAGATAAAGATATTGAGAACAAAAAACATATTCTTAATGAAATCAACGAGCAAATTAAACCGAAACTTGAAGATTATAATTTTAATCTCCTATATCCAATTAGTATGTTTGATGATATGTCATCTTATGATATTAAAAATGAAATTAATGAATTGAATATGCAAGAAAAAAGAACATCTAATGTTAATGAAATAATTAATAATGCTGATATTGATAATAAGAAATATGCTAAAAACCAACTTAAACAAATTATTACATTGTTTAATGTAGAATGTGAGTTTTTATTTAATAAATTGACTTCAAATAATTTTGATACTACTTATAATAGGATTATTAAAAACTTTGAACAATTAAATAAACTATTTGAAACTGATGGTGTTCATTTAGAAGATAGCTTTTTACAGATTAAATTAAAAAAATTAGAGCTATTTCATAGATTACAAATAAAACTTCAAGAAGAGGCTGAAATTAGAAAAGAAGAAAGACTTAGAATAGCAGAAGAACAAAAAGCTGAAAGAGAACTTGAAAAGAAGAAGAATGAGATTGCTAAAGAGCAAAAACAATTTAACCAAGAGATTAGTAAATTAATGAAATATTTAGCTTCATCAAGTGATGAGGTGCAAAAACAATTGTATGTAGATAAAATTAATGAATTAAATGGTAAAGTAGAGCAATTAGAAGAAGATAAAAAAGATGTAGAAAATCGTTTATTAAATACTCGTGCTGGATATGTGTATGTTATTTCTAATATTGGTTCATTTGGTGAAAACGTACTTAAAATTGGTGTTACAAGACGTTTAGAACCTATGGATAGAATAAAAGAATTAGGTGATGCATCTGTACCATTTGAATTTGATGTTCATGCCTTAATATTTTCTGAAGATGCACCAAGACTAGAGAACATATTACATAATCGCTTTAGGGATAGAGAAGTAAACAAAGTAAATCATAGAAAAGAATTCTTTAATGTTGATTTAGAAGAAGTTGAACAAGTTGTTAGAGATAACCATAACAATACTGTTCAATTTATTAAAGAGCCTAAAGCTGAACAATACAGAGAGTCTTTGAGATATAATTACTAAAGATATATAGTATGTCGTTAAAGTTTTTAACTATAAAGATATATTTTAGGGTCAGTTTAATTATTAGAAATTCTTAAATGAAAATAATGAAAAATCACATTATTTAGTATAATCTGCTTGGGTGTACTAATTCATAAGATAGACAGTTATCATTTTGATGACTGTCTTTTTTTATTTGGATTTAAATATAATACATTGGAGAAACAAGCATATATTTGATAAGATTTAGTAATGATAAATATTAAGGAGCGATTATTTTGAGATTTTTAACAGCGGGAGAATCACATGGTCCTAAACTAACTGTTATTATAGAAGGTATGCCTTCAAATATGCAGCTTACAAGCGATATGATCAATCAGGAATTATTTAAACGTCAAGGTGGTTATGGCCGAGGTAGACGTATGCAGATTGAAAAAGATACTGTAGAGATAACTTCTGGTGTGAGGCATGGTGTTACACTTGGCTCACCGATTACTTTAGTGATTACAAATGATGATCATAAACATTGGTTGAAAGTGATGGGTGTAGATCCAAAAGATGATACAGAACCTGTAAAGCGCGTTATTACGAAACCACGTCCAGGCCATGCTGATTTAGTAGGCGGCATGAAATATCGCCATCGTGATCTCCGTAATGTGCTAGAACGTTCTAGTGCACGTGAAACGGCTGCGCGTGTTGCAGTAGGTGCTGTCTGCAAAGTGTTATTGAGTCAGCTGGGTATTGATATATTTTCACGTGTCGTTGAAATTGGTGGTGCTAGAGATAATAACGATTATCCAATTCATACGATTAAAGAAAATAATGATAATAATGATGTGCGTTGTATAGATGACTATGTTGCACAACAGATGCGAGATACAATCGATCAGGCAAAATCAAATGGGGATTCTATCGGCGGTGAAGTACAGGTTATTGTAGAGAACGTTCCAGCTGGTTTAGGAAGCTATGTGCATTATGACCGTAAATTAGATGGTAAAGTAGCACAATCTGTTATTAGCATTAATGCATTTAAAGCAGTGTCATTTGGTGCAGGCTATGATATGAAGCATTTACCTGGTAGTCAAGTGCAGGATCCCATTGGTTATAATAAGTCAGGATATTATCGCTTATCTAATCAGCTTGGAGGATTTGAAGGCGGGATGACCAATGGCATGCCAATTATCGTTAATGCTGTAATGAAGCCTATTCCAACACTATACAAACCGCTTGATTCAGTCGATATTAATACAAAGGAAGTATATAAAGCTTCTATAGAACGCAGTGATAGCTGTGCTGTGCCAGCAGCATCAATTGTTTGTGAACATGCTGTTGCTTTTGAGATTGCGAAAGAAATACTAGATGAGTTTCAATCCAATGATTTAGCTCAATTACAGGATAATATTGAACGTCACAAAACTTATATTAAGGAGTTCTAGATGAAACTCATAACAAATTATCAGGTGGACCAAAAGGCGAAAAATTATGAGATTATTGTTTCAGAAAATGCATTGGAACTGGAATATGATCTAAGTCATTATCACAAATGTTATGCATTGATTGATACTTATGTGTATCGTCTTCACAAAGCAAAAATAGATGCATTCATGAAAAGATATGATATTGAAAAAGTGCTGATTCCTTCAGGTGAAGCTGTAAAGACGATGCATCATTTTAGTACAATGATAGAACTACTACTTGAAAAGAATATTAAACGTAATGACTGTCTGATTGCTATCGGTGGAGGGGCTACTGGAGATTTCACAGGATACGTTGCTGCAAGTTTATTGCGCGGTATCTCGTTCATTCAGGTACCGACTACGATTTTGGCTCATGATGCTGCAATCGGAGGTAAGACAGGAATAAATTCTAAACATGGCAAGAATTTAATCGGTGCATTTAAACGACCTGATAGAGTGATATATGATATTTCTTTTTTGAATACTTTAAATGATGCTGAGCTTTTAAGTGGGTTTGCTGAAATCGTGAAGCACGTATTATTGAATGGGAATTACAAAGTAAATCAGATAAGTGATATCGTAAATGATGATTTATCAAGATTAATGCAGGTATTTAATAAACCGGACGACTTAAAAGATATGCTTAAAATGCAAACATGGCTTACTTATGGCATTCAAACAAAACTGAATATCGTTGAGCGTGATGAGTTAGAAAGTGGCGTACGTAAATATTTAAACTTTGGACATACGTTAGGTCATGCTTTAGAATTTTCGCACAAATTGCCACATGGTATTGCTGTTATACATGGGATGATGTATGCGCTTATTTTAAGTGGTTATAAAGATAATATAATCGAAAAGTTTTATCATTGGCTGATTCAGTTAGGTTATCCAGAAGTAGAAGTGAAATCATTTGAACATTATTACGCTCTGCTCAGTAAAGATAAGAAAAATGAGACCGAAAGTATTAGTTTTGTTGTTATGGAGCAACGACAAGGTCATTTAGAAGATGTGTTTTATTTGAAATCATTTGAATACGGCACATTGAAAAAGTCTTTTGAGCGCTGGGTTACTGTATTAAGGAGTTGTTATGGTGAAAAGTAAAGGATTAACAGGTGAGATAAAAGTGCCTGGCGATAAGTCGATCACACATCGTGCGATTATCTTAGGTAGTTTATCGACAGGAAAAATGAAAATTATAGACCCTTTATTAGGTGAAGATTGTTTAAGTACGATTAATATTTTCCGAAAGTTAGGCGTGGATATTCAGATTGATGAAGTAAATAAAGAAATAATAATTAATGCGCAAGGTTATCGTAATTTTGTTGAACCAACACAAGTGCTTGACACGGGTAATTCAGGCACAACGACACGTTTATTGTCAGGTGTACTTGCCGGGCTGCCATTTATGTCTGTGATGAGTGGTGATGATTCAATAGCAAAAAGACCAATGGATCGTGTCATTGATCCATTGCGTTTAATGGGGGTGGATATTACTGGTAGTCAAAAAAATAGTCGTACACCGCTTGTTATCAATTGCATGAATAATGTTGTAAATATTAATGGGATGACATATGATATGCAAGTTAAAAGTGCTCAAGTTAAGTCTGCAATATTATTTGCAGGTTTGTATGCAAAAAGCGATGTAAGGATAAAAGAGCAGGTGACTTCACGTAACCATACAGAACTCATGTTACAACAGTTTGGCGTTGAAGTTGAGAAACAAGATGATTATATTCACTTACCAGCTTATTCCATAGATAAGTTAGTAACTACTGATGTACAAGTACCTGGTGATATTTCTTCTGCTGCATTCTTTATCGTAGCCGGTTTAATCATTCCAGGAAGTCATATTGTCATCAGAAATGTCGGAACAAATATTACACGTTCTGGTATTATTGAAGTTGTACAGGCAATGGGTGGACAAATTTCTTTAAAGTCTGTTTCTGACGGTGCGGAACCGATATGCGATATAGAGGTGAAATATACAGCCCAGTTAAATGCAACAGATGTTTATGGAGACATGATTCCAACATTGATTGATGAAATACCGATTATTGCATTATTGATGACACAGGCACATGGTAGAAGTGTGATACGTGATGCAGAAGAATTGAAGGTAAAGGAAACGAACAGAATAGACAAGGTAGTTGAAAGTTTGAATCAGCTCGGTTATCATTTAGAAGCTACTGATGATGGTATGATAATTTATGGGCATGAAAAAGAATCGATGCTAAACACGCGATTTTCATCTTTTAATGATCATCGTATTGGTATGCTGCTTGCAATTGCGAATTTATTAGAAAATGAAGATATTGAAATTGATCATTTTGAAGCAGTTAATATATCGTATCCATCATTTATGGATGATTTAAGAACACTACAAGGAGGAAAATAATGGATATTTATCAGATCATTGACCAGATTCATCTGCAAAATTTGGACAATCTGGACGAATCAATTGACGGAGCACTATTTACTGATGATCATGACGCTTTATTTCAACTCGGGGATACATTATTGCAATATGGTCTTAATCCACAAGGATTGAAGGTGTTCGCAAGATTATTTGAGTTGTACCCTGATGAACCAGATGTTATGGCTTATTATATTGAATGTTTAATTGACGATAATCAACATGATAAGGCGATAGAGGCACTACATAATACACCACTAACTGTAGAACGTTTAATGTTAGAAGCTGATATCTATCAACAGCAGGATATGCTTGAAGTAGCGATTGAAAAAGTAAAACAGGCATATACGATGTCTAGTGAGGATCCGATTATAAGTTTTGCACTCGCTGAACTATATTATTTTGACGGTCAATATTTACCGGCAGCACGAAGTTATGAATATTTGTTGAATAATGGAATTGACCGTGTCAATAATGTTAATATTCAATCACGCTTAGCTGATTGCGTCTTACAATCTGGTGACTATGAAGAAGCGGTAGAACATTATGAAAAAATAGATGACAAGGATATGCTAAGTGATGATTATTTCAAGATGGCAATCAGTTATCAGAAAGCAGATCGAATAGAACGCAGTATTCAGACATTACAAACCTTATTAGATAAAGATCCGGATTATATGCAGGCTTATTTGTTACTCGTAAACTTGCTAGAAAGCGAACGTAAATACAATGATGCAATCATTGTAGGACAAAAAGGTTTGAGTTTAAATGAGTTTTATAAAGAGTTACTTGTTGATACAGGACGCATCATGATTAAGATGCATAATGAAAAAGGGATTGAATATTTAATTCAGGCCTTAACAATAGATCCATCTTATGTTGAAGCATCACTTTTACTTGCCGATTATTATAGAGAAGAAGAAGCATATGAAGATCTTGTAAAATTATTTGCATATATAGACGAAGAAGATTTAGATCCAACAGTGATGTGGCATCTCGCATATAGTTATCAACAATTGGAAAAAGATACAGAAGCGAAACATTTTTATGCTGAAAGCTATAATGTGCTAAAAGATAATGCATTATTCTTAAAGGATTATTATAACTATGCTCGTGAGATTGCAGATGTAAAACTTGCCGAACAATTGTATGCGCTAATGCTTCAAATCGATCCGAACGCGGATATTGATGATTAATGAATTACAATATCATTGATGAACGTAGTGGGTTCATAAAGTATTTACTCAATCAGTATGAAATTCATGATAAAAATACGGTGTGGTTACTTAATTTAATTAAAGATAAACCAAATATTTTAGAACATATACAATTTAAAAAAACGACCCAACTAAAAGATCAGTTAATCATTTTTAATCATTTTAAAGTACATTTGATATTAAGTCATGGTATTTATACTGATAGTGATGTTATTTTCCATTATCTATTAAATAATGAGCAACCGTTATACGTGAATATATTATTTAGTGATTTGAAATACGATATCATTTGTCAGCAAGAGATAATGTATCAAATTGATTTTCTAGTGATGGATGAAAACGATTTAAACATTGATTATATTGAAATGAAAATAGATTTGTATGAAATATTCACAAATCCTAAGTTATTTAGTTATTTGATTGAACAGATTAACTACGCAATAGAAGACACTTTACTTACAAAAAATCAAACGCGTTTTGCAATGCTTACGCAATTAAAAATTGATTTAGAGGGGAAAAGAAAACATGTTATTTAATCATCAGGATCTAAAAACTTTGCAGGATCAACTTGAATATATCGACACTGCAATTATTCCGGTTGTACCGGTGGATTACTCAAAACATTTGATGGACATCGCTGATCATTATGAAATGATTCAATATGTAACGATGGGAGTAGAACAACAATTTAAAGGTCGTCTGTTAGTAGTACCACCTATTCAGCTCATAGATGATATTAAAATCCTTGATACTATCGAATCACAATTACAAACATTCGGATTTAAAAACCTGGTATTTGTGATACCACAAAAATTTAATCTTGAAAAAGAAAATGTACATAAAATAAATATTTTACCATTAGAAACATTAGATCATGAAATGAAACAGGAGTTCGTACAAGAGAACATCAAATCATTGATGAAATCAATTATTATTTTATGGAATAAATAATGACAATTTTATTACATAATTTGTGACATCTTATTGACCAAGCCACCTTAATAAGCTAAAATTGATATGTCCTAGTATATTTTATATAAAAGAATCGCGTTAGAGGGGGGAAAATTAAATGAGCCAACGTGTCACAAGACGCCAATTTTTAAACTATTCCTTAATGGGAGTTGGATCATTTATGGCTGCTGGTATGGTTATGCCTTTAGGGCGCTTTGCGTTAGATCCTGTGTTTAAATCTGGAGCAGCAGGAGATATGATAACAACAAGCGTTAAAGTTTCGGAAATTACTGAAGAACCAACGAAAGTTGACTTCAAATTCGAACAAAAAGATGCATGGTATACGAGCGAAGTAACAGAATTTGCATGGGTTTATAAAGATGGGGAAAACATTATTGCAATGTCTCCAGTTTGTAAGCACTTAGGTTGTACTGTTGCCTGGAATGGTGATAAATCAAATCCAAACCAATTCTTCTGTCCATGTCATAATGGTCGTTACGAGAAGAATGGTAAAAATGTTCCTGGTACACCACCACTTGGACCTTTAGATCAGTATGAAACTGGTGATAAAGGCGGAATGCTTACAATCGGTAAAAAACATCCAAATGAATTAGTGAAATAGGAGGGTAAAAAATGATCGATAAAATCTATGATTGGGTCGATGACAGACTTGATATTACACCAATCTGGCGCGATATCGCAGATCATGAGGTGCCTGAGCATGTTAACCCTGCTTATCACTTTTCTGCATTCGTTTATTGTTTTGGTGGTTTAACGTTTTTCATCACAGTAATTCAAGTATTATCAGGTATGTTCTTAACAATGTACTACGTACCAGATATCGTAAATGCATGGAAATCAGTTTATTATTTACAGCATGATGTTGCAGCAGGTGTTATTGTACGTGGTATGCATCACTGGGGTGCAAGTTTAGTTGTAGTCATGATGTTCTTACATACGCTTCGTGTATTCTTTACAGGTAGTTATAAACAACCTCGTGAATTAAACTGGTTAGTCGGGGTATTAATTTTCTTCGTAATGTTAGGATTATCGTTTACAGGTTATCTATTACCATGGGATATGAAAGCTTTATTTGCAACAAAAGTAGGTTTACAAATTGCAGAATCTGTACCGTTTATTGGTCCATGGGTTAAAACGTTATTAGCCGGAGACCCACAGATTGTCGGTGCACAAACATTAACGCGATTCTTCGCTATTCATGTATTCTTCTTGCCTGCATGTTTATTCGCGTTGTTAGCAGCTCACTTTATCATGATCAGAAAACAAGGTATTTCGGGGCCACTATAAACACGAATACACTATAAAAGGAGGTAATATAGATGCATCGCGGAAAAGGTATGAAATTTGTTGGAGATTCTCGTATTAAATCATATGAGAAACCAAAATTAAATCGAGATTATTCAGAATTTCCAGGTAAAACAGAAAGTTTCTGGCCTGATTTCTTATTAAAAGAATGGATGACTGGAGCAGTATTCTTAGTTGCATATTTATGTTTAACAGTTGCGCATCCATCTCCATTAGAGCGTATCGCAGATCCATCAGATACAGGTTACACACCATTACCTGACTGGTATTTCTTATTCTTATATCAAATCTTAAAATATACTTACGCATCAGGTCCATTTAATACATTTGGTGCAATTGTAATGCCAGGTATTGCTTTCGGTGCATTAATGTTAGCACCATGGTTAGACAGAGGCCCTGAGCGTAAATGGACAAAACGTCCTTTAGCTTCTGGATTTATGTTACTTGCAGTTGCTATAATCTTCTACACTACGTGGGAATCTTCTCATTATCATGATTGGAAGAAACAAGCTGCTCAAGGTAAGATTGTATTCACTAACTTAGACAAGAAAGATCCAACGTACGAAAAGATTATTAAATCTAACTGTACAAGTTGTCACGGTGGAGAATTAACTGGTGGGGCTGGTCCTAATTTAGTTAAATCTCAATTACCTGCAGCTGCTGTTGAAGGTTTTGTTGAAAAAGGTAGTGGTTCAATGCCATCATTTAAAGATACTTTAACAAAAGAACAAATTAAAGAAGTTGGTAAATTTATCGAAGGTTTAGAAGAAACTGACGAAAATGGTAAACCACTTAAGAAATAATAACTAAAGAATCATCCATGTGATGATTCTTTTTTTATGAGGTGCATGATGATAGATCAAATTTATTACTGGATTCAGAATAAAGTATTTCTTATTTTCATAATTCTGTGTAATCTTTTAGGTACGCTTTATGGCTATTATTGGTATATAGGACAACTTACTGAAACGAAATGGTATTTTATTCCATTTGTACCAGACAGTCCGACAGCCACTTTATTTTTAATTATTGCGCTTACAGCTATTTTATTTAAAAATCATTTACCGTTGTTTGAATGCCTTGCATTTATCACGCTTATTAAATATGGCATATGGGCAGTAATGATGAATATATTTACCTTTATTGAATTAGGTCAGGTGACAGCTATCGGTTTAATGCTCTGTATATCACATGCCATCATGGCGGTGCAGGCACTTCTTTTCTTTCCATTATTCAAAATAAGCTTAAAACACGTTTTATTTACTGCAATGTGGGTATTTCATAATGATGTCATAGATTATGTCTATATGCAGTATCCTGTATATAGTATGTTGAATGAATACATACAACATATTGGATATTTTTCATACTGGTTATCGATATTATGTTTTGTGCTACTACTTTACATCATGGATAAGGACATAACATTTGATTAATTTTGACCATTTTAATAAAATAAAACTAATCTAATATAAGGAGGCAATACATTAATGAGTTATATCCTGTATTTTATTATCATTATGTTAGTACCGATGTATTTCCAATATAAAGTAAAGTCTACTTATAATAAATATAGTCGCGTACGTTCTACAAGTGGAAAATCTGGACAACAAGTAGCTGAAGAAATTTTAGCAGCAAACGGTATTACAGATGTTCGAGTTATTGAAGGTGAAGGGTTCTTATCAGATCATTATGACCCTAATAAAAAGGTTGTAGTACTTAGTCCATCTAATTTCAGACAACCAAGTGTTGCTGGAACTGCAATTGCTGCACACGAAGTTGGTCATGCAATTCAGCATGCTACAGGTTACGGAATGCTTAAAGTACGAAGTGCTTTAGTACCATTAGCAAATTTAGGGACAACATTTAGCTACATACTTATCATGATTGGTGCAGTATTAACTGGAATGAGCCAACAAGGTGGTGGCATTGGAACAATGGCTATATGGGCTGGTGTTGTGTTAATGTCATTTGCAGTATTATTCTCAATCGTTACATTACCGGTTGAGTTTGATGCAAGTAAGCGTGCGATGAATCAGATTGAAGCATTGCATATTGTTAATGAAGAAGAATACCGTCATGCTAAAACTGTTTTATCTGCAGCAGCAATGACATATGTTGCAGCGACTGCAGTAGCTGTTGCAGAGTTCTTAAGATTTTTCATGATGGCAAGAAATTCAGATTAATCATGCTGAATCATTAAGCAACTTATAATTAATATAACTAATTTATAAAACCGACCATATCTATAAATCATTCGTTGATTTAAAGATATGGTCGGTTTTAATTATGTATTTTATAATTTTTATACTATCTTTCTATCGGCTTTTTAAATTCATCTAAAGTAAATCCTTCGCCTAACACGTCGTGTACATCTAGCAATGATACAAAGGCATGTGGATCTATACTGTTAATGACCTGTTTTAGACGTGTGATTTCATTTCTTGGCACGACACAGTATACTATTGGACGGTCAGTTTTAGAATAATGTCCATGTGCTGAGATTAATGTAACACCACGTTCTAATACGTTACTGATTTCATCAGAAATTGCCTGATGTTGCTCAGAAATAATCATTGCACCTCGTGCAGAGTAACCTGAGTCCTGGATTGTATCGATGACGCGCGCTCCAACAAATACACAGACGAGTGTATACATTGTAATGCGATAATCACCTAATGTTAAATATGTTGCAAGAATAACGAGACAATCGAATGCGAACATCGTTCTTCCCATCGGTACTTCGAAATATTTTTTCATAAGTCGGGCAAGGATATCAACACCACCGGTTGTTCCTCCGAATCGAAAGATAATGCCGAGACCTGCACCAATAAATACACCGCCAAATAAACTAGCGAGAAGTAAATCATCTTTTAAATTAATATGTAATGGATATTTTTCGCAAATACCAAGAAATAACGATACACTTAAAGTACCGATTAAGGTATAGATAAATGAAAGTTTCCCTAATAGTTTATATCCTACAAAGAAAAGTGGAATGTTAAAGATTAAATTCAATATAGCAGGGCTGAAATGAAATAAATGATATAATATTAGAGCAATACCGGTAAAACCACCTTCTGTCAGCGCATTAGCCATATTAAAATTCACGATACCAAAACTAAAAATAAATGCACCGATAAGAATCATGATAATATTAATTAATTTTACTTGAATCGTTTTTTGCATTTATTAACCCCCTTTATAAAATTAATTATACATAATAATGTTAATATTTTGGAGGTAATTATGAAATCATTATTAGAAATGCAACAAGAAGTCGATGCATATATAAATCAATTTAAACTTGGTTATTTTTCACCAATGGAAAATATGGTGAGATTAACAGAAGAAGTCGGGGAATTGGCACGAGAAATTAATCATGTATATGGTCCAAAACAAAAGAAACTAAGTGAAAAAGAAAAAGAGATTGGATTAGAACTTGCTGATAATCTTTTTGTGTTAATCTGTCTTGCTAACTCAATGAATATTGATTTGACAGAAAGTTTTAATCAGACGATGGATAAATTTAATAATAGGGATAAAAATCGCTTTGAAAGGGTGGATAAGGAGTGAAGTTTGCTATTATCGCACATGATCAGAAAAAAGATGCGCTAGTTAAGTTTATTGAAGATCACATAGATGAATTTAGTAAACATCAGTTGTTTGCAACAGGCACAACTGGTCTACGTGTAATTGAAAGAACGGGTTTGAATGTAACAAGATTTAAATCAGGACCACTCGGTGGTGACCAGGAAATTGGTGCATTAGTCGCTAATAAAGCAATTGATGCCATCTTTTTCTTCCGTGATCCTTTGACTGCGCAACCTCATGAACCAGATGTCAGTGCATTGTTACGGTTGTCTGATGTTTATGATGTACCACTTGCTACAAACGAAGGTAGCGCCCTAGCAATTATTACGTATTTTGAGTCATTATAGGAGGTCATTATGAAGATAGGTATAACATGTTACCCTACAATGGGTGGTTCAGGAATTATTGCAACTGAACTCGGAATAAAGATGGCAGAGAGAGGCCATGACGTCCATTTTATTACTTCTAACACCCCATTTAGAATACAGTTCCAAATGCCAAATATTACGATCCATCAAGTTGATGTTAATCAATATTCAGTTTTTCAGTATCCACCTTATGATATTACGTTGGCAACTAAAATTGCGGAAGTTATCAATGTGTATGACCTTGATGTATTACATATGCATTATGCGGTACCACATGCAATTTGTGGTATCCTTGCACGTCAAATTGCCAGAAAAGATGTAGGTATTGTAACAACTTTACATGGTACTGATATTACGGTTCTTGGGTACGATTCAACATTAAAGGGTGCCATAAAATTTGGTATCGAAGAGAGCGATATAGTCACAAGTGTGAGTAATGCATTAACACAGGAAACATATGATATTATTGCACCATATAAGGAAATCAATACAGTATACAACTTTATTAATGAAAAAGATTTTGAACCAATTGATAATAAAGCATTAAGAGCGTGTTATGGTATACCTGATGATTATAAAGTGTTGATTCATGTATCAAATTTTAGGAAAGTAAAACGCATTCAGGATGTAATTAAAACGTTTAGTTTAGTAAGAGCAAAGTTAAAGTCTAAGCTCATTTTATTAGGTGATGGCCCAGAACTATCGAAAATGAGAAGCTATGCAAAAAAACTAGGTGTTCTTGAAGATGTCATGTTTTTAGGTAAACAGGATAAGGTAGCGAGCTATTATCAAATGGCTGATTTATTCTTATTGATGAGTGAAAAAGAAAGTTTTGGACTTGTATTGCTTGAAGCGATGCATACCGGTGTCGTGTGTATCGGAACAACAGCTGGCGGTATTCAGGAAGTCATTAAACATAATGAAACAGGATATATTGTAGATGTAGGGGATACAGTTCAAGCAAGTGAATACGCCATTGAATTACTTATGAATGATAATTTATATTCAAAATTTCAGAAAGCGATGAAAGTTGATATTAATGAAAGATTCCATTCTACAATTATTACAGATCAATACGAGGCAATCTACCAATCTTTAGTTAAAAATTAATATCAAAAATGGAGTAGTTATGAAATTAGAACTAACATATTTAAATCATACAACACAAACGTTGATTATAGCTGCAAATGAAGTTATCGAAGAATTAAAGCTGCATGGATATGAAGCTTACATTGTAGGCGGTGCTGTACGCAATCTATTGCTTAAAAAAGAGGTAAATGATATCGATATAACTACAAATTGTTTACCGGAGAATATTATCAAGATTTTTAGTAAGACTGTGCCTATTGGTATTGAACATGGTACAGTCATCGTATTGTGGCAGGATTTTCAGTTTGAAGTAACAACATTTCGAGTAGATGGTGAATATATTGATCATCGACGTCCTGAACAAGTACAATTCGTTACCGATTTGAAATCTGATTTAGAACGTCGAGATTTTACCATCAATGCGCTGGCATTAAGTGAAACACACGAAATTATCGATTATTTTGATGGTCAAAAAGATTTGAAAAATAAAGAAATACGTGCAGTTGGTCATGCAGCACATCGATTTGAAGAGGATGCATTACGCATGATGCGTGCTATCCGATTTCAAAGTGTCCTAAATTTCAATATTGAAGAGAATACGCTGCTGGCTATTGATGAACTTGCTGCAACAATTGCTTTAGTTTCTATCGAACGTATCGTTGTTGAATTGAAGAAACTATTGATGGGTAAAGGCGTACATCAAGCATTACAAATTTTTTATAAGACAATGCATAGATATCTACCTTTTTTTAGAGATATAAGGGGGAATACTACTACGTATCAGCTGCAATCACCTGCTGAATTTACAGTTTACATCGCATATATTATATATTGTGAATTAAAAATAGATCAGGATTTAACATCTAAAATTTCTGATTTTAAACTATCCAATCAAGAGAAGAAAAAAATAAAAGATTGCGTCTTAATTTTTGATTATTTTAATCACCCTGAGATGAGTTTAAAAGCGTTTGTATATCGATTTGATATAGATTTAATTCAAAATGTGTATCATTTTATATTAAATGAAAAAGTTGTAATAGATAATTTAGTAGATATAACATCAATTCAAAAAGCTAAACTGCAATTAACAATTCAGACACGAGATGAATTGCAAATTGATGGGAATGTGTTAATGACATATTTAAATAAAAAACCTGGTCCATGGCTAAAAAGTATGCTAAACAACATTGAATTAGCAGTTATTGAAGGACGACTGAGCAATCGACAAGAAAAAATATTGGAGTGGGCAAAGAATCATGTCTAAATATAAACAGGATATACTTGAATATTTAATGATGCATAAAGGCAATTATGTTTCTGGACAAAAACTCGCTGAACAATTCAACGTATCACGCACTGCGATATGGAAAGCAATTGAAGTTTTGAAGACACAAGGCTATTCAGTTGAGTCAATAAAGAATAAAGGATATCGCATTACATCGGTTCCAGATCATTGGGACAGTGATTTATTATCATATGTTTTAGGGGATTCAATATTTCAAAAACAATTTGTTTATGAAGAAGTAACTTCAACTCAGACTATTGCACACGAATTATTAATGGAATTTGATGAACCGTTACTTGTATTAAGCGAAATTCAGACAGTTGGTAGAGGTCGCTTTAAACGTCCATGGGCTTCTAAACGTGATACTGGTTTGTGGATGAGCCTTGTGCTGCATCCTAATATTAGCTATCAGCAAATTGCAACGTTTAATTTGTTTATTTCTATTGCGATCGCTGAAGCGATAAAAAATGTAACACAGCTTGAACCAAAAATTAAATGGCCGAATGATGTATATATCAATGATAAGAAGGTATGTGGTTTCTTAACAGAAATCAATGGAGATTCTGATGGTGTTCATACGATCATTTGCGGCATCGGTATAAATATTAACCATAAACTCGAAGATTTTGATGAAACTATAAGAGATACTGCTACAAGTTTTAAACTTGAGTCTAAAACAGATACTGATCGTTATATTTTTATTAAAGCATTAATAGATTCAATTGAACACTATTATGAAGCTTTTTTAACGCAACCATTTAAAGAGATAAAAGAAATTTATAAAGGCTATTCTATGATTTGGGATAGAACGTTAAGGTATACTGAAGGCAATAAACAAATTTATGGCAAAGCTATCGATTTAAAAGACGATGGTGTACTCGTTGTATTAGATGATATAGGTGAACGCCATCAATTCATAAGTGCAGATATAGAAGTGTAGGTGTAAAATATGGCATTAAAATATGCTATTGTAGATTTAGAAACAACAGGGAATAATCTGGAAGTGGATGAAATGATTCAGATTGGTGTTTGTATTATGCAAAACAATCAGATTATCGACACATTTGAATCATTTGTGCATACTACGCAACCGATTCCGCCGTTTATTCAGTCATTAACAAAAATAAATAATGAAATGGTCGAACATGCACCGACATTTCAAAAGATCGCTCTTCAACTATATGAATTATTAGAAGGGTGTGTGTTTGTAGCACATAATGTTGATTTCGATTTAAATTTTTTAAGAAAATATTTTAATGAAAGTAATATATTCTATAAACCAAAGTATATTATTGATACTGTAGATGTATTTAAGATAGTATTTCCTCAAATGTCGAGGTATCAATTGTCTTATTTATCTGAGCAGCTAAATATAAAGTTAACAAATGCACATCGAGCAATTGACGATGCGAAAGCAACTTGTGAAATCTTAATGATTGCATTAGATCAATTACGCAATTTACCTAGTACTACTTTGAAATCATTATATAGCCATGCCAAACAAATGCGCTATCATTTTGATGAAGTATTATTTGATCTGATACGAGATTATGAACATAGTTCTATTGATTATCATACAGTGAACGGCATTAATTTTATCAAAAAAAATAGACAAGTGAATCCACTTAATATCGATGTATCTTTTGAAACATTTTTTGAACAGACGATACATTCACTCGATTTTATTTATAGAGAAGAACAATATCAATTATCTTATGAAATTTATTTAAGTTTAAAACAACAAACTGAAATCACGATAGAAGCAGAACTTGGCAGCGGAAAAACATTAAGTTATTTAATTGCTGCCGCATATTTTATTGCGAAGACTAATCAATCTGTACTCGTGTCTACTTCTACGATAGCGCTACAAAATCAAATGATTGATTATGATATCACACTTTTAAAGCGTCAAGGTTTAAATATACCGTATCAAATTATTAAAAGTAAAAATCATTATTTAACCATTGAATTTGTAGATTATATTTTAAAGGATACAAAAATTAATCATGATATTTCCATATTAAAAATGCAGTTGATCATCTTTTTAATGAGTGGTAACGATGGTGATATCGAACAGCTGAACTTAAATGGAGGACGTAAAATATACTTTGAATTGATGCGTAGCCTCTATATACCTCAACAAAATGAAACTTATTTGTTTGATGCTTATCCAGATACGGCGCATATTGGAATCACGAATCATGCACATCTTTTATCAAATCGAAAATTTAATGTATTTGAAAATTATCGTCATATTATTATTGATGAAGCACATCAAATACTTAATTACGCATTAAAATACACGACATTTGAAATGAAATATCAGAATTTAAAATATTTAATATCTCAGACATTGCAGGAATTTGATACAAGTGCTATTAGTCACAAGCAAAAACTAAATGATTTGACATTTTTCCAATACGGGAGTATTAATAATGAATTACAGCAATTAAATGAAAAGTATGAACAGTTATTTGATTACCTGCTTACACATTATTATTCAGATCGTATTATACAAGCTGAAATCAATAAAGCAGATGAACCAGCTATTTTAATGCTTGAATTAATGCATACGCTGTCAACGATTGCTTCTGCACCTAACATTACAAAAATCCAACGCAAAATGATTATTAACTTAAAAGAAAACTTTGAACGATGTTATAACAATATATTGTTACATGGTGAGCTATATATCATGTTTAATAATCACAATAAATCAGGCATTCATATTATTTTAAAAGAGCATAATGTAAAAGAAGTGATTGAAAACTATATTTTAGATGCTTTTGATTCGAAAATATTTATCTCCGGAACGATAAACTCAATTAATGAACATAACGTTTTATCAGACTTATTTATGGAGAGCAAAAAATATATAAAATTTGATGCGTCATTCGAAAAATATAAAGCACCTTTATATATACCTACAGATATACCAGCATTCAATTATCAGCAACAAGAAGCATATATAGAAAAATGTCTGGAATATATATTGATGTATTTAAACAATTATGATGGTAAAGCATTAATCTTACTAAATAGCTATCAACAAGTTGAAATTTTGAGAGACTACTTATATGAAACAGCACTTGATCAAGTTATATTGACGCAAAATAGTGATGTTAATACTACGAAACTGAATCAGCAATTTAATCAATTAGAAAAAGGTGTATTGCTCGCTACGCAAACATTTTATGAAGGTATAGATTTTAAGTATGACGGTGTAAAATGCGTAATGATTGTTTCTTTACCTTTTATGCATCCGAAAGATTTAAATATTGCTTTAATGAAAGAAGAAGTTGAAGATGTGTTTTTAGATTACCAGGTTCCTATCGCTGTCAATAAACTACACCAGGCTACTGGGCGTTTAATTCGGAACGAAAAAGATCGTGGTTGGATGATTTGTTTTGATAGAAGAATAGTAGATAGTCGCTATGCAACTAAATTCAGTCATATACTTTCAAACTTTAATAAGCAAGAGGGGAATATTGAGGATTTTGAGAAATTTATGTATACACTCTACAAAAGTTTTTCGGAATTCTAGCTTAAACTACTTAATAAATGACTTAATTATTGGTAAACTGTTCTTATAATGAATCCTGGGAGGAATGAGGAATCGTGGAATTATCACAACGTGTTCAAAAGTTAACACCATCAACGACTTTAGCAATAACAGCTAAAGCAAATGAATTAAAAGCAAGTGGAAAACCTGTTATTGGTTTAGCAGCAGGGGAACCAGATTTTAATACACCTCAAAATATTATTGATAAAGCATTCGAAGCCGTTCAAAATGGTGCAACGAAATACACGCCATCTGGTGGAATGAAACAACTTAAAGAAGCTATTCAAAAGAAATTAAAAGATGATAATAATTTAGATTATGGATTAAATGAAATTATGGTAGCAAGTGGTGCCAAACATGCACTTTACAATTTATTTCAGGCATTACTTGATGAGGGAGATGAAGTAATTGTCCCAATTCCTTATTGGGTAAGCTATCCTGAACAAGTAATATTAGCTGGCGGTAAAGTTATCTATGCTGATAGTGACGAAACAACTGAATATAAAGTTACTATCGATGCGCTAAATAAAGTGAAAACAGACAAAACAAAAGCACTTGTCTTAACATCACCTAGTAATCCAAGTGGAATGGTTTACACGAAAGAAGAATTACAACAAATTGCAGACTGGGCAGTAGAAAATAATATTGTCGTAGTATCAGATGAAATTTATGAAACACTTGTGTACGATGGTGAACATGTGAGTATCGCTAGCTTTAATGATGACATCAAAGCATTAACAGTTGTAATCAATGGTGTTTCAAAGAGTCATTCAATGACAGGCTGGCGTATCGGTTATGCTTGTGGAGATGCGAAATTAATTAAAGCGATGACGGATTTATCAAGTCACTCTACAAGTAACCCGACAACACCTTCTCAATGGGCAGCAGTTGAAGCATACAATGGAGATAAAACTTTCTTAAACGAAATGAATGGTATATTCAAAAGTCGTCTAGATGAGATTTATCCTAAACTGATGGAGGTACCAGGCATTCAATGTATTAAACCAAAGGGTGCATTCTACTTATATCCTAATGTAAGTGAAACAGTGAAACTTTGTGGATATGAAAATACAGAGGCATTTGTGACTGCATTATTAGAAGAAAAATTAGTTGCAGTGGTTCCAGGATCAGGTTTTGGTTCACCAAATAATATTCGTTTAAGCTATGCGACGGATTTAGATTCAATGCATGAAGCGATTAAACGCATTAAAGAATTCGTAGAAGAGAAAATGGAGAAATAAACATGACAAAAATAACGATTAATCAAGCGAGTAAATATGTAGGTAAAGAAGTAACAATCGGTTCATGGATTTTAAATAAACGATCAAGCGGTAAAATTGCATTCCTTCAGTTACGTGATGGAACTGGTTTTATGCAAGCAGTAGTCGTAAAAGAATCAGTTGGTGAAGAATTATTTAAAGTTGCAAAAGGTATTACGCAGGAGACATCTTTATATATCACTGGTGTAATTAAAGAAGATGAACGTTCAGATTTCGGTTATGAAATGGAAGTGACAGGCATAGAAGTGATTCATGAATCAGTGGACTATCCTATTACACCGAAAGCACATGGTACAGATTTCTTAATGGATCATCGTCATCTATGGTTACGTTCTAAACGTCAGCATGCGGTAATGAAAATTCGAAATGAAATTATACGTGCGACATATGAGTTCTTTAACGACAATGGATTTACAAAGATTGATCCACCGATCTTAACAGGATCTGCACCAGAAGGCACAAGCGAATTATTTGCAACGAAATATTTTGAAGAAGATGCGTTCTTAAGCCAATCAGGACAACTTTATATGGAAGCGGCAGCGATGGCACACGGTAAAGTATTTTCATTCGGTCCTACATTCCGTGCAGAAAAATCTAAAACACGTCGACACTTAATCGAGTTCTGGATGATTGAACCGGAAATGGCATTTTACGAACATGAAGATAGTTTAGAAGTTCAGGAACAGTATGTTTCATATATTGTTCAGTCAGTCCTTAAGAACTGTCAATTAGACTTAAAATTATTAGGTCGTGACACTGAGAAATTAGAAAAAGTAAAAGCACCGTTTCCACGTATAACATATACTGATGCGATTCAATTCTTAAAAGAACAAGGATTTGATGATATTGAGTGGGGCGATGATTTCGGTGCACCGCATGAAACAGCAATTGCTAATCACTACGATTTACCTGTATTTATTTTAAACTATCCGACAGGAATTAAACCATTCTATATGCAGCCTAATCCTGATGAAGAAGGAACAGTTAAATGTGCAGACTTAATTGCACCAGAAGGGTACGGTGAAATTATTGGAGGTTCAGAACGTATTTGGGATCTTGAATTAATTCAATCACGTATTAAAGAACATGGTTTAGATCCGGCTGCGTATAGTTATTATACTGATTTACGTAAATACGGCAGTGTACCACACTCTGGTTTCGGATTAGGATTAGAACGAACAGTAGCATGGCTTTCAGGTGTAGAACACGTTCGTGAAACGAGTCCTTTCCCACGTTTACTGAATCGTTTATATCCATAAAATTTAAGTTAATATAGATTAATAATATTAAATCGTATAGATATAATTTTATATCTGTACGATTTTTCTATCACCAAGGGGGAAACAATGAGTATATTTAAACAAGATGTCATCATTCCTCGTATTCTTTTTGAACAATATCATCAACTTGGGATGAGTGAAACAGAACTCATCATGATCATGAAAATAATAGAATTATCAATTGAAAGTAGTTTACCTTCATTTGAGACAATTAGCAATGCGATGAGTGTTGACAAGTCGCAAGTGATGTTGATATTACAAAACTTAATCAGTAAAGATTTTATAAAAATTGATGTAAAAAAATATAATGATGTGTCATTTGAAGAACGTTACGATTTAACACCATTAGAATCGCAATTATTAAGATTACAAGAAGAACAAGAAAAAATTAACGATGTCAATGTACGACAAACGAGTTTTAAAGAAATATTTGAACGTTTTGAAGCAACATTTGCACGACCTTTAACACCTATTGAAATCGAAACGATTTCTCATTGGATAGATACAGATCAGCATTCTGCGCCACTAATTATTACAGCTTTAAACGAAGCAAGCAGTCATAATAAACTGAGTATTAAATATATCGATCGAATATTACTGAACTGGAAAAAACGTAATGTTAAGACGATTGATGAATCAAAAATAGTAAGTAATGAATATAAGCCGTCAAAAACGCTATCTAAAACAGTACCTGATATTCCTGTTTTTGATTGGGTGAACGGAGAGAATCCATATGATAAGTAAGAAGAAAACTTTAGAAATGTTAGATGTTATTGATGAAATGTTTCCTGATGCTGAATGTGAACTTGTTCATGACAATCCATTTGAATTAACAATTGCTGTATTATTATCGGCACAATGTACAGATGTTCTCGTCAATAAAGTAACTCGAACGTTATTTCAAAAATACAAAATACCAGAAGATTATATAAATGTTCCGATTGAGGAGCTAATGGATGATATTCGCTCAATCGGTTTATATAAGAATAAAGCAAAAAATATTCAGGCATTATGTCGTATTTTAATAGATAAATATGATGGAAAAGTTCCGCAGACACATGCTGAACTTGTTGCATTACCAGGTGTTGGTCAAAAGACTGCCAATGTAGTAGTATCAGTAGCGTTTGGAATTCCTGCACTTGCTGTTGATACGCATGTAGAACGTGTATCTAAGAGACTTGGTATATGTAAATGGAAAGATAATGTAAAGCAGGTTGAAGCAACATTATGTAATAAGATTCCGAGAGAACGATGGAACAAAACGCATCATCAATTAATTTTCTTTGGCCGATATCATTGTACAGCTCGCAATCCGAAATGTCTTGAATGTCCATTGTTAAAGGATTGCAGAGAAGGTAAGAAACGTCATAAGGTGGTTGTATCATGAAAGAGAGAATGAGTGAGCTGGAAGAACAAATTGATCAGCACAGTAAAAATAGAACATTGAATAGTATTGATGCAATAAAATTACTTGATGAATATTATGAAGGATTACTGTATTTAATGAGAACATTAAATGATTTAGAACCCAATGTTGAACTTAAAGCTGATAATATTCAAATAGGACCTTTAAATTTTATTGAACGTATAAAGTATATTGAACAGCGTAAACATCATTTTATGGGTTATCAGCAAATGAAGACAATGCTTGTTGAAATCAATAAGTTAATTGCGATAAAAAGCATAAAAAAGAAGCGATAACATCATTGTTTCGCTTCTTTTTTATTGACCTAAATTTTGTGCTGCCCGTTCATTTGCGGCTTTTAAATCAGCAGCAGCTTTATCACTTGCAGCTTTTAAGTCTGCAGCAGCTTTATCACTCGCTGCTTTCAAGTCAGCGGCAGCTTTTTGATCTGCAGATTGGCTAGATGGAACAGTTTCAGCTGTTCTTCTTTCCATTGTAGTAGGTATATTTTCTGTTACAACCTCAGTGGTGTTGTTTTTATTCTTGTCTTTTGAATTAGAAGTTTTTTTTTCAGAGTTGCTAGATGACTGGTTATTGATTTGATTCTTCGCATCCTGTTCTGCCTGTTTTGCTTCTTCTAAGGCTCTCTTAGCAGCTTCAGCAGCACGTTCATTGTTATTACGCGCTGCCTCAGTTTGCTCATCTAAAGAACCTGTAGGAAAAGTTGTCGTTGAGTCTGACTCTGTAGTAGATGAATTATCATTTTTTCCTGTTAAAACATCATTATTATCTTGTTGACCTTTTACTTTAACATCTGTACCGATTTTTTCAACTGAATCAGGCATTGCAAAATCCTGACCATCTATTGGACTGATTTCACTCATTACTTGTTTAAATAAAGATTTTGGTAATGCTTGCTCTTCAGGACCAACGAATGAATTAGCACCGCCTTCAGCAAGTTTAGTGAACCCCATCCAAACAGACATAGTATATCGTGGTGAATACCCTACAATCCAGACATCTTTTGCAGCATTGTCAGGTAAATTGTATTTTTCATACGTTTCATTGCCATACGTACCTGTACCTGTTTTAGCTGCAAGTGTAAGACCTGGAATACTACTACCATAAGCTGTACCTAAAGGTTCAAATGATCCTTTTAACATATCCGTTACGATATATGCCGTATAGTCTTCCATCGCTTTTTCAGAAACTGTATCAAACTTAATCGTTTCATCATCTTGTGTCACAACTTTTCGAATAGCATGCGCTTTGTTGTATGTACCACCATTACCAAAAGTAGAGAATGCACTTGCCATTTGAGTAGGAGAGAACTCAGAAGATGATCCACCTAAAGCTTCAGCAGGACCTAAGTCTTTTGATTGATATTCTAATCCAACATTTTTGGCAAATTCATAAGATGCATCATTACCAGCTTCTTTTTTTACTTCCTGGAAGATTTTTAATGCCGGTATATTTAAACTACGACGGATAGCATCACGCATTGTTACAACGCCGTGGTTTTGCGTATCATAGTTTTTAAATTTGATACCATTTATATCGTATTCTGATTCATCCTGTATTTTATGATTTGTTGCCCATTGTTCATTTTCGACAATTGGACCGTAACTTAAGAATGGTTTGATTGTTGAACCAACAGGATGTACGTCTGTTGCAAGGTTTCTATCAACGACGTCTGTAAAATTACGCCCACCACTTATAGCAACAAGTGCACCAGTTTGAGTATCAACAATCGTTGATGCTGCTTGTTGATATTTGTTTTTATAGATATTCATGTTATCAACATTGTTTTGCAGTGAAATCTGTGCATTATTGTCCATGTTCGTATAAATTTTTAATCCGCTAGTTAACACATCACTTAATGATTTGCCTTGAAATTCTTTATTATTTTTTAATTCTTGCTTTATTACATTGACGTATGATGCATATTTCGGATCATTTTCTTCTATATTTTGACGTTGCGCAGCTGTTCTAGGTACTAAATTTTTTGATAAGTCTTCAGCTTGCGCCTGTTCCATTTCAGCTTTAGAGATACGTTTATGACGATTCATTAAATATAAAACAGTATCTTTACGTTTTTCTGCAGCTTCTGGATGGTCATATAAATTATACGTGTTAGGAACTTGTGGAAGTCCAGCTAAATATGCTGATTCAGCAAGTGATAGTTGATCTAAATCTTTATTAAAATAATATCTAGCTGCTGTTTTAACACCATATATACCATCAGAATAATAAATTTTATTCATATACATCTCAAAAATTTGATTTTTATCATACTCTTGTTCTAATCGATAAGATAGGTAAGCTTCCTGTGCTTTACGTTCAATAGATTTTTGATCTGTTAGGAAAGAACGTTTAACTACTTGTTGTGTTAATGTTGAAGCACCTTGCGAACCAAATCCACCAGTAAAATTCTTAAATACTGCGCCGGTTAATCGTTTAAAGTCTAATGCACCATGTTCATAGAAACGATTGTCTTCAGTAGCAAGTACAGCATCGCGCATCGTATCTGGAATATCTGCAAACTTAACTTTCTCACGTTTTTGTCCCATATATAATATGGTTACTAGATTATTATCTTTATCATAAATTTTAGTCGGTAATTGATCACGTAATGCTGACTCATTAAATTTCGGAGCATTGTATGCATAATATAGAAACAGTAGCATACCAGCAACGACCATCGTTGTAAATAATGCGACAAGCACGCCTACAACTTGTAAGATCGTTTTCTTTAAACTTTTTTTCTTTTTCGCCATTCTTAAATCCTCTCTCTCATTAAACTTAAATAGAATATAGTGATTGTATTGCTTTTAAATAATCAATTCTAGGACGATATGTATATGGTATCAATATACCATCTTTTTTAATTTCCTTTAACTGAATAGATTTCTTTTCATCGTCTTTGTATCTTTGCCAATAATGATAAAAATTTTCGAACGGTAATAAATATACTTCTTCAAGACTGGAAAAGCAAATTAAAATAAAGACGATACCGCCATGACGATAAACTTGATGCATATGTGAAACTTGATGCTGGTGTATATTGATCAGTGGAAAACTCGTTTTATTTTGGGTAACTTTAGCTTCAAAATCAATATACTTACCATTATATATGCCATTATAGTCAGTTGTTGATGCACGTCTGAAATAAGCCTCTTTGATTACTGCTTTCGAACGTTTCGGATAATCAACTTTTACGATTTGAATCGGTGTCGGTTTTTTATGTATAATTGCAAGATCGTTTTGGAGATAATATCGATTGCTGTTGTCGATTTCATCTTCAAATTTCATACCACGTTTTCCATATTCAATTTTACTATTATTTATAGTATTTGTAACTAAGTCTAAAGACTTAGAAGGCTTACCATTTGGATAATTGACCATTTTATTCATCCTAATTGTGATGTCTTATTTTTTCATATACAATGAGTTTAACACAACTTGTGAAAGGAGTAGTTAAATGTTACAAAATTGTATTAAAAGTTTAATTGAAAATATGCAACAGATTGATCAGTACTTTCATAGCGCAAAAAATGGTGAACTATTTAACTTTGTTATTGATGTACAACCATTTACTGAACAAGTAGATGCAAATTTAAATCAATTAAATAATTATAAAGAAGAGATATTATCTTTACCTTTAATGAATGAAAAGAAATTATCATTGCTGATGCTATATATTCGAGAGTTATCTGTCGATTGTTTTTTTGATAAGACGAGTAAAAAAATATTTATCGACAAATTCAAAGCAGTCAATCATGATCTTCAATATATCAACAGAGTAATAGAAAAAGTTTAAGGATATAGTAATGAAGACTTTATATATAACTGGATATAAACCGTATGAGATTGGTATTTTTAAAAATAATCAGCCTGAAGTACGATATATAAAACTCTTCCTTCAGGATAAAATTAAATCATATATTGAAGAAGGTCTTGAATGGGTCATTATCCAGGGGAATTTAGGTACGGAATTATGGGCAGCTGAAGTAACGATTCGATTAAAAAAACAATATGATATTAAATTGGGCATTATCACGCCATTTTTAAGTCACACAGAAAAATGGAATGAAGAAAATCAACAATACTATCAACAGATTATCAGTAAAGCAGATTATATAAATAGTGTGTTTCAGGATACTTATAAAGGTGGATATATGTTTAGTCAGGCGAATCAGTTCATTTTGGATAATACTGAAGGTACTTTATTATTTTATGACGAAGAGCATGAAGCAAGTCCTAAATTCTTCAAAAGAACGCTCATTGATTTTATGACAGAAAATCAATATACTATGGATAGTATCAGTTTTTTCGACTTATCAGATTTTATAGATGAATATACGAGAGAACAAGAAAATTAGAGGTGTTATTATGTCAGAAATGAATTTAAAATTATCTGCAAAAGATATTTATGAAAAAGAATTTGAAAGAACGATGGTACGCGGTTTTAAACCGGAAGATGTAGATAGTTTTCTAGATGAAGTGATAGAAGACTATCAAAAGATGGCAGACATGAACAATCAATTATTAAAGCTTTCTGATGAAAATTCAAAATTGAAACGTGAAATTGAAAACCTTCGTATGCGTGTTGCAACAGGTAGAAGTGATCATCAACAACAAACACCGAATAACTACGATTTATTAAAACGTATTTCTAATCTTGAAAAAGCAGTGTTCGGTAAATAATAGTCATCGCAATTCAATGCATTTGATGCTATAATTTAATAATGTTAAAAGATATCTCGGATAATCGCTATACTTTGTATAGAGGAAAGTCCATGCTCACACATGCCTGAGATGGCTGTAGTGATCGTGCCTGGTGAAACAATAAGCCAGGGCATTAATTTGACGGCAGTGAATAGACCTAAGTCTTTGATATGGTCTGAGTAACTTGAAAGTGCCACAGTGACGTAGCTTTTCTAGAAATAGAAAAGGTGGAACGCGGTAAACCCCTCGAGTGAGCAATCCAAATTTGGTAGGAGCACTTTTCTAGCGGAAATGAACGTATAGAAGAGGTATGAAAATACAGACAGATGATTATCACCGGCGTACGAGAGTATCTAGGCTCATTTGCAGTACTAAGGAACAGAACATGGCTTATAGAGATATCTTTCTAGATGTCCTCCATTTATAATGGGGGACTTTTTTTATTTATTGAACGTATTTATCGTGTTACAATGGAATTAATAAACATTACATTCTACCATAAAAGTATTATGTAAACTTGGAGGGAATTATGTATCAATTACTAGCTACTACACCAATGGGGATGGAAGCTGTTGCAGCAAAAGAAGTTCAGGCCCTTGGATATGAAACAACAACAGAGAATGGACGTGTATTATATCAGGGTGATGCACGGGCAATCGTGAAATCAAATCTTTGGTTACGCAGCGCAGATCGCGTTAAACTTGTTGTTGGACGTTTCTATGCTACTACTTTTGAACAGTTGTTTGATCAGACAAAAAATATACCGTGGGAAAACTATATTAGTGAAAATGGAAGTTTTCCAGTTCAAGGTAGAAGTTTAAAATCAAAGTTATTCAGTGTACCTGACTGCCAGGCAATTGTCAAGAAAGCAATAGTTGAACGTCTAAAAAAAGCTCACAACCAGCAAGGATGGTTACGTGAAGATGGCGCATTATATAAAGTTGAAGTTGCGATTCTTAAAGATGAAGTATTACTTACAATTGATACTTCAGGAGCCGGATTACATAAACGTGGATACCGTCTCGCACAAGGTGAAGCACCGATGAAAGAAACGTTAGCAGCTGCACTTGTATTGTTATCTAACTGGAAAGGAGAAACACCATTTATTGATCCTTTCTGTGGTTCAGGAACCATTGCAATTGAGGCAGCAATGATCGCTCAAAATATTGCACCAGGATTTAACAGAGATTTTGTGAGTGAAAACTGGGATATCATTCCTGAAGGTATGTACGATGAAGAACGTGTTAAGGCAGAAGAAGTTGCTGAATATGATAAAGAAATATCGATTACAGCAAGTGATATTGATCCGAACATGGTTGAAATTGCGCGTAATAATGCGATTGAAGTAGGCTTTGGAGATATCATTGAATTTAAGCAAATGAATGTTCATGATCTTACGTTAAACAGTGAAAAGGGTGCAATTGTTGGTAATCCGCCGTATGGCGAACGTATAGGTGAGAGAGCAGAAGTGGAAGCAATGTACACGTATTTAGGAGAACTAATTGAAAAAAATCCTAAATGGTCACTATATATTTTGACAAGTTTGAAGACATTTGAAATATTAGTAGGCAAAAAAGCAACTAAACGCCGAAAATTATTTAATGGATACATTGAATGTACGTACTATCAATACTGGGGCGAGAGATAGAAGAGGATGTCGACAAACCTTTAAATAAATGTAACCACACAAAGCATAACTATATGTTTTGTGTGGTTTTTTGTTTATGATATATGTATCAAGAAGAAGGTGAAAATACATTGAAATTAAGTATATTAGATCAAGTACCCATGTCACGTGGAGAAACGCCAGGGGATGCATTGGCGCATACGATAGAACTCGTTCAATTTGCAGAAAAATTAAATTATGATCGTTATTTTGTTGCTGAACATCATAATACGACAGGATTAATTAGCAATTCACCAGAAATTGTTATGACAAGATTATTATCAGTAACGTCATCCATTAATATTGGTTCTGCGGGTATTCTTTTACCTCAATATAGCCCCTATAAGGTTGCGGAAAATGCAAACTTATTAGAAGCGTTGTTTCCTGGTCGTGTGACGATTGGCTTAGGAAATTCTCCAGGTGGAAGTGAAATGACCAGAAAAGCATTAACAGATGGTGGCGCAAGTAAGGTGAGAGATTACGATAGAATGCTAGAAGAGTTTTTAGGTTTCATGCGTAACACTTTGCCTTTAGAGCATCAATATAGAGGTGTTAAAGCTGGACCTAGGATTGAAAATCATCCAGAAATTTTTACGTTAGGGTTGACTGATAATGGTGCTAAAAGGGCTGCAAAATTAGGAATAGGTTTTGTATTCGGTAATTTTATCAGTGATAAATTTCGAGACAGTGCAATAAAAATTTATCAACAAGGGTTTATTCCTAATGCATTTATGAAATGCGCATATACGATATTTTGTTCATTTATCATTGTTGTGAAAGATGATGCAGAAAAAGAGATGCAAAGACGTATATTAGATCATTGGTTATTAAATGTTACTAAAGGAAGGGATACTGTTATTCCTTCAATTGAACAGGTTAATAAAAATAAATATAGTGAAGAGGATTTACGTATCATTGAGAAGAACAGAGGACGTTATTTTATTGGAATAAAAGAAGATGTTAAATATGAAATTAAAAAATTATATGAAACGTATCGATTTGATGAACTGATGGTAATCAACAATACGTTTGACTTTACATTAAAAATAGAAAGTTTTAAAGCGATTAAAGAAATAATAGATGAAATTAATAGTGAGAAATAATGAATATAAAAATAAAAAAACATCAAGCTTTCGCTTGATGTTTTGATTTTACCAAAGTTTTCCTTCGCCCATACCTTTAGCACCAGGAGGTGGATCCATAAACATTTGTCCGATAGGTACTGTATACGCTACTAAAATTAATGCAATCGTAACGATAATTAAGAATTTCCAGTTTTCAACGAATTTATAAGCAGGTGCTGCTTCATCCATTGCTTCAGAAACTGGGAATGCTTCATATCCTTTAGGAGCAAAGAATGCTAACTGAATGAACACGATAACTACTAAGATGATAGAGATAAATAAAATTGTACCTCCAACTGCTTGCATTACCTGGTAAGGAATCCACTCAGCTGCAATTTTTGAACCACCATATTCAGAATAAGTAGAACGACGTGGCGCCCCAAATAATCCGATGTAGTGCATTGCGCCAGACATGATTGACATACCAATTGCCCACATAACACCTTGAATAATTGCTAATCTATTGATTGCTTTTGTCATTACACGCCCAGTAGCATGTGGAATTAACCAGTACATTGTACCAAAGAACGTTAAGATAACTGCTGTTGCTACTGTTAAATGGAAGTGACCTGTAATCCAGATAGTATTATGTACGACTTGGTCCATTTGAGCTGAAGCGTTAACTAAACCACCAGCTCCACCAGGAATAAATGCTGCCATTCCGATGAATGGTAATACGAAACGTGCATCATTCCAAGGTAATGTTTTAATCCATCCAAATAATCCTTTAGCACCAACTTTTCTTCCATACGCTTCAAATGTTGCAAATAAACTAAATGCAGTCATTAATGAAGGAATAACGACCATGAATGTTAATACAACTTGTACATATTTCCATGTTACATCAATACCAGGCTCAGTTAACTGATGGTGAATACCAACTGGAATTGAGAAGAATAAGAATAACATAAAACTCATACGTGCTAAGTTATCACTAAATGCTTTAGCACCGATAATTTTTGGAACGACTGCATACCAAGACATATATGCTGGTAATAACCAGAAATAAACTAAAGCATGTCCAAAGTACCAGAATAGCGTACGGCTAAGTGAAACATCGATACGTTCAACTATACCTAATGACCAAGGAATCATTTGTAATAAAACTGTTGCTGCAACACCGATAGAACATACGATCCACATTACATTATTGATTGTTGCCATATAAGCTAATAAAGGAGATTTTAATCCTTTATGTTCTTTTCTCCATTGTGCATAGCGCATGATTTGTCCAGCTGCAGAAATCCAAGAACCAACAACGACTAATGCCATACCAACATAGAAGATTACATGTGCTTTCAGAGGAGCATAGAATGTATATAAGACTGTAGCTTTATTAAGTAATACCATCGTTGCTGCCATTGCAGTACCGATTAACATTACCCAGAATCCTAACCAAACTAATTTTCTTTGTAATGGTGAAAGTTTACCGCAAGTACGGATTACTGCAGCTGTCTGGAATCCCATAATAAAGAATGTTGTTAATACTAAAGCTAAAATAATACCATGAACAGTTAAGATTTGATAATAACCGATTCCTGCAGGTAATTTTAATTGACCAGAACGCACTAATGTTTGTAGTAGACCTGCTAATCCACCGATGATTAAACACACAATTGCTACATACATATGCGCCATAATTAATTTACCATCTTTACGGTCCATTTCTACACGTTCTGCCATTTCTTCGGCATGATGGTTTCTATAAGTAGAGCGATCGTCAAATACGCCGCTATCTAATTTGAATGCGTTCATTTCTTATCTACCACCTTAATGTTTGACTTCATGTCTGCATGACCAGTACCACAGTATTCGTTACACAATAATAGGTATTCACCTTTTTTATCAAATGTTTTTACGAATGTTGAGATGTGTCCTGGCTCTATCATCATGTTAACGTTTGTTTGAGCAATTTCGAAGCCGTGAACAACATCGCGACTTGTTGCGATAATTTTTACTTTCGCACCTTTTGGAATTTCAACTTCACCTGGATTGTAGTTAAATGCAGAAACTACAAATACTAATTCGTAATCCCAATCTTTACCTTCAACTTTATGTAATCCTGGTTTGCTGAATACTTCATGTTTATCAATTAATTCTGGATCGACAAATTCTCGTCCACTGGCGATTGGCTCATGACCGCTATGTATTGCAGAAACAAAAATAATACCTAAGAATAAAACAAGTGATCCCATACCTAATCCCAGCCAAATTTTCTCTAACTTATGCAAAATATTCCCCTCCTATACGCGTTCTAAAAATAATATAAAAATTGCAAACCATGTTACGATAAACACTGCGCCTAAAAATAATACTGACGCCATTGTGCCTCTTAAATCTAAATCGTGATGAACTTCTTCATTAACCTGAATCGGATCATGTGATTGATTTAAATTTTTATCCTCTGCCATAATGAACACCCTTTCTTAATAGCTTTTCTTTCTTTATAATAATAGAGTACAAAGTTTATTAATGTGATAAATATCACACTTTTTTTATTTTCGTTAAAAATTTCACAAATAAATATATATAAATGAGGTATGTTATGAAACATCATGAACAAATCAAGCAATTATATCAATTAAAAAAAGAAGTAGAGAAGTCAAACAATGTGATTTTGGTGGAACAAATCAATGAAATTATTAAAAAAGTGCATCAGGATCAAGTTGTTATCAGCTTTATTGGTCACTTTTCTTCAGGGAAATCATCTTTAATAAATCATATATTCAATGAGAATATTTTACCGAGTTCACCAGTTCCTACTACAAGTAATACGGCTCAAATTATTATCAGTGACACTGAAAATGTACGCATCAATCTTGATAATCATACATATAGTGATTTAAATCAATATGAAGATATAAAAAGAGTAAATACACTTAACCATAAAATAGAATCAGTTGAAATCAAAAAATCGTCTCATCTATTTGATAATGGTACCGTCATTCAGGATACTCCAGGCATTGATGCAACATTTAAAAATCATGAAGCAAGTACAATGAAATTTTTACTTATTAGTGACGTGGTTTTTTATACGGTTGAGTATAATCATGTAAATTCAGAAAAAAACTTTGATCAAATTAGAGCATTAAATCAATTAAACGTCCCAGTCGTGTTGATAATCAATCAGATTGATAAACATCATGAAGAAGAAATATCATTTGAGGATTTTAAAACTGCTATAAATGATAATATTGAACGTTGGCATCTTAAGATTGAGCATATTTTATATACATCAATTTATGACAGTGTTAATAATGAAATTGATAATGTGATTCCATTAATGGAGCACTTTGCACACAATGCAGAAACAAACAAAGCGTATTATTTTGAACGCATGATAGCTTATATTGAATCGACACAAATACATTATCTGAATAAAATTAAAACAAATTTACTGGCTACAATAAACGTTGAAGAAGACGAAGTAGATATGGCATATCAAAAAGCAAGTGCAAATGTAGCGATGAACGCTGAACAAGCTATATTAGCAGATGCAAATAACGCACAGTTATTGTTAAATGGTGTGAAAGATATTATAAAAAATGCTTATTTAATGCCTTATGAAATGCGCGAGAAAAATCGTGAGATGCTCGAAACATTTGCAGATAACTATAAAGTACCAGGACTTTTTGGTAAAAAAGCAAAAGTACTAGCGATTCAGGATGAAAAAGTGGCAACAGTTGTTACATCACTGAATGCGTTAATTGAGAAACAAATTACATTTCAGCTTAAAGAATATTATGGTCAATTCTCAAAATACTTAAGTAATCCAAATATAATTAATGAACTTGTTTTTAATATTTCACAAGATGATGTTAAGCAGTTAATTAAGCAACAAACATCTATCACAAATGATTATGTTTTAATTTATTCAGATGAATTAAAATTATTCATTGAACGTATGATCGTTAATCAGCAAAAGAATTGGCATGAGCTGTTCATAAAAAATATAAATATGTCTATTTTAAATACAAATGATGAAAATAGTAAGGAAACTGTGAAGTTTGATGAATATTTTGAGAATGAATCATTAATAAAGTCAATCACTACTAAAAACTATCTACACTACTATATTCATGTTGATGAATCGGTGGATAAATTAATTGATAGAAATTATGTAACATTTGAAATGCTTGAAGAAAAACCTACAGAAATTTCAAAAATTATTAAAGAAACAACTTTTGCAAATGAGAATCTGAATCTAAGTAAATCAATTCTGCAACATTTGTCTGATGTTATGTACTTCAAGACTGATATAGAGAAAGTAAATGCTCAAATTGAACGATTGAATAAGAATATAACTAAAATTGTTGTATTTGGTGCTTTTAGTGCAGGTAAAAGTGCAATGATTAATGCACTTTTAAAAGAAGAAATATTGATTTCTTCACCGAATCCAACGACAGCTTCAATAACTGAGATTCAATATGGTGATAAGAATTATGTCACATTTAAGTTGGAAAAAGACATATTGAAATCATTAAATGACATGATGTTAACTTCAACAATTGAAATACCTACAATTAGTCAATGGATTAAACGATTTAAAGGAAAACTTAATCAGTTAAATGCACAGAACAGAAATTTTGCAGAAGCGATTATTCAAAATTATGATCTATATGCACAGTATTTAGAGAATCATGCAACAATTGAAGTGAATGATGACGAAATAACACAGTATACTGCTGTTGATGCACATGCAGCTTTTGTACAGAAGATTACTCTCGGCATCCAAAATGATTTTCTAAAAGATAAGATTATTATTGATTCACCAGGCACAGGTAGTACGAACAGCCGACATACAAAAGAAACAACTGAAATAATTGCTGATAGCGATTTATTAATCTATGTTTCATATTACAATCATGTTTATACTGAAAAAGACAAAGCATTCCTTTCTTATTTAAATGAAGTAGAAATTATAAACGAAGATAGTCAGAATTTCTTTGTTATTAATGCAGTAGATTTAGCAAAAGATGAACAGGAGTTAAATTCTGTGATAGATTATTTAGCAGGAGAACTACAAACTTTAAACATTGATGATCCTATTTATCCGGTTTCAAGTCGAAATGCATTAAAAAGTTACGATGATAATTTTACTGAATTTAAAACAGCAATTGAAAGCTTTGTGACAACAACAAGTAAACAACAGAAAATTAAACAAATTAATCACCAGACATCTGTTTTATACGAAAAAGCAAAAGCACTTGTAAGTAATTTTGATCAGTACGAAAATCAAATACAAATTAGAAATCAGTATTACACAGAGTGGTTAGCCAATGGTCCAATCGATTTAAATGTAAAAGATAATGTAATACGATCGGTAAAAGATATATTGACTGAACAAACAACATATCTTAAAGACAAGATGAAAATACAGCTGTATGACGTCTTAAAAGAACAAATCAATACTTCTTCGGATTTGTCTAAAGTACAACAGAGCTATTTACATGCTGTTCAGCAAAAGTTAAATGAAGACTTATATTTGATTATGCCAAGATTAAATAAAAGTGCGCAGTCGTTCTTTAGTCAAGGTATTCAAGTGCTTACTAATCAATTAGAACAACAAGAGATTTATGAAGATTTACAATATAAAGAACAATTACTAAATCCTAATGACGTAAGTATTAGTAAGCTCACTGATGAAATTCATACAATAAATTTAGGTAATATTAAGCAGAAGCAGTTTATGAATCAGACACTGAAAACTGAACTGTACGATGAAATACACCAAAAAACGATACAAATGCTAATTAAATTAATTGATATGTATGAAAATGAAATCTTGAAGCTTATTGACGACAATGCAATAAAATTGTCTAATTATATTGAAGAAAAAAATAAAATGATGCATCAAACAATGCGCGAAAAAATGCAACAAAAAATTGACCATACTTTAAAAGAAGAAGTTTCAAAAGCAATTCAAAAAATAGAGGTGTAGTCATGAGAATATGGATAACAGAACAACAAGCTTATAAACTGGTACAAAATAATGATGCAGTACTTTTTGATTGTCGAGGTATAATGGACAATTTAGAACAAAGTATTCAAAACTATCACGAAGAAAGAATTGAAGGAGCAGCGTATATTCATTCATTCTTAATGGGTAACAATCCAATATCAGGTGGACGACATCCATTACCTGATTTAAATGATTTCATTGATATTGTGGAAGCATTTGCTCAAGGAAAGACGATAATAGGCTATGATAATCGTAATAGTTTTTATGGCACTCGCTTTGTATTTCTGTGTCATCTTGTAGGTATTGAATGTCTTCTTATTCAGGAAGGTTATGAAGATTTGAAACTGTTTAAGAAATCGACAAAAGATCCAATAGAAGGAAAACAGCATGCTTTATTAAAATTATATAAATGCACCGACAAAGAGTATGAAATGGCGGTGGAAAAATATAAAGAATTAGCAAATAGAGATTTAAACAAAAATTTTAATAAAGATATCATCACTTTCTGTAACAATATCCAAAGCTTAATTAAGGCTCCTCAACATGATGTCGTACTTATTGATGCACGTGCTCATGAACGCTATGTTGGCGAAGTTGAACCGATGGATAAAATTGCGGGCCATATTCCGACAGCAATCAATATTCCTTTTAGTGAAGTGTATGCAAATGGAGTCCCGAAAAATAGTGAGGCACTACGAAATGTATTTAGAAATGTTTTAGAGAAAGAAAGCATTATTTATTGTGGTTCAGGTTTAAGCGCTACACCTTTATATGTCGCTCTCAAGACATTAGACCAAAATGTAAAAGTATATGTAGGTAGTTATTCCGAGTGGGTGTCAAAATATCCAAATCAAATAGAAACTGGAGAACAAAAATGAACAATTTATTAATCGTTGATGGAATGGCATTGCTCTTTCGTCACTTCTTTGCTACAAGTCTACACAAAAACTATATGAAAAATTCAGAAGGTGTTCCTACAAATGGTGTTCAAGGATTTGTAAGACATGTTGTAAGTGCGATTCATGACACCGATGCCCATCATGTAATAGTCTGTTGGGATATGGGGGCTAAAACATTTAGAAACGAAATCGACCCTAACTACAAAGCTCATCGTCCAGCACCACAAGACGAGTTGATTCCTCAATTTGATATGGTGCAGGAAATCTCAAGACAACTTGGATTTCATAATATTGGCATACAAAATTTCGAGGCTGACGATGTTATCGGGACGTTAGCACATACGTTAGATGGCACATATGATATAAAAGTAATTAGTGGCGATCGTGATTTGCTGCAAATACTGGATGAGCATATTGAAGTATGGTTAATAAAAAAAGGCTTCAATATTTACAATAAATATGATAAGACTCGATTTATCGAAGAATATCAAATTCAGCCAAAGCAATTAATTGATGTAAAAGCATTTATGGGTGATACTGCTGATGGATATCCTGGTGTAAAGGGTATTGGTGAAAAAACAGCAATTAAATTAATTCAGACATATGGAAGTGTTGAAGGTGTACTTGAACATATTGAAGAACTTCCGAAAGGACAGCAAAATAAAATCAATGGAGCAGCAGATGCTTTAAAGCTTTCTCATCAACTTGCAGCAATCCATACAGAAGTACCACTAAAGTTAGATGAAATTATCAGTGAAATGCCATATTCAGTTGATTTGCAATCAATGATCGATATATGTAATCAATACGAACTAAAGGTTGCCAAAAATTTTATAGCGAAATTGTAATGACAAGCCCTTTATGCAAAAATGTAATGCATAGAGGGTTTTGTTATTTGTGACAATTGAAGACATATTACAAATTTACCATCTGCATTAGCTCCAGGAGGTTCAGTAGTATTTGATGTGCAGAATTCTTTTAAAGTACCATCTGATAAAGGTCAAAATATCAAATTCGTTGAAGTCGAAAATACTGTAACTACACCAACAACTGAGCAACCAACTACTGAAAGACCGACGACAAAACCTTGTCCAAATGGTCGAATCTGGTGTCCAGGTAATTATTAATCAATGAAATTTTATGAAGAAAGAGGATTAGACAGTGTCTAATCCTCTTTTGAATAGTTGAAAGGCAAAACGAGCTATTCTGCGTTTTTGGTTTACACCCATCGAAAGTTAAATGATCACAAATTGAGTTCCGTAATCTTCGTATACGTAAGACGTAATTGTTAAGTAAAACGAAAAGCGGCTCCATTCGATGACTGAATAAGACTTTCTACCAAAACAACATAACGATGTGACGTAGTAAGTGAAGTAATGAGTTATGCTAAGCTAAAATTAAGAAAGATGGCAATTATACTTGATTACTCAACTCAACATCTATTGTATACTCATTATTAAAACGATCGATTAACATTGATTTGTTGTTTGCAGAGGATTCTAACTGCTCTATGTAACTACGAACGTATTGCTCATCGATAATACCTTCTTCAACGATTCCAACACCAGCGACAGCTTTAATTCGCTCCTGTCCATATCCGAACGAAATGTTATTTTCAAGCATGTTGACGATATTTCTTTCAATTTTAAGAGACTCCAGGAGTTCTGAAGGTGAGTATAACGTATCTTCAAATTCAATCTGAGCATTACAGTTCGCTCTATGAACAGCTGTTTTTAAATTGGAGATATCAGACTTTAAACTCTCAATTAAGCTTATTGTTTCATGCACTAAAGCATTCTTTTCTTCTGTAACAATACTTTTATTATTTAATGCGATCGGAACGCGAAACTCTGTTCTGAATTTTTCTGTTGCATTATCAAGTTGAGCACGTAATTTACTTGAGATGAATATTGCTTGCTGGATAGTTAAAGCAGTCATAAGAAAAGCCTCCATTTTTTAGTAGTGGAAATATTATATAATATCCATTTGGAATAATAAAGCAATATCCTTATAAATGTTATTGATTTAAAAGTTTTTGAAATAACTTAAATTTATTTAATATTCTTTATTTAATATTCTTTATTTTATCAGTCAAATAATATAAAATGACTGATAAAGAGGTGTATATATGGTTGGATATAACTCGAATATTGTGAATTTAATGACTAAAATTCATGAGTTCAAAGGTAAACAAATTATTTATTTACAATATAATACTGCCACATTGGAGAAACTTAAATTTTCAGGCATGTATCACAATGTGAAATATGGTTGTGCTTTATCAGGATATTCTGTATCTGATACAAAGTTATTACAGATACTACAGTTTAAAAAATCATTTAATAATGAAATAGAAGCGCAGATATGTGGATTTAGAGATGCATTGTTATATATTGTAGAGGATTATGAATTTATTGACATCAATTATGAATCAATTTGTGCGATGTATTTAGAGATGTCAATGGGAGATGAAGAATCGATATCAAAATCTTCTGAAACACAAAGAGAGACTATCGAGCAATTATGTTTACATTATAATAATGTAATAGATCTGCCACATACAAATATACTAATCGAGATATTTCAATTTGTGTTTGAATTTATTCAGTCTAATCTGTTTGCTAATAAAACGCTTTTATTTTCCCGATTATTATTGAATTTGTTATTATATAAATCAAATATTTTAGTTACTCAGTATCAAAGTATCGATAAACTGATTTATGAAGATATCGTAGGTAATAATAAAAAATTAAAGAAAAAGAATGTTGATTATTTTCCTTTTGAAGATATACAGGATTTTATGAATTATTATTTTTATAAAATACTGGCGTCCTATGAATCATTGGACTTTAATTTCCAGTTAATGTTAGATGAGAAAATAACGCCGCAGTATAGAGTACTTAATGTTTTAAATAGATCCTTTGAACCGATTGCGCGTAAAGATCTAGAGATTATGCTCGCAGATATTAGTCGTAAAACAATTGAACGGGCATTAGTACAACTTCAAAAAGAAGACTTTATTGTTAAAGTTGGACAAGGAAAATCTACACAATATAAAGTGAAATAATGATTGTTTCACGTGAATAAGGATGAGTTTATGAAAGTATTTGCAGTGGATATGGATGGCACGTTTCTAGATAGTGATAATAATTATGATAAGAAATTTTTCGAAAGATTAAATACAGAATATAAAGATGAATTTAAGTTGTTAGTAGCAAGTAGCAATACTATTTCTCATCTCAAAACATTCTTTAGACAAAAAGATATATACTATATTGGCTCTAATGGTGCAGTCATTGCGTTTGATGATAAAATTATAGATACGCAATTTCTCGATAACACTGATATTTATCGGATTTTAAAGTATTTAAATTATAATAATATTTATTCTTATGTAACAAGTACGTTAGAAAAATCTTATGTATACAAATTAGCTGGCGAACAATTTATCAGTCGAATGCAGCATTATTATAACGATTTAATTATAAATAATTTGAATGAAATGAATGAAATGAATGATATTACTAAAATCACAATTGAAATAAAAGGTGATATGAAAGAGTTGATTGCTCAGTTAAATGCTTTATGCCAGTCAAGCATTGCAGTATATAGTGGTTTTAATTGTATCGACATCATTCATAAAGGTACAAATAAAGCTGTCGCAATTAAAAAGGTGTTGAATATATTGGTTGCAAATATGCAAGATTTATATGTCTTTGGTGATAGTGATAATGATATTGAAATGCTAAAACTTACAAAAAATTCTTTTGCAATGGCAAACGGAAATGACAAAGTTAAATCAATCGCAAAGTATGAAATACCGAGTAATGACGAAAATGGTGTGTTAATTACAATGGAGAAAATATTAAAAGAAGAACTTTGAGCAATATTATAAATATTGCTGCAAAGTTCTTCTTGCTATAGCATCTGCATGTTTATTCTGATGTCTAGGTATCCAGTTGATAATTATTAAATCAAAGTTTGGTTTCAACTGAAGATACTCCTGTAAATAAGGTTTAAACAGAGGTTGCTTCACATAATTTTTATCAATAGAATCTACAACAATTTTGGCGTCACTTTTTATCAGTAAAGTTTTACAATCATTGGTTAAAGCAAGCTTCATGCCGATAATTAGACTTTGCCATTCGGCTATATGATTATCTACATCACCTAAATATTCTCCATATTCAATCGTCTTATCATCAAGTTTGAGAACAATACCACATGCGCTATGAAGTGGATTCTGCTTTGTTGATGCATCAATAAATATTTGAGCCATATTTATACCTCATGTTCCTATTTTTTTATTAAATCTCGCAAAACGATTATAAGTTATCTGTTTTATGATAACTTTTTGCCCAGTAACCGAAAGGAATGTTTAAAATTGTTGAAGCTAATTTAAATAAATAAGTCGTTATAAAGATTTCAATAACAATATTATTAGGCATTAAACCGGTAAATGCAATTAAAGAAAATAATGCAGTATCTACAATTGAACTGAATATTGTACTTCCATATGCACGTACAATAAATGTTTTCTCTGATGAAAAATATTTTTTGATTAAATTAAATAAGTAAACATCTACATATTGTCCGATAATATATGCAATGATTGATCCTAATACGATTCTAGGTACGACACCAAATAACGTCTGCATGCTTTTTTGTGCGATATCTGTCTCTGTAGGTGTAAATTGTAAGGATATCGTCATTAATATCGTCAAGATAATAGCTGATGCAAATCCTAACCATACCGCTTTTTTTGCTACTTTACGTCCATATCTGTCATTTAAAATATCTGTTGCTAAATAGATTGACGCAAATAGGACATTCCCTAAAGTTGCAGTAATACCAAATAACTCAACAGACTTTGTTACTTGAATATTTGCAATCACTGTACCGATTGCTACCCATACAAATAACCCTTCCTTTCCAAAAAAACGGTACATGAGTACCATACATAAAAACGTTAACAAAAAGGCAGCTGCTGCCCATAACTCATTACTCATAGCAAACCTCTTTCTATAAAAATTCAACTTATGTATTATAGAGTGTATCTGTGGAATTTGCAAGTTATCAATTAGGAAACAAATGAGCATCAATTTTTTTGCAGTTTTGATATACTATTTTTTGAGGTGAGATAATGAACCTGCAACAAAAAGTGACTTTAAAACAAATCGATACTTTAACGGATCATTATTGTGAAGGATGTAAGCTTAAATCATACCACCGCAAAGCGTATGGCAAAACTTACGCACATCACTATTGTATAAAGAAATGTTCTGTAGGTATTGAAATAAAACAACTCGGCAATATATTGCAGTAAGGAGCTATTATGAGAATCATAAAAATCGAACCAACACCAAGTCCTAACACATTAAAGATAACACTTGATTATAAAAAAGAAGATATGAAAAGCAATACATATTCAACAATACATGAAACTAATCCCGCATTTATCAATGCATTACTTCAAATAGAAGATGTAAAATCAGTTTTTCATGTTATGGATTTTATTTCTGTTGATAAAACGCCGAAGTCGGATTGGGAAGTGGTACTACCACAAATTAAATCTGTTTTTGAAGAAGAGATTGATGTTCAGCAAGAAATAACAGTGGATAATGGTGAAAAGAAAGTTGAAGTACTAGAATTTAAAAGCATTCCTTATCAAATAAAAGTTACAGATAAAGATGGAGAATCACGTAAACAACTGGATGTAAGATTTATCGATGCGATGCTAGCTGCACAAAATGATGATGATAATGTTATTTTACTCCGTAAATGGATTGATTACGGTGTAAGATATGGTGAGAAAGATGAAATCATCCAATCTATTAAAGAAGAAATTGATGCTAAATTTCCTAATGATGTTCTGACAGAATATATTGCAAAAGGTAAAGCAAATCAGTATATAGATACATCCAAGAAATTAGAAAAAATTACTTTGGATGAATATAATACGATTGAAGATTGGCAGGAGCGTTATCGAAAGATAGATCATTATCCGAATCCAGACTTATCTGATCTGCCATTTTTTGAAGCTGTGCTACTAGATGACAAGCCTCAGATTAGGCGTCTTGCTGTCGTATTTTTAGGTATGATAGAAGATAGAAAAGTATTACCTGCTTTGCATAAAGCAATGAATGATAATAATTTAACTGTGCGTCGTACAGCTGGAGATACACTTAGTGATCTTGGGTTTAAAGAAAGTTTACCAATAATGCATGCAGCATTAAATGATAAACATCCAATTGTCAGATGGCGTGCAGCGATGTTTATCTTTGACGAAGGTGATGAAAGTAGTTTAACTTATTTAGAGCAACATTTAGAAGATTCTGCATTTGATGTCAAACTTCAAGTACAGATGGCTTACGAACGAATTAAAAATGGTGAAGCAGCTGTTGGTTCCGTTTGGAAACAAATTGCTAACCGTAACAAAGGAGAATAATGAAATGAATGCTTATGAAGATTATATGAAATCACTTGCGAATGGAATGAGAAGTGAATTAACGAATCATGGTTTTGAATCTTTAGAAACAAGTGAAGCGGTTGAAGGTTATTTTAATCAAGTGAAAGAAGATGAAACAACTTTTGTTGTTATTAATTCGGTATGTGGATGTGCAGCAGGATTAGCACGCCCGGCAGCTGTTACAGTAGCTACACAAAATGACAAGAAACCTGATCACTTAGTTACAGTATTTGCAGGTCAGGACCGTGAAGCGACAGATAAAATGCGTGAATACGTAGCACAAGCACCGTCAAGTCCTTCTATGGCATTATTTAAAGGACAATCATTAGTTGGTTTTATTCCCAGAGAACATATCGAAGGACGACCGGTAGAAGAAATTTGTATGGATATTAAAGAATATTTTGATGACCACTGCTAAAATTAAACTGCGTATTACAACATGCGTTAAACCGAATCGTTTAATATTGAATTATTTGAAATGTATTGTAACTGATGTTAAGACATATTCAGATGTAAACTATGAAGTTATTGAAAGAAAGAAGCTAACCATTAAAAATTTATTTGAAGAAGATACAACACCTGTAATGGTAATTCAACAAACAGGCGTTGTATTATATACTTCTGATGAAAATAAGATTTTTTATCATGAAAATACCACACGCGTTAAGTATAAAGCTTATGTTACCGGCAATCATGTACCTCCTCTTATTGAACTTATTCAGGATGATTCTATCAATACTGACATCATCATCGATGCCACAACTGGAATGGCAAATGATTTAATCTTAATGGCTCTAACGATGGAAAACAGCATATTTTATGCATTTGAAGACAATTTCTATATTCATTTTGCAATAAAATGGGGCGTGCATTTCTATTTCAATGTTTTAGAGAAAAACAAACTAGATATATCGCGCATACATTTTATTTATGGCAGTGTTGTAAATCATATCGGTATACTGAATCAGGCACATGTTATCTATTTAGATCCAATGTATGAAGAAACTGTTGTGACGTCTAACATTGCTTCTTTAGTTAAAGTCGTGACCTATGATATTGAAAGTGATCGTAAGCTATTAAATACGATATTTGAGCATTTCAGAGGGAAAGTTATACTGCGCGCGCATTTTAAATCCAGTTTAATTCGTGATTATCAGTTTACTATGAATGTTAGAAAACAAACGAAGACACATTATGGTTATCGATATATATAAATCATTGCACAATAAAAAGGCTTCGTAAATTCGAAGCCTTTTTATGATGTATCAATTATTCAGTTATACACATGCTGATCATATAGCATAATAATAAAAATAAACCTGAAACGACCATCATATCTGCGCCCATATATTTCACCCCTAGAATTTAAATCTCTAATATCTAATTCTTTAATTAATTGGTATATAAATGTATTATAAAGTATATAAGAAAAAATAGAAAGAGGTGACTTGATGAATTCATTCGATCAAGCTTATCACGATTTGTGTAGAAGAGTTTTAGAGACTGGTAAAAATAAAGATGATCGTACAAACACGGGAACGCTTTCTGTCTTCGGTCATCAGATGCGCTTTGATTTATCAAAAGGATTTCCTTTGTTAACAACAAAAAAAGTTTCTTTTAAGCTTATCGCAACGGAGCTTATATGGTTTATGAGAGGTGATACAAATATCAAGTATCTACTGGAATATAACAATAACATATGGAATGAATGGGCATTCTTAAAATGGATTGAAAGCGACGATTATAATGGTCCGGACATGACGAACTTCGGACATCGTGCACTTGTTGATGAAAATTTTAATGAAGCATATAAAAAACAACTTAAAATTTTTAAAGATAAAATTTTAAATGATAATGCTTTTAGTAAAAAATATGGAGATTTAGGCAATGTTTACGGTAAGCAGTGGCGTAATTTCGAAACGAAGAATGGTTCGACTGACCAGCTTATGGAAGTAATTGAAGGAATAAAAAATAATCCAACGAGTAGACGCCATATTATCTCTGCCTGGAATCCAGGAGAGATAGACACGATGGCGTTACCCCCATGTCATACGATGTTTCAGTTCTATGTTCAAGATAATAAATTATCATGTCAGTTATATCAACGAAGTGCAGACATATTCTTAGGTGTGCCTTTCAATATCGCTAGTTATAGTTTATTAACACACCTAATCGCTAAAGAATGCAATCTTGAAGTTGGTGAGTTTGTGCACACATTTGGTGATGCCCATATCTACTCAAATCATATCGATGCTGTAAATGAACAGCTATCAAGAGAGTCTTTTGAACCACCTACATTAAATATTAATACCGATAAGTCAATCTTCGACATTGAATATGAAGATTTAGAAGTAATCAATTATCAAGCACATCCAGCGATAAAAGCACCTATTGCAGTATAAGGAGAATCATTATGTTATCAATTATTGTTTGTCACGATCAAAATAGAGTTATTGGCTTTGAAAATAAAATGCCATGGCATTTGCCGAATGATTTAAAACGCGTAAAAACATTAACAACTGGGAACACGATTGTTATGGGTAGAAAGACTTATGAATCATTAGGTAAAGCTTTACCAAATCGACGCAATGTAGTCATTACGCGTGATGAATCATTTAAACCTAATGATGCAGATGTTATTCATTCACTAGAAGAAATCAAAGCATTAGAAGGTCATGTATATATATTTGGCGGACAAAATTTATATGAACAAACAATCGATATGGTTGAAGATATGTACATTACTGTAATCGAGAATAAACATCCAGGGGATGCTTTTTTTCCGGAATATACTTTCGAGGATTTCACAGTAGAATCGATTGAAGAAGGTATACTCGATGAAAAGAATCTTGTACCGCATCATTTTATGCATTTAGTGAGGAAAGAAAAATGATTAGATTAATAAGAACGATAGGGACAATCATTGGGTATGCAGCTTTAGTCACGCCAAAATTAAACGGTGTAAAAAATTCATTAACCCAATATGATACTGTTGCTGAACAAGATTTAGTAACAAATCAATATCCGAAAAGATGGGCCAGTAAAATATTAAGAACAGCCGGCGTAAAAGTAAATATTCACGGCAATCAAAATTATCCAGAAAATGGTGTGTTATTTATTTCAAACCATGAAGGTAATTTTGATATTCCTGTGCTAATTTATGCCATCAATAAACCATTTGGGTTCGTCTCAAAAGTGGAAGTGAAGAAAATTCCATTTTTACATAAGTGGATGGATTTATTAAATTGTATCTATCTCGATAGGACGGATCGTCGTTCATCAATTCAAATGATTCGAGATGGGGTCGCATCATTAAAAGCAGGACATAGTATTATGATTTTCCCTGAAGGTACGCGTAGTAAGGGGAATGGTATGGCAGAGTTTAAAGCGGGATCATTCAAACTTGCAAAAAGTGCTGGAGTAGCAATCGTTCCTATAGCTATTAAAGGTACTTCTGAACTGATGGAAAAATATAATAGTAAAAGAATTGTACCTGGTCAGGTTGATGTCACGATATTAGATGCAATTGAACCAGAAATATTCGATCGTTATTCTTTACAGGAAGTTGCTAATCTTGTACATGAGCGTATAGAATCAGTAATAAAATAACAACAGATATCGAGGGATAAAATGAGTAAAATAAAATTGATAGTAGATTCAACACATGATTTACCTCAGCAATATTTAGATGACCATGGCATTGTACAGGTGCCTTTAAATATTGTGATGGATGGCAAGACATATTTAGATCAGGAAGAAATTACATCTGAGGAATATTTGAAACAACTCGTTACTTTAAAGGATATTCCTAAAACAAGTCAGCCGCCTACAGGAAAGTTTGCTGAAATTTATGAAAAATATATAGAGGAAGGTTATGAAATATTAAGCCTACATATGACGCATCGATTAAGTGGTACTGTAGGAAGTGCACAAACAGCTGCAGGTATGGTGAATGGTAAAGTGACTGTTGTTGATAGTGGGTTTATTGCGCAATCATATGGATTTATCATTCAAAATGTGGCCGAACTTATCATCAAACATAAATCAATGGATGAAATCGTAGCTGCTATTGATACGATGAAGCATCAATCTCGCTTATTTTTGGTAATTAGTCAACTTGATTACTTAAGAAAAGGCGGACGTATCTCTCGTGGTAAGGGATTTATAGGTGGATTGATGAATTTAAAACCGGTAGCAGAAGTAATTGATGGAGAGATACAAGTGATACAAAATGCCCGCACACAAAATGCAGTCGTAAAATTATTGACGAAAGAAGTTGCAAAAATGGCTGATGACTATAAATATTTACGTATTGGTATTTCACAAGCGGATGCAATGGAACTATTAGAGAAAATTAAAGCTTCTATTGAACAATACACAGACGAGAAAATTTCTGTTAATACTACAACGCCAATTGTATCAACGCATACTGGGCCGGGTGCAATAGGATTGTCGGTATTTGGATATAATGACTAAAGCGATAAAACATCCTGTTTGGTTTATTTTGTTTATTTTATTATTGTGCATAAATATTTATTCAATATTTTGGGCAAGACAAATATTTTCTGAACCTTTTCAAATTAAAGCTATACCTTCATTTGAGATGGGTTCAAAGGATCAGATGATTTTATCGGAAAAAACCATCAAGCATTTTATTACAATGGATGATAAAAATACAAAGATTAAATTAAAAGATCACTTCATTTGGATTGATGCTAAATCAAAATTTATGACTTTAGATGTACAAACTAAAATAAAAACAACGCCAAAAGTTATTGCACCTGGGGTTCTTGCTTTAAATATAGAGCGTATAGACATCGGACGTCTACCTTTATCAAAACAAAAAGCTTTGCGTATTGTTGATAAATATGGTGATTTGCCTAAAGAAGTCACATTGGATGAAGAAAATAAGCGTTTCATCTATACTCTAGGTATACAAGAAGTTGGCGATACAAAAATTTTACTGAAAAAAATTGATAATGAGAACGCGTGGCACTTCGATTTAAAAATAAAGGAGTGATTGGATGGCATTAGCAACTTTAGCAGGTGGATGCTTTTGGTGTATGGTTAAACCATTTCACCAGTTTAATGGTATCATGTCTGTAGTGAGTGGGTATAGTGGTGGACACGTAGAAAATCCTACTTACGAAGTGGTTTGTACAAATACTACTGGTCACCGTGAAGCAGTTCAAATCTCTTATGATGAAAATATTATAAGTTACCAGGAAATTCTGGATATATACTTTAAAACTTTTGATCCTACTGATAACGAAGGACAATTCTTTGATAGAGGCGAAAGTTATACACCAGCAATTTTTATTCATAACGATGAACAAAAACAAATCGCAGAAACAGTGATTCAAAAGTTAAATGAAGCTAAAATATTTAAAAAACCGGTATCTACACCAATAATACCGTATAAAAATTTTTATCCTGCAGAAGCATATCATCAGGATTATTATAAAAAAGCACCTTCACATTATGCTGCGTACAGTGAGGGTTCTGGACGAAAAGGATTTATTAAATCACACTGGGGTGAACAGGATGCTTAAAAAAGATATCAATGAACTAAATGAAATGGAATATTACGTTACGAAGCAAAATGGTACTGAGCCACCATTTGAAAATGAATACTGGAATCATTTTGAAAAAGGGATATATGTGGATAAAGTGAGCGGAAAACCGCTATTTACTTCAAATGATAAATTTGATTCTTCTTGTGGATGGCCATCTTTTTCAAAAGCAATAAGTGATGAAGAGATTATTGAATTAGTCGATAAGTCTTTCGGAATGACACGAACAGAGGTCAGAACTGAACTTAGTGATATTCATCTTGGTCATGTATTTAACGATGGTCCAAAAGATAAAGGTGGATTAAGATACTGTATTAATTCAGCAAGTATTCAATTTATACCATACGAGAAATTAGAAGCATTAGGTTATTCTGAGTATATAAAAGTATTAGATTAATATTTATTGGGTATGATAAACATAATTAACAAAATAAATTTGTATTGGAGGAATTATTATGTTCAAAAAAATGTTTGGTAAAGGTGAAGAAGCTTCAAAAAAAATTGAAATTAAGGCGCCGATTACAGGTAAGTATGTAGCGATTGAAAATATACCTGATCCTGTGTTTGCACAAAAGATGATGGGTGAAGGTTTTGGTATTGAACCTTCGGAAGGCAAAGTTGTATCCCCAATAGATGGGGAAATCGTCAATGTATTCCCAACAAAACATGCTATTGGTATTAAAGCAAATAATGGTCTGGAAGTACTTATCCATGTTGGTTTAGAAACTGTTGCAATGAACGGAGAAGGATTTGACGCTTTAGTAAGTGCTGGCGATAAAGTAAAAGTTGGTGATGCGTTATTAGATTTTGATATTAATTTAATTCAAGAAAAAGCTTCATCTATTATTTCACCAGTTATCATTACAAATTCTGATGTGATTAATCAATTGGATACATTAAATAGTGATTTATTAGCTCGTGGTGAAACAACTGTTTTATCAGTTGAAGTAAAATAATGAAGCAAAGTTCTTTTTATCATTACGCATTAACTGAACGCGGTGCAAAAAATGAATTTGGTATTTTTGCTGAAGCTGTATTCAATGATTTAATGTTTCCTAAAGAAAATCTTGATTTTGAAAAATTGTCAACATATATAGAAGAATATGGTTCTTCTGATATGTCACTTTCTACATTTGATAAAATGTACGAAGCATATCAGGAATGGTTAAATTTTTAGCATGTATCATTTGATACGTGCTTTATTTTTTGTTTTTTTATATACTATTGAAATAAACTTAAATTAATTGGATGTGAAATATGTTGAACCATGACAAAAATGATTTTGATCAATCAAATGAAGAAAATGACAAAAAGATAAAAAGAAATTACGTGATTTCCCCTTTTAAATTTATAATGATGATTGTGTCGACAATCATCATTACTGCTGCGATTACTGCATTCTCAATCTTAAGTGGCAATGAAAAAATCATTACAGATGATTCTCCGAAACGTAGTGAATTTGTAAAACTTTATCATGTTTATGATACTTTAAACCAGGATTACTATAAAGATGTAAAAAAAGAAGACCTCGTCGATGCAGCTATTAAAGGGATGGTTAGTGGATTAAAAGATCCTTATAGTGAATATATGACAGAAAAAGAACAAAGTGAATTTTCTGAATCGATGCAAGGTGATTTTCAAGGTATTGGAGCAGAAGTTGAACAAAAGGATGGAAAAATCTTAATCTCAAGTCCGATTAAGGGTGCACCAGCATATAAGGCAGGTATTAAACCAAATGATATCATCTTAGCAATTAATGGTAAGACCATTGAAGGATGGAATACACAGCAAGTTGTCAACAAAATACGTGGTAAAAAGGGAACAGATGTCGTTTTAACCATTAAACGTGGGTCACAGGATCCATTTAAAGTAACGATAACACGTGATAAAATCCATATGAACAGTGTTACTTCAAAAATTACAAAAGATAAAACTGCTATTATTACAGTGACAAAATTCCAGGAAAAAACTTCAACAGAATTTCATGATGCGCTGAAAAACATGCATGAAAAAGGTATGAAACGTTTAGTCATTGATTTACGCAATAATCCTGGTGGTTATCTGGATGAAGCTACTAAGATGGCGAATGAGTTTCTTGATAAAGGTGATACCATTTTATATACAGAAAATAAACAAGGTGATAAAAAGAATCTGACAGCGAAAAATCCTGCCAATCCAATCACAAAGGATTTGAAAACAGTGATCCTGCTTAATGAAGGTTCGGCGAGTGCTTCAGAAGTATTTGCTGAAGCAATGCGTGAAAATGATAAATCAGAAATTGTTGGAACGAAATCATTTGGTAAAGGTATCGTTCAGACTGCAACGCCTTATAAAGATAAATCGATGTTGAAATATACACAAATGAAATGGTTAACGCCTAAAGAGAACTGGATTCATAAAAAAGGAATTGTACCAGATGTTGAAGCAAAATTACCTGCATATACGAATGCGCAAATATTAGATCCAGATACAGTGCTGAGTCTTGGTGAAAAAGGTAATAATATTAAATCTTTAGAGTTAGGACTAAAAGCTCTAGGGTATAATCCTGGTAAAATAGACACTGTATTTGATAGCAAGACTGAACAAGCAATTATTGATTTCCAGACAGACAAAGATTTAACGATCAATGGTCAATTCAGTGGCAAAACAACTGAAAAGTTTACTGAATTATTAATGAAAAAAGTTCAGACTGATGATACACAATTAAAAACAGCAATAAAAGAAGCAAAATCAAAATAATGGAGTGAAAAGAATGAAAATTGCATTTACGGGTGGGGGAACGATTGGTCATGTCGCTGTTAACATGGCTTTAATTCCTAAAGCAGAAGCGCAGAGGATTGAATGTATATATATCGGTTCTAAAAATGGGATAGAAAAAGATGAAATTACAAAACGATTTCCAAACGTTAAATATTATGGCATCTCGAGTGGAAAATTACGCAGATATATCTCTGCTGAAAATCTTAAGGATATCTTTAAAGTTCAAAAAGGCGTATTAGATGCATTGCGTGTTTTAAAAAGAGAAAAACCGGATATAGTATTTTCAAAAGGTGGATTTGTTGCTGTTCCTGTTACAATTGCTGCAAAAATGCTTAATATTAAAACTATTATCCATGAATCTGATGTAACACCAGGACTCGCTAATAAATTAGCATTAAAGTTCGCGAATAGATTCTATACGACATTTGAAGAAACTTTAAAATATGTTCCTAGAGAAAAATCTGATTATGTTGGCGGTATTATTCGCGATGATTTATTTTCTGGAGACGCGTTAAAAGCTTATCAAATCACACAATTTAATCGTGATAAGAAAGTACTTATGATTATGGGTGGTTCACTTGGTTCTAAGATTATTAATCAAGTTGTACGAGATAATTTAGATATTTTATTAAAAAAATATCAAATTATACATCTTGTGGGTCGTGGTAATCTAGATATTTCAATTCAAAAAAATGGTTATTATCAGAGAGAATTTGTCTCTGAAGAGTTAATGCATCTTTACAAAATTACAGATATTATGATTTCACGTGCTGGTTCAAACGCACTTTATGAATTTTTAGCATTAAAGAAACCGATGATATTAATTCCACTCGGTTTAGATCAAAGCCGAGGCGATCAAATTGAAAATGCCAAGATTTTTAAATCTAAAGGTTTTGCAGAAGTTTTACATGAATCTGAATTAAATAGTCAGAATATAATCAATACGATTGAAAAAGTAGAAAAAAATTATTCTGAAATAAAAAATAAAATGCATGCTGAACAGGTTACATATACAGCAGAAACCCTTTTAGAAAAAATTATATTTGATGCCAAGTAGGAGAGATAATATGTCGAGAGCGAGAAGAATTACCTTAATTTTAATATTTAGTTTTATTTTTGGCGTAATAGCTTTTTTCCATGAATCAAGACTAGGTAAATGGATTGATAATGAAGTATATGAATTTATATATTCTTCTGAAAGTTTTATTACAACGTCTATCATGCTCGGATTTACTAAAGTGGGTGAAGTCTGGGCAATGATAGCATTAAGTTTACTAGTAGTTGCATATCTTATGCTGAAAAAATTAAAGATAGAAGCGTTATTTTTTGCACTATCTATGATTCTATCAGGTACATTAAATCCTTTATTAAAGAATATTTTCGATAGAGAACGTCCAACTTTACTTCGTCTAATCGATATTACTGGATTTAGCTTCCCGAGTGGTCATGCAATGGGGTCAACCGCATTTTTTGGAAGCCTCGCATATCTTTTTAGTAAAAGTGATCGTAAGTTAAAACCATATTTGATTGGATTATGTGTGTTTACAATTATCATGATTTCTTCAAGTAGAGTCTATCTAGGTGTTCATTATCCGACAGATATCATTGCCGGAATTGTAGGTGGTATTGTTTGTATTCTTTTATCTCAAACAATTTTGCATAAAGTAATTGACAATCGTTCTCAATAAGGTATAATAGTTATTGAAAATGGTTCTCAATTGAAGAGTTCCCCCTCTAGTAGAACATTTTCAATTAACCCCCCAATATTTTGCCCATACACTCCTGACTTTGCCCAGTCAGGAGTTTTTTGTGTTGATTTTTATTTCTTTGTAAATTTTAATCATAAACATATGAATTTTCTTAATTTCTTGATATGATTTTGCTATATCACAGAAAAAGAAGGTGCCACAGTGACAATTAACGTATTTGAATCTGTCGTGTTAGAGAATGAAAGAATTAAATTAATACCGATGCAAATTGAACATGCGAAAGATCTTCATGAAATCAACCATGAATCAATTTGGAGTTATATGTTATTTAAAGCGACAGATATGGATTTAATGGAACAATGGGTCATTGACGCGGTGCATTTAAGAGAAAAGATGAAATCTATTCCTTTTATCGTCGTAATGAAAGAAACAAATGAAGTAGTTGGTTCTACGCGAATAAAAGAGATAGATTATGATAATGATAGTTGTGAAATTGGAACGACCTGGTTTGGTGTGAAAGCACAAAAAACTTATGTTAATACAGATAGTAAGTTTTTACTATTGGAATTCTGTTTTGAAACATTAAATATGGTACGTGTTCAAATTAGAGCAGATGAGCGCAATGAACGTTCTAATAGAGCGATAGAACGATTAGGTTTTCAAAAAGAAGGTGTTATTCGTAAAGAACGTAATCTAGATGGTGTGAGAAGAAATTTAATTATTTATTCAATCATTGATGATGAATGGCCAGATGTGAAAGAAAATATTAAACAAATTCAGGAGAAATACAACAAGAAATAGCTTTTTAGGAGTTGGTGATTTGCATAGTATTTTAATTATAGAAGATGAAGAAAATTTAGCCCGTTTTATTCAGTTAGAATTGATGCATGAAAGTTATGATGTCGGTGTCGTTTATGATGGTGAAGCTGGACTTGAAGAAGCAATAAGAAATGACTATGACTGTATACTTTTGGATTTAATGCTACCTAAAATTAATGGCTTAGAAGTATGCAGGAAACTTAGAAAAGTGAAAGATACTCCAGTAATTATAATTACAGCGAAAGGTGATACTTACGATAAAGTCATTGGTTTGGATTATGGTGCAGATGATTATATCGTAAAACCTTTTGATATAGAAGAGTTACTTGCGAGAATAAGGGTGATTTTACGTCGTCAACAGCAACCGAAGAATGATATTGTTGAAGAAAATATCTTACAAATTGATCAAATGAAGATCAATCTTGATGCATTCTCAGTTTCGATTGACGAAAAAGTACTTGAATTAACAAAGACTGAATTTGAACTGCTTAAGCTACTTGTAGAGAATAAAAAACATGTATTGACTAGAGAACAGATTCTGACAAGTGTCTGGGGTTATGAAAGTGAAGTTGAGACAAATGTAGTTGATGTGTACATAAGATATTTAAGAAATAAACTTAAACCATTTCAATATCATAAGCTGATAGAAACCGTCCGCGGCGTAGGTTATGTCATACGATGAATACGAAATCACAATCATTACGCTCTAAATGGACTGTCTTAACAACGACACTGACATTTATCATTTTTATGATTTTTAGCCTATTCATAATATTTTTAATCAGTACATACCAAAAAGAGCAGGAAGTAGAAGATCTAAGGAAAAGTGTCACGGATATTTCTAATCTATTTGAAGAAAAAACGACTGGCGAAGTGACACAGTCAGATATTTACCGTGCAATCAATAAAAATGAAAAAGTATTTTTGTATAATCTTGATGGAAATAGTATTTATGATGTCAGTACGAATTCTAGTTACGACTTTAATCTACCAGTTATAAAGACAAATGAACGCAGTCTTGTTCAGAAAAAAATTGGAGAAAGACAATTCTTATTAATGTCAACGCCATTTCACAACGAACATTATAACGGCTATATTACCGTTGCACGTTCTCTGGATGATTACTTTAATGTGATGCAATTTCTTATATTGCTGTGTAGTTTTTTTGGGCTTACAGCTTTATTTATGACGGCTTTAATCAGTTTTTTATTTTCTAATCAGATTACAAAGCCTATTCGAAGACTTTCGAGTAAGATGAATCAAATTAAAAGAGATGGTTTTCAAAATAAACTGCAAGTCTCTACGAGTTACTATGAAACGGATGATATGATTGACACATTTAATGAGATGATGAGTCAGCTGGAATCAAGCTTTGAACAGCAGAAACAATTTGTAGAAGATGCAAGTCATGAGCTTCGTACACCACTACAGATTGTTAATGGTCATTTAAATCTCATACAAAGATGGGGGAAAAATAATCCCGAAATATTAGAAGAATCTCTCTCTATCTCATTGGAGGAGATGAATCGTATTAATAAACTTGTAGAAGAATTGTTATTATTATCGAAAGACTCAAATTTATTAGAAACAAAGCAGATTGAAAATATTGATATCAATGCAGAAATTCAAGGTAGAATTCATTCCATACAACAGTTAAAAGACGATTATATGTTTGAATATCATTCAACTCATGAACAGATTAAGCTGAATATCAATCGTTTTCATTTTGAACAAATTTTACTGATTTTTCTGGATAATGCGATGAAATATGATCAGATTAATAAACATATTGTACTTCGTACCTCTTTGAAGAATAAATTAGTTCAGATTGAAATTATCGATAATGGAGAAGGTATTCCAAAAGAAGATATTCCGAATATATTTGATCGTTTTTATCGTGTTGATAAATCAAGAGCAAGAAGTAAAGGTGGAAATGGTTTGGGTTTATCGATCGCTAAAAAGTTAATCGAAACATATAAAGGACAAGTGAAGATAGAAAGTGAAGTCAATCAATTTACAAAAGTTATTATACAATTCCCGATACGTACAATATAATTCACAAAGATATGTTTTTCCCCTTTAATTTCGTGCTTTGCTTTGTTAAAATAGCTATGTAAACGTTTTATTTAATTAAATGGAGGGTGGAACCATGACAAAAGGTAAAAACCTAGATGAAGCACCACCTAGATTTGGAACGAACTTAGGTATTCTTTTAGACATGTTCGATCAATATCTAGTGGATCCATCGTCGGTATCTGATGAGTTACAAGTTTTATTTTCAAGTATTCAGGGGGGGCAATCAGCACAATCAGGCAATGCAACTAGTGCAGGTAATGCCGATACTGAAAAAGTTAAGCGTGTGTTAAAGTTAATCGATAATATTAGATTGTATGGGCATCTTACAGCTGATATATATCCATTATACCGTCCACAGAGAGAAAATTTGCCAGCATTATCGCTTGAGGATTTTAATCTGTCAGAAGAAGATTTGAAATCTTTGCCAGCTGGTCTTATTTCTGATCAATATGCTCAAAAATTTGCCAATGCATTAGAAGCAATCATTCATCTACAAGCGGCTTATCAAAGTACAATTGGTTTTGAAATTTCACATATAAATGATGCTTATGAACGTGAATGGTTAATTGAACAAATCGAATCACGTGAGCATCATCAATTAAGTAAAGATGAAGAGATTAATCTATTAAAGAGTCTTGCACACGTTGAAGGCTTTGAAAAATATATCCATAAAAATTTTGTAGGAGCAAAACGTTTCTCTATTGAAGGTGTAGATGCTTTAGTACCAATGTTAGAGCAAGTATTGCGTATTGGAAACAAAGAAAACATCAAAAATATTGAAATAGGTATGGCACACCGAGGTCGTTTAAATGTATTAACACACATTTTAGAAAAGCCGTACGAAATGATGTTATCTGAGTTTATGCATACCGACCCTATGAAATTTTTGCCGGAAGATGGTTCGTTAGTGGTCACTAAAGGTTGGACAAGTGATGTTAAATATCACTTAGGTGGTAAAAAGACAACGACAAAATATGGTAACGAACAAATCGTGTCACTTGCAAATAATCCATCTCACTTAGAAATTGTGGCACCTGTCGTTTTAGGTAAGACACGTGCAGTTCAGGAAATAACTACTGATGTGAATAAACCTGAACAGGATTTCAATAAAGCATTAGCAGTTTTAATTCATGGAGACGCAGCATTTCCTGGTCAAGGTATTAACTTTGAGAGTATGAATTTAAGCAATTTAGATGGATACTCTGTTGGTGGTTCGCTGCATATTATTACAAATAACCGTGTAGGGTTTACAACTGAGCCATATGATTCAAGATCCACTACGTATGCAACTGACGTTGCGAAAGGTTATGACTTACCGATTATTCACGTTAATGCTGATGATGTCGAAGCTTGTATGGAAGCGATTGAACTTGCAATGGCATTCCGTCAAAAATTCAACAAGGATTTCGTAATTGATTTAGTAGGTTATCGTCGTTACGGTCATAATGAAATGGATGAACCAACAATTACGAACCCAATGTTATATAAAGAAGTAAAAGGTCATCCAAGTATTGAAATCAAATACGGTAAAGAACTTGTAGCAGAAGGTGTTATTACCGAAGATGAAATGAATGCAATTTTTGAAAGTGTTACTGCTGAAATGCGTGCTGCACATGATAAAATAGATAAGAGTACTAAAAATAATGACAGTGAAATGCTAGCACCTGTTGAAGTGACAGAAGGTTATGAAAGTGTGGAAACTGGCGTTTCATTTGATCGATTGAAGAAACTAAATGAAGAAATGTTAAATACTCCAGAGACATTTACAGTATTTAATAAACTTCAAAAAATTCTTGAACGTCGAAATGATCCATTTACTAAAGATGGATTAATTGACTGGGGACATGCTGAACTTTTAGCATATGGAACAATCATTCAAGACGGAAAACCTGTAAGACATACAGGTCAGGATGCGGAGCGAGGAACATTTGCACATCGTCATGCGGTATTAAATGACGAGAACAATGGAGATAAATATGTACCTTTACAACACATTTCTGACGCAAAAGCATCTTTTGATATTCATAATTCTCCGTTATCAGAAGCAGCTGTTGTAGGTTTTGAGTATGGCTATAATCTTGAAAATAATGATGCATTAGCTGTATGGGAAGCTCAGTATGGAGATTTTGCTAATATGGCACAAATGATTTTTGATAATTTTGTATCAAGTGCAAATGCTAAATGGGGAGAACGTAGTGGATTAACGTTGCTTTTACCTCACGCATATGAAGGACAAGGTCCGGAACACTCTTCTGCACGTTTAGAGCGTTTCTTACAGCTTGCCGGTGAAAATAACTGGACGGTTGCGAATGTAACTTCGACAGCAAACTATTTCCACTTATTACGTCGTCAGGCACATTATTTAAATACGTTACAGATGCGACCACTAGTATTAATGAGTCCAAAGAGTTTATTACGTAATAACTTCGTAGCAGATACGGTGGATAAGTTTACTGAGGGTAGCTTTAAACCTATTATTTCTGAAAGTTATAAAAAGACGAAAGTTAAGAAGTTGTTAATTGCAAGTGGGAAAGTAGCTATTGACTTATACACTGAATTGCAAAAAAATCCAAATGATACAATTCACTTAATTCGATTAGAACAATTGTATCCATTACCAAAGGAAGAAATTCAAGCAATTATTAACGATTTACGTGGATTAACTGAAATCGGATTTGTTCAGGAGGAACCTGAAAATCAAGGTGCGTGGCAATATATTTATCCAGAATTACTGGAGATGGCACAAGGAATTGACGTTAAATACTATGGTCGTGTTCGACGTGCTGCACCATCTGAAGGTGATAATGAGATTCATAAACTTGTTCAAACAAAAATCATCAATGAAGCTTTAAACTTATAAGGGGGAAAATAAAAGTGGCAGAAATCAGAGTTCCAGAATTAGCAGAATCTATTACAGAAGGTACAATATCAACCTGGTTTAAACAAGTTGGAGATACAGTTGAAAAAGGCGAAAATATCGTTGAGCTTGAAACAGATAAAGTTAACGTAGAAGTTATTTCTGAAGAAGCAGGTGTTATTACAGAAATAAAAGCACAAGAAGGAGATACAGTTGAAGTTGGATCAGTCATCGCAATCGTTGGTGAAGGTGGGGCAACATCAGCACCAGCAGAAAATAAATCACCTGATGCTGCTCCAGCAACTTCTGAAAAAACAGAAGAAACAGTACAATCAGCTGAAACTTCTAAAAATGCTCCGGAATCATCTGAGCCTATGACATCTAACGAAAAAAGCGGACGTATTGTAGCAACACCATCTGCTAGAAAGTATGCACGTGAGCATGGCATTGATTTAGCTTCTATTAATCCTCGCGATCCTAAAGGATTAATCAGAAGTCATGATGTACAAAATGCAGTTAATGCACCTGTTCAAGCTGAAAAACCAGCAGCTCCAGCACAGGAAAAACCTGCAAAACCTGAAAATCCTGCGAAACCTGTAATTCGTGAAAAAATGAGTCGCAGAAGAAAAACGATTGCTAATAAATTATTAGAAGTTTCTCAGAATACTGCAATGCTTACTACGTTTAACGAAATCGATATGACAAATGTTATGGATTTACGTAAACGTAAAAAAGATGCATTCCAGGAAAATCATGATGGTACACGTTTAGGTTTCATGTCATTCTTTACAAAAGCAGTGGTAGCAGCACTTAAAAAATATCCTGCTGTTAATGCTGAAATTGATGGAGACGATTTAATCTTAAAACAATTCTATGATATCGGTGTTGCTGTATCTACTGACGAAGGTTTAGTAGTACCTGTTGTACGTGATTGTGATAAGAAGAACTTTGCTGAAATCGAAGGTTCTATCTATGATTTAGCAATTAAAGCACGTGATAAAAAATTAGGATTAGATGATATGATGGGTGGATCATTTACAATCACTAACGGTGGTGTATTCGGTTCATTAATGTCTACGCCTATTATCAATGGTACGCAAGCTGCTATTTTAGGTATGCACTCTATCGTGACACGTCCAATTGCAATTGATAAAGAACGCATGGAAAATCGTCCGATGATGTATGTCGCATTAAGTTATGATCACAGAATTATCGATGGTAAGGAAGCTGTAGGTTTCTTGAAAACTGTTAAAGAATTAATCGAAAATCCTGAAGATTTATTATTAGAAAGCTAATTTGTTATAAATAATTTACCCAGTAACTTATACACGTTATAATAAGTATAAGTTACTGTTTTTTTTATATTTGGAGGAGAAATCATGGATTTATTAGGATTACATCACGTCACTGCCATTACGAGTGATGCACAAAAGTGTTATGACTTTTATCATAAAGTTTTAGGATTAAAGCTTGTTAAAAAGACAGTTAATCAAGATGCAGTCGATACATATCATCTGTTTTTTGCTGATAATGAAGGTAGTCCAGGTACAGATGTGACTTTCTTTGATTTTAAAGATGCACCAAAACATTTACGTGGCACAAATGATATTTATGCCTTTTCATTGCGTGTACCAACAGATTATAGCCTTTATTATTTTAAACAGCGTTTTGATGAAATGCAGATTAAATATGATGCGGTTATTAAAATAAACGGCAAACATGCACTACCTTGCTATGATTTCGATGATCGCTTAATTTATTTGATTTCAGATGAATTGAATACTGGTATTCCGATGGGGAAACCTAATCCACATAGTCCTGTAGAAAGTGTTCATCAGGTTTTAGGATTAGGACCCGTTTTACTTGCTGTAGAACATACGCTTGTTACAGCATCCGTTTTGACACAAATATTAGGTATGGAACGTACCGGAGAATACGAACATAGTGACTCTTTAGATACAGTACATGTATTTTCAATGGGTGACGGTGGTAACGGCGGTGAAGTACATCTTTTAAAACGTACTGGTCAGACAGAGCAAGGATATGGTGGTGTTCATCATGTCGCTTTTAGAGTGAGTGATGCGTTAAAATTACAAGCTGCCTTAAATAAATTAAATACTGGTAATATTCCAAACTCAGGGGTAGTTGATCGATATTATTTTAAATCTTTATATTTCAGAGATATTTCTGGTATATTATTTGAACTTGCAACAGATGGTCCTGGATTTGCATCTGATGAACCAGTTGATGCTTTAGGTGAACGTTTGAGTTTACCACCATTTTTAGAAGCACGTAGAAATGAAATTGAAAGCGCATTAAAACCAATTCAAACAAAATAAAGATATGGGGTTGTTAATATGTTACATGAAGAATGGCAAGATAAAGCTGCAATCAAACAAGTTAAAGTTGTTAATGTTGATGCTAAAAAATATAAAGTAAACGATATGCTTACTGTCGGTCAAGTTTATGATGTGGTCAATGAAACAGAAGAATATTATCATATACGAGACAATAGTGGTAAAGTTGGCGGATATTATAAAGAATATTTTGAAGAAATTTAAGAATTTTATTAATACAGAAAGTAAATACTGATAAAGTATTATATTTATAATACTTTTTGTGACAATTTCGTAAAAACAGTTTATAACAAAATATTAGTACAATCATGTATAATAAGGTTAAACAATAAAGGGGCAAAATATTGCCTCTTTTTATTTTGAAAAGGAGTTAGATCATGCAAAAATATCAAAATAGCGATGTAACGATATACGAGGACGCTCTGGCAATGCTAAATTTAAGTAAAAATGTATTATTAAAGGGGCCAACTGGTTCTGGTAAAACGAAATTAGCAGAAACTTTGAGTGTTGATATGGATCAGAAGATGAATAGTATTAACTGTTCGGTAGACTTAGATGCAGAGAGTTTATTAGGTTATAAAACAATCGAAAATAGCAATGGTGAATCTCGAATCGTATTCGTGGATGGACCAGTTATTGAAGCAATGCGTGAAGGTAACATATTATACATTGATGAAATTAATATGGCTAAACCTGAAACGTTACCTATTTTAAACGGTGTGCTTGATTTTCGTAGAACAATAACGAATCCGTTTACTGGAGAAGTGATTAAAGCACATGATAATTTTAAAGTTATTGCAGCGATAAATGTTGGTTATGTAGGTACATTACCAATGAACGAAGCATTAAAAAATAGATTTGTCGTTTTAGATCTTCACTATATAAGTGGTGATGTCTTAAAACAAGTTATAGTAGAACAGACGACATTACAAGATACCAAGATAATTGATCAGATTATAAAGTTTAATCAGGATTTAGTAACGATGGCGAGTCAAGGTCAAATTAGTGAAGAAGCAAGTTCAGTCCGTGCTTTGCTTGATTTCTGTGATTTAATACAAGTAATGCCGATTGAACGTGCAGCGAAACGTGCAATCATTGATAAGTTGGATGATGAGCGAGAACAAAATGCGATTATCAATGCAATGGAACTGAATTTTTAATGAGTGAAAAATTTATATTATTTAATGATGAGCGCGTCGATCCATCATTAATAATGACTTTGACTGACTTAGCCCAATTATTACGTGAAGATGAGACGGTGAAAGTAAACTTTCAGAAGTTTGCTTATTTTGACCTTGCAGAAAATACGATTAATGTAGCATTCAAATGGAAACATAGAGAACGTGAAGAAGAAATGAAATTATTAAAGAGTGACACAATATTACATGCTATTGGGTTTGAGTACACGGATTTAGACGTTGTAGAAGATGTACTTGAAGAGTCATTTCGAGTTAAAAGCTTCTTTCAGCAGCTCTTTATGATGATTGATGAATTTAGATTAATGCATTTAATCAGTGAAGAAAGACCTTTCACAAAGAAATTCTTTGATATACGCATTCGAGCAAAGTTAAAAGAGAATGAAAGCCAGATTAAATTTTATCAGACAAAGGCGATGCCCACTGATGAATTATTTTTACAAATTGAACATGCATTACTGACAGATAATATCCTTTCTTTTCAGACAATGTTTTTTACGGAACTTGAATATAGCATTCAGCTTGCCTTACAATCATTTTATGACTTAAAAAATACTGAAGATAGTGCAAATCTTGCAATAAGACTTATGCTATTAATTGAACCAAATTTAACGAAAGATATGTTAAACGCCTATTACCATATCCCGAAATTAGCATATATGAATGCTAAAGCTATTAAAAAAGCAAATTTAGATAAAGCGAAACAAGACGTAGCAGAAATGGATGAATCAGAGTCAGTACAGACAAAACAACGTGATACAGAAACAAAGAGTGGTGCTTATCTTGAGACTGAAGTAACAGAAGGTTCGAACAGTAATAATATAAAAGAAAATGAGCGTGAAGGTGACGCAAGTGATGACATTACTGAGATGATGATGGGGAAAGGTAAGACAAAACCGCCTCAGACAAACGCAGAAGGTAATGATATTAGTGACATCGTCGGGGAAGAGAACATCAATACAAAGATAATTTGGAAAGAAACTGTGCAAGATGATAAAAGTCTGACAATATATAATACATATAAAGAGGATGTATTAAAAGAGATAAAAACATTGGTCAACGTGATTAACAAAAGCGTCGATCATGAGGTCAGCGCAAAGCGTCAAGGATTGAGTAAAGGAAAATTAAGTCGTAACCTTACACAATGGTTTTTAGATGATCGCAAACGCGTATTTTATAAAGAAGATCAGAAATCCTATAAATTAGATGCAACGTTTATGTTATTAATTGATGCTTCTTATAGCATGGAAGATAAACTGGAAGAAACAAAAAAGGGTATCGTGTTGTTTCATGAGACATTACAACAATTATCGATAAGACATGAAATTATGGCTTTCTCTGAAGATGGGTTTGAAGCGGATAAAAATATTCAGCCAAACATTTTAGAACAAATCATTACTTACCAAAATTCCTTACAAAATCAATATTCTCCAAATGTAGTGAGTTATAAGACAGGTGAGGATAATCGGGATGGTTTAGCGATTCGAATAGCTGGCAATATGTTAAAAGCACGTCAGGAAAAACAAAAATTTTTAATCGTATTCTCAGATGGTGAGCCATCAGCATTTGATTATGAATCGAATGGTATTATAGATACCCATGATGCAGTAGTTGCGCTGCGAAAAGAAAATATATATGTCATCAATATTTTCTTAAGCCAGACAAAAATCGACGAAAATACGATGGCAACAATAAAAAATATTTATAATGATTACTGCATCTTTGTGGAAGGTGTAGAAAAGTTACCAAGTGTGATACAGCCGCTTCTTAAAACTTTATTACTTCAAAGTATGAAACAATTTTAGGATAATTATACACACATATTAACGGTGTGTGTATTTTTTTTAAATTTTCTGAAAAGTTATAGACTTTATGCGTTTAAAGTGATAGTATAATTAACATTAAAGTAAGGAGGTCATCCCATGAATAAGAATACTTGGGTCGTAGGTTTTATGTTATTTGCAATATTTTTTGGAGCGGGTAATTTAATTTTTCCGCCAAATTTAGGTTTTGCTAGTGGTCAATTTTTCTGGCCGGCAATTGTTGGTTTTATTTTAACAGGGGTAGGCTTACCTTTACTTGGTATTATCGTCGGATCTTTAGATGAATCAGGTTATAAAGGTGTACTTCATAGAATTAATCCGGTATTCGGAATCTTATTTCTGTCAGCAGTATATTTAACGATTGGACCATTATTTGCTATTCCGAGAACAGGTGCAACATCTTACGAAATGGCTGTGTTACCATTTTTAAAAGCACCATCTGCAATGTCTTTATTGATTTTTACTATTATATTCTTTGGAATTACATTATGGTTAGCGATTAATCCATCTAAAATGGTAGATAGAGTAGGAGCAATCTTAACACCACTATTACTGATTTCTATTATTGCTTTAGTTGTGGTAAGTATCTTCTCATTATTTGGTACTTCACCAGTGAAGGCGCAAGCTGATGTTTATACGGATTTAAATACAAGTTTCTTTAGCGGGTTTACTAGTGGATATCAAACAATGGATGCAATTGCAGCGATTGCATTCTCAGTAATTGTTATTAATGCGATTAAAGATAAAGGTATTACAAAAGAAACTGGTTTATTTAAACAAACGGTATTAGCAGGCATCATTGCTGCGATTGCATTAGGTTTCATTTACTTAACTTTAGGATGGATTGGTAGTCACTATCATTTATCAGCTGCACAACTTTCAGAAATTAAGAAAAATGAATTAGATTTAGGTACATATATTTTAACGCACGTTGCACATGATACATTCGGTACTTTCGGTAAGCTGTTAATTGGAATCATAGTGAGCTTAGCTTGTTTAACAACTTCAACAGGTTTAGTTGTTGCTGTAAGTGAATATTTCAATGAAATATTCCCGAAAATATCTTATAAAACATATGCAATTACTTTTACATTATTTAGTTTTATATTAGCGAACCAAGGATTAAAAGCAGTAATTGAAAAATCAATTCCTGTATTATTAATCTTGTATCCTATAGCGATGACCTTAGTGTTAATTATGTTAGTCGCAAAATTTGTACCAACACCATTATTAGCATTTCAAATTCCGATTATATTAGTAACGATTGTTTCTGTTTTATCTGTACTGAGTGCAGAATTTAATATTTTTCCTTTTATGAATGCATTACCTTTAAAAGCACAATCAATGGAATGGCTAATATTCGCTGTAGTTGGATATATCATCGGTTATGTATTAGGATTAAGACAAACTAAAATTGCATATAAATAAATGAAGACCTAAGACGTTTGAATTAACGTCTTAGGTCTCTTTATTTAATAATTACGATTTTGTTGATCCTGTTGTAATTGGAGTAATTGTTGTTTTAAATCCTGTTCCATTTTGCCAAGTTCTATTTCAGCTGCACGTCGTTTTTCACTACCTTGTTGTTGAATAGTTAAGGTTTCACGTATCGTATCAACGATGTTTTGTTGTGTGGTTTTTAAAGTATCTAATTCTACAATGCCACGTTCGTTTTCTTCTGCTGTTCGTATTGTATTCATCTTAAGCATTTCTGAATTTTTAAGCAGTAGTTCGTTCGTTGTATTCGTAACCTGTTGTTGTGCTTTAGACGCTTTCTGCTGATGTAATAAACTCATGGCGATTGCCATCTGATTTTTCCATAATGGAATACTTGTTAGAATTGAACTTTGAATTTTCTCGGCTAGTGTTTGATTGACATCCTGAATCATTCTAATTTGTGGGGCAGATTGTAAAGTGATTTGACGTGATAATTTCAAATCATAGATACGTTTGTCTAAACGATTAAGGTAATGTCTAAGATCATTAACATCTTGTACAATCATCTGATCATTTGATGCTAATGCACGTTGCTCTAACTCAGGAAGCATTACGGTCTGAATTTCTTCACGTTTTTCTTCAGCAGCGATGATAAACATATCTAAAGCTTCAAAATATGCTTTGTTTTCTTCATATAAGCGGTCTAACATATGTACATCTCTTAATAATACATCTTTAGAATTTTGAAGCTGTACTGATATACGATCGATTTGTCCTGAAACCGACTGATATCTAGAAATTAACTCATTGACTGATTTAGAAACGCGTTTAAATAATTTTTTAAACTTACTTTTTTCGACTTGTGAAATTTCATCTGGATCAACTTCTTTTAATTTTTTCATTAATTGATCAAGGCTGTCACCAATTGAACCTACATCTTTTTTTTGTACTTCATCTAATATTTGATGAGAAAATGTAGAAAGTTTTTGTTGTGCACTTGCGCCATATAACAATAAATTTTCATTATCGAGAGGTTTAATCTGATTTTTAATCTGGTTGATTTTTTCACGTTTTTCAGGAGAAAGGGTTTCAGTTTGATATGTAGTTAAATTATTTTTCTTTTGTTCCGGTTGTAACACTGCATTGCTTTCAAATGGATTTGCCGTTAAATCATTAAGTAACTCGTTTTCATTCATTTATATCTTTCCTTTCGTTTACATGTGCATATTGTTTAGAACGTTTAAAATTAACAGGCACACGTTCCTCATAATCTAAAGCCTGCTGTTTGTTTGTACTATGTTTATAACTATGATTGACATTTTCGTGGTTCGCATTGTCACTTTGAATCGGTATTTGATGGCCGGACTTCTGAATAGAAGCGAGATCGATTTCGACTTTCATCTGTTCATAGTCACTTGAATTTAATGCTTTTAAGTCTGCCTGCAAAGTTCTTTTTAATTCTTCAAGTGTTAAACGGGCATTATAAAGCAACTGCTTATCTTCAGCTGTCTTATGCGGCATTCTTGATAAATATAAAAACTGATCTAATAAATTTACTGTATTATCTAAATGAGAAAAAAAGAAGCTATCAACTTTAAAAAACTTCTTAGGATCTTTTTGCACTGATTTATAAATTGTGCGTGCGAGTTTATTAATTTCATTTACATTGCGAAAATCAGTTACAGAACGTACTTTTTTATATTGAACTAATAATTGTTTGATCTTTGGTTCAGCAATCTTCATCTGCTGTCTGATATATTTATAGTCTTGTTTTGTAACACCCATCTCTTTTAAATATTTATTACCAGTCGTCATCTGGATAGGTAAGAATGCACCTAGATAACCACCAGCCATAACAAGTGAATCAAGCCACATATCAAACTGAAAAAAATTCATGCTGATAAACCCTGTCAATAGTGCGATTGGTACTGCAAATATCGCACCAAAAATATACGATGCATTGTATTTCATCTCATCATTTCCTTTAAATATATTATATCGTTTTAAACTGTTTAAATTGTTGCTCTGGTATATCATTAATCTCATAAGATTGTACGCGAGACATTGGAGAAGCACCACGAATAACTTTGTCTGTAAAAGTATCTAAGTCTGAATTTTCTCCAGTTGCATAAATCTCAACATAATCATCTACATTCTGAACCGTGCCAGTGATATTATTATCTTTCGCATGTTGCGCTGTGAAGTAACGAAATCCCACACCTTGTACACGTCCAAAAACTTTAATTTGTATTGTTTTCATCATACTTCACCTCTTATCACTATTATATGTAAAAAGACTCAAAACACCTAATAAATCGCATTTGTAAGGTGATTTACTTGAAAATATGAAATAAACAGAAGATAATCTTTTTAATGGGGTGAAAAAGATGTATGAAATCATAACAATAAGAGCAGATTATGAAGGATGGTGGCTGTTTGAAGATTATCTAGAGAAAGCTACCGAAATAAAAAGTTTTTCACAATTATCTGAAGCAAAAAGCTATTATAATGAGCAATTAGTAATGTTAAGACAGCATTTTTGCAATGAATTAGTTGGAAAGTATGATATACATGCTTTTTATAACAATTGTGAAATCGAATTCTGTGAAGATTGCGATGATGATGTTCAAATTTTTCATAGTGTTTTATTTCTTGATAATGGGGAAATATATCAATATCGTTGAAATAATAATAAATACTATATAAATGATAAAAAAGATAATTAAAATTTTTTTATTATTACAGTAAAGTAAAATTTGTAAAGTGTTTAAATTTACAGAATATTGTATTGATTTATGATTATCGGTATTTTATAATTATTTATAGCAATATGATTATTCCATATTACAAAGTAAATATATTTATTCACTTTTTTATTTATTTTGTAATATGTGAATAATCACATATTGAATTAATATAGTGTGGAGGTTTCTAATTATGAAACAAGGTACAGTTAAATGGTTTAACGCAGAAAAAGGATTTGGATTCATCGAAATCGAAGGAGAAAACGACGTATTCGTTCACTTCTCAGCGATTAATCAAGAAGGATACAAATCATTAGAAGAAGGACAAGCAGTAGAATTCGAAGTGGTTGAGGGCGATCGTGGACCACAAGCTGCAAACGTTGTAAAATTATAATTTTAATGCAATAAATTATATATGAACGTTAGAAAGACACCCTGGTTTTTCCAGGGTGTCTTTCTTTTACTTATTTTATTGTACTTCGTTAGCAATTAAATGTTTAAGTGACTGTCTTTTAATGACTTCACGTACCCCTTGTTCTGAAACAAAGACAACAGCAGGCTTAAGCATCTGATTATAATTAGATGACATTGAATAATGATAAGCGCCTGTTGATTTCACACATAATGTATCACCACGCTTCGTTGAAACGGGTAGGGCGGTATTACGTGCGATAATATCACCAGATTCGCATAACTTTCCTGCTACAGTTACATTTTCAGTTTGATTTTCTTCACGATCTACTAATTCGAGTTCATATTGTGCATCATAAAGTGCAGTCCTGATATGATCGCTCATACCACCATCGATAGATATATATTTATTTGTTTCAGGTATTGACTTTACAGTTCCAACCTCATAAAGTGTTATCCCAGCTTCACCGACGATTGAGCGTCCTGGTTCTAAAGAGATTTCTGGTATTTTATAATCAATTTTGTTACATGTATCAATTAACGTCTCAGTTATGGCTTTAATACCATCTTCAATAGGATAACTGATATCTTCAGATATATATTTTATACTGAATCCACCCCCGATATTTAAAACTTTAATTTCAATATTATTTTCTTTTAACCAATGAATAACGATTTGTATTGTTTCTATCGTTCCAGTTGATTCGAATATTTGAGAGCCAATATGAAAATGTATACCATAAAAGTCAATATGGCTTGTTTCCTGAATGTGCTTTATGCCCTGTAATGCAAGTCCGTGTTTAATACTTAAACCAAATTTACTATCTTCTTGTCCAGTCTGGATAAATTCATGTGTATGTGCTTCTACACCTGGATTTACGCGTAATACAGCTTTAACAGTACTATTCTTACGTTTAGCGATAGTATTGATGCGTTCAATTTCATCAATTGCATCAATCACAAAGTATTCAACACCCGCTTCAATCGCATATACAATTTCATGATCTGTCTTATTGTTACCGTGGAAATGGATTTTTTGCGGATCAAATTGAGCTGTAAGGGCAGAATAAAGTTCTCCTTCTGATACGACATCTAATCCCATATGTTCTTCCTGCATCAGTTTAAATAATTGAATAGATGTAAATGCTTTTGATGCATATGAAATCGTATAAGTTAATCCTGAAGCTTGTAATGCTTCATGGAAACGTCTGCATTGATTACGGATTAATGATTCGTCATATACGAATAAAGGTGTACCATATTGTTCTTTTATATCTAGTAATGAATGGCCGTGTATTGTTAGTACGCCTTGTTCTCTTGTTAAATTCACTGTGTAACCTCCAGTATTAGTGTTTTATGATTGAGTGCAGAAAGCTGTTCAGAATTAGCACCCACACCTAAAAATGTATATTCATCGATACGCATCTGTTCGTGATATAAATATACGATATCATCCGGTTGTACGTGTTCATCGACTTCAACAAACATATGACTCATCATCAGCGCTTTAATAGGATAACGTCTGTTATTAATCAAGCAGTCATGCTTTGCGCGTGTTCTTAAAATACCGTCACCGTATCCAATAGCCACGACTGCTAATCGCGTATCTTTTTGAGCAGTAAATGCGAAACTGTAGCCAGCGGATTGACCGGCATTTATTTTACGGATTTGTATGACGTGGCTTGATATACGTAATGACTGTCTGGTTATCGTTTCCGGTAAACTCGAATAGGGACGAGAGCCATAAAGAATGATGCCAAGTCGTAAATGTGTATGTTGTGATAATAGACCATCTTCACGTACGTAGCTTGCACTGTTTTGTGCATGTATGACTTCAAATGAATGGAGCGGAGCCAGAGTGTTTACTACGTCCAACCAGTCCTTCTTTTCAGTTTTATAATCTGTAACTTTGAATTCATCGGCATATCCAAAATGTGTCCACAATCCTTTAATATCAATATCAGGATATTGTGCTTTAATGATTACTAGTGTTTCCTGCATTTCAGCAATTGATTTAAAACCTGAACGATGTAACAAATTCTCAAATTCCATATGAAGTGGGATGCCATAAAGTTCATCGCTGTATTGCTCAAAAAATTGTGTTGATGGCAGTGTCATTTCAATGTTATATCGTCTTAAACTTTCGAAATCCGTGACTGGATTCATTAGGAAGATACTACATGTATTATTATAGTTACGAATAGCAATTGCTTCTTCTAAGCTTGTCGTACTGAAATAATTAATACCACAAGCTGTCATGCAATCTAACGTAAATTCAAGGCCATAATTATAAGCATTATTTTTAACGACAGCAATTACTGGATTATCTTTAATGACCTGTTTGATGTTTTCCGTAAACTGTGTTTGATTAATTTCCCATTTAGCACTCATCTTCGTAACCTCTAATTAATGATAAGTAATAGTTAATGCCGTTCAGTAATACTGTTTCATCAAAGTTAAATTGATTATGATGTAATCCATGTACATAACCTTTTTCTTCATTTCTGCAACCGAGAAATACAAAGTAAGTTGGAGCTAGGCTGCTATAGAAAGAGAAATCTTCTCCGAATAAATAGGGTACATCTTTTTTTACAGCGACAAGATTAGATTGTGCAATACTTTGTACAACTTTGTCTTCAAGAGATGAATCGTTGATTGTTGGAGGATATCCTTCAGAAAATTCGACATTGACCTCACAATGTGTTGTTAATGATACGGCTTGTGCAATGTGTTCCATTTGCTGCTGGATAATATTTAAATCAGCTGAACGATATGTTCTGATTGTACCTTCTAAATATCCATTGGAAGGTACAGTATTTATCGCTTCACCAGCATTAAACTTTCCGATGTGAATAATATTACGTTCTAGTCCTGGTAAATAGAACTGCTGGAGTGTACTAACTTGATTTAAGACTTGAATTAAAGCGTTGCTTGCAGCATGGCCTTGCTCTTTATTTGCAACATGTGCACTTTTACCATTAATAAAGAATCGATATTCAGTTGCACTGGCTGTAATTTCATGACTTCTGTAAATCATTTCTCTTTCGGGATGATCAGGCATCATATGGATACCGTATATCGCTTTTATATTATATGCTTCAAAATTAAAGTTTTGTATCAGTAAATTAGCACCAGCATTTGCTTCTTCCGACGGTTGAAATATGAACATAATATTATGTTTTAATGGTGTTTTCTGACGCATTGCGTATACTTCTTCCATTAATGATAGTAACATCGTCGTATGACCATCATGGCCACATGCGTGCATAACATTCGGCACAGTAGATTTGTATTCAATATCGTTTTGTTCTTCAATCGGCAGTGCGTCAATATCAGCACGAAACGCGATTGTTTCGTTTGAAGATCCCCAGATGATTGCAATAACTCCTGTATCAAGAGGGGTAAAGAATTCAATGCCAAGCGATTGTATTCTTTTAATAATATATGTTGTTGTATGATGTTCTTTCAGGCCTAGTTCAGGATACTGATGTAATGTACGTCGCGTAGTAATAATGTTATCTAGATTTATCATTGTGTCACCTTTCTATAGTAGAATGAAAGGCTGATACATGTATCAGCCTATGTATTATTGATTTAATTGTCTTAAAGCACTTACGATTTCAATTTTAGAACCTTCAACTTCAGAAGCCTGCTTAATTACACGTGCAGGTGTTCCAGCAACAACGCTACCTGCAGGAACATCTTCAGTAACGATAGCGCCCGCTGCAACGACAGCACCACGACCAACACGTACACCTTCTAAAATTACGGCATTTGCACCGATCAATACATCATCTTCAATGATTACTGGTTGTGCACTAGGAGGCTCGATCACGCCTGCCAGAACAGCGCCTGCACCTACATGAACATTTTTACCAGTCGTAGCACGACCTCCTAGCACAGCATTCATATCAATCATCGTACCTTCCCCGACAACTGCGCCAATATTAATTGTAGCACCCATCATAATAACAGCGTTATCGTCGATGACAGCATGTTCACGGATAAAAGCACCTGGTTCAATACGTGCATTAATATTTCGTTGATCAATTAATGGAATTGCTGAGTTACGGCGGTCATATTCAACTTCGATTTCACTGAATATTGATTGATTCTCATTATAAAAAGCTTCAAAATCAGCTAGATCTCCGAATATTGTTTTTGACTGTGCACATCCAAATACTTTTAACGTTTTAGGGAATGCAACATCTTCAAAATTTCCGTTTGCGTATACTTTTACCGGTGTTTGCTTTTTTGAATCACTAATGTATTGAATAATTTCTTGTGCTGATAAGTCTCTCATAATAATCTCCTTTAAGATAATTTATTGATATGTTTTTAACTTTTTTATAAATATTCTTTATGATAAATTTTCAAATGTATAATATCCATTTTGCTTATTGATGAGTTGCTCAGCGACTTCGATGGCACCATTTGCAAAGATATCTTTACTTTGTGCACGGTGAATAATCTGTATTGTTTCATCAATGCCTGCAAAAAGCACTTCATGTTCACCAGTAATCGTACCACCACGTACTACGCTGATACCAACGTCATCATGCGCTCTTACTTTATCTTCTAATGTACGGTCTGTGACAGGATTTAAAGATCTTTTCTCCTGAATTGCATCGAGTAGTTTAACGAGTGTACCGCTCGGACCATCAACTTTTTTGTTATGATGGCGCTCAATCAGTTCAATATCATATTCTTTTAATAATGGGACTGCGTATTGGATGAGTTCAGTTAAGATATGCACGCCATAACTCATATTTGCACTAAAGAAAGTAGGCGTATATTGTGCTTTAATTTTCAATGCATCGATTATTGCTTCTTTTTCTCCGGTTGTGGCAATGACTAAAGGTATATTATGTTTGCTCTGAATGAGTGGCAGTGTAATTTCCGGATTGGAGAAATCAATAATCACATCCGCTTCAGGGAATTTATCATCCACATAATAGATTGGGTAGGGAAGCTGTCGCTCTGTCGTTCGTGACAAAATGATTCCCGTAATTTCATGTCCTTTATCTAATGCTAATTTAGCAACACGTTCGTTCATTGCTCCAAAACCTGCTAGTAAAATTTTCAATTAGATCACCTTACTTCTAAAGTTGTCATAAACATCACTAATGTGCTGCTGTTCTTCAACTAATAAAGGTACGAGCGGTAAACGTACTTCACCATTTGCGTATCCGATATGCGTAACGAGTGCTTTAATCGGCATTGGGTTGATGTCAACTTCTAGTGCATTAAGTAAAGGTGCAATTGTATTGAACTTTTCTGTAGCCAGGGCAGGGTCATTATTAAATGTCGTATAAACTTCCTGAAATTCTTTTGGTATTGCATTTGCGATTACTGAAATAACGCCATCTCCACCGGCTTTATAGAATGGTACGACAATATCGTCATTACCACTATAAAGCATAAAATCATCAGGGATAATTGATTTAATATTTGCAGTATAGTCAAGATCGTGTGTTGCATCTTTTAAAGCATAGATATATGGATTTTGTGCTAATACTTCAACCGTTTCTGGTTCAATCGTCATATTCGTTCTTGCTGGTACATTATATAGTACAACAGGTAATTCAACAGCGTTAGCAATAGTAGTAAAGTGTTCAATTAAACCTCTTTGGTTTGTTTTATTATAGTATGGTGTAATGAGCATAATACCATCTGCTCCAAGTGATTTTACTTTTAAAGAATGATCAATGCTTGCCTGCGTATTATTTGTTCCAGTACCTACGATAATCGGAACACGTTGATTTGAAATACGTACAGCGATTTCAACGAGTTTTAATTTTTCTTCTTCTGCTAATGTTGAACCTTCTCCTGTCGTACCATTAACAAATATCGCCTGAATATCATTATCGATAAGAAAATTTACATGACGTTCGAAAGTCTCATAATCTACTTGTGAATTGATAAAAGGGGTTGTAATTGCTACTGCAGTACCTTTAAATTGAACTTGTGTCATATGAACACTCCTTGATAATTTATGATGATTATTGCGCATTTTTTCGATAGCTATTTATTATTTACTATTCGTATTTACTATTTATGATTGTTCAAATGAATCTGTTCTAAAATTTGAACAGCATTAAGTGCTGCGCCTTTTAGTAAGTTATCTGCTGTACACCAAATATGGAATGAATTATCTAGCGTGTCATCTTCTCTAATTCTTCCTACAAATACTTCATCTTTACCCGTTGTATTAATGGCTAAAGGGTATTCATTATTCGCAACGTCATCGATAAGGATAACACCTTCAGTTTGTTCAAATAGATGACGTAAATCCTGTACTGTTGCTGGTTGCTCTAAAGTTACATTGATAGCAACAGAATGCGAATCCTGCACAGGAACACGTACACATGTTGCTGTTACTTTTAGGTCAGGTAAATTTAATATTTTCTTTGTTTCATCAATCATCTTCTGTTCTTCTTTTGTATAGCCACTTTCTAAAAATACATCGATATGTGGTAATACATTATTGTAAATAGGGTGAGGGTAGTTCTTTGGTACTTCACCTTTAGCGCCATTGATTAAATCGTTTCTTCCGGCAACACCGCTACCAGACACCGCCTGATAAGTTGTATATGCCACACGCTTTAAACCATATTTATCTTGAAGCGGTTTTAAAGGGACGACTGACTGAATCGTTGAACAGTTTGGATTTGCGATAATTTTTCTGTTTAATTGTGGGCTATTCACTTCCGGTACGATTAAATCAATACCTTCTTCCATTCTATATGCACTTGAATTATCTATAACAATGCTTCCTGCTTGTTCAAACAGAGGAGAGAACTTTAAGCTCGTGCTACCTCCTGCACTCATTAATACAAAATCATACTTTTCATTCGCTTTTTCTTCTGTTAATTCTTCTGTAATATACGTTTTACCTTGATAAACAACTTCTTTATTTGCAGATCTTGCTGAAGTAAATAATGTAAGTTCATTAAATGGGATTGATTTTCTTTCGAGTACTTCTAACATTTTTTGACCGACTAAACCAGTTGCACCTACGACTGCGATTTTATACATTTCATACACTCCTTATAATTAATCAATTATTTACTTATATGTTACGCATTTTCTTTAATGAGTTAAAGTGTTTTAATAAAAATTAAACATTAAATTTTTCACATAATATTTGTACTGCTTGCTTTGCATTTCCAGCATCTACTACTAATGAAATACTGATTTCACTTGTCGATACCTGATAGTATGCAATCTGCTCCTCGATTAAAGACATAAATACTTTTGACGCGACACCAGACATATCACGCATACCTGAACCGATGATCGATACTTTCGCATAGTTATCTTTAATTTCATGGAGTAGGGCAGGGTATGATGCAGTTAACTGATCAATAATTGCTTTAATCTGATATTGTTCTGTATTTTTCATCGTAAATGATAACTGCATACCATCGATATTTACTGTCTGAGAAATCATATCGATATTGATCTGATTTTGTTCTAATAATTCGTAAAGAGAGGTTAATACTTTTGTATCGTGCATTGGATAAGATAAAGTTACGTAATTCATATCTTCATCTAATGCAATTCCTGTTACTGCTTTTCTTTCAATGATTTGTTCATTTGGCACAATCCATGTTCCTTTCTCTTCGGATAAAGTTTTTCCGGTATATATTTTAGTATTGTTATTATAAGCGATTTCAATACATCGTGTTTCAAGTACGCCAGCTCCGAGTGATGACAGTTCCATCATTTCTTCAAAACTTACATAGTCCATCTTCATTGTTTCTGGATATACTCTCGGGTCGGTACCAAATATTCCTATTACGTCAGAATATATTTCACATGATGATTGAAGTGATGCTGCAAGTGCTACTGCTGTTGTATCACTTCCACCACGACCAAGTGTCGTTAACTCATCTTCATGATTGATACCTTGAAAGCCAGCTACAATAATAATATCTTTTGTCTTAAATAGTTCCTGTAATTTAGTCGTGTTAATAGACTGAATCTTACTTTTTAGATGATGACCTTCAGTGCGTATTCCAGCCTGCGCTCCCGTTAAAGCAACGGATTCTACTGATAAATCATTTAATATGATTGAAAGATAAGCGATGGTTTGCTGCTCACCTGTGGTTAATAACATAGCTAGTGCACTTTCTTTTGGACGTTCTGTAAGTGACGCTACATTTTTGAGTAGTGCATCCGTTGTCTTTCCCATCGCTGAAACAACGACGACGAGTTTTTCCTTTTGTTCAACACGCTTTTTAAGATAATCAGCAATGTGCCTAATCTTATTAAAATCAGCAACAGAACTTCCGCCAAATTTTAATACTTTGATATTACTTGCTTTTTCTTCTGTCTGAATACTGTTTTCTGTTATCAATTTTTTGCCTCCTGCAAGGGGTCATCACCAACAAAAAAACAAGCCCAGAGACATCTGGACTTGTTGAATTTATATACAAGCGATGCACTCCATTATTTTTCAATAATGACAAATCCATAGCTCTTAACCTGTGGATCCAACATAGTATTCACTGCAATCAATACTATATTTCGGCATCTCACCCTTTCAGTAATTCATTTGCAGAATTACCATTACTTACTCATGATCGATGCGCCTCATCTGTTACATTTATTTAATTGATATTTAATATACTACAGAAAGATTTTAAAATTGTAAAGTGTTTTGAGAAAATTTAAAAATAATAGTTTATTTAACAATACTTAAAATCAAAAAACGTGTATTCATAAAATGAATACACGCAAGAAAATATTTATTTAAGTACACCTTGTTCTTTTAAGTATTCTTCATAAGTAATTTCTTTAGAAAGGTTTGCATTTAAGTCAATAACACGATTGGCAATTGTGTTAATGAACTCAAAGTCATGAGAAGTAAAGATCAGTGAACCTTTAAATGCCTTTAAACCATCATTGACAGAAGTGATACTTTCTAAGTCTAAATGGTTTGTTGGCTCATCAAGTAATAATACGTTCGCTGATGATAACATCATCTTACTTAACATACATCTTACTTTTTCTCCTCCTGATAATACAGTTGCTTTTTTACGTACTTCTTCACCAGAGAATAACATGCGACCTAAGAATCCGCGTAAGAAAGTTTCCGTTTGTTCCTCAGGCGGTGCATATTGACGTAACCATTCTACTAAGTCGATATTTTTACCTTCAAAGAATTCTGAGTTATCTTTCGGTAAATAACTTTGTGACGTTGTCACACCCCATTTGTAAGAACCCTCATCCGGTTCCATTTCACCAGCTAAAATACGAAGTAGGGTAGTCTTAGCAATTTCAGAATCACCGACTAGTACTGCTTTATCGTTTGGATTCATCGTAAATGATAAGTTATCAATAACTTTTACGCCATCGATAGTTTTAGTTAAACCTTGAACTTGTAGTAACTCATTACCAATTTCACGTTCTGGTTTAAAGTTAACGAAAGGATATTTACGGCTAGAAGGCTGGATATCATCTAATTCAATCTTTTCTAACATTTTCTTACGGCTTGTTGCTTGTTTAGATTTAGAAGCATTTGCTGAGAATCGTGCAACGAAGTCCTGTAATTCTTTAATCTTTTCTTCTTTTTTCTTATTAGAGTCTTGTAGCATTTGTTGTGCTAACTGACTTGATTGATACCAGAAGTCATAGTTCCCAACATAAATTTTAATTTTACCGTAGTCTAAATCAGCAATATGCGTACATACGTTATTTAAGAAATGACGGTCATGTGATACAACGATTACTGTGTTTTCAAAGTTAATCAAGAATTCCTCTAACCAGCTGATTGCAGGAATATCTAAACCGTTGGTAGGCTCATCGAGTAATAATACATCTGGCTCACCAAATAATGCTTGTGCTAAAAGAATCTTAACTTTCTGGTTATTTTCAAGTTCAGACATTTTCTTTTCGTGTAGATCATCTTTGATGCCAAGACCAGACAATAATACTTGTGCATCACTTTCAGCAGTCCAGCCGCCCATTTCACCAAACTCACCTTCAAGTTCAGCTGCACGCATACCATCTTCATCACTGAAGTCTGGTTTCATATAGATTTCATTCTTTTCTTTCATGACATTCCAAAGCTTTTCATTACCACGAAGTACAACATCAAGTACACGTTCATCTTCATAAGCGAAGTGGTCCTGTTTTAATATTGATAATCGTTCGTCTTTTCCTAATGAAACATGACCTGATTGAGAGTCAAGCTCACCTGAAAGAATTTTTAGGAAAGTAGATTTTCCTGCACCGTTTGCTCCGATTAAACCGTAGCAGTTTCCGGGTGTGAATTTTATGTTTACATCTTCAAATAATTTTCTATCACCGAATCGTAAACTAACATTAGATACTTGTAACATTGAGTGGTCTCCTTTAATTTATAATCAGTAAGATTATATCATAGTTTGATAAGAAATAGATATTACTGATTTCTTACTTACACAGATAGTTCTATTATACTGTTAATTCTGACGAATGGGTGAAAATGTGCTATAATGATTTATTGAAATAGGTATTTAACCTAAAGGAGAGACATATGGAGAACAAACAATTATCAGGTAGTATCGACTTTTTACGCGTCGATCGATTAGAAGGGTCTACGTATTACTTACTTGGACCGAATAGTGAAGTCGTAAAGTTAAATCAATCAGAAGTATTAGAAGATGATGAATTAGAAATTGGTGAGGATTATTCTTTCTTTGTATATCCAGGTCGTACTGGAGATTTATTTGCAACCCAAAATATTCCCGATATTTCAACTGACCGCTATGACTGGGTAAAAGTGATTAAGAAAGATAGAGACGGGGTTACGGTAGATATCGGTATCCCACGTGAAATCGTTATTCCGTGGGAAGATCTACCGAAAGTAAAAGAAGTTTGGCCGGAAGCAGGAGATGAAGTATTTGCTTGTCTTCGTGTAGACAGAAATGATCAGTTATATGGACGTTTAGCAAGTGAAACGATGGTCGATGCCATGTTTACACCAGCACCAGAAGAGCTGTTACACAAGACGATCACAGCACATCCATACCGTTTATTACGTATCGGAACGTTTCTTTTATCTAAAGAGGGTTACAAAATATTCGTTCACGAATCAGAACGTAGAAGTGAACCTAGACTTGGTGAAGCAGTAGAAGTACGAATTATCGGACATAAAGAAGATGGAACTTTAAATGGTTCATTTTTACCACTTGCACATGAGCGCTTAGATGATGATTCAGAGCAAATCTTAAAGTTATTAGAAGAATACGGTGGTGAACTGCCATTCTCTGATAAGTCAGATCCTGAAGCGATAAAAGAAGTCTTTAACATGAGTAAAGGTAGTTTTAAACGTGCGATTGGCCGCTTATATAAAAACAAACGCATCGTGATTGAAGCGGATAAAATTAAAGCGGTTGAATAATAAGTTCATATAATCAAAACCAACATTGCCGGATACTTCAAGTATCCGGCAATGTTGGTTTTATTTATCATAATACCATCCTTGGTCATTATGATAAATCATTTGTTTAGTCATACCACCATCAACGACAAATTCCTGTCCTGTAATAAATGTTGCATTATCACTACATAAATAAAGTGCCATTTGTGTAACATCATTCGGTACTCCGACGCGACCGGCAGGATGTTGTAAGTTATTGCTGCCAGAAAATTCACTATTTGTCGTGTCGATCCATCCAGGTAATATCGCATTGACGCGTGCTTGTTCTCTTAAACTTACAGCTAAGGCATGTGTTAATGCACTGATGCCACCTTTGGCAGCGGAATAGCTTTCTGTTTGTGGTTGACTCATCAGTGCTCTTGATGATGAGATATTTACAATAGCAGCATTATCATTTAGATAGGGTAGGGATTGCTGTACAATATAAAATGGTGCAGAGACACCAACTTGTAACGCGTGGTTAAATTCTTCTATCGTACAATCATTGATGCCTTTCATAATAGGAAGTGCATTATTGATAATATAGTCAATTTTCTTATGCTCACTGATAACCTGCTGAATGAATGCATCAATTACATTTGTATCTGATATATCGCCCTGAAAATAACATCCTGGCTGGATATCAATATCGCAGACAATGGCCTTATTGTGTCTAAATGTATCTGCGATATGTTTACCGATACTATTTGCAGCACCAGTTATAATGACAACTTTACCATTAATATTCATATAAACACCTCATTATTTAATATTTAATCAAATAAACGCATAATACAGCCATTGTATTATGCGTTTGTTGTTTTATTTGTGCTGTTCAATTTCTTCAGTTAACTTTTCCAGTTCATCAATTAATGAACCGATATAAGCAATCGTTTCTTTAAGCGGAGCATCAGTAGTAAGGTCGATACCAGCCATCTTTGCAAGTTCAACTGGTGGTAATGAACCACCTCTCTTAAGTACTTCTGTCCATTCCTGTACAGCCGGTTCACCTTCATTAAGAATACGTTGAGACATAATCGTAGAGATAGTCAGTCCAGCTGAATACGTATAAGGATATAAGCCCATATAATAATGGGGTTGTCGCATCCAAGTCAGTTCAGCACCTTCAGTGATTTCTACTGCTTCTCCCCAGAAATCTTCGATCACTTTACGTTTAATACTATTTAATATATCAGCAGTCATAGATTCACCTTTATCTACTAATAGATAAACTTCACGCTGATAAGCTGCTTCTAATAAATGCGTTACAAAATTATGATAATAAGTACGTGATATAATCGAAGCGATTACCCAACGTTTAAATTTTGGATCATCGGATTCGGCCAATAAATAATTTGCCATCAGCATCTCGTTCATTGTGCTTGGTGCCTCAACAAAATATAAAGAGCAGCTTTCATCAAATATATTTGTATTTTGGTGAGCAAGATGGAAGTGACCGGCATGACCTAATTCATGTGCCAGCACAAATACTTCTGTCATCTTTGAAGTCCATGAGATTAAGATAAACGGATTCACCTGATACGGGCTTGCGCAGAATGCACCAGTTGACTTCCCTTTATTCTGTACGAAGTCAATCTGGCGTTTGTCATATGCATCATTTACCATCTGCATATAATCTTCACCCATAATCGAAAGCGCTTTTTTAATATAATCACGAGATTCTTCTACAGTAATTTCTGGTTCAAAGGTATCATCTAAAGAAACCTTTAAATCTTCAAATTTCATTTGTTCTAAACCATTAACTTTTTGCAGTAACTTTGCATATCGGCGCATATGTGGCGCTAGTTCAGTTGTGATTAAATCGATTTGACGATTATATAGTTCACGAGTAACCTCTTGTGGTTGTAATAAATAATCAATCACTGAATCATATCCACGTAGTTCAGATTCGATTTTTTCCTGTTGAACGACCATATCGTAAGTTTTTGCTGTTGTATTTTCATATTTTTTTAACGTATCAGAGAATTTTCTGAATGCATTTCTTCGAATTTCTGTATCTGCATCAACTTCCAGTTCTCCTTCAAATGAAACGTAGCTCATCGGAATCTCTTTACCATGCGCAGAAAACGTTCTGAAATCAATATCCAGCATCTTAGTCGTGTCATAAAGGTTATAAGGGGCGCTAAATACTGGTGAGAAAGATGCAAGTGTCTTTTCAACTTCTGGATGTAATTGATGCGGTTTACGCGCGATTAGCTTTTCCAGATAACGTTGATACGCTGGAGTTTCATCTTTTAATTTGTTTAAAATTTCTGTATCAAGAGCAAGAATCTCTGACTCTACGAAAGTCAGTAAGCTTGCAATCGTACCATAACTATTCACATATTTACTGTATAATTTGCCTGAAGTATCATCTGTCTGGTCAACACTAAACAATAAGGAAGCATAACTGCCTAAGTGATCCAGTTCTTTTTTAATTGCAGCATATTCATCTAAAGCAGATTCAATCTTACTAGTATCAGAAAGTGTCCCTGCGTATTCTTGATTGAATTGCTTCGTTCTTGCGATTGTTTTCTCAAGTTGCGCATAAAATGCATCATTTGAGTCAAATAATGTAGATAAATCCCAAGTTTGTTCAACTGGAACTTCATTTCTTTTCGGTAAACTCATATACATTCTCCTTTTGTCATTAAAGATTCATCCATTATAGATGTTAATATTTTTATTATACGCTTTATTATGAATTTTTAGAAATTTTTTTAACAAAAGTGTTTTTCGTAAAATATTAAGTTTTTTTCTAAAGTTCTAAAGATTTCTTTAAATGATAAGAAATTTACCGAATATTGATTTTATATTTATAATTATAGGGTATAATAAGTTTTGTATTTTCTAAAATTGATAAAGGATAAGAGAGTGATAAAATGATGACATTAAATACAATCAACTTCTATGAAATTCCGAACTTCCTATTAATCACTATTGTAGGGATGCTTGTTATCTCGTTAATCTTTGGATTAGCATTAGGTAGATTTCTTTTTGCACCGATCATTACGTTTTTATTATTAGCAATTGTGGCGTTTATACTACCTAACTTTTACGATATTACTTACCAACCTTTACTTGGATATGCAGGCTTTTTAGCGGTTATTTCATTATTGCTAAGCATTTTATTCTGGTATATGACGAAAGATTATCGCAAGAACAGAAAGTTAAAACAAAAAGCAAAATTAGAACAACGTAAATATGATGAAAATCAAAACCGTGCTGAGATGGAATCGGTAAAGCATCATGAAAACAAATTAAATCGTTAAAAGCTTAAAGAAGCGGTCAGGAAATCTCCTGACCGCTTTATTTTATATTGTAATCAAATATTTACATTTTATTAATAAATTTTATTCGTGGTTTACATCATTACATTAAAATTTAATTTGTACATATTAAATATCCTAAAGAATAAATTTTGAGGAGAATGTCATTATGAAAAGTGTAGGCAAAGTTATTAGTACTTTAGCGTTAACATCATTACTAGCAACACCTATTGCTGATGCACAATCAGTAAACAATTATGGACCAAATAGCAAGATTAAAGTTTCTCAATTAGCTCGCTATGATTCAAAGACTGAATTCGGTGAAAGCGGTACTGAAATTGTAAGTTATGATCCACAATACAAACAAGCATACTCAATTAACGGTGCATTAAATGCAGTTGATATTATAGATATGTCTAAATTATCAAAAGGGAAATTCACATTAAAGAAACGTATCTTATTAAAAGACCTTGGTATTGAAGGTAGTGATATTACAAGTGTCGCAGTGAATAAGAAATATCACTATATCGCTATCAGTATTCCTGCAAAAGAAAAAACAGACAATGGACGCGTTGCATTTTTAGATAAAGACGGTAAATTAATCAGTAAGGTTACTGTTGGGGCATTGCCAGATATGTTAACCTTCACGCACGATAGCAAGAAATTAATCGTTGCTAACGAAGGTGAACCGAATGATGCTTATACTGTTAATCCGGAAGGTTCTGTATCTTCAATTAAAGTCAATGCACTAGGTAAAGTAAAACAATCAGCAGTTAAGACAGTTAAATTCTCTAAAAAGATGATTCCAAGTAACTTACGTCATCTTGGCCGTACTGCTGAAGAAAGCTTCTTAAATCTTGAACCAGAATATGTAACGATAGATGATAAAAATGAATTTGCATATATTACGATTCAGGAGCGTAATGCGATCGCAAAGTTTGATCTTAAAAAAGATAAATTCGTAAAAGTAAGAGGACTAGGCTATAAATCATATTTAAAGCATACAATTGATGTTTCTGATAAAGATAAAAAGATTAATATGAAAAATTATCCGTTACTTGGTATGTATCAACCTGACGGTATTGCTCAAATGACGATAAAAGGTAAAACTTACTTATTAACAGCAAATGAAGGGGATTCACAGGATTACGAAGGATATAGTGAAGAAACTAGAATTGCAGATATCGCTGATCAATATGATTTAAATAGTAAATATTTAAAAGGTACAGATATTAAAGATTTAGAAGATGACAAGTATCTTGGACGTCTTAAAACAACAACTGCTCAAAGTTTTGTTAATAAAGAAGGTAAATTCATTGTTCCTGTAACATTTGGTGGACGTTCATTCTCAATTCGCAATGCGGGTAATTTAGGATTAGTGTACGATTCAGGATCAGATTTTGAATCAATTACTGCAAAAGCAAATAAAGATACATTCAATTCACATCATGAAGAACTTGGTAAAATTGAATTTGACTCAAGAAGTGACGATAAAGGTCCAGAGCCAGAATCAGTTATAACTGGCGTTATCAATGGTAAAACGTATGCATTTATTGGTTTAGAAAGAACTGGTGGAATTATGGTTTATAACGTTTCAAATCCGAAGAAACCTGTATTTGAAACATATTTCAAAGCAAATGATAATGGCGATATTTCACCGGAAGGTTTAACATTTATCGATGCGAAACATTCTCCGACAAAACAACCGGTATTACTTGCAAGTCATGAAATGAGCGGAACAATTGCTGCTTATGAATTAACGGCTTTAAAGTAAATGTAATTAATTATTTATAATTGAAACATGTATACATTAATAATGGAAAGAATAGAAGATACTACGAAATAGGTAGTATCTTTTTCTTCTGCATACAACTTCCGATAATATATATTATGTAAACTAAAATATTGAATAAAGACATCATATAATACTATATATACATTTATATTATATGATGCCTTATTTTGTACTTAAGATTAATTATTCAATTTTTATATCTTAATGATTAATTCGGCTCACTAATTTTATCCGGTCCTTTTTGTAATACAATATTTTCTGTCGTTTCTAATTCATCTTCTGACTGATTATTTTTATTTCGTTTACGTTGTTTTAATTCACTTAATTTTAATCTCGTTTTTAATGCGGCTTGATATACAGCATATTTAGGTTTATTGATTGGCTTAATAAAGTCTCCAACAAGTTCTTCAATTTGAGCGTTAAATCCACGTTTAAATCGATATACGCCGTAATCTTCACCAGATTCACTGAAATCACCAGATACACCATAGAAGTTATAGCGATCAAATCCATGTTCAAAACAATAATTGATCATATACCAGTGCATTGCATATGGTCCCATGAATTTATTATATTTCTCACTAGAACCGCCAGAGAAATAGTTCACTTCAAAATGGTTTAAGAAAAACATACCAGATGCTAAATTAAGAATATTACCATCAGTTTTACGCAATGTACTCATCTCTAATAATTCGTCTTGCATGTGATTGATTTCACGATCTAACTGTTCAATCTTCTTCATCTGCTTATCTGATTTATTTTCATTTGCCATCATCTGATCACGTTTTGATTCAGATGATGTAATATCATTCGATAATTTCTCAATATATTCATTAAGATCAATATATGCTAACGGTAATAGTACTTTATCTTCATAATATTGATGGAATCCTTCAAAATAACGATCTGGACGAGCAATAAAACCAGCGCGTTGTTCCGTTTCACGATATAGATCTAAAAATACATCTAATTCATCTTTACCAAGCAGTCGGATTTTCACGCCGTATTTTTGCGCTTTTTTCACATTACGTTTACGTTGTGAATCAAATTGTTTCATTATAGAAGCTGGTGTTTCATCTTGAAGGTATAACACACTCATCCATCTGACCTGTGTGTCCATTGTATACCCTACTGAGAAACCGGTATGTTTATAGCCAAGCGATTTTAACTGTTTAATAATCGCATCGTTTGTGCCATGTTCTTCTTTATAATTCACATCTTTATCGTACATTTTATATATCCAGTATGGATCTAGTTTCACATATAAAGCCTGATGTGTTTTTAAATATGTATCCAGCGATTTGAAGTAAAAATCAACAAGCTCTGAATTCTTATAGTTCATGACTGGACCACGGTTTGAATAATAGAAATAACTTCCGAATGTCGGTATTTTAGAAAATAGACTGGCAGCAATGACTTCGCCTTCTGCTTTAATACCTAGTAATACGACTGGATAACCGTCAGCTTCTCTATTCTTTATGTTTTCCTGCAGTTGAAAATAGTGACTCATTTCAGTTGTATTCCAAATAAAATCAGTATATTCTGCAACCGTCAACTCAGTGAATTCCATGAAAATCTTCCCTTCAAATCTTATTTTCGTATTTTCTTCATCGTTTCGTATACTTTGTAAACCGGTTTATTGATCGGCAACACAAAATCTCCGATATATTCAATAACGTCGGCATTAAATCCTTTTTTAAATTTGATTACTCCAGCGTCTTCTGCATCTTCCGTGAAATCACCACTGATACCATAGAAGTTATAACGATTAATGCCCGTTTCCATGGCATACTTTATCATATCCCATTGAATCGCATAACTACCTGCAAAATGCCTGAATTCATTTGATGTACCACCTGCAAGATAAACGACCTCAAATGGATTGATTAAATAGAATGCAGCAGCAATCGGTAAAGTATCACCATGTTTTTGCTGTAAAGCTTTTGCTTCAGCGAGTTTTTCTTTAATTGCTGTTAATTGATTTTCGCTTGTTGTCAGTACATTTTTCCATTTCTTCGCATCAGGCTTTTTCTGAAGTTCTGTTTTAGCTTTTTCGATTTGAGATTGTACATCAACTTCTTCAGCAATGAGCTCAGGTATATATGTAGAAAAATCAATATATGCGAGCGGCATTCTCACACGATCTCCGAAATATTGTAATCGATTTTTATAGAATGCATCATCTCTATCAACAAACTCTTTTTTTCCACTCGTATCATCCATAAACTGTCTGAAGATATGAAGTTCATCTATTGAGAGATCACGTACCTTTATACCGTTTTTAATCACTTTTTTGATATTACGTTTACGTAGGCTATCCATATTGTTCATTACTTCTTTTTCCGACAAACCTGCAGTATTTAGCACCGAATGCCAGCGAATTTGATGAATTGGATCGAAACCAGTCGTAAATCCTTGGTGTTTAAAGCCTAATGTTTTTAAATTTTCAAAAATATCTTGTGTATCATAGCTTTCTATCACTTTGCCATCATGATCTCTCAGTTGATATGGCACATATGGATCGATTCTAAGATGAAGTGCTTTATGACGCTTTAAATAACGTTCTAATTCCTTGAAAAAGAATGTCACAAGCGCTTTATTGTGAAAGTCCATGACCGGACCTCGATTTGAATAGAAGTATTTGAACGCTTTCATCACAGGTACAGCGGTGAAAAGACCTGCTGCAATGATATTTTCATTATCATCTGTAACGCCTACAAGATGTACTTCAGCACCTTCTGCGATTTTCAAATCATAGTTAACTGCCATCTGCGTAAAATGACTATATGTCTGTTTATCTGTAAATTCTCCGAAAGCTTCTCTTGATAAGTTTATAAATTTCATGATGATTCTCCTTATTCGAATGAACACTATTGTTCATTAATCTCATGCACCATAATAACATAAAAGCGTCTATTTAATCACTTCATAGCATTAATGATTCAACTTTAATGAAGATTTAAATGAAATTTACACTAAATTTGACTAACATAAATTTATATTAAATATATGTACATTACTTATTTTCTACTATACTTATTTTCTACCATTAACTTTATATTGTTACTTTAATTATTTCATGTATGATATAATTCGGTTATATAAACGAAATTATGATAATTCGTCTAAATAAACGAACTGGAGGTATGAAATGTTATCTTTATTCGTAATGGATGTTTCAGGAAGTACAAAATACGATAATTCTGAAGCGATTAGTAATGCATTAGTAAATTTAACCGATGAAATTGAACAGTGGACTAAGGACGTATCATTTAAGTATATTAATTTTCGTATGGGTGATGAATTGTTTTTTGTAAGCGATAGTCTGTCAGCAACCCTTTTAACAAGTTACTATATAAAGTTATTATGGCCATATAAATCACAACCGATTAAATTCGGAATTGCTGCGAGTAATGAAGAAATACCTACTGGAAACCTTGAACATTGGAATGCACCGATCATTAAACAGGCACGTCGTAATTTAACTCAAATTAAACAGTCAGATATTACAGATTTTCATTTAACGATTGAAGAACAGGATGTTACGGTTATCAACAACGTATTATATCCATATTTAACTGAAATCGTTCATAATCATTCTGAAATGCAGCAACAAGTGCTGCTGCTCTCCTATGTGTATGATCAGCAAAAAGAAATTGCGCAAATCCTTGGTAAAGGTCTATCTACCATTTCAGAACATTTAAAAAAAAGCCATAAAAAACAGTTAATGCTTATAGAAGCGGCATTAAAAAAACTCGACAACGATAATCATATTTCTTTACACGTCACGAATACTTTTAAGGAGTATGCATTATGCTGAAAATTATTTTAATTGCGATATTTATACTGTTATTTATTATGTCAGGTCCTATCATTAAATGGATTTTAACGGCGATGAGTGAAACAAAGACGAAGCAGTCAGATAACGTAGGATTAATGATTGGTTATATTGAAAGGCTACTGATCCTGATGTTTATCGCTTTTGGTGAGTATACAGCGATTGGACTTGTGATCGCCAGTAAATCGATACTTCGGTTTAATGACCTTAAAGATGATAAACCAAATAACAATTTAGAGAAGATTGATAAGACAAGTGAATATATATTACTTGGGACGATGCTAAGTTTACTGATTGGTGTTGTACTCGGATTAATTTTAAGAAATCTCTTACTTTTGAAATAAACCACATGAGGCATTACCCCATGTGGTTTATTTTTTATAATACTTTTACAAATGCTTCTGCGACTTCTACACTTGATTGAGGATTTTGGCCGGTCACGAACTTCTTATCTGTTACAACGTGTGATGTGAAATTCTCACCTACGACAAAGCGTCCACCTTGTTTTTCTAACTCTGATTGTAATGCAAATGGAACAACTTCATCTAGTTTCATCGCACTTTCCTCGTTATTCGTAAATCCAGTAAGTTTAACACCGTCTATTAAGTAGCTGCCATCTTTAAGTTTAGCACCGACAAAAGCACTTGGACCATGACAAACAGCTCCAATTGCACGACCATCTTCTTTGTAGAATGCAAGGATGTTCTGTAAATCCGGATCATTAGGTAGATCATACATCGTACCATGTCCACCCGGAATAAATACACCATCATAATTTTCAAATACAACGTCTCTCAATTTTAGAGAGTCTCCTAATTTCTTAACGACATCTGCATATGTCTTCGTCTCATCATTGGCTACAGAGTTTGGATCCAGTGGAATTGCGCCACCTTTTATAGAAGCAAAATCTACTGCGATATTATTTTTCTCAAAAATTTTATAAGGTGCTGCAGCTTCTTCTAACCATAGTCCTGTTGGTGTGCCATCACTAAACTTCTCTTGATTTGTCAGTACCATTAATACTTTTTTTGTCATAAATAAAACACGCCCTTTCTCATATAGTAACCACATTATAACGAAAAAGGACGTGTGTCTCAAAATATTCAACTTATATTTATCAGAAAATTCTAAATTTAAATTTATACTAAATTACATCACTCAATACATATTGATAAATTAACTTTTCGGTATTTTCAAGTGAAGTTTTATGTGTACGTTCCATCGCATGGCTGGATTCAATACCAGCACCGAATAGACCATGTTTAACATCATAACCAGCGCTCATTGCAGCACTCGCATCACTACCGTAATACGGATAAATATCAACTTTATAATCAATTTCGTTGTCTTTACATAGCTGAACGAGATGTTGTTTCAATTGATAATGGTAAGGACCTGAACTATCCTTTGCACATATCGATACCGTATATTCGTCAGAGGCTTGTCCATCACCTAATGCACCCATATCAACAGCAATATATTCTACAACTTGTTCCGGAACATTAGAGTTACCACCATAACCGATTTCTTCATTATTTGAAAAATAGAAATGTGTTGTATGTGGTAATTCAATATTTTCAGCTTTTAAATGACGTAACAGCTGGATAAGCATCGCCGCACTTGCTTTATCATCTAAATGACGCGATTTAATAAATCCGGATTCTGTAATTTCACACCTTGGATTGAACGTGATAAAATCTCCGACACTGATACCTAATTTTTCAGTATCTTCCTGAGACTTTACGATTTCATCTATACGAACTTCCATATGATCCTCATCACGTTTAATATCACCAGCGTTACGATAAACATGGACGCTGGTCTCATGCAGACAGATTGTTCCCGTATACACTTTATCATTTGTATGAATTTCACAGTATTCACCTTCAACAGCATTCCATCTGAAACCACCAACCATTGATAAACGTAAACGTCCACTCGGTAGAATCTCTTTAACCATTGCACCTAAAGTATCAACATGTGCCGTTAAGTATTTATGACGTGTATCATCTTTACCGGGCACAGTAATCAATACCCCACCCTTATTCGTTTGTTGTACTTCGTAACCTACTGAAGATAACGTTTCTGTCACATATTCAATCGCTTTAAATGCAAAACCTGAAGGACCTGGAATATTTACTAAACGCTCAATCTCTTGCATCGTGCTATTTACATCTGGATACATTTTCATTCTCCTTTTCAAATTTACTGATAATTTAATCTTATCTGATAATGAAGGGGAGTACAATGGTTGATAAGAAAAATACAAAAACTTTCAGTTAACTGGAAGTTTCCTTTCGTATTTATTTTTATACATATTCATATATAATAGTATTAATAGAAATTACCAGAAAATTTTAAAAAATGAGGTAAAGTATGATTAAGATATCAAATGAGGATAATCAATATAATTTTGAAAGCTTGTCACAGCAAGAAAAAGAAAATTTATTCGAATCAATGTTAGAAAATATTGGAACAACTGATGGATATTTAAGAGACAATATTTATTTAATGAGACTTGTAGAAATGCTGGAGAGTGAACCATTTACCAATGAAAAACTTATTGCTTATACTGAAATATGTTTAGAGCAAATCAAATATGGTTTAGGTGAGATTAATTCTGATTCTGTATTCAAAAGAAGCTTTAGTGCACTCGTGTTATACTATTTAGCTGTTATAAATCAGCAACGTAACTTTCTGTCTAATGATTTAAAGCAACAAATAATTCACGAGAGTATATATATATTTAAGAATGAACAAGATATTAGAGGATACGTCGAAGGTAAAGGATGGGCTCATAGTATTGCGCATTACTCAGATTTAATTGCAGGTTTAGTAACAAGTGATTTCTACGACTCAAAATATAATGATGAAATATTAGATGTTCTGAATATCAATCTTCAAAAATTAAATGTTGATAAATCGTGTTATATTGATGATGAAGAAGAACGAATGCTATTTATTGTATTTGCGATGCTTGATCAACAACGTATTTCTGAAGAAGCATATATTAACTGGTTGAATAATAGTAATAAACTAATGTTAAATCAAACTTCAAAGAATCTAGAAGGATTCAGAATAAGAACTAATTATAAACATTTCTATCAAAGTATGTACTTCAGAGCTAAAGGAATGGGTAAATATAAAAAGCTGGTGAAACAATTAGAGGTAATGATTAATGACTTATTTGTAGAAATGTTTGTGAAATAAAGAGTGAGTTATAGTGTGAACCAAACAAGGACACTGATAGAAACTTATCAGTGTCCTTTATTCTCTCATGTTATATAAAAATTGTTATTTAAATGAAAAATTTATTTTGTGTCCCTTTTATCACTTCTATACAAGCTGTTCATCATAAGTACTGATCCAATAATTACGATCACAAACACAACTACACTCATTGTATATGGGTTTAAATATGTACCAAGGATCAAAGATCCATTTGATAATAGCTGTGCACCACTGAATGTGAATGAACTGAATGTATTATAGGTACCTCGTTTTTCTTTTGGTATTAGTGTCAGCATTTCAGCACTTTTAATCGGTGCAAATATCATTTCGCCAAATGTAGCAATAAGCACAGCTATGATAATCAGCCACCACATATTTGCAGAAGTAAGTACTGCATATCCTATTGCATACATCAATAGTCCAAATCCTAGAATTCTACTTACTTTAAACTTCTCTAACCACTTACCAACTAATAAAGAAAATGTAATAACGGTAATTGTATTAACGAGGTTAATGATTGTAAACATTCTAACACCGGTAATTTCAAAGCCGAACAAGTAAATGGTGTCAAAGTTTTTATGTAATCTAACAGCAACGTAAGTACTTGTCATGAGCTCCACAGTTGCAATAAACATCGTACCGATTACCATTAATACGAATCGTTTATCTTTAACGACAGTCTGATATGCAATGAACAAATCTACAAATACATTTTTATGTTCTTTTTTACGGATAAAGCTGTTTGTTTCTTCAATATATTTCATATATAAGAAACTTAATAACAGTGCCACCATCGCTGAAGCAAAGAATAACCAGCTTTTATGTTCGTTATAGAATAGCCCACCGAGAAGTGCGCCTATTGCCAGTGATAAATTGATTAGCCAGTAATCCATCCGATATAATAATTTCTTATTTTCATCTGTTGCTGAATCCTGAACTAGTGCACTCATAGAAGGTCTGCGAAATGCACTGAATATCGTAAAGAGTATAAATGTCATCATAAATAGATAAATCCATGAGTTGACAACAGTGAGCCACATAAATATTAGCGATAATGCTTCAGTAAATGAACCAAATATCAGCATCTTTTTCCTCGGGAATTGGTCGACTAAGTAACCTCCCCAAATATTACTGATAAACTGGACAAAGACGATTGATGCTAAAAACAATCCAGCGAATCTTGCATTCAGCTGATCAGTTAAATATAGTGCAATAAATGGTAGTGTCGCACTATAAGTACAGCGATTGACAAATGAACCCCACAATCTGAGTTGTATATTGATTGGTAAGTCACGAACTTTCATTTTCATTCCCCCTAACTTTCTACATATGTTAAAGTAGACTAAATGATTTAAAAATGGACAATATTTTATTTGAGTCCACTTTTAGGAGGAGCTATGGAGCATTTATTACTGTCATTCTATAATTTGAAGATTACAGCATTTCATCAATCATCTGTCAGTGAACAGTTAAAGGTGAGCCAGAAGCATTTATCCAGAAGTTTAAAAAGGTGGCAGGATAGTGGTTATCTCACTTTTAAGAGTGCACGTGGTCGCGGGAATCAATCAACGGTTCAATGGTTCGTGGATATCGATACATTATATTTCAATAAGGTGAATGCAATGCTAACACCATATCAATTATCAGATGCTATTCAATATTTAACATGGGACTGGTCTGTTCATCATAAACAGATGCTGATTACGAAAGCGAATCAATTACTCGGGGTATCTACAGTTGATATAGACAGATTAGTTGTTAAGAAGCGCTACGCCCCACTCTATTCTCATCCTTTAGAAGTGGTCGATATCAATAGCGCCAATATATTGAGTAATGTTTACGACACGTTAGTCGCTTATGATAAACATTCGGATCAGTATCATTTTAAGATAGCACAGCATATCGATTTTTATGATGATTATGCAGTGATATATTTACGGAAGAATATTTACTTTCATGATGGTACTCAAGTGACTGCTGAAGATATTAAACGATGTCTGAGTCATGCGATAGCGTATCAGGAGACGAAAGTGTTATTAAGTTCAATTGTTTCAATTGAAGTGCTTAATAAACTTACAGTTAAAGTATATTATCACGATTTTCCATATTTCAAAGATGTATTATGTAAGTTAAATCTTGCAATCTATAAGCAGGATAAGCAGCAAATTATTGGTACAGGACCATTTTATATCGCAATGAATAATGAATTTCAAACGACTTTAAAATCTTTTAATCAGTATTATGGCTATCAATCATATCTTGATGAAGTTGAATTAATTTATATACCGAAGCTTAAAGAAACTAACTTTACGTTAAGTGATAGTGATACGTTCCAGCATATCGAAGTAACAGATGGTTTTTATTATGTGCTATCACTCGCTCAAAATAAGTTATCTGATCTTCAGAAAGCAACTGTGCATTACTTATTTCAGCAGTCCGTTCATCATGTTAAAGATATACACACAAGTAAAGAAACCTCTTATATTCTGAAAGATCAGCCACTTTCACTTAAATCATTAAATAAATTAGAAGATCATTTCTCTATTACCATTGTCTATCCGAGCTATATCGAAAAAAAGATGCTCCAGTATAAAAGATATTTAAAGCGATACAATATAGAAGCGGTATTAAAACCTATCGATATTATGACTTCTTTTAAAAGTGAAATAACAATTGAGGGGGATATCTATATCCATGGTATGTTCTTTAGTGAAGCGGAAACCTTTGAATATTTTACACTGCTCTATCAAAATAAAACGATGCATCGCCATTTATCACAACAATTTCCTTTGTTGAGCGATTATTATGCTACATATATCACAACAGATACTCGTGAGTGGAATGAACTGAATCATGCGATTAATCAGTCGTTATTTGAATCACATACACTCTACCCTATCTTCAACATTACTCAGGAAGTTAAAGTACCAAATAGCATACATAATGCAAAAGTGACTACTGCTGGATTCTATAACTTTTCAGAGCTTGTGATTAAACGATAAAAAAACTTTCAGGTCTCCTGAAAGTTTTTGGTTTTATGAATTTTGATTACTTTTTAAGATTTTCTATTTTCTTTTTAAGTTTGATAACATCCTGTATATTTACGTCAGGATCAATTATCATTTGTTCTAATTTATATTCTAATAGTTGTAAATTACTATTGTCAGGGGTTTGATAGTTTTTCTGTTTTGTGTCATCTAATAATTGTTGTTGTTTTATGACAAATTTATTCTTTGTCGTATTATTTATGAATTGCTCATCGTGAGATACAATCAGAAAACTACCAGGATAATCTTTTAAGAAATGCTCTAATGCTTGCAATGTAGAAACATCCAGAAAATTTGTCGGTTCATCCAAGATTAACAGATCATAATCACCGAGTATTAACTTTATGATTTGTAGTCTGACACGTTCTCCGCCAGATAAAGAATTAACAATTTGATTCAATCTCGAATAATCAAATCCTAATGCAGCAAGTACATTTCTAATAAGCATATCGTCCTGTACTGATGTATTTCGTACATTCTCAAATATACTTTTCTGTTCATCTAACGTCGTTAAATTTTGCGCAAAATAGCCTATTTTTAAATTGGGTTTATAGTAGCCATTTAATTGCTTTTCAATTAACCGTCTAATAAAAGTTGTCTTACCACTCCCATTAGGTCCTGTTATTGCAATTTTATCCCCTTGAACTAGCTTGAAGATGCCCGATTGAAATAATAGATGATTTTCAATGCTAACGGTAAAAGTATCTAAATGAATTAACGTAGCACCTGTATGTTTTAATTTACCTATTGCTTTAATTTTAAATTGTTTGTCACTCAGAGGCTTTTCTACTTTTTCTATTTGTTCCATTCGTTTTTGCAGCACTTTACTTGATTTAGCGATTGCTTTTTCCTGACTGTCATAAGCACCCATTCTTGAGTTGACTTTATAGTCGGAAATACTAATATTCTTCTTTCTTTTTTTAAAGTTTGAGGCATGTTTATTTCTTTCAATTGATTCTTGCTGGAGTTGATTAATTTTCTTTTGATACTGTTCATATTCTTTTACTTGTTGTTCATATTGTTTCTTTTTTTGTTCATCGTAATCATCATAGTTACCGGTATATATATTAAGTTTTCTCTCATCTATTTCTAATATTTTTTGTACTGTTTGATTGAGCAATGATCTATCGTGACTCACGATTACCATTGTCCCTTGAAATTGATTGATTTGATTGATGAGCCAATTGATATTGTTCATATCTAAATTAGTGGATGGCTCATCAAGTAACAATAAAGCATTATTGCTGTTAAAAGCATCAAGTAAGTAACTTTTCGTCTGTTCTCCGCCGGACTGGCTCGTTATTTCTTTTAATTGCGGCACATATTTTGTTTGAAACGGATTAGTTATTATACCTGAATATGAAGTATCTATTTGGGCAATCATTTTAAGTAAAGTTGATTTTCCACAACCATTTTTACCGATTAAGCCAATCTTATCTCCTTGGTTAATCTTTAATTGGTCTATTTTGAATAAAGTAGTATCTTTAACTTGTTTATTAATATTATGAAATTGTAGCATCATGTCATTCTTCCTTTCATCTTTTAATATATGAAAGTCCAAATGATGATATTAAAAAAGGACATAGTAATCCTGTCATCACAAATTATCATATTGTATTCAATATCATCATTTGGATTTATAGAATTACCATGACCTTTTACCTCGTTATCTTAGATTGATGTAATTATACCATATTTGTATTTGGTTGCTACAAAACAAATACAAATAGATTTATATTAATGCGTCTTCAATTGCTGTGTCGCAATTTCCAGCATTCTTATATTTAAAGCATATTGTTCAGCAATTAAGTTATATACGCCGTCTTCAGATAATACACCAGTTGGGATATCCTGATACGTATCAGATTCATTTGATAGATCTACATCACGCATATACTCTTCACTACCATAATAGTCTTTTAAGGCATTATAATCTGTGCTATTTGCTTCCAATTGATCTAATAACGCATTCATCTTTTCTACAATTTCACTTGTTTCATTTAAGACTTTCTCATAACGGATTACATCTTCTTTCATTGTATTCACCTCATATTGATAGATATATTAACAATTTATGTCTATTATACGTTTGATGGATGAATAATTCCAGAGAGACGGTAATAGTTTGCTAAATATTTTTAAAGCAAGTTTACGTTATTAAATATAATCAGTATTAACTTATTTAAAGTGGATTGTAATGAAAATAAATACTCTTCATACTGTTTTTGATTGTTCATTTTATTTTTTTCTAGGTTATACATTGATTGTTCACTATAAATAGCATCCATTTATACAACTAGTGCACCTCAAAAGTTAGATTTTAAGTCTGATTTTTGAGGTGCACTTAATTAAATTTTTTTCTTTTTTCTATAGCAATATTAATCCATTCTTTGAACGCTTTACAAGCATCAATGGTTGACAGCTTTCAATTCTTTCTAAATCTAATTTAGCTTGTCTAATAGTGTAATGCATACTCTTTTTCTTTCATACGTTTCAATTGTTCTTTTTTACCATCGATACGTTTAGCATCATAGTTTCTTTGTCCAATATCAAAGTTTTTATCTACTTCTTTCATAGCTAATATAACTTTTTCTCTTTTATCTAGTGCATTTTTTGTAAGTTCACTATATTTAACTAATTTCATATACATCATCCTTTCTGTATACTATGTATAAATATTGTACATTCAATATAGTAAAATATAAACTTAACAAATTTCATAAAATATCTATACTATATATTTTATAGATTTGATATAACCTTTTATCATGCTATTTTAGATAGTTATAATTACTACTATGCCTTATGACCAGCGATAAGACCATTGCGCTTCATCGCCGTGCCTTGCTCTGTATACGATACTGCACGCAAGACGCTATTCTTCCCAAAACGTATCTTTAGCTGGTCTACCGTCTTTTCCAGTCTCTCTTGTTTCTCACGTTCAAACTCATCAACAAAGAGCGATAACTGACGATCTTCCTCACGAATAAAGTTCGTAAGTGAAATATTTACTGTACGATACATACGCTTCTTATCACATAACTGCATCATAAATCCCCACACAACCTGAAAGATATCAGCGGTTAAATTCGTCCCTTCAGATAATGTGTAACTTTTATTTACTTTCCCTTCATCACTATAACCAATAGTAAAAGAAATCGTACGTGCAATCATATTGTCGGCACGTAGTCTGAATGTTACTTCTTCAACATGTTCTAACACGACAGCACGTAGTTCATCGAAACGGTAATCACGCATTAAAATCTGACTTTTATTAATAGAGGGTTTATAAATATGATGTTTCTCTCGAATTAAACTTGAATCGATTCCATTCGCATGTAAATGCAGATCCACTCCGATAATACCGAAATCGCGCTTTAAATAATGATGCGGATAATTAGCAAGCTGCCCAATCGTAAATATTCCCTTTTGATTGAGTTTCTTCTCGGTACGACGATTAATTCCCCAGAACTTACTTAACGGCTCAATCGACCACATCTTTGCCGGTACATCTTCGTAATGCCACTCAGCAATACCATCCGGTTGTTTCTTTGCCTCCATATCCAGTGCAATCTTGCTGAGTAAGACATTATCCCCTATTCCCACGGCACATTGAATTTGCGTCTTATCATAAATCTCCTGTTTAATCTTTAAGGCAAGCGCATACGGACTTTCTGCGTATAGGTTATAACTCTTTGTAACATCCATAAAAAATTCATCGATACTATATTGATGGTAATCCTCCGGTGCAACATACTGCAGTGAAATCTCAGCAATTTGACTGGCAACTTTCAGGTAAGTGTTCATCGATGGATTGATAATATAGATATCAGAACGATGAGGTATTTCAAATAAACGTGAACCGGTCTTTATCCCCATTGCTTTTAGAGGTGGTGTAGCAGCAAGCACAACAGACCCCTGTCGTTTCGTATCAGCGACAACAGCGAGCTTTGTTGTCATAGGATCAAGTCCTTTCATGATGCAAGAAACACTCGCAAAGAAACTCTTCTGGTCAATACAGAGTACATTCCTTTTCTCGCACAGACTGTAATCATACATATTAAGCACCCTCTTATAATCTTTGATGATATATTTATCATACCAGAACATACGTTCTATTTCAATAAAAATAGAACGTATGTTCTTGTTTTGTATAAATAAAAAAGTAGCCTTTATAGACTACTTTGGACAGGGTTAAATGGCGCAAATAGGATAAGTAATCGTATCATAAGCTAAATAACTTTTTTGTTGAACAAAGCTTAAAATCATTCGATTACCAATTGAAAAGCCTTCAGCTTTCTCTAAAACAGCCATATTTTTGGCCATTTTTAATGTTGGCATCGATGTTTTTTTTATTTCAACTGGATACAAAACACCATCTTCTTCAATAATGACATCAATCTCTTTCATATCTCTATCACGATAGAACATTATAGGTACATTAGTTATACCTGCATTATTAAAAGACTTAATGATCTCAGAAATCACGAATGTCTCAAGAATTTCTCCACTCATTGCACCATTCATTAGTGTTTCTGGTGTTTTCCATTTCAGTAGATAACAAACAAGCCCTGTATCTTTAAAATATAACATCGGTGTTTTAATAACACGGGTCAATCTATTATTAGAAAAAGGTTGTAAAAGATATATAATACCTGATGTTTCAAGTACACTAATCCAACTTTTGATTGTCTTAATATCAACACCAATTTCATTTGCAATCGTGTTGTAATTCAACATTTGAGCAGTACGTGCAGCTAATGCCGTTAAAAATTGAGAAAATAGATTTAAATCTTTAACATTAAGCAAATCACGGACATCTCGTTCAATATATGTTTTTACATAAGAAGCATAATACATGTCCCAATCGAGATTTTCGTTCTTATACAGTTCAGGTAAACTTCCCCGCTGAATGATACGCCACATCTCACTTAATTCAACATATTTTCTTTTTGCAGCAATAAAATCTTTATTTGGAATAAATGGTGATAACATATCATCACCAACAATTTCACGTGTAGACAGACCATTCATTTCAATAATACCAACGCGACCTGCTAAGGACTCAGAAATATTACGCATTAAACTAAATCCTTGAGAACCTGTTAAAATATATTGTCCATAATCATCGTTTTGATCAACGAGTCTTTTAATTTCTATAAATAATTCAGGTGCATATTGCACTTCATCAATGATTAATTTCCCAGGATGATTCATAAAAAAAAGCTTTGGATCTTCTTTCGCAAGATTCAATTCGAATAAATCATCTAAAGTGACATATTCGTAATCATCACCAAATAAATGCTTCAATACAGTAGATTTACCGACCTGTCGTGGTCCAGTAATTAAAGCAACTTTAAAATTTTGTTGAACTTTTAGCAATGTATCTTCAATTGTTCTATGGATATACATTAAGCCACCTCCGGCAAATATGGAATACAAATCCATATTAGCCGAAAAAAACATAAAAATCAATCAAAAAAGTTCGGCAAATATGGAATACAACTCTATATTTGCCGGAATAAATGTGATTAACATTTAAATCTTTCTATTTTCTTTTTAAAACACACGATTCTATTAGTTTCTTCAAACCCTAATTTTTCGTGCATTAAAATACTATCTATATTTGTTAACTCACAATCGCTCGCAAATTCAGTACAGCCCTTATCTTTGGCAAAATGCTCACATGCTTCAATAAGTTCTCTTGCGATACCTTGATTTCTATAATCAGGAGAGACATAAATACCTTCAAGAAAACCTACCGGACTTGAATCTGTCCCTTCAACATAATCAACACGCAAACTGACATGCGCAAAACCTACATCCAGATGATTGTCATGATACAGAAATACACGTTGATTATCATGATGGATTAAAGACTTAAATTCATCTATTAAATCTTCATATATATTGTCCGGCCATAGTCTTAAAGCAAGGTTGGTGACGGTATCTAACTTTTCTAACGTCAAAGGTTGAATCATACAGACGCCTCCTTGATATCCACAATCCAAACAGCATAATGATCTCCTACATCCCAGTAATCTTTAAAGAAATACGTAGGTTGACCAAATTTACGCGTCCATGTGGCCATTGATTTCTTATAACCACAGTCAAAACAGTACGAATCGACACCCTGCTCTTTAATAAACTGTGTTAAAAGCGTGATAAGCTGACTACCTATTCCTCTACTCTGATAATCAGGGTGTATGTATAATGTCCCCATCTCTTTTAATCCATCAACTTTATCTCCGACAAGCTCCGTGATCATTTGATTAGGTGTATAGAACCCAATGATTCCAACAACAACATCGCCATCCTTAGCGACGATAAACATATCATCTGAACCATTAAAATAACGATTGATATAGGTCATCTTTTTATTAATTTCGTTAATAAGGTCTTCATCATCATCAACGCCATTGTTTAAAAATGTATGTGAAATAACATGTTTAAAGTAGTCTTTTAATTGATTAACGTCTTTGTATTGTAATTGTTCATATGAAATCATAAGCTTCTCTCCTAATGATTTGATTGTTATCTTTATAATAATAGAAAACAGAATAAATAAAAAATGAAGTTAGCTTCAAATCTACTAAAATATCCGTAAAAATGAAGTTAACTTCATATTAAAACATTATGAGAAAATTGTAATTACAATTAGTATAGCAATCGGTAATCCAAGTAAAATAAACGCTATAAACCAAGACATCGGTCTTGCCATATTTAATGTCATCCCCATTTCTGAAAGCTTAGGTACCCAGACATTCAGATCATTAGGATTATAGTAGAATAGTCCGAAAATATAATGATTCTCATTGTAATATGGCGCTTTATCTGAAGTGGCTATGGCTTGACGATACTTCTTGCTTTCCGAAATTTGTAAATAGATACACGCCACTGTAATTAAAAGCAGCATTCCAATCAGCATCATCATGATACCATTCGGCAAATAATTATCATTATACACTGCAGGTCGAATAAAGATTAATATAAATAATAAGGTCATCGTAAATGAAATAAGGTGAATCATCATACTGTTAATCAGCTTAGAATTTTTTATAAAATTGATAGAAGCATCTTTTACAGCAGGATTTACAGTTGTATTGAAAAAGCTTGTCCCCTTTGAACTTGCCCAAAGTGATAATAATATGGCTAATCCAAGTAATCCTGGTGAAAACACGCTAAAGAAATTCTTTTGACTGAAATCATCAGCTACACCCTTAAAATTCCAATGTGTAGCGATCGTTTCAGGTATCTTATCATAATTTAATGCAACAAATATAAATGCAACAATAAATGCGATTAACTGCATTATAAATAGAACATTCGGAAGTGATGTACTTTCTGTCATTAAACGTGTATCTGTCGCTTTCACTACTTTAATATCTTTCATCCACTCTTCGCTTAACTTTACAGCTTTCAAATGATCATGAGCACTTTTATAGATAATAATTGCACCGATAATAAGAACGTGAAGCAATACAACAAAGCTTAATAAAGCTGCAGAATGACTGGCAAATAAATAAATTACTATAAATAATAGTGCTACAGCAATGGCTAACATTAAAATTTGCTTTCTGTATTGTGCCTTTACCGTCTCAATTGCACCATTATCTGTTTCACTCTCAGGCACAAAGACACTAAATATTATATTACGACGAACGAAACGACCATTCAATAAGAACAATAAGCCGGTTAAAAATAATATGCCACTAAGTAATAAACCTTCCATCATTAACCCTCTCCCTCTTTAATTAATCTCAGTAAATCAGCTACATCCAGTTGTTTGCACTTCGCTTCATCAATAATCGGTTTCAAACGACTCATTAAATCTTCCCGTTCAACTTTTGTCGCAGCCTTTAAAGCATCAGGATGAATTATCGCTCCGGACTTCGGCTGCACAAGAATCAATTGTTTCTCCTCCAGATAATGATAGGCTTTGTTCACTGTGTGCATATTAATCTGAAGACTCTTCGCAAATGCACGACCAGAAGGTAATGGATCATAAGGTACGACATTCCCTTCTGCAATATGATGAATCATTTGATTGGCAAGTTGTAAATAAACCGGTACACTACTCGTTTCATCAATCTCTATATACATTAAACCACCTCTCTGTTATACAAAGTATAGAACAGATTTAAAGGCAAAAATAAAACCAATCTGTTATACATTTATTATAACAGATTGGTGTAGGATTACAAGTTAGAAGTGTTTCATGACTTCTTCGTGAGTATAGGTTACTTTATGGTTCAAATGCTCACGATAAGCAATATCAGCATCACGAGCATCCTGAATATCTTCCATATGATTTTTACATCTCTCAATCCACAGTTTTTCAAACGCTACTTCTCCTAGAATGCGATGGGATAAGTCATTAATATGATCAATATTTTCTTGTTCACACCACTTTATACAATCCAGATATAATTGCATCTCTACTGATGTATTATCAATATCATAAATTTCAACAGGTATATCAATAATCCCTTTTTGAAAAGCAACGAAACAACGTGTATGACCATCAACGATGTAAAATTGATTGTCATACTGAATTACTGAGATTATTGTATTTTTGACAGAAACATCATCCAGCCATTCACTTACCTCATCCACTTTACGTTGATTCAAATAAAGTTGAGTAAGCTTTATATCATTAATATTCATGAAATAATCACATCCTATTAAGAGTGTAGTTCACTAATATAGTATCATGAATCGATAGATATATTTGTTGAATTTGATTTTGAAAATCATTTAATATAATTACAATTTGATAGATAGATTAGCAATATAGTCACTACTATATTTTGTTAGTCTATTTCGGATATCTTTTGATTCATAAAAATCAATCATGGCAAAACCTGCTTTTAATTGACCGCCAATTTGCTCTTCTAGTGTATGGCTAAATTCATATCCATACTCAGGATCAATAATTAAATTACCATCTTCTTCAAGCTGTCTAGAATTGAAAGGTAATTTATATTTTAATAATAATTCTTTATCGGGTTGATCCCAAACAATATCACCGTCATACATATAGACCCATGGATTTAAATAACCAACCATTAATAAACCACCAGGTTTTAACACTCTATATGACTCTTTCCACATGTTCTCTAAATCTTCAATATATACATTCGATACTGGACAAAAAATAATATCAAAAGTTTCATTTTCAAAAGGAAAAACTCTAGTCATATCGGCTTGAACTGTGGTAATAATGATATTTTCTCTTTCAGCAACCATTCTATCTTTATTTAACTGCTCTTCTGAGAAATCCATAATTGTTGTATCATAACCTTTAGCAGAGAAAATAGGACCTTGTTGACCTCCACCACAAGCTAAACCTAATAATTTATTACCTTTCGCTTTTGTGAACCATTCGTTAGGTACACTTTTGCCAATTGTCAAACTAACATCGATAGGATTATTTTTAATATATATAAATTCTTCATGACTTAACGGAATTGAATAAGCATTTCCTTTTTTCTTTGATACATTGTTCCATCTTTCTTGATTAAAATCTACATATTGATTCATAACATATCTCCTTTAATATGAAAGTAAGTAAAATCAAACCTAGAATAAAATAATAAAGGTTTAAGTTTATTCAGCTTTTTTCTGCTTCGCATAACTATAATTTCCTAAATACATGTTTACATTTTTATCTTCAATCCAATAAGTAACATCAAAAAACTTATCAAGAAAATATCTATCATGCGAAACAGCGATAATCGTTCCTTCGAATTTATCTAAAGCATCTTCTAATATTTCTTTAGATTCAATGTCTAAGTGGTTCGTAGGTTCATCGAGAATGAGTACATTAAAATCATTTGACATAATTTGTGCCCATCGTAAACGCATCTTCTCACCACCACTTAAATCTTTCACTTTTTTAAATACGTCATAACCATAGAATAAATAGCCAGCGAGATGATTACGAGCCTCACCTTCTGTGACTGATGCGTATGCACGATACGCGTCTAAAACAGTATCATTGTCTTCAGTAAAATGATGTTGTGATAGATAACCAATCTTAATATTAGGTGCAATAATGATTTCGCCTTCATCAGGAAAAACATCCTCTAACATCATTTTTATTAACGTACTTTTTCCTGTACCATTGGCTCCAACAATAGAAATCCTATCATTTCTTCTAATTTTCATATTTACATCTTCAAACAATATATCATCATACATTTTGGCAACATCAATTAAAGTGAACACATCTTTAGAAGATTTGTCTGCACTTTGAATATCAAGCTGCATTGTTTTAGCATCAATAATCGGTTTCTTTTTTATTTCTATTCTAGCCAAAGCTTTTTCCATACTTTTTGCGCGACGATGCATTGCGGCATTTGGTGGTACAGCTTGATTCGCCCATATTTTTAATTGTTTGATCTGTGCTTTCATCTTTTGAATTTTCTTCTGTTGATTTTTGTATTCTTCATACTCACTTAAGATTCTATCTTCTTTTTCTTTTATGAAGTAAGAATAATTTCCGTGATAAATATGTAGCGCTTGTTGATCTATCTCTAATATTTTACTCACCGTCTCATCAAGAAAATAACGGTCATGAGAAATAATAATAACAGCACCTGTATAATTTTTAATAAATTGCGTTAACCATTCAATACTATCGATATCCAGATGATTTGTCGGTTCATTCAGTAGTAATAATTCCGGTGATTGAAGTAATAACATGGCTAAACCAACTTTAGTACGTTCTCCACCTGAAAGCTGAGACCAAAGTCTATCGGCCAATGGATTAATTTTAAGACCGTGCATTACAAAGTTGATTTTACTATCCTTTTCATAACCACCTAGTACTTCAAACTGCTCTTGTATATTGGCATATTGAACTAAAATCTTTTCAAGATTATCAGGGTTACTTGCCATTTTTAATTCTAATGCTTTCATTTTCTTCTCTATTACATCAAGATCAATAAAAGTTTGTGCAAAACATGAATAAACATCCATATCATCCGGGAATTTTGGGATTTGGCTCAAAATACCAACTCGTATATCTTTTGATAAACTAATAAAACCACTATCAGGACGCTCTTCTCCTGAAATGAGTTTGAATAAGGTTGTTTTACCTTCACCATTTCTGCCGATAAGACCAATACGATCATTATCGTTTACCTCAAATTTAATATCCTCAAAAATCACATCACCTGTAAAAGATTTTGATACTTGGGCTACGTTTAAAATATTCATTTTTTCTCTCCTCTAGTTTGTTAGAGGAACCGTGTTTAGTATTCCTCTAGAAGTTGTACTTGCTTAAAAAAGGGCAGACTCCACCAATTTTTAATTTCAAACGCAAATTTCCCACGTACCGTTAAAACAAAACGCATACGCTTCGCAACTTCTAAAAACAATACCAACACCTCCGTTCATAAAAATTATTTATATTATATAATAATTTTTAGAATATTTAAATATTTATGATGAATAGTACCTGCAAAAACTTCAGAATAACCCTCACGATATTATTTACAGCTAAAAATGAGATTATCTCAAAATTATAAATAACCCAAATCACACATACTCGTCTATCATCAGAACTTCTACTTCATCAGACCAATGCAAAACTGTAGATACGAAATCATTAATATCTAATCCAGGCATTTCATATGTTTCACAATTATTAACTGTTGCACAAGCATCTTCAATTACTGTAACTTTAAAGCCAAGTTCATTAGCAATAATCGCATTAAATAAAATACAATATTCCATATTAAAACCGATAATGATCAGTTCAGTAACACCAAGTGAAATTAAATATTGTTGCAAATCCGTATCTTTAAAAGCACTCGGTTTATTTTTAGAATAAATCTTATCGGCATTTTTATGAATAAATGGGTCTAAAGGAAATGGCTTATTTGTTTTGTCATCAATATGTTCCACTGCAATCACAGGTAATTTGTTTGCTTTAAATACTTCTACTAGATGAATAGCATTATTCTTAACTACTGAAAAATCACCTTTTTCTAAAAAATGTGTATGAAAATCAATAACTAATAGAGCTTCCAAAATATCACCTCAAAATAAAAAATCATTTGTTCGTGCGAATAAAATAATATGATTACATAATATATTATAGATTACGTAACTCTCTAAAATTAATGTATTATATTTATTATATAGAATTTTTAAAAAATTAAAATGAATTAAAAAGGAGAAAACTATGAAAATATATCCTTTGGAGAAATCGAAGGCAACTAAAATTGATAATCACAACTCGAGTGGATTTAATATCAATAGATTAACTACTATGAATTCAAAAATCTCTATTAACTTCATCCACTTAGAAGCGAATGGTATTATAGGTAATCATAAAGCTCCAGTTAATCAAATATTATTAATCGTCGACGGTGAAGCAATTGTTTCATCAAACAATCATACACCTATTTCAATCAGTAAGAATACCGCGGTATTCTTTGAAGCTGGGGAAATGCATGAAACAAGAACGAATAATGGTTTAAATGCAGTTATTATTGAAAGCCCAGATTTAAAAGATGATTTATTTCAATATAATCAATAAATTCTCCCACTTTAATATTGTACAAATTTTCTGATAATGATAAGATGAATGCATTAAAAAATTATAAAAGGTGATTTCATATGTAATGATTTCTTTCTAATTCATCAATTAGACGTAGACTTACAAGTCAATAAAAACAATTAAATTAGTTGTATTTGTAAGTCTATGATCTTCTTAAATTAGGAGGAAATCATGAAAGGATTTACAAATAACTTTAAATACTTATACTTTAGTCAGTTATTCGCCAATACGAGCGATAATATTTATATTATTGCACTGATTGCTTATCTATATGAATTAACGCACTCTATTCAATTAAGTGCATTAGTTCCGATATTCATCACATCTGCTTATTTTATAAGTGGGTTTATCGCACCAATTGTATATTCAAGATTTCAAAAGCAATATATTTTAGTGTTTAATCAAACGATGAAATGTGGCTTGCTGATCTTATTGATCGGTACAATGTATGTTGAATTGCACTATATTTATATATTAGGATTAGCATTTATGAATGCGTTCTTAGATGGATTTACAAATCCATTAAGCAACACATTAATCCCCTACTTTGAGTTAAAGGATAATATACTTAGAGCAAACGGAAAAACTAGCAGTATGAATAATATGATACAAATTTCAGCCTGGACATTAGGCAGTTTATTGTTAGCAGTCCTACATAGTGATGGATTGATTATGTTTTGTATCATCTTGTCTATCATATCTGTGATATTTATGATGAAGATAAATTTTAATATTAATACTGTAGAGAGTGAGCATATAGGTTCCAAAAGTTTCAAAGCGGTTATTAAAAGCAATCGTACCAGTTACAGTCAATATTTAAATTGGAATACTTTCATCGCGTCATTTGGCCATGCTGTCTGGATTGCTGCAATAATGATTGCCTTTGTAAAAGAATATTTAAATGCCCCATCATACTGGTTTGGTATTATCAACGCGGCATTTTTCGTAGGTTTACTTGTCGGATCAAAGATGATTCATTTGATTGAAAGATTTAAAATGGTGCACTTCTATTATAGTGGATATATGCTGCTTTCACTCATTACGTTTGTCTTCGGGATTAACAGGTGGTTAATATTAGCAGTTCTGCTATCATGGCTTTATGGCATTATAGAGCAATTATTATCTATTTCACTACACACAGAAATACAAAAGCATTTAAATCATGAAACACTGCTTGATACTTACACACTGAATCAGAGTATATATAGCTTAGGATTTTGTTTATCAACATTTGTGATGTCGTTACTAGCAGAACACGCTACCTTAACATTCGCATTTGTTATAGCATCGCTTGCTTACTTATTGATTTGTTTACTCACATATCGATATAAAAATATATTCTAAAAGACAAACCCATCGCTCAAATGTTTGAGTGATGGGTTTTTAAAATCAGCATATTTAAGAGTAAAATGTAATGATTATATACATAATAACTCGTAAGTGGTACAATAATATTGTACAAGGAGGCGATAAAATGAAAGTCACAACGTATTCTAATGCAAGATCAAATTTTAGAAAAATAATAGATATTGTTAATGAAGACTGTGAACCTTACACAATCACAACAAATACGCATAATGCCGTGATATTATCTGAACAAGATTATAATAGTATGATTGAAACACTTTATTTACATAGTACACCAGCGAATGCCGAAAGATTACAAAAAGCGATTGATGAATCAATTGATAAAAATAACTTACTTCAAGTTGAGATTGATTTAGATGCCTAAGAAAAAGATACTATTTTATTCAAGTGGTTTTGAAGATTATACGTACTGGCAAACTAACGATAAAACTGTATTAAAGAAAATAAATAAACTAATAAAGAGTATTATGATTGATGGTGCAAATGAAGGTATAGGTAAGCCAGAAAAATTATTAGGAAACTATACAGGTTGCTATAGCAGAAGGATCACTCATGAACATCGGCTCGTATATAAGATAGAAGATGATTCCATTTGTATTTTACAATGTCGTTTTCATTACAAAAGGTAGAATAGACATTCATTAGACTATCCTACCTTAATTTTTTTATAAATTTTATAATTAACTTCATCTCTGTTACTTTGAATCGTCTCAAATCGTTCTATCGTCCACGGTTCCCAGAATGACTGTCCTTGCTTGTTAAAGACATATGCGTCATCAATCGCATAACATGCATGTGTTAGTATATTATCATGATAGAAAGAGATAATATCTCCTCTATTAAATGAAGTTTCCACTTCTTTGTATCCAAGACGATTAAGGAAGAGCATAAAGGTTTCCTGATGCACCCACTGTTCTAATATAAATGGATTTTTAGTTAATGCATACAGTGTTGCCGACAAACAATTTGCGCCATGGTTTTCCGGAAATTTATTATGCAATGCAGTAAGATGAGATATTGAACTGAACTGCGTTATATCTGTTTTTGCTAGGTTCATCATCGAACTGTTGGATAAAGCTTATTTGTTCTTTTTGAGAGAGCGTATCCCAATATGCTGAAGTGATTAATCTATCAACATGGATCAGCTGAGTGCCATTATCGATCATTTCTTGTTTCAATGCATCTTTAAATGTATTTTCTATGCTTTCATACCATCCTGGTTCGGCTACAATAACAAATTCATATGTCAGATGCCATGTTTGATACGTTGAATGGTTAACAACATTTGATAAGCTACTGTTTTTCTTAAACTCATCTTTCGGTACAACTAAAGTGTTTATTAAATTATGCTGATGTTCAATTAAGAAAGCTTCTGATATAAAGAAAAGATCAAATTCAAACTTCAAATTACGCATATTCACTACCCCACTTTAATATACTTACAATATCTATCCCATAAATCTGGTATTAATTCATCTAAATTTTGTTCAATTTCATTCGGTGCTACCCACTTTGCATCAACAACTTCTTCAGCCTGAAGATTAAAAGTAATGTCATTCGTTGGTGCTTCGTAAAGATAAGTTTCAGTAATATAATGCGAATGCATCGTGTAGCCTTTAAATTGAATGTCTTCTAAAGATGCATAAATACCTGCTTCTTCAAGTAACTCACGATGTGCAGCAAGGACACCATCTTCTCCTGCAACAGCAGATCCTCGACTACATTCCCATTTCAAACCAAGTGGTTTATCAGGATGACGTTGTGTAAGTAGCAAATCACCATTTGGTTTCTGTACCCAGATTTCTACTACTAAATGGTACAATCCATCAGGTACTGTAACGCCTCTTTCATGGAGGATACCAGTTTTTTGTCTATTCATATCTAGAAGTTCCCATATTTCACTCAAGCGTATCCCTCCAATATTGTAATTCGCAATATTATTATATTTATTATTGTAAATTGAGAAATGAGTGGTCGAAATGTGCGATAATTCGCCCACTCAAACTAAATATATTTCAATTATAACAGAAATATTAACAATTAAAAATTTTAATAACAAATGATATATTAATGTTTTTTCATTACGTTTTTTTAGATCTTAAAATTTAAAACGACAAAAAGAGAAGTATTGACTCATCGTCTTTACTTCTCAAACAATACATTATATTTTAATGTTTTACTATTACATAATTCTTTCTAGAATTCCACCGATATCAGCATCTATACACACACTTTGATTCTCTATTTCAATTGGACAAAATGCTTCACCGTAATTGATACATGCATACATGGCATTTTCATTTTTCAGTGTCATTTCCCAAAAAGGATATTTTATAATAACAGGCGTGTTTGCGCCTATTCCTAATTCTAAAAATAAAATACGTTTATCTTTATTAGCTTGAAGAAAGTCATAATAGGCGCAGGATGCTTTATGCCACCCCTCATCTTCTACGAAAGTATCATCTACTCTAAGATTTGTCGTCATATCAGAATGATCATCAGGACATTTAGGTATCAACATTGTCGGGATTTGCATCGCAATTTCATTATTATCAGGAACAGTATATATTCCATTTTCATCTTTTATAAAACCTTGAGTTTCCATCGCACGCATAACCCATAGCTCGTTATCATATGTTTTTTTAATTTCAGGATTTACGCTTTGAAATAAACCATAATCACCTTGAGTATAAAATAAGTTCTGCTTATTAAATCCAGCTCTTTGAAACTGATGATCAACATTTGTTGTGATGATAAAGTAATTTGTGTTTTTCAAAAGAGAAAATAGATTTTCATATACTGGTTTAGGTGGATTGATATATCTATTAAAATAAATATGCCTTGCCCACCAAGCCCATTTTGTTTCATTGTCAGGGAAAGGATAAAATCCTCCAGAATACAAATCATTTATCCTATATTTTTCTATAAAGTCAAAGAAATACTTTTCAAAACGTTCTCCATGATAGGTTAGGCCGGCAGATATCGATAATCCTGCACCTGCGCCAATTAGTACTGCGTCAGCATCTTTTATTTCATTTTTTAATCTTGTTAATTGCTCTTCTTTTGATCCTGCTCCATTAGATATACCTTTATTAAAGTATTTGATACCATTCAACCCTTGCTGAATCGTTTCTCTATAGCCATCTTTTTGATTATAATAATTCTTCATAGTATGCCTTATCCTCATCTTTAAATACATTAAAAATTATTCTTTCCATAGCACCTGGGTGCTGCGCTAACCATTTATTAACCGTATCAATTGCAATTTGTGCCGCCCTTTTATTAGGGAATCGAAATACGCCAGTAGATATACAACAAAAGGCGACGCTTTTTAAATTATTTTCCAGACAAATATCCAGGATGTTAAAATAGCAATCTGCCAAATCTTTTTCTAAAGATCTTGTAAGTTTATCCGAAACGATCGGTCCTACAACATGAACTATTCTTTTTGCAGGAAGGTTATACGCATCAGTCATCATTGGTAACGCAGTTGGTTGTTCATAATGGTGTCCGTATTTCTCTTTTAATTCTTCCATCTTATTGTTGCATTCTTCTCTTAGTTGAACGCCAGCAAACGTGTGAATTTGATTATCTATACATGTGTGCATCGGCACAAAACATCCTAGCATCTGTGCATTAGCTGCATTAACGATTGCATCTACTTCTAGTCTTGTAATATCCCCTTGCCAAATAGAAAATATATTTTTGTGTATTGGAATATCCTTTAATTTTACAATTCCTTTTTCATTGGCATAACTTGATAAATATTCATCTTGTATTTTTATCACTTCATCAGATATTTTTTTAGGCAAACGTATATTCATTAAAGAACGTAAAATGCGTTCTTTTTCATTTTTATTATCTGGAATTATTATATTCTGATAATGGTCAGATTCTGCTGCAAATATTTTTAAAAGATAATTCAGTCTTTGATCTTGTAAATTATAATCATTCATCATTACACCTACTTTCAGGATTGTAAATGTAGAACTTGATACCAATTTATCGATAATGACTTCTATAACATAACTCTATTTATTCAGAAGCCATACTTGTTATTCATTTGCTAATAATACTTTTATTCCACTACTTAAGTCGTCTAATGTATATTGCTTCATTTCATTCTCCATAGCATTTTGGATAGCTTTAAGTTTATCATCTAGTAAAGTATGAATGTTCATTCCAACGGGACACTGAGGACTAGGATTTGAATGGAAACTGAAAAGATCTCCATTTTCCACAGCTTCTATTGCTTCAAACACATCGAAGAAAGAAATTTCATTTAATGGTCTTGTCGGTGTTATACCACCTGTGCCTCTTGTTACTGTTATTAAGCCTGCATTTTTAAGTTGTGTAAGAATTTTTCGAATGACGACAGGATTTGTATTGATACTATCCGCAAGAAAATCGCTCGTAATTTTATGATTATCTTCAAAGGTATCTACACAAGTGAAAATATGTAAGGCAACTGTGAATCTACTTGAAATTTGCATGTTACATTCCTCCTGTCATCATTCTACATTCATCGTTTTGTTACATCAAGAGTTACATTAAAATTTACCATTCTGATTTTTCCACGTTGCTTCATCTGCTATAGATTCCATAACATCCCAGTGCTCAGTTATTTTCCCGTTTTCAACTCGGAACAAATCATAATATGAAGTTGCTACTCCTCCAAAAGTTCCTTCACTTACTGCAAGAGCAAAATCTCCGTCAGCAAGAACAAAATGAGTTTTATTATATATCATCTGTATACCTTGTTCAGCCATTGCTTCAAGTGCTGTACCAAGACCTGAAAGTCCATCAGCAATTGCAGTATTGTGCTGGATATAATGATCTCCATTAAAGTAAGATGTTAATTTTTCTGGATTTTCCCCATGCAGGACATCTAATACAAAAGTTTTGACAATATTTCTCGTTTCTTCTTTATCAACATTTTTCTTATCAAGTGTACCGTCAATCTGAGTATGACCTGATGGATTAGGTTTTGCTATTGCATCTAAGTTATCCCAGTGTTCTGCAATCTTATCATCTGAATCAAATCTAAAGATATCGAATGCAACCTGTTCACCTGCTCCAGCAAAATTATACACAGTTTGTAAGAAAACTTTATCGCCATCCTCAAATGCACGAATGTTGTTTACAGTTGTTTTAATCGGCGCATTACTAAGGTGTTTAACTGCACTAACAAATGCATCTCTACCTGTTGCATAAGCAAGATTATGTTGAATATACCCTTCAGCAAGAAGTTCTTTTACTATTTCAGTTTCTCCCGTTGCAAATGTCTCAATAAGTGCTAATGCCTTCTCTTTTTTAGTCATAATAAATTTCCTCCTGCATTTTATTTTTTGATGTAACCTTTATGATTACATCTTACAAAAAGATAATAACATCTGTTTTGATGTAATGTCAATGGTTACATCAAAATTTTTATTTTTTTAATGACATATATTTTGGACTATTGTTTATTAATAATTTTGATTGAAAAGAAAAAAGTGGGCGAAATATATAATAATTCGCCCACTCAAAACGATAAAACTCAAAATAAGAAATATTATTTATACCATTTAGGAATTACAATATTAAAATCTTCATAATACTTACGTTGTACTTCAAACTCTTCTTTCATGACTTGTATTTCTTTGTCACCAAATGGGACTGCCCATGGTAATGAAGATAAGATATTCGTCGCGATATAAACAGATAATACTTCCCAAAAATCAATCGGTACTTTAACATCAAAATATCCATCAACGCGCCCTCTACTAAATGCCTCACTCGTATTTACACACCAGCTGATACGATTGAATTCTTCAAATGGTGCACCGATACTACATCTGTCAAAATCAATAATCCACAGTTTACTTTTTTTATCAATGACCATATTCCCAACATGATAATCGCCGTGGTGGTATACAACAGGTTTATCGATGATACGATTTTCATACTTTTCTATTACATTAAATAAACACTGATCATTATCGTATTTATATTCACAGTTTAGATACATCGATTGCTTACGTTCGATTTTCTTTAGGAAAAAGTCACGCCATCCAAACTGATTTGCTCCAGGTATAGCATGAATGGCTTTCAATATTCTACCGGCTTCAAGACCAAGTTCATATTGTTCTTCTAAAGTTAATGTCGGCAATATTTCTTTAGCTTCATGACCTTCAATCCATTTGTATAATAAATAGTATTGATCTTTAAACTCGCCGTGTGATACTAATTGTTGCACAGGAAGCCCAAGGTCCATACACTGTTCAACTAAATAAATTTGCAATTTAATATTCTCTATTTCTTCAATAGAAGAAATACGTAATAGATACTTATCATCTCGAGTTGTAACAATATATTTTTGGTCATCCGACCAGCCTTTGTTGAAGCTTACTAACTTCACAAAATGAAAGCCGGGAAAGCGTTCATTTAAATCATCAATATGCATAGCACCCTCCTATATATGTGTTTCAAAATAATGCGATAAAGATACCTTTCTCCCTTCCGTATCCCAATCATGATAAAGTTTAAATAAACGTGAAACATCTCCATCTACAAGATTTATAAACTGAGTAACTTTAACAAAACTCATCCAGTAATGAAACATAATATATTCCTTCGAATACGAGTAAATATCATATGTAAAGTGTTCTAAAGGTAAGTCACCGAATTCATTTAAATAATATTCGTAAAGTGACTTTTCAAGATGATAGATATCATCAAATAACTGTTCATCAAAAATGAACTTTCTTGGAAGGTATGTCGCCATTCCTTCTTCAAACCACATATCTTCACACGCTGGATGCTCTTCATCAAATTCAGCAAGAAATAGATCAATATGATGCGCGAGTTCATGTCCTAATATTGCAAGCATCTCATCTTTAGTATGCATTTCATAAAAGGAAGTATATTTATCTTTTAAAGCTTCTGGAAGTAACGCTTTGAAATATTGTTCCCAATAATCTTGATCAGCACACATATAGATCGCTTCATCTCTCGTAAAAGCAGGTACTGGTTTTTCAAGTACCTCCTCCATCACAAAACGTGATGTCCAGAATACTCCATTTGGTATATCCTTTAACTGAAAATTATCTTCAAGATATTGTTGGAAATCATTGATTTGTGTATGGAAATATGTAATATCAGCATGATACTTATTTAGATCAGTAGCTTGTTCAAAAGTATAGATTGGTTTCATTAATATGCACCTTTCTGTGTTTATCATAAGAAAAAAATATATAATGACATTATACAGAAAATTCTTACAAAAAGGTGATTCGATGTTAAAACAAGCTAAAGAAATCAACGATGAAATAAAAGAATTGCTATTATTAGCAGACCCTTCGATAGTTATGATTAATCAATATATTAGTGAAAGTTCAATCTATATATTAGAAGAAAATGATCTCATTGGTGTTATTGTCCTTAAAGAAGTAAGTGAATCAACGATGGAAATAATGAATATTGCAGTTAGTGAAGCTTATCAAGGAAAAGGATATGGAAAGTTGATGCTAAAAGAAGCAGAAAAAATAGCGAAGCATTCAGGATATAACAATTTAATCATTGCAACCGCCAATTCAAGTCTGAACCAACTCGTATTATATCAAAAGTGTGGATTTAGACTTCATGAAATAGAAAAAGACTTCTTTATCAATGTATATAAAGAAGTCATAATTGAAAATGGTATAAGAGCGTTGGATAAGATAATACTTAGTAAAAATATATAAAATCTAATTCATAAGATTTCAATTCTGCCATACAATCTAAAGATTATCCCATGTACTTTCAAAATCAAGAATTTCTTCATTTTTACGGTGTTTAATTTGATTTGTTATTCTCTTTTCCAATAAAAATAAAGTTTCCTGAATGGTATTCCAATCAGCTTCACCGATTAAAACAGCTCCTTTTTCTCCAATTTCATTTGGAGCGATATATATTTCTTTACTATCTTGATTAACAGATTTAATGATATTGAAAAATTCTTTTCTGGCATTATCAAATGTATAAATGTTCATATTTAAACCTCCGACATAATCTGTAATAACTATTAATCAGGAATTGTTATATACTCTACTCTCTATTGAATTAAATTCTATACTTTGTTCCACGACCTGTGCCGACTTTATAAACATATCCATTTTCACAAAGATGGTTAACTAAGCGGATCACCTTTGATTTATTGAAAGGGGTGCGTTCTACTATTTCGCTGCTTGAAAGCACATATCCAGAACTCAGTGTCTCCATAATGATACTTTCATCTTTTGTTACTTTTGGTAAAACATTTGTTACAGGAAGGATAATCTTAATACTTGTTTCTGAAACAAAGAATTGTGGCTTCACTTTATATTGGCTATAAGCAGATTTAATACGTTTAATACCTGTACCAAACATCTCAATATATCCTAATCTGAAAAATATATTAGCAAGAATAGGATTTCTTAATATTGAAACATTGTTTTCAAGATAATCGAACTCGCTAATCCCACTAGGCAATCCCCCTGGAGATGTAATTTCAATTTTATCTGGAAACATAGCAATATTAATATGGCTGTTAATGTCCCAATGACGGTGAATAATTGCATTGGCTAAAGCTTCTCTAAATGCATCTTTCGGGATAATCTCGATTGAATTTCTATGCATCCCTTCTATCTTCTCGTATTCATAATAACGTTCAAATGAGTCAATAGCAGTTTGATATGCTGAAAGGATTGAAATATCGTATAGACGGTTTCTATCAAGTATTTCATTTATAGAATGACCAAAACGCGCAATATCAATGCAGGAAAACTTATTACGGTCAGCTACAATGGACGCTACATTATTATATTTACCATTCATATCAATAATTCCTAAAGTTTTAAATAAATCATCGGATACAACATTAACATGAATTTTTTCCATCAATAATTTTGAAAGTGTATTGAAAGTAAGATCAGTTGATTTAACTTCAAGTGCTTCGAAAGATAAATTTGAACCTTCCAATACTAAACGCTTTAATTCTAGCTGGTCAACTTCAATTGTAGCAGTATCATTTCTTCGATATGCCTTACCTTTATATAAATATGGTTTATGAACGCCCTCTGTAACTTCTAAACAAATCGTATTGTTTCTGTTAATTGAAAAAGTAAAGTCAGGACTAGGATTTATACTATCGTTAATTTTGTTTTCTATATCTAATATTGTTTTCTGAATGTTTTCAAACCCAATATATTCACCATTATCTGATACACCAAATATTATTTGTCCATTTCCGTAATTCGCATAGGCACTCACAGTCTTTAAGAACTGATTTGATACTTTTTCTTTAAATGCAGTTGTTTTATTTTCAATCAACTAGACCACCTCTATTTACAAACCAACAAAAATGCAACGCAAAATTTTGCGTTGCATTTTTGTTGGTTTGTAAATAATAATGAATCAATTTAATTGCTTATTTCAATTCCAATAATTCTTGATAATCATAAGAATAATTAGCACGTTCAAGCGCTTCTTCTGTAATTTCTAGTAACTCTTCAAAACTATCTTCGACAAGGTCTTCTTCAATAAATCGATCTTCTAATGTTTCATTATAATATTCTAGACCTTGAGCAATAATAAAACATCTCGTATATAGAAAAGCATCATCAGAATTATATTTATTATTCTTTAAAGGTAGTTTTTCCAGTACTTCAAGATGCTTTCCTAAAGTATTATGAAATGCTATTATTTCTTCTCTAGGATATTTAGTTAACTTTTTGATTGCATATTGTTCATCAAGCTCGTCAGGGAAAAGGTGGTCAATCATTTTCCAAAATTTTGTATCATCCATCTGCATTTTATTGTTTATTTCGATTTCATCATCTATTCCATAAAACTTATCTTTTTCTTCTTCAATTTTTTCTGGCATATTTTCCTCCATCCAATCCCAAAATGGATCTCTAGCATTCAGCAAAAAAAGACTATTACATTTAGGAATTTCAGAATCAATTTTTATATTACCTATATATTCAAAGTCTAAACTGTTACCATGATAATCATCAGCCCAATTTATACTAAGTTCTTTAAAATGATCTTTTGTAATGTAAATTTCTTTTAATCTCGGATCAGAGATACTTGGTTTACATGAGTCTATATAATTTGCAGAATAAAATAGTTTCGAGTTTCCTATACTTTTTACAATAACTACACATGAATATAAGTCAAAGGGTAGTTTTTCAACTATAACATCACCGGTTTTAAGTTTATCAAAATCATACATATTTAAATCTCCTTGAAAAAACGTTTTATTTTAATGATATTCTATCAATTGATATCAACTTTTCTCCATTAAATTCTACTTTATAAATATCTGGTTTCGTTGAGTTCTTCCAAAAATTAAAACCAATAGAAGAATTAAAATAATTCAATATTGCAGTTAATATATTACCATGAGTACCTATAGCTACTGTTTGTAACGCATCATCGTATAAAATTTCTTTTATAATTGGTATCGACCTTTCTTGTGCGTCTTTGGTACTTTCTCCACCGTCTAACTTAAAGTTTATATCAATAAATGAATTCTTAATCGCTTCATCTATTTTTGCTTTCTCTAACTTATACGGTCCTATTAATCTCTTTTCACTTAACTCATCATAAATAATAATCTCACTTTGATTAGCAAGAGGTTCAATGGTTTGTATTGCTCTAGTATAAGAACTCGAAAAAAGTTTATCGAAATGAACTTCCGTCAATTTTGCTGCAACTTCTATGGAATCTTTATAACCTTTTTCTGATAATGGTCGTTCTCTTTCAGCACCAAATATAAAAGGAGATTCAGCGTGTCTAATGAAATAAATTGTTGTGTTATTCATAGTAACTCTCCTAATTCCATTTTTAATTAGTATAAATCTTTAACACTATGTTTAAAGACTTCATTTTGCTTTTTCATAATTAATGCCTCAATAATATTGATATATTTCATATATTTATTATCATAGTTAATGCTAGAGAACTCACCCAATGATATTGTTTTTAAGTATTTTTGATAACCGCCTAAAATTATTTCCATTCTATAACATAAAGACTTGAATTCAAACGCATCATCAATGTCTAAGCTTATTTTTTCAATTTCGTTTAGCTCTTCAAGATAAAGGGCTAATCTGTTATTAAAATTTATAAGCTCAACATAACTTAATGCACTTATATATTGATTGAAGCCTTCAAATGAATGCTCACGTATGTTTATGTTAACTATATGATTCCAAAAATCAGTTTCGTTCATATAGATATACGATCTTTTTTGAAAATCTCTTAAAACTGGTCTATCAAATTCAACTGTCAAATAGTCTTTCAGAAGGTTTTCAGATTGTATTCGTATATTATTTATGAGGTTTTCTTTATGGATTTCATCGTATAGATCTTCTATCTCACAACCTTGCAAAATTAAAGATATAATGAATTCATCAACATTTTGCTTTTGAAGATCAGATGCAATACCTGGATTAAAAATAATCTTTTCAGCATCCTCTATCCGAGTAATTCCTTTGTTTAGTTGTTCTATAGCACCTAAAATAGTAGTTAAAATAAATTTCTCTAATTGTTTGATATCATCATAGTAAATCAAATTATTATAAAATCTCCTTTATTGATTATATAAATTTCTGAGTAACGATACCCTTACCGTCTTCAAATTCAACAATTCCATAAGCGCCATTAATGAATGTGATTTGCGGAGGTTGATGACCACAATCGATATCGTAAATTATAGGAATTTCTAACTCATTAAAAAGATCTTGATAGACGTCTACAATTGTATAACCATCCGAATCAAAACTAACTGGTGTTCTGCCGAATAGTATGCCAGCACAGTTATTGAACCAACCTGCATATTTCATTTGGACCAAACTTCGACGAAAATCAGCAGGTGAAAGTTCACAGTTTTCAAGATACCAAATAACAGGCTTACCATCTATAAAATCCTCAATAAATTGATTTACATCTCCATATGGTGTTCCTACTAAATGACGAATAACATCAATACAACCACCTAACAATCTACCTTCTATATTGATATTTTGATTATTCACTGTTTTCCATTCAGTCTTTTTATCGAAGTTATATACATAATCAGATGGGTTTGCATGGTCCCACTTACTTTGATACATCTCAGAAGAATATTGTTTAATCGTCTCACCTTGTTTTGTTTTCAAAACAGCTAACCATTTTGCAGTCGTATCATCAGAAAATTTACCTCGTAGATCAACTAAATTTGTACCATGTGCTGTTGCAATACCAGTCTTTAAAGTAACAGCTAAAAGTATTGCACTGATGTCTGAATAACCTAATATCCATTTATTTTGTAATGATTCATAGTCAATTTTATCAAGAACTTCAATGGCAAGCTCTCCACCCCATGGAGGAATAATAATATCGACATTTTCATTTTGTATGAAATCGTTTAGTTCATTAGCTCTAATTAAAGCATCAGCAGATTTTGCTTTATGTTGTGTAAATGTGGTATCACCAATAATAAGATGGTTTTCAGGTTCTAACTTCTTACTTATTGAATCTATTAAATGGTGCAAGGTAGAATCAATACCGGAAGATGGTGCTGTAACGCCGATTTTGAATTTTTCATTTAGTATTGGATATTTGATCATATGCTTATTCTCCTTTTTAGAGTTTTAGTTTTCTCTCAATGTTTTCACTAATTTATCAACGATATTCTCTTTTGTTACTAATATGTGTTTAACTTTGTCGAGATGGTAAAAAGTTGCTGAGTTATCCACACTTATTAATTCTTTATTGAAATAAGCAATTAAAACTGGTTTGTTACAACCAATTGCAATACCCATCTCTATATGAGTACCTTTACCACCTGGCAAAATCGCTATAAGAATATCTGCATCCTTTACAGCATTTAATTCTTCAATTCCTATAGTTTTTAATTTTAACTTATTATCTGCTTTTTCATTTAGAGTCCAGTTATATGTATTGATAAAACCTAAGTTGTTTAATGAATTAATTGTTTGATTGACAATCTCTTTATTTGCAAAGCTACTAGCTATATAATATTTCATTAATTATTTTCCTCTACTATATTAATTAACTTTCGAAAAAGGATTGAATATTCTAAAAATATTTTAAAACTGTCAAATCAATTTATTTAAAATAATGTTGTACTGCCCAAGCATGATGTTCATGAAATAGATAATCTTTAACACTATCTATAGGAATCCAATGCATCATATGGTCATCTTCGTCTGGTTCACAAATTTTATCTGGTAAATTTACACTATAAAAATATCCATCATTTAATAAAGGTTCTTTATTAGAACTGTTAAAATACATTTTTGCTTTACCTATATATGTATCAATTGAAATGTTGTATCCGGTTTCCTCTACCAATTCTCTTTTAATACCTTCTTCATGACTTTCATTTTCCTCTAATCCTCCACCTGGAAGAAAGTAATGTCCTTTTCCATTCCTGACCGTTAAAACTTTCTCTTTAGCGTCATTTAAAATAACAGCATATACACTAGGAATGTTTTTATAATTAAGATTTTCTATTTTTTCTCCAAATATTTTCATTGGAATCCCTCGACTTATTTAGAACTAAATATAAAACAATAGTATTCTAATCATTCATTAACCAACTGAATCGCCTTTTCAAGTAGAACATCGCGTGATAATTCTTCAGTCGTCCATGGAATTTCGATATCTGGTGTAATTCCTTTTAAAGCCATAGAGACACCATGATCTAAACCGTTATATCTTGAATAAGGACAAAGCAAGTCAAATTGGTCGTTTAAATAGAGATAACCACAATTTGAATAATCATTCATGCCTTTAGTAGCTCTTCCTATAACCGTCACAAATTCGCTATGTTTAACGGTCTCAACAAAATTGTCACCTGAACTCCCGCATCTTTCATTAGCGATTACAATTACTTTAATATCTTGAGCAATTCCGTCCAATACAATCGGTTCAATATCATCGCTGAATTTGATCATACCTTTACCATAGTTATCAGACATTCTTTTGCGATATTCCTTAAACGCTTCTTTCGTCTCTCCCTCATCCATCTTCATCAAATCTTTATCCACTTTACTGATCATATAATCACAATATTTTTTTGTATAATTAAACGTTAATCCGTAGTCGATATTTAATATATATCCAGGTGGAAAGATGTATTCTAACAATGGATAATATGCAAAGTCACTGCCACCTCTATTATCACGCACATCGATAATAAATTTTTTACTCCGTTTAAGTAAGTTACTATTTTGTTTAATAAGTTCATGTAGTGCATTAACATTTTTAAAATCAGGTAATCTGATAAATATGTAATCATCATGATTTTCTATTCTATATTCTTCATCATATAATTCATCATTAGACGCGATAAAGATATTTTTAACTTCTCCATTTTTTATAGTTACAGTTTTATACTTACGAAGAACATTATGCCATTCGTATCTTTCAGGATTTGGATCAAATAATAAATCTGCTTCATTCTCAATTATAACTTGAATTGAGTGCTCACCTATTTTTATTATTTCACTACCAATCGATATGTCTGGGTCAATAGATTTTACAACAAACAGCCGATTATTGTGGTTCTTACATAAAATTGATACTTTTTTTGTATTCAGTTTATCAATAATACGTAAATGAGGATCATGCAGTTTATTAAGTTGTTCAGTTACATCTGGAAAGAAATCATTGATATTTGAAAAATCCATCGATGCTATTATATCTTTTTTATCATTAAATCCGACATATTCCTCAATTAAATATTTACTTAATAACTCTAGTTCACTTTTAAACATTATATCCCTCCACCCTGTTAAATATACAGAATATTCAAATATAATTATATAATAATCATGATTATTTGACACTAAACAAATTAAACGATTGTCCCTTTTCTAATAAAGAGTTATATAGTAAGCAAAAAAGCACTTCTCGATTATCATCGAAAAGCACTTAAATTTTATAAAATTATTTATCAATAAAAAATCAACACTGAAAACATTAATTGTTTTTTCTCATTCACTTACAAGTTGTATTTCATCAAAAAATAAATAAATGTGGTAATCATTGCTAAATCGCTCTGAAACAAGATCAACTAGTTTTTGAGCATTATTAATAGATAATCCATCTTTTGATTCGAATTTAAGAATAAAATATGTTCATCTTTTACATGAGAAAGCAATTCATATCTAATCATTTCTAAAAGCGTCGATTTACCGGCACGTCGTAAACCTGTTAAAAATTTTACAATCGGTTTATCTGCAAAACGGCTAATAATATTGAGGTATTGAACTCTAATAATTTAATCAAAAATATCAACCTCCTATTTCGATTATAATCGAAATCAAAGAGGAAAATAATTAGCGTTTCGATTATAGTCGAAACGCAATATATTTGAATCTGTACCAATTTGCTATGGCTTTCGTAAAGCCAAAATAATGTTGATATTGCACAGCATATTCAACTTTCATCATTTGTATATCTTGCGCATTAAAATGCGCTGCCCAAGGTAAAGATGATGTAATTTGCATAACAAATCTCTATGCTAACAAGTTTGCAAGAGTTTTGACACTTATGGTTTTGAGAACTGTGGTGAGTGACTGACGTTTTAAACCTGACTTTTTACGTTCAAAAACCTTTTGAGTTTCGTACAGTTGTATAGACTGTTGTAAGCCTTAATATTAAAGGAATTCTGTTTTTTCAATTGAATAGAATTGCTTCAAATATCACTCAGAGGTAACTAAAGGCTAACTAAATAAACTGCTGGCCGGTAGTTTTAATATCTAAATTTATTAGAAATAATTTTATACATAATTAATAGATTGAAGATTGCTATAAGTAAAATTATAAGTATATAACCTACTAATTCTTTTATTTCTACCTCAATCGTTATTTATAAATACGCTAATACAATCGAACTTAATGTCCTCATATAAAATCCTGGTATAATCTTCTTGATTACAATGGCCTGTATATAATGAATCAAAATATGAACTATATAAACTATGATCAATGCAATGTATAATGAGATATTATTATTCATATAACAATAAAATGATAAGAGTATAATGAAGCTCAATTGTTCGATAACGATAATAGTAAACTGAAAACTACTAATTGATGGTATCTTTTCAATTACTTTATTACTATTAATCCATTTTAACCGTTCCACGAATCTAGGTAAAAATATAATCTCTTCTATTTCATGTGTCATGAATAAAATCGGAAACAACCAATACAGACTTGATTCATCTATCATCTATTTTGTTTCCAATATTACCTGAACCTATCGAAATTCGGTTCCATGTATTGACTTGATTAATTAGTAATATAAAATCAATATACTCTTTTTCTGATAAGTATTTTCTCATATTCAAATAATCTTCATCTGAAATAGAATGTTCCGTGATTAGAGTTAGTTTTTTGGAGAATAAGAGTATTGTTTTCTCTTTATTATTAAAAATCTCATTTTCAATATCTAAGTTAATTATGTTTTCTATATACTTTTTCTCAACTTTCTTTTTTACTGCTTCTTTATAGTGCAACTCAATACAATAAGAACAACCATTTAATACTGAAATATATAGCTTTACTAATGGTATTAGTTTTCTGTCCATCGTTATTTTATTTACATACTTTTCTTGTAACATAACATTTTCCATACCAACTGGAGATACTTTAAAATAGTTGACTCTATTATTCAAATTCATAAAACTTCCTGCCTTAACGATACCTTTTGATACTAAATTTTTCATTAAAACCCCTCCTATTTGCAACATTTGTAGAACTTTTGTATATATAGTAAATTTATTATAAGAAAAACTCAATACTACATAATTAAGTTCCACATAATTCAATTTTTGTTGCATAGGAGAAAATAGAAATGAAAAAATCTAATAATCCATCAGTAATTAGATCTCAACAGTGGCTATATAATAGTTTAATAATGCTAATGAAAGAAAAACCATTTGATAGCATTACAATTGGTGAAATTACAAAAAATGCTGATCTTGATAGGACGACGTTTTATAGAAATTTTGACTCTAAAGAAGATATTTTGAATGTGGGCATTTCAAAAATTAAAAATAAATACATGGATGTATTAAAAAACACACAATCATTAAATATGGAATTTTTATCTCTCGCCTTTTTTAAAATTTGTTATGAAGAAATTAATTTATTAAGACTGTTACATTCTCAAGGACTATCCTTTTTATTACTTAATCAATTTAATGAAATATTGCCTCAACTCCATATATCTGTTAAGAATAAATTTAACTATCAAATAAGCGACGAACATCTTATTTTTGCTTTATATTTTAATACAGGAGGATTCTTTAATATTTTAATGAAATGGATGGAGGGTGGATTTGAAGAAAGTACTCAAGAATTAGTAGAGAGTTTCATTGAAATTACTAAATTTAATGTTTCTAAATAATCAACAACAAAGGAGAGAAAATATGAATAATCAGCTTTTCAATGAATTTATTAAGGTTTGTAAAGATTTAAATAAGGTAGATATAAAACCTACTTTGATGGGATCTTTGGGGTTGGAATTAGTTAGTAATACAGACTGGCAACCGAGTGATATTGATATTCATGTTCCAGGAGATCCACGAGGTTGGGATGCACCTGATGAAGATAGAATATATAATTTTAATGCTATTTATTCAGTCATGAACAGGTTAGATTACCGTCTAATAGATCGGCATGAACATGAGTTCACTAATGGCATTATAAGTATAGAATATGGTTGTATTGATACCTTACCTGAGTTCTCTGGTATACCACTATCTGATTTACAAGATATGCATATAGATGGCGCTCATTTTTATGTCCCAAGTTTGGAGCAGTATTTGAAAATTTATGAGTCATCTTCTAAGGATAGTTATAGAAATAATAATAATAATAATAAAGATTTCGAAAAAATATTGTACTTAGAACGTGTACTTAATGAGTAATTGTAATTAGATAAAGTTATCATTCAAGATAATAATAAAAAGCCACCTCTCTAATAATTTCGAGAGGTGCTATATATGTCAATATAACAATGATATTAACGTATTGAGAACTGTGGTGAACGACAAGCGCCTTATACCCAAGCTTCTTACGTTCAAAAAACTTTAGGATTTCTTACAGTTATATAGACTGTCGTAAGCCTTGATATTAAAGGATTTCTGATTTTTTAGATTACATAGAATTTCATAAAATATTACTCAGGGGTAACTAGAGGATAACTAAATAAACTGCTGGCCGGTGGTATTTATAATTCAATGTAATATAATTTCTCAGTATTATTCCAATTATTATTAATAAAAACTCCGTTGAAAATTTGATTATTATGTATAAAATATTCTTTTAAAATCAACTCAAATCGTTTAATCTCTTCTATGTCTCCTGAAAAACAATATATAAATAAATATAAATTTTGAAAGTTTTTATAGTCTTTTGCCTTTATCTCTTTTACTTTATATTGCTCCAACATTAGAGAAGGTAATTCAGATACCCATTCTGCTACCACAGGTATAAATTTAAAAAATCCTTCTGAATCTAAGCATGTTAACAAATGAGAATCTGTAAAATAAATTTTATCTTTCTTTTTAAGTACTCAATTCTTGTCTAGAATAAATAAATTTAGGATGCCCATCCTTTAAGTAGACGGGATTCTGTTCGAGGAACTCAATAAAATATTCATTATCTAAGCTTAATAAATCATCAAAATCCATAATGTTATAAGCATACGATTTAAACATCTTGTGATATTCAATAATTGATTTGCCTATGAGATTAAAATTCTTTATTAATCCGTGGAACTCTACAATCGTGACTTCTATACCTATTTCATTTTTAATATCTTGTAAATCCGGTTTATCACTTATAACTAAATTACCAAACTCGTTAGTATTAAAATTATTTAATAATTGCATTGCTTTTCGTTCAATGTTTTTATTATCAAAAAATCCTCTCATGCATTTTCCTTTCAATGTATTCAGCTTAATTGTTATTAAAAGTATAATTTAACTATCATTTATTTCTGCTTTAAGTAATCAATATAATTTTTAAACCTTTTAGCTTCTTGAAAATATTTATCTGGTATTAGTATTTGATTATTATTGTATAATTCATTTACTAGATTAAGAAACTTGTTGAAGTCAGAGTTATTATTTTTCATCCAACGTAATCCTTCTAGCTTAGAAATCAACTCACCTTTTTCGTGATAATAATAACTTCTACATAAATTCATAATCGTATCAACATTGTTTAATGGTGCATCTGATTCATCATAGATTAAACTATCAATAAACTCTTGTTCAGTAATAACAGGAAATACATCTTTAATATCTGGGCCATAGACTACTATCCCTCGCGACTTAAGATTCATTATATGACTTGCTAAATCTGGATCTGTCTTTTCTTTATTGGTCGTTACTTGCCATTTATTTTCTTCAAAATGCTTGTACCAGTAGGGTGAGTAATGAAATTCATAAGAATAAGGGTGACTTTCTTCAAATAACTTGTGTATATTTAAAAATGATATTTCTATCTCTTTCTTCGGCCCTTTATCTTTTAATGTAATAAACAAATTTAATAAATCTTCTTTTTGTTTTACAGAGAGACTATTACTAATCAAAACTATCATATCTATATCAGATCTTTCCCATTTAAAAGTACCTTGTGCATATGATCCATGTATATAGATTCCTATAAGCTCATCCAGTAATATATCATTTATACCTTGTCTGACAGTTACAATATAATCTTCTATAATATTAGACATTTGAATCATCCTTAGTTTTCAAAATATTAACCATATAAAACTTTACAGCGTCATATTCTGCTTTGTTATATTTTATACCCTGTTTCAAAGATATTTTAGTTGCGAGTTCGTTTGTTTGTTCAACGATAAGTTTGGTATTTTCTTCAATAGATTCTAGACTGTCATTACAACTGAATTTTATTAAACTATCTTTTATCTCTTCATGTTCTAAAATATGTTGATTCACTTTTTCAAAGTTATATTCTTCAATATCTTTTTTCGATAAAATATACTGTTTTATCAATTCAATAAACGCATTTTTTACTGGATTGGCTAGCATATATTCTGCATACATAAAGTCTTTCCTAGCAATCCCTTTAATGACATAGGTGCTAACCCAATATATTTCGTTAACATTCTTGTTGAATTCGTACTGTGAAGCTACTTTTGTTAAGTACATCTCTTCTTTATTAAAATTAAATGATTGATAATTCCCTGTCTTATCTAACAAAACTATAGAATAAGCATCATTTATATAATTCAAGATGCTGTCAGGATGCATCAATCTTAAATCAATTCTTGTCATATCTCGAAATTGCATCAGATAACCATACACACTATAATGTTTCCTATCAAGTTCAAAGTCCGGTTCCTGCATAATTAAGATATCACCAAACTGCTTATGCCAATCTTTATCTTTGATAATTTCATTAATATGTCTTGTTACAAATATAATATCAAAATCCTGAAACTGGTCCTTCATACTATTTGGATTTGCTCTAGATCCATTAAGTAATACTGCTTAAAAACGTGTATCTTGTTGTGCCATATCAAGAATTATTTTATACATTTGTTGTTCTGTACGCATAAAACCCTCCTTTATGATTAAATAAACAGTACCATATATTAAGTTCATTAATACTTAGTTTATCCTTTTCATAATTGTGAATAATAAATCTTCATGTCCGAAAGTTTTGTCTGATTCTTTCTTCATTCTTCTTTGATCTATAACCTCAAATTCATAAAATATATTATTAATCTTTTCTTCTGTATATCCTAATCCACCATATATAGTATAATTTTCATAACAAGATTTATCGCTACCTTCGTATCCTCCCATTTTTCCACCAGCATAGAAAGTCACGAGACCAAAAATGCCATCTTTATTTAAATGTGACAAAATAAAATTTTTATAACTAGTTCTTCGATGTGGTGGTAAATGATGAAAACAACCTGAATCATATATCATATCAAATTTTTTATCTAGAGAGTCTATTGTAACATCTGCTTTATTAATATCGATTATCACTTCGTTATTTTTCGCATTTTGACAGACCCAATCTAGTGCTTCTTGTGAAAAATCTAGAACACTTGTCTTAATCTCATTCTTAGCAAGATATATCGCATTTCTACCGTTTCCACTACCTATATCAAGAGCGGAGGATATATTACTTTTATTGTTTAATAAATCTACTAAAGTTTCATCTGGCTTATCTGTAAAAATTGGAATATCCCTTGTTTTATCTGCATACAAATGATCCCAAAATTCATTTTGTTTTCTGTTCTTTTCAAATAAATCATCTAATACTTTTAATAAATCTTCATTACTTGTAATCATAATATCCCCCTTTCATTTATCTCAATTATACTATTTTTACTCTTTGTATGTATAACACTCAGAGAAAAACCAGATCATTTCATATGGTTTCATACAGTTGCATATAATTGAAATTTAAGCAGTTTTCAAACAAAATAGTTCCTCTAGGGGTAACTAAAAGTTAACTGAATCCATCGATAAAAACAAAAAAAGCACCTCTCGAGTATTTTCGAGAAGTGCTGTAAACGTATATTTACTTGAACACAAATTGCTGACGCAATTTGCGTACCAAATCTGTAAGCGAATAAATTCGCAACAGCTTTGGCAATTAACGTTTTGAGAACTGTGGTGAACGACGAGCGCCTTTAAGACCTGGTTTTTTACGTTCAAAAAACTTTAGGATTTCGTACAGTTTTATAGACTGTCGTAAGCATTGATATTAAAGGATTTCTGATTTTTTCGATTGCATAGAATTGCATCAAATATCACTCAGGGGTAACTAAAGGGTAACTAAATTAACTGCTGGCCGGTGGTAAATACTTAACATTTAATTACCTTCTAAATATAAGAAACTTTTCATCTTCTTTATCTTTTAAAATATAAGCAATAGAAAACAAACTCAATTCAGTTTCATCTAAATTAATATTATCTTTCAGCCATCTATCCACTGATTTAATCATTAATTCACAAAAAAACTCTAAATCTAAAAATAACGATCTTTTTATCTCTCTGGTGCTTGTATTAGTAGAATCAGCATATAATACTTTATGAAAATCAAGTGTATTTAAATAAGGAATTAGTTCATCAACTTGTTCATGTTCTTTTAATTTACTCATATAATTATCTTGTCTAGAAACATCACTCGTTCCTTCATGAACAATAGTACACCTTAAAGCATATATATTTTTAGAATTAAGATAATTACGAACTACTTCATCTTCATCTTGTAAGAGTGGTATAAAATATGTGTTCAACCATTCTTTATATCTAGCGGATACACCTCTATAATTAAAATTTGATATTTTTGAACATACTTCTGGTAGAATCAAGCTTGTTAATATAGCTCCAAAATAGTTTTCACTTTCCAAACAATCACGAACTGATTTTTGATAGCCTTTAATTATTGAAGTATTATTAAATGTACCTATTTCTATCAACTCCATTATTTTATATAAATTAAAGAATAAGATTAATTTTCAATTTCTAGTTGTTTAAATAAATAATAACTTAAAATTAATTTACATTTATTATATGCAGAATACATCTCATTTACATCAATTATCACATTTTTACTTTTCCTATCTCCGTGTGTATAGTAGTTTCGTGTGTCTTTTAATTTATTTGCAAAAACTTCTATGACATCTTCATTATGAAATATTTGTTGTTTTAAATACTCGGGTATTTCCTCAAATAAATAAACTAGGCGATCTTTAAGAAAAATAGGTCTGCATACTTTATTTAATTTTGTCTTATAATACTTTAAGTCTTCTTCATCTTTCAAAATTTGAAACCTGTATTTATCTTTCTATATTATTATATATCATCATAAGGTGTAGGGAGTTCTTCAATAATATCACTTTTAATATAATTATTTCATTAAATTTAGTCGTTTTAATCTTGCCTTTTACTCAGGAATTATTACAAAAGATATTATACGTTCTTTTGAATTTCCATGTTTTTCAATTGAATAAAATTTATTCAGTAATTCACTTATTTCACATTGAAATTTTTCAAATTCATTATCGTTTAAATTTAATTTAGTTAATGAGAATGTTGATTTATCAATATTATTCTCTGTCGTTAAAGTATTATAATAGTTTTTGTATGATTGCATTATATACATGAAATAATAGGATATAAATTTAACTTTTTCGCTATAACTTGCTGAGTTCCATTCTTCATCACTAATTCTATATTCTTCTGTATTTAATGCATAGAGTTTCTCTTCGCCTTTATCTAATTTTCGAACTGAAACAACTTTTATTAATTGATCTTGTAGCATAGAGTTCACATGTCTATATAATGTAGCTTGAGGAATGTCTTTTAAAAGATTACTTAATCTCATAATTGATATTCCTTCTTCTTTATCTATTAGCTCTAATGCAATCTTGAAACGAACTTGATTTTTAAAAAATTCAAACTCCATGATATCCTCCTTTTTATCAAATCTACATTTATTTATATTATAGCATTATCAAAAGTGATAATATATATATTGCTTTTTTTATTATTATATACTATTATCATTATTGATAATGATAATGATAAGGAGGTTTTAAATATGAATACAGATTTTAGTGGTTTAAATAATATTGATTGGCAAGCAATACTTCCCCTAGCACTACCAATTATGGCATTGACATTTATATTGATGCTGATTTCGTTGTTCGATTGGTTTAAAAGAAAAAATATTATTGAATATCCCTATTTGTGGCTGATTGTCATTTTATTGATTCAAACTATCGGACCAATTCTTTATTTGATAGTGGGAAGAAGGATGGTAAAACATGATTGAAGTGAATAATTTATCGAAATCATTTAAGAACAGAAAAATCCTCGATAATGTCAGTTTCAGGATTACGAATGATCAATGCATAGGTTTGTTAGGTCCTAATGGAGCCGGGAAGACTACACTCATTAAATGTATGACAGGAATACTGGATTATGAAAAAGGAGAGGTGATTTTTGAAGGAGAACCAATAAGTTCTAGAAAGAAGGATATTGGATATCTTTCTCAACATACAGACTTTAAACCTTGGATGAGTTGTAAGGAATCCCTCAGTTTTTTTGGTAGATTATCTGGATTGAGTGAGCAGTATTTACAGGAAAACATCAGTGACATACTCAGTGAAGTGGGGCTCAGAGGAAAGGAAAAAGTGAAAGTAGAACAGCTTTCAGGAGGGATGAAACAGAGATTAGGAATTGCCCAGGCCATTCTTCATCGCCCTTCTTTTTTAATACTTGATGAACCCGTCTCTGCTTTAGATCCTATTGGAAGGAATGAAATTAAAAACCTCATTAAGCGCCTAAAAAAATATACTACAATTATGTTATCGACTCATATTCTGGATGATGCAAGTGAATTCTGTGATGCATTCTTTATTCTTAAAGACGGTAAAATGATTGGAAACATTAGCTCAAAGGATGAACACATTGACTTTAATCAAATTCTTTGTGAAATAAAAACTTCACGACCTATTCCGGAAGATTTTATTTTGTCCACACATTATAGTATCAAAACTATAAGACCTGATAAGTTTCATATAATCAGTGATTATCCAATTGAAATTATTGAAATTGTACATGCATTTGATAATATCGGTTGCGACATCATATCAATTGAATATTTGAAAAGGAATCTAGAGAATATTTTTCTGGAAATGGTATCTGAGACATGAAAAACTTCAATGTATTAATGAGCACAGAATGGAAGGAAGCACTTAAGGAACTTAAGTTAGTCTGGCTGACATTATTTTTTATAATATTGGGTTTAACACAACCCCTTATTAACAGGTATATGGATATTATACTTAAAAATGTTGGAGGTGCAGATGGAATAACCTTGGATCCCAATCGCCCGGATCATACATCAGGAGAAGTATTACTTTCAACTTTCTCCGGGCAGTTCAATCAAATGGGCCTTATTGTACTCGTTATAAGTCTAATGAGTATTATCATGGCTGATAAGAATAATGGTATTCAAGATTTTATTTTTACTCGCCCTGTATCAGTTTCTTCTTATATTTTATCAAAACTGATAAGCCATTGGATGATCAGCTTAGTCTGCATCATATTTGGAGGAATTATTTCATACTATTACACAGTCTATCTTTTCGGCCCTTTTTCCTTGACTAAATTTGTGGTGTTTATATTGCTTTATTCTATATGGATTTTATACGTAATTAGTTTAATTATTTTTTTAAGTCTCTTCCTGAAAAGTTCTGTAACTGTAGCTGTTATCACAATTCTCATTGGCATGATGCTTATCGTCTTAAAAGACTTTAACAGCACCCTGTCAATGATATTACCGAGTGGTATATTGAGATATGCTGAGAGTTTTCTTGTAAGCTCTGATAATATCTCTGCCCTTCAAATTATTTCTTGCCTTATTTTCACAGCTTTAAATATTTACATATCTCACTTGAAGATTAAGCGATAGGAGTTGAAATTATGTTTAAAATTGAAAAGCTTTCAAAGATTTATCCTGGTACAGACAAGGGAATCAGAGACTTAAATCTCTTGCTTGAACCTGGAGACATATGTGCTTTTATTGGATTAAACGGCGCAGGTAAGACAACCAGTTTAAAGTCTATTGTAGGTATTCATCCGTTTGATGAGGGTGTAGTTGAATTAGAAGGTATCAATCTTCAAGAAAATCCTCAGCAATATAAATCATTGATGGGCTACTCACCAGATACACCTGATATTTATCCAAATATGACAGGTAAAAACTATTTAGAGCTTATAGGTTCAATGTATGAAATGGACCAAAACGAAATGGAGCTCCAGCTTAATATACTCTTAAAACAGCTAGATTATAAGGAATCTGTCAATGATGTGATTTCATCATATTCTCATGGTATGAGACAACGTCTCGTCCTTATATCACTTCTTATGCATAATCCTAAATTAATTATTCTGGATGAGCCTTTTGTAGGTCTTGATCCTAATGCTACTGAGTTTCTTAAGAATGAAATGAAAAGGCGTGCTTCAGAAGGAGTTATCATTATATATTCAACCCATGTTCTAGAAGTTGCAGAAAAGCTTTGTAATCGCGTCGTTATGATACATAAAGGCAGAGTTGCTGTTAATGATAGCATGGAGAATGTGACGATAAACAAGGATTTATTCTCCGTTTTTAAGGATGTGACTTGCTCATGAATAAAATGTTGTTTTTAATCAGTTATCGTCTAAAGCATCAGATGCAGTTATTTCGTCTAGAAAGTCGTAACCCAGATGAAAGAAGACATGCTATGATTACACTGTTAGGGTATGGATTAGCTATATCAATGGCTGTAGGTTATATTATTTATCTGGCCATTGATCTGACAGGTAATGATAAGGGATTTTTCCTTATACCTATCCTCACTTCAATACTTTTCTGGGGTCTAGGTCTTTGGACTATTCTATCGGGTCCGGAAAATTTGTTTCACTATCCAGATAAAGAATTTGTATCGACATTGCCTTTGTCCTCTAAAGCTACTCCGTTTATTAATATCATAAGTCAGTATCTGGTCTATTTAGCTATAACATTAATTACTTTAATAGTAGGATGTTTATGTAACATCAAAATTTTTCTTGAACATCCTTCTTTTATTTTTATTGTGATTATATTGATTCCGTTAGTTCCATTACTATCACTCTGTTCCACTTTCTTGATTTCATTTTTTTTAAGATATCTCTTATATATAGTGAATTTAAGAAATAATATTGTAATTTCAATGTTAACTTTTATAATATTTATGATTTTCCCGATTTATGTAATATTTAAAATAAAAACTTTTGATTACGCTTTACTACTTGTCAAAATCTCACCATTCCAGAAAGTTCTTACCACTCCACATTTCAACATAAACTATCTAATTATGATTATATTCCTGATGGTAGTGGTGTTATTACTTTTTGCAATATATTTTATTTTTACTAAGGAGTCAAATTTATTAACCACTATTTTTAAAAATTATCAATCAAACAGTAAACCTTCTTTTATAAATTTGAAAAATTCATCCTCTAGAATGTTATTTATAAAAGAGATGAAACTTTATAGTTCGTCAATTACTTACCTAACAAATACACTATTGACGCCTTTAGCCCTTATAGTTATAAATATATCACTAATATTAGGTGTCTTCGATGGTCTTAAGGACTTCAGTTATAATTTACCGTTCTCTAATATTAACTTCGAAAAGCTTTATCTAATGGTTATTTATATAATTATTACTTTAACAACAACAACTTCTTCAGCATTATCATTTGAAGGAAAAAATATTTGGATCATTCAGTCCACTCCTATTTCACTGTTAAAAATAGCTGTTATGAAAATCTTACTTAATATTCTTTTATTTGTACCAGGAATTTCACTAAGTGTATTTTCATATATAAGTATTTTTGGAATAAATAACCTACAAGATATATTTTGGCCATTATTAATGGTTATTAGTTTGATTTTTATTAGCATAATAGGATATAGAATTAATCTTATGTATCTCAATTTTAGTTGGAATAGCGAAATGGAAATAATTAAACAGAGTAAATCCACAATTCTGACTGCAGTATTTAGTATGATTTTTAATACAATAATAACAATTTTTGTTATTATAAATAAATGGTTCTTAACTTTATTTATAATTTTTTTACTACTAATAATAATTTACAAATGCTTAATTGATATTTGTGAAAGAAGAATTTTTAGTTTCTGATTTCATATTGCGCCTTTATAGAACTATCAAAATCGGCCAAATAGTATAAGGATTATTAAATTTTTTCTTAATGAATCTTCTTCTAAAATTTTTTTATATGACATTGATTTACCTCGATCTAAAATCGCATCTGCGATAGCTTCACCGTCTAAATTCTTATGCCTTTCTACAGAAATCATTTGAGAACTAAGTATTAATGATTTTTCGCTACTGCTTATTTCATCAAATACCTCTATTAGATTCTTTTGATCTTGTTCAGGTGTATTCGTTAATAATAAATCATCAATCACTATTATATCTGTTCTGAAATAAGAATATTTATTAATAGAATACAATTGAGACTAGTAAATATTTTACAAACTTAATATAAAATAATCACAAATGTATGAATACCAGAGAAAAACCAGGTCATTTCATATGTTTTCATACAGTTTCATATCATTGATTATTAAGCAGGTTTCAAACAAAATAGTTCCTCTAAGGGTAACTAAAAGGTAACTGAATCCATCAATTAAAACATAAAAAGCACCTCTCGAATATTTTCGAGAAGTGCTGCAACCGTTGATATAACAACGATATTAACGTTTTGAGAACTGTGGTGAACGACGAGCGCCTTTAAGACCTGACTTCTTACGTTCAAAAAACTTTAAGATTTCGTACAGTTGTATAGAATGTCGTAAGCATTGATATTAAAGGATTTCTGATTTTTTCGATTGCATAGAATTGCATCAAATATCTCTTAGGGGTAACTAAAGGGTAACTAAATAAACTGCTGGCCCGTGGTAAATACTCTTGTATCGTTCGAATATCACTTAATGAATTTTATTAGTCACAAATTATATAACATCTAGCATATACAATAACTAATCATAATTTTCTTCTGCTATTTCAATAAGTAGTTTTGATAAATAAATATTAAATCCATCCTCATATTTGTTAAAATAGTTTTGCGCATCAGTTTCTAAATACTTTTTTGAAAGTTCCAAGAGAGTTTTTTTGTTAAAGTACCCTTCGTAAACTTCATTAAGATATTCAATAAATTTTATCATTAATAATTTAGATGCTTTGTTGTCATTTCTCATTAGAAAAATCTTATTAAAATGATCATTAAAATCTATCTCATCCGTATTAATTATGTTTTGTATGTTTGCAATAATATTCTTATTCTCAATTTTAACTATTTGTTCTAATATTGCAGCTTCTATTTCATCACTCTTCTTTAGTTTCTTTAAATAATTTATTCTGTCGATCTTTAATTCAATCGTCTCCTTTTGTTCAATTAGTGCTTGTTCTTGCAAAGCTAATAATCTAGTAATATCTTCATCATTGTTAATAATTGATTTTATTTCATTTAAACTAAAATCAACATTTTTTAAAGCAATAATAGATTCTAACTTTAATAAATCCTTTAAAGTATAAATTCTATGTTCATTTGACAATCTCGTAGCAGGGACGAGACCGATTTCATCATAATATCTTATCGTTCTAATAGTTAATCCTGTAAAATTTGCTACTTCTGAAACTGAATATTTCATTTCCACTTGCACCTCACGTTACGTCACCCCTTAACCTAATTATAGGGAGGGAAAAATATGAAATCAAAAATTAAAAAATATCTCGACAAAAATAAGGAATTTAGAATCTATACTACGGAATCCAAAGAGAAAACTATTGAAGATGATTTAATTTCACTTAGTTCAATGTCTTCAATTTTACTTAGTCAAGATGAAAGAATTACTTTTAATTTTAAATCGAAAAATGGAGATAAAATAATAAATACAGATATATACTCAGATTATCATTTTTCGTATAAGATTAATAATCAGATTCTCAATAATGGTTTGTTATTTGTAACTAAAAGTAAACTGAAAAATTTTGGAGCATCTTATAATACAATTCTAGATTATAATACATTGAACTTAATTAATATTTTTGAAGATTATTATAATCAAAGTGAACAGATGGAAGTTTCTATAGATAGAATAGATAATTATATTGTATTAATTCAACCGTTACCTTTCTTTAATTGGAAGAATTATGAGCAGATAAAATCGTCATTATATCATAATTTTGATTTAACAATAAACGATTGTATTTTAACTGGGAATGTAGTAATAGATTATCAAACACAAGTTTAGTATACACTCTATTATGCGTCCACTTATAATATAAATTGAATTATTAAAATGTACTTATGAAAGATTCAGTTGAATACAAAATATGTATATTAACAAAACCACTCTGCAGCAATACTGAAGAGTGGTTTGTAAATTCTTATGGAAAACATATTGTCTATGCTAGTTAATGTCTTAAAATAGTATGGAAAAAGCTAGTTACAATTCAAATTTTAGCGTTTTGAGAACTGTCTGACGCTTTAAGGCCGTGGCGTCTTACTTTCAAAAAATTTTAGGGTTTCGTACAGTTGTATAGACTGTCGTACACATTGATATTAAGGGATTTCTAACTTTTTCGATTAAATAGAATTTCATCCAATATCACTTAGGGGTAGCTAAATAAACTGCTGCCAGTGGTAAATATTTATGTTTTGAAATTTACCTATGAGATGAAATTATTTTATACACCATAACTCAATTTCAATTTTTAATTCCGGCATCGCAAGAGCTGGTACATAAACAAATGTCATTGACGGATTATTCTTATTAAATATTAAATTCCATTTAGAATTGAAACAGTCCCAATTTAATTTTTCAGTAGCATAAATATTTACTTTTAAAACGTTGGATGGATTAATACCCTCATTTACTAGAATTTGTTGAATATTCTTTAGACAATTTTCGACTTGCTCATTTAATCCAACAGGTATATTACCAAGTACATCGCAACCTACTTGTCCTGATGTTACTAATAATCTTTTATTACTTGAAACTTCCGTTAAGTGACTATATGGCCCTAGCGGAGAGGATAAAAAGAATGGATTTTTTCTAATTACTGTATCATTTTTTTCATAAGCTCTTAGTTCTTCTTCTAAAATTCCAAATACATAACTACTCGTCCATTCACCCTTACTCCAATAATCTTTTATGAAATGAGCTTCTTTTCTCATACCTACTTTTAAGCATAATTTCTCAGAAGCTTTATTTCTATCGTCACAGACTGCCTGAATTCTATGCACCTCATAGTTATTAAATATATATTCAAGCATTACTAATAGCGTTTCAGTTGCATATCCTTTGCCACTAAAATCTTTTGAAAAACTAAATCCAACTTCAATCGTTTGTTTCATTTCTGTGTACCATGCATGAAATACACCAATTACTTTATCATTAAAAGAAACAGCTAAGTTTACAGCACGATCATTATCTAAATCACTTTTTATGAGCAGATTATTAAAATTTACTTCTTTATTGGTTTCATCCCAAGCATCATGTAATAAATATTTACATGTTTCTTCATTTTCATAAATTTGATAAACATCATCTATGTCACTTGCTTTAAAATTTCTAATAACTAATCTTTCAGATTTAATATACATATTATCACCATTCCTTTAAATTTTTAAAAAAGTACAGACTTATCCCTTGTTTAAAAATTTTAAAAGAAAATAGCAATGCTAAATCCATATCCAATTCCCAATGATTTAATTGATCTTTTTTTCATATGGATTCCCTCCTGTATACTTATATAATTATAGCATTGTTAACTTTATGAATAAATATCATCGAAAAAAAATAGAATTTGAGATAATAATAACTATAATGATTTCCAAAAATATCTAGCTTTTAACGTGCTAAAAATATGTAATTGTCAACCAGTGGTAACATCCATGCAAAAACCATATAAAAAAGCACCTCTCGAATATTTTCGAGAAGTGCTGCAAACATTGATATAACTTGCGATTAACGTTGATATAACTTGCGATTAACGTTTTGAGAACTGTGGTGAACGACGAGCGCCTTTAAGACCTGGCTTCTAACGTTCAAAAAACTTTAGCATTTCGTACAGTTGTACATACTGTCGTAAGCATTGATATTAAAGGTTTTCTAATTTTATCGATTGCATAAAATTGCACCAAATATCACTCAGGGGTAACTAAAGGGTAACTAAATAAACTGCTGGCCGGTGGTATTTTCATCAAAATATCATGGTTATTTATTGAAAATATTAGGAGAGTTTAAAGAAATATAAATTTTCTCATTAAATATTTCTTTCTCTTCATTTGTCATGTTAAAATGCTCATAAAATTTATTCTTTGCTTCAGCATGGATTCTATTTTTTCTATTCAAATGTTTTTTTGAAGATGCTAATTTATTATCATCGATATAATAATTTATTATAAGTCTATTATACGATGATTTTTCCAACCATACTTTAATTCTTTCCCACCATATTTTATCTGTATCACCTAAGGACATACCAAAAATGTAAATGATATTTGATCGACTAATTATATCAGTTAATTTGTCGCTATACTCATCTTTATCAGTTTCAATCATTCTTGGTTTAATTAATCCATCTAAATCTAATGGAGTAAAAATTTCTGAATCTAATTGACTTTTATCATTTACACCCAAAAAAGTTCCATCGTCTAATGTTCTGTGGACATATATATGATTTTCAATTGTATGATATTTATTCCAAATACTAAATGATATATTAGAAATATCTAAAACTTTTTTTAAAGTATCTGTATAATTAAAATTTAATATATTAATTTGAACCTCTCTACTTTGATTTATGAAATCTAAAATATATTTTTTATTTTTATAATCTAAACTATGAAAGTAATTTTTTGCAGTATCTATAACAATGTCACTATTTTCATCTTTATTTACTTCAAATAGTTCTTGTTGAGAATTCATATAAGTAATGAAAACTTCTCTAAAATCGATTAAATCATCTATAAAACCATCTGGTTCAACATTATCTTTTTTCAAATCAAATGTAAGTTTACCCAGAATGTATTCAAAATCAGACCAATCCTCTTTCGAAGATTTATTCAAAAATTTTCTATAAATATAATTTTCTTTTTGTAAAACATTATTACTTTTAATATACTCAAAGAAATCATTAAAAGTAGTTTTTAAACCATATTGCAAATCTAAACCATTGCCAATTAAAAAAGTTAGTCTCATTTTATTTTTCCTATCTTCATAAATTATTATTCACTAAAAATTAGCATTTAAAAGCTATATATGATTGTATTCTTTTATTATACGATATATAAACTTTTAAATTATTATATTCATAGGAGATTATTATTGCCACTTAATATCTAGCAATTTTATAATAAGTTCATAATATTTTTCATGATCAATTTTAATATTCTTTATTGAATTTAAATGGGTTCCCACACTTAAGTTTATTTTCCATTCTAAATTTGAATCTTTATAATATTCCCAAATGATACCGTTTGTATATATTACATTACTTAAAGATTTACTTTGAAAAATAATCTGTTCAGTGTGTTTTAATTCTTCAGTAGGTGATTTGATTTCAATACAACCCAAACATTCACCTTGGTTTAATTTATATTTAAAATCACTAGATACGATGTAAATATCACTTATACCTGCTAATGTCTCTAATCTAAAATCTGTATTTTTATGTAATCCAACAGCTGAGATTACACTTATTTTTAGATGTTCAAACAATTCATCTAAAAAATTTTGTACAAGCATATACATAGATGACTCGACTGGACACTTTGTAATTCCATTATTCAAATTTCTTTCATATTTCATAAAATGCAATAAGATTCCCCCTTACTATCTCACTATTAATATACCTCTTTATTCAAAAAATTTTTATTTTTCTTTTTCTAATAAACAATTAAATAAATATCTATTTACACTTTCTAGAACCATGCTATCAATTTCTCTCATACTCAACATATTTATTTCTTGTTTTAACAAAACTTTTAAAAGACCTGATGATAGTAGTGACTCTTTAGTACTCTCATCATATTTTGAAACTAATTTTTGATATGAATTTTCAAGATATTCATATTTAACTTTTTCATTTATAGTTTCATATTTAACAAAAACATCAATTCTACTATATAGTGCAGATCCTAGTACATTCTTAATAATCTTTTTATCTTTAAAATTCGTTGTGCAAAATATTATTGTCCCACTAAGATCTACTTGGAAATGGTTATCTTTATAAACATTTTCATCAAACATTTGATAGAAGGCATTATAAATATTACTAGGACATTTATCAAATTCATCCAATAATATAAAATTACTTTTCCGATTCAAAATATCTTCAGATAAAGATTTATTATGTTTATCATTACCAAAGATATAATTATATCCTTCTGTATCATTTTGCATTGATAATTGTATTCTTTTTAATTTATTATCTCCAAACAATATTTTTGCAATTGATTTAATACTTTCAGTTTTACCTACTCCTGCTGGTCCATATAATAAAAAAACCTTAGTATTATTAGAATTTTTGTGATTTATTAGACTAGAATGTAACTTTTTCAACGCTCTTTCCTGACCGTGTATTTCAGAGATAGTAGTTTTATAACTTTTGGTAACATCTTCATTTTTGTAAGAATGAAATGGGTATCTTATCTCTTGAATATTATTTGGATATAGTTTCTTTAGACTTTCATCTAAGGTTAATGTCGGATTGATTATATATATTTTTTCTAAAAATCCGCTCTCATTAAGTGTTTTTACTAACATCCCTACTTCGCTTTCAAAACTACTGGTGATCCTTTTTACACTTCCTTCATTGATTATAAAATCCTTGCTTAAACCTAACGAAAAATTCAATAGACTTCCATCACCATTAAATAAGCTTTTTAAATTATCAATTGAATCTAAAAAATTTATAAAAAATTTACCTTTATTTTCTTCATAGAATTGATTTATATCACCTGTTACTATATAAATAAACTTATTTCCCATCATTTTATACCTGCTATAATTACATCTATGATTTCTACTTTTTTATTCTTGTCAAACTTATTTAAATTAATACTGTTTTGGTGTTTTTCTAATTTTTTTTCGATACTAAGGTTATCAATTTGATCTTCTAAGTTATTTACTTGAAGATTGCCTTCAATTTTTTGATCATCAGATTCCATAATTGCATCAAACATTATGTCGTTTATACTAGTTTCCCCTATTACCACTCCAACTATATTCATTTTCATATTTCTTAAATCCGAGAGCTTGTAGTCGCTTTGAAGATGTTTAGGATTGACACGTATTATCTTATATGAGTTAGCTTTATATGCAACAAATTCATGATATGATTTCATATCATCGATTAACTCTTCCATTTTAGTAAATTCAATATTTTCAAATTCATTACTGTTTTGTAACTTTGAAAAATCCTTTATAACTTTAGTAACAGGTGCAAGTGTTTTTAAATGTGTGCTAGTTCCTTCTAATATATATAAATTATAGTCTTGAATGTATTTCAAGTTAAAATCATTAATTTTAGCTTCAATTTTTGATATAAAATCAGTTTTTACAGTATTGGTAAGTTCCTTAGTAATATGTTTATCAAATTCAAGTTTCATTAATGCTTTCATATTAACATCTACTTGTTCTTTACCACCGCCTCCTAAAATCTCTCCCAGTAGTTTAAATCCTTTTCCTTTTGTCGTTCTTTCAAAATAATCTAATCTACCTTCATTTTCTTGATCTAGCATATCTAGTGCAGTATCCATATCGAAAACGATAATTTTACTATATTTCATAAATATTTCTTTTGACATTTTTCAACCTCATTCAATTATTATATTTTAAAAGTCATTTTTTATTTTTATAGTATTTTAAATTCATCAAATCTATCAATATTTTTCAATCAATTTAGAGATGTCAATCAAATTTGATTATCAATATATTAGCCATGTGAACTTTATGGCTCCATATTTGCTTTGCTATATTTAATATTATGTTTCATGGATAACATCAGTTGTAAATTCATTTGTGATATCAAAGATAGAATTTATTATTTCTTATTCAGTACAAACAGGTATTCACCCATTCTTTTTTCAAGCTAAAGTTAGTATATATGCAGAAACTATCTGGGAATTCCCTCTAAAAAATACGAACTCTTAAATACTGTATATATATCATTTATTGTTAATGACAATTTCGCCTCACCTAAAGATTATACAAATCAACATTCTAATCATCATAGTCTATCTATAAAATTCGCACTTCCCATTATAGAATTTGATTCATTATCATTGATAACATCAATCTCACTTGGACTATTCATAGCAAACCCTTGATATACCTTTAATTCATCAAAAGGATAATTCATTACAGCTCTAACATAAACCCCTAATGCTGAAGCAGCTACGCCAGTAGCTGAATCTTCTAAGTATCCTGTGTTATTAGGAAATTGTCTAGCATGATATATATTGTTTTCATCCTTTACAAATGGATATAAGCCAGTCGATTCAATCTTGTCGCAGACTTCCCATAAATAATCGTAATTAGGCTTTAGTTCATTTAATTTTTCTAAATCTTTCAATTCGATAATTGTTTTGAATCTAGAAGTAGAAACATTCTTCACAGGACTATCTGAAAGTTGATCTACAGATATATTCAAAGCATTTGCAATTTCAAGTTTATCAATATACTGGTTACTAATTTCAGGCTTGCCCTGTTTTACTTTAACTTTGAAATCTAAATCTTCCTCTATAATCTCTATATCTAAAATTCCAGCCAATGTTTCTACTGAAAATTTATTTTTATTAAGATATTTCTTCTCTTTAAGAACTGTTACACATGCAATCGTCGCATGAACACACATTTCCATTTCTTTATTTGGAACAAAATATTTAAATTTATACTCACATGAAGAATTACTACTATTCAGAACAAAACCTACTTCTAATTTCTGTTTTTTAGCTATACCTATCATATCATCAAACGTTAATTCATCTGCTTCCAACACCACAGGACAAGGATTACCACCTTCATTGTTATGTGAAAATACAGTTGTATTATAAATTTTCATATTTAAAATCCTCCGATAATTTTTATCTTATTATATGTTACATCCTCAAAATGTTATTACTTTAATTATATAGATATTTAAGTTACTTTTCTTTATAAAAAATAAAAATTACCCCAATTAAGTTTATAATTAAATTGAGATATTCTAAATATTATTTATTTACGGCAGAAATGACTTTGATAAAAACTTGATAGGACTATTTTATTAACTTAAATAAATTGCAGTTTAACTTGGATTAGTCATCCTACAACTGATATAACAATTATCAACTAGATAGAAATGAAAATAATAATAGACAACTTGCGTTTCAAGAGAAAAGTAAAATACTTATTAATACAGTTAAAATTTCAAAAATATATTGTGCAAATTTTCTGATAATGATACATTAAAAAGAAACATAAATAAGTTTAAAGGTGATCTGATATGTAGAGATTTCTTTCTAATCAATAAAAAAGGACATAGACTTACAAGTCCAATAAAAACTGAATAAAAAATTGTATTTGTACGTCTATGATCCTCTATATTAGGAGGGAATCATGAAAAGATATACAAATAACTTTAAATATTTATACTTTAGCCAGCTTTTCGCTAATACAAGTGATAATTTATACATCATTGCGCTCATTGCCTATTTATACGCAATGACAAATTCAGTTCAAACCAGTGCACTAATACCTATCTTCATTACATCAGCTTATTTTTTAAGTGGATTTATTGCACCTTATGTATACTCAAGATTTCAAAAGCAATATATTTTAGTTTTTAATCAAACGATGAAATGTTGTTTATTAATCACTTTACTTTTGACAATGCGTTTTGAAATTCAAATGGTTTATATATTAGGTTTAGCTTTTCTCATTGCTTTTTTAGATGGATTTACAAATCCATTAAGCAATACGTTGATCCCCTATTTCGAGAAAAAAGAAAATATTCTTGGAGCAAACACAAAAATCAGTAGTATGAATAATATAGTTCAAATATCAGCGTGGGCACTAGGAAGTATACTATTAACTCTTCTTCATAGCGAAGGATTAATCATTACGTGTATAATATTATCTATTATTTCAGTCATTTTTATTATGAAAATAAATTTTAGTATTAATACTGTAGAAAAAGAAATAGCAGGCTCAAAGAGTTTCAAAGAAGTCATACAAAGCAATGGTAATTCTAGCTACAGTAAATATTTAAACTGGAATACATTCATAGCATCATTCGGCCATTCAGTTTGGATTGCAGCAATAATGATTGCTTTTGTAAAAGATTATTTAAATGCACCATCATTCTGGTTTGGAATTATCAACGCTTCATTCTTTATAGGTCTGCTTTATGGAACAAAAATAATTCGTAAAACTACATCCTATAAAATTTTACACATATACTTTATTGGATATCTGGTGCTATCAATCATTACATTGTTATTTGGTATTAATCGTTTGCTCTTAATTGCTGTACTTCTATCATGGCTTTATGGTGTTATTGAACAAATATTATCAATTACACTCCATACTGAAATACAAAAACAATTAAACCACGAACTGCTGATTGATACTTACACACTAAATCAGACGATTTATAGTTTGGGATTCTGTATATCAACATTTGCTATGTCATCAATTGGAGACCACTCCAACTTGACGGTAGTATTTATTATTGCGTCATTAAGTTATTTATCAATATGTCTGCTCACTTATCGATTTAGAAAAATATTTTAAAGTTTAAAAACACGCTTCATTTTGAAAATTACTCAAATTGAAGCGTGTTTCTATTTCATTGAAGTTAAACTTTTTCATCATTTAATATTGAAGTATCGTTTGATCATGTTTGCATTATTCTTCAAAAGGAGGATCAGCTTGTCTGCTATCTTCAATATTTTCTAATACTTACGGACTTATATTCTCTAATAACTTTTTCTAGATTCTCAATTGAATCAGGAAATGCGATATTATCTCTATCACTCTTTGTGAGGAAGCCCTTATTTACCATCTCATCAAAGAACGATGCTAGTAAATCATAATATCCACTTTTATTATAAAGAATACAAGGACGATCATTTTGTCCAATTCTAGACCATGATATAACTTCAGAAATTTCTTCTAGTGTTCCAGGGCCACCTGGCAATGCCACACATACATCACCTATTGATAGTATTTTATTTTTTCTCTCTGACATATTTTCCACAATGATTAATTCACTTAATCCAGGATGTGAAATCTCTCTGTCAGCTAAAAACTTAGGCATCACACCAATCACTTCTCCACCATTTTCTAAGACCGTGTTAGCGATAGTACCCATTAAGCCAACATTTCCACCCCCATAAATAAGTGAATGATTATTATCTACAATCCATTTTCCTAGTTCAACAGCATTATCATTAAATTGAGCTTCATTGCCTTTGCTTGCTCCACAGTAAACTATAATATTCAAAATTATTCTCCTTTTTCACGTAATTTTTCGATTAATATATTAACGGCCGGTGCAATTAATTCACTTTCATTCATTTCAATATATTCTACAGCCGTTATTTCATTTGATTTTTGATACTCTTTAATACCATCATACATATAGCATCTTAATTCTACTTGATTTTCTATGTCTGGATAGGCAGGGCCAATAATAGTATCGTAATAAGTTAACCTTGCAGGATCTAATTCTAACGACAGTTCTTCCTGTATCTCACGCACTAAAGATTCTTTATCATCTTCTCCTGTCTCTATCTTACCACCTGGAAGATAATATTTTTCATTATCTCTTACCTTTACAAGCAGTATCTTATCTCCTTTAATATCTACTAAATTTGAACATATATACTTAATCAATCCAATCGCCCCTAAAAATATTTTCTTATTTATTATATCAAATAATAAAGTTACTCTTACACAAACAAATCAACATTTAACACTTTGAGTAGTATATTATAGATGATGTCATATCAGGAAAGTGTGCACTATTATAAAAATATTTCTATTTTACAATTCATTAAATTATTTTTGAGAAGTTCTGTAACTGACAAACCAGTATTTCGATCATGAATACCAGTAATAATAAGTACATCATGGTCTAGTTTTTGAATATCTCTCAGTAGCTCTTCACTATCCATAGAACCTTTTACATTTTGATAAAAGGTTCCATCATTATTAAGTTCACTTTCATCCCATAAATTTCTGTTCAATTTTGCAAACTTTTAATCTTTAAATAAGATTCTATCAATTTCCTCTATTGATGCTAAAGACCAAGCGTGACTTAAAGAGCCATCTATATCATTATCTTTCATATACTCACACAATAATTTTCTCTTATCACTATCAAAAATTGATAAAAATCCATTTAGCTGTATTAGCTTATTTAAAGGGAGTGATATAAGAGAGGGTGATTCTAAAATTCTTTATAGATTCTTCCAGGATACTTTGATACATAATTTAGTGCTAATTCAGCATCAAAAGAATAACCTAGAATATTAAATTTGGCTATTTTAAATCGTTTTCTTAATTCTTCAATATCTTCAATTAGCTGATTTAGATTAATAGTCTTGAGATCATCTACTTCTTTACTTCTTCCACAACGTCTTTGTTCATAATATATTACCGGCATATACTTTTCAAAATGAACACCTGTATTTCTTTCAAAAGTATAATGATTACCTCCTGGACCTCCATGTACAATTAGTAAAGGGATATCATTTTTATAATCTCCAACTACTTTAATCCAATGTTCACAATCATTTATGTTAATCAGAAGTTCTCCATTAAACACTTAATCAACTCCTGATATATATAATATACAATCTTTAAATAATAAATCTTTTCAAAAATACCCAGCTCATCTAAAACATATATAATTTCTTTAAAAATAAAATTCATTACATATAGATTCGATTATAAAAAAAGCCAATCAAATTAATGATTAGCTTGTTTGCTGTCTAGGTGATGTGCTAAATTTTTAAAGAATGTACGAACACCAATGTAACCAATGATAAATACAATGATTTTTAATAAAATACTATCATTTTCATTTGCGATAGCGAACCAAATTATAAGTATAGTCATTGTTATTAACGGCAATCCTATGAAAAATGCTTTTTTAAAGGAAGTCATAATTATTTAATCCTTTCAATTATTTCGATTCAATTTCCTAATATTGTATTCTTTATTGATGTTGAAAACAATTAAGAATATTAACTATTAAAACAGTTTATTAATTATAAACACAAATACAAAATAATTACAATTATATCTTAAACGAATAATTGACTTCCAGAATTCTTTTTATGATGTACGTAACCCTAACTTATTAATATGTTATCTTTCCATATTTAAAATAATACTGCTTTAATTCTTTATGTCGAATGTTCTTGAAAAATGTAGTACAGAATCATCTACTCTCATATCCATCTTTTTATATAAAGACTGTGCCTTTGTATTATCAATACCTGTCTCCAGCGTTACATATCTAGCGTTATTTTGACGTGCATATTCAAAAGTTTTTTCAATAAGCTGTCTCCCTACTCCACCTGTCCTACTATTTGAACTTACATATAAATCATTTAATATATATGCTCTTTGTAGACTTACGGTTGAAAATACAGGATATATTTGTACAAATCCAACTAATTCTTCTCCATTATCTGCTACAAATATTTTTGATTCATTATTATCATATCGATCTTTTATAAACTTGTTACATGACTCTATATCTGATTCTTTCCCATAAAAGATTCTATAATTATTTAATAAATGACTAACACTTTCTAAATCTTCAATTTTAAATTCTCTAATCTCCATTAGAACACCACTTTAATTTTATAGAGTATTAATCGTAAATATTTATATTTGGAAACATACATATAATTTCCTTAATTATACCTTCAAAAAAGATATAATCAATAAGTATATTGAAATTTTAGATATATTAATAATCACAAGAAAACATTTTATTCAAATTACAATAAATGTATTAATCTTTTAATATCTAGTATATAATTTAATCATTAAATAGGAATGAGGAACTTCATAATGAAAAAAATTGTAATATCGGTGTTTTCAGTAATAATGATACTTAGCTTAATTTCAGTAAGTTCTGCAGATGCTAAGGAAAACAAGAAAGAATCATTAAATAATTTATTAACCAATGAAGTAATATATTCAATGAAACAAGAACATTTGAAATACCAAGATATTACTCTTGATACTCTTAATCAAACTATTCAAAAAAACTTTGGTAAACCTGATAAGCTAATTGTAAATAAAAATAATGGTTTTACAATAACTCAAAATCTTTATACTACTAAAAATAAAAATAAGTTTAATTTCTACACAACACATCTTAAAGGTGATGAAAAATTTGATCGCTTGAGATATTTAACGATTAGCTTAAATAATAAAAATCTTAAATTTTCAAAAATAGCTCCTGTAGTTAAAAGACCATCACAAATTAAAAAAATTAAAAATTACTATGAGTACTACTACACGGTTTATTTTAAATTAAAACTTAAAAAAATTGATGGCGAACTATATGTAACAAATATTTATTATGCTTCATTAGATTCATTGCCAGAATAAAAAACAAGCTGATATGAAATTTATTCATATCAGCTTGTTTTTTGACTTATTATAGCTATTATAATATTTACTGCAAATCCTATTTTCTTATATTTATATATATTACTATTTATCACTTAAAAGCGTCATCGATCTATATCCTTTATGATTAGCAGTAATTAGATTGAAAATTCCAGGAACAAATTCATTTATACCTACCTCTATACAAAAATGTTCTGCTCTAATTCTCGCATAATAATCATCATCTCTTTCTATCAAAAACATTTTCTTCAACTTGATGTTTTGTCACAGGATAAACTAATTCCATTACTTTCACTCCTTTATTAATTTTTTAAAACATATTCAGCAAATTCAGATCTCTTAATTCTCCCATGTGCCATATCATACATTTTTTCTATATATTCATCCGATAATACAAGGCCATCAATTTTATTTATGCCTATTGCTGCATCAACAATCGCTATTCTTCTTTTTAAGCTAACTTCTTCAGGCACATGCCCTTCAAATGCTATTTTATATCCATATGTTAATTTAACTTGTGTTTTAAAAGATGCTTCATCAATACTTGTAATTCCATCTTTTAATTCTCTCGCAGTAGTATACGCTATTCCTGAATATTCAGCTATTTCATCAGATGTTAAATCACTTTCAAGCATTTTTTGAATTTTTTCTTTATCAACTTCAAGCATATCATCACATCCTAGTTTATTAGATAATCCATACTTAAATATCTACTATTCAAATATTCCTATTGATTTACCGAAAAAATAAACCTTTTTATCATCTTCTTGAAGTGGATTTTGTTTACGTAACCTTCTTACATCATCATAATAACCATTTTGTTTCATTATTAATCTAGTATTAGCTCTTAGTTCTCTTCTCTGATCATCTGTCATTTTTTCTCTTTGTTCTTCAGTAAGGTCATTAATTGTCTTTCCTCTATTATTCAAATTTGTCGACTCCCTTTGAAATATAAAAGAATTAGTTTTCGCTATTCTTCATCCTCATACTCTGACAAACTAAAATCAATAATTTCATCATGACTTCTTCCTTGTACTTTTTCAGGCAACCATCCATATCTTCAATACTCTTTGCCACCATCTAAAAAGATGGCACCACATTTGCATCTCACATAATCATGGGTATACTTTGATTCAATTACATCATCACAAATTTTACAGCGTGCAATACTTCTAATTATCTTTTGCATGATCTCGACCTCAGTAGTAGTTGAAAAATTATTATCAATACTATTTTATCATTTATTTTGTGATTTATACTGACCGTACTTACTAACATCTTTGAAATGAATATATGTGAAAATTGGCGACAATAATAAAAATACTGTTCCCCATAAAACAATTACAATGATCTTGAACAATCCAAAAAACCTAACGTTTCTCTCGTAATATAATAGACTCTAGTACCAGTAAATGTATTTGTAGCACTTTTAATATCAAACATTACATAATAAGAAAATGGACTCAGTTAATAATAAAGTATTCATAATGAATCCTGCCGTTTTGTGTCCAACTTCTCCATATACTTGTTGGTACATATATATAATCGCACTTACCAAAAAAGCATGGGGTAACATCCATGCAAAAAACATATAAAAAAGCACCTCTCGAATAAATTCGAGAAGTGCTGTAAACGTTGATATAACTTGCAATTAACGTTTTGAGAACTGTGGTGAACGACGAGCGCCATTAAGACCTGGCTTCTTACGTTCAAAAAACTTTAGGATTTCGTACAGTTGTATAGACTGTCGTAAGCATTGATATTAAAGGGTTTCTAATTTATTCGATTTCATAAAATTGCATCAAATATCACTCAGGGGTAACTAAATAAACTGCTGGCCGGTGGTTATTTTGATTTGAATTGTTCTAAATCTGGATATTCAAACTTATATTATTTTGTAATTCAACAATTTTTTATTGATGTACTTAACTCAGTATATAAGCTTTTAGATAATAACTAAAGTATATTCTCATTTTTTTTAATTTCAAGATGGTCATTTATAAAATTCAATATATATTCATCTGTATTTATTTGTAATGGAAATGATTTAGATAATTTATCTGAAAAAAGCCATCTTCTTCCTTCTTTGGTTAACAATATATATTCTTTTTCTTCACTTGAACATATAAAGTTTAAACCTTCTTCTATTAACTCATTATCTCGTTCCCTAAATTTATAATTCTCTAATTGTTTAAAAGTCTGATTAACCTTGTTTGTAACTAAACTAATTTCACTTATTCTTATGTATCTAATATTTTTAGAATTATCATTATCAAATTGATTTCTTGCTATAAACTCAACAATATTTCCAGATGGATCATTGATATAAAAGGATTTTGCATTTATATGTTCAAAATAAATTTCATCATTATTATCTTCAGTTAATAAAAATACCTTTTCACTAATTGTTTTCTTTAAAGACTCGAAATCTTTAGGAGCAATATCTATAGCAAAGTGATAATACGGTCTACTTTCGTTACTATTATTTTCAAATATAATTTTACTATCATTAAGTTGAATAATTAAGTTATTATCTTTAACCACTGAATTAAATCCTATTTTTTTGTAAAATTCTTTTAAATTAGATATTTCTTTAGTTTGTAAGCAAATAGTTATAATTTTCAAAGTTATTTCTCCTTTACTTTTGCCTATTATATAAAAAATATCTGTTCTAAAATATACGCCAATAGTCTGATTATTCATTCTATTTAACTATAAATGATTGACTAATAAACTGTATAAAAAATCAAATACAGTGGTATGAAATTTCATACCACTGTACTTTTTGTCTATTCAAGAACAAAATAGTTGTTCACTTTTTCATCTCATCCTTTTTATATACCATCTATCAATAGCACTATAGTCATTAACCTCTAAGGGCTTTACTAATAATTTTAATTCATACTTCTACACTATATACATGCCACACCTTATCTTCTCATCATTTCCAAATAGCACATATCATAATACTAACTCGCAAATTCTAAAGATGAATCGTCTACACTTAATTGGACAACTCCCCTGAGGGGATGCATTGTTAAATTAAGTGTAGACGATTCACCTCATGTATATTTATATAATTATATCATTTTATATATTATTAAGTTTGTTAATCACTTCGAAATGCTTTCTTTTCTTTTACTGGATTTCAAACCTAATATAAAGAATAAAACTGAAAATGATGCAATAATAGATAACATCATAAATATATCTTGTCCTGTTTTAAACGTATCTATTATATAACCTCCGATTAATGGTGCAGTAAGCTTACCTATACTTTCTAATTCCATTAATGAATACAATCGTCCTTTCATTTGATCAGAAGCGATTTCATCAATTCGAATATCTTGGACTGTCATGACAATCATTTCTCCAAATGTGAATAGTATCATTATCAAACATAATATTATAATTGCCTGGGAAAACCCAAACAACAATATTGATAACGTCATTAATATTGAGCCAATGATTAATAAATACTGTGATTTTAGATGATTAGATAATTGATAAACGAAATATTGACCGAGTAATACCGTCACTGAGTTTACGAATAATAAAGTCGAATAGTATTGGAGCGACTGTTTATAAGTAAAAATTTGACTCAAATATATTGGTAATCCGGAATTGAGTTGATTATATGCAAAACTGAAGAATATCATCGCAATCAACAATAAAAAGAATATGACTGGAATCTTATCTATTCTATATTCATTTGTCGTCGTACTCACATCATTACTCTCTATTTGAGGATATTTTCTAAAGCAAATCATAAATGAACATAAATTTATTAAAAGAATAATAGCAACTACAAAGAATAATTGTTCAGGTTTAACAAATATAAGGAGTCCAGCTGATAAAGGACCAAGTGCCGCAGCTATATTAATCACATAATATCTAATATTAAATAATAACTTTTTATTGTCAGTTGCATTGGTTGAAATTAAAAGCTTATAAACAGGCGTGAGCATTGAAAAACCCAAAGAAGAAAAAAATGAAAAAATAAGTACACATATATATTTGTCGATGAATGGAAATGAAAAGTATGAGATGATAGTGATCATTAATCCTGCATAGATGATCCACTGTTTAGGCACTTTATTGATAATTTTTGCATTTAAAAGACTCATCACTATCTTACTTAATCCGTTTAGTGATAAGGCTATCCCTATTTGCGTGCCAGTAAGATTAAAATCAGTCGTTAAGAACACGAGTAATACTGGCATGATTAAATAGTAGCAATACTTCTCTAAAAAAGTTGCTAATAACACAGTAAACATAAGGTAATTAATTCTCATAGTTTTCACCCCTCTTGTTTTATTATATAATCCAAAATAAAGTGTGAGATAATACATTTTATTTATTGTTTATGATAAGCATTTGCTTTCAATAACTGTAGAGAAAGTACTGAAGAAAAAGTATAAATACAAAAAAGCACCTCTCGATTATTTTCGAAAAGTGTTTTAAACGTATTTTCAATTGAACACAATCTATTGTATTATATCAATTGCTTGCCATTTTTATTACACTCACTTTTAATATTTCAATCAATGCGTCTTTTAAAGTTTTAGGTTCAATTTCAATTATATTCAAACTCTCTCGATATAATAATTGAGCAATAAAATCTATATCATTCTTGTTAATAATCGTTTTGAAATTGAATATACCTTCATCTACTTTTTCTATAGAATACTTCGTCCATAGGTAATTTTGAATGTTGCTAATGCCTAGATTGTCAAAAGTTATTTCAATTTGAATTGATTCACCCTCTATCATATACTCTTCAAAATGATTTAAATCAAAGGGTATTTCTTTTTTTATAAACTCACCAATCAGCAATGACTGAATTTTATTATTATCTAAAATCTTTACTATATTGCTTTTTTCTTCATAAATAACTAAATACCATTTATTATTTTTATAAATATAACCGATGCCTATAATATTTTTATAATTTCTCTTTCCATATTTCAATGATATGAATTTTTTACTAACTATCGCTGTTAATATGTCTTCCATCAAGTTATTTTTCATATCCAAATTCTCACTATTAAAGTACCTAAATTTATTCTCATACTGTTTAACTAATGCTTTTTGATCTGCTGCCATATTCTGATATAGCTTTCTGTAAAGTTGTTCATATGTAACTTGAAATGGTAATTGTTTAATCGATGATATACTATTTAACGCGAACATCATATTAACCATTTCTTCATCTGTAAAACCAATTTTAGTAACATATCTATCTCTAATAACTTTATAACCACCATTTTTTCCATTCGTGCTATATAACGGAACACCTAGCTCTTCTAAGTCTTTAATATCTCTTAAGGCTGTACTTCTAGATACATTAAACTCATTCATTAAATCGATTAATTTGAATTCTGGATTTTCATTAATAAAAGTCATCATATAATTTAATCGCGTAGATTTTTTCATAACTTCTCCTTAAAGTGTCATAAATTGATACCTTTTAATATTAATATGATTATATCAAATACGAGGAGGAATTAATTATGAACTTTGAAGTAAGTCCATATTTTTTAGTTACAAATAATGCAGAGGATTTAAGAAAACAATTAGAGAAAGTATTCGGTGCGAAAACGATTTACATTCAAAGAATAAAAGACAGACCTGAAAATGCACGTGCGGATTTGGAATTAAATGAATTAGAAAAGATTGATCAATGTGTGATGAGCCTAGGTGATATTAAAATAATGTTAGCTGATGATACAGAAGGTCTTCCCATTATAAAAGGAAACAATATATCTTTATGTATGACTTTTGAGCATGTTGAACAAACTAAAAAAGTATACGATCATTTAGTGTCATTAAATGCTGAAATTTTAAAAGAATTTAGTCCTGAATTCTATACTGATGGTTACGGCTATGTTAAAGATCAATTTGGAATCGCTTATCATTTATTTACTAAAAGAAAATAAAATTAATAGGCACTTCAGAAGAACATATTATTATCGATATGTTCTTTTTAACGTATGAATCCCAAAGAAAAACCTGGTCATTTCATATGGTGTCATACAGTTTCATATCATTGAATTTTTAATAGGTTTCAAACAAAATAGTTCCCCAACGGGTAACTAAAAGGTAACTGAATCTATCAATAAAAATGCAAAAAAGCACTCTTTGGAATAATCCAAAGAGTGCTGTAAACGTTGATATAACTTGCGATTAACGTTTTGAGAACTGTGGTGAACGACGAGCGCCTTTAAGACCTGGCTTTTTACGTTCTTTCATACATTACTACTTTTTCGCTTTTATCACTATAAACGGTGGTCTATGATTTACTTTCATAATATCTTCTGCATCCCATAATTTTAACGACATTTCTGTATTGCCTGTATCAATTACTCGTTCAATAATGAATCCATTATCGATTATAGTATTCATCATTGTACCAATTGTGCGATGATAACGTATTACTTCAGTATCTAACCAATCTATCGGTCTCGCGCTTTCTTCAAAATAATGATCTAATTTATAGTGATTGAATCGACTCTCAACATGAGACCAAATTTCTAGTTGTTTCGTTGCTGTTGTTAACAGATGTTCTGTAGAAAATAGTAATATACCGTCATTTGCTAATAATTTATTTAATTTTTTCAATAGTAAATTGAAATCTTTAATGTAATGGAAAGCGAGACTTGATACAATCACATCAAATTTAATGTCTGTTTTATATGAAAGTATATCAGATACAACAAATGACAAGCTTTCATCATTAACATTCTCTTTTGCAAAAGAAATCATATTGTTCGAAATATCTAAACCTACAATCTGTTTTGTGTTCAATTCGAGCATATATTGAATAAATTTCCCCATACCACAACCTATGTCTAATACCGTTTTCCCTTTTATATCTGGTAACTCTTCCTTCATAACTGGCATTTCGATCATCTCGTTATAACTTAATTTGTTGTTACGAATTTTTGTGTAATCTTTGTAGAAATGCTCATTATCATAAATATTTTGTGACATTCTAATCATCTCCTAATTATACTTGGGCCCAGTAATTATATTTTATAAAACTATATAAAAAAGAATAGACTTATATTATAAAAATATGTATGATGTATTATAGAAGTAGCAAAAATAATTTTACAATAATTTACATATATTTTAACAGCCATCGTTTATCGATGGCTGTTTTATTTTATCCAATTATCAATTAGGATTGAAACCTCAGATGCTTTATCATGATATAAACTATGATTACTATCTTTCAAAATTGTAATACATATATCCTTTGCTTTAATAAACTGATTAATGCATTTCTCACGGATATCATTAATCTCTTCTGGTTTGTCACTTCGAATCATATAAATATCTTTATCAATTGTTCGTATTAAATCATAATCAGGATAATTTGCGACATCTAAAGTCATTTGTACGCCTACTTCTTCCGATAAAGTAAACACTAATTTGCCTTCGTCTTCTATAAATAATCTTCTATCAATGATATTCTTCTCAAATGTGTTTACTTGAGTGATTAGACTTTCAAACAACTCTTGCTCTGAATTATAACTCAGAGTTTGAATTAAACTTCGCGTATCATTGATTTCTTTTTCTAGACTATAGCCATCAATGTATTTAGGAACTAAATATCCACCATCAAGCAATATTAAAGTTTCTAGCGAGTATTTGCTTGCATAGCATAATCCGTAATGTGCTGCTATTGAATGACAAACTAAATGAAAATTATCAATTTGGATTTTATTTATAAATGAATATAACCACTTAGCAATCGTTTCTGGTGTGAAATCATTATTACTGTTTAATTTTGATTCCCCTCTTTCAGGTAAGTCTATAGAAATAATATGATATCGATCTTTAAGTAGTTTAATCAACGGTAAATAATCTAAACCATTTGCACCAAATCCATGTAAAAATAATAAAGTTTCAAACTTGTTATTTTTATTTTCCGTTTCAAAATAGCTAATTTTTCCATCAGTTGTTTCTACTGTTTTATAATTTAAATGATTTTCTTTTAACAAATGATTTAAATTCTTCAATGTATCACCTACAAATTCTCTATAATAGAATAAATATCCTTGTCATATTTTATGCTCTTATTTTTACTGATGGTATCTTTAAATAATTGCATGGTCTTCTCTAAAAGTTCTTCTACACCATCGATACTAATATCCATTTGATATAGTTCTAGAAATACTTCCTTGAAAGATGGGTCTAGAAGTTGATATTGCTTAAATTGATGTAATTTTTGATTTTCATTTAATATTTGAATTTCTAGAATAAATTCTTTCATTATATCAATATGAGCTAAGGCGCCAATTAAATTATTTCTTTTTAAGTCGATGATTGCTTTACGGTAACGATAAATAAATTGAAAAGCTATATTCGGCGTTGTTCGATATGGTTGTTGTTTGTTTAGAAATTGTTCACTTAGTTCATTCATCTTTTTTAATACAGAACCGTCTGAATCATAGACCACTTTCCAAAGTGGTGATTGCACACTTAATAATTCAGTAGGCATGATTGAAATATCCATTTCCAGACCATTTTCAAAGAACGGAATTAATAAATAAATATCTTCCCTGAACATGCCTTCATGAATATAGATTGCTCCCAAATCTAAAAGTAACTCTTTTATTTTTTCTTTGTTCTCTGATACAGGTTGATTAACTGCTACCATCATATCTATATCGGAAAAGTCGTCAGTATAGCCATTAACGCCTGATCCAATTTGCACAGCACCTTCAATACCAAGAAGTATTAATTGATTTAATAATTTATCAAATTTATCTTCTCTCTCTTTAAATGTATACATCTGCTTTCCTCCTTAGATCTATTCATGATTAATAATATGTTCAAAAATTTTATTTTCACCTAACAACTTGTTTTTTAATACGGCAGGCTGAAGATTGATCTTATCTAATTGATTTATTGCAAACCATCGATACTCCATATCTTCTCCATTTTCATTTCCGATTATAGATATGCCTCTACCCCATAATGATTTAGAATGGCAAAAATAATAAACACCGAGTTCATGGAATGACTTTTCTTGTGAATGATATGTTTGTTCAATGAAAATAGCACTTTGTTCAATCTCTATGTCAGTAGAAAGTTCTTCAAATATCTCTCTTTTCAACGCAGTTCTAGAATCTTCCAGCATTTGAACTTTGCCTCCCGGTGGTGCCAGTAATCTTTGATATTTTGAAGTAAAATATGATTATTTTCTATAATTAAAGCTGAAGCTCTGTATTTGAAACGCTTATTATCTTTAGTAAATGTGATATCCATAAGTTACTCCTGTATTAATATAATTTTATTTAAAGAATTTTCTGATTAATATATCATATAATTAAATCAATAAATTTACAACGGAGGTTTAAATGAAAGAATACATTGTTAATACATATAAATACGATCATACCATTCACTATTCATGGAAATCAGAACTTATAGAGGAGAATGAAACATACATTCTTCTTAAGTCTCTGCCACCCAGAAAACTTATTCATAATACACGTGGTCAAACATTTGTTTATGATAATGCTTCTCTTGAGTTCATATCAAAATGTGACGGTTTTACAATAAATACGGACATTTATCGTAATGGTGATATTGAATACTACTGTAATATATGTTCTCTGCCTAAATTAACAGAGAATGATATAGATATTGTGGATTTAGATATTGATATGATTATCGATAAAGAAGGTAAATATAATTTTGTAGATGAAGACGAGTTTGAAATTAACAAAATAAAATATCAATATCCAGATAACTTAATAACAGTGGTAAGTCACTTGAAAGAAAAATTAGAATCTTTATATCGTTCTAAGGCGTTCCCTTTTGATGGTTTTCTATTAAAACATGTTGAAACTATAATGAATGATGTAAAATAATAAATTCGGTTAAATAAACGAAATAAATTCATTTCGTCTATTTAGCAGAATTCAAGTTGACTTTCTAATAATCAATTTTGACGGCAATTCCTCTGATGTCGCCGAGTCAGACAGTATTAATTCCACACTACGTTCTCCCATTTGTAATAATGGCAGATCGATACTTGTTATGTTATTTACCTGTGATAGTTCACCGTTTTCGTAAGATATGAGTGCAATGTCTTCCGGCACTTTAATGCCTTGATTCTGAAACTCTGCATATAGTCCTGTACAGTGGGCATCATTGGTCACAATTAACGCATCAGGTAAGTTCGTTTGTTTCAGTATTCTTTGTGCGAGTTGTTTCCCTTCCGTTAAAGATAATCCACTGACATAGATGAATTCCTTGTATTGCATATCTTCAGGCAATGTCGCATACGCTTTTGTGCGTTCATTTGCACTAAATCCATTATTTCTATGTACTGTGTACCCTATTTTTTTATAATCTTCACTCAAGAGATAATTCAATGCTTTTTTCATTGCTGCGTATTGATTGATAAATATATAAGGGAGATGATCATTCTTCTCCATGAGTATAATTGGGCCATATTTTTCATAATCATATATTTCATCAATCGATAGTTGTTTCGTAATAAATATGATGCCATCAATTGATCGGTGTTTCAACATTTCTAATGCCTTTATTTCTTCGTCTTTTTTATAGTGCGTTTCAATGACAATAATATGATAATAATGTAGTGATGCCTGCTTAATTGCATCTTCCAAAATTCTTAAATAATATGGGTTTGTAATCTATGGAAATACGACTGAAATCACTCTAATCTTCCCGCGAGATAGATTCACCGCCAGGTGGTTGGGTATATAGTTTAATGTCTTCATTGCTTGCATGACTTTATTCCTTTTCTCTTCTGTAACATATGGATGATTATTTATTACTCTGGATACAGTGGTTACTGACACACCTGCTTCCTTTGCGATATCACGAATATTTGACATGAAGCAATTCCCCCTTGCTATGAAACTCTTTTCATACATTACAATCGACTTAAGAAAGAGGTGATTGTAATGTATGGCTGTTTATCACTGATTATTTTATGTGCCATTGAACGCTTATTTGTAAGTATTGTACCGGAAGTTGAAGATAAATATTAAGGCTTATGAAAGTATGTATAAAGCTTAATTGATAATAAAAATAGACAGGTGGCAATATTTGATTTGCGTCCTGTCTATAATAATATTAACTTGATTGCACACTTTCAAAATAAATTTGATCTTCATCATAATAATCTACTGCATTATCAACAAATACGTGTGTCATGATATAGAATTCATGGTTATAGTCTTCTATTTCTTCGTGTGTATCAAATATAAATGGTACTTCTTCTGTTCCGTCATGTTGAAGAATTATTTTAGAAACAGGAAGATCGATTGTATGGAAGTCGCTTGTTTCATCCGTATTTTCTTTTCTTTCTATTAAAGTAAGTTCAATACGTTCTATATCCTGTTCTGTTAAGTTTTCTAATTTAACGACACCAGCAATTTGTTCCTCAGGATGAAATGTTGTTTTTTTAACAAGTGTATCAACTTTCGCGTCTCCAAATCCTATTGATGTAAGTAGTTCATTAAACATATGGTGCCTCCTTTTTCCGTAAATGAAATTTAGTGATATAATGTGTAGATTTAAATTAATCGTACCATAATGAATTGTAGACATAAAATAATATCCCTATTCTATTGATATTATGTTTATTTCATTTAAATTATGGCTACAGTTATACAACGATTATTAAGGTATTTCACTTTAATTTCGGTTATAATAAAATAATAAAAATGAATAAAGGAGTTTTCTATGTCAAGTTTATTTAATCTACTCAAAAAAGGTAGCGCTTCTTCTTTAGCAGCTGCTATCGTCAACTTTATTTTGGGAACTTTGAAGTTGTTTGCCTGGATTTTCACAGGTAACGTTGCAATGTTCGCTGAAATGATGCACTCTTATGGTGATGCTGCAAACCAATTATTCGTCTGGGTTGGTTCAGCGGTTTCTAAGAAAGAACCGAATGAGAAATTCCCATTTGGTTATGGTCGTCTTGTTAATATCGTTTGTTTATTTGCAGTGATTATCGTTGCAATTTTAGCGTACGAGACAATTTTAGAAGGGATTCACCATATTCAGCACCCTGCTGCTGCGGGTGATCACAATCCTACGCACTTCTTAATCAACGTCGGTGTATTATTAATTGGTGTTGTGTTAGAAAGTTCAGTTTTATATAAAGCTGGTAAAGAAGTGTTAGAAGAAGTTAATAAACCAACAACTGGTCTTCACCCTTTCACTACGAGTTATGCCCATTTAGCTAAAGCTAAGCCTGCAACGAAGTTAGTATTTATGGAAGATACTGTTGCAACGGGTGGCGGTGTTATCGCTTTAATCGCCGTTATTGTTTCTCGTTATACAGGATTCACAATGATTGAAGGTATTGTATCTGTTATTATCGGTTTAGCGATGTTCTATGTTGTATTTAAAGTGTTTATGGAAAATGCAGCTGGTGCTATCGGTCGCGCTGATGAAGATATGGAAGTTTATGCTTCTAAAATCATTTTAGAACATCCTGAAATCTCTGATATTAAACGTTTAGTCGTTATGAAAGAAGGAGAAGATAAGCATATTGAAGCGACTGTGGAAACATTAGGTCATCAATTTAATCTACGTGAATTATCTGCAATCAAGAAAGATTTAGTTACAAAGTTATTACAACAACCACACGTTACAGATGTCAATATCGAAATCATGGAAGATGACGGTACGGATGACTGGATCAGTGGTAAAGGATCATCAGTAAATATAGTACACAAATAAGGAGAGAATTATATGCCATTTATTACAGTAGAATTACTAGAAGGTCGTTCAGAAGAACAGTTAAAGAAAATCGTTGAAGAAGTAACTGAAGTTGTTGCTACAAATGCGAACGCACCGAAAGAAAATATTCATGTATTTATTAAAGAATTGAAAAAAGAGCGCTATGCAGTGGCTGGTAAATTAAAATCAGAATCTTAATTCAAAGAAAAAACCTGTTTGTCCTTAGCGGACAAGCAGGTTTTTATTGTTCATTCGGATTGATTCGTGCAGCCATATTAATACGTTTCGGAGCAGGCTCAGGTTCTACAACTGCTTTTATATCATTTAGTATCATCGAATAATCATTTTGGAAGTCGACAACGCGTCCCCCATCTAAATATTGATCGAGTCCTTTATGGATAATGATATAGATTGATTCATTTTCTTCTTTGTTTGTGCAAGAGATAATATATTGTGTTAAAGCTTCAGCGTAATCAACTGGATAGCCGATAAATTCTGAGATTAATCTGACCATAACAACTTGTATTTCTTCTGCGCCAAAGTCATTTTTTTGTGCATAACCATTGAGTACACCGAAAGTATACGCCACCATTGCCTGATCATCTGCATCACTATGTTCATCGTATACAGGTGACGCTTGTAATGTATCAGCAACTTTCACAGCATACTGGTACATTGCTTCTAAATCATTCATTTTAAATCCCTCCATTTAATTCATAATTTATTTTATCATTGTTATATTATGAATGCATATAATAAAAACTCAGTCTTCTGACTGAGTTTATTCCTCTAGAAATTTCTTAATGGCTGCTTTATTTTTCTCTATATCAATTTCTAATACTGCGCCAGCTTCAGGATAACTCATCTGAGTATAACTATCTTTCACTGGAATAACTAGTGTATTAGGGTCTTTACTCCCTCTAATTACAAACGAAGTGCCTGTTCTAAATATTTCTCCATCAGTCATGTCTGTATTGATATACCCTCTTGCAATACCAGCAAGTTTAGGTGTTTTTAAGATTACTGGAAGACTAACCATTTCTTTCTTTAAAGCACGGATTACTTGCTGTTGACGTCTAACGCGACCAAAGTCAGCTTCAGCATCATTTCTGAATCGTGCATAGCCAAGTAACTCTTTACCATTTAGATTGTGTTTACCTTCAGTCAGCGTCACACCGATTTTTTCTGACATATCCTTTTCAACATCAATAGGTACACCATTCGGTGATATTTCATCAACCATTGCAGAAAATCCTTTAAAATCAACAATCGCATAATGATCAATATCGATATCTAGATTCTGTTTAATCGTTTGGCGTAAAAGTTCCGGTCCACCTAATGTATATGCTGTATTAATCTTATAATTTCTGTAACCTGGTATTTCAGCATAAATATCACGCATCACGGAAATAACTTTCATCTTTTTATTTAAGTAGTTATACTGGCCAATCATGATTGAATCAGTTCTTGCAGATCCATCAACCGCACGGTCTTGACCTAATATTAATATATTAATTTTCCCATCTTTTTTATTTACACCATTAAATTCATATTGTTCATGTTTCGGTGCGTGTTTTTCTGCTTGTTTTAAACCACTTTCATAACTCGATTTTATGTATAAAAAACATCCTAATAAAATACAAATAATAAATAATAATATAAACGGTAACTTACGAATACGACGCTTTTTTCGACGACGTACAGGTGGCGTTTGTCCATCCATAATAAAACACCCTACTTTCCATTCTCCAGTATATTAAACTTATAAAAAATAGGACTAAATTGCAAGCAAATACCTATGGTAATTGTACATTATTATCGTAAAATAATTAAAAGGAGGTAGATTGAAATGAAAACGATATATTTTGCCGGAGGTTGCTTCTGGTGCATGGTAAAACCTTTTGATTCATTTGATGGTATTGAAAGTGTAAAGAGTGGTTATATGGGTGGACAAATTGAAAATCCAACTTATGAACAAGTGAAAACAGGTACGACAGATCATCTTGAAGTCGTTGAAATAATTTATGATGATGCTGTATTCTCATTTGATAAATTATTAGAGATTTTCTTTGCTCAAATTGATCCGACAGATGCTGGCGGTCAATATATGGACAGAGGCACACAATATAGTACTGCTGTATTTTATACTGATGAAACGCAAAAAATGAAAACAGTAGATTACATAGAAAGTATTCAAGATAGATTTGATAAGCCGATTGTGACTGAAATACGTGCCGCTGAAGTGTTCTATTTAGCTGAAGATGAGCACCAGGACTTCTATAAAAGAAACCCTGAACGTTACAAACAGGAACAAATTGATCGTGAAAATTACATAAAGACACAAAAAAATCTGAGCTAATGCTCAGATTTTTTTGATCGATTGATGATTGCATTAATACGAATCATCTGTGTGATGAGTGAACTATCTTTTCGGTAGACTAAATATCTTGATTGCCAGTCAGGATTGAACTTTTCTTTATATTTACGTAATCCTTTAAAACTATAAAGTCTTGAGATAGAATCAAATATCTTACCTGCCAGTCGTTCACGATAAAATGCATGTTTATGACTGCCTACGTTTGATAGTGGTGCCATTCCCATATTAAATGAATGATAGCCCTTCTCTTTCATTAATAGCATTGTATTTAAATATAGACCATCCATCATTTGGAGTTCATTATCTTTCCAGCGTATCATGTCTACTGAGAATGATTGATTATAATGTGTTGGCATAAATGAGACGAAGCCAATGATTTCAGCATCATTTCTAATCACTCCGATCGGTGCTTTGTTTAAATAATCAGGATTAAACTGCCCTACTGAGAAATTCATTTCGTTACGTCCATTTAACCATTCATTCGAAACTTCTTGTAATTGTGCAATTAAACAATCATCAAATGGAGGCTCTAGCACTTCGTAGCGATATCCTTCTGTTTCGAATTTATTGACAGTTGCTCGAAATGCACGTTTTTTCTTTCCGCTGATTGTAAAGTCTTCAAGCGGAATGACTGCTTCCTCACCTAGTTTAAAGAATATATTTCCGAAATCATGATACATCGGTAACAGATGCGGTTGAACCTGATAGAATGCCACGTCATAACCATAATATTCTGTCTTATCATAGAACTGTGTCAGTAAACATTGAAAAGATACCTTATTCCCTATTGGATCACCTAATACGATAATACTATCATTTTTAAATTGAAACATGACAAATGCATCACGCTCATCATTTGTAAAGAATAATTTGTCTCCAGTGAATGCCAGATGACTTACAAAATTCCCGCCATAAGACTGAATAATTTTGTCTATCTCCTCTGTTGACATTTGCATATCAACTTTAGTTTTAAATTTTTTATTGAAAAGATAAGAGAGTGTATACGTCACACCTGCAAATAATACGATTAAAAGCAGGAAATAATATTTTAGTAAGTTACTATCGAAATCAATATTTTCTGTGCGAATCAAACCTTCTAATTGTAATGAAAGTAACCATCCGTTGATTGATAATAACACGATTGATGAAAGAATGGTTAATCCAGCTCTTTTTAATGTTATTGGTCTTCTAATCGAACTGACATTCCGATTGCCGATAAACAATAGTATTAACACAATAAATAGCCAGATATAAATGAGAAAGTTTCCATATGTCAGATATACGACAATCAGTAAAATACTTACTGCGACCATACTCATTACATGCGAGCGTCTTGTGTCATGCATAATACCCTTAGCATTAATGATTAATATCAGCTCAGCCACTCCATATAATGCGGCTAGAAATAAATACGTATTATGTTTCACATCATAGATAGCTTCTATGATTACTAAACCGTTACTTAAAAATAATAAGAGACCAGTAATACCAACAATAACTCCTAATGCAATTGCGGGAAGTTTTACAATTACGTCACGTAAAATGCTTAAAAACAAATTGCTTGTCTCAATTGCTGGTCCAACATATTTATGATCTTCAAATCGATCTTCAAATTGTTTTCTCGCCACACCTCTATACTCGAAAGTCGATAATGCAAGTGCAAGCAGGAATGGTACAAAGTAATAAACTACGCGATAAATAAGTAAAGCAAGTAATACTTGTTCTTCTGTAATTCCAATAGCTTTAAAACCTACAAGAATCATTAAATCAAATGCACCAAATCCACCTGGTACGAGTGATATTAATCCTGCTAAAGCTGCTACAACAAATATGCCGATGACAACTGCAAATGGTACGGGATTACCAATACATTTAAAGATTAAGTACATTACGCCACTCGCTGCAATCCACTCCAATGCAGAGACTAAAGTAAATTTTAATCCTAATAATTTATCCTGATTGACCGGTTTTATAAATGTATATACTAAAAACACAGGTAAGAATAAAGCAGTGATAATTAATGCAATGTTATACCATGGGTAGTGATCAAAGGCATGCGTGTTATTAAATAAATTGAATATGATACCTAGACTTAAAATGCTCATTCCCGAAATCATTGATATTAACAACAAGGAGATTGCTTTAACTAAAGTTCTTTCGTCATCAGCATAATTTCTATAAACTAGTAATCGCAGTCCAGCACCAATTATGCCTCCGAATCCAATTACAGCGTTTAATGCATTCGCTATAAAACTTGTGTTCAATAACTTTTTCTTAGGAATTGATAAATTTAAATTTTTAGCCAATACAAAGTCATATAACGATAACAACATTACTGCTAAAAACCCTGATATAATCAGACCAGCGAGTTCATAAGATTGCAACGATTTAAACGCAATATAGGTTGCTTTATAATCAATAGATGATAATTCACCGATTAATTTATAAAAAATAAAAACAAATAGTAAAGATATAAATAATATTTTTAGTTTGTTTTGGTGGTAATTTAAAAATGTTTTCATATTTACCCACTTTCTATGTTAAAAAATGTATTTAAATATTGTTTATGTAAAAAAACGATATTACTATTGTACATGTAAATACCATTTTTGCAAAATCACAAAAAAATGAAGCATAAACAAGAGTTATGCTTCATTTTTATTAATCTCATATGGACCATGTGCATCCTGAAAATATTTATTATATCGTATTTTAAATTTATGGAAGAAAAATTGTACTAAAACTTTCATAATTGCGTATAGCGGAATACCAAGAATAACACCGATGATACCGAGCATGTTTCCTGCACATAGCAGAACGAAGATAATTGTAAGTGGATGAATCTTCATCGTTTTACCCATAATACTTGGAGAAATAAAATGACCTTCTAAAAATTGTACCGCCATCCACACAACAGCTAACTTCAATAGCATAAGTGGTGAGTCAACAAGTGCGATGATGATTGCCGGACTGATGGCAATCATAGGTCCTAAATATGGCACAACACTTGTAACTGCAGCAATACACGCTAAGATAAGTGCATATTCCAGTCCTATAATTTTATAACCGATAAACAGTAACACTCCTATACAAAAAGCAACAATCATTTGTCCCTGAATATATGAACCAACCTGGACATTCATCTTCTCCAGAATTTCATTGAAATCACTGCGATAGCGTGGGGGTAATAATTTGATCAAATAGCTTTTAAATTGTTTACCGTCTTTAAGTAAAAAGAATAATACAAAAGGAAATGTCATAATTACCACTGCTACACTAGCAATTGTGCCGATAATAGATTTTAAACGAGATGAAAAGCTACCGAGATAATCCCCTACTTTATTAGGTAGATCACTTAAGTTCGTGTTCACCCACTTCTGAATGTCCTGCATATATGGAGCAATGCGTGAATTAGAAGCAATATCATTAAACTTATTAAGGAGATGTTTCATATAATCCGGAAAGTTTGCTACTAGACTTAATATTTGCTGTTCAATTAAAGGTATTAATACAGTAATAAGTATTGTGAATACACCGATAATCAATAAAAACAAAATAATAATCGCATAAAGTCTTTTGACCCTATTGCGTTCCAGTAAATCTACGATTGGATTTAATAGATAAAAAAGTATAAAAGCTAAAATGATTGGACCAATAATCGTATTAAAGATAATGAGAAGTGGTTTAAATACAAATGATACTTTAGCAAAAACAAAGATTAATATCCCTACTAAAATAAGGATACATAATGAAAAGATGAGATTTTTTCCACCTAAAAAACGCATAAATCGATTATCCTGCATGGATTGTTTCCTCCTTATGTTTTTTATTTTGATTTTAACAAATTAATTAAGGTTTACATAATCAAGTTATTGTATTCTTTAGTGTTAAATATAATATCAAATTTAACCATAATTATCATAAAAAAGCAAATTAGGGACCAGCGCATGCTAGTCCCTAATCGTTTCAATATAATTATTTGATATCTAAAATTGCATCTCCTGCAACTGTATGACCATATTTAATATTGTGCATTGATTTGTCTGTTAAGTTTGTGAAAATGATTGGTGTGATATCACTATCAGCATTTGCACGAATATATTCTAGGTCTACTTTTAATAATGTTTGACCTTTCGTTACATGATCACCAGGTTTAACTAACATTTCAAAACCTGCACCTTTTAATCCAACTGTTTCTAATCCGAAGTGGATTAAAACTTCAATACCATCATTACTTTCAAGACCAAGTGCGTGTTTTGTCGGGAAGTCCATCTTAACCTCACCGTCAAATGGTGCAACAACTAATCCTTCTTCTGGTTTAATCGCTACCCCGTCACCCATCATTTTTTGACTGAATACTTGATCAGGTACCGTTGAAAGTTCAACCACTTCACCAGTAATTGGTGCATAAATTGTAGTTGCTGTAGATGTTGAAATATTTGATGTTGCTGGAACAGCTTCAATTGTTTCTTCTGCTTTTACAGCACCTGGGTCTTCGATATGCACTTGTTCTGGACGTGTAACTTCACCAGACATAATACGTGCCATTTCATGTTTAATCTGATCTGACTTTGGACCGAAGATAGCTTGCATGTTGTTTCCAACTTCTAATACCCCTGCAGCACCTAACGCTTTTAATTCTGGTACATCAACTTTAGATTTATCTTTAACTTCCACACGAAGACGTGTAATACAAGCATCTAAATGTTTGATATTTTCTTTACCACCCATTGCATCTAACACGTTGAATGGTAATTCACCAGCTGTAGAAGTTGTTGATTGCGCTTCTTCATCTTCACGACCTGGTGTTTTTAAGTTAAATTTCTTAATCGCGAATGTAAATAAGAAATAATAAACAACTGCATAAACTAAACCTACCGGAATAACTAATAACGCATTTGTACGATCCCAGTTTAATAAACCGAATAATGTATAATCAATGAAACCACCTGAGAACGTCATACCAATTTTAACGTGTAATAAATGCATTACTAAGAATGAAGTACCCGCTAATACTACGTGAATTCCGTAAAGAATTGGTGCTACGAATAAGAATGAGAATTCTAAAGGTTCTGTAATACCTGTTAAGAATGATGTTAAAGCTGCTGAAAGCATTAAACCACCAACAACTTTTTTACGTTCTGGACGTGCTTGACGATAGATGGCATATGCTGCTGCTGGTAAACCAAACATCATAAATGGATATTTACCAGTTGTGAACATACCTGCTGTAAATGGTACGCCATCTTTCATTTGTGCCATCCAGATACTTTGGTCACCACGTACTAAGTTACCTGCTGCGTTCGTGTAGTTACCAAACTCGAACCAGAAAGGCGCATAGAAGATATGGTGTAATCCGAATGGAATTAATGAACGCTCAATAATACCGAAAATAAATGTAGTTAAAATTAAGTTTTTATTTAATAAGAATTCAGATAAAGTATTTAATCCGTCTTGGATTGGTGGCCAGATAATTGCTAATGCAGCCCCCACAATGATTGCCATCACTGAAGTAATGATTGGAACGAAACGTTTACCCGCAAAGAAACCTAGGAATGCCGGCATATTGATATTAAAGAATTTGTTGTAACACCATGCTGCAACGGCCCCCATGATGATACCACCAAATACACCAGTCTGAAGTGTCGGGATACCTAAAATTAAAGCATGTGCAGGTAACTTAGCTGACTGACCTAAAGTTTCCGCTCCTTCAGCATATGAATAAATATTGTCGATTGTAATACCCATGAATTTACCGATTGTGGCATTCATAATTAAGTAACCTACTAAAGCTGCAAGTCCGGCAACACCGTCCCCACCTGCTAAACCAAGTGCAGTACCAATCGCGAATAATAAAGGTAAGTTATCGAAAATAACTTGTCCTGCACTTTCCATAATACCTGATAACATTACAAAGAAATCAGCTTTCAACCAAGGTGCAAACTGCACAAGTTGTTCATTGTGCATCGCGTTACCGAATGCAAGTAAAATACCTGCTGCTGGTAACAAAGCAACCGGTAACATCAATGCTTTACCGATACGTTGTAATTGACCGAATAACGTTTTGAACATATTTTATTCCTCCTAAAATGTTTTGTTTAGATTGCTAGATAAGATAAGAAGAAGATAAAAGCAAATTTACATACATATTCACAAAATACAAAGCAAACAAAAAAGGCATAAGTATATACTGGTCCCTTTGTACCAGTAATAACTCATGCCTGCTTTATCAGTTACACGTTATCTACTTCAGTATTAAATGCTTGAATATGCATTGTAAGATATACAAGCTCTGATTCATAAACCGGCTTGTTTAAATGCGTCTGCATCATCTTAACAATCTTTACAGCCGTATTGTAACACAATGGATATTGTACTTTCAATAGGTTTTCTAACTTTTTTTGTTCAGGCATACGATCATCAGCCATCACGCGTTGAACAGCAAAACTAATATGTCTAACAAATCTTGAATAAGCTATAGAATCCTTATCTATATTAACTTTCAAATCCTGTTCTATCATTTGAATCGCTTTTGTAATCACTTCGGCCATCATATTCATATCACGAAGCGAATGATTATTAACGGATGAATGGATATGTAACGCAATAAAACCTACTTCCGTTCTTGGAAAATTAACTTGTAGCTTATCATTTAACATTTGAACAACTTGTTCAGCAATTAAAAATTCTTTCTGATATAGTGCTTCTGTTTCTTTTAAAAATGGATTTGCAACAAAAATACCATCTTTATAACGTTTCAGAGCAAAAATGATATGATCCGTTAATGATAAAATAATTTTATCGTCCATCTGTCCATCTGTTCGCTTGTCGATAAATTCCACAATCTCGATGACTGTTGCAATAACATGGTCATCTGTTAACGTCATTAAATCTTTATAGCGTTCTTTTTCCTGTTCCGTTTTAAGTTCGAACATTTTTTCTATCTTGTTTAAATCCTGATCTATAATTGTATGCCCAGCTTTTTTATTGAAGCCTATACCTTTACCGATCAATACAACTTCCTTATTATTTTTAAGTGCAATTAATACATTATTATTCAACACTTTTTCGACAATATATTGTCCCATATTAAATACCTCATTCCAAAGACCTATGTGTTCAATTTAGTTACATGGTAAAATAATGTTAGCTATATATATAGCTGCTATATTATAAGTAAATATAGTGAAACTTAATATTAAATAAAAATTGGAGGGATTAAGTTGAAATTATACAAAAAGTTATTATTCATTTCAATAGCATTATTACTACTTGTAGTTCCATTTAAAAATGCTGACGCTGTTACTGAAGAAGCCTGGTCTGAAGCTGTTACTGTTTACGGTGCTGCCCTTGAACAAAATAGTGATCTGCAAAGTAAAACTAAATCATTACTCGGCACAGATGATAGTGATAAGACAACATATGTCCATGCTGCAGATTTAACAAAATATTTAGGCTTACAATCTAACGATAGTGTTTTAAAATCTAGTATTCGAATCAAAAAATTATCAGCTGGATCTGGTCTTTCTTTAAATATAAACCAATCAGCAGGTAAAATCACTAAAATTACCGAAGATACTTACAAAAATGCATTACTCACTGCTGGTGTAACGGATGCTGAAGTTACGATTGCAGCAGCAGAAGATGTTACTGGTGAAAGTGCGTTAGCTGGTGTATATAAAGCATTTGAAGATCAAGGCGAAACAATTGACACTGCACAGACGCAAGCCGCTCAAAATGAATTGAATTCAATTTCAAATATTAATGCAGAAAATGCCGGCAAAGAAGGGTTCTCTCAAGAACAATTAAATAAAGCAATCGCCGAAGCTAAAGCGGAAATTGCCAAGCAAGGTGCTAACTTAAATACGACTGAAATTAAAAATATCGTTGTACAGAAGATTGAAAACAATGGACTGAATAACATTATTTCTGACAACCAAATTAACATCATCGTTAACTTCATTAATAATGCACAAAATTCTGGTGTATTCAGTGGAGAAAATAAAGATAAGTTTATCAATGGTGCAAAAGACTATGTCAATGAGATTAAAAATTCAGATGGCTTTAAACAAGCTACTGATAAAGCAAAAGATATGGGGAAAAGTATCCAGGATTCTCTTGAAAAAGAAAGCGTATGGGATAAATTTATGAACTTTATTCAATCCATTATCGATGCAATTATGGGATTATTTAAATAATGTTATATAAAAAGAATCAGCGGATGATTTCATTCGCTGATTCTTTTTGTCTTTATTTAGAAAATTGTTTTACTATTTAATTTTTTTTAATCTCTTTCGTTTCTAGATTATCCTGTTCAGGATGATATTCGTAAGGATTCTCTCCCCATGTTTCAACAGATGATAAATCTGCTTTAACATGTTTTGTCTTAAACACTGGATTTAAACCTTTTTTGCGTTGTTCTCCGTAATCTTTTGCAACTTCGAATACAACATGTGCTAATCCAATGATTGCTGTAATATTTAAGATGGCCATTAATCCCATAAATAAATCAGCTGTAGACCAAACTGTTTCAACTTTAATAACAGCTCCGAAAAATACCATGAGTACTACTAACAATCTGAAGATAAACATTACTGTTTTATTTGTTGTCAAATATTCGATGTTTGATTGTCCATAGTAGTAATTACCTAACACAGATGAATATGCAAATAAAAATACTGCAATCGTTAAAAATACTCCGCCAAATGAACCGATATGACTGTTTAAAGCTGCTTGAGTAACTTCAATCCCTTGAGGTGCTTTCTCACCAAACTCTAAACCACCATATAATAAAATCATTATTGCAGTAGCCGTACATACTAGCATCGTATCAAAGAATACACCAAGGGATTGTATTAACCCTTGTTTAACCGGATGACTTACTGCTGCAGTAGCTGCAGCATTTGGAGCAGAACCCATACCTGCTTCATTTGAGAATAATCCACGTTTAATACCTTGCATGATGGTAAATCCTAAAGCACCACCAAATGCTGGTTCTAAACCGAATGCACCTTTAATGATCTGCATAAGCATCGGAATAACATCACTAATATGTGTGATTAATACAAACAATACGATACCGATATAAAGAATCGCCATTAAAGGAACAATTGCTGTTGACACGTTAGCAATCCAACGTACGCCACCAAAGATTACAAGTGCCGTAATCACAGCCAGGATGATTCCTGTCCAGAATGGATCAAAATTATATTGTTCTTTAAAACTTGCAGCAATCGTATTTGATTGTACCGTATTAAAGACAAAAGCAAATGTTACGGTAATAAGTATTGCAAATGTTGTACCTAACCATTTTTGACCTAATCCATGTTCCATATAGTAAGCTGGTCCCCCGCGGAAACCACCTTTTTCATCTTTAACTTTATATACTTGCGCGAGTGTCGCTTCAAAAAATGCACTTGCAGCACCAAAGAATGCAATGACCCACATCCAGAAAACTGCACCTGGACCCCCTAAGACAATTGCAGTTGCAACACCAGCGATATTACCAGTACCTACTCGGCTTGCTGCACTTATAGCAAAAGCCTGAAAAGATGAAATACCTTTTTTCCCATCTTCGAGTGTTTCAGGTTTCTCACCGATTACCCTAAACATTTCAGGTAACCATCTAAACTGAACAAATCTTGAACTTAAACTAAAGAAGAATCCAGCAAGTAATAATAAACCGATTAAAAATTCAGTCCATATTAAATCATTACCAGCAGTGACAATCGATTTAAACCACTCTGGTATCATTGCATCAAAATCAACATTCGAAAACATATAAAACCTCCATATTCTTTAATAAAAATAATACAAAGTTCATTTTATCATAGAATATGAAGGTTTCAATTTTTATTTTTTTATATATAAATTTATTTATTATATATTAATAAGCTATCAAACAATATTTAACCGTAAAATTTAATACTTACTCATCAGCAATCATAAGATTAAATGCATCAATCTGTCCAAATTCTTTTTCATCTACGATAAAGCTACCGTTTGTATATCGATCAGCATTACGTATCGTTTTTGTATTAGACTGATATGTTTCATTTGAAGCAGATAATGTAAAGTTTAAATCATCGGTTATGATATATGCATTAACTACTTTATGCGGATTAGATTTGAGCTCTTTTAAGATAACAACGCCTCTATTCGCTCGCTTACTTTCTTCAAATAAATCTATTTTCATCTTTTTCATTGCCCCACGTTGCGTCGCAATAATAAGATCACTCTCCGGATAAAGAATTTCAGTTGAAACAACTTTATCATTATCTTTAAGATTAATTGATTTTACGCCCGCAGCTTTAATACCAATATTATTGATTTCAGCTAAGGAATAATGTAATGCAAAACCATTTTGAGTAACTACAAGTATATGTTCTTCACCTGTGATAGATTGTACAGTAATTACCTGATCATCATCTTTTAACTTCATACAGACAATCGGTCTTGAATAACGTGTCACATTAAAATCATTAAGCAATGTCTTTTTAATCATTCCATTTTGTGTCGCTATCATTATACTTTGTTCCTGATTAAAGTCAGTAACATTGATCATTCCTACAACATATTCATTTTGCGTGAGTGGGACAATTTGTGATAAATGTGTACCAAGTTCCTTCCATTTCACATCAGGTAACTGATGAACTGGTATGTAGATATAGTGCCCTAAGTTTGTAAACACAAGCAGTACATCCTGCAGATTACTCTCTTTATAATCAAGTATTGAATCTCCTTCTTTAGTTCCGAGTTCATTTAATCCACTTGCTCCAAAACTTCTTGGTGAAGTACGTTTAATATAACCGTCTTTCGTAATACTTACAATTGCTTCTTCGCTAGGAATTAAAATCTCTTTAGAAATCTTAATTTCCTGAATCTCGTCTTCAATAGTACTTAATCTAGGTTCACTAAAGTCTTTTTGTACAGCTTTAAGTTCACGTTTAATCACCGACATTAAGTGCTTTTTATCGTTAAGGATTTTTTCAAGCTTTTCTAAAGTTGCCTTTAATTCATCATGTTCATTTTCTAATTGCACGATATCCGTATTCGTTAAACGATATAACTGTAACATCACAATGGCTTCAGCTTGTGCTTCTGTAAAGTCATATTTAGTTTTTAAATTTTCTTTTGCATCGCTTTTGTTTTTAGACTGACGAATCGTTTCAATCACTTCATCTAAAATCGACAATGCTTTAATGAGACCTTCAACAATGTGCATTCGTTTTTTAGCCTGATCTAGCTCAAACTGACTACGACGTAAAATAACTTCCTGTTGATGCTTGATATAACTTTGTAGCATCGCTTTGACACCTAAAAGACTTGGGCGTCTGTCACTGATTGCTACCATATTAAAGTTATAGGCAACTTGTAAATCAGTATTTTTATATAAATAGTTTAATATACCTTCTGCATTAGCATCTTTCTTAAGCTCAACGGCAATTCTCAAACCATTTCTATCTGTTTCATCACGAACTTCAAGAATGCCTTCAATCTTCTTATCAGCTCTTAATTCATCAATACGTTTAACAAGCGTACTTTTATTCACTTCAAAAGGAATTTCAGTAATAACAATCTCTTCTCTGCCGCCACGTAATTTTTCAATCTCAACTTTACCACGTACAATCGCTTTACCTTTACCAGTTTCATATGCTTGTTTTATACCTGACTTACCTTGAATAATACCACCTGTCGGAAAATCTGGTCCTGGCATGACTGTCATAATTTCTTCAGTAGTAACATTAGGATTATCGATGATCATTAATGTGGCATCGATTACTTCACTCAAATTATGTGGTGGTATATCAGTGGCATAACCTGCAGAGATACCTGTTGACCCATTGACTAATAGATTAGGATAATTTGCAGGTAGCACCATAGGCTCCATTGCAGTATCATCAAAGTTTTGTACCCAATCAACAGTATCCTGATTAATATTACGTAATAATACACTGGCAAGTTTAGATAATTTTGCTTCTGTATAACGCATTGCTGCAGGAGGATCATTATCGATGCTACCGTTATTACCGTGCATTTCAACGAGGACGTGACGTAATTTCCAGTCCTGACTCATACGGACCATGGCATCATATACTGAAGTATCACCATGTGGGTGATAATTACCGATAACGTTACCTACTGTTTTAGCACTTTTTCTGAAGTTCTTATCATAAGTATTACCTTCAGCATGCATCGCAAATAAAATACGACGTTGTACTGGTTTTAGGCCGTCTCTGACATCTGGTATTGCACGATCCTGAATTATATATTTACTATAGCGTCCAAATCGATCACCTATAACATCTTCTAAAGGTAAGCTTTGTATATTTTCCTGCATTACGCTATACCTCCTTCAGATAAATCTACATCTTTAATCACAGCAACATCCTCTTCTTCTTCAAGTAACAATAACTCATCACTTTCAAGTAACAATAACTCATCACTTTCAAGTATACTGGCATCTTCCTGCATACCAAATTCAACATTTTGTTCAATCCAGTCACGTCGTGGCTCAACTTTATCACCCATTAATGTTGATACACGTTTGGCACTTCTTAGTTCATCATCTATTTCAACACGAATTAATGTGCGCGTTTCAGGATTCATCGTTGTATCCCAAAGCTGATCGGCATTCATTTCACCTAAACCTTTATATCGCTGTAAAATAAATCCTTTACCTACTTTTTTCTGTACATCTTTTAATTCATCGTCCGTCCATGCATATTCAATCACTTCTGTTTTACCTTTACCTTTTGAAACTTTATATAAAGGTGGTAACGCTATATAAACTTTTCCTGCTTCAATAAGCGGGCGCATATATTTAAAGAAGAATGTAAGTAATAATACCTGGATATGTGCACCATCTGTATCTGCATCTGTCATGATAATCACTTTATTGTAATTGCTATCTTCAATATTAAAGTCGTTGCCGACACCGGCACCGATCGTATGAATAATCGTACTGATCTCTTCATTCTTTAATATATCTTCAAGCTTAGCTTTCTCTGTATTAATGACTTTACCACGTAATGGCAGTATCGCTTGAAATTTTCGATCGCGTCCTAGTTTAGCAGAACCGCCGGCAGAGTCACCCTCTACTAAATATAGTTCATTTTTCTCTGTATTTTTACTTTGAGCAGGTGTTAATTTACCTGACAATAATGTTTCTTTACGCTTATTTTTCTTACCATTTCTAGCCTCTTCACGTGCTTTGCGTGCAGCATTCCTTGCTTGAGCTGCTTTTACAGCTTTTTTCACAAGTATCTGGCTCAGCTTACCATTCTCTTCAAAATAATACGGTAGCTGTTCAGCAAGCATCGCATCTACTGCACTTCTTGCTTCACTTGTCCCAAGCTTAGATTTCGTTTGACCTTCAAACTGTAAAAGATGTTCTGGAATCTTAACAGAGATAATCGCAGTCATACCTTCTCTAATATCATTACCGTCCAGATTTTTATCTTTTTGTTTTAATTCACCAATCTTTCTCGCATATTCATTAAATACACGCGTCATCGCTGTCTTCATACCAACTTCATGTGTCCCGCCATCTTTCGTACGTACGTTGTTAACAAATGAAAGTATCGTCTCTGAATACTGATCATTGTACTGGAAGGCAACTTCCACTTCAATCTCATTTGATGTACCGCTGAAATGCGCCACTTCATGTAAGGTTTCTTTACCTTCATTAACAAATTTCACGAAATCACTTAAGCCATCTTCAAAATAAAAATCATCGTGACGTTCCGGAATTACACGATTATCCGTGATTGAAATATGTAAGTCTTTTAATAAAAATGCTGACTCACGTAGACGCTCGCTTAACGTTTCATAGTTAAATTTCGTCGTTTGCTTAAAAATTGAGGGATCCGGTTTAAATGTTACACGCGTTCCTGTTTTTTTTGATGTCCCTATTTCTTCTAAAGTAGTTACAGCCACACCACCACTTTCAAAACGTTGTTTAAAAATCTTACCATTATTATGAATCGTTACTTCTAACCATTCACTTAAAGCATTTACTACAGAGGCCCCTACACCGTGTAGACCACCTGTCGTTTTATATCCACCCTGTCCAAACTTACCTCCGGCATGCAATACAGTAAAAATTACTTCAGGTGTCGGTTTACCTGTCTTATGCAGACCTGTCGGCATCCCACGCCCATTATCTGTTACTGTTACAGAATCATCTTCATTCAATATCACATCTATTTTATTACCATGACCATTTAACGCTTCATCGATAGAATTATCTAAAATTTCATATACAAGATGATGAAGCCCTCTTGTGTCAGTAGAACCGATATACATACCAGGTCTTTTTCTAACTGCTTCTAAACCTTCTAAAACTTGTATCGATTCATCATTATATTGATTTTTCGGCAAAATATTACCCCCTACAAACATACGTTCGTTTAATTTATACACATTCACTATTTTATCTAATCCCTATATTTTTGCAAGTATTTATACAAAAACATAAAAGTTTACATAATATATTTATAGTAGTAAATAGTTGTGCTCTATTCAACTTTATCATAAACATTATAAAAACGGTACGGGCTATCATAGATGAATTAAAATAATAGCGATGGAATTTCGATAATTATTTTCTATTTCATCTGAATAAGCTATAATAATAGTATGATTTTATGAATAACTATTAGTACCTGCTAATATAAGGAGAGATTTTATGGTTATCGCGATGATGTTAATCGCAGCATATTTAATCGGTAGTATCCCTACAGGATTAATTATTGGTAAATTATTTTACAATATAGATATTAGACAACATGGCAGTGGGAATTTAGGTGCAACGAATACGTTTAGAATCCTCGGTAAGAAGGCAGGAATATTCGTAACGATCTTTGATGTTTTAAAAGGTACGATTCCCGCACTATTCCCAGTTATATTTAATCAGAATGTTCATCCCATTATCATCGGTGTTGCAGCAGTTATCGGCCATGTATATCCAATATACTTAAAATTTAAAGGTGGCAAAGCTGTTGCTACAAGTGCAGGTGTGATCCTTGGTACAAATCCGGTGCTATTCTTAATCATTGCTGTCATCTTCTTTAGTTTATTGTTTACAACGAAAATGGTGTCACTAACAAGTATGCTAACAAGTATCACAAATTTTATCGGTTCACTATTTTTTGATGATAAAATTTTAATGGTTGTATCGTTTATCATTATGATTGTTATCATCGTTAGACATAAATCAAATATAGAACGTATCATGAACGGTTCAGAACCTAAAATAAATTTTAAGAAGAAGTGAGGTTTATCATGCAGATAAATTTAAATGATACAGCAGTTGAGTGGTTTAAATCAGAATTTGATTTCCCAGAAGGTTCAGGTTTAAAGTTTTTTATTCGTTATGGTGGCTCATTTCAATTAAAACAAGGCTATTCACCAGGATTTATGGTTGATAAACTACAAAATGTCGGTTATCAGGATGAAAAAGGTGGACTCGTCTACTTTGTTGAAGAAACGGATCTATGGTATTACAAAGATGACACGATGAATGTTGTGGCAGTAAATGATGAAATTAAATATAGAATAGCTCCAAAAAAGCCGGGTCAATATTGACCCGGCTACTTTTGTATATTTTAAAGTTCACCCATTGCAACAAACTCCAGATACTTGGCATGCCACTCTGGATAATAGCGATCTAATCGTATTGGTCGATCGCTACCTTTTTTTAGTACGACATGTGTTGTTTGTCCTGTGGCAGCAATCTCCCCATTCTCTTTAATCACTTCGTAAGCATAGACAGTTTTTAACTTTGAATAAGCATGTATCCATGTTTTGATTGTTATCTTTTCAGGATAAGTAATTGAGCGTTTATATTTTACATTTACATCTAATACAGGTGAAATTAGATCATCTTTTTCCATATCTGCATAGCTGAATCCAGCTTTTGCAATAAAATCTGTTCGAGCAACTTCAAACCATATTAAATAATTTGCATGATAAACGACATCCATTTTGTCTGTTTCTGCATAACGCACTTCTATTTCTTTTTCTGTATAATACAAATTATCCACCTTCTTATAAATGATAACTCTATTGTACCAAATGTTTAGTACTTGGTACTAAAAAAAGACCTATGAATTTTTAATTCATAGGTCAATTATTTTTATTGCGTTAACTTATCTCTTAAAACCATTTGTAGAATACCACCATGACGGTAGTAATCTAATTCTACTTCTGAGTCAAATCGTGCTAAAGCATTGAATTCAACAACAGTTCCATCAGTTTTCACTGCAGTAACTTTCACTTCATCACGTGGTTTGATACCTTCATTGATTTCAACTGAGAATGTTTCAGAACCATCTAACCCTAATGCATCTGCAGAATCACCTTTTAAGAATTGTAAAGGTAATACACCCATCATCACTAAGTTAGAACGGTGAATACGCTCGTAACTTTGAGCGATCACTGTTTTTACGCCTAAAAGATTAGTACCTTTTGCAGCCCAGTCACGACTAGAACCCATACCGTAGTCATTTCCAGCTAACACGACTAATCCTTTACCATCTGCCTGATATTTCATACAAGCATCGAAAATCGGCATTACTTCACCCGTTGGCCAATACGTTGTAAATCCACCTTCTGTACCTGGTGCGATTTGGTTTTTAATACGGATATTTGCAAATGTACCACGCATCATTACTTCATGATTACCACGACGAGAGCCATATGAGTTAAAGTCACGGATTTCAACGTCATTTTCTCTTAAGTATTTTCCTGCTGGTGTATCTTTACCGATAGCACCTGCCGGAGAAATATGGTCAGTTGTAACTGAGTCACCAAATTTACCCATAACCGCTAAATCTTTAAGTGGTGCAATACTTCCTGGTTCTTTAGATAATCCCTGGAAGAATGTAGGATTTTGAATATATGTCGATGTCGGATCAAAATCATATAAAGGTTGATCAGTTGATTCAATTTGGTTCCACATTTCATTTGAATTAAAGACATTTTCATATTCTTTTCTAAATAATTCTGGTGTTACAACAGCATTAACTTCATTTTTAACTTCATCAATCGTTGGCCAGATATCTTTTAAGAATACATCTTTACCATCGTGACCTTTACCGATCGGATCATTTTGTAAATCGATGTCAACAGTACCAGCTAACGCGTATGCCACAACAAGTTGCGGTGAAGCAAGGTAGTTTGCTTTCACTAATGGATGAATACGACCTTCAAAGTTACGGTTACCAGATAATACAGAGGTTACTAATAAATCTTCTTTTGAAATTGTTTCTTCAATTTCAGGTAATAACGGACCTGAGTTACCGATACATGTCGTACATCCGTAACCGACAGTATTAAATCCTAATTGATTAAGATACGTTTGTAATCCTGAATCTTCAAGATATCCTGTAACAACTTTAGAACCCGGTGCTAATGAAGTTTTCACATAAGCAGGCACTTGTAATCCTTTTTCTACTGCTTTTTTAGCAACTAATCCAGCACCTAACATCACGTAAGGGTTTGATGTATTTGTACAAGATGTAATCGCCGCAATTGCGATATCTCCCGTTTTCATTGTGATGGATTTACCATCAGCAAGTGTAGCCGATGCAGTTTTATCAAATTCAGCTTTATCTAATCCATGACCTTGATTGCCCGCTTTAGCAGTAACGGATTTCACAAATTCTTTTTTCATATCGCTAAGTTTGATTAAATCTTGAGGACGTTTCGGTCCTGATAATGAAGCTTCCACAGTTGAAAGATCTAAATTTAATGTATCAGTGTACGTAGGATCTTCTTTATCTGTTGTAAAAAACATGTCATTCTTTACTAAATATTCTTTTACAAGCTGGATATGTGCTTCATCACGACCTGTTAAACGCATATAATTTAAAGCTTCTTCATCAACTGGGAAGAAACCACACGTAGCACCATATTCAGGGGCCATATTAGCAATTGTCGCACGGTCTGCAAGTGGTAAGTTCACTACACCTGGGCCGAAGAATTCAACAAATTTACCGACAACACCTTTTTTACGTAATTCCTGTGTCACACGTAACGCTAAGTCAGTGGCAGTTGCACCTTCAGGAAGTTCTCCCGTCAGTTTTACACCAATTACTTCCGGTACAGGGAAATATGATGGTTGACCAAGCATACCCGCTTCTGCTTCAATTCCACCTACACCCCATCCAAGTACACCGATACCATTGATCATCGTTGTATGTGAGTCAGTACCTACTAATGTATCAGGGAAAGTAACTTGTTCACCATTTACGTCACGTACGTGAACAACGTTCGCTAAATATTCTAAGTTTACTTGATGTACGATACCTGTTGCTGGTGGAACCGCACGATAGTTATCAAATGCTTTTGTCGCCCAGTTTAAGAATTGATAACGTTCTTTGTTACGTGCAAATTCTAACTCCATGTTACGTTTTAATGCAGTTTCATTACCATAGGCATCCACTTGTACAGAGTGGTCAATTACTAAATCTACAGGTACTTCCGGATTAATCTTCGTAACATCTCCACCAACGTCATCCATTGCTTTACGAAGTGATGCTAAGTCAACGACCGCAGGCACACCAGTAAAGTCCTGTAAAATAACACGTGATGGTTTAAACGGCACTTCAGCGTTTGGATCATTCTTTTTGCCCCATTTTACTAAATGCTTAATATGATCCTCGTTAATTACACGACCATCATATTGGCGTAACACTGATTCTAGTAATACACGAATAGAATAAGGTAAATTTTTAATTTCTCCTAAACCTAATGATTCTAATGATTTTAAACTATAAAACGTGTACGATTTACCATTTAATTCAAATGTCTGTTTTGCAGTTTGTTGTAAATTTGAATTCATATTCGTTCCCCCTAAAGATTATTAAAGCCTTTACAACCCTATTTTAATCAAAATAGAATGAGAAGTAAATATTATCACATTCCAAATAAGCTATACCAGTTTATAAGTTTTACTTATGATAAAAAGACAGTTCAAGTAAAATAACCTGAACTGTCTTTACTATTATTTATTTTTCTGAGGATTGACCTCATAAGTTTTATTTCTAAACTTTTTATCAGGTTTCAACGTTAACCCAAGCCTCATTCTTTCTTTATTTCCGTCTTTATAGACAGAAACTAACATCAACATTAATACAAATGAGAATGGGAAAGCTGCAATGATCGCTGCGCTTTGCAATGCAGAAAGTCCACCTGCATAAATTAACACAAGCGCGATTAAAGATTGCGCAACACCCCAAATCACTTTAATATAGTTTGCTGGTTCTAAAGAGCCGTTTGTAGACTGCATACCTAATACAAACGTCGCAGAATCTGCTGACGTTATAAAGAAAGTACAAATCAATGATAAAGCTATCAATGATAAGCCCATCGCCATCGGCAAATGTTCAAAGATTGCAAACAATTGAGTTTCAACGACCATTTCACCAATTTTCGGAACATCCTTGAATACTTCAATACCTGTTACACCAAACACACTAAACCATAGTGCACTGATAATAGTAGGAACGAGTAATACACCGATTAAAAATTCACGAATCGTTCTTCCTTTTGAAACACGTGCGATAAAGATACCAACAAATGGGCTCCAGCTCATCCACCAGCCCCAATAATAAATTGTCCAGCTGTTCATCCAGTCATGTTTATCTTTATCAAGTGGCGCAACATCAAAACTCATACTTAAGAAATTCTGTAATAAATTACCGATTGATGTTGAAAACATATTTAAAATTAATACTGTTGGACCTAAAAATAATACTGCAAATAATAATAATGTTGCGAGCGTAATATTTGCATTACTTAAAATTTGGATACCTTTTGATAAGCCACTCCACGCACTTATCAAGAATAATATTGTAACGATAATAACAATGATTAATTTCACGTTAAATGTATTTGGAATATTAAAGAGATAATGCAAACCACCATTGATCTGCTGAGCACCCATACCAAGTGAAACTGCAACCCCTACTACTGTTGCAAATACTGCAAGTACATCAATGATTGTTCCAATCCATCCATCAACCTTATTCCCTAACACAGGACGTAGTGTTCTTGAAATTAATCCTGGTTCACCTTTTCTAAATTGTGCATATGCAAGTCCAAGCGCTACAACGCCATATGTTGCCCACGCATGAAATCCCCAGTGGAAAAATGTATAACGAAATGCATCTTTCATCGCTTCATCCGTCTCTGGTTCAGCAACAGGTGAGGTAATAAAATGACTTAAAGGTTCTGATGCACCATAAAAGACTAAACCGATCCCCATACCTGCACTAAATAACATTGCAAACCATGAGATTGTACTAAATTCAGGTTTATCCTTTGGTTTACCTAATTTAAGTTTACCGATCGGACTTAATATTAAGAATAAACATGTAAAGACAAATATAGAAGTCACCATAACATAATACCAACCAAAATATTTAGAAATCCATTGGTTAATATTACCTGTTATTTTACTAAATTCTTCTGGAATAGTAATACCTAAAATCACTGTAACGGCCACTAAAGATAGTGCAATAAAAAATACAGGTGTTAATTTTCTACCTTCTTTCATTAAAAAACTCCTCTCTAATTATTAAAAACAGTCTATAGTATAACAAAGAGAAAAGTTAATTTCAAATAAATAAATATTAAGAAAATATCAAAATGAAAAATTTAAATCGTTTTCATTGCTATTTCTTTATAATCTAAAAATTTTATTTCTCATCACCTCATTTCAAATATACTTATTATTTATAATTGAAAGAAATATTATTTGTAAAATGATAAAAATTTAATAAAAATTAATATAATAAATAAATAGAGATTGATTTTTTATATTTTTGATTGTAAAATAGAATTATTATAGGAGGTGACTATACATGTCATTAATAAAAGAATTTAAAGAATTTGCTATTAAAGGAAACGTTCTTGATTTAGCAGTTGCAGTGGTAATCGGTGCAGCATTTGGTAAAATCGTATCTTCATTAGTAGCAGATGTTATTATGCCAATAATCGGTCTTATCTTTGGTGATACTGATTTCGCATCAAACTGGGCTTATAAAGGTATTAAATATGGTGTCTTCATTCAATCTATCGTTGATTTCTTAATCGTTGCCGCAGCCATCTTCTTATTCGTTAAATTAATCAATAAATTAACACGTAAGAGCGATGTTGAAGAAGTTGAGGAAGCAGTAGAAGAAAATACTGTATTATTAACTGAAATTAGAGATTTATTGCGTTCTAAATAATATTAAAAAGAGATTGCGATTGCAATCTCTTTTTCTTATCTTTTTTACTTTTTATAAGGTCCTTCTTTTATCATTGTCTTCACATCTTCAACAATTTCTGCTTTCGGAAATTTTTTATCTCCAGTATCTTTTCCTGCATAATCTTTCATAATTACACCATTTTGGTCAACTAAGTAAAACGATGTACCATGTGTCGCCTGATCATTGTCAGCAGTCGGTGGAACGACAATCGTTTTAAAATTCTCTTCTGCAAACTGTCGGATGAACTTTTCATCATAATCAGTAACAGCTGTCCACACACCTTTTGGCGGATTATACTGATTAATATATTTTTTCAATTTTTCAGGCGTGTCTTTCTTTGGATCCACACTAAAACTAATAATTCCGTAGTCTTTAGGAGATACACCCTCTTTTTTCAGTTCATCTGCAACTTGACTCATATTATAAGTCATCGGTGGACAAACAGTTTTACAGTTAGTAAAGATAAAATCTACTAACCAGACTTTGCCTTTCAAATCTTTCTCAGAAATTGCTTTACCTTCTTCATTTGTCCCTGAAAATTCAGTAATGGTATTCCCAAATAAAGACTTCGGTACTATTCTTGAATTACTACAAGCCGCAAAAATAAATAAAGTAGTTAAAATAATTGTAAAAATTCGTAATTTTTTCATAATTCCCTCCTATTTATCAAACATTAATATAACAAATAATAGGTGTAATGAGTATATGAATACAACGAAAGTTTTGTCATAATTATTACAATTTTTAAGATTCCTGAAATTATTGAATGATAAATGTGGCACTGCTATCAAAACCGTTCGACTCAATCTTTAATATTGCTGGTATTCTTTCTTTGAGTAATTGTACATGACTAATCATTCCAACGAGTTTACCTGATGTTTGCAGATCGATTAATGCGTTAACTGCTACTTCTAAAGTTTCATCATCCAACGTTCCAAAACCTTCATCAATAAACACAGATTCCAGATGAATCCCCCCAGAAATTTGCATCACAAAATCTGATAAGCCTAATGCTAGGCATAATGAGGCAATAAACGTCTCTCCTCCAGACAATGAAGATATATTTCTCGTTTTATTCGCATTATAATCAAATACATCTATAACAAGGCCTTGTCTGCCACCACCTCGCTTTTCAGCACGACGTCGTAACTCATAACGATTACCCGTCATCTGTCTTAGTCGATTATTAGCTAATAGCAATGTCTGTTCCAGATAATACATTAATACATAAGTTTCAATATCTATCTTCTGAGCATTATTTCCATTTAAAGCATCGCTCAATAATACAAGTGATCTTACATCTTTCATTGTTGATTCATAATAAGTAAGTCTATCTTCAAGCTTTATAAACTGGTTTGTATAATTCTGATATTTCTCCTGCATAGAACCAACATTTGAAACCAGTTCATCTATCATTTCTCTCATTGTTTCTAGTTCCTGATGCAAATTATCCAGATTAGGTGATTTACGATTGTCAATAATCTGATTGAATCGATCTATTTCATTGGATAGTGTAAGTCGCTTATCATGGAACGCTTTAATTTCTTTCTCAAATTGTTCAATAATAACACTAATATTTTTATCAGTATACTTTAGTTTAATTGCTTCAGGGATTTGATATTGTTCTATTCTTTCATTGTAAAGTTGAATTGATTGAACGATTTCTTCTTTTTGTCTGTTCAAACTCTCAACATTTTGATGAATAACCAGTTTTTCTTTTTCGTCTTGTGCGATATTATCTTTACATTGTTCAAAGGACGATTCATAAGTTGAGATTTCATTTTTATAGGTATTGAATCGTTTGATAAATGACTCGTGATTATCCGTATTCGTATCTTGCAGAAACTTTGAAAAATCAGATGCGTCTGTGTGATATTGTTTCTCGACCACAGTAACTTCCTCTTGAATTGATTTAAGTGATTCAACAAATTGAACTGTTTCATCGTGTGCTGCGTCAAGCGTATGTAATTGCTCTTGATACTTTAAATTAACATTTGTTAGTTCCAGAAGTTCATTATCTGCACGTTTTATATCATGAGAAAGTACCTTAATATTAGCTTGTACCTGTTCCTGTAATGCCAAATACACTGCATTACCTATATTTTCGATTGTTATATTATCAATCCATTCATTTAATGCACCAATTTCGATTGTATTAAATTTCGATTTATCTTCATCATGAATATGAGTAATTGATGGAATTTTTTCAAGTTCATTTATGTAAATTTCAATAGAAGTACTCAATTTTTGCTGACGTTGTTTCATTTGTTCTAGTTCTATTTGGTATTTATGTGCTTCTATATGTGATGTATCATCTAGATTGTGAATAACATTCGCACAAACCGGACATTTATCCCCAACATTTAATTGAGATTTGATGTTTTCTATTTGTTCAACATCCTGTACTTTCTCACTACTTTGTAAATCATTTAATTTACTTTTTAATGATTTTATTGATTCATCGATATTTTGATAGGATTCCTTAGTTGATAGCAAACGGTCTAATTGTTGTATAATTTTTGATAATGTAGCAATCTGCATCTTAACTTTTGTGATTGTATTGTCCAGTGTGGTAATTTTTGAATCATTTTCAAGTACTTGCGTTTGTATCAACTGTTTTTCTCTTTCATAGTTTTGCGCATCATTTACTTTTTCTTGTATTGATTCAATCTTATTTGTTAAAGTGGTTATTTTTTCTTTACTTTTACGAATATCTTGCTGTAAATTTTTATATTTTGAATGTGTATAACTCTCATTTTGAACAACATATTTTTTCTTTTCAGTGATATCTTCATAACTTTGTTGAAATGTTTCTTGTTGCTTACGTAATACTTTCAACCTTTTTTCTATTTCCTGAAATTGAATGTTAAGGCGCTTTATGTTTTGTTCTACTATTTCTCTTTTCTTAATATGAGAAAATAAATCATTTTCAATCATCTTATAATGATCAAACTGAATAAGGTATTTTAAATCATTTTGCTTGTCATTAATATTTTTTTCGTTTTCCATTAAACGAATACGTTCCGCTTCATGTTCCTTTAATTGTATGATACTATCATTTAAAATTTCTGCGTCACTTACTTCTTTCTCTTTTTCCTTTAACAAATTACGTTTAATTTCAAGCGTTTCTTTAGACTTTTTAATTTCATCATTCATCGTTAATAAAGCAGATTGAATTGCATCACGTTTATCGGTATAAGTTTTTGCCCCATTTTGATCGATTAGTCCATTGAACATGGCAAACTGGACACCTATTTCAGATTCTAATGCCAGCATTTCTTTTTGATCCTGCTGAACTTTTTCTCGCAGTTGTGCAGACAACTTTTGAATGTTCGTCGTATCGAAAAGTGTACGTAATATATCTGACTTTTCTTTTGATCCCGAGACAAGTAATGATTTAAATTCACCTTGTGGTAATATAAAAATTTTTCTAAATTGATGGGCATCCAGCTTTATAATATCTTTTATCTTTTCTTTTCCAGCAGTCAGTCCAGATGCTAGCAATCGTTTCTCGTTTGCATCGATTTCATAAACATTGAGCTGAGTTGGTTTCTTCGTCTTATTACCATTTTTTATAAAGGGTATGTCTCTGTAAATTTCATATTGTTTGCCCTGCATATAAAAGTTATAGATAACTTCTGTGGGTTCATCATCCTGTGCATTTATATTTCTTAAATTTGATTCCTCACGATCACTCGTCGACGCGACACCAAATAATGCGTACATCATCCCATCAAATATCGTCGTTTTTCCTGCACCGGTCTTACCACTGATTAGAAACAGCTGATGATTTTGAAGGCTTTTAAAATCGATTGTTTCTTCCTTAAAAGGACCAAATGCTTTTAACGTTAATGTATTAGGTCTCATCTGAATCACCTCCTGCTGTCAGTAATGAATGAAGCGTATCAATTTGTTGATCATTTAACGTTTCTTCCGTCATTTCTTGATAGAATGTCGCTATGAGATCCATTGTATTTAGACTTGTAACATCCTTACTCATCGTAAATGTATTATTTGCTTTCAATATCGGTTTTAATTCGAGTAAATTCGGATAAATTTGTTTTAATTTAGCCATCGGTTCATTAACCGCTTCCATCTCACTAAGTTCAAGCCTTAAATATGCATGCTGATTACACTTAAGCTGTAAATGCATCGCCTCATTAAACGTTCCTTGTGCAACCTCTAAATCTCTTTCATATTTTAGAGGTTTAAAATTTACTACATTTTCATTTAAATCAAATATTCTATAACCCTTACGTTGGCCAATTTCAGAGAAAGAATAACGCATTAAACTCCCACTATAAAAAACTTTCTCATCTTTTATTGCGTCTGGTGTATGCAGATGACCGAGCAGCGTATAGTCAAATTCATCAAATAATGATTTATTCACATGCTCGACAGTCCCGATAACGAGTTCTCTTTCAGATTCTGTTACCGCACCACCAGCAACAAATAGATGACTGATCAATATGTTTTTCTTATTTTTATCCATATTGTTTTCTATGTTTGATATTATCTTCTGATATGTATCCTGATGCGTTCTTATCGATTCATCATTGAAATACTGACGGGCATATGCCGGATCAATATAAGGGACTAAGTAGAAATGAACACCATCAATGATTATAGGTGTTAAACTATCTTCAATCGTAGTTGAAAGATAATATTGGAACTGCTTAAAATAATTTCTTGCATGACCTAAACGTTCAGCACCATCGTGATTTCCGCTTACAGCGAGCACCGGAATTTTTCTATCTACATTTACTGATAGTAAAAATGACTCATATACCTGCATTGCTTCCTTTGATGGTATTGAACGATCATATATATCACCTGCTATGACAAGTACATCTATGCTCTCTTCATCAATTCGTTCTATGAGCTGATTTAAAATCATCTGCTGATCATTTAGTAAAGAAAACTGATTGATTGTTCGTCCAATATGTAAATCTGCGATATGCATTATCTTCATACTTTTTCACCTCAGCATTTATTATACAAAAAAACACATCCCTGATATAGGGATGTGCCGATGGTATATTCAACAAGTATGCATTTATTAATATGTTATTATTACTTTTCCTCTAAATCAAAAAGAATCGTTTCAACTTTATCGACTAATTTTGCTGATTTTATCGATACTGGAACACCTGCTGTCGTAATAAAATATTTACTATTGACGATGCTCTCCATTACAGATAATACCGTTTCACGTGTCAAATCCTGTTTCGGCTGATTCACTGTAAATGTGTAGTTTTTTCCAGTATCCGTTAAAAAGTTCATTTGTAAGCTTTTCATCATTTATTCCTCCCGCTAATAATTAAATCACTGCTTTCGTTTCAACTTTATCAATCTTTACATAATCTTCACCAGTCAATTCAGACATTAATGTTGCAAAGTTTTGTAAATCACTATCAAGCAAATCCATACGCACTTGATTAAAACGTCTTGTCTTAAATACTTCTTTACCATCTTCTTTTACACCTGTAACATACATAAGATTTAATACAACTTCTTTTAACATGTTCTCACCTCCTTTACACTTTATATATCGAATAAAGATTATTAGATAGACACATATTTTTTAGTTCTATATAATGTGTTTAGAGGTGAACGACATGAACGACTGGTTTATGATATTTATTTTCTTATGGACAGTATTCTTTATTTCTATGCTGGCAATCGGTGGTTTCTTTATGTTCCGTAAATTTTTAAAGCGTATGCCAAAAGAAGATGGTAAAAGTGAGCTTGACTGGCAGGATTATTACATTAATAAAGCTTTACCACTCTGGGGAGATGATGCTAAAAGTTTACTCAATGAACTGGTTTCTCCTGTACCGGAACTATTTCGTGATGTTGCAAAAGAACGTATCGCAGGACGTATCTCAAAAATTGCGTTAGACGAACAAGCCGAAAGTATAGAACTTGATCATATATTACGCGGATACATCATCGCTACACCAAAACGTGATCACCCTTTTATGAAAAAGAAACTCAATCAATTAGGAATTGATTATTCGCCCTACGAAGATTACTTTAAGTATGCGGATGATGAGAAACAAAAATTCTCTATATTTGATCATTCAGAAATAGTGAAAACTGAAAAACAAAAATAAGCCGAGCAGTGATCATTCACTACCCGGCTTATTTTTATGTCAATCTTTAATTAAAGTGCGCTCTAACTTCTTATATTTAATATACATCGCAATACGCCATGGCACAATCATACTGAATGCCAGTAAGAAGAACATACCAGCTAATTCACCTGGATGAATCGTACTACTTAAGTAAAATTTCATCACACTACGAATAATCAGTAAAGAAATTAAAATGAGCGGAAATAACTTCGATCGTTTCATATAAATTAAGTTATCTTTAACAACAAAGTTAGAAGTATAGATTAAGAAAATCGAAAAGAACATTCCGACGACAACCGCTTCTAATATTTCCATCGGTGTCAATCGAAAGTAAGGTACTACATACATCAACGCTCCCGTAGACATAAAAAACGGTGGAAGAATAATTTTCTTAACATTTGTGGGATAATTTTGAGCCTTCATTCTAACTATAATAACTGCCGTACCCATAAATAATGCTACGAGCATCGATATCACAAAATACATATCCATCCTTCTTTCTAACTAAAAAATTGGGTGATTGCTGTTAACTTATCAAAGAATAATAACAATCCCATAATAATCATCATTACTCCACCAATTTTAGTGATTATCTGACTATATTTCTTTAATATATTAATTTTTGTGATAAAGAATGTCAATAAGAAAAATGGAATACAAAATCCAAGAACATAGGCAATCATATAGATCAGCGCTAACGATTGATTAACAGCTGCCATAGAAAAAATAGTTCCGATAATCGGACCCATACATGGAGTCCAGCCTGCCGCAAATGCAATGCCTATCAGTAACGTTCCGATAAAGCCGGTCGGTCTATTCTTAAATTCAAATTTACGATCTTTCATTAAAAACTGTGGGTTGAAGATGCCTAGTACCACTAAACCAAATATTATACATAGTAGTCCTCCAACCATACGAATCGTATTATCATACGACTGTAGAAAATCTGAAACAAAACCTAATCCCACGCCTAACGAAATATAGACAATAGAAAAACCAATTAAAAAGAATACAGTGTGTAATAAGGCTTTTTTATCCATTTTATTATCTTTTAGATCATTATAACTTACACCAGTAATATAAGATAAAAATGCAGGATAAATCGGCAGAACACACGGTGAAATAAAACTAAGTATACCAGCGCCGAAAGCAACGGCTATCGTAATATCTCCCATAATCAACCTCCATTCTCAATCATTTTATCAAATATTTGCGCATCTTAATGCTAAGATTTTGAACGAAATGTGACATTCATAGAATCTTGAGTCTATTTCATTAATATTTATCACACCAAATACATTAAACAATCAGAAGATTATCATGTTCAAATTAAGAAAAAAATGCTATATTTACATTAACAGGAGGACTTGCTATGAAAAATAAATATCTCTTATTATCGATGACTTCACTTTTATCGGTATCCTTGTTAGCAGCGTGTGGAAAAGATGCACGTGATGAATCAGAAGTCAATAAAGCAAAAGTTGCATTTGAAACGAAAAATAAAGAATCAACTGACGAAGATAAAAAGGTAACAGACAAAAATAAATCTAAAGCTGCACTTGAAAAAATCAAAGCTGCAAAAGAACGCGGTAAAAATAAAAAGAAAAACAGTAAAAATGATATTGAAGAAGCAGATAATAAAGAAATTGCTTCCAATGATACAGATAAAGAAACACAATCAGAAAGTAATGATACAACTGAAAAATCTACTTCTGAAAGTAAAAGCGATTCTAAAAAAGAGTCTACTAAAACGTCATCAAAGAAAAAATCAACTGCATCAAGTCGTTCAACATCATCAAGCAATTCATCTAGTAACACATCTAACAGTAATACCAGTTCAAATACTTCTACATCAAGACCAGCATCAAGTACGTCTCAACCTGCTGTGACACGTCCTGCAACACAATCACCAACGACAAGACCATCAACACCGACAGTGACTGTACGACCAACGACACCGACAACGACAGCACCAACGACAACACGTCCAACAACACCAACGACAACACCAAGACCAACACAACCGACGACGACTCAACCGGCTACAACACAACCGGCAACACCTGAGCCACCTTCATCTAATGATGGATTTATCGAGCCGATGCCAGGTCAATAATAAAAAGCATGAGGAAATTCCTCATGCTTTTTTTGTAAAATAAATTACTGTCTTACTATTTTAAATTTTGATTCATATTGCGGTTCATCATTTGCATCATTTGGTTAATTTTCTTTTGTGAAGGTTTTTGACCCATTTGCATCATCATCATGCGTAACATTTCTTCATTGATTGGTGGATTTTTCTTTAAGTAATCCATCATGTATTTACGTGCTAAGAAGAAACCACCAGCTGCACCTGCTGCTAATGCTAAAATAATTAATAATATCCAAATCCAAGTATCCATTCACTTCACCCACTTTCTCATTCTTTTAAAAGTTTACTAGATTAAAGTCTAATTTTCAATAGTTATTTATCATGAATAAAGAAGACTGAACTGAGTCAGTCTTCTTTAACAACGATCATTAATATTATAAGTCTAAAATTTCTCTAACAATATTGTCTACTGTAAATCCAAATTTCTCCATAACTAATTCGCCTGGGGCACTTGCACCAAATGTATCAATACCTATCACTTTACCATCTAAGCCAACATATTTGAACCATGTAGCAGTGGCAGCCATTTCAATTGCAACACGTTTCGTTAAATCTCTTGGCATCACTTGTTCTTTATAATTATCATCCTGTAAATCAAATACACGTGTATTCGGTACTGAAACAACTTGTACCCCTTTACCTTGTGCTTCTAAAGCTTTTGCTGCTTCAACTGCAAGACCAACTTCTGATCCAGTAGCGATCAGTAAATACTCAGGTGTTTCAGATTGATATACGACATAAGCACCTTTTCGTACACCCTCTTCTAAATCATCTTCAGAAACATCAGTAACGTCTAAGTTCTGACGTGTTAATACTAATGCTGTAGGTACATCTTTTGATTCCAAAGCAATCTTCCATGCAATGCGAGATTCATTACCATCTGCCGGACGAATCACATTCAGATTAGGTATTGCACGTAATCCTGCTAATTGTTCAATCGGCTCATGTGTTGGTCCATCTTCACCAACTGCAATTGAATCATGCGTAAATACGTATGTTACAGGTAGTCCCATGAGCGCTGATAATCTTACAGCAGGTTTTAAATAGTCACTAAATACGAAGAATGTCGCCCCGTATACTTTTAAACCACCGTGAGCAGCCATCCCATTTAATGCAGCTCCCATCGCAAATTCTCTGACACCGAACCAGATATTTTTACCTTCAGGAGATTCAGCTGAGAAATCAGCAGTATCTTTAACATTTGATTTATTTGATGATGCTAAGTCTGCAGACCCACCAAAGAATGATGGTACTGTTTTAGCGATTGCCTGAATCATGTCTCCAGATGTACTTCTTGTAGCAGCAGATTTACCTACTTCATATTTTGGTAATTCAGTATCATAACCTTCTGGAAGTTCACCTTTAATCGCTAATTCAAATTGAGCTGCAAGTTCTGGTTGCTTTTCTTTATATTCTGCAAATTTATTATTCCATGTTTCTTCTGCTTCATTTGCACGTTTTAACATCGTTTCATTAAAGATGTCATATACAGATTGTGGTACTTCAAATTTTAAGTTTGCATCTAATCCATATGTTTCAAATGCTAAAATTCTCTCTTCATTACCAAGTGGCGCACCATGCACACCATTTGTTCCTTGACGGTTTGGTGAACCATACCCGATGATTGTCTTAACTTCAATAATTGAAGGCTTGTCTGAAGATTTTGCCTGCGTAATCGCTTTATCAATCGCATCACAGTCATTACCGTCTTCAACTAAGATATGCTCCCAGCCATAAGCTTCAAAGCGACCTTTTACATCCTCAGAGAATGCTTTGTCAAGATCTCCATCTAAAGAAATATCATTTGAATCGTATAAAGCAATCAGTTTATTTAATTTAAGATGACCTGCTAAACTTGCAGCTTCATGAGATATACCTTCCATTAAATCTCCGTCTGAAACAAGTGCATACGTATAATGATCTACAATATCTATATCTTTGTTATACGTAGCAGCTAAATGCTTCTCAGCCATCGCAAATCCAACACTCATCGCAAATCCTTGACCCAATGGTCCAGTTGTAATTTCCACACCTTCAGTATGACGAAATTCCGGATGTCCTGGTGTTTTAGAATCCCATTGTCTAAAGTTTTTCAGTTCCTCTAGTGCTAATCCACCAGAAACATGTAATAAAGAATATAATAATGCCGATCCGTGACCAGCAGAAAGAATAAATCTATCTCGATTGAAGAAATTCATTGAGCTAGGATTAAAGTTCAGGTGACGCGTCCATAATGTATAAGCAAATGGTGCAGCACCCATCGGTAAACCCGGATGACCAGAATTTGCAGCCTCAATCTGATCGATACTTAATGCTCTGATCGTGTCAATTGCAAGTTGATCTTCTTTTGTAAACATATTTATTTCTCCTTTATAATATATTTTAAATTATTCAACTAAACTAATACATAATTATCTAGTATATTAATTACTCATTAATAAACTATTTATTATTCTCTTAAATTATTGTTTCTTTGAATTTCTTTCACTTTCTCAGGCGTAACATCATTGCCTTCAGGATCGATTACCTTTGCGTTCTCTATTGTTTTTTGAAAGCTATTTCTGAAAGTCTGAAGATATTCTTTACGTAATAACGTTTGCTCTCTACCTTCTTCTTCAGTTAATCCTTCAGTTTTCTTTTTTTGTGCTAATTCATTTATTCTATTCATTTTTTCTTGTTCTAACATACCCTCATTCCTTTCCATTTAAAGATACCAAAAAAAGCGCGTGAAACCAACTGGTCACACTCGCTTAAGTAAAAAATTATATGGACGTTTAATTTACAACACCTAAAACCTCTCCATTTTGCACTGGATCATGTATCGTTTGTTCTTTATCATTACGAACATCATTTTGTTCGCTTACTTGTTCTGTAATGCCTGGTGAAGTTTGTTCATAAATATATTGAGATTGCGTCATATATAAAAGGCCGAAGACTGTAATTACAATAAATAATAGAAAATACATCATAAATTCCTTTGAAATAGTAACTGTCATAGTTAATTCCTCCTAGAACATTTGTTTGTATTTATACTTTAACAGAACGTTTGTTCTGTGTCAATAAAAACACGAACAAATGTTTGTTACATGCGAACGTATATGCTATAATACAAATAACACCAATGCTAAGGAGTGTTTATAAATGAGAGAACTAACTAAAAGGCAAGAAGAAATATATGAATATTTAAAACATGTTGTATCAACTAAAGGATACCCACCTAGTGTTCGAGAGATCGGAGAAGCGGTTGGTTTAGCTTCATCTTCGACAGTTCATGGGCATTTATCTCGATTAGAAGAAAAAGGATATATTAAAAGAGACCCAACTAAGCCACGAGCGATAGAAATAGTACAGGATGAAACACCTACTGATTATTCAGAAACCATTCACGTTCCGGTTATCGGTAAAGTAACAGCAGGGGTCCCTATTACTGCGATTGAGAATGTTGAAGAATACTTTCCATTACCTGCTCACTTTACAAGTAGTCATAATAGTGACATCTTTATTTTAGATGTTGTTGGTGAAAGTATGATAGAAGCTGGTATATTTGATAAAGATAAAGTGATTGTTAGAAGACAGTCTATTGCAGAGAATGGGGATATTATCGTTGCTATGACTGAAGAAGACGAAGCAACTGTCAAAAGATTCTATAAAGAAAATAATCGTTATCGATTACAACCAGAAAATAGTTCAATGGATCCAATCTATTTAGATTCTGTAACTGTTTTAGGCAAAGTTGTTGGGTTGTTTAGAGAATTTTAAAAATAAGAGCGCATGACTAATGTCATTCGCTCTTATTTTCGTTTATATTATTTTACATTTAGATAATAATTATTTTACTATTACGATTATTTACGTCCAATGATTTCTTTTACTTGTTCTAATATGTCTTTATGTTCTTTTGATTTTGTTTCCATCGTACTATCCCCTTATCTCATTCTTATAATGTATATTCATTATAAAAGGCTTACTTATAAAATATACCCAAAAAGAAATGAATCAAACATCGATGTATTTGTTTTTAATACAGGAAGTAACAATTTATATTAAATTAACTACTAATATTTTACAATAATTCATGAGAACATACAAATATTTCACTTTTTCCACTTCAGAAATTTTATAACTTTCCTTTTCCTTGATATAATATAGTTAAGGAGGCGAATGACATGCATAGAAAATTAGCACGTTCTACAACTGATAGATATTTGGCTGGTGTATTAGGCGGTTTTGCTGAATATTTAAACATGGATTCAACACTACTCCGTGTTATCTTTATTCTTGTTTCATTCTTAACTGTACATATCCCAACATTTACAATCTATCTTATTCTTGCACTCTTTATGCCAAAAGACGTTGATGTTATCGATCGTTACTAATTAAAAATTTATTAAATTAAACAAAGCTTAAGACAATGTGTATTCGCACATTTGTCTTAAGCTCTTTCTCTGCTTATTCATTTTAATATTTGCTACTTATTCCCTCTTATTTAATAACGCCACAGTCCCAAATCCTAATACGAGCAATAATATCGTTATTTTATCATCAATGATCATTAAGCCATAACGACATATGAATAATATGAATGCATAAATAAACAAAACGAGTATCTTGATATGATAGTTAGACATTTCAACCCTACTTTTCTATATTATATGATGTTCATCATACCATCTTTTTTTAATTTATTTAACTTTTTGTTTAAATAGTAATAATTCCTATTTACATTTATATTGTATTGCTTTAGTATTGAATCGTAATGATTACGAAAAAGGAGAATTATTATGAAACAAAGTATATTAACAGGTTTAGGCATCTTATCATTAGGAATATTATTAGTGGGCTGTCAGGATGTTAACACTGAAAATGAAAAAGAACAAACACATAAGACTGAGACAAATTCTAACGCAACGCATGAGAAAACGACTTCTAAAGAGCATGCACATGACCATGAACAAGAACAAAGCGAACATGTTCACGATCATGGTCATTCACATGGTGGTCATGCAATGACGAAAGAAGAAGAAAATATTTATAAAGGTATTTTTAAAGATGAACAAGTTAAAGATCGTCCATTAACAGATTGGGAAGGCGATTGGCAATCCGTATATCCTTATTTAAAAGATGGAACGCTAGATGATGTATTTGAGCATAAAGCAGAAGAAGATGATTCAAAATCTGCTAAGGCATATAAAGCATATTATACAACAGGCTATAAGACTGATGTAAATCGAATTAATATCCGTGAAAAATCAATATCTTTTTATAAAGGAAAAGAAAAATCGACAGGTGAATATACATATGATGGTAAAGAAATATTAACATATGAAGCAGGCAACCGTGGTGTACGATTTATCTTTAAAAAAGTGAGCGGTGATGATGCTGCACCAAAGTTTATACAATTTAGCGACCATATTATCGCACCTGAAAAAGCATTACACTACCATATATATATGGGTAATGATCGTGCACAGTTACTCAAAGAAATGGATAATTGGCCAACATATTATCCAAGTGATTTAAAAGGTGAAGAAGTAAAAGAAGAAATGTTAGCACATTAATAAAAAACCAGGAACTTATCCTAATATGATAAGCTCCTGGTTTTTATTTTCCTATCCAGAAGTTGAATGTATGCATTGAAATAATTAATATCACAATGATAAGATTTAATCCAACAAATAACTTTCTATGACTTACATTACCAAATAAAGCACTCATATATAAACCAAGTAAGGTCGTTACATACAAAAGCATCTGTACATATAAATTAATTTGACCTCTTCCATGAATAAATGGTGTAAATATCAATAAAAGTGAACTCATTAATAATAATAATATTACAATAAAACGATACATAATAATTCCTGCCTTTATTCCTACATTACGATAACATTGAATAAATGATCATCTAAATCTGAAAACATTATACCATAATAACCATTTTTCTTACCTGGAGGACTCAATACTTTCCCACCATTTTGTTCTATTAATCTTGCCAATTCATCAACTGCTTCATCACTCTCCATATCAAAAGAAATAATCGTTTCAGGATAATCAGATCTCCTTCTACTTTCACGTCCCATAAAGCCTTCCAGAACATCTTTTCTAAATAAACAAATTACTTGTTTCCCTACCATTATTCCAGCTAATGTATCATCATTTGAACGCTCTTCATTAATCTCAAAACCAATATTTCTAAAAAATTCAGTTGATGCTTTCACATCTGCAACAGGTAAATTAATCCAGTATGATTTCATTTATTCTCCCTCTGCTCTTTTTATTTGTGTAAATTAATAAGTGGTACACTTGATTTTATCACTTGGTTCGAAACAATTAAATGTTTTAACTCATCTGCGATATCAAGCTGATCTAGATAGTCAAAGTCTAACCAGGCATATGGTGCACGAACTCTAAATTCTTGTTTATTTTTAGCGTTAAACACAAATGCAGTATCATTGGCCATCGTTTTCGATAACCATGTCTTGAATTCTTTTTTCTCTTCAACGACAAACAATATACCCCCAACTTTAATATCGTGATTTAATTTACGTGCAAATTGTTCTGCAGTATCTTTAATTGTTGATTGACCTGATTTTACGACACTTGGTAATTTCATTTGTTTATTTCCGAAATCCTGTACTAATATTTTGTCTTCAGTTGTTATCAATAATGAAGCAGATATTTTTTCTTTCATTTGAAACTCCTTTTGATAATAAATTTTTTTATTTATATTGCGTAATATAGTTTTCAGCATAATATGGCTGATTGTTGTCATTGAATGCTATTCCTACGCCTAAACTCAAATAATTCTGTTTCAGAATATTTTTTCTATGGCCTAAACTATTCATCAATCCATGATGCGCTTCGATGGGTGATACTTGACCGTAAGCGATATTTTCACCAGCGACACTATAATTTAAATTTGCTTTTTTAATACGGTCAAATGGTGTTTCATTCTGTTTATTTGTATGACTGAAATAATGATGTTCAGCCATATCTTTTGCGTGTGCAGATGCAACTTTTGCAATTTCTGGATGTACATTTAGTATTTGCTTACCAAACATTTTTCTTGTTGCATTTGTTAACTCAAAGTGTAACCTTGCATAATCTTTCTCTAAATTATCATTTGGATAAGCATAATAATTTTGCTTCAACTGATCAATTGACTTATTAATAATTTTTATTCCACTTACTGTATTATTACGATACTTATCATAATAAATTGTAACAAAGTACTGTCCATACTGATAAATCGCACTTTCTTTATTGTCTAAAGCAAGTTGATAATCTTTACCTTGAAAAACTTCCAACGGCTGACCTAGTTTTTTCTCAACATTTTCGCGTGTCAAACCATACTTTATACCATTATCAGTAACGATCATATTCTGATTGGAATAGACACCACTCACCTTGCCATTTAAATACATAACCAGCATAAAGTCATCATAATCTCTATGATAGACCGTCCAGTACTGTTGGTATTCATTTAACAATTGTTCATGCGGTTTACCTAAAATATGATTGACTTGTGATTGGGTCATCCCCATTTTAATTTTTCCGACATTTATATTTTTTGCTTTTTCCGGCTTTTCAGTCAGTAAATGATTTTCTTTAATCATTTCACGTAGTTCAGACTTTATATTCAAAATAATATTATCGGATAATTGAAGAAAACTAATCGGAAAAATAAGTATAAATATTATTACTAGGCATAATGACAATATTTGCTTCATGTTACACCTCTATAAATTAAAAACATACACAGCGTGTATGTTTTTAATTATATCAAATTTAATTCTTTTTCTGTACGAATTGCTTAATAATCAGTATCTCCATTAAATATAGAGTTTCTCACAATAACATAATCTACCGTTGTTATTGCTTTAAGGTCTTTTCCACCTGCGTATGAAATTGATGATTGTATATCCTGTTCCATTTCTATGAGTTTCTCTTTTAAGGAACCTTTATGTTCAACGAATAGCTTTTTACCTTCGACATTTTTACGTATGCCCTTTTGAAATTCTGATGCACTACCAAAATATTCTTTATAGTGTTTACCATCTTTTTCAATCGTTTCTCCTGGTGATTCTTCATGCGCCGCAAGTAATGATCCAATCATCACCATAGAAGCACCAAAACGAATGGATTTAGCGATGTCGCCATGCGTACGAATGCCACCATCGGCAATTAATGGTTTACGCGCAGCTTTTGAACATAATCTTAATGCTGCAAGTTGCCATCCACCTGTTCCGAAGCCAGTTTTTATCTTTGTAATGCACACCCGACCTGGTCCGATACCAACTTTAGTAGCATCTGCTCCTGCATTTTCAAGTTCACGAACCGCTTCTGGTGTACCAACGTTACCTGCTATCAGGAATGTTTCCGGTATCAACTTTTTAATATGATGAATCATTTCAATGACCTGATCAGAATGGCCATGTGCAATATCAATTGTGATATATTCAGGTACAATATTTTCATTGGCCAGCGTTTGAATAAAATCATATTCGGATGATTTTACACCTACTGAAATCGATGCATATAAACCTTTTTCGTGCATATTCTTGATAAATGGTAATCTTGCTGCCTCATCAAATCGATGCATAATATAAAAATAGCCATTTTGAGCAAACATCTCAGCAAGTTCTTCATTGATAACTGTCTGCATATTTGCCGGTACAACTGGAATTCGAAAACGTAATGGACCAAACTGAATTGATGTATCACATTCAGAACGACTTTTTACGATACATTTATTAGGTATCAGTTGAATATCTTCATAATCAAATACATCCTGCATATTTAAAACCTCTAATCATTTGTTATATTTTATGAATAATATAGAATTTTTCATTAATAAAATTTTATTATTATCATTTATCCAATGGAAACTTTACTACTGTTTAGAATAAAAGTAAAGTGATATACAATGAAAAGACGAATGAATTAAATTAACTCATTCGTCTTTGTTCTTGTTTTATATTGATTACCAGCTCGCTTTTTTTACACCTGGAATTTGTCCTTTATGTGCCAGTTCTCGAAAAGCTATTCTAGACAATCCGAATTTACGATAAACACTTCTCGGTCTTCCAGTTACTTGGCAACGTGTAGTAAGTCTTGAAGGTGCTGAGTCCCTTGGTAATTTTTGAAGACCTTCGTAATCTCCTGCTGCTTTTAATGCATCTCTTTTCTCTCTATATTGTTCTACTAATGCTTGTCTTTTAGCTTCTTTTGCAATTTTTGATTTTTTAGCCATAATTTCTCCTTTAATTTATATTTTTCTGATTTGCCATCCATAAGGATCAGCAAAACTTTCCCACGCTTCATCAATTTCATTCATTTTTAATAAACATGCATCAAGTTCTGCTGTTATTTTTTCTTGTTCTAAATCTGTCCCGATAATCACAATTTTTGTATGTCTGTCACCATATTCCAAATCCCAGTCCTGTAATACTTCAGGACGTTCACTTAATATTCTATCTTGTTCATCTTTTGGCATTGCAGCTACCCAAAATGTTACTGGATTAATTTCTACTGACGGCCCTGCTTGTGAGAATAAACATGCGACAGTATTATAATTTGCGAGCCAAGCTATTCCTTTTGCTCTGACAATTGATACATCCATTGATCGTGACCAATCATAAAAACGTTTCGGATGAAAAGGTAATGTTCTATGATAAACAAATGAACTTATACCATACTCCTCTGTTTCTGGTGTATGCGTATGATGTCCACCTTCTGTAAGTTCTTTAATCCATCCTGCAGAATTAGCAGCCGTTTCAAAATCAAATAAATTGGTATTAAGTATCTCGCTCGGATCTACTTGTGAATGACTTGTTTCAATAAAGCGCGCTGTGGGTTGAAGTGTTCTTAAGACCTGGATTAGTTTTTCCTTGTCAACTTCATCATTTAAATCTCCTAAATCGTAATTATTACGATTTATAATATAGCATACCATACTATGCATGTAAAATAAAAAATTTGAGTCCGGCTATACCGAACCCAAATTTCAAAGATTAATTTACTTTATAAAACCTTTATTTATTGTTAAGTGCTTTATCTAATGAATCAATATTTGTTTTCATGAGATCCTGATATGTTACATCTTTTTTATCCTTATCTGTTAACACAGCCATATTGTGGAATGGCACAGCAGTAGCATTCGTTTTATCTTTAATAATATCAACTGTTTTTGTAGATATATTTTGTTCATATAGGATTACTGTTGCTTTTGATTTATTAATATGATTAATCATGTTAATAATATCACTTTGAGAAGGTTCTTCATTATTCATACCTGAAACCCCTTCCTGTTTAAAGCCGTAACGTTTAGCAAGATAGCCTATTGAATCATGTGAAATAAAAACTGTATCCTGCTTTTTAGTTTTTGTAATTGTTTTTAGCTGTTTATCTATTTCATCGATATCTTTTACAAGTTTTTCATAGTTTTTTGTGTATTCTTTTTCATGCTCTTTATCCTTTTTAACTAATTCATCTTTAATAACTTTTGCAAATGATTTATTCATTTCTGGATCAAGCCAAACATGTGGGTCATGTGCGCCATGGTCATGCTCATGGTCCGCTTCATGATCATGATCATGTTCCTCTCCCGCTAATAAATCATGCTCATCGATATCTTTTGCAAGTTGAACTGTCTTATCCTTTTTGTTAATAACTTTCGCTATTTTAGCACTCACCTGATCTAATTCATCACCTGAATAAAAGAAAAGGTCACTTTTTGCAATACGCATCGTATCTTTTTGTGTTGGTTCATATGTATGTATATCGATACCATTTGGATAGATACTCGATACAGTGACATGATCACCACCAATTTGTTCTATCATGCTTTTAAATGGAAAGACAGTAGTATAAACCTGTAGTTTATCGCCAGACTCTTTCTCACTACTTTTATTACCACATGCAGCCATCAATACTAATGTTGCAATTAATAATAATGAAAATAACTTCTTCATACGTTCATCTCCTATTTCGTAATCATTACGCTTTAACATTCTAAACCTTATTTAATAAGAAATCAATCACTAATTTTTTATTTTTTAACCCTAAGTCATTTTAATCCAATATAAAGGTCTATATAAATACATTTTATTATAGCAAGTAATATCTCCATTATATAGAAGAAAAAGTATTAAGAAAAATTTAATAAAAAAGCTTTACAAAAATTCATTCAAGGCGTATCATTATAAATCGTAAAGATTACGAATTGGAGGCAAGATTTTGAAAGTACCTATTACAGTATTAAGTGGTTTCTTAGGTAGTGGTAAAACGACGTTGCTCAATCATATCCTTACCAATAATGAAAATAAAAAAATCGGTGTAATTGTTAATGATATGAGTGAAGTGAATGTCGATGCTGACTTAGTACACATGTCACGTACAGACGAAAAAATGATACAACTTCAAAACGGTTGTATATGCTGCACATTAAGAGAAGATTTATTAATCGAAATTGATAAATTAGTTAAAAACAATCAGTTAGACTATATTGTTATTGAATCTACAGGTATTTCAGAACCTGTACCTGTTGCACAAACATTAACTTTAAATGATGAAGTGCTCAATATAAATCTAGCTGATAATACAATTTTAGATACGATGGTAACCGTTGTAGATGCCAATCGATTCTGGGACGATTATGCATCTGGTGATTCTTTAATAGATCGTAAAATGGCGAACGACGAAACTGACACACGTGAAGTCATCGATTTATTGATCGATCAGATTGAATTTGCAAATGTCATCCTTTTAAACAAGTGTGACCTTGTACACGTTGAAGATTTAAAAGAATTAGAAGCATTACTGCATCAATTGAATCCTGATGCTAAAATTTATCGTACTGAGCATTCAAATATTACATTAGATAACATCTTAAATACACGACTATTTGATTTCGATAAAGCCAGTCAGGCAGCAGGCTGGATAAAAGAATTAAATGAAGAACACACACCTGAAACAGAAGAATACGGGATAGCTTCATTTGTTTATAGAAGACAGCGTCCATTCCATCCAGAGCGATTTATGCAATTCTTAGAACATTTCTCATTAGATATTATTCGTTCAAAAGGTTTCTTCTGGCTAGCATCTCGAAATAATATGTGCGGTTTACTTTCTCAGGCAGGAAATTCTATGCAAATACAAGGTGCCGGTGAATGGATTGCAACTTATAATGAAGCAGATATTAAAGCAGAAATGCTGGAAGACCCTACATTGAAAGTCAGATGGCATCATGAATTTGGTGACCGTCAAACTGAGCTCGTATTCATTGGCATTGAGATGAATAAAGAACAAATTATTCAGGATTTAGATAATTGCCTGTTAACTGATGATGAGATGAAACAAGATTGGTCAACATTTAATGATCCGCTTCCACAGTTCACAGTTGCCGAACCAGTTGAAGCCGATGTTGTTTTATAAAATATTAAATAAAATTTAAAGGAGAGCATAAAAATGAGAGTAAATGTAACTTTAGCTTGTACAGAATGTGGAGATCGTAACTATATTACAAAGAAAAATAAAAGAAATAATCCTGAGCGTATTGAATTAATGAAATACAGCCCAAGATTAAAAAAATACACTTTACATCGCGAAACAAAATAATTATCGTTAAACGTGCAATATTATTGCGGTTATATATCAATACGACACAAGGCATCCGGTTGCGGATGCCTATTTTAATTACATTCATGCTGTCTGAACATATTATTGATCATAATTATAGAGATTAAATAAGTAAGTGACTTCAAACTTCTTTTGACGACACTTACTCAAACCATTTTTTCATTTTCACTAAGTAAGTGACTTCAAACTTCTTTTGACGACACTTACTCAAACCTTTTTTTCATTTTCATTAAGTAAGTGACTTCAAACTTCTATTGACGACACTTACTCAAACCATTTTTTCATTTTCATTAAGTAAGTGACTTCAAACTTCTTTTGACGACACTTACTCAAACCTTTTTTTCATTTTCGTTAAGTAAATGACTTCAAACTTCTTTTGACGACACTTACTCAAACCATTTTTTCATTTTCACTAAGTAAGTGACTTCAAACTTCTTTTGACGACACTTACTCAAACCTTTTTTTCATTTTCGTTAAGTAAGTGACTTCAAACTTCTTTTGACGACACTTACTCAAACCTTTTTTTCATTTTCGTTAAGTAAGTGACTTCAAACTTCTTTTGACGACACTTACAATTAAAACAATCAAAACCTGCACCCAAATTGGGTGCAGGCTTTAAAAATACTTCTATTCCCCTACTAAATCAACTTCATTAATATCAATATTCATGGCAGCTGCTACACCTTGTCCGTATAATGGATCTGCTTTATAGCAGTGTCTGATATGACGATGTTTAATTGGTGTTGAAACATCTTTCATTTCATTAGCTGTATTGATAAATAAACGTTTTTGTTCTTCTGGAGATAAAATATTAAATAATCTTCCAGGTTGTTCGAAATAATTTTCATCATCTTCTCTAAAGTTCCATTCGTATACTGCACTATCAACTGCTAGTGCAGGTTTTTTATACTTTGCATCATCCTGATGGTGTTGATACTGATTAGGATAATAATTTGTATGGCTACCTAAATTACCATCTACACGCATTGCACCATCTCTTGAGAATGGACATCCACCAGTAACTGCTTTTGGTGCGTTTACTGGAATTTGATGATGGTTAACACCTAAACGGTATCTTTGCGCATCACCATATGAGAATAATCTACCTTGTAACATTTTATCAGGTGAAAAATCTAAACCTGGGATAATATTTGTCGGAGCAAATGCAGCTTGTTCCACTTCAGCAAAATAATTCTCAGGATTTCTATTTAATTCAAATTCCCCAACTGGTATTAATGGGTACTCACCTTTATACCATACTTTCGTTAAATCGAATGGATTATCTTTATGATTTCTTGCTTGTTCTTCAGTCATCACCTGAATATACATTTTCCATTTAGGGAAGTCACCCGCTTCAATCGCATTGTATAAGTCACGTTGACTTGATTCACGATCTGTCGCAATAATTTGTGCTGCTTCCTCTGAAGTTAAATTTTCAATGCCTTGCTCAGTTCTGAAATGGAATTTCACCCATACACGCTCTCCAGCATCGTTATACATACTGTAAGTATGAGAACCAAATCCATGCATATGACGGAACCCTTTTGGAATACCACGATCACTCATTAATATTGTAACTTGGTGTAAAGCCTCAGGTAATGATGTCCAGAAATCCCAGTTACTTTCCGGATTATGCATATTTGTTCTTGGATCTCTTTTAACAACGTGATTTAAACTAGCAAATAACTTAGGATCACGGAAGAAGAATACCGGTGTATTATTACCGACTAAATCCCAGTTACCTTCTTCAGTATAAAATTTTAGTGCAAATCCACGGATATCACGTTCTGCTTCTGCTGCACCACGTTCACCTGCAACTGTTGAGAATCGAGCAAACATTTGTGTTTGTTTACCAACTTCACTAAAAATATTAGCATTTGTATACTTTGTGATATCATGTGTTACTGTAAAAGTACCATAAGCGCCACTACCTTTTGCATGCATTCTTCTTTCAGGAATAACTTCACGATCGAAATGTGCCATCTGCTCTAAAAAGAAAATATCCTGCATTACTAAAGGACCACGAGGCCCTGCTGTCATAGAATTTTCTCTATCGCCAACTGGTGCACCAAACAAACCTCTTAATTGATTATTATTTTCTGTCATATAATTTTTCCTCCTTGTTGATAACGATAAGAATAGGTCTTATTTATAATTATTATAATCTAGAAAATATAATAATGCAATTTAATTGTTTCTTAAATTTTTTTACTAGTGAAAATGCCGTCATAAAGGGATTTCTTTTTACTTTAACGCATAAAAGCATAGACGCATTAAAACTTTTGCTTGATAAATTTTTAGAATAGTCATACAATATAAAACATATTACTTTTATCTTTATAAATCAACGAAAGAAAGTTAGGTGTTGTTATGGAAAAGAAACAGATGGACAGAGATTTAAAAACGCGTCATATATCCATGATTGCGATCGGAGGCTCTATTGGTACAGGTCTATTTATGGCAAGTGGTGCTGTAATTTCACAGGCTGGTCCTGGTGGTGCTATTGTCGCTTATGCAATTATCGGAATTATGATTTATTTTCTGATGACAGCACTTGGAGAACTTGCAACATTTTATCCAGTATCAGGTGCATTTAATGCTTATGCAAGTCGTTTTATCGATCCTGCTGCAGGATTTACTGTAGGTTGGTTATATTGGATTATCTGGAGTTTAGTAACTAGTGTTGATATTTTAACCGCTTCACAAGTTTTAAGTTACTGGCAAATTTTTGGAGGTCTTCATCCTTTTATATGGTGTCTTATATTTTTAGCTTTATTATTTGCATTAAATGCATTTTCAGTAAAATCATTTGGTGAAGCTGAATTCTGGTTCAGTATTATTAAAGTGGCGACAATTATAATCTTCTTAATCATGGGATTGTTATTAATCTTCGGGATTATCGGTGGAGAACCTATCGGATTTAAAAATTTCACTATCGGAGATGCACCTTTCCATAATGGTATTCTTGGTTTACTTGGGGTACTCGTTGTTGCTGGTTTCTCTTTTGGTGGTACTGAAGTAGTAGCAGTAACTGCAGGAGAATCAGAAAACCCACAAGAATCGATGCCGAAAGCAATCAAGCAAGTTTTCTGGAGAATTTTGTTATTCTATATCGGTTCTATATTTATTATCGCTTGTATCATTCCTTATACGGATCCGAGATTATTAAATCAAAATAGCGATGTTGCGATGAGTCCATTTACGATTATCTTTGAAAAGGTCGGCATTCTGTTTGCAGCATCAGTTATGAATACTATTATCTTAACAGCTGTATTAAGTGCTGGTAACTCAGGTTTATATGCAACAAGCAGATTACTCTTTTCTTTAAGTCAGGATGGTAAGGCTCCTCGTTTTTTAGGGAATTTAAATAAGAATAAAATGCCGTTCAATGCGTTACTTGTAACAACAGCATTTATCATTATCATATTAATTTATGCCAATATAAATATGGGTGGTTATGGTAAGCTACTGAGCATGGTCGGTTCACTTGTCTTGATTGTTTGGTCAATTAGTATTATCAGTCACATAAGATTACGTCAGGCAATAAAAGCACAAGGAAAAAGTGTTGATCAGCTGTTACCATTTAAAGCACCACTATATCCAGTCGGTCCGATAATTGTTCTCATAACAATTGCATTTTTGATGATTGGTCAATCATTTGCTGATATTCAGGCAATGAACTGGGTTAAAGTGTTTGAATCATTCTTACCGTTAATTATTGCGTTAGCCGTATATTTCTCTTATAAAGTTATACGTAAAGTTAATGTTATCCCAGCACAAAAAATTAATTTAGATGAACATCAGCTATAAAATCACCCTTTACAATGTACTGTACATTGTAAAGGGTTTCTTTGTATAATTATAGTAACAAAGGAGTGATTAAGATGAGTGCAGGACAAACGAACCTATTTGATAATGTATTAAAAACAGATGAAAAATTTGTTATTGTCGTACAAGGTGTCTACGAAAAGAATGGACAAATCATCAAAAAAATATTAAGAGAATATCCAAGTTTAGATAGTACAGCAATGCACCGTCTATTTGAACATTTAAAAGATACTTATCTCTCTGAACCATTTGAAGATCATATGGTATTTTATGATATATCAGTATATACAAATGAAGATTATGCAGCTGATAATCTATTTGCACATACAAAACGACTACGCGGAAGCAATACATGGACACATACGCCTAAATAAAGAGACGTCTTTTGACGTCTCTTTATTTATAAAACGATTGTATGTGCAGTTTCATGCAGCAATGATTTAATCTTATTATTCTCATCCATTATCGCAACTTTAGGTTCGTGATGTTTCAATTCTTCTTCGTTTAATTGTGCATAAGAAATAATGATAATAATATCATCAACTTGTACTAAACGGGCTGCAGCACCATTTAAACAAATAACGCCACTTCCTCTTTCTCCTGAAATAACATACGTTTCAAGACGCGCACCGTTATTATTATTTACGATTTGTACTTTTTCATTTGGTAACATATCAACTGCATCCAATATGTCCTGATCTATTGTAATACTGCCAACATAATTTAAATTTGCTTCTGTAACGCGTGCACGGTGAATCTTACCGTTCATCATTGTTCTAATCACTTATTTATCATCCTTTAAAATAATATTATCAATCAATCGTGCTTTGCTGTATTTCACTGCTAATGAAATGAACACTTGTGTATCAATTTTTTCAACTTGTTTTAATTCAGGATAACTATAAATTGCAACTTCATCAATCTTACCAGCTGTATGCGCTGTTAAATATTTTTTTATTGCAGATTCAATTACTTCAACATTTCGCTCGCCGTTATCAAACAAAGTTTTTGCAATTTGTAAACTTTGTGAAAGTGCCACAGCTTCTAATCTTTCTGTTTCAGTTAAATACACATTTCTCGAGCTTTTCGCTAACCCATCCTGTTCACGCACTATATCTATCCCTACTATTTCAACAGAATGATTCATCTCTGTAACCATTTGTTCTATAATCGCAAGCTGTTGTGCATCCTTTTTACCGAAGTAAGCTTGATCTGGCTGAATTATATTAAATAATTTATTTACAACTGTAACAACACCATCAAAATGTCCAGGTCGTTTCGCACCTTCTAATACTTGCGCCATTGCACCTACTGTCAGTTGTATTTGCAATGAACTTGGATACATTTCTTCTGGTTCTGGCGCAAATACATAATCAATACCGTTCTCAGCTAATAATGCTTGGTCCTGATCGATTTGTCTTGGATAATCATCATAATCTTCATTCGGCCCAAATTGTAATGGGTTTACAAATACACTTGCTATGACAACATCGTTCTCACTTTGTGCACGTTTCATTAATGTCATATGACCTTCATGTAAAGCACCCATCGTTGGCACGAGTCCGATTGATTTTTGTTCACTTTTTAAAGATTTTACAATTGCTTGCATTTCTTTTATCGTCTTTACTTTTACTGTCAATTTTAAACCTCACCTTTATTTAATTCATCCATAATTTTTGCTTTGTATGTGTATTCCTCACTTGGGAATACGCCTGATTTTACTTCTTCATTAAATTGTTTTATCGCATCTACGCCTGTCGAGAAGTCACCATAAACTTTAACAAATTTCGCACGGTGATCTTGTTCATATTGTAATATATCATGATATACAAGTACTTGCCCGTCCGTACCATTTCCTGCACCGATACCGATAATCGGAATATTCACCGTCTGACTAATTGTTTTAGCTAAGTCGCTTGGAATCACTTCTAATACGATCATGATGGCACCTGCAACCTCCATCGCTTTACAATCTTCAATGAGTTGTGTTGCGGCATCTTTAGTCTTCGCTTGTACACTATAACCCATAACACCAACAGATTGTGGCGTTAATCCTAAATGCGCGACAACTGGTATCCCAATTTGTTTACAACGTGCAACGAAATCTCTTAAATGTGCACCTTCTGCTTTAATTGCATTGGCATTTGTTGTTTGATATAACGTTAATGCATTATTCAAATCTTGTTCCATACTGATGCCGACACTACCTATCGGCATATCGACAATCACAAATGTATTCGGCGCACCACGACGCACTGCTCGTCCGTGATGAATCATGTCATCTAGTGTAACCTGCACTGTCGTTTCATATCCTAACACTGTCATACCAAGACTATCTCCAACAAGTATTGTATCAATACCTGCTTTTTCAACTTGTCTTGCACTCGGATAATCATATGCAGTCAGCATCGTAATCTTTTCACCGTTCTGTTTCATCTTGTATAAATCTTGAGTCGTTCTCAAATTCTTCACACCTTTTTTCATAGTATATACATTATAGTGTGTAAAGGAGTGTGTGTATAGTTTAATATAATAATATATTAATGAAATAATTTATTATACGAGGAGAATTATGATGAAGAATATAGCAATTATTGGTGCTGGTGCTGTCGGAAGTATTATACTGCATCTAATATCAAAAGATAAATCTCTTAATATCGATATATTTGCGACAAATAAGAGAGACATCAACTTACAAATAGATAATAAAAAAATATCGTTACCCTACAAAACACAAATGCTAAAAGAATCATCTAAAAAATACGATGTCATATTTATTACAACAAAAGCATATACATTAAAAGACATCGTACCCTATATTGAGAATATAACGCACCCTGAAACAATTATTATCATTTGCCAGAATGGTTACTCTCAAACAGAGCGAATAACGCATCCTAACACCTTCCATGCAGTCGTCTATATTAGCGGACAGAAAAAAGATGATATCGTAATATATTTTAGAGATAATCGACTTGTATTGCCGAACAATGCGCATACTAAAAAACTGCAATCGATATTTCTAAATACAGACCTTGATATAACGATTAGCGATAATTATCTTCAACAAATCTGGTTTAAACTGCTTGTTAATCTTGGCATCAACTCAATGACAGCATTAACGAAAAATACCGCACAAGTATTAAAAGTAGAGGAAGTTAATCAAGTTTTAAATCAGTTATTAAAAGAAGGTATCACAGTGGCAAATAAAGACGGATTGACATTTAATGAAGATACGATAGATGAAATATTAAATATATATAACGGCTATCCTGATCATATGGGCACATCGATGTACTATGATGTACAAGAGAATGCATTAACAGAATTTGAGTTTATTCAGGGATATATTTATACACGTGCAAGACATCATCAACTAAATACCCCTTTACTAGACATCGTTTATGCACTCTTAAAAGGATATCAATATAACCGTTGAAAAAACGCAGGTCATAATAAATTTGATGACCTGCGTTTTATTATTATAAATATTGTTTAACAATACGTGCGATTCCATCCTGATTATGATCGTCAGTTATAACATCCGCGATTGCTTTTATATTGTCATTTGCATTCCCCATTGCAACACCAAGTCCTGCAAATTCAAGCATATCCTTATCGTTATTACTATCTCCGAAAGCCATAACCTCACTTGGTTGAATGTCTAACTTATCAACGAGCTGTTTTAAAACTTTACCTTTAGATACATTTTTATTCATAAACTCAAGGAAGAATGGTTTAGAAGTCGTAGCATGGATATCATCGTTAAATCTACCACCGATTGTCTCGTTCATCGCACTAATTTTATCGATATCATCAACACCCATTAATTTCGGAACATTTATCTGTACAAATGTTTTCAAATCATCAACAGGCTGCATCGGCAGACCTGTTAATTCATGTTCAACATTCATGTATTCATGTGTGCCTTCATAAACGATTGTGTTATCGATATATGTTAATACAAAGACATCACGTGCCTTCAAATAATCATAAACTTCATCGAACGACGCTTTGCTGACATATGTCTCTGCAATACGTTCTCCTGTTTGCATATCTGTTACTTCAGCCCCATTATAACTTAAGATGTATGATCCATATTCAGCAAGTTTTAAAGTTTTTGCAGCATCAAGCATACCACCAGTTGGTCTTCCAGATGCAAGTACCACTTTGATGCCTTTTTCCTGTGCCTCTATTAATACTTCTTTCGTTGAATCCAGAATAGTATTGTTAGATGTTAAAAGCGTATCATCCATATCTAAAACAATCATTTTATATTGCATTTTCTTCACTCCATATCATTTAATAAAGTTATCGTATCATAAAATAATTATTTTTCGTATGCAATAACACCATTAACATCAACTTGAATGTGTTTAACTTCACAATTTTGTAACTGATTGAGTTGTTTAAAGTTTTCATTGAAATGATCTGGGTGACATACGACAAAGATGGACGGGCCTGCACCACTTAAAAATGCAAAACAATCTCCGGTAATTGCTGCTCTCACCATTTCATAATGTGGCACTAAATGTTTACGATATGGTTCATGGTATACATCCTGCATCATCATTTGACCAGCAGTAACGTAATCTTTTGCGTACAATGCTGCAATGAGCATATTTCCAATTGCACCTGCTTCAACAGCTTTACTATATTGTAAGCTTGCAGGTAAGGCTTCACGTGCTTCACTTGTTTTTAGTTCATAGTTTGGAATAACCACCATGATCGGCCATTCAATGACAGGAACCTGCAATGTTCTTGTAGTATTGTGATGTGCATTATAATAGCCTACCACAACACCACCCAATACACTTGGTGCAACATTGTCAGGATGACCTTCAATTTCAGATAATAGACTTACTTTTTCCTCTTTCGACAAATCCAGCCCATAAAAATAATCAATAATTTCAAGGCTCGCAATTAAAGCTGAACCTGAACTACCTAAACCTCTTGCTAAAGGAATATCTGTATGCATAACAACAGTAAAGGATTTTGTTTGTAAATTAAATTTTTCCATAAAATATGAACAGTATTTACGTATATAATGTTCCTCATTATTTTCTAAACCAGCAAGTTCCTCACCAAAATGCTGGATATTCCACGCGTCACTTTCTGAAACTTCTAATTCTAAATAAAGATTAACTGCCATCCCCAATGAATCAAATCCTGGTCCTAAATTCGATGTAGATGCAGGTACTTTTATATATAACATTTAAATCACCGACTCAATATATTTTATGATAGCTTCTTCTTCATTTTTTAATACTTTAGGTTGTACTTCTATAGTATCTATCGCTGTTTGTGGATCTTTTAGTCCGTTACCTGTTAATACTGCGACGATTCTTTTGCCTTTCGGGAGTTTACCAGCTTTATGCGTCTTAATTAAACCTGCGATGCTTGCGTTACTACCTGGTTCAGCAAATACACCTTCTTTACTCGTAATGAGTTGATAAGCTTCTAAAATTTCTTCATCAGTTACTGCATCTATTAATCCTGAAGATTCATCTCGTGCATTTTCAGCGAGTTTCCAGCTTGCAGGATTTCCGATACGAATCGCTGTAGCAATTGTTTCCGGTTTGTCAATCACATGACCTTTTACAATAGGTGCCGCACCTTCAGCCTGAAAACCAAACATTTGAGGTAATGAAGTATTATGCTTTTCTGCATACTCTTTAAAACCTTTCCAGTATGCAGAAATATTTCCGGCATTCCCTACTGGAATTGCTAAAATATCTGGAGATGCACCAAGTTGTTCTATCACTTCAAAAGCTGCAGTTTTTTGTCCTTCAAGACGATATGGATTAACTGAATTTACGAGTGCGATATCATCTCTTATTTCACTCACTTTTCTAACGATATTTAACGCTTCATCAAAGTTGCCTTCAATCGATACAATTTCAGCGCCATAAATAATTGCCTGTGCAAGTTTCCCCATCGCAATCTTTCCTTCCGGAATGACAACGACAGTCTTTAATCCAGCACGGGCTGCATAAGCTGCAGCAGATGCTGAAGTATTACCAGTAGATGCACAGATAACGATTTCCTTACCTTCTTCTTTTGCTTTAGCAACAGCCATCACCATACCTCTATCTTTAAAAGAACCTGTAGGATTTGCACCCTCAACTTTTACATACACTTCATTTTCCAGTAATTCAGAAAGAAATGGCATATGAATTAATGGTGTTCCTCCTTCATTCAATGTAAGTGATGGTGTATTTTCATTTATCGGTAAATAGGCTTTATATTCTTCTAGTAATCCATTCCATCTTTTCATGCTAAACACCTTCGATTCTGTATATTTTGTATATTTCATTTAATTGATTTAAATAATCCTTAATCGTCTCATAATCCTGTGCATTTAATTCATTACATTCAAGTGCAACAATGCCGTCCTGAACGATATATCGAGAATGTTTGATATCCTTTAACAATGTATCGACCTTACTATCAGCAAATAAATCAATCATTAGCAGCATATTGTGAGAGTGATTAGATTGTACTGATTTAGTATTTACTTCAAGATGAAGCGGTAAATTATGGTTATCAGTGTCAAACATTTCAATAATATGCAGTAAATCACTAACTACTGCACTACCAGTGGCAAGACTACCAGCACCTTTACCATAATACATCGTATCGCCTACAGCGTTACCATCAATATAGATTGCGTTATATTCATTTTCAACATGCGCTAACTGGTGCGTTTGTGGAATAGCAGTTGGTGCAACAGATAACTTAGCTTGTTTTCCATCATATAAACCGTTACCGATTAATTTTATGCGATATCCAAGCTGTTTTGCCAGCTCTATATGACTTAATCGCACATCTCGAATACCTTCAACCGCACAATCCTGTAATTTGTTGAACTGATTAAACGCTAAGTAGCTCATAATCACTACTTTTCTTTGCGCATCGATACCATCAACATCTGCTGTTGGATCTGCTTCGGCATATCCTAATTCAGTAGCAATTTTCAAAGCTTCTTCATAAGACTGACCTTCATTGCTCATCTTACTTAAAATAAAATTACTTGTACCATTAAATATACCCATAAAATGTGTAATACCATTAGCACTTAAGCCATAGTTCAACGCATTGATAATCGGAATACCTCCAGCTACTGCTGCTTCGTATTTTAATGAAACGCCAGATTCACGGGATGCATTTTCTAATACTTCTAATCGCTCTGCAAGTAAATCTTTATTTGCGGTAATCACATGAATTTTATTCTGTAATGCTGCTTTAATTAATACATAAGTGTCATCTATTCCACCCATCACTTCAATAAGAATATCAATGTCGCTATTCACGATTGATTTTAAATCTGTTGTTAAGTGATATTGTTCTACATCTATATCACGTTTTTTATTTATATTATGAACACCGATTGCGGTGATAAGTAATTCTGTATTAAGCTTTTCTTTAATTTGTTCTTTATTTTCTTCTATGATACGAACAACACCTGTTCCTACTGTTCCTAGTCCGAGTAAGCCAATCTTTAATTGTTTCATAGCAACCTCCTGTTTTTCTGATAAATACAAATGTACTCTTGAAAAAGATTTATATTTATAGTATAACTAAGTCATTAATAAAGTAAAGCTTAAAATACAAAAAGAAGAGAGTGTTGTTAATGATCGTATGTAAATTTGGAGGCAGCAGTGTTGCAAATGCGCAGCAAATAAGGAAAATCCTAAATATAATAAATCAAAATGATCAACGAAAAATTGTAATTGTTTCAGCACCAGGGAAACGATATGCTGAAGATGTCAAAGTAACTGACTTATTAATTCAATTATACGATAAAGTACTGCTAAGTGAAAAATATGACAATAAATTAAATGATATTCTTCACCGTTTTGAAAGTATAGAAGATGAATTAGGATTAACGACATCATTAACCCCTCTTTTCAAGACACAACTTCTGGACTTTATACAAAAATATAATAATCAGCCATTACGATTACTTGATGCACTAAAAAGTTCAGGTGAAGATTTTAATGCACAGCTCATTGCAGCATATAATAATCAAAATGGTATAAAAACAACTTATCTATCTCCGAAAGCATTAAATATGATTGTGTCAGACGAACCAGGTAACGCGATTATACTAGATGATAGCTATGAAAAAATTTATAAGGTTATTCAAAATATCGAAGGAAAAATAATTATTCCAGGATTTTTTGGCGTAAATGAAAACGGAGATCGCGTCACTTTCTCCAGAGGCGGAAGTGATATAACAGGAGCAATTATTTCAAGAAGTGTTCATGCTGAAATTTATGAAAACTTCACGGATGTCTCAGGAATTTTTGCCGCCAACCCTAATATAGTGGAAAATCCAGCTTCCATACACAACTTAACATATGCAGAAATGCGCGAACTTTCATATGCCGGATTCAATGTTTTTCATGATGAAGCATTAATGCCATTATACAAAGAAGGTATTCCCGTCAATATTAAAAATACAAACGATCCAGACCATCCTGGAACGATGATTACTAAAACTAGAGCTTCAAGCGGTGTTGTCGGTGTAAGTTGTGATTCTGGCTTTGTTAGTATTAATATGACTAAGTATTTAATGAATAGAGAAATAGGTTTTACAAGAAAGTTATTAACGATACTTGAAAGCAATAATATTTCTTATGAACATATGCCATCTGGTATTGATGATATCAGTTTAATCATTAGAAAAAATCAGTTCAACGATAATTTGTATGCACTGATCACTGAAATAAAAAATCAACTCAATGTTGATGATATTTCTGTAGAAGAGAATATAGCAATTCTCATGATTGTTGGACTAGGTATGAAAACTCAGGTTGGTACAGCAAATAAAGCGACAGAAGCATTCAGACGGAATAATATTAACTTGAAGATGATCAATCAGGGGTCTTCAGAAATTAGTATGATGTTTGGGATAGATGAAACAGATGAAAGAAAAGCAGTACAAGCCATATATGATGCATATTTTACGGCATAAAAAAACAGCGCAAAAATGCGCTGTTTTTTTTATTCAATCTAGAATATCACTTTTTGATTATGTAACCAATCAATGGTCAATGTATTTAAATCAAAATGTGCTAGTTTTTGACGTTGTAATTTACCCTCAACAAATGAATCCAGATAGATATCATTATTAAAAATTTGATGATGAACATGATATATTTCATGCGTTTGTGAAAACTCACTAATGATTTCCATTAACTGTTGCTTTTTATCATCTGACCAATTTTTGGTCACATGAATATGAAATAAAATAACAGCTTCATCTTCTGGTAATGTCGCAAGTACATCTGGTAAAAGCGTAAGCTCATCGCCTTCTAATATTTCAACAGGATGTTCCAGAAATACTTTGCGTGCTTTCATAAAATGTTTACGTCGCTTCGTCTCTTCCGGATAATAAAGACTCATCAGCCAGAAATATTCATCATCAAGCGTTAAATCAATCTTATTTTTTGTGATACCCACTTTTTTATGTGGATGTGCAAGATTTGATATATCAAACCCTTCGTCATAGCCATTTAATTTAACTTTAATATTAAAATCTTTCGTATTACCAATTTCTATTTTTTTATTGAAAGTATAGCCATACCAATCATAATTAAGTAATAATCCACCCTTTGAACCAAGTTCTACAACATTAAATTGTTCCTGTCCACTTAACTTAATAATATGCTGAAAGACAGGAACTAACACAGAAGAGCGTTCAACAATATTCTTCTTCAAGTTAAATCGTTCAATGTCACCTAATAAATCAGAGAAATGTGATTCCTGAAAAGCAAGAAATGCTTTTATCATCTCTTTTGAAGGTTTCTTTGGATCATTCGTAAAGTTTAGATAATAATCACGTAATTGATCCTCGTAAATATATAGATGTTTTAACACAGAAGACAAGTATAAAGAAATAAAATGTGCATTAAAAAAATGAGGCTTAATCTTTATCATTAATTGTTCTTCTTCTGCGATTTGCTTAGTGATGTAACTATACAGCGGGCTGTCTTCTTTGACAGCTTCTGAATATGCAATAAATTGCTTTTTAATTTTTTCTGGCATCTTGCTGCCTCCATTTATTTATTTATAAACTATTAATTCTATATTTTTCATAATAAATATAAATAATAATTAGCCACATTCAACATATTCTATATTAATCTATGGATAGTTTCAATATGTATATACCCTTTTTGGTCATTTTTAATAATATAATTATTTTTTTATAATTATCATACTATTTAATTGTAAATTTTATGTAAATACGACACATTAAGTGTAAAACAACATACGTTTTTGATATATTTACATTGTAAACAATAATTATTCTTTAATGGAGCGTATAATTCTAAAAATTATTATTCATTAAATATAAAGGACGAAAAAGAAACGGATGTCACTTTAAATGAAGGTGAAATATTAAATATACAAAATGCTGTGAAAGTAAAAATTGAAAAAAAGTAATAAAAAAATAAACCGCCAACTTTTGTTGGCGGTTTAATCTATATTAATAATGCTTTAAGTACTGCTCAATTTCCCATTCACTTACTTGTAAACGATACATGTCCCACTCAATGCCTTTTGATCTTACGAATTGGCGGTAAATATGTTCACCTAATGCTTCTTTCATTAAGCCATCTTCACGCATTGCTTTAATTGCAGTGTATAAAGTTGATGGTAAATCTTCGATACCTACAGCTTCACGTTCTTCACGGTTCATTTCATAAATATTTTGATCCACTGGTGCTGGTGCTTCTAATTTATTTTTAATACCATCTAATCCAGCTTGTAAAATTACTGCTAACGCCATGTATGGGTTTGCTGCCGGGTCAACTGAACGTACTTCAACACGCGTAGATAAACCACGAGATGATGGAATACGAATTAATGGAGAACGGTTTTGGCCACTCCATGCAACGTAAACTGGTGCTTCATATCCAGGTACTAAACGTTTGTATGAGTTAACTAATGGGTTACATACCGCAGTAAATCCTCTTGCGTGTTTCATAATACCAGCGATGAAGTGACGTGCATCATCAGATAACTGCATATCACCACTTTCATCAAAGAACGCATTTTCTTTTGGTCCTTTGAATAATGACACGTTAAAGTGCATTCCTGATCCACTTAAACCGAATAATGGTTTCGGCATAAATGTCGCATGTAAATTATGTTTACGAGCAATTGTCTTAACTACTAATTTGAATGTTTGGATATTATCGCATGCTGTAATCGCATCTGCATATTTAAAGTCGATTTCATGTTGACCAGGTGCAACTTCATGGTGAGATGCTTCGATATCAAAGCCCATATCTTCTAATTCAAGTACGATATCACGACGGCAGTTTTCTCCTAAATCTGTTGGTGCTAAGTCAAAATAACCACCTTGGTCATTTAATTCTAAAGTTGGTTCGCCTTTTTCATCTAATTTGAAAAGGAAGAATTCCGGCTCAGGCCCTAAGTTGAAATCTGAAAATCCTAAATCTTGCATTTCTTTTAATACACGTTTTAAGTTAGAGCGTGGGTCACCAGCAAATGGTGTACCATCTGGTTTATAAATATCACAAATTAAACGTGCCACCTTACCTTTATCAGATGTCCAAGGGAAAATAACCCAAGTATCTAAGTCAGGATATAATTTCATATCAGATTCTTCAATACGTACGAATCCTTCAATTGATGAACCATCAAACATCATTTCATTATCTAATGCTTTGTCTAACTGACTGATTGGAATCTCAACGTTTTTAATTGCGCCTAAAATATCAGTAAATTGTAATCTTAAATAACGTACGTTTTGTTCCTCAGCAAATCTTTTAATATCTTCCTTAGTGTATTTAGCCATAATAGCCTCCAATAAATTTATTTGAAAAATCTTGATAAATCTCCACGGTTAATAGGTATATCTGTCTTACTGTTTAGTTCACTCACATCATAATATAAAGACTCTTTCACTTCAAATGATGTCTTAATTGCACTTTCTTTCTCATATAATAATGTTTTGATACGTTTCATATTAAATCCTTTTTCAAGTAATAATTTAATATCTAGTAATGTATCAAGGTCATTCATTGAGAATAAGCGTTGATTGCCTTCAGTGCGTTCTGGTTTTATTAATTGTTGTTCTTCATAGTAACGAATTTGTCTCGCCGTTAGCTCTGTTAATTTCATTACTACACCTATAGGAAATACCGGCATGTTTCTTCTTACTTTATCACTTGCCAATTTTGCACCTCCACTAAGAACTATTTATAAATTAACATACTTTTTTTTAAAAAACAAATCCATGTAAGGAAACCTTACATGGATAATTTTATAATTTAATAACTTGCTTTTCAACTAAATTTTCAATCGCTTTAATGATGGCCAGTTTCACATGTTCATATGTTAATCCACCTTGAATATAAGCTTCATAAGGGGCACGAATAGGCCCATCTGCCGTTAATTCAATGGATGCACCTTGAATAAATGTTCCTGCTGCCATAATTACGTCATCTGTGTATCCCGGCATATATGCTGGCATCGGTAAGAATTGAGAATTAATCGGTGAAGCACTTTGTATCGCCTGACAGAATAATATCATCTTTTCTTTATCATTAAATGTAACCGATTGTATCAAGTCAGTACGATAATCATCAAATCGTGGTGTAGTTTCCATACCTAATTGTGATAGTATTGCACTTGTAAACACCGCACCTTTTAATGCCTGACTGACTACGTGCGGACTTAAGAAGAAACCTTGATACATTTCTAGCAGACTGTATAATGATGCACCAGCTTCTTTTCCGATGCCCGGCGCTGTTAAACGATAACCAATACGTTCTATTAAATCTTTTCGACCGGATATATAACCCCCTATTTTACATATACCACCACCAGGATTTTTGATTAAACTACCTGCTATTAAATCTGCACCAACTTCTATAGGCTCCCTATCTTCAACAAATTCACCATAACAATTATCGACAAATATAATTACATTTGGATATTGCGCTTTAATCGCTTGAATGGCAGATTCAATTTGTGCGATGGTAAGCGACGGTCTTGAACTGTAACCTTTTGAACGTTGTATTGCAATCAACTTCGTATTTACACTCATCGCATCTAATACTGAAGGAATATCTATCTGATTTTCTTTCAATTCAATATGTTGATATTTTACACCCTGTTCAATTAAAGAACCTATACCGTTCCCTTCAACACCGATCACTTCAAGTAACGTATCATAAGGTTTCCCGGTAATATAGATCAGTTCATCTCCATGCATTAAGTTCGCTTGAAGTGCAAGTGTGATGGCATGCGTCCCAGAGATTACTTGAGGTCTAACAATCGTGTCTTCAGCTTTAAATACATGACTGTACACTGCTTCAAGATTGTCTCGTCCCATATCGTCATACCCATATCCGTTTGATCCTACTAAATCTCCCTCAGATATTTTCAAGGCACTGAAAGCGTCCAGTACTTTTTTCTGATTAAACAGTGCGCTTTGTTCAATTCGTTTCAATTGTTCAGCTATTTTTATATCTGTTTTTTCGATTAAATGCTGTAAAGCATCATTTTTAGTTATCTTCATTTTTACCCTCTGTTTCTGTAAATATTGTTTCAACTGCTTTGTGATTCATCAATTGTTCAGTTACACCATTTTCAGGATTTTCATATCCTTTAATTTCATATAACTGACTCATTTCATTAAATTCTAAATTTTCTACGAGCGTCGTTTCTTTTAGTGTAGAAATAGTTTGTCCATCATAATCCAGCATCTTAATATGATATGACTGCATTTCTGTTTTTATTAAATTGACCAATGCTGCTTTAAAGCGTGATACATCTTCAGGGTCGTTAACCGACACAACGAGTTGATGTGGACCAGTTGTATCAACAGACATTTCAAGTAAATCTTTTTTATTATATAAAGTGAGCATCGGGATATTTTTCATATCAAGTTCTGCAAGAATATTTTCGACCGTTTTAATATGATTCATATAATCAGGATGACTACGATCGACCACATGGACAATCACATCTGCATACTTTGCTTCCTCAAGCGTCGAACTAAATGCTTCAACAAGATGCGTCGGTAACTGCTGAATAAATCCCACGGTATCACTTAATAAAATATTAAAGCCATCATTTACCTTCATAATTTTACTTTTTGGATCAAGTGTTGCAAATAGTTTATCTTCCATAAATGTATTACTTTCGGTCAACTTGTTAAACCATGTTGATTTTCCTGCGTTTGTATAACCAACGAGCGCCACCTGGAACATTTGTTTTTTCTGTCTATTTTCTCGATATCTTTTACGATGTTCCTTTATTACTTCAAGCTGCGTTTTGATATCGTGAATTTTATTACGAATATGTCGCCTATTCATTTCAAGCTTTGTTTCACCTGGCCCACGCGTTCCAATACCACCACCGAGTCGTGATAACGACTGACCATGTCCACTTAATCGTGGTAATAAATATTCCAGCTGAGCAAGTTCTACTTGTAGTTTACCTTCTCTGCTTTTTGCGCGTTGCGCAAATATATCTAGAATAACCTGTGTTCTATCAATAATTTTGCACTCCAGCATTTCATTAAGACGTTTTGATTGTGAATTCGTGAGTTCATCATTTACGACAACAACATCGAATTCCAGATCAACGTGTTCTTTTAATTCGATAATCTCTTCAATTTTTCCTTTTCCGAGATAAAATGAATGATCAGTACGATCTTTATTTTGTATTACAGTATCTACTACTTCAAGCCCTGCTGTTTCACATAATGATCTTATCTCTGAAACACTTGCCTGAAAGTCAAAATCTGATTCTTTTTTTAAGTGAACTGCTATAATAAGAGCACGTTCAATATTTATATATGTATCGTTCAAAATATCACCTCTTACAATAGTTTGCGGTAAAACAATAAAATAAACAAGTAGAAAGGAAGAAACAACATGTCAATTTATGATATTAATGTTACAAACACCAAACATGAAACATACCCATTATCACAATACAAAGGTAAAGCAATGTTAATTGTCAATACTGCCAGTGAATGTGGTTTTACTAAACAGTTCGATGGTTTGGAGAAAATTTATCAACAATATAAAGACCAAGATTTTATCGTATTAGGTTTTCCATGCAATCAATTTGGAAACCAGGAACCTGGTGATGGTGCTGAAGCAGAACAAAACTGCCGTTTAAATTTCGGCGTAACCTTCCCAATGCATGATAAGATTGAGGTCAATGGTGACAATGCACATCCATTATTTAAATATTTAAAACAAGAAACAAAAGGATTACTTGGTGATGGTATCAAATGGAATTTCACAAAATTTCTTGTAGATAAAAATGGAAATGTTGTAAACCGATACGCACCAACAAAGACGCCTGAATCATTAACTGAAGATATCGAAAATTTACTTTAAGATATCACTTATTTAATGGAATAATAAATAATACTTAATAATAAACAAAAAAAAGAACAAATCCATCTCTGGATTTGTTCTATTATTTTGTTTGCATCACATTATTCTACAAAAGTACTAATTGCATGTTTATAAATAAGGTTTTCTTTTTCTCCAACATTAAGTAAAATTACATACTTGTCAAAGTCTAATACTGTACCTTTCATTTGAAAGCCATTTGTTAAGAAAACAGTCAGTTCTGTTCCGCTTGTCTTGTACTTGTCTAAAAATGCATCCTGCAGATTACCTGAATTTGTCATAATAATTCCCCTCTATATTTGTCATTATTTGATCACCCATTTCCTGAATGGATAAATCACTACTGTCAAACCATTCAATCGACATTTGATTGTTAAACCATGTCAACTGACGCTTTGCGAAATTCCTAGAATTTTGCTGCAAACTTTCTACCGCTTGATTCAATGAAACTTCTCCATCTATATAAGGAATTATCTCTTTATACCCTATTGCAGTCATGCTTTGTTTATCTCTATAGCCACTGTCTATTAAGTTACTCACTTCTTGTACCAATCCCTGGTCAATCATAAGTAATACACGATGGTTGATTCGATTATATAATGTAGGACGCGGCATATTAAGTCCTATAATAACTGTATCATATTTTTCGTTGATTGTCTGACTTTTTTTTTGCGATGTAATTGATTTTTTATGCATCTCAAAATAAATAATCGCTCTAATTATACGCTGTTTATTATTTGGATGAATAACAGATGCCGCTTCAGCATCTATTTCCGTCAGTATTTGATAGAGTTCGTCTAGATTCATTGGATTATATTTTTCCTGCAATTGCATCTTTACATGCTGATCTTCTTCAACAAATTCATATTGATACAATAAACTTTGAATATATAGTCCAGTACCTCCAACAACCATAGGTGTTTTTCCACGTGCATAGATATCTTCAATTATTGCTTCCGCATGTATTTTAAACTGTGCGGCTGAATATGGTTCATCAGGCTCTAAAATATCAATTAAATGATGTGGAATGCCATCCATTTCTTCTTCGGTAATCTTAGCACTGCCGATATTCATGCCCCGATAAACTTGTATGGCATCACCGCTAATGATTTCACCGTCAACGCGTTTCGCAATTTCTATACTTAATGCTGTTTTGCCAACTGCAGTTGGCCCTACAATTACGATTAAAGGTATTTTATTCATTTCGGTTTAACCACTTTCCAATATTAATTAATACTTCTTGTTGATTTTTTTCAAACAATACTTCATGTCTTGCATTTTCATAGAGCTGAACATATACATGATGAATGCCACACTTATGAAATAACTTCCCTGTTTTATCTACACCTTTTCCGAAATTTGAGAAAGGGTCATCCTGGCCAGCTACCAGAAGAATCTTAAGATTTTTATTCATGCGTTTAACATTCTTCTTACTGCTTGTAAACTTTAACGATTCATTAATTGAATTTAAAGCACCTATCGACATATTAAATCCTGCATCAGGATCTGAGACAAAAGCATCGACATTATCCTCATTCAAACTGATCCAGTCACTCTCTGTTCGTAATGGTCTGAACTTACGATTAAAATCGTTCAGAGTCAATTTATTGACGAAATCTAGCTTTTTATTAGCGGGATGCAACTTTAATAATGGTTTAAGCAATAGCGCAGCTGCCTCAAATTTCTTATTATAGAAACTAGTACCTGACAATATAAGTCTATCGAATAAACCCGGATAATTAATAACATATTTTCTAGCGACGATACTTCCCATAGAATGTCCGAACAAAATAAATTCTCCTTTAAAATCAAATGTTTCAAAAATTTCATTTGCATCTTCAATTAATGTATCGATAGATGGAAAATGACCTTTTTCAGAAGGACTGATATGCTTTCCATGTCCTCTGTGATCATGAATCAAAACATCGTAACCCATACTACAAAAATATCGACAAACTGCATCATAACGATCCATGTGCTCAGCCATGCCATGAAGCATCTGAATGACACCCTTACTTTTTTCTTGTCTATATAATTTAAATGCAATACGTGTGTTATCCTTTAACGTCATAAACTTATTCGTAATTTCCATCATTCTTCACCTCATCTATATTATAACGAAAGTATTTATTTTCGTCATAATCTTATCCTCAAATTAAATATAGTAAAACCATCCAAATAAAATTATTTGGATGGTTTTATTCACAATTGTTATTCGTCTTTATTTATTCTACAGAAACTTGAACTGAAGGAGATTTTGCTTCATGAATCTTTTGTTCAAGCTCACGTGTGTAATCTTCTCGTTGTCCGTTGTCATAATTGAGCAAATTAGCCATCGTATCTATAACCGCTTCCTTACGCTGTTCAACTTTATGAATATCAAAATAGAGGTCACCTGTTCTACGTGTCAAGAAGTCAGTTGGTTTAACGACCATTTCTTCCTGTATTGAATACACAAGTTGTGCGTAATAAACTAATGGCAATCCGTTCACTTCAGCAGTATGTTTGGTATGTGCAATGTTAAATAATTTCTCTACATTTGAACCATACTTTTTAATCAAAAATCTTTGGTCCTCTTCAGGAAGATAACTGTAGAGTTCAGGTTTCAGTGACTTTTCAATAAAGTGCTCGAAATTAGCACTGCCTCCTACATCTCCGCCAGAAATTGTTGTATGCTTAGTGTTGCTTTCTTTAAAGTTAAGCTTATATTCTTCTTTTAAACGTTTTGCAACTAAATCAACGATTTCCTGAGCCATATGACGATATCCTGTTAATTTACCACCGGCAATCGTCAGAAGACCAGATTTACCTTCCCAAATTTCATCCTTACGTGAAATTTCAGATGGATCTTTCCCTTTTTCTAAGATTAGAGGACGAATACCTGCCCAAGTTGATTCAATATCCTCGTCTGTAACTTTTACAGTCGGGAACATATAGTTGATTGCATCAATGATATAATCTCGATCTTCCTGTGTTACTTTTGGACTTGTTTTATCATTATTGTAGAATGTATCTGTAGTTCCGACATACGTTTTGCCATCACGAGGAATCGCAAAGATCATACGTTTATCGCTTTCAGTATCAAAGTATACTGCCTGTTTTAAAGGAAAATCACTTTCATCAAAGACAAGATGAATCCCTTTAGTCAGACGGAGTTGCTTATTATTTTTCGAATAATCTTTTCCACGCACTTCATCAACCCATGGTCCAGATGCATTAACAACTTTACGACCTTTAATTTTAAACTTTGTATTAGAGATAGTATCTATAGCTTCAATACCATTTACTTTCTTTTTCTTATCATAAGTAAAGCCTGTTGCTTTCGTATAGTTTAATATATCTGCACCAAATTCTGCCGCACGTTTCATCACTTCAATCGTCATACGCGCATCATCTGTTTTGTATTCAACATAATAGCCCCCACCCTTAAGGCCATTTTCTTTCACTAGGGGCTCTTTTGCTAATGTTTCTTTAGCTGATAACATCGTTCTGCGTTCAGATTTTTTTACACCTGCCAAGTAATCATAAACCTTTAATGCAAGAGATGTTGTTGTCGGGCCAAATGTACCCCCTTTATGCATCGGTAAGAGCATCCATTCAGGTGTCGTTACATGAGGTCCATTTTCATAAACAATCGCTCTTTCTTTCCCAGTCTCACTTACAACGCCAATTTGCAGCTGTTTTAAGTAACGTAATCCACCATGAACAAGCTTAGTTGAACGTGAAGAAGTTCCGCTTGCAAAGTCTTGCATTTCAACGAGTGCGACTTTCATACCGCGCTGTGCTGCATCAAATGCGATACCTGCACCGGTGATACCACCACCAACCACTACGATATCATAATATTCTTCCTTCATTTTGTTCAATGTTTGATTTCTATTCAGACTTGAAAGTTGCATTATTATTCCTCCATAAAAACTTATTTTTTAAATACTTGTGTAGCTTTAACCGCTGTCTGCCATCCTTTATATAAATCATTTCTTTTTTCTTCGTCCATCTTTGGATCAAATTGCTGATCCAATTTAAAGTTTTCTTTAATTTCATCTTTAGATTTCCAGTAACCTACAGCAATACCTGCTAAATAAGCAGCACCTAAAGCTGTTGTTTCATTGTTTTCAGGTCTTTCAACTGGTACATCGAGAATATCTGATTGGAATTGCATTAGAAAATCATTCTTCACTGCTCCCCCATCAACACGTAATTTTTTAAGTTCAATATCGGAATCTTTTTCCATCGCATCAATAACATCACGCGTTTGATAAGCTAAGCTTTCTAGCGTTGCTCGAATAAAATGTTCTTTTTCAGTACCACGTGTAATGCCAAATACTGCCCCACGTGCTTCTGAATCCCAATACGGTGTACCTAAACCTACAAATGCAGGCACTACATATACACCATCTGTTGATTCAATACTTGCTGCATAACTTTCAGATTGCGGAGCATCTTTAATCATACGCATACCATCTCGTAACCATTGAATGGCACTACCGGCAACAAAAATTGAGCCTTCTAATGCATAATTAACTTTACCGTCGATACCATATGCTAAAGTCGTCAGTAAACCACTTTCTGATTTCACAGCTTTCTCACCTGTGTTCATTAACATAAAGCAACCTGTGCCGTATGTATTTTTCGCTTCACCAGCATTGAAGCATGCTTGACCAAATAGCGCAGCCTGTTGATCGCCTGCAATACCGGCAATAGGAATCTGTAATCCAAAGAAATGCGTTGCATCTGTATGACCGTATACTTCACTTGAAGGTTTAACTTCAGGTAACATTGACTGTGGTACAGTTAAATATTCAAGTAATTCATCATCCCATTTTAAATCATAAATATTATACATTAACGTTCGACTAGCATTTGAGTAATCTGTTACGTGCGCATTACCACGTGTCAATTTCCAGACAATCCATGTATCAATCGTACCAAACAGTAAATCTCCGGCATCAGCTTTATCTCTGGCACCTTCAACATTATCTAAGATCCATTTTACTTTAGTACCTGAAAAATACGGGTCTAACAACAATCCTGTTTTATCTTTAAACGTTTGCTCTAAGTCCCTATTTTTTAATTCATTACAAATTTCCTGAGTTTGACGTGACTGCCAGACAATTGCATGATAAATCGGTCTGCCCGAATGCTTATCCCACACAACAGTCGTTTCACGTTGATTTGTTATACCAATTCCCTCAATTTGCTCAGCTTTAACATCATTCTCAATCAATACACTTGAAATACATGATAATACCGAAGACCAGATTTCATTTGCATCATGTTCTACCCAACCACTATGTGGGAAATGCTGTTTGAATTCCCTTTGTGATACGCCTTTAATATCACCTTCATGATTAACTAACATTGCACGCGTACTTGTCGTACCCTGATCAATACTTAAAATAAATTTATCCATATTTCTATCCCCTTTATTCTATATTCTTTATTGAACAAATCATCGCAATTCAGCTCGGTACATTAAATAATCGGTGAAGTTTTCTCTTTTAATATTGCTTTATTTAATACAACACCTAATACTAATACGCCAATCATTACGATGACTGAAATGAAATCGATTGTTGCAAACTGACCTTTAAATAATAGACGATAAAGCGTTGCACCAAACATCCCTCCTGCTATTGGTCCTAATATCGGTACGATAGCGTATGCGAAATTAGAACTACCTTTACCCGGAATCGGTAAAAGGAAATGTGCAAGTCTTGGTCCAAAATCACGTGCAGGATTAATCGCATATCCAGTTACACCACCAAGACTAATTCCGATGGCAATGATTAATAGTCCTACAATTACTGGTTTCAAACCATTGGTAAAATCGCCTCCCAAAAACAATAATCCCATCATTAAAATCACAGTGCCGATAATCTCAGATAAAAAGTTTGAGAAATAGTTTGGAAAGGCCGGACCTGTTGCAAAGACACCAAGCTTTGGTCCTGCATCTTCTTCTGCTTTGAACAGTGGCAGGAAATGCAGCCATACAATTGCAGCACCCACCATCGCACCTAAAATTTGTGCAAAAATATAGCCCGGTACTTTTGCCCATTCAAAATCACCATTCACTGCTAAACCAATTGAAACAGCTGGATTTAAATGTGCACCTGAAAAGGCACCAACTGCATATACACCTAATGTTACTGCAAGTCCCCATCCAACAGCAATTACTATCCAGTCAGCACCACGTGCAAAGCTCCCCTTTAAATTCACATTTGCACACACACCTGCACCAAATAATATTAAGATTGCCGTTCCTACAAATTCCGCTACATACTCATTCATAAATTCACCCCTATATGATATTAAGTTAAAAAAGACAAAAAGACCCCTTTATCTAATGATAAAAAGGTCTCTTTAACTCGTCCCAAAATATTAACTTGAAATAATCTTATAATAAAATGTAAACGTTGTCAATTTTTATTAATCGGATTGTAGTGCTCCCATAACTTCTGATTGCTCGTAGTTATATGAGATGCTCCGTTTGCTAATGCGATTTCCGCTTCTTCAATCGTTTCAATGAGCCCTCCAGCTACAATCTTTCTCTCTGTGTGACCACTCATTTCTTTGATAACTTTTGTTGCAATGCCTGGTAATACTTCAACATAATCAGGTTCACATGCTTCTATAAAACGATAACTTTTCTTTAAAGCACTCGAATCGATGATAAAAGTACGTAATATTGTCTGTGCTCCGAGTAACTTTGCTTTTTTTATAAGCTTTGTTTTCGTCGTAACAATACCATAAACTTTAAATTTCTGAATTAAATATTCAACGGCGGCTTCATCTATCGCAAGTCCTTTAATGAGATCGACATGAAAAAAAGCTGATTTACCGTTTAATTTCAACATATTTAATATGTGCTCAAGTTGACTGATATGCAAATCAAGAATGACGCAATAGTCATAATTTGTTTGAATAAATTTTTCTAAATCTTTCATACTTCTGATGGCCGGTAATATCATTAAATCACTCTCTTAAACAGTTTTTCTAATTCATAGGTTGTAAATTGAATGGTAATCGGACGTCCATGTGGACATGTAAAAGGTTCGTTCGTTTGTGCGAGCTCATTTATTAATCGCATCATATCATCTTTCTTTAAATAATGATTTGCTTTGATTGATTTCTTGCAGCTCATCATAATTGCAGTCTCTTCTCTGAATTTATTTAAATTCACATGCTGATGTTCAAATAAATATTCAATTAAATCTTCAATCGTTGATTTTGCGTCTTCAGGAAACCAGACAGGCACTTCATTAACGACATAATCTCGTCCACCAAAGTGTTCAAGCGTAACACCAATTTCTGATAATTTTTCCTGAAGCATTGAAAACTTCATTGCTTCATCTTGTGTTAATTGTATATTAACCGGAAATAATAAAGACTGTAATTCGTGGCTCACTTCACCGATTTTATTTTTAAAGTATTCATATTTAATGCGTTCCTGGGCGGCATGCTGATCAATCATAAACATCCCCGAATCATTTTGACAGACAATATAAGTGCCATGTACTTGTCCAACAACCTCTAGATACGGAAGTTTTCGGGGTTGAATGTGCGCTGTTTCTTGCTGTGGTGAATCATCAGGCATCTTTACAATTTCTGTTTCGAAGATAACAGCGTCTTTATTAATATCTTGTTTCGTCTCTAATAGTTGGTCATGTTCAAGTTTTTTTTCACCAGAACTATCGTCTATATCACTTTTATGAGTAGATGCTTTAAAAGTGTCATTACTATGTACATAATCATTATTATTTTGTACAACTTCTGAAGCTTTGTCAAAAGCGTTAGACTTTTCAATACTAAAGCCACGATTGACATTAAAATCGGGACTTTGATTTTCCTTCACAACTTGCTCAGAATTACGATGTTCATATTCAAACTTTTGTTGTTCAAATTGTTCGAGTACTTTTTTCTTTGTCGTAACTTTCGGTATTAGATTTTGTCCAAGGAGCTTCTCTTTGATTAACTGTTCAATTAATTGCATTAATTGCGGTTCTTTTGACAATCTAACTTCCTGCTTTGTTGGATGTACATTCACATCAACAAGACTTGGATCCATAGAAATGTGTATACTTACAATCGGGTATCTGCCGATTGGTAATAACGTATGATAGCCATTGATAATTGCTTTCGAAAGCATAAAGTTTTTAATATAACGACCATTGATAAATATCGACATATAGTGGCGATTGCTTCTTGTATGTTCTGGTTTAGCAATATAGCCATGCACTTTATAATCGCCTGTTTCACCATTTATTTCTACAATATCTTTTGCAATCTTCATGCCATATATAACGGCCATTGCTTCATTTAATTTACCATTGCCAGTGGATTGAACAACGACTTTTTCATCGCTTATTAAAGTAAACTGAATTTCCGGAAAACTCATTATAAATCGATTTATAATATCCGTTATTTTACCAAGCTCTGTCTGCAAACTTTTTACATATTTCAGCCGAGCAGGTGTATTATAAAATAAATCTTCGACAATCATTTCAGTTCCTATACGCGCTGCATGTAGATTACGACTGACAATTTGACTATTTTCAACTTTAATTTGATGTCCAACTTTACCGTCATTACACGTATTAACTGTCACACGACTTACTGAAGCAATTGAAGCTAATGCTTCTCCTCTAAAACCCAACGTGCGAATATGGAATAAATCATGATCATCTGAAATCTTACTCGTTGCATGTCTTAAAAACATCAACGCCAAATCATCTTCATCTATACCTGAACCATTATCAGTTATTTTAATTCTTTTTAAACCTGCTTCTTCTACTGCAACAGTTATCTTTGTAGCACGAGCATCTATTGCATTCTCCACTAATTCTTTAACAACAGATTGCGGACGTTCAATCACTTCTCCAGCTGCAATTTTATTACTTAATGAGGCATCTAATGTTTTTATGATTCCCATTTATTCACCTACTTTATTTGAGACTTCAATTGTTGTAACTTGAGTAATGCTTCAATTGGTGTCATAGATTCTATCGTTAAATTTTTTAGTTCAGTAATAATTTCATTATTTTCACTTTCTCCGAAAAGATCAAACGATGGCTGTAACACATGCTCTTGCTCTTTTATAATCTCATTTTTATTACCATCATCTATATTTTGCGCTATAATTTCATAACGTTCTTCTTTTTCGTCATTTCTCTTTACAAAATTTAAATCTTTAATACTATAGTTTTCAAATGTTTCTAACAAATGTCCTGCGCGATTAATAATTTCTTCAGGTAAATTTGCTAGTTTTGCAACATGTATACCATAACTGTTTTCTACAGCTCCTGGCATAATTTTATGCAGAAAGATGAGTTCGCCATTATATTCTTTTGCTGCAACATGTATATTGTTTAATCCATCAAGCGAATCATCTAAACCTACTAATTCATGATAATGCGTTGAAAAAAGCGTTTTCGCACCGATATGATTATGAACATATTCTATCATGGATTGCGCAAGTGATAACCCGTCATATGTAGACGTTCCACGTCCAATTTCATCAAAGATAATCAAACTATTTTCAGTCGCATTTACTAAAGCATTTTTCGCCTCTAACATTTCCACCATAAATGTACTTTGACCACTGACTAAATCATCTGCAGCTCCGATACGTGTAAAGATTTGATCGAATATCGGTAATTCTGCACGACTAGCTGGTACAAACGACCCCATCTGCGCCATAATACTAATCAATGCTACTTGGCGCATGTATGTCGATTTACCACTCATATTTGGTCCTGTGATTAAGTAAATAAAACCATTATCATCTAACAAACAATCATTTGGTACATATTGATCACGTTCCATCACCTGCTCTACTACAGGGTGTCTTGCATCTTTAATATCGAGCACACGACGGCTTGAAATTACTGGTTCTGTATAATTATTATTCGTTGCGACTTCACTAAAATTTTGCAGGCAGTCAAGTTCAGCAATGCGTTTTGCCTGGCGTTTTAAATTAGGAATATAAGTTTTCACCTGTTCGCGTAATTCGATAAATGCTTCGTATTCCAAATCTATCGCCTTTTCTTCAGCGCCCAAAATCAATGCTTCTTTTTCTTTCAGTTCCTCAGTAATAAAACGCTCTGCATTACTTAATGTTTGCTTACGATCATATCCGAAATTAGCAATATCAATATTGACGAGATTCGCTTTTGAAATTTCGATATAATATCCAAATACTTTGTTATAGCTTATTTTAAGTGATTTAACACCAGTACGTTCACGTTCTTTTGCCTGTAGTTCCGCAAGCCATGCTTTACCATTTTTCTGGGCATCACGGTATTCATCAAGTGTAACATTATAGCCATCTTTAAAAATACCACCCTCTTTTATCGTAACTGGTGGTTCATCGACGATACTATCTTCCAGCATCTGATATAACGGTGCTAAACTTTGTATCCCGTCAAGTCCGCTAATAATATGTTGAAAAGGTTGCAGTAATTCATTAATTCTAGGCAATTGTTCTAATGAATATTTTAACTGTATCAAATCTTTCGCATTAACATTACCAAACTGGACTCTTCCCGCTAAGCGTTCAATATCATAGACGTGCGTTAATGCTTCCCGTAAATTATGTCTTAGTATAAATTCATCATTAAATAAACGAACAACTGATAATCGCGCTTCAATTTGTTCCTTATTTACTAATGGTCGTTCAATCCAGTCCTTTAATCTGCGATTCCCCATCGGTGTCCTGCATTGATTATATATGGATAGAAGCGTACCTTTTTTTGTTTTTAAACGGATACTTTCTGTAAGTTCTAGGTTGCGCTTTGCATACATATCCAGCCTCATATGACCCAGCGCTTCATATGCAATTGGTTTATCGATATGGTTTAATGCTTTCATCTGCGTATCTTTAATATAGCTTAGTAGCAAATTAACTGCTGGTTGTAATTCAGCATCAAGTTCATCGACCAGATTAAAAGTGTCATGCGACTCATAGAAAGATACAACATTTGTCATCAGACGAATTTGCTGATCCATTATTTGTGGCAATTCAAAATTTACTATAATCTCTTTCGGTGAAATACTACTTAATTCATTCATCATCGTTGTTTCATCGCACTGTGTAACTTTCAATTCACCTGTTGAAACATCACTATAAGCGATAATATAATCATGTTCAATTTTATAAAGACAAGCTAGATAATTACTTTCATTCTCACTGATCATATCATCCATCACTGTTCCAGGTGTGATAATCTGAACGACTTCACGCTTGACCATCCCTTTAGTCAGTTTAGGATCTTCCATTTGTTCAGCAATGGCTACTTTATAACCTTTTTCAATCAATCGTTCAATATAATTTTTCGCTGAATGATGCGGTACACCGCACATCGGAATTGCATTTTTCTTATCTCGACGCGTTAACGTAATTTCCAGTTCTTTCGCTGCGAGTATCGCATCGTCATAGAACATCTCATAGAAATCACCAAGTCGAAAGAACAGAATCGTATCTTTATATAGTTCTTTCATCTGTAAATATTGCGCCATCATTGGTGTGGGTTTGGACATCTTTAACCATTCCTTTTAGTTAATAAATTTCTTTTATTTAATAATACTAATAGTATATACGCAATAATACTGCCGATTAAGCTACTCAATAAGAAAGCATAAAATATCGGCATAAATCCTTTCATATCAATTTGCATCATCCACATTAATGGTATTGTACAAACACTACCAATTAAACCTGTACCAATCCATTCTCCTATTGATGCGACTTCAATTCTCTTGAATTTGCGATACAATAATGATGCGAGTAACACACCGATCATACTACCTGGAAAAGCAAATAATGAACCTGTACCAAAAAAATTTCTAAGGGCTGAACTAATAAATGCTTGTGCTAAACCGTACCACGGTCCAACAAATACTGCACATAATACATTGATAAAATGTTGCATTGGAAAAGCTTTTATCGGTCCGACTGGAATATAGATCATTTGACTTAAAACAACATTCATCGCAATAAAAATACTCGTTAATGTTAATTTTTTAGTATCGTTTCTCATATATCCTCCTATTTAATAAAATAATGCCGATTCAAAAGAACCGACATTATTTACATTTTATAAAATTAACTACATTTACCTGGTGTGCTATTCGCTGCAGCTGCACCCGTTTCACCAGATAATAAATCGCCACCCGTTGAAACAATGATTTCATCCGTTACAGTTTGACTAATTGCATGAGATACCATTTGAAGTAATGCATTGACTTCACCTTGTGCCTCTTTAAATTGATCCACAATCGGCATTTCATCAAGTTCAGCTTCAACATTCGCAATCTTCTCTTCTACCATACCTAATGCTTTTTCTTTACCATAATTCTGGAAGTTAACCGCTTGTTTTTGTAAAGATTTTAATGATGCCATTTTTTCACGAACATTTTGATTTTCATGAATTTGTGCTTCAGCACGTTTAAAGAAATCTACCGCTTCTGTTTCTGCCATCATCTTACCTAATTCTTTTGCTTTTGCTAATATCTCATCATTTGTATACATTAATTTTCCACCTCAACTGGTTCTAATATTTCTACTAATTCTCCGTTTAATGAATATCGCATCGTTTCAGTAATTCTTACTTTAACTAATTTACCGATCGCTTCGCTTGGTCCAGGGAAGTTCACTAACTTACTTTTATCCGTGTAACCAGCAAGAATAGCTTCATTCTTCTTTGAAGGTCCTTCACATAAGACAACAACTTCCTGATCCTGATATTGCTTTAATGCACTTTCTGTATGGTGTTCAACAACTTTATTTAAGCGTCTTAAACGATCTTTCTTATCTTCAGTTGATACGTTATCTTTCATTTTTGCAGCTGGCGTACCTTCACGTGGTGAATATAGATAAGTATATGCGTGTTCAAATCCAACGCGTTCATATAAGTCTATCGTATCTAAAAACTGTTCTTCAGTCTCATTCGGATAACCGACAATAATATCAGTTGTTAATGCAACATCAGGAATAGCAGTTTTAATTTTATCAACTAACGCTAAATAACTTTCGCGTGTATATTTTCGACCCATAATTTTCAACACTTCATTATTACCGCTTTGAACTGGTAAATGGATATGTGGGACGATATTGCCACCTTGTGCTAATACTTCAATTAAACGATCATCAAAGTCCCACGGATGACTCGTCATAAACCTTACACGTGGAATATCAATCTTCTGAATATCAGCCATTAAATCACCTAATCCGTAATTTAATCCTTCAATATCTTTTCCATAAGCATTAACATTCTGTCCAAGTAAACAAATCTCTTTATAACCACGACGTGCTAAATCTCTTACTTCAGCAATAATCTCTTCTGGAAGACGGCTACGCTCTTTACCTCGTGTAAATGGTACGATACAGTACGTACAGAATTTATCACAACCGTACATAATATTAACCCATGCTTTCGTTTCACCCATACGGACCTTAGGAAGGTTCTCAATTACATCCCCTTCTTTAGACCATACTTCAACGACCATCGCTTTAGACATGTATGCTTCATCTAAAATGGCTGGTAAGCGGTGAATATTATGCGTACCAAAAATCATATCAACATTTTGATATGATTTCATTATTTTATTGACAACTGATTCTTCCTGAGACATACATCCACAGACACCAATTAATACTTCTGGCTTGGCAAGTTTAATATGTTTTAAATTACCTATTTCACCAAATACTTTGTTCTCGGCATTTTCACGAATTGCACACGTGTTTAATAAAATAACATCTGCTTCATTCACATCGTTTGTAGCTGTATATTCTAACGCTTCAAATATTCCTGCCATTACTTCTGTATCATGCTCGTTCATCTGACAACCATAGGTACGGATAAAGAATTTACGACCACGCCCTAATCCTTTATATTTATCATCAATTGTAAATGCATGATGCTCGACAGTTTCTTTACCACGTTTTTTTGCATCTTTCAAACTTGGCGGCTGGTAAACTTTTTCGAAATATTTACTGTAATCTTTCTCTGGTGCGGTCTTACCACGCACTTGAGAAGCATCTAATCTGCTTTCTTCATTCATTTCATAATAACCCCATTTTCAACTTAATCATTCATATAGTATAACTTTTTAAAGTCTCTTTTTCAAAGTATTTTTACTTTACAGTTATCATTTTCAAAATGGAAATATATAGCATATAATAAGAAGTATCATTATTTAAAGGAGTGAGTAGTTTGGAAAGAGCTGATGGGTGCGTAAAATGCGGAACGAAAGAAACTACAGTTAAGAATGTTTCGATGGCAGGTTCTGGTTTATCAAAAATATTTGACATTGAACATAATAACTTTGTTGCAATCTCATGTAACAATTGTGGTTATACAGAGTTCTATAAAGATAAGGGTAACAGTACAGCAAATATTATCGATCTTTTCTTCAGTTAAAAAAGCGCCGAAGCGCTTTTTTTTTATTGTATCGCATATTGTTCCATAAATTGATCTGTTATCTCATTGACTCTCTTTAATGTGTTTGAACCTGGATTATCGTAATACATACGCTTTAAATTTCGTTCAGTGTCATAATCTAAACCTTCAAAATACATTCCATTCATCATCGCCATTGAAATGCCATATGGATATTCATGGATATAAGCTGTCATATCAATAATTCATTGCATCTTGAGACGTAAGCGATTGTTCATCTTTCATCCTTGTTATCTGTTCATACATCGCCTGATATAGATTAAATTTTATATATGAATGAATACCTTTTAGTAGAAATGGATCAATATCCTCCTTTGAACCCAAGTAATAATAATTCGTATTCATAATTTCCGATTCCATTAAATTGATAAGTCTGTTATAGCGATTTTTAGTAATTGTAGAAATATCAACAGTTGTCATAATAGTCTCTAATTGTAATAATATCCCATTTTAAATTTATCAAATTCATGCAATAAATAAAAATATAACGTGGACAATATTTATCACTAAAAAAGACACTTCTTGATTGAAGTGTCTTAATGCTTTCTATATTTAAATAATGACAAAATACAAATGATAATTCCGATAGCAGTTACGATATACGGCATTTGATATAAGTAAAAGTGCCAGTACTTATTATCACTCAGATTTAGATGCATATTGAAATCATTCATTACTAATAAGTAATGGAAACCGAATGCAAACATTAGAAATGCTCCACCGATACTCGCAAGTATTACATATGAAAGTGGATTTTTGATTCCGAATAATAGCATGAGGCCATTCATGATAAGACTTATACCAAACATCAGCATAATACCGTGAAATTTAAAGAAATCATCATTTATCGCATAATATAAACAGGCAAAGATGAATAACAATATATGTGGCACAATCACCAGTATAAAATTTGAAAAATGTATATCCTTTATAGAAACCGGTAAAGTATCGTACCAAGCTGTTAACTTATATTTTCTCAAATTATCATATTTCTGTGTAAGGATGTAAAATACACAGACAACAAGAAATATAAACAATGTATCAGAAAAATTAAAGGTCAAATAATTTTGATCCAACTTAGTTAAAGAATCATTACCAATAAAAATCTTCAGCATTATAGTTAATGCAGATAAACTAATAATAATTAAAGGTAAATATCTTAACAATTTAATATCTGTTACTAAAGTCTTTTTCATATTAATCACTCCATAATAGATGTTTTGAATGTGACTTTTTAATCGTGTTTTGAATAAATAATTTACCTATAATATAGGATAGAATTAACGTAATAAAAGGTAAAATACTAAATAACGGTTGTTTAACAATATCATTATTTTTTACATAATCGAATTGTAAATTCGTAAAGATGAAAATAATTCCTATATATAATAAAGGAAATATTGCTTTAATCACTTTGTGATAATATTTATTATTCATGTAGTAGCAAAAAATGATTAATGCATTTAATACAATTGAAATACTGTATACGTACAATAAAGGCAACATTGAAATCGTCATTTTAGAAAGTATTAATTCTAATGACCAAAACAAAAAACTAATTAAATTAAAAATTAAAATGAGTCTCCATTCGTTGATTATTAATTTCTTTTTTTCAATGTTTTGAAGGTAGTATATTTCTCTAGATCGTGTACTATTAATACTATATCTAAATACACTTAATGCAAACATTAACATAATATAAAAAGTCATATTATAAGGTGAAAATGCAGAGACTTCATCATTTCTTATTACAAAAAGAAATATATCGAATGCAATCGTAGCTATAAATAATCCTGCATACACCCATTTGTATCTATTGAACACTATTAACAACTTCAACTGATTGATTATGATGCACACGCTCCCTTTTCTTAAAGTACATCAACTCATCGATATTTGCTTTTCGAATTGATACTTCATTACCAAATAATTCTTCCATTGCCTGAGCTTCTTTTGTTAATGCTGTAAAGCTATCTTCAAAATATTCTGTTCCGATCAATAATCCATTGATCTCATCATCTAATATATATGCTGGTCCTCTTACAATTTTATAATCATCTAATATCACATCTTTTTCATCCATCATTAGTAGTTTTCCTTTTTCAATATATGCAATATAATCTGCAATTGATTCAAGGTCAGACGTGATATGCGTCGAAAATAATATCGTCATTTCTTCATCGAGCATCAAATCCTGAAATATCTTTAATAATTCCACTCTAAACGTCGGATCAAGATTTGATGTTGGTTCATCTAAGATAAGCAACTTAGCTTGATGACTGAGTGCAGTTGCTAAACTGAGTTTCACCTTCATCCCTTGTGATAAATGTTTAATCTTAGTTTTAACAGGTACTTCGAAGCGGTCTAAATAGTTATAGTATGCACTGCTGTCCCAATGCTCAAAATACATCTTCATAATCGTTTCCAGTTTCTTTGCATTCATCCACTCAGGAAAGTGGTTTTCACTGAATACAATACCTATTTCTGAAAGTATCCCTGCTCTATCTTCATAATAAGTTTGATCAAATATCTTTATTTCTCCACTATCTGGTGTAGTAAGATTTAATAGTTGATAGATAAGCGTCGTTTTCCCTGCACCGTTTTCACCGATAAGTCCTGTAATGTAGCCCATTGGTATATGAAGACTTGGTATATCTAGTACAAATTTATTTTGTTTAAACTTTAAATTAGAAATTTCGATTACATGCTTTGTCATGTTTATTCCTCCCATAAGTCTTTTGACAAATCTATAAAATCTGTTTTATCGAAGTTTAGTTGTTTTGCAAGTTGTATTGTACTAATGATCATTTTTTCTAATTCTTTATTGGATTGTTCTTCGATCATTGCGATATTTCCTTCTGAGACAAATGTTCCTTTACCAGGTATTGTATATAGATATCCTAAATCTTCTAAATCTTTATACGCTCTCTTCGTCGTAATAACACTAATGCCCAGCATCTTTGCAAGTGCACGCATCGACATTAAAGATTCTCCTTCTTTTAATTCCTTTGACATAATCAGCCGAATAATTTCAGATTTTAATTGTTCATAAATTGGTAAATCACATTTTGGATCAAAATGAATGTTCAATATGTCACCTTCTTTAACGTTATACTGTATATATACAATATACACAGTATATACGATTTTGTAAAGTGATTTAGTGCGCAAATATAAATTATTTTTATTGTTTTTATTAGGTATATTATGTTTATTACAAACTATTTTTATATAGAAAAAGAACCGATAAACCATTGTTTATCGGTTCTAAATTTCACATTTTATTCCAGTAGTTCAAGGTCATCATCTGAATTTAGCATGTCATAGTACACACCACGTGATGCGATTAAATCACTTTGTTTACCCGCTTCTATGACTTCTCCTTGATTTAATACGACTATCTTATCTGCTTTTTTCACTGTATTTAATCGATGCGCAATGATAATACTCGTTCTACCCTGCATAAGTTTTTCAATCGCTTCCTGTAATTTCATCTCAGTTACAGTATCAATATTACTTGTTGCTTCATCGAGCAAAAGTATTTTAGGATTTAATACGAGTGCACGCGATATATTGATAAGTTGCTTTTCACCTTGTGAAAGATGTGTTGATTCAAAAGTAATTTCTGTATCAAATCCATGTTCAAGTCTCATAATAAAGTCATATGCATTGGCATCTTTAGCAGCCTGAATCATCACTTCATCACTAATGTCCTGATTTTTATATTTAATATTTTCTCTTATCGTCCCATCAAATATAAATGGATCCTGTAATACATATGCCATCTGGTTACGAAGGGTTGACTTTGGTATATCTTTAATATCGATGTCATCAATCTTTATAATGCCACCTTGTATTTCATAAAATCTGGCAAGCAGTTGAATGATCGTCGTCTTTCCTGCACCTGTTGCTCCGACAAGCGCTAAAGATTCACCAGTTTTCACTTCAAATGATACGTTATTAATTGTTGGTTTCGTCTGTTCTTCATTATATTTGAATACTACATTTTCTAGTAGTATATCACCTTTTATTTCAAGGTTACGATTCGCATTATCTACGTCTATTTCTTCTTCAGTATCGATAATTTCAAATACACGTTCAGCACCACTTAATGCACTTAACACTGTATTAAACTGGTTTGCTAGATCATTTAATGGTCGCGTAAATTGACGTGCATATTCTGCAAATATAACGATTGTTCCAACTGTTATACCGTATCCTTTTAACGCTAAAATACCACCGATACCGGCAACTATTGCAAATGAGATATTATTAAATAAGTTCATCACTTTCGGAATGAAACCAGAATACGTCACAGACCAGAAACTATTGTCACGTACATTGCTATTTTTTTCATTAAATCCACTTATGACTTCTTGTTCCTGTGAGAATACTTTTACGACAACTTGTCCTGAAATAATTTCTTCAATATAACCATTCATTTCCCCAATTGCTTTTTGTCTGCGTTTATAAAGTGGTCCAGTTCTTCTTGTAATCCACTGCATCGCAATAAACATCAGCGGAATAATAATCATCGTCAGTAATGTAAGTAATGGTGACAACATCAGCATCACGATAATCGTTCCAATGATTGTGATAACAGATGATGTAAACTGTATAAATGATGAATTTAATACTTGTGATATTGTATCAATATCATTTGTCATACGGCTCATCAGTTCACCATGTTGTCGTTTATCGAAGAAAGGTATCGGTAACTTCTGCATATGTGAAAATAATTGCATTCTTAGTTTATATACAGTATCCTGCGCGATTGTGACCATGATAATTGCTGCAATATATGATGTTACAGATAATAATATAAATATGATAAGTAAAATCCACAAATCCTGTGTCAGACCATCAAACTTTTTTGGAATGATTTTATGATCAATAATCTTACCAATCATATATGGCCCAAGCAATCCTAATAAGGAGGAAATAATCACACACATAATTACGACAAATAGTTTAAAATGTGCATCATCCATCAACTGCCATATTCTCTTCATTGAATATTGCCAGTTCTTCGCATTCGGTATTGTGTTCCCTCGTTGATCAGTTTTTTGTTTTTTCTTCCTTAAATCTTCTTTCGTTAATATAAATTCATGTCCCAGAATTGATTTAGGCACCTACCTCACCTCTTTCCTGAGAATCATTGATTTGTTGATACAGCTCCGATGTCTTCAGTAAAGTTGCATGGTCTCCGAAGCCAACAACTTTACCTTGATCAAGCAGTAAAATATGATCAGCTGTTTTTGCTGTTTCAATTTTTTGACTTACGATAATACGAGTCATCGGTAGTTGCTGTAAAGTATTAAATAGTTTTGATTCTGTATGTATATCTAAAGCTGAAGTCGAATCATCGAGTATTAAAATATTCGGCTCACGAATAATTGCACGCGCTATTGCGATACGTTGCTTTTGGCCACCAGATAAATTAACACCTTCCTGGCCAACACGTGTTTTATACTGCTGATCAAAATCCATAATATTATCGTGAATTTGTGCAATTTCAGTTGCTCTCATCACTTCACTTTCGCTCGCCAGTTGATTGCCAAATATAATATTGTCGAATACTGTACCTGTAAACAGTGTATTCTTCTGAGGAACATAGCCAATCATTTCTCTTAAATAGCTTTCCTGATATTCTTTTATATCTTTTCCATCAATGCGTATCTGACCTTTTGTTGGTTCATACATTCTAGGGATTAAACTTAACATCGCAGATTTTCCTGACCCTGTCGCCCCCATAACGACAAACTTTTCTCCGGCATTCACTTTAAAATTGATATTCTCCAGTACATTTCGATGTGATAAAGGATATTTAAAGTCTACATCTATAAACTCTACACTTGCGCCACCAGCATGAGGCTGAATATTAGTTTCTAAAAGATCTTCATCAACAGGAGTTTCAAGGACTTCAGTCATACGATCACTACTTGCTTTTGCACGTGAGAAGGCAATGATAATAAAAGCAAACATTGAAAATCCGCCTTGCATACGCAATGCATAATTGATTACAGCGACAAGTGTTCCAACATTTAACGCATTTTGCGTAACGTCTTTTGCACCCATATAAATCACTATTAAAAGTGCAATATTCATAACTATTAATAAGAACGGTAAAATGCGTTCCATCAATTTAAGTGCTTTAACAGTGTCATTCTTTAGTAATGTTGAAGTGTTTTCAAATTTTGAAGTTTCGTATGCTCCACTTAAATTTGCACGGATCATTCTTACTGAAGATAAATTCTGTTGAATGGTACGATTGACACCATCCAGCTCTTTTTGAACACGTTTAAAGAGTTTCATGCCACTTCTTGCTGATATGTATAAAAAGATAAAGATAATCGGACTTCCTATAAGTAAGTAAATTGCTAAATGAGGGGCAACCATAAAACTCATAATAATGCTACCGATAACGAGTAATGGTGCGCGTAACATAATTCTTAAACTCATGAATAGCACCATTTCACATGCAATCACATCACTTGTAAGACGAGTTATAATACTCGAAGTACTAAATTGCTCAAGTGTTGCTAAAGAAAACTTTTGAATATGCTGAAACAAAGCTTCTCTTAAGTCAAATGAAAACCCATGACAGACATGACTTGCCACAAATGAATTAATGATACCACAAATAAATGCTGCAATACTCATTACAAGTAAAAGACCTAAATAAAAGAACGTTTGATTCAAATCATTCTTTAATATCCCTTCATTGATAATCTGGGATAAGATGACAGGCAAACTTAACTCAACAGCTAGTTCCAGTAACATCAGGATTAAAGCAAAGATGATATAACCTGAATATGGCTTCGTAAACTTTAATATCATATTCCCACCCTCTTTCTTATTCATATTATGCCATTAAATAAATTAATTAAAAATAAATATACTTACTCTTTTGCAAGTCAGATATACTAGCGTATAATAGATTAGAAAAAACAAATGAATTGGAGCTAATTAAATGTCAATACTTACTCAATTAATGGATTTTATATTACATATCGACGAACATCTCGTTAATATCGTAAAAGAATACGGCACACTTACATATGCAATATTATTTGGTATCGTATTCGTAGAAACAGGTTTAGTCATCATGCCATTCTTGCCAGGTGATTCTATGTTATTTGCAGCAGGAGCATTAGCACCACAAGGCGCACTAAATATCTGGCTGTTATTTATCTTACTCACACTCGCCGCGATTATTGGTGATACTTTAAACTATCATATCGGTAAATGGGTTGGATACGGAATTGTAAATCACCCTAAAATTGGTAGATTAATTAAACAGGACCATATGTTAAAGGCTGAAAATTTCTTTAATACGTATGGCGGAAAGACGATCGTTATTGCAAGGTTTATGCCATTTATCAGAACTTTTATCCCATTCGTAGCCGGAGCAAGTTCTATGAAATACAGCTACTTTATTCTGTATAACATCATCGGTGCTGTTGCATGGGTTGGAATTTGTCTTGCGGGAGGGTACTTCTTCGGTAATATTCCAGTCGTAAAGAATAATTTTGAAATAGTTCTTATTCTTATTATCTTAGTTTCAATCCTACCTGCAGTTATAAGCGTTATTAAGAACCTACGAAACAAATAAGGAGTTAAGTGAATGAAGCAATTACTTTTATTTTTATGCAGTTTAATCATTATACTCGCTGCATGCGATAATAATCAAAAAGAAGAAAACAAAACTGTTAATACTACACAGAAACAAGAAAATAAATCTTTACCACCCGTTAAAAGCATGAAAGATTTTCCTTTAAATTTCAAAGTGCGCTCACTTTCACAAAAGCAAGCTGGAGATGAAACTCAGTTTATCGTAAAGTATCGATTTACAGAACAGCTGGCAAAGTATCTATCAAAAGAGAAACCATCTTTAAGCTATAGGTTAGAACTTCCGAAATCACTTTATACGGTTATCGGTACGAATACAAATGATCAGCCATTTATCACACCTACCAATAATAATGGTAAGATTAATACTGATGGTACTATTACTTTTAGTTTTAATACACAGACACATCCTGATTTAACTAAACAATATATAAGAAACGATGCAATTAAACTGCATGTATTAAACGCAAATCAACGTGAATTCTTTACCATTGCAGATCTCGGTTCAAACGCAGAACAATATCATATTAGTAAATAAATATTTAAGTAATTAAGTAAATTTTGTGAATTACAAAAAGGAGAGACAATTGTCTCTCCTTTTTGCTTTGCTGCCTACTTATCTTAATTGATCGAACAATTTTAATTTCAACGTTTGTTTTTCCGATTCATTCTGAATTGCTTGAGTTTCATAAATTTGAGTTATCGTTGCTGGTTTACCATTGAGTACGATAATACGGTCAGACATTGAAATCGCTTCTTCAATGCTATGCGTGATCATAAGTACAGTCTTACCTGTTTCTTTAATCAATCCCTTTAGCCACTGCTGCATATCCACACGTGTAATTTCATCTAATGCAGAAAATGGTTCATCGAGTAACAATACTTGATGGTTTGTATTTAATGCACGTAAGAAAGACACGCGCTGTTTCATACCTCCAGATAAACTGGCTGGATATTGATCTTTAATACCAGTAAAACCCGCACGCTCTAATAATGATAAACTTTGATCTTGGTTATTTTCTTTTCCAATTTCAGTAGCAAGCTTTATATTATCTTCTACAGTACGCCATGGCATTAAAGAACTCGTTTGAGGCATAAATGAAACATGCCCGGTAGTCATCACTTTCTTATCGTTAATATAGACTTCTCCAGATGTTTGTTCTAATAGTCCACCTATAATATTAATAAGCGTTGACTTTCCAGATCCACTCGGCCCCAGAATTGCAATAATTTCATTCTGCTGTACTGTAAGATTGATATCAGTTAATACTTGTTTGTCTCCATATTGATGTGAAACATTTTGTATTGTTATTAAGTTATTCATGATTCCACCTCAATACGAAACGTTTTATCGCTTCTATTACTATATATATTATTAATGCGAATATAATGATCCAGACAATCGCAACGAAAACCTGATCGACTTGAAATGCACGTTGTGCAAGTATCATAAATTTACCTAAACCTTTGTCACTTCCTAGCCATTCAGAAATAATCGCGCCCATTACTGAATATGTGCCAGCAATCTTCAAACCATTAAAGAAAAACGGCATACTGTTTGGCCATTCTAATTTTGTAAATAGTTCCATGCGTGAAGCACCCATCATCTGCATATATTTCTTTAAATCTTTATCTGTCTCGTGAAACCCTTCCAGCAAACTCACTGTTATGGGAAAGAAACAGATTAAAGTAATCACAATGAGTTTCGGTAGTAGACCAAATCCAAACCATATAACAAGTAACGGTGCAATAACAATAACAGGGATATTCTGACTCATAATGAGTAATGGATATATATAATCATTTAATACTGGTATTAAGTTAAGTATGACCGCAAATAGAACACCACAAATAATTGAACAAAATAAACCTAATAATACAAGTTGTATCGTCGGTAACAGATGTGGAAAGTATTCCGGAAAGTCTATTACAAATGACTGCGCTATAGCACTTGGTGCTGGTAATGTATAGGGATCCACTTTTAATATCTTAACGAGTGCTTCCCATATCACTAATAAACAAATGATAAATATTGAAAACTTTATAGCCTTAATCATCTATATTTCTCTACCAATGCATCCATAGATACAGTCTCGGCATGAAAAAATTTCACTTGAGAAATGATAGAAAGACAACCTAATGTACGCATACGATGGTTCATTTGTTCAATTAATGGCAACAGTTCATGAAGATCTCCTTCAATACTTGTCTCAAGTGGTGATACGACAAATTTAAGACCTGATTGCTCAATCACTTCAATTGCAGCATCGACATATGGTATTACATCCTGACCTTCGGGAGTTTTTGGAATAATTTGAATGCTCATTATTGTATTCGCCATTATTTACCCTCCACAAACTCATTTGTAAATGCATCTTTTGCTACAAAATCATTTTTAATAATTTTATTATCTTTTAAATACTTCGCATAATTGGCCCATACTTTCTCATCCTGAATACCCCAAGATTTTGCATCATCTTGATATTTCGGTGATAAATAGCTTTGAGATTTATAGACTAAATCTTTTTGTTTCTTTAATTCTGGTGCTGATTTAATTAAAATATCTGCACTTTCTTTTTCGTGTTTAATCGCATATTCATATCCTTCTTTTACGGCTGCCATAAACGCTTTAGCTGTATCCGGATTTGATTTTAAATATTTTTCATTGGCAATAATGATAGGTGTATAATAATCTAGATTTTTATCGTAATCCGTTAAGTATTGCATGTTTACGTCAATATTTCTTGTTTCTGCTTCAATACCGGTCCACCCATAATATACCCATGAGAAATCAATATTTTTCTTAGAAGCTGAGAAGAAGTCAGTATTCCCCATATTGACAATCTTTGTTTTATTGATATCAGCATTTTCTTTTTTCATCAATGTTTCAATAAATGCCTTCTCAATTGGTGCACCCCAGCCACCGTACGTTTTACCTTCATAATCTTTTGGAGATTTAATATTTTTATCTTTTAAGCTCATGAAACCACTTGTGTTATGCTGAATGATTGCACCGATTGATTTAATAGGTACACCTTCAGAACGAGATTGCGTCACCTGCTCCTGCGCACTAATACCAAATTGAACATCTTTCTTATTTGCAGCTATCATCTGATCAGCAGTAACATCACCAGGTGTTTTAATGTCAACATCCAGACCATGTTTCTTAAAGAAGCCTTTTTCTTTTGCCACATAAATACCCGTATGGTTCGTATTTGGTGTCCAGTCTAACATCATCGTAACTTTTTCAGTTTTGTTACTATTTGTCTTACTTGTTGATTGATTAGTATCCTTACTTTCTTCGCTACCACAACCAGCTAATAATACTGCACAACTCATACCTACTAATAAACTTTTTTTCATCTTATTTTCCTCCAAATAAAAAACACAACCTATATGTAAAGTTGTGTCAAAAAGCGACACTTCCCTACGCTAGTTTTATCTAGATCAGGTGAATAAGGGTTTAGGACCAATGTCCATTCTCAGAATGACTCCCCTAGTGTTTTTAGTTATTTTATTTTCCTTTACAAGTATACCAAAGAAATACCTAGTATCAAATGTTTAAGACTTAATTGGTGCTCTCTTTAACAGAAATATTTTTTGATTATTCTACTTTAAATTTCTTGTTAGAGATAGTTATTTAAATATTAAAATCCTCTATTATTTTCAAATTTTTAATTATATAATAAATTGAACCAATTGGAGGCGAAAAAAATGAAAAGATTTCAAAATATCAATAAAAAAATGATTATCTCTGCATTATTACTATCAAGTATGGCTACAACGCAAGTTATGCCAGTCAATCACGCAGAGGCGGCTGTAAAAACTTATAAGAAATATACCTTTGATAGAGGAACTATTGTATATAGTAAACCATCAATATACAGTTACCAGGTGGCTAACCTATTACCTGCGACGAAAGTTCGCGGCTCAAATGTAGGATCTTACCTTAAACTAACGTATCCTGCTCAATATAAAGGAATGTACATCCACAGATCTAAGTTGACATCTACGGCACCTAATTCTAATAGTGGTTATACGTTATATCCGGGTTACAATGGGATAAAAGTTTATTATCTTCAACGTAAATTAGGTATACCTTATTCACCTTATACTTCGACAATGAACGAACGTACAGTTAATGCAGTGAAAGCTTATCAAAAAAGAAATGGATTAAAATCGACAGGTATTGTATCTAAAAGCCTATGGACCAAAATGTTCGGTAATTCGGTTGCATTTAACATTGATGCTTGGAAAAAACCAAGTGTTGTAGCAACGAATGCAAATCATGAGACACGTATTAATGCGATGATTAACTATGCCAACAAACAAGTCGGAAAGCCCTATATATGGGGAAGTACAGGAGAAGCCGGTTTTGATTGTTCAGGATTATTATTACAGGCGATGCGTGCTGGTGGATTTGATCCGAAAGGAATATCGAACTTCAGCAATGTTAGACCACAATCAGATTTAGCAAATGAATTATGGAAAAACAGAGCGTTTTCATATGTCAGTATTAATAATATTCAACGTGGAGATTTAATATTCTATATTAGAGGAAATGGCACAGCTGGACATGTTTCATTATATCTAGGTAACAACCAAATATTACATTCACTTGACAATAAAGTAAAAATCGTATCTGGTTATAAAAATCAATATGGTTACTATAAATTAGGTGTAAAAAGACCGTTTAAATAACTATTAAGTTGCAAAAAGCGCTTTAGCAAAATGTTCATTGCTAAAGCGCTTTTAATTATATTATTTAAATTCAGCCATTAAAGCTTCAAATTTAGATGGATCCATTTCAATCGACTCTTTGGCCAATGATTTTGAGTAACCATTTAATTGTTCTGCATAACTTGGTGTTTCAGTATCATGATAAATAATACCAGTTACTAATCCATTATGTTCTACTACAGTGTTTAATGCCTGTTTTTTGTCTTTATTGTCATAACCTTCGATATCGTTTAAAGAAACTAAGTTTTCTTTAAACCAGTCGTACGTATTTACTTTATTGTAAGTCACACATGGAGAGAATACATTAACGAATGCAAACCCTTTATGGTTAATCGCCGCTTCAATAATTGCTGTTAATTCTTTAATATCACTTGAGAAACTTTGTGCTACAAATGTAGCCCCTGAAGTGATTGCAAGTTCTAATGGTGATACATTTTTCTCAATAGAACCTAGTGGAGTTGTTTTTGTCACAAATCCATGTGCTGAACTTGGTGATGTTTGACCTTTTGTTAATCCATAAATCTGGTTATCCATTACGACATATGTTAAATCAATATTACGACGAATGGAGTGGATTGTATGTCCCATACCAATTGCGTATCCATCTCCGTCACCACCTGAAGCGATAACTGTAAGTTCCTGATTTGCCATTTTAACACCTTGTGCCATCGGTAATGCTCGGCCATGAATTGAGTGAACACCGTATGAATTAATATAACCTGATAAACGACCAGAACATCCGATTCCTGTAATAACTGCTAATTCTTCAGGTTCTAAACCTACGTTAGCACATGCTTTTTGTATTGCAGCCTGTACTGAGAAGTCACCACATCCTGGACACCAGTTGGGTTTCACACTATTTCTAAAATCTTTAAATGTTGCCATTTAGATGCGCTCCTTTACTTCTATTACTTCATTGATTTTTGCTTCAATTTCTTTCGGTAAGAATGGAGTTCCATCATATTTTGTGAAGTTCGTAATCTTACCTTCATGCATCGTATTCATCTTGATGATGCTTGATAACTGGCCTGCATAGTTATGTTCAGCGACAATAACTTTCTTCGCTTTATTAATAGCACCTTGTACTTCATCTGTCGGGAAAGGATGTAATTGTTTAATGTGCAGGTGGTTAACCTGGCCATCAATTCGTTCAATTGCTTCATCAATTGCACCATACGTTGATAAGTAGCCGATGACTAATACATCCGCTTCTGCATGATTTTCTTTATAATCAACAGGTTCTGATATTTTTAACTGTTCTATTTTACGCATACGTTTTTCCATTTGTTTCGCACGGTTTACCGGGCTTTCAGAAGGCTTACCTTCTTCTGTATGCTCTACTCCTGTAACGTGATGAATACCGTTTTTAACACCCGGAATCACACGAGGCGATACACCACTTTCAGTTACTTCATATCGTTTGAAGTATGATTTATCTTCACGTGGCTCAACTTCAGTAATTAAGTTACCACGATCAATTTTAATACGGTTAAAGTCTAAATGAGGCACTGTATGTTTACCCATAGAAAGTTGTAAGTCACTTAATAAAATAACTGGGCACTGATATTGCTCAGCTAAGTTAAATGCTTCTGCTGTTAAGTAGAATGCATCTTCAGCTGTTGTCGGTGCTAATACAATCTTCGGAATATCACCATGCGTACCGTAAATCATCTGCATTAAGTCTGATTGCTCTTGTTTCGTTGGTAAACCTGTTGATGGACCACCACGCATTGTGTTAATGACCACAAATGGTTGTTCTGTCATACCGCTTAATCCGATGGCTTCCATCATTAAAGATAAACCTGGACCAGCTGAAGCAGTAAATGCTCTAACGCCGCCATAGTTCACGCCAATTGCCATAACGGCCGCTGCAATTTCATCTTCAGTCTGAATAACCGTACCACCGAAATCAGGTAACTTATCAATCATGTACTCCATAATCTCACTCGCAGGCGTGATAGGATAAGCTGCCATAAAGCGTGCTCCACCAGTTATTGCACCTAATGAGATCGCGTCATTACCAATCATAAATAAATGCCCTTCTTCAGTTGACGGATTTAATGTAAACGTATGGAAATCTTCTTGTTCCATTAAATCAAAACCTGCATGTAAAGCCTGTTTGTTTAATGCACAAATTTTTTCTCCCTTTTTACCGAATATGTCATCAACTAATACTTCAAAATGTTTAAGGTCTACACCAATTAGACTTGCACTCGCACCAATTGCTACCATGTTCTTCATTAATGCAGTGCCAAGTTCTTTTGCAATTTCAGTAAATGCGATTGGGAAGAACTTACCTTCATAATCTTCAGGCTTTTCCGGATCAAACTTGCTATCTGCTAAAATAATGCCTGTTTCATTCATTTCATGATAGTTCACATCAATTGTTTCCTGATCAAATGCCACTAATATATCTAAATCATCACTGATTGAATGTACTCGAGTTGTAGAGACACGAATTTTGTTATTCGTATGTCCACCTTTAATACGACTTGAGAAATGTCTATATCCATATAAATAATAACCTAATCGATTCAGCGCAGTTGAAAACATCTCCCCAGTACTTTCAATACCCTCACCTTGCTGTCCGCCGACTTTCCAAGAAATTTGAGATTTCATAAATACCCTCCTACTTTAATCACTTATTATAATATAACAAAGAACCACTTGTCTTAACATAGACAAGTAGTTCTTCAATAAAAAATCAGTCGAATGGCCGATACGATTAATCTAATTCAATTTCACCAAAATTATCTTCGTATTGATTGACTACATCATCCAGGATGTCTTTAAGATAAACTGCAAGTTCTGGATTAACAATAAATGCTTCATAATATACATCTTCAAAAGCAGTATCCTGTTCGAATTGTAATAGGAATGCGATTTGACTGAAAGCTACTTCAAAATCATGAATATATAATAATGTCTCATCTAATGATTGTATGTCATTATCATGTGTATTATAGAAATCTACATTATATTTATCAATTTCACCTTCAAATTTTTTGTAATCTTTTAGTGGTTCAATAAAAGTCTCAGCAATGACCTTTGCCACAATTCCTGACATAACAAGTTTTCTTTGTTTAACTGTGCCCGCTGGTGTAATTTGTTTGAATGTGAGTATAATATTTTTATCAAATAAAATTACTTCAGCATAATTATAAAAATCAAGTGAATCGTCTGTATAACTGATTTGATCTCTTTTATTTAAAAATGGTTTTTCACTTTTCTTACTAAACATTCTTACCTCTCCTATTTCAATGGGTTATCTTGATTAATTAATATTCTTTCTATCTTCTTCGTTGTCCCATCTGCTTTAAGCTCTACAAAAACGCCACTTAGCACGCCTCGTCCTTTTTCCGGGACGACGTGTTTAACCGGCATCGACGTTAAAAAACGATGGATGACTTCATCTTTATTAATACCTAATATACCATCATAATAACCAGTCATGCCAACATCGGTGATAAAACCAGTACCTTTAGCAAAAATTCGGTTATCACTTGTCTGAATATGTGTATGTGTACCTACAACAACACTTGCACGTCCATCCACATAATATCCAAATGCGCCTTTTTCACTTGTTGTCTCAGCATGAAAATCAACAAAGATATAATCTGTTTCTTTTTTAGCAGTTTCATAAAGAATATCGAACTTTTTAAATGGACAATCAATCTGCTGCATAAATGCGCGCCCCTGCAAATTGATGACAGCAATCTTTTTGTCATTAAATTTGATAATCTGCATTCCTTTTCCAGGATTATCATCCGGATAGTTTGCGGGACGTATCATCTTTACATCACTATCTAATAATTCATAACTATCACGCTGGCCGTACGTATGATTGCCGAGCGTTACGCAGTCTACACCTAAAGTCATCATTTCCTTATAGATTTTTTCTGTAATCCCTCGACCATGTGCTGCATTTTCACCATTAACAATCGTTATATTCGGTCCATATTTTTTCTTCAGTTGTGGTAAATATTCTGCTAGCATCTCTCTACCGATAGCACCAACAACATCACCAATAAATAATATTCTCATAGCTTCCTCATTCTTTCATTCGTGTTGTTTTCACTCTTAAATAACATATATAACATAAAAATAGTGCTAGAATCAATGTGAGCAATGGATAAAATATAAAAAGATGAAAAATATAATGACTCAGATGCTGTTTCGGTAAAGTATTAAAACCAACTAAATTGATTCTGTTATTCCACACACCATCTAAATCAATCGATTCAAGCGTCGTTTTACCAACTGTATTGTCATCATGACTTTGTAAACCGATATAACGAATATCTTCTTTATTTTGCTGCATTAACATTAATAATGTTTCACCAGTCGCTATTTTCTTTTCAAAGATTAAGGGAGTATTCACATAATGATTATTCAATTGTTGAATTGTTTTTATCTTCATATTAACTTTCTGTTTGTTAACCCGGATTTCTTTCACACGTTTTTTGCTAATATCCTCTGTGAGAATTAAAGCTTGATCGCCCAACTGATATTCACGAGAATAGATTTTACTCTTTTTCATCAACCTTTGATATTCATCCATATTATGCGCAACTATTTCTTTCCCTTTATCATCAATAAATATATGTTCAACACTAATCATATCAACATTAATATTATCAGCGGCTTTCACTTCAGTAATATTCTTTTTATCAATCGTTAGTTCAGTTAATAATCTTTCGTTGTTTGCCCCTTGTCTGTTTGAATGAAGTTTGTATGCTTCAAGGAGCGGTAATAAAGATAATAAAATTAATATTGCAGCTATACATAAATAAATCTTTACACGTTTTTCCATCGCTTCACTCCTTATACAATATGTATACCTATAATATTATCACCTGCAAAGGCGAATTGAATAGCAGTATATTTCCCGCAGAAAATAGAAGTTAAAATATCAATAGTGCTTTTTTTGATAGGTGGTAAATGAATGAAGACCTCTCTTTTATTTTCACAAAGTTCACTTAATTGTTTATTTATTAGATTATCATGATGATTTTTAATCACTTCACTCTTTTGGTTTGCATCAAAAAAATATTTATTGATGATATTACTATTTTGCTCCATTTTACTTTGCATTGTCGTAACTCTATCATTATCGGTAATTTGCTGTAACATTGACTTTATCTTTGGTTGTTCATATAACTGAAGTAAATCATGCAGAGGATGGCTAATGGATTTCATAGCATTCTTTTGCGCTTTAATTGATGTCTCCTTCATCCTGGAAAAAGCAGTGTATTCTTCATGAATGCAATATGATTCAAAGTGATCAGACATATCAGGTAAATTGATATTCGTTTGAATGCTTAATCCCAAATCATTCGGTAATGCATCAAAAAACAATGCATATAATGGTAATATGGTTTGTGTAATCTCCTCTTTATGACGTGTATCCATCAAACTCATCATCCTTTCAAGCATATGAATAATTTAATTATAATATATTTCCATTATAGATACTATTTACCTTCAAAAATTAAAAAAACGCTTAAAACCATTCAGCTTTAAGCGTTGTTTAAATTGTTATTATTATTTCGCGTATTCAATCGCACGCATTTCTCTGACGACTGTCACTTTAATATGACCAGGATATTGTAACTCTTCTTCAATCTGATTTTTAATATCTCTTGCAATACGATGTGCTTTTAAATCATCAACATCTTCTGGAGAAACGATAATTCTAATCTCGCGTCCAGCTTGAATCGCAAATGATTTTTCAACGCCATCATAACTTTCAGAGATTTGTTCCAATCGTTCAAGACGTCTTACATAATTCTCTAATGTTTCTCGTCTTGCTCCAGGTCTTGCTGCGCTTAACGCATCAGCTGCTGCAACAAGTACTGAGATTACACTATTCGGTTCAATATCACCATGATGTGAGTGAATCGCATTAATTACTGTAGGATGTTCACGATATTTCTTCGCTAAATCCACACCAATTTCAACATGTGATCCTTCAACTTCATGGTCAATCGCTTTACCGATATCATGTAATAATCCTGCACGTTTTGCTAAAGTAATATCTTCACCAAGTTCAGCTGCAAGCATTCCTGATAAATGTGCTACCTCAATAGAATGTTTCAGCACATTTTGTCCATAACTCGTACGGAACTTCATGCGTCCTAAAATCTTCACTAAGTCTGGATGTAAATTATGTATACCAAGTTCAAAAGTCGCTGCTTCCCCTGCTTCACGAATAATTTCGTCAACAGATTTACGCGCTTTTTCAACCATCTCTTCAATACGTCCAGGGTGAATTCTTCCATCTGAAACTAAAGCTTCTAATGCTGTTTTAGCAATTTCGCGTCTGATTGGGTCGAATCCAGATAAAATGACCGCTTCAGGTGTATCATCAATGATTAAATCAATACCTGTTAACGTTTCTAATGTACGAATATTTCGACCTTCACGACCGATAATTCTACCTTTCATTTCATCATTTGGAAGGTTAATTACTGATACAGTTGATTCTGAAGTATGTTCTGCTGCTAAACGTTGAACTGTTGTTGCAAGTACCATTTTGGCTTTTTTATCAACCTGCATTTTTGCTTCTTGTTCTTTTTCTTTCACCATAACAGCAATGTCATGTGTTAATTCATCTTCAACTTGATCAATGATTTCCTGTTTTGCTTCTTCTTGCGTCAGTCCGGAGATGCGTGTTAATTCTTGTTCATGTTTTACTATAATGTCTTGGACACTTTGCTCTAACGCATCTACATGTTGTTGTTTTTCTTCAATTTTAGATTCTTTTTGTTCTAAAAGTTCATCCTTTTTATCTAAAAGTTCACTTTTACGATCTAAGTTTTCTTCTTTTTGAAGTAGTCTTGCTTCTTGTCTTGCAAGGTCTGAACGACGTTCTTTATACTCTGCTTCTAAACGATCACTTCTTACTTGATTCTCTTCTTTTGCTTCAAGTAATTTTTCCTTTTTAAGACTTTCAGCTTCTTTGTTTGCTTCACTAATAATATGTTCAGCAGTTGTACGCGCTTGATTTTGCTGATTAGTTAAGCTGTTTTTTGCTAATACATACCCTACACCAACACCTAGAATTATTCCAAGCAAAATGTATAAGAGGGTTAATAGTTCCACATAAACACCTCCTTATTTGCTTTTTTTCATCTAGTTATACCATAAGACTTCCGTACAGAAATAAAATATCACTTATTTCATATACAAATTAATTGTACGTTTAATAAGTTAAGCGTGTCAAGATAAGTAGAAAATAATTTAACGTATATTTAATTAATTGTTGAAATATTACAAAAATCCGAATAACATGTTATTTTGTTTCATAACATATTATTCGGATTCGAAATATTATACTAATTCATCATCAAACAAATCATCTGCTGGTGGTGAATCTGGTGTTTCAGTTTTAATTGCATCTTTATCTTCACCGATGCCCATCGCTTTACGAATCTTCATATCAATTTCGTCGCGAACTTCCGGATTTTCACGTAAGTATGTTTTAATGTTCTCACGTCCCTGTCCGATACGCTCACCTTCATACGAATACCATGCGCCAGATTTTTGTAGTACTTCATACTCTGCACCTAAATCAACCATTTCACCTTCACGAGAAATACCTTGACCATACATAATATCCACTTCTGCAACTTTAAATGGTGGTGCTACTTTATTTTTAACAACTTTAATCTTAGTACGGTTACCTACAATATCTTGACCTTGCTTTAACTGTTCTGCACGACGTACTTCTAAACGTACTGAAGAGTAGAATTTAAGCGCACGACCACCTGGCGTTGTCTCAGGATTACCAAACATAACACCGATTTTTTCACGCACCTGGTTAATGAATATTGCAATCGTATTTGATTTAGAAACTGCACCTGAAAGTTTACGTAAAGCCTGAGACATTAATCGCGCCTGTAGACCCATATGAGAATCTCCCATTTCACCTTCAATCTCAGCTTTAGGCGTTAATGCAGCGACTGAATCGACTACGATAATATCGACAGCACCACTACGCACAAATGCTTCTGCGATTTCTAAACCTTGTTCACCGTGATCAGGTTGTGATAAATAAAGATTATCAATATCTACACCTAGTTTTTGGGCATAAACGGGATCAAGTGCATGCTCTGCATCGATAAATGCTGCAATACCACCTTGTTTCTGTACTTCAGCGATCGCATGTAAAGCAACTGTAGTTTTACCAGAACTCTCTGGTCCATATATTTCAATTATACGTCCTTTAGGATATCCGCCTATCCCTAAAGCATTATCCAGTGTAATTGATCCTGAAGAAACTGCTGACACATTACGTGTAGCATTTTCTCCCAGTTTCATTACCGCACCTTTACCAAAAGATTTTTCCATATTCTTAATTACTGTATCTAAAGCTTGTTGACGTTCACTCATATGTTCGAGTCCTCCTATAATTACAATCATTGGTTGTTGTTGTATGTTACTCATATACTACTCATATATCACTTACATTTATAACACTATTTCAAATATTTATATGGTAACCTCATTACTCACTACAAGTAATACTATACTGATTATTTATTAATTTAGCAAGCGAAAAGCGAACGCATGTTTGTATTTTTTTATATTTTCCTTAAAAATGGGAACACACACTATAATTTCTGTGATTATCCTTATTTATTTTTGAATAAAGTAAAATTTTAGAAAAAAAGAGCTAAGATATACTTAGCCCTTAATATTATTTAGAATTTTTAAAGACGTTTCTGCCATGATAAAAATATTCAATACCAGACAAAATAGTGAAAAATACAGCGATATACATCAATGGATAACCCAGCTTGAAACCAATCATCTGATTGAATGGCTCATTAAGCAATAATAATGTCATTGCTAACATCGTTACTGCCGTCTTAATCTTTCCTAATTGACCAGCAGCAGAAACAAACCCCTGCTCGATTTGTAATAAACGTAATCCTGTCACTGCAAATTCTCTTGCAATAATCACAATGGCCATCCATGATGGAATTAATCCAAGTTCTACTAAAGCAATCAATCCACTTGATACGAGTAATTTGTCAGCTAACGGATCTAAAAATTTCCCCATATTCGTTACAAGCTGCCATTTTCTTGCTAAATAGCCGTCAATCCAGTCTGTCAGTGATGCGAAGATAAAAATACATGCTGCAATAAATTGTTCAATACGCATCGTGTCACTACCTAAAAAGCTCATTTTCCCCATATTAAAATCTGCTAGTAAAAACACTAGAAATACAGGTATGAGCAAAACGCGCGCAACTGTAATTTGATTTGGTATATTCATGATTAACTTCCTTTACTTATTAGTTTAAATCAATAAATTATTGTATTACTTTAAAGAAATATGTTCTTGTAATTAAATTATCTGCTTCTTTTGGTACAGATACCTTCTTATCGTTAATGTATACTTCCATCGAAGTTGAATTCCCTGATATTAACGTGATACTTTTAACTTTTTCATCGATTTTGAATGTTTCTTTCTTCATTTCTTTATATGCATAATTTTTCTTTTTATCATCATAGATTTGTACCCATGTTGGTATTTTAGAATCTATCCTAAGCTTTAACGGTTCTGTCGATTCTACTTCATACGCTAAGTTTGCACCATCAAAGTTTTTATAGGTTAATTTAGTCGACGCTTCTACTTTTGCATTATCTTTTTCTTTTTGTTTATCGCTTGTTGATTGTTCGGTTTTAGATGCAATAGGTTTTTCTTCCGTCTTTTTTTCAACTTTAACATTACGGCTCTTATTGATATCTTCTGCCTGCCACTGACTATTTTTATCTGTGAAGATAAACTGTGAAAAAATAAGCCATATTAAAAACATTATAAGAATAATCCCTAACAGCCATGCAAGTAATTTATGAACACTTTGATCTGTACTTTGCGTTGTTTGAGTACTTTTAATCTGTTTGCTTGCTTCTTTAGCACTTAATTTTCGAGTTGGTAATTCATTTTGATGCTCGTTCAATAGATTTTCAGCATTTAAATTAACTGCTTTTGCATATTTTTCTATAAACCCTCGTGTATAGTCAGGATTGGGCAAACGATCAAATTCATTTTTCTCAATCATTTCTATGTATTTCTTCTGTATCTTCACTTTTTTCTCTAAATCTATTAACGTCATACCTAACGATTCACGTTTTGAACGTAATATTTGTCCGATTGGTTTCATAATTGCCCCCTTTACGGCTTAAAAGAACGCAAATTCGTCATTATCAAATAAACTGTTCTTTGATAACTTTTCGTACGTAATTTCCTGATCTTCTGTTTCACGTAATTCTATAATATAATCAAAATCTTCTAATGTGTAATCTGTTTTCTGTACAAATAAATCTGGATGCTCTATTACTTTTGTTGTTGGTAATGACATAACTTCTCTTACAAGATTAAGATGTTCAGCGTTCTGTTTGATTGTCAAAGCACCATCTATAATGAAGATATGTTTATCGTCATATTCGCCCTTATACAATTTATTACGAACGGTTTGTTTAATCATCGTAGAAGAAATAAATAACCACTTCTTATGCGCACAAACACTTGCAGCAACAACAGATTCTGTTTTTCCTACACGTGGCATCCCTCGCACACCAATCACCTGGTTACCATCCTGCTTAAATAACTCAGCCATTAAATCTACAAGAATACCTAGATCTTTACGCACAAATTTAAAGATATGCTTATTTTTATTATCTCTTTCAATATGCTGTCCATGTCGTACTGCCAGTCGATCCTGTAATAATGGTTTACGTAATTTAATAATCTCAATATCTTCTAACTGACTGATAATATTTTCAAAACGCGTCACTTTTTCAAGATCGTCCGTTTTAATTAGCAATCCACGGACACCTTGATCGACACCATTGATTGTAATGATACTGATTCCCAGTACACCGAGTAAACTTGAAACATCACCAAGTAAACCGGCTCTGTTAATCTTAATTTCATATTCAAGATACCATTCTTTCGTTTCCTGAAGTGCTGTCATTAACAAACCCCCTATATATACCAACCACCATTCACGCTTTGTACTGTACCCGTAATAGATTGTGACAAATCATCTAGTAAATACAATACAGCATGACTAATTTCTTTCGGTGAAATGAGTCTTTGTTGTGGTAATTGTGATAATAATAATTGTATATCTTCTTTATCTAATTGTAATGTCATTTTACCATTAACTACACCGGGTGTTACAACATTTGCTGTAATGTTTGTTTGTATAAGTTCTTTCGCAATAGATTTAATAAATCCAATTTGTGCTGCTTTCATACCACTATAGATGGATTCCGTTGCACTGCCTGTTTCTCCCCAAATCGAGCTGATTACAACAATGCGACCATGATCATTACTTTGCATGCCACTCAATACAAATTGAGTTAACTTTACAAGATTTGAAAAGTGAATATGATATTGAGCATCCATAGCCTCTGTTGTCACCTCTTGTATAGCTGCATAATAAGCAGTGCCTGCTGCATATATCATACCATCCAGGTAACTTGTCATCCAATTCTGTAATGGATTTTCATAAAGAGGTTTACTTAGATCAAATTGAACAAAACTTATTGTTTCATTTTGAAATTCATTTTGTAAAGCAGTAATGTCCGTATTATTATAATGCGCAATGACTTCATGTCCTTTAAATAATAAATCATGTGTTATTTGTTTGCCTATATCACCACTTGCTCCAATAACGAGATATTTACCCATTGCGCTTCACAATTCTACTATCCGTAATATGAGCATTATTTAATGTACTTTTATAAGTTTCAATGCACTCAGCTAATGTCAGTTGTTCTAAAAGTGGCAGAATATCGAATAATATAACATCATTGAAGAAATATCGTGTAAACTGATTCGCAATATATTCAGGGCTATTCATGCTTGAAACATATTCACCGATGGTTTGACGGATAATTAAATCAAAGGCTTTTTGGTCGTTTAATAAGTCAAAGTTATATAATTGACTGATTATACGTTGTTTTAATCTTTCAGCATCGCGAGTGGCACCAGCTATAAACATATGTGAGAAAGTTGGCTCTATCGTAAAATTAAATCCGAAAGAATCATCTATTAATTGGTCTTTCAATAGCGACTGATAAAAATCTGTTTGTTCTCCAAAAAGCATATCTAAAGCAAATAGTATCTTGAGTTCAGTTAATATTAAGTTATCTGTACTTTTAAAATTATCTGTTTTAATACCAAGCATTAATTTATCCATCTGCACATTATCAATCGACTTAACCTCATTAACTGCTACACTTTCAGGTTCTTCAAAAGGTAATATATTGACTGGCTGAAAAGTATTAAATGGTTTGATAATGCCGTTAATATATTCGGTCATTGCTTTCGGTTCAACATTCCCTACAATAAACATCACCATATTCTTTGGATGATAGAATGTATTATAGCAGTCATATAAAGTTTGATCAGTAATCTCATTGATACTTTCAACTGTACCTGCAATATCAACACGTACTGGATGTGTATGGTACATTGCTTTTAAAGTCTGATAATACAGGCGATAATTAGGCTGATCCTGGTACATTTTAATTTCTTCAGCAATGATACCTACTTCTTTTTCTACACTTTCTTTTGTAAAATATGGTGTTTGTAGCATATCTACTAATAATTTAATGTTTTCTTTTAATGATTCAACAGTAGTAAATAAATAACTTGTTCTGTCATATGAAGTGAATGCATTGGCCGAACTTCCATATTTTGAGAATGCGTTAAACATATCCCCATCTTCTTTCTCAAACATTTTATGTTCAAGAAAATGTGCAATACCTTTTGGCATATGTACTTTCGTTCCATCTTGTCTAACAAAATCATTATGTATAGAACCATACTTTGTTGTCATTGTGACATACGATTTCTGAAACCCTTTTTTTGGAATAATAAATAGCTGCATGCCATTATCTAAAACTGTTTCAAATAATGTTTCATCTATTGCTTTATAATAAGTTTGTTTCATTCTGTTCCCTCACTTGTTAAACAATACACAGTATGTAAAGCCCCAGTCTGTGCAACATCTATAATATCTTCTTTCGTTATTGACTGTATACCTTTTATCCATTCACCTTCATCAACGTGCGCACCAAACGTATTAGAAAACTCAATTTCTACAAAGCCTTTCGGTCGATCCATTGATTCTTTCTTCTGATTAATAATCATACGTTTCGCCGTATTCAATAGTTCATTATCGAAGTCACCTTGTCTAATCTTTTCAAATTCATCATTGATCGTGTCAATCGCCTGCTGACGTTTATCCTGGTTAACACCAGAGAGTACATATAACATACCGCTTCTTGCATCAATCTGACTATGTATTTGATAAGCTAAACTTAATTTTTCTCGAACATTTGTAAATAATAGGCTTGATGGATCACCGCCAAATATTTGATTGAGTAAAATAAATGCGTAGTAGCTTTTCTCTGGATGTTTAACATTTAACTTATAGCCCATATTAATACGTGCTTGCTTCGTCTCAATGTGTTCAACAACTGTCTGAGGTGTATGAATATCCTTTAATTTTATCGGTTTTAGATCAATTTTATTTTCAGGTAAATCCAGATATTCTTTTGCCAGTTTAGCAACTCTCGATTCATCTACATCTCCAACGATATAAAGGTGTGCTTCATCATCCTTTAACATAGCTTTATATGCTTGATAAACTTCTTCGCCTGTAACAAGTTCTAAATTTTGTATATCTCCAAAACTTGGATTACGCATCGACTCATCTTCAAACATTGTTTTTAATAACTGATAAAAACCATATTGGCCTAAATTCTCTTTTATAGCGTCATTCTTATTTTTAAAGAGATGTTTTTCTGTAGTTAATAAATCTTCACGAAATGATCCATCTTCTACATTAGGTGCATATATGACCTCGTATAATAATTGAAATGCTTTTTCTAATAAGTCTTCATCATTCAGATATTTATCATTAACAATATCGATACCTACTGTTAATACATGGGCATTGTTTTGTTTTATAACATGACTATAAAGATGTGCACCATATAAATATGCAAGATGATTTATCATTGCCTGTTCGTCAGCATATTTTGCAGTTGTCTTTTGAATAAGTTTAGATAAAATTGCTCTCCTGCTCATCGTTTCAATATCAAGAGGCGCTTTAAACTTAAGCACGATAGACACTGTCTTAAATTTGTCTGTGTTCAATAAATTAATTGTCATAGAATACTCCTAACTTTTCTTTGTATAACGAATTGTACCTGACTCGATTTAAAATAATTCAATGAATATAATACAGGCTCATCTTGAGCATTAAAATGAATTTGTTTAAATAATAATAAGCTTTCTTCTGGTGTGCATTGTAACGCATTAGAAATATATGGTTCATATGCAATTGATTCAATTTCACTTTCAGCATACACAATTTTAAGTCCATCGGTACGATCCATAATTTCTAATAATGAATGGGTTAATATATCGTGACCACCCTCTAAGGGTGCTGCAACAATCTTATCTAAGCAATATACGATAGGCTCATCATTTGCTGTTCTGATACGTTCGATAACTGTAATGTCACAATCATCACCTAAATTTAATACACGTTTATCATCAATAGAAGGTTGTTCAATATCATGACTGATCATCAATGTGCCTGCCGATTGTCCTCCCTCTTCTATCATACTCGTTATACTTTTGAGTTCATCAATTGGATAGAAAAATATCGGCTTAGATTTTATATAGTAACCCTCCTGAAAATGTTCTGAAAGAATTTGTTCTGTTACTAATTCATGAAAGGCTAATTCTATATCATCTCTCGATCGATCAATCATTCGCGAGATTTCGTATTGCGATGGCAAAGGTCGGTGCAATTCAAATTTCCTTGAATTTATCTGTTCTAAAATCCAATCTTTAATAAAGACGACCTCTCTATTTACTGACATGTATTCCACCTCATTCTATAATTTCATTGTTTTCGATTAATACCGTTCTAGGTTTACTACCTGTACTTGGTCCTATAACACCATTTGCTTCAAGCTCATCAATTAATCTTGCAGCTCTATTATAACCAATTCTAAATTGTCGTTGTAACAGACTTGCTGATGCTTTTTGTTTTTCAACGACAAATTGATAAGCTTCTTGATAAAGTTCATCTTCAGATTCACCTTTTTGAGTATATTCTTCTGTTGGTTCCAGTGACTTAATATAGTTTGCTGATTGTTGTTTACAGACGAAGTTTACTACATCTTCAACTTCCTTATCCGAAAGAAAAGCACCCTGAATACGTTTAGGTTTTGATTCGCCATATGGCAAGTAAAGCATATCACCTTTACCAAGTAATTTTTCAGCACCCTGCATATCTAATATCGTTCTAGAATCAACTGCTGAACTAACGCTAAATGCAATACGAGAAGGAATATTCGCTTTTATCAGACCTGTAATGACATCAACAGATGGTCTTTGTGTCGCAATAATTAAATGAATGCCAGCTGCACGTGCCATTTGTGCGATACGCATAATTGCTGCTTCAACATCTTTACTTGCGACCATCATTAAATCTGCAAGCTCATCAACGATTACAACGATATAGGGTAGTTCTGCATTTTTCTCGCCAAGTTCTGCATTCTGGCGTCGTAAATATTGATTATATCCTTTTATATTACGTGTACCTGTATGACTAAAAAGATCATATCGTCTTTCCATCTCACCTACAATTTTCTGTAAAGCTTGAGCAGCTTTCTGTGGATTCGTTACGACTGGCGTTAATAGATGAGGGATACCATTGTATACATTTAATTCTACCATCTTAGGATCAATCATCATTAATTTCACTTCATGTGGTTTAGCATGCATCAAAATACTTGTGATAATACCATTAATACATACAGACTTACCACTACCTGTTGCTCCTGCAACAAGTAAATGTGGCATTTTATCAAGTTCAGCAGTAATTGCTTCACCACTGATATCTCGTCCGAGTACAACTTTCAACTTATTTTCTTCAACAGGTGAAGCTTCTATTACTTCTCTTAATGTTACCATTGATGTAGAACTATTCGGTACTTCAATACCTACAGCAGATTTACCAGGTATCGGTGCTTCTATTCTAATATCTTTTGCAGCAAGCGCTAAAGCAATATCATTATGAAGATTCACAATACGACTAACCTTTACACCCATCGCTGGTTGCACTTCATATTGTGTTACAGCTGGACCTATTCTGATTTGCGATACTTTAGCATTCACACCAAAATTCTTCAATGTTGTTTCCAGTAATTGACCACGCTTTTTTACTGCCTGCATATTTGATTTTGCTTTGTCAGTTGCCGGAGAAAGTAATGTTATAGGAGGCAGATCATAATCTTCGTTCTCCATTTCACTTGTTTCACTTTGTTCAGTGGCGTCAGTTTGTGTTGAAAATTCATCTTGACTCGTATCAAAAGTTTCAGATTCAGAATTACTATTTTGACGTACTGCTTCAACATGTTCCTGATCATTTTGAAGTGTTACTGCTTGATTGCCGTCATATATTGGTATTTCTACTTCAGGATAGTGCTCAGATTCAGCTTCAATTGCAGTAATTTCTGGTAAATCAGAAACATCTTTAACCGTCTGTTCCATTTTTCTTTGTTTTCTTTGTGCTAATTGAACTTTTGCCTGCCTTGAAAGATCTTTCGTTTTATCAACTTGATAAAGCAGAAATTTCTGCGCTGTATTACGTATAGATCGTCCTAATATCAAAAGAATACTTAAAATAATCATAATAATAGATAATATAAATGCACCAAAAACACTTAATAGCGTAGAAAAGACTGAATCAAACAGAAAACCAATCATACCGCCTCCAAAAAAATGAAGCCCCGACTTAGATTGTAATTCAAAGATTTTATCAAAAACAGGTGTAACTGATTTTCCGTGTAAAAAGTGCTGAACCACCTGCATAAAGGATGGTGTACTAATTAATAGCAATAACCAGCCGTTAACACGACGATTGATAGGAATCCATTTATTATTTACAGCATAATAAATTGTTATGAGTATGAGTAGAATATATGCATAAAAACGAGCTGAACCGAAAATATACGTCATTACACTATCTATGCCTACACCTAATAACCCAAACTGAAAAACACCTAATAACAGCATCGCGATAAACAAAATAGAAATAATAAAACGGTATGGTTCATTACTTTTATTTTTATTTGTTTTTTTCTTTCTGGTCGTTTTCTTCTTAACTGCCATTCATTTCACCTGCTTTATATAAACAAATAAACAAGCTAAAGTTAGCTTGTTCATTTGTTTATTATCTTTAAATTTCTGAGATAACCGGAATAATCATTGGACGACGTTTCGTATTTTCATATAGGAATTTACCTAATTTATCACGCATTTCCTGCTTAATATCAGACCATTCAATACGATTTTGCATTAAGCCTAGCTCAACAATTTCACGTACTTTTTCTTCAGCTTCACGCATTAAATCTTCACTTTCGCGTACATAAACAAATCCACGTGACTGAATCTGTGGTCCAGCTACGATACGTCTATTTTTAGGGTCAAGTGTTACAACAGCGATGAAAATACCATCTTCACTTAATAATCGTCGATCACGTAAAACGATATTACCTACATCGCCCACACCGATACCATCTATCAGAACATTTCCTGCTGGTACTTTCTCGTTGGCTATCATACGTTCTCCGTCATAATTGATGACATCACCTTTTTCAAGTAAGAAAATATGTTCTGGTAGCACGCCCGCTTCAGCAGCAAGTTTTGCATGCGCAATCTGCATTTTAAATTCACCTTGTACCGGTACGAAGTATGTCGGTTTCATTAAGTTCAGCATTAATTTTAGCTCTTCCATACATCCATGTCCTGATGCATGGATCTTCTTATTCGTTGGAATCACTTTTGCACCTGCTTTAACTAGGTGATTGATTGTTGATCCTAAAATAACTTCCATATTTGAAGATGGTGTCGTTGTAATAAATACAGTATCACCTTCTTCAATATTTAAAATGCTGTGTTTTTGTAAAGCCATCTGAGCTAATCCTTCAATCGGTTCACCTTGAGAGCCAGTAGAAATAATGATTAGTTCATTTTTCGGATATTTCTCAACATCTTTTATTGGTATTAATAGTTGTTCTTTAATATCAAAATACCCAAGTTTACGTGCAATATTAAATGATGATTCTAAAGATTTACCTAAAAATGAAACTTTACGGTTTAATCGCGCTGCAGCATTTAGTACTTGTTGAATTCGTATGAAGTTTGAAGCATAACACGATACGATAATACGTCCTTGTGCTTTAGCAAATTCATCAACAATGTGACTTTCAATAACATTTTCCGGTGTATTATAACCAGGTTTCTCTGCTTCAGTTGAATCACTGATTAACATTAATACACCTTTGTTTCCAATTTGACCCATCTTCGTAATGTCTGGTGCATAGCTACCAGTCATACTTTGATCAAATTTAAATTCACCAGTATATACAACAGCGCCTTGTGACGTATGAATCACAATACCAAGCGCATCCGGAATACTATGCGTTGTACTAAAGAATGACACATTCACATTTTTAAAACGCATAATTGAATTGTTATTTACTGTATAGTATTTAATTTTCTTTGTTACTTTTGCTTCACGCATCTGATCTTTAACAAGTGCGATCGTTAAACGTGAACCGTAAATTGGTGCATCTACTCGATTAATAATATAACGCAACGCACCAATAGCATCTTGATGTCCATGACTCAAAAAGATACCCTTTAATTTATCTTTATTTTCAATTACATAATTAATATCCGGAATTACGACATCAATCCCTAACATCTCATCTTCAGGAAACATTAACCCTGCATCCAGCATAAACATTTCATCGTCAACTTCTACGATATACATGTTCTTTGCAATTTCACCGACACCGCCTAAAGGTATCATTCTTATATGTTGATTTTCTTTTTTAACTAAGTTCAAAATATTTCCTCCTAAATTCATTCGCCCGTACAATTCATACTTCTTTATTATAAGCTATTTGCAGATTAATTAACAATAAAAAAAGCGAACAGAATATTCTGCTCGCAATTAATTATTTTTGTAATTCCATCTTAAAATCCCCACCAGCTACAGTGTAGTGTGTCAATTTTAAATCCTTTGAATGGTAACGGTCTGTTTCACCTTTGAAAAGAACCACTTCTACAGGCTCGCTTGTCGCTTCAATTTGTTTGAATAATAAACCGACATCACCATTCGCAGTTGAAATTTTTAATAGTTCTTCATCTACTGAAAAGCGACCATCTGTTTCAAATTCCTGACCATTCACGTGAATTTTGTCAAATACCATTACTTTTCATCTCCTTGTATACGTTTACATTTTTATTATACCGTTAAATTTATTACTTGCCAATCATTGCGGTCGTAATTGATATGACGCACTCGTAGATTTAAATATTTGAAGAGCCTTGTTTGCTTGTTCTAATGTTACTGCACTGATTTGAGCTTCAATTGAAGTAATATCGATTATTTTGTCATAGAGCAGCATACTTTTCCCCATATGTTCTAAAATTGCACCATCATAATCAAGATTCATATGCAGATTAGTAATTAAATATTGTTTAGTTTTATCTAAAATTTCCTGATCAATACCGTTAACAAGTGTTGCATGGATTTCATCAATAATCGATAAACATTTCTGTGTATTATCATTATCCGTCGCAAAATAAGTGTAAAGTACGCCACCAGAGTAATAACTATCTACAGAAGAATATAAACTATAGCATAATCCCTCTTCTTCTCGTAGCTTTCTAAACAACATACTTGTCATTGATCCACCATATAAATTATTGATAATTTCAAACACGGGTTGAGCTACATCACGATACCCAACAGCCGGATGTGCTAATATGACATGGGCTTGTTCGAGTCCAGATTTATAATGGGTTAATGTGCAGGGATTCATATTAAATGGGTGAACATTTTGCTTTTCAGTTGGTTGCCCTTCTATTTGAAAGGCTTCAGATAAATGTTCAATATCGTTCCCTACATATGACAGGATCATGTTATCCGGCTGGTAGAAAGCTTGATAGAAACGTTTTAAGTCATCTTGCGTAATCGCTTTTACGGATGATTCAGTTCCTAAGATTGGCGTGTTATAAGGCGTATCTTTATATAAAATTGTTTCAAAACGTTCAAATGCATTTTCTTCATCATCATCTTCAATCATTTTTATTTCTTCAAGGATAACAAGACGTTCTTTTTCAAGTTCTTCTTCATCAAATGTTGCATAAAACATCATTTCCTTTAGTATATCAATCGCTTTTTGTTCAAAACGTTTTAACGTTTTGATTGAATAGCAAGTATATGTTTTCGTTGTATAGGCGTTAACTTCTCCACCAATTGCATCAATCGATTCAGCTAACAATTTAAAAGGAAAACGTTCTGTTCCTTTAAATAGCATGTGTTCTATGAAATGCGCGATACCATTTGGATAATTCATCTCATCAGCAGTACCTACTTTAATATACATAGCAATATGAACGATTTGCATCGAAGTATTATGATGTACTACTTTCAATTGATTTTCTAATATTTTTTGTTCCAAATATAACCCTCAATTTCTAAAAATATGAGACTAACGCAAAAGCGGTAGTCTCATAATTGCTTATTTTTCTTCTTTTTTAGTTTCTTCTTCAAGTAAAACTTTACGAGATGCGTTCACACGACCTTGTTTATCAATTTCAGTTACTTTTACTAAGAACTGATCGCCCATCTTAATCACATCTTCAACTTTATTGACACGTTCTTTTGCAAGTTGTGAAATATGAACAAGTGCATCTTTACCCGGGAAGATTTCAACGAAAGCACCGAACTTCTCAATACGTTTCACTGTTGACATATAAAATTCGCCAACTTTTGCTTCACGCACGATATTTTCAATTAATTCCTGTGCTTTAGCGATCATTGCCTCATCACTTGATCCGATAAATACTGTACCGTCCTGTTCAATATCTAATTTAACACCAGTTGCATCAATGATTTCATTGATTTTCTTACCACCTGGTCCAATAACATCTCTTATTTTATCTGGATTGATATGGATGATTTTAATTTTCGGTGCATATGGGCTCAGTGAAGCTCTTGGTTCACTAATTGTAGATAGCATATGCTCCATAATATGCAGACGACCGATACGTGCTTGTTCTAAAGCTTCACGTAAAATATCTTCAGATAATCCATCAATTTTAATATCCATCTGGATCGCAGTAATACCTTTAGATGTACCTGCCACCTTAAAGTCCATATCTCCTAATGCATCTTCCATACCTTGAATATCCGATAAAATGGTATAATGTTCATCTTTTTTTACAAGTCCCATAGCAATACCAGCTACTGGTGCTTTAATCGGAACACCAGCATCCATTAATGCTAAAGTAGAGCCACAGATAGATGCTTGTGAACTTGAACCATTTGATTCTAATACTTCTGAAACAACTCGAATCGTATATGGGAATTCTTTCTCATCAGGAATCACTTGTAATAATGCGCGCTCACCTAATGCACCATGTCCTATTTCACGACGACCTGGCGCACGCACTGGACCTGTTTCACCAACTGAGAAATTAGGGAAGTTATAGTGATGCATATAGCGTTTTTCTTCTTCCACACCTAAACCATCGATAATTTGATGTTCACCTAGTGCACCTAAAGTAGCAATAGATAAAGCTTGAGTTTGTCCTCGTGTAAACAACCCAGAACCGTGTGCTCTTGGTAATAAACCAACTTCAGAAGCTAATGGTCTGATTTCATCAGGACGACGACCATCTGGACGTACTTTATCTTCTGTAATTTGGCGACGCACTTCAGCTTTAACTAACGCATCAAACGTTTTATTAACGATTGCGATAACTTCTTCCCCTTGTTCCTGGAAGTTTTCAACAATTTGTACTTTAATCGCAGTAATACGTTCTTCACGTTCTTGCTTTTCCTGTGTTTGAATAGCTGCTGCTAAATTTAATGCTTCAGCTTGCTGTGTTACAGCTTCTTCAACTTCAGTATTAGTTTCTATAGGAACAAATTCTTTTTTAACCGGGTTCAATTCAGCGATAATTTCTTTTTGGAACGTCACTAACTTTTTAATTTCATCATTTCCAAACATAATAGCTTCTAACATTTTTTCTTCGGTTACTTCTTTAGCACCTGCTTCGACCATGTTCACTGCATCAAAATGACCCGCAACCTGTAAGTCCAAAATTGATCGTTCGCGCTCTTCTACATTCGGATTAATAATAAATTTATCATCAATCAAACCAACGTTTACGCCAGCAATCGGTCCTTCAAAAGGAATATCAGAAACTGAAAGTGCCATAGAAGACCCAATCATTGCTGCCATTTCTGGTGAGTTATTCGGATCAACACTCATTACAATTGAAATAACCTGAACATCGTTTCTGTAACCTTTTGGGAATAAAGGACGAATCGGTCTATCAATTAGACGAGATGTTAAAGTTGCATCTTCACCAGGACGACCTTCTCGTTTATTAAAGCCTCCTGGAATCTTTCCTGCAGCGTATAATTTTTCTTCATAATTTACCATTAATGGGAAGAAATCCACATCTCTCGGTTCTTTACTTGCAGTTGCAGTTGATAATACGACTGTATCACCATATCGAACGAGTACTGCACCATTCGCTTGTTTTGCAAGTTGACCTGTTTCGATTGTTAATGGACGGCCAGCCCATTCCGTTGTAAATACTTTTTTCTCTTGAGACATTCATATCTTCCTCTCTTAGCTCATAGCATATATCTTTAATCATACCACGACAGTGGTTATATTGTCACAAATTGCATAAAAAAAAGAGCACAAATTCATTTGTGCTCTTAACATTAAAAATTAACGACGTAAACCTAATGATTTAATTAATTCACGGTAACGTTGAACATCGTTATCACGTAAGTAAGTTAATAAGTTTTTACGACGACCTACCATTTTTAATAGTCCACGACGAGAATGGTGATCTTTTTTGTGCGTACGTAAATGCTCGTTTAAAGCATTGATTTCAGCAGTTAAAACTGCGATTTGTACTTCTGGAGATCCAGTATCAGTGTCGTGTACACGGTATTGTGCGATGATTTCATTTTTACGTTCTTGAGTAATAGCCATTATTAGTAGCCTCCTATAATTTAATTTACACCATAACCCGAGTATGAGTCGGAGTGTCTCAATACCAAGGAAAGGTACTTGACTATTATAACATGAAAATTAAAATAATCAATCCTTAGTCAATATTAATTGTTTCTAAAATTTTAATAGACTGTATTTTATCATGATTAATCTGAGCAATTAAACTGTCTAAGCCATCAAATTTTTGCTCAGCACGAAGAAAATCATGCCATTCAATTTCAACACGTTCACCATAAATAGATTGATTAAAATCAAAAATATTAACTTCTATAGAAACTTGTTGTTTTTCAGGATCATGGAATGTCGGCTTGACACCAACATTACATACACCTTTATAAACTTTTCCTGTTTGGTCTATTTTAAGTGTTACAGCATATACCCCTAATCTAGGTAAAACAAAATTCTCATTCGGTTCAACATTAGCTGTTGGAAATCCAATTGTACGCCCTCTTTTCTCACCTTGTACAACAAGCCCGGTAATTTTATAAGGACGGCCTAGCTGAGCATTGGCTGATTTGATGTTACCATTTTCTAAATCCGTGCGAATTAAGGTCGTAGAAATTTTTTCGTCATGCAATGCATGTTTTTCAACTGTTGTGACATTAAATCCGTCTTTATCGGCTTCTAATTTTAACATATTACCTTTACCAAACTTTCCATATGTAAAATCAAATCCTGCTACGACTTCCTTTACATTATTTTTTGTAAAGTAATCCTTAATAAAATCATGTTCTTCCATTTTAGCGAGCGATGATGTAAACGGGACAATAAATAAATAATCGATTCCCATTGATGCTAATATACGTTTTTTCTCATACATTGGTGTTAAATAATCTGTTCTCTGTTTTTCTGGATTCAAAACCACGGATGGATGTGGGTCAAATGTCATTACAGCTTTTTTTAAATTTTTATCCTTAGCAATATTGATCATTGTGTCTATCACTTTCTTATGACCTAAATGAATACCATCAAAGAAACCAATTGCAAGCGCACATGGCTCATGTTGATAGCAATTTTCTATTGGATGAATCATTTCTATTGTTTTCATATATATCCCCTAATTAAATACTTTTTTTGCCTTGATTAAACCTGGATGCTTATCATCAGGCACAAATATCGCAATTACTTTATCATTGTACGTCATCACCGTTTCATCTTCAATTGGTGGGCTCACTTGTTTTAACTTTTGCCCAAACAATATTTTTTTTGAGGTAACTACATCAACTGCATAATGTGGCATATGTTTAAGACCTACCTCTATCGGTTGTAAATAATTATTAATTTCATCAAATGGAATTTCATGCAAAGTATCCAACGTTATACAGTCTTCAAGCTTAAAGCCACCACTTTCGGTACGTGTTAAATCTGACATATGACCAATTGTGCCAAGACACTCTGCAATTTGAGTAGCAAGTGTTCTAATATATGTACCTTTGCCACAATAAATTTCAATATTAAATGTACATTGATTATTTTTAAAGTAAAGGATGCTCTTTCGTGTTAAATCATAAATCTCGACAATACGTTCCGGACGCTCAATCTCAATACCCTCTCGAGCATATTCATATAGCTTTCGGCCATTTACTTTAACAGCTGAATACATTGGCGGTATTTGTTTAATCCTACCCGTAAGTTCTGATAATACTTTATCTACCTGTTGTTCCGTATAAGCGTTGTTATGAATGACAACCTCATCAATAACTTCTCCATGAGCATCTTCAGTTGCAGTTTGAACACCTAACGTTACTTCAGCTACATAGCGCTTACCACTTTGCATTACATAGTCACTAATACGTGTAGCCTTTCCAACGCATATCGGTAATACACCATCGACTTCAGGATCCAGTGTACCTGTATGTCCAACTTTTTTTGTTTTTAAAATTTTGCGCAATTTAAATACAACATCATGACTTGTCATACCACGCGCTTTATTGATACCGATAATTCCATCCATAAAAAAACACTCCTTCAGTAAACTCTAAAATAGTTTACATGAAAAAGTGTTTAAGGTCTAATCACAGCTATTCATTTAAAGTAATGTCAGCTTCTTTAATTTGAAAAGGTCCTTTACCGACAATATATTTAGATATACTTATTTCCTTTAATAAAAGTCCCATACCGATACATGTGCCTAAAGTAATGATTAAGCTAACTACAATAAAAACTACTGTGAAGTCTTCAAATCGACTCGTATAAATATATATTGTATCTAAAAGGATTGGATGTATTAAATAGATGAAAAAAGAATATGCACTTACTAAAGTAAAAAACTTATACATAAATGGTGCAATAGTTTTAGAGAAAACCAATATCATCAAAAACATACAAATACAGTATGGTAAAATAGACCAGCTAAAACTAGTGACCATCCAGTAATCATGTTTTTGAGAAAAAATAAAAAATACAAAAGTTAATGCATTTAAAAATATCAATATACTAATATATTCAGATAAAAATTCTAATATTTCATCATAATAAATCCCGATAAATGAGCCGATAAAATAATATCCAATCCAACCTAAAATCATCGTATTTGGAGAAAAGAAATAATTATGATCTATAAATTTTGTAACATCTTTGTTGTTGGAATAAAAATATAAGTATCCCATATTTATAATAACAGATAAAAGTATGATTATTTTTGACTTATATAAGTTGAAATTGAATTTATTATTAATGTAATAAATTATTTTTGTCAAAATGTAAAATTGGAAAATTACTAATATAAAATATCCATACCAAAACCCTCTTAAGACTTCTTGATAAAATATGTCTTCAAATGGCTTTCTCAAATACATGTATTCACTAAACGAATAGAAGATCCCAATCAATAAATATGGTAAAAATATAAATTTTATTCGATTAAAAATAAATTTTTTCGGTAAATCTTTTTTATAATTCATTGTAACAAGTAATTGACTTAACATAATGAATCCAGCTGTCCCTACAATAAATATCATACGAACCCAATAAAGAGTGGCAATTTGATTATCATCTGGATTTGTATTAAGTGAGTATTGCGTGAACAAATGAGTTACAACTACAAAAATGCATAATAATGCGCGTAAGTAATTCAATTCTATTTTTTTATTCATTTTGTTCAAAACCTTTCCATTTCTTAACAATACGGTCAAATCCATCGTGATTTACGAGTATTCGTGGTAACTCATAATTATTACTTTTATGCGTAATAATATCTTCTTCTAATGTAAAAGCATATTTGAAATTTGATTGTTTCAATTTCTTAATCGCTTCCTTATCATATTGACCATAAGGAAATGCAAAGTATTGATGGTTGCTACCAGTAAAATTTTTATCTAAGTACTTATTTGATTTTTGTAAATCTTTTATAATTTTATTTTTTTCTTTTAGAAATATAGAGTTATTTCCTTCTAATTCGTGTAAGTTATGTGTATGGGAACCGAATGTCCACACACCACTGTTATACATTTCCTGTAACTGATTCTTGGAAGTAATGTGAAGATTATTAAAATCTTCATTACCAACTGCACTGGAAATAATAAATTCCGTCGCTTTCGCATCGTATTTTTTCAGTATAGGATGTGCAGATTCATAAGATGAAATATCCATATCATCAAAATTAATAAATACACATTTTTTTGGGAATTTGTTCTTTTCCTTAGCTTTGAATAGCTCATCAGCACTTACAAATGTAGCACCTTTTTTGCTGAGCCATTTAATCTCAGATTCAAATTCTTTTTCAGTAATACTATATAAAGTCATTTCCTTACTATTAGTTAATATTAATAACAATTTATCCAGTAAATTATCTTTTCTAACGCGATGATAATTGATCGCAAGACAACCATTTGTATTATTTAATTTCTTCATTACTTTTTTATAATCATTAGCTTCAGCTGTGTGTGTATCATAAGAACAATTAATGCTTATCAATATAACTGTCAGTAAAATTAACTTAATAATTTTTCTCATAATATTTGCGCTTCCTTAATTGTTTGTTTGTAAAATAACTAATTAATAAATATACAGTGATGCCGATAGAAGAATATCCCAATAAAATTGATGTATCATAAACTTGATAAAGTTCTAAATTCAAAGCGTTCCTTATAAGTCTAAATTCATAATTGTTAATTCGACTGAATAAAACTAAGAGTATAGCAATAACAGCAATACAATATACCCATAGACTGCATGAAAATATAAAAATGAGGATTTCTCTAAAGATATTAAGATGAGATTTTACTGTTGGATATTTCCTCTGTCTGGACTTGACCATGTCGCAAACTCTCCCTTCTTCCTTCTTAATGCTTTTGGAAATGCAACAATTGCAGTAAATGCATTTAAAAACCAGTAAAAAGTTGGATACCATACAAGAAAGAATATGTACCACATATTTTTCTTTTCATATTTGCTATCAATCAAAAGAGAAATTGTAAATTGAATAATATTGACAAATGTGAGAAGTAGAGCTGAGTAAAGGAGAATACTAAAATTATATTTGTAATAGTAAAAATCTAAATAGTTATTTTGTATTAACGATAATGCTAAAAGAATCACTACACCATATACCCAAATGATTGATAACACTTGTTCAACAAACAAGAACCAGAATGAGAAATTGCGCTGTCTCCCCATTTCTTTCCAATCTCTTAATAATACTTCATGGCCACCCTGTGCCCACCTAATACGTTGTTTAAGTAAACCTGAAAGTGTTTCAGGAACTAACATCCAACATAGCGCACGCGGTTCATATTCTATATGATAACCATGTAAATGGAATTTCCAGCTAACGGCGATGTCTTCTGTAATCATATCCATATCCCAGTAACCAACTTTTTCAAGTGCTTCTCTTTTAAACAAAGTAAACACACCTGAGATAGTATTAATATATCCATTCATTGTCTGTGCTCTTTTTATACTGCCAATCATGCTAGCATATTCAATGGTCTGAATTTTTCCCAGCAACGTTGATTTATTACGAATTCTAGGATTACCTGTTACAGCTGCTAACGTAGGATTATTTTTAAATCTTTCTATCATATAGTAAGGTGCTATATCTTCGATAATTGTATCTGCATCTATACAAATGATGTAATCATTCGTTGTTATCTCTGCGGCTCTATTCAATGCATGTGCTTTACCTTTATTATTGACGATATTCAAAAATTTAAAATCTAATTTTTGTTCTAAATCTGAAAGCACTTGTGAAGTATTATCACTGCTCCCGTCATTTACTGCTATAATTTCTTTGTTGGGATAAGACATTTTAAGAACACTTCTTATCGTATCTTCAACAGTATCCTCTTCGTTATAGCAAGGTATAATAAAGGTGATTCCTGGAAGATTATCTTTCATCACTTGTTTTTTTAACTTAATTTCAATGATAAAAAAATACAAAATTGTACCGATTATCCAAAATATAGACATAACGATTGGATAAAACAACACAAAATCACCGAATATTTTGAAAATTAATTCCACTCAATCACCTCATTTTAAAATATTAAATAAGATACAAATTACTTAAATATAATAATTTATTACTACTTATTAATTTAACTATTTATTTTTTTCTGTAAATAAATTGTTAAAAATTTTTTCACAAATAATTAAATTATTTAACTATTTAGGAACTTGCATCTTATTTTAATAAATTTAAGTATAACGAAAACAACCTATATTAAAAATGGACATTTTATTTAGTAATGTCTACCTTTTGGAATTTTAATACTATTTTTATATAATTAACTAATTCAAATAAAAAAAACAACGCGATACAATTATCACGTTGTTCTAATAAATTTTATTTATCTTTGTTTAATTCTGCAATCATACGCTCAATCTTGTTACCGTAATCGATTGACTCATCGTAATGAAATTTTAATTCAGGTACGATTCTTAAGTCCATACGTTGTGCAATCTCTGATTTAATGAAACCTTTAGATTTTTCTAAAGCTTCTAGAGATTTTTTGCGATCATGATTTTCACCAAGTACTGTAACATATACAGTAGCAAGTGATAAGTCACCAGTAACCTCTACTTCAGTAACTGTAACGAATCCAACATTAGGATTTTTTATTTTCTGGTTGATGATCTCACTGATTTCTTTTTTCATTTGTTGACCAACACGTTCACTTCTTAAACTCATATATCTTCACCTCATCTATAACTATTGAATAGTGTCAATTATACGTCGGTACCGTGGTGATGTCAATTGAAGGGGTCGGGCTTTGAGTTGTTAGCGATATTGCTGGTTTGTAGCTAGCATCTATACTATTTCTACATTATTTTGCTAGTTGCTGGCGATAACGCTGGTTTGTCGCTAGCATCTACACTATTTCTATATTATTTTGCTAGTTGCTAGCGATATTACGTGTTTGTCGCTAGCATCTTCACTATTTCAACAAAAAATTGCAACTTGTTAGCGATATTACGTGTTTATCGCTAGCATCTTCACTATTTCAACAAAGAATTGCAACTTGCTAGCGATATTACGTGTTTGTCGCTAGCATCTTCACTATTTCAACAAAAAATTGCAACTTGTTAGCGATATTACGTGTTTATCGCTAGCATCTGACTTATTATATAATAGTTTTATACTTCCTGTTCTTATGTGTACCTATCTTAATAAAATTTTCCCCTAATATTTTTCGGATGCCTGACGGATTACAATCAATCCACTCACCAACTTCACTAACACTTACACTATCCCTTTTCAGCATTTCGATTTTTCTAAACGCTTCAATTATAGCTTTAGATTTATCCATTACATGGCCGCATGTACATTTAACTTTTTTCTTCGCATTGCGATTCACTTTCAGAAATCTGTGACATTCTGGACATTTCAATCCACGTGTCATTTTTTCATATGGATAAAAATGCTTCTGTTCATTTTTCGATTGCTCAATATGATGCTTAACAATCAATTCACCAATCGCAATATCCTCATCGGTAATTTCAAAACTACACATGTATCTTGCAAGATTTTCGATATCAGACATATTACTAAATTTAATATCTTTTACATTATTAATCACCTTGAAAGTCTCATTAACAAATACGACTTTATTTACAATTTTATAATGAATATTTTGTTCATAACAAAACGCTTCAAATTTATCTCGTTCATTACTTGCCTGAGAAAATACATCTCGACATACATAACCACTTTCACTTTTCAGATTGCCATCTTTATATGTATAGTTTCCGTAAAAATTTTTAATTTCTAATATAAAAATAATTCCATTAACTATCACAAAGAAGTCAAATTGTATCTCTCCGCATATATTCAGTCGTACATCCCAAATACATACACCTTGCTTAAACTGATTCAGAAAATCATAAACTTTCTTTTCACCTTCATAGCCCAATTTTAAATTGAAATATTTTCTTCTATCCGATTCAGTCATGTGCATGCGTCCATGAACCTCTTCTAAATATTCAAGTTGTGGTGGTTTCACTGCTGTTTTTATAAACAAATTATCACCTCAAAATGAATATAAAACATAATTACTGAGCATGCAAACAGCCTAAAATGCATACTTTATCGTGCTTTTATACAAGAATATTCAAAATTAATACAGTAATTCATATTCTACAAAATTTACTAGCAGAAAATGATTTTCTGTAGCAAATTATTCATAAAACATGTATAAAAATAATTAAATTTTCTCAAACAAATAAAGCACTCACAAATAATTGTGAGTGCTAAAAATTGATTATTTACGTTTAATCTCTTCCATAATAAATGCTTCGAAGATGTCGCCTTCTTTAACGTCGTTGAAGTTTTCGATTGTGATACCACATTCGTAACCTTGAGCGACTTCACGCACATCATCTTTGAAACGTTTCAACGCATCAACTTGTCCTTCGTACACTACGATACCGTCACGAATGATACGGACTTGAGAATCACGTGTAATCTTACCATCTGTTACGTAAGAACCTGCTACTGTACCTACTTTAGAAATGTTGATTGTTTGACGTACTTCAGCTTGTCCAATCACTTTCTCTTCATATTCAGGATCTAACATACCGATCATCGCTTGTTCGATTTCTTCGATTACTTTGTAGATGATTCTGTGTAAACGCATATCTACGCCTTCAGCTTCAGCTGCACGTTTCGCATTTACATCCGGACGTACGTTGAATCCGATAATGATACCGTTTGATGCTGATGCTAAAGTAACATCTGATTCATTAATCGCACCAACGGCTGTATGAATAATACGTACGTTAACGCCTTCTACATCAATCTTCATTAATGACGCTGCTAAAGCTTCTACTGAACCTTGAACATCACCTTTAATAATTACGTTTAAGTCTTTCATTTCACCTTGTTTAATTTGTTCGAATAAATTATCCAATGAAACCTTTTGACTTTCCTGACGTTGTGCTAAGATGTTTTGTTGTTGACGTGCTTCACCGATTCGGCGTGCACGTTTTTCATCTTTGAATACTACGAAACGGTCACCCGCTAAAGGTACATCTTGTAGACCAGTAATTTCAACTGGTGTAGATGGTCCTGCAGATTTAATGCGTTTACCTAAATCATTAACCATTGCACGTACACGCCCAAACGTGTTACCTACAACAATTGAATCACCAATTTCAAGTGTACCATCTTGAACTAATAATGATGCAGCTGGTCCACGAGATTTATCTAACTCTGCTTCGATAACTGTACCGATTGCAGTACGTTTAGGATTTGCTTTTAATTCAGCTACTTCAGAAACAAGTAAGATCATTTCTAACAATTCATCAATTCCGTCACCTTTAATCGCTGATAACTGTACGAAGATTGTATCACCACCCCAATCTTCAGGATATAATCCGTGTTCACCTAATTCCTGCATTACACGGTCCGGATTAGCAGTCGGTTTATCAATTTTATTAACTGCAACAATAATTGGCACTTCAGCAGCTTTAGCATGGTTAATCGCTTCAACAGTTTGTGGCATAACACCATCATCTGCAGCAACCACTAAAATTGTAATATCCGTAACTTGGGCACCACGTGCACGCATCGTTGTAAACGCAGCATGTCCAGGTGTATCTAAGAAGGTAATTTTCTTACCTTCGTTCTCAATTTGATATGCACCAATATGTTGTGTGATTCCACCAGCTTCTCCAGCTGTAACACGCGTGTTACGGATAGAGTCAAGCAACGTTGTTTTACCGTGGTCAACGTGACCCATAATGGTTACTACTGAAGGTCTTTCAATAATATCTTCAGGATTTGCATCAACATCTTCGAAATAAGTTTCTAAATCTGTTGCATCAACTACAACTTCAAGTTCAGCTTCAACACCATATTCATCACAGATTAATTCAATCGCATCTTGATTTAAACTTTGGTTGATGTTCGCCATAATTCCAACCATAAATAAATTTTTAACAATTTCAGATGCATCTTTGTTTAATTTTTCAGCAAGTTCTCCTACTGTAATACCCTCTTCATATGTAATCTTTGAAGGTGTTTCTTTAATTACAGGCTCCTGAATTACTGGAGCAGGTTTCGGATTGCCTTTACCTTTACCTTTTTTATTACGGTTTGGACCGCCTGTTCCTGGTTTGTTATTACTACCTGGTCGGTGGTTATTGTTATGACGCGGTTTTTGAACTGGCTTATTAGCTGGTTTGTCAGCAGGCTTCGCTGCAGGTTTCTTCTCTTGTTTCGGTTGTTCTTTTTTCGGCTCAACTTTTTCAGCTGGTTTGCTTTCGGCCTTCTGTTCAGATTTCACCTGATCTTTTTTAAAGATTTTATCTAATGCAGTAATTTCTTTATCTTCAATCACCTGCATATGGCTTGTTACTTCGATATTCATTTTTTTCAGTTCATCAATGATGTCTTTGCTTTTTAATTTAACTTCTTTTGCGTATTCATATATTCTCTTTTTAATCATAGGTTCTCTCCTCATTGATGTTACGAATGAGCGTTTGGATAGATTTTGCAAATCCAGCATCCAGGATACCGATTGTAACCCGTTCGGCCTTACCAATCGCATATCCTAACTCATAACGCGTTCCGTGCTGCACGAGCGGCACATTGAACGAATTACATTTATTCGTAACAGTTTTTGTCGTATTTGGTCCAGCGTCAGTCGCTAGTATTACAAGTTTACATTTCTTATTTCTCACTTCATTAATGACAAGTTCTTCGCCAGTGGCAAGTTTACGTGCACGCATCGCAAGACCGAGTAAATTAAATAATTTATCTTGATTATTCATCGTTTCGGTATCATTTCTCGATATATTAAACGAATAATTTCATCATATATAGGATTGAGACGGTCAGTATCGCTCTCAAAGAATTGCTCAAGTTTCTTCTTTTTACGTGCAGCTTCTACAACTTCTAAATCCATCGAAACATATGCTCCACGACCATTTTGTTTACCTGTCGGATCAACAAAGATTTCGTCTTCTTTCGTCTTAACAACTCGAATCATTTCTTTTTTCGGTTTCATTTCATTGCTTAATATACATTTGCGCATAGGTATTTTTTTTTGTTTCATAATGTCACCTATTCTACTGGATAAATGCCTGCTTCTTTTGCATCTGTCTCAGATTTAATGTCGATTTTCCAGCCAGTCAGTTTTGCAGCTAAACGCGCATTTTGACCTTTTTTACCGATAGCAAGAGATAATTGATAATCTGGAACGATTACAGTAGTTGATTGATTCGCTTCATCCACTAACACATCAACGACTTGAGATGGACTTAATGCATTCTTAACAAATGTCTTTGTATCACCACTCCACTCAACGATATCAATCTTCTCGCCACCTAATTCTTCAACAACAGCCTCAACACGTGCACCTTTTGCACCTACACATGCACCAACAGCATCGATATCAGGATTTTCCGAGTACACACTAATCTTAGAACGGTCGCCCGCTTCACGCGCAACAGACTTAACGATGACAGTGCCATCAAAAATTTCCGGAACTTCTTGTTCAAATAGTCGTTTTAATAAACCTGGATGACTACGAGATACAAAGATTTGAGGTCCTTTCGTTGTTTGTTCTACTTTATTTACATAAACTTTTATGCGTTCAGTTGGACGATATTCTTCATTTGGACTACGTTCAGCTTCAGATAATACCGCTTCCGTTTTACCTAAAGTTACATACACATAACGATGATCAACGCGGTCAATGATACCAGTCATAATATCATCTTCTTTATCGATGAACTCATTGTATAAAATACCACGTTCAGCGTCGCGTAATCGTTGCATTACCGCTTGTTTCGCTGCTTGTGCTGAGACGCGACCGAAATCTTTAGGTGTTACATCTTCTTCATAAATATCGCCAACTTCATAGGCTGGATTAGACTCTAAAGCCATCTCCAAACTTACTTCATCACGTGGATTCATCACTTCTTCAACAACATCTTTACGTGAATATACGCGATAAGCTCCATTATCCATATTTAATTCAACACGGACGTTGTTCGCTGAATTATAGTTCTTTTTATACGCTGTGATTAACGCAGCTTCTATTGTTTCAATTAAAACTTCTCTTGGAATTGATTTTTCTTTTTCAAGGTAATCAATTGCATTTAATAATTCATTATTTTTATTCATGTTTCCCTCCAAATTATAAAACGACAGCACGACGAATTTTTGCTATTTTTTTACGGTCAATTTCAATCGTTTTCGTACGCGTCTTTATCTTTGCATTTATCGTTATGAATTCTTCATTATAATGCTCTAATATACCAATCCACTCTTTGTCTCCGGCAATCGGTTCATAAAGTTTTACATAGATATTATTACCTACAGCATTTTCGTAATCTTTTTCTTTCTTAAGTGGACGTTCAGCTCCTGGTGAAGAAACATCCATAAAGTAAGCTTCTGTTATTGGATCTTCTTTATCCATCACTTCGCTAATATGCTCACTCGCTAGTGCACAGTCAGCGATATCGATGCCACCTGGCTTATCAATTGCAATACGCAAATAATAATCAGGGCCTTCTTTAACATATTCTACATCTACCAACTCAAATCCTAATGATTCAACGATAGGTGTAACAATCTCTTCCACGCGTTCAGTAATCTTTGACATATAATCCTCCTCACAAAACTTAAGAAAAGAGCGGGATATCCCACTCTTTTCGCTTGTAGAGTATTTTCTTTAACAATGTAATGATAGCACATATTAGTGCATAACTCAAATGATTATAAATCGAATATCGATAGTTGTGCTTTATCCGGCATATCACTTAAACTACCCAGTTCATCTAGATAATCAATAATCTTTTGTGAGACTCCCGCTTTTTTGTTTAATTCTTCTTTTGATAGGAATGGTCCTTCATCTCGTGCTGCAACGATACGTTTTGCGACGTTCTCACCAAGTCCCGGGACAGCAATAAATGGTGGAATTAATGTATCACCTTCAATAATAAATTCAAAGGCTGTACTTTTTTCTAATGAAATTGGTTGCACCTTAAATCCACGTTGTGCCATTTCATTGGTAATCTCTAAGACAGTCAGTACATCTCTTTCTTTTTTACCAAGATCATGATAACGTGCATAGTAATCTTTTACAGTGGCTTTAATCGTATGTTTATCTTTAACCATGGTAATAAGATCAAAGTCAGAAGCTCTAACTGTAAAGTAACTTGCATAATAGAATAACGGATGGTGCACTTTAAAGTAAGCAATACGCACCGCCATTAAAACATATGCTGCTGCATGGGCTTTCGGGAACATGTACTTAATCTTTTTACATGATTCCAGATACCATGCAGGTACATTATTCTCAATCATCGCCACTTCAAACTCTTCAGTAAGTCCTTTACCTTTACGAACGGATTCCATGATTTTAAAGGCAAGTGATGGTTCAAGACCAGCATACATTAAATACACCATGATATCATCACGACAACCGATTACACTTGATAAATCGCAAGTGCCCGATTTAATAAGTTCCTGTGCATTACCTAGCCATACATCAGTTCCGTGTGATAACCCTGAAATTTGTACGAGTTCACTAAAGGACGAAGGTTTCGTATCCTCTAACATTTGTCTTACAAACCCTGTACCGAACTCTGGTACACCAAGTGTTCCTGTCTTACATAATATATCGTCTTCAGAGACACCTAATGACTCAGGACTAGAAAATATTTTCATCGTCTCTTTATCATCGACTGGTATCGTCTTTGGATCCATGCCAGATAAATCCTGCAACATACGAATCATCGTTGGATCATCGTGTCCTAATATATCAAGTTTTAATAAATTGTCATGGATTGAATGGAAATCAAAATGTGTTGTTCGCCATGCTGAATCCTGCTGGTCAGCTGGATATTGAATCGGCGTAAAGTCATAGATATCCATATTTTCAGGGACTACAATAATACCTCCTGGATGTTGCCCGGTTGTACGTTTAACACCCGTACATGCTTTCACTAAACGATCAATTTCAGCGCCACGTTTATGAATGCCAGAATCATTCAGGTAGCCTTTAACATATCCGAAAGCTGTTTTCTCAGCAACCGTACCTATCGTACCAGCACGGAATACTTTATCTTCTCCGAAAAGTACTTTCGTATAGTTATGCGCGATTGGCTGATATTCTCCACTGAAGTTTAAATCGATATCTGGAACTTTGTCCCCTTTAAATCCTAAGAAAGTTTCAAACGGAATATCTTGTCCTTCTTTAATATATGGAACGTTACATTCCGGACAATTTTTATCCGGCAAGTCAAATCCACTTGCTACACTACCATCTTCAAAGAAATGACTCGATTTACATTTCGGACAAATATAATGCGGTGGTAATGGATTAACTTCCGTAATTTCTGTCATCGTAGCTACAAAACTTGATCCTACAGAGCCTCGACTACCTACGAGATATCCATCATCAAGTGATTTCTTAACAAGTTTTTGTGAAATTAAATAGATAACGGCAAACCCATTTCCGATAATACTATCCAGTTCTTTTTCAAGTCTAGCGACAACGATTTCAGGTAATTCATCTCCATAAATACTACGTGCACGATTATAGCTCATTTCACGAATCTCTTCGTTCGCGCCTTCTATCGTTGGCGTGTACAATTCATCACGAATCGGGATAACAGTATCTATAGCATCTGCTAAATTGTTCGTATTTGTTACAACAATCTCAAAAGCTTTCTCTTCACCGAGAAAATGAAAATCATCCAGCATTTCATCGGTTGTTCTGAAATGCGCATCAGGTAAAGTTTGTCGATTTAATGGATTACCTGGGTTGGAAGCAATTAATATTTCACGCGCTGGCTTTTCGTGTTCATGTAAATAATGCGCATTCCCTGTAGCAATGACTGGTATATCTAATTTTTCACCAACTTGAATGATTCGGTCATATATTTCTTCCATCGTTTCATTATCACGAATTAAATCGCGTTCTAATAAATGTTGATATAATGCTTTCGGTTGTACTTCTAAAAAGTCATAAAACTTCGCAATGCGCTCTACTTCTTCTTGGTCTTTTTGCATTACGGCAGTAAATACTTCACCATTATCACACGCACTACCAACAAGAATCCCTTCACGATTCTCCATCAGTAAAGATCTTGGAATACGTGGTGTACGATAAAAATAATGCACCATCGATTCACTGACAATTTTAAATAAGTTTTTAAGACCTGTTTGATTTTGCACGATTAACGTGACATGCATCGGGCGCGCACGTTTATATGCATCTTGATTTGAAAGTTTAGCATCGATTTCATTATGATTTGTAACTCCAAGCTGTTCTATTTGCTTCAACATCTTCACAAAAATATGTGCTGTTGTTTCAGCATCATATATCGCTCTGTGATGTTGGGTCAATTCAACACCATATTTTTTAGCCAGGAAATTTAAACCGTGTTTACCCATCTCAGTATTGATTGTTCTTGATAATTCCAGCGTATCAATAACACCATTTGTCGTCGCACCATAACCTAAACGTTCAAATCCTGTATCGATAAAACCCATATCAAAGCTTGCATTATGCGCAATATAGATGGCATCACCAACAAAATCTCTAAAATCACTCAATACTTCTTCTATCGGTGGTGCATCAACTAACATATCATCTGTAATACCAGTTAAATTTTTAATCGTTTCATTCAAACGTTCACCAGGATTGCTAAAGCGTTCAAATTTATCAACAATTTCACCATCTTTAACTTTTACTGCTGCAAGTTCAATAATCTTATCGTATTGTGAACTAAGACCTGTAGTTTCAACGTCAAACACAACATACGTCGCTGTCTTTAAGGCTATATCCTGAGGTTTATATGCAATTGCCACGCCATCATCAACCAGCATACCTTCTATCCCGTAAATCATTTTAATGCCCGCTTTACTTGCTGCTGCGTGGGCATCTGGGAAACCTTGACATCCATTATGATCTGTAATTGCAATTGCTTTATGACCCCACTTCGCTGCCTGATCAACATATCTACTAATATGGGTAATCCCATCCATTTGACTCATCGCAGTGTGTAAATGGAACTCAACTCGCTTATTTTCTGACTTATCTTGTTTCGATGCTTTATTTATCTTTTCAATATCACTCATCATCATCACAAGATCACGAATAAATGTATCTTGCTCGATACGTCCCTGGGCACGAACCCAATCTCCGACTTTTAATGAAGATAGATGATCTAAATCATTTTTACCTTTACGCGTGAACATCTTTAAAATTAATGAATCCGTATAGTCTGTGATTTTTAGCTGAACGATATGTCGACCACTTTTAAGCGCTTTAATTTCAATATCAAAGATAACACCTTCTAAAGCAACTTTAAACTCTTCTTCAATAATTGATTCGATCGGTTTAATCGTTTCTACCTGAATCTTTTTACCAATAGAACAATGTGTAATCTCTTCAGATACACTTTCTGCTTTCTGTTTCTCTCGCTCAACCATCTTTTCGCGTAGAAGCACGCTTTGTTGTGCTTCTTCTTCCTGTATATGTGCCTCAAGAGAAGCAAGTTCACGTAGTTGATCTTCATCACTAATTTCAAAGATAATCAGAGATAATTGAAATCCTGCCTGTTTGAACGCTGCTATTAATTTGCCGTTACATGATTTCTCAAAATGCTTCTGTTCAATTTCATTAACAACCTGAAACTTAAGTACATCTCCTGAAAAATTAAACAGCTTTTGTTTCAATTGTCCTTTTAAGCTTGGACTCATCCCAGTCTGATCGATTGCATAAGGAATATACTCACGAATACGGTCTGTTAAATACGCATCATCTTTCACTTTTATTTCAAAAGTGACATTAGCGATATGTGAAAAGTGTTCATGAAGTTTCGTTTGTAACAAATTATAGAGCACAAATGGCAAATGTGTTTCAAATGTAAAATGCATGTGCCATAATCGTTCTTCCTTAGAAATATCGATACGTGACAATTCACCGTTATGAATATCTTCAAATAGGTCTGTAATACCCAATTGCGTAAGTAATACATTAAATTTTTCTGTGTGTGTTAACGTCATGAGTAACCACCTTATCAAAAATGAAAAGCGTGAGACAAAAGTCCCACACTTATTTCTTCTATTATAACAAATTAATGTTCAAATGATGCATAGATTGCTTTAATTTTTGCGTCAAGTTCTGATACTGGTACTTCAAATGATTCTCCGGTACGTCTGTTCTTAACTTCTACAATTTCATCTGCTGCTTGTTTACCTACAACGATTCGCACCGGCACTCCGATTAAATCAGCATCGTTAAACTTAACACCTGCACGCTCATTGCGATCATCATATAATACTTCATAGTCACGTTTATAGGCATCGTATAATTGATCTGCTAGTTCACGTTGTGTGTCTTGTTTCGCATTTGCAGTAATAATATGAATCTCAAATGGTGTAATTGACGTTGGCCAGATGATACCTTTGTCATCATGATGCTGCTCAATAACTGCTGATAATGTACGAGATACTCCGATACCATAGCAACCCATGATCATCGGTTCTGCTCTACCTTGATCATTTAAGAATGTTGCATTCATAGACTCAGAATATTTCGTACCTAGTTTGAATACTTGTCCAACTTCAATACCTTCAGCAAACTTAATCGGCCCACTACCATCAGCAGCCATCTCACCTTCTAAAATAAACCTGAAGTCATCGAATGCTTTAACATTAAAGTCACGTCCAAGGTTTGCATTAACATAGTGATAGTCCGTTTCATTCGCACCAACCGCTAAATTATTTAAATCCTGAACACTATTATCTGCATAAATCTCAATCTTTTCTACACCAACTGGTCCAAGAGAACCTGGTGAAGCACCTAAAATCGCCTGAATTTCTTCATCTGTAGCCATTTCCACTGTTTCAGTACCAAAATATGATTTTACTTTTACATCATTTAATTCGTGATGTCCACGAATTAAGAACATGATAAACTGATCATCAACTTTTACAATCATAGATTTTACTATCTCATCTAAGCGTTTACCTAATAAGTCAGCTAATTGCTGTGCTGTTTTGACGCCTGGTGTATGTACCTTGTCCAACGCTTTTTCTTCTGTATGTTCTATATTTGGTACATATTTCACTTCAGCTTTTTCAATGTTAGCAGCATAGTCACTTTCATCAGTATAGCAAATTGTATCTTCACCAATTTCTGCTAAAGCCATAAATTCGTGTGTATGACTACCACCAATCGCTCCACTATCTGCTATAACCGGACGGAATTTAAGATTCACACGAGAGAAAATTCTTGAATACGCATCATACATATCCTGATATGTTTCATCTAAACTTGCTTCTGTTGCATGGAAACTATAAGCATCTTTCATAATAAATTCACGACCACGCAACAATCCGAAACGTGGACGCTTTTCATCACGGAATTTATTTTGAATCTGGAATAACGTAACTGGTAATTTCTTATATGATTTTAATTCATCACGTACTAAAGATGTTATGATTTCCTCATGTGTTGGTCCGAGTGCAAATTCACGACCATGACGATCTGTCATACGCATGAGTTCTGCACCATAACTCTGCCAGCGACCAGATTCTGACCATAATTCAGAAGGCTGTAATGCAGGCATTAATATTTCTACACCATCAATCGCTTCCATCTCTTCGCGAACGATTGCTTCAATCTTATTAAGTACACGCTTAGCAATCGGTAAGTAACTATATACCCCACTCGCTACTTGCTTTATCATACCTGCTTTTAGTAATAGCTGATGACTTTTTGAATCAGCATCGTTTGGTACTTCTCTTAATGTTGGAATGAACATTTTACTCTGTTTCATAGCTGCCTCCTTGAATTTCGATAATATATATATCATATAATAAATTGATTAATTGTTAAACAAAAATATAAGTTAACATAATATAAATATTGTTACTTACCAAGTTTATATAACACGAATCAAAAACATAAAAAAATCCGACCGAAGTCGGATCATCATTATTTTAAGAAATATCTTGAAATGTCATTCCATGTTACCATGATCATGACAAAGAATACGAATATCGCACCAGCTGCGACAATATACATTTCTGCTTTTTTATTGACGGGCTTTCTAAAAATCGCTTCATAAATCACAAATAAAATTCTACCCCCATCAAGCGCTGGTATAGGTAATAAATTCATAATCCCTAAGTTGACTGAAAGCATTGCAGTATAAAAAATCAAGCTTTCTAAACCCATACTAGCAACTTTTTCAGTATTCTTATATATACCAACCGGACCATTCAGCATATCAAATGAGAACGTACCATTGAATATAGAAGCAAACATGATACCAAGTAAGGTGAAAATCTTTGTAGCACCTTCAATCGTCATCGTGATACCGTATAGTAATTTATCTAAGAAACTCCCACCTAACTCCGATTCAAACCCAATGACATATCGTTCTAAACTTTTTCCTTTACTTACTTCCTGTTTCATCAGCTTCGGCTTTAAGTCAAATGTCTTTTCCTGACCAGCACGATCAACGATTACCTTAATGGTTTTTCCACCATTTTGATTTAAAAAGTTTTTTATTTGATTAAAATTTGTTACTTTTTCACCATTTAACTGCTTTATCGTATCACCTTTTTTAAGTCCCACTTCCTGTGCCGGACTTTCTTTAGCAACACCACTAATCGTCGTTGTCGGTGCCCCTACCATAAAAGCAAGTGCTAAAAACAACACAAAAGCTAAAATAAAGTTAAACAATGGTCCTGCAAAAAGTGCCAGGAATTTTGGCCATGGTTTCTTATTCTTAAATTGACGTTCTAGTGGCGCAATCTGAATTAAATCTCCTTCACGTACAAAGTACGCTTCATGTGCCACACTATATCTCACTTGTTCATTTGTGTATTGATTGATACCTTCAATAAATAATCGTTCTTCAAAATCAGAGTCAGTTACTTCAAGCTGTTCAATCTGTTGAAACTGATGCTGATCATCTAATAAAATATGTGTTACTTCACCAGCTTCATTGCGTTTAATGTTGACTGTCATACCTTCTGTTAACGGATTTTGTTCCATTCCGCTTCCTGCCATCATGACATAGCCACCTACCGGCAAAAGTCTGATCGTATATAACGTTTCATCTTTTTTGTAAGAAAATATTTTTGGTCCCATACCGATTGCAAATTCCGGACACATAATCCCTGCTCTCTTTGCAAAGAGTAGATGTCCATATTCATGCACGGTTACGAGCAAACCAAATATTATAATAAAAGCAATAATCCCCATATTACACCTCGTAATTTCTTGATTTATAGTCTGCGTCTACTGCTAAAATTGTATCTAAACCTGGATTTTCTGTCACGATATGTGCATCCATTTCACGCTCTATGATTGTTTCTATATCTAAAAATGATATTTTTCCATCCAGGAACAGTTGAACTGCTACTTCATTTACTGCATTCATCACAACAGGTAAAGTCCCACCTACTTCGATTGCACGATATGCAAGTGCTAGACATTTATAGCGTTCTAAATCCATTTTTTTGAAATCAAGCGTGCCAACTTGTGCTAAATCTAGTCGTTCGGCATTACGCGGTTTGCGATCTGGATAGCTGAATGCATACAAAATTGGCATACGCATATCTGGTGTCCCTAGTTGCGCAATAACACTTGTATCGTTAAATTCAACCATAGAATGTATAATACTTTGTTTATGTAATATTGTTTCAATCTTCTCGATTGGCAGGTCAAATAACCATTTTGCTTCGATAACCTCTAAGCCCTTATTCATCATCGTCGCACTATCTATCGTTATTTTCTTACCCATTGACCAGTTGGGATGATTTAATGCATCTTCAAGCGTTACATCTTTTAACTGTTCACGCGTCTTATCTCTAAAAGATCCGCCACTAGCTGTAATAATCAGTTTTTCAATATTTTTATGATTTTCACCGTTTAGACATTGAAATATTGCTGAATGCTCAGAATCTACAGGTAATATGTTTACCCCCTTTTCTCTAGCACGCTGCATAACAATCTCTCCTGCAACAACAAGCGTTTCTTTGTTAGCGAGGGCAATATCTATGCCGTTATCAATGGCGTGTAATGTAGGCTTTAACCCTACACTCCCTAAAATAGAATTGAGTAATATATCATTTTTTTCATAACCTGCAACCTTTAATAAACCTTCATCTCCAAATACAACTTCAATCTGTTTTCCTTTTAAATTAAGTTTATTTAAATCAGATTCATTTTGAATACAGCAAATATCCGGTTCAAATTCATCGATAATGTTCTGTGCAACTTCTACTGATTTACCAACTGCAAAACTTACGAGTTTAAAGCTATCCGAATGCTCACGAATGATGTCTAACCCTTGCATTCCAACAGAGCCACTTGCTCCTAATATTCCTATATGTTTCATGACTTCACCTTATTCTAAAATATATTAGTTTAATTCTATCATAAAATAAAATGAACACCTACTTTATACTTTCAAAAAGAAAAACACGTAGCATTTATATCTACGTGTTTATTACTGAAAATTAATAAGAAGTATATTCATCAAAGGTAATACAAAGATAAATGAATCAAATCGATCTAATATACCACCGTGACCCGGTAATAAGTTTCCAGAGTCTTTCACATCAAAATGTCGCTTTAATGCAGATTCCACTAAATCACCTAACTGGCCGAACATACTGAATAACCACGTTACGAGTATTAATGGCATAATAGAAAGTGGCATATCATAGTTTATGCTGAAGATGACTGCAATAATCGTACTACATGCAATACCGCCGACAAAACCTTCAATTGTTTTGTTTGGACTAATCTCCGGCCATAATTTATGTTTACCAAATAATCTTCCAAAAATATATGCGCCAGTATCTGTGACCCAGACAACTAATAATGCATATAATATAAAGACTAATCCATTCTCTGCTGCGCGTGTTTCATAAAAATACATAAAGCCAATACCGATATATGCAACTGCCAGCATACAAAACGCAGCATCTACAAAGTTAAAGCGGTTTTTAGACATTACGGTATAGCTCAGCATAATTAAACTCATTATTGTCAAGAATGGTACTTGGTAATCTAAGGAAACAAGATCACTTTTTTGCGGCGACATAATTAAACATAAAGCTACTACACTAAATATACCAGGCAATGAATAGAGCTTAATATTTTTCATATTTAATACTTCTTTTAATGCAACAATTGCTAATAAATATGCCATTATCAGTAATGGTAACTGGCCATATATAACAACAGGTAAGAAAATTGCCATAGCAATGATTGCTGTTATTGTTCTCGTTTTCATTATTTACTCCTTATAATCCACCGAAACGTCTATGTCGGCTATGGTATTCTTCTATACAACGATCCAGTGCTTCTGCATCGAAATCAGGCCATAAAGTGTCTTCAAATACAAATTCACTATATGAGGATTGCCAGATTAAAAAGTTACTTAATCGCTCTTCTCCAGATGTTCTTATCAATAACTCAGGATCAGGTATATCTTTTGTAAATAAATAATCTGCAAAAGTATCTTCATTAATTTCACTTAAATCAATCTGGTTATCTTTATATCGTTCAGCAATTAACTGTACTGCAGATACAATTTCTTTACGTCCACCGTAGTTTAAAGCAAAGACTAATGTTAAACCACTATTATTTTTCGTTTTTTCTTTTGCTTCAAGTACAGCTTTACGCGTATGGTCAGGAAGCTGATCGATAAAGCCGATTGTTTCTACTTTTACATTTTTCTCAATCAGTTCCGGTAAAAATGTTGAAAGAAAATCACCTGGTAATTTCATTAGATAATTTACTTCATCTTTAGGTCGTGACCAGTTTTCAGTAGAAAAAGCATAGAGTGTTAAATAATTAACACCTATATCACTTGCGTGTCGCGTTATTGCTTTAACAGTCTGCATCCCTTCATAATGCCCTTTAATTCGTGGCATATTGCGCTGTTTTGCCCATCTTCCGTTACCATCCATAATAATTGCAATATGCGTTGGAACGGCTTCTGCAGATACTTGTGTTTGTTTATTATTCTTATCTATATTTCTTTTTTTATTATTTCTTTTAAAGAAAGGAATCATGATGTCCTCCAAATTCAAAACATTATTAATATATTCTATCATAAATCTAACAGAGTGACATGGATATACAGAAAAAAGGACAAAAAAAGACTGAGATAAAGTTACAATTATCTCAGCCTAAATATAAACGATTAAACTTCTAAAATACTGCTTTCTTTTTCAGCTGTTAATGCATCAATCTTTTTAATGTGATTATCTGTTTCAGTTTGCACATCATCAGTAAATGATTTCAAATCATCTTCTGTTAATTCACCGTTCTTTTCAGCTTTCTTTAAAGCATCATTTGCATCACGACGAATATTTCGGATTGCAACTTTAGCATTTTCAGCTTCTTTTTTCGCTTCTTTAACTAATTCTTTACGGCGTTCTTCAGTTAATGCAGGCACTGTAATACGGATTACGTTTCCATCTGAAGTAGGATTAACACCTAAGTTTGCCATATTAATTGCTTTTAAAATATCATCGATTGAAGTTTTATCATATGGTGTTACAAGTAACATTCTTGGTTCTGGTACAGAGATACCAGCTAATTGTTGAACAGGAGTATCAGCACCATAGTAGTTTACAGATACGCGTTCTAATAAATTCGCATTTGCGTGTCCTGCACGAATACCAGCAAATTCACGAACTAGGCTTTCAATACTTTTTTCCATTTTAGACTTTAAGTCATTAATTATTTCAGTCGTCATTATGAATCTCCTTTTATATCATTGATAATTTAATTATACCAAATTATTTCGTAATCGTCGTACCAATTTCTTCACCCATAATTGCACGTTTAATATTGCCATCCTCCATAATAGAAAATACAACTAAAGGAATATCGTTATCCATACAGAACGAGCTTGCAGTAGAATCCATTACTTGTAATCCTTCCTGCAACATTTGGATATATGTTAATCTTTCATACTTAACTGCATTCGGATCTACTTTAGGATCTGCAGAATAAACACCATCTACATTATTTTTACCCATAAGAATAACATCAGCTTCCATTTCAGCTGCACGTAAAGCTGCTGTTGTATCTGTTGAGAAGTAAGGATTACCGATACCTGCTGCAAATATTACAACACGGCCTTTTTCTAAATGACGAATCGCACGACGTCTAATATACGGCTCAGCAACTTGTTTCATTTCGATTGATGTTAACACGCGAGTATCACAGTCTAATTGTTCTAATGAATCCTGCAGGGCTAAAGAATTCATTACCGTTGCAAGCATACCCATGTAGTCAGCTGTACCTCTGTCCATACCTAAGTCACTACCTGTTTTACCGCGCCAGATGTTACCTCCGCCAACGATAACTGCAACTTCACAATCCATTTTAGCAACTTCTGCTACTTGCTCAGCAATACTTTTTATAACGAAAGGATTGATACCAAAACCAGTTTCTCCAGCAAGTGCTTCTCCACTTAATTTTAATACGACACGTTTGTATTTAGATAATTCTTTCATTTTATTAACTCCGCCCTCTCAATGATATTAATGCTCAGTTTCATCGTTTATTAACTCAAAAAACTGCATTAATTTAAATTCTATTATACACAAAACTATAAGTATTATACCAATAAATAAATATGAATGAAAAGAAAATCAGAATAAACCTTACATTTATTCAATATGTATAAAAAAAGACACCGAAGTGTCTTTGATTCATATTATTTACCCATTTGTCCCATTACTTCATCAGCAAAGTTATCTTGACGCTTCTCGATACCTTCTCCAACTTCATAACGTACGAATGATTTTAAAGTGCCACCTTTAGATTTTAAGAATTCAGCAACTGTTTGATCTGGATTCTTAACGAATGGTTGGTCAACTGCACAAATTTCTTCTAAATATTTACGTAGACGACCTTCAACCATTTTTTCTACGATATTTTCAGGTTTACCTTCATTTAAAGCTTGTTGTTTTAATACGTTCTTTTCGTGTTCTAATTCTTCAGCAGAAACTTGTTCACGAGATACGAATTTAGGGTTTAAAGCAGCGATATGCATCGCAACGTCTTTAGCACCTTCAGCGTCAGTTGAGTTTTCAACTAAAGCTAATACACCGATACGTCCACCCATGTGTAAGTATTCACCGAATGTATCTGCATCTGTTTTAGATACTAATACGAAACGACGTAAAGTTAATTTTTCACCGATAGTAGAGATTGCTTCGTTCATTTTAGTATCGACAGTTTTACCTGCTTCGATTTCAGAAGTCATTAAAGCATCTAAATCTGCAGGTTTTGTTGCTAAAATGTGATCAGCGATTTCTTTAACTAAAGCTTGGAAGCCTTCATTACGTGCAACGAAGTCAGTCTCAGAGTTTAATTCTAATAATACTGCATCGTTTCCTTTAGAAGCTACATAAGTAGTACCTTCTGCTGCGATACGGTCAGCTTTCTTAGCTGCTTTAGCAATACCTTTTTCACGTAAGTAATCAACAGCTGCGTCGATATCTCCGTTTGTTTCAGTTAATGCTTTTTTGCAGTCCATCATACCTGCGCCTGTTCTTTCACGTAATTGTTTAACTAATTGTGCTGTAATAGCCATTATATAATACCTCCAAAGAATTTGTGTTTTTACAATATAATAATACTAAACTCAAGCGAAAAACGCTAAAGTAAAGTATTAATTCTTAAAAAAAGTGATAAATGTTATACACTTATCACCTTCATTTTAAAACTTATGCTTCTGTAGTTTCTGTTGCTTCTGCAGCAGGCTCTTCAGCAGTTTCAGTTAAATCGATATTTTGTTCAGCAGCTACTTCTTCATTAGAAACGCCTTGACGTCCTTCTAAGATAGCATCTGCCATTTTACCAGTTAATAATTTAACGGCACGGATTGCGTCATCATTTGCTGGGATAACATAATCGATTTCGTCTGGATCACAGTTTGTATCAACGATACCAACGATAGGAATGTGTAATTTTTTAGCTTCAGCTATCGCGTTACGCTCTTTACGAGGGTCAACTACGAATAATGCTGCAGGCATTGATTTCATTTCACGAATTCCGCCTAAGAATTTGATTAAACGATCATATTCTTTTTTAAGTTCAACAACTTCTTTTTTAGGAAGTACGTCGAATGTACCGTCTTCTTCCATTTTTTCAATTTCAGAAATACGTTTAACACGTTTGTTAATTGTTTTATAGTTCGTTAAAGTTCCACCTAACCAACGTTCGTTGATAAAGAATTGACCAGAACGAATTGCTTCGTCTTTGATCGCATCTTGTGCTTGTTTTTTAGTACCTACGAATAATACAGTACCACCTTCTTCAGAAACAGATTTCATAAAGTTGTATGCTTCTTCAACTTTTTTAACTGTTTTTTGTAAGTCGATAATGTAGATACCGTTTCTTTCTGTGAAGATATATTTCTTCATTTTCGGGTTCCAGCGACGTGTTTGGTGACCAAAGTGTACACCAGCTTCTAACAATTGTTTCATTGAGATTACTGCCATTTTATTTTCCTCCTAATTGGTTTTATTCCTCCACTACAGGCAACTTTGGAAACAACTTACGTTGCACCATCCAAAATATTCATCTATAGTGTGTGAATTTGGCTTTTTTCAAGCCATATGTAAATATATCATAAAAAAACACGTTCATCAATACTTTAAATGTAAAATAGTGATGAAACGTGTACCTTTTTTATTTTAATGTGCATTTGCTAATTCTTCTAAGAACTTTTCTTTCTTAATTTTAATAAATGTACCTTTCATTCCTAATGAACGAGATTCAATAACACCCGCAGATTCTAATTTTCTTAATGCGTTAACAATCACTGAACGTGTTATCCCAACACGGTCTGCAACTTTTGATGCAACAAGTAATCCTTCATTAGCACCAAGTTCTTCAAAGATATGTTCAATTGCTTCTTTTTCTGAATATGAAAGTGAACTGATTGCCATATTGATCGCTGCTTTATCGCGGGCAATCTTTTCAATATCCGCATGCTTTTCTCTTAAAATTTCCATACCAACCACTGTTGCAGCATATTCTCCTAATACAAGATCGTTATCATCATAATCTTTGTCTACTCGGCCAAGCACTAAAGTACCTAAACGTGTACCGCCACCCTTAATAGGTATAACGACTGTATTTGACTTTTTAAATAGTTCCTCATTTTCAGGTGGGAAAACTGTTAATTTATTATCTAATGTAATATTGCTTTTAGTAGCATCAACTTCTAGTAATAAATCAACGTATTCTTTTGGGAATTGGCGTTCTTCAAGCATTTTAATGATACGTTCATTTTTTAAAAGTTCATTAACACCAAATCCTAATAATTTACCGCGACGAGACAAGATGAATACATTGGACTGCATCGTCGAACCTAATTGATCGGCCATCTCTTTAAAATCAACTGCTAAACCTTTATGTTCTTGTAATAACTGATTGATTTCACGCGTTCTTTTTAATAATGACATAATGATTCTCCTTTAAAATATATTTTATATTTATTTAATATTTAACTTTTTCATTTAAGGATTCTTATAATATAAATTCACTTAAATCTTTATTTTTAGCAATTGTTCCAAGCTTAGACTCAACATATTGCGCAGTGATTTCAACCGTTGCATGCGGCATATCAGGCGCTTCATACGATAAATCTTCAAGCATTTTTTCTAATATCGTGTGCAAACGACGTGCTCCGATATTATCCGTTTCCTGGTTGACATCATATGCAATTTGAGCAAGCTTCTCTATTGCTTCATCTGTAAAGTTGATTGTTACATGTTCTGTCTGCATTAAACTTTCATATTGTTTTAATAGTGATGTTTTCGGTTCTTTTAATATTTTAATAAAGTCCTCTACAGATAGCTTCTCTAATTCAACACGAATTGGAAAACGTCCTTGTAATTCTGGTATCAAGTCACTAGGTTTAGTTACATGGAAAGCGCCAGCACCGATGAATAAAATATGTTCAGTATTAACAGCACCATATTTCGTCTGTACAACACTGCCTTCTACGATTGGTAAAATGTCACGTTGCACACCTTGACGGGAAACATCTGCGCCATGATTACTACCAGCAATTTTATCAATTTCATCGATAAAGACAATTCCCATCGTTTCTACAAGCTGAATCGCTTCATCTTGTACAGACTCTTCATCAATCAATTTCGTTGCTTCTTCATCGATAAGAATTTCACGCGCACGTGATACAGGTAATGTACGTTCTACTTTTTTCTTAGGCATCATCTGACTGAACATATCCTGCATGTTATCCTGCAAGCCGTTCATTCCAAACATACCCAAACCTTTCATTTCCTGTTCTACTTTAATCTTTACGGTCTCATCTTCTAATTGACCTGCCAAAAGTCTTTCTCTAATATCTTTTCGTTTAAGTTTTACATTTTCATCAGGTACATCTTCAACTTCTTCTTCCTGTTGTATCGTTTGATTAAACAACATTTCAAAAGGATTAGAAGATTGCTTTTCTTTTTTCTTCATTGCTGGTGCTAATAATTTTATGAGACGTTCTGTTGCATTTTTTTCTGCTTCAGTACGCACTTCATTTTTCATTCTATTTTTAATTAATCGTACACCGTTTTCGGTTAAATCACGAATCATGCTTTCTACATCACGACCTACATACCCAACTTCTGTATACTTTGTTGCTTCTACTTTGACAAATGGTGCACCAACTAGGGTCGCCATACGTCGTGCAATTTCTGTTTTACCGACACCAGTAGGTCCAATCATAAGAATATTTTTCGGAATAATTTCTTTTTGCATGGTTTCATCTAAAGCCATACGACGATAACGATTGCGTAAACTGATCGCAACTTTTCTTTTAGCATCAGCTTGTCCTACAATATGTTCATCAAGACTTGCAACAATTGCTTTCGGTGTTAAATTATTTTTATCCAAGTTTAACCCTCCAACTATAATTCTTCAACGATAATATTATGGTTTGTAAACACACAAATATCTGCAGCAATTTCAAGAGACGCCAATGCAATTTCCTTTGCACTTAAATGACTAGCATGCTTTTTCAAAGCGCGTCCTGCGCTAAGTGCGTAATTGCCTCCAGAACCAATTGCGATAATATCGTCATCTGGTTGTATCACTTCACCAGTCCCACTAACAACTAGTAATTCATTTTTATTCATCACGATTAACATTGCTTCCAATTGTCGTAACATTTTATCGCCACGCCATTCTTTAGCAAGTTCCACAGCTGCACGTGATAAATTGCCATTATATTCATGTAATTTCATTTCAAATTTTTCAAACAATGTAAATGCATCTGCCACACTACCTGCAAAACCGGCAACTACTTCATCATTAAATAATCTTCGCACTTTGCGTGCAGTTTGTTTCATGATAACTTGTTGACCGAGTGTGACTTGTCCATCACCACTCATAGCACATTGATTATTATGACGTATTGCAAATATCGTTGTAGCATGTAATTGGTTATTCAAAATATCAGCTCCTTAAGCTCTAGGATGTGCATTTAAATAAGATTTTCTAAGATGTTCTTTTGTGACATGTGTATACTTTCCAGTTGTAGATAAGTTAACGTGACCGAGTAAATCCTGCACCGTTCGTAAATCTGCACCGTTATTTAATAAATGAGTGGCAAATGTATGTCTCAATTTATGTGGATGTATTTCATTCGGTCCAGATGCTCTCTTTACGATTTGGTCTAAGACATAACGAACGCCCCTTTCAGTTAACGGGGCATTTCTGTTATTTATCAATAAATAATCATGATCAATTTTACGGGTTTCTCTCAATACAAGATAATCTTCAATGGCACTTTGTGCAAATGCACCATATGGCACTATTCTTTCTTTGTTCCCCTTACCTCGAACTTTTAGCATCATCATTTGCTGGTCAAGATCCGTAAGTTTAAGATTCGTTAATTCTGCCGCACGTATACCTGTGGCATAAAGTAATTCCAAAATTACTTTATCACGCGTATAAAAAGGTTTCGATGTGTCGATCGCTTCAAATAATTGCGCCATCTCTTCTTCATAAAAAAATTTAGGTAAATATTTTTCTTGTTTTGGATGAACGAGCTGATTAAAAGGATTAACTTTTTCTGAATCCTGATATAAATATTTATAAAATGACCTTAATGATGAGATATGTCTGGAAACAGTCGTTCTTTTAAGTCCTCTGTTATACATGTGGACTAAATAATTTCTCGCATCTCGATACTCAAAAATTGATATCGTTAAACATTCTTTTTGTAAAAAGATTAAAAAATCCTGTAAATCATTTTCATAGGCAGCAATCGTATGCTCTGAAAAGTTGCGTTCTTGTTCTAAATATTTAAGAAATACTTTAACTTCAGTGTTTATCATACTTTCACCCCTATTTATCTGAATTGTAACACAATTCATTTTTATTTTGAAATGATTTCTATCAATAAATTAAAGTGTTACTTTAAAATGTTCTAAAGTAGTTAACGCACGATCAGCAAGTGCTTCATAACGCTCTTTTTTATCTTTTATACGTGTATCTAAATTTGGCAGAAGTCCAAAGTTGGCATTCATCGGCTGAAAGTTTTTACTGTTCGTATGCGTAATGTAATATGCCATTGAACCGATTACTGTTTTTTCAGGAAATAAAACAGGAGCTGCACCACTAATATGCTTAGCCATATTTATACCTGCAACTAATCCACTCGCTGCTGATTCCACGTATCCTTCAACACCAGTCATCTGGCCAGCTAAAAATAAATCATCGTTTCCTTTGAATTGATATGTCTGTTGTAAATTAGTCGGTGAATTAATAAATGTGTTACGATGCATAACGCCATATCTGACTACTTCCACATTTTCTAAACCTGGAATTAACTTTAATATTTCTTTTTGTGCCCCCCATTTAAGATGTGTCTGGAAACCTACAATATTATACAAAGTTCCAGCAGCATCATCCTGACGTAATTGAACAACTGCATATGGTCGTTTTCCCGTTTTAGGATCTTCTAACCCAACAGGTTTCATTGGTCCAAATAATAAAGTTTTTCGACCGCGTTTAGCCATTTCTTCAAATGGCATACAACCTTCGAAATAAATTTCTTTTTCAAATTCTTTTAATGGAACAACTTCTGCTTCAAGTAATGCATCATAGAATCTTTTAAATTCTTCTTCTGTCATCGGACAATTTAAATAAGCAGCTTCACCTTTGTCGTAACGTGACTTTAAATAAACTTTTTCCATATTAATTGAATCCTTTTCAATGATAGGAGCAGCCGCATCATAAAAATAAAGATGTTCTTGTCCAGTTAAGCGTTGGATATCTTTACTCAAGTTTTCAGTCGTTAAAGGACCGGTTGCAATGATGGTTGGACCGGCAGGAACACTCGTTATTTCTTCATTGATTACTTCAATATTCGGATGATTTTTTAAAGTGTCAGTAATATATCCACTGAATTCATGTCGATCAACAGCTAATGCACCTCCTGCTGGAACTGAAGCATTATCGGCAGCTTTAATTACTAATGAATCCAGGCGTCTCATTTCTTCCTTTAATACACCTACTGCATTTGTAAGTGCGTTGCCTCGTAGTGAATTAGAACATACTAACTCTGCAAATTTATCTGTATGATGTGCCGGGGTCTGTTTGACTAGGCGCATTTCATATAATTTAACTTTCACGTCTCGTTTTGCTAATTGATATGCAGCCTCAGAACCTGCTAAACCTGCACCAATGATATTTACTGTCTTCATTTTATTCCTCCTCTAAGTCCTACCCGATTGTAATATATTTTCACATTTTTAAAAAGAGATTTATCTGAATTTATTATAAATTTGTCTAATTCTTAATAGAAAATTTACAAAGACAAAAAAATGTGCACATCTGTATATTTGATGTGCACATTTTTTATTGTGCTTTCTCGTCGTAATCACAATTTGTACATACGACTTGCGTTTGCTTGCCTTTTTTACGTTCTACAAGTTGAGTATCACATTTCGGACATTTACGTGCGATCGGTTTATCCCATGATAAGTAATCACATTCCGGAAAGTTACTGCAACCATAAAAGATTCTATTCTTCTTCGATTTACGTTCTACGACTTCACCATCGTTACATTTAGGACATGGTACACCGATTGTCTTGACAATTGCTTTCGTGTTACGACAATCAGGAAAATTTGAACATGCCATAAATTTTCCGTATCTACCCATTTTATAAACCATAGGTGAACCACATTTTTCGCAATCTTCACCTGCTGGCTCATCCTTGATTTCAATTTTTTCCATTTCTTGTTCTGCACGATCAACATGTGTCTTAAAGTCACCATAGAAAGTTGAAATAACTTTTTTCCACTCTATCTCTCCGTTCGCAACTCTATCAAGAAGCGTTTCCATATTTACTGTAAAATCAACATCAATAATCTCCGGAAAGTATTCTTTTACAGATTCATGAACGATTTGTCCGAGTTCTGTCGGATAGAATTTTTTCTGATCAACTTTAACATAATTACGTTTTTGAATCGTATCAATCGTCGGTGCATATGTAGATGGTCGACCGATTCCTTTTTCTTCTAAAGTTTTAACAAGACGCGCTTCAGTATACCGTGGCGGTGGCTGAGTAAAATGTTGATTTTCTTCAATATTTACTGCTTTTACTTTATCGCCGATATTCAGTTCAGGTAATCTGTTTTCGTCTTCCTCTTTATCTTCATCATTACCTTCAACGTATACACTCATAAACCCTTTAAATTTAATCGTCTGACCATTCGCACGGAATTTAATATTATCCTGAACAAGGTCGACGCTTACAGTATCAATAACAGCTGGCGCCATTTGGCTTGCCATAAATCGTTCCCAAATTAATTTATATAGTCGAAGCTGGTCTCGTGATAAATAAGCTTTCATTTCAGTCGGTGTTCGAAGTGCTGAAGTTGGACGTACTGCTTCGTGAGCATCTTGTGCACCACCTTTAGCGCTCGCTTTTCGTTTAGATAAATATTCTTTACCAAACTTTTCTTCAATGTAGCCAGCAGCTTCAGTCTTTGCTGTATCAGAGATACGTGTTGAATCCGTACGCATATACGTTATTAAACCTACAGTACCTTGCTTCTTAAGGTCTATCCCTTCGTATAATTGTTGCGCCAACATCATCGTTTTACGCGCTTTAAAGTTGAGTTTACGTGCAGCTTCCTGTTGCAAAGAACTCGTTGTAAAAGGCAAAGCAGGATTTCTCAGTTTTTCTTTCTTAGTAACATCCATTACCTCAAACATATCCGTCTTTAACTGACTAACAATCGCTTTAACATCTTTATCGTTCGTTAGCTTTTTCGGTTTGTTTGATTCATGCAAAAACTTTGCTTTAAATTCTTTATTTTTAAATGAAAATAATCCATCAATTGTCCAGTATTCCTCGGGTTTAAAAGCATTAATCTCTTCTTCTCGATCGATGATGAGTTTCAATGCAACAGATTGAACGCGACCAGCAGATAGACCTTTCTTAACTTTTTTCCATAATACAGGCGAGATATTATAACCAACGAGACGGTCTAATACACGTCGCGCCTGTTGGGCATCAACTAATTCATGCTTAATCTCACGTGGATTTTTAAAGCTTTCTTTAACAGCATCTTTAGTTATCTCATTAAATACAACGCGAGATTTTGCTGATTGATCTATATCTAAAATATGTGCTAAATGCCAGGCAATCGCTTCCCCTTCGCGGTCCGGGTCACTTGCGAGATAAACGTTCTTCGCTTTTTTCGCATGTTTTTTTAAATCCTGTACAACAGGACCCTTACCGCGTATCGTGATATATCTTGGTTCAAAATTGTTTTCAGTATCCACACCCATTTGACTTCTAGGTAAATCCCTAACATGTCCCATCGATGCAACAACTTTAAATTTTTTTCCTAAATATTTCTCAATGGTTTTTGCTTTTGCAGGCGATTCTACAATGACGAGATTCTCTGCCATTTTGATATCCCCCTTTTGTTTTAAAACTGTTTTGCTTTTCAATGATAAATAATATACGTTTCATTTCTATCTTGTCAAATTTTATTTCTAAATTCATACTAAAATAAAAATATAAACAATAAAATAGATGATAAAATTTCTAAAAAATTATAATTATAATAGAAGAAACTCATCTATATAAAATCTTCTAAAATATCTTCTACTTGAACAATTATTTTAGCACCTTCAGCAATCTTTTGATTACAACCTTGAGAAAGTTTTGAAGTTATCTTGCCAGGCAAGCAGTAAACTTCTCGATTTTGATCTATTGCCTGGTCACACGTTATTAAACTACCGCTTCTCAATTGTGCTTCAGTAATTAAAACACCTTGAGATAATCCACTAATAATTCTATTTCGTTCAGGAAATTGAAATTTAGCAATCTGTGTTGTCGGATAATATTCGCTTATAACAAGATGATGACATTCCATATTGCGTCGTAATAACGTCACCTCTTCAGGATAATAAAAATCATGACCAAAACCAAGAACTCCAATGGTTTTGCCGCCATGATAATTTGCAGCTAAATGTGCATCACTATCTGCACCTTTAGCTAAACCACTTACAATTGTAATATTATGTTTCACTAATTGCGGCATAAAATGATCTATCACTTCTGACGAATAATCTGTTCTATTACGACTACCGACAATCGCTAAAAAATACTTACGCGATAAAATAGAAATGTCCCCTTTACAGAAAATCAAAAAGGGAAAATCATGAACTTGTTTTAATAAATATGGATATTGATCAGAATTGTAAAATACAGGTGTAATAAAACGGGATGATAAAGCGTGGTGTATTTCCTCAATACTAAGTGAATTGAATCGTAGAATTTTTATATATAATTTATTATCCCGATTAAATAAATTATTTAATATCGGAAAGACACGTTTATAATGTAAATCAAATGTATTAAAGTTCTGTTTTATTTTATGAAGTTGTTGCGTCGTAAATCCAGATGCGATGAGCCTTAATATGAGTTGCTCTTCATGTGAATAATTCATTTTTATCACCTCAAACATTACAATAATTGTTTGATATTAACTCATTGTTAAATTAATTCATAATATTATTGAGATTTAATAAAAATTTTAGGATTAAAATATTTTCCTACTCTTTTATTTCATAATATATGTAAAAAATTATCACTTATTTTCTAATATTGTAATATCCCTAATTGATTTATTTAGTACATATTATTGAAACATTTTCTCCTGAATTTCTCTAAATAAAAAAGCCAAGACCCTTAATTGAGTCTCAGCTTACTAACATTTATTATTTAACTGTTAAACATTTTTCGTATAACCCATCTTCTTCTTTAATGCGTTCTACTAATGTTGAACCGATATCAGATGGTGTTGCTGCTGTTTTAATACCACAAGCATTCATTGCTTTAATCTTCTCTGCAGCCGTACCTTTACCACCAGAGATGATTGCACCAGCATGTCCCATACGTTTTCCTGGAGGAGCTGTTTGCCCACCGATAAATCCTACAACTGGTTTTGTCATATTGGCTTTAACCCATTCAGCAGCTTCTTCTTCTGCTGTTCCACCGATTTCACCAATCATAACAACAGCTAATGTTTCAGGGTCATTATTAAATGCTTCTAACGCATCGATGAAGTTTGTACCGTTTACTGGGTCTCCACCAATACCTACTGCTGTTGTTTGACCAATACCTAATTGTGTTAATTGATGCACTGCTTCATATGTTAATGTTCCAGAACGACTTACAACACCAACATGTCCTTTTTTATGGATGTAACCTGGCATGATACCAATTTTACATTCGTCAGCTGTAATAACACCTGGACAGTTAGGTCCAACTAAACGTGTTTTCTTGCCTTGCATATAACGTTTAACTTTAACCATATCTAATACTGGAATGTGTTCAGTGATACAAATTGCTAAATCTAACTCTGCATCTACACATTCTACGATTGCATCAGCAGCAAATGGTGCTGGTACATAAATTACTGAAACTGTTGCGCCAGTTGCTTTAACTGCCTCTTCTACTGTATTGAATACTGGTACGCCTTCAACTTCCATACCGCCTTTACCAGGTGTAACACCTGCAACGATTTTTGTACCATATTCGATCATTTGTTTTGTATGAAATAATGCTGTTGATCCTGTTATACCTTGTACGATTACTTTCGTATCTTTATCAATAAATACTCCCACGTTTATCCCCGCTTCCTATTTAGCTTCTTTTACTAATTCAACGATTTTTTGTGCACCTTCAGCCATTGTGCTAGCTGAAGTAATTGCTAATCCAGAATTGTTTAGAATTTCTTTACCTTGTTCAACGTTAGTACCTTCTAAACGTACAACTAATGGAATCGTTAACTCTAATTCTTTCGCTGCAGCTACAACACCTTCAGCGATAATGTCACATTTCATGATACCACCAAAGATATTTACAAAAATACCTTCAACTTTTTCATCACCTAAAATGATTTTGAAAGCTTCAGTAACTTTTTCTTTCGTAGCGCCGCCCCCTACATCCAAGAAGTTCGCAGGATTTCCGCCGAAGTGGTTAATTGTGTCCATTGTAGCCATCGCAAGACCCGCACCGTTAACCATACAGCCAATATTTCCATCTAAAGCAATGTATGATAAATCATATTTAGATGCTTCGATTTCTTTTGGATCTTCTTCGTCTAAGTCACGTAATTCAACCACGTCTTTTTGACGGAATAAAGCATTAGCGTCGAAGTTAATTTTAGCATCTAAAGCTAGCACGTCGCCAGAACCTGTTGTAACTAATGGGTTAATTTCAATGATAGATGCATCTTTTTGGATGAATACATCATATAATCCCATCATAATTTTAACTGCTTTATTTACTGATTCTTTAGGAATATTAATGTTGAATGCTAAACGACGTGCTTGATAAGGCATTAATCCTACTACAGGATCGATGACTTCTTTGAAGATTTTTTCAGGAGTAGCTTCTGCTACTTCTTCAATTTCAGTTCCACCTTCTTCAGATCCCATTAATACAACTGAATCTGTTGCACGGTCTAATACAAAACCTAGGTAGTATTCTTTTTGAATGTCGCAACCCTCTTCAATTAAAAGGCGTTTAATTTCTTTACCTTCAGGGCCAGTTTGATGCGTAACTAAAACTTTGCCTAATAATTCTTTAGCATAGCTTTCTACTTCATCTAATGATTTAGCAATTTTAACGCCGCCCGCTTTTCCACGGCCACCAGCGTGAATTTGAGCTTTAACAACATACACGCCTTCTGTTAAACCTTTTGCTACTTCAACTGCTTCTTCAGGTGTATATGCAACTGAACCGTTCGGTACTGCTACACCCATCGAGCGAAAAATTTCTTTCCCTTGATACTCATGGATATTCATCTTCCATCCTCCTAGATTGCACAATTATTTATGTTACGTTTCAATTATAGAAAATGTAAGCGCTATTGTAAACTGAATAAACCTAAAAAGAAACGTGTTTTCACTCAAATTTTTCAAAAATGAGTAAAAACACGTTTTAAGTAACGTTTAAATCAAAAATTGCGTGTTACGATCGATTTAATTGGTTCAAATGTTTTTCGGTGAATAGGTGTTATGCCATAAGTCACTAAACCTTCCAGATGTTTCTTCGTACCATAGCCTGCGTTATTTTCAAAATCATAACCTGGATAGGTTTCAGCTAATTCTACCATTAAACGATCACGGTATTCTTTTGCAATAACACTCGCTGCTGCAATTGAAATACTTATGCTATCACCTTTTATGATGGACTCTTCAATTAATCCAGTCTGTAACTTCATCGCATCAATTAACAGCACATCAGGTGTTACAGGTAATCCTTCTATCGCACGCAACATCGCTATTTTTGTCGCCTCATAAATATTAATAGCGTCAATTTCTTCTACCGTCGCAATACCGATTGCATAAGTCACATTTTCCAGTAATTCTGCTTCCACTTTAGCACGATTTAATTTTGACATTTGTTTAGAATCATTTAGTCCGTAAAATGCATGATGCTCATTGAGTATAACAGCACATGCTACAACAGGTCCTGCTAACGGTCCACGCCCTACTTCATCAATACCGGCTATAACTTTCCCTGGATATTTATTTTCATATAAAAGCATCTCATTATATTGTTTAATTAATTGCTTCCCTTTTTCATAAATTTTGTGTTGCTGTGTTTTAATTTTTATAGCACCAGCTCTTGTCTCATTTTCAAAGAAAGCATCAAGTTCACTTTCAGGAATTGTTTGTATCATTGATTTTAACTGGGCGATATTATAGTCATTACTCTTCATCTTTATCCTCTAATATATCAAGTGAATCAAACGTATATTTACCGATTTTCTCATTACGTATATCACGAATAATCAATTCAACAACACTTTCATAATCAATTTCATTACCACGTAATTTCATTCCACGAGACTTTCCGATAGCATCGAATACTTCAACATAGGGTGTACCCGCTTCAACCTTGATATTATAATGTTTATTCAGTGTTTGGAGATCATGTTGTTGTAAAAACTCAATCCCATATATCGCGACCTCATCTAAATGAACGATACTATCTTTAATAGCACCGGTTAAACTTAATTTTTTACCGACAAACTGATCTTCAAACTTCGGCCAGAGTATACCTGGCGTATCAAGTAATTCTAAACTAGTTCCTACCTTTATCCATTGCTGCTTTTTAGTAACACCCGGCATATTGCCGGTCTTAGCGATTGTTTTCTTTGCTAAACGGTTAATCAGCGTTGACTTACCAACATTTGGGATACCTACTATCATCGCACGTATTGCACGTGGTCTTAAACCTTTCGCTCTCATACGATCAAATTTTTCTTTCGTTACAATTTCTGCAGCTTTCGTCACTTGCGATAAATTTTTACCGTTCTTACTATCTATTAGCACAGGATAGAAACCCTTATCTTCAAAATAATGCATCCATTGACGCGTCTTATTAAGATCTGCCATATCCATCTTATTCAGTAATACTACACGTGGCTTATCTTTTATTACTTCATCAATCATCGGGTTACGAGATGAATACGGAATACGTGCATCTACAAGCTCAAATACTACATCTACCAGCTTTAATTGTTCGGTTACTTCTCTTCTTGCCTTGGCCATATGACCAGGAAACCATTGAATCGTCATCTATATTATATCTCCCTACTATATATTTAATGATTTAACACGTGAACTTTATTATAATGTCATTATAATATTATATACTATTTTGAAGATATATTTTAAAAAAGAGGCGTACATATGTTAATATCTTTGATTATTCCTATTTACAATGAAGAAAAAAATATTTATAAGCTAGCTGAAACGATTCAGCAAACGATGGATAAACATCATTATCACTATGAAGTAATGCTTGTTAACGACGGTTCAGAAGACCGTTCTTTACAGTTATTAAAAGAAATCGCAGCACAGCATCACAATTTTAAATATATATCTTTTTCAAGAAATTTCGGTAAGGAAGCAGCAATGTTTGCGGGTCTTAAAAATTGTTCAGGTGACTGTGCAATCATTTTAGATGCCGATCTTCAGCATCCTCCAGAATTTATTCCCGAAATGATTGCGGCATATCAAGAAGGATATGATCAGGTCGTTATGCGTAGAGACCGATCCGGAGAGCATTTTTTAAGAAAAATCCCTACTCAAATTTTTTATAAATTAATCAACAGTGCAGTTGACGTTAAATTAACAGATGGTGAAGGAGATTTTCGATTAATATCACGTGATGTGATTGACAGTATCATTTTTCTAGAAGAATATAATCGATTTTCTAAAGGTATTTTTGAATGGGTTGGTTATAACAAAAAAACGATACCATTTAAGAATATTCAGCGTGAATCAGGCCAATCATCATTTTCCAGTCTTAAACTTATCGATTATGCAATTGATGGCATTATCAGTTATAACAATAAGCCACTTAGAATCTGTTTTTATTTAGGAAGTATTACGATGGTGCTATGTTTATTATATATTTTAATGACTTTGATCCAGATAATGACACACGGCATTGATGAACCAGGCTATTTCACGATTATTTCATCTGTATTGTTTTTAGGTGCTTTGCAGCTTTTTAGTTTAGGTATCATTGGAGAGTATATCGGCAGAATTTATTTTGAAACGAAGAAAAGACCACATTATATCATTAAGGATACGAATATTAAACGCAGTGCTGGTGAATCAGATGAAAATTAATCCATCATATCACCGATTTATCAAGTTCATTATTGTAGGTATCATCAATACTTTAAACTATTATGTGATATATCTTTTCTTTTTAAAAATAGTGCATGCCAACTATTTATTTAGTCACTTAACAGGATTTATCTGTTCGTTTATTATTTCGTTTTTCCTTAACTGCTACTTTGTCTATAAAGTTAAACCTACATGGCAAAAATTTATAGCATTTCCTTTAACACAGGCTGTCAATATGGGGATTCAGACAGCATTACTGTACATATTCGTTGACATTCTTTCTATCAATAAAGTCTGGGCACCTTTTCCTGCATTGATCTTTACAATTCCAATAACATATATCATTACAACTTATATTTTAACGAAGGAGCAAAAATGAATAACAAAAAATACTCACCACTATTGTTAACTGTAATTGCTTTATTATTAGCTATATTCGGTCATAGTTTTTACATCTACCGATTCTTTAAAGACGGGACTATTTTTACAGGCCCAAATGATGGACTGGAACAAATGTTACCGATGCAACTTTATCTTTATGACAAATTCATCTCCGGCGAATTCTTTTATAATTTAGACTTTGGTCTCGGCGGAGATTATTATACAGATTTAGCTTATTACTATTCTACATCAATTATTTTCTTTATTAATATGCTCGCTGTACGTTTTTTTGATTTATTTTTTAATTTTCAAATAGACACTGTTACTTTCTGGGCTAAAAATGCATTCTTTATTTCGATAGCTAAATCAACAGCTGGCATCTTAGCAAGTTACTATTATTTCAGAAAAATAAAAATGACACCACTGCCTGCATTATTGTCCGGTTTTCTATTCTTAACATCAGCAATATACTTTAGGTTTACATTATACTGGTCATTCTTTAGTGATGTTTTTATTTTCTTACCATTGTTATTACTTGGTATCGAGCGTTACATACAAGATGAGAAAAAAGGTATTTTTATCATCGCTACCGCATGTATTTTTATCAACAACTTCTATTTTGCATATTATCAGGTATTATTCGGATTAATCTATTTTATTCTAAGAAATATCTTCAAAAGTGAGTATGATACAGTTAAACGCGGCAAACAGTGGATTAATTTTGTGATCATGGCTGTGCTTGGATTAATGGTCAGCGCTTTTGCATTTTTTTACGGGGCAAAGAGTTTTCTGCAGAATGAACGTGCGCCATACAACGTAAAAATTCCATTATTCGATCCTTTCGATCAAAATGCAAATATATTTTATGATAATTATCTTGTCATTGTCCTATTTATTACTTTACAGGCATTGCTTACGTTTAAATTCTATAAAAATTATTTCTATCGCTTTTTTGCTATTTTGTCTATTGCTTTGATGTTACTTAGCTTCACACCTTTTATCGACTCGGTATTTAATGGTTTTAGTGCACCTCAAAAACGCTGGCATTATTTAATAACTTTCTTTACGAGTGGCTTAATTGGTTTCTATATAATGAAATTTAAAGAGATTTCAATCCAGAATTACTTATATTCTTTAATTCCGGGATTCGTTATTGTATTTATGAGTCATCATTATATAGATAAAGCTGTAACCTGGGTATGGCTGTTACCTGTTATCGCAATGATTGGATTAATTGTATTGATTGTAAAAGACGATGCAATCAAACAGACTTTTTACTATTTACTGATTGCAATGTTGATTATACTGAACTGGGATATCGTTCGCGTACATAATAAACTCGATAACTATAATCCAGGTATAGATGAGCGTGCAAAGATGAGTTATATCGAGTCTAGTGTTTATGACTCTCCACTGCAAAGACAAATTGTAGATGAACTAAAGAAAAAATTAAAGCCTGGGGAACGTATCGACTGGCGTGTATTAGAACAAGATAATACACCGATGTATCAAAACTTTAACGGGGTTTCATTATATTCAAGTATCTTTGATGGCTCACTTATCGATTTTTACTACAAACAATTAAAAATTAATATTAAAGAAGAGTCATTATCTCGATACTCTACATTTAATTCAAGAAGTAACTTAGAGTCTCTTATGAATATTCGATATTTAGTAAGAAAATCATATCAGACAGATATCCCTGAAAACTTTAAGTTAATTGCTGATAATGGAAAATATAAAATATATGAAAATACTAAAATGATTCCATTCGCTCGAATTACATCAAACGTAGTAAACAGCAAAGATTTAACAACTCCGATAGACAGAGAACATGCAATGATAGATGGTATCGTATCAAATCGTTTAGCAACGAATTATAAGATCAATCCAGCTAAAAATTTATTATCTGAAATGAAAGTCACACCTTCAGGTGCTGCTTGGATTGCTGATAATAAGACATTAAAAGTGAATCCGCCGAGCGGTGGATTAGTAATTGACATCCCAAAAACTTTATTAAAACAGTATAAAGATTTTTATGTAGATATGCATGTACAGTTACAATCACCTGTCACAAATCATCAGATCAATATCAATGGATATGCAAATAATCGACTGTTTCAAACGAGTAAATATCGTACGCATTATGACGATCTAATGTATAGCGTTAAATCACCGAAAAATGGAAAGATATTGATTGGTCTAACTGGCGGGACATATCAATTAACAATTAATGGTATTTACGGAGAAGACTATAAAACTTTATCTAAAGTGAATCAGTCAAACAATTATACGTTTACTGATAAAGGTAATAAAATGACTGTTCAGCTTAAATCATCAAAAGATGGCTACTTAGCAGTACCTATCACATATCGTGATGGCATGCGCGCATATGTTGATGGTAAAAAAGTCAATGTCGAAAGAGCAAACTATATTATGAGCGCTGTGAAAGTCGATGAAAATACAAAAACAGTAGAATTTCGTTATACGCCACCATATTTTTATTTGATGGTCGCAATATCACTTTTAGGTATTATTCTTTCTGTGTTGTACACGAGAAATTCGAGTAGTGAAAGGAAGAAGATAAAATATGTTTTCTCAAAAAATAAAAAACAGGAACTGGTCTAACATAAAAATCTTAGGAGTGGCAAGTATATTGTCACTCCTTGCTCATAGTTTCGTCCTTTTCCGTTTATTTAAGGATGGCACCTTATTTACGGGTAAAGGTGATGGTATCGCACAAATGATTCCATTTCAAATGTATTTGTATGACAAATTCACACATTTACATTTCTTTTATGATATTGATTTTGGTATAGGCGGTGACTTTTTTAGAAGTCTTGCTTATTACTATTCAACTGCCCCACTTGCATATTTAAATTTCGCAATCGTGTGGCTTAGTAATATCGTCTTGCCAATAGATACGACTGACCCAGTATTTTGGGCAAAGAATCAATTCGTCATTTCTATCATAAAGCTTACGTTTATTATCTTCACGACGTATAAACTTTTACGCTATTTCAATTTAAATCAACTTTCAAGCTGGGCTGGTGCATTTATATATGGCTGGTCTACAGCATATTTCTTCTTTACATTTACGTGGAGTTTTTTTAGTGATGTGATGCTATGGTTGCCGTTAACTATCTTAGGCATTGAACGTTTCTTTCATGAAAGAAAAATCGGGTTATTTATTGTAGCGATTGCACTCACATTACATTCGAATTTTTACTTTAGCTATTATGAATTTATTTTTGTATTATTCTATTTTCTATATCGCATTATTTATCCAAAAGAGACTGACGTCGTTGAGCGTATACAAAAACTATTATTATTAGCTATAGCCTCAATACTCGGTCTTGGCATAGCGGCTGTAGGTATATTTACAGGAATATCAAGTTATTTGATGAATGATAGAACATTACCACCGATTCAGGTCAAGCCATTTATTGATATGGTAGGTTTCTATAATCTATTCTATGATGGCTATTACGTTGTTATTTGCTTTATCACCGTTCTGGCATTAATGTCATTTAAAATGTATCAATATTATTTGTATCGTCTGTTCGCGACTATTACGTTAATCTTTATGATTTGTTCATTAAGTCCATTATTCGACAGCTTTTTTAATGGCTTTTCAATCGACCAGCGCCGTTGGATTTATCTACTCGCATTTACGTCAGCTGTATTAATTGCGCATTATTTAAATCATTTAAAACACATTGATTTAAAGACTTTTCTAATTTCACTTATCCCGGTGTGTATCATCTATCCGGTATCAATGTATGGTCATGAAAAAGCATTGATGTGGTTATTATTTATTCCAATCATCTGTCTTATGATAGGTTTCTATATATACAATAAAAATAGGATGACATATCAATTATTACATGCAACCATCATTATTATGAATTTAATCTTTGTCTATGATTATGTGACGCAGCAGATGGATACGTTACATCCAGCAAAAGAACATAATATTGATTTCTTAAACTCTGAAAGCTTTAATTCAAAAACACAGCAACAAATGATTAATGACATTAAGAAAGACCAGTTGCCTGGCGAACGCATTGAATGGCAAACCTCGAGCACACATAATACACCAATGTATCAAAAATTCAATGGCATTAAATTATATTCATCAATCTTTGATCAGGACATTTTAAAGTTTTATGATAAAGAACTCAATATCACGATGCCAACAGATAGTAACTCTATCTATTATGGACTTGGAGAACGTGCAAATCTTTATAGTTTATTTAATGTCGATACTACAATTAGAAATACAGAAAGCAGTACGTTACCCTATGGTTTCTCAAAAGATAAAACATACGCTGAGCCAAATGGTACAAAGCAATATATTGTCTATAACAATGAAAATCAACTTCCATTTGTTCGCGTTACAAACAAAGTGTATAATGCACAGACATTAAACACGCCTATCGACCGTGAACATGCGATGTTAAATGGTGTAGTGCTTGATAGTAAAGGCAAAGCAACTATGCTACCTGCCAAAAACTTATTAGACCAAGCTCAAGTGACCTATAAAGATGCAACATTTGATGGTAATAAATTGATTGTCACTCAGGAAAATGGTGGTCCGAGAATACAATTACCTCAAGAAATCGTCGATCAATATAAAGATCTCTATGTCACTTTAAGCATAGAATCAAAAACATTTAAAGACTTTCATTATGTCTGGATCAACGAGATTTATCAATCACGTAAACCTCTTGATGATGACTATCGCCGATTTAATCCAACAATAACATTGAAAGTTAAGTCAAGTGCTTTATTAGAATTAAAACTTAAACCTGGTGAATATCATTACAAACTAAATGGCATCTATGGTGAGGATTATAAAACATTAGCACAAGCAACAAAACAAAAAAATAATCATCAGTTCACACAAGATAAAGATAAGATGATTATTAAACTTGGCAAGCATAACGGTGGTTACGCGGTCATTCCAGTACCTTATTTAAAAGGAATGAATGCAGAAGTAGATGGAAAGACGAGTGAAGTTCAAGAAGGTAACTATTTAATGACAGCTGTCCCGATTGAAAAAGAAACAAAGCAAATCATTATACGCTATACGCCTCCTCATTTTCACTTGATGCAATTTATCTCATTAATATCTATTATTTTAGCTATTCTGTTTGCTAAAGCAGTCTATCACCGTAAATTCTTACATCATAAACGAAATAATATTACTTATAAGGAAGAAGATAAACAGTTTGATCATCATTTAACAACTGAGATGTAAGGAGATGAAATAAGTGAATAACGAAGCAAATCAACACTCAAAAAATTTTTCAAAGAGCATTATTTCAAATTGGTTCTACTACTTTTTAAGTGCATATACTATGTATGCACTTTTCACTCTTTTTACTATTGATTCCAACAATTTATATTTTCATCTGGCACGTCCATATGAGTTCTCAATGGTTTGTCTTTCAGTTTTAGCCCTTGCATTTGGATGTTATTTTATGAATCGTTTCATACCTATCTCTCCATTTGAATTAGCAAGTATATGTTTAGGTGTTTATATGATAAGTGTTTGTTTAAAAGCACCGAGTCCTTTAATCATTGTCGGTTTTCTAGTGATCAGTATCATGATATTTACAAAACTATTATTTGAAAAAAGCATGTTTGCGATATTTATCGGCATTTCATTTATTGTTATTATGATTAAAGGCATATTTTTACATGATGTAAATGGTGAAGCTTTACAAAAGTTCAACTATAGTATCACAGAAAAAGAACTTGCTTTAAAAAAAGGTCTGTTAATCGGACTGTATCTGTCAATTTTTACGGCTGGTATACTTTTAATTTTGCAACGCACTCAATTTTTAAATAAACTAATTAATAAAATAAAAATAGAAGCTGCTTTAAAGATATTTGTCATCGTTATGTTTATACTCATTACAAGTTACACATCGATAATTATGATTGGTAAAGAGCTCGTTATGGGTTTTGCAACATATGACAAAGGTTTGTTTACACAAATGTTTGAAAGTATGCGTCAAGGAAGAGGCCCGATGACTTCGCTCGAAAGAGATCAGTGGATGTCACATTTTCATGTGCATATCTCACCAATATTTTATTTAATGCTTCCTTTCTATATACTTTGGCCGAAACCTGAAACGCTGGAATTATTACAGGTGCTTGTTACAATGAGCGGCATTATTCCACTTTACTTTATACTGAAACATTTCCAGTTCAACAAAGTGATACAATCATTATTTTTATTACTATTTATTGTTACACCAACACTTTCAAGTTCTCATTTATACGGCTTACATGAGAACTGTTTTCTTACACCACTCTTGTTATGGCTTATACTGGCAAATTTAAAAGGCTGGACGTATCGTCTGATTCTTATTTTAGGATTCACATTACTGATTAAAGAAGATATTATGATCTATATTATTGCGATTGGATTGTATTTTACTTTTCAAAAACAATTCGATATGTCGTCAAAACGTACGTTATTTACAGTGTTAACTCAAATCATTGTGCCAATAGGATACTTTGCTATATGTATGTACTATTTAAATACATTTGGTGACGGTTCAATGACAACGCGGTTCACAAACTTTATGTTGCCAGGTCAAACGGATCTAAAGGATGTAATTATCAACATATTCACGAATCCAACCTATTTCTTTAGTGCGCTATTTACGTTTAATAAAATCAAATACATCGTTACTTTGCTTTCAATGTATGTATTATTACCACTAATACAGAAACATTGGATCAGTTATATTCTCCTGCTTCCAATGCTGGTCATTAATCTATTAAGTGATTTCCCGTATCAGGCTGACTTCGGCTTTCAGTACCATTATGGAAGTACAGCATTGTTATTGTTTATGACAATACTTGCAGTTAATACATTAGCCAAAAATAGAGCTTCAATCAACGAACAGCATGAAAAACAACAATTTGTCTTAATGACAAACGGTCATCGCAAAATCATATTATTATTAACATGTGCATGCATTATGTCAGCGTCGATATTCTTTACATTAATGCATCCATCAACTTACGGTATTAAAGCATATGCAGAACAAAGTGCATATTATAAAGAAAAAAAGCAAACGATACAATCATTGCCTCAAAATAAAAAAATATTGGCCAATGGCTTTTATACGACGCAACTTGCTCAAAACAAATATTTATATGATCTTGATTATCATAATGATAAGAAAATAGATACAAATATTGAATATGTCGTTGTACCTAGAGCATTATCAACTGATGGCTCTGCGCAGTCACAGTTAATCGCACAATATATAAAGCATGGTTATAAAGAATACCATTTATCAACACCAGAGATTCTAATATTAAAAAGATAACAAAAAATGTGTGAGTCAAATATGAAATACACCCCTAAAGTTGAACATTAGCAATCAACTTTAGGGGTGTTTATTTTTGAATAATAAAAGCCACTTCATTTCTGAAGTGACTCAAATTATTGCTTCTATTAACGAATTTCTTTAATACGAGCAGCTTTACCACGAAGGCTACGTAAGTAATAAAGTTTCGCACGACGTACTTTACCACGACGTAATACTTCAATTTTCTCGATTTTAGGTGTGTGTACAGGGAATGTACGCTCAACACCAACACCGTAAGAAATCTTACGAACCGTGAAAGTTTCAGAAATTCCGCCACCGCGACGTTTAATGACAACACCTTCGAAAACCTGGATACGTTCGCGAGATCCCTCAACGATACGTACGTGTACTTTTAAAGTATCACCAGGACGGAATGATGGTAAGTCTGTACGCAATTGGTCTTTTGTAATTGCATCGATTAATACATTATTTGACATATTATTCTTCTCCTTCTACCTATGTTCTTAAGGCTCAGCTCAGCGGATCATAGTGATTTATGTGTTTTTCACACTTTTATAAGTATACTAGGTTACATAATACAAGTCAATATATTTTTTATATTATCCTACTTATTATCTTTCAATTCTTTTAATATTTTTAAATCTTGCTCGGTTAAAGGATAAGTTTCTAACAAATCTGGACGACGTTCAAACGTTCTTTTTAAAGATGCTTTATGACGCCATTCTGCAATGCGTTTATGATCGCCGCTCATTAATACGTCTGGCACCTTTAACCCTTGAAATTCTGCCGGTCTTGTATATTGAGGATGCTCCAGTAGACCGCTTGAAAATGAGTCATCTTCATGAGATACTTCATTACCCAATACTTCCGGTATTAACCGAACAATCGCATCTGTCATTGTTATCGCTGCATATTCTCCACCTGTTAATACAAAGTCTCCTAAAGAAATTTCATCTGTTACGAGTTCTGTTCGAATACGCTCATCATATCCTTCATAATGACCACAAATAAATACAAGATGGTCTGCATGTGCTAATTCCTCTGCTTTAGCCTGATCAAAACGTTTTCCTTGTGGACACATTAATATGACACGTGTCTTATCAGTTTTGTCAAGATGATCCATCGCATTGAAGATTGGTTCTGGTTTTAACACCATCCCTTGCCCTCCACCATATGGATAATCATCAACTTGATGATGTTTATTGTTTGAATAATCTCTAAAGTTAATAGTATTGAATTGAATGATGCCCTTATCCTGTGAACGTTTCATAATGGAATGATTTAATATTTCAAACATTTCTGGAAAAAGTGTTAAGTAATCAATTCTCACGATAAGAGACCTTCCATCGCTTCTATTGTAATACGTTTATTTTCAATATCAATTTCTTTTACGACATCTTCAATATATGGAATAAGATGTTCTTTTTCTCCACGAATTACCCAAACATCATTTGCACCTGTTTCAAAAATATCTGTCACTTTACCGATTGATACACCATCATTAAAAACTTCACACCCAATGATGTCGCTATAATAATATTCATTTTCTTCTAAAGGAAGTGATGCAGTATCTACATCCTGATAAACATCAAGACCTTTATATTGTTCAACGTCATTAATATTATTAATGCCAACGAATGCGACCATATGAAAGTTCTTATGCACACGATACGACTTAATTGTAAGTTCTACTGTTTCATCTTTAAAAGGAATCAATAATACTTTACCGGGCTGAAACCGTTCTTCAGCAAAATCAGATGCTGATAATATTTTAACCTCACCTTTAACACCATGCATATTTACAATCTTTCCAACATTTACATTCATTAAGATTACCTCCACTCATCCTCATAAAAAAAGAGTACCAAAAATGGCACTCTTAATCAATTTCTACAAACACTTTCTTACTTGACTCGTTATTAGACCCTGAAACGACCGTTCGAATCGCTTTCGCAATACGTCCATGTTTACCTATTACTTTTCCAACATCATCTGAATGTAGAATTAAATGATAGGTAATACTCGTTGCATGTTCTTCTTTTTCAATCTTAATATCTTGCGGATGATCGACGAGTGGTTCAATAATCGTTTGTAATAATTTTTCCATCGGAATTACTTCGCGATTTTTTGGTTATGGAATTTTTCCATGATACCTTGTCCAGACAAGATATTACGTACTGTATCAGTAGGTTTAGCACCTTCTGCTAACCATTTTAAAGCTAACTCTTCATTAACTTTAATTTCAGCTTCTGGTTTAGCAACTGGATTATAAGTTCCGATTGCTTCGATGATACGTCCGTCACGAGGTGCACGAGCGTCTGCTACTACGATACGATAGAATGGGTTTCTTTTTGATCCCATACGAGTTAAACGAATTTTTACTGCCATAATTAAATCTCTCCATTTCATAACTTTCTACAAGAATTAATAATAACAGACTCCCTCCAACCTGTAAAGTATTTTTTCTTTACAAAATTATATTTTTTTATCTAAATTCAAAAAAGAATGAAACAGATAACGTTTCATTCCTTTATTGATTAAAATGGTAAATTCATACCTGCAAATGGATTTTTGCCTTTTTTACCTTTTTTCATTCCGCTAAACTGCTTCATCATTTTCTTCATCTCATCAAATTGTTTAATCAGTTTGTTTACTTCCGATAAACTGCGTCCTGAGCCTTTAGCGATACGTTTTTTACGACTCACATTGATGATTGCCGGATTTTCACGCTCTTCTTTTGTCATGCTTCGAATAATCGCCTGAATATGATCGATTTGCTTTGGATTCATATTCAGCTGATTAACTTGCTTCATCTTATTTGCACCTGGTATCATTTTAAGCAGATCATCTAAAGGTCCAAGTGCTTTCACTTGCTCCAGCTGATCGAGAAAATCATCAAAAGTAAATGATGACGTACGCATCTTTTGTTCTAATTCTTTTGCTTTCGATTCATCAACCTGAGATTGAGCCTTTTCGATTAAGCTTAATACATCACCCATACCTAAAATACGTGATGCCATACGTTCAGGATGGAAAGGTTCTAAGCCGTCCATCTTCTCACTCATACCAACAAACTTAATAGGTTTTTGCGTAACACTTCTAATAGAAAGCGCCGCACCACCACGTGTATCTCCATCAAGTTTAGTTAAGGTAACACCTGTAACATCTAATTGCCCATCAAAACTTTCAGCAACATTTACTGCATCCTGACCGGTCATAGAATCTACAACGAGCATTATTTCATCAGGTTTCGCTACTTCTTTAACATCTACAAGTTCCTGCATCAGCTTTTCATCAATATGCAGTCGACCTGCAGTATCAATAATCACAAAATCAAGATGTTCCTCTTTTGCATGTTGTAATGCGCGTTCTGTAATTTCAGCAGGAGATACTTGATCACCTAAAGTAAATACAGGTATATCGATTTGCTTACCTACTGTTTGTAACTGCTGGATTGCTGCTGGTCTATAAATATCACAGGCAACAAGTAAAGGTTTTTTATTATATTTCTTTCTCATTAATAGTGCAAGTTTCCCTGCAGTTGTCGTTTTACCTGCCCCCTGCAAACCGACCATCATAACTACTGTCGGTGGTTTCTTACTCATATTAATCTGAGTGTTTTCTCCACCCATCAATGTTGTTAATTCATCCTGTACAATCTTAATGACTTGTTGTCCAGGTGTTAAAGAACTCATAACATCTGAACCTAACGCACGTTCAGAAACAGTTGCAACGAACTGCTTTACAACTTTAAAGTTAACGTCTGCCTCAAGCAATGCTAAACGTACTTCACGCATCATCACTTTTATATCCGCTTCAGTAACTTTACCTTTTCCTTTAATTTTCTGCATTGTAGCCTGGAGTCGATCTGATAATCCTTCAAAAGCCATACAATGACCCCCCTCATTCTATTTTCTGTAATGCTTCAATATATTGATTAATCTTCTCTTTGTTAATTGTTGCCTTTGCTAATTCAGTATGAATGCTATTAATTAATTGTTGTCTTTGTTCAAATTTTTCATATAAGCCTAGACGCGTCTCATAATCTTCTAATAATTCGTCAGTACGTCTAATATTATCATAAACAGCCTGACGTGACACATTAAAAGTTTCTGCAATTTCAGAAAGTGATTCATCCAGTAAGTAATAACGCTCCAAATAATTACGCTGTTTATCTGTTAATAATGACTGATAAAAATCAAACAAATAATTCATGCGCATCGTTTTAACTAAATCACTACTCATCTCGAGCATCCTTTAAAACTTCTGCTGCTTTGTTTTCTTCATCTGTAGATTGTTCAATCATATCAGCAAATAATCCGTATACATAACTTTCTGCATCAAAAGGTTGCAGGTCATCCAGCTTTTCTCCTAATCCGACAAACTTAACAGGAATGTGTAATTCATTACGTATAGCAAGTACGATACCACCTTTTGCAGTACCATCTAATTTGGTCAATACGATACCTGACACATCTGTTACTTCTTTAAAAGCTTTCGCTTGAACTAAAGCATTTTGTCCGGTCGTCGCATCAAGTGCTAATAATACTTCATGTGGTGCACCTGGTACTGCTTTTGATAATACTTTCTTTACTTTTTCAAGCTCTGTCATTAAGTTCGCTTTATTTTGCAAACGACCTGCCGTATCACAAATTAAAATGTCTGCACCGCGGTTCTTCGCAGCATTTACAGCATCATACATAACAGCCGCTGGATCTGATCCTTCTTTCTGTTTAATGACTTCGACACCAACACGGTCTCCCCATACTTGTAATTGTTCAATGGCACCGGCACGGAAAGTGTCTCCTGCTGCAAGCATTACTTGCTTACCTTGCGCTTTATAGCGGTGCGCGAGCTTACCGATTGTTGTCGTTTTACCAACACCGTTTACCCCAACCATTAAAATAACAGTTAACTCGCCTTCCTGAATATTCATCTTTTGAAGTTCATCGTCTTCCTGCTCGTAAATTTCTACAATTTTTTCAACAATAACTTCACGTAAATCTGCAGTTTCAGTGATATTCTGGCGTTTTGCTTCCATACGTAATGATTCTACAAGTTCCATCACTGTATTAAATCCAACGTCCGCCTGAATTAACATTTCTTCCAATGCCTCGAAGAAATCTTCATCTACAGTACGATACATCGCTAATAAATCATTTAATTTATTCTGGAAGTTTTCACGAGATTTCTCTAAACCTTCTCGGAATTTCGCACCAAGTTGTTGTGATTCCCATTCTTCGAACTCTTCTATAGAGATTAAATCATCATCTTCAAAGTCAAATTCCCAACCAGTAGAATGTTTCTTAGGTGCTGACTTTGTTTCTTGCTGTGGCTGTTCAAATACATCTACCGGTTTATGATCGTACGTTTTCGTTTGACTCTCGCTTTGGGGATCGATATCCTGCGTTCCAATATCATCTAATGGTTGCAGGTCATCTTGTAAATTTTTCGGTTCCTCTTTTGCGACGAATCTATCTTTAAGTTTCTTAAAAAAACTCATTATTTAGTCAGCTCCTTTAGTTTTTTATCATCTAAATCTTTTAAATTCACGCTTACAAGTTGTGTTATTCCAGAGTTTTGCATCGTAACACCATATAAACGATCGCTTTTTTCCATCGTACCTTTTCGATGCGTAATTACGATAAACTGCGTATCTTGTGTTAAAGTATTCAGAAAATCAGCAAATCGATTAACATTTGCTTCATCAAGTGCCGCTTCTACTTCATCTAGTATAACAAATGGCGCGCTTCTTGCCTGTAAAATTGAGAATAATAATACAATCGCAGTCAGCGCTCGTTCCCCACCTGATAAAAGACTTAAATTTTGACGACGTTTCCCTGGCGGCTCAACAAATATGTCAATACCCGCAGTGAGTACATCTTCACTTGTAAGTTGTAATAATCCCGTACCGCCACCAAACAACTGTTTGAATATACGTTCAAAGGCACGAGATACAGTTTCAAACGTCTCCATAAAACGAACAGAAACTGTCTCATCCATTTCATGAATAATTGATTCTAAATTTGCTTTCGCTTCTAATAAGTCCGCTTCCTGGTTTGTTAAAAATTCATAACGTTCACCGACTGTCTTATATTGCTCTATCGCATTTAAATTAACATTACCTAGTTCTTCGATTGAAATCTTCGTTAAACGTACACGCTTACGTAGATGTTCTAGATCTGTCTGGAAGACATCCTCTACACCAAGTGTTTCCCAAACATAATCTTTTGCTGATTCAAATGTCATCTGATATTGCTCAAGTAAATGATTAATCAGGTTGTCCAGTAGAACATTTAATCTGGAATGCTTTCCTTTTAATTCACCTACTCCATTCTCAATACCACTAATCTGACGCAATAATTCATTATATTCTTTATCCATATTATCAATGGATGATGCAAGTTCAGATAAATTTTCATCTTCAGTCTGCATACGCGACTCAATTGCTAATTTTTCTTCAGATAATGTTCTTAATGTTTCTTCTTTAGCAATAATCTCCTGCTCAACAGCTGCTACATTTATTTGATTTGCATCCAGATGAAGCGCATCTATTTCAGCTTGTACATCTTTGATTTGAGCTATACGTTCATTTAATATATCAGTTTGATGCGTAATCTTCGTTGTTAATACTGCAAGTTCATTTTTCAAATCATTAATATTATCATTTAATTTTTTTTCAATCGACTTCTTGTCGCTCGCATTATTATTAAAATTTTGAATACGTGCATTTAAATTAACCAGTTCTAATTCGATTGCCTTTATCGTTTCGCGATGCACTTTAATAAGCCGTTGTCTAGAAGCAATGTATTCAGACTCTTTCATTAATGATTCCACTTCTTCATGCATCACTTTTAGTCGGCGTTCTTTTGCAGTAGCTTCTTCTAATGACAATTTCAGTTGATGCACATCATCACGCAATGTTTCGCCATCAATACGCAACTGGTTCACTTTCATTTCTTCAGTTGTTATCATTTCTGATAAAGTATCAACCTGCTTTTTAAGTTGCTCTGTAGATGCTCTAAATTCTGCAAGTTGATTTGTTATCACTTGTAAATCATTTCGTGCTGTTAAAGCTTGCGTCGGTTTATTTTTACTTCCTCCAGACATTGATCCGCCTGGATTAACAATATCCCCATCTAATGTTACGATACGATATTTAAACCCGATGGCTCTGGCGATTTCATTAGCATGCTTCAAAGTATCACAAACAAGTACATTTCCTGATACATTATCAATAATTGATTGATATGTTTGCTCTGTGTGAATCAGTTCATTCAGAGTATTAATAAAACCTGGCATATTGTTTACCATTTGACGGACTTCGAGTGTGATTGATCTCGGTTTAATCACTGAGAGCGGTAAAAATGTTGCTCTGCCATACTTTTTATCGCGTAAAAATTGAATTGCTGCACGTCCCGCCTGTTCATCATCTACGATAATATGTTGTAAGCTAGCACTAAGTGCACTATCTAACGCATCATTATATTGTGCATCTATTTCAATGACATCTAATACAGTAGTGTGGATACCATTTAATTGATCTTTATGCTTCAACAATATACGTACGCCTTGATAATAGCCTTGATACTCTTCCTGCATTAACGTTAAACGTTCTCTTTTACGCTCTAAATCTTCAATATAACGGCGTGCTTGTGAATATTTTTCGCGCACGGTATTATATTCTGCTTTCCTGGATTCTATATTAGAAAGAGCCTGTTTATATTCTTCTCGCAATTTATCAAGGTCATTTGTCTTGGATGTAATTGTATTGTTCAAATGTCCTATTGTTTGCTGAATTGCTTCAAAGTCTTGTTCTACATTATTATTGACAGTTTGTTGTTTCGATTGTTTCTGATTAAATTGCTCGACTTCTTTTTCAATAAGTTTTATTTCATTCGACAGTGCAGTTTGCTCGCTTAACTTTTCATAATAGCTATCACGTGTTTCATCAATCAACGTTTCGTTATCTAAATCTAGTTCTGTTAATTTCTTTTGTTGCGCTTTTAATTGACGATCTAACGCTTTCTTATTCACCGATAAAGTTTGAATCTTCGTCTCGATTTCTTCTTTTCGTGCTAATTCATTTGTTAACTGTTCATTATATTTTTTTAAACGTTCGTTTCGTTTCGCTGAAGATTCATTCTGGTTGGTTAAACGTTCTTTTAGAACGTTTACCTGACCGATATATCGTTCAATTTGTTCAGTCGTTGAGAGAAGCGATTGATTCAAAGTATGAATGCTTTCCTGAAGTGCTTTTCTTTGTGATTTATAGTGTGATAACCTTTCATTAATACGCTCACTTTTTTCTTTTTTAAACTGAATCAAACCATTAAATTCATTGATTTCATCTTCATATTTCGTAAAGTCTTGTCGCGTCGTTTCAATATCAGCAATTGTCACTTGTATATCTGCATCTTTCATTTCTTCAGAAAGTGCTAAGTATTCTTCAGCGATACTGGCTTCAATCTTTAAAGGTTCCACTCTATCTTTTAGGTCGTAGATGATATCATGCACACGCAATAAATTATTATTCGTATCTTCGAGTTTGGATTCTGTTTCTTTTTTGCGTTTTTTATACTTTAATACACCAGCCGCTTCTTCAATTAATTGTCTGCGTTCTTCTGGTTTTGCGTTTAATACTTGATCGACTTTCCCTTGTGAGATCATGCTGAATGCATCTCGTCCTAATCCACTATCCAAAAATAATTCCGTCACATCTTTTAAACGGCTTTTTTGTTTATTTAATAAGTATTCACTGTCACCATTACGATATAATTTACGCGTTACTTCTACAATATCAGCATCTATGTTTAACATGCGTTTGTGATTATCCATTGTAAGTGTAACTTCAGCATAATTTTGTGGCTTTCTATCCTGTGCACCCGAGAATATTACATCTTCCATCTTCGCACCACGTAAACTCTTAGCTGATTGTTCACCTAACACCCATTTAATTGCATCAGTAATGTTACTTTTTCCTGAACCGTTTGGTCCAACTATTGCTGTTACACCCGAATCGAAATTAACAGTTGTCTTATCTGCAAATGATTTAAAGCCATATGCAGAGACTTGTTTCAAATAAACCATATTACGCTCCTGCCATCAGAATTGCTAACGCATCCTGCGCCGCTTTCTGTTCTGATTCTTTCTTCGTTCTTCCGCTTCCGATACCTAAACGCTCACCTTCGATGCAGACAACCGAAGTAAACGTTTTAAAGTGTGCCGGACCTTCTTCACTAATCAATTGATATGTCACCTGAACATTTTTCGTCTTATGAATATATTCCTGTAAAAATGTCTTATGATCTAATATGCCTTCAATTAAGTCTTCAGTAATATTCGGAAAAATAAACTGGTTGAAAAACTTTAACGTTGCATCATACCCTAAATCTAAATATAATGCACCAACGAAAGCCTCAAATACGTCAGCAATTAAAGATGGACGGGTTCTGCCACCAGTTTTTTCTTCTCCTTTACCAAGAAGGATCAATTGATCAAATCCTAATTGTTTCGCAAATGTCACAAGTGAAGGTTCACATACGATTGCTGCACGTAACTTCGTTAATTTACCCTCTGGTAAATGACTGTGCTCTTTGTATAAATATTGTGAGACCACCAATTCTAACACCGCATCACCTAAAAATTCTAAACGCTCGTTATCATTCACTTTATCTAGTTTAAAATCATTGATGAAACTAGAATGTGAAAATGCCTGCGTATAAATCGTGATGTCTTGAGGTACAATATCCAGCATTTCAAACGTTATGTTAATTTTTTTCTTAAACTTCTCAATAATTGCTAGTCTTTTGTTCATTTTTTTCCTCCTTTTTCAAGTAATACTCTTTATATTTTACGTTAAAACGATTTATAAAAAAAGCAATATATGAGATTTCTAAAAAAATCCTATAGCACTAAAATATTAGTGTTATAGGATTGATATGATTAAGCCTCTAAAGATTCAATGTATTTAACTGCATCACCAACTGTGTTGATTTTTTCAGCTTCTTCATCCGGAATTTCCATTCCAAATTGATCTTCTAATTCCATTACTAATTCAGCGATATCTAAAGAATCAGCACCTAAATCATCTTTAAATGAAGCATTTTCAGTAACTTTATCCGCATCAACGCCTAAGCGGTCAACGATGATTTCTTTTACTTTGTCGAAGTTTTCCATGTGTTTCACCTCCTTAAAATATCCTATATTATTTTACCCCTTAGTTCATAAACATGCCACCATTTACGTGTAATGTCTGACCCGTGATATATTTTGCTTTATTACTTGCAAGGAAGCTCACTGCCTCAGCGATATCATTCACTTCACCAAGGGTACCGAGTGGAATTTGCTGTTTCATACCTTCTACTAAATCTGCACCTAATTTATCTGTCATATCACTTACAATAAAACCAGGAGCTACAGCATTTACTCGCACGCCACGACTAGCAAACTCACGAGCAAATGTTTTCGTTAAACCTTCAACACCTGCTTTACTTGCAACATAGTTCGCTTGTCCGGCATTACCCAAAGCACCAACAACACTACTCATATTAATAATGACGCCTGATCGTTGCTTAAGCATTTGTCGTGTTACCGATTGCACAACGTTAAATACACCTTTTAAATTTGTCGCAATAACATCATCAAAATCTTCGGCTTTCATACGCATCGTTAAATTGTCACGTGTTATCCCTGCATTATTGACAACGACATCAATCGAACCAAAAGTTTCAATTGCAATACGTATCATTTCTTTCACTTCTTCAGCATCACTGACATTCGCTTTAACAGCAATCGCTTTTTGTCCTAATGCTTCAATCTTTGCCACAACCGCTTCTGCACGTTCCTGATTCCCTGAATAGTTTACGAGAACATCGAATCCATCCTCAGCAAGTTTAATTGCAGTTGCTTCACCTATTCCTCTTGAACTTCCTGTTACGATTGCTAATGCCATGACTTCACCTCATTGATTTGTTCAAGTGTATCCACTTGTATCGTAATTACATTTCTATCTATCTTTCGCACTAATCCAGATAATACTTTTCCTGGACCTACTTCTATAAATGTATCTGCATTTTGAGCCAGCAAATATGCTATAGAAGCGGTAAACTCAACTGGAGAATACAATTGTTTCACTAAATTTGCTTTGATTTCGTCTTTATCCGTTACAGGTAATGCTGTCACATTCTGGATAACTGGAATTGATGCATCACTAAAATCAATTGTATCCAAAAATGCACTAAACTCACTTTCAATAACTTTCATTAAGCTTGAGTGAAACGGACCTGTAACATTTAAAGGAATAATCTTCTTAATTTGATGTTCAGCTTTCGATTCAACTAATTTATCGATCAATGTCTTATGACCTGCAACGACGATTTGACCTGGACAATTTAAGTTTGCAATATCTAGCTTTTCGCTGTCATTTGATAATAATTGACATGCTTTTTCAATAACATCTCGGTCAGTCCCCATTATTGCTGCCATAGATCCTACGCCCGGAGGAAATGCAGATTGCATCAATTGACCACGTTTACGTACGATGCGTACAGCATCTATCGGTGAAATGACTTCTGCTGCAACAAGTGCTGCATATTCACCTAAACTATGTCCTATTACATAATCAGCATTTAACTGCGCAAGTTTCATTGCTGCTATACTATGCATGACAATTGCAGGTTGTGTATTTTCTGTCTCAGCTAATCTTTCTCCACTCTCCATGATTGCAATAATATCTTCATCAAGAGCTGCATTTAAGTCATTTAATAACGACTTACCTGTAGCATCATGATAGATATCATTTGCCATACCAGTGTACTGTGAGCCTTGTCCAGGGAACATCAATACTTTACTCATCTGTTCCTACCTCTTTCGTTAATGTTGATACAACATCTTCTTGAACGGCAAGTCGAGCCTGGCGCAGTGCATTGTAAATCGCGACTTTATCACTAGAGCCATGCGCTTTTATTACAAGACCATTCACACCAAACAATACAGCTCCTCCATACTCAGAATAATCCATCTTACCTTTTAGTTTTGCCAAATCGTTCTTTATAATTGCTGTTGCGAGTTTATTTTTAGTACTGCTTGTTAACGTTTGTTTTAACATTTTAAAAATATTGTTAGCTGTACCTTCTAATGTTTTTAATATAATATTTCCGGTAAAACCATCTGTTACCACGATATCTGCCGTACTATTCAATAGCGTTTTAGGCTCAACATTGCCGATAAAATTTATTGAAGTTTCTGCTTTTAATAATGCAAATGTTTCTTTCGTTAATGTATTTCCTTTTTTATCTTCAGTACCAATATTGGCTAATCCAATTGTCGGGTTAGCAATTTTACGATTTGCTTTCGCATAGATATTCGCCATCTTTGCATATTGTACTAGATGTTCAGGTTTTGCATCAGCATTTGCTCCCATATCAAGTAGCATGAAGCCTTTATTATCAATTGTCGGCATTGTCATCGCTAAGGCTGGACGCTCTATACCTTTAATACGGCCGACAATAAATAATCCTGCTGACATTAATGCACCAGTATTACCTGCTGAAACACATGCATCCGCTGTTTTTAACTTAACGGCTTCTGCAGCACGTACCATCGATGCATCTTTCTTTCTACGTACTGATCGCACCGGTTCATCATCCATCGTAATTTGTTCTGAACAAGCAATAAATTTAAAATTATCATGTTTAATCGTATTATATTCTGGTAAGCCATATCCCTGAATCTCAACATCATTAAACGTTTTTAAGAAAAGTTCAATACCGTCCAATACTACTTGAGGAGCATCGTCTCCACCCATCAAATCAACTGCTATTTTAATCATTTATCTCATCCTCACCTGTATAATACATTTCAAATTGTCCGGTAAATACCGTCGTCTGTTTAACTGTACTTACAACTTCGATTTTAGCACGTTTATTTCCTTTCGAGATAACGGTAGCTTTTGTAATGACACGATCTCCTAGCTTTACAGGTTTCTTAAAATTAATTTCACTCTTAGCTGTAAGTGCTAATTCGTCGTTAATCACAGCTACACATAATGAATTAGCTTGTGCAAATAAGTAATGTCCACGTGCAATCTTATTTCTATAAAATACGTGTTCGTCTTTTATATCAAGTATAGAGATAGCAGATTTATCAAGTTCCAGATCAATGACTTCACCAATAATTTCATCTATTGGTAATGCACGTACCTCGTCTCGTTGTTTTACTGCTACATCTTTAATACGTTCGCGTAGTTCCGGAATATTTTGTTCTAATCGATCTAATCTAATTGTCTGGATACTCACATTGAGATCACGACTCAAGTCTTCATCGGTCAAAAAAGGGTCCTCATTAAGTCGTTTCGTGAGTTCTGACTGACGGTCTTTTTTATTTAGTTTTTTCATATATACAAATCCTTTTAGTAGTTGGTCTTAGTACTAGTAAATATAACACAACTGTTATTTTAACTGCAACTTTTTATACAAAAAAAGACCAGACTTGAATGTCTGATCTCTATTATGCAGCTTTTTTAGTATTTGATTTTTGTGGTGCTTTTACTTTTTCACCATTCTCTTCATATAACTTTGCTTTAAAAATCATGCGTTCACTAAAAAGCATACGCTGTGGATCATAATTATCACACGTGATTAAAGTAAGTTCCTGTAGTGCGTTTTTCTTTTCATCTAATACACCAACCTGTGTCGGTTTTACGTTAAAGATTTTATAGATACGGTACTTTTTAATTCCATCACGTGACTGCAGAATGACAGTATCTCCTACTTTGGCGCGATCTAAATAATTGAATCGTATCCCTGCACCTTCCACTCTATGGCCAGCGATTGCTACATTTTGTTCAGATAGCTTTTCTCCTTCTTCAACAAGAGACACACCATTCTTCAAATTCTTTTGTGTTGCTGGTCCTTTAAGTAGCGGTTCATTAATTTTAGCTGCCGGTACCTTTAAGTATCCTAACATATTGGCCTTTAATTTTAATTTATCAGGTTCAGTCTTCGTAATCCATTTTTCCAATTCATTTACTTTAGGTTTATCTTCATTTTTTTCATATGCAGTAATAATCTTTTCGTTTACAATTTCAGTGTAATACTCACGGATATTCTGCCAGAAAAACATAACCAATGCTGCTACAATACATAGTACACCAATAACTCTCAGTAATATTCTTCCCATCATGTGCTCCTTAATCAATTTCTTGTGAATGTATCTCGTCGGTTAATCGTTGTTTTAAAAACGATAATTCAGGTGAATCAATCATTCCGCTTAAAATAATTTCACTTGCTTCATCTCTTGCTACTTCTAACATTCTATAGTCTTCTACAATATTTGCAACTTTAAAATCTGGCAAACCACTTTGTTTCACCCCAAAGAAGTCACCTGGGCCACGCATTTCCAGATCTTTTTCACTTAGAATAAAGCCATCTGTCGTCTGAGTCATTATTTGAAGACGTTCGATACCCGTTTCAGTTTCTGGATTACCTACTAGTATACAATAACTTTGATGACTACTTCTACCTACACGACCTCTTAATTGATGTAATGTTGATAATCCAAATCGCTCTGCATCATAGATAATCATCATTGTAGCGTTCGGAACATTTACACCTACCTCAACGACAGTAGTTGATACGAGAACGTCGATTTCATGATTAGCAAACTGCTGCATAATGCTATCTTTATCTTCGGCTTTCATCTTACCATGCATGAGACCTACACGGTCTTTTCCAAAAATAGCTTGATAAGCCATATATATTTCAGTAGCATTCTTGACATCCAGATGCTCAGATGCTTCAATGAGTGGGCATATGACATATACTTGATGCCCAATCTCTATCTGCCTTTTTGTTTTCTCATAGACAGTGTCTATTGCTTCATGTTTTGCCCATTCAGTAATAATCGGTTTTCTACCTTTAGGCATTTGTTTAATCGTAGATACATCAAGTTGACCAAAGACAGAAATTGCTAAAGTTCGTGGAATAGGTGTAGCTGTCATGAATAATACGTTAGCATTTTCACCTTTTTCGCGTAATAACTTTCTTTGATTCACGCCGAAACGATGCTGTTCATCTGTTATAACGAGGCCAAGATGATGAAAATTTACCGGATCACTAATGAGTGCATGTGTACCCACTAAAACATCTATCTCACCTAAAGCTAATTGTTCAAGAATAATATTTCGACGTTTCCCTTTTATGGATGATGTTAATAGCGCAACATTAACCGTCTCACCGTATAATTCACTTAAACTTTCAGCATGTTGCTCTGCTAAAATTTCAGTTGGAACCATTAATGCACTTTGTAAACCACTTGTTTTAAGTGCATACATTGCTATTGCTGCAACAACCGTCTTTCCTGAACCAACATCTCCCTGCAATAACCGATTCATTCGCATCGGTGATTTTAAATCACGGAATATTTCATTGACAACTTGTTTTTGAGCGTCAGTCAGTTCAAATGGCAACGTTTGAATAAATGTTTTGACGTCATCTATATTATAGCGAATATCACTATTGCTTGATTGATGTTCCTTAAGATGCAGCATACGCATCTTTAACTGAAACAATAATAATTCACAGAAAGCAAATGTTCGTTTTGCCTGTATAAGACGCTCATGAGAAACTGGGAAATGAAGTTCAGCAACTGCTTCTTTAAAATCCCAAAGTTTATATTTTTGTTTTAAATAATCAGGTAAAAATGGTGGCAAATCAGCTGTTAATAACGCATTATGCAATATTTTCTGAAAAGTAGCGCGTTTAATCAGTCCTTTAAGACTATATTGTGGGACAAGATCATCATTTTGGTTGGTCTCTGATAATTTCTTAAAACCAGTACCTTGAATAATTTGTTTACCTCTCATCCACTTACCTGTTATCTTTACTTGTTCACCGACGACAACCTGCGGCTTAATATATAGCTGATTAAAATATTCTACACGTACTGCAACATTATCAACCATGATATGAAAAGATACTTTAGATTTTTTTCTGCCGAAATGTGCAACAGTTGCCTGAGAATAAATTTCTCCGGCAACTGTTATCTTTTCACCATCCATAGCGTCATGAATATTAATTATCGTTTCATCATTGTAACGATATGGTAAATATAATAATAAACTTTCCATATCATATATATTTAATGTATTTAAATGTTCAAGTGTTTTAGGTCCAACACCTTTTAATGTAGCAATCGACTGTTCTTTAATGAGTTGTTGTTTTGCTTCCAAAAATTCTTTCCTTCATTTCCTGGCCAGTCTTAGTGCCTGCAAGACCACCTCTACCAGTCTCACGTAATGCACTTGGCATTGTTTGTCCAATTTTGTACATCGCTTCAATTACTTCATCTGTAGGAATTCTACTCTCAACACCTGCTAATGCCATATCTGCTGAAACGATAGCATTTGATGCACCCGCTGCATTTCGTTTCACACAAGGCACTTCTACAAGACCTGCAACCGGATCACAAACAAGTCCTAACATATTTTTCAGACAGATACTAAATGCATGCGCACTCATTTCAGGTGTTCCACCAGCCATTTCAACAATCGCAGCGGCTGCCATTGCAGCGGCACTACCTACTTCAGCTTGACAACCGCCAGCTGCCCCAGAAATTGAAGCGTTATTAGCCACAATAAATCCAAATGCACCAGTAGTAAATAAAAACTCAATCATCTGTTCACGCGTCGGATTCAGTCTCGTCTTCATAGCAAACAATGTACCCGGAACAACACCTGCACTACCAGCAGTTGGTGTCGCACAGATTAATCCCATCGCAGCATTGACTTCATTAGTTGCAACAGCTTTACTTACAGCATCCAGTAATGTTTCACCGCTTAATGTATTGCCACGCGCTATATATTCACGTAATTTTACAGCATCCATTCCTGTTAGACCTGTCGGACTTTTTACACCATTTAAACCTCTTTCAACAGCTTGCTCCATTACTACGAGATTGCGTTCCATCTTAGCAAATACTTCTTCACGCGTCGCACGAGAAACTTCCATTTCTTGACGTATCATCGCTTCAGATATAGCAATATTTTCAGTTTTACATAGTTCTATTAATGCTTCTACACTATTAAACATATTATCCCCCTTAAGCTTCAGACATTAAAGTAACAGTAGATATGCCATTACATTGTCTAATTTCTTCTATAATTCTTTCGTCAATTAAATCATCAAGTTCACATGTCATTAAGGCAATTTCACCTTTGTTTTTACGAGATACCTGCATTTGACCAACATTTATCTTGTTTGCACCAAGTATTTGTGTCACATTTGCTATTGTACCAAATGAATCCTGATGGAAAACAAGTAATGCCGGATAATTACCTGAAATCGTAATCGGGAAACCGTTTAATGCAACAATTTCAATTTTACCTCCACCGATAGAAATACCTTCTATCGTTAATTCTTTATCTCCATCTTTCATATGGATGACTGCAGTATTCGGATGACTTTTCTCTTCATCCTGCTCAATAAATGTTACGTTTAGACCGGATTGTTTAGCAAGTTCAAGACTTTCGGGAATACGACTGTCATCTGTATCAAAACCAAGCAATCCAGCAACTAATGCAACATCCGTTCCATGTCCTTTATATGTTTCCATAAATGAACCATATAAATAGATGTCAGCTTGAGCAGGTGTTCCACCAAATAAATCTCTTGCAACCAGACCGATTCGAACAGCCCCGGCAGTATGTGATGAAGATGGGCCAACCATTATCGGACCAATAATATCAAAAACACTTCTATATTTCATTTCCATTTCCCCTTTAATTTATATTCATGAATGTTCATTGCTTCCTTATTGTGATAAAATCCGAACAAACTAATCATCCGCATGGATAAATAAGCTGCTCGGATTTTATTTTACAATATGATTTATTCTACAGCGAACATAAAGCTGTAAATCGGTTGTTTACCATCCTGAACTTCCACTTCAACATCTTCATAATGTTCTTCTAGGAACGACTCAATCGCCTGAACATCCGCGTCAGAAGCATCTGCTCCTTTTATAACAGTAACAATTTCTGAGTCTTCATCTAACATAGATTTTAATAATTCAATACACACTTTTTGTTGATTTTTATCAGATACCGTAATTTTACTTTCATTGATACCCATGAAAGCACCTTTTTCAATGTTCACACCATCTATTGAAGTATCTCTTACCGCATACGTTACTGAACCAGATTTAACATTAGACAGCGCATCTGTCATATTTTGTGCATTTTCTTCAATTGAAGCATCAGAATTATATGATAACATTGCTGTTAAACCTTGTGGTATTGTTTTTGACGGTACAACTTTTACAGGAATATCTGTAACTTGAGCTGCTTGTTCAGCAGCCATGATGATATTCTTATTATTCGGTAAAACGATAGCTTCTTTACATCCGCTTTTCTCAATAATCTTAACGATATCCTCAGTTGATGGGTTCATTGTTTGTCCACCACTGATCACATGTGTTGCACCAATTGATTTAAACAGTTCAGTGATACCGTCACCCATAGAAATAGTAATAATTGCTTTTTCTACTTTAGCTGTTTCTTCCTGACGAATACCACGTTTACGCAATACTTCTCTGTGTTGTTCTCGCATATTTTCAATCTTAATTTTAATGATTTCACCATACTGACTACCATATGTTAACGCTTCACCAGGTGTTTCAGAATGGACATGCGTTTTAACAATTTCTTCATCAGAGATTACCAGTAATGAGTCACCGAATTCAGACATATCGTTTCTGAAATCATCTTCATTAAATGGTTTCATACCTGGTTTGAAGCGAACCATAAATTCTGTACAGAATCCAGGAACAATGTCTTCAGTTTTTACAACATCACCAAAGTCATGATCATCATTTATAAAATCATCATCCACTTTACGTGTAACAGGTGCAGCAATCGCTTCACCTTTCATTACGCTCAAGAAACCTTCATAAACATACATTAATCCCTGACCACCACTATCTACAACGCCAACTTCTTTAAGCACTGGTAATAAATCAGGTGTTCGTTGCAATGATGCATTACCTGCACGAACTACTTCTTCCATAACAGCGATGCAATCGTCAGTTTCTTCAGCAACTTTCATTGCACCTTCACTAGCTTCACGCGCAACTGTTAAGATTGTACCTTCAACAGGTTTCATTACTGCTTTATAAGCAGTTTTCACACCCGCTTTAAATGCCTTAGCAAATTTTTTCGCATCGATTTCTTCATCTTGTTCAATATATTTTGAGAAGCCACGGAATAACTGTGAAAGAATTACACCTGAGTTTCCACGTGCTCCCATAAGTAAACCTTTAGAAAATGCGATTCCAACATTACCAATATGTGATTCAATATGTGCTTCAGTTTCTTGAGCACCTGATGTAATTGATAAATTCATATTTGTTCCTGTGTCACCATCTGGTACCGGGAAGACATTTAATGAATCTACATAATCTGCATTTTGAGATAAGTTATTTGCTCCTGTGATAATCATTTCAGCAAATAGCTTGCCGTCAATCGTTTTCATTATATTATCCTCCCTATTCTTCATCGTCCAGTTTAATAACACGTACACCTTGTATATAGATGTTTACTGAATTTACTTTTAAGTTTAATGTTTTTTCTAATGTATATTTAACAGATGATTGAACGTTATTTGCAATTTCAGAAATCTTTGTACCGTATGCAACGATGATATACATATCAACATCTAATACACCATCATTATTCGTTACAATGACACCTTTTGAATAATTATCTCTTCCAACGATATCTGCTATACCGTCTCTTACCTGATGTTTACTCGCCATTCCAATAATGCCATAGCATTCTACTGCAGTACCACCTGCAATTGTAGCAATGACATCACTTGAAATATCAATAGAGCCTAATTCATTTGTTATCTCTAACGTCATAATCCATCCTCCTTATCGTTTTACATTCGTCACATTATTATAATCAATAATTTATGATAATTACAAGAATTCTATTGTATTCTGTGTAATTTATTATAAATGAATAGTAAATCATACACAAAATGACAAAATTATACTCAGAAATTTAACTTTTTGCTATAATTAATTTACTAAATATTCAAAAAAATGAGGTAGATAAGATGAACACCATAATACAGGAATGGGAAAAAGGATTTATCGGCCATACAGAAAGTTTAAATATTATCTACTGTGCAATGCTCAGTAGAGGACATATTTTACTGGAAGGTCCACCAGGTGTCGGAAAAACACAACTCGCACATACAATCGCACATTCTTTAGGTCTACAATTTAATCGTATTCAGTTTACACCTGATGTGTTACCGAGCGATATTACAGGAATAAAGTTTTTCCACCCTGGATCGAAACAGTTTGAAATTAAATATGGCCCAGCATTTACAAATATATTACTTGCAGATGAAATTAACCGTGCGACACCGAAAACACAAAGTAGTTTGCTTGAAGCAATGCAGGAACATACTATAACGATTGATGACACTACACACGTGATACCCGAACCTTTTTTTGTCATCGGCACTCAAAATAATATTGAGACAAATCAAGGTACATACCCTTTACCGGAAGCACAATTAGATAGATTTATCGTCAAGATTAACGTAACTTATCCAGATATTGATGCAGAAAAAAATATATTGTTGAAACAATTTACCAATATACAAAATGTTCTGGATAAAGAAACATTAATCGCTCATCAAAAAGAAATTGAAAAGATACATATCGATGAAGATTTAACAACTTATATCGTTCAAATATTGAATGAAACGAGAAATCATCATAATATCACAACAGGATTAAGTACCCGTGCAGGCATTCAAATAAGACAGATGGCACAAAGCTATGCTTATCTGCATGACAGAAAATATGTCATACCTGACGATATACAGGCAGTCATACCATATGTAGCACTTCATAAAATTCAGTTTAACAATCATGTTAGAAATCATAATGAAAAGATTGATTGTCTAAATGAATGTTTAGGAAATATTCATGTTCCATTATAAAAATGATATCAACTTAAAACCTGTATATAACCTTGCACCAGCCAATGCATTACTAATGCTTGTATTAATTTTTAGTTTATTTTTAAGATTTTTCTTGTTTTCTTATTTTATCGTATTAATCTATATCTTATTTTTTTTAGATAGACGTTTCGCTTTAAAACACGCTATTTTAATTGAAGATGATCAGCAACACACTTATCCATTCGTTGATTCAGACTTTAATTACAAAGTTTTTATAACATCAAAATCATCACTAAAGTTAAAAATTCGCTTTGGGCTGGAACAAAATTACTTTGCAAATCAAAATCGCTCACAAATAATAGAAACTGAATTAAACCCTAATGAAATGACAGTTATTTCACTACCGATAACAATCAATAAGCGCGGTAGATTCAAAGTAAATATATATGAAGTTGAAGTAGATGGATTCTTTAAGTTATTGCGTTATAAAGTAGACCAACCATTCTCTTTATCAACATTATATGCAAGTTACGGTACCTATAATCAAAAAAATATTGAGCACGAGCTGTCACTGGATGAAACAGGTCATAAAGTCACAGGTCCTTCTAACGATAAATATAGTAATTTGCCTTATCAATATGACTTGCCTTTCCATCTCATTGACTTTAATGCATCATTAAAAGCTAATGAGCTGCTAGTTAAACAAACAGAAGTTTATGAAGCAAATCAAATTATGCTTAGCGCAAATGTATTAAGTAATCAGCACATCCATCATAAAATCGAAGAAATTCTAAAGTCACTTTCAGATTATGCCTATACTTATTTCGAACAGCACATGTCTTTTTACATTGCGGTTAATATAAAAACGAGCCTCATTTCAGATGAACCAGTTGTCATTACTATAAAAAACACAGGTGATATGCATGTGATGCATCGGGCTATTGCTGAATTCAATCAGGATAGTTACACTTTTCAATTCAGTAACCTCGTTGACGAAGTGCTTCATACTCATAAAGTAAACCGATGGATTCATTTCGGAGAAATAAAAGATAGTGAAGTTATGAAAATAAAGCATAATATGATTCATTTTGAGCGAGGTGAAATCGATGCAATATAAAAATATTTTTAATTATTTTATTTTTTTTATTGCTTTATCACCTTTAACGTTTATTCATTCTTCATTTTTTATCGTTCATGTTTTTTTGTTATTGATGCTATATCATACGAAAGAAAATTTTTTACTAATCTTAAGTATTACGATAATCATCAGTATATTTGCAAGTATTTATCTTGATGTATCACATTTTTATTTGATATTATTATACGGTTTAGTTGCATTATATAATGTGACAAACGACATGCATTTAGCATATTACGTTCAATCATTCTTTATCGTGCATCTATTGTTATTTCTAAGTTATTATCAACATTTTTATGTGCTCGCTGCAATCTATACGGTATGTATGATTTTCATTTTATTGTTCCCGATATTTAACGATTATAAAAAGATTATTGCTTTAATAAGTATTATGATCGCAACCTTCATAATCGGTATAGGTTTATTAATAACATATCAAACGGTTGTTATGCATATCCCTTCTAATATTTTGAAAAATATTGATTATGAGCCGATGAAAATCAATCCTAGGCAGATTGAAGATATAAAACAGAAAGAATCACCTTCAATAGAAACAAAACCGATGAGAAAAATAAAAAAAGAACCTGACAACTTCTTATGGGTTTATGCATTGGCAACGATAATACTTTCAATTATCGCGTTAATACTCTACAAAAGACGAGATGTATTTCAGATACCACAAATCCAACAAGAAAGTAGAAAGATTCAATATGTTCATCAATTTAAAACAGTAAATTCAGATTATAAACATCTACCACCTTTTTATATGAAGCACCTTAAGAAACTGGAATCACTTTATATTAAAAAGGGTTATCCGATTAAGCCGAATAAAACGTTTGCTCAAAACTTCAGTCAGATCAATACTGCAAATCCATTAATAGATTTTATCTATGAAATGCGTTATTATAATCTACAGGATACAAAAGGGAATAGAAAGCAATTTATCAGTCATATAGAAGCAGTAAAAAATGGATTAACAGATAAATAAATCTTGCAATCAAAAGTCGATTGTGATAAATTGTTATAGTATGTAAGATCAAGTGTATCTCTATATTCTATTAAAGGAGGCAAAACAATGGCTAAAGTATGTCATGTTACAGGTCGTAAAGCAGTTTCAGGTAACAACCGTTCTCACGCAATGAACTACAGCAAACGTCGCTTTGGTGCTAACTTACAAAAAGTTAGAATCTTAGTTGATGGTAAGCCTAAACGTGTATGGGTTTCAGCTCGTGCATTAAAATCAGGTAAAGTGACTCGCGTTTAATTGAATATATAGATACAAAAAAGACCTTTGTGTGAAAGGTCTTTTTTTATTTGTCTTATTTAGCTTCGCTACTTTGAATCATATAGACCATACCTTGTTCGACTGTTATTTCTGCTCGGTCCTTTATAAATTCATTGCTTACTGTGCGGGTAAACCCCATTTTTACTTCTAAACGGTCTGTATCATATTTTAATCCTTCTATCGTTAACAGAACACCATCATTTACCGGAATAAATGATATATATTTTTTATCTTCGCTTCTTTCAATAATATGTGTACCGGTAGATAATACCTGTATTTCATTAAATGCATCTACAATAATAAATTCCGTTTCAGATAATAACAGGTCTGGATGGACAAGTGTCTGTAAATTACCTAGAAAGTGATCAAGTCTTCCACCAGTTGCCCCATGAATATAAACTTTGTCATAACCTAATCCATTTGCATATTGTACACCAACTTCAAGATCTGTTTCGTTTTTCTCAGATGGCAGATATTCAATTTCAATTACTTCTTCAATCCTTAAACGTTCATCTTCAGACACAGAATCAAAATCACCAAATGCTGCTATAGGTCGAATACCTGCATCAACAAGCATTATTGTCCCGTAATCAATACCAATCCAATCTTCATTATGATATTTTTCTAAAAGGGAATTTGATACCCCTAAATGTGTACAAAGTATATGTAAGTCCATATTACTCACCTCTCAATACACTTGTTGGTATTGATAAATCTTTATGCTTAAAGAAGTATGATCCTGCTACTAATACATCAGCACCCGCTTCAATACAAGTTTTAGCAGTATCTTTGTTTACCCCACCATCAACTTCGATTTCAAAATTAAGATGATGTTTTTCTTTATAATCTTTTAAAAATTTAATTTTCTCAATACCATTTTCGATAAATTGCTGACCACCAAAGCCAGGATTGACTGTCATGACAAGCACAAGGTCAACATCCTTAAGCAGAGGTACAACGGAATCAATAGGTGTACCTGGATTTAGGGTAACACCAGCTTTCTTCCCTGTAGCATGAATCATTTGAACTGCCCTATGAATATGATTTGTTGCTTCAACATGTATGGTAATAATATCACTACCCGCTTCAGCAAAGGTTTGAATGTATCGCTCAGGATCCTGGACCATTAAATGTGTATCAATCGTTAAATCAGTAACTTGTCTAATTTGATTTAAGATTGGAAAAGCAAAAGAAATATTTGGAACGAAATTGCCATCCATCACATCAAAATGTATATAGTCTACTCCTGCTTCTTCCAGACGCTTAATTTCCTGCTGTAAATTTAAAAAATTACAAGATAGTAAACTTGGTGCTACTTTCATCAGTATCTCACCTTTCTCGTGTCTATTTCATTTAACATTTGCTGATAATGTAAATATCTAGATTCTAGAATTTCTCCATTTTCAACACCTGCTTTAATTGCACAACCTGGTTCATTGATATGCATACATTCTCTGAATTTACATTCATTGGCACGTTCAGCGAATTCAATAAAACAATATTTTAATGTATTTCTATCAAGATTATCTAAATTTAATGAACTAAAGCCCGGTGTATCTGCGATATAGCCATGATCTAATGGAATCAATTCAACATGTCTTGTCGTATGTTTCCCACGATTAAGCGCATTACTAATAACACCAGTATTCAAATTCGCATCTGGTATTAAAGCATTGATAAACGATGATTTACCTACACCAGATTGTCCAGCAAGCACAGTGATGCCTTTTATTAAATCATTAAAGTTTTGTTGTTCTAGATTTGAAACGAACATTACTTCATATCCAATACGTTCGTAATAATTTAACTGCGTCGTAATAAAACTAATCTCCTGTTCATTTAATAAATCTTTCTTTGTCACAAGAAGGACAGGTTCTACATCATAAGATTCAATAATCGTAATAAACTTATCTACTAAATTTAAACTGAATTCAGGTTCTTTTGCACTCATGACGATTATTACGCGATCTACATTTGCCACAGGCGGTCGCACCAGTGCATTTTTTCTTTCATGAATCTCAAGAATGTAACCATCGTTTTCGTTCTCTATTTGAAATGTCACGAAATCACCGACATATGGTGTTATACCTTTTTTTCTGAAATTTCCTCGTGCACGACATTGATAAATTGCGCTATCATCTTCACTTTTCACATAATAAAAACCGCTTAAAGCTTTAATAATTTGACCTTTAATAATATTCACCTCTTATATTAATGTCTTTTCGGAGCATTTAAATATGCATAGAATAAACCGATAAATAGTCCCCCACCAACATAATTACCCAGACCACTAAATAATAAATTTCTTAGCATAGGTAAGATGTTCTCCGGGTTGAATTGATAAAATAAAGAACAGATAAACATAACGCCATTAGCGATAACGTGTTCATATCCCATATATGCAAATATCGTCACACCGATAATCATGGCAACCATCTTTGGTAAAGCTTCTTTAAAATGCATCGTTACGATGATAGAAATATTGATAAAAAAGTTGGCTAATATTCCGCGAATAAAAATATCACCATTTGATAAATGAAGCTTCTTATCAACGATTATACGCATTAATCCAAGCATATCATTTGATACTACTGTACTAAATTTTAACAGACTAAACAACAATATACCACCTATCATATTACTAAGAAAACACAGGGTAAAAACAAGTAATGCACGACGAACTGTCACTGATTTATAGAAAATACCAACTGTAAAATACATAAAATTACTTGTTAGCAGTTCCGAATAGGTAAATATAATAAAAATTAGTGCAAAACTGAAAGTTATTCCACCGACAAGACTAGCCAGATCTGCACCAATGTATGGCGTAAAATCAATGCGCGTTTTCCAGGTGAATACTATCATTAATCCGATAATAAAACCTGCCATCATCGCTCTAAATATATATCTGATAAAAAAATCTTTTACGAGACTTTCTTTCGTTAAAACTGTGTCCTGTATCCCATCCATTAACTTTCTTCCGTAAAAAAACTTTTCGGTTTCCGGAAAGTTAAAGTTGTCTGCTTCAGTTGACTGAGTATTATTTTTCATATCCTATCTCCTTATGTGATTTATTTCACAAGATAATTTTAATGCATTCTCACTAAATATACAATAACTATTTTTCCAAGAAAAAAAGCAACAGGACAAATAAATGCCCTGTTGCTTTGATATGCTTATAATTAATCGATACGTTTCATCGGTATCGTTTTTGTCATCGGTGTAGTAAGCGGTATCGTTTCGTACATCACTTCATTGGATGGAAGTTCAAACCACTTCACTGGTGATGCAGTAAATCGTTTTATAGCAATCTTCCATTGAAGGATAAGACGCTCATACCATAACAGGTCACCATCCAGTAAAACTTCGTCCTTAAGTACTACAAATTTAAAGTCACTAATAATTCGCAAATTGTTAGTACCATACGGTCTGAACTGCTCTTTCATCTGTTTTGTTTTAACTAAAGTTCTGGCAATGTTCTTAACATAGTAATTGACGTTCTGGTGCATTCTAAATCCTAATATTAACTGAACTTTAAATATTGAGTCAGTATTAAAGTTTTCTATTCGATAATTAACCTGAAACGGTTCGTCACTAACTTTTACATTTACAAACCAATACACATCAGCACGTTTTGGACGTCCGTCTAATATAGACTTAATCACTTGTTTCTCTATCATACGATTCTCTTCATTCGTCGTTAAGTAAACCAGATTAGTCGCAAATTTCGGTACACTACGATCTTGTTTTAATGACTTCAGTTGTCCTAAATATTCATCGATCGCAACATCATGCGATTGTTTATCTTTTATCAAATAACCGTTATACCATACGATCATGATAAATATGATCAAGCAAGAAATAAGCACTGCCACATAACCACCATGCATAAATTTTGCCAGACTTGAGATAAAGAATGCGAATTCTAATATAAAGAAGAAGCCAATCGTTAAATATAATAACAATGTATTGACTTGTTTCGTTTTAAGATAATAAGAAAGTAAAATTGTTGTCATCATCATTGTGACAGTAATACTTAATCCATAAGCTGCTTCCATGTTGACACTCGTTTTAAAATAGAGGACAACAAGTATACATAAAAACCAGATAACTGCTGTCACAGTTGGAATATACATTTGACCTTTTACTGTCGAAGGATATTTAATATCCAGTTTAGGCATAAACTTTAAATGGATTGCTTCAGAAACTAAAGTGTATGCTCCAGTAATTAAAGATTGCGATGCAATGATTGCAGCAAATGTCGCCATTAATACACCATAAAGAATGAAAGACTCAGGCATAATCTGAAAAAATGGATTAATTTCTTCTAGATGCTTTGTATCTCCAATATGCTGAATTGTCCAGGCACCCTGTCCAAGATAGCTTAAAATCAACATTATTTTTACAAATGGCCATGTGTAGTAAATTGACTTTTTACCGACATGTCCCATATCTGAATAAAGTGCTTCTGCACCAGTCGCACATAAAAATACTGTCCCTAAAATTAATAATCCCATCTTATTGTCAGGACTAAATAATATTTTAATGCCAAGTAATGGATTAAAAGCTTCTAAAACAGATAAATCCTGCATAAGCTGAATCGTTCCGAATATACCCATCATCGAAAACCATAACAGCATCACCGGTCCAAAGATTTTACCGATACTTCCTGTACCAAATCGTTGAGCAAAAAATATAGCCGTAATAATCGCGATAACAATCATAATAATATTATTTTGATCAGATGCGAAACTATGATAAAAATAAGGAATTTCCTGTAGCCCTTCGATAGCTGATGTCACAGTAACTGCAGGTGTCAAAATACCGTCGGCGAGTAAAGCAGCACCACCGATGATTGCCGGAACAAGTAACCATTTCTTCTGCTTGCGTACGAGTGTATATAGACTAAATATACCACCCTCACCATGGTTATCCGCACGCATACAAATCATCACGTACTTTATTGTTGTCAGCATCGTGAGTGTCCATATAACAAGTGAAAGACATCCTAAAATATATTCTCTTGTTAAATTTGATAATCCTCCGTTAACAGATACTATTGCTTTCATTACATATAAAGGTGATGTTCCTATATCGCCATATACAATACCAAGAGCGATTAACAACATCCCTATATTCACTTTTTTATTCTGATTTATATGCATTATCGCACCTCTAATCATTTACTTATCGATTTCAACCGATTCTTGCATTTTATTCTTATTTAAAGCAAATTACAATAAAATTTTTTAACAATTATTGATTACCCAGTTTCTCGTTTTTACGATCAATATTTTTATATGATTTGCCAAGATTTTCTTTATATTCCGGCTTTAATTCCAAATCGTATTTTTTAAGTAATTCTCTTTCTACTTCCAGCTTTATTCGATCTATATGTGACTGACTCATACGACGATAGATCCTATAGTTGAAGAATAGTATCGATAACATCAAGATAACTAGACTAGAAAATCCGAATATCACCATCAATTGAAGCTGATCTATCATCGCTTGAAACTGATCCTGTTTTTCAATAATAAAATCTTCTAGATTTTTAAATGGTTTTGTAAAAAATATCATGAATAACCCCCCTTATATTTTTCTTATTGTTTTATAAATGCACTAAATATATGTATGATATTACTATAAATGAAGAATGGAGTGAAACAAATGACAAAAACAATCACATTAGACGCGATACAGGATGCAATCAATACTGGAACAGATGCAGTAATATTAGATGTAAGAGAATTAGATGAATTTGTAGCAGGTCATATTCCTCAAGCTACACATCTTCCACTATCTGAAATTGAAACACAATCAGTTGCTCTTGCTAAAGATGTTGAATATATTATTATTTGTAAAAAAGGTGGCCGTGCAATGAAAGCTGGTCAGTACTTAGAAGATAAAGGCTATAACGTTACAGTTGCAGAACAAGGTATGGATGACTGGACTGGCGAAGTAAAGATAGAAGATTAAAAATAACCGTGCTCAATCGAGCACGGTTTTTAAATACATTTCTATTTAGTACGATCAATATTCAATCTAACATTATTTATAAGCATGCCTGATTTCACACGCCCTGGTAATTTCGTACGATCAACAGTAAAATCTTGTGGTGGCACATCGTAATTAATTTCCTGCGCGAAGTATTTCATTGTTTCTTCCATAATGATAATTGTCATCCATTCTCCTGCACAGCGATGATTCGTATGATAGTCTCCTCCACCTTGAGGAATCAAATCAAACGGACTACCATCCCAATTATCAAAACGATACGGATTAAATCGTTCTGGTTCGCTAAATGTATCTTCTCTATGCAATGTACCAAATACATCTAATATAATCATCGTATCTTTCTTAATCTTATAGCCATCAAATTCTATATTCTTAGCAGCTTTACCTGGCAAGAAAGGTACGAAAGGATAATAACGACGAACTTCCTGAACAAACTTATACGCATAATCATTATCATTACGTGCAACACGCGTTCTTTCTCCAGGAAACTCATGCATCGCAAGTACCCCATAAGCAACAAATCGGTTAATAGCAACAAGCGGTCGAATCACATTCATTAAATCTACAGAACAAAGTCTCGAATCCATTGGTTTGCCGTTCATATCTTCCCAATGACTGAATTCATATAAGGCACTTCCTGGTTCAGGATGAATTTTCCCTTTACGTGTCTTAATAATTTGCTCTTCTAAGAAATCTTCTACACGTGCACGTGCTTTTTTAGCTTCACGATATCCTTTATACGGTGAACCGATTGCTCCAAATGAATCAATCATCTTATCCATATCCATTGCATGTTGTTCAATATTTTCAGGTGTTTCGATAATACCGGCCCATCTAAAGCCAACTTTTGTTAATAAAATAATAGACTCTTTATATACGTTCACTTCATCCATTAACTGCATACGTTGCGTATTCTGAAACCAGTAATTGCGCGTTAACTTACGTAAATATGTTAAATTTTCATCTGTCATTAATGACATAAATAAAGCTTTTCTATCAATATGCTTTTTGCCCGTCGTTGTATGTATCGCACCTTTCCCAAATAACGTCTTAACTACACGAGGTGGTAATGTACCAGATCTTTCAATTTTATCGTTATCATAAAATAATTCAGCAGCTTGTTTACCGCTAATAACAACAGCTTGTTTACCGCCTAGAACACGCGTTTCAAATACATTTGAATTAAATTTTTTCGTACGATTCTGGATATATTCATATCCTTCTTTCATAATCGTTAAAGTATTATCAAGACCTCTATCTTTTGGCATTCTTTTCGCCATGATGATTCCCCCTAATAAGTATTAATTATCTATACCCTAAATTACAAAAATTTAACTTAAAATTATTCGTTTTGCCTCTTCCATTATTGCATCACTTTCTGCTTCGTTCGTTATATGTATATCCGGTTGAACTACAAATTCTTCATCTGTGCCATATACGAATACAAAGTCATCAAATTCAATTGTATTAAAGATGTTTGCCGCACCGAAAGAATTTTCTCCAATTTTCTTTGCATTACTTTGTGATGCAAAATACTCAGGACTTCCTTTCGTTAATGGTGATATCAGGATAATATCAGCTGCATATTGATGTGACTTTATACCACGTGCATAACGAAGATCTAAAATTACAGGAACATCATGCTGATATGTAATCAATTCATCAAAATTATAGATTGTAACAACCTGATAGCCGTCATATCGTCTTACTGTATTTTCTGGAAATTGATTGAAGTGCTGTACATCAAATGTATATTCTTCTGCCCTGCGTAAAACTGTAAGCTGTGATTGTTTAGCAATAATATGTGTCCAGTCCTGATTATTATCATCTTCATGAAATAACAATTTTTTGTATCTCGATTCAAGAATATTAATTTCATCATTACTCATTTTTGTAATGACATCCCCAACAACGAGACGATTATCATCATTTACTTCTGTGACGATTAACACATCACCTTGTTTTTTTACGTAAAAGCCATTATGTCCTACCATATCTTTGTGAAAGAAAAACAGGCTTTTTATTTGTAGTTCAGTTAAATATTCCAACATAATCTGTTGAAAAGTATAGTCATTGTTCGGTGCTAGATTTTTGATAATATTTAAATATAATGTATTTGCAGCATCATCTGATAAATCATACTGTGCTGCTATTTTCTCTTTCACTTCAGAAAATATTTCGTGGTAATGGTATGACATGTCGTGACCCCCTTGTGTGTATATTTAAAATATAGGTTTAATTATTAAATATTACAAATAAAAAGCATAAAAAGACGGCAAAAAATGAATTTACTATGCCGTCTAAAAAACTATTCAATTTCGTCATAATCGATTTGTTCCTGCAAATACGTCTTGCCATCAATTTTTATAATAATCGCACCTTGTGTATCTGGTTCAACTGTAAGTACTAATCTTTTCTTACTTTCTTTTGTTGTTTCATAAGATTCATAGATTGTTGAAATATCATTGTTTTTATCTTTAATAAAAATCTCGACAAGTTGTGGCATCTTTTCGGTAGCAGGCGGTTCAGAAGGTTGTTCTACAGTATCACCTTCTTCATTTGTAGCAGGTGCTTCTGTTGTTGGCGTCACTTCTTTGCCTTTATACGGAATACTAACCGTTCCGATGTACTTCTTATCTTTTTCTTCTGGTGTTTCAGTAGTGACTTTCTCTTCTGTATTCTTTTTCTCTTTTCCTTTTGATACTTCAAAATTTATTGTTGATCCATAAGGGAACTTTATGTTACGGACATTCTGAGAAATAATATCACCTTTTGCAACGTCATCAGAATATATTACTTGTACCACATTAACGACAAAACCTAATTGCTCAAGTTCAACTTTGGCTTTTTCAAAGGATTGACCCGTATAATCCTGTACAAATATCTCTTCAACGCCTTTAGAAACTGTAAAAACAAGATTCGTATCTTGAGGCACCACTTCTTTATTACCCTTTACATTTTGCTTAATAATCGTGCCTGACTTCTCATAATTATAGACTTGCTTAACTTTCACTGATTTGAAACCTTGCTTTTCTAATTTTTTCTTGACCTTCATGATATCCTGACCCACATAATCTTCAAACATAAACTTTTTAGTGCCTTTCGATACAGTGAGATTTATTAGTGATAACTCTTTCACTTTTTCTCCAATCATTGGGTCAGATTCTATCACAGTACCATCGTCATATGAATCATTATAAACATAATCAACATGACCTTTTCGTAAATTATTTTGTTCAAGTAAACTTGTTGCTTCTGATATTGATTTACCATTGATATCCGGTACTTCACTATATTTTGGTGCAAAGGTCATATAAGCAATAGCCGTTCCTAAACCTAAAATAAGTAACAACGGTAATAACCATAACCACCATTTTCTCTTTTTTTTCTTCGGTTCATGATTATCAATTTCATCATTATTTTGAACCTCTACTGATTCTGTTGGTATCGTTGAAACAGGATGCATTTCAATCGTATCATCAGCTTGTACAACTGGAATCATCCTTGTCGCATCGTCAACAATCATCATTTTCGGTTCTTCAGATCGTTCTTCGTCAAGACAGGTGTTTAAATCATCATACATTTCCTGCGTAGTACGGTAACGTTGATATTTCTCTTTCATCGTTGCTTTCAAAATAATATTTTCAAGCGCTTGAGGTACTGCTGGGTTTTCTTCGATTACAGATGGCAGTTGTTCCTGAATGTGCTTAATTGCTACACCGACTGCAGATTCACCTTCATGAGGAGGATGTCCGGTCAACATTTCAAATAAAACGATACCTATTGAATATATATCACTTGCTTCATCCGTTTGTTTTCCTTTCGCTTGTTCAGGTGACAAGTAATGCACACTTCCCATAATATGGTTCGTATGCGTCATCGCTGTCTCACTCAATGCGCGTGCTATCCCAAAATCAGATATTTTAAGCTCTTTTGATTGCGTCATTAAAATATTTTGAGGTTTAATATCACGATGTATAATACGATGTTGATGCGCATGTTCAATACCACGCAGTATTTGTTTTGTGAAGAATACTGCTTCTTCAACATCTAACGGACTATTATCACGTATATATTCATGTAAAGTTGGGCCATCAATATATTCCATAATCATATAATAATGACGTTCATCTTCATCGACATCGAGCACTTTAACGATATTAGGATGAGATAATGTCGTTGCATTCTGTACTTCACGTTCAAAACGCTTAACCGCACGATCAACATCGACAGGAGGAATATTAATGATTTTTACAGCGACCTGTGTATCTAAAATAATATCATCGGCGAGGTATACACTACTCATTCCTCCACCGCCGATATATTTCACTAACTTATAGCGATCACTAATAATTGTACCAATCATTTATTCGCCCCCTTTTAAAGGGACTAGTACTACAGATATATTATCACGTGCTCCTGCCTCAACAGAAGCATTAATCAATGCTTCTCCAGCTGCTTTTACATTTTCACGCGTCTTGATAACATCATGTATGTATGATTCTTCAAGATAATCAGTTAGACCATCAGAGGATAATAAAAGATAATCATAACGGTCGAAATCATATTCAAACATATCCGGATGGATACGTTTGTCAGACCCCATAACTTTTGTGATAACATTGCGTTGAGGATGGTTACGTGCCTCTTCTTTCGTTAAACCACCAGCCATCAGTAAATGATTTACAAATGTATGATCATGCGTTACCTGGCGCATTTCACGCTCATTGATAAGATAAGCACGTGAATCACCAACGTTCGCAATTACAACCTGATGGTCGAACATTAAAGCACAAACTAGAGTAGTACCCATTCCTTGATTTTCATTATTTTCATGACTTCGCTGATAAAGTTGACGATTAATATCCGAGATATTACTTTTCAGCCAACTTTCAGCATTTTGACGTTCAATATAGTTTTCCTCTGTAAAACGTGCACCAAGTAAATCATTAACAAAATTACTTGCTACATCCCCTGCATTATGTCCACCCATACCATCACAAATAACTACGAGCATCTGTCCAGTATGATTGTAATATACTCCGCCAGCATCTTCATTGCGTTGTCTGACCGGTCCCATATCCGTAAAAAAACGTGCGTGCATATGACTACCTCGTTTCTTCTGCTCTTTCTTTCGCGCGTAATTGTCCACATGCAGCATCAATATCTGCACCATGTTCACGTCTAATTGTAGCATTTATTCCATTTCTTTTTAATTCTTTTTCGAACTTAAAGATGTCTTCTTTCGGTGTACGTACGTAATCACGTTCCGGTACATGGTTAACCGGAATTAAATTCACGTGACAGTTTAAATGTTTAATTAGTTTAGCAAGCTCTTTCGCATGATGTACCTGATCATTCACGCCACCAAATAAACCATATTCAAAAGTGATACGGCGTCCTGTCTTATTCACATAGTATTCAATTGATTCCATTAACTTCTCAAGATCATATGCACGGTTAATCGGCATTAAACGACTTCTAATATCATTATTAGGACCGTGTAGACTTAATGCAAAGTTAATTTGTAATGCTTCATCCGCGAAATCATAGATTCTTGGTATGATACCAGATGTAGAAACTGTGATATGACGTGCGCCAATGTTTAATCCATCATCATGGTTAATAATCTTTAAAAAGTCCATCATTTCTTCGTAGTTTTCGAATGGTTCACCGATACCCATAATAACAACGTGACTTACACGTTCTTCTGTTAAATCCAGCGCTTGTTGTACTGCAAGTACTTGAGCAACGATTTCACCCGCTTCTAAATTACGTTTTAATCCACCTAACGTAGATGCACAGAATGTACAGCCGATACGACAACCAACTTGTGTCGTAACACAGACAGAATTACCGTAATCGTGACGCATTAATACTGTTTCAATTGTATATCCGTCTTGTAGTTCAAATAAGAACTTAATTGTTCCATCCTTACTTTCCTGCTTAACGACTGTTTTTAAAGTCGTCATCGTAAAGTTGCTTTCTAGCACTTCGCGTAATTCTTTTGATAAGTTCGTCATATCTTCAAAACTTGTTACACGTTTTACATATAACCAGTCAAAAATTTGTTTCGCTCTAAATGATTGTTGCTTGTGATCTGCTAACCAATCTTTTAACTCATCCAATTGTAATGAGTAGATTGACGGTTTTTCAAAATTGGGCATAAATTTTTTATTCTTCTTTTCTAATAAAGCCATAATTATTCACTCTTCCTTCTTAACTTTGCAATAAAGAATCCGTCAGACTTTAAATCTTGCGGTAATATTTGCAATAGTTTATGTTCACCTAATACTGGTAATTTTATCGGTTCAATCTCGAAATCCGGGTTCTGTTTTATAAATGAGTAGACTACGTTGTCATTTTCCATCTGTTCTATCGTACATGTTGAGTATACTAAGAGACCACCTGGTTTTACAACTTTACTGGCATTCGTGAGTATTTCTAATTGCATCGGCCAAAGTGTATCAATATCTTTAGGTGTCTTTTCATATTTAATCTCAGGTTTACGTTTAATAACACCAAAGCCTGAGCAAGGTGCGTCGACAAGGACTCTATCATACATTCCTTCAAAAGGTTCGAGCGCATCATGAACTGAAGGTTCTATATTGCGTAAACTTAAACGATTAATATTATATTTAATTAAATCAATTTTATGGGGATAAACATCATGACTGATAACGCGACCAGTTCGGTTCATCTTTTCAGCGATATGACAAGCTTTACCACCTGGCGCACTACATGTATCGAGAATTGTTTCCCCTTCTTTTGGATCTAATACATGCGCAACAAGCATACTTGAAGCATCCTGAACACTTAAGAAACCATGTTTAAATAATGGATTCTGAACAATCGGTGGTCCATCTATCAATAAACATTCAGGAATGATTTCAGATTGTTCAACTGCATACCCTTCGTTCTGTAAACGCTGAATAGCTTCATCGATCGTAATTTTTGTCGTATTGACACGTACCGTTGTATCAGGATACGTCAGAAATTCTTCCGCCATCGCACGTGTCTTATCGTAACCGAAATGTGTATTCCAATGTTTAATTAACCAAAGCGGTGTACTTGTTTCAATACTTAAACGCTTTAGGTCATCTTTAATTTCAGCAAAATCGCGTAATTCACTACGCTGGAAGTTACGCAAAATAGCATTCATTGTATTGGCACCACTAACTGAGCCACGTTGCTTTGTGATTTCAACCGCTTCATTAATAATCGCATGATCAGGTACTTTGTCTAAATATACAGCCTGATAAACACTCATTAATAGTAAACGACGCATCCAACCTTTAATATTTGCTTTTATAAAAGGTTCAATGTAAAACTCAAGCGTTAATTTATGTTGTAAAGTCCCGTAAACAAGTTCAGTGAGTAATGCTCTATCAACAGGTTCAACATAACCTTCTTTAATCGCTTCATTAATAAGCAAATTGCTATAGCCACCATCCGTTAAAACCTGATCCAAAATTTCTAAGGCAATATATCTAACACTACGTTTATGCTCCATTAAATGTCTGCCCCACAATCGTTTGTTTTAATCCTGCAACGTAACTACCGGCATTCATTCGTTTCTTGCCAGCAGGTTGAACTTCAGTGAGCAACACTGCACCGTCGTTTGTCGCCACTTTAATCCCTTTATTATCTGTACTTATTATTTCTCCCGGTTGTCCTGAACCCTCCACAATTTCAGACATCCAGAGTTTCATGTTTTGTCCATCAAGTTTAGCAAAACCTACCGGCCATGGACTTAACCCACGGATATGATCATGAACGGCTTGACTAGTTCGATCAAAAGAAACAAATTCTTCTTCTCGACTGACGTTTGAAGCAAACGTTGCGGCGTCGTGATCTTGCGGTATTCTGTCATTTGTTTCTGCAAATATATCCGGTAAAGTCTGTATTAACAATTTCGTACCTGCTGTACTTAATTTGTCATGTAATGTGCCAACTGTATCATTTTGTTCAATTGGTACAACAACTTGAGCAATCATATCACCAGCATCTAGTTTTTTAGCCATGTACATAATAGTAACACCTGATTCTCTTTCACCATTGATAATAGCTTTATGAATCGGTGCACCTCCACGATATTTCGGTAACAATGAAGCATGTACATTTATACAACCAAGTCGAGGAATTTCAAGCACACGCTCAGGTAACAATTGACCGTATGCTGCTGTAATAATAAGATCTGGATTTAAGTTTTGAACATATTCATAAGCTTCATCACTTGTCATCTTTTCCGGTTGATAAACTGCGATCCCAAGTTCTGTTGCCTGAACTTTTACAGGGGGAGCCGTAAGCACTCTCTTACGTCCGACAGGTTTATCCGGTTGTGTTATTACATGTGATACACCATATACTTCGTGTACAGCCTTTAAGATCGGTGCTGAAAAGTCAGGTGTTCCCATAAAAATAATATTAGGCTTCTTCATCATACATCGCCTCCAGCTCTTCTTCAGATACGTAACGCGTTACTTTATCAGTAAACATTGTACCGTACAGGTGATCAACTTCATGTTGAATGATACGCGCGATATCATCATATGCTGTCATTTCAATTTCATTACCTTCTAAATCATTTGCTTTTACAACAATTTCTGTTGAACGATCAACCATACCAAATACATCCGGCACCGATAAACAACCCTCAACATCACTCTCTTTAACTTCCGAGTAATAAGTAATCTCTGGATTTACGAGCTGTAAAATACCATCCTGTTCCATATCAACCAGTGCAACTTTTAAATCGACACCAATTTGAGGTGCTGCAATACCTACACCATTATAATGGTATAAACTATCTTCTAAATCCTGAATCAAAGCTTTTAGACTATCGTCAAAAGCCGTTACATCTTTCACTTCTCTATGCAGTAATGCATCATTTTTATCTATTAATGGTTTAATCAATGGACTTGCTCCTTTTTTATTCAATCATTCTATTTTACTTTATTTTGCGTAAGATTGCGATATATTCGTTTGAATGATAAAACTCTCTTTAACTTTGGCTAAAGAGAGTGTTTAGTGTCATTTTACTACATTTTGCGGTTATATACAAAATGTTGGGGTGAGTGGGTTTGATTTTATGATGCGGAAGCGGCTGTATTCTGTAAATACTACCGCTTACTCCCGTGATTTTAATTTTTTCTTTGCGGAAGCGGCTGTATTTTTGAAATACTACCGCTTACTCCCGTGATTTTAATTTTTCTTTGCAGAAGCGGCTGTATTTTTGAAATACTACCGTTTACTCCCGTGATTTTAATTTTTTCTTTGCGGAAGCGGCTGTATTTTTGAAATACTACCGCTTACTCCCGTGATTTTAATTTTTTCTTTGCAGAAGCGGTTGTATTCTGCAAATACTACCGTTTCCGTCACAACTTTACAATTCACATCACATCATCATATATGTATCACGTATAGCAAAAAAATAACATCCGATAAAATACAAAATACAGTATTATCAAGGGTTTAAAGCACCCTATCTGTAGTTTTATATTTCATTGGATGTTATCTATTGTAGTTTTGTTGTCGTTTTTTTGTAGTTTTTTCATTATTCCAAACAAGAGTAATAGAAACATAAACTAAAAAATATAATAAAAACCATGTGTCTAAATGACTTTGATTTACTTGTTTCATTGTAAGGAAAAATAAAACAACTGCTAATAAAGATAAAATAATTGTTCTAAGCAAAATTGAAACCTCCTAATTAACCTATTCTTTATTACATTGTAATATAACATAATAGAAGTGGTTAAAAATAATTGAAATTTAAGGTAAATTTAAGGTTTCACTACTCTGACATTCCGATTTTAAGCGTACAAATAAAAAATGTAGTTAAGACTATAAATTAAAGACAAAATAAAATCCCTACACAAAGTATAAGGACTTGATTATGATATTAAAAGTTTATCCTAACCAGTTTTGTGTATATGCTAATAACCCTAGAAATGCACCTATTCCCATACAAACTACCATCAAAATTACATCTAATTCTTTTAGTTTGTAGCTTTTATTATTCATAATAACATCCCTTTCACAAAGTAATATCATATAGAATTATCTTCCATTACAATCATCATAATGATATAAAGATTGTTTTTCAATGATTTATGCAAATTACAGTGTTCTGACATTCCGATTTTAAGCACGATAACTTTTATTTTGTGGGCGATTGTGTGAAAAGTGTTTTAAATTTTTGCATAAGAAAACCACATTGCTATTTATACAATGTGGTTATTTATGATTTTTATAATACTTTTTTTCTTCACTATCATAGTAGTGTATAAAAAGTATAGGTATTAATGCACATATTAAAGTTGGAATCATAGCATACTCACTTTTATAAATTGCTAGAAAGACACCGAGGATACCAAATAATGTCCCGATTATTGCTAATGAAATAAGTAGTTTAGATTTGAAAAATACATTATTCACTAAAAACCCTCCATTGAATTCATTTATTACTATAATCTTAATGGAATGGAAAATGATTGGCAAATCATAATAGTGAATATGAAATGACTTATCACACTGTAAACTACTATTTTACCGGTAATCATTGGCTATCTGACTATCACCCAAATCAACATTTATCACCATTAAAAAAGGATAACCAACTTAATGGCTACCCTCTATAACTTTATCAATCACTCTATCAAGATGTTTATTAATCATTGCCTCACCTATCATAAATATACGCTTAATCTCTACAATATCCTTACCCTGCAAGAAACAAAGGAATATAGCCTCTTCTCTTTCAGTCGCAACCTCTTGTACTTTTTCAATCAGCACATTAATAGTATTTGAATCTGCTATATTGGTAACTTGTTCAAGTGCTTCATTGTAATCAACATCACTCACAACAACTAAATTAAAGAAACCATCATCCTCCAGCATATGATCATCAATTTCAACATCTTCAATCTGTTTATGATAATTTAATATGTACTTCTTTAATTCCCGTTTTTCCTTACTCATACAGCAATCAAACACTTTCTATAGGGAAGTTATTGTTTTTTATCGATTATCATACTTATTATAAGTAATAAATACATATTTCAAGCAATTTTGCCCATATAATCACATCATCATATATGGATTAATATCTATATGCAGCGTAAACTTATCTTTCACAAACTGCTCATGATAATAATCATCAAGGTAGTTCAATGCTTTCAGTAATTCCGGTTCCGACTTAAACTTAATCATAATCTGGAAACGGTACTGGTTGTTAATGCGTGCAATCGGACTTGGTGCAGGCCCTAATACATAACTTCCCGGCGTCAAATGTTGTAATAATATTTGATGTATATGTTTACTTTCGAGTAGTACTTTCCTTAAATCGTGATGACTAAAATTCAGGTATACCATATAAAAATACGGTGGATACTTCCCTAGTCTACGATACGCCATTTCTTCTTTATAAAATCCATGGTAATTATTTGCTACTGCATATTGTATGGCATAATGTTCCGGATTGTATGTCTGAATGACGACTTCACCGCTTTTCGTGCTTCTTCCTGCACGTCCGGATACTTGTGTAAGTAATTGATACGTTTTCTCGCTAGCACGGAAATCGGGTAGATTCAGCATCGTGTCTGCATTTAATACTCCAACGAGTGTAATATCCGGAAAGTCTAAGCCTTTCGCAATCATCTGGGTACCAAGTAATATATTCGCTTCTTTTCGCTTAAACTGCTCAAGCAGTTTTTCATGAGATCCTTTCTTTCTTGTCGTGTCATTATCCATGCGGATAACTTTCGCATCACGAAATGTCTCATAAATAATTTCTTCAACTTTTTGTGTCCCAACACCCATCTCACGGATATGGTCACTGCCACAGCTTGGACATACGTTTACTGGAGGTTCTTTATATCCACAATAGTGACATTTAAGTTCATCGGTAAACTTATGATATGTCAGACTGATATCACAGTTTGGACACATCGGTACATGACCACAATCACGGCATAACATAAATTGTGCATGTCCTCGTCGATTTAAAAATAGTACGACCTGTTCATCTTTATCGATTTTTTCCTGAATCTTTTCTTTCAAAATTTCAGAGAACATCGATCGATTGCCATTTGCCAGTTCATCACGCATATTGGCAATATACATTTCAGGCATCGCCTGCTGATTTGCACGCGTTAACATTTCAAGCTTCGTATAGACGCCCTTTTCAGCTCTTGCATAACTTTCCAGTGATGGTGTCGCACTTCCTAATACGAGTGGGCATTGATGATATTGCGCACGCCATTCTGCTATCTCTCGTGCATGATATCTTGGATAATCTTCTTGTTTATAAGTCGTTTCATGTTCTTCGTCGATGATGATGATACCGATATCTTTGAATGGTGCGAATATACTACTTCGCGCACCAACTGATACACTTGCAGTCTGGTTCTTAATTTTACGCCACTCATCATATCGTTCACCGCTTGATAGTCCCGAATGTAATACTGCCACTTCATCACCAAATCGTGATTTAAAACGGTCAACCATTTGAGGTGTCAATGCAATTTCAGGGACAAGCACAATCGCCTGCTGATTATTGTCTAAAACATCGCTAATGAGCTGTAAATATACTTCTGTCTTACCTGACCCTGTAACACCATGTAGTAAAAATGTCTCAGCTTTTTTATTTTCATAAGCTTCGTGAATTACGTTATACGCAATTTGCTGTTCAGGAAGCAGTTGTTTCTTATCATCTTCAAAAAATACTTTATGTGCAAATGGATCTCGCATTTGTTCTAGTTCGACTTTTTCGAACACACCGTTCTTTATCAGTGTATTACATACCCCTTTTGAGATACCTCGTGCTTCTAATGCAACAAATGTTAATCCTTCACGGTTCGACAACACTTCCTCACATGCTGCAAGCTGCTTATCATTTTTTGCTAAAGACGCATAATCAATGCCTTCAACTAATCTTACTCCGAGTAATTTCTTCACCTTATTTTTCTGTGTCACTTCAATATCTTCTACGATATTTCCGTTTTTAATAAATGGGGTAAGTATCGACATCATTTCTAATTCTTGTGCACGCTCTAAATATAATTGATCATTGTTAAAATATTTTATTAAATCTTGCGGTATATCCTCGTCATTTACGATACGTAATATCTTCTTATACTTTCCTTTTAAAGCTGCAGGCAGCATGGCATCAAGTACTGCAATGCGTTTTGAAACATGTGTATAGCTCATCCATTCACTCAACTCAATCAGTTCCTGTGTCAATTCTGGTACATAATCCTGTACACTGATGATCGGTTTTAATTTATCAAATTCAGCTGTCTCACTTAATGCAATCACATACCCTTGGACTTTCCGTGGCCCAAAGGGAACGACGACGCGCATGCCAGGTATTATTTGTGTTTCTAGATGATCGGGAATTAAATAATCAAATAATCTGTCGACCCGTTTGCTATTCACATCTACAATAACTTTTGCGATCAATTAAATCCCTTCTTTATCACTTGTGTTAATATTTCGTGAGCAACACCTAATTTCGGCTGTTTTTCAATTAAAGCTTCACTTCCATCTTTAAAATACATCGTTACTGCATTATCATCTGACTTGAAACCAATCGTTTTGTCACCAACGTTATTTGCAATAATGACATCAGCATTTTTCTTAACGAGTTTGCCGCGTGCATACTTTTCAACCTGTTCGGTTTCAGCTGCAAATCCGATAACATATTGATGCGTTTTATGTGTCCCGATATACATTAGAATGTCCTGTGTACGTTTAAATGTAATCGTTAAATCACCGTCTTTTTTCTTAAGCTTCTGATCATACACTTCAACAGGCGTATAGTCTGCAACTGCGGCTGCTTTGATAATAATATCCGCTTCTTCCATGTTATCTTTTACTGCATTGAACATTTCTTCAGCACTTTCAATTTTGATATGATTTACACCTTGTGGCACATCTAGTGGTAAATCCATTGAAATTAACGTGACATGCGCACCGCGTACACTTGCCGCTTCAGCTAAACTGTACCCCATTTTGCCAGAAGAACGATTTGTTAAATAACGCACCGGATCTATTTTCTCAATGGTAGGTCCAGCTGTAATCAGCACACTTTTACCCGTTAAATTCTGTTCAACTTGTTTAATCTGCTGTTTTGTAGTGATGATGTTCATAATATCAATCGGTTCACTCATGCGTCCTTTTGCAATATAACCACAGGCTAAAAAACCTGCGCCTGGTTCAATGATTTGGACACCTCTATGATGTAATGTCTTTAAATTTTCAATGACTGCAGGATGATCGTACATTTTAGCGTTCATCGCAGGTGCAATATATACAGGACCAGTATATGCTAAATACGTTGCAGTAAGCATATTATCACTGATACCATGTGCCATCTTACCAATAGTTGATGCGGTAATCGGTGCGATTACCATACAGTCTGCCCAATCGGTGAGACTAATATGTTGAATTTCAGCTGGATTATGTTCTTTAAAGATATCCGTATACACAGGATTTCGACTCAGTGCCTGAAATGCCAGTGGTGTTACGAATTCCAGTGCACCCTCCGTCATAATCACACGTACTTCATGACCAGCCTGTGTCAGTTTGCTCGTTAAGTCAATCGCTTTATATGCCGCAATACCACCTGTTACACCTAATATTATTTTCATGATTTCCTCCTAGTAAAAAAACTGACAAAAATTAATTTGTCAGACTTAGTTTTAATTTGGTAATTCATTCGTAATTCTAATTTTATGCGCTGCGATTTCTTCTAAAGAACGGCCAACTGGTTTATATGAGATGTAATCATCTAATAATGCACCTTCTGGATTATCCTGTAATTCACGCGCACGTTTAGCTGCAAGTGTTACGATTAAGTATTTAGAATTTACATTTTTCTTCAATTGATCTAACGGTGGATTTAACATCTATTTTGCCTCCAATATCATTTTTCTAAAACGCGCTTCTATGCGTTCACGTTTTAAGTGTTCTGCTTCTACGATGGTCTGCACCTTTTGTTTTGCTTCCATTACTTCATCATTGATGACAACATAATCATATAAATTCATCATTTCTACTTCTTTACGCGCTTCATTAATACGGTTTTGTATCACTTCTTGTGATTCAGTACCACGACCGATTAAACGCTGTTCTAAATGTTCTAAAGTAGGTGGTGCCAAAAAGATAAATAAAGCTTCAGGAAATTTCTTACGTACTTGACGTGCACCCTGCACTTCTATTTCTAAAAATACATCTTTACCTGCATCCATCGTATCCCTAACATATTGTACAGGTGTTCCGTAATAATTACCAACATATTCTGCATATTCTATAAATGCATCTTCTTTTATCAATGCTTCAAATTCTTCTCTTGATTTAAAGAAGTAATCTACGCCATCAACCTCTCCAACGCGTTGGCCGCGTGTAGTCATAGAAATTGAATACTCAAAATCAGTTTCCGGATCATCGAATATTGCTTTACGCACTGTACCTTTACCAACACCTGATGGACCTGATAGAACAATTAATAACCCTTTTTCTTTCTCCATAATAACGACCTTTCATCTAAAAGTGATTATATTTAAATTTATCATAAAACTTAAGAAAAATACATGATAATATTAAACAGCTATGTTTTCTATTATAAATGTGCACTAATATATGATGATGAATGAATTCATGATACACTAAAGGGACGAAAAAAAGAGGTGAGCATATGGCTTTTGATGGCTTATTTACACATCAAATGATTAAAGAAATATCATTTTTAGAAACAGCACGTATTAATAAAATTACACAACCTGATGATTATACAGTAATACTCGTCATCCGTGCGAATAGAAAGAATCAGAAACTTCTTATATCAGCACATCCTAACTTTGCACGATTACAATTAACAACTGGTAACTTTGATAACCCGTTCGAGCCACCGATGTTCTTACGTGTATTACGTAAACATATTGAAGGCGGCATTGTCTCGAACATCAATCAAATTGGAAATGACCGAATTATAGAAATCATCATCAATAACACAAATGAAATTGGTGATCGTATCGTACGACATCTTTATATTGAAATAATGGGTAAACATAGCAACATTATTCTTACTGATGAAAATAAAAAAATACTCGATAGCTTAAAACATTTAACACCAAATACGAACAGTGCTAGAACGTTAATGCCAGGCTTTAGTTATGAATTCCCGCCAACATTAAAAAAACATAATCCACACGAAATTAATACAGTCAGTGACTTACTTAATCCAGAGCTGCCGATTAAAAAAGCATTACTCAAAGCACTAGAGGGGTTCAGTCCGGTTGCCGTCAATGCACTGTTAGCTTCAGATAACGATATAGATGCTGCATTTAAAAACTTTATGACTGATCAGTTTATCAGACCAGTTGCATTTACATTAAACGATAAAGAAGATTTCTATTATAAACCTGTACCATTTATTACAGATGTAGAATCTTTCGATAGTTTAAGTGAATTGTTAGATCACTTTTATAAAGACCGTGCAACACGTGAGCGCGTAAGAAACCAGACGAACGATCTTGCCCGTCACTTAACCAGCTTACTTCAGAAAAACGAGAAGAAACTGGCAAAACTCGTGAATGAACTTGAAGAAACAAAACGAATGGATGAAATGAATTTATTCGGTGAATTAATTACAAGTAATATGTATATGCTAAAACAAGGCATGGAAGCATTTGAAACTGTGAATTATTATAACGATGAAACAGTAACAATTCCTTTAAATCCAAGAAAATCGCCTGCTGAAAATGCGCAATATTATTACAAGCAGTACAATCGTCTTAAAACGAGAAAACAACATGCTATCGTTCAGATAGAAGAAACAAAAGATGAAATTGAATATATCCAGACCATTCAAATGCAGCTCAATCATATTGAGCTCGATGATATCGATGATATTCGTAATGAGCTGGCTGAACAAAATTTAATTAAGAAAAAACATAAAAAGAATGATAAGAAGAAAAAGAAGACACAAGAAATCGATCACTATTTATCGCGAGATAATCAAGTAATTGTAGTTGGAAGAAATAATCTGCAAAATGAATATATCACACATAAGATGGGCAGAAATAATTATCTCTGGTTCCATACAAAAGATATTCCAGGCAGTCATGTCGTTATATTAGATGCACAACCGACTGATGGTACGATTGAAGATGCAGCCTTTTTAGCAGGACATTTCTCGAAAGCACAAGGATCATCTAAGATACCTGTGGATTACACAGAAATTCGTTATGTATATAAACCAAATGGTTCTAAACCAGGATTTGTCACATATACCGATCAATCGACAGTAGTTGTTACACCAGATGTGAAATATATTCAGCAGATGAAAGAAGATTACAGAGAAAATGAATCGTAGGGCTATTTAGTCTTACGATTTCTTTATTATTATGTCTTTACTTTGGCAATCTACAATAATAAAAGAATTTGTTATCATTGCAGTGATAAATGAAAAGGATGTTAAGAAGTAGATATCAGACAACTAAAATATTTCATTTAACCGATGAAAATAACTATTATCCAATAGGCATATCATTAAAAAGAGGCTACGTATGTACTCAGGAAATGACTGAATTCATCTCTTTAATAAAGACAAATAAAAAGTGCGGGTACATTTTGTACCCGCACTTTTTATGCTACCTTAATATCTGTTTTATCATTATTTAACGTTAAATGAACATTTTTAACTTCCGGATGTTCTAAATAGTAATCAGTTATATTATCCCTAACATGCTGTTCAACAACACGGCGTAGCGGTCTCGCACCAAGCAGTTCATCATAACCATTATCAATTAACCAGTTTTTCGCTTCATCTGTAATTGTCATTGTGATTTCCTTTTTAGCTAATGTTCGTTTAACATCATCTAACATAAGATCAACAATTTGAAGTAAACTTGCTTTATTTAAAGGTTTAAATTCTATAATACCATTAAATCGATTTAAGAATTCAGGTCTGAAATAATCTTTAATGATTGCCATAATGTCAGTGCCTTCCGACTTCTTACTGTCCAAACTAAATCCTGCATTACTTGTAGCAATGATAATCGTGTTTTTAAAGTTGATTACATTACCTTGACCATCAGTCAATTTTCCATCATCTAATACTTGTAATAACAATGTTAATATTTGTGGATTTGCTTTTTCAATTTCATCGAACAGAATCACTGAATAAGGATTACGGCGAACACGTTCTGTTAATGTATTTGAGTTATCATCGTATCCCACGTAACCAGCAGTAGTACCGATCATTTTAGAAACAGCTGTTAAATCACTATATTCACTCATGTCCAGACGAATTAATGCTTCTTTATGACCAAATAAATCAACAGCTAACTGTTTTGCGAGTTCTGTTTTACCGACGCCAGTCGGACCAACAAACAAGAAGCTACCGATCGGTCGGTTACCTTCGTCAAATCCAGCACGATTTCTACGGATTGCTTTTGCCACCGCTTGTACCGCTTCATCTTGACCGATAATTTTTTCTGATAATCTATCTTTAATATTTTTCAGGCGTTCAAGATCGTTACTATCCATCTGCGAAACAGGAATTCCAGTTAATCTCTCAACTGTGCCTGCTACATCATCAACTGTTAACGTGTTTGTTTCGACGCTTTCCTCTATACTATCCTTTATTGATTTAATCTCCATTTGTAGTGCATTTGCCTGTTCATAATCTTCTCTATCTACTGCTTTTAATTTATCTTGTTCAAGCTGGTCGATTTGTTTTTCTGATTGAACAGTATCAACAACTGTATGATTAGAAGAAACATGTGCTGCAGTGATATCCAGTAAATCTATCGCTTTATCCGGTAATAATCTTTGCGGGATATATTGAATCGATAAATCTACACAAGCTTTGATCACATTATCGGGTATTTCTACTGCATGATGTTGTTCATATTGTTCTTTTATACCTTCCAATATTGCGATTGTATCCTCTGCAGTTGGCTCATTCACGACAACTTCATTAAATCGACGAGATAAAGCTGGATCTTTTAATATATTATTACGATACTCATCTTGAGTAGTAGCACCGATGATTGTAATATCTCCTCTGCTTAATGCTGGTTTTAAAATATCAGATAAGCCTTTACTACCAGAATCAGCACCTGTTGCTCCGCTACCGATCATTTGATGAATCTCATCTAAGAATAATACGATATTATCATGTGCTTTCACTTCATTAATTAACTTTTGAACATTTTCTTCAAAAGCACCACGATATTGTGTCCCTGCTTCAAGCGCAGAAATATCTATTGAAATAATTTCTTTATCTTTAATTGCCTGTGGTACATCTCCGCCAATAATAGCTTGAGCTAAACCTTCGACAATCGCAGTCTTACCCACCCCTGCTTCACCAACTAAGATTGGATTATTCTTTATTCTTCTACTTAATACTTCTGCTGTATTACGTATTTCTTTTGAACGTCCAATCACTGGATCTAGTTTTCCATTACGTGCTTCTTCAGTTAAATTTCTACCAATCTTTGATAAAAACTCACCCTGCACATTGTTATTTTGATGTTTTAATTGTTGTGTCTGATTATCATTAAATTGGTTATTTTGTATATTTTGAATTGCTTCAGGTGTTACTTCATGCCCATTAATATAAAATTTGCGCTTCACTTGACCTTGTCCTAATTCATTGAACATGCTGTTGAACATTTTATCAAAGTTACTGTCAAAAATTCCGTTATTCATAAAAATCACTCCTATTTAGTTGTAAGTATGGCTACAAAGGGTATTATGTTCCTTTGATAATCTTATTATACCAATTTGGTCAAAGAAGGTCAAACATTATTTTGACTTTATTTGACCTTTGTTTTTATTTTATTTCATTAAATACTTCTTATTAAACCAGCAGCAAATAATAATCAACAATTATAATAGAAGAAACTCAAATTAATATAGTGTTATTAAACCTCAATTTTTATTTGCAAAATGCGATAAATAAATCAGAAGTATATGATTCTTATAAAAAATTTTTATTTGTGACCATTTTTTGACAAACATATTCGTTGCAAAATATATATATATATTTCATCCCTTTCATCTCCTATATTTAATCATCATCAATGATAATAAAAACACTATATATTTTTTACATAAAATGTAAGCAATATGAATAGAATTAACCTTTTCTTACTCAAAATTTTTGAACTCAAAGAATATATATGGTCTAATATGTACCGTTACAGAAAATAAACTTTATATTGCAGTTTATATGCAGAATAAAAAATTATTCTTATATCTGTAACTTATAAAAATATATTTTTTAATCGTTTCTTCTTGTCGAAATACACATCAATTTCGACATAGCTGGACAAGAGACATAAAATTTTTAAATTACTGGAGGATTATATATTATGAAAAAAGCATTATTAACTTCATCATTAGCATTAGCATTAGGTGTAACAGGATTATCAGGAGTAAACGGTTCAAACGAAGCACAAGCATCAGAAACGACACAAGCTGTTAAAGTGGATTTCAATGAACTTGCAAACCTAGCAAGAAACAATTCTGAAACATTAAATGAACGCCCAGTACACGCTGGAGCATACAATTATTCATTTAATAAAGATGGATATTCTTATAACTTTGAATCAGATGGCATTTACTGGACTTGGGAATATAAATACACGGGTGCAGCAGACACGGTTGTAAATCATACATTTACCCAACCAAAAACCGTACAACAATTTGACAATGTTAAAGAACATACACCAATTCAACATACAGCTTATCAAGCACCAGTTCAACAAAAAGCACCGGTTCAACAAAGCACTTATAAAGCTCCTGTTTCACAAACGTCAACATCAAATGTAAGTGTCAATGCACATTTACAGTTAATTGCACAACGCGAATCAGGTGGTAATATCCGTGCGATCAACCCTACTTCAGGTGCAGCAGGTAAATATCAATTTTTACAAAGTACATGGGATACTGTTGCTCCGGCAGAATGGAAAGGTAAATCACCAGCTTCAGCACCGGAATCGGTTCAAGATGCAGCTGCCGTAAAATTATATAATGAGTACGGTGCACAAAACTGGGTTACAGCTTAATATTTAAATTATTACATGCGAAGGATGCTCTGTAGTGCATTCTTCGCTTTTTATATTACAAAAACATTTCGGCATTGTAATGAATTGTTATTTTACTGTAACGTATGTAATGATTTTATATGTTACATTATTAATGTCGAAAGAGAGATAATTATCGACAGTCAACTTTGACAATCGATAACGAAAATAACAAAACGTAAATTAATGGAGGACTTATATATTATGAAAAAAGCAATTTTAACATCATCATTAGCATTAGCATTAGGTACAACGTCGGTAGCAACTGCTGGTCAAGCATACGCTTCTGAAACTGAAAACACTCAAAAAGAAACTGTAGACTTCGCTCAATTAGCTGAATTAGCTAAAGCAGAATCTGCATCATTAAACGAAAAACCAGTTCATGCAGGACCTTACCACTACGAATTCAGCAAAGATGGATTCTCTTATGAATTCAAATCAGATGGTATCTACTGGACTTGGGAATATAAATACACTGGCGCTGCTGATACTGTAGTTAATAAATCAGTAGAAGTTGCATCTGTTGAAGCTCCTAAAGCTGAAGTACAATCAGTAGTAAGTGCACCAGTTGCGAAAACAGCTGCTCAAACTGCTGTTAAACCAGTTGTTCAACAAACAGCTTATAAAGCTCCTGTAGCACAACCTGCTGCAGTAAAAACTTACAAAGCACCTGTTCAACAAACAGCTACTGTATCTAACACTGGTGGAGTTAACTGGTCAGCTTTAGCACAATGTGAATCTGGTGGAAATCCAAGTATCGTAGATGCTTCTGGAACTTACCACGGTTTATATCAATTTGACGTTCAAACATGGCGTGCAGTTGGAGGATCTGGTGTTCCTTCACAAGCATCAGCTGCTGAGCAAACGAAACGTGCACAAATCCTTTACAGCCAACGTGGATCTCAACCATGGCCAGTATGTGGAGCTCGTTTATAATAACAATTACTATACTTTCAAGAAGAATCATATATATGATTCTTCTTTTTTATTGAAATTTTACTCTTGCATATACATATTATTTGTATTATGATTGTTCTTGTCACTATTTTTAGGAGGAAATTTTATAATGAAAAAATATTTATCTGAATTACTAGGTACATTCGTACTCGTATTCTTTGGTACTGGCACAGCAGTTATGGCTACTTTAAATCCAGACGCTAGCGTAGGAATCTTCGGAATCGCATTCGCATTCGGTTTAACAGTTATTGCAGCAGCATATGCAATCGGTGATATTTCTGGAGGACATTTAAATCCTGCAATATCTTTTGCAATGTTTCTAGATAAGCGTTTATCTTTCAAAGACTTCGCAATCTATTCAGTATTCCAAATTATCGGAGCGTTTATTGCGACATCATTAATCTGGGCGATTCTAAGCTCATTTACTAAAAAAGTTGAATTCATCTATGGTGCTAACGTGCCAAATAACATCAACAATAAGGGCGCATTCTTAGTAGAAGTAATTCTTACGTTCGTATTTGTGTTCGTTGTATTATCTGTAACAAAAACTAAATTTATCGCACCAAGTTTAGCCGTACTTGTAATCGGTTTAACATTAACAATGGTACATTTAATCGGTATTCCATTAACAGGAACATCAGTGAATCCAGCAAGAAGTATTGCACCAGCAATCTTTACTGGCGGAGATGCTTTATCAACATTATGGATCTTTATCGTAGCACCATTAGTAGGTGCAGCAATTGCTACATTTACACATAACTTCCTAGAATCATAAAAAATAAGCCTATTCAGTAAAGCTACTGAATAGGCTTTTTCTATTGATTTACCTTATCAAAATCTTCTTCGTAAAAGTCAGTCTCAAAATCTTTGAATGGCCAGATACGTACTGAAACTTTACCTACTATATTCTTGCTATTGATTAAACCAAGCTCAGGTTTACGACTATCAAGACTGATTTCGCGATTATCTCCAAGCACTAAATATTTACCAGCAGGAATAGTATCTTTACCGCCTGAATGTGATAATGTTTTCACTGAGAAATTTTCAGTTAGCATTGGGTTAACATTGATTTCACGATTCGCCTGCAAATAATTCTCTTCTACAACCTTACCATTAACATATAATAGATCATCCTTATATTCTACCTTGTCACCAGGAAGACCCACTAAACGTTTAATATAATCACTCTTATCATTCGCATGAAATACGATAACGTCTCCCCTATCAAGACCATTTGTCCATGTTGCCATTTTGTTAATGATGACACGATCTTTATCCTCAAAAGTTGGTGCCATTGAGTCACCACTTACTTGATATTGTACAAAGAAAAATGATCGGATAATAAACAATGCAATTAATGCTAATCCAATCGATATAATCCATTCTCTTAATTCTTTTTTCATTTTTTCACACTCCTGCATTCATGATACAATACCACGCACATAAATACAAAAATGTGCCAAAATTTATAAGACATTTCAATAGTAAAATTTAACTTAACTAATCAACTTAGTACATTTGTCGCTTCGGATCTTCACCAAATTTATTAGGACCTGAGGTTCCTTCAATTAATGTAAATATGAAATAGACGATTATTGTAATGAAATAGATTATACATATAACAATTACGATTTCAAAATTACTAAAATTTAATAACATACCTATTAGGACTAAAATAATTCCAATAGCTACAACACCTAAATAGGGAAACAACGCCCACCAACCATTTATATTAATATCTTGTAATCGACGTGCTGTCACTGTAAATAAAGGAATAAAATTAATTAAGCCCCAAATATAATTGAACATTTCAGTCATACTATCTTCATCATCTATAGCAACACCATTAGCTGCATCTATATAACTTCCAATCACCATTAAAATAATAGCAATAATAGTATTGATAATTGCTGGAGACCAATATTCTAGCCTTCGAGCTCTACCTTTCATTTTGAAAGTCTTCTTCCAATATATTTTATAAGCTTCAAAAAAACCGAGATCTTTTTTCAATATTCACACCTCCCACTAAATACTTTAACATAAATTGTTAACAGTAAATCTTAAAGTTACCTTAAAGTTTGTTATCAGTTTGACTATCATATTATATATTTTGACTTATATACTTGTCAAAATGATAAATATACATTACACTACTTATAAAGAATGCAGAAAGGAGTTAAGAGATGAAAAACAGACTCAAAGAACTAAGAGCACGCGATGGCTATAACCAGACGCAACTCGCTAAACTCGCTAAAGTATCTCGACAAACCATTTCTCTCATAGAGCGAGATGATTTCATGCCTTCTATTCTTACCGCAGTACGTATTGCTAGAATATTTGATGAACCCGTAGAAAATGTATTTATAATTGAGGAGGAAGAGCTGTGAAAAAAGATAAAAAGTTAGGAAGAAGCTTATATGTAGTATTAATCGGAGCTATATTCGGTGGGATAATCGGAGGTGGACTCCCTTTAGTAAATGACTTTATAACTTACTTTACGCATAAATATCAAATTAATTTTATGATATATATCGTTCCATTGTTAATGATTGTCTCTGTTTTATTATATTTAAAATCTAAGCACCAATATAATGCTATGTCTCAACCACAAAATAAAAGTGAAGATGATCAATATATCTATCAACTTAATCAATATAATAAATCTTCTAAAAATATTGTAAATGCCAGTAATATTCTTATTCTGGCAATTGCTTTAGCAACAGCAGATTTTATTTTGAAGCCTTCAACTCAATATTTAATTTATTATGCAATAATTGTAGTTATATTTTTGTTTCTAGTACTAATATACACAAAACATAATCGAACTGTATTATTAGCCTTTCCTTCAATCACTAATAGTGGATTCGAATTAGATTATGAAGATAGACAAATCATGACAACGCTTATTAACAATATAGATGAAGGTGAAAGACTTGTGATGTTACATGCACTATCAAAGACATATATCGTAATGATATATATGTTAAGCGGCTTATTATTATTACTGGCTTTCTATCAAGCTACTAGTGGTGAAAATCAATATTTAGCAATGATTGGAATTACATCAGTGCTCATCTATTCTACTATCGCATACTACAAAAAATCAGAAGAATTTAATAAATAGACTACAAAAACCCAGATGCTAAATAATGAGGATTAGCATCTGGGTTTTACTTTGGATACTAGAGATATAAAATATTTAGTACTCCTTCTTAATCCTTTGTTTCTCAATAAAATAAAAGATAATTCCTAATATGGTCATGAAAACAAAATCATCAATTAACGCTAAGGGGTCAATCGTAATTGATTTGTTTTGAAAGAATTGCGGGAGTATATTAAATAAAATATGACAAATAAATGTTGTAGGAATGCAAAGTATTATCATCGTATTTTTTATTTTTCGTAGTGCCCCTTTATATTCTTCTTCACTATATACAGCGATATCTCTACTATCATGTTTTGTGGCTTGAATTAATGTCACTATCGAAATAATTAGTAATGTCAGTAATAATAAAACCGAACTTAAAGAAATCTCTCTTTTAATTGTATCAAATACAGTACTTAGCAATAAACATCCAACTATTACGGTGAAAGTTATTTTAAAAGAGCTCGCCATAGCTTGATTGTAATTAAGCATTTCACGTTCATCTTTCTTATATATATCACGCATGATAATCCTCCCAAAATAAAGTATTTAAATCACTGTTTAATGCCCAGCAAATCTTTAAGCATAATTGAATTGTGGGATTGTACTTATCGTTTTCTATCAGATTAATTGTTTGTCTGGATACTTCAACTTTTAGTGCAAGATCTTTTTGTGAAAGACCTAATGCCAATCTATTTTCTCTTACTTTATTCAAATCACCCACCCCAATGTGTCATATATATTGTACTACTAGTATATGGTAATTATATCAAGGTGTCAAATATACACGACAGCCCTTACTTTCAAGTAAGGGCTGTCGATTTCATTTTATAAGTTTAATAAATCAATCATAATTTCCATCGTATATTTCATAACGATTGATAAGATTGCTATTCTCATGATAGCATCAGTTGCAATGTAGCAATAACTACGTTTACTCGCAAGCTTCACGTTATCCTACTTATCTTCATAAGTCATTAGAGTTGAAATAATAATAACAAAAGTCCAACTTGATATCATTGAAAAAATGTCCATATCATCACCTCATAATTTCTTTCGATACCTTACTGATATTCAACACCATTGTCTGCAGTAATCCATTCAGGTAACTTCACACCAGCTGGTAATTTACGCCCTTCTTTATATCCATATTCGTGCATACCTATTTCATTCATAGGACTTAGCATACTATATTCAGCAACTTTCCAAGTACCTTTATCTTTATAATAAACGACGCCTAAGTTACCATAATATCTTGCAATATTTTTATTAGATTTCATACTACCTTCATATCCAGTAGCTTTACCTGTATATTTTTCAAAGGCTTTCTTAGTAATATTTTTATCTTCAACAATAAAAGTCATAGTTGCAAGCTTTGCATTATTAAATTTAGTTTTATAGTTTATATCATAAAAGTTTAACCATAAACGTTCACTTTTTCCGTATACAGATAATACATGTGTTCCCATAGTATCGTCTTTATCATGGTGTCCTTGTGTAATGCTCGTTTTACCTATTTGTGCTTCAACTTGTTTTTTTGTCATTCCTAAACCCACACCATGATATTTGTAAGTTCCCTTTTTCATTTGATCAAAAGTTGCCTTATTAAATTTAGGTAGATAAATCGTTTTCTTTTCTAACTTCGTTGCCGCTTCTGCTGATTGATTCATAACTACAGGTGATACTAAAGACGTCATAATAATTGTTGCTGCAAGTAATTTTTTCATGATATTGCACCTCTTATTCTTTATTTTGTAAAAATGTTATAAATAGTAAATATAGTTATACATAAAGCGTTAACAACAAGGCTTAACTTAAAATATGTATCCTTACTTATATTACGATCCATTTTTCTACGATTAAATGTCATCATATTTAAACGCGTTGTGAGACTGATGTAGAGTATAAATATCATTATTATAAACATCCATCTCATATCATCACCTCTTGAGTTAAATGTACCATTATTATTGTTAAATAGTGCTAATTATTTTGATGTTTAAGGTAAATTTAAGGTAAGTACCGACTTTATGCAATGTACTTAGCGGTATCGCAACTTTTTATGTGCCGATTCCGCTAAAACAAACGAATAATAGCGGTATCCCTATTTTAAATCAAGTGATACCGCTATTATTACCTGTTCAATGGGTCTTCACCATATTCATTTGGTCCATGTGTTCCGTCTCTAAGAAGTAACACAAGATATATAATTACAATACCAATCAGGCAAACGGGCATTGCAATACTAATCATACTTTCTGTATCCACTCCAAATTGATTTAATAACATCGATATTAAAACGATTGTCATAACGAGTACGCCAGGTACTATTGCAATAATTCCTGATAAATTTGTGTCATGCAATCTTCTAACTGAAACGCTTAAAACACCAATCGAGAAAAAGAAACTAAGTGTTTTATATACAATATTACTTATACTAAATCTCGCTTCTGGATCAATACCTAACTGTCCATCTATATATGTACAAATTGTCCATATTGACAATAGAATAATGATATTCACTAACATCGGAAACCAGTATGCTTTACGTGATGAGCGGCCTGAGAAATCTAAAGCACGTTTCCAGAAATCCATATAGGCATCTTTAAAAAATATATTACTTACCATATTTACCTCCGTTAGTTCTTATAATAACCTTTCCTTCTCGTGTTATAGATCACTTTCATCACGAAATAAGAAATTGCATGTATAAATAAAAATACAATGGAAGACAGTAAAATATATAAATTTACGCCAAGTGGCATTAATGCATAGCTATCATTTCTAGCATTTACTGTAACAGGTGCAATATAGCTCACGCCTAAACTTACGAGATAACTCATAAATACACCAAGCGCTATGAAACCAAAATTCAGTTTCTTTCTATAAATTATCGTATTCATAATTACAACAAAAATTAAAATTGGGATAAATACTATCATATCCCCTCTGACAATTTCTGCCCATGCATCAAAAAATGCAAATGGTATCAAATAAAGCAGCATAAATTTATAATCTTTAATAATAATTTTTTCTTTCATATACAACACCCTTTCTATGAGTACAACTTAAATTTACCACTAAAATTAAAAAATTGGATAAAAATACTAAATATTTAAGGTATATTTAAGGTATAGAAGAACATTTCTTTATGTAGATAGCGGAATCGTAACTTTTTATAAACCGATACCGCTATTATTATCTAAATTTTAGATTATATAAAAAAGCATAGCTTCTGCTATGCTCATTCAGGAATTTAAAAGTTTAATAAATCGTGTAAAATCAAATGGGAAATTTTCAGTTGGACCCTCTTCCCAAAATCCATCTGATTCATATCGCGGTATAATATGTTCGTGAAAATGTGTTCCATTGTCCATTACTCGTCCATTATTTCTTATTATAGAAACGCCAAATATATTCATATCATTTTCTAATATTTGAATTAGTTTTCTTTCTAGTTGAATTAAATCTAAAACCACTCTATCCGGTAGTTCTAGATAATTCATATAATGTTTCTTTGATATTAAAAGCATATGTCCTACTTGTTCTGGATTGATATCAAATACAACCTTAAAATGCTTTGTCTCATATAAAATTTGATCTTTATCAAGACCATTACAGAAAATACACATTATATCACCTATCTTCATAGTATAAACCTTATAGTAATAAAAAAAGACACCTCTCGGTATCTTAAATATCTTTATAATAAAAACGATTATCCTGTGGAACAATACTGAAATCGCTTGGCAGTTCTTCTTTCGGTATTAAATGAAACCCGTTCTTTCTATAGAAATGCTGAGCTGCTTCAAACTTATCAATTGTTCCTAAATAAATGGATTTAATACCATCGTCATGTGCGTGTTGAGTGACATGATCTAATAGTTTCTTACCTATCTTCATATTCCTTGTATTTGAATCAACATATACTCTCTTCAAAGCACTGTTGTTATCTTTTAATTTTAATAAAGCGATTGTACCAACGACTTTACCTTCATAGAGTGCTAACCAGAACTGACCACCTGTATTAATATAGGTTCCTAATATGTTCTTTAAATCTGGTTGGTTATCATACGTTACGTTTTCAATATCAAATTCATGGAGTTTGATATTTATGATAAACTCATTTACCTCTTGCTTATAGTCGTCTGTGTATTGGATGATTTCGATATCTTTCATATGCGCCTCCTCTAAGTTAGTAATGTAATATCTTAAAGTTAATAAATACCCAGAGAAGCTCGATATAAACTTTACTTCCAAATTTCCGAATATTATGTATAATAAATGAAAAAACTGAAATGAGTTGATATTAATGAGTCTGTCACCAGAGGATCAAAGAGATCAGTTAAGAAGAAAAGAAATTGAACGAAATAGAATCGGTAATCTTAAAGACAGTTCACAAAATGCATATACCGGTAATTTTTTAAGTTCTATGAGTAATAAAGCTTTAGGCATATTTATTATAGTATTAGTTATAGTAGCATTTATCGGGTGGTTAATTGTTCATTAATTTAAACACCCGATATTATTAGTGAAGTCATATTATATGTATTTAATATGGCCTCGAATTCTTTAACGATAGGTTCATGTTCAGGATTATAGTGCTTATTTCTAATATCTTTTAATATTTGCAACTTTAGTTTTTCATCTATTATTGTTTCACCATAAATAGAATAATTTTTATTATGATGCGCTACTAAATCATCAATTAAAGCAAAAGTTTCTTCGTAAATCTCAACGTGATCAATTACCGCCTCATTTGCTTTCATAATTAAATCAACCACTGGACCTCGTTCTTCAACTTCTTTATCTTTAAAAAATTTACGACTCTTATGTTCTAAAAGTTTAATAAATTTATTATTAGAATTATTCTTCTCACTAAAAACATCTATTACTTCTATCAACTTTTCTCCGATAACATATATAGAATGACCAAACCATGGTATCCAAATCATATTATCATCATCTATATAATATAAGACATCATCACTATTTGGAAATGCTGGATAATCTACATATAAATCCGGTGAATACTGAATTTTAAAACTTTCTGTATGGTAACTTAAAGTTAGTAAACGTTTATCAGGAAAAGCAGCGATAATATTTTTTACAAAAAAGTAAGTATACAGATCTATTGCTTCATTCTCACCACGATGGAACTTTTCCTCACTATGTGTGAATAATACATCGTATCTCTTATGCGGTATTCGTTTAATTTGATGTAAACCAAGATATGCTATTCCAAATGGAGATACTTTTTTAATAAATCTTTTAAATATTTGATTAACTAGTTTATCATCTACTTTAATATGTTTCATTGCAATGCCCTATATTCATTTTTTAATATACTATACATGTAACTGTCTCTGTAATGCCCTCTAATAATTTTATCCTGACGCATTAATCCTTCTCTTTGGAGTCCTGTTTTCTCTAGCACATGAATCGAACCTGTATTTTTAATATCTGTTACTGCATAAATTCTATTTAGTCCCTGATCGTTAAAACCATATTGGACTAAATACTTCGCAGCATGTGTTGCAATACCTTTCCCCCAATAATCTGGATGAATCATATATCCAATCTCACCTTTTTGATGTTTATGATTTAATGTGATTCTGCAAATTCCAATTAATTTATTTGAATCTTTATCTTCAATTACTCGATAATGCATCTTATCAGAGAGTGATAGCATTTGATGGATATACGCCTCGGTATCTTCCATGGTTTCTATAACCCATGATTGATAACGTGAGACTTCAGCATTCGTTAATAGATTAAAAATTGCATCTTTATCTTCTATGACTAATGGTCTGTAAGCAATGTTCATGAAGTTCTCTCCCCCTATCTTTTATGCTATTATTAATATCTTATAATATTTATCAATTATTACAAATTAATATAAAGTGTAAAGGAGAACCAATGTCACAAGCAATTATTCACGGTATTCTACTCGCCTTCGGATTAATTCTTCCGTTAGGTGCACAAAATGTCTTTGTATTTAATCAAGGTGCAAACCATAAAAGTTTGAAGAAATCTTTACCTGTTATCATTACAGCAAGTCTTTGTGATACTTTCTTAATATTATTAGCGGTTCTTGGTGTTACTTTATTTTTAAATACATTTCCCACTTTGAAGCTCATCATTTATATCATAGGTTTATTATTCCTATTATATATGGCATATTCAATTTGGAATGAAAATCCAGGAAATCAAGATAAATCCGAAGCAATGTCAGCGAAAAAGCAAATTGGATTTGTAATGAGTGTATCTTTACTTAATCCTCATGCAATAATGGATACAATTGGTGTCATCGGTACAAGTGCAACGACATATGCTGGTCATAACAGAATTGCATTTACATTAACCTGTATCGCAGTATCGTGGTTATGGTTCATATCACTTGCCTATATCGGAAAAATTATAGGATCAATTGATAAGCAAGGTAATATTATTGTAATCCTTAATAAAGTTTCAGCGATTATTATTCTAATCGTTGCTTGTATTATTATTAAAAATATCATCAATATGTTTTAATTTATACTAATTTTGTAAATAGTGTATAATCATTGTAAGAGGTGGTATTATGCAATTAAAGTGGATAAGTATATTATTTACATCAATTAGTTTAATCGCTTTCGCCCTATCCTATATACTTCCATACGATATAATGAGCGATTATGATACTCAAGGTATTTGTATGAATATCTTTATGTTCTCAGGATTCATCGGATTTATATTATCTATTATTTCCAAAGCAAAACATCAAATACTTTTATTGTTATTTAGTCTTGTTCCAATATTATTGATGGGTGCACTTTTGCTTTTAGCCTACTACATTTCAGGGTGGTAATATGATGAAAAGAAGAATCATTTCTAACATATTTATGTTATGTGTTGTCGCATATTTTATCTGGCTCATTTCTAGACCTGAGTTGTACTTAAGTGACATATCAATGCATGCTAAGAATCCACTTTCAATTTCATGGCACTATTTCACAATTGATACGGACTTAATTGGAGCAAAAGATAACGAAGATGACTATACCATTTCTTTGTACCCATTTTACTTTATGTTATTTTTAGCTTTTATAATAAGGTTCATACCTTTTAAGAAGAAATATAAGGAGTGACATTATGATATTTATTATTCTGTTATTTGCGCTTATAGGCATTTACATGTTAACAGGTCGTGGTGGGTTCTTAATTGCTGGATATAATTTTATGCCTGAAGCAGAAAAAGAGAAGTATAATGAAAAACGTTTGTGCCAGTTTGTAGGGATATATATGATTTTTACTTCTATATTTGTTATTTTTTTAGAATACAATATATTACAAGAGCATATAACTATTATCATTTTTCTATGCATAACAATTGCTTTTATAATCTTCTTAAATACTTCAAGAATTTTTAAACATCGCAATTAAAACTGCTCTCAAAGGCAGTTTTTTTATTTTTCATTATGTTATAATGATTTAAATTTGTTTTGTGGGAGGTTATATATGAAACGTTTCTCACCGATTATCTTAGCTTTACTTGCAGCAACATTCATTGCACGGTTTAGTATGCTGATGGTTATGCCGTTCTTATCTATCTATTTAATCAATACATATCATTATTCAGGTTTTCAGATTGGAATCATTTTATCAGTGGCAGGTATCGTAGCGATTTTATTAAGCATGACGTCAGGTAGTGTCATAGACCGCTTCAATAAAAGACACGTCATATATTTCGGTCTCCTTATCGGTATACTGAGTTATCTCTCATTTCCAATGATACATAGCTTTCCTGGTTTCATTCTTTTCTCTATTACTTCCACTATCGGCAATACACTAGTCGAGCCGACATATCGTGTACTCATTACACAATTTACTGCAGATGAGCACAAGAAACTGATATTCAATATCAGATATTATTTAATCAACGTTGCTGCTGCAATGGGTCCTTATATTTCAAGTCAAATTCAGTGGGTTGGTATTGAAAAGCTTTTTTATATCGTGGTTACTGCTTTACTGATTAATTTAGTCATGTTTATTGTTATCTTCAATAAATATGATATCGATCTTAAAAATAAACAATCCATGACACATATCCCTTTCTTTAATATGATGTTTATCTTCAAACAGGATAAAGCTTTTCTGTATTTAATACTCGGAAATATATTCATCGTATTTGGTTATACGCAGATGATGACGTCACTGAGCATCTATTTAAGTAAGATTTATCCTTATGCAACTGCCATTCATCATTATGCAATACTTACATTAGTCAATGCGATTGCTGTTATCTGTCTACAGATTGTCGTCTATAAAATTGGACAGCATATTAAGACAAGTACTTCGATCATTATCGGAGCAATATTACTACCATTAGGTTTGATGCTTGTTGGTATCTCTCCAGACTTATTTAATCTTTGTATCGCGATGTTTATATTGACAATCGGTGAAATCTTCGTCTTCACGATGTGGGATTTGAGAATTGATGAGCTTTCACCTCAATCAATGAAAGGATCGTATTATGCGTTAACAGGTCTTACTGGTATTTCACGTATCATTGCACCACTTGCCGGAGGATTGTTAATCGATAATTTATCTAACGGTTTTCTTATCTGGACGATTTTAGGCGGTGTTACATATTTATCTGTATTCTTCTTTATCAAAAGCGCAAAAATAACACCTGTAAAATTACAGTTTACAGGTGTTATTAAATTTACAACTATTAATATCATTTTATATTACTTCACTTACGATGCAGAAATATTTATCACTGTATGGAATAAACATTTGCTTCGTAATTTCAAATTTTTCATCATCTTTGAATGTCTTTCCTGATAAAACCTTCTGTTTATTTTGAAGCAATGATTTAAAGTCCAGAATATTCATCAATATTAAATCCTCAACTTCATGGTTATCGATTACAATCTTATCCAATAATTCACGTGAGATTTCACAAGTAAAGATATTGATAAATTCCTTATCCATTGTACCTTCATTGTCAATACTTTCAGGAATGACACATAGCATTTTTAAATCATCAAATGATACATCTATACCTAATTCTTCTTTAATTTCTCTAACACAATCTGCCATCGTCTCATCATGACGAATATGGCCACCAATTGAAACGTCTAACATACCAGTATAATCACTTAATTCCTGACTGCGTTTTTGTAAAATAACGAAGTCTTTATAAGTGAAGATACATTGAAAAGTCTCATGCCATTCTTCATTTCGATGCGCCTCTTCATAAGTCATAACCCCTTTTGAAGTATAGTTGCTATTAAAAATATTAATTTTTTCCATTATAAAATCCCCTTATCCCTTATAAATTTTTAATTAATATTTAAACTATCCAAAAATTTTGAAACAAGCTACTTTTTCAGAATTTTTAGTTATTTATATTATACATTAAATTATAAAAAAATAGACCTCTTTTAGAGATCTAATAAATATTTCTTGTTATTTTTTGAAACGCTTCAAACACTTCTTCTGGAAAGAATTTAATAGATTCAATACTCAGTGGATTTAGATTAATACAATTTTCTTCCATGTCAATGTCGTTTAAAATACTATTAATAAAAGTACCTTTATCAATCATTTCTATCGTTAAATGTGAATGCGCTTCAGCTAGAGCTTGAGGTATACTTTGATCTGTTCAAAAATAGTACGAAAATGTTGGAAAATAGTCGAATGAAACATCTCCCATAACATCTCCTGCTTTTTCATCCATTAAATAAAAGAACATCTTCTTCTTGAATGACATTTTGAACAACAGCTTTATGTACTGCTTCTAACCTATATATTATTGACATTGTGGTGCTCCTTTACTTTAATTAATACTATTTCATCAATAAGCAATTTATTAATAAATAATAAATTAAGGAAAAAATCACTTTGAACTCATAACATCTAATCGTTGATAAACATACTGACAAATAAACAACATATAGATTATTGCAAATAATGGTGAATAGAATGTCCACCAAGCAACTTGTAAATCATAGAAATGAAATCCTAGTAAACTGCTTAGTTCTGGTATCGTTGGTTGCTCATTTATTAAACAACCTGGTCCATAACATACATCAGTTCCTCCAAAGAATATTTTAAAAAAAGCGAGATGTGATATGACTACTAGTGTCTGAAACATAATTCTAAAAAATACAATGACATATTGTATCAGCATATTTGGTAATATATGCTTTATAAAGATATAAACTTTAGATGGGCTCATTGTCTTTGCACTACTGATAAATTCTTTTTCTAATATCATTTGTGTTGCTGATTTCACTAATACTATCGTTGTTGGTAACATGAGTAAAATTAGAATAATTAAATTAAATATTATTCGAAAACTTTGTGTTGTCGTAAATTGATCCATTGGTTCATAAAGTATAGGTTTTAGTAATAAATAACCTAATATCGACTGTGGTATATAAAAAAACGGATGCAGGAATTGATCAATTAACGCCAAATTACTTTTCTTAAAGGCTAAATAAGTTCCTATGTTGATTGCTATGATGAGTGTCAATAAAGCAACAACGATAAGTAGTGTTAATGTGATTCTGTACCCAGATAATACTTCATAAGCCATATGTCTAGAGTTCCTATCAACGCCAAATATATAATCTTTTCCGGGCGGAAATGGTGAACTCGCCAACATATTCCCATCTTTATCATATAAGAAATTGGTCTTTTTCACCTTGCCGTTTAATATATCAAAGTAAATAAATCCAATAATCGCAGGAATGATAAGCAAACAAATAGAAAGATAAATGCGTTTCATTATGACATGCTCCTTCCTGTAGTGTGTCTAGTATATAAATCAGAAAATAAGAATAATAAACGTATTGGGATATACATCATTAGAAATGAGATGAACAGTACTACTGGCGTATTATATTCAAAAATAAAAACAGAAATTCCAAATACATTTAATAATCGTTCTAAAAATAATAAACTTGATAAAGTCATCCAGACAATTTGTTTAAAGTTAATAAAATAGCCTGTTAGAATATTCTTTAAAATATGACGATAAAAAATTTCTTTGTTATTTAAACCCTTACTTCTTGCAAATGATACATAGCTTTCTTCTCTTTCTGCAATTAATAATTGATTAATGACAGTAATACTATTTGTTATTGGGATAATTAGCAGTAATAAAATCGGAAATATGACAGCGTTTTGTTCATGACTTGATGCAACATCAAATATCAACACTTGTGTTTTAAGATAAATGAATATAATAATTGAAATAAATACAGGGATATAAAAAATATCAGGCACAATACTTAATACGCGATTAATATGCATTACAATATTGTGAAAAACTTGAGATTGATACATCAAGAATGCGATTATTAATGAGAATAATAAAGAGATAATAAGCGCAATAAATAGTATCGTCATTGAATTTACCCAAGGTTCAAAAATAAATGGGAAAATATCATGTTTGACACCTGACTTTAAATTCTCAAATACGATTGTATTAGGATGTAATAATGAATAAAACGTGTCTTTAATTGCAATGAATAAATTAGGAACATCTATTCTTTGATCGTGAAAAAGTGATGGTAAACATGCAATAAAAAAGAGCATGATAATGGTGATGGAAATATTTATTATGTATTTCATATATACTCCTTTTTCAGAATTTTTAGTTATTTATATTATATATGAAAAAAAAAAAAAAAATAGACCTCTTTTAGAGATCTATATATTTTATTTTATATTTCTAAATGTTCTCTCAATGTTAAAGTATGATAATCCTCTCTGAACAAACCTCTTGATTGTAATTCTGGTATGATGAGTTCAACAAAATCATCCAAACTGTTAGGTAAAGTTGGTGGCATGAGATTAAATCCGTCTGCTACACCTTCTTTCAACCATTTTTCAAATTCATCTACTATCATTTCCGGCGTACCGATTAAAGTCAAATGTCCACCACCTGCTGCTAAATATCCTAAAAGTTCTCGTACCGTTGGATCTTTATCTTTGATAATTTCAAGTACTGTTTCATATCTTCCTTTCGGTCCAGTAAACGATGCTAAAAGTGGTAAGTCAGGTACTTTCGCATCTAAATCCCATCCTGAAGTGTCCTGATGAATAAATAATTCCAGCATTTTTAATGAACTTGCAATATCCAGCATATTATCTAAGGCTTGTTTCTTTGCATAAGCTTGTTCTTCAGTTTCAGCAACGTATGTAACTAAACCTGGTAGAACTTTAATTTTATTCTTTCTTCCTTCTTTTTCTTCTGCCTGTTTCAATCGTTCGCGATATCTTTTAGCCATCGAGATATTCCAGATTACGGAAAACACAGCATCAGCTTGTTCTGCTGCTAATTTTAGGCCTTCAACTGAAGCACCTGCCTGCATTGCGATAGGTTTTCCATACTTAGAATTTGGTGTTGATAACGGCCCTCGTACCTGGAAATAATTACCCATATGATTGATTGGTTGTATATTTTGATGTTTTATCATTTGATGATTTTCTTTATTATAAATAAAATCTTTTTCATCCCATGATTCAAATAATTTATCCATTATTATTCCAAATTCTCTAGCTTTTTCATATCTTTGTGCATGAGCAGGTAAATACTCCATGCTATGATTTCTTGCTTCTTCATCTGTCATAGATGTAACCAGATTCCATCCCATACGGCCATTCGATATATGCTGTAAAGATTGAATTTGTCTGGCTACATGATATGGATTCATAAATGTTCCTGATATCGTACATACTAAACCAACATTGTTAGTTACTTGTGATATTGCTGAAAGTTTTACGATTGGATCTAGCCACATCGCTGGCATTATATTTTCATGTGTTGCATTAAATGCTTGATTATCAGCAAAGAAAATCATATCAAACTTTCCACGTTCACAAGTTTGAGCAAGAGATTGATAATAACTGATATCACCTAAACGATGTATTTGAGAATCATGTGCTTTCCATGCCGCCAAATGATGTCCTATACCATAAATCAATATGCCGATATGCATATTTGACATTTAAAACTCCCCCTAGTTCATCGTTAACCCACCATCAACAGTGATATTTTGACCTGTAATTCCTTTCGCTCTATCAGATGCTAAGTAGACAACCATATTTGCAACATCTTGTGGTGTTGTAACTTTTCTTAGTGGTGTAGAATTAGCGATTAATTCAAATACTTCATCTGTCGTTACACTAGAAGCATCAGTTGTTTTCAGTAAACCACCGGAAATCATATTTGCACGAATGCCATATTGTCCTAATTCACTTGCGATATTGCGCATCATCCCTAGTAAACCTGCTTTAGCAGTCGTATATTCATGATAAGGTACAACCGGATTTTGGAATAAATTTGTGCCAATACTAATAATCGTTCCATCTCTTTGCTCAATAAAACCATCGATTACACTTTGACTTATATTGAATGCAGCTTTCATCGTTCCATCAATTTGTTGTTGATAATCTTCCCACGATAAATCTTTAAATGACTTTTGTGCTACTGGATCAAACTTAAATCCAACAAGTGCATTATTTACAACTACGTCAATTTTGCCAAACTTCTCTATCCCTGCTTTCACCATTGCATCTACATCTGCACGTTTTGTAACGTCAGCTTTAAAAGCTAACGCTTTATCTTCTCCAAATGATGCTACTAATGAATTTGCAGCATCTTCACTTTGAAAATAATTAATAATCACATTATAACCTTCAGCATTGAGACCTTTCACGATTGTTTCTCCTAAACCTCTAGCTCCGCCAGTAACCATTACAGTTTTCATCAAATATTCTCCTCTATGATTTTATTCATAAAAAATACACCTTTCCTGATAGAAAGGTGCATGAAAAAGACATAATAAATAGACCAGTTCATTAGCACACTTCCCTACGCTAGTTTGAACTAGATCAGGTTCAAAGGGTCTGAGGACTACCTCATCTCAATTTATCGTTAAATGCCCCTAGTGTATTTCTTAAGTTGACTTCAATATACAAATAATTGTATGTTCTGTCAATATATGATGATTATTATGTTGTTTATATTTAATATATTATTAAATATACTTTTCTAATACTAATTCATCTAATATTTGGATTCCATTCTCAGCAACCATTGGTATTTGTGGTTTAATTAGTCTTGCTTCGTTTACGGCATCGGGAATTATTTCTTTTATTCTGTAGCCCAGTTTTTGATAGAACTTCAATGCATTTATATTATTATTAGTTGTTATTACTCTAATATTAAACTTACAATTTTTATACGCTAATCGTTCCAAGAAATTCATTAATTGTGTACCGATACCTCTATTTTCAATCACACTATCCAAAGAAATGATTTCAATCGTTTTATCCTTAATAATATATGTTAATAGCCCAGTAATCTTTTCATCTTCCATATAAATTAGACCTGGTAACTCAGCACAATTATATCTCCCAGAAGAAACAATCATTTCTGAAGATCCCCAATGTTTATTAAAGAATTCAATAACCAATGCTCTATTCTGTTCGTTTATTGCTTCAATCATAAAATCCTTCCTCTTTTTTGAATTTGTAAAAAGATAATTTATCACTAATTTCTGCCTCACCGTACTTTATAAATCTTAATTTTTGATAGAATTTATGATTTAACACATTACCATGCGGTGTGTATACCGTCCATAAAGGTACATTTTGAAATACAACTTATTTCTCTATCTGGAATATGTTACTTTGCCATTTCAATTCTCTGGTTAACGATACCAACACTTCGCAATCAGAAAGAAATAAAGTATATTGCGAGTACTGACTTTGGTATAAAAATAACAAATTAAACAGAACATCAGTTCTAATTATTTTATTTACGCTTTATAATAGTATTTGTAGATAAGTTTATAGTGGTGGCTAGCCCTAAGGGGTGATGCCTTTGATTTTGTTTGTTAGTTGTTTCTCCTGGAAAGGAAAGCATGACTGATTTTGAGTTATTGAGTATAATGTTGATGATTTTTGTCATCATTATACCACTCATTATTAGACTATATGACAAAGACAAAAAATAACCACTCATAAGCTGGACATAGCTGAGTGGTTATTCGAAATTGAAATCATAAAAAGCTTGTCACCGTATAAACGGTTCTACAAGGGGAGTGTGTGTAGCACTCCTCTTTTCATTTACATTTTACAATGGATTTCATGAAAATGCAAAAATAACAAAATAGAGAACATTCGTTCTAATTATTTTATTTACTCTTTATAATAGTATTTGTAGATGAGTTTATAGTGGTGGATAGCTCTAAGGGATGATGCCTTTGATTTTGTTTGTTAGGTGTTTCTCCTGGAAAGGAAAGCATGACTGATTTTGAGTTATTGAGTATAATGTTGATGATGTTTGCAATCATTATACCGCTCATTATTAGACTTAATGACAAAGACAAAAAATAACCACTCATAAGCTGTACATAGCTGAGTGGTTATTGAGCAAAAAAAAAACTTAGGCTAGTCACCGTATAAACGGATCTACTGGAGGAGTGTTACCGCACTCCTCTTTTCATTTACATTTTACAATGGATAGCTTATAAATACAAATATATTAAAATACGCTTGAGTAATGCAATACTTCATTATCTACTGACATATCCATTTTTTCATATAACCCTTGTGCTTTCACGTTATCTACACCAGTTTCTAAACATACATATCTTGCATTATTTTCTTTTGCGTATTCTAATGATTTTTCAATTAATTTCTTACCTGCTCCATTGAACGATGATTTGATTGCACAAACAAATCATTATTATTTTATCAAAAATTATAAAGGTGAGTTGTATTTATACCTTAATAATAGTAAACAGATAATACGTTATATATGCATAAAGTAATACTAAATCTTAAAAGGATATTATAATTCAATCCAAAATCTATTCGTAACGCCACCATCTTCTCTTATATGCGATTGATCTTGTACACCACCATTGTTTAATATTACTTTTCTACTCGCAATATTTTCTTCATCACAAGTAATAAGTGCTTTTTCTACATTCAAAGATTTCAAAAATTTTAAGGACTCATTTAGAATCTTTGACGCATAACCTTGACCTCTCAAGTCAGGTCTAACTCCATAACCAACATGGCCACCATAATTCATTAAAAACTCATTTAAGTAATGACGTACATTAGAAGAACCTATGATTTTACCATCCTCAATTAAAAATAATGTAGAATTTAATACTTCATATGATCTTTCACGTTCTTCTAAATTATTGATAAAGTCTTGAAAAGATTTATATCGTTTAAAGTTTGTAGCAGATGGTACAATACTTTCCTGTTCTTCTCCCCAAGCATTAAAATATTCCATAAATAATGTTTCATCATTAATCGTCAGTCTTCTAAATTCCATCTTATTAATCTCCTATTATAATCAGTTAAGAATTCTCGAATACATTTCTGAGACTTACACACGTACATCATTTTCATCTAAATAATAATATTCATCAATTGTATTACTTATAAAATCATAACATTCTAGGTATTCATGTAATTCTTTATACAAATAATATCTTCGTTCTTCTATTTCTTCTTCACTAATTAGGAAATCGAAGATATCTCTATAATATTTCACAAAAATACTGATACTAATGTTTTGTTTTAAAAAATCTTCAATCCAATTTAGTAAAATTACCTCATCATCCATTAATAATGCTCCTTATATTGTATTTATCTAAACAAAAATACATTACCTTTCTCTAACTCGTCATCAAAAGATGGGTCCGTTACCAACTTAGTGATCCTGTGATTTAATGATGTTTTTACTTAATTACATTAATAAATATTAATATCCATTTTCCCTTCCACCCAATCACTTACAAATTCTTTATGTGGTGGGTTGATCTCAACATCTTTCATTTCTTCACGAGATACAAATCGTAATTGTTTAGACTCATCAGAAATAGTAAGCTTACCATCAAATTGTTTTGTATAAAAAATAGTCGAAACAGAATAAACTTCATCACCATTTGGATAAGTCACGATGTAATCTGCGCCTGAATATATACCAAACAATTCTAATTCTTTTGGAATTAATCCTGTTTCTTCTGTCACTTCTCTTATTGCAGCATCTTTTACCTTTTCTCCTATTTCAATCAATCCACCCGGAATACCCCATAGTCCGTTGTCTACTCTTTGTTCTAAAAGAATCTTTTCGTCTTGTTCAATAATCACACCGGCACCAATCACAATTAAACAATCATGCCCAACATGTTGTCTCATCTTTTGTATATAATTCATATATTCACCTACAATAATTTACTCATATAATATTCATCATAAAATTTCTCATTAATCTTCAATGATCTTCGTTTTATACCTTCGATTTCAAATCCACTTTTCTGATATAATTTAATGCCTGCTTCATTCTCTGTTACGACTGTTAATTCTAATCTCGTTATACCGACAGTTTTAGCCCACTGTTCAACCGCTTCAAATAACAAAGTCCCAACACCTTGCCCTCTGACTTCTTGATGTACGCCTATTACTAAATACGCTGAATGTTTATTTCGTAATGAAGTATTGCCTATCGCGATGAGATAACCACATAATCCATCATTATCAGCAACTAATAATGTGCTATTAGATTGATTATTAAAATGCTCAATCATTTTCGTTTGTTTCTCCACACTATTATTACGCTCTCCCGGTTCCTTTAACATAAAGTCAGATGTCGATTCTACATGTGCTATTAAATTCATTAATTGTTCAGCGTCATTAATTGTCGCATGTCTTATGATCATTTTGAACCTCCCAAAAAGTGTTTAATCGTTTTTACAAACAATGTTGTTTCCTCAATATCCGGAAAATGAGCACTTTCTTTAAAGTATTCAACCTGGCAATTTTTTAACTTCGATTGTATTAATTCTGTTGTTGCTATACCAGTATTCTTATCAAATATTCCAGTAATGATTAACGTAGGAATATCGAAAGATGTGATTTGTTCAAGTAGATTTTCACTATTTAATGATTTCACAATTTCATTATAGAATATCCCATCATTAACTAAACCACTTTCTTCCCACAACTTACGATTTAGAATAGCATAATTAGATTTATGAAATAGCATAATTAGATTTATGAAATAGCAGTTGATCTGTTTCTTCAACACTAGCAATTGACCAGGCATATTGTATAGATTGATAGATATCGTGGTTTTGTAAGTAATCATTTATTAATTTCCTATTTCCATCATTAAAGACTGATAAGAAACCAGAAAGTTGAACTAAATTACTGATGGATAATGTAATTAATGACGGAGATTCTAATATTATTTTATGAATATGTTGTGGGTGGGTCACAACATAGTGTAATGCCAACTCACCTCCAAATGAATAACCATGTATATTAAACTGATCAATTTCTAGTTCGATTCTTAATGACTCTAAATCCTTAACTAACTGTTTAATATGAATAGTACTAATATCATCAACTTTATCACTTCTACCACAGTGGCGTTGTTCATAATATATAATAGGCATTTTTTGCTCTAGTTCTAGACCAGAAGTACGCTCGAATGTATAATGATTACCTCCTGGACCACCATGAACGATAATTAAAGGGATTTGATTTTGATAATCTCCAATAATTTTTACCCAATGATTACATTGATTAATATTTATGATATGTTCACCTTGTAACATATTATCACCTCTTTTTATCTTCCCACTCACTTCTCAGCATGCCCATTTTAATTGCATCATAATACTGTCCATCAACTATTCTGGCATCACGAATTCTGGCTTCTTCTATCATTCCTACTTTTTCAGCTAATTTCATCATACGAACATTCCCAGACCATGTTGATATCCCGATACGGTGTAAATCACTATGATTAAAGATATAATCAACCCATTGCTGGAATGCAGAAGTACCATAACCTCCACTCCAATATTCAGGATTGAAAATGACGATTCCTATCTCCATCCAATTTGTTTCTTCACTCACCCAATTTGCATGAAGAGTCCCAAGAAATTGTCCTTCGTGGATGATATACATTGATTTCGGAATACCTTGATAGACATATTCTAAAGTCAGTGGCTTGTTCACATATTCCTCTTTTGTTAGCTCCGTCGCAGGTCTTGCATAATATGGTCCATTCCATTTCGCAGATTCTTGTACTTCATCTTCAAATAACCAATAATATAAATCAGCAATAAATTTTTTATTTGGTAAAATGATAGATACTTTATTAGACATATTGACCTCCGGGTTTATTAATTTTTTTGAACAAGCGTACTATTTTAGTTTTTTTATTTACGATTGTTCGTTTGCTCTCGAGCTAGCGAATAATTTTGATTTTTTTATCTCGTATGTTCGTTTACTCACCAAATTTTTATCAATTTAACTTTATTCTGTATATTCTGCTTCCAATTGTGGTTTATGATACACTGCCATTGCTGTTGTTAGTTTTTTAAAACCCAACTTATTATAGAACGCTTCATTTCCTGTTGTTGATATCAAATGGATACACGATAATGATTCAAATTGATCTAATAATTGCTGCACGAGATTTCGAGCAATACCTAGTCCTTGATAATTCGGATGTACAACAACATCATAAATTGCTGCATTAAATACGCCATCAGATAATGCCCTCGCAAATCCAATTACTGTTTCATTGTCTTTCGCAATCATATAATGTGAGCTATTATTATATATTTGTTCAACTTTATTTAAATCATGTCCCATCCATCCGACACTATGATAGACCGCTACTAATTGTTGATACTCATCTTGTTTGATTTGAGATGTATATTGTATGCTACTCATAATCATCACCTACTTAACATATTATATTAATGATATATTATTATCAGATTTTTCAAAAGAATGAATCAATAAGATTAGTTAAAAAAATAACCAGCCAGCGCTGGTTATTCTACTGCATTTTCTAATATTGTAAACGTCTTATTGTAAGTATCGAGTTCAGCCTGAGCACCATAAGGTAATATCCCTTTCGGTTCATTATGGCCAAAGCTTGCATTATAAAATACCGGTAAATCTTCTCTGTCGTTTTCTTTAAGTATCTTTTGAAAGACTGCTTTAATTTCTTCATAATAAACCCCATCTTGTGGTCTACCGATAATCATCCCATTTATTATTTTAAAGATTCCCATCACTGCATACGTTCTGATATATTGCTCTAACACTTCAGGATGTGTGTGTCTTTCTGATGTTTCAAGGAACAGAATCGCATCTTTAAATGCTGATAATTCTGGAAAGTATTTCGTTCCTTGTATATGATTTAACGATTCAACACAGCCACCTATTAAGTGTCCTTGAACTTTACCTACGCCATTAATCACTTCGTACCCTGTATTTAGTAAATTTTCTCGTTCAAAATCTTTGGCAATCTCATCCCATAACAATCCAAATTTACGCACAGTTTCTGAAGTATAAATACGTCCAACTGGATTATCAGTAAAAAGTAAATTTAATATTTGACTGATTGTATATTCATCCATCTTTACATTTTCAGCAAAGTCAGTTAACAGTGCAGGACCATAATAAGTTGTTATTCCGTGCTGGTAGAAATATAGATGTTGTACTGTCGTATCTGAGTATCCCATAAAAATCTTTGGATTCTGTTTAAACGCTTCTACATCTATATAAGGCATAATACGCACTGATTCGGTACCGCCTATTGTACAAATAATTGCTTTAACTTCTGGATCTAATACTGCCTGATTGAAATCTTCTGCTCTTTTTTCAGGATGTGCATATAAATATTCCGAACCTTTTAATGCATTCGGCATTACTTTATATTTTAACCCGAATACAGATTCAAGTCTTTCTAAGCCCTGCTTCGTTCTCCATATGAAATCTTCATCGCCTGCCATGCCACTAGATAAAGATACAATGGCGATTGTATCACCTTTTTTTATTTTTACTGGTTTTATCATCATGTCACCTATTTTTCATATTTGTTAATAACATTTTATATTAAATTCTGAATTTTTAAAAGTCTTTGTAAAAATTTATTACTAAGGACTTTATTTTTAACGTATAATAATTATTTTGCATAGTTAAATTTATTCAAAATAAAAACAGCTAATGCGCTGTTTTAAGAATTTATCGTAGCATAATATTTCATTGCTTCACTCATATATTCCGCAAGTCCTTCGCCATACTGATTGATGTTATTAGTAAATCGTTCATCAATTATATACATATCACCTAATCCATAAAAGGCATCTCGTGAATAAGTTCCAAAATTTTCATTTAGAAAGTGATAAAATTTTTCAGTATGCTGCAAGACTGTTTGGTCTTCAATAGGTTTATCTTTTAATTGATTAAATGTCACGAATATATCTATCCATTCCTGTGAAAGTTGATCTTTACTATCATCTGAAAGCTGGTTAATTTTCTTTTGTGATAAATCTACCGCTTTATCACCATACTTCTCACGCGCTTCTTGTTCATACTGGTTATCGTTAAAATTAATACCTTTAAATTTTTCTTCTGGTGTCATCTTCTTACCCTCTTTTTTTCTTTTTATTGTTTGGTCGATTAGTGTAATCATTGAATGAATCTGTTGTTGTTGCGCTTCCAGTCTTGTTCGTTGATCTGTAAGGACATCTATCATATTTGCATTGTTCTTTAAAAGGGCTTTGATTTCATTTAGTGATAAATTCATTTTGCGATAGAGCATTATGTGCTGAAGTCTGTCTAAATCTAAATCACTATAATCACGATACCCGTTGTCATTTTTATTTGGACATAGTAATGCGATTTCATCATAATAATGCAAAGTTCTTATGCTTACACCTGTTAATTCAGATACTTTTTTAATATTCATATCCTACCTCCTCACAATGTTACTTTAAACTATAACGTTACGTCATGGTCAATATATAAATTTAGTTTCTGATATAAATATTTTGAAGTGATATAATATATTAAACAATTTAGTAAGATCTTATTTTCTTCAAGGAGTTTTGATAATGCGTAAACGTCTTACAACACTACTTACAGAACGTGCACCGATTCTACCTGAGAAAGTCGCAGACAATGATTTAAAAATTAACAAAGAGCCGATTATTTTAGTCCATGGTTTTGCAGGATTTGCAAGGGACAATACACCGCATGGGTTAATGCCTTATTGGGGTGGTTTAAAAGTTAATATAACTTCTACACTAAATATTGAAGGCTATAATATTTATGAAGCGAGCATAGGTTCTATGACCTCGAGTTATGACCGCGCTGTTGAATTATATTATTATATAAAAGGTGGTCGTGTAGACTATGGTGCTTTTCATAGTAAGAAATTTGGGCATCATCGTTTCGGTAAGACATATGAGGGCATTTTTCCAGATTGGCAGCCAGGTAAAAAAGTGCATTTCATAGGTCATAGTATGGGCGGACAGACAATTCGTATATTAGAGCATATGTTACGTTTTGGTCGTCCTGAAGAAGTAGCCTATGCAAACGCCCACCATTTAAAAGTTGCTCCTCTATTTATAGGTGGACAAGATAATATGATCAATACAATTACGACAATTGGCACACCTCATAATGGAACATATATTGCAGATCGATTAGGTATTAAGAATTTGATTAAATCATTCTTTTATCGTCTCGTTGAGAACGAAGGTTTAGCAAGCTTTAAAGTAGACTGGGGCTTTGGTCAATGGGGGTTACGTCAACAAAAAGGTGAAAGTTACTTTGCATACATTAAACGTGTTAGAGCGAATAAGCTTTGGCAGACTGCTGATAACGGCTTTTATGACTTAACATTAAAAGGCTCAGAGGAAATCAATAACAAGCTTTCAATCAATCCCAACATTCGATATAAAAGTTATTCGACTGTTGCTACACATAAAAGTTTCTTCACGAAATATCAAATTGCAAATGTTGGGATGTTTGCCCCTTTCTATCTTACGGGTATGATCAGTACAATATCAGGAACACCAGAATGGTGGGAAAATGATGGACTTGTCCCAGCAATTTCTGCTGAAGGTCCATTCACCGAACCTAAATCTTACAACAAAAAGGTGATGATAGATCGTGGTGTGTGGCATGTTGTTCCTAGAATGTATGGCTGGGATCATATGGATCAGATTGGCGGCAATATGACAAATTTACTTCATACGCCAGGAGAATTAATTGATTTCTATCGGACACTCGTTAAAGAACTCGTTTTATTTGAAAAATAAAAACCTAGGTCATTCCTAGGTTTATTCTTGTGGGATATTCCATGTCTCAAGATTTTCACACATGTCCCAGAACATATATTCATAATAGCTTGTTTTTACGATAATTTCTTCTAGCTCTGCTAATTCCGCTTCAGGTTTACCTTCAGTTAACTCATCCATCAATCTAATTGCATCGTTTGTTAAATCAGTAAATTCTTCTCCAGAATAAGTTTCTACCCACGCATGATAAGGGTTTGATTGTGATAATCCACCTTTTTCCGCTAAAGACTTTCCAATAAAATTATAACTCCATGCACATGCAAGTAGACATGCAACTACATGTTCTGCACCGCCTCTTTGTGCATGATTTAGCATATAACTCGTATAAGCAGTGTTTGTAGCAGCAGAGTCAGTCGCTTCAAGTTCATCAGAAGATATGCCAAATGATGCTGCAAACTTGCGATGTAAATCCATCTCCATGAATAATGTACCATGCAATAAATTAGCAAATGTACTCATTGTAGATAAATCTCTTGATTTCGCACTTCCAATTGCCATTAATTTTGCATATTCAATTAAATAGACATAATCTTGTTTCAACCAATGCTGGAACTTTTCATTTGAAAGTGTCCCATCTCCTAAACCTTTCACAAAAGGATGCTCTAAATAAGAACTCCAAATTGGTTCTACTCTTTTCCAAATTCGTTCTGTAAACATATTAATCCTCCTAAAAAAATACCTATACACGTAAGGTATAGGTATCATCCCACTTCCCTACGCTGGTGTTAACCATCAGGTTCAAAGGGTCGGAATTTTCCTCTCAGCACAAATTGTGCACCCCTAGTGTATAAGTATAGTATTTACTATAAGTATAACAATGTTTTAACAAATTACAAAATGCCGCTTGGCTCCTCTGGAAGTATTTGTCCTCCGTCTACTACAATACTTTGACCCGTAATATATTTAGTTTCCTTTGAAGCAAAGAACACTGCAGCATATCCGATATCTATCGGTTCACCTAACTCATGTGTCGGTACAATCGCTTTTGTACCTTCTAAGTAATCTTCACCTTGTGCTTTTAAGCCTGCTGTTAATATATTACCGGGTTGAATTGCATTGATAGTAATACCATACTTTGCATATTCTAATGCAGCACTTCTCATAAAGCCTAACTGACCCGCCTTTGATGCACCATAATGTGCCCATCCTGGGTAACCCGTAATAGGACCAGTCACAGAAGATGTAAGAATGACACGACCATAACCCTTTTCTTTCATCGCTAATAATGCTTGTTGCGTTATATTAAACATCCCTTTTAAGTTAATATTAAGTGTCTTGTCCCAATCTTCCTCAGTCATGTCTTCAATCATTACCTGTGGAAAAATCCCTGTATTTGAACATAATATATCCAACTTTCCATGCTCATCAATTATTTCTTTGATAATTGCTTTACAACGATGCTGATCAGTTACATCTAATTTAATAAATTGACCTTGCACATCCTCTGATGCTTTCTGACCATTCTCCTCATCAATGTCAGCGATAATTACGAATGCCCCAGCCTGATATAAAGCTTCTACAATACCACGACCAATACCATTTGCTCCACCAGTAACTAATGCAATTTGATTAGATAAACTAAACATTTGATCTCCTCCTTTTCCTTAAATATAACATGTATCATAAAATAATACATGTAAGAAAGGAGAGATGCTTTAAGAATGTTAAACACAAGATAAAACCATCAGATAATTATCCAACGGTTGCTTTATATGCTTCTACAAATGCTTTTGCTTCCTTTCGATTCACTTGATCAAACAGCCACGATTCACCGTTTTTTTCCATTATCACGATACGGAATGGGACTGTTGAGATACCGCTTTTGATACTCTTAATTTCATCTAATAAAAAAGTATCCTTTACTTCAGTTCCTGACAAGGGACCCTGTGCTTCAAAAGTTATGACGTCATCATATAAATTTAATTTACCTGGTACTAAAGTTGATCGATATAAAGACATCGATGTATTGACACTCATGATATGTTTAGTCATTTTATCCACTCCTTCCATTTATTTATATTATATATTATCAGAGAATGGATTTATAGCGAAAGTAATAGCGATATTGTGTATTTTAGTTAGTGATTCCGCTATTACTCACTACCTCTAGCGGTATCGCACTCTTCATACCCTCGATTCCGCTAAATCTCTGCCAGCAAATAAAAAAGCCAATCCTATCACTAGGTTTGGCTTCACCAATCTTATACTAATTTCCAGATATCAGTTGCATATTGCTGGATTGTTCTATCACTTGAGAATTGCCCTGATTTCAGAATATTCATCAAGCTCATTTGATTCCATTTCTTCTTATCCTGATATGTTGCCATCGCAGTTAAGTGAATATCTACATAAGAATTAAAGTCTTTTAATAAGAAATATGGATCATTATTTGTAAGTACATGATAATATAAATCGTTAAATGCAAAGTCACGGCCAAACTGTTCGTTTTTAAGTGCATCCATCGCACCTTTAACACGTCCATCTGTTTGATAGATAGCTTCCGCCTGATAACCACCATTGTTCTGGTAGTTAATCACTTCTTCTGAACTTAATCCAAAGATAAAGATATTTTCCTTACCTACTAATTCAGCGATTTCAACATTCGCACCATCCATTGTTCCAAGTGTTACAGCACCATTCATCATCATCTTCATATTACCAGTTCCAGATGCTTCCATAGATGCTGTAGATATTTGTTCAGAGATTTCAGCAGCTGGCATAATATCTTCTGCAAGTGTTACATTATAGTTCTCTAAAAATACTACTTTAATTCTGTTATCTACATCAGCATCATTATTGACTACTTGTGCTACAGAATGAATTAACTTAATAATTTCTTTTGCAATATGATAACTTGGTGCGGCCTTCGCGCCAAAGATAAATGTTCTTGGCTGTATTTTAATTGATGGCTTGCGTTTAATTTCATTATATAGATAAATAATGTGTAATACATTCAGCAATTGACGTTTATATTCGTGCAGGCGTTTAACCTGTACATCAAATACTGAATTTTCATCAACTTCGATACCAGTCTTTTGATAGATCACTTCTTTTAATACGCGCTTATTCTCTAACTTTACATCAGCTAATTTATTTAAGAATGATTCATCATTATAATAACGCATTAACTGTGTTAATTCCTGTGGTGATTTATGCCAAGCATCACCTATTGCTTCATTGATCAAATGTGTTAAACCAGGGTTTGCTGTCATTAACCAACGACGGTGCGTAATACCATTTGTTTTATTATTGAATTTTTCAGGTTGTATCTTATAGAAATCATTAAATGTATGATCTTTAATAATTTCAGAATGAAGTGCTGCAACACCATTTACTGAGAACGAACCCACGATAGCTAACTTACTCATATGCACGACATCATTACTAATTACTGCTAAATCAGCTATTTTATCGCGCATTTCTGGATGTTTCTCATATACTTCACGACAGAATCTTTCATTAATTTCATTAATAATCATAAAGATTCTTGGATTTACCTTTTGAACTTGACTTACTGGCCATTTTTCTAATGCTTCCTGCATGATTGTATGGTTGGTATAAGCAAATGTCTTAGTAACAATCGACCAGGCTTCATCCCAACCTAATCCTTCTTCATCCATTAGAATACGCATGAGTTCAGGGATACCGAAAGTAGGATGCGTATCATTAATTTGAATACAATGATATTCATGGAACTGCGTCACAGGTAAATCATATTTTTCTTTAAATTGCTTAATTAATGTCTGAATCGTTGATGATACTAAGAAATATTGTTGTTTTAGACGCAGGAAACGACTTTCTTCAGTCGAATCATCCGGATATAAGAATCCTGAGATACGTTCAACATTCTGCATATGTTCTAATCTATTTTTATAATTGCCATGATCGATGATGTCTGATGGTAATTCAGCGCTCCACAATCTTAACTGGTTCACAACGTCATTGTCATATCCCACTACACCCACATCATATGGGACAGCTAATACTGTTTCCTGATTGTGATACGTGAATTTAAAATTACCTTGCTCATCGACTTCACTTGATACTTCACCACCGAAGTTAACATGCACCGCTTCATCTATTTTACGTGTTTCCCAAGGATATACTTCTTGTAACCAGTTATCTGGTAATTCAATTTGCGTACCATTGACGATGCGTTGCTCAAATAATCCATAACGATAACGAATACCGAAACCATTACCTAAATAACCAAGACTCGCGATAGAATCTAAGAAACAGGCTGCAAGTCGTCCTAATCCACCATTACCAAGTCCAGCATCATTTTCTTCACTATATACTTTTTTAGGATCTCTTCCTAATTCAGTTAATACTTCGTTACAAACATCTAACAATCCTGCATTTAGTAAGTTACTTTCAATTAAACGACCAATTAAAAATTCCATAGATAAATAGTTGATTTGACGTTTTTTTCTTTCTATATTAGTTTTTTTCGTTTCAACACTCGCTTGGTTGATTTCATCTTTTAAAATTGAACAAATCGCATAGAATAAATCTGTATCAGTCGTATCTTCTAATGTTGTATTTCTTTTGTTCGTTAATTTCATCTCCAGGCGTTCACGGAATTCTGTTTTTGAATAAGTTTTCATTGAAGTCTCCTTAATAGATCTCTAGATATTTTTGAGCTGAAGCATCCCAGCTATGATTTACTTTGGCAATATTCTTAATTAATGATTTGTACTCTTCTTTATTTCTATAAATTGCTAATGAAGCATATAATCGGTCCAGTAATTCATGTGCATTATAATTAGCGAAACTTAAACCAGTACCCTCATGTGTCACATAATTAAATGGCATAACAGTATCTTTTAATCCACCTGTTTCTCTAACAATTGGTATTGATTTATACTGAAGTGCTATCAACTGACTTAACCCACATGGTTCGAATAATGATGGCATAATAAAGAAATCACTTGCAGCATAAATTTCTCTTGAAAATGCTTCATTAAATCCAAGATGTAAACTCACTTTATCAGGATACTTATCGCTTAAATAATGGAAATATTGTTCATATCGATAATCACCATTACCTAAAATAACAATTTGAACATCTTGCTGAACAAATTCTTCTAATATACGCATAACAAGATCGAGTCCCTTTTGTTCAACCATTCTTGTAATAACCGCGTACATAGGGATATCTTTATTGACTGGTAAATTAATTTTCTCTTGTAAAATTGTCTTATTCTCTTGTTTTTTAGGAATTGAACTTTTGAAATTAACCGGTATTGACGGATCTTTCATTGAATGATAATCATCAACATCAATGCCATTCACAATACCTATTAAATCATGGTGACGCATATTCAGCAAATCTTCTAAACCTTCTCCGTAATAAGGTGTCTTTATTTCATCAGCATAGCTTGGAGAAACCGTTGTAATCTTATCTGCATGGAAGATACCAGCTTTAAGTAAATTTAACATACCGTTCCATTCAAAGCCTGCAAAATGTGTTCTATCTAAGTTAAACACATCTTCAAAAGCATCGTACATCAGTAAACCTTGATATTTAATATTATGGATGGTAAATACAGTCTTAATACCTTCTACCGGTCGTTTAATGTTACAAATTGCTACAGCTGCACCTGCTTGCCAGTCATGTCCGTGTAATACATCAGGTTTATAATCACTGCGATAGATAAATTCTATTACTGCATTTGAAAAGAATACAAATCTTTCACAGTCATCTTCATATCCATACATACCATCACGACCGAAATACTGTAAATTATCAACAAAGTAATACTTAATGCCTTCTAATTCTAAAGATAAGATACGTGTATATTGAAAACGCCAGCCAACAGGTGTCTGGTAAACCATTTCTTCTTCTAGCATGTCTCGATACTCTTTTTTCAAGCTTGCATACATCGGTAAAATGACACGAACTTCACATTGATTCGTTTGATTTAAATATTTTGGAAGACTACCAATTACATCGGCAAGTCCTCCAGATTTAAAGAATGGTGTACATTCTGAGGCCACAAACAATACTTTTTTCATTATTATCTTCCAACTTTCTGTTAAATTGTTTGTCGTTTGGCAACTACAAATGGTTTATCTGTCGATCCAATTAACTTTTGATGTTCATTAACCGTAACATCCTTATCAAGTATTACATTTTCAATGTAAGCATCTTTATGAATACAGCAATTTGTCATTATAATTGAATTTTTAATCACTGCACCTTTTTCAACTTCTACACCACGATATAAGATACTATTTTCAACATGGCCTTCAATCACACACCCGTTAGCAACAGTTGAATTTTTAACGATACAGCCATCTTTATACTTTGTAGGTGGTTGATTAGAAATCTTAGTTTTGATACGGTTTTCTTTCATAAATATTTTCTTATATTTATCAGGATCTAATATATCAAGATTACACTTGTAAAATGCTTTTAAAGAATTGATATACATTGTTGTCTCTTCAATATCAAAAAACATAATATTTAATTCATGCATACGCTCCTGAATACCTTGAACAAAGAAACTATCTTTATAATTTTGAATACAGAAATCCATAATTTCAAACAATTTATCTTTCTTCACGATATAAGTACCTGTAAAAATATGATGATTTTCCTGATCATGATTTAAAAATGTAACACGATCGCCATCTGTATTGACGCGTAACAATGGTTGATGCATTTCTTCCAAGTGCTCTTTTTGTTCTGTAATCAGTGTAATATCAGCATCACTTTCAATATGATGTTTAAAAGCTTCTTTATAATCCGTATTGGCAATAAATTGTGACCCTGAAATAATAACATCTGTTGCTTTTGATCTTGTAAAGAAATCACGGTTATTATGGAAATGACGCAAGTCACCACGAGAAATATCTGTCGGATCATGCCAATCAGGAGGTAAAACGAATAAACGAGATTGTCTATCATCTAATCCAAAGTTATCACCATTTTCCAGATGATCCATTAATGAACGATATTTCTGATTAACAAATAGAGCAACTTCATTTGCACCGCTATTTACCATATTCGATAAACTAAAATCCACAAGACGATAACGTCCTGCAAATGGAACACTTGCACCATTTCTAAAATAAGTTAATTCTTCTAAAAAATCATGTTCATTTTCGATATTGATTAATCCCATTAATGATCTCATTATTTCGTACCCCCTGTGAACTTGCTTAAATTATCTGGTCCAACTACAATTGGTTCTTCACTAGTATTGCCATCTATTACAGTGCCATCAGGAATATTTATTTTATCCATGATAATCGCCTTATCAATTTTACAGTTTTCACCGATTACTGTTTTAGGGTGAATAATAGAGTCTTTAATGAAAGTACCATTACCAACCGTTACTTCACTAAATAAAACGGAGTGTTCAACGTGACCAAAGATAAAAGATCCAGGACAAATTAATGAATCAGTTATATTAGCCTCACTACCGATAAATTGAGGTGGTAAATTAGCTTCATGAGAAAATGTTGGCCATGTTTTACTATTTAATAATTCAGATAAATCTTCATTTAATAAATCCATATTAGCTTCCCAATAAGACTGAATTGTCCCTACATCTTTCCAGTATCCATCAAAACGATAAGCATATAATAATTTATTATCCGCTAACATTTTTGGAATGATATCATTCCCGAAATCATGTTCAGATTGTGTATCTTTTTCGTCTTCAACTAAATATTCACGTAATACTTTCCAGTTAAAGATATAAATGCCCATAGAAGCTAGATTATTTTTAGGAACTGCTGGTTTCTCATCAAACTCATAAATTTTAAGATCATCTTCCGTGTTTAAAATACCGAATCGACTTGCTTCTTCAAAAGGTACTTCGATTACAGAAATCGTCGCGTCTGCATACTTTTCTTTATGATGATCAAGCATTGCCTGATAGTCCATTTGATAAATATGATCTCCTGATAATATTAATAAATATTCCGGATCATATTGATCGATAAAATGAATATTTTTTGTAATTGCATCAGCTGTTCCTTCAAACCATGAAGCACCAGTCTGATTAGCAAACGGTGCAAGAACTGTAACACCACCATCAAGTTTATCAAGAGACCACGGTTTACCCATACCAATATGGCGATTTAACATTAAAGGTGCATATTGCACGAGTACACCTACTGTATTAATATTTGAGTTCGTTAAATTACTTAATGTAAAATCAATGATTCTATATTTCCCACCGAAAGGTACTGCTGGTTTTGCCACATTTTTTGTTAATTGACCTAACCTTGTACCTTTACCACCTGCTAATAACATACCAACAATTTCTTTAGCCATTTTGAAATCCCCTATTCTTAAATTATTTATAGTTTTCTTGCAAAAAATCCTTTACTTAGATAAATTTTTTCGCTCTTTAACTTTCTTATAAATAACAAAACCTAATGGTGGTATTTTCCCTTGTATCGAATAATTTAAACCATGCATAGGGTTTGGATTACTAAATAAATATTTTGATATTATCTGATTTGATCCGCCATATTGCTTAGCATCTGAATTAAATAACTCACGATATTTTCCTGGTTGTGACACACCAACTTTGAAATCATAGTACACTTCAGGTGAGAAATTTAATAGTACGATGAGTTCAGTACCATCTTTTGCCCGACGGATATAACTTAATAAACGCTGCTCATTATTATCTGCATCAATCCATTGGAAACCATCGTGACTATAATCCTGTTCAAATAATGCTTTTTCTCTTAAATACAATTTATTAAAATCTTTTATGAAACGTTGTAAGCCGCTATGTACTGGATAATCGAGCAGGAACCAGTCAACTTGTTCTTTATCTTTCCATTCAGCATACATTCCTATTTCACTACCCATAAAATTTAGTTTCTTTCCTGGTTGTGTCAATTGATAGCCATACAATAATCTATATTGTGCAAACTTTCTCCATTCATCACCTGGCATTTTATCAAGCATTGATAATTTACCATGAACAACTTCATCATGTGAAAAAGGCAATATATAATGTTCATTATATCGATACATCATCGGAAAATTGAGATGATTATGATGGCTTTGTCTGTCTTCCGGAGCTACTTTTAAATAATCTAATGTGTCATGCATAAATCCGAGATCCCATTTATAATCAAACCCAAATCCGCCATCTTTAACTGGTGTTGTAATAGACGTAATATCTGAAGAATCTTCTGCTATCATAATTGCATGTGGTACAGCTTTATGGATTTCATCATTTAATTTCTTTATAAAAGCTACCGCTTCTTTATGTTCATTTGTTCCTTCATCGTTATAAATCTTTTCATAATCTTCATGGTTCTCAAAATTGAGGTCTGTCATACTATGCACTGCATCAACTCTTAAACCATCAATATGATATTCCGTCAACCAGAAAATAGCATTTGAAATTAAAAAGCTCTGAACTTCTGTACGACCAAAATCAAAAGTTAATGTGCCCCAACTACGCTTTTCAGCGCGGTACATATCCTGATATTCAAATAATGGTGTACCATCAAACATGCGTAATCCATGTTCATCCTTACAAAAGTGTGCGGGTACCCAATCAAGAATGACACCGATATTATGCTGGTGACATTGATCGATAAAATATTTAAAATCCTGAGGTGTGCCAAATCTTGAAGTCGGTGCATAATATCCAGTTACCTGATAGCCCCAGCTTAAATCAAAAGGATGTTCAGTTATCGGCATCAGTTCAACATGTGTATAACCCATTTTAACTAAATATGGAACGAGCTTTTCTGCCATTTCAATATATGAAAAGTGCGTTTTATCGGTATAAGTATCTATCGTATCTTCTGGTGTTCGCTCAGCATTATGCTTTTTCCATGTTCCGAGATGCACTTCATAAATATTCATCGGAGAAGATAGATGATTATATTGCTTACGTTTATTCATCCATTGCTTATCCTGCCAATTATAATCAATATCACGAACGATTGAAGCTGTAAGTGGTCGTTTCTCTGCATAAAATGCATAAGGATCCGCTTTTAAAAACGGTTCTCCATTCCGAGGTGTTATTTTGTATTTATATGCGGTATTCTCCTGTACTTTGAACGTTCCTGAATAAATACCACTATCCTCAACTCGAGTTAGATTAAAATGATTCCCTGTCCAATTATTTTCATCTAATGCAACTGATACTTCTAAAGCATTTGGTGCCCAGACACTAAATGTCGTTTCTTTAGTCTCCGGTTTATAATGTGCACCTAAAAACGAATAAGATTGATAGTGTGTTCCCTGGTGAAATAAATATTTGTCTAAATCTGTTATCATGCCCTCACCCCTTACCACTTCTATTCTCTATCTTTTATTATATGATAATTTTGTAAATATTACGTCAATTAGTGTAAATTAACCCAAAGAAATCATTACAATCGTGTTAACTTGTATGGCGTTAACCATAATAAAATTTATAACACAAATGCTTATATATTATTAGTATACATCTGTCATCATAATTTTAATAATAATATCATTTTATTTACTAATATCTGAAAAACTCGATATAATAATCGTATCAGGAGGTTGTTATGAGCACAGCATATATTGATGATTTTCAGATTATCACGTTACATTATGATTTAGTCGAAAATCCACAAAACTATTTTAAGACGATTCAACTTGTCAGCAATAAATTTGTACATAATCTCGATTTAATTGAAACGAATCATTTTGAAAATCATTCTTACTATAAGTTTAAAACAGATAGACCCATAGATATTTCAGATAAATTTTTTATTCATATCAAACAGTTAAAAATACCTGTAATCTTAGGTAAAGTTACCCAAACGGATACGTTTGAACAAATGTTTGATGCCCACGAACATGAGTTTGGTGCAATTGTTCGTGACAATAAAACAACATTTACAGTGTGGTCGCCAGTTGCAAAAGTGATTAAGCTCAATATTAATGATAAGAGTCATACGATGGAGAAATTAAAAGATGGTACACACCGTATCACTTTATATGGAAATTACCATCTCCAAAGTTATCATTATGATGCATATATTAACCACCAATGGATTCAGGTAAATGATCCATACTCTAAAGGTTTGACATTGAATGCTACTGAATCTGTCGTTATCGATTTTAATAAAACGAACATCGACGGTTTCAATGACCTATCACGACCTGAAACAATGCAGAAAGATGCACTTATTTATGAAGTACATGTAAGAGATTTTACGATGCATCCTAATAGTGGGGTTTCTCCAGAGAAAAAAGGTAAATTACTTGGATTAGTCGAACCCCATACAACGACTGCAACAGGTGAATCAACAGGGTTTGATTACTTGACTCAATTAGGTATTACGCATGTAGAATTATTACCTATCAATGATTTTGCGCGTGTTGACGATGTGGAATTTGAAAAAGCATATAACTGGGGCTATGATCCTGAATATTTTCAGACAATCGATGGCAGTTATTCAGTACAACCTACTAATGCCGCAAAAAGAATTCAGGAATTAAAACATGTTGTCCATGCATTTCATGAAAAAGGTATTGGCGTCATTTTAGACGTAGTATTTAACCATGTATTCTATATGCCGAATTCAAGTTTTGATAAACTCGTGCCAGGATATTACTTTAGATATCATGAGGACGGTGTATTAAGTAACGGAACAGGCGTCGGTAATGACACAAAGACAGAACGTATAATGATGCGTAAGTTCTTTGTTGATACGATTAAATACTACATCCATGAATTTAAAATTGATGGGTTTCGATTTGATTTAATGGGAACGATTGATATTGATACTATGCATGAAATTAAATCTGTTGTCATGCAGGATAATCCAAATGCATTTTTACTTGGTGAAGGCTGGGATCTCGCTACAGCACTTCCGAAAGAACTTAAAACAACACACGAAAACGCATATAAACTTCCAGAGATACATTTTTTCAATGATTATTTTAGAGATACATTAAAAGGTAATAACTTTAATTTGATGGATCGAGGATATTTTAATGGTGGTGGCAGGTATTATGAAAAAATGTTCAATATATTTATTGGACGCAAAGGCGAGTTACCTGTGAACCAAACTGTGAACTATGTAGAAGTTCATGATAATCATACATTATTTGATCGCATCAACTATACAAGTAACAAATCTTTAGCAGAAAAAAATATGATCCATCAGTTAGCAACCGTCTTTACAATTTTATCACTGGGTACTCCGTTTCTTCATGCCGGCCAGGAATTTTACAGAACTAAATATGGCCATGGAAATACGTATAATTTAAGTGACTTCATCAACCGTATTGACTGGAATCGACGCATAAAATACAAAAAAGATATCAATCTGATAAAAAGAGCCATTCAAATTAGAAATGAACATCGCATTTTTAGATCTAAAAATATCGATAAAATCAATAAACGCATTATCCCCTTTGAATTAGAACATCCTTTGCTCGGTATTTTATTATTTGATTCAAAGTCCGAACTCATTTTACTTTTTAATCCAACACCATTACATCACATCGTCAACCTACCAAGAATGGGTGAATTTAAGGTCATCCTTTCGAACTATAATGAGGACATTGCAATTAAAAACTTTTACGACCTCAGTCCTTTTGAATATGTTGTATTAAAAAAGAAATTATAGGGAAAAGTCCAATAGAAATTAATTGTAAACGATATCATTACCTGTTTTAATTAAAATATGATGATTATTAAGGAGATGGAAGCACATGTCAGTTCGTGATTTATGGGAATCAAATATTGAAAACAGTTTAATTACACAAGAAGTTTATTCGGCCACTTCTGAAGCATTAAAAGAAGATGGCTATGTAGGTGCACTTGCATTCGGTACAGCAGGTATCCGTGGGAAAATCGGTCTAGGTCCGAATCGATTAAATAAATACACAGTTCAAAAAGTTGCTACAGGGCTTGCAAAATATTTAAATGAGGTGAAAAAGGATGCTACTGTCGTTATCGCTTATGATACACGTCATTTTTCGCCTGAATTTTGTGATGTGATTGCATGCGTACTTGGTAGTTATGGCGTGAAAACATTCATGTTTGATCGTTATCATACGACACCTGAACTTTCTTACTGTGTAAGACACCTTAAAACAGATGCAGGTGTGATGATTACTGCTAGTCATAATCCTCCAGAATACAACGGTATCAAGATTTATGGGCCGGATGGCGGTCAGTTAGCATTAGAAGGTGCTGCAAAAGTAAGTGAATTTATTGATAAGATTGATGATGTATTCAATTTACAATCTGAAGCTAAAGACGAATTAATTAATAAAGGTTTAATTGAATACGTAGAAACAAACGTTATTGAATCATATAAACAGGAAGTATTTAATTTAGTTGAAAGTATCCCAGCTTCAGACTTAAAGGTTGTATTTACGAGTTTACATGGGACAAGCGTTCCGATCGTGCCTGAGATTTTAGATGCACTGAACTTCACACAATATGAAGTCGTAAAAGAACAGGCTGTACCAGATGCAGATTTCTCTTCTGTAAAATCTGCAAACCCGGAAGATCACGATGCTTTTGATATGGCCATTGAGTATGCTAAAAAAAGCAACGCTGATTTACTGATTGCGACGGATCCAGATGCTGATAGAATGGGTATTGTTGCTCAAGTTGATGGAGAATTCCACTATTTTAATGGTAATCAAATTGGTGCATTACTTCTAAATTATAGAATTCAATCAACACAAGACACTAAAAATCGTGCAGCAGTAAAGTCTATTGTGACAAGTGAATTAGGTAAAGTCATTGCAGAACAAAATAATGTGAAAATGTTTGATGTGTTGACTGGCTTTAAATTTATCGCAGAAAAAATTGCTTCTTTTGAAGCAAATAAAGATTATAATTATATCTTTGGATATGAAGAAAGTTACGGATATATGGCTGGACCTTTCGTACGTGATAAAGATGCAGTACAAATCGTTCCATTGATTATTAAACATGCGAGCGAACTAAAAAATGAAGGTAAAACAATTGTTGATGCAATGAGTGAGATATATGCTAAATATGGCAACTATCAGGAAAAATTATTCTCACATACATTTGAAGGCCAAGAAGGTAAAGGCAAGATTGATACAATCATGAGTGAAAACAGACAAAATATACCTTCTGAAATTGCTGGATATAAAGTGATTAAAACTGAAGATTTCTTAGCGCAGACAAGCACTACCGCAGAAGGTATCACGAAATTAGAATTACCGCCAGCAAATGTATTAAAGTTCTACTTTGAAGAAGGATGGATTGCACTACGCCCATCTGGAACTGAACCTAAAATTAAATTATATGTATCAATGATTACAGACGATATTGATACCATTGCTGAAAAAATTAACAATGAAATATTTGATAAGTAATACATTTAAAAATAAAGAGGCTGGGACAGTAGTGTTCTGCCACAAGCAAAAACCGAACAAAACTAATAAATCGCTCTTTGATTTATAGTTTTTGTTCGGTTTTTGTCGTAGTGGCAACTGCTGTGCCGCCGTTTAAGCTGTTAAACAGAAGAGGGCTAAGACTTATGTCTCACCCTCTTTATTTCGTAGGTTCAAACTTAAAGAAGTTTAACCACTCTATATCTTTAGATATAAAGATATAGATTACCATGATAATGATAAAAGTAATATGTAGAGGAAAGACATCCATTTTTAGGTCATTCATTTCACGATATGTTACAAAAAGCTTAAATGGAATTGTCATGATAATTAAAAAACGAATAATGTAAAAAAGCATCACTGTTTCTGGTGAAAAATATAAAGCGATGAGCTCAAATATGACAAATAGATTATATATTGTGTAATAACTGATTGAATCAACAAAAACTTTATAGAAATTATTCGTACGATTCAATGCCACCATTTGAATAAGAAAAGTAATAAATATTGAAATTAACGAGAAAATAGCCCCACTTACAGTCATTCTTAGTCCTGATTCAAAATTAAATTGCGTAGAATGAAATGCACCTAGTGCAAATATTAGCAGTAAATAGACGATAAAGTTCAGTACTGCAAAGAAAAAATATTTACTGCTTTTTGGATTATCAATAATTTTAATCGGCATTGCGATTGTTCTATAAACATAGTTAAAGAAAGAGTCGATTTGGTAATCAAACTCTTTAATAGGTCGTTTGACTTGCGCAATCAATTTATTTTTAGAAAATTTTTCATTATCCTTTATTTCAGTGTCTATTCTTTTTTTCCCAGCCACAGGTGTTGGATTCTTTATAAATTTATTAATATGTCCCCATTTGTCTGCCAAAATCTTCACCTCATAAAAAAACTGTTTAATGTAAGTATACATTAAACAGTTTTTTTTAACATTATAAAGTGTCACGCCATTCTGTTAAGCCGTCAATATCACTTGCTTCAATTTTGTTCATTTCTTTTGCGACTTGAATTAACGTATCAAAATCACTTAATGTGTAATATTCATAACCACTCTCAGCTAAACGTTCTTTACCTTTAGATAACTGATAGCTAAATATCGCTACAATCCCTAAAACTTCAGCACCATGCGCTTTTAAAGCATCAGCAGCATCGATTGCTGATCCACCAGTAGAAATTAAATCTTCTACAACAACGACTTTCTGCCCACGATCAACTTGTCCTTCAATCTGATTGCCTTTTCCATGTTTCTTACTTGAAGAACGTACATAGCTCATCGGTAAGTTCATCTTTTGAGCAACAAAAGCAGCATGGGGAATACCAGCTGTTGCAGTTCCGGCTAAAACTTCTACATCGCTGAAGTGTTCTTCGATCAATGTTTTTATACCTTCAGCAATTTCATCTCTGACTTCAGGGTAACTCATCGTTAAACGGTTATCACAATAAATCGGACTTTTAATTCCTGATGACCATGTAAATGGATCATTTGGTTGTAAAGATACTGCTCCAATTTCTAATAATGATTTCGCTATATTTTTACTTAACATGATTTTCCCACGCTTTCTTTATTGAATAATATTTTTCTACAGGATTATCGTCTTGAGTGATTGATCTACCAACTACAATATGCGTTGAACCATTCTCTTTAGCGAATTCCGGTGTCGCCACTCGCACTTGATCTCCAACAGCATCAGCTAATGTTCTAATCCCTGGAGTTACTTTTAAAAAGTCTTCACCTAAAGCATCTCTTAACATTTTACTTTCATTAGCAGAACATACAACACCATCAAGACCAGCATCACGGGTTAATGTTGCGTAATTTAATATGCATTCATCAATTGTTAGCGGTATACCTTGTTCATTTTGCATTACTGCTTCCGATGTACTTGTCAATTGCGTTACAGCTATTAATTTCGCTTCACTTCCTGCATCACGCAATCCATTCATCGCTTCCTGCATCATCTTTCTTCCGCCTGCAGCGTGCACATTCACCAATTGTATATCTAGCTTTCCTAAGCCTAACATGGCTTGACGCACGGTATTAGGTATATCATAAAGTTTTAGGTCTAAAAATATTTCATGGCCTTGACTACGAATCACTTTCACAATTTCCGGTCCATTCTGCATAAATAATTCCATACCGACTTTCACAAATAACGGTTCATCAAATGGTTTTAAAAATGCATTTACTTCATCCATATTTTTAAAATCTAATGCAATAATCGGTTTATGAAACATTTATTTTGCCTCCAGTAATTGATGCGTTCTATTTTTTAATTCATGAATATGGTTTACACCAAGTTTATCTAAATAATCTGGTAAATTGTTAATGATATCTATACATACATTAGGATTCTGGAAGTTTGCTGTACCTACTGCAACAGCATCAGCACCTACAGAAATAAAATCAATTACATCCTGTGCATCAGTAACGCCACCCATTGCAATAATCGGGAATTCAGGTAAGGCTTTACGCACCTCATAAACCATACGCATTGCTACCGGTTTGACTGCAGGTCCACTCAGTCCTCCGACAACATTGGCAATAATCGGAGCACCTGTTTTTTCATTGATACGAAGACCAACAAGTGTATTTATCATAGTAATACCATCAGCATATTCAGCAACAGCTACTGCCATTTCTACGATATTCGTAACGTTCGGTGATAATTTAACATATACGGGTACATGAGAGACTGCTTTAACTTTTCGTGTTAATTCAGCTGCAGTTTTTGGGTCTGTTCCGAACTGTATACCACCCTCTTTTACATTTGGACAACTGATATTCAACTCTAAAGCTTTAACATTTGGTGATTGTGAAATCTTTTCAGCAACCTCAACATAGTCTTCTTCTTTTGAACCCGCAACATTTGCTATAATCGGTGTTTCAAATTGTTCAAGCCATTTCAATTCATGTGCAATAATATGGTCAACACCAGGATTTTGTAACCCAATCGCATTGATCATACCGCTTGAAGTTTCAGCAACACGTGGTGTTGGATTCCCAAAGCGCATCTCAGGTGTTGCAGCTTTTATCATTATGGCACCTAGTTCATTTAAATCATAAAAGTTCGCAAATTCTTTTCCGAATGCGAAACAGCCGCTAGCAGGCATAATCGGATTTTTTAAATCTAATCCTGGTAATTTAACATTTAATCGACTCATAGGGCTAACGCTCCTTTCTCAAATACAGGACCGTCTGTACATATTTTTACATAACCTTCTTCATTATCAGCTTTGCATACACATGCATAACATGTACCGATACCGCACCCCATTCGCTCTTCAAGTGATACATATCCTGGCGTATCAGGTAATGCGTTTTCTATCGCTTTTATCATCACAATTGGACCACATGTATAAAAAGTATCATAAGTCTGAGGTAATGCTTCAATAACATCAGTGACAAATCCTTGCGTACCGAAAGAACCATCGACTGTTGCGATATGTGTTTCACCTAAAGCACTAAACTGCTCCAGGTAAAACATATCTTCTTTTGATTGGAAACCTAATACATGAATTGTTTTAATACCACGTGCATTTAATTGTTTCGATAATTCATATAAAGGCGGAACACCTATACCTCCGCCGATAAGTAATGCAGTATTTCCTGCTGCATCAACAGGGAAACCATGTCCAAGTGGTGCGAGAATATCAACAGTATCACCTTGTTTTAATTGTGATAATGCTTGAGTACCTTTACCATCTGCACGATATAAACAAGTTAATGTATGTTTAGATTGATCAACTTCGCAAATAGAAATGGGACGACGTAGCATAAACTCAGAAGAATTCCCTATTCTAATATGAACAAACTGTCCAGGTGTTGTCATTTCTTTCGTAATTTGACCTTCAAGTACAATTTCAAAAATATTTTTTGCGATACTTTGTTGACTAACGACTCTCATTTCTTCCTGCATTGTGATCCCTCCTACATTTGATTCATATTAAATGTCATACTCTCAATCACTTCAATTAATGCACGTGCAGTATCTAATGATGTTAGGCATGGTACACCATTATCAACAGAATCACGTCTAATCTGGAAGCCATCACGTTCAGTTTGCTTACCATTTGTCATTGTGTTAATAACAATTTGAACATGTCCATCACGAATAACATCTAATAAGTTAAATTCTGTACCTATCTTACTTACTTCTACCGCCGGAATATTATTCTCTTTTAATAGTTTAGCAGTGCCACTTGTTGCCATAATACGGTAGCCAATTTCATGTAATCGTTTTGCAAGACCTAGCGCTTCCTGTTTGTCTTTATCCGCTACAGTGATTAACGCTGTACCATGATCTTTTACCTGTAATCCACTTGCTACTAATCCTTTGTATAATGCTTTTTCAAGCGTTTTATCTTTTCCCATCACTTCACCAGTTGATTTCATCTCTGGTCCTAATGTAATATCAACATTTTTAAGTTTTGAGAAACTAAATACAGGTGCTTTTACGAATACGCCATCTTTGAATGGTACTAAACCTTCTGTGTAACCTTTATCCAGTAATGACTCTCCTAAAATACCTTTCATTGCGATATTTGCCATCGGAACATCTGTAATCTTACTTAAGAATGGAACTGTACGAGATGCACGTGGGTTTACTTCTAATACATAAACTTCTTCATCCGCAATAACAAATTGTATGTTTAATAATCCTACGATTTCTAAACCATGCGCTAAGCGTGTCGTGTAGTCTACTAACGTATCGATTTGTTTTTCAGTTAATGTTTGTGGTGGGTAAACTGCGATTGAATCACCAGAGTGAACCCCAGCACGTTCAATGTGTTCCATAATACCTGGAATCACCACTGTCTTACCATCACAGATGGCATCCACTTCAATTTCTTTACCTGTTAAGTAACGGTCAATTAATACCGGATGTTCCGGACTTGCTTTAACCGCTCTATTCATATAATCCACAAGTTCAGGCTCATTATATACGATTTCCATCGCACGACCACCTAATACATATGATGGACGAACGAGTACCGGATAACCGATAAAGTTAGCATTATCTACCGCTTCTTCTACAGATGTTGCCGTTTTACCTAATGGTTGAGGAATTTCAATTCTTTGCATTAACGCTTCAAATTCTTTACGGTCTTCAGCACGGTCTAAATTTTCTAAAGAAGTTCCTAATACTTTTACACCGTATTTCGTTAATTTTTCTGCTAAGTTGATTGCTGTTTGTCCACCGAACTGAACGACTACACCTTCAGGTTTTTCAAGGTTAATAATGTTCATGACATCTTCTTCAGTTAATGGTTCAAAGTATAATTTGTCTGAGATAGAGAAGTCCGTTGACACAGTTTCAGGGTTATTGTTAATGATAATCGCTTCATAACCCATTTCTCGAATTGCCCATACAGCATGCACTGTCGCATAATCAAATTCTACCCCTTGACCGATACGAATAGGTCCAGATCCTAATACGATGACTTTCTTCTTATCACTTACGATAGATTCATTTTCAGTTTCATATGTACCATAGAAGTATGGTGTATTCGATTCAAATTCTGATGCACATGTATCAACCATCTTAAATACTGGATTGATATTATTAGCTTGTCTTAAATCATAGATTTCACGTTCAGTCATATTCCAGCGATGTGCAATAACACGGTCGCTAAAGCCATATTTTTTCGCCCATTCTAAACGATCAATATCGCCAATATGTTCTTTTAGGTCATGCTCGATATCTATAATATGCTGGAATTTATTTAAGAAGAAGTAATCAATCTTCGTCCATTCATGAATATCATCTAAAGAAATGCCACGACGAATTGCTTCACCAATAAAGAATAAACGCTCATCATCTTGCTCTTTAATACGTTTTTCAATAAAATCTAATTCGAAGTTTTCACCGTTCGGTAATCCTAAATGGTGTACACCATATTCTAAAGAACGAATTGCCTTTAATAATGACTCTTCGTATGTACGTCCGATAGCCATGACTTCACCAGTTGCTTTCATTTGTGTTCCGAGTACACGCTCACCTTTTTCAAATTTATCAAACGGGAAACGTGGAATTTTAGATACAACATAGTCAAGCGCTGGTTCAAATGCTGCATAGCTTATACCTGTTACCGGATTTAACATTTCATCTAATGTTAGACCTACCGCTATCTTCGCTGCAAGCTTTGCAATTGGATATCCTGTTGCTTTTGAAGCTAAAGCTGACGAACGAGATACACGTGGATTAACTTCGATAATATAGTAATTAAATGAATGTGGATCTAATGCTAACTGTACGTTACATCCACCTTCAATTTTTAACGCACGAATGATTCTTAATGATACGTCACGTAACATGTGATATTCTTTGTCGCTTAATGTTTGTGAAGGTGCTACTACGATTGAATCCCCTGTGTGAATACCGACTGGATCAATGTTTTCCATATTACAAACTACGATTGCATTATCATTTGAGTCTCTCATTACTTCGTACTCAATTTCTTTATAACCTGCGATTGATTTTTCAATTAAACATTGTGTAACGGGTGAATATTTCAAACCATTCGTTACGATTTCAATTAATTCTCTCTCATCGTGACAAATACCGCCACCTGTACCACCCATCGTAAATGCCGGGCGTACAATTACTGGGTAACCAATTTCATTTGCAAAATCAACTGCCTGTTCAACCGTATTCACGATATCACTTTCAGGAACCGGAACATCTAATTCGTACATTAAGCTTCTGAATAAGTCTCTATCTTCTGCCTGGTTGATAGAAGATAATTCTGTTCCTAATAGTTTAACGTTGTTTTCTTTTAAGATACCCGCTTCTTCTAATTGAACAGCCATATTTAAACCTGTTTGTCCACCTAAAGTCGGCAGTAATGCGTCGGGTTGTTCTTTACGGATAATACGCGCAACGAAATCTAATGTTAATGGTTCGATGTAAACTTTATCTGCAATTTCTGTATCTGTCATGATGGTTGCTGGATTTGAGTTCACAAGAATAACTTTGTATCCTTCTTCTTTTAAGGCAAGACATGCTTGTGTGCCGGCGTAGTCAAATTCTGCTGCTTGGCCGATAATAATTGGACCTGATCCAATCACTAGAATTGTTTTAATATCATTACGTTTAGGCATTATTTTGCACGCTCCTTAAAGTTAGTCATTAAATCAATAAATTCATCAAATAAGTAGTTCGGATCATGTGGCCCTGGAGATGCTTCAGGGTGATATTGTACTGAAAATGCTGGTAATTTTTTATGTTTGACACCTTCAACTGTACCGTCATTTAATGCAATGTGTGTAATTTCTAAATCTGTGTTTGCAATCGAATCTGTGTCAACTGCATAGCCATGGTTTTGTGACGTGATTTCAATCTTACCTGTTGCTAAGTTTTTAACTGGGTGGTTCGCGCCTCGGTGACCGAATTTTAATTTAAAAGTCGTTGCGCCACACGCTAAGCTGAATAATTGATGTCCTAAACAAATACCGAAGAATGGTACTTTTCCTAAAATTCCTTTAATCATTTCAATGCCTTCAGTCACAACTTCTGGATTACCTGGTCCGTTTGAAAGCATTACGCCATCCGGTTGTACACGTAAGATTTCTTCAGCAGTAGTAGTGTAAGGCATTACAGTCACATCACAACCACGTAAGTTTAATTCTCGAACGATATTTTCTTTTTTACCAAAGTCAATCAGTACAACACGTAAGTCACTACCTGTTGAGATGTATGGTGTTTTTGTAGAGACTTGTGCGACTTCATCTGTAGGTAACTCAGTTGTTTTTAATGATGCAATCGTTGCATCAACTTTAGAAGCATCATTGATAAGTGCAGCACGTAAGACACCATGCTGTCTAATGATTCGAGTTAATTGACGTGTATCAACACCGTCAATACCAGGCACATCATAACTTTTTAATGTTTCATCAAGGCTTGCAGTATTTCTAAAGTTACTTGGAAAATCACATAATTCACGAATAGCCATCGCCTTTAAAGATGGATTTAATGTTTCAAAGTCATCTCTGTTAATACCATAGTTGCCGATTAACGGATAAGTGAATGTAATAATCTGTCCTGTATAAGATGGATCAGACAATGTTTCCTGATAACCTGTCATCGCAGTGTTAAATACGATTTCTCCAACTACTTCTTTATCGCTACCAAATGCATAGCCATTAAATACTGTACCGTCTTCTAATACTAAATATTTTTTATTACGCATGGTGTGCCCCCTCATAAGCTAATTGACCTTCTACAAATGTCTTCGTTACGTTACCGAATACTTTTTCGCCGATAAATGGTGTGTTACTTGATTTTGATAAGAAATCCTCAGCTTTGATTTCATATTCTTGTTCTAAATCAATTACTGTAATATCTGCAATACCACCAACTTCTAATGGTTTGCCATATGGTAAGTTAAATACTTTACCAGGTTTTACTGCTAAATAATCAACTAATTGTTGTAATGACCAGTCCCCGTTTTTAACGAATTTTGTATATAATAACGGGAATGCTGTTTCACTACCAACGATACCAAAAGGTGCTTTCGTCATCGGTTGTGCTTTTTCATCAGCAGCGTGTGGGGCGTGATCTGTTGCGATAAAATCAATCGTGCCATCTAATAACGCTTCAATTAACGCGTCATGATCTTCTTTTGCACGTAACGGCGGATTCATTTTAAGAATCGCGTCATCTTTTGTGATTACTTCTTCATTCAATAATAAGTGATGTGGCGTAACTTCTGCAGTGACTTTAATACCTGCACGTTTCGCATCACGTATAACTCGGACACTTTCTTTGCTTGACACGTGACATACATGATAATGACAATTCGCTGCTTCTGCCAGTAACACGTCACGAGCAATTTGAACCGCTTCACAAATTGAAGGGATTCCAGGAATATTTAATGCTTTACTCACTTTACCCTCATGCATCGCACCGCCATAAATCAGTGAATTATCTTCACAATGTGCAACAATCGCCATATCAAGTGCTGCTGCTTGTTGCATCGCTTCATACATTACTGAAGCAGTTTGTACGCCGACACCATCATCTGTAAAAGCGAATGCACCATGTTCTTTTAATGCTTTAAAATCAACAAGTTCTTCACCTTTTTGTCGCACTGAGATAGAAGCATATGGTAATACACGAACTTTCGCATTCTTTTCAATTGAAGCGTTTAATGCGTCCAGGTTTTCTACTGAATCTGGTACTGGACGCGTATTCGGCATCGGGCATACAGTTGTGAATCCCCCACGTGCTGCAGCTTTTGTACCTGTTTCAATCGTTTCTTTATGTTCGCCACCTGGTTCACGTAAATGAACGTGCACATCGACAAAACCTTGAGATACAAACTGTCCGTTTAGATCGATAATTTCTGAATTATAGACATTTAGTTTTTCACCGATTTCAGTAATCTTTCCATCTTCAATTCTAATATCTCGCTCTGTTAATTCACCATTGATTAATATTTTGCCACCTCTAAGTAATGTTGACATTATATGCACTCCTTGAAATATGATTTATGTTTATTTTACAATTTTCTTATTCTTATTACACGTTATTACTAATTTCCTTCAATGACTTGAGATAATACACTCATTCGAGTATATACACCGTTCTCCATTTGTTTAAAGATTCTCGCTTTCGGTGCTTCCACGAGGTCGCTTGCTATTTCAACATCGCGATTAACTGGGGCAGGATGTAAAATGATTGCATTATCTTTTAATTTGTCATAACGCGCTTGATTAAGACCAAATCTGTTATTATATGCTTCTTTTGTAAACGATGATGCTTTATCATGACGTTCATGTTGTACACGAAGTAACATGCATACATCCACTTCTTCTATCACATCATCAATATTTACGTAATCAGCGGGTATTGATTTATCGATCCAGGCATCCGGTGCTACAAATTTAACATCTGCACCTAAACGAGTTAAAGCATCGTAGTTACTTCGTGCAACACGTGAGTTCAAGATATCTCCGCAAATCACTACTTTTAAACCATCGAACTTCCCGAACTCTTCATAAATCGTCATCAAATCTAATAAACATTGAGTTGGATGCTGTCCTGACCCGTCACCACCATTAACAATTGGTATATTTAATCCATCTAACTGTTTATAGTAATCATTCTCTGGATGACGGATGACTAAAACGTTACATCCGATGCTTTCCAGTGTTTTGCATGTATCATAAAGACTTTCACCTTTTGTTACTGACGAAGTACCAGTTTCAAACGGTATCACTTGCATACCTAATTTGCGTTCTGCCACTTCGAATGAACATTTTGTACGTGTAGAGTTTTCAAAAAATAGGTTTGCTGCATAAATTTCAGAAAAATTTGCGACATTACCATTTTTTATATCGATTGCACGTTGAATCGTAGTCATGATTGCTTCGTTAGATAAATCTGTGATCGAGTGTAAATGTCTCAAAGTAAATAGCCCCTTTTTATTTTATTGTATTTTTTTAGTAATCTTCATGTGTTTTTGATTCAGGCAAGATAGCGTTTAATATAATACCTGCAAGTGCTGCTAACGCCATACCTTCAATATTTAAATGAATTTGATTCACTGTTAAATCAATGTGGGCTTTACCAATCCCTAAAACTAAAATGACAGAAGCAATGACTAAGTTTCGCTTATCGCCAAAATCCACTTTCGATTCAACGAGCATACGTAAACCACTTGAAGCGATAATACCGAATAACAGGATTGACACGCCACCCATTACTGGAGTTGGAATACTTGATACAAGTGCTGTAAATTTACCTACAAATCCTAAGATAAGCGCAAGGACTGCTGCACCACCGATCACCCAGATACTATAAATTCTTGTAATCGCAAGAACGCCAATGTTTTCACCATAAGTTGTACTTGGTGGTCCACCGATCAGTGAAGCGACCATGGTTGAAATTCCATCACCCATTAAACTGCGATGTAATCCAGGATTTTTAAAGAAGTTACGTCCTACAATTTTATTAATTACGATTTGGTGACCAATATGTTCACTAACCGTTACGAATACGATTGGTAACATAATCATTATCAATACCCAATCAAACTGTGGTTCATAATTAACATATGGTAAATATACTTTCGGCGCTTCAAACCATTGTGCTTTTTCTATACCTGTGAAATCTACTACGCCTAGAAAGATAGAAGTTATATATCCAACAATTATTCCAATAAGTACCGGGATAATTGATAAGAAACCTCTTACTGCAACAGAAAAAATAATTACTGTTAACAGTGTAATCAATGCAATACTTAAATATGTAAGGTTATAGCCCTTCATTGCACCACTATCTGTATACATTGCCATATTAACTGCAACTGGTGCTAATCCTAAACCAATGACCATAATCACCGGTCCAACTACAACTGGTGGTAAAAGTTTAAGTAACCAATTGACTCCAACCATTTTGATTATCAGTCCGATAATAACGTACATTAAACCACTCATGAAAAGAGCCATTAACATTTCACCCATCTCATGGGTTTTAAGACCCACGATAATTGGTGTGATGAATGCGAAACTTGAGCCTAAATAGGCAGGAATTTTTCCTTTTGTAATTAATATATAAAGTAACGTACCTAGACCAGATGCAATTAACGCAGCTGACACTGGTAATCCTGTTAAATAAGGTACTAATACTGTGGCACCAAACATTGCAAATAAATGTTGTGAACTCAGTAAGAACCATTGACTTGCTTTCGGTTTTTCGTGTACATCGAGTACTGGTTCAACAGTTCTTTCGTAAATTTCTTCATTTGTAGAATTCATAATTTCCTCCCTTTTTACCATTAAAAAAGTCTCTTTGCACATGCAAAGAGACTTAAGTGTCTATTACTCACTTAAACCCTTTGCAGGCGTCTCGCACCAACTTAAAAGAGTTATTTAATATAAACTTGTGTTCGTTCATCGACTTCATCTAATAAGACTATGACTTCTTCTGAAGTTGCCGTTGGAATGTTTTTACCGATAAAATCAGCGCGTATTGGCAATTCACGATGTCCTCTATCTACAAGCGTTGCCAGACTGATACGTTTTGGACGCACATGATCTAATATTGCATCAAGTGATGCACGAACTGTTCTACCTGTGAAAAGAACATCATCAACAATCACAACATGTTGATTATTCATATCAGTATCAATCTCGTAAGCGATAACATCTGAACTGATACGATCAGTCTTATCATCACGATAATTTGTTACATCTAAAATACCTGTAGGTACTTTAACACCATCGATACGTTCAATTTTTGACTGAATACGGTTAGCAAGATAAATGCCACGCGTACGAATACCTAGTAGTACCAGATTATCTGCGCCTTTATTATTTTCAAGGATTTCATGCGCAATACGTGTTAACGTACGGTCAACCGCTTTATCATCCAGTACGATTCTTTTATCCACATTAATTCCCTCCTCAAAAAATCCTCACGTCAAATAGACGTGAGGATTCCTCGACGCCTTTTAAGCCTCTCTGGACTTAATTAAAAGCATTAACGTGTGATTTATTACATTTAATAATAGCACTATTAATTTCAATGTCAATCATCATAGAAAAATTACATTTTATTTTCTCAGTTTCGTTAAGATTTCTTCAAAATATTCAGGTATTGGCGCTGTACGTTCAATGTATTCACCAGTAACTGGATGTTCAAATCCAATTACACCTGCATGCAACGCTTGTCCATCAATATCCATCGTTTTCTTCGGTCCATATTTAGGGTCGCCAACTAACGGGAAACCAATGTGCTTCATATGTACACGAATTTGGTGTGTTCGTCCAGTTTCTAATACACATTCTACTAAAGTATATTTATCAAATGTTTCGATTACATTGAAATGTGTGACTGCCTGCTTGCCATTATCTACAATCGCCATCTCTTGACGATCACGCACATTACGACCAATCGGTGCATCAATTGTACCAAATTCATGTGGAATGACACCGTGCACTAACGCAGTATATTTACGCGTTACAGACTTATCAACCAACTGTTCTACAAGTCCACGATGTGCGATATCATTTTTAGCAATCATAAGTAATCCAGATGTATCCTTATCAATACGATGAACGATACCAGGACGGATCTCGCCGTTAATGCCTGATAGATCTTTAATCGCATACATCAATCCATTTACTAAAGTACCATTCGGATGACCAGGCGCCGGATGCACTACCATACCTTTTGGTTTATAGACAATTGCAACATCTTTATCTTCATAGTAAATTTCAATACCTAAATCTTCAGCTTGCAAATCTATTTCCTCTACAGGTTTTTCAGTAACAACGATTTCATCGTCCAAGCGAAGTTTATAGTTCGCTTTCACAGGTTGTCCATTAACGATTACTAAATCTAGTTTGATCCAGTCCTGAATTTGGTTACGAGACCAATCTTTATTCATATCTGTTAAGTAGCGATCAATTCTTGTCCCTACTTCTTCTTCTTCAATTAAAAAATTATATGTTTCCATTACTTTTCTCCTCTTTTTGGTTAAATAACATGTCATAGAGTAAGACAATTACACCAATTGTTAAACAGCTATCAGCTACATTAAAAATTGGAAAATCATAATTGATAATTTTCGTATCAATAAAATCTACAACATTTCCACGTATTAGACGATCAATAAAATTACCGATAGCACCAGCAAAAATTAAAGTTAAGCCAAGCTGCATTATCGGATTAAACATTGCTTCTTTATAATAAAAGAAAGCAATCGCTACTAACACGACAATTGTAATAATATAAAAGAAAGTCATTTGATTTTGTAACATACCCCATGCAGCACCATGGTTTCTATGTGATGTAATTTCTAAAATATCACCGATAATAGAAATACTGTCACCGATTTTCATTGTTTTAACAATAATATATTTCGTTATCTGATCCATCGCGATTAAAAATATCGCTAAAATAGACATCAATGTTAGGTTATATCGCTTGTTCATAATTTCACTCCAATCTTTAGTATTTTAACACATTTTTATGAGTAAGTCTGTTTTTGTTTTTGAATCTCAATATTAGTTTACATAATATAATTATATTATTTTAATTTAAAAATTTTTATAAATGATTACGAAACAAGTTAATGACTTTAACAATTAAAAATCCCGAACGCACTTACATCAGTACGCTCGGGAATCACTATATTATTTACTTTCTAAAACACTTAAACATCTTGGACATACATGTGGGTGTTCATGATCTTCTGCTGTAATTTCAGTTGAGTAATTCCAGCATCTTTCACATTTTTCACCGTCAGCACGTTCTACTAATACGTTTAAATTTGTATATTGCGTACCAACAGCACTATCACTTACTTTAGCCTGTGAAACGATAAACAATTGATGTAAGTTATCAAATGATTGAAGCAATGCTAAATCATCAGCATTTTCAGTAAATACAGCAACTTTTGCTTCTAAAGGTTTTCCGATTACTTTTTCATTACGTAAGTTTTCAATACCTTTTAGCACATCATCACGAAGTTCTAAGAATCTAGACCATTTCTCAATTAATGTCTGATCCACATCATGAACTGCAGGCATATCCGTTAAATGAACACTTTCTTCAGTAACGTGTGGTGTGTGACTCCAGATTTCTTCTGCTGTATGTGGAATAATTGGCGCTAAAACTTTCGTTAAAGAAGTTAATACTTCATATACTACCGTCTGCATGCTACGACGAACGTGACTATCTGCTGCTTCGATGTAAAGAATATCTTTACCGTAATCTAAATAGAAGTTACTTAATTCAACATTGATAAAGTTTTGTAATTCCTGATAAATATCAAGATAGTCGTTATTTTCATAATGATTATGTGCATTGTTTACAAAATTATACAATTTATTTAACATAAACTGATCGATTTCTTTTAAATCTTCATAAGCAACTGCATCTGTTGTAGGATTGAAATCATTTACGTTACCTAATAAGAATTTAAATGTGTTACGGATTTTACGGTATACTTCTGATACTTGTTTTAAAATATCATCAGAAATACGTACGTCTGCTAAATAGTCTACAGACATTACCCATAGACGAATGATATCAGCACCCATTTGTTTTACGACTTTTTCAGGTAGAATTGTATTTCCTAATGATTTACTCATCTTACGGCCTTGTCCGTCCATGACGAAACCATGAGATAATAATTTCTTATATGGTGACATACCGCGTGTAGCAACAGCTGTAGTGATTGATGAGTTGAACCATCCACGATACTGGTCACTACCTTCAAAATACATATCGGCAGGGAATGTTAATTCAGGTCGAGCTTCTAACACACCACGGTGACTTGAACCTGAATCGAACCATACATCCATAATGTCTGTTTCTTTTGTGAATTCGCCATTAGGACTACCAGGATGCGTAAATCCTTCAGGTAATAAATCTTTCGCTTCTCTTTCGTACCATACGTTAGAGCCGTGCGCTTCAAATAAAGTTGCAATATGTTCAATTACCGCTTCATCCATAATGATGTCACCATTTTCTGCATAGAACACAGGTAATGGCACACCCCAAACACGTTGACGTGAAATTACCCAGTCTCCTCGGTCACGAATCATATTATAAATACGCGTTTTACCCCATTCCACTTTAAATTCAGTTTCATCGATCGCATTTAAGATATCCTGACGCACTTTATTGATTGATGCAAACCATTGTGGTGTTGCACGGAAGATTACAGGTTTTTTAGTTCTCCAGTCATGAGGATATGAATGCGTGAAGAAATCTAATTTTAATAATGCACCAACTTCTTTTAAACGCTCAGTGATCACTGGATTCGCTTTATCATAGAATAATCCTTCAAATTCTCCAGCTTCTTTTGTAAATACACCTTTATCATCAACTGGTGAAATAACCGGTAAGTCATATTTTTGTCCGACGATAAAGTCATCTTCACCATGACCAGGTGCAGTATGAACACAGCCAGTCCCAGCATCTGTAGTAACGTGATCACCTAAGATGATGATTGATTTTCTGTCTTCAATTAATGGATGCTGTGTTTCAATCAACTCTAATTCTGAACCTTTAAATTCTTTTTCAAGTACAACACTTTCTTTATCCCAGCCAATTGCTTCACATACACTATCAAGTAATGCTTGCGCCACGATATATGAGTTACCTTCAATCGTTACTTGTACATACGTTAACTCTGGATTTAAAGAGATCGCAACGTTAGCAGGAATTGTCCAAGGTGTAGTTGTCCAGATTACAAATTTAACACCAGCGTCTACGATGCCACGCCCATCAACTGTATCAAATGCAACATAGATAGATGCAGATTTTTTATCTTGATATTCAATCTCCGCTTCTGCTAAAGATGATTCACTAGATGGAGACCAGTAAACTGGCTTCTTACCTTTATAGATATAACCCTTTTTAGCCATATCTCCAAATAGACGAATTTGTTCTGCTTCAAATTTTTCCTGTAAAGTAATATAAGGATTTTCCCAGTCGCCATTAACACCAAGACGTTTGAAGTCTGCTTTTTGTAATTCAACTTGTTCTAATGCATATTTGCGACATAATTCACGGAATTCAGCCGTTGACATTTCTTTACGATTAACACCTTTTTTAGTTAAAGCTTGTTCAATCGGTAAACCGTGCGTATCCCATCCAGGAACATAAGGTGTGTAAAAACCATTCATCGCTTTATAACGCGTGATAAAATCTTTAATAATTTTATTTAAAGCATGTCCCATATGAATTTGTCCGTTCGCATACGGTGGTCCATCGTGTAGAATATACGGTGTTTTACCTTCATTTTTCTTTAATAATTTTTCATATAGATTTTTTTCATCCCAGCTACTTTGAATTTGAGGTTCCTTGTTAGGTAATCCACCACGCATTGGAAAATCTGTTTTTGGCATTAATAGTGTGTCTTTATAATCCATTATATATTCCTCCTGAAAAAATAAAAAACACTTAAGCTGATTGCTTCAGGACGAACGAATCCGCGGTACCACCTGAATTAACTCAACTTAAGAGTTCTCTTTAATATATTTAATTGAATATAGACTGATCTTATCTATTTATCAATGATTAGGCTCCCACTCACCCTAATTCGCTGTGCATGTCATCAATAGATACGGTTCTATATGATTATTTTGATTATTCTTTATACTATCACGTTTTTATTCATTTGATAAGTGAAAATAAATAATAAATAAAATTTCTTAAATTATTCTTCTTCTAATGGTTTCATTTCTAAATCATAATTTAATAAATGATCCCAGTCTTCACTCTTCAGAAGATCTAATTGCGCCTCCACCAACATTTTAAAACGCGCTCTAAAAATTTTTGATTGACGTTTCATATCTTCAGTCTGAAAAGCAATTTCTCTCGCTTGCTGCATCGCATCTTTCTTTATGAGTTCTGCGTGATTCTTTGCATCCTGGATAATTACATCAGCCTGCATACCAGCACTTGCTTTAATTTCGTCACCTGCTTTTTGAGCAACGATTAAAGCTTCTGAGATGGTATTTTCAACGTTTTTAAATCGCGTGATATTCTCATCTTTATCAGCAATTAATTGCTCTAACATCTTTTTTTCTCGACGCATTCTTTCAAGTTCATCACTTAAAGATTTCAAATAATCTCTTACTTCATTTTCATTTAACCCTTTATGCACTATATTAAATGATTTATTTTGAATTTCTTCCGGACTAAATTTCATAATGTCACCTCATATTTATTTAAACATCGTACCATAAGTTATGCGAATCTTATCCTTCTTCGTACGATCTCCGATTGTTTCTATTCTACCACGACCATATCCTTTTATTGAAATCAAATCATTCGTTTCAACATTGAAACTTGTCTTGTCAATAACAACATGATTCACTTTTACGTGCTCAGCTTCAATATGTTTTTGTGCGATACTACGTGATTTATTAATCATTAAAGCCACAATATTATCAAGACGTAAACTAGAAACTGTTGACTGATTTGAAGTGAATGGTTCGGAAGTATCTACCATTGCTTCTCTGTCAATTTCAAATAACTTAATACGAGAACCTTTTAATTTCGTTAAATTCTGAAATACAAAGTCTTTTAAATGTGAAGCAATTACAAACTGAATCTTGTCCCCAACGAGTATATCACCTAATAAATCACGTTTGAAGCCGATAGACATAAGTGCACCTAACACATTACGATGTGTTAATGTTACAAATTTATCAGCATATTTAATTTCGATGATTGATAATTCAAAATCCTCAGGACTCACTTCATGATAACCAGGATAAATTAATGCGCGCATACGCTCACGCTCACCACGCCCGCCATTAAAAGATACATTCAGTTCCGTTCGATTAACAAGCGTCGTTAAAATAAACTGCTGACGTGGATCTAAAAAATGCGTTAGAACAGGTGAATACTGAGATTCTGCCCGTTCTACTAAACTTTCTAAATACTTTACAATCTCTATTTCTTCATTTCGAAAATGCTGATATAAATTCATAATATCCTCTTTTACTTTGACATGAAAAAAATCTCATAGCAATGAGATTTTTAAGATTATGCGAAATACGGTATGATAGCGTTAAAAATTGCAGCTAAACCAACTTGTAAAAACTTTAGGAAAATAAGCGCTGCAATGCTTGAAATATCAAACATACCAATCGGTGGTATCATACGTCTGAATGGTTCTAAAAATGGTTCATAAATTTTACCCATCCATTCACCAATTACAGATTCTCTTAATCCTGGAACCCAAGACATAAAGAAATATATTATCATCCCGATTGTATAAATATCAATTGCTTTAAGAATAAAGTTCATAATCAAAATTACTATTTCTAAAGTACTCATTAAAACTCCTCGTGTTCATTATAATCTTCTGGTGCTTCTAACATTTCAGTGATTGATCCAGCTACTTCAACATTATCAGGTGTGCATAAAAAGATGTCTGCACCAATACGTTGAATGTCTCCACCAATCGCATAGACAGTTCCACTTAAAAAATCGATGATACGTTTTGCAGAAATTTTATCGATACGTTGCAAGTTAACAAGTGTCGCACGACGATTTTTAAGTTCATCTGCAATATCTTGTGTATCACTAAAAACGCGTGGTTCAAATAAACACACTTTAGAGATACTTGATGACGGTTGCTCATGCATATTCACAACATTGTTTTGACTCACTTTGCGCTCATTCACTTTCACTTTAGATTTTACAGGTTCAGGTTTCGTGCGATACACCGTTTCTTGCTTGACAATCTTTTTATCTGCTTTGTCATTACTTGCCTGAATTTTTTCTCTTTCAACTGATTCTACAGCTTTTTTCGGTGTGTTGTCTTCATATACGACTTCTTCTTCATCTTCATAAACGAAGAATCCTTTAAATACATCTTTAATAGCCATAAATTCCCTCCTAACCGACGAGTTTCGTTCCTATACGAATAAACGTCGCACCTTCTTCTATCGCGATTTTGTAATCATTACTCATTCCCATTGAAGTTTCAGTACATGGTGCATGTGGTAATGCCAATTCTTGAATTTTAAGTTGTAATTGCTTTAAATGTTTAAAGTAAGCTCTAATTTCTGTTTCATTGGCCTCAAGTGGTGCCATTGTCATTAAACCTACTACTTCAATGTTATCATATTCAGCTAAACTTTGGGTAAATGATTGTAATTCTTCCGGTTTAATACCATGCTTGCTATCTTCTCCACTTACATTCACCTGAATAAAACATTTCACTTTTTTATCTGCGCGTTTTTGAATTTCTTTAGCCAAGCTCATTCTATCTAATGAATGTAGATAATCTACCTGATTGATGACTTCTTTAACTTTTCTCGTCTGTAAAGACCCTATGAAATGCATCGTCACGTTGTCGATATTATCTTTTTTTTCAATAAATCCTTCGATTCGATTTTCACCTAAATCTTTAATTCCAGCAGATACAGCTTCTTTCGCACGTTCTGTTGAAACATACTTTGTTACTGCAATAATTGTCGGCGTTTGATGATAAGGTGAATTTGCCTTACTCTCTTCAATATCTTTTAAGATAACTTCTAGATTATCCTTAACTTCCATATTAATCCCTCGTTCCAATATATGCTAACATTCTACCTGTTTTACCTTTTTCTAAACGATATGAGAAAAATGCTTCATTCTCAGTTGATGTACATCGTGTTGTGATTGTTATGTTTTCTTGTTTAATTCCTGCATTCATCGCAATACGTGCATTAATTTCCTGTAGGTTAATATCAAACATATTATTCTCATTGATTTGGAAACAATCTTCTAGTTCTAAATTTAGTTCAGTAAATTGTCGTTTAATATCATCATTCACTTCATAACAGGGTGCAGTGACTGACGGACCAATGATACATTTTAGGTCATCTATATTACCAGTATAAGCTTTTATAAGTCGGTCAACGATTAAACCGACTGTACCTCGCCAACCTGCATGTCCCAATGCTATAAAGTCATCTTTAACACTATACAGGTAAACTGGTACACAATCTGCAAAACACATTGTTAGTAGTATACCTTTTTCATTCGTATATAAACCATCTACGTCTAACCATTTAGGTGTAAGCTCTAAAACATTTGTCCCTTTGTCTTCTAAAAATACTTCCTGAATATTATTGCCATGCTTTTGAATCGGAAAGACCCAGTCACTCGTCTTAAATCCAATTTCATTCGCTACTAATGCCTGATTATGATGGACATTAAACGGCGCATCATCGATATATAACGCCATGTTTAAACTACCCTCAGGATACTCACTAATCCCACCATGTCGACTCGTAATACCAATCACTTTATTGTAATCATTTGATACGTTATATGTATGCTTCATTCTTTGAAATGGTTCCATTAAGTGCCTCCAAAATGGCATATTATATAAAAACCGAACAAACAGAAATCAAAGAGCGACTTATGTTTGTTCGGATGTATTGTCAATCAATTATTTATGTGAATTATCTTCTACGACGACGTGTACCACGGTCTTTTAAGAAACCTGGAACATCTAAATCATCTCTATTTGATTCTCTTTCAGGTTGTGCTTGTTGTGGTTGAGAAACTGATTCTGAGCGTGTCTCACGTTGTGGTTGAGGCGTTCCAAAACCAGTTGGAGCTACACTACGTGTCGGTTTGTCATTGAAACCAGTTGCAATAACTGTTACAACGATTTCATCTTGTAATTCTGGATTAATCACTGTACCAAAGATCATATTAACATCTTCGTCAGCTGCGTCCTGAACGATATCAGCTGCTTCTTGTGCTTCGAATAACGTTAATGATTCGCCACCAGTAATATTCATTAATACCCCTTGAGCACCTACGATAGATGTTTCAAGTAATGGAGAAGAAATCGCTTTTTTCGCTGCTTCGATCGCGCGGTTCTCACCACTAGATACACCGATACCCATTAAAGCAGAACCTTGGTTACTCATAATTGTCTTAACGTCTGCGAAGTCTAAGTTTACTTCACCAGATACTGCGATTAAATCAGAAATACCTTGTACACCTTGACGTAATACATTATCTGCTTCTTTGAATGCTTCCATCATTGGCGTTGATTTGTCAACGATGTCTAATAAGCGATCATTTGGAATAACGATTAATGTATCTACTGCAGCTTTCATTGCTTCAACACCCGCAGCAGCTTGTGTTTGACGTTTACGGCCTTCAAAAGAGAATGGACGCGTAACGACACCAACTGTTAAAGCACCCATCTCTTTAGCAATTTTAGCTACAACTGGTGCAGCACCTGTACCAGTTCCGCCACCCATACCGGCAGTTACAAATACCATATCTGCGCCCTGGATTGCATCTTCAATTTGTTCACGTGATTCTTCAGCTGCTTTCTTACCGATCTCAGGATTTGCTCCAGCCCCTAAACCACGTGTTAATTTTTCACCGATTTGGATTTTAGAAGTTGCTTTAGATAAGTTTAAAGCTTGGCCATCAGTATTGATTGCAATAAATTCTACATTGTTCATACCGTGATCGATCATTCGGTTTACAGCGTTATTACCGCCGCCCCCTACACCGATTACTTTTAATGTTGCTAAGTGATTAAAGCCCTGTTCAAATTCTAACATTCAATTTTCCTCCTATATAATTGTGGCCAATTATTATTCAAATAATGATTTCATAATTTTTTTCATTACACTTGGTTTTTCATTTTCATCTTTTGGTTGTTCAAAAGTACCATCTTCACGTTCAACGCGTGCGCTGATCGTTTTAGATGTATAAGTTTCTGTTTCAACATCTTTGTTCGCTTTACGTTTAAAGAATCCGTCAAATCCTTTTGATTTTGGTTTCTCTTCCACGTACTCTTCAACATACTCCTCTTCAGAAGTAGTTTCATGATTATTAATTGTAACATAATCTAATAGTTCATCAAAGCTAATACCACTATTGATTGTAGAAATACTTGAAGAAAATTCTGGCTTTCTAATTCCCATTTGTTGTGGGACATGAATTCTCACTTTTTCACTCACCATATCAGACAATAATTCTTTAATGCCTAACATGTTAGCAGTACCACCCGTTAATACAAAGCCACCATTAATTTTATTCAAGCCCATTTCCTGTAGTAAATCAAAAACTTCAAGAAATATTTCTTCGACACGTGCTTCAACGATATCGCTTAAATCTTTTTGGTTAAAGCTCATCGGTTCATTAGTGTCTACTTGATTTACAGTGAATATATCTTGTTCAGAAGCTAAATCATAAAAAGCATGTCCATACTGTTCTTTTACTTTCTCAGCCTGATCAAAAGTTGTATTTAACGCTTGTGCAATATCATTTGTAATCTGACTTCCTGCCATTGGAATATTATCAGCGTCAAACAAGTTGCCACGTTCATAATATGCCACCTGAGTTAACTGGTCACCAATATCAATGACTACTGCACCAAGTTCGACTTCAGTTGGCGTCAAGATATGTTTATAATTATATGCATCAGAATAAACATCTAATACATGTACACCACAACTTTCAACACATTTCAATGTATTAATTAAAACTGAACGATTTGTTGTGATTACACCAGCATCAACCGATAAACTTTGCGTTGCAATCATTTCTTTCGGATCACTTACTTCATGTAAGTCATCAACTTTAAACATTTTCGGGAATACACCGATAATTTCAATTTCATTAGAAGTGTTTTTTGCACGAATGCCATCTAATACTTCTTCAATATGCTCTCCAGTAATTTCAGTTGATTCACCATTAAATGTAATTTCATGTTCAATATCATGAATTTCAGAATGAATAATTGGCATTTTTAAAAATACATCTTCAAACTCGATGCCTGATGCAATTTGTGCTTTTTTAATCGTATCTTTAATCGCATGACTTGCGACATCAAAATCATCAATCATACCTTTTTTTATACCATCAGTAAAAGTTTGACCTGTACCTATCACATTAATGCCATTATGATACTTTTCGCCTACAACTACCTTAACGCTCGATGATCCAATATCTATAGAAACATAGTAATGTTCTTCCATCGATAGGCACCTCCTATTTATGTTTGTTTAACATACACTATCAATATTACATTATAGACTTTATTCAGAAAACTATAAACGCTTTTTTACAGAATAAAATAATTTTTTTATAAAGTTTAATACAATATATTTTTCATATTAATTTGATGTGTTACTTTGTTTTACGTCATTTAACTGCTTTTGTAAATCTTGTACTGCTTTTTCAACTTTTGCTTTCTCTTTTGCTTCACTTGCTTTCATTTCTGATTCCATTTCTAGTCGTCGTGTTTCAGCTTTCTTTGATTCATATGGAATAAATACAGCGCCGACTTCTAAATCAATTATGCCTGGTTTTATCATTTTACCAGATTCATCGCGTTCAATGTTTTTAGCCATACTTGGATAGTAATCAAGTTTATCAGACATAGTCCTTAAATCTCCAATAACTTCAATACCATCTTTCATAAACATTTGAATACGAGCTGAAGACTGTTCATTTGGAACAAAGTTAATTTCTGAAATTTGATTAACAATCGCCGGTTTTGTATGATTTAATACTTTAACGAGTTGGTTTAATTCTTTTTTTCCAAAATTATTGATTAATGGTGCGTCACTCGGTCTATTAAAATTCATTTGATGTATTATCTGACCATTTTCTAAGACAGGGTGAAATTCGCTTCCGTCTGGTATCACTCCGATTACATTGTATTCATCAACAAAGATTGATACATTATTCGGAAAATGTCTTTTTACAGTCGCTGATTTTACACCATCTAAATATTCAATATTACTTGATATTTCGCCTGTATCTAAACTGTATATTCGGTCACGATTTGAAATTTGAGCTTTCTTTAAAATAGTTTCATTGCTATTTAGTACCGTATTATTGACAGACACTTTGTTCACGTAACTAATATTTGTAAACATGTACAGTAAAATTAATGTAACTACTGCTACGATTGATAAAAATATTGTAAGCTGTATACGTTGTCTTCGTTTGCGACGTTTCTTCTTTTCCTCTACATAGTGAGGTGTTTCTATAATCTGATCTTCCATAGCCTATTGCAGCAACTTCACTTGTTGAATGAAGTCTTCTCCTCTAACTTCATAGGTCGGATATTGGTCCCAGCTGGCACAAGCTGGGCTTAACAGTACCGTATCGCCTGCCACAGTTTTACCTTTGGTTTGCACTACTGCATCTTTTACATCATCGCAAACTGAATATGGTATATGATGTAATTCTGCAAATGCCTTTAATTTTTCAGTCGTCTGACCAAAAATATACATATGTTTTACATTACTGACATGTTCATCTAAATCTTCAAAACCATTCCCTCTATCTAAACCACCACATAGCCAGTGAATCGGAGCGTGAAATGCATCCAGTGCAAAAGTAGTTGCTAAAGTGTTTGTTGCTTTTGAATCATTAAAATATTTAACATTTTCATGTGTCATCACAAATTGTAATCGATGTTTAATGCCTTCAAAAGACTTCAGCGTAGCAATAATACTTTCATTTGGAATGTCACTTATTTTAGCAGCCGCAATACTTGATAAAATATTTTCAAGATTATGTTTACCAGGTAACACCACTTCATCTACCCCAATTATAAATTCATCCTGAAAATAAATTTTCCCATCGACAATATAACTTCCGTTGACTTTTTCTTCTGTACTGAAATAAATAATCTGACTATCAATTTTAAAATTATTAAGTAGCTCTTTTTGCTTATAGTTAAAAATTAAATAATCTTCTGCAGTCTGATTTTTTACGATATTTAATTTTGCACTGACATATTCATTTTGCGAGCCATGATAATCCAGATGCGCTGAATAAATATTAGTAATTAAAGCAATATGTAGTTTAAAATGTCTGATGCCCATCAATTGAAATGATGATAGTTCTGTTACTAATGTATCTTCAGACTTAGCATTTTGTGCAACTAAAGATGCAACAAAGCCGATATTTCCACATAAAAGTCCTGTTTGATTACTATGCTTGAACATATCACCAATCAATGACGTTACAGTCGTCTTTCCATTTGTTCCTGTTATACCGATGATTTTGCCTTCATTAATCTCATATGCAAGTTCCACCTCAGTAATAATTTGAATATTACGGTCAAGTGCTTCTTGAATAAAAGGAATACGATAAGGTATACCTGGATTCTTTACGATAAGATCAATACCGTCTAATAACTCAATTGGATGATGTCCACTTACTACTTTAATTTCAAGCGCTTCTAATTCTTTCGCTTCATTCGTTAAGCTAATATCCTTGCCATCATTCACAGTTACTTTCGCTCCAAGTAAATGTAATAACTTCGCAGTTTCATAACCACTTTTCCCGAGACCAAGTACCAAAATATTTTTTCCCTGATAACTTGTAATATGCTTCACTTAATTCACTCCTAAATAAATCCCAATTAATCCAGAAATAATACCGACTGTCCAGAATACAATTACTATTTTCCATTCAGACCATCCACCTAATTCATAATGGTGATGTAATGGACTCATTCTAAAAATACGTTTACCAGTTAATTTGAATGAGGCAACTTGTAACATTACTGATAAGGTTTCCAGTACAAACATCAACCCGATAAAAATTAAAGTTAATTCTTGATTTAACATGATAGAAACAGTAGCAATTACGCCTCCTAAAGCAAGTGAACCCGTATCTCCCATAAATAATCTCGCTTTATATTTATTATAAATTAAGAATCCACATAAACTACCGATAAGAATCGCTAAGTAATACATCATGCCCTGGCTCATCGTGTGATGTGCTAAATAGAAATAACAACTAAATGCAATGATAGACAATCCTGTTGCCAGACCATCTAAACCATCTGTTAAGTTTACAGCATTTGAAAAACCAACTTGCCAAAATATAATAAACACAACATAGAATATTGATAAAGGAATTCCGATATCTGTAAATGGTAAATTAATTTCATTTGATAAAGAAAGTAAACCGAGTCCATTACTTACAACGTAAAATAAAACTGCAATTAATATCTGGAATAAGAATTTTTGTTTTGATGTTAAACCTTGATTATTTTTCTTTACCACAATGATGTAATCATCTATAAATCCAATTAGCCCAAACCCTAAAGTTACTAAAATCAATAATATAATCGGCCCTTTGTCATCAACAAAAAATGTAGCAATAATACTTAAAAGAATTGTACTGATTAAAAATGTTAATCCACCCATCGTTGGTGTACCACTCTTTTGTTGATGACTTTTCGGACCTTCTTCTCTAATGGACTGTCCGAATTTCATTCGTTTGAGTAATGGGATGAACAAAGGGACTAAAATTGCAGTTAATATAAAACTTGCTACTCCAAAAATTAATGCATTCATATTTTTCACATATCAGTTTGATAACTGATTCCTTTCTATTCCGTAGTATTAGATTCTGTAGAAATTGTTTCGGTTGTTATTTCTTCTGTCGTATTTTCTTCTGTTGTATTATCATTTGAGCTTTGACTAGTTTTTTTATTCTTTTTCGTCTCTGTTTCAAGCTGTTTTTTTAATGCTTTTTCTTCATCTTTTTTATTTGCATCAATAATATTATCATAGGCAGGTGATTGTTTTAAAGGATCAAGTGAGTCCATCGAAACCATTACTTTATCTCCTTTTTTAACAGCAGTATCTGGTGTAATTGACTGTCTTACGACATAACCATTGCCATCAAACTGAACCTTGATTTCTGTTAATTGTTCAAATATCAATAAATCACGTTTTGACCATGACGTCATATCGGGCATTGTTATTTTTCCGTCAGTAAGTAAGAATACTTTGTCACCTTTTAACAATTCTGTCTGATGCGGCGTTTGTCCAGTAACTTTATTACCATCACCAATCACAACGGGTACAAAGCCGCTTCCTTCAATTACTCCACTTGCTTTATCGACATTTGATCCAATTACATCTTCCACTTTTGAAGATAACTTTTTACCTTTATCTTTTGTAGCACCAACATCTAAATATTTCAAAGTATTTTCCATCAATGGCTTATAACCTTTAGATACACCTAAATTATAAGCTTCACCAGCATTTTTTTGAGCTAGAGACATACCATAATAAATAATTACTCTAGGTTTTTTTGCAGGCGCATACCCCATAAAACTTACCATATAAGGCTGATAACCTTTTACATAGCCACTATTTTTCGTATCCGGGACTTGTGCCGTACCCGTTTTACCGGCAATTTTATAATCGTCAATACGGTAATTATAGGCATGCATTTCAGAACCGTAAACTACATCATATAAAGCTTTCATCGTTTTATGCGCTGTCGTTTTTGAAATTGGTCGGCCAATCACTTTTTTCTTACCTTTATAGACAACGCTTTTATCAGGACTAATAATATCTTTTACAAAATACGGACTGAGCATATTTCCATCATTAACAATTGCAGTTTCCGCCTGTATCATCTGGGCAGGACTGACAGTTGTCGATTGTCCAAATGCTGAAACTTTCTTACTTAATTCATCACCCCAGGAAATATGTCCGGTAACTTCTGAATCAAACAGTGAGTTTGTGGATTTGCCGAATCCAAACTTTTCGTAGTAGGATTTCATCTTATCCGTTCCAACGTCATCCTGAAGTTTCATCATTAATACGTTAGAAGATAACTGGAAACCTTTATTCATCGAAATCATGCCCCACCCAACATCATTCCAGTCAGAAATAACACTTCCAGCAACTTCTCTTTCACCTGACTTAAACTTTTCATTTGGTTTATACTTACCTTCTTCAATTGCAGCTGCTAAACCATAAGTTTTAAATGTTGAGCCAGGTTCATATGTATTTTGATAAAGATCATTCGCCCATTTATCACCAAAATTTTCTCGTGTTTGCGGATTAAAAGTTGGTCGCTGACTATAGCCAAGAATTTCACCGGTATTAGCATCTGTTACAACTGCAAATAAATCTTTAGGTTGGTATCGTTTCACCATCAGATCAAGTGAATCTTCAACAAATATTTGGATATTTTTATCGATTGTCAACTTAACATTATCACCATTTACAGCAGGTATTACATTACCTGATTTAGGTAGAACATATTGCCAAATATCTTGTTTATAACTCGTTTTACCTGCTTTACCTGAAAGGTAAGTATCAAATATCTTCTCGGTCCCCATCATACCCTGGATTTGATTAGTCTCTGAATTCTTTTCAGCATAACCTATTAAATGAGATGCAAAATTGCCATTAGGATAAAATCGTTTTTTTTCAGAGAAAAATGTTAGTCCTGGTAACTTTAATTGTTCAATTGCTTTCTTCTGATTAAATGTTAAATCTTTACCTGCTTTTCCAAACTCGACTTGAAACGCTTTTTTTGTGCTAAGTGTTTTCAAGATTGATTTATAAGGCATATCAATTATTTTGCTTAATGCTTTTGCAGTTTTCTTTTTATCTACGACATGACGAGATGGCTTACCTTTCTGACTGATTCGTTTGTCGAGTATAGCAACAAGTTTATATGATTCTATGTCTTCAGCAAGGACCTCACCATTACGATCAAGTATTTTCCCTCTTACAGGTTGATTAACGATACTGCGTACATATTTTTCACTTGCTCGCATTGATAAATCTTGTCCGCTGGAGTGGCCAGTAACCATGACAAAAGAATATTTCAAAATCAATGAAAAAAAGAGCAGTCCGAATAACATTACTAAAAGGACCGCTCCTATTTTATTTTTTCTTATTTTTAACTTAGTTCGTGACATCTTTTTGCACTACCTTTACGTTATCATTATTCAAGCTCAGTCCGAACGACTTCGCTTTACTATAGACACGTTCATAAGAAGATTGTTTCATCGCTTCTGAATTTAACTCACCATTTACAGATTTTTGATGAACAATTTTTTGTTCAATTGCAGCAATCTTACTATTTGTATGATACGCGTCATATTTTAAAGATAGCATATAAATACTAACTAAAGCAATCAATGTCACCAATGATAAATATACTAATTTCTCTAATTTAGATAACGAAACAACATGGGATTTTGTAACTGTTTTTGTTTCAACTTTGGGTTGTGCTTGTGTCTGTTCATAATAATTTGGATTGATGTATTCTACTGCCATGTTGTCACCTCTTATTTTAATATTTCTACGACTCTAAGTTTTGCGCTGCGTGCTCTATTATTCTCTTCTAGTTCTTGTTCTGTCGATACAATCGGTTTCTTATTAATACGTTTTAATTTCGGCTTGTACTCATCCGGGATAACCGGTAAACCTCTAGGAATATCAGGACCTTTTTCATACTCCTGAAAAACTTGTTTACATAGTCTATCTTCTAATGAATGAAAGGTAATAACTGAAATTCTTCCACCCACATTAACAGAATCAATCGCTTGTTCGATCGACTCTTCAAAAGCACCTAGTTCGTCATTTACCGCAATTCTTATGGCCTGAAAAACTCTTTTAGCAGGATGTCCGCCTGTTCTTCTGGCTGGTGCTGGAATTGCGTCTTTAATAATTTCAACTAAATCAGATGTCGTTTCAATTGGCGTTGTTTCTCTCATATTTTCAATTTTTCGAGCGATTTGTTTAGAAAATTTTTCTTCACCATAACGAAAGAATATTGAAACTAACTTTTCATAAGGCCATTCATTGACTACTTCATATGCTGAAAGCGTTTGTGATTGATCCATTCGCATATCGAGCTTCGCCTCCTGGTGATAACTAAATCCTCTTTCTCCAACATCAAGTTGCGGACTAGAAACCCCTAAGTCATAAAGAATGCCATCTACTTTATCAATATTAAGTTCATTTAAGATAGCTCTTAAATTCCTGAAGTTATCTTTAACGAAAGTTACTTTATCTAAATGATCTTTCAAAATGATGTGTGCATTGTCAATCGCTGTCTGGTCCTGATCAATTGAAATCAATCTACCATTCGTTAATTGCTTGACTAAATAAAGACTATGACCCGCTCCACCTAATGTACAATCAACATATATACCATCCGGTTTAATATTAAGTTGATCGACCGTTTCTTCTAATAACACAGTAATATGATGGAACATGTTTACCTCCTATAAATCAAAATCAATTAACTCTTCAGCAATTTCTTCATAGTGCTCTTCAGTATCTTCGTAGAAATTATCCCAGCTATTTCTGTCCCAAATCTCAATTCGAGTTGAAACGCCTATCACTGTACATTCCTTAGATAAACCAGCATATTCCATTAAATTCTTTGGAATATTAATACGTCCTTGTTTATCTAATTCTACTTCTACTGCACCAGAGAAGAATAAACGCATAAATTTTCTGGCATCTCGTTTAGTTATTGGTAAAGTTTTTAATTTTTCTTCAATTCTTTTCCATTCATCTAAAGGATAGCCAAACAAACACTTATCAAGGCCACGAGTAATAACAAAATGTTCTGTTAATTCATCTCGGAACTTAGCAGGTACAATCATGCGACCTTTGGTATCCAATTGATGTTGATATTCACCCATGAACATAGTCATCACCTAGCCTTAATATAAATTTACCACATCCCACCACTTTCCTCCACTAATTATACAAAACTTTTTTATTTTTTATATGAATACGCAAAAAATCCCCCCACCACGCTAAAAAACGGTGGTGGGGGGAAATCCCAAATATAAAGTTGTAATAAGAAGGAATATCATCTATGGTTTCAAAATCGTATGATCGAACGTGTAGTTATCGATGTTATCAATAACTTCATCCAATATGTTAAAACCATACGTATTGATAAACTGAAGAGGATGCATCATTCTCTCCTGTAATCCTCCACTAGGGTTCATCATGTTGCCGATAGCGTTCAACGCTTTAAAATCAATATCATGATGACGTTTAATATCTTGATGATAGCGTTTCTTAAAATATTCAAACTGACGTTTATGATAATTCAAATTATCCTGTAACAATTGCTTTGTCTCCATTGGAACATCTAATAATTGCATCGCTTCATAATCCACTTCAAGATTTGCAATCGTTTCCTGCATTTGACTGAGCAAAAGTCTATTTTCTTTTGAACCTAAAAAATCTTTCTGAAACTTCTCAATACCATTATGGTAAAGCGAATCAATCGTTATATTAAAACGTCGCATATCCTTTAATAACTTATCATTTGTATAAGTGATACGCATACGTGGGACCACTGGAGGCATTTCAACTTTTGCGAAATCAAAAACCTGCTTTAACTCTCCCCAGTATTTAATTTCCGAAGGGCCACCGACAAATGCTAATGTATTAAATAGCATTTCTTCCATCAATGGACGAGTAACAACATTATTACTGAATAAATGTGGTGCTACTTGTATTTTAGCTCTAATTTCAGCTTTAGTAAAAGTGGCATCTGATTTAGAAAGTTTATATTTACCATCCTGGAACTTTAGTAACTGACGTTTGCCTTCAAATGACATAAATAAATGAACATTTGTTTCAGTTAAAATTTGACGTTCTCCGATAAGGGATTCCATCTTCTCTTGTCCATTTCTAAAAGCTTGATTGATTGCTTCATGGTGATCAAACATCCACACAAGTATGTCTGTTTCCAGCGCACGAACTTCTTTGTTCTGGCTATCAATTAACAGTAAACCATAGTCTTTAAATAACGTATGAATAATGTATTGGAAATGATCCGTCCAGTTTTCTGGCAGATTATTTAAAAGTTTATAAATCGATTTTGTTGAATGAGTTTCTGTTAAACTCGTAATAAAGCGGTCAATCGTAAATTTTAATGCTTCCTGTTCAAAGTTAAGTACAGATACACTATCTGTTACTTCTTCAGTTGGATAATATTTAATTTTATGCACGTTATTTTCCGCTGTAAATACATTAATATGATTCACTTCATCAAAATCATGATCTTCACCTGCAATCCAGAATACAGGTATTATCTCAGTACCTAGTTTCGTTGATTGCTCTTTTGCAAGAATAATTATAGAAATAATTTTATGTATTGTATACATTGGACTGACAAACAGTCCTGCTTGTTGCCCACCGATGACAACTTTATTACCTTCGGCTAAAAGATTGATATTTTCACGTTGTTTTTCACTTAGTTCAAACTTCGACATATATTTCTCAATTACTTTTGAAAGCTCAGATTCAAGACCATTTGATTTATTGTTCATACGCAATTTATAACTTTCATCTTTTGTTACATCATATCTATATTGTGATAACACATCATCCTGATGTGTGTAGCGCTCTATAAAAGTCCCTTTGTTATCTGCTAACTGCTTAATTATCTCCACTTGTCTACACCTCGCATTTTATCATTATTTAGTATAATGATATTCAAGCGCAAATACAATTTTACGGCTTACTCAAAAAAATAAGTGTATCGCAAAAGCGATACACTTATAAAAAAATTATTTAGAAACTACTTCTTTACCATTGTATGAACCACATGATGGACATACACGGTGAGATAATTTCATTTCGCCACATGATGGACATTCAACCATACCAGGTACTGATAATTTGAAGTGTGTACGACGTTTTCTTTTCGCTGTTTTAGATGTTCTTCTAAAAGGAACTGCCATTGTATTTTGCCTCCTATCGATCTAGTTTTCAGACATACTGTCTTTTAAAGCTTGAAGTTTTGCAAGCCTTGGATCAACCTTAGGCTTTTCATCTTCTAATTGACTTTCATCAATTACTTCCCAACCTTTACCTTTTGTTAGCTCTAAATCAACATCCTCTTTTACCACACGTACAGGTTTATTGATTACAACTAACTCTTGAATAACGGGTGTTAAGTCTATAACACCATTCAAAATGGCATGTCTATTCTCATCATATTCAACATAATCGTTATCATCAAAATATTCTACTGATTGGATGTCGAATGGAACTTCAACATCTTCTAATGTTCTTGCACAAGTCATAACGAATTGTCCAGTTACATGTAAATCAGCTACTACTTCGTTTGACTTAGGTGTTAATTTACCTTCCACCTTAATAGGTGATATATCAACTAACTGTAAGCTAGATATTAAATGATTTAAGTTGATTTCTGATTCAAATGGATAACCACTATCACGGTGTTTTCTTAATTCAGCTAATGACCATTTCATATGGTTTCACCTCTTACAAACACAAAATTTATTTTACCTCTTTTAATAACAGTTTGTCAAGATTTTTTCTTAACAGATATTTCTGTTACAATCATCATTATAAACTGATGGGAGGGGAAATACAATGAAGTCAATCGGAATTATTTGTGAATATAATCCTTTTCATAATGGGCATAAATATCAGATAGAACAAGTAAAAAAATTATACCCTAAAGCAAAAATAGTAGCAATCATGAGTGGACAATTCGTTCAACGTGGTGAACCAGCATTTCTAAATAAATTTATACGTACAAAAATGGCACTTGATCATGTGGACTTAGTTGTTGAACTCCCTCAATTCTATGCAGTAAGTTATGCAGATGACTTTGCTCGCGGTGGTATCATGATCGCTAAAAAACTCGGTCTCGAAGGTTTGTCTTTCGGCAGTGAAAGCGGAGACTTTAACAAAATTGATATTGAGATAAAGTCACCCACACGTGAAGATATACGTACTGGAGCTGCATATCCAAAATTAATGAGTGCTGGTTTAAAATCAAATGATATATTAGCACATGCTTATTTAAAAGCTACGAGAGAAATATACCCTACCCTCACATTAATTCCCATCTCACGCATCAATAATAATTATGCAGATGAAGTTTTGACAGGTACAATTTCTAGTGCAACTGCAATACGGAAAAATTACTTTAATGATAATGACATTAAAGCGACAATGCCTCACAGTGAATTAATCGTCAATGCAGTCTCTTGGGAAGATTATTTTACACTATTAAAATATCGTATGCTATCCATGAATGTACTTGAACTTCAAGAAATATATACGATGTATGAAGGATTAGAAAATCGATTAAAGAAAGTCATTAGTGAAATTGAAACATTCGACGAATTAATTGAAAAGATGGTATCAAAACGATATACAAAAAGTAGAATTCAACGTTTACTTGTCTATATATTGTTAAATATAAAAGAAAAAGATGTTCCTCGATTAAAAGAAATTACAGCTATACGTGTATTAGGGATGAATGACACAGGACGAAAGTTAATTAAATCAATTGAAGATGTTGTAATCGTGACAAATGTAAACAGAGCGTCGCGTGATTACTTTGCTTTGGAAATAAAAGCTACTGAAATATATAACCTTATAAGTGGTAGCTCGATGACAGACTATAATACGCCAGTTATTTACAAGAGATAACGATAGGGACGCATTAGGAAAGCGGTTGTATTATCTAATTTCTATCGCTTACTCTGCCCCTTGCTTTCAACCTATTGAAAAGTATATAAAATTCAACTACTCCATCAAAAAACCACATCATATCCGGATGTGGTTTTTCAATATGATTTACTTTTCTTCTTCTGCTAATTGCTTATACTTTTCTTTTAGTGCAAGCTCAACATTTTTAGGTACAATACTCGAGACATCTCCATCATATTTCGCAACTTCTTTAACCATACTCGAAGAAATAAATGAATATTGGTTGTTAGTCATCATATATAGTGTTTCTATATCATCGTTTAATTTCTTATTCATACTTGTCAGCTGCATCTCATATTCAAAGTCAGATACTGCACGTAATCCACGTACGATTTGTTTAGCACCTACGCTTTCACAAAAATGCACAAGTAAACCTGAAAAATAATCAACTTTTACATTCGGAATATCTTTAACCGCTTCTTCGATGAGCGCAAGACGTTCTTCTATCGTGAAAAAACCGGTCTTTTTAGCATTATTTAATACAGAGACATGTATTTCATCAAACAATTCACTACTTCGTTGTATGATATCTAAATGTCCTTTTGTGATAGGGTCAAAACTTCCTGGTACTACTGCGATTGTTTTACTCATAATTACCTCTTAATATGATTAATTTTGTAATGCCATATGTTTCATTTTTTATCACTTCAAAGTCAAGCGTATCTATAGCTTCATTCTTCTCACATTCTATAAGGATTTGTCCATCCTCTGCAAGTAAATCAAATGCCTTAATCAATAGTAATGCTTCATTTACGATATTCTTTTGATACGGGGGATCTAAAAAGATCATATTAAATTGAATATCTCTTTTATTTAGAGCCTTTAATGCTCGCTTGTAATCATTCTTATAAATTTCGACTTCTTCGTCAAGAAAAGAAGTATTTTTCTTAATCATCTGTATTGCATCAAAACTACCATCTACAAAAATCACTTTAGAAAGTCCTCTGCTTATCGCTTCTACACCTAATCCACCACTTCCAGCAAATAAATCAAGTCCTATGCCATCCATCGGACCGAGAATATTAAACATCGTTTCTTTAATTTTATCTGTTGTTGGTCTTGAAGTTACTCCTTTTGGCGCAGTTAACTGAAATCGTTTATATTTACCACCAATAACACGCATATATTACTCCTTTTAAATTTAATATCACGGTTCTTTTCATGTATAATAATAATATCAATATATAAAGGAGAACCATAATGAAACAAGCTTTTATTTCGCTCGGCGAAGGATATAGTGATCTTTTCGAACTCGAGCAATTAATGAAATATAATCATGGTCGTACTGATTGTGTCTTATTTTTACATACGACTTTGGAAGAACAGCCTAAAACGTCCGTTGTACTGATTATGAATCCAACAGAAGATGGTAACTTCCAGGCGATGTATAGTATTTTTGAAGGGATAAATTATCCATATCCCGATAGTAACAAACGCTTTGAACTCGTAAAGTCATGGACTGAAAAATATCAGATTCCAGTAAAAGAATTTGATGTAAAAGCAAAGCATTTCTTTTATGAAGATGCACTTTATTATCAGTACTTAATTGGTGTGTTACGACTTCAACGTGTTATTAAACCGATGCATTAAGTTTATTATCACTTGAACTGTAGTCTGTCCTTAATTGTTTATATGGTGAGATAAGAACATTTGTCACAAACTTTAATTTTTCCAATTGTGAAAGTGTATGATCTAACTTATCTTCATTGATATACATTGCGACCCATTTTTCCTTACGATTGCTATGCACAATATGACCATATTTTCGAATTTGACGTTCATGTTTATGACTTTTCAAATAAATAATAAGTTGTTCTCTTTGAACTAATGTCATATGTTTCTTTCCTCTCATTCTGCTTTCTTTTATAGTATCATTTGTTCTGTTAAAATTAAAATAACAAATTTCAGTTGGAGGTACATATTTTGAAAAAAAATACTTTATTAAAAACAATCGCTATAACAGGTCTTACATATTCAGCAGCTGTTGCAGCTACTAAAATGACGAGTAAGCAAAGTGCACGCAATATTAAACCTTTCTTCAGCAAACGTTCACCGTACATATTTGCACATCGCGGAGGATTAAAACTTGCTCCTGAACATACGATGGCCGCATTTAACCAATCACATAAATTAGGCATTGACGGTTTTGAGATTGATATTAGATTAACGAAAGATAATGAAATCGTAGTACTTCATGATGCCCTTGTTGATCGCGTTTCAAATGGTTCTGGTAAAGTATGTGATCATACATTAGAAGAATTGAAGCAGCTTGACTTTGGCTATCATTTTAAAGATATCAATGGAGAATATCCATATCGTGGACATGAAGATGCTAAAATAGTTACTTTAAACGAGTTATTAGATGCTTTTCCTGATTTGCTCATCAACATTGATATTAAAGATAGCAAACAATCAACGCCTGGTAAACTAGCACCTGTGCTATTGTACCGCTTAATTCATTCTAAACAGGCCTTTGACCGTGTTTGCGTAACAAGCTTTGAAGATGAACAAACGTTACGTTTTAATGCGTATGCACATGATCGTGTTGCAGTTGGTGCAGGTCAAAATGAAGTTGCTCGTGCATATTATGCTTTTAATTCAGGGATGAAACATATGTATCAACCTAATGTGGATACGTTCCAAATACCGACACATTATCGTGGTATTCCATTAAATAATGAAAAATTCATTCAGTTTCTTCAAAATTTAAATATCGCAGTAGGATATTGGGTCATCAACAGTATCGATGAAATGGATGCTTTACTAAAAAAAGGTGTACACACTATCGTTACAGATCGCCCTGATATTGCAATGCATTTAATCAATGAGAAGTACAAAAAATAAGTTTAATTAATTAGATAAAGGAATGGCTCGATTAAGCCATTCCTTTATTTTTTATTTCATATATTTCTATACCTCGGTAATGCGTAATATTTTCAATTTGTAAACCCACAGCTTCAAACATTGATTCAAGCTGTTGTCTTCTGTTAAAAAAGAGATTAATTTTATAGTATAAAATAATTTTCCCTTTTTTCTTTATTATTCTTTGAAATTCTTTTATAAGTTCTTCTTTTTCAAGAAAAGTATCAAAAGGTTGATTAATTAATATATAATCAAACTTCTTATCTTTATAAGGCAATGCGTTACTGGAAGCTATTTCATAATTAAAATGAGGATATATATGCATTGAAGTTTGCAAATTTCGAATAGACTGATCCAGAATATAACCTTTAATATTTGTCTGATGGTCAATACTATTCACCCATTTACCGGTATGACATCCAATACATAATACTTTTTGATGATATTTTAAAGTTACATAGTTACCAAGAAATTTTTCAAATATCGGAACAAAAATTAAATCACTATTTTTAGCTTTAAATAAATTTTCATCAGGGCGGTTCAAAAATTTAATTTTCTTTTCCCATTTAGAAATGAGTTTCTTCTCATTTATCTCCATATAAACCTCCTAACTACATCCGCATCCGCTGCTGCATGTATGGGATTCAAAAAATGGATTACCTTTTTCTACCTTTACTTCTGCTGAAACTGATGTAGCAATTATGATAAGAACTTCATCCAGTAAAGTTTGTAATTGTGTTTCAAGAAGTTTCACCTGTGCCACTTCAGGGTGCATATCATATTCTTTTTTCTTCCTTCTTGTTTCAAGCATCACACGCTGATAATCAGGATGATAACGGCCAAATCGGTTTACTTCATCATAGCTTTCTTTTATACGGATGAGTTCTTTTTTTAGCTGCTGTACTTCTTCATTAATACTTAAGTCTAAAAATGCTTTTTTATATGCTTGATAAGACTCACTTTGAAGGATCATTTGATTTAATTCGTCTGCAAGATCCATTACTTCTATAAAATCTATATCATAAATCATAATTCCACTTCCTAATCTACTTGTGTATCTCTGTTTTCATTGTTAATAAAAATTAATGAATAATATGAACCAGAAATTCCTCCACCCATTTCATTGATATTTCTGTAAAGCATATTTTCTCTATGCTCATCAGAGTTTAACCAGCTATTGATTAAACTTGGTACATCATCAAAATTAAACGCGATATTTTGAGATAAATGCAAATAATTAATATCCAGTTTATTTAGTTCACTGCCGATTTCATCTTCAACCTGCTTTACTTTCTTTTGCTTTTCCCTATTTAAAGAAGCAACCTGAAATTGTGCTACATGATTGATTAATTCGTTTGTTTCCAGTGGCTGTCTTCCATTTATTTTACGCATATAATTCGTGATTTCAAACATTGTCAGTACTTTATTACTGTTAATTGCAACTTCATCTTTAGTATGAATTTCGTTATTTGCAGTCTTCTCTATCGTCTTACCTTTACTACTCATCGCATAGGGTTGCATCTGAACGAGTGTATCCGGCTCAATATAACGCATCGCCATTACTTTATTTGAAATTCTATCAATATAAACTTGTACAAAAATATCATCATATTGTATTAAAGTCTGTGTTTTAATATCTACCTCAGTTAACTGAAACTGATATTCTGACTGTTTTGTTTTGATTATGGGTTCACTTACAATCGCATTTCCATTAAAGATATTATCTGCACTTTGTCCAATTTTAAACGGATAACTTTTTGCATTTTTACCCGTTGCATAGGCCATTACAATTTTTTTATTAATGACACCAAGTATGTAATATTGATCTTTAAACTCATAAACAAAATTCTTATAATTAAAATTTGAATCATATATTCGTTTTGGATAACCATATTGTTCTGTAAACTGATCTATATTTTTACCGATGTAAACTCCAAGACCTTTACTAAGTTTTGGTCTTTTCACTGTATTTTTAGATGAAGGTTTGATATCTTCATTTGAAATCTTCTCTTTTGCGGGATTTTCTAATACATCAAATTTTAATGAAGGTGAATAAAATAAATAAAATAAAAATACACCCATTAAAAAAATTAGCAGAAGTTTAATTAAAATACTTTTCAAAAACACACCTTCTTTTTCTATTTCTTAACACTATTCTAACATTATTTGAAATGAAATGAATATTCGATTGCATCAATAACGATTTTATCTTAAAATTGAAGATAGAATGATTTAGGGAGGAACTTAGAATGGTATTCACAAATTCAGGGATTGAAACAATCGTAGCTGAACAATCTTTAATCCAGCATGTAATGAATAAACACGGTTTAGTATTAGGGGGACATTGGGATTTTGAACGTGCTACTTATGATTTAAAATATGAATTATCAGAAGGTATTTATTATTTACGTATTCCTGGTTACGCTATTGATGGTGATGTCGGCGCTAGAAATGCTACTTTGCAAATGATGGATCCATATTTAGGTAAACACTATTATCCAACTGGTGTCGAATACGGAGAAGATGAATATTTTAGTGATGCATTAGTTGAACATTGTAAACGTACGATTACTAGCATCTATAATGATATTAAAGCGATTCAAGCATAATTCTAGTTAACTAAGCGTGAACAAATTCATTTGTCTCACGCTATTTTTATTACCAAAGAAGAGGTGATGTCATGGTAAAAAAATGGCTGAATAAACGCACATTACTCATTATTTCTTTAATCGCTATTGCGATACTTTTTTTATATTTTATTATCCCAATATCTATTCCTCTTATATCAGCTTTAGTAATTGCATTGATGATAGAACCTTTTGTTAAAATACTCGAGAAGAAAGTTGGAAGCAGAAAGTGGAGTGTTACAATCATTTACTCTACGATACTCGTTTCAATACTATTATTTACTTATTTCTTCTTAACAAAATTAATTGAACACATCATTCAATTCTCTAAAGATTTACCGAATAAGATGAACAATTTGATGGCAGTATGGGACAAGGTAGAAATAAAAATTTCTAAGATGATTCCAGAAAGTATCGCTTCATCTTTATTTGACGAGATCCAGAATTTCTTATTTTCAATGCAAGATTCTATTTTAAATTACTTTAATGTAGAACGCATAACTTCACTTGTTGCCAGTCTTCCAGAGACCTTTATCTCTGGCTTAGTATTTCTTGTTGCTTTATTTTTATTTATGTTAGAAATACCTAAGATGCACCTATTTATTAAAAACCATATGTATGATACAACCTACAACAAGACAAGTTTTGTGTGGAATCGCGTTACGTCTTCCATCTTTGGGATGATGCGTGCTGCTGTAATTCTTTCAGGAATTACTTGGTTTTTTACGTTTATCGGATTACTATTTATTACACCTAAAAATGCCCTTGTCCTGTCATTTATTATTTGTCTAGTCGATCTATTGCCTATTATTGGAGCTACCGGCATAACGATACCATGGGCAATTTACGCATATGTGACAGGGGACGTTGGATTAGCGTTAAAATTAATCGTACTCTCAACATTTTTACTCGTACAACGTAAAGTATTAGAACCAAAAATTATGGGTAACGGTGTTGGACTTAGTCCTTTACCTACATTAATTGCAATGTATATCGGTTTAAAATTAATGGGATTTGTAGGATTCTTTATCGGCCCGATTCTGTTAATTATTATATTAACAATTATTGAATCAGGTGCTATAAAAACGAATATAAAAATTTAACTTCATCTATATCAAAAAAGATCATCTCAATTGAGATGATCTTTTTTAAAATCCTAATATTGCTTTAATTACAGAAGTCGTTTCGCCACCATGGTAGAATACATAAAGTAGTAGGTATACCGCTACACCGGTGATTGCTGTAAAAAACCAGATGATTGATGTGACCGGTCCAAATTTTCTATGAATATTAAGTTTATCTTTCAAGCCTGTATAGATATTTAATATTCCCATTACAGCACCTATCGTTGCTAAAGTAATGTGAAAAATTAAAAATACAGTATAATAAATTTTAATATTATCTGGCCCACCAAATGATGTATTGCCAATAAAAATTGTTCTTGAAGCATATATGATAAAGAAAATTGTCGCTGCAACACCTGCTGCGAGCATCACTTTTTTATGTGCTTCAATTCGTCCTTTAGCCACCAAATACCAGCCGATAGCGACCAGTATAGCACTGATGACAATAAATGTAGTACTGATTGTTGGTAAGATTGGTAAACTCATATTGTCCCCCTATTCAAATTCTCTGAAATAAGCATCTTGCTTTCTTTTTTCTTCTAAGCTCAGACGTGTAATTTCGTCAGGATCTAATCTTTCAGAACGAGACCAGTTGACGAAAATATAATAGAACATAAAACCAAAGAATATTTCTTGTAATACTTTCATGATTACTCCACCAGTTTGCTGATCATCTTTAGGTGTCATATTAGTAAAATATTGTGGACCGCTAATACCTGAATTTTGTAAAACATCATTTAATGTCCCTGTCGGCACACATAAACTCATTGCACTCATCCAGGCTTTCGGATCTGTATAAGTCTTATACATTGGATGCTGTGCAAATATAATCAATCCACATGATGGTGTAAGTAATACACCGATTGCAAAAATATATCCTAATTTCATTAGACCAGATAACTGTTTCTTCGTTTCACCTTTTTGATTAAAAATCGGATACCACATTGTAAAAGCGGTAATCGATAATAAAATCGTATATAGTGAATGTGGTGTTGCATTTTGTTTTAAAAAATCTAGTACAATCGGTAAATGGTACAATGAAAAGAATGCATTGAAAGTAACCAGGGCAATAATTGGTCGTGTCATAAATTGAAATACGGGCTTAACATACGGAAGATTGATTACATATTCTATTAAGTAATTCGGAATTGCAAAATAGAATAACGGCATCATAAGTAAATACAAGACTGCCATCTGTAACATATGAAAGCTAAAAATAATATGACTCAGTAAATCAATTGGTGCACCTTTCATGATATAAAGCAGAATCATTAAGAAAATGAATAAAATCCCTTCTGATTTCTTGAGAGGACGTCCGCCCGGGATATCTTTATACCACTTCACAGTAATTAAAAAAAAGACAATGGTTGCAAATATGATTGCAACTAAGAAAAATAGACTCCAGTTTGCTAAAAATCCAAAAATTGAGATAGATCGAATACTACCCATATTATCACTCCATAAAATATACTGTTACCATTATAACGTAAATTATGTCAGTTAAGTGGATAAAATTTATCAAATTCTTGACGAAATCGTGATAAGAAAAAAACTGAGACAAAGTGTCTCAGTTTTTAAATATTTACTTTAATAATGGCTCACCTAACCAAGTGATATATAATGCCATTACTACAAACGTCCCGGCAATAAACAATCCAGAAAGCATCATTAACTTAGCTGCCCCATGTCCTGGATGTTTCATATGCATGAAGTAATAAAATTGCAAGATGACTTGAATTAAAGCCATTAATAATACTGCAGGAATAACGAATTCTTTACTTAATCCAGCTGCTACCATTGCAAAAGCGATTAATGTTAAGAATATCATAACAGCAAATGTTGTTACCTGCATTCTCATTTCTTCAGTTCTTGTTCTTTTTTCGAAATTATAACGTTCCTGATTAAACTTTAAGTTGTGGTTAGTTTCATTTGACATTATCCTAACACCCCTAACAAGTAAACTACTGTGAAGATAAATACCCACACGACATCAATGAAATGCCAGTATAAAGCAGCAGTATTGAACTTCGCAGCGTTGTATACACTTAATCCACGTTTCATATTACGGATGATTAAAAGTGTAATCCATGTTAAACCTATAATTACGTGGAAACCGTGAGTTCCTACTAAGAAGTAGAAAGCTGAACCGAACGCACTTGATCTGAATGTATGTCCTTGATGAATGTATTCAGCAAACTCATAAATTTCTAATCCCAAGAATCCTAAACCTAAAATTACTGTAACAATAAACCATGTAATCATTTTACCGAAATCATAGTTTTTCATATGATAAAGTGCATATACACTCGTTAATGAAGATGTTAATAATAACATCGTCATTACAAATGCTAAAGGTAAATGGAATAAATCTTTAGCTAATAGATGATCTTCACTCGGTACATGATCTTTTAAAGCTAAATAAGTAGCGAATAAAGATGCGAATAATGCAGTCTCTCCACCAAGGAATACCCAGAATCCTAATAACTTATTTTTACCTTCTAAAGAAGCTGTTTCAGGATGACTTGGCCATCTTTCAACCGTCATTTTCTCTTCGTGATGTGCCATTATTTAACACCTCTTTCGTACTCAATTAATTCATCTTTAGTAATATGATAACCTAAATCATCTTTAAGAGAACGAGCAATCATACCAGCTGCTGTAATCGCTAAACCTAATCCTAAAACAAATGGTGCCCATGGCTGAACTGGTAAATCTTTTACTGCATCTAATGCCCATTTTTGTCCATCAGCTAAGTATAAAGCACCAAATGCTGCTACGAATAATCCTAATGATTGAATGAAAGGAATAATTGAATTGTTAGGCATATGAATATCACCTAAAGATTCTGCAGGTAAAATCTCACCGTTACCTTGTTTTTTCTCTAAATCAAATGCATCTAATCCACGCACAAGTGGTGTTTGAGCAAAGTTATAGAATGGAACTGGTTGTGGTAGTGACCATTCTAAAGTACGACCATCGCCCCAAGCGTCACGACCAACTTTTGGCGCTTTAGCTAAAGTGATTACTACGTTGATTAATAAGATAATTACTGCGACAGCCATTGTTAATGCACCGATAGTAGAAACTAAGTTAAATGTATCGTAACCTTGACCAGGTAAATATGTGAATACACGTCTTGGCATACCCCATAAACCTAAGAAATGTTGTACTAAGAATGTTAAATGGAAACCAATAACGAATAATACAAAAGAAATTTTACCTAATTTTTCACTTAAAATCTTACCGAACATTAATGGGAAGTAGAAATGGAATCCTGCAAGTAATGCGAATACTACCCCACCTACGATAACGTAATGGAAATGCGCTACGATAAAGTAAGAATCGTGATATTGATAGTCAGCTGGCGCCGAAGCTTGCATTACACCAGTAACACCACCCATAACGAATGATGGGATAAATGCTAATGCATAAAGCATCGGCGTTGTAAATTCGATACTACCGCCCCAGATTGTTAATAACCAGTTAAAGATCTTAACACCTGTTGGTACTGCGATTGCCATAGTAGCTACTGCGAAAATTGCATTTGCTGTTGGACCCATACCTACTGTGAACATATGGTGAGCCCATACCATGAATCCTAAGAAACCGATTAATACTGTAGCGAATACCATCGCTGAATAACCAAATAGTCGTTTTCTAGAGAATGTAGAGAAAATCTCTGAGAAAATACCGAACGCTGGTAATACTAAGATGTATACTTCTGGATGACCAAAGATCCAGAATAAATGTTCCCAGATAATTGTATTACCACCTTGTGAGACTACGAAGAATCCTGTACCGAACATTCTATCGAAAATTAATAAGAATAATCCGATTGTAAGTGGTGGGAATGCGAATACGATTAATACTGAAGCAACAAACGTTGTCCACGTGAATAATGGCATACGCATATAAGTCATACCAGGTGCGCGCATATTCATAATTGTAACGATAAAGTTAATCCCTGCAATTAATGTACCGGCACCAGAAATTTGTAAACCTAAAGCATAGAAATCAATACCGTGTCCAGGTGATGCTAAAGATAATGAAGCATATGATGTCCAACCTGCGTCAGGTGCTCCACCTAGAATCCAAGATAAGTTTAAGAATATTCCACCAAAGAAGAATAACCAAAAACCTAATGCATTTAAGAATGGGAATGCTACGTCACGTGCACCAATTTGTAAAGGTACTGCAGCGTTCATAAATGCGAATAACAACGGCATAGCCGCTAAGAAAATCATTGTTGTACCATGCATCGTAATTATTTCATTAAATAGACCTGCTGAAACAAAATCATTTTCAGGAACAGCAAGTTGAATTCGAATAATCATTGCTTCAATACCACCCATGGCAAAGAATAATCCACCCATGATAAGATATAATATTGCAATTTTTTTATGGTCAACTGTTGTTAAATATTCCATAATTAAACCACGTTTTTTTTGTGTAGCCAATTGTGTAACCTCCCTTTATTTATTACTCTTCAACTTTTCGTTCCATTAAGTATTTAGCTAATGCATCGATGTCTGAATCAGATACTTTATACGCACCAGTCATTTTATTCCCTGGTTTGTATTTTTCAGGATCTTTAATCCATTTTTTTAAGTTTTCTTCGTTATGTTCTAAAACGCCAGCAACTGTTGTTCTTTCTCCGAAAGTTGTTAAGTTAGGCCCTTTTGCTCCTTTACCAGTTGGCGTTACTGCGTGACAACCTTGACAAGATTGTTTAAATACTTCTTCACCTTGTTTAGCATCAGTTGTTGCTACAGGTTTTTTCACATCCTGCATTTTAGATACCCAAGTTTTAAAATCATCTTTAGACATTGTTTTAACTTTAAAGTCCATTAATGCATGTGATGGTCCACATAACTCTGCACATTTACCATAGAACATATTTTTAGCATCTTTAGCTTTATCACCATCAAATACTAAATAGAATTTATTGATGTTCTCAACATTCGTATCCATCTTACCACCAACTGCTGGAATCCAGAATGAGTGTTTAACATCTGCTGAATGCAATTTGAAATAAACTTTTGTATCCGTCGGTACAACAAGTTCTTGGCTTGTCACAATCTTTTGGTTTGGATATTCAAATTCCCACCAGTAAAGATTTGCAGTTACATCGACTACGATTTCTTTATTTTTTCCTTTTGCATCTACTTTATCCATTGCTTTTGTATCAGCTAATTTAAAAGTAAGCATAACAGTAGGAATCGCTAAAATTATTAATAAAATAATTGGAATTGCAGTCCAAATAATCTCTAACTTATGATTACCGTGCACATCTTTCGGTACAAAATTCTCTCCAACTTTACTACGTCTGAATTTTACAACTGCTAAAACGAAAATAACGACAACAACTGCAATAACAAATAGCATGATGTAAACCGCTAACATCATTAAGTTGAATTGATCTTTTGCAACTTCCCCAGCTGGACGTAAAGCTGATAAATGTGGTTCACCACAACCAGCTAAAGTCATTAATAATAATGAAATTAAGCCCATCAACTTTACATTCTTAAATTTGTTTTTCATTAATTTCTAACCCCTCTTTCACCATTCATAATCAAATCATTTGAATTAATGTAACTACTACTATCATAACAAAAAAGATCATCAAATAGTTTAAAGAATAAATAAACATTGTCATTGCCCATCTGTTTTCTTTAACATTTGACTTAAACCCTGATACAGCAAGCAAAAGCCAACCCAGATTTAAGATTGTGGCAAGTACTATAAAAATAGTTCCTAGTTCATCCATTAAAAATGGTGTTGGAAGAAGTAAAGCAACCCAGAAAAGCATTCCAAGTCTAGTTCTTTCAAAACCTTTAACAGATGGCAACATCGGTATCCCCGCCATAGCATATTCTTCTTTACGTTTGATAGCCAGCGCATAAAAATGTGCCGGTTGCCAAATAAACATAATGACGAATAACATCCATGCTACCTTTGAAAGATTAGGATCAATTGCAGCCCAACCCACAAGTGGTGGAATCGCTCCTGGAAAACTACCTATTATAGTATTTGACACTAAATGACGTTTAGACCAAACAGAATACATCACCACATAACCAAATATCCCTAAGAATCCGATTATTCCTGTTTCAATATTTATCATGAAAAGTAAAACTTCTCCGATGAACATCAATAATAAACTTAGCTGGAATAGTGATTGAGAAGCAATTTTCCCAGTAACACTTGGCCGTTCCTGTTTACTTGGCATAATGCGGTCAATATCTTGATCATAAAAATTATTTAATGCACAACTTCCTGCCATAATAAATGTAGATCCCGTAAGCATCGTTAATAATTCAGGAATGCTATTTAAAAATGAACGTTGTGTCATCATGATAGCAAGAAATGCTCCCGCAAACGTCGGTATCAAATTTCCTTGAACGAGACCAAGTTTGACAATTGCTTTGACATCTTTAAATGTCAATCGCGTTTGTTCGACCGATTTGACGCTCTTTAAGACTTGTTCATTTTGCATTTTCACCCTCCTTTAACAATACTAACGCATATAATAACAATAATATATGAAAACTGTCACATTTTCTATACATTTTCGAAATTAAATTGTGACATTTTTCTATTTCTCTACAATCATAAATAATTCACGAATGTGACACATTTACTTTAAGGTTAGATTGTTATACTATATCTTAAGTATATACTGAAGTCGCGATGTAATAAAGTTTACATTTACACTTCACGAACATAATGATAATTAGAGGTGAAGGTATTTGTTAAAAGAAAAGAATTTAAAATGGTTATCTTTGTTTACGACCTTACTGATGATCCTTGTTCAAATCGGTGGTGCGCTAGTAACAAAGACAGGTTCTGCAGACGGATGTGGCAATAGCTGGCCACTTTGTCATGGTAAGTTTGTACCGACTCATATTCCTATGGAAACATTAATTGAACTTGCACATCGTGGGGTGTCTGGTCTTGCTTTGATTTCGGTAACGTGGCTTGTTGTTTTAAGCATTAAATATATTGGTCACAAAAGAGAAACAAAATTTTTATGCTGGATGAGTATCGGATTTATTTTTGCACAAGCTTTAATCGGTGCAGCTGCTGTTATATGGCAACAAAACGGATTTGTATTAGCATTACATTTCGGAATTTCATTAATCAGTTTTAGCTCTGTGTTTTTACTCACATTATTAATATTTGAAGTAGACCAAAAGTTCGACGCTACAAAATTAGTGATACATTCTCATTTAAGAAGACATACAATAGCTTTAACGAGCTTTATTTATATTGTAATTTATAGTGGTGCCCTTGTACGTCATGAAAAAGCTAGTCTTGCATGTTTGAGCTGGCCACTTTGTAAACAAGGACAAATCGGTTTGCCCGAAACATTTTTTGAATGGGTACAGATGAGTCACCGTACACTAGCTTTTATCTTATTTATCTGGTTAAGTTACGTTGTTTGCCATGCCGTAAAAAATTATAGTCAGTATCGTGTTATTAAATATGGCTACTTAATCGCATTTTTATTAATTTGTTTACAAGTAACGACAGGTGCGTTGTCAATATTTACGATGCTAAATTTATATGTGGCATTATTACATGCATTATTTATTACATTATTATTTGGTTTACTGTGCTATTTCTTACTTCTCATTTCTCGTGCAACGCAAAAATAACCTGCCGCGGCAGGTTATTTTTTTGTGCAATTTTTTAAGCCTCTGAAATTTCCACTAATAAATCTGTCGTTTGTATACTATCCCCTGTATTAACATAAACTTTGTCTATAGTACCTTTGAATGGTGCTTGAATTGTCGTTTCCATCTTCATCGCTTCAGTAATAATTATAGGTTGACCTTTCGTTACAACATCACCTTCTTTTACTTTTACGTCACCGACTGTTCCTGGCATTTGTGCACCGATATGACTCCTATTTTTCGGATCTGCTTTAGGAATTGTTGCTAGACTAGGTTCAACGTTTGTATCCTTAACATATACTTTACGACTCATACCATTAAAGTCGAAGTAAACCCATCTATATCCATCTTCATGAACATGTCCTACACTAATTAAATTCACAATCAATGTTTTACCTTCATCAATAGCTATTTCAACTTTCTCATTTTTACGCATTCCATAGAAGAATGTTGGTGTATCTAGTAACGATACATTTGCAAACTTTTCATGTGTTGCAATGTATTGTTCATAAACTTTTGGATATAAGGCATAACTGATAATATCTTGTTCTGTTACTTGTTTATGCTGTTTTTCCTCAAGTTCATTGCGTAACAAATCGAAATCAACCGGTGCTAATAATTCACCAGGACGAACATCGATACTTTCAATATCTTTCAGTACTACTTTCTTAAGTGCTTCCGGGAAACCATTCACTGGTTGGCCAATCTCACCTTTAAAGAACGATACAACAGATTCCGGAAAATCTAATGTTGCCCCACGCTCAATAACTGAGGTTTCATCTAAGTCATTTTGAACCATGTATAAGGCCATGTCTCCTACTACTTTAGATGACGGTGTAACTTTAACGATATCCCCAAACATTAAGTTAACGCGTCTATACATATCTTTAACTTCACTGAAACGTTCTCCTAAACCTAAACTCTTTGCCTGCATCCCTAGGTTAGAGTATTGACCACCAGGCATTTCATGTTTATATATTTCTGTATGTGGCGATTTAATATCACTTTCAAAATCTTTATAGTAGTGACGTACGCCTTCCCAGTAATGCGATAATTTTTCCATACCATCAATGTCAGCTCTCATTTGACGCGTTTTACCATTTAATCCATAGAATAATGTATTGGAACTTGGTTGACTTGTTAACCCACTCATTGCTCCAAGTGCTGTATCTACGACGTCAACACCAGCTTCTATAGCTCTTGAATAAAGCATGACACCATTTCCACTCGTATCATGAGTATGCAAATGAATCGGCATATTTACAGTTGCTTTCAATTCACTTACAAGCTCAAATGCAGCTTCTGGTTTAAGCAGACCGGCCATATCTTTAATCGCTAAAATATGGAATCCTTCGCGCTCCATTGCTTTTGCCATTTTTTTATAATAATCTAGCGTATAAATGCTTGAACGTTCTGGGTTTAATATATCACCAGTATAACAAATTGCGCCTTCAGAAATCTTACCGGCTTTCAGAACCGCTTCATTTGCCACTTTCATTTGATCTAACCAGTTTAATGAATCAAATATTCTGAATACATCGATTCCAGCTTTCGCACTTTCTTCTACGAATTTTGTTACTACATTGTCCGGATAATTTTTATATCCAACAGCATTGGAAGCACGGAGTAACATCTGGAATAAAATATTCGGTATAGCTTTACGTAATCGCTCAAGACGTTGCCACGGATCTTCTTTCAGAAAATTATACGCTACATCAAATGTAGCTCCTCCCCACATCTCGAGAGAAAAACTATCCTTTAGATAATGACTAGTCATCGGTGCTACTTCTAAAATATCTTTCGTACGGACACGTGTTGCAAGTAATGATTGATGTGCATCACGAAACGTTGTATCTGTTATTAAAACATCTTTTTGATCAAGCAACCATTGTTTAACATATTCAGGTCCATGCAAATCTAATAACTGTTTCGTTCCTGATTCTGCACTCGGTTCCATTTTTTCAATATAAAGTGGCTCGAAATTAGGTTTTTCTTTTTTCTCAACACCTGGAAAGCCATTCACAGTCACATTTGCAATATATTCTAACGTCTTCGTACCACGGTCACGCGGTGTTTTAATCTCAAATAGTTCTGGCGTATCATCGATAAAATTCGTTGTATAATTGCCACTCACAAACTTAGGGTGTTTCACGACATTGATTAAAAACTGCAAGTTCGTTTTAATACCACGGATACGCATTTCACGTAATGAACGTATCATTTTTTCTTCTGCTTGTTTAAAAGTAATCGCTTGGGTAGAAATTTTTACAAGTAAAGAATCATAATAAGGAGAAATTTCAGCTCCCTGAAAACCATCACCGGCATCTAAACGCACACCAAAGCCTCCGGTAGAGCGATATGCCATAATTGTTCCTGTATCTGGCATAAAATCATTCAATGGATCTTCCGTCGTAACACGACACTGAATTGCATAACCTAATGTAATAATATCCTCCTGCTTCGGCATAGCAATGCGCCCATCATGCATGTTCTCACCGTCAGCAATCAATATTTGTGTTTTTACAATATCAACACCCGTTACCATCTCAGTTATAGTATGTTCAACTTGAACACGTGGATTCACTTCTATAAAGTAAAAATCATTCCCGCTCACTAAAAATTCTACAGTACCTGCATTTATATAATTGATCTTTTTCATCAACTGAACAGCTGCTTCACAAATGCGCATTCTTAAATCATCATTTAAACCAACAGAAGGCGCAACTTCAACTACCTTTTGATGACGACGCTGTACTGAACAGTCACGTTCAAATAAATGAACCAGATTACCATGCATGTCTCCAAGTATTTGAACTTCAATATGTTTTGGTTGTTCAATATACTTCTCTAGGTAAACTTCTGCATTACCAAATGATTTTAATGCCTCTGACTGGGCACGTTGATAGGCATCTTCCAATTCTTCCTGATTGTTAACGATGCGCATCCCTTTTCCGCCACCACCAGAAATGGCTTTAATAATTATAGGGAAACCATATGAATCTGTAAATTCCTTTACTTCTTCAAAAGAAGTAACAGCATCCTTCGTACCAGGAATAATCGGTAATTCTGCCATTTCTGCTGTCGCGCGTGCTTTCACTTTATCTCCAAACATATCTAAATGTTTCGTTTCTGGACCAATAAATATAATACCTTCTTCAGCACAACGTTCAGCAAAAGTCATATTTTCACTTAGGAAACCATAACCAGGATGAATTGCATTTGCACCACATTTTTTTGCTATTTCAATAATTCGTTCGATATGAAGATAACTTTCAGTCGGACCAATATCCTCACCAACTAAATAAGACTCATCCGCTTTGTATCTATGAAGAGAACCTTTATCTTCTTTTGAATAAATTGCTACAGTTGGTATATCTAGTTCGGTTGCTGCGCGGAAAATCCTTATTGCGATTTCCCCACGATTTGCTACGAGTAACTTTTTAATGTGTTTCATACAATTCCTCCTCGGCTTATTATGTTATCCTTTTCACATATATTATATACAATCCTTTACCGAAATAAAATTGTTAAGTCATATTATACATAAAATATTCATTTGCGTCATACTAATATTACAGTGTGTTATACTCATGCAATGTTTTTACATCAATGATTAATTCAAAAATGCATGTGTCAAAAGACACATGCATTCTTGTAAACGTATTCATTTTTTTGAATAAAATTTATTGTTCTAATGATTTCTTTTTCACATCTTTTGCAGCCATTAATAGTAATCCAATTGCTATTGATAAGCTTAACAAACTTGATCCACCATAGCTTAAAAATGGAAGTGGAACACCTGTTAATGGAATTAAACCAGATATACCACCAAGATTAATAAAAGCCTGAATTCCGATATAACTTGCGACACCTACGCATATAAGTTTATAAAAAACAGTATCTGCAAGTGCTGCATACATAAATCCTTTATATACGATAAAGAATAATAACGAAATAATGATGATGACACCAACGAGCCCTAATTCTTCAGAAATAACTGCAAAAATAAAGTCTGTATGGGGTTCAGGTAGATAACCAAGTTTCATCACACCATTTCCTAATCCTTTACCAAATATACCTCCATTACCAATCGCCATTAACGAGTTAGATAAATGGTAACCAGCACCCTCTTCGTCTTTAAAAGGATTTGCAAGCACTTCAAAGCGTTGTTGTTGATGGGTTGCTAACAGTTTACCAGTGATTAAAAACATCCCTGTCATAATAAGTACAACCGCCCCACTTACTAAACCTATCATAATCATCATGGCTCGAAAAGCGATACCTGAATATAAAAAGATACACCCGATAATCATTAATATTATCATCGTTGATCCAAAGTCATTTTGGATAATTACGAGTCCTGCGCATATACCTACTAACACAAGTGGTGCAATAATATCCCAGCTCATTTTTTCTAAGTTATCCTTTTTATCGTAAATGTACGCTAAGTAAATGATGACAACTATTTTTAATAACTCAGATGTTTGAAACTGCATAAATCCTAAGTTTAACCAACTCGTTGCACCATTGACTTCTTGGCCAAACAAACGTGTAAATAAAAGTAATATCATAATCGCAATAATCGAGAATTGTTGGACGCGTTTATTTTTAATAATTTTAATGGACATGAAATAAGCCATAAAAAAGACGATACCAAAACTTAAAATAATAGTCACTAATTGGCGTATATAAAAATAATTTGGTGATTTAGGTATACCACCTGTCAACGTCCCACGCGTTGCGGCGACCATACTAGCGCTATATATCATAACGAGGCCAATGAGTACGAGTGCCACATAACTTAAAAGTAGTGGAAAGTCTACATACTTTGTATATTCTTTTATATAATCAATAAAATTTCTTATGTGTTTCAAAAGAATCCGCTCCTGAAATAAAATTAAGTCTAAAGCAAACGCTCTAGACTTTAGACATTTGTGAAGGCATCATGTAATTTAGATAGTTCTTTCTCGAGAGCAGATAAAATCTTTTTGCCTTCATCTTTTTCAATTAATCCGATACGTGTTGCAAAATCTACTTCACGACTTAAACCGAACATCTGTGTATCTAACACCTCTTCATAAAGAGGACATTGTGGCATTGTTAAATTGTCCATTTGAACTTTAATCAACTGCAAAATTTTTTCTGCATCTTGATTGAGTTGGTCATATGCCTTTTGTTTGTAATCTAAATGGTCACGCATAGCATACACCTTCATTTCATTATTCTTATACTTTAAAATTCTATATGACAAGTCCTTAAAAATCAAGCATTTACTTAAATAGAATATGGTATTATAAATATGAAAGGGTGATAGTATGATTATACAGATTAAAGGGAAAGTAAAATTCAATATTACATTAGATCCATCTACTTTTATCTTTGATGATCGTAAAGTTGAAATGGAAGCACTATTACAAGGTAAATCCTCAGGAGAAGAAGCAATAACCTTCCAGGATAATTATGAATGGAACCGTGAAATACTAGAAGGTGGTTCAAAACCTCCGACGCTTGTATCTGAAAAGAAATTTAAGAAACAAGCTTTACTTGAGGGAACATTTTTAATGAACATGCATTCATTTATTATTAATGCAGAACCAGATAGTGACGCAACAAAAGTCGAATTATCGAATGAAGATACTAAAGTGCAAATTACTTTAGATGAATTGAAGGTGTTATACTTCCAGTTTTCTAAAGACGGTAAACGTTTATACGACGATGGCATGGTAGATGCTTATTTATATAACGACGAACTTAAATTAATCATGAAACACGTTACAGGTATTGCGTTAATTTAATTTATAAGATAATCATTCGAAATTTATCATCACAAAAAGAAGCTCAAGACTTTCGTCTTAAGCTTCTTTTTGTTGTCGCTCTTTATGCAATCGATATCGATACAATCCAAGTACAATCGCTGCAATGATTAAACTTTCACCGACAGGTAAAAATACTGCCAGGAAGTTTAATATAATACAGCCCAGGAATAATAGAATATATATGACCACGTTTTGCCAAGGTTTTAACTTTCTCGCAAATCCTAAATTATAAACGATTGCACTTAATATAAATATCGCTATCAGCAAATACCACATGCCAGTCTCTGGATGTTTATCAACTGCAAAAAGTTTAGCAAGAAATGACATTCTTTGTTCAGGATCTACGCTCACTTGCGCATTTCCGATCATAAAATTCATTGATTACTCCTCCTCTTGCATCGCTGCTTTTGCTTTCTTTTGCTCTCTTTCACGTTGAGATTTATCTAAAGTTTTCTTTCTTAAACGAATTGATTCAGGTGTAACTTCAACTAATTCATCTTCATTTAAGTATTCTAAAGCTTCTTCTAACGTTAAAGTTCTTGGTTTTTTCATTGTTGTTGTTTGTTCTTTAGTAGCACTTCGGATGTTATTAGCAGCTTTTACTTTAGTGATATTTACTGTTAAGTCATTATCACGTGAATTTTCACCAACAATCATACCCTCATATACTTCTGTTCCCGGTTCCATAAAGTTTACACCACGGTCTTCTAAAGCTAAGATAGCATATGTTGAAGCTACCCCTTTATCCATAGAAACTAATACACCATTACGACGTCCGCCGATACGACCTTTTAATAATGGACGATATTCATCAAATGTGTGGTTTAAGATACCATAACCACGTGTCATAGACATGAACTCAGTACGGTAACCGATTAATCCACGTGCAGGTACATTGAAGATTAAACGTGTTTGACCATTACCACTGTTAACCATATCAACCATTTCACCTTTACGTGTTCCTAAAGATTCAATTACAGATCCAGTATTTTCTTCCGGTACATCAATTTGAACGCGTTCATATGGCTCATATTTCTTACCATCGATTTCTTTTACGATAACTTCTGGTTTTGAAACTTGTAATTCAAACCCTTCACGACGCATGTTTTCGATTAAGATAGATAAATGTAATTCTCCACGTCCAGAAACAGTCCAGCTATCAGGTCCAACAGACTCAACGCGTAATGATACGTCTGTCTCAAGTTGTGATTCTAAACGGTCCTGAATATTACGCGCAGTTACAAATTTACCTTCTTTACCTGCAAACGGAGAATTGTTAACTGAGAAAGTCATTTGTAATGTAGGCTCATCGATACGTAAGATCGGTAAAGCTTCCGGAGTATCTACTGGAGTAACCGTTTCACCTACGTTAATGTCTTCCATACCAGATACGGCAATTAAATCACCAGCATATGCTTTTTCAACTTCAACACGTTTTAAACCGAAGAAACCAAAGATTTTAGTAACACGGAAATTTTTAATTGTTCCGTCAATCTTTATTAACGAAACTTGTTGTCCTACTTCCATCGTTCCACGGAATACTCGGCCAATACCGATACGACCAACATAATCATTGTAATCTAATAAAGCAACCTGGAATTGTAATGGCTCGTCACGGTTATCAACTGGTGCTGGTACATAATCGATAATCGTTTCGTATAAGCTTTGCATGTTTTCATCTTGAGTCGACGCATCAAGACTAGCAGTACCATTAATTGCAGAAGCATATACTACAGGGAAATCTAACTGTTCATCATTTGCTTCTAATTCAATAAATAAATCATATACTTCGTCTAAAACTTCTTCAGGTCTCGCTGAAGGTTTATCTATTTTATTTACTACCACTACAGGTTTTAAATTTTGTTCTAATGCTTTCTTTAATACGAAACGTGTTTGAGGCATAGTTCCTTCATATGCATCTACAACTAAACATACACCATCTACCATCTTCATGATACGTTCTACTTCACCACCGAAGTCAGCATGCCCTGGAGTATCCAGAATGTTGATACGCGTTCCTTTATAATCGATCGCTGTGTTCTTTGCTAAGATCGTGATACCACGCTCTCTTTCGATATCATTCGAATCCATCGCACGTTCTTCAACATGTTCATTTGAACGGAATGTACCTGATTGTTTTAATAATTCATCAACAAGGGTAGTTTTACCATGGTCAACGTGGGCGATAATTGCAATATTACGAACATCTTCTCTAAAATTTGTCATTAATTTGTTTCTCCTTAATCGAACTACAGTTTATTATGTAACTGTGATATTATATCATATTATAGGTTAATTATATATCGATAAATTCCAGATTCAAAATATAAGGGGTGTTTTTTTTGAAAAAAAGTAAGTTACCGTTTTTACTGCTCGCGATTTTTGCTGTGATTATGTTAATCGTTTTTAGTATTGGTTTAGCTGAATTAAATTATTTACTAATTGTTATTTCAATTGTTTTATTCATTGCAACTTTTGGATATGGATTTACACTAAAAAGTCAATACCGAAAAAATGATTGGTTATAGTAATTTTGTAAAACTGCAAAGGTATCTTTGCAGTTTTTCTTATATTTTGAATCAAATTTAATTTTCTGTACAATTATTTATTTAAAAATTGAAATGCTGCAATTTGCACACAATTCAATGGTCTATTATATTATCTCTGTATTGATTCTATTTAGAGGTGATAACATGATATTAAAGCCAAGACAAAAGAATAAACATCTTGCTTATTTAGAAGCTTTAGAAGGAAGAATTGAATTTTCTGAAGAACAGTTAGAGAGATTAGCATTACTGCGCAATATCGAAAGATTAGAAATTGAATTTGAAACTTTTCTAAATCATTTAAATACCGATTGTTTTGATATGATATGGCAATTTAATTATTCAGATTATCATGTTGATGCATTAATCAATGTCATATTAGTATCTGAATCTGCTATCTATCTTTTTAAACTCAATAATTATTCTGGCCCTCATTATGTCAATAATGAAGGCATTCTGGCACACTACATTACTGAACATCCGCAGTTGGATATATTACAGTTAAACTGTGTAAAATATTCGATATATTCAATATTAGATACTAAATACAAACATTTACCAATATATATTAAATGTGTGTGCATGGATGAAACGTTTGAACTTGATTCCAATTCTGATCACTATCCATTTCTTTTTAGACACGATATCATTCCATATATTAATAAAATCAACAAAATGAATAAAAAAAAAGCACTCAGAACAGTGAGTACTTAAAAAGTGCACATATTGAGCCAATCCTCAACAAAAAATCTGCTTATAGTACAGGGATCGTCTGTCCAAAATGTAAAGCATTAAATCACATTTCAAAATACAAATCACTTGCATATTGCGGCCAATGCCAGACGATACATACTATCGATGAAATTTTTAATTATACTTTGAATGCATTAATTCAAATTCACTCAGATCAATCGATTACAAAGGCAAAAATACAAAGATTTTCTGATTATTTCTTTACGAATTATCAATTACAAAAACTATTTCCAAAATCCAAAAAGAAACAAATAAAACAAATTATCGTTTAGAAAATCTTCCTTGATGAATTTTTTCTAATTCTAATTTAAACGGACTAAGATAATCATTCATAATTTCAGTATGAAGCGACTTATTCGCTACAACTATAGAATTTGCAGTTAGTAAATTAACCGGTTCTCCTAACTGATTTGTTACGATACCACCAACTTCTTCAACAATAATCAATCCACCTGCAAAATCCCAAGGGTGTAAGCGAAGTGTAATATATGCATTTATCTTGTTTGATGCTACATACGCAAAATCTAATGCAGCAGAACCATAACTTCTTGCACTGCGTGAATCTCTGACAAGCGGGATATAAATATCTCGCGTAAAATCTTTCGTTAACCAATTTGGGTTCATAGAAATAATAGACGTCGCGAGTGGTGTTTCTGTTATATTTTCTAACTTTACACCGTTTTTGTATGCACCATGTCCAGCACGCGCTTCAAATAATATATCTCGCATAACATCATAAACAACACCTGCATATTTTTCACCATCAATAAATATACCGATAGAAATCGCAAAATTTTCTTGTTGATGGACAAAATTTAATGTACCATCTATCGGATCTATAATCCAGATGACGCCGTTTAAATTGTCGATATCTTTTCCACTACCCTCTTCACCAATAATTCGATGGTCCGGATATGTATCTTGTATACGATCAAAAAGAAATTTTTCTGTTGCTTTATCCATATTTGTAACAAGATCATTTGGGTTTGATTTTGTTTCTATTAAAAGTGGTTCATTTAATTGTTTGCGGATATTTTCTCCAGCCTGCAATGTGATATCTTTTAAAAAATTATAAAGTTCCATAAGCACTCCTCCTGTTCCATATATTATACACAAGAATAAATATATGCAAAAATGTTTTATCTTTATGTTTTTTCATGTAATCTTGTATTTATCATGATTCATTTGAATTAAAATTAAAAATAAGCGAGGTTTCTATGGTTAAATATACTTTTACAAAAAAAGATTTCGATGTTTTTAATATTGATGGCCTTGCACCACGTATGGAAGCATTGATTGAAACGACACGTCCTAAGCTAGAAGCTCTAGGAGAACACTTTAGTGCATATTTAAGTGAACATACAGATGAAACTTTCTATCCACACGTTGCCAAACATCTACGCAGAAAAACTAATCCCCCAAATGATACATGGGTTGCTTTTGCTACGAATAAACGTGGGTATAAAATGTTACCTCATTTTCAAATTGGATTGTTCGGCAGTCATGCATTTGTATTATTCGGTATTATTTATGAGTCCCAGGATAAAGAACGTATGGCGAAAAAATGGAAGAAACAAATCAAAACAATTCAAGCATTAGGTGATGAATATATCATTAAAGGCGATCATATGAAAGAAAATTATGATCTCATTAAAGATATAAAAAAGAAAGATATCGAAGCTTATATCGATCGTCTTATTAATGTCAAAAAAGGTGAATTAATGTTTGGTAAGGTGTTCTTTCCTAATGATGCTGCTTTAAAATCTGATAAAGCATTTATTCAGGAAATTGAGAAAACATACTTTGAATTATTACCTTTATATCAATAAAAAAACGCCCGAGGGCGTTTTTTTACTGATTGCGATTATTGTAGTTATCACGACGTTCGTTAACTGCTTCTTTTGTATTATCAACATAAGTTACACGATCACGATCACCATCAAGATTGTTATCAAACGTATTATGTTCATTTGATGCGTTGAAATCATGATCAACATTTGAATGATTTTTCTGCTCTATTACCGTATCACGCTCAGTATCAACTGTACGATTGTTGTAGTTTACTTCACGTTCTTTAGTAACATCAGCATCATATACATAATCATTATTACGCTCACGTTCGATTGTTTCGTCACGTTCAACATAAGTAGGTGCAACATTGCGTTTTCTCTCAACTGTTTCTACTTCACGATGATCTTCATAATAATCATTATTAGTAATTACTTTATCTTTACGTGCAAATAATAAAATTGCTGCGATAAAGAAAAATAAAGGAATAAATCCTAAAATGATTGTTAAGAATAATGGTGCAGTCAGTAATCCTGCTAATAATAACATAACACCAGCTAAAATACGCTTTTTCATTTTAAGTAATCCAATTAAACCAAATAGTAATGGTAAAATTGTGTATGCTACAATCCCCCATACACTCTTTATCATTAATGGAACTAATTCATCTACTGACATGTTTGCTTCATTTAACGAATTTTGAAAATCAGGATTTTTACCCAATTCATTATTTAATGCTTCTTTTAATTGTGTAACAAACTCCGGATTATTACCGTTCACTAATAATTGATAAAGACCAAAGATAGAAAGTGCTAATAATGGTAACCAAGCTAACCACCCAAAGATTTTTTCCGGAACGCGACTTACAGGTTTAACTGTTTGTGTGTATTCTCTACGACTCATATGTTCATCTCCTTATAACTTTATTTAAATATTCTATACCCTACTATAACCTATATATGCATGAATTTAAAAATAAAACAAAAAAGTAAGACATCAGCCTTACTTCTTGTTAATTCAAACTCATCTTAAATTTTAAAAATAGTTCATTATATCTCTTAATATTCTCAAATCCTAAATCTTCGTAAACTTCAAGTTTTTCCTGTACTGACTTACTTGGATAAAAGCGTTCATCTTCTCTCGTTTCTTTATCAAGTAATTTATAACTTGCTGTGTTTGGAGTAGCATAACCAACCCATTCAGTATTCTGCTTACCAATTTTTGCATCTAATAAAAAATTAATAAATTTATGTGCACCATCGACATTTTGTGCAGTTTTAGGAATCACCATATTATCGAACCATAGATTTGATCCTTCTTTCGGTACAACAAAATCTAAATTTTCATTTTCAGTCATAATATCAGCACCCATACCACTCCAAACAACTGCAACATCTGCTTCTTTTTGAACCATCATTGTATTGATTTCATCACCAACAACACCTTTTACATTCGGTCCTAATTTTTCAAGCTTTTGTTCAGCTTTTTCAAGTTTTTGTGGATTTGTTGCATTTAATGACTCACCCATGCTATTAAGTGAAAAACCAAGTGCTTCACGGGCACCATCAACGATGAGTACATTATTTTTAAGACGTGGGTCCCAGAGACTATCCCAACGCGAGAAGTCAATCCCTTTTGTTTTATCAGGATTATATAATATACCTACAGTTCCCCAGAAATATGGAATCGAATATTTATTACCTTTATCAAAATCAAGATTCATAAAATCTGGATTAATATTTTTTAAGTTTGGAAGTTTCTTATGATCTATCGGAATAAGAAGTTTTTCTTCTTTCATCTTCTGAATCGCATATTCACTTGGTACAGCAATATCATAATGTGTCCCACCATTTTTAATTTTTGCAAGCATTGATTCATTAGAATCAAAAGTTTCTAAAATTACACGAATGCCATACTTTTTTTCAAACTTTTTAAGTAATGCCGGATCGATATATTCTCCCCAGTTATAGACATAAAGTATATTACCTTTACCACTTTTGGGTGGTGGATCGATAAACTTTGCTGAGAAAAGTAAAAGTACAGCAACTGCCAGTGATATAAGAATTAACTGCATCAATTGCTTCATTTCACAACACCTGCTTTCACTTTTCTTCTTTTATCATTGTTATTTGAGATTAAGTAATAGATTACAATGATTGTCATCACAATTAAGAATAGTAATGTACTGATTGCATTAATCTCCATAGAAATACCTTTTCTCGCCATTGAATAAATTTCGACTGATAGTACACTAAAACCATTACCAGTAACAAAGAAGCTTACTGTAAAGTCATCAAGACTATAAGTTAATGCCATAAAGAAACCAGCGATAGCGCCAGGTAATATATGCGGAATGACAACCTTTGTAATCGTCTGGTAAGTACTTGCACCTAAATCATAGCTTGCATTGATTAGTGATTGATTCATATCGTATAACTTCGGTAATACTAGTAGTACGACAATCGGAACACAAAATGCGATATGTGATATCAACACAGACCAGAATCCTAAGCCCATACCTGTATAGTGACCGATTACAGTAAATAGAATTAAAAATGATGACCCGATAACGACATCGCTACTCACCATCAATATATTATTTAAAGTAAGTAAACCAACTTTTAATTTTTTATTTCTCATGTAGTGAATACCTAAAGCACCACATATACCTATAACTGTAGAAATACTTGCTGCAATTAATGCAACAGCTAATGTATTAACGATAATGACCATTAAACGCTTATTTTGAAATACAGCTATATAGTGATCTAATGTAAATGATTTAAAATGATTCATATTTCCAGCGGAATTGAATGAATAAAACATTAAGTAGAATATTGGAAAGTATAAAATGAACAATGCAAATGCTAAAAATATTTTAGATTTTAGTTTCATTTGACATCCCCACTTCCCTCTTTTGACTTTGTAATAATCATGACTAACGCCATAGCTAAAATTAAGAATACAGCTATTGTAGAACCCATACCGTAGTTTTGTGTGACAAGAAATTGTTCTTCAATCGCTGTACCTAAGTTAACGACTTTGTTTCCGGCAATAAGACGCGTAATCATAAATAGACTTAATGCAGGAATAAATGTCACTTGAATACCTGTTTTTACACCTTCCCATGATAGAGGCATAATTACTTTTCTAAACGTTGTCATCTCATCTGCACCTAAATCGCGTGATGCTTGTAATAAGTTTTCCGGAATAGCATTCATACTATTAAAAATTGGTAATATCATAAAAGGAATATAAATGTATACCGACACAAAGATAAATGCCGTGTTAGTAAATAATAAACTCGTTGCGGGAAGGTGCATCCAGTTCAATAAATCATTGATGGTACCTTGCTTACTAAAAATACCGATAAAGGCATAAGTTTTTAATAAAAGATTAATCCAGGTCGGCAAAATAATGATAAGTAGCCAGAACTGTTTATTTTTTGCTGTGCGTAAAACCATTGCAATCGGATAAGAAATGATGAGACATAACAGCGTAATTATTACTGCATACCAGATTGAACTGAGTGTCATATTAAAATACGACATCGTAAAGAAATCTTTATAATTTTCTAAAGTAAAATGACCACTATTGTTTGTAAAACTTGTATAGAAAATCATCACTAGAGGCGCAATAATAAATATAACAATCCAGATTAAATAAGGAATAAGAAAATATTTTTTTGCTTTTTCCATATTACACCTCGTAAGATTCGATACGTGCATCAAATTCTTCTTCAGTTTCTCCAGGTAGCATAATATGTATTGCGTCCTCATCAAATGTTAGACCCACATATTCTCCAGGTTTTGCACTTTTTGTTGATTGAATAATCCACTCATTTCCAGCCTCATCAAAACAACAAATTTCATAATGCACACCACGAAATAATTGTGAATCTACGACTGCTTTAACTTTACCTGCATCAGGCGTAGTGATTTCAATATCTTCAGGACGAATGACAACATCTACTTTAGCATTTGGTTGAAAGCCTTTATCAACACAAGCATATTCATTGCCATACATTTCAACAACACAATCGCGTTTCATTACACCAGAAACGATGTTTGATTCTCCTATAAAATCTGCAACATATCGATTGATTGGTTCGTCATAAATATCAGTTGGTGTACCACTTTGCTCTATTCTTCCTTTGTTCATAACGAAGATATAATCACTCATTGCTAGTGCTTCTTCCTGATCATGTGTAACGAAAATAAATGTCTTACCAAGACGTTGCTGTATTTCTCGTAATTCATATTGCATCTCTGTTCTGAGTTTTAAATCAAGTGCTGATAATGGTTCATCAAGTAGTATAATTTCTGGCTCATTAACGATAGCGCGTGCAATAGCAACACGTTGACGTTGCCCACCACTCATGTCTTTTATTTCACGATTTTCAAAACCATCTAGTTTTACTAACTTTAAAGCATCCATTACGCGCGTTTGCACTTCATTATTATTTACTTTTTTGATGCGTAATCCATATGCGACATTTTCAAATACATTTAAATGAGGGAATAATGCATAATCCTGAAACACTGTATTAACACGTCGTTTATTCGCAGGAATATCATTAATACGATTACCTTCAAAAAATATATCACCTGTCGTTGGCTTTTCAAAACCAGCAATCAACCGTAAAATTGTTGTTTTTCCACAACCTGATGGTCCGAGTAATGTATAGAATTTACCTTCTTCAATTTCAAAATTAATATTATCCAGAACTTTGTTTACGCCGTATGATTTAGATACATTGTTAAATAGAATAAAATCTTTCATGACACACTCCTATAAATATGATTCAGTTGCGACGATTAATACACGTGCATCTTTTTTATATCTGTTAAATAACTGATGTGATTCATTCGCTTTAAAATAAAATGATTCACCACGACGTGCTGTATACTCTTTTCTACCGATTCTGATACTTGCTGTTCCGTCTAACACATAAATAAAGCTATCTGAAAGACTTGGCTCAAACTTTTTGTATTCTGAATCAGGTTTTAATGTAATTATAACAGGCTCCATATCAAATTCGTTTGAATCTGGAACTAGCCACTGAATTAAATAGCCATTATCATATTCATCATATACTGTCTGTTCAGATTTAGGATAATAAATGCGCTGCTCATGCATCTTCTCATTAAAGAAGTCTGATGGTTCTGATCCTAAAACTTCAAGTATATTAAAGAATGTCTCCATAGACGGAGAACATAAATTACGTTCAAGTTGAGAGATATATCCTTTTGATAAATCAGTTCTTTCCCCTAGTTCTTCCTGCGTTAAATTCTTTTGGCGTCGTAAATCTTTTATTTTTTTCCCTATATCCATGTATTCACACCTTAGTTTAATAATTGTAAACAATTTGTTTAATAACGTTTTAAATATAGCAGAAAAAAAGGCATAAAACAACAGTAATACTAAATTTTTAATTCAGAATTACACTTTGAAAGTTTTTTCGTTTGCAGTTTGTGCTTCTTTAAAGCGTTTCGTTACAACATATCCGTCATAATTAGAAACATCTTTAAATGCTTTATAAATTTTGTTTTCATCTGATTTCATAGGTGCGATCTTTTTAAATGCTTTATATACTGCAGCATAATCATCAGTGTTCACTTTAGATTCATAAGCATCTTCAATAAGTGCTAAAAAATTAACCACATCAATGATTTCTTCCTGTGTCCATTCCGGATCAATTGGATAACTATAGCTCATTTTGCTTCCTCCGTTAAAAAAAGCACTATTCATCTCTGAATAGTGCTTAATATTTTGTAAAAATAAATTACATAGTATGAATTGGATTACCTAAAGCTACTTCTGCAGCTTCCATTGTAATTTCACCTAATGAAGGATGCGCATGAATTGTTAATGCGATATCTTCAGCTGTCATACCAGTTTCAATTGCTAATCCTAATTCAGCGATCATATCAGATGCACCAGAACCAGCGATTTGAGCACCGATTAATAATCCGTCTTCTTTTAATGTGATTAATTTTAAGAATCCGTCAGTTTCGCCGATAGATAATGCACGACCATTTGCTGCATAAGGGAATTTAGAAGCTTTATATTCTAATCCTTCTTCTTTCGCCATCGCTTCAGTATAACCAACTGTTGCTAATTCAGGCTCAGTGAAACATACTGCTGGAATTGCAAGATAGTCAACTTCTGATTTTTCACCAGAGATAACTTCAGCTGCAACTTTTCCTTCGTATGATGCTTTATGCGCTAACGGAGGTCCCGCAACGATATCACCGATTGCAAAGATATTGTCTACTGAAGTACGTCCTTCTTCATTTACTTCTACTAAACCGCGTTCAGTCATCTTCACGCCTAATGACTCTAAACCGATTTCTTCAGTATTAGGACGACGACCAACAGTTACTAAACAGTAATCTGCTTCAATTGTATGAGTTTCACCTTTAGCTTCATAAGTTACTTTAACACCAGTTTCGCTCTCTTCAGCTGATTTAGCCATCGCTTCAGTAACAATGTCTACACCTTTAGCTTTAAGACCTTTTTTAACTACTTGTGTCATTTGTTTTTCGAATCCGCCTAAAATATCTTTCGCGCCTTCTAGAATTGTAACTTTAGTACCGAAGTTAGCGTAAGCAGTTCCTAATTCAGAACCGATATATCCACCACCAACAACTACTAAGCTTTTTGGAATTTCAGTTAATGCTAATGCACCTGTTGAATCGATTACACGTTTGTTGAATTTGAAATTAGGAATTTCAATTGGACGTGAACCAGTAGCGATAATTGCATGTTTAAAAGTATACGTTTGAGATGCTTTTTCAGTCATAACTTTTAAGTTGTTTTGATCAACGAAATAAGCTTCACCTTCAACGATTTCAACTTTGTTACCTTTTAATAATGCACCAACACCGCCAGTTAATTTCTTAACAACGCCACCTTTGAATTCTTGCACTTTAGAAAAATCAACAGTAACGTTTTCAGCTTTAATTCCGAAATCTTCAGAATGTACAGCTGTTTCATATTTATGTGAAGCTGATAATAAAGCTTTTGAAGGAATACAACCAACGTTTAAACAAACGCCACCTAAACTACCTTTTTCTACGATTGTTACTTTTTGTCCTAATTGAGCTGCACGAATTGCTGCAACATATCCTCCAGGACCTGCTCCGATTACAATAGTATCTGTTTCGATAGGAAAATCTCCAACTACCATGTGCTTACCCCTCCATTAATAATAATTCTGGATTATTTAATAAACGTTTAATATGATTCATAGCATTTTGTCCAGTTGCACCATCAATTTGACGGTGGTCAAAACTTAATGATAATGCTAATACTGGTGCTGCAACGATTTCTCCGTCTTTAACGATTGCTTTTTGAGCAATTCGACCAATACCTAAGATAGCAACTTCAGGGTGATTGATTACTGGAGTGAACCATTGTCCACCAGCTGAACCTATATTACTAATTGTACATGATGCACCCTTCATTTCGCTAGGAGAAAGTTTACCATCACGTGCTTTTACAGCTAATTCGTTAATTTCATCAGAAATAGCGAACATAGATTTACGATCTGCATTTTTAACAACAGGTACTAATAATCCGCGTTCAGTATCAGCTGCAATACCGATATTGTAGTAATGTTTGTGAACAACTTCTTCTGTAGCGTCATCTAAAGAAGTATTTAATGCTGGATATGCTTTAAGTGCAGATACTAACGCTTTAACAACGTATGGTAAGAATGTTAATTTCGTACCTTGTTCTGCTGCAACTTCTTTAAATTTCTTACGATGATCCCATAAAGCTTGTACTTCAACTTCATCCATTAACGTAACGTGTGGTGCAGTGTGTTTAGAGTTAACCATCGCTTTAGCGATTGCTTTACGCATTGCAGGAATCTTTTCACGTGTTTCAGGGAATTCGCCTTCTGGTGCTGCAATTGGTTGTGGTGCAGCTTTTTCAGTTGATGCATCTGGCGCATCAGCTTTTGGTGCTTCTGTAGCTTGAGTATTAGCGCCACCATTTAAGTAAGCAGTAATATCATCTTTAATTACACGGCCATTTTTACCAGTACCAGTAACCGCTTTAATATTTACACCTTGTTCACGTGCAAATTTACGTACTGATGGCATAGCGATAACACGACGATTTTCATCAACTTCTACATCTTGTGCAGGAGCTTGTGAAGGTTTTTCTTCTTTAACTTCTTCTGCAGCTTTTTCTTCTTTTGCTGGTGCTTCGTCTTTAGATTCAGAAGCTGATTCTTGTGCATGTGCATCATCAGAATCGATTGTAACGATAACGTCACCTAAGTTAGCTACTGTTCCTTCTTCAGCAACAATCGTATTGATTGTTCCTGATACTGGAGATGGAATTTCTACTACTGATTTATCATTTTGTACTTCACATAAAATATCGTCTTCTGCGATGTTATCGCCAGCTTTAACGAACCACTTAACGATTTCACCTTCAAAAATCCCCTCACCAAGAGCGGGTAATTTAAATTCAAATGCCACAATAAATTCCTCCTAAGAATTAATTTTATAATCATAAAATTCATTTCAATAAATGATGAAAAGTAACATAGTGAAAACAATGTTACTTTTCATATTACCTTCTTACTCAATTTTAAAACTCAAATTAGAACTCTAATGTTTTTTTAGCTGCTGCAATGATGTCTTCTTTATTTGGTAACCAAACATTCTCAGCTTGCGTGTATGGATATGCTGTATCAACAGCTGCTACACGTGCAATTGGAGCTTCTAAAGATAAAATTGCACGTTCAGAAATTTCAGATACTACAGCTGCACCAACACCTGCTTGTTTTTGAGCTTCCTGAACCACTACAACTCGTCCAGTTTTTTCAACTGATGCAATAATCGTTTCGATATCTAATGGTTGAACCGTACGTAAGTCGATGACTTCGATAGAGTGACCGTCTTTTGCTAATTCTTCAGCAGCTTTCAATGATTCCTGAACCATTGCACCATAAGTAATGATTGATAGGTCAGAACCTTCTTGTTTCACTGCTGCTTTACCGATTTCGATTGTGTACTCTTCTTCAGGTACTTCTTCTCGGAATGAACGGTATAATTTCATATGCTCTAAGAATACAACTGGATCGTTGTCACGAATAGCTGAAATTAATAATCCTTTTGCATCATAAGGACTTGATGGAATTACTACTTTTAAACCTGGCGTTTGAGCTACTAAACCTTCTAGGTTATCTGCGTGTAATTCAGGTGTGTGGACACCTCCACCGAATGGTGAACGAATAACAACTGGTGCAGATTTCGTTCCACCAGAACGGAAACTTTGACGTGATAATTGTGCTGCTAATGAATCAAATACTTCGAATACAAATCCGAAGAATTGGATTTCCATTACCGGACGGAATCCAGTTAATGTGAAACCTACCGCTAAACCACCAATACCTGACTCTGCAAGTGGTGTATCGAATACACGATCTTCACCGAATTCTTTTTGAAGTCCTTCAGTCGCACGGAACACACCACCGTTGACACCAACGTCTTCTCCGAATACTAAAACGTTTTCGTCATTTTTAAGTTCAGTTTGAAGTGCATTTGTTATTGCTTGGATCATCGTTAATTGTGCCATGACTTACTTCGACTCCTTCTCTTTATAAATTTCATATTGCTCTTTTAAATGGAAAGGCATTTCTTCTGTATACATTAATTCGATTAATTGAGAAACAGTTTGTTTAGGTGTTGCATCTGCTTCTTTAATAGCATTTTTAATATCTTCTTTAGCTTTTTCAATAATTTCATTTTCTTTTTCTTCAGTCCATAAACCTTTGTTCTCAAGGAATTTACGGAATCGAACTAATGGATCTTTCTTAACCCATTCAGCATCTTCATCTGAAGTTCTGTAACGTGTTGGGTCATCCCCGGCCATTGTATGTGGACCATATCTATATGTGATTGTCTCGATCAAAGTTGGACCTTCACCAGCAATTGCTCTGTCACGTGCTTCTTTTGTTGCAAAGTAAACAGCTAATGCATCCATACCATCAACAACGATACCTGGAATACCAGCTGCAACCGCTTTTTGAGCTAATGTTTTAGCAGCTGTCTGTTTACTACGTGGTGTAGAGATTGCATAGTTATTATTTTGGATTACGAAAATTGCAGGTGCTTTGTATGCAGATGCAAAGTTAATACCTTCATAGAAATCACCTTGTGAAGTACCACCGTCTCCAGTATATGTAATCGCAACGGCTTGAGTACCACGTTTTTTTAGTCCTAACGCAACTCCAGCTGTTTGAACGTATTGCGCACCGATAATGATTTGAGGTGATAATGCATTCATTCCTTCAGGCATTTGAGAACCTAAATAATGACCTCTTGACCATAAAAATGCTTTTGTTAATGGCAGACCTTGCCAGATTAATTGTGGAACATCACGATATCCCGGTAAAATAAAGTCATCTTTTTCTAGGGCATAATGAGATGCTAATTGAGATGCTTCCTGACCAGCTGTCGGTGCATAGAAACCTAAACGACCTTGTCTGTTTAATGAAATTGAACGTTGGTCTAGCACACGTGTCCAAACCATTCTTTCCATTAATTCTACTAATTGTTCATCCGTTAATTCAGGCATATATGCATCATTAACTACATTTCCGTCTAAATCTAATACTTGAACCACTTCAAATTTTTCTTCGATTTCACGTAAATTTGAAACAGCGTCGAATGGGGCTTTTTTCTTAAGAGCCATTCTTTTCACCAAACCTTTCATAAATGTTTTAATTACATAATATATCATAGCATATTTGTGTACTACAGATAAAGAAAAAGATATAAAAGAAAAAACAGCGTCATAACAATGGGTGTCGACACTGTATTACTACAATATTTTTACTGTTATATATCAGTAAACGCTTTCATTTTAACAATTTTGTCACAATACTTAGTTCTTATTTAATGTTTCTACAATCGGCTTTTTATTTTGTTCTACAAGTCGTGTTATCTTAGTATAATCATCTGTCTTTGTCTGAAACTGTTTATATAATTTAGAAACAACATTGATTTTTTCATTAACTACGTTTTTATCTAATGTATCTTCTTTTAGATAATTAAATAATTCATTCTCTTTATTAAGAATATTTTGATATGAAGTCATTAAATTTGAGTGTTTAGCATATTTCTCGTCTAGAGCAGAGACTAACTTCTCTACTTGTTGCTTTTGCGTTTTATCTTCTATTGCTTTTGCATCTTTCTTTGAATTATCAAAAATTTCTTTTGATTTTAACATAATTTCTGTTTCTTTTTTAGCGATTGCTTTACGTTCTGACGTATTTTTTATCAGTTGATCTGCAAGACCAGTCATCTCTCCTGATTTCGCTTTATTCACCTTATTAAATAGCTGCAATTTATTATTTTCTAGCTTCTCTAATTTTTCACTTACACTAACTATTTGCTGCTCTTTAGTATTTGCTTCATCAATTTTTTGATAAAAAGCTTCTAAGTTTGCTGTTTTGTTCGTACATGCTGCTAGTATTACAACAAAGAATACTAATATAATACCTTTTACACGCTTCATTAACATTGCCTCCTCTTATTTGCTTATAATGTTATATTTTTTTACATATTATTTCAATGTATATAATGCATTTGCCCTGATTATCTGATATATTTTATAATAATAAAGTGAGGAGATGTTACGATGCTAACAATGAACGACATCATTCGAGATGGCCATCCAACTTTGCGAGAAAAGGCACAGGAAGTTGAACTACCATTATCGAATGAGAACCAAAAATTAATCGATGATATGCTAGAATTTCTTAAAATGAGTCAGGATGAAGAACTCTCAAAAAAATATAAATTGCGTAGCGGTGTTGGTATAGCTGCGCCTCAACTTAATCATAATAAACGTATGCTTGTTATTTATTTTTATGATGAAAAAACTGAAAAATATGTTGAACATCAATTGATTAATCCAAAGATTATCAGTCACAGTGTTGAAAAAGCTTATTTACCTACTGGAGAAGGTTGCCTTAGCGTCGACGAAAACATTCCAGGTTTAGTTCATAGATATGCTCGTATTACTGTTAAAGCATTTAAACCTGATGGCAGCGAAGTAAAATTACGTCTAAAAGATTTTGCTGCGATTGTTGCTCAACATGAAATTGACCATTTAAATGGTATAATGTTCTATGATCATATCAACAAAGAAAATCCGATGGCAGTTCAGGACAACGCTATCGCAGTGCAATAAAAAAAATCTGTTAAAACTTTAATGTTTTAACGGATTTTTTTGCATTAAATAAATTCGTCTTTTCTTTTTTCGTAGCGAATACCTACTTCTTCTAAATACGAAATTACTTCTCGCATCGTTTCTACATCCATCAAAACAGGATCATTAACATGTGGTGCTGTGTGCACTTCTACCGGATTAAATTTTTGATAAACAAAGTTCATAATGACTTCGTTATCTCTTCTGTTAAACTCAAGGTGATCTAATATTAAAGTTTCATGATTGGCAGCTCTACTAATGACTTTTTTTATATTTGTTATATTATCCATTTAATCTTCTCCTAATCTATCAGTTTAAAATGTTTAAATGCGTTTGTTAATCCTTCTTCATGTACATCTTCTGTCACATAATCTGCTACTTCTTTTAATGCATCTACTCCATTACCCATTACAATGCCTAGTCCGACACCCTGAATCATTTCCAGATCATTTAAACCGTCTCCGACTGCTATACAATCTTCTATCGGGATATTTAGAGTTTCACTAACCTTTTTTATGCCTTCAAACTTCGAACCGTTTACCGGCACAACATCACGGCTAACTTCATGCCATCTTATAAACTTTATTTTTTCGTATTGATCATCATAAAATTTATCTTCTTCTTCAGTATTGAAGATTAAGGTCTGATAGATTGGTTTATCGAGATAGTAATTTTTTTCGTGTCTTGGATGGTCAAACTTCAATGTACTAATACTTTTCTTTATATGCTCATGATATTCAATATTAGATACCATCTCAAGTTCATTTAAAAATACGAGTGGATGATTATTTGAACTTGCATCTTCCTCTAATTGCTTCAAAGTTTCCATATCTAATGGATTTTCATAGATTACTTCTCCATTCATCACCGCATATTGTCCATTAAAAGAAATATAGTTTGTTATCCCGGTTTCTTTAATTACTTCTTGTAACATAAAAGGTGCGCGACCCGTAGCAATCGCTAATATATGTCCATTTTCCTGCAATTTTCTAATTGTTTCTTTCGTATGCTCACTCATCTCTTTATCGTCATTATACAATGTTCCATCAATATCAAAGAATATCAAATGTCGCTTCATGTGTAATCCTCCGTACAGTATATTTACCTTTAGTTTACCTTTTTGTACGCATTAATTCAAAAATGTATTATTATATATATGAAGAAGTTGCATGCAAAGACTTTACACTACCGTATTAATTCATGTAAGATAATAATACTTATACATTTAATATAAATGTCTTGTACGGTTTATGTTTAGCCCTAGACTCCTAGGGCATTCTTTATGTATATAATAATAAGGAGGCTATTTATTAATGGCAATTTTTAAAGTATTTTTTCAAGAAGACAAAAGTGAAGTAATTATTCGTGAGAACACACAAGTTAAATATTTTGAAGCAGTAAGCGAAGAACAAGTTAGAAGATATTTACTCGATCGTCCTTATAACATTGAATTTGTTCAGGAATTAAAAGGTGCTCACTTAGAGTACGAACAAAAAGCTGAAAATTACAGTGTGGAGACTATCTAAATGAAGCCTTTACAAAAAAATGAAGTTGGTGTATTCGCCCTTGGTGGAATGGGTGAAATCGGTAAAAATACCTACGCCGTTGAGTATCAAGACGAAATTATCGTTATTGATGCAGGTATCAAGTTTCCCGAGGACGAGTTACTTGGTATCGATTATGTGATTCCTGATTATACTTACCTTGTACAAAACCAAGAACGTATAAAAGGATTATTTATTACCCATGGACATGAAGATCATATCGGTGGCGTCCCTTTTCTACTAAAACAGTTGAACGTTCCAATTTACGGTGGACCACTTGCACTGGGTTTAATACGAAACAAACTTGAAGAACATGGTTTACTTCGTACTGCGCAGTTAAATCCGATTACAGAAGACAGTGTCTTTGAATTTAATCATTTAAAAGTGTCTTTCTATTTAACGACACATTCTATTCCAGAGGCATATGGTGTTATCGTTGATACTCCAGAAGGAAAAATAGTTCATACTGGTGACTTTAAATTTGATTTCACGCCAGTTGGTGAACCTGCTAATATTGCAAAGATGGCACAACTTGGTGAAGAAGGTGTGTTATGTCTATTATCAGATTCAACAAATGCTGAAATTCCTAACTTTACAATCAGTGAACGTGAAGTAGGTCAAAACGTAGAACAGATTTTCAGAAAATGTACAGGCAGAATTATTTTTGCTACATTTGCTTCAAATATATATCGTGTTCAGCAAGCTATTGAAGCGGCAGTTAAGTTCGATCGTAAAATCGTTATATTCGGCCGTTCTATGGAAAATAATATTAAAATCGGTACTGAACTTGGTTATATTAAAGTACCACCTGAAACATTTGTAGAAGCAAATAAAATTAATAGTATCCCAAAACATAAATTATTGATTTTATGTACGGGTTCTCAAGGTGAACCGATGGCTGCATTATCTCGTATCGCTAACGGAACACATAGACAAATCTCAATCATTCCAGATGATACTGTTATATTCTCATCTTCACCAATTCCAGGTAATACATTAAGTGTTAACCGAACAATCAATGCATTATATAAAGCTGGTGCTGATGTGATTCATGGTAAGCTATCAAATATTCATACATCAGGTCACGGTTCACAGCAAGAACAAAAATTAATGCTTAGATTAATGAAACCTAAATTCTTCATGCCGATTCATGGTGAATATCGTATGCAAAGTTTACATGGTCAACTCGGTATTGATTGTGGTGTAAATCCTGAAAATGTATTTATCCATGAGAACGGAGATATTTTAGCATTGACTAAAGACAGTGCTCGTTTTGCTGGTCGTGTACCATCGGGTAATATACTCGTTGATGGAAGTGGTATCGGTGACATCGGAAATGTTGTCATAAAGGACCGTAAAATATTATCTGAAGAAGGACTTGTTATTGTCGTTGTGAGTATTGACTTTAAAACAAATCAGTTGCTTAGTGGTCCGGATATTATTTCACGAGGATTCGTCTATATGCGAGAATCAGGTCATTTAATTTATGATGCAAGTCGCCTATTGAAAAAGAAAGTAATCGAGAAATTAAATTCTGGTGAAGAACTCGAATGGCATCATATTAAAAATGTCATTACTGAAAATTTATCACCGTATTTATATGAAAAGACGAAACGAAAACCAATGATCTTACCGATGATTATGGATGTTAATAAAAATAACGAACAACTTGTTGAACAAGAAACGACAAAATAAAAATAGACCCGCAAGGGTCTATTTTTATTTCGATAATTTAGTCATTAATAATCTTTTTCTCAAAACGATTTAAGTCATTATCATGGCCAATCATAATTAATATATCTCCATTTTCAATAACAACACTTGGATCTGGTGATACAATTATTTCTTTACCACGTTTAACTGCAATAATATTTAATCCATAATTTGCACGTATATCTAAATCAAGTATAGAATTGCCAGCTAGTGTTTCTCCGGCACGTATCTCAACGATCGAATGCTGATCTGAAAGTTCAAGATAATCCAATACAGAAGAGCTTGCTACATTATGTGCAATTCTTCTTCCCATGTCTCGTTCAGGGTGAACAACTGTATCTGCACCAATCTTATTTAATACTTTCGCATGATAATCATTTTGCGCTTTTGCTGTAACTTTTTTTACACCGATATCTTTTAAGATTAACGTTGTTAATATACTTGCCTGTATGTTATCTCCTATCGCAACGATCACGTGATCAAAGTTACGTATACCTAAACTCTTTAATACGTTCTCATCAGTAGTATCTGCAATAACAGCATGCGTTGCAATATCTGCATATTCATTGACACGCGCTTCATCAGAATCTATAGCCATTACGTCCATATCCAATGCATTTAATTCTTTAACAATGCTCCCACCAAAACGTCCTAAACCGATAACTACAAATTCTTTTTCCATACTACCCCTCCGTTATTTCTTCTTACCTTTAACATATTCAGTATCAAATACGAATAGTCTCAATAATAAATATAATGAAGGAAGTAATAAAAGTAAACCTAAAATAAACACCACAACTAATCCAAATGCCATCGTTTCATTTACAACAGCTTTGTCCATATTGACATAAGGATATAAAATATAAGGTAACTTAGAAATCCCATACCCATAGAATGCAGAAGCAAATTGCAGAATGACCATGATAAGGCCTATTTCAAGATTTTTCTCAAAATAATATAACGCAAAAGCAATCAAGAAAAATACGATACTTAGTCCAAATAACCACCAGTATTGTCCTGTTGCAACATCGAAATGCTCTTTATTTTGCTGTCTTAAACTCAAAAATGTAAACTGACAAATTACAAGCATAGGTAATGCCCATATTAAAAACCATGTTCGAAGTATCTTATACGCAGGTCTATCTTTTGCTTTGTGTGCATAAACTGTTAAAAATGCTGAAGAAATATATAACACTGAGATGATACATAAAAATACAACACTCCATGCAAATGGACTCATTAATAATTCAAACCATTTCAATTCAACACCTTGAGCAGTCTTTGTGATAAAGCCACCTTCTGATATGGTTAATACTGTTGAAAAAGCTGCAGGAATCAGTAATCCTGAAATACCATATAAGGCTACCCATGCAAGTTTAGAGTCTTTCCCATACGTTTCAAATGCATAAAATGATCCACGTATTGTAAGCAGTATTAGCGCTATACTTACAGGCAGCAACAAAGTTGAACCGAAATAATAAGCTGTATCAGGGAAAAATCCTACAATACCTACGAAGAAGAACACTAAAAATACATTCGTAACTTCCCATACAGGATTCAAATATCTTGATATAACGTCTTTTAATTCATTTTCCTGTGATGTAAGTTTCGCATATAAAATAAAGAAACCGGCACCGAAATCAATAGCTCCTAAAATAACGTAACCAAATAGAAAAGTCCATAATACTAAAATACCAATATGTTGATAATCCATTATTTGGCACCCCCTTTGGCAAATTGCTCTACATCAAATTGTGCCGGCTTATCTTTATACATACGGAGTAATACGTAGCTACATGAAAAACCTAAAACAAGATAAAGTAATCCAAAAGCAACAAGCACAAGGCTCACACCATCTGCATGCGTAGCACCTTCAGCAACTTTCATATAACCTCGTAATAACCATGGTTGACGTCCCATCTCAGCTAGGAACCATCCAAATTCAATAGCTAACATGCACAGAGGTCCAGTTAAAGCAATGAGATATAGCATGAAATTATGCGTTGCTAACTTATTTTTAACTTTATTTAATATTACATATAGTACACTGACAGCAAAACTAAACATACCGAAGAACACCATAAGATCGAAGAAATAATGAATGATCAAAGGGGGTTGTTCATCTTTAGGTATTTCATCTAATCCTTTAACAGTCGTATCAAAACTGTTATCAGCAAGAAAACTTAACATACCAGGTATTTTTATTGCGCCTTTTACTTCCTGTGTTTTTTCATCAAGAACACCAAATAAGACTAAGTCAGCATTTTTATCACTTTCAAAATGCCATTCCATTGCCGCTAATTTTTCCGGTTGTTCATTGTGCAGGAACTTCGCTGATAAATCACCCGCTAATATCGTCAATAAACTAAAAATCAACCCTACAATCATCGCCATTTTTAAAGATTTCATGTGATAATCTTTATCTTCTGGAAATTTATTACGTAATAATTTTACGGCTGCTACACTTGCGATACAAAAAGCTATTGTCATTCCACCTGTTGTTACAACATGGAAAGAACGCACTAAAAATGAGCTATTTAACATTGCTTGAATTGGATCAATATCTACTAGCACTCCATTTTTTACTTTGAATCCTTCCGGTGTATTCATAAATGAATTTACACTTGTGATAAATAATGCGCTTAATGTTGAACCGATAATAATTGGTATATTAAGTAACCAATGTGTCCATTTATTTTTAAAGCGATCCCATGTATATAAATATATACTTAAGAAAATTGCCTCAAAAAAGAATGCAAATGTTTCCATAAAGAGTGGTAATGCTATAACCTGACCACCCAACTGCATAAAAGATGGCCATAATAATGACAGCTGTAAACCGATAATCGTTCCTGTAACAACACCTACAGCTACTGTGATTGTAAATGTTTTTGCAAAACGTCTTGCCATTGCCGTATATTTCGGATTATTATATTTTATGCCTAACCCTTCCGCAATCATTATCATCAGTGGCATTCCAACACCTATTGTGGCAAAAATAATATGAAAACCTAACGTCATCGCTGTTAATAAACGACTTAACACAACACCATCCATGTATATCCTCCTTTTGTGATTGTACTCACATTTCTTTAAGTTTAATACACCTTATAAGGAATATAAAGAGAAACGCCTAACAGTTTTGTGACAAATATGTGATCATCTTCGAACGATTTAAATTACATTTGACCATAATACCATTAATATTGATAATTCTGTCTGAAATCGCTATAGTATTTATAGTTATTAAAAAGTAGTAAAAGAGGTAATGATATGAATATTGAAATATACACACAAGATAATTGTCCACCATGCGAATTTATTAAAAACTACTTCAGACAATCTTCACTTCAATTTAAAGAAAAAAATATCAAAAATATGGCATATAAAATAGAGATGATTGATTACGATGCTTTGAGTACCCCACTTATAAAAATAGATGAAAAATTATTCTATACACCAGATATCGAAGCCATTGAAAAGTATATGGAGACTAAAAATGATTAAGTTATTAATGTATAGCATGATAGACCGCTTCGGAAAAAGTTTAGTACCATTATTCCATTCCAATCCCAAAAATGTTGATGTAGATAATATAACTATTAAAGGCTTGAGATTACACCATGCTCGACCGCTATCAATTGTACATATCTCAGATTTACACGTCGGCTTTCAGTATAATTATCATGATTTAATAGAACACATTAAAATAATCAATAAACTACAACCTGATATCGTCATGATTACCGGAGATTTATTTGATAATTTAGAAGTGTTTAAAGAAAATCCTATTGATTATATACCATTACTAAAAACAATTAAAGCCCCTTTAGGCGTGTACTTTTCTTATGGTAATCATGATCAGCGTACACACTTAACACATGATTTAGAAACAGTATTGACTAATAGTCATATAACAGTGCTGAATAACTTTGGTAAATATATTAATTATGATGGCGAAGAAATATATATATGTGGTACTGATGATATACTTAATGCTTCCGGAAATATCGAACAGGCAATACGAAACAGAAATCATCCCAATGACTACACTATTACTTTAGTACACGAACCAGATTATGCAGATTTTGTAAAGAAATTCAATGTTGACCTCCAATTATCTGGCCATAGTCACGGGGGACAAATTTTCATTCCTATGCTTGGTGCACCAATTAAACCATCATTAGGAAGAAAATATTTAAAAGGTTTATTTAATTTGAAATATAAAAAACATAGCATGTATCTTCATGTTTCCCGTGGTCTTGGTAGTACACATCTGCCAATCAGGTTTTTCGCTAAACCTCAAATAACAAAAATCTATATCAAATAAAGAAGAAGCTGAAATGATTTCAGCTTCTTCTTTATTTTGTTGAATTATAGATAAGCATCTACTAAAGAGATTACTTCTTCTTGTGTTGAACTATTTAATGCCTGCTCAGCAAGTTTAGACATTTCAACTTGGCTTAAGTTTTTAATTTGGCGACGAGCACGTAAAATACTCGTCGCACTCATTGAAAACTCATCTAAGCCTAATCCTAATAATAATGGAATAGCTGTTGTATCTCCAGCCATTTCTCCACACATACCTGTCCACTTACCTTCTTTGTGACTCGCATCAATGACTTGTTTTACAAGTCTTAAAATTGCAGGGTTATATGGTTGGTATAGATAAGAAACACGCTCAGACATACGGTCTGCAGCCATTGTATATTGAATTAAGTCATTCGTACCGATACTAAAGAAATCAACTTCTTTAGCAAAGATATCAGCCATAGCTGCTGTTGATGGAATCTCAACCATGATGCCTAATTCAATATTATCGCTAAATTTAATGTTTTCCTTCGTTAAGTTAGCTTTTTCATCTTCTAAAATAGCTTTTGCTTCACGGAATTCGTTAATTGTTGCGATCATAGGGAACATGATACTTAAATTACCATGAACAGATGCACGTAATAAAGCTCTAAGTTGAGGTCTGAAAATTTCAGGTTGTGCAAGACATAAACGTATCGCTCTGTACCCTAAGAAAGGATTCATTTCTTTAGGTAAGTTTAGATAAGGTAACTCTTTATCTCCACCAATATCTAATGTTCTTACTACTACACGTTTACCATTCATCTCTTTTAAAACTTTAGCATACGCTTCATACTGCTCATCTTCAGAAGGCATAGTGTCGCGTCCCATATATAGAAACTCAGTACGATATAAACCAATACCTTCAGCGCCATTGTTTACAACACCAGTTAAATCATCAGGTGTTCCAATATTTGCTGCAAGTTCAACATGTTTTCCTTCAGACGTTACAGTTTTATCATTAACAAGTTGTTTAAGTAGTTCTTTCTCCTCAATAAATTGAGATTGCTTCTGTTTATAGGCTGTAATTGTAGCTTCATCAGGATTAAGAATCACTTCACCTTCGATACCGTCTACGATTACAAAATCACCTTGTTTAACTAGTGAAGAAATATTTTTTGTACCAACAACAGCCGGAATTTCTAATGAACGGCTCATAATTGCAGAGTGAGAAGTACGGCCACCGATATTAGTAGCAAATCCCTGAACAAAAGCTTTATTTAATTGAGCTGTATCTGAAGGTGTTAAGTCTTCTGCAATAATTACTACTGGCTCATCAATTAACGTCGGATTTGGTAATGTAACGCCTAAAATGTGAGATAAAACACGTTTTGATACGTCTTTAATATCTGCTGCACGCTCTCTCATATATTCATTATCCATCGATTCAAAGATAGTAACAAAATTATTAGCTACTTCAGATAAAGCAGCTGCAGCGTTTGATTGATTATTTTTAATATTTTCTTCAATTGGGTTAATAAGTTCCGGATCTTCTAATACTAACAAATGTGCATCAAATATAGCAGCTTTGTCAGGTCCTAATGCAACTTCAGCATTATTTCTGATTTGCGTTAACTCTACTTTTGATTGATTTACAGCTGCTTTAAATTTTTCAACTTCAGCAGCTGTATCTGTAACTTTTTCATCTGAAAAAGATAAGTCAGGTTCAATCATAAGGTAGGCTTTAGCAATCGCTACACCATCAGATGCGCCTATCCCTTTAATGTGTTCCATTATTTACTTAAACCTTCTTTAACTAAAACATCAGAGATAGCTTCAATCGCTTCTTTCTCATCTGAACCTTCAGCATAGATCGTGATTTCAGCATCTTTGCCAACTCCTAAACTCATAACACCCATAATTGATTTTAAGTTAACTTTTTTTGCATTATACTCTAATTGAATATCTGATTCAAATTTACTAGCAGTTTGTACTAACATTGTTGCTGGACGTGCATGAATACCTGTTTCATCAATAATAACGTAAGATTGTTGTTCCATAATAAAAGTCTCCTTTGGTTGCATTTGCAACAGTTTATTTTATATATAACTTTATTAGTCTATACGATAGATAATATATCAAATAAATCCCTTAACTTCAATTAATTCAACGTATTATATTAGACAATTATCACTACAAATATCAAAATGTCTGAAACTTGTAAAATTTAAATTTTTGATTTACATTAATTCTCTTGCTACTTTTTCACATTTTTCAATATGTGCTTTGCCTAACTTTTGCATCATATAATAGCTTATTGTTCCAGAGACAGCTTGTCCGATAACCGGTACCCATTTCGATTGTTTCAGTACTTCTCTTCGAAGCAGTGTTTTAAATAAAACAGCTACTAATCCTTTAGTAATTTTTTTACCGATGAAATCGCTGCCTGTTTTAGCAGCCGAAAAAACTATTTTTTGTTTCATTTCATCACTATAACCACTCACTTGTTTATGGCTTAAACCATATACTGCATTAATTTCCTCAATAATATCTGACATTAATTTCATATCTGCAGTCACATCAATGCCAGGAATCGGAACAACTGCTGCTGCTGAACTCATTAACGATTTATTATGAATTAATTTTTCCGAGCGTTCACGACGATCAATTAAATCACTTTCATTTTTAGGAAGCTGATTAATTTCTTTCTTAACTTTTTGATCTTTATTCATAGCATTGGTCGCTATATTAATTGCTGAATTTAAAATACCCATATTATCACCTCTAAAATTTAATCAAATTTCTTAAAAGTATATTCCCTAAATAATTTAGTTTTAATCTAAAAGTTTTATTCTGATAAGATTTTAATTGTAATTACTTTTAAATATTTCGAAGCTTTATATTTATCAGTTGTTTTAAAGTCTTTAGGAAGACCCATAATTGATTCAATTTCAAATTGGCATAATGGCGTTAGCGTATCTGTTATCATTTTTTTAAATTGTTTTAACGGTACATTAGAAGCATTCGTCGATAAAATTAAATAACCATTATAGTTCACGAGCGGAACAGCAGCCTCTATGAGTTCATGATAATTATCTTTTACAGAGAATACTTTTTTCTTATTACGTGAAAAACTAGGTGGATCTATGATGATCGCATCAAATGTATTAAGATGACGCGCAAAATATTTCAATGCATCGAACGCATCTAAAGTATAAAACTTCTGAGATTCTAAAGTTAATTCGTTAATAGCGAAATTCTGTTCCATCAGTTCAATAGATCGCTTTGCAATGTCCACATTTGTAGTTTTATAGCTATTCGTTGCTGCAGCAATAGAAAAGCCACCCGAATAAGCAAATAGATTCAGGAAGTCATTTCCTTTCGTCTCAAGCTTCAATAATTTCTTACGTACATCTCGTTGATCCAGAAATAGACCGGTCATAGCACCGTCATTTAAATCAATCATGTAACTGAGATTATTCTCTAAGATCATTATTGGAAATTCAATAGTTTCATCAGTTATTTGGTGAGTCGTCACATTTTTATCATATCTAAGTTTTTCAAATATACTTTTATATTCAAAGATTTGTTGAATTGCTTCTACAATCACAGTTTTAAACTGATAGATTCCTTTTGAATACCACTGAATTAATAAATGTCCATCATAACTATCTATCGTGAAGCCACCTAATCCATCGCCCTCACCGTTGTATAGTCGAAATGCATTTGTATCAGTCGCATTGAATAAAGACGCTCTAAATTCTTTAGCAGTTTCAAATAAATTAATAAAGTATGATGTCTCTAAAGCTGATACATAGCCTTCACTAACTTTCCAGCCAAATCCTCTATTTTGTAATCCACAATAAAATGTACCTAAATGCTGGCCGGTATCACTTTGAACAATAAATAATTCTCCCTCATGGATATCATCTTTTTGATAAATATCATCATTTTCTATTAAAAGATAACCTTGTTTAAATTTTTCCTGTTTATTTTTTTTGAGTAATACGCTTTTCATGTTTGTACTCCTTTAGTTTGATAATTTTACTATAACACAAAAACGGCAGTTGCCATCAGAGGCAACTGCCGTGATATATATTCGGAAAAATTAACTCCCATCCCCATGGGTTAATGTTTACTCTTTGATTATATACCGTATTGTTGTAGTACACAACAATAATTTCACAAATTAATTAAGCGGTGTGTTATATCACGCGTATTAATATCGTTTACGTATGTGAATAATATATAGCGGTACAACAAACATAAACATCAGCAATAAAATAGGTGGGATAAACAGTGCTAAGTTTATACCTTTAAATACCATTAAATAAATACTCGTCACAATTTTTAGCGTCAAAAAAGAAATTGTAAAAAGTTGACCAAAGTATCCTTTTCTTTTGAAATGAATTCTAATAGAGAAATAAATATATGCTATGATAATCATCAGTAGTCCAACTAGATTAATCCATTCATAGAAATATTGCATTTTTACGACATTAAATTTACTTGCATCAAATAAGATATTACGATTATTCAGTTCAATAACTGTAATGACGAACATTAATGCACTAAGTAAAATTTCAATATGAAATGACCTTATCCATCTTGGACGTTTAAACCACGAAGGTATGTCTTCTTCTTCAAGATTAATTTTATCTTTAATAGAATTAATCGCTCTTTTAAAGCATAATATTATTTTTTCATCAACCTTTAACGACGTTGTTGATAGTTTTTCAATCGTTGAATTTGTTCCTTCCTGTAACTTCTGATTGATTTGTAAATCTCTTTTCTTTTTATTGCGGCGACTTAATTTTTCATGATCATCATTTTTTGTTGGTAATGTTCTTTTCAGGAAAACATAATTAAACAAACATAATGCTGCAATTAAAAGTAGTACTATAAAATAAAAGTTAATACTCATAACATCTAACGGTGATACTTTTTCTTTATTTAAATTATCATAGACAGCAAGTTGTGACATAAAATAAGCTATCCCGTATACTCCAATCAATACCACAAAATGAAATTTACGGTAATGCTCATTGAGTTTACGACGATTAATCGTATAATAAACAAGAAAGATAAAAAATAATAAATAAAACAATGAAAATATACCATATACTTCAAATAAAAAGATGATGATTACAAGCAAAATGATACTTGCTGCTAAAAGATAATAGTATGCGATCGTTTTATCAAAAATGGTCGTTTCTTTAAGCTTTCTTGAAATATAGATAAATGATAAACCTATAATAATTAATAGAACGCCGTAAATAGCAGGATAATTTTTGATATAATGGCTTAATAGTTTAATTAATTCAAAAATATAAATATTAATAAAATCAAAAAAGTTATACATATGTAATTTATTGATATCTATATCTTTAAAATGCGCAATCTGATTGCCATGATAAATAATAAAAATACCCAAAAATATACTTATGGCAGCTATAAAGTAGCCAATTAGTATTTCAAAATGTGTTTTAATCCAGTTCATAATTCCACCTCTCTACCATTATATGAAAATACTTATTAAATGTCTTTTAAATCATAAAAAATCATCCTTAAGTATGAGAATGTTTAACCTATTTAATTCAGGGAATAAATAAAACATAACAAGTATAGGAGGTAGTTAGTATGACTGACAAATACGAAGAAATTAAAGAAGCTGCTGAAGAAGCAAAAGAAAATAATGATAAGCAAGAGCAAGAGAATGAAAATGGTGGCAACGAGCAAACAAAAGAAGATATCCAAAAAACATTTGAATAATAAATAAAGTCGCCAAATTGGCGACTTTTTTAAATACCTTTATTACCAATATCTGTTCGATAAAACAATCCATCGCTTTTAATATTTTCAACAAGTTTATAGCTATTTGACTGAGCCTCTGCTAAATCATGACCTTCTCCTAGAGCAATCATTACTCTGCCTCCTGTAGTGACCCATTCACCGTCTACTTGTTTTAAAGCCGATACAATATAATCTTGCTGATAATCATATCCTTTAACAACCGTTCCCTTATCATAATTACCCGGGTATCCCTTTGACGCAAGAACTACACCACATATCGTCTTATTTCTCCATACTAAATCAAGAGGTTGTTTTTGATCAACCGCTTCAATCAAATCAATGAAATCTGTTTCTAATCGGCGTAATAAAACTTGTGCTTCAGGGTCACCAAACCTTGCATTAAATTCAATGACTTTCGGACCTTCTGCAGTTACAATAGCACCAACATAAAGTATTCCGAAATAATTGAGTCCTTCTTTATGCATCGCTTCAACGATAGGATAAACAATTTCATTATTTGTGCGTTCGATTATTTCATCACTAATATGACTTACAGGGCAGTATGCACCCATGCCTCCTGTATTTGGTCCGTTATCACCATCATATGCACGTTTATGATCCTGAGCTATCGTATCAAACGGAATACAGAAATCATCGTTTACAAATACCATCAGTGAAAATTCCTCACCTTCAAGGTACTCTTCAAAGACAACTTTAGCATCCTTTTCTGTATAAAAATCATTAATAGCGTCAAAGGCAGTTTCATCATCCATTGCAACTACTACACCTTTACCAGCTGCTAATCCGTCATATTTAATGACGATTGGTGTTCCTTGTGCTTTCACATAGGCGATTGCTTCTGTTTTATCGTTGATTGTTTTATATTTTGCTGTCGGAATATTATATTTTTCCATTAATACTTTTGCAAAATCTTTTGATCCTTCCATTTGGGCTGCATTTGCATTCGGACCAAACGTCTTGATACCTGCTTCTGTTAAACGATCACTTAATCCATCAATTAATGGTTGTTCCGGACCTACAACGACTAAATCAATTTGATTGTCTTTTGCAAACTTCACAATTGCATCATGGTCATTTTCTGCGATATCAATGACTTTAGCTTCTTTTGCCATCGCTTCATTGCCTCGAATTACATATACCTCATCTACGCGTTCAGATTGACCAACCTTACGCGCTAAAGCATGTTCTCTACCACCAGAACCAATAACTAATACTTTCATAACTGCCTCCTAGTGTTTAAAATGACGAACGTCTGTCATAACCATTGTGATACCGAATTCATTTGCTTTATCGATTGAATCCTGATCTTTAATTGATCCTCCTGGCTGAACGATACATTTAATACCGGCAGCATGTGCTGTTTCAACAGTATCACTCATCGGGAAGAATCCGTCACTTGCCATGACTACATTATCATTTATTTCAATTGCACGTTCAATGGCAATTTTAGCTGAACCAACGCGGTTCATTTGACCAGCACCGATACCGACAGTTTGTTTTTCATTCGCTAAAACAATGGCATTCGATTTCACACTTTTTACTACTTTCCAGCCTAATTCGATCGCTTTCCATTGTGCTTCTGTAGGTTGTGTATTTGTTACAACACGCATGTCTTCTTTTTTAACGTTTAATAAATCTTTATCTTGTACTAAATATCCGCCAGAAACAGAAACAAATTCTTTTTCTTTATCTTCAATCGTCATATCAATTTCAAGTAAACGTAAATTTTTCTTTTGCGTAAGCACTGCTAAAGCTTCGTTGCTAAAGCTTGGTGCAATAATAACTTCTAAGAATATTGAATGCATAATTTCAGCAGTTGCTTTATCAACTTCACGGTTCACTGCAACAATACCCCCAAAGATACTTTGTGCATCCGCATCATAAGCATTTTGGAAAGCCTCCTGAATTGTACTGCCCGTTCCAACACCACAAGGATTCATATGTTTTACAGCCACTGCTGCAGGCATATCAAACTGTTTCGCTAAGAAAAGGGTAGCATCTGCATCTTTAATATTGTTAAAGCTTAGCGGCTTACCATGCAATTGTTTCGCACCTGCTAATGTATTATTTGCGTCACTCGTTTTTATGAATTCAGCCGCTTGATGAGGGTTCTCACCATAACGTAATGATTCTTTATTATTGCTAAAGAAGTTTACTATCGCTTCGTCATATTTATTTGTGTGAGAAAATACTTTTACCATTAATGATTTACGGAATTCGTAATCAACCGCATCTGCTTTAATTTTTTCAATTATTGTATTGTAATCTGACGGATCAACTACTGTAATAACATGTTTAAAGTTTTTAGCAGAAGAACGTAACATTGTTGGTCCACCAATATCGATATTTTCAATTGCATCTGCTTCAGTAACATCTGGTTTAGCTACCGTGGCTTCGAACGGATAAAGGTTTACTGCAACAAGGTCTATTGGGGCAATGTTATGGGCTTTTAATGCTGCAACATGTTCGCTATTATCACGATCCGCTAAAATACCACCATGAATTTTAGGATGTAATGTTTTTACTCTTCCATCCATAATTTCAGGAAAGTTAGTTAATTCGCTCACTGATTTTACGGGTATATTATTTTCTTCTAAAGTTTTTTTAGTTCCACCAGTAGAATATACTTCATAGTCATTTGCTACTAAATTTTGTGCAAATTCAATAATGCCAGTTTTGTCAGATACACTTAATAATGCTTTTTTCATTGTCGACTCCTTATTGAATCAATTTTTTTATTACTCTAGGGTACAATTCATATTCAAGATTTTGTACACGCAATTGTAAAGTAGCTTCGGTATCGTCTTCGTAAATTGGACAACTCATCTGATCTATAATCTTTCCAGTATCCATTCCCATATCGACATAATGCACTGTTGCACCTGTCACTTTAACACCGTATTGCAAAGCTTGTCCAACTGCATTCTTGCCCGGAAAACTCGGCAAAAGTGAAGGATGAATATTGAGTATTTTTCCTTCATAAACATCCAGCAAAGTTTCCCCAACAAGTTTCATATATCCAGCAAGAATTATCCATTCTACTTTATCTTTTTGAAGTTGTTCTAATATAGCTTTTTCGTAAGCAATTTTATTGTCATATTGTGCAAGCTCAAAGATTTGAATAGGGGTTCTAAATCTTCTTGCGCGTTCTATAGCAAAAGCTTCTCTTTTGTCAGTATATAGTCCAACTACTTCAATATCTGTTAAATAGTCTGCCTGAATATTTTCCATAATCTTTTCATAGTTAGAACCATTACCAGATGCAAAAATTGCAACTTTCTTCATGTTATACCCCCGTGATTTCTATCTCTTTATCACCTGAAACAACTTTACCAATCGTATAAATTTCTTCATTGAATTGAGATTGAATAATTGATTGAATTTTTTCAACTTCACTTTCATTCACGATAAAGATGAAACCAATACCCATATTAAAAATATTATACATTTCTAAAGCATCGATTTGACCTTTTTCCTGTAATAAATCAAAGATCGGTAATTTAGGTATTGAAGTAACATCGATTTCCGGATAAACACCAGCAGGAAATACACGTGGAATATTTTCGATAAAACCTCCACCAGTAACATGACACATGCCATTTACTTTTGCATTTTCTAATACTGCTTTAGCTGCTTTGACATAAATTCGCGTAGGTTCTAATACTGTGTCTAGTAGGGTTTTACCATCAGCAAACTCAGCATTTAAATCTAAATGATTATCTTTAATAATTTTTCTAACTAAACTATAGCCATTAGAATGAATACCGCTTGATGCTAATCCTAAAATAACATCACCTTCAGCAATTTTTGAACCATCGATGTATTCAGGTTTCTCAACAGCACCAACTGCAAATCCAGCAATATCATAATCTCCAGTGTGATACATATCGCCCATTTCAGCGGTTTCTCCACCGATTAATGCACATTCACTTTGTACACACCCTTCAGCTACACCTTTAACAATTTGTTCAACGATGACTGGGTCTACTTTATTTAATGCTAAATAATCTAAGAAATATAGCGGCATTGCACCTGTCGTTAAAATATCATTAACACACATTGCCACAGCGTCAATACCGATTGTATCGTGTTTGTCAGCATCAATTGCTAATCGTAATTTCGTTCCGACACCATCAGTACCTGAAACAAGTACAGGTTGCTTCATGTTTAACTGTGAAAGATCAAATGCAGCACCAAAGCTACCTAATCCACCAAGTACCTCTTTACGCATCGTCCTATCAACGTGTTTCTTCATTCTTTCTACCGCTTCATACCCAGCGTGAATATCTACTCCAGATTCTTTATAACTCTCAGCCATGGTTAGACTCCCTTCTTCTTTTTCTCTTTGTCTTCAGGTAATAAGTGATCAATAATTTCAATCGGATAATTTCCAGTGAAACAAGCGTTACATTCACCTTTTGAATCGAATTGACTAAACACTTCGTGCATACCTTCAACAGATAAATATGTTAATGAGTCTACTTCTAAAATGTCTTTAATTTCTTCTACACTTTTATCGGATGCGATGAGTTCGGCATGTGTTGAAACATCGATACCGTAATAGCAAGGATGAATAAGTGGCGGAGAAGAAATAGCCATATGTACTTCTTTTGCACCCGCATTTTTTAAAGTCTTCACAATAAACTTACTTGTTGTCCCACGTACGATAGAATCATCGATGACAACGACACGCTTCCCCTCAATGACGTCTCTAACTGGTGAGTGCTTCATACGTACCGCACGTTCACGTAGAGTTTGGTTAGGTGCGATAAATGTACGACCCACATAACGATTCTTAATTAATCCTTGTTCATTCGGAATACCAGATTCAATAGAGAATCCTTTTGCTGCTTGTAAAGAGGAATCAGGAACTCCGATAACGATATCAGCCTCTATATTCATCTCTTTTGCAAGTTGTTTCCCTAAAGCTTTACGAACTTCATAAATCGAGTGTTTTCTGAATTCAGAATCAGGTCGAGCAAAATATACATATTCCATTGAACACATATGTGATTCAGTGTTCGTTGTATAAGTATCTTCTACTAAACCGTCATGAGAAAATACAAGTACTTCACCTGGTTCTATATCACGAATGTAATCAGCACCTATTGCTGTAAATGCACATGTTTCACTTGCAACACAATAAGCGCCGTCTACTTTTCCTAACATTAACGGACGTACACCATTACTATCACGTGCCACAAACATTTGCTCCGGATGTAAAACTAAAAATGCAAATGCACCTTTAATTTGGTTTAGTGCAGCTTTAAAATTAGCTAATTTATTATTTGATTTCGCCTTTAAAAGTAGATGCCCTAATACTTCAGAATCGCTAGATGTCTGGAAGATTGCACCTTCAGATTCTAGTGCTAATTTAATTTGTTCTGCGTTTGTTAAGTTACCGTTGTGTGCTAAACCGATATCACCTTTAGAATGTTTAAAAATAAACGGCTGCACATTTGACAGTTCAGATGCACCTGTTGTTGCATATCGAACATGTCCAATCGCATGATTAAAATCACTTAATGAACTTAGTTTAACTTGACTGATCGCCTCTGGTAATAAACCCATACCACGTGCACCGTAAATATTCGACTCGTCAGAACATACAATACCAGCACCTTCCTGCCCACGGTGCTGTAATGAATGTAGTGCCATATACGTGAGGTCAGCGGCATTTGGGTGACCCCAAATACCGAAAACGCCACATTCTTCATTTAGGCCTCTGATGTCATACATGTTTCGATTGCCCCTTTCCAAGACTGACTGATTGTTTCAACACTTTCAGTAATTTCGCCTTGGTTTGTTTTTAATGTAAATGTATCTCCACCAAATGTTCCAATTTCAACTGCATTTTCAGGAACATAACCTTCTTTTGCGATTAAAATATAATTGCCTTGTGTTTCTGCAAATACTTCTGCGTTTGATGCATCCACTCGAGCATCAATTCCTGTATTAAAGTAAGCAGTGATTTGCGCTAATTTAATCGCTAATCCACCTTTACCTACTGCTTGTACGTGTGATAATTTACTTTCAGTAATCGCTTTACGAATTGTTTCTCCACGTTCTACTTCTTCTGTTAAATTTATATTTGACGTTACGTGAGATACTTCATTGAATAATAATTTTTCAATCTGTGATCCACCGAAATCTGGTTTAATATCTCCAACTAAGTAAATTTTCTCACCAGCTTGTGGTTTGAAATCATTTAAATAATTTACATCTTCAATTAATCCAACCATACCTACAACTGGTGTTGGGAAGATTGCATCACCTTTTGTTTCATTATATAAAGATACGTTACCTGATACTACTGGCGTATTAAGTGCAGCACACGCTTCGGCCATACCTTTAGTAGAATCAGCTAATTGCTGATAAATTTCAGGCTTTTCTGGATTACCATAGTTTAAGCAATCTGTCATCGCAAGTGGTAAACTACCAACTGCAATTAAGTTGCGGTAGCTTTCCGCTACTACCATTTTTCCGCCTTCATATGGATTATTAAAGACATATCGTGCTTCACCATCAATTGTTGAAGCAATTGCTTTATTTGTGCCTTCCACACGCGTTACACCAGCTGATAAACCTGGTTTAATAATCGTATTTGCACCAACTTGTTGATCATACTGTGAATATGCCCATGTTTTAGATGCAATTGTTGGATGATTTAACAGGCGAGTAAATACATCTTTTGCATCAATGTTGTCATAGTTATAATCAACATCAGCAAATTCAGCTGCTTTACCTTCTAATACGTAAACAGGTGCTTCATCGCTTAACGGTTGAACAGGAATGTCTGCAAAGACTTCACCTTCATATGTTAAAACGAAGCGATCTGTATCTGTAACTTCTCCGATTACTGCTGCGTCTAATTCGTGGTGTTCAAATAAGTCTAAGAATTTTTGTTCCGTACCTTTTTCTACTACTAGTAACATACGTTCTTGTGTTTCTGATAACATCATTTCGTATGGTGAAATACCCGCTTCACGTGTAGGTACTTTCTCTAAATGTAAGTGAATACCGGACTCACCTTTTGCAGCCATTTCTGAACTTGAAGAAGTAAGACCTGCAGCACCCATATCTTGAATACCGACTAATTCTGGATAAGTAATCGCTTCAAGTGTTGCTTCCATTAACTTTTTACCTACGAATGGATCACCAATTTGTACTGATGGACGTTTCGCTTCACTTTCTTCACTTAACTCTTCAGATGCGAATGTCGCGCCGTGAATACCGTCACGACCAGTTTTTAAACCAACATAAATTACAGGGTTGCCAGTACCTTTAGCAGTTCCTTTTTGAATTTTGTCGTGATCAATAATACCAACACACATTGCATTAACAAGTGGGTTACCATCATAGCGAGAATCAAATTCAATTTCACCAGCTACCGTTGGAATTCCGATACAGTTACCGTATCCACCGATACCAGCAACGACACCTGAGAACAATCGTTTATTTTGTTTTTCGGTTAATTCACCGAAACGTAATGCGTTTAATAATTGGATTGGACGTGCTCCGATTGATACGATATCACGAACGATCCCACCAACACCTGTTGCTGCACCTTGGTAAGGCTCGATTGCAGAAGGATGGTTATGAGATTCTACTTTAAATACTACAGCTTGGTTATCACCGATATCAACGACCCCAGCACCTTCACCAGGACCCATTAATACGCGTTCACCAGTTACAGGGAATTGCTTCAAGAAAGGTTTAGAATGTTTATATGAACAATGTTCACTCCACATTACAGAAAAAATTCCGATTTCAGTGTAGTTTGGCTTACGCCCTAATATTTCTACTACTTTATCGTATTCTGTATCTGTTAGGCCCATTTCTGCATATAACTTATTATCTTTAATCTCTTGTTCATTTGGCTCTAAAAATTTAACCATTCTTATTTCCCCCAACTTTCTAAAATTGATTGGAATAACTTCACGCCATCATCTGTACCTAATAATGATTCCATTGCACGCTCTGGGTGAGGCATCATGCCGCATACGTTACCTTCTTTATTCACAATGCCAGCAATATCTTCAATAGAACCATTTGGATTGTTTTTATAAGTTAAGATAATCTGATTGTTGTCCTGTAATTCTTTTAACGTTTCAGGTGAGCAATAATAATTACCTTCACCGTGTGCGATAGGATAGATGACTGTTTCGTCTTTATCATATTGATGCGTAAATTTCGTCTCATTATTAACAATTGTTAATGATTCATTTTGACAAATAAACTTATGACTTGTATTATGCATTAAAGCACCAGGTAATAATCCAATCTCCGTTAAAATTTGAAATCCATTACAAACACCTAATACAGGACGACCTTCTTCTGCTAAACGCTTAACTTCAGGAACAATCGGAGCAACGCGAGCCATCGCGCCACAACGTAAATAATCACCAAATGAAAATCCACCAGGAATTAATACACCGTCAAATCCTTCTAATGAAGTTTTTCTATAATCAACATATTCCGCTTCAAAGCCTGTGTTAAGAGCTGCATTGAACATATCTCTATCACAGTTAGAACCAGGAAATTCAATAACAGCAAATTTCATTATTTTGTCTCCTCATCTTCAATAATTTTGTAGCTGTACTCCTCGATAACTGTGTTTGCAAACAATTTTTCACTTAATGTATTTACAACATTCGCTACTGCCTGCTCACTTGCTTCGTCAACCGTCATATATAATACTTTTCCAACGCGAATGTCATCAACCTGTTTATATCCTAAATCGTGTACTGCACGTGTTAAAGCTTGGCCTTGAGTATCTAATACCTGTGGTTGTAAAGTGATGTGTAATTCAATTTTAGTCATGATTATAATGCCTCCAGTTTATTATAAAATTTAGTATATGTTTCAATTAGTGATCCTGTATCATTGCGGTAAACATCTTTATCGAAGTTCTCATTTGTTTCTTTATCCCAAATACGACAAGTATCCGGTGAAATTTCATCAGCTAACAATATATTGCCATCGCTATCTTTACCAAATTCAATTTTAAAATCAATAAGTTTTAAATTCATTTCATCCATTATCTTAATTAATGTTTCATTTACGATTAATGCCTGACGTTTTAATTCAGCGATATCTGCGTCATTTGCTAGACCTAATAACTTAACATGGTCATCGGAGATAAAAGGATCATTCAATGCATCTTCTTTGTAGTAGAATTCAACGAGCGGTTTTTCAAATGCCTGACCATTTTCAAAGCCCAGTCTTTTTACAATTGATCCTGCAGCAAAATTTCTTACAACAACTTCTAACGGAATAATCGTTACTTTCTTCACGAGTTGCTCAGTGTCACTCGTACGTTCAATAAAATGACTATCAACGCCTTCTTTTGCTAATCTTTCAAAGAAATAACTCGTAATTAAGTTATTTAAGCGCCCTTTTCCTTCCATCTTATCTTTCTTTGCACCATTACCAGCTGTTACTTCATCTTTATATTTAATACGATAAATATTACTATCATCAGTATTGAATACGCGTTTAGCTTTACCTTCATAAACTAATGTCATGACATCATCTCCTCATATATAGGATAATACGTATCCTCTTTATCGTCTAACAAAAGGGTAATATGTCCCATTTTACGATTTTCTTTTCTCACTTCTTTGCCATACACATGAACATGCCATTCCGGATGATTATTGAAATAATGCTCCATAGCATCTAAATCTTGTCCTAATAAGTTATACATCACAGCTTTTTCGTGTAGTCTGATTTGTTTAGGTAATGTATAGCCAATTACTGATAGGATATGTGTATCAAACTGTGAATAATCACATGCTTCTATAGAATAATGACCTGAATTATGAGGTCTTGGCGCAATTTCGTTAACGTATAATTCACCAGTCTTATCAATAAAGAATTCAACAGTAAATGTACCAACAAAGTGAATTTTAGAGATAATTTTTTCAACTTCTGCAACTGCTGCATCTTTATAAGCATGTTCCTTTTCAACTGTTGTCTTAAAAAGAATTTGATTACGATGAATATTTTCCTGTACAGGAAAATAAACAATTTCCCCTTGTATGTTTCGTGATGCCGTTATAGAAATCTCTCTATCAAGTTCGATCATTTTTTCAGCAACAAGTACTGCATCTTCTACCATTTTATATGCTTCATCCAGCTCAGCATCACTCTTTAATACAAGCTGACCTTTACCATCATATCCACCAAATACAGTTTTCAATACAATCGGATAGTCAAGATCGGCTATCGCAATATCAAGAGAAGCTTTAGAATCAACTTTATAGTATGGTACAACTTTAGCACCGCTTGATGCGATTGCTTCTTTTTCAGAAAGACGATTTTGCAAAATGCCAACAGTTTCATATCCTTGGGGAACATTGTTTTCACTACAGATTTCTTTTAATGTTTCTGCATTGATATTTTCAAATTCATATGTGATTACATCACTAACGTTGCTTAACGCTTTCAAACCTTTTAAATCATTGTAAGGTGATTCAATAAATTTATGTGCAACAAATCTTGCTGGACATGTTGGATCTGGATCTAAAATATTCACTTTAAATCCCATTCTCTGAGCGGACTGTGCCATCATCTTTCCAAGCTGTCCACCGCCAATGATTCCAATCGACTGACCAATTTTAAACTTATTTAAGGTCATGCTGCATCGCCTCAACTTTCTCTACTAATGAAGCTTCATATCGATCTAACTGCTCAATTAGCTTTGCATCTTTTAAGCTCAATATTCGCGCAGCTAGTATACCAGCATTTTTAGCACCCGCTTTACCGATAGCTGTTGTTGCTACAGGAATTCCACCCGGCATTTGTACGATAGAAAGTAATGAATCCATTCCTTTTAACGCCTTCGTTTCGATTGGCACACCAATCACCGGAACAGTAGTCATAGAAGCTACCATACCTGGCAAGTGAGCAGCACCTCCAGCACCAGCGATAATAATATCGACTTCATTATTACGTGCATTCTTTGCAAATTCAACCATTTCTAATGGGGTTCTATGCGCCGAAACAACTTGTTTAATATAAGAAACATCAAAATATTCTAACATTTCGCAAGCTTCCTTCATTGTAGACCAGTCAGAAGAGGATCCCATAATTACTGCTACCTTCACCTTTTATCACCCTTTATGAATTATTTGATAAACGCTTTAAATTAAGTGTATATTACTTATATAGCATAACAATTAGGGTTTGATTTTTCAATGTAAATTACGAACAATTACAAACTTTTTTATAAAAATATTAATATTTGTTCGTATTTTTGATTGTTTTTTTGCTATAATAAACTTAATCGTTCGAAAAAAAGATGGAGGGATTTTTTCATGACAGCAAAAGTGTTAGATGGTAAACAAATTGCGGTAGATTATCGCGCAGGATTAGCAAAAGAAGTAGAAGCGTTAAAAGCACAAGGCGTTACACCAAATTTAACAGTAATCCTTGTAGGAAATGATGGTGCAAGTCAAAGTTATGTAAATAACAAGAAAAAATCAGCAGAAAAAATTGGAATGTCATCTGAAATTATTCACTTAGATGAAACGACAACAGAAGAAACTTTATTAAACGAAATTGAAAAATTGAATAATGATGCAAATGTTCATGGTATTTTAGTACAAGTGCCACTACCTAAGCAAATTGATGAAACAAAAGTATTAGAAAAAATTGCACCAGAAAAAGACGTTGATGGATTTAATCCAATCAATATAGGTCGCTTGTATGCAGGTGTTGAAACATATATTCCATGTACGCCACTTGGCATCATGGAGATCTTAAAAAATGCTGATATGGATTTAGAAGGCAAAGACGTTGCAGTAATTGGACGTAGCCATATTGTAGGACAACCTGTTTCTAAATTATTAACTGATGCAAACGCAACGGTAACATTATTACACTCTCGTAGTAAGAATATGAAAGATGTATTAAAACGTTCTGACGTTATTGTTTCAGCGGTTGGTAAGCCTGGATTGGTTACTAAAGAAGATGTTAAGCCAGGAGCTGTTGTAGTAGATGTTGGTAACACTGTAGTAGATGGTAAATTAACAGGCGACGTGAAATATGATGAAGTAAGTGAAGTAGCCAGTGCAATTACACCAGTACCAGGTGGTGTTGGTCCATTAACAATTACAATGGTATTAAACAATACATTATTAGCAGCAAAACGCAGTATGAAGTAAATATAGACAAAAAAACTGGTACAAATGTACCAGTTTTTTATATTGTTATACTCATTTTTGGACCAAATGGTTCAAAGTGAACTTGGCTACGATCAATATTCATTTCATTGAATACTTCTAACATCGCTTCCATGAAAGCAACAGATCCACACATATAAATTTCCTCATTACCATTTATAATATCCGTTAATTTTGCTTTATTTAAACGACCAACAGATTCTGAATAATTGAAGAAAAATTGAACATTTTCTTTATTATGAAATTTCTTTATTTCTGCTTTAAATGGCACAGCGTCTCTATTATAAGCAGAATGTATGAATTTAATATTACGCCCTTTTTTATCTTCATCTTCTAGCATTGCCATAATTGGTGTCATACCTACACCACCACTGATTAATACGATATCTTTCTCTTGCGGTGCATCTACAGTAAACTCTCCTGCCGGTGCTGATAATAATAATTCATCTCCAACTTTTACATTATCATGTAAGTAATTAGAAACCATTCCTTTTTCACTGCCTGCTACATCACGTTTCACTGCAAATTTAATCCCTTTAGTAGAATCTACTGAACAAATTGAATAATGGCGTAATGCATCATTTTCTTCATTTTCAGGATGTACTTTAACTGTAATATATTGTCCAGCTTTAATCGGTTGAACTTTAATATCATCAGAAATAACAGTATATGATTTAATTTCTGCACTTTCTTCTTTAATATCAATAACTTTAAACGGTTTAAAATCATGCCATTCTTCTTCTTCATATAACGCATTTTCCATTTGAATAAAGACATCAGCGATAACGCCATATGTTTTCGTCCATGCATCAATAATTTCTGGTGTCGCTGCATCTCCTAATACATGACCAATCGCCCAAATTAAATTCTCTCCAACGATTGGATAATGTTCTTCTTTAATTTGTAAAGCTCTATGTTTATGTGCTATTTGATTAACATTTGGAATAATGGCTTCTAAATGATCAATATGTTTTGCTGCTGCAATTACTGTTTGAGCTAATGCAGTCTGTTGTCGGCCTAATTTTTGATTTGTTTTATTGAAAATATTCAGTAATTCCGGATGTTCTTCAAACATATGTTTATAAAATGCTGTAGTAATTGCGTCACCATGCTCTTCTAAAACCGGAATCGTTGCCTTGATAATACTTTTTGTTTCTTCTGTTAACATTTTTCTTCCCCCTAAAAGTAGTATTTAAAATATATCTTTAAAACACATCTATAATGTTACATCTATAAAGAGAAAAACTCAACCATAATCCTTTAATAATATTCATAAATTAGTAAAATATTAATTTTTTATTTGATAAAAAAAAGACTATAATAATGGTATGAGGAGAGGATTAACATGAAGCTTACTTTATACTCAGACTATTCTTTACGAGTACTCATGTTTCTAGCGAGATCTGAGCAACGTACACAAATAGATGAAATTGCAAAATTTTATAATATCTCTAAAAATCATTTAACTAAAGTTGTAAATAATTTAGGTACTTTAGGTTATATCGAAACTACCCGTGGTCGTGGTGGTGGTATTACGCTTAAGATGGCTCCTGATGAAATCAATATTGGCAAACTTATCAGAAAAACAGAAGAACATTTCAATATTGTTGAATGCTTTGATAGAGAGACGAATACTTGCCCAATTATTGATCATTGCGGTTTGATGAGTGTGTTAGGAGAAGCTTTGTCTGCATATTTAAAAGTGCTTGATCAATATACTTTAAAAGATATACTTGCGAAAAAAACATTTACACTATAAAAAGCACTAGGATTTCTCCTAGTGCTTTCAATATGTTTATAGGTCAATAAATTTATACAAACCTAACCAATATGCCGGAAGAATATACGCTTCACGGAATGCTTGATCTTTACCTGCCTGATATTCATTCCATTTAAGTCCATCTTTACTTTTAACACCGACTACTGAAATATCATAGCCATAATCTTTATTTGCACGATCGTATGCAAGTTTCGTACGCGTTGCATGATAATCACTTGTAACTACTAACGCTGACTTTAAATTATGTTCTTTCATTAATTTTAAAGTTTCCGTAGCATTTGTCCAGGTTGATGTTGCCTTCATCTCTTTTATTATAGCCTTACTTGGTACACCCGCTTCTTCTACTGCTTTAACATTATTTAAACCATTTTTATCTTCAATTGCAGGTGAAATCATGACTTTAGGTGCATAGTTTTCTTCATAGAAACGACCTGTTTCAGTATATCGACCACTATCTCCACCATCAATCATTATGATTACATCGCTTTTCTTCGGTTTATCACCATGATCAACATTGTTATAACTCCATATTCCAATTCCCACTGCAATGATTGCTAATAATAATAACACACCGATAATACCAAGCAATTTCTTCTTCATTGATTTGTTCCTCCTGTTATCGATTTAACCATAGTTTTGGATATTGCCATAACTCATGTTCTGCTGATTTTCTACCTTCAGCTGTTTCTAAATAATTTTTACCTTTTAATTTCACAGACTGATGATAAAAGTTAAATAATGGATTAGTTTTCTCAAATGTTGAAACTAAACGTTTCATTTCATAGTCACGCCCAACAAGAATACAATCATCCATATTTTCATTATGCATAATTTCAGCAGCACTTATCGCTGAATCTTTCATAGAAACACTATAATATTCTGGAATAACGCTCAACTTATTAATGCCTACTTCTTTCAGTAATTGTAAACTATTAACATCATCATTGACAATAAAAGGCGTATATATAAGTTTACTTTCTGGATTTTTAACTAATAATTGTTTTGCAGTGCTTAATATCTCTTTATCTTGCTCAGGGTTATAAACCAATACACAATTACTTGATTTTATATGATCATTTATCGCTAGATGTTTGAATTGATGATGAAAGAATGTAAATACTAATGTACTTCCAATATATAAAAGAATGGTAAATATTAATAATAGTCGCCAAAAGTTTTTCATATAAATCCCACTTTCAACAGCTCATTTTTCACTTTATTCAAAAAAAACTGAAACTTTCATTTCAGTTTTTAATTGGATTTATTTTTGAATAATTTTCTTAATTGAATCGCAAACAAATACAACATCTTCGTCAGTCATTAATGAAGCTGATGGTAAACATAATCCTCTTTCGAATAAATCTTTGGCAACATCTTCATCATGTGTATAATACTTTGTACCTTCAAATACAGGTTGCATATGCAATGGTTTCCATACAGGACGAGATTCAATATTTTCTTCAGCTAATTTAGCAATTAAATCATTAGGTTGAATACCTAATTTAACTGGATCAATCGTTAAAGCTGTTAACCAACGATTTGATTTCGTTTCTGCTAATTCAGGCATTAATTCAATACCATCGATATCGCCAATTTCACGCGCATAAATATCAAAGATTTCACGACGACGATTTACACGATCATCCAAAACTTCCATTTGTCCACGACCAATACCTGCACATACGTTACTTAAACGGTAATTATATCCAACCACGCTATGTTGATAATGAATAGCCTGATCACGAGCTTGTGTAGATAAGAAACGCGCTTTTTTCGTTAATTCATCATCATCTGTCATCAACATACCACCACCACTTGTTGTGATGATTTTGTTGCCATTGAATGAAAAGATTGAGAACTTACCAAAAGATCCTGATTTCTTTCCTTTGTATTCAGCACCTAAACTTTCAGCTGAATCTTCAATCACTGGTACACCGTATTCATCACATAATGCAAGTAATTCATCGAACTTCGCAGGTTGACCATAAAGGTTTACAATCACAACTGCTTTCGGTAATTTACCATTAGCTTTCGCTTCTTTTAATGCTTTTTCTAATGCAACAGGAGACATATTCCATGTTTCGCGTTCACTATCGATAAATACAGGCGTTGCTTTTTCGTAGCAAATTGGATTTGCACTTGCAATAAATGTCAGTGAAGAACAGAAGACTGTGTCTCCTTCTTTAATATCTAACAATTTAATTGCTAAGTGAATCGCTGAAGTTCCAGAATTTAAAGCCGCACCTGAATGTCTTCCTACATAATTAGATACTACTTCTTCAAATTTATCTACGTTAGGTCCGAGAGGAGCAACCCAATTTTGATCAAATGCTTCTTTAACATATTTTTGTTCATTTTCACCGATATGTGCAATTGATAAATGTAAACGTTTATTCATTATAATGCCCTCTTTCATTTATTACGATTTTATTTTGTACCAGTAAATGCCGGTACTGTAGCATGCCCATCCTGACTAATATCTGACTGCTTAAATACTTTTACAACTGTTAAGTATATGATGTATAAATCTAGTATAAAACTTTGATGGTCAACATACCATACATCTAAATCAAATTTTTCTTCCCAACTGATGTTATTACGACCATTTACTTGTGCCCACCCAGTAATCCCAGGTCGAACTTCCATACGTCGTTTTTGATGTTCATTATATAATGGTAAATATTGCATCAGTAATGGACGAGGTCCGACTAAGCTAATATCACCTTTTAACACATTTAACAATTGAGGTAATTCATCGATACTGAGTTTACGTAATGTTTTACCGAAATCAGTTAAACGCTCTGCATCAGGTAATAATTCACCTTGTGTATCTCTCTCGTCAGTCATTGTACGAAATTTATAAATCTCAAATGGTTCACCGTTTTTACCAGGACGAGTTTGCTTAAATAATACGGGTGAACCAAGCTTTTTCTTAATCAGCACTGCAGAAGTTACGATAACAGGGCTAAGTAATACAAGTGCTGTCCCACTTACTGCGATATCAAATAGTCTTTTCATTTTCTATCTGCCTCTTTTCGAATTTCTTCATTAATGATATTGATTTGTTCTTTTTCTTTATCACTGATTGTATCAACTGGTTTTACACCACCGATGCCATTAGCAATGCCTATAACGCGTTTAGGAATATGGATTCGATCAACGATTACATCTCCCTCTTTTCCAATAATACCACCAGATACGATATGGATACCATTAAAATCCTTTTCACCTTTAATATCAGTAAAGAAATTAGAATTATAAGATTGATCTATGCCATTTAGTAGGTCATTTGAAATTCGTACGTCTAAACGTAATACATTGATATCTTTTAAATGTGCATTTTTAATAAATCCTTTAGAGAAATTGCCGATGCCTCCGTCGATTGCAAGCGCACCATTTTTAAGGTATGGAATATATGAATCATCAATTACTTCAACTGCAGAAACCATCGAGCATAATACATCTATAGATTCTTCGTTCCATGCTTTAATTTTTTTACTATATTTTGGTAACATTTGATTTATCATCGTTACAAAGTTATCGACCTTTTCTTTATTACGTCCGTGTAAGAAGACATTATAGTTACGTTCTGTTAAACGTATAGCAAGTTTAATACCTATATTTCCTGTACCAACAATTAATACATTTGAATTCTTATCTTTAATTGTTTTGTAGATTAAAATATCTGCCGCTTCCATAGCTAAATCGTTAGGCTTCATTTCACGTAAACGACTTATTTGTATATTCTCTTGTGCAATCGTAATAAAATCTATATCTTGTTTTCTTTCAACATCTACATAAATATATTTTGCAGTACCATCAAAGATTTGAATTACTTCTGTCGCTATCGCTGGATTAGCGATTGAGAAACTCATACATTTCTGACCATTAATATATTTATCAGGTAATCTAAGAAAATCGGAACGATGATTAGAAGTTGTCGCTAGAACAATTGAATCATAACTTTGCGTTTTAAACTCTTCTCTTAATTTTAAGAAATCCATAGGTCACCTCATCTTCTGTTTACAAACTGACTTTTATTTTTCCAAATTTCATGTTTTTCATCTATTTTTTTGCCCCAATTTTTCATATAGAAAATTTTTGCAAATACGAGCAAGATAAATAAGTAGCCTGAAATTCTAAGACGTGAACCTGTACCTAGATTATCATTTGTTATTCCAATAAATAAAAACCAGATTAAACTTTGTGTTAATAACATTTTATCGATATATTCTAATGATTTTCTATTTATATATATATAAAAGAAAATAATTGTCATAGGAATTGATTCTGTTAAGAATAATACAAGTGTACTAAAACCACGTACTTGGAATGGTAATGGTCCTAATGCATTACTGATAAGACTATAAACATAACTGAATAAAAAGAAAATGTAATTCGGTTGATCCAGTGAAATATTCAACTGACTTGCACCAGCATACAGTTCTTGTCCGTTTTTACGATAATTTAAGGCATCAGCTAAGCTTAAACCTACAAAAGGAATTTCAAAGTCTTTTAACACAGTATAGTAAATTCCAAGTAATACAAGAACAGTAATCACTACAATTCCAGTATTTGTAGATTTATTTTTGCGATTAAAGAAGATAAATAATCCTGCCGCACCTAAAAATGAGGCTGCTGCATAATCTCTATAACTAAATAATAGAAACATAGATAACAATATAGGTATTATTAATAAAACTTTTGCAATACTATTTGATTTTAGAAAAATAGCAAATAACCAAACCGTTAACAAGAAGAAATCAAATATCCAAATATCACGGATAATGGAAATGGTTGAAACATAGACGAAACTAATAAATAGTAACATCATCCCTAAAAACAAACTATAAAGATTCATTGCATGTCGACTACCAACTAATGTACGTATTAATAAATACGAAACAATCGCAAACAGTATAACACCTAAAAAGTTAAACATCTTTAAGTAAAATACATATTCTGTATTAAAGAGCTTTAAAACATAGCCTAATACAAGAACATGCACTGAAGTAAGAATGGCATTACCACCATTCTTAATTTCAAGTGCATTTTCTAAATAGAATACTCCATCATCACTACCACCTAAAATGGGGATAGCGAGACCATGGTATCCAGTAGCTAAGCTCACATAATACAAGGCGATGGTTATTAAAAACATTATTGTAATAAACGCTGTAAAAATTACAGCAGTTCGTATTTGACTTTTTTCCATTGCTTGTACTCCTACTCACTTATTTTGTTCGGTTATAATTAAAACTTCTTATTTGCTTCACCGATCACAAGTGCCTTAACATCATCATCAGACATTGACATTAATCGATCAATATCTGCCATTAACGCATCATAGTCTTTAGGTACTGCACGACCAACATAAATTTTTTCATGAACTTGATCTTCAGAAACCTCATTTTCATTCAATAATTCTTCATACATTTTTTCACCAGGTCTTAAACCAGTAAATTCAATCCCAATGTCTTCTATTGAATAGCCTGCAAGTTCAATTACATTTTTTGCTAAATCGACGATTTTAACTGGTTCTCCCATATCAAGTACAAACACTTCCCCACCATCAGCTAGTACTCCTGCCTGTATAACGAGTCTACTTGCTTCTGGAATCGTCATGAAATATCTTGTGATATCAGGATGTGTGACTGTTACAGGACCACCATTTTCAATTTGCTTTTTAAATAATGGAATTACTGATCCACGACTACCTAAAACATTACCAAAACGAACAGCAACAAATTTAGTTTCAGATCGTTTGTCTAAATTTTGTACAACCATTTCTGCCCAACGTTTCGTTGCACCCATGATATTTGGCGGATTAACTGCTTTATCAGTTGACACCATTACAAATGTTTTAACGCCAAATGCATCACTCGCTTCAGCAATATTTTTTGTGCCAAAAATATTATTTTTAATCGCTTCTTTAGGATTAGCTTCCATTAATGGTACATGTTTATGTGCTGCAGCATGGAAAACAATGTCTGGACGATATTTCTCAACAATTTTAAACATTCTGTCACGATCCTGAATATCGGCAATAACAGGTACAAAATTAATGTGTCCATCCTTAAAACGATTCTTCATTTCCATTGTGATGTTATATATACTATTCTCACCATGACCTACTAATAACACACGTTTCGGACCAAAGCTAGAAGCTTGTCTAACGATTTCAGAACCAATAGAGCCTCCAGCGCCAGTAATTAATATTGTTTTATTATTAATTTCATCTCGAATACCATCTGAATCTAATCTAACAGGATCTCGACCGAGTAAATCTTCTAAATCAATATTTTTAAGATGGGCAACTTCTTTTTTTCCTGTTAATACATCATCAATATTAGGCATTATTTGAACTTTAACGCCTGACTCAATACATATATCATAAAGTTCTTTTAATTTATATTGAGTCAACGATGGAATCGCTAGAATTACTTTATCAATATTATATTTATCGATCGAAGCACGTAAATCATTTCTAGAACCCATCACTTTAACACCGTTAATGACTTGCTTATATTTGTTAACATCATCATCTAAAAATACTACCGGCTTCATTTTCATAGAAGGTACATTTTCCATTTGGCGTGCGAGTGTTGTACCGCCTCGACCAGCACCAAATATTAATACACGTTCAAATTCTTCAGTATTCTCATTATTCTTTTTAAATACTCTAAAGAAAATACGAGTAGCACCAATAAAGACGATAAGGCATAACCAAATGATGATTACTGCACCAAAGATAATGTTGTTCGTTTCTCTCATTAAAGTTAAAACTAAATATGTTAATACTGTACCGACAAATACTGCTAATGTTACGGCATAAACAATAGATAATAATTCTTTAACACTTGCGTAAATCCATAATCTATTAAATAAATTAAATAAAAAGGCAAATAAGAGATAGGCTAATAATATCGATACAGCTGTTACTACAAAGTATATATTCGGCTCAGGAGTCGATCCTTTAATAATTAACCAGGCAAGAAATACTGAGCCAATTACTATTAAGGTATCGATTAAGACGAGTAGTAACGTTTTGAAATTCTTATGCATACAAAAAATCCTCTCTATAACTAATTATTGATAAACGTAATATTTATCTGTGTCATACTCGTCATTATTAAATACTATACCTAATAATTTAGAGTTTTCACTTACAGTTAATAAATCACGCGCTTCTTTAACATTGGATTTATTATTTTCTTGTTTATCAATAACTAATACCATGCCATCTACTTTTGCGGAAATAATTTGTGAATCAGTTACAGATAAAACTGGAGGACTGTCAAAGATTATTAAATCATAGTATGTGCATAATTCATCAAGCATTATGTCTAAATTTTTTGAGTTTAATAACTCAGAAGGATTTGGTGGGACAGGCCCAGCTGACATAATATCTAAGTTTTCTACTTCAGTTGGTTGAATAGTTTGTTTCAATGTGCTTTGTTCTGTGAGATATGTCGACAGACCAACAGCATTTTTTACTCCAAACGTATTATGAACAGTCGGTTTTCGCATATCTGCATCAATGAATAAAACCTTTGTATTATTTTGCGCAAATACACAGGCAAGATTTGCTGAAACTGTTGACTTACCCTCTTGTTGTACAGAAGATGTTACAAGTAACTTTTGTAATTGGCTACCTGGTGTCGAAAATGAAATGTTTGTTCGTAAAGTTCTGAATTGCTCTGACACAGGCGATTTAGGATCTTCTAAAGTGATTAATTTTCTAGCTTTTTCCGTTCTATTTTTTATCTTACTTTTACTTTTCTTGAACATAATAAAACTCCTTTGTCATTCAATGATTATTTGATATATGGAATGTTACCGATTACTGAAACGCCAATTTCACGTTCAACTTGCTCTGAAGTTTTAAGAGATACATCCATTAAAGCTTTAGTTAAAACATAGAATAGACTTAATAACAGACCTAAAGCTGCACCAATACCGATATTGATTAAAGGCGTAGGTTCAACTGGTTTTGCATTGCGGATAACACGTGCTTTAGAAGCAACTTTTAAGTTGTTTAAATCTAATGAGTTTTTTTCTACCATTGTCTTCGTAATTTCGTTTGCAATATCTACAGCACGTTTTTGTGAAGGGTTCTCAACTGTAATCGTTAATAATGTCGAGTTTTGAACAGCTGTTGCATCGATATCTTTTGCTAAATCTTCTGGTAATACATTAAGATTCAACTTATCTATTACCGGTAAAAGTGTGTCTGGTAATTTTGCGATACTTGCATATGTAGTAATAGATTGTAAGTTCGTTTGTAAATCTACAGCATCATTACTCTTGCTTGTACGCGTTTCTTGATTTACAAGTAAAGTAGCTTCTGACTTGTACACTGGTGTTAGTAAAAAATAAGAAATTGCTGCAGCGAGTAAAGCAAATAAAATCGTAACACCTAGAATAAATTTCCAACCTTTCTTTAATGCCTCAAAAATTTGAGTGAAATTCATGGTATCTTGCATTTTGTTACCTCCAAAAAGTTCTAATTAATTTTATAATCAATTTATTTTACCATAAGAAATTTATGTTTTTACTACATTTTAGAAATTTTGTTTATAAAATGTCTATTTCAAAATGAATTTACAAAAATTTTAAGTGATATTTACAAAAACTTTACAATAAGATATTCGTCGCTAACTATCCAAATTATTTTCAGTTGCATTAGCTACTAATCGATTTAAATATTTATGAGATACGATAAATACAATGATTGCCATTGTAAATTCAGAAATAAGTGTAGCAAATATAGCACCTTCCACTTTAAATATTGGAATTAATATAATATTTGCAATGAGGTTGATGATTGCAATTATCGCATTGATTCTCATCATTTTATAGACCATATGTTGCGTAGAAAGTATTGTGCCATTTACCGCAGTAGCAAATTTAAATAAAATCGCCAGACTCAATAGTTGAAGATAAAACACTGAATCTAAATATTTTTCTCCAGCTGTGAACAATATTAAGTACTTCGCTGTGAACCATATAAATACAATCCCTACTACACCAAGTAATAATAATATAATCGAGCTTCTTTTGTTAAACCTTTTTAGCTGTACTGGATCATGGGTTGCCCAGACATGTATTCGTGTATAAAAAATACGTCTAAATATTAAATCCGGAAACATAAATGCAAGTTGAATTATTGCAAATGCAGCATTGTATTCACCTACTGCTACTTTTCCAACTAAAAATGATAATAATAATACATTACTTTGATAATAAATAAAATAAAATATACCTATCAAACCGAAAGGATAAGTTTCTTTAAATGTTTCTAACACTGTAGCATCTTCAGGAATCTTGGCATCTTGTAATACAGGCACTTTTATTTCGCGAGTATATAACTTTCTAACAACACGCCAAAAAGGAAAAATAGCAAGTATAGATAGAATTACAATATACCATCCTAATGCAATAATATCTTTGAATGTTAATACTGCTAGTACGGCTGCAAAAAAGCGTACAAAGTATAATAAGAAGTTGCTTAATGAAACAGCTTTAAAGTTTTCTTCAATTTGGTTGATTGAATTGTTTATGGCATATATACCTTGCAAGAAAATATTCGGTACAATTAATAATAGAAAGTATTTTGTTTCAAAATCATACATTGGCGAGAATACAACTATTAAAAGTATTAACAAGGTGATCGTAAAGCTAATGGTAAATAATGAAATACATGCGTTCACATAACGATATGCTCTTCTACCTTCTACAGCGAAACTTTTAACAATAAAATCTGCTACACCAAAGCCAATTATCACTGATAATATATTAATAAAAGTTAGACCTATACCAAAGATACCGTAATCTTCCTTAGCAAGATTACGTGCAAGGAGAATGTTCATGAGTAACCCCATAATGGCACCCATACCAGTGCCTAAAAACATCCAAACAAAATTCATTTTTTTCATCTAGAAAAAACTCCAATCACGTGCATATTGATTAAGATATGCCTGTTCATAATCCTTCATTACAGAATCTAAAGTGAAAGATTCAACCTTTTCCTTACTTTTATCACCCATATTCTTACGTAGATTATCATCTTTTAATAATTTAACAAATGCATAAGTTAAACTTTCATCATTTCCTTTTTCTACGATATAACCATTTTCATTATCATCTACTAAATCTACTAAACCACGTGTATCAGTTACAACACATGGCAAACCTTGTGCCATACCCTCCATAATACTTTTAGGTAAGCCTTCACGATGACTTAATAATGTCATAACATCAGAAATTTGCAATAAGTTAGGAACATCCCTTCTGAACCCTAAGAAATGTACATCTTTTAAGTGATTGTTAGTTTTATACTGTTCATATAATTCCAGATTTGGGCCAATACCAGCAAATAATAATACAGCTTCTGGTACTGCTTCCTTGATATTATTCCAATTTTGTAAAATAAACATTTGATTTTTATTGTCATTCATTTCAGCAACACAAATAATCACTTTGTCTGATGAAGACAAACCTAATTCAGTTCTCAAATTTAATTTCTCTTCATCTGTTAATTGTGGGTGATCAATTTCAACCCCTACACCTTTAATATGTATTAAATTGTCATTTGAAAACCCTAATCGTTTAGCTGTAACAGTATCTTCATTATTAGTAGTAATTAATAAATCAGTTTTTGCAGCAGTCATTTTTTCTAATGGAAAATACAACAACCAGTTCATCAGCGGCGCATCTTTAAAGAAATGAAATCCATGAGCTGTATAGATTAATTTCCCTTTCATATGGGCCGGTTTTGCTAAACGCGTTAAGAATGCTGCTATAGGTGTATGAACATGAACAATATCAAAATCTTCACTTTTCATCGTTTCTTTTAATATTTGATAACTTTTTAAATTATCTGTAGATAGTGGATTACGATTTATCGGTACTTCAATCGTATGTACACCAATTTGATCTAGCTGTTCTTTATGACCGCCATAATCTTCATTCGCTATAGCATAAACTTCATAACCTTTATCCATTAACATTTTCATATACGGCGTATGGAACGCAGTAAAATGACGAAATACATTCGCTGAAAATAATACCTTTTTCATTTTAATCCCTCTTTTATTAATGTTTTATCAATATCGCTACGATTATTTGCCCTTAATTTTTCTGTAGATAGGTAAAACGATACTAAATAATTTAATCGTATTTTTAATACCTATACCACTTATCAATAAATTTATACGTTTCGTTAACTTAGTATATGCATATTGACGCAAATAATCATGAGATTTTAATTCGGCTATTAATTGATTTCGCTCATTTCTATTTAATAGTGCACCATAGATGAAAGCAATAAAATATTTATTCGCTATATTGCACTTCAATTTAAATTCAGTGTTTTCATTCAATTTTATATCATGCTTTTCAAATAAATCATCAACGATTTTTGAAGCATATAGAGGATCAACAATATTTTTGTAACTCATCGTACCCGTAATTTGACCTGCTCGTTGTTGACGGTATTCTAATACCGCTTCATCAAAGTATGCAACTGACTTTGCTAAGGCAAATACAATCGGTGTCCACATCATATCTTCGTAATTCTTATTCCTAATAAAATAAAGTTCATTATCTTTAATAATTTTAGTTTTTACAAAAAATGGCCATGCATACCAACTAAACATCAATTCTTTATCTAAAATCATTTCTAAAACTTGCTTACCAGATAAACCTTTAAAATCTTCTGGCATAAATGGTCTTTTAACACGTTCATGTTTATTATCAAGCATATAAAAGTAATTATAATCAAATAGCACAATATCTGGATGATTATTTTGCTCAATAAAGCTAAAAATATCATCAAAAAATACTTTTGAATAAAAATCATCTGAGTCAAGCATTACAATGTATTCACCCTGTGCTGCGCGAATACCTGTATTTCTAGCAGCAGCTATTCCACCATTAGCCTGACTGATTATTTTAATATTTGAATGATTCTTTTTATAATCTTCTGCAATATGTAATGAATTGTCCGGAGAATCATCATTTACAATAATCATTTCATATAAATTAGGATCGACGTCCTGTTTAAGTATACTTTCTATACATTCAGGTAAGTATTGTTCAACATTATAAACTGGCATAATTATACTTAATTTCATAAAATGCTCCTTATGTATTCTTTATCACTTTTGCAGGTACACCTACAGCAATTACATTTGACTGAATATCTTTTACGACACTCGCACCACTACCTATAGTGACCCAATCTCCCACACTTATCGTGGGATTCACCACAGCTGAAGCACCGATTTGTGTTCCTTCACCAATTTTGACAGCACCTGTTAAAGTAGCATTTGGAGAAATATGAGCATAATTATTTACAACACAATCATGTTCAACGATTGCCCCACTGTTAATGATCACCTGTTTATTTATTTTTGCATCAGCATTGATTATTGCGCCTGGCATAACTAAAGTACCACTACCTATTTGGGCACTTTTAGAAATAATCGCAAGCGGAGAGAGTAACCGAGCAAACATTTCATCTGTTAAATTTTCTCTTTCAATAATTAATTTACGAACTTTATTATTTCCAATGCCGAAGAAAAGCAATGCGTTTGTTTCTTTTACCATTTCAGAGATGTGATGTGAGTTACCATATAACACACCATTCTTTTCAAATCTTTTCTCAAAAGCATCATCAGCGATACCTACTATTGTATAGCCCAAGTGAGTAGCTACTTCCGAAACAACCTTTTTATGTCCGCTATTTCCAATAATGATTAACTTCATTACTTTTGTTTCCTTTTGTGATTTTCATATACTGCTTTAATAAAAGGTATTAATTCAGCTTTATCAAATAATGTATGCCATTCAAAATGACTTAAGTCAGGTGTAACAAAAGCGAATTTTTCTAATGCGTCTCGATTTAAATTTGATAAATCACCATTTAATTTGTAAAAACGTGCATTATTTTCTTTCTCAAATTCATTCACCCATTCATAACTTGTCGTCACCACTTTTAAATTTAAAGCGCAATATTCAAGTAATTTCGTGGAAGTTTGTTTGTTAAATGGAAATACATCAGGAATATAATTCATACCATAGCGTGCTTTCGCTGCTGTTAAAGGTAGTTCTTCATATGGTACACGGCCAATGAAATGAACATTCGGCAACTCACCATAATCTTTTTCCAGATTCGGATCAGGTGTTCCGATTAAAATAATTGAAAGGTCACTATTTTTCTTAAACATTTCCAGCATCTTATTGAGTTCTCTTGATGGATCCATCGTACCTATGTATACAAAATCATATTCTTTTTCTACATCATTTTGCAGAAAGTATTGCTTGTTAATCCCCATATCTCTATATATAAATGGTTGATTATCTTTAAAATTAAAAACTTGATGCACCTTTCTATTTTGGAAAATACGACCATCAGGTTTTGCATTTAATAATTTTTTTAGGAAGTCTTTTATTTTAGCATTTTTTCCTACTGTTATCGTGTTATATTCATGAATCAAAGCTTGCTTGTTATTACGTTTACGGTCTAGTCCCATGACTTTCCAGACGATATCGTATTCTTCCGTAATTTGAGCAGCATCTTCTACAACATCAACCAAAAATTCTCCAGATTCATTTAAATAAGAAGCATAAGCACCGATTTCTGGCATATATGCTTTACCTTCATGTAAGATAGCTATTTTTATCACAAGTTAATCCTCCACACATTAGTTTTAAACTTAATTTATTATAGCATTATTTACATAGATATACATCAGAATTCCAATAAAATGGAACTTATGTTATATTGATAGACAAGATATAAAAGGAGGCATATTATGCACAAACAACTTAAAAATCTTTCTATTCTATTTTTGTCATCTACATTATTTCTTACTGCTTGTGGTGGGGATAACAAAGAAGAAAAAGCAATAGAAAAAGCTAAAAAGGAAGCACAAATCGCTAAAGACAAATTAAAAGAAAAAGAAGAAGAATTAAAAGCTGAAAAAGAGAAAAATAGCAAAAACACTTCTACCGAAGAAAAAACAAATGAAACTGTTACTACTGAAACGCCACAAAAAGAAACTAATGATGAACAAACACCGGAAGAAATAAAAACTTCAGTGGCAAATCGTGATGAAGCTATTCAAAATGCCGTATCAACGCGAAATAATGCATTACAAGCTGCTTTATCTGAAAGAAATGCAACATACCAAAAAGCTGATGCATTATTAAATAGTAGTTCTAATGCAGATGCAGTAAGACAACACGAAGGAATGCGTGCAGAAGCTGACCGTATTTATGAAAATAAAGTAATCGAAATCAATCGTAATTATTATGGTCAAGTGAATGAAGCATATCGCCAATTTAAAGGTCAAATGAATGAAGTAATTAACCAGAACTCATAAAAAAAAACAGAAACAGCGCTGCTGTTTCTGTTTTTTTATGGATTATAAATTTTGGATATTTCCATAGTTGTAGTATTTTACTTCCTTAAATTCATTAGGTACTACGTTTTTCGTATCAAAGATGACTTTATCTTTCATCGCTTTGAAATCTTCATCTTTTAATAATTTAAATTCAGAATGATCACTTAATACTAATACTAATGAACTGCCTTCTAATGCTTTATCGATATCTTTTTCAACCCAATCTAATTGCACATGTGGATCAAATGCAGATACTTCTAAATCTTTTTCAGCTTTAAGCATTTCATAGATGTCAAATGCTGGTGATTCACGAATATCATCAACATCACCTTTGTACGTTAAGCCGAAAACAGTAACTTTGTTACCACCAACTTTAGCTAGTGCTTTTTTAGCATATTCAACTACATATTCTGGCATAGAAACGTTAATATCACGTGATAATTTAATTAATTTAGCAACTTCAGGAGCCTCTGCAATGATAAAGTATGGATCTACTGCTAAACAGTGACCTCCAACGCCAGGACCAGGTGTATGTAAGTTTACACGTGGGTGTTTATTTGCCATAGAAATAACATCATGAACATTAATGTTTAATTTGTTACAAATCTTAGCTAATTCATTAGCTAATGCGATATTTACGTCGCGATAAGTATTTTCCATTAACTTAGACATTTCAGCAGTTTTAGCTTGTGTTTCAATCATTTCACCTTTTACAAAAATACCATATACTTTTTTACCAGCTTCCACACATGCAGGTGTGATACCACCGATAATACGGTTGTTGTATATTAATTCATGCATAATTTGTCCAGGTAATACACGTTCCGGACAGTGAACTAAATAAATATCTTCTCCAATAACAAAACCTTTTGATTCTAAATAAGGTTTTACAAAGTCATCCATTGTACGTGGTGCAATTGTAGATTCAACAATAACTGTATCACCTTTTTTAAGCAATGGTACGATACTTTCTACACCAGCCATTACGATCGAATTATCACAAGATTTGTGCTCGTCATCGTTATTTGGCGTTGGTACAGCAATAATATATACATCAGCTTCTTCAGGTTTAGTTGATGCTCTGAATTTACCACTCGCTATTACTTCATCTAAAGCTTCCTGAAGACCTGGTTCTTCGATATGAATTTGACCACTATTTAATTTATCAACTGCATCTTGTTTAATGTCTACTCCTAATACATCTACCCCATGTTTAGCGAACATAATAGAAGTAGGTAAACCTATGTAGCCTAATCCGATTGTTGTTAATTTCAAAATAAACACCTATCCTTTAGTTTACGCTTTGCGTATATTTTTCATATATTTACTTTTGAAAGAAGTTAAAAAGTTCTATGCGGTAAATATACTTTTCCAAATTTATGTTACATCATTATAGCTATAATTGCTACAATAATCTACTTATATTATTTGATATTATTTGATTTTAATGATTTAGAATTAACTAATGATATTTTTATGTTAAATTAATATGATCATTAAATGTAATAGATAATTTTAATATTATTGAAAAAATTTGACACCACTCTGACTGTGGTGTAAAATAACACTATGAAAACAGGAGGGATTTACATGAATTTACTAAGATTATTTTTAATATTTATGATTTTATTTTTGACAAATTTTTTTATTGAAAATGAACTTATCTTAGCAGATGAAATTAGTAAAGATGATTTAACTTTCAGAAAAGCAAATGGATTAACTATTGATAAATCTAAAATACTAAATATTAAAAATTCTAAAAATAATAATTCCCTTGGTATTGATTTATCTAATAATGAATATGATAAATTAAAATCATTGGAAATCTCTGAAAAGCATATTTCTAGTGATTTAAATAAATATTTTAATGAAAAGGAACTAGGTTCAATAATCATAGATCATAAAAATAATAATATAAAGGTAGGTATAATTGATAAAAATTCAAATAAAAATAAAATAGAATTGTTAAAACTAAAATACGGGAACAAATTACATTTTTATAGCATTAAAAATTCATATCAGGATTTAAAAAATGCGCAAATACAATTTAACAATGAATGGAAAATTAATAAATACAATATTGATTACACATATATTGATGAGAAAATCAATAAAGTGGTGATTGGGGTAAATAAAAACTCAATTTTATTATTTAATGAATTAAAAACTAGCAAGTATAACAATTTATATAAAGTTGAAATTTCTAAACATGAGAATCAAACTCATTCTTATCCTGATAGAAATGTTTTTACAAAACCTATAATGGCAGGTCAACAAATCAGAGAGTCTGGTTGTACTGCAGCTTATATGTATAAAAGAAATACATCATACTTTTTAATGACTGCTGGACATTGTACAAATTATGGTGATATTATAAAAATTGGAAATACTTATATTGGAAAAACTTCAGTTTCTAAATTTAAAACAGGATATAATAGTGATATTGCTGCTATTTCAATTGATCAATCATTAGCAAGTTCTTATTTATGGGGTACTACAAATGGCGTACAAAACAAAATGGCTGATATCCAAACATTAGATGAGGAATCAGCTATGTTAAAGGATAAACCGGGATCAATTGTTTGTAAATCTGGTGTTGGCTATATTAACAATACTCCTGTACTCGATGGAAAAGGAACAAAATGCGGTAATCTTATTACTAATACTTATGCAGTATCCTATAACAAATCAACTGAGGAAGTTATATATTATAATATGAGAAAGGCATCCTATTCATCAGTCGGAGGAGATAGTGGAGCACCTGTATTCAGTCCCTTTTCTGGAGAGAAAAAAACAATACTTGGTGTGAATTCTGGTGGCCCTATAGATAAAGTAAATGAAACCTATGGAATTTATAGTCATATTACAGAAATAATGAAGGATCTTTACTTTACTAATGATGATTTAATTATTAGTAAATAATTTTTAATAACCACAACCACTGATTGGTTGTGGTTATTTTTATTCTATAAATAATGTCCCCGCTTTAACCCATGACGCCGTAGTTGTTGGTTTGTGGTATAAAATCTCAATTTCATAAAATTGATTTGGTAATAGATGATACCCTTTACTTAAATCGACCACATCAATAACTTCTTCTTTATTATCATTCAAAATTTTAACACTAATATAATTTTTACCTTTTGGATTGCTATATTTGGAGAAAAGTAAACCTTCTTTTTTTCTCTTGATATCCACTTTGTACTTTAACTTTTGAGTATCCTTTAAATTTACTTTAGGTATTAACACGTACATTTCTTCATCTAAATCAAATTTCATATTTGTTTCATTTAATATTCCACCATGTGCAGCAATCGTTTGTAATATCTCATTACGTTCATGATCATATAAAGTGCCGCTACCATTATCTTCAAAAAAGTTCAGTATTGGCCAATACGTATTGATAAGATCTTTATGGAATAAATTATTCATTCTAATTTCATGTGGTAAATGAAGTAATAAATTTAATGTCTTTCTATCATTTAAATAATTAAAGAAATCCATAACTTTATCTGTCTCTTTTACTAATTGACTATGCCAATTCCCCATTCTTGAATCAATATGGATAATATCTAGTAGTTCAATAAAGTTATCCGTATGAATATTTGTTTGTGTTCTTTTTATATAGTCATTCGTCGCATCTACTACTTTATCATAACTTAAATCTTTTAATTGTTTATGATGGATATGTTCATATATATCTTGCATAGATAAATCTTTATTTAAGAACTCTTTTGGATAATCAAATTTTGCATTTGAAAATATAACACTTCTAAATTGTAATACATCATCCAATTCTTTTTCATATTTCTTTTCAAAAATCTCAGCAATGGGATGATTAAAAGTTGTACCTGTCCATTCGAACATATTTTTTGAATAGACTTGATCAACATCATTTACATTAAACTCAATGAATTCATGATTAATATTGATATTTTTTATTAATCTATTAACAATCATTTTGTCATTTTTATAAATTTGTCGTGCTCTTTTATCTTGAATACCATAGATATCTTTCATATACGTAAATGTACCTATTTTGTTACCTAATGCTTTGGATAGCGCTAAAGTACATTTCGAATCAATCCCACCTGTAATACCAACTAGTAATTTATTATCACGTTCATTTAAAGCAATATTTAAATTTTTAACATGCTTTTTCATCTCTGATAATATTTCTTGATATCGATGATGATTAAAGTTTGGATTTGGAAAAACCCTTTCCGTTTCATTTCCAATTGATAATTTTAGTGAAGGGACAAGCTTATATACATCTTCATATCTAGAATAATCTAATGCATTAATGCGTTGATATTTTTTCTTTTTATTGAATAAATCACCGATAAGTTTGTCGTGTGAAGATACAACCATTAAGTCCGATGTATAATAAGGAGATCTGAAACCAGCAGCATCTGAAAATAATTCTACCAAACCACCCTTAACTTTGATGATAACAAATGAGCCATTTAACATATTTACATAATGGCTTTTCGCTGATAACTTTTCATTAAAGATTCCTTTCAATATATGATATGTAGAATCATTAGGTTTCGTAATATCAATTGCATACCCTAATATATGTACCGCATCTTCATTATAAATATATGATTCGAAAGTTACATCTTCTGAAATATAAAGATGATAATCATTTGTTAAATTTACTTTAATCGGTACATTTTCATTATAAATTTCTTTATCCGTTATAATAAACGCTTTATGTAATTTAAAATTCTCCATTATTTTACTCCTTCCTATTAATCAGAAATGATTTCATGTATGATTCTAGTTAAGAATATTGGAAATTTATATTTCAAATTTTGATGTCCTTCATAATGTTGTAAATCTAATGCATATAATTTTTTTCTTTTAGTCAACATTGACATATACGGTCTTAAATGTTTTATATAATGCAAATCTTGATTCCCTGCATGTAAATAGAGTTTTGTTGATTCATTTAAATCAAGCATTTTTTCTTTAATATCTTTTTGAACCTTTTCAAAATCATCTTCACTTAAAAGAATATTATTTATAATCAGGTTTCTAGCTTTTTCATTTATTTCATTTAAATAGTCAAGTGGAAAATATTGAGGTGCACCTGCAATAATGTAACCTGCTTTTAATTCATTACCTATTAATATTGCACCAGTCCCCCCCTTAGAAGAACCTGCTATCATAGTATTCTCAATTAGAATATTATGTTTTTCCATAATTTCTCGAATTAGATTAACACAATCTTCCAAATAACTTGGCTCACTTTTAGTTCCATAATAATATGTTGGAATGTTTTCTACCTCATCCATAATATAAAGTTTATTACATTTTACGTTTAATAATGTTTTTATATAATTAAACTTAGCATTTTCTTGATAGGCTTCTCTACCACTAAAACCTGAAAGGACAACTATCAAATATGGAGAATTTTGTTCTGGAAGAAACATATATTTAATTTGATGTTGTTTGCCATCAAATTTACTTTCTTTTTCTTCTATTAATTTAGCAACACTCAATTGTTTTACTTTATTAAAAAACTTCATTTAATCATCCTTTGAAAAAAGAGCTAAAGAAATAAATGATTAAACTTATCTTTAGCTCTTAAATATATATTATCTAGCAATTAATATTTCCTCATTATTTATTTTCAATTTAATATGATTACTTGTTAAGTCTAGTTCATCAACCTTAATATCTTTCGACTTAATCAAAGTAACAGTTGAAGTTTCAGTACCATTATCTTTAAACTGCAAATGGTTGGTTAGATTAAATTTACTTGGACCTGTTGCATTAATTGCTTGTATTGGATCTTTATTTCCTTCTACTATTTCTGGTGCATTTCTATAATATGATTCGATAATAATTTTCTCATCATTTCTTGTTAATTCAAAAATATTTTCCGATAGTGACTTAACAGCCACTTCATGATGTAAATTATAGTTCTCTATAAAAGTATGATTATGATCAGAATTTCCTTCGTTAATAATAATAAACATTTCATAATCTTTTAAAAATAATATTGTTCGATATAATGAGGTGCCATCATTGAATCCTCTATTCCTACCCTTAACAATAAAATAATTTTTATGATCAAAGTATTTTTCTATCCAGATTTTCTGAGTATATTTATTATCTTTTTCTTTTTGATAGAACTTATTCTCAAGTTGTAAACTTGAATGTGCTCTAGGTGTAACAATATAACGTCTAATCGGACTTTTAGAGTAATCGAATTTCGCTCCATCTTCAATAAAATCAACACCATTGATACTAAAAGTAATACTTAAATCATCTGAGTGCTTATGTGTGATTGTACTATAGCCACATACAAAAGACATATAAATCTTGTTATTCAAATTTTGTTTTATTACCGCAATACCTGCTTCTTCGTCAACAAAGTTCATATAAATTGGTGTTCTTTCAGGTAAAGAAGTATGTCCTGAATCACCTATTGCTGGTAGTCTTCTATTTGGTTTTAGGAGGATGTTCATATAGTTATCTGCTGCTTCCATATGTTTAACAACATCGTTACCTAAAGTTTTATCATGTGCATTTAAATATTCTTCTATACCTACATACATTCTAAGTACCATATTATGATATTCAGGAGAGTTCTCTAAATGGCCACCTTTATAACTAAAACTTTGCCAAAATGTATCAACGACACGATAAAATCCTTTGTTAAATAATAATTCATCATTCATAACAAATCCGAGCATCATTAATCCTCTATCGACCATAATACCGTGATTATTCTTTCTATAATTAGCATCATCCATTAAATACTCAGCATGTTTATATAACAATTCAAAATATCTATCAGAGTTTACTTGAATCTTTTCCTTGTTTAAACTATATAATAAATGAATCAGAATTTGTGTTCTATTACCCACTGGATGATCATACCAAGTCATATCTGTACTCTTTCCACTTTCAACAAATGACATCCAAGATTCCGTAATTTCTTGTGCTTTAAGTAAGTATTTTTTTTCATCAAATTGATCATATGCTGCTAATAATTGTCCCACTATTCTTAAGCTTTGAAGATACAATTGATAACTTACATGATTTTTGTGATGGATATATGACCAATCAAATTTATCATCAAATTGAATCGGATCAAAACCCGGAAACGGAACAATTGTATTTTCTAATGCTAATTTGGCATATTTTAATGTTGATTTATTATATTTCGCTAATGGCAACACATCTTCTTTCTTTATGCTTCTAAAATGTTGTTGATTTTTTTGATGTGTTAATTCTGCTATAATTTTATTTTCTAATGAATCGATACGATTTAATATTTCTTTGTTATTACTAAACAATAAAATTCCTCCTTTAAGAAATAAAGTTATGAATCATTCTAATCGTTTGTTCTTTTGGTAGTGGATTGTGTCCTTCTTTCGGATGCTTATAGAAATAGAATTCAATATTAATATCTTGAATCCCTTTATATTTAGCAATGTTCTTCATAAAAGGATCAACATGACCTCTCATATCCGATATACATGCTCTATTTTGCATATATAAAATTTTTGGCGTATTTTTATATTTTGAGAAAGCTTGAGTCAGACTTAGTCTATACGCATATTTTTCTTTAATCTCATCTAAATTTAGATTGGGATATATCGTTTCTAACAATTTATTTACTGCAACTTCGTGATAATTTAATACATATGTTTGAGGATTATTCACTATTACTTTCGTTCCTTTTAACAATGTACCTAAGTAGATAGACATATAGCCCCCTGCAGAAGACCCATAAAAAGTAGTTTGTTCTTTTGAATAATTCATTGAATGAATAATTGCTTCTATTATAATAGCCATTTTTTCTAATCCAAATGAATCCATAGAACCTTGGCCCCAACCAATTTTCAATCCATTCCCATGAAGTGTTGGATCATCTATAAATAGACAACTAGCTCTAAAACTTCCTTTCCATGATGATCTTTGAAATAATGGTGGTTTTTTCTTACTTGGATCAATTGCTCCGTTACTAAAGCATATTAAATTTCCATATTTCTCATTAAACTTTAAATGAAAATAATATTTTTTGTTTTCTAATATCACGCAAAAATCATCATTAAAACCATCTTGAAATTTATAATTTTGCAATGCCTCGAAATTAATCTCTAACATTTATTTCACCCCTTATAATTTACCTCTTTTTTAAGCTGAGCAATTGTTTCATTTAATTCAATATCCTGAGGTCGTTTAATACCATCATACAAGCTATAAATATCTAAAAATCTTGTGATAGCCTGATGTCTTTCTTCCGGTTTAATTCTATCAAACCTAACCATGTACCAACCTTTAACGTAAAAATTAAATCTTTCTGTCATGTAAGCATCTAATAATTTATGCTTTTTTAGGAAAGGGATACGTTCCGTCTCTAATTTGTAATATTTATCAAAGAATTTTGCGCCAATTGTATTCGTAACAGACCCTGATACAGCTGCATAATACATATGAACATATACATTCATCGCTTCCACTTTATTTGAATAAAGCATCAACTCCTGGAAGAACATTGTATCTTGTCCAGCAGCCCCTTCAACCATCCTAATATTATTATTTTCAATAATTGATTTTTTAACAATTAATGCCTGAATACTTTGCGCTCTTAAACCAGAATCTTTCATAAACTGATGCGTATTTTCTATCAACAATTGATTTTGATTATATTTTTTTATCGTTTGTGCAAAGTTGAAATTAGAGCGGCGCACGTTATCTTCTTTCATTATATTACCTACTACTAAATCTAAACTAGAATCACTCATTAATCGTTCAAATAATTTAGCATATCCGTCACCCATCGCCTCATTATCTGGATCTAGATATGTTATGTAAGGTGACGTTGCAAGTTCAATACCTACGTTTCTAGGTCGTGATGCAGAGCCTGATCCTTGCTCAAACGCTTTATAAACAATATGATTTGGGTATCTTCTTCGGATACGATTAATGATTTTTATCGTTTCTTCGTCCGTACTACCATCATTTATAAATACAATTTCCATTTTATTGAAAATACTAGAACGTCTTAAACTTGCAAAGCATTTATCTTCTAGGTAAACGCCATTGTTATGAATAGGAACGATAACACTTAATTTTTTAGATGACTTTGGCACGCGTCTGTTATTTTCAATTTCTATGTCATCAGCTAAATAACCATTGGTTAAAGCCTCTTTTTCTTCAATGTTTTTTAAGCTTGATAATTTAAACATCGTTAGTGTCTCATCAGAGAATTGATTGATCAGGTTATGGACTTCGCCATTTCCTTTTTTAGTTACAAAATCAACTTCTACAAACTTAAATGGCGTTAACAAGTCCTCTAAATAATATTCTCCATAAACATTTTGTTTACTCATATATGTTATATAATCATATTCATTTAAATTAATTGTTGAGAGTTCTGATGCATTTACTAATGTTTTATCAACGTATAGCTGGCGTTCGAAATTTTCTTTTACCACTTCACTATCTTCTACGTTTACCACTAAAATTCGATTATGTTCTTCCAAAAGTGGTGTATCTAAAACAATATTTTCAATATAAGATAAACGATGATAAGTTGTATGTTCTCTAAATACATTACGTATTGCTTTACCTTGGAATTCACGTAAATCTAATTCATTATAATTATTTACAATCGGACTAACATCAGCATTATTATTAATCATAAAAACATTTGGGAACTGATTATTAACGCCTACACTATAGTTAGATAACAACAGGTTACCAAAGGCTTGTAATTCAAAAATACGATTCGCAAACATCGTTTCGCTGTATTTTACAGAATTTAAGTTAATCGCCCATCTATATAATTTATGTGTATTCATTAAATCTTCATGATTCATCGGATAAGTAAGGTATGGAATATATTTTGCAGGGAATAGATAACGATCTTTCTTAAGATTTAAGTTTCTATCAATAATTGTAAACTCTTTTTCTGCATGAATTAAACCGTCTAAAATCATGCTTGTCTCTTTATTACGCGTCGGATATTTTGTTAGCCAGCTTCCAGCAAATAAAACTTCATCTTTAACTTTTTTCGCATAATCTGAACGCGTTCCAATAGGGTTATGGTAATAAGGGTTAATTCCAAACTGAAGACTGTGGACATTAACATGACCACATAATTCAACATACGTCGGTACCATCTCACTTGCACTAGTAAATACTACATCACATAATTCAGCAACATCTTTAAATAAGTTGTAATTGACGGGATCTTCTTTAGAATAAAATACTGTCTTTATTTTTCTGTCCTTAAATTTTTTAATGATGTTATAAATATCTTGTCTCAATTCACTGTTCGGGCTAGCGCTACCTTCCCAGGACATATCAATGCCTCGCCAACTCGTTGCATACATAAAATAATCAACATCTAATGAAGAGACTTTGTCAATATCATTATGTGAAATATATATTAGATCAGAAACATCTTTAAATGAATTATACAAAAACTCATCACAGATAATCGCCACTTTTTTACCCGACTTTTTGAAATAAGTACTTGGTTGAACTTTTTTTAAATTCGGAAAATATGATTCGACTTCATTAAAGAAGTCAATTTTAGCTTTTTCATCAACTAATTTAAAATAATTATGGAAAGAATGATAATCAGAATCATTCAGTAAATGAAATTTTGCTAGATTATAATTCGTTTCCAGCATATCATAGTATGTTTTATATCTTTCAATTTTAGACATTTCTTCAAAATTAATATCTTCTACAGTTTGATCAGTTTCAATTGCTTTCTTATCATCATTTACCACAACTAACGTCTCCTCTTCCATATTTGTCTTTGGATTCTTCCTAATTTAGAATTAGATAAATTATTATAAAGTTCTTCTAAACGTGCTTTACGGTCTTCTGCTTTATAAATTTGCTCCGTCAAAGCAATATTTTCATTGATTAATTTTTGTATGATACTTCGCGAAGTTTCTCTCTCTTCATCAAATAAACCGAGAAGATTATTAATTAAACTTGAATTAGTATCTAGTATAGGTTTAGTAAATTCAATTGAAGTGATATCAAAGCCATGTAAATTTTGTGCTTTAGTATAATAATATTTATTTCTATGATGGAAACGAACTAAATCTATTGATGGAAAAGCTAATACAATCGTTATAGGTTCATCACTAAAGTCTATAAATTGACTGAATTGAGATTTTAAATCAGAATCTTTGTAACATACATCTGTAGTAAGATTTTTAGCTATCATCGGCTCGCTCATTTTCTTTGAATAATGAATATCATCTTCATAAACGAAACCTATGAATTGAGATTTTTTATAAAGTCCTAAAGTCATTCTACCTTCTACTTCAAGCGCTACACGAGCTGTAAAACTACCTGTATTAAAAAAGAGCTGATAATCACGTTTCGCATTTATCATTTTATTAATAGGTACAACTTCGAAATGATCTAAGTTTACTTTAACCGTCAAAGGATCGATACTCGTTAATAAAATTGACGAAATAATTTTAATCCATCCTCTAAGCTCGCCGTTTTGTTCAATCAATCCCCAAACTTGTTCATCTATTTTTTCTGTAGTTATTACTTTTACTACTTTCTGATTAAGTTCACTCAATACACCAATCGCTTCAGATTTATCATCTACTGCTGTTATTAATTCATCTTCATTTTCCTGACATAAAATATAGAATGACAAATCTCTCGTCGCATATAATTCTAAAAGATTCATTATTTATTCTCCTTATTAATTAATTCAATCAATGATTTAATATTATTATCCCAAACAAGATGTTTCGTTGTATAGTCGGAACAATTATTACAATAATGTTCATACTTTTCTGAATCTAATTTGAATGTCTGAATGTTTGTAATAATATCATCGATACTGGCTTTCTCTTTTGCATAACCAAGAAAATTATTGTTAATCATCTCTGAAGCTTCGTTACCTATATTTGTGATTACTGGAATTCCTAAGCTGATAGAGTCTATAATTTTCCCAGGTAAAATATTCATAAAAATATCATCTTCTATGAGTAAAGATAACGATAAATGCCTTGCTTTCATAAATTTTAAACATTCTAAACGTGGTAAAACGTCGTAAATCGTAACATGCTCTAAATTTAATTTGCGTACATTTTCTTTAAATTCATTTGCATGTAATCCATATACAATCGCATCAAATTTTATATTTAATTGATTCAATCGTTGTGCTATGGCTAAAAGTTCATCAGAATTTTGGGCAAATCCTAAATTACCAGAATAGAAAACTGTAAACTCTTCTACTTTTTTTGTTAATACTGAATTTAATTCTTCTTTATTTATACTGTTAGGTAAATATAGTAAAGGTTTATCTTTTCTTTTCATTCTTTTAAGAATATGATTTTTAAAACCTCGATGGTTATATATAATTTTTGCACTTTGATTATAAATATATCTTTCAAGATAATTAAGAACAGGCTTAAATAAATTAATCCATTTAATATTTAAAGCATAAATACTATCTGGCCATAAATCTCGGACATCTAAAATAATTTCAGCATCAATTTTCTTCCTAAGCGGTGCAATTGCAAGTGGCATAAATATATTTGGACTTGTAACAATAATACTTTCATAATGATTAGCGTTTTTATTAATGAACTTATACGTATGTAGCATAATCTCTATGTAATACATAATACGTTTAATATGAGATTTAGATTGTTTGTCTAATAACGTCTTAATTCTATAAATTTGACGCTTCTTATCATTGATATATGTATCATTCCAATATTCATCAGTCCTGTACATCGAAGCATTGGGATATGAAGGATCAGATGTCAGCACATCTGCTTCGATACCATTCTTATTTAATAATGTAAAAATATTTTTATACCGATTTGCGCCACTACCAATTTCAGGATAAAAATTTTGAGTAACCAATAAAACTCGACCCATAGAATAACTCCAATCATCTAAATAGTTAACGTGAAATTTTGTATATTTAATATATTGTTTATATTATACCAATTAATAAAAGATATTTATAACAATACATTAAAACATTAATTCAAAAATAATACCCGTAAATATAAACATTTACGGGCATTAATTTATAGGGCATTATAAACATCTAATAATTTTTGTTTTTCATTTTCCCAGTTATAGATACGTTTTATCACTTTACATTTTTCACTATATTGATCACGTAATGTCTCATCTGCAACAAGTTTATTTACCGCTTCTGCTATTTGATTGATATCGTGACTATCTACTGAAATACCGACACCTTGATCCACCACTGCTTTAACTTCAGGAAAATTACAACTCACTACTGGTACATGAGCCATAATATATTCAAACAATTTATTTGAGCTTGCAGAATAATGATTAAAACAAATATTTTGTAGTACCTGAAACCCTAAATATGCTTGTTTTGTATATGAAGGAAGTGCTTTGAAGTGAACTTTTTCAACAAATTTAATGCGATCACTTTCAGAACTTTGTGTCGCCATTTCTTTCAGTGTCTTCTCAAGTTTACCTGCCCCTAAAAATACAAGTGTACCTTCTTTAATTTGAGGCATCATTTCAATTAGAAGTTCTAAACCACGACCTTGCTGCAAACCACCTTGATATAATAATATCTTTTCTTCTTTCGGTAATCCTAGCTCAGCATGTAAGTCAACATCAGGTTTTTCTTCAATATCATATAATTCCGAATAATTATATAGTGTTTTTGGATAAAAACCGTATAACTCTTCATTCTTTTTCGCACGTGTATGATTTTCTACCATCATTTCATCAACAAATTTTATCATGAATGACTCAAAAAATTTTATCGTTTTAGGATTATAACCTGTTCTTGAAGTTTGAACTTCATGTGAATCATAAACTAACTTTTTAGGTTTCAATCTAAATTTTGAACAAATAATCCCCTGCGGTAGCGTATTTAAATCATTTGAATGATATATATCGGCATTATCTTTATAACCTTTAATTATCATTCGACCGATAATTGCTGCATTGACAATATTTTTACGAACTTTTCTAAGTTTAACGCTCAGCGCCATCATCAATAATAAAGATGCAAAGTATATTAACAGCATAAGATTAAAATAAAGAAGTGTAACGCCAATGACAGTACTTACTGTACCTACTTTTATCAGAAATGAATTTTTGTCTTTTTGATATGCTGTAATGAAAGAAGGATAGCGTTGCACACGCGATACTTTAAAGTTATCTTTCACGTTTTCTTCTTGTAATACTTTTTCATCTTTAGGATCATCGATCGCTATAAGATGTACATCAAAGTTATTATCAGACAACGCGGTGCACTCTCTATTCACACGAGCATCGTTCGTAAAATGATTCCAGACAAACATCGTAACTTTTTTCAATTCTCTTCACCTTCGAATTCACTTTTTATTATTCTATAATATTTTATCATATTATTCTAAATTACTAACGAATAAAGAAAACACAGGAAAAATTTTTACCTGTGTTTTCTTTATTTGTAATTATTAAAAAGCTGTTTGATTTTGGGATAATTTTTCAGCTTTCTTTTTAGCAATTTTTTCTGCCTTTGCTTCTTTTAAATATGGGAAAACATCTTTAAAAATATAATAACCAAAAGTTGAAGAATATGTATTTGTTAAGTGATGTCTATCTCTAACCATAATAACATTACCTTGAACCGGGAAACAATATTTACCTTTATTACAAATTAAATTTGTATAATCTACATATTTTACGTTTGGTTGTGCTTTCATTCTATCTATCCATGCAGCTCTTGGAGGTATGTGAGATTTAGGTACTGCACACTTAATTGATTTTCTACCATACTTTCTCAAACATTCAGGTATATTTACTTTAAAATAAGGAGTATCTCTTATAGCAAAAACTTTCATATTATTGTCAGCTAATTCTTTAAACTTTTCATTTATTCCTTCATCATGTCTATAACCATTTTGAGTATTATTCGCTTTTGTTAGAACCACTTCCGGTCTGTATCTCTTAATAGCAGGAATAATTTGTTTATTCCAAGCATTACAGCTTTCATAATTCTGTACTTTTGAGGTTGTTAATAAACATCCACTCTTTGTTGCATAAATAATACGAATATCATTTTGTCCAGCATATTTGTTCGCAGCAGCTAACCAGTGTGCAGAATGTGAATCTCCTAATATTGCTAAAGTATATTTATAATCTTTCACTTTTCCATACTTACAAACTTTTTTAGTAATTGATTCTCGTTTTCCAGCATGACAACCGTCTATAAAACCTTGATTATGATCCGTAAAAGCTTGCTTAGTATAAGGTTTTAATGATTTGAATGGATACCAATTTAACCTATTTTCGTATACTCCTGGATGTGTCTTCAAATTTTCAGTTGCAGCTTGAGATTCAGATTGTAGTCCAAAAAATGCTGTAAAAATAAAAAAGCTGACTAATATAAATAATTTCTTCATAATAACTCCTTTTTATTAACTTATTTAATTTATATTATAATTATAATTTCAAAAATTGTATAGAAATTTTTGAAATTTACAAAAAAGATACAATTAATCTAAAATATTTTCGAGTTTTAAAAAAAGGAATTACTCAAGGTAACTCCTAAATTAACTTAGTTAGTTATAAAAATACTGTATTATAGTAGAAATAACTGTTCCTAAAGTTAATACAATAAATACAAAAATATTCCTATAATCCAAACTATTCTTTTCACTTTTTGTTAAGTAGCCTATTTGTTGTTTTGCAATCATTTCTCTTTTATATTCATTTTGTTCTTCTTTAGATTTGTTTCTGAATCCACGAACAAATCTTGTATATTTATTTATTATATCAGTTGTATTACCATACTCCACCATTTCACCATAGCTTAACCACAAAGCCTTATCACAAAATTTCTTAATTTGAGGTGTTGAGTGAGACACGAAGAATATTGTCTTTCCTTGTTTTTGGAAATCTTTCATACGTTCTAGACATTTGTTTGAAAATGTTTCATCTCCAACACTGAGAGCTTCATCTACAATTAATACATCTGGTTCCGTATGTATAGCGATTGCAAAACCTAATCTTGATCTCATACCACTTGAATATGATTTTATAGGTTGATATATGAACTTATCAAGTTCTGAAAAAGATACTATATCATCAAATCTTTCATTTATTTGTTGCTCACTTAAACCATGCATAAGACATTTCATTCTAATATTCTCTTCACCTGTCAAATCATTATTAAGTCCAGCTGATATTGCTATCAATGAACTTTTTCCATTGATTTGTATACTCCCAGTAGTTGGTTGTGTCACTTCTGCGATTAAATTACTTAACGTCGATTTTCCAGATCCATTCAATCCTATAATTCCTACAGATTCCCCTTCATTGACAGTGAAACTTATATCCCGCAAAGCATAGTATGGTTTTAATATATTTTTCTTTTTAAAACTAAACAAAGATAAAATCTTATCTTTTTTATTTGTGTTTAAATCATATACCTTAGAAACATTACGTACAATAACTTTTTCCATAATTTATCATTCCAATTTTATTATTTTATAATGTTATTTTGTTTATAGATAATCAACCAGTTTATTTCTAAATTTATAATGTACTTGACTTCCAATAAATAATAATAGTAAACAAATCATCCAATAATATAAATGATCATGCCAACTACCATAAACATTTACATGATCACGGATAAATGCTACACGATAAGTCCCTACTAAATAACCGAATGGATTAAAAGCGTTAATTTTAACCATTATAGGTGTTGCATTTTCAATAGCCCAAAAAATTGGGGTTACAAAGAAAGCCATACGCATAACGTTTTGTAGGATGTTATTGGTATCTCTAACAATAATAACTAATGTACTCATTATTAATGAAATTCCAAAAATTAGTGCATAACTCGCAATAATAAAATAGAAAAACCATAAATAATGCCAAATCGGCACTAGATGATAATACAATGATAGTAAGAATAAAATACTTGTTGTAATCATTAAGTTAATTAATGTATTCGTAAAAGAGATTGATAATAATACACTAGACGGAAATTTCATCTTTGTTACTAATCCTAACCTTTGGTAAATCGCTAAAGATCCTCCAATAATTGATTGTGATATAAACATCCAAGGAAACAGACCACTAATTAAATGAATAATAAACGGGACTCCTATAACATCATGACGAACACCACGAAGACCTAATCCAAAGACGACATAATATAAACCTACCTGCATTAATGGTTGCAATATATTCCAAAATACACCTAGATAATGATTAGAATATTTACTTTTGATATTATATATTGCAAGTTTTCGTATTAAATGAAAATGCAAAATTTGTTCTTTTATTAAGTTCAATAATTCTTTCAAAAGTAATTACTCCCTTTTACTTTGAAATTTAAAAACAAAGAAGATTGTCAATAGATTTCAATTCAATATTTAATACACTCGATAATATGCAACTTTTAATTTACAACAATTTAATTTTATTTACAATCATTTTCAATATTTAAAAACCTTTATATTGTAGCTTTGATGAAATATTGACGAATTTTTGTCTAAGTATCTTATTAAATACTCATGTTTTGTATTCTAATCTAATTATATTAGCATATTACATTATATCGAAAGATAAAAAGATATTATTTTTATTGTTATTTTACATAATTAGCTATATAATTTAATAGTTTATTAAACTAATTTGAGGAGCATAATATGAATAAGACTTTCAGAGCAATATTAATTTTACTCTCTTTGAGTTTAGTAATTGTACCTGTATCCTATGCTGCATATTTATATAGTACAACAAAAGGTGCAATTGATTTGTCGTTTAGCAAAAATAGTGATAAATCTAATTTGAGAGAAAAAGCTGTCGATCCTTCAATGGATCATATTTCTGTATTATTCTTAGGTATTGACGATAGCATTTCCAGAAGAGAAAATGGCCAGAAAGTGTCTGAAGCACGTACGGATGCAATGATACTAGCTACATTTGACCGTAGTAATAAACAAATAAGACTTGTGAGTATCCCTCGTGATACTTTAGCTTATATTCCTTCTGTAAAGCAATATGATAAAATTACGCACGCACATGCTGAGGGTGGTCCAGAAAGCTCTATGCATGCTGTTGAAAACATCTTTAATGTTCCTGTTGATTATTATGCACGTGTAAACATGCAGGCATTTGTTGATATCGTCGATGAATTAGGTGGCATTGAATTTAATGTACCATTTGATATCGATGAACCTACAAAATTAGATAAAGGTAGAATCAAAGTAAAAAAAGGAAAACAATTAATTAACGGTGATGAAGCACTTGCCCTTGTAAGAAGTAGACATGTGGATACAGACTTAGGCCGTGGCAAACGTCAAATGCAAATGATTGAAGCAATCGTTAAAAAAGCGAAAGATACCAACTCTATTTCAAAACTAGATGAACTCGTTGAAATTGTCGGCAATAATGCAAAACATAATTTAACCTTTGAAAATATTACATCATTGGCTTCCTACTATACTTCTAATGATGTAGAGTTCAAACAAATGCAGTTAAAAGGTACAGATTATATGTATAACGGTGTTTACTACTATAATCCAGTATTTGAACATATTTATAAGATATCTAAACTTCTACGCAAAGATTTACAATTACCTGAAGAGAAGAAATCGTCATTACTCGATTATAAAGTTATCGCTTTAAAAGGAAATTTAATACCTTTAGAAAAGATTGACCTTGAACAAATTGAAAAAGATTTTAAACAACTGATGAAAGACAAAAAGAAGAAAAATAAGAAAAATAATACAATAGAGAATAAAACAAACGAAACTAATAATGAAAGTTCATCAAAATCTATAGAAACTGAAGCGCCAAAAACTGTAGAAAGTGCGCCTGTTACTGAACAAGCACCACCAGTAATAGAAGAGCCTGCACCTGCTCCTGTTATTACTGAGGCACCAGTAATTCCACAACAAAATAATAATCAGATAATCAATCAGGCACCCGCTACTTCAGAAGTTAATCCAAACAATTCAAATGGTAATTCTGTTACTAATACAAATATTATTAGAAGTGATAACAATGCAAATAGTAACAATCAAAGTGGTCAAGCACCACAAAACGTTGTGAGGCAGCCAGTAAATCAAAATAATACTGTTCCTCAATATCAACAATAAATTGGAGTGATCCTTTATGGCAACTCGTAAAACCTATGAAAAGTATGAACAAATTAACCAAATGTTTGATAAATTACAAGAAATCATTGCTTCACCTCGTGATTTATCAAATAAACGTAAAGACTTTTATTTTGTTGATGATTATCATCAGCAGAATTACGAAGCTTTGTTAATATATTATACTGATGCAGGAAACAATCCTCTTATGGACGGTGCATGCTATATATTAGCAATTCCAGCGATATTCAATCAAATTAATATTTTTGATTATGAAGTGCCATTAGATTTCGTATTTGATGGTGAAAATTTAAGTCAAACATTCACATCACTTGATGTATTTAATCAATACTTAATTGCAGCCGTTTTAGAAGTATCCAACATCCAGATCTTTACACCATCAGGGTATGCGATGGGCATGACTCACTGGGATATGAACCATATGCAATTATTTTGGCAATATACTGCAATATTAAAAATGCATTAAACAAATATAAACCACCACCAATTTCGATATATAAATTGATGGTGGTTTTTTTATTCAACAAAATTTTAAGAAAATAAAAAATAAATTAAATCCTTTAAACGTGTGCATATATTAATTTACATTATGAATTTAGTATTTCATATATTAAAGTAATATTACAATTCAAATCCTTTATATACTAATTGAATAAATGTCCCTATAATAGAAGAGAATGAAATTATGAATTAAATTGAGAAAGGAAGTACACATGGATAATAAATTTTATTACAAAACACCTGCACTAATGTTAATGATGTTTGCTGGTACAACAACAGCTGCTTATGCTGCAGAAAATGAGGTTGTAAAAAAAGACGCAATTGATAGCACGACAAACGAAACAGTTAATCCAAGTACTGCTAATGAATCAAAAGTTCCAGTTAATGTGATTACTACAAATGATTTATCAAATCCTGCATCTATTGCTGAACAATATTCATTAACTCAAGTAAAAAATAATACTGAAACAGCTTCAACTACACAACTAACAACTACGGAAACACCAACGGCTGAAGCAGTTACTACTGAAGCGCCTAATGTAGATACGACAACTACGGAAACACCAACGGCTGAAGCGGTTACTTCTGAAGTGCCTACTATAGATACGACTTCTACGGAAACACCAACGGCTGAAGCGGTTACTACTGAAGCGCCTAATGTAGATACGACTTCTACGGAAACACCAACGGCTGAAGCGGTTACTACTGAAATGCCTAATGTAGATACGACTTCTACGGTAACACCAACTGTTGAAGCGGCTACTTCTGAAGCGCCTACTGCAGCTGTTCAACCTAAAAAAACAGCAATTACTTCAACTACAAAAACAAGAAGTTTAGGAACTACGGCAACAACTAAAGCAAAAAATATCGATTCTATGTCAGTTAATGAAGTCATAAAATATAATAACTGGACAGTTCCTGTGTATGAAAAAAGCTTTTTCAATTCACCAAAAATTGCATATCGCAATGGTGTCGCTAAACCGGAAGGTATCGTAGCACACGAAACAGCTAACCCTACATCTAAAATTGATGGTGAAATTGCTTATATGAAACGTAATTACACGAATGCTTTCGTACATGCATTTATCGATGATAAGCGTATCGTTGAAGTTGCAGATACTGATTATATTTCATGGGGAGCTGGTCCTGTTGCAAACCCCCGTTTCATCAACGTAGAATTAGTTCGTGTATATGGTAAAGAAGCATTTAGCCGCTCTATCAATAATTATGCAGATTACTTTGCTACAAATTTATTATATTACGGTTTACCGTTAGATAATGCTCACTATGATGGTAATGGTACTGTTTGGAATCATAAAGGCGTATCAAACTTCCTTGGTGGAACTGATCATACTGATCCAATCGGGTGGTTCCAGGCCAACAACTATTCTTTCGATGAATTCTACAATCTTGTTTCTGAAAAATATAATTATAAGTTAACTGGCAAGATGCCAGCCACACCTGTGCCAGCACCGGGTAACACACCACCTAAGATGACTCCTGCACCAAACAATACGGGCAAAGTCGTCACATCGAATGAACGTCGTATTGCCAAAATTAAATGGCAAAATACGGATGTGTATACTTCAGTTGGTAACCCTGCGACAGCGAAAGCAGGTTCAAAATCAAACACCGCTTATTATGTAAACAAGAAAGCTGTGTTAGATGGTGTTACTTATTATTCATTAACTGACAATAAAAACATCCCACGTGGTTGGGTAAAAGCAAAAGATACAAAATCATTTTCGATTACTCCACCATCAAAAACGTCAAAAAGGTTTACATTAAATAGTACTGCTAAAAGTATTTATTCAACACCTTGGGGTAGTTCAAAACAAGTGGTTGGAAGTTTAAAAGGATTAACAGGAAAAGAATTTAAAGCTTCTCAATTTGTAAAAGTAGGTCAAACATCATATTATTTTGGCACAGTGAATGCTTTAACTGGCTGGGTTAATTTAAATCAAATGACCTTAAAATCAGTTTCTCCATCAAAGACTGCCGTTAAAATTACTGACATGAAAAATGTTAAATTAATTGGTCGCACAGATGCTAAGAATACTGTTTTATATACAGATATTAAATCTACAAAAAAAGCACAGACAAAGCCGGTTAATATGCAACTCTACATTAATCAGTCAGCAAAGAAAAATAACAAGCAATATTATGGTGTAGCCGATCCAAAAAATAAATTTTTAGGTTGGATCAGTGATACATTTATTAAAGAAAAGCAATTTAAAACAGTATCATGGACAAAGATGCCTTATACGATTAAGAAATCTTCAGGATATATTTATTCAATTCCTGGTGGTTCTAAATCTCAACGTATTAAAAAATTAAGTACATTATCTTCTAAAACTATACAAGTCATTCGTACAGATAAAGTTGGCAATGCTGTTTGGCATAAAGTATTATTAGATGATAAAACAACTGGATATGTTCCAGATAGCTATCTTTATTCACAAAATGTCGTAAAATTAAAAGCACCTGAAAGTTTAGAAGTTGCTGTTGCGAAACAATCTCGATTAAAAAATCCTGCACGTAATGCGGGCCCTAAAGTAGTATTCTCAACACCAGCAAGAGTATATAACGAACGTTTAGCAGAAGATAGTGAAATTAAAGCGAATATGGATACAAAAAATGCTTTAAATGATCCTGAGTTAAAGTATCAATTTTTAGATTTAGGGCAATCTGAAGGTATTTCAGCTAAAAATTTAAATAAACTACTTGCTGGAAAAGGTGTTTTAGAAAATCAGGGGGCTGCTTTTGCAGCTGCAGCAAAACAATTTAAAATTAATGAAATCTATTTAATCGCACATGCGCTTGTTGAAACAGGACATGGAAAAAGCAGATTATCAAACGGTCTAGGTATCAGTGACGATAATACGCGTATTATTGAAAATGCAACGAAGAAATACTATAATACTTATGGTACTAAAGCTACTGATAATAATGTAGAATTAGGTGGTATTGCATACGCTAAGCAAAACAGTTGGGATTCTGTTTCTAAAGCAATCATCGGTGGTGCAGAATACGTACGTAAAGCATATATTGACAACGGTCAGCGTACGCTTCATCAAATGCGCTGGAATCCAGAAAATACTGCAACACATCAATATGCAACAGATGTTAGATGGGCTGCTAACAACGCGAAAAATATCGCGCGTTTATATAAGTCATTAGGTCTAGATGGATTAAATTATATCGTTCATGAATATATCTAATGTTAAAAAAATAACCTTCCTAATAGTTATTAGGAAGGTTATTTTTTCGGCATTTAGGCTATATAATACTAAATTGAATATTTAAGTCGATTTACTAATAGCTGATGATTTACAATTAAAAACGAAATGGATCTCTAATAGCAAATGAATGATATATTTTTTCAAGTAACTGAATCAATTCTTCAGACTCTGCAGAATTTAGCTCTCGCATAAAGCTACGTACAACTTTAGCTTTAATTTCTTCTGCACGTTCTAATGCTTTTTCACCTTGTTCAGTTGCAATTAAGACGGTAGATCTTAAATCATAAATACTCTGCTCTTTTTTTACAAAACCGTTATCAACTAATTTTTTTATTGCTCTCGAAACCGCTGTCTGTTCTTTATTTAACTTATAGATTAACTTTTTTTGTGTCATATTTTCTTCTGATGCAATAAGTTCTAGCATATATAATTGTTCACGCGTTAAAGTTACATCAGTTAATTCTGCAGAAGCAATTTCATCAATTTTAGAATCCATAAAATAAATTAATTGTCCAAATCTTTTAAGTCGCTTTTCATCCATGTTATTGTCTCCCAACTTTTTTCTTATATAGATTATAAGCCCAATTATTTAGTTTAGCAACGATATATAATGAATTAATAAAAAATTGTGAGCTATTTATATTTTATCATAGCATATTTAATTTGTAGATTTAATTCATAAGTGTGCAATATAATTAATTTTTTGTGAGAATATTTTTAAGGAGATTTTTTATGAATAAAGAAAGAGATCATTATTTTGATAACGCAAGATTTTTATTAATTGTTTTAGTAGTTTTTGGTCATTTATTACGTTCTTTCATAAATGAAAGCCATTTTTTACAAGCTTTATATATGTTTATCTATAGCTTTCATATGCCTGCATTTGTATTGATTTCTGGTTATTTTGCTAAAGGCATACATAAAGCAGGGTATATCAAAAAAGTAACTAAGAAGTTATTATTACCCTATATTATTTTTCAAAGTTTTTATGCTTTTTATTATTATTTTATCGATGACGTAAACACCGTTGATTTAAATCCATTCGATCCGCAATGGGCGATGTGGTTTCTACTCAGCTTATTTTCATGGCAGGTCATGCTATTTATCGTAAAAGATATAAATCCTTGGGTTACCCTAATCGTTTCATTCATCATAGGAATAATCGTCGGCTATTTACCATTTATTAATAATACTTTAAGTTTATCAAGAACATTTGTATTCTTTCCTTTGTTTTTAATTGGGTATTATGCGCAACCAGAACAATTTAAATATATTAGAAATAAGAAGTATATTCCTGTTTCTATATTTATGTTGACGATTGTTTTTATTTTCTATATGTTAACAGATTTTAATTTTGAGTGGCTTTTCGGGAGCAAACCCTATATCAAACTTGAACATGAAGCTTCTGATCTGTATAGTGGCTTAAAACGTGCCATTATTTATGTAATCATTCTAATTAGCACTGCAAGCTTTTTAAATGTTGTACCGAACCGAAAACTTCCTCTAACGTATATAGGCTCAAGAACCATGTTCATTTATCTCTTACATGGTATGTTTATTGGGTTATTCAGAGCAAATAATTGGGGGAAATATTTTAATGATCATGTGGCTTCAATATTAATCTTTATGATTCTTGTTACCATCTTCTTAGTTTATACACTTAGTATGAATGCTACTAAAAAGATAACCTCACCGGTTGTAGAAATTAAAAAACCTCATTAGAGGTTTTTTTAATTTTGTAAATTTAATATGAATTAATTTTATTTAATATTTTTTATTTGTGAAGAAATATGTATAATTATTATAAGAGAGCCGGATATGTCTGATATAAATAAAATTACATATTGCTTTTAAATATGAATTTAAGGAGATTTTTTATGCGTTTACTTTGGCAAACACCAGAAGACAGAATTGCACTTTTAAAAGACCTTGTTAAACATGACAGCATCACAGATACTGAAGGTGAAGTCAACTTTCCTTTTTATATTAAACGGACACTAAAACAATTAGATTATTTTAAACAGCATGATTCACATATTAAATTAATTGAGACGAATGATCACAAGAATGCTGTAGCTGCAATGTATCGTTCACATGTAACAGATGATACGGTGATTATTATGAGCCACTATGACACTGTTGATACAAATGATTATGGATCATTTGAAGCATATGCATTCGATAGTGATGCGTTAGCAAAATCATTTGCTAATAACCTTAATGAATTTAGTGAGTATCATCAATCTGATATATTATCAAATCAGTATTTATTTGGACGAGGCATCATGGATATGAAATCTGGATTAATGATGCATTTAAGCATACTTGAAAAAGCAATCCATGAAGAATGGCCAATTAACATTATTTTATTAACTGTTCCTGACGAAGAAGTAAATTCCTCGGGTATGAGAAGTGCTGTTTCTGAACTATCGGAATTTATTGAACAGGAAAACTTAAAATTATTGCTGATCATGAATGGTGAGCCTGCATTTAGTCAGTTTCCACATGATGAAAATTATTATATTTATAATGGTAGCATCGGTAAAGTCATGCCATCTGTATTTGTTTATGGAAAAGAAACACATGTTGGAGAACCATTAAATGGACTTAGTGCCAATTATTTAATTAGTCGTATTAACTCTGAAATTGAATACAATACACAATTTCTTGAACGATATAAAAATGAAGAAACACCTTTACCTGTTAGTCTCTATTTGAAAGATCTAAAAGAAGATTACAATGTACAGACACCTTTTATGGCATCAAGTTACTACAACGTATTCATATTTGAACAAAGTGCAGCACATGTTTTTAAACTATTTAATCAAATCGTTGAACGTACTGTTGCAGAATGTTCTCGTGACTTAGGATTAGTATTTGAAACATCACCAAAAATAAAAGTAATAACTTTTGAAGCATTAATTAAATCTATGAAAAAGAAACATGGCTATGAAACTATCCATAATATTATCAGTAATACAGAACAATCTGATAATCGTCTATATGCTCAGACAGTTATTAAAGATTTATTGCTTTTAGATAACAGTAATGATTATACGGTCGTGACATACTTTAATGCACCTTATTATCCTTCTGTTAATAGCAGTCAAGATAAATTAATAAAATCAATTACAAAATATGCAATTAAACAAATGAAGAAACAGTTTAATCGTGAGACAACAAAAATTCATTACTTTAATGGAATTTCAGATTTAAGTTATGTTAACTATACACACGATGATAGTGATACTAATATATTTGCTGATAATACACCTGGTTTCAAAACACATTACGATATACCTTTTTCAGCTATGAAAAAATTAAAAGCACCAGTAATTAATATCGGTGCTTTTGGGAAAGATGCACATCAGTTAACTGAGCGTATTCATATTAAAAGTGTATCTGAAGAAGTACCTTTTGTATTAAATAAAATTTTCCACAAATTTTTTATCGACAAATAATAAATTCATTATAATCCTTAAAAACATTTCTAACGGTAATTGCTTAAGTGCAATTGCCGTTTTATTATTTTGGATTGTAAGTCTGCGAGTAACAGTGCTTTTTGATGTTGCTTATGTATAAAATTTATATTTTGAGGCACAATCAATTCCATATTATTTATAAAAAGTATTCTTGTCTGATCCTTCTTACCTTCAAAATGATAAATCATCTGATGCTGTATAAATAATTGAAAATGCGTTTTTGACTGATGGATTGGATAATACATCCATTGAATAGATGGTTCGATAATAATTGGAAGATGATGCATATGCCTGGTTAATACTTTTGCAGACTGCTTACGGGTTTTTATATTACTTCCAAAGAAAATTAATGTTTGATCCAATAACTTTTCTGGCCTTTCATCAACCATTCTAACTTCCCCACAAAAGGAATAAATTTGAGTCTTCCCTTCAGCTTCCGGACTTTGATAAATACACATATCAGTTGCACAAAGCGGCATTTCTAACATAATATTCACCTCTTATCAAATTATCATTTCTACATTATTATAATTAAATCCATCTAAATACTTCACTTTTTAATCAATTTTTGACAATAAAACTATATTTATTTAATAAACTAAACAATTATTATCGAAATGTTAATTTTTAATTAACAAAAATTTTGATTATACTTACTTCATCCGGAAATAAAAATAGAATATCTAGATATTCAATGGGGAAAATATGTTTGAAGAAACAAAGAATAAATATGAAAAGTTAATCTTTCACCTCATTCATAAATATCAATTAACTTATGACTTTGATGAGTTTTATCAAATGGCATTAATAAAACTTTGGGAATTAGATCAATCTTATGATTCCAACAAAACATCTAATAAAGATCACTATGTCTATACAAAACTCAAATTTTTCTTTATCGATGAAATTAGAAAGTTATCTAAAAGAAATGAACGGTTTATCTTAATGAATGACGACATTATATATCATAGTAATCATTTCAATGATTCATATGATCATTTGACATTAAAAGAAATAAAGCATTATTTAAATCTTGAAGAATATCAGTGGCTGACGTTATTTTTGAAAGGTTATTCAATGAAGGAAATAGCAGATGAGATGAAGGTTAGTGTGTCTACAATAAAAAAATATAAGAAAAACGCACAAAAGAAGTTAACCTTCTTTTATCACAATCATTAAAATAAACTTCATTAAAAATCTATTGAATAATCAATAAATTTTTATGTTCAATATGCATCAAATTTAGTATAATAGCAATTAGCATGTTTTTAAGGAGGAAAAATTATGGCAGCTAAAGTTGGAGATATTATTGAGTTTCACGAAGGTAAACAAGGTATCGTTGAGAAAGTTAATGAGAATTCAGTGATTGTGGATTGTACGATTATGGAAAACTTCGAAAAATTAGAAATCCCTGAAAAAACTGTTATTAACCATAAACGTTATACAATCATTACAGAGGCATAAAATAATGAACATTTTAAAAAAGCCTATCTATGGTTTTTTAATTTTATTTACTATCTTTCACATTATATTGTTCGGAATGAGAAGTGAACATCAGGTGTTCTGGCATTTATATACCGGCTTAATGTTATTCTCTTCTATCGGTTATATCTTCTATGAACGCAATATTCATTCTAAGCGTTTATTAGACGCGATCATCACAGGTATTCTTGCAAGTTTTGTGATCGTTATATTATATACCTTCTTATCTTTCATAATGAAAGATATTACTTATTTTCATTTACTGAAAGTAATTGTAGGACTTGGTGTTTATGTAAAATGGCAGCTTATTATTTCATTATTTATATCTATACCGTTGCAGGAACTGTTCTTTCGTAATATGTTGCAAAATTATCTTGATGATCGATTTAATCAGTTTGTTTCAGCTTGTATCATCAGTTTATGTGTAACAAGCTTATTTATGTATTCCTTAAGTATTGAGTTATTGCTTTTCATCTTTTTAACTCAGTTTATTTTAGCTCTGAGCTATCATAATACGAAACGTTTGATTACACCTATTATAGGTCAAATATTTGCAATAATAATATTAACGCTCATCCATAGATAAAAAATCCTTAGTCACTAAGGATTTTTTTCTTTCTGACAAGTGAATATTCTTTTTCTTCGTAATAAGTGGATTCTTTTAATAAATAATCTTCTTCATATCTAGAAACATCTATAAATTCATATGAACATCCTTTGTTCTCAAAGGAGTCTGTACGTTCTTTAAACATCAGTTTTATATGTAGTAGCGACGAACTTTCTGGTAATTGAATAATTTCAGTGTATTCATGCTCAATACCCTGGGCTATATTATTTGTCAGTAATAAATGAACACCTTCTACACATAAAATATCTTCTTCTGTAATTAAATCTGAGATTTGTCCATTATGTAATGCAATGACATAATCCGGACTCTCATTATCGTACATGTATCTCATCCAAGTTTTAATCGATGCCATAGGATTGGATGCAATCATTGTTTCATGATCTATTTGCACTGCTTCTGATAAAGCAATTACACCAATTTTAATACCTTTATATTGATGAATAATATATGGGGTATTAAAATACGGCTCTTTCGTAGATTCATTTAAAATATTGCATGATAAAAATGGAAATTCACTCATCGCATGTGCCCGGCTAAAATAATTAAAGCCTAAAGAAAAGTCTTTAATCGTAATATTAGTTGCATTAAATTTCAAAAGATTCATAAGTGATATTAATGGAATGCGTTTATATTCTTTTAAACCTGCATAATACTCACTCACTGGTGAACCTGTGATCAGCTGACCATTATTAATTAACAGAACTTGTCCACTTTGCCTAGCTAATTTAATATAAGTTGCTGCTTTATAAATATTAAATGTATTATTTTCTTGAAACATTGCACCTTTGATGTTATTTGTTGTTATAATATGTATATTAATTAATCCTTTTTTCATGCTTCCACCTCTTTGTGATATTATAGCATGATTTTTAATATGACTTTTTAAATTGGAGAAATATATGAATAATATCAAAAAATACGTTATTTATAATATCATAATTACATTGTTATTTTCGGCATTATTATGGTATTTATTAGCGCATAACGAAGAAGTACATCTTCGTGAAAACATAAAGAAATCTATCGGAATACATACGGAACAGGTTGATTCGTTTTTTAGTGAAACAACTTCTGCAGTTGAAAATGTCGCTACTACTGTTATCTATGAAAAAGATAAAGTAAATATCGATAAAAAGATACAAGTGCTTAAAAATCGTGACCACCGTATCATCAATATTTATGTTCTAGATTATAAAGCAACGGTTATCAACTCAAATTCTGAAGCAATGATTGGTAAAAAAATAGAATCCATGAAATTCTTCAATCATATTGAAAAAAGAACTTTGAATAATGTGGCGATTAGTGACGTTCGTAAAAATAATATGAATAAGAATGTCGTCTACATTACAAAAAATATTACAGATGAGAGAAAAAGTAATCTTGTTGTTGCAGAAATTGATATTAATACGATTGGTACAGTCATTGACTCTCTTCAAAAAGATAATACTGTGACGATTACAGATTTTAAAGATCATATCATTTTTCAGTCAAATCACCCCGTATTTACTAATATAAAAGAATCACAGAAATTTTTAAAAGTTGACTGGAATCTAACAATCAATTCGAATAAGAATGTTTATCGTGAAGTATTTGAAAAAGTTCTACTTGCAGCATTAGTATTTTCATTACTTATTGCGACATTACAACTTTTCTATCATAGCTATAAAGCACAGAAAGAAAGTGAATTATTACTTGCAGATATAAATTCTCAAAAGAAAGAATTGATTGGTCAACTTGCTGCTAACACTGCACATGAAATAAAGAACCCATTAACATCTATTAAAGGCTTTGTAGATCTACTGGAAATGCAATATGATGCTAAACATGAAAATCAATATTTTAAAATTGTAAAAACAGAATTAGAACGTATCAATTTAATAGTCAGACAATTCTTGTTACTCGGAAAACCTACAAAACTTGATGTAGAAATTGTAGATTTAAGAGATATTGTGAGAGAGACATTAACATTTCTAGAGTATGACTTATCGATGAACAACATTCGAACGATAAAAAGCTATACCAATCATCAAACGCTAGTTCATGTAGCTGTCGACCAATTTAAACAAATTATCATCAACCTTATTCAAAACGCAAAAGATGCTATGGTGGAACATAAACAAGGGATCATTGAAATCAAGGTGGACCACACGCATAATCAAGCTATTCTTTCAATACGAGATAATGGAAGTGGCATGAATGAGGAAGTACTTAAACAGTTATTTAACCCATTCTTCACAACTAAAGTCACTGGTACGGGCCTTGGATTACCAGTCTCTAAAAGTATCATCGATGCAAATAACGGTGAAATTGAAGTAATTAGTAAAGTAGATATCGGTACAACATTTATTATTAAGCTGCCACTAATCTCTATTCCTTCTGAATATGATCAAAATAATAATAAAATTAAAAGAGACTAGCAAACAAATGCTAGTCTTTCTTGCTATCAAAATATTTTTCTATTTATATTAAATATGATTATCCAATCATAATTCTTTCTTTTGGATATCTAAATTTATCAGGTTCTGCTTTACCACCGAGCATTATAATAAATGAGATTAATCCAACACGACCTATAAACATCAATGCCATAATGACCAGCTTACTACCACTTGTTAAATCGCCTGTTATACCAAGTGATAAACCACAAGTTCCAAAAGCACTCATCACTTCGAAGAAAATTGAAAGTAAATCGAATTTATCATTTTCAAAGAACAATATAAATAATAAACCTGCAAAGCAGATAATAGTAGCAAGAACCATTACAGCAAAAGTTCTTTGAATATCAATGGGATCAATTTCTTTATTGAATACTTTAATGTTTGTTCTACCATTACTATAATTCAGTAAAAACAAAATTAGTATCGCAAATGTAGTTGTTCTAATACCTCCTCCTACTGAACTTGGACTAGAACCGATAAACATGAGTCCCCCCATAAAAAAACGTGTGGCCTCTGTTAATTGATTTAAATCTATCGTCGTAAGACCTGCACTTCTAGTTGTTGAAGATTGAAATAATGCATAAAAAAGACCTTTATGCCATGAAATATTTTTAAAAGCGTTATTATACTCAAATAAATAAATAACAACTGTTCCGACAATAAACAATAAAAAATATGTACTAATCGTTAGTTTTGCGAATAAACTAAACCTGAAATTTGGAATTTTGTTTGTTAAATAAGTTTTTATTTCAATAATAACAGGAAATCCAATTGCCCCTAATACAATTAGAAACATCGTAATTGTTTGTACAAAATAATCGTCGGCGTAACTATTAAGTGAATCGCCTGTTATATCTAAACCACCATTCGTAGTTGCAGAAATCGATGCGAATAACCCATGGAATAATGCATCTTTTATTGAATCCATATCTTTATAGAAATAAAATGCTAAAAATAAGGCGCCCAGAATTTCTATAAATAACATCGCCTTCACAATTTCAAGAATCATTGTTACAACGCCAGACATCTTATTTTGATTATGATCCACCATTATTAGTTGTCTTTCACGCATCCCAATCTTCTTACCAAGAATAACCCATAGCAAAGTACCCATCGCCATAACACCAATACCGCCAAGATTAAGAATGACAAGGATGACACACTGACCAAAAGTCGAATAAGTTTCTGCAATAGACACAGGTGACAAACCTGTTACACTGACACCAGACACCGCAACAAATAATGAATCAATGTAACTAATATCAACGTTTGGTTGATGTACATATGGCATACGGAGCAATAAGAAAGAAATGAATATTGCTACAAGATAATAGAGCACAATACCTTGTTGTGGTGTTAACTTTTGGAATAACTTGTTCATTATTTCACTTCTTTCTTAAATCAATGTAGATTTTATAACTTAATTTTAATATTTTTTTCAGCACCATTGCGAATGATTGTCAAAGTAATTGTATCCCCAATTTTCTTTTCATTAAATAGAATCTTTCTAAAATGAATTTTAGATTTAATTTCTTTATCATCTATTTTTTTAATAATATCGCCTAACTTTAATCCATTTTTCTCTGCTAAAGCGTTTGGTTCTATCTCCATAATTTCTACACCAGTTTGATCAGTCGGAGAGTTAGGATCATTAGGGTTGCTGTGCGTACCCACATCTTCAATCATAATACCCATTTTTGGACGATTTATACTACCTTTTTGTTCAAGCTCCTTTAATACTTTTTTTACTTCGTTCACAGGAATACTAAATGCAATACCCTCTACGCCTTCCATAGAAATCTTCATTGAATTCAGACCAATCATCTTTCCTTCTTTATTTAATAAAGGACCCCCAGAATTTCCTGGATTAATTGCAGCATCAGTTTGTAATACATGCATTTCCCAATCATAAATCTCATCACCATCAATGTCTACCGGTACATTACGTGATAAACCAGATATAATTCCAGAAGATGCACTTCCTGCAAACATTTGTCCTAAGGGACTACCTAATGCAATGACTTCTTGTCCAGGTTCCAAATGATTACTATTTGTCATCTCAATAACTGAGTTTATATTACCTTTAGGCATTGTAAGAATAGCCATATCAGTCCAGACATCATAGCCTATCATCTTTGCTTTTTCTTTCTTTCCTTCATAAGTCACTTCAATTGCATTAGCTTTTCCGACAACATGATAGTTTGTTAGTATATATGCTAAATTCTTTTCTGTTTTATAGATAATACCTGTACCAATCCCCACCTCTTCAGGCGCTTTCACTGCACTCTCAGGATCTATCGTCTCACTATCAGTAGCTTTTTGAAGATTTGTAATACTCACCACATTCTTAATATTTTTCTTAATTGCTTGTTCTGTAGAAGTTTTAACTTCAGATTGTTTAGATACTTCTTGTGGCTTCGAATTAAACAAGCTCATAAGTAATATACCGATCAATATTCCAGCAAGTGTACCCATCAAAATTTTTGGCAGTTGTGAACCAAAAGAACGATTTTCTTTACTATTTTTTAAATCGTCATTTATCTCATTTCTACTGAAAGATGCTTCTACTAATTCATTTTCCTCAGACGTTTTGTTTATATTATTTTCATGTTTTTGGGAATCATTAGTTTCAGGACTTTCTTCATTCTCAATATGCTTTGTTACATCTACAGTATTTTCCTTATCAATCGCTTCTTCTGTAGCAATTGAATTACTGTTGATCAGTGATTCTTTATTTTCATTAATATGATTATCTTTGTCACTTTTTGTTATTGTATCATCCACAATTTCAATATCTTCTTTTGGTGCTATTTTTTCTAATATATTATCTTTTTTATGTAAATACGGATAAATCATTCTAACTTTCTGACCTTTAAAGAACAATCGTTTAGGTCGACTGTAATTTTTCTTTTTGATGACAATTTTATGTTTACGCTGCATGATTTCCTCCATAAAAAAACTTAGTGTATCTATTATAATATAGATACACTAAGTTTTATATGATATATCAAGTTTTTTATGCATTTGATTGTTTTTTCTTACCACTAAACCAACCTATTGCTAATATCAATAATAATACGCCCCAGAAAGTTAATTGCCATGGCATACTGTGTGGAAATTCGTGTGGCAAGATATGAATTGATTCATGGGCAAGTACCATCACGACTAACTTCACCCCAACCCAACCTACAATTGCAAAAGCTGCTGCTTCTAATGAAGGATTATCATGCAGAAGTTTTACAAACCATGTAGCTGCAAATCGCATAATAATTACTCCTAGCATACCGCCAGTGAACATCACTAAAAATTGTCCTAAGTTCATCCCACCAAATTGTGGTCCAACTTCTGGTAATGTTAAAGCAATTGCTATCGCTGCGAGCATTGAATCGATTGCAAATGCAATGTCTGCAAACTCTACTTTCGCAACTGTCATCCAGAAGCCACTGCCCTTTTTACTATATTTCTCTAGTTCTGCTTCTTCAGCTTCACTTGTGGCATCACCTGTCTTAAAATATTCATATAAATTTTTTATCGACATAAATAGTAAGTATGCAGCACCTAAAGCTTGTATTTGCCAAAACTTAGCAAGATAAGCGATCGCAAACAATGACGCAAATCTAAACACAAATGCTCCGAGTAATCCATAAAATAACGCTTTCTTTCTTTCTTCTTCAGGTAAATGTTTTACCATTACTGCCATAACGATCGCATTATCTGCTGCAAGTAATCCCTCTAAAACGACAAGAACTATTACAACCCACGCGTACGTTATCAATATTGACATATCCATCTTCTCACTCCGTATCATTAATAATAATGTTAATGACTGTATTATACGCTTTTAATACATTTTATATTGTAAATCTGCTTATAACAAACTGTATAACTTAATCTCTGGAAACTTATCCAGGAACCAGCGTGTAGCAAATTCGTTTTCAAATAAAAATACTTTATTCCCATATCGATCATCTACTAATATTGAACGACTTCCGTTCATACTATCTTTAATATCTTCTTCATTTTCAATCCAGCGTGCTATTTTACGTCCAACTGGTTCCATAATGACATCAACGTTATATTCATTTTTCATGCGGTGCTCGAATACTTCAAACTGAAGTTGTCCAACTGCTCCAAGTATAATTTGATTCGTATGCAGTGTTCTATAAAGTTGAATCGCACCTTCTTGTACAAGCTGCTCTATTCCTTTATGGAAATGTTTTTGTTTTAATACATTTTTAGGGCTAACTTTCATAAAGATTTCAGGTGTAAACTGAGGTAACTTTTCAAATTTAAATTTTTGATTCCCCCCTACGAGCGTGTCACCAATCTGGAAATTTCCTGAGTCATATAAACCGATAATATCTCCACTTACTGCATGATTCACCGTTTTTGTATCATCAGCCATAAATGATGTGGAACGAGATATTTTCATCTTTTTATCTGTACGTGTTAGTTTCACATCCATACCACGTTCAAATGCACCACTCACGACACGCATAAATGCAATTCTATCACGGTGTAAAGGATTCATATTTGCCTGAATCTTAAAGATAAATCCAGAAAAATCTGTTTCAAATGGAGATACAACTTCTCCTTCTTCTGTTTTACGTCCACTTGGCATCGGTGCATGATCAACATAGGCATTTAAGAAGTTCTGTACACCAAAGTTCGCTAATGCTGAACCAAAGAACACGGGTGTTAAATCTCCTGTTAATAATTTTTCATTATCGAATGTTTCACCTGCACCGTCAACTAACATCAATTCTTCAACTGCCTGTTCGAAAGCAGAATCATTTGAAATAGCATGCTCTTCAACAAGTTCGTAATCTTCATTTAAATGTAAAGTATTCTCTTCATCACGGAAAGGTTCAATCGTTTTCTCTTTGCGGTCAATGATACCGAAGAATGATTGACCCATTCCAATCGGCCAGTTCATAGGATATGTTTCAATTTCTAAAGTCTTTTCAATTTCTTCTAATAATTCAAAGGGTTCTTTACCGACACGATCAAGCTTATTGATAAATGTAAAGATTGGAATACCACGCATCTTACAAACTTTGAATAACTTTAATGTTTGAGGCTCAATACCTTTAGCAACGTCTATTACCATGACCGCACTATCTACTGCCATTAACGTACGATACGTATCTTCTGAGAAATCTTCATGTCCTGGCGTGTCTAAAATATTGATTTTAAAGTTATCATAATCAAACTGCATAACAGAACTTGTTACCGAAATACCACGTTCTTTTTCAACATCCATCCAATCACTCGTTGCAAACTTACCTGTCTTTTTACCTTTAACTGTACCCGCTTCACGAATCGCACCACCGAATAATAACAACTTCTCTGTTAAAGTTGTTTTACCAGCATCCGGGTGAGAGATGATGGCGAACGTTTTTCTTATTTCTACTTCTTGTTTTAATGTCATATTTATACTCCTTATACTTCACTTGTCCACTGGGCGATAGATAAAGCCAGCTGATTTGCTTCTTTTTCGTCTAATATGTTAAATAAATGATGATACAGATGGTCAACTAATGCATCACCATAAATATCATAATCAAATTGAATTGAAAAGAATATATCCGGTACACTTACAAGAATTGTCTCTTCCTTTTTATTCTCATGTATATATACTTTGCATTGTAATGACTCACCATTATTCGTTCTTATTTTCATCCGTTTCTCTCCCATATTTTTCATATGCTGCTTCAAGACCAATTAAATCATCTCTATGCGGCACTTTTTTATAACCTGGCATTATCTGATATGGTTCACGACCTTTAGATGCAAGTACTATCATATCACCAGGTTCGCTCACCGCAATTGCATGACGTATGCCTTCAGCCCGATCTAAAAAAGAAATATATCGATTATGCGTAACACCTTTCTCTAATGCATCTGTTAACTTTTTAGGATTATCATTTGCCGGATTGTCCGGAGTGAATATCACATAATCAGCACGACAGGCAATCGCACCCATTTCAGGCGTCTTTGTTAAATCTCTTTCACCTGCCATACCTACTAGAAAAATAAGCTTTCCTTTCTTAAATGGTTCAACAGCATCAATTAACTTATTCATACCGTCAGGTGTATGTGCATAATCTATAATCAGATCAACCGGTAAATTTCTGTCTAAAACTTCCAGGCGACCTTCTACTGGATTTAAACGTTCAGTAGCCTGTGCTAGTGTCTCAATATCATGCCCTTGTGTCCACATCGCACATAGAGCTGCAAGCATATTATACACATTAAATCGACCAATATAAGGGCAACGAATTAGTGCTTTGCCATCCGGTGTCTGTAAATCAAACTGGATGCCCTCTAAGCTTTCATGTATATTCTCTGCTTTAAAATCACAGTCATTTTCAATTCCATATGTGATTATCTCTCTAGGAGAAGCAATGATAAGTTCAGATAAATAATCATCATCGCCATTGATAATAGCATATTTAGGTTTAGTATAATCATTGCCAAGTTGAGCAAACAATAAAGATTTATGAAATCCGTAACGTTCCATCGTCTGATGAAAATCTAAATGGTCTTGTGTCAGATTAGTGAATATTGCTGCATCAATATCAACACCATTTGTTCTGCCAAGCGCCAGACCATGACTACTCATCTCCATAGACATTGCCTTAGCACCTTTATGATATGCATCCTTAATATGTTGATTTAATGTTATTGTCTCTGGTGTGGAGTTAGAACCTTTAGCGACATCTTCGTTATACTGAAATCCATTTGTTCCTAAATAAGCTGAATTAATTTGTAAGGCTCTATAGATATGATGAATCATCGTGGCAACACTTGTCTTACCATTAGTCCCCGTCACACCATATGTCGTTAATTTCTGACTCGGAAAATCCATGAGAAATTGACCGAAGATATTTGCAACTTTAAGTGTGTCCTTAACAACAACCTGCCCAACATCCTGAGGTAATCCATCAATGAAATGATCAACAACAATCATTCTACAACCTTGTGCAATGACATTCGGAATGAATTTATGACTATCAACGGTATATCCATGACTTGCGACGAATACAGAATCTGCATTTGCCTGTCTTGAATCTACTACAATATTAGTAATTTGTTGAGGAAATTGACCATATATTTTCTTCGCTTTAATCACTTTCAATAGTTCTTTCGTATCCATTCAGTGACCTCCTTTAGTTCAATTCTTAATTATACACTTTTTTAAAACATTCGCCTATACAAGTTAAACATGTTCATTCAAAATAAATAAGCGTATAATAAAAATAAAATTAAGGGAGGTTATTATGTCAAAAGTAATTGTGAGTCAACTTTCAAAATCCTTTAATCATCAAAAAATACTTAATGATATCAGTTTTTCTGTAAATAGTGGTGAACGTATAGCTATAGTAGGCGCTTCTGGATCAGGAAAAACGACACTTATACAATGTATACTTGGTATATTAAAAAGTGATAGCGGTAATGTTACGATAGATGATCATTTTATGCCGCATCTTAATTCATTACGAAATATTGGTTATATGGCTCAGTCTGACGCATTATATGAAGATTTAACTGGTCTAGAAAACCTCAGATTCTTCGGTAAACTCTATCGATTGCATAAAAAAGAATTACAAGCAGCAATTGATAATGTAGCAAAAATTACTGAATTGACTTCACATCTCAATAAGCGGGTAGCTCAGTACTCTGGAGGTATGAAACGCAGATTATCACTTGCAATCAGTTTATTACATCAGCCACAACTTTTAATTTTAGATGAACCAACTGTTGGCGTCGATCCGATATTAAAACGTAAAATATGGCAATCATTGATTGATTTAAATAGAAACGGTACAACAATCATCATTACTACGCATGTAATGGAAGAAGCTGAAGCATGTGATAAATTACTATTGCTGTATAACAGTGAAATGATTGGTTTTGGTACACCTCTTCGTCTTAAATCACATTATCAGGTCGATACAATCGAGGATATATTTATTAAAGTAGGTGAATTGTAGTGAAAATATTAACAATCGCACAACGCATTATCACCCAAATCATTCGTGACAAACGGACATTACTGCTTTTATTTATAGCACCTATTATGTTACTTACTTTACTTCATTATATATTTCAAACAGTTGATGAAGGAGAAGCACGTGTTGGAATATATCATATTCCTGAAGAACTTAACCGACAGTTAATAGAGAATGATATAGAACGCGTCAAAATCAGTTCGACAAAAAATTTAAAAAATACGATTGAAGATAAAAAACTTGATGGCATTATTATTTCTAATAAAAAAGATATTGAAATTTATTATACGAATCTAGATCCAAACAAAAATATAAAGTTAAAATCAGCAATACAAGGATATAAAATTAAAACAAAATTTTCAAAGTCCCAAATTGTTATTGATAATATGCAACAGAAATTTGAAGATATTAATCAGCAGATGGATAAATTAAAAGATCAATTAAAAAAATTAGGTCCTTTATTAGATCGTATTGGCATAGATTTGCCACAAACTAATAACAAAGACAATCAGATAGTTGTTAATGAAGATGTACTTTTCAAGACGCACTACATTTATGGCGATAAAAATAGTAATTACTTTGATATGATCAATCCAGTATTGATTGCTTTCTTTATCTTTTTCTTTACATTCTTAATTTCAGGAATTACATTGTTAAAAGAACGCACGACTGGTACATTAAATAAGTTACTTTCAACACCAATCAAAAGATATGAGATTGTAATAGGATATATGCTAGGTTTCTCTTTGTTTGGCACAATTCAAACTGTTATGCTAGTGCTATATGCAGTATATGTATTAAAAATGGAAGTAGCAGGTTCAATTTGGCTACTCATCATCAGTAACATTATACTTGCATTTGTTGCGCTTAGCTTAGGTTTATTTATCTCAACTTTTACAAAATCAGAATTCCAAATGATACAATTTATTCCACTCATCATTGTACCTCAACTACTGTTTAGTGGTATTATACCTATAGAGAATATGCACAAACCTTTACAAATCATAAGTTATATAATGCCACTTAAGTTTGGTGCAGATAATTTATCACGTATCATGTTAAAAGGACAATGTATTGAAATTATCCCTAATATAATTGTTTTAATTTTTATGTTCATCTTTTTAATGATACTTAACATCGCATTATTAAAACGTTATCGCAACATATAACGTACTATTTAACTTAATAGTATTGTTTTGTAAAGAATCAACAAAATTATTGTAATTTTTATGTAATTTTCAAGAAAAATTACCACATCAATGTGATAATAAGATAGCATTACAATAAATCAAATGAATCGGAGTGTCATTATGCTGATTAAAAATAAAAAAATACTGATTTTGACAGGTTCTTTCGGCAATGGTCATATTTCAGTGACAAATGCACTTGTTAATCAATTTAATAAAATGCACTTACCGAACGTTACTGTAATTGAACATGATTTGTTTCAGGAAGCTCATCCTATCATCAATAGCATCGCTAAAAAATATTATCTTAATAGTTATAAATATTTCAGAAGATCATATGAATATTTCTACTATGCAAGACCAGAGAGAACTGAATCTTGCTTTTATAAATATTATGGATTGAATAAACTTGTCAATCTTATCATTAAAGAAAAGCCGGATTTAATTCTCTTAACGTTCCCTACACCTGTTGTATCCATTTTAAAACGTGATTTCAAAATTCATACACCAGTTTGCACAGTTATTACGGACTACCGTCTACATAAAAACTGGATAACACCTGACTCGGAACAATATTTTGTTGCGACAGAAGATTTGAAGCAAGAGTTAGTTGCAGTAGGTGTTCCTATTACAAATATTACCGTAACTGGCATACCTATCCATGAAAAATTTAATTTTTCCGTAGATAGAGATACATGGTTAACTGAACATGGTCTAGATCCAGAAAAGAAGACATTATTAATGGTAGCAGGTGCATTCGGGGTAATGGATGGTTTCAAAGAAATGCTTACTGCATTAGTTGATAAAAGTAATCACCAGTTTGTTGTTGTGTGTGGAAAGAATCAAACACTCGTAAACAATTTACAACAACATTTTAAAGGTAAAAATGTACTGGTTATGGGTTATACGCAGGAGATGGCTGAATGGATGTCAGCATGTGACCTCATGTTAACGAAGCCTGGTGGTATTACCATTACTGAAAGTTTATGTAAACATATCCCCCTTGTATTCTTTGATCCCGCACCTGGACAAGAAGGGGAAAATGCAGTTTATTTTAGCAATAAAGGCTATGCTCGTATTACCCATTCATATGCTGAGACAATTCATGTCACATTAGATTTATTAAATCATGAACGTGAGCTAGAACGCTTAATTCAAAATATGAAAAAAGATTACATTCCAAATTCTGCACAAAACATTTGTAGTTCTATTATCGAAATATTAAACGAATCACTAATCCACAATGATATTCAATCGAAAGCGAGATTATATGCGAGACTCTTCGCGAAGTAGATTTACAGGCAAAAACTTTTGGTTAATGATTTCGATTTTGTTTTTAATGGAATTTGCACGTGGAATGTATGTTTTGAGCTATCTCCCAGTATTGCCGACAACTAATTCAAAAATTACTGTTGGTATTGTTTCTTTTGCCATCACACTTCACTTTATCAGTGATTCGCTCACAAACTTTGGAATTGGATTTATGTTAAAAAGATTTGGTACGAAGAAAGTTTTAAATTTAGGATTTTTATTAGCATTTTTTGGTTTATCTATAGTGGTATGCTTCAATAACCCGATTGCACTAATTATTGCGGCAATACTGACAGGTATTGCTGTAAGTCCAATTTGGGTCATTATGTTAAGTTCAATTGATGATACAAAACGGTCAAAACAGATGGGATATGTTTATTTTGCATGGTTAGTCGGCATGATGGCTGGAATGATTGTTATGAACTTAATATTTAAAATCCATCCGACAAAATTTACTTTTCTCATGCCAGTATTTGTTTTGATTGCATGGTTGCTTTACTTTTTTGTGCATGTAGAAGTCTCATTTTTTGAGAAGAAGTCTATAAAGACACAATTTGCCCACATTAAACATGTTATGATGCGACACTTAGTATTATTTCCTGGTATTGTTTTACAGGGACTTGCCATAGGTATGCTTGTACCTATATTACCAATATACGCAATTAAACACCTTCATGTAACAACACTTGAATATACCTATCTATTAATTGCAGGAGGTATTGGTTGCACGATATCAATGCTATTTATTTCAAAATTTATGGATGAAGTTTCTAAAATTTATTCTCATATCGTTATATTAACTGGATTTGTCATCTTTGGTGTTGCTATATTTACTATGACGCAAATCAATAACTATTATCTGGTACTTATTGCAGCTGTGCTTATCGGTATCTTTTACGGCTTATTATTACCAGGATGGAATGCATTTATGGCGAGTCAGGTTGAAGCTAAATTGAAAGAGGAATCATGGGGTGTATTTAATTCCCTGCAAGGCATTGGCACCATGCTTGGACCTGTTATAGCAGGCATAATTACTGAAGTATTTCATAATACTAATTTTACTTTATTTACTTCAGCTAGTTTATTTTTAAGTCTTGCCTTATTTTACGGGATTTATTTTTTAAGAATGCATCATCAGAAAAACAGAGCTGATCATTAATGAATCAGCTCTGTTTTAATTTTTATTAGCTTGGTAATTAATTTTTGTATTTCTTAACGAGATCTTCTAAAAACGGAATAAGTTGATCTTTCATTTCTGAACGCATCGCGTATTCCATTGTTGTCTTAACAAATCCAATTTTATCTCCAACATCATAACGTTCACCTTCGAAATCATACGCATATACTTCATCATCTTCATTAACACGAGCAATTGCATCTGTAAGTTGAATTTCTCCACCTGCTCCAATATTCTGTTCTTCAAGATAATTAAATATATCTGGTGTTAAAACATAGCGACCCATAATTGCTAATCTAGAATCTGTCGTTCCTAATTTCGGCTTTTCAATTAAAGTATCGATCTCATATAAACGGCCATCCTGTGATTTGGATTCAATCATACCGTATCGTTCTGTATCTTCATATGAAACAGTTTTAGCACCGATTACTGATTTTTGTTTATCATCATAAACATCCATCAGTTGTTTAATTGCCGGTACTTCACCATCAACGATGTCATCACCGAGTAAGACAGCAAAAGGTTCTTCACCGATAAATTGTTTCGCTGTCCAAATTGCATGACCTAATCCTTGTGGTGATTTTTGTCTCACATAAAAGATATTCGCTAGATTCGTTGAATGCTGTACTTTCTCTAGTAAATCATACTTTCCTTTTTCTTCTAAGTTAAATTCCAGTTCCATTTGGGCATCAAAATGATCTTCAATCGCACGTTTATGCTTACCAGTTACGATAATAATATCTTCAATACCTGCTGCAACTGCTTCTTCAACTATATATTGAATTGTCGGTTTGTCTAAAATCGGTAATATCTCCTTTGGCATTGCTTTAGTAGCAGGTAAAAATCTCGAGCCGATACCAGCAGCTGGAATGACAGCTTTTCTAACTTTTGACATATGAGAAACCATCCTTTACTCAAATTAAATTTTCTATTTTATATTCAATCTATTATAGTTTAACATACTTTAATCAAGGATTAATATTAAGAATTTATAAATAATAAAAGGACAACCAAATAAATGGTTATCTTTCTATTAAGTAATATTATTTCTGATGTTCGTTTACAGATTTAACTGCCTCATGAGTTATGTCCTGACGATGCATATAGATGTTGCGTACAATTGTTTTTATGACTGCATATGTTGGAACAGCAACAAGTATTGCCATAAATCCTCCCAAATTACCAGCTGCTAAAATAACAGTAATAATTGTGAGCGGATGAATATTTAAAGATTTACCCATAATATTCGGTGTAATAACATTTCCTTCTAATTGTTGTGCAACAAACATAATGATGATGACATACACGACCATTACCGGATCTTGTATTAAAGCAATGATTATTGCTGGAATTATTGCAAGGTATGGTCCTAAGAATGGAATTAAATTCGTCACCATACCCCACATCGCTAAAATCAATGCATAGTCTAATCCAATGATTAGATAACCTATCAACAATAAAATACCAAGGATAACACTAACAGTAACTTGACCTTGTATGTAAGATCTTAACGTTTTATCGATATCTTTAAATAAATTAACGACAAATAATTTTCTTCGTCCTGAAAATGGTGCAGCAACAAAAGGAATAAAACGATCATGATCTTTAAGCATATAAATTAAGAAGAAAGGTACTAAAATAATTAGAAATAAAGTCGAAATAAACTGAGTGATAAATGAAAATGCGTTTGAAACAATTTTTCCTGAAAAACTATTTAATTTTTCAATCCCATTATTGATACCATCCTTAACGTTTTCTGGTAGTTTTTCACGTTGATCTAATGCGATATTAACATAAGATTGAAATTCTTTTTGGATTGTTGGAAAATTATCTACAAAATTATTACCCTGTTTCATAATAATTGGTCCAACAAATGATAAAAATAGACCCGTTAATATAACGAGTGTTAACATAATTGTTGTTAAACTCTGCCATCGCTTGAGATGATATCTCTTCTCCAGTTTATCCTGAAATGGAACAGTTACATAGTAAAGAAAACCGCCTAGTAATAAAGGTAAGATAATCGACTTAACAATTACTATTATAGGGTAAAAAATATGATTAATTTCTAAAAAATACTTGATGATTAGAAATGATAATAATAATGCAACCCCAAATCTAAACCACACTTTTTTTGTCATAATGTCCTCCTAGAAATGATATAGTCTATTATACCCAAAAATAATGATATTATTAATTTAAAATAATAATTATATGAAAAGAGTTGATGATGATGAAAAATGGTCTTATAACACCATTTACTATGAATAGTGAACATTTAAATAGAACAGTAAAACTTGGCATATACTTTCCAGAAGATTACTCTCCATTCGTACAACACACATTGTTTATTTGTTTTGATGGACAGGATTTAAGTCAGATAGGAAGAATTCATCGTAAATATGAAACTTTAAAAGATGATTTTGATAACCCTTCAGTATTTCTTTTCGTACATTATAATAATGTTGATGAGAGAAAAGATGAATATCATCCAGAAGGTATTCACCGTGAAAAATTCCAGAAATTTGTGTCTCAAGAATTGCTGGATTACATACAAGACACTTTTAATTTCGTGCATGATAAAAATAATACGATTGTTATCGGAGATAGTTTAGCAGCTAGTATCTCTTTAACACTTGCTATAGAATATTCTGAACTAACTTCAAAATGTTGTCTATTCTCTCCAATGATAACAGATAAAATATTAAATCAAATAAATAATCTTTCCCAAGAAAGAAAAAGCGAATTGAATCTCTATTTAATTGTAGGTAAAGAGGAAGATTATTTTAAACTATTGACTGGAGATTATGCCGATTTTTTAACACCAATTAGACAATTACATCAAGTGCTAATAGATAATAATATTTCACATTATTATGATGAATTGGACGGTGGACACACATGGAAAACATGGCAAAAAGAAATAGAAAAATGTTTAAATTATTACTTAATTTGAAATTCTGATATAATTGAATTATCAGAAAAAAAGGGGGATTCATTATGAAACTAGGCATTGTATTATACCCATCAAAAGCATATCAGGATGAAATCAATCAGTATCGTAAGCGCTATGATTCTCATTATGCGTTAATCACACCACATATTACGATTAAAGAAGCATTTGAGGTAGATGATCATGACATTGACGCTGTTACTGATAAATTAAAAGAGGTAGCAAAAACTATACAACCAGTAGAAATTAACGTAGAAAAAGTATCAGATTTTGCACCTACTCAAAATATCATCTATTTAAAAGTTAATCCAAATGAAAATCTCGTTAAGTTATTCGAATTATTGAATGATGGTTCATTCTATGGTACGAACACATATCCATTCGTGCCACACTTTACAGTTGGACAGGGTTTTTCTTCGCAGGAATTCGAAGACTTAAAAGGTCAATTATCAATGAAAGATGTTACACACTCTGAAGTTATCGATAAGATTAGTTTATGTTATCAATTAGATAATGATACATGGAATGTAAAAGAAACATTTAAATTAGGGGAATAAAAAAAAGCCATTTCGGCTTTTTTTATTTTTATCCAACGATATGATATCCACCATCTACATGAATATTTTCACCAGTAACCCCACTTGATAAGTCAGTTAATAAATATAATGCAGTTTTACCTACTTCAATAGTATCAACATTTCTTCTTAATGGTGCATGCGCTTCAATTTCTTTTAGTATCGTATTAAAGCTACCGACACCTTTGGCACTCAATGTTCTGATTGGTCCCGCAGAAATTGCATTAACTCGAATACCATCTTGTCCTAAATCAGATGCTAAATATTTAACGTTAGCTTCTAACGATGCTTTCGCTACACCCATTACGTTATAGTTAGGAACAGCAAATTCTCCGCCGATATATGTTGTTGTAACGATAGTTCCACCTTCACGCATTAACTTTGAAGCTTCTCTAGCGACAATTGTTAATGAATATGAACTGATGTCCTGAGCCAGCAAAAATCCTTCACGACTCGTATCGATAAAGCGACCACGCAAATCTTCCATATTTGCAAACGCGATAGAATGAAATACACCATCAATTCGTCCGAATTTATCTCCAATTTGTTTAAATGCATTAACAACATCATCATCACTCTGTACATCACATTGTATCATTTCTGCATTCTGATTATTCTTAAAGTTAGGTAGCAACTTCTCTAATTCATTCTTACTTCTTTCTTTACGATACGTAAATACAAGTTTACAGCCAACTTCATCTAAAACTTGTGCGACCCCATATGCAATACTTCTTTTATTCGCTATCCCCATTATCACGTAAACTTTATCCTTAAAATTTAACATCATCGTTCTCCTTTATATGCAACTTCTAGTATCTAGTACTAATTTATTTAACTATAACATAAATCATTACTCAAAAAAAGCGAATCATATCTTTCCTTTAAACAAAAAACAATCTGGCCATGTCTCTATGGGACATGGCCAGATTGTTGATACTTAAAATAATTCTAATTCACGTTTTATTTCATCTACATAGTTTCTTTCACCAGTAACAATTAATCGGTCTTTAAAGTGAAGTTCCGTTTCACCATGTGGCACAATAGAATCATTTCCACGTAATATTCGCACAAAGATAATATCACCTGAAAATGGGAATTCACGTAATTGCATCTCATGATATTTTGTATTTAACATTTCAATTTCATATAATGAAGTTTCAACGTTAGATAAAAGATTTAACATGTTTGGTGATTCGATTAAACCTTTTAATAACGTTTTTGTACTTTGGAATTCACTGAATACTTCAATACCTGCTTCAGTTAACTTATCGTCTTCCTGCAATGTTTCTAAACGGCAGATTACACGTGGTACGCCTTCTTGTTTCGCCATTTCTGCAACACTTCTATTAATTGATTCATCATTCGCCGAACAAACAACAATGTCAAAATCAAACAGACCAGATGCAGATAATGCCTCGTAACTATATTCATCAAGTTCAATTGTTTCCAGATCCTGAATCGTTCTTTTATCGACATTATTCTTTAAGTAGAATAACGTCGGTAAATATAAATCTGATTTAAAGCTTTGCGCGACAGGTATTGATAACTGGTTCTTACCGATAAATGCCACTTTAATCGTTTTTTCTTCAGTAATTGCAACCGGGAAAGTCTTCTTAAATAATATAGGAACAATGACACAAGTGATTACAGCTGCTAATATTAAAGTACCACTTGTAGCACCATCAATTGTACCTAATCGTTCAGCGATTTTTGCCGAAGCGATAACAAGTGATAGCGTTGATGTCAGTAAGAATGAAGACGCAATAACTGTTTTAGTATCATACCACTTTTTTAATATTGCTATCGGAATGACTTTAGTTAAATAGAATGCAATTAATAAGAATGGAATAACAATTAATCCTGAAGGATCTTTAAATAAAGCTGGTATATCTAAATCAACACCTACCATAATAAAGAACATCGGAATAAAGAAGCCATATCCAAAAGAATCTAGTTTATTAACCATATCTTTATCTGGACCTAGAAGACTCACAACACATCCTGCTAAAAAGGCGCCTAATATATTTTCAGCACCTACACCTTCTGCAAGTGCAACGAGCAGAATAATTAAGGCAAATACTGCACGAATTCCAATTTGAGTGGTCCCTGCCATCAGTTTTTCCAGGAATGGCGCTTTTTTGAAATTCTTACCGGTAATATAAAATAATCCGGTAAATACGATTAATATGCCAATTAACCAAATCGGTGAATCGCCTTCAGCATAAAGCGTACCATATAAGGTTAATAATAAAATTGTGGCTAAATCAGCGATTACTGCTACCAACAATATGATTTGTCCAATTGTAGTCTGCATAATATTCATTTCTTTTAAGGTAGGTACTACCACACCTAAAGAAATGGTAGAAATAATAATGACCATCAATAATACATCGTCTATAATACCCGTCCATTTAAATAAATAAGCTGCAATAATCGACAGTATCAAAATGCCGGTAAATATAATTGATGAGATTACAATTGGGTTTGGTTCTTTTTGTTTTGCTTTTTTCTGTTTCGGTGATGATTTAAATGCTTTAAAATCAATTTCTAAACCACTTAAGAACATTAAGAATATAAATCCTAAAGTTGATAACATATTTAACATCGCTGTACGATCTACCCAGTTAAATAGAGACTTTCCTACGATAATACCCATCAATATCTCTGCGACAACTACCGGTAAGAAATTAATACGTAATCGATTTAGTAATATTGGTGTTAAGAAAGCACAAACGACAACAATTACGAGTGATAATAATTCTGCATGATTTCCCATCTTTTCCTCCTAAGTTAAATAACTCATAAAAGTGGTTGCTAATCCGAAATAGATTAACATACTGATAATATCATTGGTAGTAGATATAAATGGACCACTGGCAACAGCAGGATCTATCTTTAATCGATGCATCACTAAAGGAACCATTGCCCCGGCTAATGTAGCTACCGTCATTGCAATCGTTAAACTAAAACAGACAATCAACCCGAGCACTGGTGTTTTATATAATACGCAAATGATAATAAATAACATAACTGAGCAGCTTAACCCGGTAATAAATCCCGATCCCGCTTCTCGCAATGCTAATTTAAACTTACTTTGTTCATCAATCTCGCCTGTTGAAATACCACGAACTACAACGGCTAAGCTTTGTGTACCGGAATTACCTGCCATCCCACCGATAAGCGGAATAAATGCTGCAAGTAAAGCGACCTTACTTAATGTATCTTCAAATTGTCCTAATATTGATGCTGTGATCATTCCCATAACAGTTAATGCCATAAGCCATGGCAGACGTTTACGGGCTGTCGCAAACATAGAATCATCTGTAGAATCAATATCACTTACCCCGGCAAGTTTTGAGTAGTCTTCACTTGCCTCTTCATCAATAACGTCTAAAATATCATCGATAGTAATGATACCAAGCAAATGATTTTGATAATCTACAACAGGAATCGCTAAGAAATCATAGTCTTTCATAATATTAGCGACATCTTCCTGATCATCAGCAACATTCACGCTAATAACTCTCTCATTCATTATGTCTTCGATATATTCATCATTTTCTGCAACGATGAGATCTCTAAGAGAGATTACGCCGACAAGTTGTTTCTTTTCATTCAGCACAAAGATATAGTAAATCGTTTCCGCTTGAGGTGCTTGTTCCTTCAATTGAATCATTGCTTCACGCACAGTGCTTAGTGAAGATACTGAAATAAATTCAGTTGTCATCAAACCACCGGCTGTATCCTCTTCGTAATGTAACAGTGCTTTGATTTCACCTGCTGTCTCTTTTTCCATGAGCAGAAGCAAACTCGCTATCTTCGTCTTTGGTAGCATCTTTAAAATATCAACTGCATTATCGAAAGACATCTCTTCAAACATGCTGCTTGCATAACGTGCGTCCATTTCTTCAAAGATGTGATCATATTCATCATCTTCCATTTCAGTTGTTTCCATAAATTCTGCAACTTCTTTTGGAGATAAATAATGATAAATTTTATCTCGATATTCATCACTGGACTCGGTGAAATACTCACCTTGATCATATGTATGAAGTTCGAGGAATTCTTCTCTAAACTGGTCTATATCACCACTCAACAATAGTTCATCTAATGCTTCTTTGTTATACATTTCTTCTTCTAAAACAACTTCTTCTTCTGACATAATCTCACCTCCAAAATACAATTTATTATAACATATCAAAAAAATGACTTAAATCTTTTGGTAATGATGACTTTATATTTATTTGATTACCGTAAATTGGATGTTTAAATCGGACTTCGTTAGCATGAAGTGCATGTCTATCGATTTTTTTGTCATTCCCATACAATGTGTCACCAATCAGTGAATGTCCTAATGTGTAAAAATGGACACGTATTTGATGTGTTCTACCTGTGTGTAGACGTGCTTTTACCAATGATATATTCATGAATTTATTATATTGAAGTAATTGATATTCAGTTCGAGCATTTTGACCATAGACACTAACCTGCCTGGTGATGATTGAAGTGTCACTTCTTTCAATCGGTATGCAAATATTACCTTTAGGCTTCATTTCACCAAGACATATTAATAAATAATGTTTCTCTATTTCATTCGTCAGCAAATGATGAATCAACTGATGTTTAGCAAATACTACAATACCACTCGTATTTCTATCAAGCCTGCTAACAGGATGAAGCACACTGTTATCAAATTTTTGTTCGAGATATCCATATACTGCTTCTAATAAACTATTATGTGGATGTAATTGAGAAGGTATTGTGTTCATAAAACTAGGTTTATTTACTATGATCATAAAAGAATCATCATATAATATTTCAATTGGAATGTGATTTGTTATTAAGTATGGACTTCTTATTTCCTCAGGAAGTCGCACAGTTAATGTATCATCCTGAGATATATTTGCTCTAACAGTTACAGCATGATTATTTACAAGTAAAGCGCCATTTTGTTTAATGGCGCTTAATGATTTCTTGCTATAACGCTGACTTTGTAAAAATATTTTTACAGTTGTGGCTTCTTTAATCGTGTATCTAATTTGAATCAATCGTTTGCGATAAAAGAATCATGAACTCTTTTCCAGAATGGAAAAGGCCTAAATCTTGCAAAACGAACTTTCTCATCTGCAACACGATATTGTATCGAAGCCACACCTTTATGATCTGCTGTCAGATGATCAAAAGTAAGTTGTAAAGTACTAGGATTAGCTGGAACAACCTTACAAGTATGATGCTTTGGTAATACTAAAGGAGATCCTACTGTACGAAACACCCGATTATTAATCGATGCTATTTCTGTTATTTGCATCGCTTCTAATGAAGGATGGATCAATGCGCCGCCGAGTGCTTTATTATATGCAGTAGATCCACTCGGTGTCGAAATGCATAAACCATCTCCTCTAAAACGTTCAAATTGATCCCCACGGATAAACAAATCAGCTACGAGTGTTGCTCCATTGTGTGTTTTCACTGTTGCTTCATTAAGGGCTAAATATCTTGAAGGTCTTCCTTCCTCATATCTAACAATAACTTCAACTAAAGGGTATTCTATGACTTGAAAAGAATCATTATTTATAGCAAGAATTAATTTTTCAACTTCGTGCGGTAGCCAGTCTGCATAAAAACCAAGATGTCCTGTATGTATTCCAACAAAACTTGTTTCACTCAATCGGTGACTATATGTATGAAAGGCTTGTAATAATGTACCATCCCCACCTACAGAAATAACGATTTCGGGTGTTTCAACATCTTCAGTCATATTAAAATCTTTCATAAATCCTATCATTTTCTGTTTTAAAGCATTGCTTTTTGAATCACCTTTAGACAATATATTAAAGCGCATTCTCTCACCCTCTTAGTCTCTAATCTCACTACGTTGTTCTGAGTAAAACTTTTGAGCTTCTTTTATTTCTTCTCGAATTTCAGACATTTCTTCATCTAATAGATATGCTGCTTCTGCTGCACGCTCTAAACGATTTTGAATTTCTGGTGGATAGTCTCCTGCATATTTATATCGTAATGTATGCTCAATAGTTGCCCAGAAGTTCATCGCTAACGTTCTTATTTGTATTTCTGCCAGTATAAATTTTTGACCTGTTAATGTTTCAATTGGATATTTAATAATGACATGGTATGAGCGATAACCACTTTCTTTTGTGTCTTTAATATAATCTCGTTCTTCAACTACTTCAAAATCATGTCTATTTCGCAACATCTGTACAACAACATCTATATCATCTACGAATTGACACATCAGTCTAAGACCAGCAATATCGTACATTTCTTCACTTAAACGATCAAACGGAATACCTCGTGTATTTGCTTTCTCAATGATACTTGGTATCGGTTTAACTCTGCCGGTTACAAATTCTATCGGAGATGATTTACCTTCTGATTGAAATTGTTTACGGATACCCTTTAATTTAATTTTAAGTTCGTCGATTGCTTGTTTGTATGGTGATAAAAATAAATCCCATTGGTTCATAACAACACCTCATTCTATAGCTCAAATACCTCTTCAACACGTTCTACAAAAGGTTTACCATAATTAAAATTTCCTTGAATATTTTCAATGAGTTCATCAAATTCTTCTTTAAAATTAATCAGTTCAATTGTACCGTATAAAAACCACGGATATGATTCATAAGCTTTCATCATATGCCAGGTCTCTTCAACAAATCGTAAATTAGCGAAGCTCTCGCCACCATCTAATAAATAAACAAATTGAAAATTATCACTATCTACCACCATTGTACCTGTGGCTGTTGCTTCAATTGGTGATTCTTCTGTAAATATCATCACTTTATTTTCTTCTAATTTAATTTCATTGACATGTAAATTCATTTTTGTGTCATCTCCTTAACATGAATATTTTAACATAATTATTGTAAATGTTTTAATGATTCTTGATTTAGTCATGAATAGAATGTAATATACTTTACTTCATATATTATGTTGTACATAATTAAAATATATAAAAGGGGGTTCACCATGGAAGAACTTGAAATTGAATTCAAGAATCTACTTGACTATTCAACTTACGAAAAATTAAAAAACGCGTTATTTATCGATGCGCCGATGATTACGCAAACCAATTTTTATATCGATACGAATCAATTCGATTTAAAATCGCAGAAATGTGCACTTAGAATTCGTGATAATGGAGCATCTAAAATGATGACATTAAAAATACCACAAACAATTGGTGTCATGGAGTATTCTGGTGTGATTGATGAGCGTATCATAGATCAGGAATATATCGAACAACGTTACATCCCTGAAAATATTGAACAGCAATTAAAAAAAATGAATATAGCTGATAATTCACTTCGTGTATTTGGTGCGCTATCGACAGAACGTCGCGAAATAGAGTATAAATCCGGTCTCCTTGTCCTTGATGCCAGTTATTATCTTGATACGAGCGATTACGAGCTGGAATATGAAGTAAACGACTACGAAGAAGGAAAAGTACACTTTGATGCGTTACTTGAATATTATAACATTGACAAACAAGAAACAATGAGCAAAGTGCAAAGATTTTATAACCACTACAGTAAACTTTCAAGCAAAATACTTTAAAATTGTAATATACATGCTATATTAGTATGAAAGTAAGGAGATGTCAGATGGATACGATTTATGATCGCATCGGCCAGGATAATTTATATCAAATGATAGATATCTTTTATTCTTATGTTAAAGAAGATGAACGTATTAATCATTTATTTCCTGGTGATTTTAATGAAACAGCTCGAAAGCAAAAGCAATTTTTAACACAATTTTTAGGAGGACCAACGCTCTATTCTGACGAACATGGTCATCCCATGATGCGTGCACGTCATATGCCTTTTGTGATTGGAGAATTTGAAAAAGACGCATGGCTCGAAAATATGACGAAAGCTGCATATAAAGTACCGATGGATGAAGATGTTAGAACATACTTATTGCAACGTTTAACACTTACTGCTGAACATATGAAAAATGTCGATTAAAGGATGAAGGTGATGTAGAATGGGACAACTACAATTAATGGTAAATCAAACGCGAGAACAATTATCGCCTAATAAAAAAATAGAGATCTATTCTTTCTTTGATCCTTTTTGTAAAGATTCTTGGAAACTTAAAGCAACTTTACGTAAATTGCAAATTGAATACTATCAATTCGTAGATATTAAACAAATTCTACTTCCTACTTTGAAAGTACTCACAAAATGCCAGGCACAAAGTACAACTTGCGATGATAATATCGCTTTAGCATTTAAAGCAGCTGAATTACAAGGAAGAAAGAAAGCGAATCTATTTTTGAACTTTATACAGAATGAAATAATGCCAAAACAAGATATAATCACAAAAGAATTGATTATGCATTGTGCGCAAAAAGCAGGATTAGATATAGAAGTCTTCACTAATGACATACGTAGTAATCATGTTACTTCCTCATTAAAGTGTGACCAACATATCGCAAATGAAATGGATGTCAATGTTACACCTACACTTGTTTTCTTTAACGAAAATTATGAAGATGAAGGATTAAAAGTTGAAGGTATTCACGCTTATCATATTTACACATATATCATCAATGAACTTGTAGAAACACCGATAGAAAAAAAGTTACCACCAACGCTTTCAGAATATATTCGTGATCAGGAAATGGTAAGTGAACATGAACTCGAAACTGTTTATGAGTGGCCACATCATATTTTGATGAATGAGTTACGAAAATTAAAGCTCCAGAATATTATTGAAGATGTTTATTATGATCATGATTTATTCTGGCGTTACAAATCACTATAATATATCACACAAAAACCGATATCGTATATGATATCGGTTTTTGTGTGTCTGTTTTTCCAAAGAATTTATTAGTACAGTTTCATTGTTTTTCATAACAGTTATTTGTGCACTTAAAATATAATATTAAAAAATCTCATAAAAAAAATACCGTGTCTGATTACACGGTATTTAAACAAAGGGGATGGGAGAAATTTTTCACTCAAACAAAGGGGTATGTTTGGTATGTGATTAATTTCATGTACTTAATATAACACGTTATTTATTCTGTTTCAAATAAAATGGATACTGTTCACAAATTTGACATATTGTAAACGCATTCACTACTTATTTATTATTTTGATAACTTTATTAATCTTTCAAATTCATCTAATCTTTCTTCAAACACTTTACAAGCATTTTCAATAGCAGCGCTTGATGTCATATCAACACCAGCTTTTTTTAGCACTTCGATAGGATAATCAGAACTACCTGCTTTTAAGAAATGATTGATATAACGATCCACAGCAGGTGCGCCTTCTTCAAGCATTTGCTTGCTTAACGCAAATGCTGCACTATAACCTGTTGCATATTGATAAACATAATAGTTGTAATAAAAATGTGGTATACGGCTCCACTCATATTGAATATTATCATCCGTTATAACAGCATCTCCATAATATTTCTTATTCAATGCAGCATACTCTTTATTTAATCGTTCAGCAGTTAATGGTTCATTATTTTCAACGATTGTATGGATGATATGTTCAAATTCAGCAAACATCGTCTGTCTGAATACAGTCCCTCTGAATCCATCTAATTGATAATTAAGTAAATATAACTTTTTCTTTTCATCTTCTAAATTTTTATACATATAATCTGCCAGTAATGCCTCATTACATGTTGATGCCACTTCAGCCACGAATATTGAATAACCTGACATATTAGACGGCTGATTCTTTCTAGAAAAATAGCTATGTGCACTATGTCCAAATTCATGCGTCAATGTAAATGTATTGTTTACATTATCCGTCCAGTTCATTAAAATAAATGGATTTGTTCCAAAAGTACCAGATGAATAAGCACCACTTCGTTTTCCTTTATTTTCGTAAACATCTACCCAGCGATTCGTTAATCCTTCTTTAATTACTTCAATATATTCACTACCCATCGGTTCAAGTGATGCCAGCATCCAATCTTTCGCTTCTTCATAAGTTACTTTGAATTCAACATCTTCTATTAAAGGCGTATACATATCATACATATACATCTCATCTAGACCTAATAATTCTTTACGTAATGCTGTGTAGCGATGTAATAATGGCAGATGATCATTAACCGTCTGAACTAAGGTATCATATACAGACTCCGGTATATCATTGTTTGATAAAGCTTGATGACGAGCGCTTTCATAATTTCTTACTTTACTTGAAAATACGCTTGCCTTAACTTTTCCTGCGAGTGTTTGTGACAATGTATTATTAAACTCACCATATTTAGCGTAAACCTCTTTATATGCATTTTCACGTAATACACGATCATCAGATTCTAAATAAGTAATATAGTTACCATGAGATAACGGTAATGAATTACCATCTTTATCTTTTATGTTATCAAAAGTTAAATCGGCATTGTTAAACATACTAAATGTATTACTTGAAGCAGAAAGTGCTTCCTGAGCTTCAGCTAATATCAATTCTTCCTTTTCACTAAGAACGTGTTCACGTCGTTTATTAATTTTTTCAAGATCAAATTTAAAACGTTCTAACCCTTTATGTTCTGCAATAAATGTATTTAACTGTGATTCATCAATTGTCATCAGTTCCGGTAACATAAAACTCCAGGCAGATGAGAATTGACTTGCAAGTGTTGCAGCGCGTTGCTCAAAAGCAGTATACTTTGCATTCGTTGTATCTTCATCATGTTTAAGATGTGCATATACATAGACTTTACCTAATAGTTCATCAATTTCAGCATCTAATAATAATGCATTTAATAAAGTTTCACTTGAGGTACTTAGTTTACCTTGAAATGCTTTTTCTTTGCCAAGATACTCTGAAAGCTCAGTAAAGGCATTTTCCCACGCGTCATCGGATTTAAATATTGTCGTTAAATCCCATGTATTTTTCTCTTGTTGTTCGCTTCTTGTCATTAATTCTGTCATTTTAAATCCTCCATTTCATTAATACATTTAATTTTCTCATTTTTCAGTCATTAATGCACGCATTTGATTTGATATATGCTGATAAACTTTTAAGATGTGTAAAGAGAGTTCTGGCTGCGATATCAACAAGTTACTTTGTTCGGATAATTTTAAGCAATTCATCCATTTTTCAAAATCAAATTGTTGATTGTGAATCATCACCATCAATTCAACCTGCCATTCTATTGGATGTTTATCAATATAAATCTGTTCAGGTATTACAATGCGTAAGTATTCCGGAATATTTCTATGATCTATTCTCAGTTGATAAAGACCACTTAATGTGGGCTGCAGCACTGACTTTTTGGCTAAGCAATTTTGAATATGCTTTTTCGTTTCTATCTTGCTCAATACACGATGTGTCAACTTTAGCTGATTATCAGTAATAATAGAAAGTATCGCTTCTCCATTTATAATCCTAATAATTTTAATTTCAAACTCATTATGATTCAGTACACGGATAATCTGTAAGGCAAAAAAAGATTTTAACTGCGTATGATATACAAACAATACATTACTTGCTAAATGAATTAATGATTTTTGAAAGTGTGTAAGTTTCATTTGAGTATCATTGATTTTAATATCTTCAAATTTAGCAATCCATATTACTTCTACACCGATTGAATTGTAGCCAGACGTTCTTGTAACAATGTGAGAAACTGGTATTACTGACATCTGCAGTTCAAATGCGATAGAAGAAGTATGATAACAGTCAGGTATCTGCTCAATTGATGACAAATAATATTCCATAAAACATGTAGAAGGATGAAACAAATCATATAGGCAATATTTACCTTCTATATGGGCCACTGTTTCTTTTTTGTATGTGTACATAAAACAATCTTTTAAAGTTTGATGTGCAAAATGTGGTAACTTAACTTTTCCTTTTTTTAATACAACAGGTCTGTTGCAAATTGGACAAGTGTATCGTCCTGGCAATGCACGATTTGCCTCAATTAATTCTCCGGCATCATTTAAAGCAACAAGCATAAAAAAGCACCTCCTACTTATATATAGTAGAAAGTGCTTAAAGTATTTTTTACAATTGTGTAAATATTGTTAATCACTACAATTTAAAATATTTTTGTACTTGATGTTTCACATTATGACTCATCACAACTTTTCCATACTCTTCAAGTTGTTCTTTAGAAATACGTGATTCATCAGCATACTCTAATACATGCGCAACATATGTATGTACTTCATCATCTGATAAACGTTCGTCAAACTGTACATAATAATAATATCTTCCTTCATGCATATAAAGCAGGTCTTCAATGTCAATATCAAGATGATCATCATAACTGAACTGGATAACATGCTCAAGATCATCAAAGTGTGCAATAAATTCATTATCAAAATCATTTATTTCAGATGCTTTCATTAATAAATCACGTAATTCTTTTTCATCCTGAACTGATTTGTTTAAGAAATCGTTTACCTGATATTCAAGATTTTCAGGTGATTCATCATCCGGTAAATGTAAAACATCATCTTGTTTAGTTTTTGTTACAACAAATTCAATACCTTTATCAAATGCATGGACTTGTATCCATAATGGTCCTTCAACAAAAAATTCTTCTTCTTCGTTGATTTCTTCCATCATAGACCAAAAGAATTCTTCACCAGCTTTACGGTTCGTCCATAAATCATCGCGTTTAAATCCTCTAGCCTCTATATCTGCATATGTTAAATAAAATTTTAATGTAGTGTCATTGACGCGTTCAATTCTCATGGTCTTTCCCCCTATCAATAGAATTGTAAGTCTATTGTACATTAAAGGGTATATCCTCACAATGAATAAACCTTAAAATGATACATAAAAAAGCTGTCAAATTCGTTCATGTGAACAAATTATGACAGCTTGTTAATTAAAATTAATCTACCATACGTTGTGCTTCTAATAATTGGAACGTACGCACTTTACGTGGTAAGAATCGTCTAATTTCGTCTTCATTGTATCCAACTTGTAAACGCTTTTCATCTAAGATGATTGGACGACGTAATAACCCAGGATTTTTTTGAATAATTTCATATAACTCCTGTAATGGTAATGCGTCAATATCAACATTTAATTTTTGGAATGTTTTTGAACGTGTAGAGATGATTTCATCTGTACCATCTTCTGTCATTCTTAAGATTGCTTTTATTTCATCAATTGATAAGTTTTCTGAAAATATATTACGCTCCGTATACGGAATGTCATGTTCTTGTAACCATGCTTTCGCTTTACGGCAAGATGTGCAACTTGGTGAAGTAAATAATGTTACCATACATCTCACTCTCCTAATTATGTTATTTATCGGTTAGATTATTATTTGCATAATTTATCTTAAACGCTTAGTTATATTTACCCTATACGTGTTAACTTAAACATTGTCAAATAATAAAACTTAAAAATAATTATAAAATTATATTAAGCAATCTAATGTTAAGATAAATGCTATAGAAGTTTGTTCTAACCTGATATTGTTATTATATTATCTGAACATTAAAATTTAATGAGAATTCTCTAATAAAATGAAAATAATTATCTGAACATTCAATCATAAATCACTCAAGATAGTCTCACAAAATTTTATTATTTACTCTTACACTATACACCTTATAAATCCTTATTACAATACGTTTTCATTAATTTTCATTTTTGTCACATAATAAATTAATCATAATATTTATGATATCTGTTTATTTATTATATCCGTTTATATAGTACAATATACTTACTATTATTAAAGGAGTTTTATATATGCAAACATTATTTTCAGGAATTCAACCGAGCGGTGTTCCTACAATCGGAAACTACATCGGAGCATTACAACAATTTGTTGAAATTCAAAATGACTATGACTGCTACTTTTGTATTGTTGATCAGCATGCGATTACTGTACCACAGGACAAAGCAGCATTAAGGAAAAATATCCGTTCACTGGCAGCACTTTATCTTGCCAGTGGATTAGATCCGGAAAAAGTAACGCTCTTCATTCAATCAGAAGTACCAGCTCATGCACAGGCAGGCTGGATGCTGACAACGATTTCAACGATTGGTGAACTAGAACGTATGACGCAATTTAAAGATAAGGCAAAGGATCGTAAAGAAGGTATTCCTGCAGGATTATTAACTTATCCACCACTTATGGCTGCGGATATATTATTATATGGCACACACATCGTTCCTGTCGGTGATGATCAGAAACAACATCTTGAATTAACGCGTGATCTCGCTGAACGATTTAACAATAAATATAATGATATATTTACGATTCCGGAAATTAGAATGCCTAAAGTCGGTGGACGCGTGATGAGTTTACAGGATCCAACGAAAAAAATGAGTAAATCTGATAGCAATACGAAAGGATTTATTTCTCTCCTTGATCCACCGAATACAGTAGCGAAAAAAATTAAAAGTGCTGTTACTGATTCTGAAGGCATCGTAAAATATGATAAAGAAAATAAACCTGGTATTTCTAACTTACTAGGTATTTATTCAATCTTCTCTGGTAAAACGATTGAAGAACTTGAAAGTAAGTATGAAGGAAAAGGTTATGGCGACTTTAAATCAGACTTAGCAGACGTTGTAGTCGCATTTATCACACCCTTCCAGGAAAAATATGAATACTACATGAATTCACCAGAACTTGATGAAATACTTGACCGTGGTGCTGAAAAAGCAGCATTTAAAGCAAATAAAATGCTTAAAAAGATGGAAAACGCAATGGGTTTAGGCAGAAAAAGAAAATAGATAATTAAAAAAGCACATCACTGAAATTCAGTGATGTGCTCTTAATGTAGTAACTATTTTTTACCTTCGATATAAGTTTCTTTTAATGTAGTATCTCCAGCAAATTTATGAACAACATAGTTTTTAATGTATGGTTGACGAAGTCGTGCTGAACCACGTTGATACATCGGAATAATCGCTGCATCTTCTAAGAAGATTTGTTCAGCTTCTTGTAAAGCTGTCCAGCGTTTTTCTGGATCTGCTAATAATGGACCTTTAGCATCTTTAACTAATTTATCAAATTCTTTGTTTGACCAATCCATTTGGTTATGTGGACCGTCAGTTACGAACATATCGATAAAAGTCATTGGGTCTGGATAGTCAGGACCCCAACCAGCAAATGATAATTCATAGTTCTTTTTAGATTCTAAAGCTAATTTTTGTTTAAATGGTTGTTGTTTAATTTTTAAAGTAACGCCAGGTAAGTTCGTTTCTAATTGTTCTTTAACATATTCAGCATCTTTTTTAGATGTATCTTGATCATAAGTTAAAAATTCAAATGTGAACTTGTCTTTACCTAATTCTTTTTTCGCTTTATCTAAATATTTCTTCGCTTCATCTTTGTCATAGTTTAATGGAGATTTAACACCTTCACTATAATCTTTACCGTCTGGACCTTTAACGAATTCTTTAGGCATTAAAGCATCTGTTGCTACAGAACCGTTATTTAATAAAGTTTTTACGTATTTATCTTTATCGATTGCTTTCGCTAAAGCTAAACGTAAGTTTTTGTTTTGTAAATCTTTATTTTTAGATTGATTGATACGTACAAAGAATGTTGAAGATCCTAGTTGAGTTGAGAACTGATCTTTGTATTTAGCATCATTTTTGTATTTATCAACGTTTTCAGCAGATAAACCTACAGCATCAATTTTACCAGTAGTGTATAAGTTTAAAGCAGTTTGTGTTTCTTTAACGATTTGGAAGTTTACTTCTTTTAACTTCACTTTATCTTTATCCCAGTATTCTTTGTTTGGTGTTAACTGGAAGTTTTTCTCAGTGTTCCACTCATTTAATACGAAAGGACCATTGTATAAAGTGTCGTCTTTAGTTGTACCGTACTTGTCACCTTTTTCTTTAACGAATTTTTCGTTTTGTGGTAAGAAAGTACCGAAAGCTAATAATTCCTGGAAGTAAGGAACGTTAGTTTCTAATTGAATTTCTAATGTGTTATCATCAATTGCTTTAACTCCTAACTCATCAGGTTTCGCTTTACCTTCCATGATTTTGTTAGCATTTTTTAAATCTGCCATAATATATGCATATTCAGCACCTGTTTTAGGATCGATTGTACGTTTCCATGCATATTCAAAATCTTTCGCTGTTACAGGGTCACCATTAGACCATTTCGCATCTTTACGTAATTTGACTGTCCATGTTTTACCGTCTTTAGACTTTTCTGGATCTCCTTCTGCTACACCAGGTACGGCTTTATCGTCTTTATCTAAAGTATAAAGACCTTCCATTACTTGGTTGAATACATTAAAAGATACTTGGTCAGTTGCCATTGACGAATCCATAGATGGAATATCAGAACCTTCTGCAAAGTTCAATACTTGGCTGTCTTTGCCGTCTCCACCAGCAGATTTTTTATCTCCGCCAGAGCCAGAACAAGCTGATACAAAGCCAGTTAAAGCTAATAATAAAACTAAAAACCATTGAAAATTCTTTTTCATTCAACTTCCCCCTACATATAAATTATTCAATCTGCTGTTTAGAATATTCAGAAGATTTGTATTAATTATATTTTATATTTCACGGTATAGCAATACTTTTTTTATACATTTTTTAATTTTTTTGAATATTTTATTATTTTATATTTATTCACATTCTTTTATTAAGTATAACTTTAAATTTCTTTCTGAATCCCTTTATGACGGTAAGTTATATTTCTTATGTTTTGTTAACATTTATAAAGTATGTTTTTTCCTTTTTATTACTTTTTATAAATATATAAAGATTTATGCATAAAAATAAAGGACATTGAGATTAATGCTTCTCATTGTCCTTTATTGTTTAATAATTATGATTATAAGATTTCTTTAATGCTTCGTATTCTTTCGGTGAGCAATATACGTAATGATCTGGAGCAACTTCACGTAACTCTAATACATCGTCTGCAGTATACGCATGAACATCCGGGTTATAAGTTTTACGTACGCGCGTACGCTCTGATTCCGGATCTGGTAATGGAATTGCAGATAATAATGACTTCGTATATTCATGAAGTGGATTGTTATAGATTGCATCCGCTGGTCCTACTTCAACTAATTTACCGAAATACATTACACCGATACGGTCTGAAATGTATTTAACCATTGATAAATCATGGGCGATAAACAAGAATGTAATGCCACGTTCATTCTGTAATTTCTGCATTAAGTTTACAACCTGCGCCTGAATAGATACGTCAAGTGCTGAGATTGGCTCATCGGCAATAATAAACTCTGGTTCTACTGCTAATGCACGTGCGATACCGATACGCTGACGTTGTCCTCCTGAGAATTCATGTGGATAACGGTTAGCATGTTCTTTTGATAAACCTACTGTCTCAAGTAACTCGTAAACACGATTTGCACGATCTTGTTTATTCTTTGCAAGTTTATGAATATCAATACCTTCAGCAATAATATCCATAACTTTAAGTCTCGGGTTAAGTGATGCATATGGATCCTGGAAGATCATCTGCATACGACGATTAAACTTCAATAAATCTTTCTTATTTTTAATCGACTGAATATCAGTCCCATCAAAGATAACTTCTCCGCCTGTTGCATCATATAACTTAATCAGTGTACGTCCTGTTGTTGATTTACCACAACCTGACTCACCTACAAGACCTAAAGTTTCACCGCGATAAATATCAAATGTGATATCATCGATAGCTTTTACTTCATTTTTCTTGCCAACGTTAAAATATTGCTTTAAATTTCTTACTTCAATTAATTTTGTTTTGCCTTCAGCATATGGTTTAATCCCCGCTGCTTTTTTTTCTACTTCAGTAAGTTTAGTTTTATTCAATTCAGATGCACTATATTGTGACGCATCTTCTTTAATTGCATCTTCACTTACCTGAATTGGACCATCCTCAATTGTATGTTCTACTGTATGATCTACTACAGGTTCTGTCGTATGTGTAACAGTTTTTTCAACTTTAACATCTTGTGTTGTATTTCCTGTATCGTCAATTACTTTAACGCGACCTTCTGTATTGTTATGAACTCTATCGTCTCTCATTAGAAGCTAACCCCCTCAACACGTTTTGGTTCTGCATAGTCACCAGGCATAGGGCGCAGCTTTTGTTTAACCATTTCTGGCGGTTCAACTTTAGGTGCTTGCGGATCCATCAACCAAGATTTCACAAAGTGCGTATCTGAAACCTGGTACCAAGGTGGCTCCTGTTCAAAGTCAATTTGTAATGCGTAATCTGAACGTCGTGCAAAGGCATCACCGACTGGTGGTTTAATTAAATCTGGTGGTGTACCAGGAATAGCAATTAATTCTGTATCCTGATGAGTATCTAAACTTGGCATAGATGATAATAATCCCCAAGTGTATGGGTGTTTAGGATTGTAGAATATTTCATCTACTGTTCCTGTTTCAACAATTTGTCCACCATACATTACTGCAACGCGATCTGCTACGTTTGCAACTACCCCTAAGTCATGTGTAATGAAGATAATTGAAGTATCAATTTTCTTCTGTAAATCTTTCATCAATTCTAAAATTTGTGCCTGAATTGTTACGTCAAGTGCTGTTGTAGGTTCATCAGCAATTAGAATTTTCGGGTCACATGCTAGTGCCGTTGCAATAACGATACGTTGACGTTGTCCACCAGAGAATTGGTGAGGATAGTTATTGAAACGACCTTCTGGATTTGGAAGTCCTACTAAACGTAATATATCTAATGCACGTTCTTTCGCTTCTGCTTTAGATAACTTTTGATGTTTAATCAGCGGTTCCATAACTTGCTTACCAATTTTCATTGTCGGATTTAATGAAGTCATTGGATCCTGGAAGATCATCGAAATATCTTTACCACGCACTTGCTGCATTTCTTTTTCTGATAGCTTTGCAATATCTTTACCATCAAACAAGATTTCTCCTTCTTTAATACGTGAAGGTGGTGATGGTAACAATCTCATAATCGCTTTCGTCGTTACTGATTTACCTGAACCAGACTCTCCAACGATTGCTAATGTTTCTGCTTTATCTAAGTGGAAATCAACTCCACGTACTGCCTGAACTTCCCCCGCGTTAATATCGAAGGAAACTTTTAAATTCTTAACTTCTAAAATTCTTTCTGCCATTCTAATTTCCTCCTTTATTTACGCATTTTCGGATCGAATGCATCACGTACACCGTCACCAAATAAATAGAAACATAAGATTAATAATGATAATACTGCAGATGGAACAAACATTTGATATGGGTGAATCAATAACATTTTACGACCATCGTTTACTAATGCCCCAAGTGATGTCATCGGTGGCTCTAAACCTAAACCGATGAAGCTTAAGAATGCTTCGAAGAAAATCGCTCCAGGGATAGAGAACATTGCCGTTACGATAATTGGTCCTAATGTGTTCGGTAAAATATGTTTAAAAATTAGACTTCCGTTAGAAGCACCTAATGTTCTTGACGCTAAAATATATTCTTGCCCTTTTAACTTTAAGAATTGTCCACGCACGATTCGGCTCATTCCAATCCAGCCCGTTAGTGACATGGCTAAGATGATTGTCCATAGACTACCACCGAAGAGAATTACGAATAAAATCATGATGATTAAGTTAGGAATCGATGCAATAATCTCGATGATACGCTGCATCAATGTATCTACCCAGCCACCAAAGAAACCTGAAATAGATCCATAAGTAATCCCGATAACAACGTCTAAGAATGCTGCTACGATACCAATAAAGATAGAAACTTGTGTACCTTTCCAAGTACGTGTAAAGATGTCACGTCCAAGCGAGTCTGTACCAAACCAATAAGCTTCTTTAACATTCTTAGATTCATAAACATCGAAACCATCTTTATCTTTACCGTCGAACGGTAAGAATCCTACATCTTTAAGTGCCATAATTTTTGGCGGTAAGTTTGAATGGTCAACGTTTTGTGCACGATACGTATGACCACTGATCATAGGCCCGATAAATGCCATTAACGTCAATAAGATTAAACCAATTAATCCAAGGATAGCTGCTTTGTTAGCTTTTAATTGTAACCATGCATCCTGCCAGAATGTTTTCGATTCACGCTCAATTTTTTCTTCATTGATTTCGTCACGATTTGCTAATACAAATGAACCAGGAGGTGTCGCTAAATTTTGATTTAAATTTGCATGACTAACATTTTCTTCTACTTCATTAAATTTTGCCATTAATCTTTACCTCCTTGTACACGGATACGTGGGTCAATGATGCCGTATAAAATATCAACGATAAATAATACTGCTACGAATAATGCACAGATAAATACTGTAAGTGCCATAATAACTGGATAGTCATTCATTTGAATAGAACGCACGAATTGATCTCCAAGACCAGGAATACCGAAGATCGTTTCGATCGTAAGTGCTCCTGTTAAGATACCAACTGTCATTGGACCAATTAATGTAATGATAGGAATTAATGCATTACGTAATGCATGTCCAAATAATACTTTAGAAGTTGAATTACCTTTAGCACGTGCTAAAGTAATATAGTCTGAACTTAAAACCTCAATCATTTCTGAACGGATATACCTTGCGATAGTTGCAATAACACCAGCTGATAGTGCAATGGCTGGTAATACGGCATAATCAAATCCTTCCCAACCTGCAACCGGGAACCATTGTACTTTAACTGCTAAGAAATATTGTAATAAAACGGCTAAAACGAATGATGGTACTGAGATAGCAAGTACAGAGAATACAGTTGCTAAGTAATCCACCCATGTATTTTGTTTCACTGCAGCAATAACCCCTAATATAATCCCAAGCGTTACACCGATGATCATTGCGTAAAGACCAATTTCAGCAGATGGTCCAAGACGAGGAATAATTAATCCTAATACGTCTTTATTATCATATTGGAATGATACTCCGAAATCACCTGTTGCTGCTTTCTTTAAATAATTGAGATATTGCACTCCTAATGGATCGTTTAATCCATATTTTTCATTCACGATTGCTTTCTGTTCAGCTGATAACTTTTCATCGTTAAACGGTGAACCAGGCATTAATTTCATTAAGAAGAACGTAGCCGTTGTAACAATGAACAATGTTAAAAGCATATAAGAAATTCGTTTAATCGTATATTTTAACATGCACTTCTTCCTCCTTATAATCATATAGCGCAAAATCATTTTTTGCTCTAATACTATAATAACTAAATTTTCTCATAATTCATACAACTTTTTTTATTTATTTAAAAAGAAGGATATAAGTTGCATATCCTTCCTTCTAAATTGGTTTCAAGATACTATTTCTTAATTTCAGTTTCTTTGAATGAATAATCTCCAGCAAATTTATGAGAAACAATGTTTTTCACGTATGGTTGCGTTAAGAATGCGCCACCACGTTGATAGATTGGAATAATTACTGCATCATTTAAGAATTCAGTTTCAGCATTTTGTAATGTTGTCCAACGTTTTTCAACATCTGTTAATAATGGACCATTCGCTTCTTCAATTGCTTTGTCATACGTTTTTGAAGACCAGCCAGTTTGGTTATGTGGACCGTCAGTTACAAACATATCTAAGAAAGTCATTGGATCTGGATAGTCAGGACCCCAACCACCTAATGATAATTCATAGTTACCTTTAGATTCTAAATCTAATTTTTGTTTGAATGGCTGTTGTTTAATTTTTAATGTTACACCTGGTAAAGTTGATTCAATTTGTTCTTTAAAGTATTCAGCATCTTTCTTAGAAGACTCTTGGTCGAATGTTAAGAATTCAAAAGTGAACTTATCTTTACCTAGAGCTTTTTTCGCTTTTTCATAAGAAGCTTTTGCTGCTTTTGCATCGTAGTTTAATGGAGATTTAACACCATCAACATAGTCTTTACCTGCTTTGTCTTTAACAAAGTCTTTTGGCATTAATGTGTCAATTGCTACAGAACCATTATTTAAGTTGTTTTTAACGTATTTTTCTTTATCGATAGATTTCGCTAAAGCTATACGTAAATCTTTGTTTTGTAAATCTTTATTTTTTGTTTGGTTCATTCTAATGAAGAATGTTGAAGCATCTAATTCTGTAGAATAGTTTTTATCATTTTTGTATTTATCGATAAATTCTGCAGGTAAACCGACACGATCAATTTTACCTGTTGTAAATAAGTTAACACCTGAGTTAGCATCTTTTAAAACTTTGTAAGTAATTTTATCTAATTTTACTTTATCTTTATCATAGTATTTATCATTTTTCGTTAAAGTAAATTTGTCTTCAGTTTTCCATTCGCTTAATACGAAAGGACCATTATATAATGTATCTTTTTCTGTTGTACCGTATTTTTCGCCTTTTTCTTTAACGAATTTTTCGTTTTGAGGTAAGAAAGTACCGAATGCTAATAATTCTTTGAAATAAGGCTTAGATTTTTCTAATTCAAATTCTAAAGTTGTATCATTAACTGCTTTAACACCTAATTCAGAAGGTTTCATTTTACCTGTATTAACAGCTTCTGCATTTTTTAAGTCGTACATGATGTAAGCATATTCTGCAGCTGTTTTTGGATCTAATGCACGTTGCCAAGCAAATACGAAGTCTTTAGCTGTAACAGGATCACCATTTGTCCATTTTGCATCATCGCGTAATTCTACTGTCCATTTTTTACCGTCAGCTGAAATTTTTGGTTCACCTTTAGCAATTGCAGGAACCGCTTTGTCATCTTTATCTAATGTATATAGACCTTCAATCGTTTGGTTATATACATTGAATGATACGGCATCAGTTGCTAAAGATGAGTCCATTGTTGGGATATCACTTGAAGCAACTAATCGTAATGTTTTATCGTCGCCACCAGCAGTATCACCAGAACCACCTTTTTTACCTGAACATGCAGCAAGTACCATAGTAATTGCTAGAAATAAAACTAATAAAGATTTTACCTGTCTTTTCATTTCTTTCCCCCATTTCTAAAAATGCCTCTGTTAATTTTCAGAAGATTAACTTTATTATAAATGTTATAGTAAATAAATAGCAATAACTTTTTATACATTTTTCTTAATATTTTTAATACTTTTTATACATGTATAGTGCACTAAAGCGTTGAATTTTGTGTATATTTATACTTTATTGTGTATATAAAAATCTCATTAATGTTGTTGTTATCAATAATTGTAATATATTTTAAAATGATTATTCATTTTTATAACATTTTATATGCATTTAAAGAAATAAAAGATATAATAAATAAAGTTAATACAGGAGGAATATATGTGAAAAATTACATGATTATTTTTGCGATAGAAACAGGTTTAGCTGTTATATACGCATTGTTTAGTGGTCTAAAATTATTAAATTTTTTAAACGGTATCTTTACTGTTTCAATGATTGGTTTGTGTATCGGATTATTTATGATGATGTATAGTGATGGGGCATATAGTATTATGGGACATTCCTTTAGAAAGTTTAATTACATGATGGCACCGAAACGAATTAAGGAAACGATGGATGAAGATCCAGACTTCAATAAAGAATTGCGCATCAGACAGGAAAAGTATTTATGGACTAATCCGATTTTATTTGTATCGCTTGGATTAGTGATTATAAGTTTAATTGCTATGTATAGCATTGTGTAGCATATTGATGATAATGATGATGGCCGATATTTTTAATTTATCGGCCATTATTTTGGGATTTGGACTAGTTTTGAGATTTCATGGCCGATATTTTTAATTTATCGGCCATCATCTAGAGATTTGGTCTAGTTTTGAGATTTCATGGCCGATATTTTTAATTTATCGGCCATTATTTAGAGATTTGGACTAGTTTTGAGATTTCATGTCCGATATTTTTAATTTATCGGCCATCATTCTTTACATAACTTCTGTTTTTATTGCTCCCTTGAGAATGATAATTCTGTTTTAAAAATCTTCGCACACTTCTCTCTGGTACGCCGCTCCAATAAACCACGTCTTTAGTCTTAATAATACCTTGATTAATATGAAAGAGATCATCAATTATGTTGTGCAGCATCTCTGATTTCTCATATGTATGTCCACATGCACATGATACAGTTTTAAATTTGTTCAATGCTTCTACCTTATTAATTTGCAGACATTTTGGACAACGTGGACCTGATTTCATCTTTTCGAATGGATAATAATAAATCCTTTCAAATACTTTCGGATTACTTAATTCAACAAGCTTTTCTGCTACGTAAAGATCATTTTTATATGTTTTTCTTTTTAATAAATACTGAATAAAACTATCGATTTGATTATGAAAGAGTATCAATGGATTACCATCATAATTTCGAATAGAGAATTGTTTATTAATAAATATAATTTTACTTTCCACTTTATATCCCCAATTGTTTAACTCCACAATTCTAATGAGTCTGTCATGTGCTGCATCGAGCTGTGCCATAATATTTTTATAGTTCCGTCCATTTTCACTAATGAAATTATCATTTTTGTATGTATATACACCACTATAGTTCTTAACGTCAAAATGATAGATCACTTTATCAACCACTATTAGAAAGTCATATTGTGATGAATCATTATTATCCAAAGTAATGTCCCAAATTTTTATACCTTCAAGTATATTTTTTAGAAGGTTATAAAACATTCTTTCTCCAGATAATCCACTTTTATATCTGAAAAGATTGATGCGATCATTTTCTTGTAATGTAATTCTATCTTCTACTGCAAGTAAATATTGAATATATTGGTCTGGATGATGTACTTTAATAAACATATATTCACCTCATCCACATTATAAAAATTAACATTTGTTAACACAAGAAAAAAGTGAGAAAAATTAATTTCTCACTTTTTTCCTATTCACTATATTTTTTTAAGATAAGAACTGCATTATGACCACCAAATCCCAAACTATTTGTCATCGCATATTCAATGTCGCGGTCAACGCTTTTATTTGGTACAAAATTCAATCCGAAAGCATGTTCATCTTCCTGATGGATTGTTGGTGCAATTTTCCCTGTTTCAATAGAAAGTGCTGTAATAATTGTTTCGATTGCACCTGTTGCACCTAATAGATGACCCGTCATTGATTTTGTAGAAGATACTAATAGATTTTCTGCATGTTCTCCGAATGTTGTCTTAATCGCTAACGCTTCATATTCATCACCAATCGGTGTACTTGTACCATGGGCATTTAAGTAATCAATCTTATCCGCTTCAATGCCGGCATCTTTAAGTGCCATCCTCATCGTACGCACGCCACCTTCACCATTCGGTGCTGGTGCTGTAATATGATGTGCATCACCATTATTACCGTATCCTACAATTTCTGCATAGATATGAGCGCCTCGCGCTAATGCGTGGTCTAAATTTTCTAGTACGACGACACCTGCACCTTCACCCATAACAAACCCATCGCGTCCTTCCTGATATGGACGACATGCTGTTTCAGGATCTGCATTTGTACTAAGTGCACGATTAGATGTAAAACCAGCGATACTTAGACGTGTAATTGGCGCTTCTGTACCCCCTGCTATCATAACATCAGCATCTCCATATTGTATCATTCTGGCAGCATCACCTATAGAGTTCGTTCCTGTTGCACATGCTGTAACAGTACATCCATTTGGTCCCTTTGCACCTAAATCAATAGAAACTTGTCCTGCAGCCATATCAGGAATTAACATCGGAACAAAGAATGGACTAACACGTCTAGGTCCTTTATCAACTAATGTTTGATGTGCATTTTCGAAAGATTCAATGCCACCAATTCCCGAGCCAATCCAAACGCCCACACGATCACTATTATCATCAGTAATTTCTAGTTTCGAATCATTTAATGCTTCACGTGCTGCTACCACTGCATATTGCGTAAATCGATCCATTCGACGTGCTTCTTTCAATGGCATATGATCTTCAATATTGAAATCCTTCAATTCACCCGCTACTTTCACTGCCATATCTTCATGCTCAATACGTGTAATAGGCGCTATGCCGTTAACGCCATTCACAGCATTTTCAAATGTAGTATGTGCATCATTACCGATAGGGCTAAGTGCACCGATTCCAGTAATTACAACTCTATTTTTCATTATTTTCTCTCCTTATCTCCCCAAATTAATGTCATAGCACCGTATGTCAGACCTCCACCAAACCCAACAAAAACTAATTTAGAACCGTTTTTAATCTTCCCTTGTTCTAATTCATGGAATAATGAAAGCGGTATGCTGGCTGCTGATGTATTACCATATCTATCGACAGTAACACTCATTTTCTCTGGAGGTATCCCTAAACGTTCACGTGCTGATTCCATAATACGTATATTGGCCTGATGTGGAATAAACATATCAATTTCTTCTGGCTTTAGACCCGCTTTCTCAACTGACTTCAATGAAACATCACCCATAATACGTACCGCAAATTTAAATACTTCACGACCATTCATTTCAAGTAATCCAGTTTCTTTATTATCAAATAAATATTTACCGCCAGAACCATCGCTTCCCCATTCATGAGATAGGAAGCCATATCCTTCAGCAACTTCACTCACAATGACAGCTGCAGCCCCATCTCCAAATAAAATTGCTGTATTACGATCATTTAAATCTGCAATTTTAGTTAACTTTTCTGCGCCTACTACTAAAATATTTTTACATAACCCTGTTTTAATGAATTGTTCTGCTGTAATTAAACTATAGATAAAGCCTGTACATGCTGCGAGTTGATCCATTGCGGGAACATTTCTTAATCCAAGTTTATCCTGAAGCATCGTTGCTACAGACGGGAATTTATGATCGCCTGTTGCAGTTGCTACAATAACCATATCTATTTCTTCTTTCTTTATTTTAGCATTTTTAATTGCATTTTCACATGCAATGTATGCTAAATCACTCACATCCTGATCAGCTCTTGCAAATCTTCTTTCTTTAATACCTGTCATTTGTGAAATCCATTCATCAGAAGTGTCCAGATAACTTTCAAAATGTTCATTCGTTACTATTTTTTCCGGAATATATACCCCTATACCTTTAATACCGACATTCATATTCGCACCTCTTATATCTACTTTTAGTATCTGGTACTAATTTACCACAAAAAATAAAGAACTTCAAATAGAAGTCCTTTATTTTTCAGCATCGATTTCGAGATAAACATTCGCATTATTTTTAGGTGCTTTTTTGCCATTTGGCAGTTTATCTGTTTTCTTATATTCCTCAATCATTTTTTCTATTTTTTCAATCGTGCTTGATGATACTAACGGAGAATAACCCTGCAGCTCACTAATATTATCTTTCATACCATAATATTTTGTTCCACCCACAAGCCTACCTTCTGAGTATTCTCTTGCAATATCCTGATACAACGTTGAAATATCCTGCACAGTACTTGCCAGAACAAAGTCTCCGAGATAGCTTTGGTCCGTGATATATCCAATTGCTTTACGATCATAATCTTTAACAATTCCCATGACTTCACTGTTAATTCCATCTGCTGCCGGATAAAATACATCCACATCATTTTCAATCATTTTTTTTGTGATGACACTTACATCATTATTATATTCCCAAGTCTTCACAAAAGAAGCCTGAATGACAGTTTTGTTATTTTCATAATATGCACCATCCATAAATCCCTTAACTTCAGGCTGATAATCGAATGCACCTATCACGCCGATTTGATGTGTCTTTGATTCGTGACTAGCTAAGTAACCAGCAAAAAAGCCCATGCTATACGCTTCTATATTAAGTGCAGAAACATTTTTGTGTTTACTTATCCCGTTTGTAAAAACAAAGTGAACATCAGGATATTTTTTTGCATATTCATTAAAGATTTTTTCATACATTGATCCTTGTCCATAAATAATAGAGACATCTCTATCAAGAAATTCATTCAGTACTAGTTTAGTTTTTTCAACATTATCTATATTTTCCTGTATGTAAAAGTTTGAATCATATTCCTGAACAATATCCAGTACTGCTTTGTAACCTTTAGTCCCCCAAGTCTGATCATTGATTGATTCAGGAAAGATAAAACCGACACTATTTATTTCATGATATTTTGGGATTTTAATATAAACTATCGTACCAAGTACTGTAATAAGCACTACTAGAAAAACGAGAAATTTTTTCATTTTTTATTCCTTTCAATGTCAGGGGTATACAATTTGCGTACACTCTTTTATAATAATTAATATAACATCTTTCATGGGGGATAAACATATGCAATATATTATGACATTTGTTTGGGCTTTTATTTTAGTTCAAATGGGTAACTTCGTATTAATGAGTTTAGGTGGCGGAAATGACTTAAACTTACCATTCGCAACAATTATTAGTGTTATCTTTGGTATATTAGCAATTATTATTGCACACCTTGTTCCAAATGAGCCAATTCCAGCACACGAAGAGCATTAAAAAAAAACGAGACAGCTGTCTCGTTTTTTTTATACCATAAATTTAACTTCATCATTTATGCGATCTACTTTAATCACTGTTCCTTCTGAATAATCTTCTTTAATCAGTAATCTAGCTAAAGGCGTTTCGATTTCTTTTTGAACAAATCGCTTCAATGGTCTTGCACCAAACTGTGGCTCATAAGCTGTGTCGGCAATCCATCGCTTGATTTCATCCGTTAATTCAACTTTTACACCACGACTATCTAAACGCGTATTTAATTCACGCACTATTTTATCAACAATAAATGTCATATCATTTCTACTCAATGGTTTAAACAGTACAATATCATCCATACGGTTTAATATTTCTGGTTTAAAGTGTAAATGTAATGCATCCATTACATTCGTTCTTGCTGTCTCTGTAATTTCTTCATTTTCAATGCCATCTAATAAATATTGTGATCCGATGTTACTTGTCATAATGATAATAGTATTTTTAAAATCCACGATTCTTCCTTTAGAATCTGTTAAACGGCCTTCATCTAATAATTGTAATAATACATTAAATACATCGCTATGTGCTTTTTCAATTTCATCTAATAAGAGCACTGTATATGGATTTCTTCGAACCGCTTCAGTTAATTGTCCACCTTCTTCATGGCCAATGTAACCAGGAGGCGCACCTATTAATCGAGAAACTGCATGTTTCTCCATATATTCACTCATATCAATGCGTACCATATGTTTTTCAGAATCGAATAAAGTGCTGGCTAACGTTTTAGCAAGTTCAGTTTTACCGACCCCTGTTGGCCCTAAGAATAAGAAACTTCCGATAGGACGATTAGGATCTTTAATTCCAGCTCGTGCACGTACGACTGCATCTGCTACTAAATCAACCGCTTCATCCTGACCAACGACACGTTCATGTAGAATCTCAGATAATTTTAATAATTTCTCTTTCTCAGTTTCAACTAATTTACTTACTGGAATGCCCGTCCATTGTGAAACAATATAACCAATTTCTTCTTCAGTTACAACTTCTCGAATTAAACGGTCAGTGCCTTTCGTTTCTTCAATCAAACTGTCTTCCAGATCAGCTAATTCTTTCTCAACTTGCGGTATTTTACCATATTGTAATTCAGAGGCTTTACCTAAATCATAGTTACTTTGAGCTTCTTCCAGCGCTGTACGATATTTATCAAGTTCAGCTCGTTTTTCCTGAACGATACTAATTTGAGATTTTTCTTTTTCAACACGTGCTTGTAAAGTCTGCTGTTTCTCTTTCTCATCTGCAAGTTCACGTTGAAGTTCAGATAAACGGCTTTGACTCTTACTATCTGTTTCATTTTTCAATGCTTTTTCTTCAATCTCGAGTTGTAATACACGACGATTCACAGCATCTAGCTCTGTAGGATTAGAACCCATTTCCGTACGAATCGTAGCACATGCCTGGTCTACAAGGTCGATCGCTTTGTCTGGTAGAAATCTATCTGTAATATAACGGTCTGATAATTCTGCTGCTGCAACAAGTGCTGTATCCTGAATTCTTACTCCATGATGCACTTCATAACGTTCCTTTAAACCACGTAAAATTGAGATCGTATCTTCTAAATCAGGTTCAGCTACATTTACTTTCTGGAAGCGACGTTCTAAAGCTGAGTCCTTTTCAATATATTGTCGGTATTCATTTAAAGTTGTTGCACCGATACAATGTAACTCACCACGCGCGAGCATTGGCTTTAACATATTACCTGCATCCATGGCACCATCTGTTTTACCTGCGCCGACTAACATATGGATTTCGTCGATGAATAATAAAATTTTACCATCTGATTCTTTAACTTCTTTTAGCACTGCTTTTAAACGTTCTTCAAACTCACCACGGAATTTTGCGCCTGCAACAAGTGCTGATAAATCAAGTTCAAATATCGTTTTATCCAGTAATGCATCAGGTACATCTTTTTTTACAATACGTTGCGCTAATCCTTCAACAATTGCTGTTTTACCTACACCTGGTTCACCAATTAAAATCGGATTATTTTTTGTTTTACGGCTTAATATACGAATCGTATTACGCACTTCTTCATCGCGTCCGATAACCGGATCCATTTTTCCGTTTCTTACTTCTTCTACTAAATCACGTCCATATTTCTTTAATACTTCATATTGAACTTCCGGATTTTGTGTCGTCACGTGGTTTCCTCCTCTAATCTGATTTATGATTTCAAATACTACTTCAGCTTTATTACCAACAAATGATCTTGTAGGTGCATGTGTTTCAATTGCAGCTAATATAATATGTTCTACAGAAATATAATGATCATCCATTTCATTCATCTTTTTTTCTGCTGCATTCAGTAGCTGATTAATGCCATTGCTTAAATATTGTCCATACTGGACATTACCCTCTACTCGGGGCATTTTAGTTAATGCCTCATTTAAAATGCTCTCATATGCTTTTATATCTAAATTACTGCGTTCAAATATAGTATTTAACATGCTGTCACTTTGTATTACAAAATGTTTCATTAGATTTTCTACTTCTATCGTTTGAAGTTTTTCTTCTACTGCGTCATTTTGAGCAAATTCTAAGGCAGCCTGTACGTTATATGTCATCTTATCTATATTCATCAAATCACCTCATCAATAGTTTGACTATCTTTGACTATAATAATATTATAAAACCAATTCACAGAAAAAACAAATTATCCACCTTGTATCTAACACAAAGTATTATTTTTATAAGAAATCATTATTTCTTGTATGATATAATATATTCAATCTAATAAAGATACGGGTGATACAAATGGTACATACTGAATACCATGAAGCAATAAGTATAATCAATTACATAACTGAAGAAGGTAAGCTTGAGACATATGAACAAAATCAATATATTTATCAGGCAGAGGATCCTGCGAATGCAATATATGTCATTAAAAGCGGTAATGTAGTTATTCATCGTGTATTAGAAGATGGAAAAGAATTTTCAATGAAATTACTAGGTCCAAGAAATATCTTTGGTTCTACAACTTTATTTTGCGGATTAAAAAAACATTCATTATTCGCTAAAACAAAGACAAAAGTTTCTGTTTATAAGATGGATATCGAACAGTTTGAAAATGCTATATTAAATGACGAAGTGTTAAACTATGAATGGTTATTGTGGATTCAAAATGAGAACGCAAAGCAGGAATATAAATTAAGAGATTTATACACGTTAGGTAAAAAAGGTGCAGTGTACTCTACACTAATAAGATTATCAAATACCTATGGTACTTCAACTGAAGACGGCATCCAGCTTAATATTGATATGACGAATAATGAGTTAGCTAACTTTGGCGGTACAACACGTGAAGGAGTCAACCGAATTATCAGCGATTTGAAGTCTAAAAATATCATAGCGACACAAGGTAAAAGGATTACGATAAAAAATATTGACTATCTTAAAGATCAGATTAATTGTGAAAATTGTCCGATTAATATTTGCAAAATGGAATAAAAACAGAGACATGAAAATGTCTCTGTTTTTAGCTTACACCTAATGCTATCTTAGCGTAACGGCTCATCATGTCTTTTGACCACACTGGATTCCAGACGATATTTACTTCAACATCTTTTACTTCTGGTAATTCTCCTAGTGCAGTTTTAACCTGATCGATAATTTGTGGGCCCATCGGACATCCCATTGATGTTAATGTCATATCTACATTGACTAATCCATCATCATCCATATCTACGTGATAAACTAGTCCTAAATTTACGATATCTATACCTAATTCTGGGTCGATAACATTCTCTAATGCACCCATAATACTATCTTTCATTGCTTCTTCCATTTATATCACCTCATTATTTGTTATAATCTAAATATAACAAATATCAAACTTATTTCAAATTAATAAATTTTCATACTGATTAAAGGAGTTTTTACTTTGGAACAACATCTCATTTGCCTCGATTTAGATGGTACACTACTCAATAACAATCAACAGATAACGCCTTATACAAAAGAAATCATTAAGAAAGTACAAGCGTTAGGTCATCAGTTTATGATTTCAACAGGACGACCATATCGTGCAAGTCAGATCTATTATACAGAGCTTGGACTGACAACACCGATCGTTAATTTTAACGGTGCTTTCGTTCACCATCCTACCGACATGAAATTTGAAACTTTCCATCAGCCTCTAGACTATAAAGTGGCACGTGAAATATTCGAAAAAATTCCCCATTTAAATATTCAAAATATCGTTGCAGAGGTAAAAGATCATGTTTATCTTCATTATCATGACGAATATTTATTTGAAGGATTTAGTATGGGTAACCCGCTAATTGAAGTCGGCAATCTTTTAGATAGCATTAAAGAACCACCAACATCAATTCTCATTCAGGCAGAAGAGAAAGAAATACCAAATATTTATCAACATCTGGATGATGTTTATGCTGAGCACTTAGAACATAGACGATGGGGTGCTCCTTTCCCGGTTATTGAAATCGTCAAAAAAGGTATCAATAAAGCTGTCGGTGTTCAAATTGCATTAGATTATCTTAACATTAAAAGAGAAAATACGATCGCTTTCGGTGACGAAGATAATGATCATGAAATGATTCAGTTTGTGAATACTGGTGTTGCAATGGGCAATGCAATTGATGATTTAAAAGAAATTGCAGATGATATTACCGATTCAAACAATGAAGACGGTATCGGAAAATATTTAGCGCGTTATTTTAATATAGAATAGAGGCTTTAATTATGAAGGTTATTGTTATAGGCGCTGTAGCAGGTGGTGCGACTGTGGCTTCTCAACTTAGAAGATTGAGTGACGCAGAAATTACTGTATATGAAAAAGATCGTGATATGAGCTTTGCAAACTGTGGGTTACCCTATTATTTAGGTGGGGAGGTAACACCTCGAAATAAACTGATTGCTGCAACTGAATCTTCTTTTAAGACGAATAAATCAATTACAGTGAAAACATATCATGAAGTTGTTTCAGTATCAGCTGAAAATAAGGAGATTGTTGTAAAAGATATTAAAAATAATCGTACTTTTACTGATACATTTGATTATTTAATCTTATCACCTGGTGCAACTCAAGTTAAATTACCTGTTTTACAAGGTAATCATGTGTTTACACTGCGTAATTTAGAAGACACTGATAAAATCAATAATTTTATTGAAACTGAAGGTGCTAAAGATATCCTAATTATCGGTGGAGGATACATAAGTTTAGAACTAATCGAAAATTTAAAAAATCGTGGATTAAATATAACAATGCTTCATCGCAGTTCGCATCTACTTAAATCCGTCGATCCGGATATGACGAAGCACATCCCTGATATACTCGAAGCACATGGAGTACGTGTTTTATTAGACGATGAAGTGAAGACATTGGATGGTAAAACTGTACAGTTAAAATCCGGTCGCAAATTTGATTATGATATGATCATTACAGCACTTGGTATTAAACCAAACACACAGTTTTTACAATCTAGTAAGATTGAACTGACTGAAAGCGGACATATTAAGGTCAATGCGTATTTCGAGACAAATATCCCATATATCTACGCTTTAGGTGATGCAATCCAGACAAAATATCGTCATGTTGATTATCCAGCTCAAATTGCACTTGCCTGGGGTGCGCATCGTGCGGCAAGTATTATCGCACATAATATCGTTAACCCTCAGTCCACAAAGTTCAACGGTCTGCTTGGAACGAACATCATTCGATTATTCGATTATACATTTTCAAGTGTCGGTATAACGCCGAATATGCTGGATAACTTTGATTATGAAATCGTTCAACAAACACAAAAACATCATGCAGGTTATATGCCTGACGCAGAACAAATTTCAATCAATGTTTATTTCGATAAGAAGACGCGTAAAATATTACGTGCTTCAGCATTCGGTAAATATGGTGTGGATAAACGTATCGATATTATCGCAACTGCTATGATTGGTAATCTGACAATAGATGATTTTAAGGATATAGAGATTGCATACAGTCCTGTCTATAGTAGTCCAAAAGATATTATCAATATGCTCGGCTATAAAGCAGAACAAAAATAAAAAAACCGCATTTTGCGGTTTTTTTATTTTTGATTATTTTGCTGATTCGCTATATATCTTTTTCTATTTCGAGTTGCTCCGATAATAAATAAAGTGAATAATATGATAATCGCACCAGCAGCAATTAGGTAACCATTGTTAAATCCTTGATTCTTCACAACTGCGTATAGTTCCGCTTCTTCACGATTTGTAATCAGTGAAAACTTATTATCTTTATAATGAATACGGTCTCCTATTAATAATCCACTTAACATTTTATCTTTAGGCACGCGTTTGCTATCCAGCTTAATATTCGTTGCCTTGCTCGTATTATTAATGTTATAGATAAAGTCGACCTTGTTAGTATCAAAATAAATTAATTGATTACCTTCTTTATTATAGATAACTTCGGATTTACCATCAAACATTTCATCATACTTTTTATAAACACCACTTGTAACTTCTAAATATTCAATAACTTCTTTATCAACGCGGAAATCAAGTAACTGATGAATATCAGGTGCCTTATCTCCGTTCATTGCTATTTCAGTACCATATGTCATACTGATAGGCATTTTTTGAACCATTAAATAACTCATCAGCTGTTTAATACGTGTACCAGGAAACATATTTTCATTCGCTGCGTAATTTGTAAACCTCGGCATAAAGAAGTTATCACTTGCTAGTAATTCATTCTTTTCGTACTTTTCAGGGATTTCCTGATCTGTTGTCTTAAAAGCGTTAGCGATTGCCTTCGTAGTAGCTAATTTTTGAATATGTTTGAAGCCACTAACAGTAATATCTTCATTTAATATTGCGATTGTTTCAACATTTTCAGGGAATATTGCTTTTGCATCAATACCATCCTGCATAACGTACATCGAAACACCGTCGATATGATATTTATCAACAAATTGTGTCACTGATGTTTTGAATTTTTTTTGGTTATTACTATTTTTTAAGTCGATGATTTTCATGTCCTTAAAATAAGCTTTTTGAAAGTCATTCATCTTCGTGTCATTTGTCTCAGTATAGCCTTCTGTTACAGTAGATGGAATATCTACAATAACTTTCATCTTTTTATCATGAGCGAGTTTAATCATTTTTTTAAATTGTTTCTCGCCACCATAAACATCATCAATCGTATTATAATTCTTAACTTTATAACCTAAATAATCATTTTGATCTTTTTCGAATACCGGAGAAAGATGAATTGTATTAAATCCCATCTTCTTAATATAATCCATCTTATTGATAACACCGTTTAAATCTCCACCATATGGTAATGTATTATCTTTTTCGTTATGAATATGTTTGTTATTCGTATCATTGGCATTCATAAAACGATCGATTATTAAACTATAAATACGTAAATCCTGTTTTGTAGCGGCATCTGCATTCTGGTGAAACGTTAACAATAAAAGAATGCTTGCTAGTAGCGTTATTAATTTTTTCATTATAATTACCTCACTTTAGTCGTTATATTTGATTATACTAAAATAAATAGAACGTGGGGAGAAATTCATAAAAAGTTCATGAATGAAAAAAAGAACCTCAATTCTGAGGTTCTTAATGGATTATTTAAACATACCTGTGATTGGTCCAAGTGGTAAATGAACACCTAGTCCAATCGTAATGATTGCAACTAAAATCACAATATAGAAGAAGTTTCTTGAAGGTTTCTTTCTCTTCTTACGTGCTAAAGTTACTTCCATCAATGCAATTGTTGCTAATCCTAATAAAAATTTAAATCCATACATCATTGCATCTGCATTCATTGCTTTAAAGAAGATGTAACATCCACTTACTAGAGCAAGTAAAGCAAAGATACGTAATAACATCATCAGTGGTTTAAAATATTTGCTTGGTCCTAAACGATCTGAGAAGTTTTCATATGCTGCAAAAAAGACGATTAATAAAACAACCCAACTCATGATGTGTAAATGTAACATACCAGTGATCATCATTGTTCCCCCTATCTATAATACATACTCATATAGTTTAACATATAATTAATATTTTCGTTACTAATGCGTTTAGTTTCTTCACTATAATTAAATTTTTCCATAAAAAAGACAGTCCGTTTTAAAGACTGTCTCTCTATTAAAAATTTTTATTCTCCAACTGTGTTCATTAAAGTACCGATACCATCAATCGTTACTTTAATTTCATCGCCACGTTTTAAGTAAACAGGAGGATTCATACCTGCTCCAACACCACTTGGTGTACCCGTTGCAATAATGTCTCCTGGGTGAAGCGCAACATATTTTGAAATTTCGGCAATTAAATCATCAATCTTTAATACCATATCTTTCGTGTTACCATCCTGACGAATTTCATTGTTAACTTTCGTCACGATATTTGCATTCTCAGGCATAGGTAATTCATCTTTTGTAACGATGTATGGTCCCATCGGACAACCACCCATTAAACTTTTTGAAAGAAATGCCTGTGAATGTGCTTTCTGTAAGTCACGTGCTGTAATATCATTGATAATTGTATAACCATAAACATAATCCAATGCCATCGCTTTTGGAATTTTATGTCCATATTTACCGATAACAACACCCAATTCACCTTCGTAATCCAGTGCGTTCGTTACGTCACTATGTGAAGGAATTGCGTTACCATCACCGATTAAACTTGATGGTGCTTTAGTAAATACATATAACTGATCTACTTCATTATTTAACTCAGATGCATGTTCTTCATAGTTACGACCAATAGCAATAACATTATTTGTAGGTGTAACAGGTGGTAAGAACTGAATCGCTGTAAATTCATATTTATAATCAGCTTTTTTTTCAGAAGCTTCAACTTTTTCAATTGTTGCACGCACTAACTCCTGAAAATCTACTGTATTATTTTGCTGTAAAGCTTCAAGTAGTGTTTTAGGATAATCCCCTTCCTTGAAATCAGCAAATACTTTTACTAAATCCCAGGCTGCATCCTCACGTTTAACTTTGACACCATATGTTTCTTTATCGCCAATCTTAAATGTTAAAAACTTCATTCTGCTTCCACTCCTCTTTTGTGTTGCCCTCATTATACAGAATATTGTCATAACTTTCATGCTTTTTAGATTTATCTATGATTATTTTTATAATGTTTGTCACTCACGTTACTTAAAACAATGAATAATATAGCTATAATAAGTGCAACAATCACAGAATACTGCAATAAATTTACGATAGATGGTGCTGGATACGGTAAATTATATATTCCAGTAAATAAACTATAAATGACTAGCTCTATTATACAAATTGTAATGATATATAGTAGTGCATACATTGTCATCTCTTCTGTCTTATACTGCCTCTCAATGTATCTTAAGCATAAGATTATTAAAAGCATTAATCCTATCCCTTGTAAGCCTGAACCGAGGATCGCCAGTGAAAATTGCAGAAAACTATAGCTAAATTTAAAGATAAGTAGCTTTACAGCTGTTCCACTAATTAAAAAAATGAGCGCCTGAATGATGATATTAATTGAGTCTTCCCTTTTATTACGATGATACATGCCCATTAATAATCCCGGCAACATTCCGATAAATATCACTACGATATAATGTAATAAATGTGAAATAAATAAGATAATATTTAAACGTATAAAATCAAACAATTGATGTTTATTATAAATCTCTATAAACTGCTGAAATTGATTTACATTTAAAAATGCTTCATAATCTTTAAACAGAATCATTAACGGAATGATGATAATCAATAAAAATCCAGCATATATACTGCCAGACAACAATAAATATTGTCTGGAAGATATTTGCTTTCTACTTAATAACTTTAATATCGGTAATATAACTGCTAGCCCTAACATCACACTCATTCTTGTGATAAATAATGAAAATAATAAGCTAAATAGTATAAATAATAGCATCGATTTATTATTGAGCTTACTTAAAATAGAAAAACGATACGCAATAATAAATCCGAACATACTAAAACTTACAAATAAAATCATCATGATATATAAAGATAAGGTTGGCATCTCCATTGCATTATAATATTCAAACGGATTAATCAGTTCAATCGGCTGATTGATTAAAAATGCCACACTTAATGTATATAATATAAGTGGTATTGCATATAGCACATGTACTAAAGTTGGTTTCATGCTTTCACCTCTACTAATCCACCTTCAAAGAAATACAGATAAGGTTTTACAGGGGCATTTAACACCGTTTCTAGTGCTGCTTTATAATAAGTCATCTGAACGCGATAGTTCTCTGCCATAGCATGTATTGTTTCCTCAATCGTTCTGCCTAACCTTGGCACAACTTTATCTGTCTTATAATCTAATAGATAATATTCATCATGATATTTAAACACACAGTCGATCATCCCCTGTACAAGTTGATCTGGATGTGCATCGACTAAATATTGTTTGCCGATAACAAATGGCAGTTCATGATATACTTCTTCAGCCTCTATTAACATACTGAAAATTTCAGATGACATAAAGGTCTTGATATGCGCGATATTAATATATGCCACATCTTCAGCAGCAATCAATTTCTTATCAACTAAACTTTCAATGAAGTCGTGTAACTCACTATCATTCATTCTTTTCTGTGGCAAGTGCTGCATAACGAGATGCATTAATGTTCCGACTTCCTGCGCTGTTTTCTTCTGTTCAGTCATAAACTTCGGTCGATCAAATTGTTTCTTACCAAGTTTATATTGATTGACATACGTCCACATTGTTAAGTCGTCTTCTAATTCTGCTTTCTTAATATCAGATACACTTTCTTTTGTCGGTAGCGTAAATTCTTCCTCATATGGATAACGATAATTTTCTAAGTCAGTTAACCATTTTAATGCTTCTAAATCTGCATCGACTGAAGGTTCAGTAATATCTGGTTGAATAAACTCAAGTTCAGAAATCATAGTGACCGGAATATGAAGCGGCGCATCAGGCTGTAATATCGCAGGCAGGATAAATGCTAGAGGCGTCGTAGCATTCATACGATAGAAAAGATCAAGTTTATCGTGCATATCAATATTGTGATACTTCTCTAATGCTTCTTCCGTTCGAACAGAACCAAGTAAAATTAATTTCTCACGTGCACGTGTAAATGCTACATACATGAGACGTAATTCCTCAGATACTTGTGACAATCTGAGCTGATGCTTGAATATACCATTTAACATTAAAGGAAATGAAACATTTGCTGTTGCATCGAAATAATTAATTGACAATCCCATACGCTGGTCTAGTAATACATCTGAGTTCATATCTCTTAAGTTAAATTTTTTATTTAAACCTGCATAGATTACGAATGGAAACTCTAACCCTTTAGAAGCATGGACTGTCATCATTCTTACGACATCCGCTTCATCCGATATGATATTCACTTCACCAAAATCCTTTTGGTTATTTAACATATTATCGATATATCGGATAAACTGGAAAACACCGCGATAACTTGATTGTTCAAAGTTATCAGCTAAACTAAGTAACTTATTTAAATTTGCTTCTCGCTGTTGCCCGCCAGCTAATAATAAATATTTTTCAACAAAATGTGTATCCTCATATATATATGACACTAACTGACTTACACTCATCGATTGTTGACAGTTACGATAATCTTCAATATCACTTAATACTTTTGTTACTTTTGTTTTTAAAGTATCATTGCTGCCACTCTCTTTATACTGCAATAAGTTTTGATAAAGATAGATTGAAGTATCGATAGATCGAATCGTTGCAATTTCATCAGCGCTAAACTGATAGATGATGCTACGTAATATACCTGCTAACGGAATATCCTGCAACGGATTATCAATAACGCGTAAAAAACTCATGATAGATTCTATTTCATCTGTCTTGAAATAACCTTCCTTACTGCTCACATGAAATGGTATATTATATGCTTTCATCACCTGCATATGTGTCACTGCATTACTAAAACCACGTTCAAGAATCGCAATATCTTTATATGTAGCTTTACGGTATTGTTGAGTTTTTACGTCATATACTTGCTCATTTTCAATAATTTGCTGAATACGTTGCGCAATGTAATGACTTTCGGGATGTTCTAACGCAATATGCGCTTTATTGATGACTACCATTTCTGTTGATTGTCGTTCATCGTCAAATGGTGCACCGTAATATAGTTTTTGTGCATCATCGTACTCGATATCACCTATCGTTGTATCCATAATACGTTCAAATATTGCATTCGTATCATCAATAACAGAAAGACGTGATCTAAAGTTTTTAGAAAGTTCAACAACTTTACCGGTTTTCTCTATTTTAAATTCAGCATATTTTTGCAGAAATAGCTCAGGTTCAGCTTGTCTAAATTTGTATATCGATTGCTTAACATCACCAACCATAAATAGATTACCTGAAGATTCCGGATGTTTTTTGATTGCCTGAATAATACTTTCCTGCACACGGTTAGTATCCTGATATTCATCGACTAAAATTTCATGATAATGTTCACATAAATTTTGTGCAATTTCAGTTGGTTTACCGTCAGATAATAATATCTTCAATGCAAAATGCTCATAATCACTGAAATCAATTACTTTTCGTTCGCGTTTTAATGTTGCGAAACGCTCAATCACTTGAGCCGTTAGTTCAGTTAGTGCAGACACTTCACCGTACATTGCCTGTATATCTTCTGCCATTTCTTGTGGTGGCGCATATAACATACTTTGAAGCGTGGCAATAATACCTTTTACTTCAGATAGATCTTTAGTGATTAAATCATTCATCGTCTTCGCTTCCGGATCATCTTTAGTCTTTACAGTTGGTTTACGTCCAAACGTAATATTCTTAATCACTTCATATTGAGCGTCTAATCCATTCGGCATTTCAAGACTTTTATCGATATTCTGTAAATATGCTAACGTCTTCTCAAACACTTCATCCATGCAGTAATTTTCTGCACGTCTGATAAGATATCGTGCATGTTTTATTGACGTTTCGATAATCTCAGCTAAACGTTTGAAATTTTCATCTTCTGTGTGCGCATTTCTGTAAGTTAGTCGAATATTTTGTAACCATCGTAGCGGTTCACTATTAGCGATCGTAAAGTAATATAATTTAGATAGTAAGGCGCGTAATTCATTGTCACTGCGTTCATTTGTTAAATGTAGGATTAACTTTAAATAGTTATCATCCAGACGTTCATACGCCTCTTCTAAAACTTCATCAATCGCCTGCATCAATAATAGTGACATTTCTTCATCGTTTCCTGTCCTGAAAGTAGGATCCAAATCGATTGTATAGTAATATTTCTCGATTAAATTCAAACAGAAACGATGAAGGGTTGATATTTCTGCCTGATGAATTTTAATGAGCTGGTTTTTAAGATGTTCTGTTGGATTATTCCTTAATTCACTTAATATTCTTGCATGAATACGTTCGCGCATTTCTTTGGCACTCGCATTCGTAAAAGTCACAATCAGCATTTCATCGATATTTATTTTTTGATCGATTATTTTACGGATAATCCGTTCAACGAGAACAGCAGTCTTACCACTGCCTGCTGCCGCTGATACTAAAGTATCCTGACCAACTGTTTCTATCGCAAGCAACTGGTCTTCAGTCCACGTCATCGCCATCAGTTTGTTCTCCTTTCATTACTTCTTGAATAGCATCTATCTTTTCATCTTTTACACGGATATCCTGTGCATTTAAAATTGGATCGATATGACAAACCGGTTTGAAATCACAAAAATCACACGGTAACTTATTATCATAAGATAAAGGCATAATACTACAGTCTCCAGATAACACATTTTGCGCCGTTTGTTTAAAGTTATTACGATTATGTTCAATAAAGCGATAAAGCACATCGACAGGTAATACTTTAGATGCAGCAGTAAATTCTCCTGATTTTTTTAAACTAGCAGGTACTATATCTGATTTATTCGATTCACTTATCGCATCATCAAAATAACTCACCAGATCTAAATCATCAATAATATAACCGTCCATCTTATATGCCGCAGCTCTTTTCTTTAACAGATCTTCGGACATTTCATTTTTATGATTCAACTTAAGTTTTGGTTCATAAACATGAAAATACAGCATACCTGCAGGAAGTGTTGTCTCTTTGAGTCCAAGGGCTGATTTATTTTGTAATACGACATCCATATAGGTCATCATCTGCATCTGAATGCCATAATAAACTTTACGTAAGTCAAGGGCTGTTGACCCGGATTTATAATCTATAACAGAGACATAATCCTGATTCATATGATTTAATATATCTATTCTGTCTATCTGACCACTAATTTCGACCTTTTTTCCAACAGGTAAATTAATCTTTTGACTTTCAAGTGCTCCGCCTTTACCGAATCGAGTTTCAAATTTAGCCATCTTAAATTTACTTTGTTTCTGATGTGACTGAATCATGCTAAATGTATCAGTCAGCATCGCTTCAATCTTAAGCATCATAAAACGATAATGTTGTTTAGAATACATTATTTCAAACTGTACGTTCGGTAAATGTTGTGCTAAATATTGACGTACTGCTTGTCTGATATCCTCTTTAGAAACTTTAAATAATTGGTCTTTATACGTTTCTCCTAAATATGCTAATACTTCATGATAAATATTTCCGAGCTGGAAACTTTGCAGTTCATAATTATCACGAGGTCTCAGTCTTAATCCATGATCAGCAAAATGTTTAAAAGCACATTGATTATAGCTTTCAAAGCGCGATACACTTGCTTTTATAACATCACCATATAGTGTATCAATATTTATTTCATTCAACGGTTTTGTCTGGTTACGGTATTTACCTAGATCAAATATATCGCTGTAGCCATTGTTATTGTAGTAGTTAATAATAGCCTGCCACTCAGCATCCTGATAATGATGCGCTGCAACATTAATACCAGTATTTATCGTCGTTATTCGTTCGTTTGGTTTAAATTGTGACGTGTTAACTGTATGGGTAAGAGTGATGCCTTTAATATCGTTAATAAAAGGAGAAGGACGCATCGCCTCATAAGACTGATTCATCAAACTATATGACAGGAAAAGCAATTCAGCTGCATTGGTCATCGCTATATACGCAACAAAACGTTCATCTTGCGTCAATAAATCAGTGGTTGGTGCTAATTTTAAGCCACCGATATCTGATATATTTCTTTTTTCATAATCAGTAATAATTGCATCTTCTTTGATGCGACGTGGTAATATTTCATCATTCAGTCCACAAATAAAGATAACTTTTTTATTTTCAACTTTAGCTAAATCTAAGTTCAAAATTTGTATTTGATCCAAGCCTTGTGGCGCAGCACTATATTCTAAAGCAACAAGTCCAACATCTAAGATTTCTGCCATTACTTGATAAGGTAAATCTTTATCACGTAGTACTTCAACAAAATCGTCTAACACTTGGTTAATACCTGTTAACAATTGATCAAACTCAAGCGCCTTATAATTTTGTCCCACTTCATGCATCTTATCACGGCTTGCCATCAAATATTCAGGTAACTGAATATTTAAAAGGAATTGATATAAGTGTGTAGCAAATTCATTCGCATTCGTAGCATTCATCAAACTAATTCTTAAAAGCTCAATAATTTCCAGTGTCGTATCTATGTATTGTAAAAACTGCTCCCACACTTCCGTGGAATACATATCATCTTTATTAAATTGAAGCTTTCTTCTTTGAATCAAGTCTTTATATTGCATACCTCGTGTTATCATTACATTTTCAAGCATATCAACAAACTGTATGTCTAAACGTTCAACATTTTTCGTGAGTAAACCTGTTTTTAGTGCTCTAAACAGATGATCGATTTGATAAGTATTTTTAAAGAAATCAAGTAATGAACGAATTAATTCTATACTATGGTGATGATGCATCACTTCTTTTTTATCCGTATGATAAGGAATCTTCAGTTGATTTGCTCTTTTAATTAAAGCATCCGCATAAGATTGATCGCGATATAATACGGCGATATCTTTATACCTGTATTCAGATTTTCCTAGATTATATATTTTATGCATAATTGCATTCACTTCAGACTGGATGTTATCTGATTCTAATATTTCAATTGAAGATTCAGGATAAGCATCTACATGAATTGCATCGAAATTTTCTTCTAAATGGTTTAAAGCTGCATTTTTAAAACGATATTTCGTAATAAATTTTTTGATTTCAAAATCAATATGAGCAGTCTTTAAGTATTCTGTAATATCATGATAAGTTTCTTCTGTTTTACGAAATAAATCACTTCGCTTTTCCGGATCAATCGTTAATGCAATCGTCACAGATTTTGCATGTCTGCACAGCGCTATAATAACTAAATATTCGATTGTCGTAAAATTATAAAATCCATCTATATATATATCAGATTGCTTTATTGATGCAGATGATTCTATCAGCTGAATTAAATGATAGAGTGTGTCTTCAGATTGCATAAATTCATTGATCATTTCATTATTTAAATGATCATAAACAAGTGCAATATCATGCAGTTTATCCTGCGTTCTTACTTCTAAGTTAGCAGTCGATAAAGCTTTTAATTGCTCAACTGTTACATTATATTTTTTTAATTCACTGATCGTCTGACTGAGTTTTTGACTAAATCCATAGTACTGGCTCGATGTCTGGAAACGACGTAATTGCGTTTGTTGCTGCAATAATACGTCATACGTCAACATCTCAATGCCCGCTTTTGAAATCAATGATAAATCCGTGCCACCAAGTTCACTTTTCAGACGCCAATATAATCGATCAAAAGAATATATTGCAGTACGCATACTTCCTTTGATTAATTCATCATGACTTAACGCTTGTTCAATTGAAAATGTACTTTGTCTCGGTGCAATCATAATAATTGGATCACCTAATGCTTGTTCTTTCAATTTATCTTTAATGGATTCAATAATATAATGCGTTTTACCGGTACCACGTCTACCCATCAAAAATTTAACGGACATAAAATTTACCTCCTAAAAAAAATGCACTTCTTATAATAAATTATAAAAAGTGCGTTAGTTTTTATTTTGAATCAAAATTGTAATGAAAACTATTGAATGGCCAGTAGCGTAATGCAACTTCTCCGACCACCTGTTCCTCTTTAATTAAACCAAAATAACGACTATCTTTACTTACTTCACGATTATCACCTAATACTAATAAGCTACCTTCTGGTATCTTATTTTTCCCATTTGCATTTACTAGATCTTTAACTCTAAAATTTTCAGTTAATAATATATTTGTTTTTGCTACTTTATTTTCTTCTAGATATGGTTCATCTACTTTTTTGCCATTAACATATAATTGGTCATCTTTGTACTCAACTGTATCACCAGCATTACCGATAACACGTTTTACATAGTCTGCTTTTTCATCTGCATGGAAAACAATCACATCTCCATTGTCAATATTTCCTAATGTGTAACCAATCTTGTTCACGATAACTTTTTCACCGTCTTTTAAAGTAGGATCCATTGAATCTCCTTTAACGGTATACGTTACAAATAAAAATTGATTAATTACAAATATTAGAGCTACTGCAACTGCTATCGCAATCAACCATTCTACGATTTCCTTTTTCAAATTGCCACCTCTTATTTTTTATTCTGCCAATACGTATATATCACTTTTCCTAACATCTGATTTCGACTGATACATCCATATGTTCTTGAGTCAGTACTATCATCTATATTATCTCCAAGAACTAAGTAACAATCCTGCGGAACAGTACGATATTTTCTCATCTTATCATCTAGCAATAGCTGCATCGACGCATCACTGTATCTTGACTTCTTTCCATTAATATAAAGCGTGTTCTTAGATATTTTTATGTAATCACCCGGCGTTGCAATAATACGTTTTATCATAGTTTCATTTTCATTCAGTTTAAAAAAGTATACATCATCTATTTGCGGTTCAATTATAATATCAATGAATTGATTGACGAGTACGCGATCACCATCATGATATGTAGGTTCCATTGAATGACCAGCAATTATATAGTTAGAAATAAAAAAAGAACGTAATAACATGATAAAAATCAGTGAAAATACTAACGAAAAGACAATACTTTTAATTTTCATCGTTTGGCCTCGTTATGTGTAATACTCCTTTCAATAAGCTTTCCGATCATCCATAAAATGAATAAAGCTATAGCTACAATTATACTCTTTTTCGGCTCTCTAACAAAGGAATATATATCGTTACCGATAAAACTTAATATGAATAGCATTACTGCTTTTCCACTTAAAACAGCAATAAGATATTGTTTCAAGGGTATTGTACTCAACCCAGCGACAACGTTTATCACACTTGATGGTGTAAAAGGAAAACACAATAAAATGAATAACGGCATGACACCTTTTTCATCAATACGTCTAATGAATTTCAAAGTATGAGGGTGGTTATTGAGGTGTCTCAGAAATTTGTGTTGTCCGTATTTCCTTATTAATAGAAATACGATATATGCACCACAAAAAGCACCCAACCAAGTAATAATAAACCCCCAAAAAAGACCATATGTATTTACATTAACAACTGCAAATAAAGCAATCGGTAATATCGGTAAAAATGCTTCGATAAAAGGTAGTAAGAATGCAATGATGATACCAAATGATTCAAAAGTATCAAAGTATCCTTTGATTGCTTCTTCACTAAAATACTGCATTATAAAATCCATAACGCCACCTACTCTCATCTCATTTTATCGAAATTAAAGAAAAAGTGCATTAAAAAAGCTAAGGCAATACACCTTAGCTCAATTAGACAACGATATTATTTATTTAAGCGTGCTTCAAGTTCAGCTTTTTTATCTTCGAATCCTGGTTTACCTAATAATGCGAACATATTTTGTTTATATGCTTCAACACCAGGTTGATTAAAAGGATTCACACCTAATAAGTAGCCACTCATCGCTACACTTAATTCGAAGAAATAAACCATATAACCAAACGTGAATGCATCCAGTTGTGGTACTTCAACTACCAAGTTTGGCACACCACCATCACTATGCGCTAAAATTGTACCCTGGAATGCTTTCGTATTAACAAAATCTAATGTTTTACCTGCTAAGAAGTTTAATCCATCTAAATCATTATCATCTGCTTCAATCGTGATATCCGCTCTTGGATTTTGTACTTTCACAACTGTTTCAAAAATATCACGACGACCTTCCTGAACATATTGTCCTAATGAATGTAAGTCAGTAGAGAAGTTGGCACTTGATGGATAAATACCTTTAAAGTCTTTACCTTCAGATTCACCGAATAATTGTTTCCACCATTCATTGAAGTACTGAAGGCTCGGCTCATAGTTGATTAACATTTCGATTGTGTAACCTTTATTATAAAGAACATTACGAATAACGGCATATTGATATGCAATATTTTCTTTTAAGCTATCTGAACCTAAATCGATACGCGCTTGATCTGCACCTTGCATCATTGCTTCAATATCATGACCACTTGCTGCAATCGGTAATAATCCTACAGCTGTTAATACTGAGAAACGTCCTCCCACATCATCAGGTACAACAAATGTCTCATATCCTTCAGTTGTTGCAAGTGATTTTAAAGCGCCTTTAGCTTTGTCAGTAGTCGCATAAATTCTAGACTTCGCGTCTTCTTTACCGTATTTTTCTTCTAATAATTTCTTAAATACACGGAATGCTACAGCAGGTTCAGTTGTCGTTCCTGATTTTGAGATAACGTTAACTGAGAATTCTTTATCTTTTACATATTCGATTAAGTCGCTTAAGTATGAAGAAGATAATTGGTGGCCTGCAAAGATGATTTGAGGTTTACCTTGTTCAGTTTTTAAATGATCAAACGATTTGTTTAACATTTCAATCGCTGCACGCGCTCCTAAATAAGACCCGCCGATACCGATAACTACCAGCACTTCACTATCAGACTGAATCTTTTTCGCAGCAGCCTGAATACGTGCAAATTCTTCTTTGTCATAATCTTTCGGTAAGTTCACCCATCCTAGAAAGTCGCTACCTGCACCTGTTCCATCATGAATTGTGCTATGTACATCCTTAACAATCGACTGCATTTGCTCTAATTCGTGCTGACCAAAAAAAGTTTCAGCTGTACTGTAATCAAATTTAATATGTGTCATCATAAATCCTCCTGTTTGTAAATTCACATTTATTGTACTCTAACCAAACATACATCTCAATGGAATCGCATTTTGTAAGCGTATACATATTTATAAAATTTAAATTTTTATGACATTTGATTCTTTCTTAGAATACTTGTTATAGAGCACTTAAATAATAATTAAACAAAATTATTATTCTATAATTATGCACTTTTATGAATAAAACACTTGAAATCAATTTTCTATTCTGCTATCTTTATATGTATATTAATTCATAATATCAAATATTTATTATAAAGGAGTTTTTATTTATGGCAAAAGAAAAAGTTGTACTTGCATATTCAGGAGGTTTAGATACAAGTGTTGCTATTCAATGGCTTATTGAAAAAGGTTATGATGTCATCGCTTGTTGTCTAGACGTTGGCGAAGGTAAAGACCTTCAGACTGTAAAAGAAAAAGCTCTTACAGTTGGAGCAATTGAATCCATTATGTTAGACCAGGTAGAAGTTTATGCACAAGATTATTTAAGCTATGCGATTAAAGGTAATACTTTATATGAAAATACATATCCTTTAATTTCTGCCCTTAGCCGTCCACTTATCGCTAAAGAACTTGTAAAAGTTGCACATCAGTTCGATGCGCAATATATCGCACATGGTTGTACAGGAAAAGGAAATGACCAGGTACGTTTCGAGGTTGCAATCCATAGTTTAGATCCGAGTATAAAGACGTTAGCACCTGTGCGTGATTGGGGATTTAGTCGTGAAGAAGAAATTGAATACGCTAAAGTACATAACATCCCGATTCCAATCAATCTTGATTCACCGTATTCTATCGATCAAAATTTATGGGGAAGAAGTAACGAATGTGGTATTTTAGAAAATCCATATATAGAACCACCAGAAGATGCCTACGAATTAACAAAGTCACCCGTTGATGCTCAAGACAATCCAGTTTATCTCGAAATTACGTTTAAAGACGGACTGCCAACTGCAATCGATGGAGAAAACTTACCATTACATACACTGATTAAACAACTGAATAAAATAGGTGGGGAACACGGCGTCGGTAGAATTGATCACGTTGAAAATAGACTTGTCGGTATTAAATCTCGTGAAGTGTATGAAGCACCAGGTGCTATGATTATTATTAATGCCCACCAGGCTTTAGAAACAATAACGCTTACGAAAGATGTGCAACACTTTAAACCATATGTTGAACAACAATTTGCAAACCTCATCTATAATGGACTATACTTCTCTCCATTATCAGATCATATTAGAAATATGCTCAATGATATGCAGCAATATGTAAATGGAAAAGTTAAAGTTAAACTGTATAAAGGTAATATTACTGTTGTTGGACGTACAAGTGATAACTCACTATATAATGAGAAACTCGCAACATATACAAAAGAGGATGCGTTTAATCAACAAGCAAGTGTCGGCTTTATTGAAATATACGAATTACCTACAAAATTAGCAACAGAGGTTTACAGAGGTGATTTTAATGAGTGATGCATTATGGGGAGGACGCTTTGAAGCATCCATGGATGCGCTCGTTGAGAAATTCAATCAGTCTATCGATGTTGATCAGGCTCTATTTTATGAAGATATTGAAGGCAGTATTGCTCATGTTACAATGCTTGGTGATAGTAATATCTTAACGCATGATGAAACAAATCAAATTAAAGAAGGACTCGAATCACTTAAGGTGGATCATCAAAACAATACACTTACTTTTTCATCAAAGTATGAAGATATTCACTTGAATATTGAACATCTGTTAACCGAAAAAATTGGGCCAGTTGCCGGAAAACTGCATACTGGGCGTTCACGTAATGATCAGGTGGCGACAGATATGCATTTATTTACTGTGAAAAAAGTGAAGTTAATGATTGATGCGCTCACAAAACTTCAGCAAAGTATCCTTCATGTTTCAGAAGATAATATTGAAGTCATTATTCCAGGCTATACACATCTACAACGTGCACAACCGATACTATTATCACATCATTTGATGAGTTATTTCTGGATGTTACAACGTGATAAAGAAAGATTAGAGGAAAGTCTATCACGTATTAATATCTCACCGCTTGGTTCAGGTGCTTTAGCAGGAACTACTTATCCAATCAATCAGCAACAGACTGCTGAACTATTAAACTTTGATCACATTTACCCAAATAGTATCGATGCAGTAAGTGATCGAGATTATATTCTTGAGACAATGAATAATATCAATCTAATCATGATGCATCTATCCAGATTATCAGAAGAAATCATCATTTGGTGTTCTCATGAATTTAACTTTATTACGTTGAGTGATGCTTATTCTACAGGATCATCTATTATGCCTCAAAAGAAAAATCCTGATATGGCAGAACTCGTACGTGGCAAATCCGGAACAGTCGCTGGCAATTATATTGGTATGCTAATGACACTTAAATCATTACCGCTTGCCTATAATAAAGATTTACAGGAAGATAAGAAATCATTCTTTGACTCAATTGAGACTTGTTTAGATAGTTTAACAATTTATAGCGGCATGATCGATACAATGCAAATTAATAAAGAAAATATTTCAAATACGCTTGAACAAGACTTTTCAAATGCAACTGAACTTGCTGATTACCTCGTCGGATTCGGTATACCATTTAGAGAAGCACATGCTATAACAGGTAAACTCGTCGCTGAATGTATAAAAGAGAACATATATTTAAAAGATGTTTCGTTAGAAAGATACAAAGCAATTCATCCTGAAATTAATGATGAAATTTATATAATATTAGCTCCAAAATCTGCCGTTGAACGAAGAACAAATTATAACGGTACAAGCACGCAATCAGTTTTAGCACAAATAAAACAAGGCAAGTCTAAGTTAAATTAGACTCGCCTTGTTTTTATTTTTCATTTGAAATACGTTCGTAAACGTCCGGGTAATTTGTGAATACACCATCGACACCATAATCATTTAAACGTCGCATATCTTCTTCTTTATTAACTGTATAAGGATGTATTTCAAAACCAATTGATTTTAGTAATGCTGTATTTTCTTTCGTTAAGTCCTGAAAGCTTGGACCAAAGCCATCAGCATATGTTTTAATTTGACGCAATGTTGCTTCTGTTGCTGAAGACATAAATCCTTTACTTGTTAATTGTACCAAAGGAACATCTGAATTGAGTTGATGCATTTTTAATAAACTCTCGCTTGAGAATGATTGTACTAAAACATGTCCTTGTTTTAAACGCCCTTTTTTAAGTAAACCATGTTGATCTAGCACTGCTAATAAAGCTTCTTCCATTCCAGGGTAAACGTCCGGTGACTTCGTTTCAATATAGTAATTAGCATTTTTCCCGTATCTACTGATCACTTCATCCAATGTTGGTACTTGAGCGCCAACATATGCTTCATTTGCATACTCAGGATACTTTTCATTAAACCATGAGCCAGCATCTAGTTGTTTAATTTCCGCTAATGTATGGTCTTTAACTAAACCTGTACCGTTTGTCGTACGATCTAACTTTTCATCATGCAATGCAATTAAATGACCATCTTTCGTCATTTGTAAATCAATCTCAATATAATCTGCACCAATTTCATAATGCCCTTTGTCATATGCAAAGAACGTGTGTTCAGGTGCGTAACCACTAGCTCCACGATGTGCAACATTCATAAATTCTTCGTGTTTCAACGTTTTTGCATTGACTGAAAGTGGTGTAGTTAAAGTAATACCTAATAAAGTAGCAATGATCACTCGAATTGTTTTCCTCATTGTATAACCTCCGCAAAATTTAATTAATGTAACAAATAAATTTTAATAGAAGTTAATCAATAAATGTGAATTAAGAAATAAACTTTAGAATTTTTACATTTAGCTTACAAAATTAATCAAAAATCTAAAAAAAGAAAGCCTATGTTAGGCTTTCAAAGATTTATAATGCGGCTTGATAAATTGCCATAATATCTTCTTTTTGAAGTTTATAGAAGTTACCATAAGGTCCATAGATTAAAGTTTTCTCTGCAAATACTTCTAAGTCTTCTTCTTTTACCCCAACTTCGGATAATTTCGTTGGTGCACCAAGAGAAGTCCAGAAATTAGAAATCGCATCAATTCCGAAATTAATTTTCTCTTCATCAGATAAACGACTATCGACATCAAATACATCCTCAGCAAACTTAACGAATCGCGCTGGAGATTTCTTGCTCACATAACGCATCCATTCCGGGAAGATAATTGCTAATCCGACACCGTGTGGGATATCATATACAGCACTAACTGCATGCTCTAAATTATGTGTCGCCCAGTCCCCAGCATATCCTAATCGCATGAAACCATTTAATGCAACTGTTGCGCCAAGCATTGTTGTCTCACGTGCTTCGTAGTTTTCAGGTTGTTCCATTGCTACAGGACCAGCTTTCATGATTGCTTTCATTACCCCACTGATCATCGCATCTCCGATTTCAGTATTTGACGCTTCATTGAAATATTGCTCCAGTAAATGACTCATACTATCGATAATACCATTTGCTGTCTGATTTTTAGGTAATGTATATAGTAATTCTGGATTTAACAAGCTAAATTTAGGAAATACAAGTGGAGAACCCCAACCAAGTTTTTCATTTGTTTCCCAGTTAGTTATCACACTACCTGAATTCATTTCTGAACCAGTAGCTGAGATTGTAAGAATCGTTCCAAAAGGAACTGCACTTTCAACAGTTGCCTTTCTTGTAACAATATCCCAAGGATCAACATCACTTGTTGAAGCAGCAGAGATTAACTTAGTACCGTCAATAACTGAACCCCCACCTATTGCAACAATAAAGTCAATATTGTTATCTTTTACTGCCTGCACACCTTTTTTTACAGTTGAAAGACGTGGATTTGGTTCAATACCAGCAAGTTCAAACACATTGTAGCCTTCTAATAATTTGATAACACGATCATAAAGACCTGTTTTCTTAATGCTACCTCCACCATATGTTAATAAGATGTTCTTACCCTCAGTAAATTTTTCAATCATTTGTGGTAATTGGTCAGTACTCTCTTTACCAAAGACTAAAGTCGTTGGATTTTGAAATGTAAAATCGTTCATTTTTTATAATCTCCTTTCTATTTGTGTTTATTGTATTAGAAATATTCGATTTTTGGTATTTATTCGACTTAAAAATGACTCTTTACATAGAATATCCAATTTCAGTCCACTTTTTTATTTTGAAATTGGTGATTCCCCAATTTCAGTCCACTTTTTTATTTCGAAATTGGTGATTCCCCAATTTCAGACTACTTTTTTCTTTCGAAATTGGTGATTCCCCAATTTCAGACTACTTTTCTCTTTCGAAATTGGTGATTCCCCAATTTCAGAACTTATTAATAAAAAAGACACACCCATAAAAGAGTGTGTCTCAATAATCTTATGCCCATCCACGGTAACGTACAGCTTCTGCTGTACGTTTAATACCTACGATGTATGCTGCTAAACGCATATCTACTTTTCTAGCTTCTGCTAATGAATAAACATTATCAAACGCTTTAACTAATTTTTCACGTAATTTTTCATTTACTTCTTCTTCTGTCCAGTAGTAACCTTGGTTATTTTGTACCCACTCGAAGTAAGATACAGTAACACCACCAGCACTTGCTAAAACGTCTGGTACAAGTAAGATACCACGTTCAGTTAATATCTTAGTTGCTTCTGGTGTAGTTGGACCATTTGCTGCTTCAACTACGATTTCAGCTTTAATATCATGTGCGTTATCTTTCGTAATTTGGTTAGAGATTGCTGCTGGTACTAAAATATCACAATCTAACTCAAATAATTCTTTGTTTGTAATTGTATCTTCAAAAAGGTTCGTTACAGTACCGAAGCTGTCACGACGGTCTAATAAATAGTCGATATCTAATCCGTTTGGATCATGTAATGCACCATGTGCATCAGAGATACCTACAACTTTAGCACCCATGTCATATAAGAATTTCGCTAAAAAGCTTCCTGCATTACCGAAACCTTGTATAACAACACGTGAGTCTTCAATTTGTTTTCCACGACGTTTCGCCGCTTCTTCAATCGCAATTACAACACCTAATGCAGTAGAACGGTCACGTCCTTGTGATCCACCTAATACAATCGGTTTACCTGTAATAAATCCTGGAGAGTTGAACGCATCCATCATGCTATATTCATCCATCATCCAAGCCATGATTTGTGAGTTTGTAAATACATCCGGTGCAGGAATATCTTTTGTTGGTCCAACAATTTGAGAAATTGCACGTACATAGCCACGTGATAAACGTTCTACTTCGTGAATACTCATTTGACGTGGGTCACAAACGATTCCACCTTTACCACCACCATATGGTAGATCAACGATACCGCATTTTAAAGTCATCCACATTGATAAAGCTTTAACTTCATCTTCGTCAACATCTGGATGGAAACGAACGCCACCTTTAGTAGGTCCTACTGCATCGTTATGTTGTGCACGGTAACCTGTAAAAGTTTTTACTGTTCCATCATCCATCTTAACTGGAATACGCACTGTTAATAAACGTAAAGGTTCTTTAACTAGATCGTACATTCCTTCATCGAAACCAAGTTTATCCAATGCTTCATGAATTATATTTTGTGTAGATGATACTAAACTTGTAGTGTTTTCTGACATGTTATTCGCCCTCTTTTTCATTCTTAAGTACTTCAATTTTTATTGTAACATATTTAAAATCTTTTAAAAGCCCTTTTTGAAAACGCTACCATTTATTTTTCGAATACAGATTTAACTTTTTCAATCGCCCAGTCTAAATCTTCTTGAGAAATGATTAATGGTGGCGCAAAACGAATTACAGTATCATGTGTTTCTTTACATAATAAGCCTAATTCTTTTAATTGTTCACAATATGGACGTGCATTTTCAGTTAATTCAACACCGATAAATAATCCTTTACCACGAACTTCTTTAATAATTGGATTGTCGATTTCTTTTAATTTAGATTGGAAGTATTCCCCTAATTCTAAAGAACGTTCAGATAACTTCTCATCAACCAGAACATCTAAAGCTGCCATTGAAACTGCACAAGCCAATGGGTTACCACCGAATGTAGAACCGTGGCTTCCTGCATTAAATACTTCTAGAATTTCTTTATCTGCTAATACACATGAGATAGGGAATACTCCGCCACCCAATGCTTTACCTAAAATGTACATGTCTGGCACTACGTTATCCCAATCAGTAGCAAACATTTTACCAGAACGTCCAAGACCAGCTTGAATTTCATCAGCGATAAATAATACATTGTTTTCAGTACAAAGATCACGAACTTCTTTTAAGAATCCGTCTTTTGGAATATTGATTCCTGCTTCACCTTGAATTGGCTCAAGTAATACTGCAGCTGTATTAGGTGTAATTGCTGCTTTGATTTGTTCAATATCACCAAATTCAACTAATTTGAATCCACCTAATAATGGACCGTATCCACGTTGATATTCTGCTTCACTTGATAAAGATACTGCAGCCATCGTACGACCATGGAAATTACCTTTCATTGCGATAATTTCAGCTTGATCTTTTGCTACACCTTTAACATCATATGCCCAACGACGTGCAGCTTTAATAGCAGTTTCAACAGCTTCAGCCCCAGTATTCATAGGTAATACCATTTCTTTACCAGCAAGCTTACAAATCTTTTCATACCAAGGACCTAATTGATCACTGTGGAATGCACGTGAAGTTAAAGTAACACGATCAGCCTGGTCTTTTAATGCCTGAATAATTTTAGGATGACGGTGCCCTTGGTTAACTGCTGAATAAGCAGATAACATATCCATGTATTTATTCCCTTCAGGATCCTTTACCCATACTCCTTCAGCTTCAGAGATAACGATTGGAAGTGGGTGATAGTTTGGTGCACCGTAATGATTTGTAATTTCAATGATATCTTGTGATTTAGTCATTATTATTCCCCTTTTTACAATTTTTTATAAAAGCAGTAGTGAATTCACACTACTGCTTTATTAAATTAATTATTTGATTGTTAAAGTACAAACATCGAAATTAAAGCATTTCTGAAGTTGTTTTACCTTGCATGTGAAGTACTAAGTAATCAGGTCCACCAGCTTTAGAGTCTGTACCTGACATTTTGAATCCACCAAATGGTTGGTATCCAACAATCGCACCAGTACATCCACGGTTGAAGTATAAGTTACCTACATGGAAGTCACGACGTGCTTCTTCTAAATGTTCACGATTATTTGTAATGACTGCACCAGTTAAACCGTAGTCAGTATCGTTTGCAAATTTAATCGCTTCTTTGAAATCTTTTGCTTTAGCAATTCCTACAACAGGACCAAAGATTTCTTCCTGCATAATACGATCATCATGTTTAACATCTACAAATACAGTTGGATTCACGAAGTTACCAACAGACTCTTCTGTCGTTCCTCCAACTAATAATTTACCTTCTTGTTTACCAATTTCAATGTATTCTTTAATTTTATTTAAAGATTTTTCGTCGATAACAGGTCCCATGAAGTGTTCGTTCGTTTCTGGATTACCTACAGTTAATTTTTCAGTTTTTTCTTTTACTTTTGCAACAACTTCATCATAAACATCTTCTAATACAATTGCACGAGAACATGCAGAACATTTTTGACCTGAGAATCCGAATGCAGATTTAACAATTGATTCAGCAGCTAACTCTAAATCAGCTTCGCTATCAACAACGATCGTATCTTTTCCACCCATTTCAGCGATAACACGTTTTAAGTTTAATTGACCTTCGTGTACTTTTGCTGCGCGCTCATAAATATGAACACCAACATCACGTGAACCTGTGAATGAAATGAAACGTGTGTCAACGTGATCCACAATGAAGTCTCCAATATCACGGCTTGAACCAGGAATATAGTTTACTACACCTTTAGGCATACCCGCTTCTTCTAAAACTTCTACGAATTTATATGCAACTACAGAAGTGTTTGAAGATGGTTTTAATAATACAGTATTACCTGTAACGAGTGGTGCTACAGTAGTTCCTGCCATAATCGCTAATGGGAAGTTCCATGGTGAGATAACAACACCAACACCTAATGCGATGTAATCATATCTATTGTATTCACCTGGACGGCTTTCAACTTTAACACCGTCTTTTAAACGTAACATTTCACGCGCATAGAATTCTAAGAAGTCAATACATTCTGCAGTATCAGCATCTGCTTCATTCCATGGCTTACCAGCTTCTTTAACTAAAAGTGCTGAGAATTCCATTTTTCTGCGACGAATAATCGCTGCTGCACGGAATAAGATATCTGCGCGCATAGCTGGATTAGTTGATCTCCAAGTTTCAAATGTTTCTTTTGCAATAGCCATAGCTTTCTCAGCATGTTCTTGAGTTGCTTGAGATACATGACCAATAGTTTCTTCTCTATTTGAAGGATTGAAAGAACGTAATTTGTTATCAGTCATTACACGTTCTCCACCAATTACTAATGGATAATCTTCTCCTAAATATGCATTTACTGTTTCTAAGCCTTTTAACATCGCTTGTTTGTTTTCTTCGACGCTAAAATCTGTGAATGGTTCGTGTTTGTACGAAATCATTACATTGCCTCCTCTTTGTTTGTTTAATAGAAAACCCTTACATACTATATAATGACTAATTTTAAGAAATACTTCAACCCTTAATACTTAAATTTTGCAAAATAATTTTTTATGCACAAACATGCATAAATTAAAGAAAGAAACCACTGTACTATTGTAGTTTTTTTCCCTTTTCTACCCATTCTGGCAGTTTTTCTCGTAACGATTCGAAACCAATATTTTCTGGTTGTTTAAGTTCTTCAAGTACTGATTTCTTTTCCTTTTTTCGTTCCTGACGTTTAAAATAATCGTTTTCTTTTAAAGATAAATTTAATTTACCATCTTCAGAAATGTCGAGAATTTTCGCTTTAACAATTTGACCCACTGAGAGAAATAAATTTAAGTTGTGGACATAATCATTCATCACTTCAGAAATGTGTATTAATCCCTCTGTATGCTGATCAGTCTCAACAAATGCTCCATATGGTTGTATGCCTGTCACTTTAACTTTAATAAACTGTCCCTTTTTGTACTTTTTATTCATCATATTTATCCCTCATTTTTAATATCATTATTTTACCATAAAAATGAGTATAAAAAAATCATGTAGCTAGTAAGTTGCTACACGATTTCACAAGTTGCACGTAATTTATAAATTTCATTTAAAATATCTTTAATTTCTTGTTTATCAGGTGACTGTTCAAAACTATGCATGAAAATTTCTGATATTCTCTGAATTGTTTCGTCAATAGATAATTTTTGATGTACGATATCCATTATTTCGTAATATTCCATATCTCCTTGAGAAGCATCTTCAAGTTGCATCGGGTTCCAGTTGTTTAAAATTTTGTACATTGCTATATTAAAATCTGGATTCATGGCGTTCATCCTCAAGTTTTCGCATCACTTCAGCTTCAAATATTTTAAACTTTTCTTCTTGTTTCAGTGAATTTCTTTTAAACATTTTAAAAGAAATATACGCAAGTGTCATAAAGAATATTAATGATAACACTGCCGGGACATATTCCCACTTATTTTCCGGAAAATATAAAAATTCCATCATCATGCATCACCCCTAATCTAATAAATTATTATATCATTAAAAATTCACAAAAAAAGAATAAGTCATGAACATTTCATGACTTATTCCAGGTCGTCGACAAAGCGTTTAGACGCAAGCAAACTGGAAACAATGCTAAAAAATCGCTCTTTGATTTTGAATGCTTTGTTGAAGTTTGCCTAGCGTCTGCTTTGAAGACGCCGTTTATCCAGGTCGTCGAACTTGCGTTTAGTGCTAAGCAAAATAAAAAACTTTCCTATAAATCGCTCTTTGATTTAAGGAAAGTTTTGTTTTTGTCGAAAGGACTGCAAGTGAGACGCCGTTTATCCAGGTCGTCGACAAAGCGTTTAGCCCTATGCAACATTTATTTTAATACGTTAATCTTTTCAATCACTACGTCTTCTACCGGCTTGTCTTGTGGACCAACCTGAACATTAGCGATTGTTTCTAATACATCAAATCCTTCAACGACTTGACCAAATACTGTATGCTTTTGATCTAACCAAGGTGTTCCACCAACTTCAGCATATTTATCAACAATCTCTTCTGGCCATCCACCTTGTTTTAATTGTGATAACATTTGAGCTGGTACTTGTTTCATCTGAACGATGAAGAATTGAGAGCCATTAGTGTTTGGCCCAGCATTGGCCATAGATAAAGCGCCATATAAGTTGAATGCTTCCATAGAAAATTCGTCTTCAAACTTATCTCCGTAAATACTCTCTCCACCCATACCAGTGCCAGTTGGGTCTCCACCTTGAATCATGAAATCATTAATAACACGGTGGAAGATAATACCTTCATAATATCCTTTTTCGGATAACTGAATAAAGTTTTCAACTGTTTTTGGTGCAACTTCCGGGAATAATTTAATTTTCATTGTTCCTTTTGTTGTTACCATTTCTACTAAACGTTCATTTTCTGAAATTTCTGTATTTAATTGCGGAAAATTAGTCATTTTTAAGCTCCTTCATGATATGATTATTACCATAATATATTAACACAAAAAGGATGAGAAATATGTATTTTAGACTTATGCACAAATCTGGTATTTATATTGTAGAGAAAGTTCAGGAACAGCCAAATGGTGTTCTGGTTAGCGTTGAAAGTGTTATCACCCACCCAATGCAGGGAGATTTGCATAATAGAGGAGAGGTTGAAAATGTATTTTTCCATGAACGTAAAGCACTCTCTCATAAAGAAAAACGTATCGTAGATGAAAATTTACTGAAACCTTATACAAATGAAATACTCCCATATGTCGATTCATTAATTCAGGCAGTATCAAAAATGGAGCAAAAATTAATGAGCGAAGACACTTCATTTAATAGGAAAGCGCTCGAAACATTAACAAATTTAAAGCATGATTATGAACGTCAGTACAAGTTTTCTTTCCCGGAATAAAAAAGTGACAATTATATGACGATTTTTTAATTTTAATCTGTTTCTTCTTATTTAAGGAATAGATGATACGTTGTCATCGAATTAAACCATTAGAAATAAATCCGTGTATTTTTCTTGTATAATAAAATATTAAAGGAGGTTTTAAGATGACTTTATGGATAGTATTGCTGCCATTTATAGCAGCGTTATTTCCAATTATTCTACAGAAACAACTTCGTACTATTCTTACGGGTTGGTTTGTACTACCCATTCCTGTAATTGCTTCAATATTCTTTATGAGCAAATTATCTTCATTAGGCCAGACATTATTTGAAAAAAATAACTGGATGTCACGTGTAGGATTAAATTTAAACTTTAAAATAGATGGCATTAGTTTACTTTTTGCTCTACTTATTTCTGTGATAGGTATGCTCGTAGTATTCTATTCTATTTCATATCTTAGTAAAAGAGAGGAACTTGGAAAGTTCTATACATATTTATTGTTATTTATGGGTGCAATGTTTGGTGTTGTACTAAGTGATAATATTTTAGCGCTTTATATGTTCTGGGAACTAACAAGTATTTCAAGTTTCTTATTGATATCATTCTGGTATTTTAAAGAAAAATCAATTCAAGGAGCTTTGAAATCGATGTTAATCACCGTCTTTGGTGGTTTAATGTTACTTGGTGCTATTGCCATCTTAGTAAGTATTACGCACACGACTTCAGTAGATGCAATGATTCAAAACGCAAATATAATTCAGCATCACAAATTATTTCCGTTAGCTATCGTATTAATCTTATTAGCAGCATTTACTAAATCAGCTCAGTTTCCATTTCATATATGGTTACCAGATGCTATGGAAGCACCAACACCTGTCAGTGCATATCTCCATTCAGCGACAATGGTTAAAGCCGGTATTTATCTTGTAGCAAGATTTACTCCTATTTTTGCAGTCAGTAATATGTGGACAAACAGCTTAATCTTTATCGGCTTATTCACAATGTGTTTTGCATCGATGAAAGCTGTTAATCAGAAAGATCTAAAAGGAATTCTTGCATTCAGTACAATCAGTCAGCTGGGACTCATTATGTCTTTACTTGGATTTGGCTCATTTGCACTAAAAAATAATCATAATGAACTTTTCATTATTGCAGTTACGGCTAGTGTGTTCCACATTTTAAATCATGCTTCATTTAAGGGTGCGCTATTTATGGCAGTCGGTATTATCGACCATGAAGCAGGATCACGTGATATCCGTAAGCTTAATGGATTACTCACATTAATGCCTGTAACGTTTACAATTGCAGTGCTTGGCTTATTAAGTATGGCAGGTGTTCCACCTTTTAATGGCTTCTTAAGTAAAGAAATGTTTATTACATCTGTATTAAATGCAGTAAATAGTAGTTTCTCAGGCCAACCAATACTTTCAAGTATTGCATTAATACTCATGTTTATAGGAAGTATGTTTACTTTTATATACTGTATAAAGTTAATCATCGATATATTCTTTGGCTCCCCTAAAGATAATTCAACTGAGAAAGCGCCACACGAAGCTCCAAAGTTATTACTCGCTTCACCTATAGTATTAATTAGCATCATGGTTGTGATCTCACTTGTTCCAAATATGTTTTTACCATTACTGAGCGCTGCAACAAACAGTATATTAAATCAATCTGTTCATATAGAGCATATTCATCATTTTCATGGATTTAATGCACCACTATTTATTACATTAGCTATCATTATTTTTGGTGCACTACTTGTTGCTACATTTAAATATTGGGAAAAAATATATACTATCTTGCCTGCTCAATTCAGCCTGAATAGAGGTTATGATATGTTACTTGCACAATCACAAAAGAAAAGTAAGATGATTAATCAGTTTTTAGTGTTAAGAACAATTCGTTTTAGTATGTCTGCAATACTGCTTACGCTTATCATCATGACGATCTATGTATTTATTAATAATCCGATTCATATTAATTTTGAGTCGCTCGGTTCAATCCAGCCATATGAGTTGATTCTCGTTGGCATCATATTAATTGCGATTGTTATGATCTTAAAATCAAAATCACGTTTATTTAGTATTATCATGCTCAGTGCTATCGGTTATTCAATTGCTTTATTATTCGTATTCTTCGATGCACCAGACTTAGCGTTAACACAATTAGCAATCGAAACAATTTCAACCGCATTATTCTTAATGTGTTTCTATCATCTGCCACGTCAGTATCGCCATGAAGAAAGTTCAAGATTTAAAATTTCGAATTTTGTAATTGCATTACTTTCTGGTATTTGTGTCACAATCATTGCATTAGCAGCATATAGTAACAAATTTTATCCATCCATTGCAGAATACTATATTAAAAATGTATATGAACTTGCTGCAGGAAAAAATATGGTCAACGTAATTTTAGTAGATTTCCGTGGATTTGATACATTATTCGAATCAAGTGTACTAGGAATAGCTGGTATAGGTATCTATACATTAATTCGATTAAGACAGAACAGAGGTGATAATAATGAAAAAGCAAAATAATGATGTTATTTTACAGTTTTGTACACTTGTTGTCTTCTTTATTATTATCACTTTTGCCTTTGCCATATTTATGGGTGGTCATTACACACCAGGCGGAGGATTTGTAGGAGGACTACTCATATCATCTGCTCTTCTTATTATTTTAATCGCGTATGATATTAAAACTTTACAACAGATTATTCCTATTGATTTTAAAAAGGTCATCGCTATCGGTTTAATGTTTTGCTATGGTACACCGTTAATCAGTATTCTACAAGGCAAGCCGTTTTTCACACATACGTTTGGCGACCTGCATTTACCGCTCCTGGGTGAACTACATCTTCATACTGCAGTATTATTTGACACTGGAGTAATGCTTGCCGTAATTGGAACGACTTTAACGATAATATTAACGATTGGAGAGAATGAATAATGGAAATATTAATCATTATATTAAGTGGCATACTTGTTACTTGTGGAGTATATTTGATTCTCTCTAAAAGTTTGCTCAGAATTATTATCGGATCATCTATCATTTCTCATGCAGTCAATTTAATATTACTTACGAGTGGTGGCTTAAAAAAAGGTGCATCACCCATCTATGAAGAGGATCAGCATTTTTATACAGATCCAATTCCACAAGCTTTAATATTAACAGCAATTGTAATTAGTTTCGCTGTTACTGCATTTTTCTTAGTACTAGCTTTTAGAAGTTATAAAGAATTAGGTACTGACAATGTATCTGATTATAAGGGGGTACCTGAAGATGAGTAATTTAATTGTATTCCCTATTATTATTCCTGCAATAACCGCAATAATATTAATTTTTATCGGAAAACAACCTATTATTAAAAGAATGGTAGCTTTTTTTGGTACTTTAATAACATTTTTTGTTGCACTTTATCAGTTTATACAGGTCTTTAAACACGGCACAATATATTTAGAACTCGGTAACTGGAAAGTACCATATAGTATTGTGCTCGTTTCTGATATGTTATCTGCACTTTTAGTGCTAACAACAACATTAATTACGTTGATTATGATCTATTATTCATATCAATCTATTGGTATCGATCGTGAAACCTACTACTATTATACTTCCGTAATGTTTATGCTAACTGGTTTAAATGGTGCATTTACAACTGGAGATATCTTTAACTTATTCGTATTCTTTGAGGTATTCTTAATTAGTTCATATGTATTGATGATTATCGGAGGAACGAAGATACAATTACAGGAAAGTATAAAATATATCCTTGTAAATGTTACGAGTTCAGCATTTTTTGTACTCGCAATCGGTATGCTGTATTCAGTTATCGGCTCATTAAACATGGCTGATATGAGCAGCAGAATTGATAGTCTTGAAAACCAAAATATCATTGTAATCTGTGCGATACTATTTATTTTTGTATTTGCTACAAAAGCAGGAATGTTTCCTTTATACTTCTGGTTACCTGGCGCTTATTACGCTCCACCAATACCAATTCTTGCTTTATTCGGCGCATTACTTACTAAAGTCGGTGTTTATGCATTATACAGAACGTACAGTTTATTCTTCAGTCAGTCTGGAGAATTCGTGCACAACATACTCCTTATATTAGCACTTCTCACAATTATATTTGGTTGTATCGGAGCACTTGCTTATCGTGATATGAAGAAAATTATCATCTATAATATTATGATAGCTGTGGGCGTGATTATCGTGGGACTTGCAATTTTTACAAAAGAAGCTACAATTGGCGGCATTTATTACTTAATTCATGACATGATTATTAAAGCGAGTTTATTTATGCTTATCGGTATCATTATGAAAGTTACGAATGAAACAGACATTAGAAAGATTGGTGGTCTTATAAAAGATTATCCGCTGCTTGGCTTTACGTATTTTATTGCAGCCTTATCCCTTGCAGGTATTCCACCATTAAGTGGTTTCTACGGAAAATACTTTATCGTAAAAGCAGCGATGAATGAAGGATATGTGATGACTGCTATCATCGTATTAATCAGTAGTTTAGTCGTATTATATTCAGTGATCAATATCTTTTTACAAGTTTTCTATGGTACTGGTGAAAAATACATAAAACCTGCAATCAACAAGATGATGTTTGCGGCAGTATTGATGACAGTTCTCGCAGTATTATTCGGGGTTATGAGTGACGCGCTATATCCTGTCATTGAAAAAGCTGCATTATCAATTCATTCACCAGAAACTTATGTCAAAGCATTAGGGGTGAAATAATGGCGATTCAAATGATTATACATACAGGACTAGTCATACTATGGTGTATCTTAACTGGTTCTGTATCTTTCGGTAATATGTTACTAGGTTATTTATTCGGACTCATAGGGATATATATCATGAGACCATTTTTACCTGGTGGGTTTTATCTCATTCCATTCTTAAAAGTGCTACGTTTAATCGTAATATTTATTATCGAATTATTTAAAGCAAATATCAGTGTTTTAAAAATCGTTATTGCACCAAAAATCGATATACAGCCTGCATTCTTTATGTATCCAACCGATTTAAGAAAAGATTGGGAAATCAGTTTATTATCTTTACTGATTACGTTAACACCAGGAACCGTCGTTGTAGCAGTGAGTGATGATAAAAGCAAGCTTTATATCCATGCAATTGACTTCAGTGATTTAGATTCAGAAATAGATGGCATTAAGCATTCTTTTGAAGATGCGATAAAGGAGATTGGATTAACATGACAATAGAATTTACCAATATTATCATCATTATCGCATTGATCATCGTTTCTTTATCGATGCTCGGTATATTATACCGTGTCATTAAAGGACCAACTTTAGCCGACAGAGTTGTTGCACTTGATGCTTTAGGTATCTCTCTCATGGCTATGATTGCTCTATTCTCTGTACTGTTAAATACTAAATATTATATAAGCATCATTATGCTACTTGGCGTACTTGCTTTCTTAGGAACAACTGCTTTTGCGAAGTTTATAGAGAAAGGAGAAATCGTTGAATATGATCGACACAATCGTCATCGTCATTAGTATGTTCTTTATTATTATCGGTGCATTGCTGACAGTAATAAGTGCTATCGGTTTAATCCGCTTACCAGACGTGTATACTCGTGCACATGCTGCCAGTAAATCTTCAACGCTTGGTGTTATGTTTATGATGTTCGGCGTATTTCTTTACTTTTTAGGTCGAGATCATCATTTTGAACCGACATTGATTCTCGCAATTCTATTTATATTCTCTACGGGACCGATTGGAGCTCATTTAATTATGCGCAGTGCTTATTATTCTGGTACTGCTTATACAAATTCAACTGTTAGAGATGACCTTAAGAATGCAGAATAGTAAGGTTAAAATTTAAAATAAATAAGCTGAGATAAGGATTTCGTCCTTATCTCAGCTTTTTAATTGCAACGGTACATCGTGACGTGGAAATTAATCTATCTCTGTCATCATATACTTTTATTTCCCAAACATGAGTCGATTTTCCTTGATGAATAATCAATGCTTTAGCATATACATCGCCTGACTTTGCGCTTGATATATGATTAGCATTAATCTCTAGACCTAATGGAATCTCATCTTTACCGATAAGTAACGATGAGCCATATGATGCTGCTGTTTCACAAAGTGCAACAGTTGCTCCTCCATGTAGGTAACCAAATGGTTGACGGACAACATCAGTAATTGGCATTTTCATCACTAATAAATCACCATCAAAACTTACTTGTTCAATCTTAAAATGTGTTATTAAACTTGGTACAGATAATAAATTTGAATCCATGATATCCTCCATGACTTCTTTTTATCTATAATACCATTGCTGCAATAAATCCGAAAATAATGAGCGGTATATTAAACAATAAGAATGTCGGTACACACGTATCCCAAATATGGTTATGCTGACCATCCATGTTAAGCCCTGCTGTTGGACCAAGTGTAGAGTCACTAGCCGGACTACCTGCATCACCAAGTGCACCTGCAGTACCAATAATAGCTATAATCGCCATGCTGCTAAGTCCAATAGAATCTCCTAACGGAATAAATAATGCAGCAATGATTGGAATGGTTGCAAACGAAGATCCGATACCAAGTGTCACAATGAGACCAACGATTAACATAAAAATTATTGTTAATACTTTTGAACCATCAGTGAATGCTACCATATCCTGAACTAGACGTTCTACATCTCCAGTAGCGCTCATAAGACTCGCAAAACCATTTGCAGTAAGCATCACCACTCCAATGTAAGCCATAATCTTAATACCCTCTGTTAAAGTTTCATCTAACGCTTTCCATTCATATGCAAATGATACAAAGAAAATTAATATCCCTGCTAATGCACCAAAGATCATTGATTCAGTCATAGTCTGCACAATAAATGTACTTAAAATCGCAAGAATTGTAATAAATATGACATATGGTCTAAGCGGTGGTCTATTCTCAGTCGGTGCTAAAGCTACGGTATGATATGTTCTCGGTTTTCTAAATATTATAAAGGCAAGAATGAGTCCTACAATAAATCCCATAGAAGGTATAATCATCGCTTTATATATATCACTAAATTCAATCGCATAGTTTGCTTTATCGAATCCTTTTTTAATAATACCGTGGAAGATGTATCCATAACCATATGGCATCAATACATATGGAAAGTTTAATCCAAAACAAAGGATTACTGCTAATAATCTTCTATCTATCTTTAACTCATTAAATAAACTAAGTAAAGGTGGTATGATAATCGGAATAAATGCAATATGCACCGGAATAATATTTTGAGACATACAAGAAATAATAATTAAAGAAACAAGTAATATTACTTTAGTGTATATTCTCGTATTTTTTTTATTTTCAACTTTAAGTTTATTTATTATTTTTTCAACAAAATAATCTGTAATACCACTATAAGAAATTAATGCTGCAAAACCTCCGAGTAGAGCATAGCTTAATGCGACTTCACTTCCATCCACTATACCTTCAGTGAATATTTTAATGGTCTTTTCAATTCCCAGCCCTGAAACAAGACCACCTGTTAACGCTCCTATAAAAAGTGATAGCACAACGTTAAGCCTACATAAACTTAATATAACCATCACTAGTACTGCGATTAAAACTGCATTCATAAATAAATAACCCCCAAACACTTTAGTTCGCTAATGTACTACCATGATAAAGGAATTATTTATTTTCGTCAAGCGCTATATGCATTAATTTTATAATATGGGAATAAACATGTTGATTATCAGGATAATTGATTAAATCAACTTCAAGAACATTTGGACTTATAACATTAAGGCCAAATTGTTCAAGGGTAATTAAATCCAGAACATCTTTAGGTTCTATCTGATGCTGAAATTGATACGTAAACTCAAAGTTTTCCTGGATAAGTTTCGAAATGAATTGTAAATTATTATGTTTTATAATTATCTGTCTTTTGTCAATTTGGCTCATACTTCTTATCTGTTCTACTTCATATTCATGATTTTTTAACTGTATACAAGCTGTATTTAAACGATATTGTTTTGCATAGAACAACACATCATATAATATATTAAAGTAATTTTGACGATGTGTTCTGACAGTCTTACCATTGAAAGCAATGCGTTCTTCACTTTCTTGCAGCAATTCACTGTATTGAATATAGATCATACCAACAGAAGATGGTAATAATGCTTTTAGTAATGTTTCAGGAACAGAACTGACATGACCTATAACGATAAATAATGTAGTGGCACTTTTGGGAATATATTCATACATCTTAATATTTTCATCATTGATTAAACATATCGTTCTTTCTGTAACTTCTTCTGGAATTGCTGTTAGCGTATTTACCGCGTCGCTATCATTAATATATATTTTAAATAAGTTAAACAACGCTGCTTGTATCATCATCACTTGTTCATGTGACAAATATTTTGTAAGTAATGCCAGATGAATGTCTACATGAGCAGCTCGTTTTACTAACTCTGAATTTTCAAGATATAAATTTTCAATTACTGTAACGAGATCAATAATCTTCTGCATATTAAAATGCTTTATATTTCCGACCGGTATAAATAAAAATAGAGTATTCTCCGATGAAATAAAGTATGGTAATGCCTTATCCCGTAAAGGATACTGTGCTTCAATAATTGCTTTATGGTTTTCCAGTAACGGTCTTAACTGACTGATTTGTGATGGTAAAAAACACACATAGCTCGTGTCTATGTGTGTCTGTATATGTTTATTTAGCATATGCCCACTCCTTAAAACATTGTATATCCGCTGCGTCTTAAATTTCTAATAACAAAACCCGCAGTGATTGCTCCTATCAAGCCACCTGATAACATAATAATATCCGCAGGTAAAAGGTGGGTTAAGCCTGTCCATAATTTATTAAAAGCGAACTTTGGTTTTAATAAATAATCCGCTGTAGAAATTTTATCGACAATTGCAAATACAACAAAAGGATAAAGAGCCGTCATAATCCAAGTTGATTTCAGTAACATATTTAAAATAAATGCGATACCAAAAAATAAAACAAAAAATAAAAGTGTTGAAATAATCAACTGAATAAGTGCTGTCAAAAGTGCCCCTCCTAAGTAAATAAGTGATAATGTGTATAATTAAAATGTGCTCCAGGAGACTCAGTACTTGTAAGCGTTATTGCTTCGCTTTTTTCCTGTAAAAGATGATGAATCATCGGTGACACAGCTTTGTCCTGAAGAATTGCTTCTGGTGTTCTCCATGCTACAACTTCAATTTCATCATTTGGAAACTGAATAGTAATATCCGTTGTAAGCGGTTTGACAAGAAATAATATCATATTATCAGATATTTCATTATTAATAACACCACTTCTTAGTCCGATTACACCTTGAACTTCTCCTTTAATACCTGTCTCCTCATATAATTCTCTTATTACAGCCTGATCTGCAGTTTCACCATTATCAATAAAACCTGCAGGTGTACTCCACATGCCACGCATACCGCTATATTGTTTCTTAAGTAAGAGCCATTCACCTGCATCATTAATTACTATTGCATTGACCCCTAACCAAACTTTATCTCGTGCCATAATCTTCTCCTTACTTATAAAAAAAGTGAGGTAGGCAATCATTATGCCCCGCTCACTTTTTAAGCATTTAATATTGAGACAATATTAAAATTTACCTTTTTTATATGCAACACCAGCGCCACCAATTTTGAATAAAGCACGTGTATCGATTAATTTTTTCATGAATGCAGCTTTTTTACCAGTAATTTCTTTACCGAATACAACACCAACACCATCATGAGAACCTAAAGAACATACAGTTCCTTTATCATCATAAGCAAATGCTGATAATTTCTCACCATTTAATAATTTTTGGATAGCAGAAGCAGTAAATTCACCTTGTTGCATAGCAATTTGAGCAGTCGTTGGTAAAGGACGCTCTCCGCTCATTACTGCTGAACAGTCACCAATTACAAAGATATCATCATAGCCATCGATACGTAAATCTTCACGTACTACGATACGACCACGTTTAACACCATCAAATGATTCTTCCATTAATTTAGAACCACGAACACCCGCAGCCCAAATAACAGTGTTTGCATATAATTGTTCTTCCTGCTCATTAACTTTAACAACAAAACCATTTTCGTTAGCAGCAACGATAGGTGTAGCGATTTTAAATTCAACACCACGTTTTTCTAAGTAATCCATAACATATTTCACTAAATCTTCAGAGAACATTGGAAGCATTTTCGGTGCCGCTTCAACACATGTTAATTTCACTTTAGATTGATCAATATTGTATTCTTTACATAAAGCAGGTACTTTTTCTACTAATTCCCCTAATAATTCGATACCAGTAAAGCCGGCACCACCAACTAAAATTGCTAAATCTTTTTCATCTTTTTCTGTACTGTTTGCATAGTGTGCAAAACGTTCTTCAATATGCGCAGCAATACGACGCGCAGTATTAATATTTTCAATTTGGAATGCATGTTCTTTCATGCCTGCAATACCAAATGTTTCTGATTCGAAACCTAATGCTACAACTAAAATATCAAACTTGTAAGTACCGTTTGTTGTTTCTACAGTTTTTTCATCTTTATTGATTTTAGTAACTTCGTCAACGACGAAATCTACTTTTGAATGATTTAAAACACTTGCAATAGGATATAAACAATCCTGATATTCACGCGTACCAGCTGAAGCTTCATGTAACCAAGTTGCTTCATAATGATATTCATTTTTGTTGATTAGTGTAATATCACAATCTTGTGTTGAAACTAATTTCTGTAATTTAGTTACAGTTTGTAGACCTGCATATCCTCCACCTAATACAACAACTTTTTTTCTTTCAAATCCCATTTGTATTCACCCATTCTCAATAATTTTTTAATATATCAATCTTTCAACTCATAAAATGTGATTTTTGTCACAAATTTATTTTTGAATATTCCAACTTATATATTAAGACTTTTACACTATAAATACAAGTGTATTGTAAATTTTTAATTAAAGGGGCTTAACAATTTTCTGGTGTACCTGCGACATCTTTTGTTCTAAATGAACTACCACATCCACAAGATGCAATCGCATTTGGATTTTCAATTGCAAATCCTCCACCCATTAATGATTGTTTAAAATCTACAGTCGTTCCATTTAAAATAGGCGCATCTGATTTATCAACTAATACTTTCACACCATAATAATCTAAAACTTCATCATTTTCGTTAGGATTCTCTTCTGCACTCATACCGTATGATAAACCAGTACATCCGCCTCCTTTTACTGAAATTCGTAAGTAACCATTCGGTAAACCATTGCTTTCCATCATTGATTTAACTTCATATGCAGCTGCTTCTGTTAAAATTACAGTACTCATAATCAATTCCTCCTTAAAATAACCATGTTTCTTCGATATGTTTGTAAATATTTTGTTTTAATAATTCTGGTGTGTCACCTGTGACGATATCCCCGTTCACAAGCGCATAAAGACTATCATTACACTGCCCACAATATGTGAGACAACCATAGTCTAACACATCAATATTTGGATCATTAGATAATTCATCAAACACACTTTGACTGCCTTTGGCTAAATTTGAAATACAAAACTCCACAATTGGATTCATTTTCATCTTCCTTAATAATGATAACTTTTACTTATCATTTTATATCAACTTTTATTATCGTTAGTATTATATAATCGCTATAATTTAATGGTAATCTATATTATAATTTAGATTGAGGAAAAACAATAGAACTTTGACTTACGAAGGGGATTAAAACAATGAAAAATTTAGTATTACTTGGTGGGGGCTATGGTAACATGCGTATTATGCAAAGACTCCTGCCGAATACATTACCAGCGGAATACAATATCACATTAATCGATAAGATTCCATTTCATGGTTTAAAGACAGAGTTTTATGCACTAGCTGCCGGAACAGAATCTGATAAAGATGTACGTGTAGAATTTCCACAAGATAAGCGTCTAAATATTGTCTATGGAGAAGTTACTCAAATTGACCTTGAGAAACAAATTGTATCTATCGGTGAAAATCATGTGGATTATGATGAGTTAGTAATAGGTCTTGGCTGTGAAGATAAATATCATAACGTTCCTGGTGCAGAAGAATATACATACAGCATTCAGACAATGACAAAAGCACGTAAAACTTATCAAGCGATAGCTGACTTGCCATCTGGCTCTACAGTGGGGATTGTAGGTGCTGGCTTAAGCGGTATCGAACTTGCTAGTGAATTACGTGAATCAAGAAAAGATTTAAAGATACAACTATTTGACAGAGGTGAAAGAATTTTACCGGCTTTTCCTGAGAAATTAAGTAATTATGTTAAGAAATGGTTCGATAAAAACGATGTAGAAGTTATTCCTAATTCAAACGTCGTTAAAGTTGAACCTGGTACGCTTTATAATAATGACGTTTCCTATTCAGTAGATATTTGTGTATGGACGGCAGGTATACAACCTGTTGAAATTGTACGTAATCTACCTGTTGAAATCGGTGATGGCAATCGTGTTAAATTAAATCAATATCACCAAATCCCGACGCATCCAAATGTCTATGTCGTTGGTGATTGTGCAGCTTTACCACATGCACCAAGTGCTCAACTTGCTGAAGTTCAGGCAGAACAAATCATCGATGTTATGAAAATGATCTGGACAGATAAACCATTACCTGAAGTGATGCCAGAACTAAAATTACAAGGGTTTATGGGATCTTTAGGAGAAAAAGAAGGCTTTGCTTATTTAATGGAGAAAACAGTGACTGGAAGACTCGCACGATTAATGAAATCAGGTGTCTTATGGTTATATAAATATCATAATGGATAAAATAAAACGATTAGGTCATCCTAATCGTTTTATTTTACATAATGTTCTTCTACGAATTTAGTAACCTGTGGTAATTGAATATATCCATCAGCCACTATTTCATCATCCATCGTAATTAACGGATAGAATAACTCATCGTGGTTAATCTGCTCAATGATATTTTCATCATGATCTGTTAAGTTTTCGGATTTATTAATGTCGATATAGTTATAGTTAAATTGTAAATCCGGAAACTTTCGATCTAAATTCGGTTGAACCCAGTCATAAATATCTTTAGATGTCGGTGCATTTACACAACTTGCACATACAACATCAGCGCCGTAAATGATAACATTTATCATTTATAATACATCCCCCTTTAAACTATCGTATTTATATGCTATATTGATTATACTAAAAAAGTTAGAGTAAACCACTACATTTACTCGAAAGGAGTTAAAATGACAACTGAACAACAAACAATGTTTGATGCTGTGAATGAAGTATTAGAGAAATTACGTCCATTCTTATTAAGAGATGGTGGCGATTGTGAATTAGTAGATGTTGAAGATGGAATCGTTAAACTTCGCCTTTTAGGTGCATGTGGTACTTGCCCTTCATCAACAATTACATTAAAAGCTGGTATTGAACGCGCGTTACTTGAAGAAGTACCTGGCGTAGTAGAAGTAGAACAAGTATTTTAATGATAATTTGAACCGAGACTATTGTCTCGGTTTTTTATTTTGACCGTTTTAGCGGTATTTTGACAATAATATTATCAATTCCGCTATATCTTTAATACAAAATAAATGAGATTGATAAATAAATAACTTAAATCAATTTTATGACCTACTACTCATTTAATCTCCACCTATTGTAAACCTATGATATAATTTAGTTAACTAATTATTAGGGGGACTAAAATTGAATTATGCAGAAAGTGTTATTAATGGCTATACGTTAACAAAAGAAGAAGCACTCCAAATACTACAAACACCTGACCATCATTTATTATCATTATTAAATGATGCTTACCAAGTACGTTATCACTATTATCAAAACAAGGTAAAACTTAATATGATCTTAAATGCAAAAAGTGGTCTCTGTGCGGAGGACTGTGGCTATTGTGGTCAATCAATCAAAGTAGATAAAAATGAAACAGGTTGTACACCCTACGCTTTAGTCGATGAGAATAAGATTATTCAAGGGGCAGATAGTGCAGTTAAAAATAAAGTAGGTACTTATTGCATCGTTATGAGTGGACGTAAGCCTACAAACCGTGAAGTAGACCGAGTTACGAACGCTGTTGAAGCGATCAAAGCAAATCATCCACAGCTTAAAATTTGTGCTTGTCTTGGATTAACGAATGATGAGCAGGCAAAAAAATTAAAAGCTGCAGGCGTAGATCGATATAACCATAATCTCAACACGAGTAAACGATATCATGAAGAAGTCGTTTCTACACATACATATGAAGATCGCGTAAATACTGTTGAAATTATGAAAGCTAATAATATCTCACCTTGTTCCGGCGTAATTTGTGGTATGGGGGAAACAGATGAAGATATCGTTGATATGGCATTTGCACTTAAAGCAATTGATGCTGATAGTATCCCGGTAAACTTCTTACATGCAATCAAGGGAACAAAGTTTGAAGATAAAGATGAACTGACTCCAAATAAATGCTTAAAAATTTTATCTTTATTCCGTCTTGTTAATCCAACGAAAGAAATTCGCGTTTCAGGCGGCCGTGAAGTCAACCTTCGTTCTTTACAGCCTCTTGCCTTGTATGCTGCAAACTCTATCTTTGTTGGTGATTATTTAGTAACTGAAGGTCAACCGAACAAAGAAGATTATCAGATCATCGAAGATTTAGGTTTTGAAATTGAATCAAATGCCTTTTTACAGTCTCCCGATAAAATAGAAAATAAAGACAGAAAAATAGAAATTTAATAGTAATATAATCACTAAAAAAGAATGATCCTGATAATGGATCATTCTTTTAATTATTTTTCACTTCACTTACAGGCTTCTTACCTTCAATAATTAACTCAGCATTTTTTATACACAGCTCAATCATCGCATTTCTCGTATCTACTGTTGCACTTCCGATATGCGGAAGCACTGTAATGCGCTTTTCAGATAGAAATGGATGTTCTTTCCCTACAGGTTCGTTATTTAATACATCACCCCCTGCTGCATAAATCTCTTCGTTTTGAATGGCTTCCAGTAAGTCATTTTCAACGACATGCCCACCACGACCAATATTTATAAATATCACACTTGATTTCATCTTTTTAAATGCATCTTTATTAAATATATTTTTTGTTTCATTAGTTAATGGTGCAGTACATATGATAAAGTCACTTGTTTCAAGTAATTCATTAAAAGATACATAATTTGCTCCAAGTGCTTTTGCAGCTTCGCTTTCACTACGGTTATGATATTGAACATGCATGTTTAGTCCGATGCAGCGTTTCGCTAATGCCGTACCGATATTTCCCATACCAAATATTCCGACTGTCTTTTTATACACATCAAGTCCGGCAAGTAAATAAGGAGACCATCCAACCCAGTTACCCTCTTTTACTAATTCATTTGCTTCAATGATGCGTCTTGCTGTTACAAACATTAAAGTAAATGCGAGTTCAGCAGTTGTTTCTGTAAGTACGTCAGGTGTATTACATACCGTTATATCTTTACTACGTGCATAATCGATATCAATATTGTCATAACCAACGGCAAGATTGATCACTGCTTTAAGGTCCGGGTTATTATCGATAAATTCTTTATCAATAGTATCACTTAGCATTGAAATAACAATAGATTTATCTTTTGATGATTCTAGTAATGCTTCTCTTGGCATCGGTTTAATCGTCTCTGGATAAACTTCTACCTCTGCAACAGATTCTAATTGCTCAACATAATGCTTTGGAATACTTCTTGTAATCAATACTTTCATATTATTCCCCTTCATACATGTCGATTACTTCTAATAGGTTCTTAACACTATAAGTTGGTGGTACCGCTTCAGCCATAACCTGTTCATAAGTTGATACACCTGTCTGTACATGAAGTGTATCGATATCACTATTAATACCACTCATAATATCTGTCATATATAAGTCACCAATCATAACAAGTTCTGACTTATCCAGGCCAATCATTTCAACAGCTTTATTCATAATTGTAGGCATCGGTTTACCGATAAACTTAGGTTCCACGCCAGTTGAAACAGTGATAACACTTGTTAATGCACCGTTACCAGGTAAGAAACCACGTTCAGTTGGAATCGATGTATCTGGATTAGTAGAAATAAATTTCGCACCATTTCGTACAGCTAAACAAGCGATCGATAATTTTTCATAGTTGATATCTACATCCAGACCGATTACAACATAATCTACATGTTCATCTTCTTTGATCTCTAAACCTTCATCTTCTAAGGCTTGACGAATACCTGTTCCACCAATAACATAGACCGTTGCCCCAGGTTTTTCATCAGCTATATATGATGCTGTAGCCATCGCGCTTGTCACTACGTTATCAGCATGTGCTACAAATCCCATCTTAGAAAGTTTATCTGCTACTTCATCCGGTCTTTTTGATGCGTTATTCGTTACAAATAAATAAGGTAAGTTATTATTCGCTAAATAGGCAATAAATTCTCTAGCACCTTCAATGACTTCTGTTCCGGCATACATCGTGCCATCTAAATCTAATAAGTATCCACTATATTTTTTCATTTTTACTACCTTTCCCAAATGCTGATACAGGACCAAGTTCATTTGCTATAAACGTATCAACATCGTTTTTGAATTTTTGATAGGCATTGATGTTCTCCATAAAAATACGCTTTACTTCTGCATGGTTAATATCAGTATAGTTTCGAACAAACCATTGACGTGTAGGTAATGTCTTACTAATTTCATCTTTAGATATCGAAGAAATCACCTTTTCCATCTCTAAAATATCAATGACATCCTGATAACTACCAGGATCACGCATAACAAATCCATCAATAATCATGTTTCCTACATCAACAACTGCTTCTATAAGCATATGACATACACGTTCTAATGCGAATCCTTCAGAATTTACTACTTCTTTTGATAACTTATCAATATACACGAGTTTTTCTTCTAATTCATCTCTATCTACAAAATACATCTGATCGCCTCCACCACTATTCTATCAAATTTTGAAAAGCAATACACAACATGTATAATAAAATTACTGGAGGAATGCTTAATGATAGATATGTTTTTATACGATGATACTGAAAAGGCAAATATACGATTTGTAAGCTTTGTTGGTGAAAATCGACATGACTTAGCACTGATTCAAACAGATAGACATTATGGCAAAACGATTGTGCTCAATACTCAGTCGAATAAATTCGGTATTATTGGTCGCGATGACCTCGATGAAGAAGGTTATATTGCCCATGTATTTGGCATTAATGACGCTGATGCTATAGAAATTACTGAATTCCTTAACGAAGTGATCCATTAAAAAATTCCAGCTTACCGAAGTAAGCTGGAATTTTTTTTATTTAATGAAATTACTAAATGTCTTCATATTCTTTTCTTTTAATGCATGATGACTTTCGTCTGCAATTTCATTGTCGGCAGTCGGTTTTGAATCATCAGCAACTTCATCTACAACGCTATCTTCTATTTCCTCTTCAACTATCACTTCAGTAAGATCATCATGTTCATTTGATTCTATATCTGTTATTAATTCTGGTTGTGTTAATTTCACAACTTCACTTTCAGTTAAACGTTTTAACACGAAATAGGCACATCCAAAATTGCAGTATTCTAGTAAGTAATCCTGAATTGCAGAAAATCTCTTACTAATATCTGCACCTTTTTTCTTATCATCAAAGAATCCTTTTAACCTTAATTGTTCAAATCCGATATCTCCTACGATATATGGATATCGGTCTAAAATTTCTGAGTAACGTCCTTCGAACATTTCCTGATTAAATGCATCTTTATGATTTTCTATAATATGAAAGTAATGTTGATTCACGTTAATAATCATAAGTCACCTACTCGCTTGCAGCTTCACCTAGTCTGTGTTTTTCTTTTGCAGCAGCATTAACTTGTTCATCGGCATGGTAAGAACTACGTACCATCGGTCCAGCCTGACAATGTTTAAATCCTTTTTCCATTGCTATTTTACGCAATTTACCGAACTCTAATGGTGTATAATATTTTTGAACTTTTAGATGCTTACGTGAAGGTTGTAAATATTGACCAATTGTCATAATATCAACATCATTTGCACGTAGATCATCCATAACTTCTAAAATTTCTTCCCAAGTTTCACCTAAGCCAACCATTAAGCTTGATTTTGTAGGAATATCTGGTTGCAATTCTTTTGAACGACGTAATACTTCTAATGAACGATCATATTTCGCACGCGCACGAACTCTTGGCGTTAAACGACGCACTGTTTCAATATTATGATTCAAAATATCAGGACGTGCATTCATTAAACGTTCCCAGTTATCAAAACTTCCACCCATATCTGATGGTAAGACTTCTATTGTTGTATAAGGATTTACTTCACGTACTTTACGAATCGTTTCAGCATATACTTCAGAACCGCCATCTTTTAAGTCATCACGTGCAACTGCAGTAATTACAACGTGTTTAAGATTCATTAGACGAACAGATTCTGCAACACGTTCCGGTTCGTTTAAATCAAGTTCATTGGGTAAACCTGTCTTAACGGCACAGAAACGACATGCACGCGTACAAACTGCCCCTAAAATCATAATCGTAGCTGTACGACGTTCACCCCAACATTCATGAATATTAGGACATTTTGCTTCTTCACAAACTGTATTTAAATTATGCTCACGCATCATTTTCTTCAGGCCAGTGTAATTCTTATTTGTATTTAACTTAATTTTAAGCCATTCGGGTTTTCTTAAGATTTCTTCGTTCTTAGTCGCCAATTCAATCCCTCCAATTAATTATTCTACAATTATAACATAAAGTTATTATTTTGAAATTCTAAGATTTTATTGTTCAAAAATTGTACTCATTATTTTCAATTGCTGTTTGCATTAAATCACGCAAAAATTCAGGCATGAAATATTCTTTTTCATTTTGAACAAACTGTGGGAAGAATCGGCCAAAAGTATACATGTCTAATGTTGCTAATTTGTAATTCTGATGATTATCAATTTCTTCTGTACCAATAAAATATCTTTGCTGTGATTGTATGTATCCGATATTATGTAATACATACATACCAAATAAATCGCCTCTAAAACCAAACCCTTTAACGATCTCATCTTTATATTCATGTTGTTGACTAACATTTATCACTTCTTTTAACTCACGTCCGGTCAAAGTAATTTTTACAGGATTAATCGGATGTGGCAACATTTTATGCAGTTCATATTTTGTAAATTGATTGCCGGTATATCCATTAACGATAAGTCCAGTATTGATTAACGCACATTCTCCACCAGTAAATTGCATTAGTTTATCCGCTAATATGTATGTCGTATATGATGCACTATATAATCTTCTCGGTAAATCAATTTGCCTTTCTGTAATCGGTTCTGATAATAACGTTTTACCTTGTGCATAATAATCATCTTCAGTATTACGTATATCATCTGTGTTAATTAATCTCGCTTTTTTATTCACAAGCTTCTTACCATCAAAAGACAATGTAACTTCCCCTAAGTACTCACCGTATCTTCCTGCAGCTCCGATTAGAACTCCGTTAACTTGCTCACCATGTTCAAAATAATGATGTGTGTGTGCACCGAGAATCAAATCGATTTCCGGATGACTTTCTGCAAGCGTTCTATCAAAGAATTTACCTAAATGACTTAAAACGATAACGACATCGACATTCGGTCGTAAATTTTGAATTTCTTCTGAAATAGCCGTCATCGGATCAGTAACAATCCATCCTAAAGCCTTATAAAAAGGTGTGAATTCCGCCGTAGCACCAACGATACCAAATTTGATACCATTCTTTTCATAAATCACAGATTTATCAATATTGTTAGGTAAATGTCCAGCTTCATCAAATAAATTACAGCATGTCACTTTAAAATTTGCATTCTGATAAAGTCGATTGAAATCCTCAAAATTTAAAGTAATTCCTTCATTATTACCAAGTGTTACGACATCCACCTGCGCTTCGTTTAACAACTGAACATTTGCCTGACCAAGCGTTGCTTCTGTAAATGGATGACTTCTATCAACATGATCACCTAAATCTAAATAAAGCATGTTTTGAGATTCTGACTTTATGTCCAGAATATATCGTGTGATTTTCTTATAGTTTGATAAATAACTATGCATATCATTCGTATGAAATATTTTTATATCCATTCAATTGCCTCCTTATCATCCAGTGAAGCTTTTAATAATTAAATATATTCCTAATAGCATTAATATAATACGTAACATCAGTACAACTGTAGCTGATTTCATGCGCTTATTAATCTGCACACCGATCTTTGCACCAATAAAACTAGCAATAATTAGTATAATTGCATATGGCCATATAATATTTCCTTGTATTATATGACTTGTTGCGCCACTGACACTTGATACAAAAATCATAATCATGCTCGTGCCTACTGCAATATGAGGCGGAAATCTAAAGATAATGATCATCAGAGGTGTCATCAAAGCCCCTCCTCCGATTCCAAAAAGACCTGTTAAACATCCTACCAGAAATGTTAATAAAACAGCTGGTATTGGTGCAATACTATAATGATAAGTATCACCTTTTATATCGGTATATGATTTTTCATATTTTTTATTCTGGAAGAATTTAATCGGTTTTATTTTATCCCTTACCATTAAAACAATACTCATAATAATTAAGAAGATACCGAAATAAAGATTAAAGCGGTGAATCGTTAAATACTGACTTAAATGAGCACCTACTAATGCTCCGGGAATAATACCCACCATAAAGATAACAGCATTTTTAAGATCTGCCTGTTTATTTTTTATATAACCAAGAGATGCTGATAAACCTGTTGAAATTAAAATCACAGTAGATGTTCCAATCGCTTTCTGTGGTGTAATACCATCTATTAATCCAATTTCCATACCTAAATATATTAATGCCGGCACAATAATGATACCACCACCGATACCAACGATTGAGCCAATAATACTTGAAAATAAACCTAAAAATATTAAAACAAAAATTGCAGTCATACTCATTTCAACACTTCCTAAAAAAGTTTTAGTTGTTTAAAGTTTAAACCTGTATATTCGATATTTAAAATTTCACACATCCGTTTCGCATTGCCGGCTGCATGGCCACCTGAATTATTATTAAATACAACATATACATTTCTGGCTTTCTGATCGAGAATTTGAAGCTCTTTCGCTAAAAATTTTAATTCAGTTTCGTTATAATCATAAAGATAGCGTACATCTCGCCATTCCTGGTCAGACAAATCTTTTTTCGTCCATCCGCCAACATTTCTTCCGTGAAAGCGAACAAGCGCATCCTCATGTGTGATACGATTTACGAATGGTATACTGCCATGACCCGCTTGTGGTTCGTCACATACAGAATGGATTAATTGATGTTCATATAGAAAATTAAGTGTATGTTCTTTCATGTCAGTTGTAAACCAGCTATCATTTCTAAATTCAATACAAATAGGAAATTGTTTAAAATGGTTTTTCAAGTAAATAATATAATTGATATTTACTGTAGTACAATCATACCAAGGTGGAAACTGAATGAGTAAACATCCAAGCTTTCCAGCGTCATATATAGGTTGAAGCATTGTTTTAAATTGTTCAATGAGCTCCATTCTCGATGCAGCAAAATCTTCTACTGCAGCATGTCCTGTGAGTGCTTGATGAATTTTAACGATAAATTTAAAATTATCCGGTGTTTCTTTTATCCATTTTTGAATATTGCGTTCAGGTTGAACAGAATAATACGTAGCGTCCAGTTCAACTATCGGAAAATGCGCACCATAATGATAAAGCTTTTCATTTTTATTTGTGAGATCTGCATATAATGTATCATGATCTCCCCAACCAGTAAGTCCTATATATATCATTTCATCACCTAACTGTTATTTTATCATAAACTTATCAAAATATAGATTGGAGAACTTATGACTACCATTACCCTTAATGATGTAAATTTTTCTGTTAATGATAAACATATTATAAAAAATGTATCGACAAATTTTCATTCCGGTAAGATCACCGCTTTAATCGGTCCCAGTGGTGCCGGCAAAACGACTATTTTAAAAATGATCAACGGATTAATCAGTCCAACTTCTGGTGATATATTAATTGATGATCAATCTATTCAATCACTTGATTTAGTTGAGCTGAAAAAACAAATTGGATTAGCACTTCAAAGTGCACCAATGATACAAGGCACAGTATACGATAATATCAATCTACCTAAAACGCTTTTTAATCAGAAGTTACCCGTTGAAGCAGCATCGAAACTGCTCGACCAGCTAAATTTAGATACAATTGACCTCAATACAAATGTAAAAAGTCTTTCAGGAGGACAGCGTCAACGTCTTTCTATCGCACGAACATTAGTTAACCAGCCTAAAGTCTTATTACTCGATGAAATTACATCGAGCTTAGATCCACGAAGTGTACGTGAAGTAGAAGCATTGATTCACAAAATCAATGAAAGATATAACGTCACGGTTATCTGGATAACGCATGACGTTGATCAGGCGAAACGGGCTGCAGACTACTACTGCATGCTTAAAGATGGTGAAGTTGTTACTACAGGTGAAGCAAGTCAATTATTTGAATCCAATAATGGAACCTTGAATGCTTTTCTGAAAGGAGAAATAGAATGACATTAACACAACTGGCATTAACACTTATATTCGTACTGATACCATTAGTCTTAAGTTATACATTGAAACTCGGGCTTGAAAAAGATATTATCATCGCAACGATTAGAAGTACAATTCAGCTTATTTTCATCGGTTATTTACTAACTTTCGTTTTTGATGGCAATCACCCAATCTACATCCTGCTGATGATATTATTAATGATTACAGCCGCAACGCAAAATATTATAAAAAAAGGAAAAGGAATAAAAGGTATCACCTGGAAGATCGTGCTGACGTTAATCACAGTAGAAGTAGTAACGCAAACCATTCTACTAGGCTTTCATATCATACCATTTGAAGCGCGTTATGTAATACCGATTAGCGGAATGATGATTGGTAATGCAATGGTATTATCGCTACTATTTCTCAATCGTTTCTTAAGTGAACTTGATCAAAATGAAGAACAAATCGAATTAATTCTCTCACTTGGAGGAAATCCAAAACAAGCCATTCATAGAGTGCTTATGGCATCTATAAAAAATTCAATGATACCGACAATCGAAAGCCAAAAGACAATGGGGCTCGTGCAACTTCCCGGAATGATGAGCGGACAAATTATCGGTGGGGCAGATCCTATCGTTGCTGCACAATTCCAATTACTTATTCTGTTCTTATTATTGACAGCAGCAACACTTTCAAGTGTGATGGTCGGATTTTTAAGTTATCCGACTTTATTTAACGACAAACAGCAGTTCATTGGTAAATATTACAACACAGAAAAAAATGCCTAAGACATAGCGTCTTAGGCATTTATTTATATTTTAACCGATAGAACCTTCCATTTCAAATTTAATTAAACGGTTCATTTCAACTGCGTATTCCATTGGTAATTCTTTTGTAAATGGCTCAATGAAGCCCATTACGATCATTTCTGTCGCTTCTTCTTCTGATATACCACGGCTCATTAAGTAGAATAACTGTTCTTCTGATACTTTAGAAACTTTCGCTTCATGCTCTAAAGAAATATTATCATTTAACATTTCGTTATATGGAATAGTATCTGAAGTTGATTCATTGTCCATGATTAATGTATCACATTCAATGTTTGAACGCGCACCAGTCGCTTTACGTCCGAAATGAACGATACCACGGTAAACTACTTTACCGCCTTGTTTAGAGATCGATTTAGAGACGATAGTTGAAGAAGTGTTTGGTGCCATGTGCATCATTTTCGCACCAGCATCCTGAACTTGTCCTTTACCTGCTAAGGCGATAGATAATGTCATACCACGTGCACCTTCACCTAATAAGTAACATGCAGGGTATTTCATTGTTAATTTAGAACCGATGTTACCATCAATCCATTCCATCGTTCCATTTTCATAAACGAATGTACGTTTTGTAACTAAGTTGAATACATTATTTGCCCAGTTTTGAATTGTCGTATAACGGCAATATGCATCTTTTTTAACGATGATTTCTACTACAGCTGAGTGTAAAGAATTCGTCGTATAAACTGGAGCTGTACATCCTTCAACGTAGTGTACACTTGCGCCTTCGTCAACGATGATTAATGTTCTTTCAAATTGTCCCATATTCTCAGAGTTAATACGGAAGTACGCTTGTAACGGTGTTTCTAATTTTACACCTTTTGGTACATAGATGAACGATCCACCTGACCAAACTGCAGAGTTTAATGCAGCAAATTTATTATCTGCCGGTGGAATTACTGAAGCAAAATGCTCTTTAAAGATATCTTCATTTTCACGTAATGCAGAATCTGTATCTTTAAAGATAATGCCTTGTTCTTCTAAATCTTCCTGCATATTATGGTATACAACTTCAGATTCATATTGTGCTGATACTCCAGCTAAATATTTTTGTTCCGCTTCAGGGATACCTAATTTATCAAATGTTTGTTTAATCTCTTCAGGAACTTCGTCCCAAGAACGTTCTGTATGTTCAGATGGTTTTACATAGTACGTAATTTCATCGAAGTTTAATTCTGATAAATCCCCACCCCACATCGGCATAGGCATTTTATAGAATTGTTTTAAAGATTTTAAGCGGAAATCTAACATCCACTGTGGCTCTTCCTTCATCTTTGAAATTTCTCTTACGATATCTTCAGTTAGTCCACGTTCTGAACGGAAAATAGAAACGTCTTTATCATGGAAACCATATTTGTAATCACCAACATCGGGTGCTTGTTTAACCATTTCATTCACTCCTTTTAGTTTTCATTCTTTGTGCCACGTTCTAATGCTTTCCAGGCAAGTGTCGCACATTTAATACGCGCCGGAAACTTAGCTACACCAGAAAGTGCTTCAATATCTCCAGCTTCTTCATCTATTTCATAATCTTCACCAAGCATCATCTTAGAGAATTCATCACTCATCTTTAATGCTTCTTCTATTGTCTTACCTTTTATTGCTTCAGTCATCATTGATGCGCTAGACATTGAGATAGAACAACCTTCACCATCAAACTTTGCATCCTGCACAATATCATCAACAATATCAAGTGTAAGACGAATTCTATCTCCACATGTTGGATTGTTCATATCTATTGTTAAGGCACCATCTTCGATAACACCTTTGTTACGAGGATTCTTATAATGATCCATTATGACAGAACGATAAAGTTGATCTAAATTATTAAAACTCATAACTGAAAAACTCCTTTGTTTCTTTCAAGCTTTGAACAAGTTGATCTACTTCTTCTTTTGTGTTGTAGATGTAGAAACTTGCACGTGCTGTAGAGGACTGTCCCAACCATTTCATTAAAGGTTGTGCACAATGATGCCCTGCACGAATCGCAATACCGTGTGAATCTAATGCAGTTGCTAAATCATGCGGATGTACACCTTCTAAATTAAAAGTAATTAATCCTGCACGTTTATCTACAGTTGGACCGTAAATTTCTAAACCTTCAATTTCACTCATCTTTTCATAAGCATATGCCGTAAGCTCATGTTCGTATGCTAGCACATTGTCCATGCCAATGTTACTTAAATAATTAATAGCTTCAGCTAAACCTACTGCTTCAGCGATAAGCGGTGTACCCGCTTCAAATTTAGTCGGTAATTCTGTCCATGTAGAGTCCTGTAAGCCTACAAAGTCAATCATATCTCCACCAAATTCAATCGGTTCCATTTGATTTAAATATTCTCTTTTACCATATAAAACTCCGATTCCTGTTGGACCAAGCATCTTGTGTCCACTGAACGCATAGAAGTCACAATTTAAATCAGTCACATCAACATTCATATGAGGTATTGCCTGCGCACCATCAACTACCATCACAGCACCATTTTCATGTGCAATTTCAGCGATGCTTTTCACATCATTGATTATGCCTAGAACGTTAGAAACATGTGCCATTGCAACAATTTTTGTCTTGCTTGTAACTGTTGCACGTACATTTTCCAACGTAACCGTGCCATCTGATTCAAGTGGAATATATTTAAGCACTGCTTTCTTACGTTTCGCAAGTTGTTGCCACGGAACTAAATTTGCATGATGTTCCATCTCAGTAATGACAATTTCGTCACCTTCACTAACCGCAATATCACCATAACTGTGTGCTACAGTATTAATTGCTGTTGTCGTACCGCGTGTGAATATAATCTCTTCAAAATATTTCGCGTTGATAAAATTGCGTACTGTTTCGCGTGCATTTTCATACCCATCCGTAGCACGCGTACCTAAAGTATGTACACCACGGTGTACATTCGCATTCATATGCTCATAATAATATTTTGTTTTCTCTATTACACTTGAAGGTTTCTGACTAGTCGCTGATGAATCTAAATAAATGATATCTTTTCCGTTTACTTGTTCAGTTAGAATCGGAAAATCTTTTCTGATTGCTTCAACATTTAAGCTGGTCATTTTGTATCAAGACCTTTCAAAACTGTATTTTATAATTTACCCATTACTTTTTCTTCAATAACGTCTGTTAATTGACGTTTTACTGCTTCAATTGGTAATTCAGTTACTACTGGAGCTAAGAAACCATGAATGACTAAACGTTCTGCTTCCTGTTTAGAAATACCGCGACTCATTAAATAGAATAATTGCATCGGATCCACACGGCCTACAGAAGCTGCATGTCCTGCTGTAACATCATCTTCATCGATTAATAATATCGGGTTAGCGTCTCCACGTGCTTTCTCTGATAACATTAATACACGTGATTCTTGTTGTGCGTCTGCTTTTGTACCACCATGTTTAATGTGGCCGATTCCATTAAAGATTGAAGATGCTGAATCTTTCATTACACCGTGTTTTAAGATATGACCTTCACTAGATTTACCATATTGTATGATTTGAGTTGTAAAGTTTAATTTTTGTTCTCCACGACCTACTACAACAATCTTTAAATTACTCTTAGAATTGTCACCATTTAAGTAAGTCGTATTATCATTGATTGTATCTCCATCATTCATCAAACCTAAAGCCCAGTCAATCGTTGCATCTTTTGCAGCCATACCACGACGAATCACATGTCCTGTAAATCCTTTGTTTAAAAAGTCAACGGCACCGTAAGTGATCTTAGCATTATCTTTTGCGATAACTTCAGAAACTAAATTTAACTGTGCATCTTTTGTTTCTACAGTTGATAAATAGTTCTCAACATATGTTACTTCAGCACTTTCTTCAGCAACAATGATTAAATGGTTGATGATATTTACATCTGCATTATCATGTAATACTACATATTGAATTGGATTTTCAACAACTACATTACGTGGAACGTATACGAATAGACCACCATTCATCATAGCAGCATGCAATGCAGTCAGGCGGTGTTCATCTACTTTTACAGCTTCAGTCATATAGTATTGTTTTACTAAATCACTGTTTTCAATTAATGCAGTTTCAATATCTTTTACGATTACACCTTGATCAATTAAAGACTGTTCAACTTTTACTAATGCAGGTGTATTGTTATGTTGCACAATAAGGTTTTCTACATTCTCCATATCCAATAAATTTTTAACCGCTTCAGGTAAAGCATCAGTTGAAGCATAGACATCACTTTTGATTGCTTTATGGTGAACATCAAAGACCCATTTATCAAGTTTTGTTTTATCTGGTTTTGGCATTTCAATTGTATTTAATTTATTAAAAGCGTCAGCACGTAATTCTGCCATCCATGTTGGCTCATTGCGTGATGCTGAGAAATTTTTAATCATATCGTTTGTTACATCGATTGTACTCATCACATTTTCCTCCTATTTAATTATCAGGTATTACGCGTTAATTGTTTCATCTTGAATGTTAAGCTCTTGTTTAATCCAGTCATAACCTTCAGCTTCAAGACGTTTCGCTAACTCTTCTCCACCTGATTTAACAACTTTACCTTGCATCATAACATGTACGAAGTCAGGCGTAATGTAGTTTAATAAACGTTGGTAATGCGTGATAATTAAGCAACCGAAGTTTTCTCCGCGCATTTCGTTAATTCCTTTAGATACAACTTTTAATGCATCGATATCTAAACCTGAATCGATTTCATCTAAGATTGCAAATTTAGGTTCTAGCATCATTAATTGAAGAATTTCGTTACGTTTTTTCTCCCCACCAGAGAATCCTTCGTTTAAGTAACGCTGTGCCATATCTAAATCCATTTCTAAAAATTCCATATTTTTGTCTAATTTCTTGATGAACTGCATTAAATTGATTTCATTACCTTCTTCACGTTTAGCATTAATTGCTGAGCGTAAGAAGTCTGCATTCGTAACACCAGAAATTTCTGATGGGTATTGCATCGCTAAGAAAAGACCAGCTTGTGCGCGTTCATCAACTTCCATTTCTAATACATTCTCGCCATCAAGTAAAACTTCACCTTGCGTAACTTCATATTTAGGATGACCCATAATTGCTGCTGATAAAGTTGATTTACCAGTACCATTAGGCCCCATGATTGCATGAATTTCATTTTGTTTAATCGTTAAATTTACACCTTTTAAAATTTCTTTCCCTTCAATTGAAACGTGTAAATCTTTAATTTCTAAAACTGATACCATATTGAATTCCCTCCGATATATATAATAATTTCATCTTATCTAGTTTATAATAATTTTAATCTGAGGTCAAAGACCTATGACTTAAATCACAGTACTTATTATAACCTAAATAAGATATTAGTTAAATTAATCGGGCTAAATATTTTTAATCAGTGAGAAAATATGTCTTTTGATTGAAAATAAAGAAACATGAATACAACCTTAATCTTCAATATAGTTTAAAAATCTCTTCCAAACTAACTCTTCATTCTATATCATCTTCACATTAATAAAAAAAGAGATTAAGACAAATGTCTTAATCTCATTTTTTTACTATTTTGCTGGAATTACTTTTCCATCATATTTTTTATTGATGAAATCCTGGATTTCTTTTGATTGTAATACTTTAACTAATGCTTTGATCTTAGCATCATCTTTATGTCCTTCTTGCACTGCAATTAAATTTGCGTATGGAGAATCTTCACCTTCAATTGCAATTGAATCTTTAACTGGATTTAATTTATTTGCTAAAGCAAAGTTAGAGTTGATGATTGTTGCATCACCTTCACCATTGTTATAAGTTTTAGGAACAAACTCTGCTGCTTGTTTGTTGTTGAATTGAATATCTTTTTTATTTTCAACGATGTCTTTAAATGTCGCTTTTACAGGATCTACTCCGTCTTTAAGTTTAATTAAACCTGCTTTTGTAAAGAATGATAAGAAGCGTCCTTCTTCAGCCGGGTTATTAGATACATACACTGTTGCACCTTTTTTTAATTCATCTAAGTTTTTCACTTTTTTTGAATATACCGCCATTGGTTCAACGTGGACATTTCCTGCTGATTCAATGTTGTATCCTTTAGCTTTTTTCTCAGTTTCTAAATACGGTGTATGCTGGAAGTAGTTCGCATCGATGTCACCTTCTGATAACATACGGTTTGGTGTTGTATAGTCATTGATGATTTTAATTTTTAAATCATAACCTTCTTTTTTTAGTGCTGCTTTTGCTTCTTCTAAAATTTCTGCATGTGGTGCGGGTGAAGCCCCTACTGTGATCGTTTTGTCATCTGACTTTGAAGTTTTGTTGTCGTCAGATTTATCATTACCACAAGCTGCAAGAATTAATATTAATGATGCAGTAAGAAATACGTAAAATAATTTTTTCATTTTTAACGCTCCTCTTTTTTGTATTATTTTTATAAAAATCCATTCTGGATAATTAACGTTTATCAACTTTCTTCGTAATAATGTCACCGACGAATTGAATGAGGAATACAATAATTAAAATAATTACTGTAGAAACAAAAATTACGTCATTTTGTCCTCTTGTGAATCCAACTAAGTAAGCTAAGTTACCTAAACCACCGGCACCAATAACGCCAGCGATTGCTGTAGAACCAACGAGTGCAATCGTTGTGACTGTAATACCAGATACAATTGCTGGTAAACTTTCAGGAATTAATACTTTTTTAATTAATGTCCATGTATTTGCGCCCATTGATTCAACAGCTTCGATTACACCTTTATCTATCTCTTTCAATCCAATTTCAACAAGACGTGCGTAGAAAGGTGCCGCACCAATAATTAAAGCTGGCAGTGCTCCTTTTACTCCACTGATTGTCTGCATGATTAAATTTGTAAATGGAAATAGCAATAAAATCAAGATAATAAATGGGATTGCTCGGAATAAATTGACGATAAAAGCTGTAACACTATAAAATACACGTGCTGCTTTTGACTTACTGCGAGAAGTTAAGAACAATATAATACCGATAATTAACCCAAATATAAATGTGAATATTGCAGAAATAAAAGTCATTGATAAAGTTTCAACGGTTGCAGTCCATACATCTGCCCATACCACATTTTTCATGCTTAACATATCTGTCAATGTTTTAATAAAATTATCCATGTCTTTCTACCTCCATCTCAACACCATGGCTTTTTAATTCTTCAGCGATAGGTTGAAGTGATCCGTTAACTTCTTTAACATGAACAATTAAATTACCGAAAGATCCTGATTGAGTATGTTTAACATTTCCTGCTAAGATATTCATCTCGATGCCGTACTTCTTAATTACTTTACTTACGATAGGCTGGCCAGTTGAAGAGCCAACAAATTTTAATTTCAGGATACTGCCATGTGGATATGCTTGTTTAATCTCTTCGATTGAAGTCTCAGTTTCATTATCCTGGATATCATCACGTACAAAACGTTTTGTGATAGTTGTTTTTGGATTATTAAATACTTCTATCACTGATCCTTCTTCAACCACTTTCCCTAACTCCATTACAGCTACTTTGTGACAGATCTTGCGGATAACTTCCATCTCATGGGTGATTAAAATTATGGTTAAGTTCAACGTTTTATTGATATCAACTAATAGTTCTAGAATTTCATCTGTCGTCTGTGGATCTAAAGCACTCGTTGCTTCATCACAAAGTAAAACGTCAGGATCATTACTTAATGCACGGGCAATACCTACACGTTGTTTTTGCCCTCCTGACAATTCTGATGGATAAGCATTTTCTCTGCCTTCTAATCCAACAAGTTTAATCAAAGATTTCACTTTAGGACTAATGTCGCTCTTTTTAACGCCGGCTATTTCAAGAGGTAATGCAATATTGTCATATACCGTTCTACTCCAAAGTAGGTTAAAATGCTGGAATATCATTGATATTTTTTGACGTTCTTTATTCAGTTGCTGCTTTGACAGTTTATTGATGGTACTGCCATTTACAATCACGTCACCACTCGTCGGTAATTCTAATCCGTTAAACATTCGAATTAATGTACTTTTCCCGGCACCACTGAAACCAATAATACCGTAAATCTCACCGCTTTGAATTTCAAGATTTACGTTATCGACAGCTTGTATATTTCCTTTTTTTGTTGTAAATGTCTTTACAACATTGTTTAATGTAATCAAATTTGGCCTCCTAACAAAAAAACGTCTCTCCTATGTGAACATAAGAAAGACGATAATTATCTATTTTCGACTCTCTCATCTTCTAAAGTTAATATAACTTTATGTGAATTGGCACCATGTCATTATTGACGGTTGCCGGGTTTCATAGGGCACATCCCTCCACCACTCTGGATAAGAGTTTATTTAGTTGTTTTATGAATATGTTCTTTATCTTAAGTCAATTTGAAGTATTCGTCAACAGTAAATTTAAATTTTCATACAAAGTTGTTACGGACTCAAATTGATAAGAAATATTTTCGACTATCCCATTACGAATAAACAATAGCACAGGTACACTTTTTATTTCATAATACTGACTTAAATTTTCATAATAATTTAAATCAATTTTTATAACGGGTATATTTAGAGATGCAGCAGTAATATCTAACATCTTTTCTGCAAGCTTACATGTACCACAAAACGGGGTATATCCAAATAGAATAAATGGTTGATCTGAAATTTCAAATTGCAAAAGCTGATTTAAGTTCATATTGCGCGGGCTTACCTTTCCATATCAATTGTTGTTTTACATCAAACTGATGTTTCATCATCGTTCTTGCTAAATAATCTAGTGGACAATTACCCACCTCACCGTATTTCGGATCAATATGAATATGATTACTTTCACTCACATGGCGTTTAAACCAAGATCTAATTTTACGTCCAGCTTTATCACTATCGGTCATAATATAAACTTTATGATGGTACAAATCTTCAATCATATCATCCAGTTTTCCGATACCCATCGTGCCATTGGTGCATATAATATGTACAGGTTCCGTTAATACTTCTTGTAATCTTAGTTTGTCACGCTTTCCTTCTACAACGATAACTTTAGTAATTACAGACATGTCCATCACCTTTTTATCATATTGTATTCAGTTTTAGCAATTTGATAATAAAAAAATTCCTTGATAAATTATTATCAAGGAAATTATACCATTTATGCGTTAATCATTTCATCATATTGTGCTTGATCCATTAATTCTTCAAGTGCAGCATCGTCAGCTTCAACTTTAATCATCCAAGCTTGATCCATTGCTGATTCGTTTACTAATTCAGGAGAATCTTCTAATTCAGAGTTAACTTCAATAACTTTGCCTGAGATAGGAGCATATAATTCAGATACAGTTTTTACTGACTCAACGCTACCAAAAGGAGCACCAACTTCGATTTCATCTCCAACTTCTGGTAATTCAACGAATACGATATCCCCTAATTCAGATTGTGCGAAATCTGTAATACCGATTGTTTTAACATTATCTTCTGATTTTACCCATTCGTGATCTTTTGAAAATTTTAAGTTTGACATTATAAACCCTCCGTTTAATTAAAGTACTATCACTATAATAATGACACATTGTAAGCGTTTATTCAATCATTTTTATAACCAAGTATCGCTATATTCTTTTTCTTTAAAGCCTAAAGTAATTTTATTGCCATTAACAGCTAACGGTCTTTTAACTAACATACCATCTGAAGCAAGTAATTCAAACTTTTCATCATCTGACTTTTCGCTTAATGTTTCTTTAAGGTTTAATGCTTTAAATTTAGCACCCTGTTTATTGAAAAGCGCATCAACATCAACATTTGTCTGCTCTACAATCGCTTTAAATTCAGCAGCCGTGGGAGTAAGTTCAACGATATGGATAGGTTCAAAACTAACGCCATGTGTTTCTAAATATTTTGCTGCCTTTCTACATGTACTACAATTTGGTAACTGATAAAATTTTATCATCATAGGCCTCCTTCTTAATTTAACCTAATATTAACAATTATTCTTAAAGGTTACAACTGCAATCCTTATCGTTTAATAATTTATTAAAAAGGTATATAATTATCATATAAATAAATTATATAAAACACTGTGAGGGAATAATTATGAGAACAATAAGTCAATATGAAGAATTTAAAGAAATTATAAATCAAGATGAGAAAGTAATCGTAAAATTCTTTGCAGATTGGTGTCCCGATTGTACACGTATGGATTTCTGGATTGATCCTATTGTAGATGAATACAATGATTATACATGGTATAAAATCAACCGTGACCAAGTACCTGAAGCTGCTGATGAGAATGAAGTAATGGGTATCCCAAGTATCCTTATCTTTGAAAAAGGTGAAAAATTAGCACATCTTCATTCTGCTAACGCAAAAACACCTGAATCAGTTAAAGCATTTTTAGCCGAGAACTTAAAATAAAATTTTAAATTTATAAACCATCCATTGATGAAATGGATGGTTTTTTTAATATGTTGAAATTAAATTATTATTCTTTCGTGGCTTATATTCTGATTCCGTTTGAGCTGTTAAATAAACCGCTCCATAAATCATTTCATCAGCCTCGCAACCTAGATGTTTTGATAACTCTGGGTGTAGTAAAGGTGGTTGTGTTTTAATACAGCTCCCTATCTTTTCTTCATATAAAGCTAATGAAAGCGTCTGCATAAAACCGCCAATCGCAAGAATATCTTCTAAATTTTCTTTTTGACGTCGATCGCGTGGACCAACGACTAACAATATACCAGCAAGTATTTTTGTTTTGTCTACATGCTGAATTTTTTTCTCTGCATTATTCTTAAATGCAACGTCAGCAAACGTCTGAGCATAGTTTTCTAATCTTTCTTTTTTCACCCACACAATGCGCCAAGGTTCACGCATACCGTGGTTAGGTGCATATGTCGCTAATTCAATCGCACGTTCTACAGCGCTATCTTCAACAGTTGTATCGACATACTGTTTAATACTTCTTCTATTTTTTATCGCATCTTTTAATTCCAAAAAAATACCTCCTCATAAATGATAACCATTATCAATTATAAAGAAGTATCATTAATTTGTAAATCATGACTTATAAAGTACAATCTGATCATGTAAATCTTTAATATGAATTTGGCCTGGTGCAACTGGATTGCCGACATAGCCAAAGGTCATAGATGATCCAAATATCCCACACGCCACTCGTGTAATCTTTCCAATTTCTCCCATTGCTATACCGATAATATTTAAATTACAGTTTTGTTTTGTTTCATAAACTGCTGACATTAAGTTAAGCACATCTTTACCATCATTCGGTTTAACCGCTAGTTTACAGTAATCTGCATCTAGTTTAATCATGCGATTATATATCGCGAGCATATCTTTAATACGTGGAGTGAATTCATATTCATGGTGACTGATTAACACTAAAATATTATTCGCACGTGCCAAAACCAATAATTTATCCATATAGTCTTCGTACATCATCAATTCTAAATCGATAATATCACATAACTTTTTCTCTATCACTTCTTTAATAAGTTCAAAATAAGCATCCATCGTAATTTTTGTCTTGTTATTCATATCTTCTGTGCGATATGTAAATAAAATTTGTTTTGATGGAAACTTATTCTTTATAAAAGCAATCTCAGATTCATAAAATTCAATTGAACCTTGTGCTAAGTCAGCTCGATATTCAACGACATCGAAATAATCGATATATTCAATCGCTTCTTTAATCACTTTATCATCTGTGTTCTGTACATCTGATAACGTCAATATTACCTTTGGAATTGCACTACTCTGCTCTGTCAAAATAAGTCCTCCTCTTATTCATCCAATAATTAAAGTGAAAGTATGGTAAAATAGATAAGTGCTGTTAATTATTGAACAATCTCTTAAGTCTATTTTACCTTACTTGATTAATAAATTGTATCAATTATACCCATATTATAAGTTCACAAGAATTTAATTTGGAAAGCATAGTGATTAATATATGGAGGATAATAATGAAAACACTATTTGATTTAAAAACGTTACCAGGATGGAAAATAGATAACCACACGAAGATAGCCATTCGTTTAGTAGAAAACGAAGACTATATCGCGATTACAAAACCCATATACAAAAGCCATAGCATAATGGACGTTATCGAATTCACTAAAGATAGTGAAGATAATATCACTTTTAAAAATATGAACAATAATAATCAGATTATCGTATCTATTGATGAAAATGATAAGACCATTCATATCCATAATAAAGCATAGTACCTATAAGGTATTATGCTTTATTATTGAAATATGTGTTTCAATTTGTTATATTTAAGTATGCTAGTTATTTTATTCATACTATCTCGGGGGCGTTACGGATTCGACAGGGGTCACTTGGGTTGGTATAGCGTGTCGGAGGGTTGTCTTCGTTATCAACACAACAGTTATAATAACTGGCAAAACAAACAATTTCGCAGTAGCTGCCTAATCGCACTCTGCACCTCTCTCAAGCATCGCCTATGTGCCTGATGTAGAGGTTCAACTTTAGTAGGATACGACGAACACTTCCGCCTGGAGTCTGTTCGTAAGAGATTAATCGGGCTAGCGATACATTCGGATGTCCGTTTTCAGATGTATCGTGAAATTCAATAACAGGACTACACACGTAGAAGTATCAATTGCAGGATCTTTGGACGCGGGTTCGACTCCCGCCGTCTCCATACATTAGCCTTTTAGCCTTGTTGCTAAAGGGTTTTTATTTTTGTTCCCCCAGTATTCCCCCAATTTTCCCCCAGCACACGTTGATATGTAGCCATTTAGTTGTTTGAGTTTCTTCCATATTAATAGTGTTCTATGTATTCTTTTAATTCATCCATTAATTCAATACCAGCATTAGTAATGTGATATTTGAATGTAAATTCTTTTTCATTAGATACTATTAGATTGGTATATCCATTTTTACATAATGTATACGGTATTCATTTTAACTTCCGATAATATTTAATTATGTAAACGAAAATATTTATGAAAACAAATCATATCAACAGTTTAAGGTGTTCGCATATTTTTAGCTTTATACATAAAATATACATTGTTGATTTAAAGCCTTTTTGAGTGTTCGGTACTGGGCTTTGAATGAATATTTTATGCATAATGAAATCTATATAATGCGTATGATTTTTAGTTCAATCTCAAATATATTTCTAAAATGAAACCTATTAACAGTAATATTACTAATCCAATAAATATTATCCAATCTCTTTTATTTGGCTCTTTATACATGAAATACCACCTTAAAAATACTATTATCCTAACCAGTTTTGTGTATATGCTAATAAACCTAGAAATGCACCTATTCCCATACAAACTACCATCAAAATTACATCTAATTCTTTTAGTTTGTAGCTTTTATTATTCATAATAACATCCCTTTCACAAAGTAATATCATATAGAATTATCTTCCATTACAATCATCATAATGATATAAAGATTGTTTTTCAATGATTTATGTAAATTACAGTGTTCTGACATTCCGATTTTAAGCACGATAACTTTTATATCGTGGGTGATTGTGCGTAAAGTCGCTTAAAATAGGGCATAAGAAAACCACCAAAACGTTAATTTAAGGTGGAATTATTCTATATTATTTTGTAAATAGTTTAAAAGTTCGTAAAATGGATATTCCGGATCTTCCATATCGAAAAAATTATCAATAATAGATGATGGTAAGACGTATATGCCTCTTCCACTTCTATGTTTCTCTACATAAACAAATTTATATCCCTCATAAAATTTACGTAAAGGTTGTTCGGCTTGCAACACTATTAACGCAAAGGGTACAGTATTTAAAATACTACTTGCTTTTAAAAAAAATTGGAACATCAAATAATTACTTACCTTAATATCAGTATTATCTAGTGTTTTTTTCTTAAAGTTGTCATCCAAACCAAAAAGATTAAGATATAACACTTGATATTCACCATTCTTGTGATGATAACTAGTAATATTAATTTCTTTCTTCTTAGTCCTATGCATTTTAAAAGTCTGTAATGATATAGTGAAATAACCTGCAATATTGTCATCAATCATTAAATAGTGAGTATTGCTTATTAATTTGTCTGGTCTCGAATATTCCCATGCTTCATTATTTAAAAAATAATCTATCTCTTCAGATTTTGAGCATTTATATAGAGGTATGTCATTTTTGGACATACCTCTAACATTGATAAGATTTAATTTATTCAAAAAATCACTCTTTTTTTTATTTTATAGTAACGAAATCTAGATTAGTATAAGGAAATGGTTTTTTTACTGGTTTATTTCCTTCTGAAATACGTTTGTTAATTTCTGTGATAGCTCTTTGAGACGGCTTTTTAATATTCAAAGATTCTTTAGATGGAATTCTTACTGTCATATTAAACATCTCCTTTTTTTTATGGTTTGTAATATTAATTGTTCAATAATTATATACCCTCTTATATATCGAAAACAATACATAAAGTAGTTTATTTAAATTACTTGACATTAATTAATCATATTTTGTTCACAATTTTGACACATTTAATAAAAAGAGAATAACCAACTTAATGGCTACCCTCTAACACTTTATCAATCACTCTATCAAGATGTTTATTAAGCATTGCCTCACCTAGCATAAATATACGCTTAATCTCTTCAATATCCTTACCCTGCAAGAAACAAAGGAATATAGCCTCTTCTCTTTCAGTCGCTATCTCTTGTACTTTCTCAATCAGCACATTAATAGTATTTGAATCTGCTATATTAGTAACCTGTTCAAGTGCTTCATTATAATCTACATCAGTTACATCATCTAAAGAGAAAAATATTTCATCCTCCAGCATATGATCATCAATTTCAACATCTTCTATCTGTTTATGATAGTTTAATATGTACTTCTTTAATTCCCGTTTTTCCTTACTCATACTGCAATCAAACACTTTCCATTGGGTTTTATATCCTCTGCTTTAACTTGCTCTGTATCACGCTCTAAATAGCCTTTAAGACGATACTCAAATATATCTTTTCTTAACTGTTCAATTAAATCAACTCTGCCATAATTTCCGTTAGATATAAGATAACGCTTAATATCCCTCTGTTCAATTTTAGAGTAGTATTTCAAGCATTCTTTTAATATCTGCATATTTGTATTAGATTTAACTTTGTATCGCTCTAATGACTCTTTCTGCTCAATTATCCATAGTGCTAAAGCCTCAACTTTGCATCCTACTGTAATTATTCCGAATGTGTCACTTGTTGTAGTATGGCTTACTGATAAATGATACATTTCATTGATCTGCATATTCATGAAAGCAATCTTTAATTTAATGCTATTAGGTGAATAATCTCTTAATAACTCATATTCAGTTATTTTATTATATGGTGTATAAATGTGTGTGCTGGTGAATCTGATTAACTTCATTAAATCACCTCTTTATAAGTTGTACATACCTATACCTAATCTAGCCCTTTTTCTAATCATTCAACTTCTCTATCAACAAACTTAAAAAAACTCTCACTTGTAGCGTTATCATCAAGTTTATATTTATTGTGACGTTTTTCACCTTCTCTTTTAATTGCTGATTTATACATTACCTCTATTTCTTCTTTAGTATAAGGTTTGCCATCTAATCTTGTAGGTTGCATATAATCACCTCGTTTACTTTAATCTTTTGCTAACCTTTGGTAAAACTTTGGATACCTTGAATTTCAATAGTAGATTACCTTTCCTAAACCTTGCCTGTTTTTATGGCTCTACCTTACAAAACCTTACGATTTTTAAACTAAATCATTCAAATACTGCAACATTTATAACAAATCGGTTCATTATCATGTGCTGGTGTTTCATCAAATGGATCTAAATATAATGCTTTATTTAATTCATTACATATCGGACAGTAAGCTAATACATTAATTTCATCCACTTTATTAAATTCTATATTATAATTTGTCCGTTCAATTCTTATCCAGCCTTTAAACTTTCCTTTCTTGCCAATATGCTTAAAATTGTCAGCTATCAATTCAATAACTACTTTACCGTTCTCATTAATTTTATAATCTTGTTTCATTAGTCCTCCAAAGGTACATCATTTATCAATATGGTACTGTTAGGCAGTTTCTCACTTATTTCTTCAACATGCTTTTGATAATCTTCTGTATATTCGCCAACATCTATAAGAATAACGCTATTAGTGTTTTCCTGCTTATCTATCCATGTACCATAACGTTTACCTAATAACTCTGCTGACTTAACACGAATATTAGAATCTACTTTCTTTTCAATCTCTCTCAATTCCTGCATACCTTTGCCAACTGATATAGGTATAACTTCCGTATCAGTTTCTTGTCCTCTCATTACTCTTGTAAGATATGCTAATATCTCTTTTTGTTCTGCAATCTCATAAGATTTAATAGCATCTAGTCTTTCGTCTATGTAAGTCTTAATTCCCACATTTTCCAATAATAAATGACTTTGTGACTTAGCATATTTCTCACTATATCCAGCATTAATACACGAGCGATATGCGTTACCTGTTTTGATGTACTCATCTGCAAATCGTCTTTGCCTTTCAGTTAATTGCACTTTACCACCTCATTTTATAAAGAATGGCTAAATTGATTTTATTCAATCTAGCCAAACTATTTATTAAATTATTCTCTTAGATCTAAATTTATCAGCGACAGACTTTGAAAACGGTTCGTTTGAATTTACTGTATTAGATTTATTTACTTCTTTCTGTGATTCTTTTACATCACTTAATCCCTTAATATTTTGTTCAATATCTCTATCAATAGCCGACATAATTGGTATGTCAAAGCTCACTCCTTTGTCCTCTAATACTTTTCTTAAGTTTGTAAATTTTTTATGATTCATAATATATTTCCTCCTAATTATTAAATAATTCTTTTTCTTCTTATTTTTTCAGCTAATGATAAGTTCTCGTATTCATTACCAGCACTTTTACTATTACCTATTACTCTTTTCTCTCTAACCTTTTCAGAAAACGATTTTGTTCGCTCATTACCGTTTAAATTAGTCTCCAATCCTGAATGTTCAAAGTCCTGCAACTTTTGTTTAAGTTCTAAATTCTATGTCTGTAGTTCGCTCTTGTCAATCTCAAATTCTGTCATTACTTTATTTTGTATTTGCTCTATATCTTGTGCCAAAGCATTAAATATCGTTCCAGTGTATACTCCTTGTGATTCCAAAGCTTTTTTAAGATTACTAAAATCTGAAGGTATTAAGTTTTCAATTTTCATTAATTATTGCCTCCAATTTCTTTATTTAGTTCATATAAATTAATTATTCTTACAGATGTACTTTTTCTCAAAGGAAATTCTCCAGCGTTTTTACTTATACCTTTCGCTTTTGCTCTTTCAACAAAATCTTTGTTTACATGTGGATAATCTCCATGGTATTCATCAAATAAATCAACATAATCTTGATATTCATTATCAAATTCTCTATTTAATTCTTTTATTTTATTTTCAGCTTCATCTAACTTCTTTTTAGCCTCTATATACTCATCTTTAAGTATTTCAGCTTCTTCTTTATATAAGTTCGGTAAATCTTTAAGATGAGTACATACTTCAATAGCATTATCTATCTCTTTATTTTTTAAGATAGGACGTTTAGTCTCTAACTTCTTTTGTGTCATCTTAATATCTGTTTCAGCCTTAACAATTTCACTAAATAACTTATCTGCTTTGTCATCATCACCATTCTTAATAAACTCTTCATACTGCTTATTAAATGTGTCTAAGTCACCCTTTTTCGTTCTAATACTTTCCTGTAAATCAGCGATAACCATTGAATTATCATTAATTAATTGTTCATGTGTATCAAATAAATACTGTGTCTTCATATTTCAACCTCTTTCATTATTTTTATTAATAAAATTTATGTGTGTGGATAAATGGATAAGGAAAAATGGAATGTTGCACGTCTCCCGACATTCAACGGATGTTACTTATTCTTACTCAATTCATATAGTACTCTTTCACGTTCCCTGATTTTATCGACTCTAGAATTTAGTGAGTTTCTAGCAATCCTAAAATCATTCTCATTTTTACAATAGAAGTAACCATTTTTATATTTAATTGAGCTACTTCCGATAGGCTCTTTGAATATGACAACAAGATCAGTGATAATGTCATTTAGTTGTCTGAAATAAGTTGCATCTTTGCCTAATATTGCGACAATCTGCTTTCTTGTGATTGCATCATCTTTGCTTTCCTTAATGATATTTAATACATCTAAGTGTTCCTGGCTCATCTTTGCATCTAATTCTAATTTTTGTTGATTTATTTCTAGTGTTTTCATATTAATTCCTCCGTGTTTATGTGTGTGGATATTAATATGTGTGTGGATAAGGAGAATACATAACAGTTTAGCCACTTTATATGTGTTGGTGGTAAAAAGGTACAACGGTACAACACTAATATCGTGAGGTACAACGTCTTTGTTGTACCGTTTACCCTTACTCTCCCAACGGTTTGAATGAATAGTACAACAAGTACACGCTTTTTTTAAAATACACTTATATATTTATTAATCTATCTATTTACTTAAAAGTATAAAAAGTTATATATATTATTAAAAATTACGTTGTACTTGTTGTACTATCTTGTTTAACCGTTGATATGACAACGATTATCGGTACAACGTTATACAAATAATATGTTGTACTCACGTTGTACCAGTTGTACCTTTAAGGAAAATCATTTTTTTCTTCTTTAAAGTCAAATCCAAATTCATTAATTGTTGAATTTCTAATTGCGTACGCTGTATACCTTCTGCCACTTTGCTTAACTTGTTTTACAGTTCTATTATTATCTGTAATTAGATAACCTCTAGACTGCCACTCTTTTAACGTCTTTTGTAATTCAATTTCTAGTAACATTTTGAGTGTCTGTGGCATCACTGCAAGATAATTGTCTTTGTATATTCCGACTATCTCACCTCTACCAAACTTTTCACCAGCATACAAAATGTTGTCCCTGTGACTATCCATATATTCCAGTACTGATATAAGTAGTTCCTTAGGTTTATCAATAGCCTTATTTTGCTCTAGCATTGACTTGTAGGCTTGTTCTACATAGTCGCTGTAGTTGTGTTCAAAGCCTTTAATGTCGTTCAATATCGTGCCTGTGAGTTCCAATAATGCAAAGGCTCGAGATAGTCTTTCAAGCACTTCATTATTATTTGATTTACTATGATATTTCTTGCATATATACTGGTATTGATCTACATATAATTGTTTGTTATCTGCAAACTGTTTATAAAATTCAATCCCTAGAGTGCCATAGTTTTTTGATATAGCTGAATATAATTCATTAAAACGTGGCTCTTGAAATGGCTCATCTTCTATAGTGATTGCTCTAGCACCAGCACCACCTCTGCCACCACTATATTCACTTATGGCATTCTCACCAGTAGATATTAAAATCGACTGCCAACTATTCTCTTTATTGATGCTGGTAGTGTTTCCTCTACCTTTGTCGTGTCCGACTGAATGGCTATAGATCACATTCTTAATAACATGGGGGTTGCCTGCTCGTGTATCATCCAGCAACAAAGGAAATGAATTATAAAATGATGCTTTACGTTCTATTGCGACCTGTGTCGAGTTCCAACTGTTCACCAGTTCCCCAGTTCCCCAGCAACTCGCAACAAGTTTAAGTATTGTTGTCTTGCCTGTAGATGTCTTACCACTTAAATCTAATATGAATGGCTCAATATCAAGTTCTTTAAGTAATACACTACCTAAAGCACCATAAAGCGTAACAACTGCTGTCGGCTCGTCTCTGATGAGTTCAAACACATTCTTTTGATAGCTTTCTAAAGTTCCTTTACTTTTAAATGCATCTGCCATTTTCTGATATGATACATCCTCGATGAATAGCTTAATATCTTCATCTTTTGCATTAGGAATAATAAAATAGTTTTTGATATGTCCTATCCGTGTTGATGCTTGCGTTTCAATATATTCATTAGTTGCCTGCATCAATGAAAGAAATAACATGACATTCTTATAATTGTTATCTGATACATCCAGTCCATAAGAAGACAACTCTAATAGTTCAGCTTTCTTAGTAAGTGTAGTGGCTTTAACACGCTTAAATATACGCTTACCACCATCATTAAAAGAGATCACATAGAATAGTGCATCAGTTTCAACATCTCTAAATTTTCCCTCAATTCTAGGAAAGTTTTTTGCCACGTATTCATAGTTTGGTACTTGTTCACCTGTTTTTTCATCTTTGATATATTTCTTCAATATCGACAATGCACCATTACTATTAATATTAAATTTGTTCGGTATAAGTTCCTGAGTTCCTGTTTCTTTTTGTACCTGCATCAATTCGGATGCTATTTTTTTAAGTTGTTCAGTTTCTGTGATATTAAGCACCTCCATTTCTGCGTTTTAATTCTTTAGTAATTATTGATCTAACAGTTCTCTCAAATTCCTTTAATTGTAGAGGTGGCTTGTTGCTGTCATTCCAGGTAGTGAGTAAACCGACAATAAGGTTTATATCGACATTCTTACGCATTAAATGTCCTGTGATTGATGCTAAAGCGTTGTTTCTGCCATCTCCATCAGTTAAACCACCATATCCAATAGCATCCCAATGACTGCTGTCACGTTTCATACTTGAATAATCGATAGTTATAGTTTCATCCACATCTAATCCAGCAATCAGCTTTTCAGTATTAAGAAAATAAGTATGCTGATACTCAAATATAAACTCGCTTTCTTTAGTCTTTAATGAAGTTCTAGCCATGCACCTAGACCAATCAAAAGCATTATCATCAAAATTTAGTCCTAATTGCTTTTCAAATAGCTGTAAAGCTGGCTTATAGTATTTCTTTGTTATTGGCTTATCTAATGGTATTATCAAGCGATAACGTGGGGCTTGTAGCTCGTGATTGTGCGTACTGTATAGAACGTAAGAGAAGTTAAACCTATCTTTCAATTCATCTATAACTGTTGTTCCTGGTGCTAGATCATCAATGTCTATAGTGAGTGCGTGTCGATTAATCACATTGGCATCATTCCTGTGCTTATCCTCTTTCATGTCACCAATAATGAAAGTACCGTTACTAAATTTATCACTTGATATAATAGTCATTTTTAGCCATTCAACTAACTTGTCGAATGTAACCAACTCACTACCTATATAAGTATTTGAATACTGATTTTTATATACATTCAACATCATATTCATGTTATAATTAGGTGTATTCACTTATAAAAACACCAACTTTCATATATAATATACAGTTGAACAATTTCATTATTGTTCGTTCGTTGCTGGTACATCTGACTCGCCAAAGTTTAGAGATGTACTGGCTTTTTCTTTGCAAATTTCTTCATATAAACGTTCAACATCTTTTTCAATATCTGATGCAACTGTAGATGTGATATAAATATCTCTCATATTTTCGATTAAATAGCGTTTCGCTACTGGATTAGGCTCTATCCAATCCATTTCAATAGATGTTTCTATTTGTGATAGATGATCATAAACATGGTCAGTTAAAGCATTAACTTTTAATTGCAACATTTCGAGTTGTAGTTTCATATCTCTAATATCCATTACTCTTCATCCTCCATATTTACTACTTCAATCAATGCATTACTTACACCTTTTGCCACTACTTGAGCATACTCTAATGGCTCTAATTCAACTTTGAATGTTTGTCCACCTACTTTAATTTCGCTTTCAAATAAATCTACTTCATTATTAGTAATCGTTTCTAATACATCTGCTAATTTGTAAATCTCTTTAATTTGTTTGTCTGTCATGTTTAATATCCTCTTTTCTCTTCATAATTTATAATTCCTGCTGTTGCTATGAGTACCATTCCTATAGTTGAAAAGTACAAGCAATATAATGCAATTACTTCATCAGTTAAATTCACCATAATAAGCATTGTAATGATCGTATAGATTAAAAATGATATTGCGTATTTCATCTATCCCACTTCCTTTACATTTTTAGGTGGGAATAGTTCATCAAGTGATACATTGAAGTACTCTGCAAGTTTTTGAGCCTCTGGCAAACTGAAATCTGCTTTCATATTTTCACGTAATAAGTAGCGATTAGGTGAGATACCTAGTAACTTTGCCATGTCTTTTTGACTTTTACCTGCCTCACTTCTCAAAATATACAACTGCCAATGTTTACTCATGTTATCCCTCCTCTTTTTTAATTCCGAAAAATTCATCGGGTGTGATATCCAGATACTCACATATCTTCATCACTGTTTGTGTATCTGGGTTTTTAGTGCGTTCATAGAATAATCCAGATAACGTTGTGCGACTAATCTTAGTGGCTTTGTATACGTCTGACATAGTTTTCTTTTGAGAACCTAAAATCGTACTGAATTGATTTTTCATATTATCACCTCTGCTTTTTGTATATGTTTACTTGTTTGTACTATAAGTACAAATTAATAATATAATATACATTACATATTGTCAACACTTATATTTTTGTACCCAAAGTACAAAATTTCTGTTAATATAATAATGAGGTGATAATATAATGAAATTCGGAGAATTATTAAAGAATGAAAGAGAGTATTATAATTTATCAGTTAAAAGGTTTTCGGATCTATCTGACGTTTCTACTGCCTACATAAGTAAATTAGAAAATGGCAAAAGAAATTTCCCTACTGAAAAATACCTCTATAACATATTAAAAGGCTTTAAAAAGAATTTAATTTCATTAACAAACCAATATGAAAATGTAGATGATGTTTCTGAATTAATTGATTATGAAATTAAAGAAATACTAAAAAAATTCTTAAACGCTGAAGATAGCGATTTAAAGAAAAATGATTTGGATATTATATTTACTAAATTTAATGACTTTTATATCACAGACATGGAAAATAAAATAAAAAACTCAACTTCTAAAGAAAAAGACATATATGAAAACAAAGTGTTATTAAACAAGAATTCTTCCTCTTTTAATATTGTCGACAAACCATTTTTAGATCTCGAATGGTTATTAACTCAAAATGAATATGAAATTTTTTATGGCCGTTCCTATATATTTCGTAAAAATATTAAAAATAAAATATCTCTGAATGAAAATGATATGTTTTTCTACAACACTTTGGATAACAGAGATATAAGGACTATAAAAAAATTGATAGATGTATATTTGCAAAGTAAATTTAGAAAAATAAGCAATTCTACAGAATTATTTAACTTACTTACGAATGAAGACAACCTTAATCATTTTGATAAAAATTCATTAACTGAGTTACTTTTAACAGAAAAAATAGAGGACTAGCCTATGCATGATCTAAAAATCTCACATAACATTCATAAGGATGAAAAGCGTGGTACTTACTACTTCCGACTTAAATATTATGATGTAACTGGTAAGCGTAAAGAGATTTCAAGAAGTGGCTTTAAAATGCGTAAAGATGCAGTACAAGAATGTAATAGGTTTATTGATGAGTTGGAGGGCATTGGTAAGATAAATAAACTCCCCTTTGATGAGTTAGCCAATGAATATCTTGAATGGTATTCTGCAAGACGTAAAGCATCCAGCATCAAAGCACTTAAAACGCATTTAAATAATCACTTACTGCCATTCTTTAATAAAGCTGATGTATTTGAGATAGATACCAAACTCATTATGAAGTTTCAGAATAAGAAGTTAAAAGAGGGTTATAGTGGTGAGTTCCTAAAGAAGATGCATGTATTCCTGGTACAGATATTAAACCATGCTATCACCTATCATGGACTAGAGAAGAATGTAGCATCATTAGTTGGTAACTTTGAGATAGAGTCACATAAGAGATTAGAATACTGGACTCTTGACCAATTCAATACATTTATTGATGCTGTGCCATCTTTACAACATAGAATGTTTTTCTCACTTCTCTATTGGACTGGATGTCGTAAGGGTGAATGTAGAGCGTTGACATGGAATGATATTAATTGGAATGAGGGTTATATCCATATAGATAAAACGGACTACCACGGTACAATTACAACGACTAAAACAAAGGCATCAACTCGTGATGTATATCTTCCTGACCATATAATGCAAGAATTAAAGCAATACCAGGAATGGTATAAGCAACATAACGTATATAAAGACTTCTATGTGTTGTTTGGTACGTTTACAAAGCCTTTCAGTGAGTCCACTATTGATAGATGGTATAAGACTGTACTCGACTCATTAGGTGATGATATACCACGTATCGTACTTCATGAGTTCAGACACTCACACGCTAGTTTATTAATAAATAATGGTGCTAGTCCAATGATAGTTGCATCTAGGCTTGGTCATTCATCTACTGTAGAGGTAACTACCCGATACGGTCACTTGTACCCGTCTACTCAAAAAGAGATAATGCATCTCATGGATAAAAACAGAATTAATAAATTTGATATTGAATATTTTTCAGAATGGAATTTTATAATTAGTGATGTTCAAAATTATGCAGTTGTTGTTGCTGGTGAGGATCTAACGATAAAAGAAGATAATGAACCAGTAGCCAAATATCATTTCACACTTGAAGATGGTAAGCCAAATATTAAGTATGCTACTGTATTCAAAGAGGGTTTAAATACTAAATTTGATAACAGTAAAAAAACTATCAATTTAGAGGGCTAATCGTTCCCCCAAATTTGATTAAAACTTATAATTTATACGATATATTGCTATTGTGCTAGGTATCGAAAACGTTATTATATCAGTGCTTTGAGCATTTTTTAATTACTATCAATATTGTAATAATCGACTCCCGCCGTCTCCATACATAAAGAAGAGCTTATACCTTAAGGGGTATAAGCTCTTTTATATATTAAATAGAATTTGATTACTTCATTAATTCTTTGCACTGGAAAATATTTATTACTTGCACAACAAAAAACTACCGAATTTCTCCGGTAGTTAGTATTTCTCTTTCATCGCACGATCCATTTCACGTTTCGCTTCTTTTGCTTTCAATGCATGTCGTTTATCGTAGTCTTTCTTACCTTTGGCAAGTCCTACAAGCATCTTACAGTAACCATTCTTAATATATAACTTAAGTGGCACTAACGCATAACCCTGCTCACGTGTCTGACCAAACAATTTATCGATTTGTTTACGTTTCATAAGCAGTTTACGTGTTCTCAAAGGATCATGATTAAATCGATTTCCTTCTTCATACGGTGCGATATGCATGTTATACACATACATTTCACCGTTATACACTCTTGCGTAAGAATCTTTTAAGTTCGCACTGCCGCGTCTTATCGATTTAATTTCTGTCCCTTGTAACACAATTCCCGCTTCAAATGTTTCTTCAATGGTATAATCATGACTTGCTTTTCTATTTTGTGCTAATGTCTTTCCGTCACCTTTTGGCATAACTTCACCTCTATTTCTTTTTGCCTCTACCTGCATTTTTCACTGCTTTGGATTTATAGAATGGTTTCTTTCCACCATTTTTCTTCGCTGCTTTACTAAACTTTTCGCCAGCCGCTTTTCCACGACCTTTTTTACGTGGTTTTTGGTTATTATTGTTACCACCACTTTTACGTTCAGCTTTAATCTTAACTTCACGTATTTTACTTTCAATTTTAGCCATGTCCATACCGACTATCGCAAAATCAATCATGCGTTCATCAACATTTACATTCACGACTTTTACTTTTACTTTTTGACCGATTTTAAACACTTTACCATGACGTTCACCAATCATCGCCATATGACGTTCATCAAAGTGGTAATAATCATCTGTCATATTAGAGTTATGTACCATACCTTCGATTGTATTCTCAAGTTCTACAAACATTCCGAAGTTAGCAACAGAGCTAATAATACCCTCAAACTCTTCACCTAAATGTTGAATCATATATTCTGCTTTTTTCAGATCATCTGTATCACGTTCTGCATCAATCGCACGGCGTTCACGTTTAGAAGTATGTTCACTGATATCAACAAGCTTGTCTTCCCATATTGCTTTTTGTTCTTCATTCATTGAATGTTCGATTAAGTATTTGCGGATTAATCTATGAACAATTAAGTCCGGATAACGTCTGATTGGTGATGTAAAGTGTGTATAGTATTCAGCAGAAAGTCCAAAATGTCCTAAATTCTGTTCAGAGTATTTCGCTTGCTGCATTGAACGTAACATAAGTGTAGAGATAACTAATTCCTCTGGTTTATCTTTAATTTCTTTACCGATATTCTGAAGCGTTTTTGGATGAATATTTTCAGTACCGCCTTTAACGATTAAACCGAAATTTGTAATGAATTCAAAGAATCGCTTTAATCTGTCTGCTTTCGGTTCTTCATGGACTCGATAAATAAATGGTACTTTTAATTTTGCAAAGTGTTCGGCTACGGTTTCATTGGCCATTAACATAAATGATTCAATTAATCGTTCACCTAATCCGCGCTCGCGAATAACAACTTCTTTAGGCACACCTACTTCATCTACTAAAATCTTAGCTTCTTTAAGGTCGAAATCAATTTCTCCACGATTTACACGCATTTGTTTTAATATATCAGCTAAATCTTTTGCGTGTATCAACAGTTCATGAATATGTTTATACTCATGTATTAAGATTTCATCATTATGCTCTAATATCTGATTGACAGCATCATACGTCATTCTTTCATCAGAGTTTATCACACTTTGATAAATTTTATGATTTACAACACGTCCTGTATGATCGATTTCCATCTCACAGCTTAACGTCAATCGATCGACTTTAGGATTTAAGGAACAGATACCATTACTTAATCGATGTGGAATCATAGGTATTACGCGATCGACTAAATAGACACTCGTCCCACGCTCAAATGCATCCTGATCTAGCATTGATCCTTCCGTAACATAGTGACTGACGTCAGCAATTGAAACGATTAATTTATAATTGCCATTTTCTAACTTTTCTACACTAATCGCATCATCTAAATCTTTGGCATCAGCACCGTCAATTGTAATGGTTAATACGTCACGTAAATCTACACGATCTTTATAATCATGTGGTTCAATTTCATCCGGCACATTGTTCGCTTCTTCAATAGTTGCAGGATTGAAATCAATATTAATACCATGTGTATAGATAATGGATAATATATCTACACCAGGATCATTTTTATGTCCAAGGATTGCTTTAACCATACCTTCAGGATTGTTCGTGCCATCAGCATATTGTGTCAATTCCACTAATACTTTATGTCCTTCTACAGCACCAAGATTTTTACCTTTAGGAATAAAGATATCTTGTGTAATACGTTTATCATCCGGAAGTACAAACCCAAAATGTCTCGCTTCAGTATAGGTTCCGACAACTTGCGTTATCGCACGTTTCTGTATTGCTTTAACTTCACCTTCGTTACGCCCATCACTTGCTTTTGACACACTCACTAATACTGTATCGCCATCCATCGCTCTGTTGATCTTATTTGGCGGGATAAATACATCTTCTATCGCCTCATTTTCCGGACGAACGAAAGCGAATCCTTTTTTGTGCTGACTTAGAGTACCTTGTACTAAGTCTCCCGGACTACCCGGTATATAGTATTTATCATTTTTAGTGCGATTGATCTTGCCTGACTGCTCAAGCGCTACTAAAGTTTTTACAAGTCCAGTAAAGGCATCTGCATCTTTTAAACCAAGATGTTTTTCTATATCTTCTACCGTAATTGCATTCCCTTTTAATGATTGTAAATATGCAATAACTTCTTCTTCAAATAGATGCATATATATTGCCTCCTTTTTAATTTGACCATTCAAGCTTTTCTAAAAATGCTAAAAAGTCATTAAACAATTGTTCTTTCTCAATATCTATTGTAACAACATGACCACTTTTCTCATACCAATGTATCTCTTTTTCTTCACTTTCAGATTCATTATATATAATATTCGCTGAATCAATATCTATCATTGTATCTAAACGTCCTTGTGCAACGAATAAAGGCGCATATACATTATCTAAAGTTGGTCTTATTTCAGCTAATGTCGTCTGTAATTCTTCAAGCATTGATGTTGGATGAAAGGCTGACATCTCGTTCTCAATTTGTTCAGGCGTCTTTCCTTCACGCTTTTTAAATTCACGTGCATATGCAAGCACACCATCAAACATATTCCCTGTCGTCTTTATATGCATTGGTGAACACATCGTCCCAACACCTATTACATCTCGATATTGACTCAATTTTAAACTAAATACGCCTCCCAGTGATACACCAGCTACTGCTATTTCATCATATCCTTTTGATTTCAGGAAATCATAAGCTTCTATAACCTGACTCCACCAAACATGTGGACTGGACTGTAGCAGCTCCTCTGGAGGTACACCGTGTCCTTCATAATGCGGTGCATAACATGTATACCCTTGTTTCTGTAAAAAACGTCCTAATTGACGCACATCAGAAGAGTTTCCAGTAAAGCCATGTAATAACAACACTGCTCTTGGGCCTTCTTCAAAAAAGAATGGTTTAGGTAATTGAATTTTCATTTTCATCAAAAATATCTCCTTATATATTTATTGTATGTGTTTTAAGTACAAAATAAAAATAAAAAAGCCCGAACAACGTGTCCGGACCCCTTATTAAATACCAAAATAACCGATTGCAATTGTAATTAAGAAAAGTAAAACAGACGCAACAATAGTAATTCTATTTAAAATTAAATCAACACCACGTTGTTTTTGTTTTCCGAATAATTGTTCAGCTCCACCACTAATTGCTCCTGATAAGCCATTGCTCTTACCTTCTTGTAATAACACAACAGTGATCAATACAAGACAATCAATAATTAGTAATACTGTAAGTAAAGTATTCATTGATGGTCCTCCTCAATTTCTAATAACTCATATTATATTAACATATTCACTTGTAAAAAGAAACATAAAGAAAAGGAACGTCGTCACGTTCCTTTTCGATGTATAGACTATAAAGTTATTATTTACTGATGTTGTAGAAAGAGTTTAATCCTTCAAATTTAGCAGTTTCAAATAATTCATCTTCAATACGTAATAATTGGTTGTATTTCGCAATACGGTCTGTACGTGATAATGAACCAGTTTTAATTTGACCTGCATTTGTAGCAACTGCGATATCAGCAATTGTAGTATCTTCAGTTTCACCAGAACGGTGAGAAACTACTGCAGTATAACCAGCTTTTTGAGCCATTTCGATTGCTTCAAATGTTTCAGTTAAAGTACCAATTTGGTTAACTTTGATTAAGATTGAGTTACCAACACCTTCGTTGATACCACGCTCTAAAATTTTAGTATTCGTAACGAACAGGTCATCTCCAACTAATTGAACTTTATCTCCTAAACGTTCAGTTAAAGCTTTCCAACCGTCCCAGTCGTTTTCATCCATACCATCTTCGATAGAGATAATTGGATATTTATTAACTAATTCTTCTAAGTAATCTACTTGTTCAGCTGAAGTACGTTTCGCACCGCCTTCACCTTCGAACTTAGCATAATCATAAGTACCGTTTTCATAGAATTCAGATGAAGCACAGTCGAAACCTAAGAATACATCTTTACCTGGTTCAAGACCTGCTGCTTTAATTGCTTCTAAAATCGTTTCAACTGCATCTTCAGTACCTTCGAATGTTGGAGCGAATCCACCTTCGTCACCTACTGCAGTTACTAATCCACGAGATTTTAAAATTTTCGCTAAGTTATGGAAAATTTCTGCTCCCCAACGTAAAGCTTCTTTAAAGTTAGGTGCGCCAACCGGTAATACCATAAACTCCTGGAATGCGATAGGTGCGTCAGAGTGAGAACCACCGTTAACGATGTTCATCATAGGCACTGGTAATTGTGTACCGTTAAATCCACCTAAGTATTTGTATAAAGGCATACCTAAGTATTCAGCAGCTGCGCGCGCTACAGCGATTGAAACACCTAAAATAGCATTTGCACCTAATTTACCTTTGTTTTCTGTACCGTCTAAAGCGATCATCATTTTGTCGATTGATACTTGGTCTAAAACTGAAAAATCACCTTCGATGATTTCTGGAGCGATAATTTCATTAACATTCTCAACAGCTTTTAATACACCTTTACCCATGTAACGGTCTTTATCACCATCGCGTAATTCAACAGCTTCATGTTCACCAGTAGAAGCACCAGAAGGTACTAATGCACGACCTAAAGCACCACTTTCTGTAAATACTTCAACTTCAATTGTAGGATTACCTCTTGAATCTAATACTTCGCGTGCATAAACATCTGTAATAATTGGCATGTGTAAAACTCCTTTGTTTGTTTTATTTTCTATTTTATTATTCCCGATTTGTCAGGAATAATCAATTAATTAAATTAATTTTAGTAATACTTTTAATCTAAGTGTGAATTACTTTTGAATTAATGATTCACCGGTCATTTCGACAGGCTTTTCAACACCTAATAAATCAATTAATGTTGGTGCTAAATCAGCTAAACGGCCACCACTACGCAGGGTAATATCTTCACGTGTTACAATTACTGGCACCGGATTAGTTGTATGCGCAGTCATAGGTGTTCCGTCGATTGTTAATACTTCATCTGAGTTCCCATGGTCAGCTGTAATTATTGCAGTGCCTCCCATTTCTATAATCTTATCAACGACAGCACCTAAACATTCATCGACTGCTTCTATCGCTTTAATTGTAGGTTCAAGCATCCCTGAGTGACCTACCATATCAGGATTGGCAAAGTTTAATAAAATTAAATCCAAATCACCTTTATTAAGTTCTGCAAGCAATGCATCTCGTACTTCGTATGCACTCATTTCAGGTTTCAAATCATATGTTGCAACTTTTGGTGAGTCAATTAATACACGACGTTCTCCATCAAACGCTTCATTACGTCCACCACTCATGAAATATGTCACGTGTGGATATTTTTCAGTTTCTGCAATACGTAATTGTTTTAAGCCATTTTTACTTGCAACTTCACCAATGGTATTGACTAAATCCTCTTTAACAAACACAACATCAGCTTTCACTTGATCATTATACTTAGTAAATGTTACAAATTTGATGCCGATTAATCGTTTATCCATTTTAAAACCATCAAATTCCTCATTCGTGTAGACTTCTGATAATTGTGCTGCACGGTCCGGTCTGAAGTTGAAGAAGATCATTGCATCTCCATCATTAACACCTGTATTTTCTGAACCAACTTCTTCGTCTTTTACTACGAATGGTACTACGAACTCATCGTTAACACCTTCAGCATAACTTGCTTCAACACCAGCTTTAGCTGTTTTGTATTCGACACCTTTACCGTATGTCATCGCATCATATGCTAACTGTTCACGATCCCAGCGCTTATCTCTATCCATCGCATAATAACGACCTGAAACAGATGCAAATTGTCCAACACCAATTTCTTTAAATTGATGTTCAGTTTCCTCAATGAATTGTAATGCTGTTTGCTGACCAACATCACGACCATCTAAAAATGCATGAACATAAACTTTTTCAACACCTTGTTCTTTTGCAAGCTTTAATAATGCAAACAGATGTTTGTAATGACTGTGTACACCACCGTCAGATAATAATCCCATTAAGTGTAACGCTGACTCATGTTCTTTTACATGTTTCATCGCATCTAATAACACTTCATTTGTAAAGAAGTCACCATCTTGAATTGATTTATTGATACGTGTTAATGATTGATACACAATGCGGCCGGCACCAATGTTTAAATGGCCAACTTCTGAATTACCCATTTGTCCTTCTGGTAATCCTACATCAAGTCCACACGCCATTAATTGCTCATGTGGATATTTGTTGTAGTAACGATCAAAATTCGGTTTATTTGCTTGAGCTACTGCATTACCGAATGTCTCTTCTCGGCAAGCAAAGCCATCAAGTATGATTAAAGCAGTTGGGCTTTTCATTACTTAGCACCTTCTAACAATTTTACGAATGAATCTACTTCTAATGACGCTCCGCCTACTAACGCACCGTCAATATTTTCATTTGCCATGTATTCTTTAATGTTTTCAGGTTTAACAGAACCACCATATTGAATACGTACAGCTTGTGCTACTTCTGTATTGAAGTCTTTTTCAACAACTGAACGAACGAATTTACAAGATGACTCAGCATCTTCACTTGTAGCAGATTTACCAGTTCCAATTGCCCAGATTGGTTCATAAGCAATGACAGCAGATTTAACTTGTTCTTCAGTAAATCCTTTTAATGCGTTAGAAACTTGAGAACCAACACGAGCTTCAAATTGACCTGATTCACGTTCTTCATCTGTTTCACCACAGCAGATAATTGGCGTCATACCGTGTTTAAAAACAGCTAATGCTTTTTTATTTACATCTTCATCTGTTTCACCAAAGTACTCACGACGTTCAGAATGCCCTAAAACTACATACTTAACACCTAAGTCTTTTAAAGCAGCTGGTGAAGTTTCTCCAGTATATGCTCCATTATCTTCAAAATAACAGTTTTGCGCGCCGATATTTAAACCTTCAACGTTCGCACTTACTAATGCATCTAATTGAATTGCTGGTGCACAAATAACTGCATCAACGCTATCCGTGCTTGGTAAAGCAGGTAAATTAGCGACAAAATCTTTTGCTTCCTTAACTGTTTTGTTCATTTTCCAGTTTCCTGCGATAATTGGTTTTCTCATTTTAATAGCCACCTTTTTATTTTTCAGAGATTGATTTAATACCAGGTAGTTCTTTACCTTCTAAATATTCTAATGACGCTCCGCCACCTGTTGAAATATGTGTAAATTTATCTGCAAATCCAAGATCCATAGCAGCTGCAGCTGAATCTCCACCACCGATAATTGTAGTCGCACCATCTAAATGTGCAATCGCTTCACAAACACCGATTGTACCTTTAGCGAAGTTGCTCATTTCAAATACACCCATTGGTCCGTTCCAAACTACTGTTTTAGCGCCTTCTAATTCTTTTTTGAATAATTCAATCGTAGCTGGTCCAATATCTAACGATTGTAAATCTTGAGGAATTTCATCAACTGAAACAGTTGAAATTTCTCCATCATTTGAGAATTCTTTCGTTACAACTGCATCAACTGGTAATACAATCTTACCTTCTCCTCGTGCTAATAAATCATTCGCTAATTCAATCTTATCTTCTTCTAATAATGATTGACCGATTTCTTTACCTTGAGCTTTTAAGAAAGTATAAGCCATACCTCCACCGATCAATACTTTATCAGCTACTTTTAATAAGTTTTCGATAACGCCAATTTTGTCAGAGACTTTCGCGCCACCTAAAATTGCTACAAATGGGCGCTCAGGATTTTCTACTACGCCACCTATGAATTTAATTTCTTTCTCCATCAGGAATCCAGCAGCAGTTTCTAAATGTGTAGCTACTCCTACGTTTGATGCATGCTCACGATGAGCTGTACCAAAAGCATCATTGACAAACACATCTCCTAAAGAAGCCCAGTACTTACCTAATTCAGGATCGTTTTTACTTTCTTTCTTACCATCTACATCTTCAAAACGTGTGTTTTCAAATAATAAAACATCTCCCGCAGCTAATGCATCAATTGCTGATTCTAATGCTTGTCCACGTGTTTCAGCTACAAATTTAACATCTTTCCCTAATAGTTCAGTTAATCGTGTTGCTACAGGTTGTAATGATAACTTCGCTTTATCCTCTTCTGCTTTCACTTTACCTAAGTGAGAGAATAAAATAACCTTACCACCTTGTTCAATAATATATTTAATAGTAGGTAATGCTTCTACGATACGATTATCATTAGTAATCGCACCATCTTTCATAGGTACGTTAAAATCTGCACGTACTAAAACCTTTTTATCTTTTAAGTCTAAATCTGAAACAATTTTTTTAACCATCTTTGTGGCCTCCTATAAAATATTAGTGTTTACGATGTTAATTATAACAATGAACCCCTAATAATAAAATAAGCAGGAGAAGCGAAATCTTCCCCCGCTTACGCGTGAATAAAATGTTATTTAGATTGTGCTTGTTCAGCTAAGAATTCTAAAGTACGTACTAATTGAGCAGTATAACTCATTTCGTTATCGTACCAAGCTACTGTTTTAACCATTTGGTGTTCACCAACAGTCATTACACGTGTTTGTGTTGCATCGAATAATGAACCATAAGTAATACCGATAATATCAGAAGAAACGATTTCATCTTCAGTGTAACCGAATGATTCGTTAGAAGCAGCTTTCATTGCAGCGTTTACTTCTTCAACTGAAACTTCTTTTTCTAAAATTGTAGTTAACTCAGTTACAGAACCTGTTGGTACTGGAACACGTTGTGCTGATCCATCTAATTTACCTTTTAATTCTGGAATTACTAAACCGATTGCTTTTGCAGCACCTGTTGAGTTAGGTACGATGTTGTTTGCTGCTGCACGTGCACGACGGAAGTCACCTTTAGCATGTGGTGCATCTAATGTATTTTGGTCACCTGTGAATGCGTGAACTGTCATCATTAATCCTTCGATAATTCCGAATTCATCGTTTAATACTTTAGCCATTGGTGCTAAACAGTTAGTCGTACATGAAGCACCTGAAACGATTTCTTCTGAACCGTCTAATACGTCATGGTTAACGTTGTACACTACAGTTTTTAAGTCACCTTTTGCCGGTGCTGAAATTAATACTTTTTTAGCACCTGCTTCGATATGCGCTTGTGCTTTTTCTTTATCAGTGAAGAAACCAGTACATTCTAAAACAACATCGATTCCAAGTTCGCCCCATGGTAATTCAGCAGGGTTTGGATTTTCGAATGATTTGATTTCGCGACCGTTTACACGGAATCCACCTTCAATTACTTCTACTTCTTCTTTGAAACGGCCTTGCGTTGTATCATATTTTAATAAATGCGCTAACATTTTATCGTCTGTTAAATCGTTAACTGCTACTACTTCAATACCTTCTACTTCTTGTAATCTTCTGAATGCTAAACGTCCAATTCTACCAAATCCGTTAATTGCTACTTTTACTGCCATGAGTAATGGCCTCCTTTATATATCATATATATTTTATTAGGGGATACCCCTAAGTGAATCCAATTCTTTTAACACATTAATCAAATACACAATTTGTATACTTTCACTAATTATTTCACGTTATACAACATAATTTAATTATAACCATAAAAGTCATTAAAACAAAAATATTACGCATATAACTTAAATTATGTAACTGGTAAAGTCTGTTGTTTAATTTGTTTCACCAGCCAATGCGCTACAGTTGAATCAATAATTAAAATCGTATGTTTGGGTGCAACATTTAAATATGCTTCAATCGCATATTGTTTAGTACTTCCACCTGCAACTGCGATAATTTTCATAGATTCATTTAAATCTTCTAGTTGAATACCGACCGTTCTAACTTTATGGACGACTTCACCAGCTGCATCAAAGTAATAACCGAATGCTTCTGCGACAGCATTCTTTTGTTTTAAAATTTCGAAATCATTACTAGATGAATGTCTACGCTTTGCCATCTTCATCGCATCCCCGATACCATGAATTAAAATGTTTGCATTTTTAATATGATCGAGTACACGCTTTACAGATGGTTCATTGACAAGTGTATTATATGCTTCTTCACTTACCTGGTCAGGTACATATAATACTTCAAATTGACATTTCCCGTGTTCAGCCATTTGCTGAACAATTGCATTCGCTTGAAAAGACAAGTCTTCACCTAATCCACCTCGGGCAGGTGTGAAGATAACGCGCTTATTGAGCGGTTTTAACTGATTCGCTACGCTGAGCATCGTTGAACCACCAGTTACAGATACGATATCACCGTTAATCACTAATCTTTGTAAAACATTACTAGCTGCTTCACCAAGTCTGTTCTTAACAACTTCATCAGTATCTACATTACCATTCACTACAATCACTTCTTCTAAACCATAATATTGTTTGATTTGTTGAGATAAACTTTCTAATGCTGCATAACCTTCCATTAAAGATTGAAGATCTGCAAGTACGTCTATCCCTTCATCAGTAATTGTCATACCTTTAGATGAAATATTAACTAAACCTTGTACTTTCAATAAATCAATCTCAGTTCGGAGTACTCTTTCAGTAATCAAAAGAATATCACTTAAAGATCTACGACCAATCGGTTGATGAAGATGAATCGTATCTAAGATTAAATAACGGCGATACATCTTTTCAATTAAATCGGGAATCAGTAATTGTTGAACCTTTAATAAATGATTCATATGACTCCTCCTTTAATCGATAACAATTAGTTGGACTAAATACGACCCACATGGGTCAAAAACTAACTAACGTTACAATGCAATAATAACAAGACTAAAAAAGTTTTGCAAGTAATTAGAAAACTTAAAAACGTTTACATTTTATATTATTTTAATCTATTTATATTTACTTTGAAAATAATCAATAATTGTTACAAAATCGACATTACCTTCCTGTATTGTTGCACCAGTATCTTTATCGATCAACACAGGTACACTTAAACAATATAATTCATTAAGCTTATCATCTTGCTGAATATTAACTTCAGTCACATTAATATCGATATCTTCCTGTGCAAATGAAATCTGAAGCTTTGCATCATCACATAAATTACAGTTTGGTTGTGTATAAAAAATAATATGTTCCATAATGACCTACCTTTATATTTTAATAAGCGTCTTTTATTGTTATTTAATGTTTATTCTTTAATATTCATTTTTTCGATTCATTTTTTATTATTTATTATTTGTAAATTAATAAACCTCATAGCACTTCACTATCAATATGTAATATCTACTATTATAATGAATAACAAGTAAATTAAAAAATTTTATAATACAGTTTCAAATCTTTGACTATATTTGACGTTATAGTGTATATTATTTTTAACAGTAAACAAGGAGGCAATAAATTATGAATTTAATTCCAACAGTTATCGAATCAACTAACAGAGGTGAGCGTGCTTATGACATTTATTCTCGCTTACTTAAAGATAGAATCATTATGCTAGGATCTGCTATTGATGATAATGTAGCAAATTCAATTATTTCTCAGTTATTATTCTTACAAGCACAGGACGCTGAGAAAGACATCTACCTATACATCAATTCACCAGGTGGAAGTGTCACTGCTGGTATGGCAATCTATGATACGATGCAACATATTAAACCAGATGTTCAAACGATTTGTATTGGTATGGCTGCATCAATGGGTTCATTCTTATTAGCAGCAGGTGCAAAAGGGAAACGTTTTGCATTACCTAATGCAGAAGTAATGATTCATCAACCTTTAGGCGGTGCGCAAGGTCAAGCAACTGAAATTGAAATTGCAGCACGTCATATTTTAAAAACACGTGAAAAACTTAATCGTATTCTTTCTGAACGTACAGGTCAACCTGTTGAAAAAATTGAAAAAGATACTGATCGAGATAATTTCCTATCTGCTGATGAAGCTAAAGAATATGGATTAATTGATGAAGTTATGCATCCTATTGATGAGAAGAAATAATCAGAATATAGGTACAGATTATTAACTGAATAAATTATTTATACTAAGCACTTAGACATTTGTATGTCTAAGTGCTTTTTCATTTTTATGTGAATCTATTTCTTATATTAAAATAACAAATAGATTAATAAGATTAACGCAAATAGTAACCATTCCTAACAGTAATCAATCCTATTAGGAATAGTTACTATTTAGACAAAGTAATTTACAAAACTTTTACACAATCACACTCATTTATTTACAAAATTTTGATAAATTTAGATTGCATTAAAAAACTATTAACTTTTTGGAGGATTATCATGAAGAAAATCAACAAAGTATTAGCTACTACTTTAACTGCTGGTTTATTAGCAACATCTCTGCCAGTAACTGATGCATCACACACTGCAAAAGCTGCAACAAAAGTATGTAAGGCAAGTTCAAAACCTAAAAACGTTATCTTTATGATCGGAGACGGAATGGGTCCATCTTTCGTTGCTGCTCATAGATATATGCGTGACAATGCCGCTACTAAGAAGTTAGACAGAATTTCATTCGATGACTATTTATTAGGTGCACAAACTACAATTGCGGATGATGAACATCAAAATATTACGGATTCTGCTTCTGCTGCAACAGCAATGAGTGCTGGTATTAAAACTTACAATAATGCAATCGCAGTAGACGTTAATAAGAAAGAAGTTAAAACAGTATTAGAGCAAGCTAAAGCAAAAGGTAAATCAACTGGTTTAGTTGCAACAAGTGAAGTAACACATGCAACTCCAGCTGCATTTGGTGCGCATGATGAGTCTCGTAAAAACATGGCTGCAATCGCTGATGACTACTTTGATGAAATGATTAACAAACAACATAAAGTTGATGTAATCTTAGGCGGCGGCAGAGATTATTTCGAGCGTGAAGACCGTAACTTAATTAAAGAATTCCAAAAAGATGGATACAAATTTGTATCAAACAAAAAATGGTTAAAGAAAGTTTCAAGCAACTCTAAACAAAAGAAAGTTATCGGCTTATTCTCTCCTGGTGGAATGCCAAAAATGATCGACCGTGATAAAAATATGCCATCATTAAAAGATATGACAAATACAGCACTTAAAAAATTAGGTTCTAACAAAAAAGGATTCTTCTTAATGGTAGAAGGTTCTCAAATTGACTGGGCTGGTCATGCAAATGATATCACTGGTGCAATGAGTGAAATGCAAGATTTCGATGCTGCATTCCAGGAAGCAATTAAATACGCTAAAACTGACTGTAATACATTAGTTATCGCAACAGCTGACCACTCTACTGGTGGTTTATCAATGGGACAAGGTGGAGAATATAACTTCTTCGTAGATCCAATCAAAAAGATGAAACATACACCTGAATATTTACGTGCTCAAATGATGAAAGATGGCGCTGACATCGATGCTATCATTAAAGACAATATCGGTTTCGAATTAGAAGCTGAAGAAATTCAAGCTATTAAAGATGCAGTAGCTTCTAAAGAAGCTGTGAAGATTGAAGACGCTATCGAAAAACCTGTAAACAAAAGAAGTTTTACTGGTTGGACAACTGGCGGACACACTGGTGAAGACGTATACATTTACGGATATGGACCAGGTAGTGAACAATGGCGTGGTAGCATGGATAATACAGATAACGCGAAACGCATCTTTAAATTCTTCAAATAGTCAACTTATTTAAAGAATATCCAGGCACAAATTGTGTCTGGATATATTTTTTTATACTTAAATCAGAAGGAGTTTTAAAATGAAATCTCTATCTACATTATTCTTATCTACTACACTTTTGTTAACTGCATGTAATGCAGATCATTCCTCTCAAGTTAAAAAAGAAACGTCTACAGAAAGTACTACTGATACAAAATCAAATATAGATAAGTCTAGCAATTCAGCAAATAAAAACATTAAACCTTATACAGAGCAGCAAGCTAAAAAAATATTTGGTTCCGTTGAAAAATTAAGACCAGGAAAAATAAAAAAATATCCGGTTAAAGGTGTAGAATCAAAAACCATTAGTAAAGTGATCAAAGTTAAAGATAATGACACAATCATCTATTCAGAAGATACAGGGCACGGAATTCCAACGATACCTGCAGGTGAAAACCATGAATTTACGGCTATTTCTGAAGTAACATATAAGGATCTAAAAATGTATATGCTGCAGGATGGTCGCTTTATTACTGCTGATCCAAAGCATGTTGAAATTGTTAGTAGCGATAAATCAGCACATTTTTATCCAAAGTTTGAAATGCACGAAGAAGATTATAAATATTTAGATACGCTAAATAAAAATGATAAAGATTATATAGCTTATGAGAATTATGCAAAAAAATTCGGCGCAACGCAATACGACAGTAAACGTGAATTATTAATGTTTACAGCAATTCATCAGGTTAATAATGAAACAGAAGGAAGTTTTGTAATAGAAGATACTCCTTTTAAATCATTTGAAAACTTCAAAAGTTCCAAATAGGAATCTTTACAATTTATTAATATGAAATTTACTGCTTAGAAATAAATCCTTTACATTATACTGATATATTAAAGCTATCAAATATTAGGAGGATTTATCCACATGGTTAATTTCAAGTCAATTGCAGCATCAACTTTAATCGCAACAACAGTAGCTTCAACAGTAATCCCTTTCAATGCAACAACTGCTGACGCAGCGACAGCAAAGAAAGCAACTTGTTCTAAAACACCTAAAAATGTAATCTTAATGATTGGTGATGGTATGGGGATATCACAATTAGGTGCTTACCGCTACTACAAAGACAATGAAAAAACACCTGGTTTAGACAAAATTTTCTTTGATCAATATTTAGTAGGTTCTCAATTAACAATCAGTGACGATGAAAAATTAAACATCACTGATTCAGGTGCTGCTGGTTCTGCATTAGCAACAGGTGTAAGAACTTACAATGGGGCAATTTCAGTTGATAAAAACAAAAAACCTGTTGAAACTGTATTAGAAGCTTATAAAAAAGCAGGTCGTTCAACTGGTTTACTTGCAACAAGTGAGTTAACACACGCAACACCTGCAGTATTTGCTGCGCATAATGAATCTCGTAAAAATGAAATGGATATTGCTAAGCAAATGTCTCGTACTGTAAAAGTAGGAAAATACAAACGCCCAATCGTTGATGTCATGCTTGGTGGGGGTGTTGATTTCTTCAAACAAAAAGATGAAAACGGTAAAGTGACTTTAGACTTAGTAAAAACTTTAGAAAAACGTTCTAAATTTAAATACGTTACAACACGTGATGCAATGTTAAAAGAAAAAGCATCTAAATCAAGTCGTTTAATTGGTTTATTCGCTCCATCTGCGATGAGTAAAGACATCGATCGTCCAGCTGAAGAGCCTTCTTTAAAAGAAATGACAGATACTGCAATCAGCAAGTTATCTAAAAACAAAAAAGGTTTCTTCTTAATGGTAGAAGGGTCTCAACCTGACTGGTCAGGTCATGCTAATGACTTAACTGGTATGATGAGTGAAATTGCTGCTTTCGATAAAGCATACCAATCAGCTGTAAATTATGCTAAAAAAGATTGTAATACATTAGTAATTGCTTTAGCTGACCACGCTACTGGTGGTTTATCAGTAGGTACAGGTGATAAATATGAATTCCATCCAAAAGTAGTTAACAATATGAAGATGACTGCTGAAGGTTTAACAGCTAAATTAATTGAAGACGGGGCTAATATTGAAAAATTAATCTCTGATAACATCAAATTTGAAGATTTATCTGCTGAAGAGCGTCAAGCAATCGTCAATGCTGCAACAGCAAAAGACGAAACAGCAACATTAAAAGCAATCAATAAAGTTGTAGACGTTCGTGCAAATGCTGGATGGGGATCATTAGTTCATACTGGTGAAGAAATCCATGTTTACGCATATGGCCCAGGTAAAGAGAAATTTGCAGGTGTTCAACATAATATCCAAAATGCTACGAACATCAAATCATTCTTAAAGAAATAATAATAGAACGAATGAAACCGGATGAGCAACATTGCTCATCCGGTTTATTTTATTTCTTCAATTCAATTGACTCTCCTGAACGTAGTTTATCAGCTATTTCATCTAGTTTTCTTAGACGATGATTCACGCCTGATTTAGATATAACACCTGTAGAAACCATTTCACCTAATTCCTTAAGTGATATGTCCTGATGTAATACCCTTAGACGTGCTATTTCTCTAAGTCGCTCCGGTAATTCATCGATTCCAATTTCCTGGTCGATTAATTTAATATTCTCTACTTGTCTCATCGCTGCGCTGATTGTTTTATTTAAATTTGCTGTTTCACAATTCACAAGACGATTAACAGAGTTACGCATATCTCGTACAATTCTTACATCTTCAAACTTTAATAGCGCCTGATAGCCACCAATGATACTGAGAAATTCAGAAATCTTCTCTGCTTCTTTTAAATATGAAATATAACCTTTTTTACGTTCTAAAGTTTTTGCGTTTAATTCATATTCATTCATTAATGCTGTTAAACCAAGTGAGTGGCTTTCATATAAAGAAAATATTTCAAGATGGTAAGAAGATGTCTCAGGATTATTAACTGATCCCCCTGCCAAAAAAGCACCGCGTAAATAGCTGCGTTTACAGCATTCATCTGATACTAAAGACTTATCGACAATTTGTTTAAACTCACCATCAGTTAATATTTTAAGTTCGTCCAGAATTTCTTTCGTTTTCATTTTTATTCTACAGATATAGACATTATTTTTTTTAAGTTTCATCTTCTTACGAACGAGCAATTCAATATCTACACCAAAGATTTTCTTCGTTAAACTATATACTCGTCTTGCAATCGCAGCATTTTCAGATTGAACATTGATTACCCATTTCATGTTCTGAATGCTCAAATTGCCATTCATACGAATTAGCGCTGATAATTCTGCTTTACTACAGCACATATCTGTTTCAATCCGCGTTAATTCATTTTTCATTTCTGAGGCAAAAGACATATTACTCGCCTTCTTTCTGGTTAAACTCTATTGTACTGATTTCACTTAATGCAAGTTCATATATCATATCAGCGAGGATTTCATTATTATGACGTACAATACCGTCTAAATTGATATCAACAAGTTCGTTATCAGTAATCAGTTCAATGCCCATTTTTCGGATGCTATCATAATCGCAATGAACAAAAGTCGAATTGTTTCGTGCATAGTTATCATGAATTTTATTATCAAATGTAGTATCATTTGCAATAACAAATTGTATAAATGGCTGCCCAACATGCTTATGAATCGCTTCAATATGATCACCGACTGTATAATCAATCGTTTCACCGCGTTGTGTCATAATATTAGAGACATAAAGTTTTTTAGCATCACTTTTAACAATCGCTTCAGCAAGTTCATCCAAAACTAAATTCGGGATGATACTTGTATATAGACTACCTGGTCCCATTACAATCAAATCAGATTCAAGTAAAGCTTCTACCGCTTCTTTCATCGGTTTAATGTTTGAAGGTGTCAAAAATACACTTTCAATTTTTTTATCTTTTAAAGGTATTAAAGATTCTCCGACTACAATTTCTCCGTCCTCCATAATTGCATTGAGAATAGGGCTCGTATTTGTAGAAGGTATTACTGTACCTTTAACATTTAATATTTTGCTCAGCTCTTTGACCGCATGCCCAAAATCACTTGTTACATCTGTCATTGCAGCAAGCATCAAATTTCCAACTGGATGCCCACCTAAAGTTTCATCATTAAAACGATACTGAAACAATTTCTCAAGCATCGGCTCCACATCGCTTAATGCTGCAAGTACATTACGCACATCTCCAGGTGCGGGTATATCCATGACATCACGAATTTTACCAGTACTTCCACCATCATCTGCTACTGTTACAATTGCCGTTATTTCTACAGGATAATGCTTTAAACCTCTCGCCATTACGGATAATCCTGTACCACCGCCAATCAGACAAATCTTAAGCCTTCTCATCAATGATTCCTTCTATTAATGCATCTCTGTGGCGAGTATTCAATTCAAAATCAAAGAAATCTATAAGTTCATTGCTAATACGTTCTGCTAAAGCAACAGAACGGTGTTGACCACCTGTACATCCAATCGCAATTACAACTTGTGACTTTCCTTCACGCATATATCCAGGAATTACAAATTTCAATAAGTCCATCAGCTTCGTATAGAATATTTCAGTTTCTTTCCATTTCATCACATAATCATAAACACGTGCATCCATTCCAGTTAAAGGACGAAGTTCCTCAATATAATAAGGATTCGGTAAAAATCGTACATCAAATACAATATCTGCATCTATTGGCACACCATGTTTGAAACCAAAACTCATCACATTGATAGAAAATATATTATCTTTTCCAGAGCCGAATAATTCAATCACTTTTGAACGTAATTCTTTAGGCTTAAAATCTGATGAATCAACAATATGGGTTGCAACGCCTCTTAAATCTGCTAGCAATCTGCGTTCTTCATTTATTGCTTCTAAAGGTGTTCCACCAGATGAAATAGGATGCGTTCGACGTGTCGCTTTATAACGCGAAACAAGTACATTATCATTTGCTTCAATAAATAATACCTGAACGAGTATATCTGTTAAATTTGTTATATTTTGAAGTTCTTCACGTAAATTGTCGAAAAAATCTTTACCACGTAAATCTACACCTAATGCAACACGTGAAAGTGACTGATTATTATCCTGCATCAATTCAACAAATTTAGGTAATAATATTGGCGGTAGATTATCAACACAGAAATAACCTAGATCTTCTAAACACTGAATAGCAACAGATTTTCCAGCGCCGCTCATTCCTGTTACAACGACTAATTTTTTAAAATTTTCTTCATTATTCACTGAAATCCCCCTCAAAAAGCTATTACTTCTATAATACATGAATTCATAAAAATAGACACGCGAATGCGTATCTATTTTCTGGTTATCATTAGTCGTTTAAAGATTCAATATAGTGTTGTGCATTTTGTGCGGCAATACTACCATCACCTGTTGCAGTAACAATTTGTCTTAATTTTTTAACACGTACATCTCCTGCAGCATAAATGCCAGGAATGCTTGTTTCCATTTCATCATTTGTAATAATGTATCCTACTTCATCAGTAATACCTAAATCTAAAAATGGTTTCGTTAATGGCTGCATACCGATATATATGAACACACCGTCTGTTGGTACAGTTGATTCAACACCATCATTATCAACTAACGTTACAGAACTCACTTTTGTATCTCCGTTAATTGATTTTAATGTTGAATTCCAGATGAAATCAACTTTTTCATTTTTAAAGGCACGATCCTGTAAGATTTTTTGTGCTCTTAATTTATCTCTACGATGGACGATTGTAACTTTGTCTGCAAACTTAGTTAAGTATACACCTTCTTCAACTGCAGAATCTCCACCACCGATAACGATTAAGTGTTTCTGTTTAAAGAATGCTCCGTCACATACAGCACAATATGAAACGCCTCGGCCACCTAATTCCTGTTCACCAGGTACACCAATCTTTTTATATTCAGCACCAGTTGCTATGATTAGTACTTTTGCTTTTAATTGTTTCTCACCTAGATCGATAATTTTCATATCTCCGTCTAATGTTACAGATTTAATATCTCCATATGCATATTCAGCACCAAATTTTTGCGCATGATTAAACATTTTTGTAGATAAATCTGGTCCAGTGATTAAATCAAATCCAGGAAAGTTTTCTACATCTGCTGTGTTTGCCATTTGTCCACCTGGCATACCACGTTCAATCATAATTGTTGATAGATTAGCTCGCGATGCATAAACTGCTGCAGTCATTCCTGCAGGGCCTGCACCAACGATTACTACATCATATTCTTTTATTTCAGTCATTTTCTTACCTCCATTATTTCAATTCGTAAGTTCAATATACAACAACTTATTAATTTTAAATATTATTTTGCTTAAAGGCATCATATACTTTTACAAAATGATAACGCGTCGTATTAAATTTTTCGATAACTTCTCGCTTAGTTATTTTATCATTCGACATCCTCATATATAAGAAGTAACATACTGCAGTGTATGCCTGGATATTTTTCAGATCCATCTTAGCATCAATAATTGCTTCAGCTTTTTCAATCCAATAATCAAATAAAGCAATATCATATACTTCATCGAATAACACTTTCAATCCTTTATGGATAAAATCAAGTTTTATTAGATTAATATTATGAAAGATATATGAAAGGTAGAGCTTTTCAAAGTCAGGCATACCTTCTAGAATTTCCCATACTTTACGATTGATAATAAGTGTCTTATCATTCATCTGCGAAATTAAAAAGATGCCGATCAAACGATGATTGCAATCGATATGTTCAAGAAAGGGTAAAATTTCATCACTCAAATATTGTTGGCCATCATAAATTTGTCTCGGACTAGGTCCTGGATTCTGTACCATTTCAGTAAGATTTGCCCACAATTGATCAGACTGACTGTGATGACCTAAAGCAAAACTATTAAAACTAAGTGCGTGTAACATTTGACTATTCACAAATTTACCCTTTTTGTACAATGGTAAAAGTAAATCTTGAGATGATTCAAATTTTTTCAGGAAACTTAGCACGATACCTAGCTTAAACTTCTCTTCATCATTAATCGGTACAATTTTTTTAAGACGTTTTAAATATAATTCATACTGTTCTGTTTGATTCGTATTATATAGCAGTAGAGTATAATGACAAAGTGCATGTATATCTGTCGCATCTTCATATAATAGCTGCTCTAATATCGCGCCACTTTCCTTGTATTGTCCGATAAAAAGTAAAGTCATCGCTTTTAAATTACGTATTTCTGAACGTTCCTGTATATCAACAGGCTGATAATTAATCCAGTCCAGCGCTAATTCATAATGAAAGTTCTGAAAGAAATTCTGAAAGATATAGTGCACAACAAAACTTTCACTTTCACTTTCAACCTTTGATTGATCTTCGTAAAATACTTCAAACAATGTCTGTAGTTCATCAAGATATGAAATATCATCTGAATGCAAGCAGTAGTACATACCAAATAAAAAAGCCTTATTAGGATCGCGACGTTTTACGAACAGTTGACTGAGTTCATAAAACACATCTATACAATCAAAATCCGTACTTAAATACTTAATTAACGTTTGTTCTGCATCATCAAACTTACCAATCATCTGTAAACATTCTGATAAGCTTTTATTTACTTTCCATTTGTTTTCTTTTTGAAGGGATTTTATATAAAATGAGATGGCTTCATCATATGATTGCTGGCTCTGTTTTTTTAAACCGATCTTATAAAATTCATCATCATTACTAGGAAATTTTATAATGTTATCCATCCATCACACCCCTTTTTATGTCGATACTTCAATTATACCTTATTTTTAATAATCATTGGATTACCATATGCAAATGAATTTTCCGGCACATCTTTGGACACGAGTGTCATCGCTCCAATGATTGCATTATCACCGATTGTTACGCCAGGTAATACGAGTGCATTAGCACCTATTAATACATTTGATCCGATTTCAATATTTCCAATACGATACTCGTCGATTAAATATTCGTGTGTTAACAAAGTAGCATTGTAGCCTATTACTGAATTATCACCGATTGTAATTCTTTCAGGAAACATCAAGTCAGGCATCGCTTTATATGCAATTGAAGTTTTATTGCCGATTTTCATACCGAGAAATATACGATATAAATGACGTTTTAATTTAACTGAAGGACATATTCTGCCACTTTCTATCACAACAAAATTCTTGGCTACTTTAATAAATGAAACTGTGCGATACATATGCCATAAAGGATTAACTCCATTTGATCTAATGCTTGACGTTTTGCGCATCACTTGAACTCCTCATCGGAAAATTAACGTCTTTATATTTAGGCAATTGATATTTAAAATTACGATAAATCCATATCGCAAGTGCAGCAATGATAATCGTAATTGAAATCATCTGTGCAATTCTTAAATGTTCCGTTAACATTAAACTGTCCGTACGCATACCTTCGATGAAAAAACGTCCGATTGAATACCAAATGGCATAGCTAAGTAACGTCTGGCCAATCTTCAAATGTTTGCGGAGTAATAATAAAATAACAAAACCCGTGAAATTCCATATCGATTCATAAAGAAAAGTAGGATGATAATAAACGCCGTCTATCTTCATGTTGTTAATGATGAATTCAGGTATATGAAGTTGCTTTAAGAAACTTCTTGATACTTCCCCACCATGCGCCTCCTGATTCATAAAATTCCCCCAGCGTCCGATTGCCTGACCAAGAATAATACTTGGTGCTGCAATATCACCAAGCTGGAAAAATGATACATGCTTCTTGCGTGTTAAAAAGTAAGCCATCCCAAGTGCTCCAATCAAGCCACCATGTATCGCTATACCACCATTCATAATCATCGGTATCTCAGACAGATGTTCTTTATAATATGACCATTCAAATACAACATAATAGATTCTCGCACAAATTATGCCCGAAATTACTGAACTGATCACAATATCTATCAGCGTATTTTCAGGAAAATGCTTCTTTTCTGTTTCACGTTGTGCGAGTAGATATCCAAGTAATATACCTACCGCTATAATGACGCCATACCAGCGAATTTGTATCGGACCAAGCTCTAGTGCTATAGGGTTAAGCGTTAACAGCATTTTAAATCTCCTTTAATGATTGATTTTTAATTTGTGCATTTAACCTGTCATTAAAATCTTTTGCAGTATTTGTACCCATCTTATTTAATCGATAATTCATCGCTGCAACTTCGATTATAACAGCTAAGTTACGTCCAGGTCTTACCGGTACAGTTTTCTTTGTAATCTTAGAGTCAAGTATCGTTAATGTTTCTTCTACTAAACCCACACGATCATACGTTTTATCTTTCGCCCAGAATTCAAGATTGACATTTAACATTAGTCTTTTTTCAGGTAATACACTACCAGCTCCAAAAAGTGTCATGACATTGATAATACCTAAGCCACGAATTTCAAGCAGATGTTCAATAAGTTTCGGTGCTTTTCCCATTAAAACATTTCTTGAAATTTCTTTAATTTCAACATTGTCATCAGCAACCAATCTATGTCCACGTTTAACAAGCTCCAATGCCGTTTCACTTTTCCCTACACCAGAATCACCCGTGATGAGTACACCGACTCCGTATACATCAACCAAAACACCATGAAGACTTGTTTCAGGTGCGAGCTCTCTTTCCAGGAATGAAGAAATTTTATTGATTAAACTTGTCGTAACATCACTACTACTTAACAATGGTGTTCCTTTACGGTTACAAGCATCCACTAGTTCTTCAGGCGCATCAATATCTCGCGTTAAAATAATACAAGGTGTTTCTTTTCTACATAGTTTTTGCATACGTTCTCTTCTGTCTTCTTTACTCAATGTTTCGAAAAACGACATTTCAGTTGTTCCGAGCACCTGTATTCTATCAGAAGAATAATGTGAAAAGAATCCTGCCATTTCTAATCCTGGTCTCGATATATTCGTATTGATAATAGGAATTTCTATCGCTACATTACCTGCAATAATTTCTAAGTCAAACTTCTCGATCAATTCTATACTTGTTATCATGTTAAACCTCCATCATCCAATACTTTCATATTAAATAACTTTACGCAATAATACAATTTAAAACGACAAAGAGACACTGACAAATTCATGTCAATGTCTCTTTATTATTTACTGACGTTCTACATGTCGTTTTAAATATCTTCCTGTATAAGATGCGCTTGATTCCATAATTTGTTCCGGGGTACCAATGGCGATAATCTTACCGCCATTGTCACCACCTTCCGGTCCTAAATCAATAATATGATCTGCTGTTTTAATTACATCTAAATTATGTTCGATAATCAGGACAGTATCACCATTTTCTACAAGCTTCTCTAATACTTTAAGTAATCTCGCAATATCATCGACATGAAGACCTGTTGTCGGCTCATCCAGAATATATAAAGTCTTACCGTTACTTCTACGATGTAACTCACTGGCTAATTTAACACGTTGTGCTTCTCCACCCGATAATGTAGTAGCAGGTTGTCCCAACTTCACATAACCTAAACCAACATCTACTATCGTTTTTAGTTTACGTTTAATTTTAGGAATATTTTCGAAGAAGTGATATGCATCTTCTACTGTCATATCTAATATATCAGCAATATTTTTATCTTTATAGGTTACTTCTAATGTTTCGCGGTTATAGCGTTTTCCGCCACACACTTCACACGGTACATATACATCTGGCAAGAAGTGCATTTCTATCTTGATGATACCATCACCTCGACAAGCTTCACATCTGCCGCCCTTAACATTAAAGCTAAAACGGCCTTTTTGATAGCCGCGTAACTTCGCTTCATTCGTTTGACTGAATACATCGCGTATATCATCAAATAGTCCTGTATATGTGGCTGGATTTGATCGTGGTGTACGTCCGATAGGTGATTGATCAATATCAATAATTTTATCAATATGCTCAATACCTGTCACTGCGTCATGGGGACCAGGTTTTGCTTTTGTTTTATATAATTTTTGAGCAAGTGCTTTATACAACACATCATTAACTAAGCTACTTTTACCTGAACCTGATACACCAGTGACTAAGGTCATCATACCTAATGGAATATTGACAGATACACCCTTTAAGTTATTACTTGTCGCATTTTCGATGGTTATAAAACGTCCATCTGGTTTACGACGCGTTTCAGGCATTTCTATTTGTTTTTTACCACTTAAATATTGCCCTGTTAATGACTTTTTATTTTTCATGACTTGATTCGGTGTACCTTGCGCTACAATTTCACCACCATGTACACCCGCGCCTGGTCCGATATCAATTAAATGGTCTGCAGCAAGCATCGTATCTTCATCATGCTCTACAACAATCAATGTATTTCCCATATCTCGCATAGACTTCAATGTATCAATTAGCTTATCGTTATCTCGTTGATGTAACCCGATGGATGGTTCATCCAATACGTACATTACACCTGTTAAACGAGAACCAATTTGAGTTGCTAATCTGATACGTTGAGCTTCTCCACCTGAAAGCGTTCCAGCGGCACGGTTTAATGTTAAATATTCAAGACCAACATTGTTTAAGAAACTCAAGCGTTCAGTAATTTCCTTTAATATAAGTTTAGAGATTTGCTGCTCTTTCTCAGTTAATTCAATCGAATCATAATATTTCAATGCTTCACCGATTGAAAATTCTACAACTTGTCCAATGTGTTGGTCTTTTATCTTCACACTCATCGCTTCATTTGAGAGTCGATAGCCATGGCACGTATGACAAGCTTCATCCACCATATATTTACGCATTTGTTCGCGTGTATATTCAGAAGGACTTTCCTTATAACGACGTTCGATATTATTTAATACACCTTCATACTGCATTACACGTTTACGCGTAACTCCATTATCCTGTTTAAATGTAAAAGATATTTCGTCATTATGACCATATAAAATAATATGCTGTTCTTCTTCTGTTAACTTTTCGAAAGGTTTTTTCATACTGATATTAAAATGTTTACAAGCTTGCTTTAGCAAAGTTGGATAGTAGTTAGAACTAATCGGTTCCCATGGCAGAATCGCTCCTTTATCAAGTGTGAGCGATTTATCCGGAATAACAAGGTCGACATCAACCGATAATTTAGTGCCTAATCCATCGCAATCAGGACAAGCACCAAACGGCGAATTAAATGAGAACATTCTCGGTTCTAGTTTCTCAATTGAAAAACCACAAATCGGACATGCATGATGTTCAGAAAACTTTACCTGCTCACCACCAATAACATCTACCACGACATTCCCTTCAGCAAGTTTTAAAGCATTCTCTAAAGAGTCTGCAAGTCTTGCTTCGATACCTGGCTTTACAACAAGACGATCGACTACTACATCAATATCGTGATTTTGATTTTTATTTAAATCAATTTCGTCGGTAACATCATATACTTCGCCATCAACCTGTATACGTGCATAACCTTTTTTAGAAATTTCTTCTATCAACTTCTTATGTGTCCCTTTTCGCCCACGAATAACTGGTGCGAAAATCTGAATCTTTGTACGCTCTTCCATCGCCATAACTTTATCTACCATCTGTTGAATCGTTTGTGATTCAATCGCAATACCGTGAATCGGACAATAAGGTATACCGATACGTGCATATAACAATCTCAGATAATCATAAATTTCAGTAACTGTCGCAACTGTACTTCGTGGATTCTTGCTCGTCGTTTTCTGATCAATTGATATCGCAGGCGATAACCCTTCTATTACATCGACATCAGGTTTATCCATTTGGCCTAAGAACATTCTGGCATAAGCACTTAGTGATTCTACATATCTTCTTTGACCTTCAGCATAAATAGTATCGAAAGCTAAACTTGATTTACCCGATCCTGAAAGTCCAGTCATAACGACCAGTTTATCACGCGGTATTTCTATATCTATATTCTTTAAATTATGTGCTCTCGCACCTTTAACTACGATTGATTTATTTTTCATATTGTCACCCTTCAGCTTTAAGCTCAAATAAAATGTCTCTCAGCTCAGTAGCACGTTCAAAATCAAGTGCTTTTGCTGCTTCTTTCATTTCATACTCAACTTTTTCAATCATTGCATTACGCTCTTTTACCGTTAATTTTTTCTTTTGCTTATCTTTAGTCGGTAAATCTTCTGCAACATCTGGTGTTGCACTAATTATATCGCGTACTTTTTTATTAATGGTCATCGGTGTGATGCCATGTTCTGTATTATAACGCTCCTGAATTTCACGACGACGATTGGTTTCATCAATCGCTATCTTCATTGAATCAGTCATTTTATCTGCGTACATGATAACTTTCCCTTGATCGTTACGTGCAGCACGACCGATTATCTGAATTAAAGAACGATGACTGCGTAAGAAACCTTCTTTATCCGCATCAAGAATTGCAACGAGAGATACTTCAGGAATATCTAATCCTTCTCTTAATAAGTTGATTCCGACAAGTACATCGAAAACACCTAATCTTAGATCACGAATGATTTCTATACGTTCTAAAGTTTTTATTTCAGAATGAAGATAGTTAACTTTAATTCCTGCTTCCTTTAAATAGGTCGTTAGATCTTCACTCATCTTCTTCGTTAATGTCGTAATGAGTACACGTTCATTTTTTTCAATACGTTGTCTAATTTCTTCCATTAAGTCATCAATTTGATGTTCAGATTTACGTACTTCAACAATTGGATCAAGTAATCCAGTTGGTCGAATAATCTGTTCTACCATTTCATCTGTATGTTCAATTTCATAAGGCCCTGGTGTTGCAGAAACATAGACAAACTGATGTCCTTTTGCTTCAAATTCTTCAAATTTAAGCGGTCGGTTATCAAGCGCACTCGGCAATCTGAATCCGTGATCTACCAACACATTTTTACGTGCCTGGTCACCATTATACATACCCCTAACCTGTGGCAATGTAACGTGACTTTCATCCATCATGATTAACCAGTCATCACCGAAATAATCAAGTAAAGTATAAGGTGTTGCACCTAGTGGACGTAATGTCAAATGCACAGAATAATTCTCAATGCCTGAACAGAATCCCATCTCACGCATCATTTCTAAATCATAGTTCGTACGTTGCTCTAGACGTTGTGCTTCAAGTAATTTACCTTCTTCTCTAAATTTTTTCAGCTGTTCTTCCAATTCTTTCTCGATACGTTCAATTGCAATCTGCATTTTTTCTTCACGTGTAACGAAGTGACTGGCTGGGAATAATGTGAAATGCTCACGTTCCTTAAGTACTTCTCCTGTTAAGTAGTTAATTTCACGAATTCGTTCAATTTCATCTCCAAAGAATTCAACACGTACACATTGCTCGTCACGAGAAGCCGGAAAAATTTCGACGACATCTCCACGCACACGGAATGTACCACGTTTAAAATCGATGTCATTTCGTGCATACTGAATATCAATTAATTTACGTAATAATTGATTGCGTTCAACCTCCATCCCTACACGCATACTTACAACCATATCTTTATATTCTTCAGGGTTTCCTAATCCATAGATACAGCTTACTGAAGCGATGATGATCACATCATCACGTTCAAATAAAGCACTCGTTGCCGAATGTCGTAATTTATCGATCTCATCGTTAATCGATGCATCTTTCTCGATAAAAGTATCTGTAGAAGGCACATACGCTTCAGGTTGATAATAATCATAATAACTCACGAAATATTCAACACGATTATCAGGGAAAAACTCTTTAAACTCACTATATAATTGACCTGCTAAAGTCTTATTGTGGGCCATAATTAACGTAGGTTTACCAACTTCTTTAATAACATTACTCATTGTAAACGTCTTACCTGTACCTGTTGCACCAAGTAAAGTCTGATGACGCTTACCTTCTTTAATACCTTCTACGATTTTTTTAATCGCTTCTGGCTGGTCGCCAGCAGGCTTATAATCTGATTTAATAACAAACGGATGATGTTCCATATGCGCCCTCCTTTTCGATAATATTTTACCAAAAAAAAAATAAAAAATACAAACATTTGTTCGGACGAGATATTACACTAACTTTATCATATAAAAAGAAAACAGCTCAGAACATAAAATGTTTGAACTGTTAGTCATTTCCTTTATCTAATTTATAAAAGTCCACAATTAAATAACCAATAATTAGACTCATCGTATCTAAAAATACGATCATCTGTGAATGAAAAAATCCTTTATAGACTGATACACCGATTACTATAGTAGATAGTATCATGCCCGTGTATTTATTTCTGACAATCATACTAAATATAACGACCATAAGCGCTGGTAATAATGATGCTAACCAATACCATATCGTCATAGATCTGACTCTTTTACTTCTAATATTGATACCGTTAATTCCTTTAATTCTGAACGTGGAATAAATTTTTCCTGTAACATTTCAGGAAGTATATTTTCAAGGAAATCCTGTACACAATGTAAGTGGTCAAATTGTATAATTGTGCGTAAGCTCTTTTCATATATTTCAAAGAATAGCGGTTCTGGATTTCTTTTCTGGATCTCTCCAAAAGACTCGTATAGTAAATCAATTTTATCAGCCACTGAAAGGATTTGACCTTCTATCGTTTCATCTTTTCCTTCTTTTAATCGTTCATGATAAATCGCTCGATAGCTTTCCGGAAATTCAGAGTCTATAAAACGTGCAATCATCTGTTCTTCCACATCACTGAATAATTGCTTAAGCTCTTTAGAAGCATATTTAACAGGTGTTTTTATATCACCTGTAAAAATTTCAGGATAATCGTGGTTGAGTGCTTTTTCATAGACATTTTTCCAGTTAATCTCAGTGCCATGATATTCTTCAACTGTAGCAAGATACTGCGCAATTTTTGTAACTTTAAAAGAGTGACTTGCTACATTATGCTCCTGATATTTGAACTTACCTGGACAGCGTATCAGCTTTTCTAAGTCAGATAAACTTTTAAAATATTGATGTACACCCACTACAATCACTCCTCTTTATTTTAAATCTGCTATTATTTTTTCTAACTTATTTCTATTGAGTTCACCAATATAAGTTTTTAAAACCTTACCATTTTTATCAACAAAAATTGTTGTAGGAATATTGTTAATCTTATATTGTTTCATTTGTGCTTCATCTAAAACTAACATCGGGTATTTCGCTTTATACTGCTGTATAAACGCAGTTCGCTTTTTCTCTTTGTCCTGCACATTCATACCGATTAATCCTACATGATTAGGTTTCTCGTTATCAAAAGCAACAAGTTCAGGCATCTCTTCATTACATGGGCCACACCATGATGCCCAGAAATTAATGATATTGATATCATGTTTTAATTGTTCTTTCAATTTAAATTGATTTGATTCTAAATCATTTACCGTTACATTACTAATATTTTGATTGTTGATAGGATGTTCATGGGTTGTTACCTGCTTTGCATCATCTGAAGCTGTATTAAATTGTGTCGCTTGATAAATACTATATCCCACTAAACTTAAAAATATAAAAAGAAGTATTGCCGTGATTAAATGCTTCATCTTTCCACCTCAATAGTTATTATGTCTATCATAACGTAATTAGAAATAAGTTTAAACCTAAGTCAACTTAAAAACAAAAAAGAAGATGAACCATTTAATGTTCATCTTCTGTATAATTTTAATAAATATATTGATAGTTTCCTTTTTGATATTTAGAAATCACACGATAAGTCTTAACACCTTGACGAGGATAATTCATTTCTGATACTAAAATTGATCCATTACTATATGTTCTTTCCACTACTGCAACATGACCATAATATCCACTTTGAGAAACAAGTACAGCACCTTTAATTGGTGATCTTCTAACTTTATATCCTGCATAACGTGCTTTATATGCCCAGTTTGCCGCATTGCCCCAATACTTACCAACCGGTCTTCCTAATTGTGCACGACGTTGGTATGCATAATATGCGCAACTTCCCCAGTAATAAGGATTTGAATATCCATAAGAACCAGCCTCAGCTGTTTTAACTTGTGATTGTGGCATAACTTCAGTAAACTCGGCAGTAGTCAATAACATCATAGTAGTAATAAATGATAAAACGATTTTTTTCATGATTTCTTTTTCCTCCGAATAATATATTTATGTATAAATAATGAATTATTTATCAACAGAAATTATATTACCATAAAGAAAGTATTAAGAATTCAATGTTACGGATATGTAATACAAGTGTCATGACACACGTAATTTTTTGCATCAATATTACAAAAGTATGTTCAGTTTGTAATACTATAGTAGATTTATGCTCTAAATATTACTTCTCTCATTAAGATTTCAAATTTTCAAATTATTATATATATATATTTATATTTTATTAATTTATAGCATCTAAAATCGGAAAAACTAAAAAATAAAAACGCATGACATAATAGACACGCGCTTCTATTAAACACCATATTAATAACGATAATATCCTGTAATCGTTCCACTAATGTAATTTACTGCTCGCTGGCCCACTCCAGCTTTTGGATTCAATGCATCAACCATCTGGCCATTGCCAATGTAAACTCCGACATGACTGCCATTATTAAAAAATACAAGGTCTCCCGGCTGTGGCTGTAGAACTCTTGTACCGACTGCCATCTGTTCATAAGTTGTTCGTGGAATTGATTTACCTAAAGCTTTTAAGACTTGTTGCGCAAATGCTGAACAATCTACAGCATTATTACTGTTGGCACCATAAACATATGATTTACCTTCAGCAATGCGATGGGCTATTCGTGCAACATCGCCTTCAATCATATTGAATGGTTTTTTTTGAGTCGACTTATCTACTAGTGTATTTAATTGAGTATTTTCTTCTGATATTGCATTCGATGACTCATTTAATGACTGACTATTTTGAGTATAATATTCTGCATCAATATTTTGGGCATCCGATTCAGATGAATAGTTTTCATCTACTGTGACTTGAATATCATTACTATCCATTTCTTCATTAATATCAGTTTCTTCGTTGTTTATAGATTCTTTTAATTCTTTTTGATCAATTTCATCAAGTATTCTTGCCGAATCCGGTGAAAGCGCCGGCGTTACATGATGGTTTTTACGTTTTTTTTCTTTATATTTACGATAAGCATCTTCAGAAACAATTAGTTTTTTACCTATTGTCAACTCATTTGAAGATAATCTGTTCCAGAATCTAACTTCAAATGGTGTAATCTTAAATTTCTTCGCGATACTCTGTACTGTATCATCTTTTGTCACTTTATAATAATCTGATGAAATCTTTATTTTTTGTCCTGGCGTAAGCTGTGTTTCATTCAAATTGTTTAAAAGCTTTAATTCATAGACACTTGTACCATTTTCTTTTGCAATCGTATAAAGTGTATCACCTTGCTTCACATGATAATTACTTGCTTGTGCCTGTGAAGCAACTGTAATGATTGTTGTTAAGCCAACAATCGATAAAACTAATCTTTTCATATTGTACAAATGCCTCCTGTAAGCCCATGTGTTTACTTAAAAATAATATAGCATATGTTCATCTAATTTCAGGCATTTGTTACGTACTTGTAATATTATCTTTAAGTATTCTATAAAATTTTATTATTTTTGTTTTGCTAAATACTTCGCTATATTTTCTGCATCTTTACCTTCAACTAAATTCTTTGGCATAGAGCCTTTACCATTCTTTATAATTTCTAAAATTTCCTGTTCAGAATATTTTCCTCCGACCTTTGTTAAGTTTGGTCCGCTTCCACCTTCTAAGTCTTTACCATGACATCCAATACATGAACTATTGGCAAATGCTTCTCTGCCTGGATCATTTGAAGTTGTTTTGTCCGTTGTTTTTTCTTCTTCACCATTTCCACATGCCCCGAGTACTAATGCTGAAAGTGCAAGTCCTGTAAATAATTTTTTCATGATAATACCCCCATATTTTATATTACTTTAATTATACCCAAAAAAGAGATAGTGACAAATGATTGTCTCTATCTCTTTTATCGTTAATACTTTTATTAAACATTTGGAATGCTTATAATTGGCTTTTTAAATAAGCATCAATAAATAAATCAAGATCGCCATCCATCACTGCTCCTGTATTTCCAGTTTCCGCATTTGTTCTGTGATCTTTCACCATTGAATAAGGATGGAATACATAAGAACGAATTTGTGATCCCCAGCCGATTTCTTTTTGTTCACCACGAATTGCCGCAAGCTCAGCTTCTTGTTCTTCAATCTTACGCTGATATAATTTCGCCTTTAACATTTTCATAGCCTGATCTCTGTTCTTAATTTGAGAGCGTTCATTCTGGCAAGTAACAACAATTCCTGTTGGAGTATGGGTGATTCGGACAGCAGAGTCTGTCGTATTGATGTGCTGTCCACCTGCACCACTAGCACGATACGTATCGACTTTAATATCTTCTGTCCTAACCTCAATTTCAATATTCTCATTATTTAGTTCTGGTGTTACATCGCATGATACAAATGATGTATGACGTCTTCCAGAAGAATCAAATGGAGAGATACGCACTAATCGATGAACACCTTTTTCAGCTTTTAAATAACCATAAGCATTATGGCCTTTAATTAAGATTGTGACACTCTTTATTCCAGCTTCATCCCCCGGTAAATAATCAAGTGTTTCAACTTTAAATCCACGTTTATCTGCAAATCGCTGATACATACGTAAGAGCATTTCTCCCCAGTCTTGTGACTCTGTTCCACCAGCACCTGGATGTAACTCTAAAATCGCATTATTTGCATCAAACTCACCATTCAGTAACATTTTAAGTTCAAATTCATTTGTATCTTCGGTTAAACTTTGAAGTTGTTGAATCAGCTCTGCTTCACTTTCTTTATCTGATTCTTCCTTCAACATTTCTATTAATACTTCAATGTTTTCATACTTTTCTACTAATGCATTAAAGCCATTTACAACTTCTTTTAAAGCATTATTTTTATTGATAATCTCTTGGGCTTTATCCCCATCATTCCAGAAATCCGGATCAGCCATCATCTCTTCATATTCTTGAATGTTTGTCTCTTTTTCTTCTAAGTCAAAGAGACCCCCTAAAGCTATCTATTTTCTCTTTAATCTCATTTAAAGCATTGTTAATTTCAAATTGTTCCATTCAGACTACTCTCTTCCGTGACAGTTTTTATACTTTTTACCGCTACCACATGGACATGGATCGTTTCGACCAATGTCTGGCTCAGTTTTTGTTTTCGGTTGTTTCTTCACTTTTTCTTTTCCGTCATTTGCAACCATTGCTTGTCCTACTGCAACTTGTTCACGTTCAACATGTTCATCTTTTTCGACGATAGATTTTAATACATATTTACTCACATCGTCTTCAATATTTTCAAGCATTGCATCAAACATCGTTAAGCCTTCATTTTGATATTCACGTAACGGGTTAATTTGTCCATAACTTCTTAAATGGATACCTGTACGTAACTGATCCATTGTATCGATATGATCCGTCCATTTCATATCAATTGTGCGAAGCAGAATCATACGTTCAAATTCTAAGAATTGTTCGCCCAATTCATCTTGTTGATGTAATAATTGTTTCTCAACAGCTTTCATAACAATTTCATATATTTCATCATTATCTCGTCGATTAATATCTTCAACATTCAGTGCACCTTCAGTAAGGTACATATCTTCAACATAATTGATAAACGTTTCATAGTCATGCGTATCTTCTTCACCAGCAAAATGGAAGTCAACTGCGCGTCGTACAGATTGCTCAATCATGCCATGAACCATTGCTGAACAATCTTCAGTTTCTAGGATTTCGTTACGTTCTTCATAAATAATTTCACGTTGTTTACGTAAAACATCGTCATATTCTAATACACGTTTACGGCTATCGTAGTTGTTACCTTCAACACGTTTTTGTGCGGATTCAACTGCGCGTGAAACCATTTTTGATTCAATCGGTGCTTCATCATTCATACCTAGCTTTGTCATCATTGACTGCATACGTTCTGAACCGAAACGCACCATCAGTTCATCCTGAAGTGAAAGGTAGAATCTTGAGAAACCTGGATCACCTTGACGTCCAGAACGACCACGTAACTGATCATCGATACGACGTGATTCATGACGTTCAGTACCAATAACAGCTAATCCACCTAATTCTTTAACACCTTCACCTAATTTAATATCCGTACCACGACCAGCCATATTGGTAGCAATCGTTACAGCACCTTTTTCACCGGCATATTGAACGATTTCTGCTTCTCGTTCATGGTTTTTAGCATTTAATACATTATGTCGAATACCGCGTTTCTTAAGTAAATCAGAAATATATTCACTCGTCTCAACTGCAACAGTACCAAGTAGCACTGGTTGTCCTTGTTTATGACGTTCAATGACTTCATCGACTACAGCATGGAATTTACCTTTTTCAGAAGCAAAGATTAAGTCAGCTGCATCGACACGGGCAATCGGATTATTCGTCGGGATTTGTGTAACTGCCATATTATAGATATTCATTAATTCTTCTTCTTCTGTTTTTGCTGTACCTGTCATACCAGACAATTTATTATACATACGGAAGAAGTTCTGGAATGTAATTGAAGCCATTGTTTTTGATTCATTTTGAATTTCAACGGCTTCTTTCGCCTCAATTGCCTGATGTACCCCATCTGAGAAACGACGACCAGGCATCGTACGGCCAGTAAACTGATCGACGATAACAATCTCGCCATCCTGTACAACATAATCTACATCTTTCAGCATTGAACGATTTGCTTTTAAAGCGATATTAATATGATGCATTAAGTTAACGTTCTTAACATCATAAAGGTTATCTACTTTAAACATTTTCTCAGCTTTATCTATACCCTGCTCAGTAAGCTGAATCCCTTTAGTCTTCTCATCATAGTTATAATCTTCTTCATCACGTAACATCTTGACAAAGACATTCGCCTGAATATAAAGACTCGTTGATTTTTCAGCCTGACCTGAAATAATTAATGGCGTACGTGCTTCATCAATTAAGATTGAGTCAACCTCATCAATGATAGCGAAGTTTAAAGGACGCATAACACGTTCTTCCTTATACGTAACCATGTTGTCACGTAAGTAATCGAATCCTAATTCATTGTTCGTACTATACGTAATATCTGCATTATATGCAGCACGTTTTTCTTCAGTAGATAAATGGTTTAAGTTAACACCTACTGATAGGCCTAAGAAATTATATAACTGAGACATTTCTTCTGCTTGTGTGCTAGATAAGTATTCGTTGACAGTTACAACGTGAACGCCTCGGCCTGTTAATGCGTTTAAATAAACCGGCATTGTAGCAGTTAACGTTTTACCTTCCCCAGTTCTCATTTCCGCAATATCTCCACGATGTATCGCAGTACCACCCATAATTTGAACTTTAAATGGACGCATACCTAACACACGCGTTGAAGCCTCACGGACAATCGCATATGCTTCAGGTAGAATATCATCTAAATATTTTTCTTGTTTTCTATAATCTTCAATCTCTTTTAAATCAGCTTGAAATTTCGCTGTTCTATTTTTAAGGTCTTCATCGGATAATGAAGCAATTTCTTCTGCAAATGTTTCTACTTTATCAGCAATTTTAGATAACGTTTTAAGTTCTCTTTTATTGCCATCTAACATCTTTTTAATGAATCCCATTGTGTTCTCTCCTTTTAATACGTATACATACGTCTTCAACTAATAATAATAGCACTTATCGTGATTTTATAAAAATATTTCGTATATTTTATCTGTTAAAATAAACCATAAAAATTAAATATAAATAAATGATATATATTTATAGCGAGAAAAAAACTGAAGCGAAAAATCGCTTCAGTTTGATATATACTTTAATTCAATTATTGGTTAACGCTTGTTTCAATAAGGCCATATTTACCATCTTTACGTTTGTAGACGATATTTGTATCGTTTGTTTCAGCATCATTAAAGATGTAGAAATCATGTCCTAAAAGATTCATTTGTAAAACCGCCTCTTCAGCATCCATCGGTTTTAAGTCAAACTGTTTAGAACGGATGATTTCAATTTCATCCTCTTTTTCAGCTGGTACTTCTTCAACTTCCGGTAAACTTGGGAAAACTTCTTTTTCAATACCTTTTTCACGGAATTTACGATTTACTTTTGTTTTGTGTTTACGTACTTGACGCTCTAATTTTTCAACAATTAAGTCAACTGCTGCATATAAATCATCGTGACGTTCTTCGGCACGTAATGTAACATTTTTAAGAGGAATTGTTACCTCTACTTTAGATTTTCCATCTTGATAAGTTTTAATCTTTACGTGTGCATTCGTATCCGGCACGTTTGTAAAGTATCTTTCAAGTTTGCTTAATTTCTCTTCGATGTAATTTCTGATCGCTTCTGTTACTGAGATGTTATCTCCATGGATTTCATATCTAATCATAATGAATCGCTCCTTTGAAACTATTCTTGTTGTTTCTTCCTACTTATATTTTACCAAATATTCAGGCTCTTGCAAACGCTAACACTTTGATTTCACAATGTTTATAGGATAAAAATACACTACGCGCACGGCTGATCGTCAAACCTGTCGTATAAATATCATCAACTAATAAGATGCGTGAATTATCTTTAATAGGATGATTTAATCGAAAAGGATTTTCTTGACGCATTCGTTCAGTTTTACTAAGATTCATTTGTTTCTCACGAAATTCTGTCTCAATTATCTGATGATATGGCACTTTAACATATTTCATAATTTCTGTTATATGATTGAACCCTCTCACCTTTAGACGTTCTGCTGATATAGGCAATGGGATAATATAATCAAACTGTCTGAAATAGCGCCGATTAAATTTGGCATTTATACATGATGCAAATGCTTGTGCAAGTAGAATATCGCCATTCGATTTATACTGATGTATTAGATTAGCTGCCATTTCATGATAATCGCACACATAGTCGACTTTATTCACAAATCCGAAATGTTTCTCAATAAACATACAGTCCAGACAGTTAGTTTCTCCTTCTTCAAGTTTTTTCTTGCAATTTGGACAACGTCTACACTCCGTTGTCATAAGCATTTTATCAATACAACTTTGACAGACAACATCAAGCTTTGAAAATAGATTGTCAATGGTTAAGGGATTGGCTATTCTCTCATGACAAATAATACATTGATTATGATACATGAGCACCCCTTATATTCATCTGTCGTATGTCTCTAACTGCTGCTAACATTGATAAACTAATGCCATCATGAAAGAAGATGACTTCTCCATTACTTTCATCACCTTTTCGATCTACCCTACCTGCAATTTGAATTAAACTGTCACTTCGAAATAGATGACTATTCATAACCCAGACACTTAATCCATGCATCGTAAACCCTCGTTCCAGTATCGTCGTCGTAAAAACAAATTGATAGCTTGCATTTCTAATCGCTTCAATTTTCTCGTGACGTTCATCATCACCTGAATATACACATACAGTCTTTGTTTGTATATTTTTATTTAAAGAACGAAAAGTCTGTTCCATTAATCGTATATCATGGAAGAAGATTAAAATGATTTTATCTCCTTTGATATTTCTTAACATATCATCAAGTTTCTTCTTTACTGATCCATGACTTAAATATTTAAACTGTGGGACAGGTAATGGTCTTTTGTGATGTCTCAACGGTAAATAAACAATATTTCCATTACAAGCGCGAATAATATTTTTTGGTGGTGTCGCTGACAAGTACACAAAAATACCTTTTGGCGTCAATGCTCTTTCTAATAATTTCATCAATCTAGGATCGTGTTGTGCTGGAAAGGCATCAATTTCATCAACAATAATCAAATCGAAGTGTGATTTAAAATACATCAACTGATGAATCGTACTGATAATAAGGTACGGCTGTGTTATTTCAGAATGACCCGCATATAACGTACTGATTTGCTCTGTCTTCAAATAAATATTAAGTCGTAACGATAATTCTTTTACAACATCTGTACGTGGAGAAACAACAGCAACGTTTCCTCCTTCTCCTCTAACTTTCACGATACCTTCAAGGATCATCTCCGTTTTACCTGCACCGGTTACTGCATATAATAAACAAGATTGCTGAAGTGTTATTTGTTCTTTAATAAATTGAGAGGCATTACGTTGCTGTTCAGTAAGCTTAAATGGTAGATCAATCTTTATCTGTTCACTATTTTGTGGTGTTTCGTAATAGTGAATAAATAGCCTGGAATTTATACTTTGTGTGATACAGTTTCTGCAGTAATATATTATTTCTTTAAAGCCATGGTGATAATAGTGATAGAATAGTTTTTTATCTTCATTCAAACAAAAATTACACTTTATTTTTCTTTCTATTTCGATTGCCGAAATCTCTGACTTCTGTTCTGAAACTAATATTCTCATCATTTCCTCCATAAAAAAAAAGCACACAAATAAATGTGTGCCGGTAATATAAAATATAAGACGATTAATGTTATAAAATATCAAACTTTTTATTCGTAAATCCAAGACCTATCGACTTTTCTCCAAGGTGCGTTCCGATAACAGGTCCGAAATAACTTTTAATAAATTTAACATGTGGAAATTCTGCTTTTAAATCAGCGAGTATTGCATCCGCTTCTTCTTCAGCATTGGCGTGAATTAATACAGCCGTTACATGTTCGTAATCTTTAATTTCCTGTGCAAACAAATCTTTAATCTGCTTAAGTGCTTTCTTCTTTGTACGCACTTTATCAAATGGTACAATTTTAGTATCTTCAAAATGAAGTATCGGCTTAACTTGTAGCATACTGCCTATTAATGCCTGAGCTCCAGTGAGTCGTCCACCTTTATGCAGATTTTTTAAATCATCTACAATAAAATAAGCATTTGTATGTTGCTTCATCTCTTCTAAATCAGCAATAATCGCTTCAGGACTAAGTTTATCTTTCAGTTCTGATGCACGTTGAACATAAAAGCCCATTGCCATCGCTGCAATTTCTGAATCAAACGCATGAAGATTAATACCATCAACCATCGATCCAGCTGTTATGGCATTTTGATAAGTACCACTGATACCACTAGATAGATGTATTGCAATACAATCGGTAAAACCTTCTGCTTTCAATTCCTCTAAAAGAGCGACATACGAACCTGTTGTCGGTTGACTTGTCGTTGGCAATTCTTTTTCAGTACGCATTCTTTCATAGAAAGTTTGCGCATCATACTTTTCTTCTAAATATATTTCATCCTTAAAGATAACATTCAGTGAAATGATACGAATATCCTCTGACTTCAGGATTGATTCAGGAATATATGCAGTTGAATCTGTAATAATAGCTGTTTTCATAAAATACCTCCGTCCCAATACATCCCAATATATATTTTATACCGTTTATTACTAAAAATAAAGTAATACAAATAGTATAATAATATTTTGATGACTCTGTTAAAATGATATTACAAATAATTAATCAGTTATGAGGGATAAGATGCAAAATTATATCACGATAAAAAAAGAAATTGAAAATGAAGAGATTATTAATAAATCTCGTTTTATCACCTATCTATTTAAGATAGAAAATGAAGATGAAGCAAAAGAAAAAATTGCTGAAATTAAGAAAAAACATAAGGATGCTAATCATAATTGTTCAGCATATACTATCGGTGACCAGCATCAGATTCAAAAAGCAAGTGATGATGGGGAACCAAGTGGTACAGCAGGAGTCCCTATGCTTGAAGCATTAAAGAAGAATGATGTGCATAATACACTTGCTATTGTCACACGCTATTTTGGTGGCGTTAAATTAGGTACAGGAGGACTTATTCGTGCTTATCAGGGTGGCGTCGTTGAAGGGATTAAGGTCGCTGAAAAAGTTATTATAAAAAATGCATTAAAATATCATGTGATATTGAATTATGAGAACACCGGTAAATTTGAGCATCTGATAGCAAGTGAACCTTTCGTTATTCTCGATACAATGTATACCGATAAAGTTACGTACGTTGTCCAGATCACAGCTGAGAATAAAGAGCAGTTTGAGCAGTTTATTATTGAGACAACACAGGATTCAGCCCAATACTCAATTGAAGAAGAAATGATGTTGCCCTTTGACCTGTAAAAAAAAGCAAGGAGAACAATATAGGTTGTTCCTCTTGCTTGTTTAATTTATGTAATAAACATTATTTTAATAAACGACGTATCGTCTTTAACATCGGTTTATGATCATCGTCTATTAAACCAGTAAATTCTACAATTAATTCAATCGTTATAATAATAAGTGTCACAATTAAGATTGCTCCAATTCGTGTAGAAAGATAAAGAATTATTGATGCGATGCTAAACAAAATCGCAATTGAATAAATTAAAATGACCGTTTGGGCATGTGTATAGCCTAAGCCGAGTAATTTATGATGTAAATGAGATTTATCTGCCTGCATAATGGGTTTACCTTGACGATACCTTCTAATCATCGCAAAACTCATATCAATAAATGGAACCGCTAATATAATAATTGGAAAGAACAGTGAGATTAAAGTGATGTTCTTAAACCCAAGTAAACTTAATACACCTATTATGAATCCTAGCATTAAAGCGCCATTGTCACCTAGAAAAATCTTTGCTGGATAAAAATTATATCGTAAAAATCCTATTAATGAACCTATTAATACACTGCATATCATCATAATAAAAATATTTTGTTGTAGTATCGCAATAAAACCTATCGTTCCTAAAGCAATCATCGATACGCCCGCAGCAAGTCCGTCTAATCCATCGACTAAATTGATTGCATTTGTAACAGCTACAATCCAGAGAATCGTCATCGGTATACTTAAATATCCGAATTCTATAACGACACCAAAAGGTAACGTTATGAGATCCAGCGTGATACCATGCATCACAACAATTAATGCCACACCTATTTGACCAATTAATTTAACAATTGCTGATAAATCAAACAAATCATCAATGATGCCAAGGATATTAATTAATACTGCACCAATAATAATCGGTTTAATTTCAGGTTCAACAGGATGTCCTATCCAGATTCCAATAAGAAAAGAAATTAGAATGACTACGCCACCCAATACTGAAACTGGCTTTGTATGTACTTTACGAAAATTAGGCTTATCCAGTGCACCAACAACATGTGAAAATTTGATAATAACCGGTGTTAGAATAAACGAAATTATAATTGTTATCATTATTAATTTTAATGTAAACATAAGCCACCTCAAGCTCTTCATTCTTTTTTACTATAGCACATTATACGTATGTCGCCTATCAAATTATATGTAATAAATATGAAACAATATATTTTTAAGTTGAACATTTGTTTGACGAATGCTTAAATTTGTTACATAATAATACGGTTAAAAGAAAGTATCTTCAATTTAATGAAGGAGTTTTATTATGAGTTCTCGCGCACGAGTTAGAACACAAAGAAAACTATTTTTTATACTTGCCTCACTATTTATGGTTTGTATATTTATATTTGCATTACTTTTTATATATGTTTTTTTTCAGCTGAAACATACAACGGATACTTTACAAGATCCAAAATATTCACGTACAACATCTGAACTTCGCAACGCTAATATTGACTTAAATTCTGGTCAGCCTATTTCAATTGCTTTATTTGGTCTTGACTCGGATGCCGGTAGAGCTTTTCGTCAGGAAGGCAAGCGATCAGATACAATGATACTAGCAACGGTTAATCCATCTAAACAGCTTACGACAATTATAAGTATACCAAGAGATACGAAAGCAGATATTGTCGGGCATGGTACTAAAGAAAAAATAAATCACGCTTATGCTTATGGTGGCCCTAAAATGGCGATAGATTCAATTGAAAAATACTTCAATATGCCAATTGATTATTATGCAACTGTCGATATGGATGATTTTGTATTTATCATCGATAATATCGGAGGGATAGATGTAACAAGTCCACATACCTTCAAATTTGCTGAGTATGACTTTAAGGCCGGCAAGCAATATCACCTAAATGGAAAAGATGCATTAGCTTTTGCACGTAGCCGAAAAGAAGCGGGTGCAATGGGAGACGAAGGTCGTCAAGTACGTCAACAGGTTATTGTAAAAGCTGTGACTGATAAACTACTCAGCATAGAGTCCGTACCCAAATTCAATCAAATATTAAAGACGATTTCTGCTAGTGTTACAACAAATATAGCCTTTCAGGACATCAATAAATTAAGAAGACATTATCCCCCTGCTATCGGTACAATTAAGAAGTTGCAATTAAACGGCGAAAATAAAATTGATTCAGATGGTCTATGGTACTTCATCCCTAACGAAGCTTCTAAAGAAGATGTCAAACAGCAGATGAAAGATAATCTCGGGATTTAATCTTCAAAAATGTGTAAAGCAATGATCACACTGCTTTACTATTTTTTTGACAAAAAGGAGTAAAGATATGAATAAAACAGTGCTTATTGATATTTTATATACAGTAATAGGTTCAATCATCGTTGGTATTAGCTATAATTTATTTTTACTACCTGGTCAGATTGCAGCTGGTGGTATTTCGGGTCTGAGTACCATTTTAAATAAAATGATAGGATCCGATCCTGCAATGATTCAATTTCTATTTAATATCCCTATATTCATTATCGGTTGGTTTACATTAGGAAAATCATTCAGTTTAAAAACTGTTATCGCAACATTTATTGTACCACTCACAATATTTTTAACATCTAGCCTCGTCGAAAAAGGAACAACTGATGCATTATTAGCATCACTTTATGGTGGCATTGTGCTAGGTATTGGTCTAGGGCTCGTTTATCGTGGTAATGGTTCCACTGGTGGTACTGCTACGCTTGCTCAAATCGTAAAAAAATATACTGGTTTATCAAGTGGGTTCTGTCAATTAATCGTAGATGCATTTGTAGTAATTCTTAGTGCATTCGTATTTAATTTTGAACTTGCATTATATGCACTAATCTCAATATATGTTACAAGTAAAGTCATTGATATCGTACAATTACATGCTGGAGATAATAAACTTGTATTTATCATTACAACTAAAGAACAGGAAATCATTAAACTCATACATGAGCATGTTGAACGTGGTGTTACAAGCGTTAATGCATTCGGTGGATATAATCGAGAAGGAAAAAGTTTATTATTTTCTGTGATGGAACAAAAAGAAGCGATTTATTTCAAGCAGATTATTACACGCGAAGAACCCGATTCATTTGTCATCTTCATCAATACATCTGAAATAATTGGCAGAGGCTTTTCTAAGGCAAAAATTTATCGTAGTAAGTAAGGAGGAATTTTATGATTGAAGCAATTATCTTTAATGCTGCTGTCACTGTTAGTGGAATCTATTTATTTCATAGATTTCAATTTTTTGAAGAGAAAGAAATCGTTTTTTCAAAAAATTATATTACATTACTGATGACACTTATTTCATTTTTACTAATGACTTATCCCATTACATATCATACGATAGCGTTTCATCTGGCTTTTATTCCACTTTTATTTCTTGGCCGCTATACTAATTTTTTCTATACAATATTTAGTGCCATTATCTTAGTCCTTGCAGAAATTTATATTTTTAATGAATCGCCAGTCGAAACATTCGATCTATTGATTATTGCAACACTTGCTAGTATGATTGGTCCCTTTATTAAACAAAGTGATTTTAATGCAATTCAGTGGTTAACTTTGATGAGTATTCTTATCACAGGTTTATACAATTTTTATAACCATACCTTTAATGGTTTAGAAATAATTCTGCTCGCTATTTCCAGCTTTATTTTATCTTTAACGTCAAGTATGATGTTCGTAGATATATGGCGCATATACAAAGTGATACAACGCTATGAAAAAGAAGATGAAATCGATCATCTAACTGGCCTAGGAAATGTTCGTGAGTTTGATCGTTATCTCAATATCGTGAGTAAAAATGCATCGGAAACGAAACATTCATTATCTTTACTATTAATAGATATTGATGATTTTAAAGAGGTCAATGATCGTTTTGGACATGATGCAGGAGATGCTGTACTAAAACAAATGGCACAAGTTGTAAAAAATTATGTGCCGACAGATTCCAAAACATTCAGAAATGCCGGTGAAGAATTTAGTGTCATCTTTACGAATCACTCACTTGATGATACTGTAAAAATAGCTGAAAGTATTCGACTCGGCGTAATGAACGCAACATTTCATCTCCCAAACAAAGAAGTGATTAACTTATCTGTAACAATTGGTATAGGTTATATTACGAATGAAGAGGTCAAGACGCACCGTAAAATATTTAAAGAAGCAGATGAAATGTTACATGCTGCAAAGCATCAAGGACAAAATACTGTAATGTTTAATCCCATCATAAAATAACAGGAAGTATACTTTCTGTTATTTTTTTATTAAGGAGGTCTATATGGTTTCTATTCAGTTATATGATGAAAAAAAAGTAAAAGATGTTGCAATGCTTGCCGGTAAAATATTATTGGAGTCTGGTGCTGAAACCTACCGAGTTGAAGATACAATGACCCGTATTGCCTCACACTATGGTTTACACAATACACATAGTTTCGTAACGCCCACAGCAATTATATTTTCACTCAATGAAAAAAGTTCTACGCGATTATATCGTATTTCCAGTCGTACCACCGATCTCGAAAAAATCTCAGAAGTTAATGATATTTCCCGTGCGATTACGAGTGGAAACGTGACGTTAGAAGCCGCGAAACTAGCATTAGATGAATTGGAAAAAGCAAATCTGCAATATCCATTTTGGTTAAAAGTATTATCGAGTGCGCTTGTCTGTGCATTATTCCTTTTAATGTTCAAAGGTCAACCTGCAGATATTGTACCCGCTTTTATTGCTGGAGCGATTGGGTATTTTGTCTGTGATTATTTTAGTAAAATATATAAAATCCAGTTTTTCGCAGAATATGCCGGTGCGATGGCCATCGCACTTTTCGGATTATTCTTTGTAAATTATATATATAAAGGGGAATTTGATAAGATTATTATTTCAGCAGTGATGCCCCTTGTACCAGGGGTACCGATAACAAATGCTATACGTGATATGATGGCGGGTCAATTAATAGCTGGTATTTCTAAAGGGGTAGAAGCTGCCTTAACCGCATTTGCCATCGGTGCAGGTGTTGCCACAGTTCTTATAATATTCTAGGAGGATTAATCGATGACGTTATTATTTCAAACAATCATTAGTTTCTTTGCATCTGTATTTTTTGCAATCGTATTTAATGCTCCGCGTAAACTACTGATGGCATGTGGATTTGTCGGTGCAATTGGCTGGATGGTATTTACGATTGCAGAATCTACAAAACTTACTCTTGCTGTCGGTGTATTTTTAGGATCCCTATCGCTCAGTTTATGTGCACATCTTTTTGCGAGATATTATAAACGTCCTGTAATTATCTTTAACGTTGCAGGTATTATTCCACTCGTACCAGGAGGCGTTGCCTATGATGCAACAAAGAATCTTATTATTTCGGACTTTAGTGAAGCATTAGCGAAAGGTATGGAAGCCACACTTGCATCTGGTGCAATTGCATTCGGATTATTAATCGCAGAAATATTGTTCCAGACATTTCTTAAAGGTTATTCCCGTTTTAAATATAATAAACATCGCAGAAAGAAAGGTCAAAAACCAATCAAACTATAAATCGCATTTATTTTTAGTTTTCTATTTTCAAGAAAATTAAAAATAAGTGTGATTTTTTTGACATTTAAGATTAAAATAATTATATTAACTTATATTCACAACAGGAGGATTACAAATGAAAGATAAATTAATTGAACGATTAACACGCTATGTAACAATTGATACGCAATCGAATGCAGCAAGCACTACTACGCCATCAACAGAAAAACAATGGGATTTACTTAACTTGTTACAAAATGAAATCGAATCTTTAGGTCTTGAAACTGATATCGATGAATATGGTTATTTATTTGCTACACTACCAGCAAATACAGACAAAGAAGTACCGACTATCGGGTTACTTGCACACGTTGATACTGCTACTGATTTCACAGGGACGAATGTGTCTCCACAAATTATCGACAACTTTAATGGAAAAGATATTACCTTAAAGAGTGGTTTAGTCATTGAAAAAGCAAAGTTCCCTGAACTAGAAATTTATACAGGTCATAAATTGATGACAACTGACGGAACAACACTTTTAGGTGCTGATAATAAAGCCGGAATTACTGAAATCATGACAGCAATTGAATACTTAATCAATCATCCAGAAATCAAGCACGGAAAAATTCGTTTCGGTTTCACTCCTGATGAAGAAATTGGTCGCGGACCGCACAAATTTGATGTTGAACGTTTTGGTGCACAATTTGCATATACTATTGACGGTGGACGTCGTGGTGAATTGCAATATGAAAGCTTTAACGCTGCAGGTGTTGAAGTTGAATTTAATGGTGTTAACGTGCATCCAGGAAGTGCGAAAGACAAAATGGTTAACGCATTAAACTTAGCTGTGCGTTTCCAAAGTACATTACCTGAGCAGGAGCGTCCAGAGCATACAGAAGGATATGAAGGATTCTATCACTTAATGGATATGAACGGTAACGTCGAACATGCGAAACTTTCATACATTATCCGTGATCATGACCGTGAAAAGTTCGAAGCACGTAAAGCAACTATGGAAGAGATTATTAAATCATTCCAAACTGAATATGGTAATGATGCAGCGAGCATTTCAATTAAAGATCAATACTTCAATATGGGCGAGAAAATCACACCTCATAAAGCGCTAATCGATGTACCGTTAGAAGTTATGAAATCATTAAATATCGAACCAATTGTTGAACCGATACGAGGGGGTACAGATGGTAGTCAGTTATCATTTATGGGGTTACCTACTCCAAATATCTTTACAGGGGCTGAAAACTTCCATGGACCATATGAATACGTATCAATCGATGATATGGAAAAATCAGTGATGACGATTGTTGGTATATTAGCTAAATTTGAAGAAATCGCATAAATCATATAAAAAGGGAAGAGGGCTAAGACTTATGTCTCACCCTCTTCCCTTTTAATAAATAATTATTGTTTTCTTGTAGCCATCACAATTTGCTTTGCAGTATTCTGTAATTGAATACCGATTTGAATATCTTCAGTATCCGAGCTTACTTCAGGATAAATATTAAGCTCAATCGCTTCTTTATCATTACTCATTTGCTTATATTGTTTTCCACCCATTAAATATATGTTTATCTTATCAGGATTCTGCAGCTTATTAATTTCACTAACGACTAGTGAACCCGTCGTTTCATTCACACTTCCACCACCATATATCACCATATCTGCTTCGTTTATCAAACTGCCGATGTGTGTACGCATAAAAATTAGTTCAGCAGATGTTTTCGTCTTAGCATTGAATAGCTGTTCAAACACAGCGCGAAGGCCACCACCATCGCCACCATAAATTGAAGCATTTAAATCAATACCAAATTTCTTAAATTGCTCTGAAATATACCAAATACTATTATCTATAGTCTGTTTCGTTTCAAAATCAAACTCACTATTCGCAATATGACTTTCTTTACCATATATCTTATACTGGTGGTCACTCACTACTGTAAATGAAACTTCTTTTAAACGATCATCCATATCACCCAACTCAATATGTCTAATTTCTTTTAGATCACTCTGTTTAAGTGGACCATCTATTAATATGTAATCTCGATTATAGAATTTTACACCGAATGCATTGAGCATCCCAAGACCTGCATCAAAAGTGGTGATGCCACCAATTGATATGATAAATGATTTTACCCCCATATCTAACCCTTGTGTAATCAATTGGCCAAGACCATAACTCGAAGCTGCTAATGGATTTTTACTGCTTAAAATCGTCTTTCCATCAATGAGCATAGTGTCCTGTTCTAAAATAGCCACTTCTACTTCAATCGGCATTAATAAATCACTGCTGACATTTCGTTTAATTTTACGACCTTTTTCCCATACTAATAAAGCGTCTATCATATTTTTATCGCTCTCAAATAACGGGACCATTACGATATTTGCAGTATTATCAACTGCTTTAATACCATCAAAAACATATTGATTCGCGTGATGAGAGAATAAAATATCAAAAAATGAATCCATAGCAACTAATATCTTCATCTTTTCCTCCAAAATAAATAACTAATAGTAGCACTATTAGTTAATATAATTATTATTTATTTCTGAATCTTCTTCACTATTCTTCTGCTTTAGAAAGATTAGCAATTGTTATATTTTTATGACTGTCATGCCACATAACTTCTCCATTATTAAAGTAAAATGCTTGAGGTGATTCATGTTTGATGTTTGTCTTCGCTTCAATATAATTGGATAAATCACGTGCATCCTGAACGATTAAATAATATGCGTTAATATCGCGTTCATAAGCAAAATTATCAAATTGATCATATGCACTCGCAGATATTGGGCATGTGTTTGAATGCTTCAGAAAAAATACCTTACTATTCGATTCAAGCATCTCTTCAAACTGTTCAATCGTATTCAATTTTATAATCATGATTTCACCCCATAATTGTGCTTTCGATTTTTAAAATATATCATGGTAAGATTATTTTTGCAATGTATTATTTAATATTACCCCTATCTCAAATAATTACACATTGGTATAATGACTTTAACAAATATTTGGAGGTTACACGATGAACAACAATAAATTCCCTCTTAAACGCTGGACCTTTATCGATACATTAAATACTTGCGTTTTAATTTATGTGTTACTCTTTTTTAAGGATATTAATAAAAATCCTACGCTTACTATCGTTATATTTATTGCAATAGCAATATGGATATTAACCGTGATTGCAAAGAATATCATTATTTCTAAGCATGATAAAAATGAAACACTCAAATAAAAGTATAAAAGGCAGTTGCCTTTTATACTTTTATTGTTTTGCTTCTAAACTATTTAAAGCATCATAATACTTTTCATCAATCGACTTAATATATTTCGTATTTTCTAAAATATTTTGAATCGGTAATTTTTGAAGTTCACTTCCTGTCTTCATGGCAACTTTGCGTTCTTTATAATAATTAATTAAACTGTAATATGTTTCAATTGTAGCTTTGCGCATCCCGATTACATTTTTAGATTTCAGTTTCGTTTGATTCAATTTATTGACGCTTGATTTTAGTAATGGAATTAACGTTTCATCAATATACTCTTGTTTCTCGTTCACACTTCCACTTGATGTTAAATAGGCTACTTTTTCTTTTAAAATATCGCTATTGTCATTTACTAATTTAGTTAATGTATCAAAATCTTCGGACTCATTACTATTGCTTTCTGCTTTTTTTGCATACTTTTCATTTAAAGCTTTATTTTTTTCAAATACTTTCGTATATTCTAAAATTTTTTCATTGGATAATATTGACTGATTAAATAGCTTCATATATCGATCAAGTTCAGAAATGAATTGTTTCTTTTTATTTAAGTTTCTCACGTATATACTATGAACATCTTTAACTTCTTTCGTATCAGGATTAACGGCCATAACTTTTTTCTCATAAGCTTTAAGTTGTGGTTTTATTTTTTCATTGATATCTAATTCAATCTTTTTTAACTTTTTCTTTTTCTCTTCTGTAACTTCTGAGCCTAGTAATTGGTCGGCTTTATCCAATCCTAAACCATCGATTTGTTGAACCAGTTTCTTTTCTTCAGATTGTACATCTTTCATTTGAGCTTTATAATCATTAATATCAGACTTTACTTTATTACCGCAACCTGCAATAACTGTACTTATAAATAATATTAATACAATAGAATATAATTTTTTCATATATGCTCTCCTCAATATCAATATTATACCTAATTTAGCCGAGAAATAAAACCTACATTCATTAATCAAAGGGCTATAGTTACTTATGAAAGGAAAAATGGTACATGCAAAAACAGAAACCAATACTTACAATCAATAATAGAACAGAACAATACAGAAAAAAATTTGAAGAGATTAATAAAATGCTAATCACACTATTAGACACTCCTATTATCAAAACATTGCATATCGGTTCTACTTCCGTAGACGGAGCCTTAACAAGTGGTATTATTGATATACTTGTTGTAGTAAAAAGTTTGCATGCAATGACAACACTTGATGAAAAACGTCTAAACCTGCAACACTTTTATCGATTACATCACCCCTATCAAAAGAAGTGTGTATATGCACAGTTTAGTGATTTACAATCACTAACTGAAGTTGTGCGTTTACATATCGTAGAAGAAGACAGTAAAAAATTAAATCATTACTTAACTGGCCAAGCTATTTTAATAGAACAAATTCAAGCGTTTAATCAATATAAGAAAGATCTTAATCATGAAATTTCTGTGAAAGAATATGAAAATAAAAAGTCAGAATGGTTCAAACGTAAACTGTCAGTTTAAAATCATTCCTTTAACTGATATAATTAAGTTTGAATTCACCGAAAGGGCGTAATAAGAATGCAAGTAACTGAAATATATAATCAATTGACTACAATTATCGATCCTATCCATATTAAAATGAATGAACCATTAAAAAATTACACGTATACAAAAACAGGTGGTAATGCTGATATATATATTACGCCGATAAAATATTCCGAAATACAAAAAACAATTCAGTACGCTAATGAACACAATATAACAGTAACTTTCCTAGGCAACGGATCAAACATTATCATCAGAGATGGTGGCATACGTGGTATCGTTATTAGCCTGCTCGGATTAACGGATGTACAGGTTGAATACGATACGATTATTGCCAGCAGTGGTGCAGCGATTATCGACGTATCACGTATTGCACGCAACCATCATTTAACAGGATTAGAATTTGCCTGTGGAATACCTGGTTCTGTTGGTGGGGCAGTTTATATGAACGCTGGTGCTTATGGCGGAGAAGTTAAAGATGTTATTGAAAGTGCCACTGTAGTCGATCAGCACGGAGAAATCCTTACATTAACGAATGAAGCGCTAGCCTTAGATTACAGAACTAGTATTATTCAATCAGAACATTATGTCGTACTTGAAGCAACATTTAAATTACAACGTGGCGATATTAATTTAATACAATCTCAAATGGATATCTTAACAGAACGTCGTGAAGACAAACAACCATTAGAATATCCTTCTTGTGGTAGCGTTTTTAGAAGACCACCAGGACATTTTGCCGGTCAACTGATACAAGAAGCTGGGTTACAGGGCTATCGTATCGGAGGCGTGGAAGTCTCTAAAAAGCATGCTGGTTTTATTGTAAATGTCGATAATGGTACTGCAACAGATTATGAAGAAATGATTGCGCATGTACAAAAGGTCGTATTAGAAAATAGTGGTATTGAATTACAGCCTGAAGTTCGCGTTATTGGTGATAAGATTTAAAGGGATATGGACACGCGTGTCCACATCCCTTTTTATAATACAATAATAAATTTTAGAACTTATTCAACAACGATATCTGCATTAGGCATCGTATGTTGATTGTGTGCAGTCACATGACTGATGACATTATAGTTTCCTTTTTCTTTAAATGTATATTCTAAAGTATATACGCCATCTTTAGCTTTTTTAACTTTTTCTTTCACAGAATTTTTCATATCTTTATCTTTAATGATTTCAAACATGACTTCATCCGCTTCGTTTACAAAAGTCTTACCATGTTTAACCGTTGCAGTTATCTTCACTGAATCACCTGCTTTTGCTTTAGCAGGCACCTTTAAATCAACAGTTAAAGGTGTTACTGATTTAGATTCTGAATGCGTTCCGTGCCCTTCATGACCTTCTTGTTGTGTTTCCTGACCACATGCAGTAAGCATTAATGCACTTGCTGCAATGATGAATAATTTCTTCATAGTTATCCCCCTAAAATTTAATGTCCATATAATTATCATGAACTTCATTCTGTTATTCAATGAACAAACTGTGACAAAGCATAAAAAAACAAGCTAATGCAAAATTTGTCATTAGCTTGTCAAATTAATTTAATTTTCGAAGACAAAATCTTCATCAGTCAAAGCTTCAACATTTAATGCTATAACATATCCATCACCTTTTACACTAAAGAAATCGTGATTTTTCGTCGATGTATTTAAAGCATTTTCAATGATCGGATTAAAATCCTTTTCGTTAAAGTATGGTTCGAATCCTAAATTCGCTAAAGCTTTATTCCCATTGTATTGTACATAGTTTAAGACATCTTCAGTTAAACCTACACGATCATACAACATCTTTGTATAGCTTTCTTCATTCGCATATAACTTTTGAAGCATATCATACATATCTTTATCCGCTCGTAGCTTCTCATCATCTGTTAATTCATTGCGCAGACTTTGTGCGTCAAGACCTGTAAACACACCGTGAATAGATTCATCAAGTAAAATTTTTCGGATAATTTCTCCTGAAGTTGTCATTTTCCCTTGTCCAGCTAGGAATAATGGGTAATAGAACCCACTATAGAATAAAAATGTCTCAAGAAATACTGATGCTACACGTGCCATGTACTGATCATATATAGAGGCATCTTTAGCCCATAATTTATGGTAACGACCAACGATTAAATCGGATTTAAATTTAAGATGTGGTTCATTAACTACCCAGTTGTCTAATAAATCATTTGTTTCAGAAGACGGTAGTAATGTTGTAAAAATATGTGAATAACTCTTCGCATGAATTTGTTCCATCATGCCCATAAATGAGTACACTGCCTTTTTACGTAAATCCTGTGTGTGTAATCCGATTAACGGCATACCATCATCTGCCTGATGCGTATCTAGCCCTGTTAAACCTGCAAGTGCATGATTAAACGTGTACTTCTCATCTTCAGTTAGTTCTTTCCAGCTTGCAATATCTTTTGATACTTTAAATTCAGATTCTACCCACATTTGTGAGATATTTTGACGCCAGAACATATTCGTCATATCTTCTTGTGTATTCCAGTTAACAGCTTTCATTTTGTCAGTCCTTTGTATAAGTGATTTTAAAAGCAGTAATAAGAGACCTTGCGGTCTCTTTATAATTTAATTATTCATTGTAGTTATCGTTTATTATTAATACAGATATTACACTGCACAGCTTGTACATTCTTCTACACTTAATAATTTATTACGTGTATAGTACAGAGATTTTAACCCTTTATGATGCGCATAGACATAAAGTCTAGATAATTCTCTTGTAGAAATATCAGAGTTAACAAATAAAATTGTTGATATCCCTTGATCCACGTGCTCCTGAATTGTTGCGATTAAATCAATCAATTTCATTTGGTTCGTATTGAATGCTGATTTATAGAACCACATAGACTCAGGAGATAAGAATGGCATTGGATAGAATGTCTCTGCATTACCATATGTTCTACGTTCAATCTGATCAACTATCGGCATTACTGAACTTGTTGCATTTTGAACATATGAGATACTTTGCGTTGGTGCAATCGCTAAACGGTATGCATGGAATAAACCATTTTTCATCACAGCTTCTTTTAATGTCGTCCAGTCTGCTTGTGTCGGTACATCCATACCTTCAAATAAAGCTTTCACTTTATCTGATTTCGGTGCATAATCAGTCGTTTCATATTTCACGAAGTACTCACCTGTTGCATAGTTTGATTTTTCAAAATCTGCATAACGTTCGTTGCGTTCCATCGCAATCTGCATTGAACGTTCAATTGAATAATAGTTCATCATCATAAAGAATGTTGCAGCAAATTCCTTCGCTTCTTCACTTTCATAGCCAATTTTATTTTTTGCTAAGTAACCGTGTAAGTTCATCACACCTAACCCTACAGAATGTAGTTCACGGTTTGCTTTTGCAACACCAGGAGCGTTCTTAATATCAGCAGCATCACTAACTGTCGTTAATGCGTCCATACCGATATGTACTGAATCCTGGAATTTCTTAGATTCCATAACATTAACGATATTAAGTGAGCCCAGGTTACACGAAATATCACGTTTAATTTCATCTTCTGTACCATAATCATTAATCACTGAAGTTTCTTGTAACTGGAAAATTTCAGTACATAAGTTACTCATCTTAATTTGACCGAGGTTAGAATTTGCGTGAACTTTATTCGCGTTATCTTTAAACATTAAGTAAGGATACCCTGATTGTAATTGTGTTTGGGCGATTAAGTTTAACATCTCACGTGCGTCTTTTGATTTCTTCATCACATTCGGATTTTGAACAAGCTCTTCGTACATTACTTCGATATCTAAATCGTCTAATGTTTGCCCATATTCACGCTCTACAGTATGCGGCGCAAACATAAAGAATTCTTTTCCTTCTTTAGCGAGTTCAAAGAATTTCGATGGAACGATTAATCCAGTAGAAATTGTTGATAATCTTAAATCTTCATCCGCATTTACTTTCTTAGTGTCCAAAAATTCTAATACATCATAATGGAAGATATTTAAATATACAGCACCAGCACCTGGGCGTTGTCCTAATTGATCAGCATAGCTAAATCCACCTTCTAAAGCTTTCGCTACAGGTAACACACCTTTTGCTACACCTTTAATACCTTTAATAGCTTCACCACGTGCACGTAACTTTGATAAGTTAATCGCTACACCGCCACCAATTTTAGATAATTGTTTCGCTGTGGAATCGATATAGTTGATTGAATTTAGACTGTCATCTACTTCAAGTAAGAAACAAGACACTAGTTCACCACGACGCGCACGACCTGCATTTAAAAATGTCGGTGTCGCCGGCTGATAACGCTGTTCAATCATTGCAGAAACTAATGCTTTTGCTTTTTCTTTATCGCCTTTTGCTAAGTATAATGCAACGATAATAACGTGTTGTTTATAGTCCTCTAAATATTGTTTCTTATCGTTTGTCTTTAATGCATAATCTTTAAAGAATTTACTTGCAGACATGTAACTTGCAAACTGGAAAGGAATGTTCTCAGCATATTTAATGATTTCCATTAAATCTAATTCCGAATATTCTTCAAACAAATTATAGTAAAAATCCTGATCTACTAAAAAACGTAAACGCTCTAATGGCGTGTCAAAATGGATTGTAAAGTCATGAATTTCTTCTAAATAAACAGCTAATGCCTCCTGATCTTTCTCTAGATCAAAGAAACCATCTTCACGGCGCTTTGTAACCTGGTTATTTAATTCAATATGATTGTATTGTTTCTCTTCTACTGTTTTCATAACATTCTTCCACCTTTTTATTAAATAATTCTACGTCTCGATTATTTCCATGAAGTTCAAACTTCATAAGAAGCGGAACGTGGTATGTTTCACTAATCGTATCACCAGCTTTGGCGAAGTTTTGTCCCCAATTACGGTTTCCACTTCCTACTACTGCCGTTAAATGAAGATGATATCTTTCTAAAAATTGCGATACTGCATCTGGAACTTGTCCAAAACCAATAGTACCAGTGACGATGATAAATGGTTCTGCCACACCTTCTTCCATGGCAGTTTCAAGAGGTATCACACGAGGTTGTCCTGACTTTTGAATAAAACGACGCACATTCCCTGTTAATGAATAATATACAATTAACATTGGCCTCACTCCTAACTGTAAGGAATGTCACTAAAAAATACATGAAACATTTCAAACCAATAATGTATGTATTATGAAACGTAATTTTCTATTTTTAGTTTAATATTATCTTGTGTTGTTTTTCTTTTTTAACACAAGATATAGTGGTGCGTTCGAAACACACACACAAGATATACGATTAATTATAGCACTTAAAAATTGCTTTTCAATCTTAACAACTCCAAAAAAAATTAATTTTAATGTTGACTTTTTATCAAATTTTTTAATCCATTGATACGACTATATTTAATTGACTTGAAAATTTGTAAGGTTAATAATGAAATTTAATTCTATAAAATTCTGTTGAAATTTCATTTAAAAAATGATAATAAATAACAACTTCTCTTCACTAAAGGTGTATATATGTCTTTTTACATATATCGAGATATCTATTATAATAGAACAATCAAAAATATCGGAGGCAGAAAATGACTGGCAGACAAAAAGAAGAACTACAAGATATCACATTACTCGGTAATCAAAATAATAAATATCTTTATGAATACGATCCATCAATTTTAGAATCGTTCGATAACAAACACCAGGGCAGAGATTATTTCGTAAAATTCAATTGTCCTGAGTTTACAAGCCTTTGCCCTATTACAGGTCAACCTGATTTTGCAGCCATCTATATCAGCTACATCCCAAATATAAAGATGGTCGAGTCAAAATCTCTCAAACTTTATTTATTCAGCTTTAGAAATCATGGTGACTTTCATGAAGACTGTATGAATATTATTATGAATGATTTAATTGATCTTATGGATCCACACTACATCGAAGTATGGGGAAAATTCACGCCACGTGGTGGAATTTCAATTGATCCTTATACAAATTACGGACGTCCAGGGACGAAATATGAAGAGATCGCGAATTATAGATTAATGAACCATGATCTATATCCTGAAACAATTACTAATAGATAAATTTCCTTTTTTAAAATGATTACCATTCAAAAAGTTGAATTGTCTTAAAATTAAAATAAGTGTATTATATATGAATAGTTTATGTGTATAAACTATTCGTCTTTTATTTGTACAACTTTATTTGAAACAAGGGGGAAATGGTATGGCGCAACACACGCGCGAAGAAGTGGTCAACAGTATGCCGAGAACAGGTTTCTTCGGTCATCCTAAAGGTTTATTCACTTTAATGCTGACTGAGTTCTGGGAAAGATTTAGTTATTATGGAATGAAAGCTATTCTTTTATTCTATCTTTATTATTCTGTGAATAAAGGTGGATTTGGATTAGATGAAGGATTTGCGATGCAAATTGTATCTATCTACGGTGCATTAATTTATATGAGTGGTGTTATCGGTGGATGGTTAGCTGATAGATTCATCGGTACACGTAAAGCAATACTATATGGCGCAATCCTTATCATGATTGGTCACATACTTTTATCTTTACCAAACAACTTCACTTTATTACTTATTGCATTGTTATTCATCATTTTGGGTACAGGATTATTAAAACCAAATATTTCAACAAATGTAGGAGAATTATACGAAAAAAATGATCCAAAGGTAGATTCAGCATTTACACTATTTGTTATGTCAATTAACATGGGTGCATTAATTTCACCATTACTTGTTGGCTGGTTACAAGATAATGTAGGCTTCCATTATGGATTTGCAGTTGCAGCTATTGGTATGTTCTTCGGATTAATCATCTTTATGTTACGTTCTAAACAAACATTAGGACTTTCAGGGTTAGATGTTCCTAATCCAGTGACGGAAGCTGATAAAAAGAAAACAATTACAATCACTGGTATCGTTATAGCTGCATTCCTGCTTTATTTCTTAGTTACAGGCCTTATGGGTAATTTATCACTTGAAAGTTTTATGAACTTTGTAACAGTACTTGGAATGGCGTTACCATTCTATTACTTTATTACAATGATCGTATCGAAGAAAACTACGAGAGATGAAAAAGCACGCGTATTTGCATATGTGCCCCTTTTCTTAGCATCTGTTACATTCTGGTCTATTCAGGAACAAGGATCAACAGTACTTGCACATTTTGCTGATAAAAATACGCAGCTTAATCTAGGTGTCTTAACAAATAATGCAATTAATTTTAAAATCCCGGCAGCGTGGTTCCAGTCACTTAATCCTTTATTCATTGTAACTTTAGCACCATTATTTGCCTGGTTATGGGTTAAACTCGGACGATTTAATCCACCGACAGTCATTAAATTCAGTATCGCGCTATTCCTAGCGGCAATAAGCTATTTAGTAATGGTTTATCCGTTAACACATAATGGCGATCAGTTAATGAATCCAGGTTGGTTAATCCTTAGCTATCTTCTAGTAACAATGGCTGAGCTTTGCTTATCACCTACGGGTTTATCCGTTACTACGAAATTAGCACCACAAGCTTATACATCACAAATGATGAGTGTATGGTTCCTGGCAAATACAGTAGCACAATTAGTTAACAGTAAACTTGTACTTTATTATGAAGCTGTAGATAATCACCAGTACTTTAACAATATCGGTTTAGTAACACTTGCTATAGCTGTTGTTTTATTGCTTGTCAGTCCATTTATGAAAAAATTCATGCGTGGTATTCATTAATAAAGAATCAATTACTATTGAAGCATACGATTAAGTATGCTTCTTTTTTTATTGCAATATATTATTTTTATAAATATATAATTGTAAAAATAATGATTGTTACAAACAATTGAACAATTCTTGTTTAGAAAATTTCGACTATTAACTGAAAGATTGAATGTGACAATAATAATGGTAAAATAATATTCTAAAATAATATAAATTTTCGAAATATTTATAAATCGAAAGGGATGAAAAAATGAAGTATACAAGAGAACAGATGGTTGAAAGTGTGCCTCAAACCGGTTTCTTCGGCCATCCGAAGGGGTTAGGAATTCTTTTCTTCGTAGAATTCTGGGAACGTTTTAGTTATTATGGGATGAGAGCGATATTAGTTTACTACATGTATGATACTGTAGCTAACGGCGGTTTAGGAATGAGTGAAACTACAGCTGCGAGTATTGGATCAATGTATGGTGCTTTAATCTTTATGACTGGTATATTAGGTGGATGGCTTGCTGACCGAATATTAGGTTCAAGACGTGCCTTACTATACGGTGCGACACTTATTATGCTGGGTCATATTGCAATGAGTTTACCATTTGGTATTCCTGCATTTTTAGCTTCAATGTTTTTAATTATTGTTGGATCAGGTTTAATGAAACCTAATATTTCAAATGTATTGGGTGGTTTGTATCACAAAAATGACAACCGTATGGATGCTGGTTTCGTAATTTTCTATATGTCAGTGAATATGGGTGCATTTTTATCACCATTAATAGTTGGTGAACTACAAAAGCAATATAACTATCACATCGGGTTTTTAGCCGCTGCGATTGGTATGGCATTAGCTTTAATTGCATATGTTATCTTTAACCGTAAATCTCTAGGTTTAGTTGGTGTTGAACCAACACACATTCTTGAAGGTGAAGAAAAATCAAAATATAAAAAATTATTTTCAATTGGATTTTTAGTCATCGTTTTACTTGTTGCTATTGGTATTTATAGTGGATTCCTTACCTTTAATACTTTCTCAATAATAGTAACGATTCTAGGTGTAGTTCTTCCAATCATTTACTGGACAACAATGTATCGTAGTAAAGATGTAGATGATATCGAGCGCTCTCGACTAGTTGCATATGTTCCATTATTCTTAGCGAGCGTTATGTTCTGGTCTATTCAAGAGCAAGGTGCTAATACGTTAGCAATATTTGCTGCGAAATTTACTCAGCTCGACCTTAATAAAGTTTCAGGAATTGATTACTTAGTACCTGCAGCATGGTTCCAGTCACTGAATCCATTATTTGTTGTCGCTTTAGCACCTGTCATTTCTGCTTTATGGTCTAAATTAGGTAAATATAATCCATCTACTCCGATTAAATTTGCGATAGGAATATTAATGGCAGGTATCAGTTTCTTAATCATGGTTATTCCTGCCCAAGATGCAAGTTCTACGAATTTAATTAACCCAATGTGGTTAGTTGCTTCATTCTTTATCTGTGTCATCGGTGAACTTTGTTTATCACCAACAGGTTCTTCAACGTCAGTTAAATTAGCACCTGTTGCGTTTAACTCTCAAATGTTAAGCTTGTGGTTCCTATCAAATGCGACAGCACAAGGTATTAACGCTCAATTAGTTAAATTAATCGAGCCACTAGGTTATGCGAACTACTTCTTATTTATCGGAAGTTTAGCAATAGCATTGTTTGTTATTATTTTCTTATTAAGTAGATTTATCTCTAGAAAGATGCAAGGTATACACTAATTAATCTTGCCTAACCAATAATTATATAAAGATAAAAGATAAGGACATTGAATATTTTTCAATGTCCTTATCTTTTATTTTTTATATTAATTTAGCTTTTTCAAGCAACTCTTCAATAAAAGTGTCTTTTACTTTTTTCATGCGTCTTTTCTCTACAATCTTTTCATAGAATGGCATATCCAATTCTTCTAACTTCTTACCATCATTTAATACCGAAATAGCATGAAGTAACATGCGTATATCATATACTGAACCAAAAACTTCTGGTACACCACGATCTTTATCAAGCAATTTATAAACTGCTTCCATTGCGGTTCTTACAGAATATTCCGTTGCAAATACTGTGTGTTGTTACTTTTGCTTTTTATCGGTGGATACTTTCTCAATAATCATCAAGAATCGAAAAAAATTAAAATAAAAGCTCGAAAGATGCAATAGCGTTTAATGTGAAACTGCATCTTCAGTGCTTATTTATTTTATAGTGATTTATACCATTCAGCAGCATGCTGTACTTCTTCTTGTGTTAGAGAATGTCCTGATTGATGCCAGAAAATCTCAACATCTGCACCAGCCGCTGTTAATGCTTGTGCAAGTTCTTCAGTTTCTTGTCTCGATGATATTGGATCATTCACCCCAGCACCGATAAATACTTTCTTACCTGTTAAATCAGGTAATTCAATATTACGAAGTGGTACCATCGGGTGGAATAGAATTGCTGCATGTAATGCATCTTTATCATGATACATTAAACTTGCTGCAATATTTGCACCATTAGAGTATCCTACTGCTACAACATTATTACGGTTTAAATTATTCTCCTGAGCAGTTGTTGTAATAAAATCATTAAGTTCGTGTGTACGTTTCACTAAATCTTCTTCGTCGAATATACCTTCAGCGATTCTGCGGAAGAAACGAGGCATACCTTGCTCACTGACATTTCCTCTTACGCTTAATACGTTTGCATCATTATCTATTAAACCACTAAGAGGTAACATGTCTTGTTCATTACCACCAGTCCCATGTAATAATAACAATGTTGTATCATTATTACCGTTGTTTATAATATGTTTCATCGTCATATTAATCTCCCTCTCTTCTTCATTAAAGAAGTGTTATTTAATATTATTCCCCTGCTGTTGCAAGTATATCATCATATTTACTATCATTTGTCATAACCTGTTTCGCAAACGGGTATACAGGTATAACTTTCAAATTGTTTTCTCTCGCATAATTTGCTGCAAAATCTACTAGAGATTGACCGACATGTTGCCCTTACAGTTCGCTAGACAGTACAGTATGATTTATAATCATATGACCTTCTTTAGATTGAAAATAAGTCATTAACGCTTTAGGTGCATGTACATGACCGATATACATCTGGACCTGTTCTTATCACTGTAGTAGGATAAATTTCCTCAAAATGATCGTCTCTTGTAAATGTCAATCCACCACTAGAACAACTTATTACTTCTGTAATTTCCTCTTTCGATGCATTGTAACATCAATTCAGGGTCGTTTATTCACATCGAAAACTTGTGGTAAACCTTCCCTACATTCAGTACCATGTATACATCTAGAAGCTTCGAAATGAACTGTAATGTCATTATTTTGATATGATTTAATAAATATAAAACGGGAATAGTAGGATATGATAAAATATTGAGAATGGGGTGAAACTTTATGCAAAAATTTAAAACAGGTATATTATTCTATCATGATCATGCCGGCCAAGGCGATGTACATCAAATCATCGGTGAAGTATCTAAAAGTTTAACAAGATTTATCGACCATTTAACAATTTATCGCAGTGTAGAACAAGGTGAAATATATACTTACTTAAAAGAAGGTAAATCAGATTTTGATATTTATCTTATCTTAGGTGGGGATGGTACTGTACATGAACTCATCAATGGTATTATCGATGGGGATCACCATGTTCCAATCGGTATACTGCCTGGCGGTACATTTAATGACTTTACAAAGACTTTAAATCTCTATCCAAACCCAGTAAGAGCGGTAGAGCAATTATTAACTGCAGAAGTGAAATATTATGATGTTATGCAAACGAATGAGCGATATGCACTCAACTTTGCAGGAATGGGTCTTATCGTTGAAAATTCAAATAGTGTTAATCCTGATGCTAAAAGTAAAATCGGGAAATTCAGCTATCTTTTTTCAACGATAAAAAATGTTACAAACCCAACTTTCTTTAAATATGATATCGAGATTGATGGTACAAAATATCATGGAGAATCTTCTATGATTGTTGTAGCGAACGGTGCTTTCGTCGGTGGTAATAAAATTCCTTTAATTGAACTATCACCTAATGACGGCAAGCTAAATGTATTTATCTTCAAAGAAAGTGGTTTGAAGCTATTTACTGAAATGATTGCTATGAAGTCAGAAATTAACTGGAATGAAATCAGCCAGAATATCGAACATTATTCGGGAGAAAATATTACGATCAATACAAATAAAGCGATGGATGTCGATGTGGATGGCGAAATTGATCTTGAAACACCACTTTCAATTCAAGTAATACCTAGTAAACTTAAAATACTCACGGCAACAGATCGTGTTGTTATCAATGAATAATATTTAAGGCAAGTGACTTTTGTCACCTGCCTTTTATTTTTATATTAGATTAACGCATTAATCTTCAAAGAAATACTTTTCAACATCCAGCCAGCTCTTCATTCTGTCGTATTCCTTTATACTTTGGTTATGCACAGCGTCAAAGATTAGACCAGTACCTTTAAAAGCTGCCAGTTGTCTTGGGTTATCATCAATTAAATAATCTGTTCCTACAACACCTTTATTACCACAGAAAATGAAATGCTGAGGATCTAAAAATGGAAAGTGTTCGCGTAACCATTCATACTTCGCATCAAATGAAGTTGGAACATCCATCGCTGCTGTTGCAATATAAACATCAAAATGCTCATTTAATTTTTCAACGACACGAATTGCATCAGGTAAAACTTCTAAATCTCTAAAAAATGCACGATCAAGTAATAATTCATCTAGTTTATCGACATGCTCTGGATATTCAGTACGCAATTTTTTCTCATATAAATCTTCTTTCGTTAAAGACATTCCCGTACTTTCATTAAATTGAAAGATTACTTTCTTTAGCGTATCAGCTAATACTTCATCCATATCAATTGCAATTGACTTTTTCATTCTTACACCTCATTTATATTTTTAAAGAAATTTATCGCTTAATTTCTATTATAAATCAATGCATTAAAAAAGCTAAACGATACGTTTACCATATCGTTTAGCTTAGTATTATTCACCAAAGAATGCTGTTAAGGCAGCATCAATCTTTTTATTATCCTCAATTTGTCCAATGGTTACGCGAACACCAATTGGCATAGGACGAGATATGACACCATGTTGAATGAAAGTGTCAAACAACGCTTGTGGCTGATTTGTCTTAATAAAGATAAAGTTCGTCTGACTCGGCAGAAAATGTTTGCTGTATGGTTTTGCAAATAATTGCTCACGTTGTGCTTTATTTAATGCAACATATTTCTTTAAATGGGCCTGATCTTCTAAAGCAGTAATAGCAGCCAGTAAAGACAAAGTAGTAACATTAAAAGGTAGCTTTACCTTATTAAATTCACTTACGTATGCTTTCGAAGTCATTGCGTAGCCTACACGCATTGCTGCTAATCCATACGCTTTAGAAAATGTACGTAATATAATTAAATTTGGAAATTCTTTTAATAACTTGACGCCATCCGGATAATCTTTTGCATCTACAAATTCAAAGTAAGCTTCATCTAACACAACAGTAATTGATTGAGGTACTTTACTTAAGAATGTTCTTAATTCAGTTTCAGTTACATACGTTCCAGTAGGATTATTCGGATTACAGATCCATATTATATTCGTATTATCTGTTATCGCTTCCGCCATTGCATCTAGATCAAAGTAACCATCTTTTAGTGGGACTGTTTTTAAATGTGTACCTTCAATTAATGCATGTGTAGCATACTGTACAAAAGTACCTTCACTTGTTAAAACGTCGCCTTCAGGAACCAGTACTGCTCGAGATATCGACATAATGACTTCATCAAGACCTGCACCGACAAAAATCTGTTCAGCCGGTACATCATAAAATGCAGATAATTTTTCTTTTAATGCATTGGCTTCTGGATCTGGATAATAATTTAAACCTGTCAAAGACTTTGCTAACATTTCTTTTACTTTAGGCGTTGGGCCAATTGGATTTTCATTTGAAGCAAGTCTGCTAAATTCACCTTCATAACCGGTCTTACGCTTTAAAGCTTCATCAGATAATCCAGCCGAATACACTTGTAATGATTTTAATTGTGGTTTCAAAAATATCCCTACCTTCTCTAATATATAAAAGTATATTAGAATCATGATATATGAAATGACAATTTGATACAAATATTTCGATGATCTGACCTTTATTACCTAATCAGTTTTTCTTTCTTTAAATACGCACGCGCTATACTTTCCGGTGATTTATTCTCATAAGTTACAGCATAGTTCATCGTCTGCATTTCTTCATCAGTGATCTTACCGGCTAATTGATTGAGTGCCTTCACCACTTCCGGATGTTCTTTAATCGTTTCATCTTTTAATAATGGTGCACCTTGATAAGGAGGGAATAGATGTTTATCATCTTTTAATACGACCATGCCATATTTTTTTAATTCAGCATCGGTAGAATATGCATCAATCAGATCAATTTTTCCTTGCTCGATTGCCTGATAACGAATTTTCGGTTCCATCGTTCTTACATTATCAAACTTAATACCATATTTCTTCTGAATCCCTTTATAACCATCCAAACGATCGTTAAATTCTAAAGTAAACCCTGCACGGACTGTGGATTCTACTTTTTGTAGATCACTGATTGATTTCAATTGATATTTATCTGCATATTCTTTTTTTACAGCCAGTGCATACGTATTATTATATTGCATTGGCTTTAATAGTGACATCTGATACTTTTTATTGATACTATCATTTGCCTGTTGATATACTTCTTTTTCAGTCGTAAATTTTGCATCTTCTTTTGTAATCTCACCTAATACTGTCCCCGTAAATTCCAGGTAACCATCAATATCATCTGATTTCAAAGCGTTAAATAAGAACGTTGTTTTACCCATACCAGGTTCAATATCAACATTAACATCGGTCTTGTCTTCAATGATTAATTTATACATGTTGGTAATGATTTCTGGTTCTGTACCTAATTTCCCTGCAAATTTCATTTGATTATCCTTCTGGAAGAATAATGGCCAAATCGCGACTAATAGAAATGTTAATAACAGTAATCCAGTGACAATCATCATCTTACGATAACTTAATTTCTCCATACGTTTTAGTACAAAATCAAATAACAGCGCAAGTAAGGCTGCAGGTATTGCACCGAGCAATAATATATTCATATTATTTCTATCGATACCCAGTAAAATTAAATCTCCCAGACCACCGGCACCGATAAATGCTGCAAGTGTTGCTGTACCTATGATCAGCACCATAGCAGTTCTTATACCAGCCATAATAACAGGCATAGCAAGTGGAATTTCTACATTTTTTAACTGTCGGTATGTATTCATACCAATACCTTGTGCAGCTTCTTTTAAAGAAGGATCCACTTCTTTAATACCAGTATACGTATTACGCAGGATGGGTAGTAAGGCATAAATTACTAAGGCAATAATAGCAGGAACTCGACCAATACCGAAAAACGGTATCATTAAACCAAGCAGTGCTAATGAAGGTATTGTCTGCATGATAGCAGCAATATTAATAATTGGTTCAGCGATTTTTGTATGTCTTGTTAGCCATATACCAATCGGAATAGCGATTAAAGTTGCAATCAGTAAAGCAATAAATGATATTTGAATATGCTCAAATAATGTTTGTAGCAATTCCCATTTACGTTCTTGAAAAGTATTAATAAATGCCTTCATTATTTCGCCTCCTGACTTAATTTTTTAAATACATTGTCACGCGAAATAACACCGATTGTTTGTCCCGCTTCAGTAACAGTCAAATATTCATGCTGACTTAATAGTATAAACATTTCTTTAGCAGATGCATTGGCATCAATAGCAGCAGTAGTAACAACATTTCTATCAGATTCAATATAATTGCGTACGTATGTAACATGATTTGCATTATCACCGATAAATGATTTTACGAATTCATTGTTTGGATGATTGATAAAAGATTCTGGTGTACCAATCTGCTCAATATGTCCTTCGTTCATTAAACAAATACGATCTCCTAATTTCAATGCTTCACTAATATCATGTGTAACAAAAACGATTGTCTTATGTATTTCTGATTGCAGGCGAATTAAATCATCCTGTAACTTCTCTCTTGATAATGGATCAAGTGCGCTAAAGGGTTCATCCATCAGTATAACAGGTGGATCAGCCATTAAAGCACGGACTACACCTACACGTTGTTGTTGTCCTCCTGACAGTTCACTTGGATATCTGTTTTTAAATTCAGCAGCAGGTAAACCAACCATATCAAGCAGACGATCCGCTTGTGCATCTATCTTATCCTTAGACCATTTCTTCATCAATGGCACCTGACTAATATTTTCTTTAATCGTCATATGCGGAAATAATGCTATTTGCTGTAGCACATAACCAATATCCCAGCGCATTTGATCTAGTTGATAATCACTTATCGGTCTATCTTTAAAATAAATATATCCTTTCGATAATGGTATCAATCGATTGATCATCTTAAGCGTCGTTGTCTTGCCACTACCGGAAGGACCAATTAAAACAAAAAATTCTCCTTCAGCAATATCAAAGGAAATATTATCAACAGCAATTTTATCATTATACTGCTTTGTCACATTTTCAAAACGTATCATATGCCACCTCTTAAAAAGTTAATGTTTAACTTATAGCCTATTATATTGAATTAAAACATATATTTTTTTAAAAAAAGACATGACAATTGCTTGTCATGCCGAATATGTTTTGATTGCGTCAATAAATTCTGGACAGTAATGTTTTAATTTATATGATCCTACACCTTCAATAAGAATCATTTCATCTTTTGACACTGGTTTTTTCGTGGCAAATAACTGCAACGTATGATCTGAAAATATCGTAAATGGCGGCACAGATAAATCATCAGATAAACGTTTACGCACATCCTTTAAAGTTTTCAGTAATATTTCATCCACTGTTTCAATCGTAGTGATTTTTACACGTTCATTATAAGATGCGTGCTTGTAATATGTCATCACCTGCTTATCTCCGGTTAATATTTCCCTAGCACTTTCGTGACAAAATAGTTTACCTTGCTGTTCAATGATATATCCATTGAATAATAACGTTTCGATAAATGACTGAATTGCATTTGTAGGATAATCTTTCAATAATCCAAATGTACTGAGCTGATGGTATCCCGGATGCGTCACTGAATCATCTTCCTCACCATGCAATACTTTAGTAATCAATAATTTATGAACCGGTTGCTTTATACGAATCATACAGCTTAATATTTTCTTTGCTTCAGTCGTCATATTATAATTTTCTATTTCATGTATACAGTTAGAACATTTCCCACATTTATTAAGATGTTCATCAGGGTTAAAATAATGAATAATGGTCGACTGTAAACATTGTTTCGTCTTTGTATATGCGATCATCTTGTTTAGCTTTTCTTTTTTTAGCTCCTGCACATTTTCATCATTGCTCGTCTCGATAAAAAACTGCTGTAATTTAATATCCTGCTCACCAAACAAGAGTAAACATTCACTATCTAATCCGTCCCGTCCCGCACGACCTGCTTCCTGATAATAACTTTCGATGTCCTGAGGTAGATTATAATGGACAACGTAACGCACATTGGATTTATCGATACCCATGCCAAAAGCATTGGTAGCAATCATGACTTTAACATCATCTTTAACAAACTTTGATTGATGTTCATCTTTCATATCTTTATTTAAACCTGCATGATAGATGACATGATCAATAGCTTCTAAATGTAGCACTTCACTTAAACTTTCGACTTGTTTTCTCGTATTGGCATATATAATGCCTGAATCTTCTTTATGTGTTCCAATGAATTCTAATAGTCGCTTTTGCTTCTGATACGTTGGGTCGATCATAAACTTTAAATTATCGCGTTTCGTACTTGTTTCAATCACATATTGGTTTTCAATATGTAATAAATTACATATATCTTCTTTGACATCCACAGTTGCTGTTGCAGTAAGCGCCATTATAGTAAACGGATGCGGTAAGCTCATTACAGCTTTGATCGATTCGCGATAGCTTGGTCTAAAGTCGTGTCCCCACTTTGAAATACAGTGTGCTTCATCAAAAGCTATCAAATTGATATTTAATTGGTACAACAAATGAATAAACTGACGTTGATTAAATCGTTCAGGTGCCACATAAAGAAACTGATAATCACCGTTGATCAAACCCGTTTCTATCTGTTTTGTTTCCTTTATTTTTTGTGTTGAATTTAAAAATGCTGCATGAATACCACTCGCATTCAAGCTATCAACCTGATCTTTCATCAAAGAAATCAAAGGACTTATCACAAGCGTTAATCCGCCTTTTAATATGCCTGGTATTTGATAACAGATTGATTTACCTCCACCTGTCGGCAAAATACCTAATGTTGCATGATTATCCAATGCATTTTGAATCAATTCGCTTTGACCAGGTCTGAACGTTTCATAACCATAGTACTCTTTTAATACTTTCTCCATGATTTACTCCATTCGCTCACTTAATTCGTCCCATTCTTCATAGTATGTTTCATATTCCTCTTCCAAAGCCTGTCTTTCATTCGTTAATTGATTGAGTTTATCATAATTTGTCGTCTCTGCTGCAATGGATTGATCGATTGCTTCTAACTTAGTTTCCAGTGTTTCAATTGCTTCAGATAGAAACTCAAAACGACGTTTATCTTTATAAGATACACGTGTTGATTGCTTAGCTTGTTCTGGCATTGCTTTCTCCTGAACAAGCGCATCCTGTTTCTTCTGCTCATCTGCTATTTGTTTAAAACTTAAATAATCGTTAAAATCTCCAAGTACTTTATCAATATGCTGATGATTAACAAACCAGTATGTATCCACTACTTTATTTAAGAAGTAACGATCATGACTAACAGTAATGACTGCACCACTAAAATTTTCTAAATAATCCTCTAAAATCGTTAATGTCTCTGTATCAAGATCATTTGTCGGCTCATCCAGTAATAAAACATTTGGTCCTTCAATCAATATACTGAGTAGATATAATCGTTTACGTTCTCCACCACTTAAACGATGAATATATGTACCATGCATACTTGAAGGAAATAAGAATCGTTCAAGTAGTTGGGTAACAGATATTTTTTCTCCAGTCGATGTCGTTGCAGCTTCTGCCTTTTCACGCAGGAAATCTATGACACGTAAATCCTGATTTAACTTAACATCTTCCTGTTTATAATAACCGAGCTTTACTGTCTGACCTGTGATCATCTCTCCGTATGTTGGCTTCATTACGTTTGCAATAATATTTAGCAATGTAGATTTTCCAGTACCGTTTTGTCCGACGATACCGATACGATCTGATGTTTGAACGATTGTGCTGAAATCTTTAAATAAGATTTTATCTTCAAACTGCATTCCGATTGATTCGAATTCAAAGACTTGTTTCCCTAAACGTTTGTGCGCAAGATTGATTTCCATCGTCTCTTTCGTTTGATGCTGTTTAACTTTATCCTCAATATTTGCGAAACGGTCAATACGTGCCTGTTGTTTTGTAGTACGTGCCTTTGCTCCTTTTCGCATCCAGTCCAGCTCTTGTTTATATAGCTGTCTCTCTTTTTGTTCCTGTTTGCTTTCAATGATTTCTAATTCTGCTTTGTGTGTGATGTAATCGTTGTAATTACCTTTATATAAATAAAGTTTTCCGTTTCTTAGTTCGACGATACGATTCGTTACTTCATTCAGGAAATAACGATCATGTGTCACAACTAATACAGACTTTTTATACTGTTTAATAAATGTAATCAACCAGTGAATCGATTCGAAATCAAGATGGTTTGTAGGTTCATCAAGCAGTAATAAATCTGGTGCTTTTAAAAGTGACTTCGCAAGTGCTACACGTTTTTTTTGACCACCAGAAAGTGAGGTAATGGGCTGAGACAAATCTTTTATACCAAGTTTCGTTAAGATTGATTCTGCTTCAGCACGATAACTGAAACCATCAAGCTGTTCTATTTGTTGTTGAATAATACTTAACTGTTCAATAAGTTGATCATTCACTTCTGTTTCCATTTGCTTGAGCAATGCATCGTACTTTTTAAATTTCTGCATAACCGGATGTGTTTCATCGATAACGTTATCTACGATCGAAAGCGACTCATTTAACACTGGTTGTTGCGCTGCGTACTCAATTGTAAAATCTTTCGGATGCGTTACTACGCCATGGTGATCTTCTATTTCTGCAATACATTTCAGAAGTGCACTTTTTCCTGTTCCATTTATACCTACAAGTGCAATTTTATCTCCAACAGATATGCTTAATGATATATCATCAAATACTGTTTTAAGACCGTATTGTTTAGTTAAATTTTCTATTTTATATGCTTCCATATTCGCTCTCCTCACATATAATACATTTCAATATCTCACAGTATGATATTCAAATTTGATATTCTGGTTTGTTTTTTTATGATATATTAATGTATTATAAACTTCAGTATTATATTATACACTTTTTTACTATAGGAGGTACACATGTTCGAATGGTTTAGTCAATTGTCTCCTGTTGCTCAGGCCGGAATAGCCGGTTTATTTACCTGGTCTATGACTGGACTTGGTGCAGCAGTTGTATTTTTATTTAAATCTGTAAATATGAAAGTATTAAACACAATGCAAGGATTTGCTGCAGGTGTGATGATCGCGGCATCATTCTGGTCACTATTAGCACCTGCAATTGAATTCAGTGAAGAAAATGGACAGATTCCCTGGATTCCTGCAGCAATCGGATTTCTATTAGGTGGTATGTTTATCAGATTACTCGATGTCATCATCCCACATATCCATCCGAAAGCTCAGCCTAGCCATATGCACGAAGGTCCGAAAACGAATTTAAAGAAGTCAACTTTATTATTCTTAGCGATTACTATGCACAATATACCTGAAGGACTTGCCCTTGGTGTTGGGTTTGGTGGTGTTATTTCAGGCAATGAACAGATGCTCCTAGCAGCTATCGGTCTTGCTATCGGGATTGGTATACAAAACATCCCTGAAGGAAGTGCTTTATCTTTACCGATACATGGTGACGGCAAATCAAAATGGTTTTCTTTTAATATGGGGCATGGATCCGCAATCGTAGAGCCTATCTTTGCAATGATCGGTGCTGGTGCTGTACTATTAATTACACCGATGTTGCCCTATGCATTAGCATTTGCAGCTGGCGCGATGATATTCGTTGTCGTTGAGGAGTTAATTCCTGAATCACAATCTGGAGATAATACGGACCTTGCAACATTAGGTTTGATGCTAGGTTTTACAATCATGATGATATTAGATGTGTCGTTAGGATAATCATTACATAGAAAAAGACGAGGAAAATTTTCCTCGTCTTTTTGAATTTTATTTTTCTTTCCCTTTAGTACCATTGATGTACTCATATTTTGATGGGTCAACTTTTTTGAAGTCTTTATTTTTATAGAAGCGTAATAAGTCACCATTTAATAATGAATCTGACATTTCTAATTCTTTTTCTACACTTCTTTTAATTTCAACTGCTTGTTGCTTTTTAGCTACATCTTCAATCGGTAAGTTCGTTTTATTATCATAATAAACGCCATTGATAGATTTAACTTCTGGACTAATAAAGTCACCATTTCTAAACACGACAGTATCTTTATGCGCTTTAGAAAGTAAGTCTGTACCAAACATAACGTATGGTTTAGCATCAATTCCTAATAAGTGTAATAGCGTTGGTGCGACGTCGACTTGTCCAGCATACGTATGATCAACTCTTCCTTCTATGCCTGGTACTTTCATAAATAATCCAGTACGTTGTAAATCCATAAATTTAGTAGGCGTAATCTCTTCACCTAATAATTTTTCCATCGCTTTGTTATGATTTTCAGAAATACCGTAATGGTCACCGTAAATAATGATTACAGAATCATCATACAGACCTTCTTTCTTCAAATCATTGATAAAATCATGTACAGCTTCATCTAAATAACGTGCTGTCTGAACATATCCATCAACCGTTGGATTACCTGTATTCGGTGAATCAATTGTTGCTTCTGTTTCATCGATAGTAAATGGATAATGATTTGTTAAAGTAATTAAGTGTGAATAGAATGGTGCTTTCTCTTCTTTTAGGAATGGAATAGATTCATCGAAGAATTCTTTATCTTTTAATCCTAAATTTTCTAAGTTCTTTTCTGACATATCATAATAAGAAGCATCATAGAATTTATCTACACCGAAATGCTTATAAATTTGATCGCGGTTCCAGAATGTTTTATAGTCTCCGTGCATCACTGAAGTTGAATATCCTTGTTGTTGATGCATGATTGCTGGTAATGACTGATATGTGTTATCGCCTTTTAAGCTGAAGGCTGAACCTTGAGGTAAACCATATATACTGTTATCCATCGTAAGTTCTGAGTCACTCGTCTTACCTTGTCCAGTTTGATGGAAGAAATTATCATAATAGATAAAATCCTTTTGTCCACTTGCGAGTGAATTTAAGAAAGGTGTTACTTCTTCACCATTGACTTTGTAATTGATTAAGAAAGTCTGGAAACTTTCTAAATGAATTTTAATGACATTTTTCTCTTTAGCAATCCCAAATGTTGCGCCATTTGGTGCAGCATATTTTGTCTTTGTATAAGATTGTACTTTTGCTAAGTCATCTGAACTTGCTAATGCTTTTTGCTGGTTATTTTGAATCGTCTTTACCCCGTCATATACCGTAAAATTAAACGGTCCTAAATATTTCACTAAATATTTATGATCAAATGTTCTTGTTAAAAGCTCTGGTCTGTCTGTTTCAGCAAATGCTAAGTTTAAGAAAAATAATGAAATTGAAACTCCCATTAATACAGGGACATATTTTTTCTTAAATGATTTAGTTGATAACTTCTCTTTTCTAAACAATAAAATAAACAGAAAAGCAAAAGTATCAATAAAGTATACAAAATCATACCACTCAAACGAACTCCATAAAGCCCCGCTCATTGATTCAACATTACTTACTTGATTTAATGTACTAAAAGTAATGAAATCCGAGAAAAATCTAAAGTAAACGACATTAGCATACAATAAGAATGTCAGTAAGAAACCACCAATAAACACAAACCAATAAGATTTTCTACCTTTAAAAAATAGAAAAACACTTAAGATTAACGCTACTAAACTATAAGGGTTCATGAGTAATATTAAATTTTGAACGAGTCCTTTAACACCTAGTGACAAATCAATATAATATGCAAAATATGTTTTTAGTGAGACAGCAAGTACTGTCAACAAAAAAAACATAAATATCGATATTTTCTTTTCTTTCATACGTTTTCCTCCATTAAACAAACATTTCTTTCGTGATGCTATTTATAATATTAATCATAACTTAGTTACATTTACACTTTATTATATATTGTAACATAAACGTAATGTTTTTTCTGTGTACAATATATTAATTTATACCGTTTCCACAAAATTTTCAAGTGTTTTTACTTCATAAGTATCTTTTTCGTGTAAAAAGTGACCGAATTGTGACAAACTTGTCTATACATTCAATTCCTTTTGATGGAGAAACTCAATTTGTGCTAATACCGTCTTTAGCCAGTTTTCATAACTCTTTTGTTGTCGTTCTAATTCACTTTTGGAAACCCATTTAAAGTACAATTTTGACCCAGGTTTCTTTTGGGAAAGTTTTGGTAAATGATACGGTGCAATATTAGCGATATATGAGAAATCATTGTCCTGATGCATACTCTTTAATACAATAACAAGATCCCCGTCCTGTGTGAGCTGTAAAGCGCCACTTTGTTTTATACGGATATCTGTGGTGCATACTGGACAATTTATCATATTCCCTTCAAGAATAAAGCCGGTTCTATCAAACCGATTCGTTACGATATAAATATCTTCCTGTAATGCTTGTTTCGTTTCACCTGATAATTCATTCTCACTTACTGACTCCAGATGAAAAACATCTGAATAATAAATGCGTGCCAGTGAATAAGCATCAATACCCCATGTCGTTTCTTTTCGTTTCGCTATATTTTCGAACAATTTTTTCTGAAATGGTGTGTAACTACGCGCCAATTCAAAACGAGCACCTGCTTGAATAATATAATCTTCTGTATCTTTTAAACGACAACTATCGATTTGCAGACCACCGGCAATTGCCATATAAACACGTGTACCTTTTTTAGGTTGACCAAAATAAAGCGTTTCTCCTCTTTCCATAAGATGCACTTTCATTGGCATAATACGTCTTTCATCAGTATAAGCGTAAAACTCAGCTCCCATTAAAGCGATTAACGTCGGTTCACGAAAGTGTATGGTCGGCGCCTGGAAAGTCATTTCAATCGTTGGTGTATTAACCGGATTACCTACTAATGCATTTCCTAATATATGAGATAATGCATCACATGGGCCATCTAAAGATAATGAAGCATTTTCTTTAGTTTCTAACTGTTGAAAAGTTGTATAAATACCTGCTGTTTGAAATATGATAGACATCGTTATATTTCCCTTCTCATTTAATTTACAATATTAATATAACCTTTACATCGGCCAAAAGTCGTAAAAAAATTCTACCGCTTATGATCGGTAGAATATATTGGTGATATCAATCAATATGGTTCTAAAACAAAAAGCGATAAACGTAACAATTATTATAGATGCGATCATCGTCACATATAACATCACCAGAGCATTATTCGTCTTATCATCTTTAAAAAGTTTGATGATATATCGATTCATTATATAGACTAATAGCGATAAACCTGCTAGTAGAAATAAAATCATGAGGAAATTCATCATTCGCTTCACCTATTTTCGGATTTTACACTTTAATAGCATTTATTATAACGCTTTTGAGTGTATTAATAAACCAGGAATATATTATTTTAATTGTAATGTTACCTGAACCCATTCTCTTAAACTATTAATCATATATAATTTAACTTCTCCAGCGCGATACTTTTCAATAAACGTCGCTACTTCAATTTGCGCTTCTTTCACTTCACCACGATCCAGTAGCGCACTTCTCATACATCCATTCAGTATGTAGTCATGCTTTGGGGTATAGTACACCCCTTCACTTTCGATAACCGCATTGCCAATATTAAACTCAAGTAGATATGTATCATCATGAAATAATGTTAAGCCCTCAGATGCATATTGACTACGCACTGACGTTTTATTTTGATGGAACGCTTTTTTATTAAAATGCATCAAACGTAATGCTGCTTTATGATTAAATGTGCCAATGGACTTAATTGATGAAGAAATATTACCATTACAATCAACTGTGATTCGCAACATGAAAGGTTCAACTTCTTTTATATCATGAAAGGTTGAATCAAAGAGACTATCTAGTTCATTTTCATCATAATCAATCTTAAAATGATTCAATGCTTTCATCATTCGAGCTTTATGATACGCTTTTCTTTTAATTTCTCCACGTTCAACACGCATCGTTTCAATAAGATGGAAATCATCTGGTAAAGTTACGCTTGTATCACGGATATAATCTAGTATTTTGGACTTAGCTACCATTTCGTCATACTCAAGTTCAGAATTCGAATCAATTGTGATTCCTCCACCGACGCCATATGTCACTACTTCCTCATTATGCTTATATTCAAGCGTTCTAATCGGTACGTTAAAGATTGCAACTTCATTTGGTACGATTAAACCTATTGTGCCGCAATATACTGAACGTTCTGTGTCTTCAAGACGATTGATGATGTTCATCGTTGACTGTTTCGGTGCTCCTGTGATCGAACCACACGGAAACAATGCTTTCATGATATCATATAAACCTTTGTCTTCTAATGTAGCAGTGATTGTTGAAGTCATTTGGTAGACCGATTTAAATCGCTCAATCGTAAAGAGATGTGGTACCTTTACACTACCTTTCTTTGCGATTTTACTCAAATCATTGCGTAATAAGTCGACAATCATCACATTTTCAGCTCTATCTTTGACTGAGTCTTTTAAAAACTGAAAGTTTTGTGTGTCTTTCACTGGATTGCTGTCCGTTGGCATCGTACCCTTCATCGGTTTCGTCAGAACCTCTTTTGTGCTGAAATCATACTGAAAGAAAAGTTCTGGCGAGATACTGACGATTGTTTGTGTGTCATCTTCAATATATGCAGTATAATCACCATGCTGCTTTGAGAGCTTTTCATAAACGTGATAAAGATTGCGTTCATTATTCTTCGCCAGCAGTCTTGTCGTGTAATTCACCTGATACGTATTGCCTAATCTGATTTCCTGCTGAATAGCTTCAATCTGTTTTATGATATGTGCTTTATCATTCATAAATTGAAAATCAAGAGTTATATTTGGTGCCTCTTCATTGAAAGACTTATTTATCACACTCTCACGATTGAAATAATAAAATTTTATTAACTGGTCGCTATCTTTTGTACTAAGCAAAGGATCGAACAATCTACTCGCTTCATATTTCATCACTGTAAGCACAATATATCCACTTGTTTCCGCTTCACGCAGTGCTGCTTCAACTTTATCTGCATCGTTAACAACAACAATCTTAAATGGTTGTTCGAACTTAAAATGATAGTTCCTATTTTTTTCAGCAATATATTTAAAGTTAATTTCAGCTTTCATATATATCTCCTTTAATGAATGATGCTAACATCTTTAATCCATCAGTTGTAAGAATCGATTCCGGATGAAACTGAATGCCGTAAATCGCTAACGCTTCATGACGAATACCCATAATAATGTTATCTTCTGTCCAGGCAGTCTTTTTAAGTGGTAATTCTACTTCTCCATTTTGCCCTAACGAGTGATATCTAGCTACTTTTGTAGGTGAAGCAATGTCTTTAAAAATCATATTACCATCATGAAAGATATCTACCTGATGACCGTGTACCGGTCTTAACTGCTTTATTACATTATTATAATGCATCATAATAACCTGAAACCCTAAACAGACACCAAGTATCGGTATTGTTCCACCAAATTTATCTAAAATGTCATGCGCCAATTTCGCATCTCTAGGATGACCTGGTCCTGGCGATAAAATAATATGCGATGGCTTTATTTTTCTTATATCTTCTATAGTGATTTCATCTATTGTCTTTGTCACGACATTTTCATCTAACTGCTCAATGTAATGCACAATATTATATGTAAACGAATCGTGATGATCAATCATAAGTATCATTTAAATGCCTCATTTATTTTTTTAATGGAAAACGCTTTTATTGATTTAATGATTTTATTATAGCTTTAATATGTTATAATGAGAAACGAAATTTAATAAGAGGTTCCTAGCACATACCCTCTATAAAAAACTAGTTTGACATCTTGCTAGGGGAAGGTGTCTTTTTTTATTGAAAAGAGGAATTATAATGGAAAAACAATTAAACAACAACAAAGCACTTGTCGTATTCAGTGGTGGACAAGATAGTACAACTTGTCTATTCTGGGCGATGGAAAGATATAGTGATGTTGAAGTTGTGACATTTAATTATGGTCAACGACATGCTCTAGAAATTGATATCGCCAAACAAATTGCAAATGAGCAAGGCATAAAACATCATATTTTAGATATGTCATTGTTATCGCAGCTCTCACCTAATGCATTAACACATCATAATGTTGCAATCACTCATGATAATAATGTTCCGAATACGTTTGTGCCGGCACGTAATTTATTATTTATGAGCTTTGCTGCAGCACTTGCTTATCAAATAGAAGCAAAACACATTATTACAGGTGTATGCGAAACAGACTTCTCAGGATATCCTGACTGTCGGGATAACTTTATAAAGTCATTAAATGTAACGATAAATTTATCGATGGATGTTAATTTTGAAATTCACACACCTTTAATGTGGCTCGACAAGAAAGAAACATGGGCACTCGCTGATGCACTCGGTAAACTAGATTACGTTAGAAATAAAACGCTCACTTGTTATGAAGGGATACCTGCAGACGGTTGTGGAGAATGTCCAAGCTGTAAACTTCGTAACAAAGGTCTCAATGATTATTTAAATGAAAAGGAAGTTTTATCATGATGCAACAGATATATCCTCAAGTTAATCATAACTATGCGTTTGAATTAAATAAAGATATGAACTTTTCAGCAGCGCATTATATTCCTGACGAACGCGCTGGTGTATGTAGCAGAACGCATGGACATACGTACTTTGTCAATGTGACAATCGCTGGCAATCACTTAGACAAAATGGGTTTCTTAGTGAATTTCAGAGATATTAAATCCATTATTAATGATACATTTGATCATACTCTAATCAATGATTTACCCGAGTTAAAAGATAAAATGCCATCAACAGAACTTGTCGCGAAAACCATCTTCGATATGATTGACAATCATTTAAATACACTGCCACATGCACCAAAAGTGTTACAAGTCTTCTTACGCGAAACACCAACAAGCTATGTTATTTATAGAGGTGTACGATGAAAATACCAGTACTCGAAATATTTGGCCCTACAATACAAGGTGAAGGTGCTGTTATCGGCCGTAAAACAATGTTTGTTAGAACAGCTGGCTGTGACTTTAAATGTGATTGGTGTGATTCAAAATTTACATGGGATGGTAGCGCAAAAGATGACATTGAAATGCTTACAGCAGATATTATCTTTGAACGCCTGCAGCAACTCGCACCGAATAACTTTAATCACGTAACGATTTCCGGTGGTAATCCTGCATTAATTAAAAATATTGCTGCACTCGTCGAATTATTACACGCACATAATATAGAAGTCGCACTTGAAACACAAGGGAGTAAGTTTCAGCCATGGATGACTGAGATTGATCAATTGACACTAAGTCCAAAACCGCCAAGTTCAAAGATGCAACAGGATATCAATCAACTCGATTTTGTCATCAATCAATTAGAATATAATAAAGTCTCGTTAAAAATAGTAATTTTTAATGATGATGACTATAAGTTTGCACAGATGATTCATCATCGTTATCCGAATATAAAATTTTACTTGCAGGTTGGTAATCCATATTTAGATGAAACTGTCAATGACCACACAGAAAAATTACTCGCTAGATATGAAGCATTGATTGACAAAGTGATGCAGGATAATACGATGAATGATTGCTATGTTTTACCTCAACTACATACATTATTATGGAGTAATAAAAAAGGCGTTTAATCTATGCATTAAACGCCTTACTTGTTATAATTCTTTTATGTGGCTAAAAAAGGAGGTAGAAATGATGGAAAAAGTAATATTACTCAATATTTTCATTACATGCACCTTATTTCTATACTTCTATAAAAAAGAATTAAAACCTTCCTATATACCACTCATATTTAGCAGTTTGCTTGTTACGCTCATCAACTATCCTGTGATAGGAACAAGTAACTTTATATCAAAGACAGTTGTATTATTTGTAATGGTGACAAGCATCGTTCATATTTATTTAAGATATTATCATTATGAACATTATCATATTTATATTCATAATCGTTTCATACATTTGATATTTGCGATAATATTTAATATATCTATACCATTTATCTTGATAACATCACCACAATCTATCTATCAATCTAGTGCATATTTAAGTGTGTCAGTTTTTATACTTGGATTGATTCTATATCAGCTTTCAGAAATTGATCGCCCTGTACGTTGGTTCCAAATCGAACGCATCAATACATATCGCTACATTAAACACCCGAAGCAACTAGGTGAAATATTTTTTGTAATAAGTTATTGCTTACTCACGCTATTTCTACCATATAGTTTCTTCTATGTCATTATCGGAATAACATACATATTCTATATAAAGAAAAACCACCTATTCAAGGAAACCTAAATAAATTGCATATAAATGTTTATACAATTTTCGTACGGGTATTAACTACTATAAGCAAAAGCTTATTATGTTTTTATTCTATACTTAAATTATTAGGAGGTTTATCATATGGGCTTAATTATTATGTTAATTGTCGGTGGACTTGTAGGTTGGGTTGCCGGAATGATTATGGGAACTGATATCCCAGGCGGAAAAATTGGTAACATTATCGCAGGTTTACTTGGCGCATGGGTTGGTGGACAACTTATCCCTGGTTTCGGACCTGAGTTCGGTGGCGTTTATATTATTCCAGCATTAGTTGGTACAGTATTATTAATCGCTATCGTGTCTATCGTTTTACAAATGATGCACAAACGTCGTTAATTAAAAAAAGCCCATTTGGGCTTTTTTTTATGCATTAATTTAAATATTGTGTGATAAAGATTCCTACAAATACCGTTATAAATACGGCATTCGCTATTTCTGCAATCCCAATCTTCATTGGTTTCATCTGTTTACCATAAAATACGACTGCTCTCATTAAACTTGGAATAAATGCGACACCTATCAACGGATGTACAATAAATGCGAGTATCAGCCCTATTAAGTGATAACTAAATGAAATATATTTATATTTAATATTTTTCTTCTCACGAATCATCGTCTTCACATAAAATGTTGTTCCTACAAAATAAAGAAAACTAATCAAAAAGATATAACTCATCTTTGTATCAAATTGACCTTCTCCGATAAAGTATGATAGTAATCCCGCAATCGAAAAAATTGTAATTGCACTAAAGTCATTAAGTAGATGACGTTCATTACGTTTAGAGGCAAAATATAAGTTAATCACTCCAAACGGAAGCATTGCAGCGAAAAATAATAATATACGGTAATCATATAATACAACAGGAATAAGCAACACAATAGCAATCGTTAAAAATAATAGACTTCCTTTAATATAGGCAAAATTTTTCTTACGCTGTTTGACATAAAATAATACATTATCGATAAAGAAGAAGATCATAAACCAGGCAGCAAAAAATAATAATTGATACACATTAAATTGACTTGCAAACATTCCGAACAATACCGGCATAATAATCATTGCCCATGCACCGTGTTGATTTGGCTTTTTAAATTTCATCATTATCACCTCAACACCTATTGTACTAAAAGGTGTATATAAAATACCTCTTTAAATATATCAATTTAATGACGATATTAAAGAGGTATGAAAAATATGAATAAACATTAGCAATTATTTCAAATCTCCCATATTCACTACATCAGGATCTTTAAACTGTCTTTCATTCTTGTTTAGTGTATCAATTGCTTGTATATCCGCTTCATTTAATTCGAAATCAAAAATATCATAATTCTCTGCTATTCTTTCAGGATTGCTGGATTTAGGAATAACGATACGACCACTATCAATATGCCAGCGTAAAATAATTTGAGGCACAGTTTTGTTATATTGCTCTGCGATACTTTGTAACACTTCGTTATTAAACATATCGCCACCTCGCATTAACGGACTCCATGCTGTCACTAAAATATCCTGCGCCTCACAATACGCTTGTAAATCTTTCTGATTAAATATCGGATGATATTCGATTTGATTGACTACAGGTTTAACTTTAGCTACTGCTAGTAATTTTTCCAGGTGATGTTGTTTAAAGTTCGCAACCCCTAAAGATTTTATCTTACCTTCAGCGTATAACGCTTCCATCGCCTGATAACTTTCGATAAATAGATCATTATCCGGACATGGCCAATGTATTAAATATAAATCGATATAATCAAGTCCTAACTTCTCTAAAGAATCATTGAACGCTTGCTTAGTATTCTCATAGCCTTGATCATCATTCCAGAGTTTCGTTGTCACAAATAAAGATTCACGCGGTACACCACTATTTTTCAATGCTTTACCAAGAGACGCTTCATTAAAATAAAAGTGTGCTGTATCAAATGCTCGGTACCCTGCTTTGATTGCAGCGTCAACTGCATCCTGCATCTCTTCATCCGTTATTTTGTATACACCTAGCCCTAACATTGGCATTTCAATACCATTGTTTAATGTCACTGTCTTTGTCATATGATTCACTCCTTTACTTAATAGTACGACTAACATATTATTTATTCAAAAGTTATGGGTTTATATAAGCGAAGAAATCAATTGTTTTGTATAATGAAAATGAAATAATATATTGGAGGCGACTATTGTGAATAACCACGAAATTGATTACAAGATTTACGGCGATGATATGCAATATGTAGAAATCGAATTAGATCCGAACGAAACTGTCGTTTCAGAAGCTGGATCAATGATGATGATTAATCCATCGATTGAAATGCAAACTATCTTTGGTGATGGTTCTTCATCAGGTGGCAGTGGATTTATGGATAAATTATTTGCAGCAGGTAAACGAACGTTAACTGGTGAAAGTTTGTTTATGACAACATTTACGAACCGTGGACACGGCAAAGAACATGTATATTTTGCAGCGCCATATCCAGGTAAAATCATTCCTATAGATTTATCTGAAGTTGATGGGGAATTTATTTGTCAAAAAGATGCGTTCTTAGCAGCAGCTCAAGGTGTAAGCGTTGGTATTGCGTTCCAAAAACGATTAGGTGCAGGTTTCTTCGGTGGTGAAGGTTTTATTATGCAACGTTTGCAAGGTGACGGTATGGCGTTTATTCATGCAGGTGGTGCAATCATGCGCAAGAATTTACAACCTGGTGAAGTATTACTTGTCGATACAGGATGTCTTGTAGGTATGTCTAAAGATGTTGATTATGATATTCAAACCGTGCCAGGACTTAAAACAAAATTATTTGGTGGCGAAGGTATCTTCTTAGCAAGGCTACAAGGTCCAGGCACTGTATACATTCAATCTCTACCATTCTCTAGATTTGCATCAAGAATCTTTGCTGCAGCACCAGTGACAGGTAAACAAACAGGCGAAAGCGGTATCGGTGGATTATTCGATATGTTTAGTGATTAATTGATTAATTATAATATTTGAAAAAGCATCCCTTGGTTGAGGGATGCTTTTTTAGGTGATGAAACTCATGTTATTCATTATTTGATTGAATGAGATGGTATTAAACTGCCTTCTTCTACAACACTCTTACCTATCGCTTCGGTGTATATCCTAACATATCAAAGAGTTCATTTTTCTCACTATCCGTTAAATTTTTCCACTGCCCTAACTTCAAGTCATCAACTAGTATATTCATCACACGTAGTCGACGTAACTGCTTTACTTCATATCCTAGCGCTTCACACATACGTCGAATTTGTCTGTTAAGTCCTTGCGTGAGTATAATTTTAAAGGTCTTCGCATTCACTTTTGTAACGACAGCAGGTAAAGTTACTGTGTCTAAAATTTCAACACCTTCAGACATTTGCTTAATAAAGTCCGCTGTTATCGGCTTATCTACTGTCACAATATATTCTTTCTCATGTTTGCCTTCTTTACGCAGAATTTCATTAACAATATCTCCGTCATTCGTCAGTAATATTAAACCTTCACTATCCTTATCTAAACGCCCAATATGAAATATACGTTCAGCGTGTCCAACAAAATCCACAATATTGCCTTTTATATGACGTTCTGTTGTAGATGTAATACCTCGTGGTTTATTGAGTTTAATATAGACATAGCCTTTATCAGTGTTTAAAGTCACTACTTTATTATCCACTTCAACAACATCACTTTCTGAAACTTTGCTACCAAGTTCTGCTTTCACACCGTTTATCTTAATGCGTCCCGCTTCTATCCATTTATCCGCACCACGTCTCGAACAAATCCCTGCTTCAGATAAAAATTTATTGATTCTCATCATAAATGCCTCCAAAAAAAGAAAGAGCATCTCAGCTCTTATCTTTAATAGTATTTTGAACGTACAAAATAGTGATCATATATAAATGTACCAAAAGGTATAAACGCCACGATGAAACCTGCAAGGGGCCATTTCCAGTCCCATTTCACCTTTATCGTCATCAACACTAAAGTCACAATATAGATCGTAAATAAAAATCCATGAATTGATCCTACTACTGTCACTACTTCAGGTTTACCAGCCATATATTTTAATGGCATTGCGATCCCCATTAACAATAGCAGTGACCCACCTTCTAAAAAACCAAAAAATCGAAATACACTTTTTAATGTTTGATTATTCATCTATAACGTCCTCATCTTCTTCTGTTACTGAACGAGATGCATTAAATTCTTTGTGCAATGCAACAGATTTAATCTGGTGGTTTTCAGCATCCAATACAACCCATTTATCATATTTAGTATCAACATAATCATCTTTATCGATATCTGGATTTTGAGCCTGCATCCACCCACCAATGGTATCTATATCTTCCGAATCTTCAAAAACGATGCCAAATTTCTCTTCGATATCATCTAATAATACACGACCATTTATCTGGTAAGTGTTATCACCTGTTTTGATAATATCATTAACTTCATCTTCATCGAATTCATCTCGAATTTCACCAACGATTTCTTCTAAAATATCTTCCATCGTTAAAATACCAGCTGTTCCACCATATTCATCAATAACTAATGCGATATGTACACGCTCGCGTTGCATCTTAATCAGTGCATCACTAATACGCGTTACTTCATGAATCAATGGCAGGTCATGAATATGATCTTTAATACGTACAGGATCCCCTGAAGCATATTTCGTTAAAAATTCTTTCACGTTAATAAACCCGATAATATGGTCTTTATCACCATCTTCTGAAATTGGATAACGTGTAAATTGATGTTCATTAATAACTTCTAATAATTCATCAATATTAAATGGTTGTGTTAACGTAATCATTTGTGTACGTGGTACCATAATATCTTTTGCTAAACGTTCATCAAAGCTGAAGATATTTTGCATATATGCCAGTTCAGTATGATTAATTTCACCGCTTTGATAACTTTGCGTCATAATAATTTTAAGCTCTTCTTCACTCATCGCCTGTTCATGGTCAGCAGGTTGTACACCAAATATTCTTAAAATTAAACGTGCCGTACCATTCATTGAATAAATTAATGGTTTCATAATAATCCCGAAGAAATATAAAGGTCTGGCAAATGCTAAAGTCATCTTTTCTGCATATTGAATCGCTAATGACTTCGGAGCTAATTCACCTATAACGACATGTATAAACGTAACGATAAAGAAACTTAAAAATACAGTAAGCGGCTTACTCATATCAGTTGGGATGTGTAACAAATGAAGCACCGGGTGAATTAAAGATTCGAATGTCGATTCTCCAATCCAACCTAAACCTAATGCTGTTACTGTAATCCCTAATTGACATGCAGATAAATAGTAATCTAAATGATGGACCATATGCTGTACAATTTTAGCAGCACTATTCCTTTCACTAACAAGTTGATCTATACGTGACGTTCGAACCTTTACTAAACTAAATTCTGATCCAACGAATAAAGCAGTAAGCAATATTAATAAAGCAAATAATAATAAACTTGATATGGTATGTATGTCCAATTAATTCCCTATGACTAGGGATTCACCTCCGGTTTTTGTTTAGTGACTACTGAAGTCACAAATGTTTGTTTGATATTTTTTAAAAGATTAAATGGAATGAAGTTAGTATCATGTAAATTTATGGCCTTCCCAATGGTAGTCACCTCCTGAGATAAAATTGAAAGACTAGGGTTATTTTAACACAAAAATACTCCTTTGTGTGAGAAAGGAGTATTACAATCCTTACGAATATGTAGCGATAAATTTTTGACTTAATGTATTAAAAGCTTCTGGCTGATCTATATTGCAAACATGCCCAGAATCTTTAATAATTTCTAAACCGAAGTTGGAATAATTATCAACTACTTTTTGTACAGGTGGAATAAATAAATAATCTTCGTCACCCATTAAAAAAAGTGTTGGAATCCTTTTTGTTGAAACTTGTAAATGACTTAAATATGGATTGATCAGTCGCGTTAAACTGAACCATTTCACAAATTGTTTCTGACTCATTTTCTTAGCTTCATTGATAAAAGCAAGACGAGATTCCTCATGCTCTTTACGAGGCATAATAATATAAGCAAAAAGTTTATATAATAACATATACGGAATAAAATTCTTTGAAATACGACCAACCATTAACAAAAACTTTGTGCGAATATCCAGACTGATAATCGCACCACCTAATACAAGAGAACGTACTCTATCCGGATATTCATCAGCAATCGTCTGAGCAACGATTGTCCCTAAACTCAAACTAATGATATGCGTACTTTTAATATTTAATTCATCAAGTACTTCAATTACCTCTGCAGCAAGTGTCTTAAACGAATCTGTCTTCTTCCATACAACTTCTGTCGATTTACCATGTCCTCTTAAATCGACAAGTAAGATATTGTAATCTTTACGAAAATATCTGATTTGTTTAAACCAAATGGTAGAGCTCCCACCAGCCCCATGGATAAAAGTAATCCAAGGGGCATTTTCATCTTTTATATACGTTTTATGATATAACATATTGATCATCCGTTCTCTAATTATGTAGCTTTAATTATTAATATTAAATTATACCCTATTATCATTATATTATACCACGGTTCTATATATTTTTTTGTGAACGTTTTCAATATTTCTCAGGAAATATCGTAAAATTTTATAAATCAAAAGAACACTTGAGTTATATTCAAGTGTTCTTTTGGTGATTAAAATACTTTTATGGATTATGCTAATTCTGCTTCTTCTTCTAATTCCGCTTCTGTTGGTTTCTTTTTAAGCAAGCCATAAATTACTGCTGACACAACAACACCAATGAATAATGCTAATAAGAACATTGGCCAATGACCTTTATCTAATCCAACTACGAAGATACCACCATGTGGTGCTGGTACACGACATCCAAATGCCATAGCGAGTGCGCCTGCTGTTGCACTACCAGCAATCATTGATGGAATAACACGCGCAGGATCAGCTGCTGCGAAAGGAATTGCACCTTCAGTAATAAATGATAATCCCATAACGATATTTGATAATAATGAACCTTTTTGAGTTTTTGTAAATTTATTTTTGAACATAATCATTGATAATGCGATAGCTAGTGGTGGTACCATCCCACCAATCATAGCTGCAGTAATCGGCGCATAGTTACCTGCTTCAATTGCTGCAAATCCAAATGCGTATGATGCTTTGTTAAATGGACCACCCATATCGATGGCCATCATACCACCTAATACTAAACCTAGAATTACAATGTTTGTGCCGTTCATGCTGTTTAATGTATCTGCCATTAATTTATTTAACCAGCTTGCTGGTGGATTAACAACGTAGTACATTAATAACCCAGTACTTGCTACCCCTAATAACGGGAATAATAGTGTTGGTTTTAAACCATCTAATGATTGAGGCATACCACTTAATAATTTTTTAATACCTTCAACTAAATAACCTGCTAAGAAACCTGCAATTAAACCTCCTAAGAATCCTGAACCACCACTTACCGCTAACATACCACCAACCATACCTGGCGCTAAACCAGGACGGTCCGCAATACTCATAGCGATGAAACCTGCTAAGATGGGTACCATTAATGCGAATGCTGATTTGTTACCAACAGCCCATAACGCTTCAGCAAATGGATGATAATCTGATTTAGTAGGATCAAATGATGTAATACCAAACATGAAAGCAATCGCCATTAAAATACCACCCGCTACAACAAACGGTAACATATTTGATACACCTGACATTAAGTGTTTATAGAATCCTTTTTTCTCTTTGCTGCCTGAAGATTTCGCTTGTCCGCCTTTTGCTTCAAATAATGGACGTGTGTCATCCTGAGCCATATTGATTAACTCCTCAGGTCGTTTAATACCATCTGCTACAGGTACCATGACAACGTTCTTACCATGGAAACGATTTGTTTCAACGTTAACGTCTGCTGCTACAATGATTCCTTTAGCACGTGCTATTTCTTCATCAGTCAGACGGTTCTTAATCCCACCAGAACCATTCGTCTCAACTTTAATCGGTACGCCCATTTTCTTCGCCTGGTTTTTAAGTGCATCTGCTGCCATATACGTATGCGCAATTCCTGTTGGACATGCTGTAACTGCTAATACTAAATTGTCATTTGTAGCATTGCCGGTTGGTGCTAATACTACTTCTTCTTTTGTTTCTACTTCATCATTTTGTTCAATAATTTCTAATACTTCTTCTGCTGTTGCTGCATGTAATAATTGCGCGCGTACTTCTTCATTCATCAATATGCCTGATAACTTAGCTAATGCATCTAAATGTGTTTGTGCTCCACCGGCTGGCGCTGCAATCATAAAGAATAATGTTGCGGGTTGTCCATCAAGTGATTCATAATCAACACCTTCAATCGATTTACCGAAACCAATCGCAGGTTTAGCCACTGCATCCGTCTTAGCATGGGGAATTGCTACACCTTCTCCGACACCTGTTGTACTTTGAGCTTCACGTGCATGTATTGCTTCTTTATAGGCTTGTTTATCGTTTAATACACCAGCATTATAAAGTGTCTCAACTAATTCATCGATAACACCATCTTTAGTTGTAGCTGATAAATCCATTGCAATCGTAGATTCTTTTAATAAATCTGTTATTCTCATGTTTACACCCCTATTTTCCTTCAATTTTTGTAATTGTAACTTTATTTATTATTGCAGCGATTTGCTCGCTTGTTGCCAAATCTTCTGTAAATGCAGTTGCAGTGCCGCATGATACTGCCTGTCTGAAACTTTCTTCTATTGACTTATTTTGGGCAAATCCAGCAACCATCCCAGCCACTGTTGAGTCTCCTGATCCTACTGTGTTAATGACCTTACCGTTAGGCACTGTAGCTTTATAACAAGCATCAGCTGTAACAAGTATGGCACCTTCTCCACCAAGAGATACAAGAACATGTTTTGCACCTTGTTCCATCAATAAACGTGCTGCCTGAATCGTATCATGATCATCCCTTATAGTAAGATTAAACATTTCTTCTAACTCTACTTTATTAGGTTTTACGAACTCTGGATGATACGGTAAAGTTTGAGTAAGCAATGATTTCTCTGCATCTACGACAAATGGAATGTGTTTCTCAGCACAAATTTGAGCAATCGTTGCATAAATATCATCTGGCATCGACTTTGGTACAGATCCTGCAATGATGACATAGTCTTCTGTCGTGAGTACTTTTATCTGATTCAGTAATGCTTCAAGGTTCGTTGCATTGACATCTGGCCCTGCAGCATTAATTTCTGTTTCAGTATCACCTTTTAACTTAACGTTAATGCGTGTATCCTCTTCAACAAGAATGAAGTCTGTGTGAATGTATGCAGATTCAAGTTCATTCTTAATAAATGCGCCAGGGAATCCTCCGATATACCCGAGTGCAGTGGATGGTTGATCTAATGCTTTTAATACACGAGATACGTTGATTCCTTTTCCTCCAGCGAACTTATGGGTCGTTGTTGCACGATTTAAACCACCTAAATCAAAATCTTGTGTAAACATGACATAATCAATCGATGGGTTTAATGTTATTGTATAAATCATATGTGCTCCTTTATATTAAGTATTTTTCATAGGGCTTAGTCTTCTCATTTTGCGCATTCGTAATAATAATGGTCTTTCCTTTTTCCAAATCACAAATTTTAGCAAATGTATATTCATCAAATTTTGAATCATCAATGAGAAAAAAAGATTTCTGTGCAATTTTCACAGCAAGTTGCTTTATATACGCTTCTTCAATATCCGGTGTAGATAATCCATGTTGAATGTGGATACCGTTTGCGCCCATAAAAGCTTTATCAAATCTGAATTGCTTTAAATTTTCAATTGCCTGAACACCGATAGATGCATATGTATCTTTTTTAATAAATCCACCAATCATATAAACTTCTATCCCTTTATCAACAAGCTGCGGAACGTGTGTTGCACCATTCGTAACAACGGTAATGTGTTGCTGTGATAAATACGGAATCATCGCTAATGTTGAACTACCAGCATCTAAATAGATACAATCATGATCTTTGACTTGTAAAGCAGCAATTTTTGCAATTTCATTTTTTTCTTCTACTTTGGTCGTCGATTTGACTGAAAACGCAATATCTCTATGTTTTTCAGTAAGTTTCTTCGCACCACCATGGACACGAATAAGTTTGCCTTCATTTTCTAATGTAGATAAATCTCTGCGAATCGTTGATTCACTACTTGAAGTTACATCCATCAGTAACTGTAGTGATATCACATCATGTGCCTCTAATAGATTAAGGATGGTTTCATGTCTTTTAATCGTTAGCACGTTCATCCCTCCTTGAATACACTCATATCTTAATTTATCCGAACATCAAAGTCAATCTTTTTCATCCAAAATCATTCATGATAAATTAATTTTCTTATAAAACGTCATAAAACGGTCATAGTTTATGAATAGATATAAAAAAACGTATGTTGTCAGTTAACAACATACGTTTTTTTATTTCTAGCATACTTTATTTACAGAATATCTCTGCCTAATGCTGCGGTATAGATCATAAACCATTCATTATCAGTCAGACTGTGATTTTGTGCTTGTAAAGCAACTTTCGTGCGTTCTAAACTTTGCGAACCGACAATCGGATGTATATTGTATGGCAAATGATTAATGAAACGATATGCAATATCATCAACTGTTGTGTTGTATTGATTTGCAATACCATTTAATACAGTCTGAACTTTTCCGGTTTCAAATATTTTGCCACCTGCTAGTGGGCTCCAAGCCATAATATCAACTTGCTTTGCCTTCATCGTTTCTAATGTGACATCTTCGATATTTTCAAGATTGAGTGGTGATAATTCAACCTGATTATAATCAAGTGACAATCCTTCATGCTGCATTGCTTGATTTAAACGGTCAAACTGATGTGCTTTAAAATTTGAAACGCCAAATTGTTTCACATAACCTTTTTGTTGTAACTGCTTTAAAGTTCCAGCCACAACTTCAGCATCAAGTAATGGAGAGGGACGATGTAATAATAATAGATCAATTTCATCCACCTTAAGTTCTTTCAAACTTCTTTCAACAGATGCTTCAATATGCGCTTTACTATAGTCATATTTATGAAAATCAAATTGTGGCATTGTCTTTGATCTTAGCACAATACCACATTTCGTAACGATCTGCATTTTCTTTCTTAGTTCCGGCGTTAAGCTTAGCGCATCACCAAAAATCGTTTCGCACGTATAGTCTCCATAAATGTCAGCGTGGTCCATCGTAGTTACGCCTAGTTCAATGAGCTCATGTAAATATCTATTTAAAGCTTCCTTATTATATTGCCATGTATTCAATCTCCAAAATCCCTGAACTACTTTAGACATTTCCATAACGTATTCCCCCGTCTTTTATCCAAATTGTAATAGATCTAATTGATTTAATAACTTTTCTTTATTTAGTTGTTCACCGATAATGACTAACTTTAATGGCAAATTCATCATTTCTTCTTCGTATTGAGGTATGCCATATGCATATTGGAATAGCACAACCTGTGTAGGGTTTTCTCTAAATTTTATAAATCCTTTAATCCGAAGAATTTCATCCGGTAAAGTTCTCAGCCACTCTACGAATTGTCGTGCGTCTATTGCACCACTAAACTCATATACGATTGATTGTATACCGTGATGCATATGGTTATGTGCATCAATATGAGCACCATAATATTCAAGCTGTGCTGTGTCTAAGGCACAATACGTAGTTTGTATCTGCTTTGCTTTTGGATTTAGGTCTGTTACTTGCTGAATAATTTGTTGCTGCTCATCTTCAGTGACTAAATCCATCTTATTTAATATGACAACATGTGCATATTTCACTTGTTCTTCCATTAAATGCTTCACAGTATATGAGAATTTATTACGATCCAAAAATCTTGAACAATCCAGAATCGTTGTTATATTTAAAACTTGAGCAATTTTAGTCACTGTTGGTTCGGTACATGCATCATATATTTCTACAGGATGAGCCACTCCTGTTGCTTCTATAATAATAAGTTCAGGATGATGACGATGATAGAGGTCATTAATTTGAATTGCAACATCACTTTTAAGATCACAGCATATACATCCATTCAATAATTCATTATATGGTGTCTCCTCACCAAGAATTTTAGAATCAATATTAAAACCACCTAATTCATTCATAAGGATAGCAATTTTTTTGTTTTGATTCTTTTTTATGATTTGCGCAAGTAAAGTTGTTTTTCCGCTTCCCAAAAATCCACTTATAATTAAAATATTCATTTTTCTCTCTTGATTCAAAATATTCATCTCCATTATATAAATAATATGTATTGTATTTAAAGACTTATTTATGTAATAAGTATAGACCTTTGAACATATTAACAATTTACATACAAAAAGATTGTAAATTAGCTTGAAAAATGTTTGTAAATATAATATGTTAATTAAGAACAAATTAGGTTATTTCGTGTTTATAGAGTATACTGATATTAAGATATATACCTTTACATGACATTAATTGTTTAGCATACATATATAGGAGGCACAAAATGACAGAACATTTCAAGCTAGACAATCAGCTTTGTTTTAGCTTATACAACGCGCAAAGACAAGTAAACCGATATTATTCCAACAAAATCTTTAAGCAATATAACCTAACCTACCCACAGTATCTTGTTTTACAAATACTTTGGACATCATCTCCAGTTAACGTGAAAAAATTAGTCACTGAACTTTCATTAGATACAGGTACAATTTCACCGTTACTAAAACGTATGGAAACGAATGGTTTAATTATGCGTGTACGTTCAGAATTAGATCAACGTGAAGTATTTGTCCATCTTACAGATAAAAGCAAAGAAATTCAATCACACCTTGAAGGTGCTACAGATATATTAAAAGAAGTTTCTCAATTTACTGATGATGAATATAATGAATTCGGTAAGTTATTGAATAAATTAATCCACAGCTTACGAGAACAAGAATAAATGAAGATACCGAACACAAATTTAGAATTTGTGTTCGGTATTTTATTATCGTTTAATCCATGAGATACCAATTGTCCCATATCCTAAATGTACACCTGCTACAGGTACTAATATTTCACTAACGATATTAATTTCAGGATACGCTTCTCTTAACCACTCGATATAAATATTTGCTTCCTCTTTGTCGCCAGCATATACAACACAAATTTCTTTCGGTTTAAATTCAGCAAGATTTTTCTCAACCTGCTTTTTTACAGCATCTACTACTTTTTTCTTCGTTCTTACTTTATCTACCGGATATATACTGCCATCTTCAAATTGTAATACTAAATGAATATTTAATAATCCAGCCATAAAACTTTGTGTTTTTGACACTCGACCACTTTTCTTCATTTGATCTAAATTTTTAGGATTTAATACTAATACTGCATCTTCAGCATATCTTTTTAAAGTTTCCACAATTTCTTCGAATGATTTACCTTCAGCATTCATCTCTTTACCAGCTTCAATCATTGCTTTTATCGGATAGCTACCAATCTTACTATCAATTACTGCTGAAGTGATATTCACTTCTTGGCTCGCTATCACTGAGCTTTGAAATGATCCAGTAAGTTTACTAGAAGGATGTATTGCGATGATATGCGTATATCCTAACTTTTCAATTTCTTCATACACATCGTGAATCGCCTTAAAATTAGGTTGAGTCGTTTTTGCACCATCACCATATTCTTTAAGCAAGGTATAAAATTCTTCTACAGATAATTCTGCCTGATCCTGATAATGTTTTTCGTTCAAAATAACACCCATCGGCACTACAAATGTATCTTTTTCACCTATTATACAGCCTGATGACGTGTCAGTTACCCAAGCAATCTTGTTCATGATGTACCTCCTTTTATTTATTTCATCATATCATAAAATGATTCAAATATTTAATTTATATAACAATATTTTATTTCAAAAGTTGTAATCTTGGTTATGAATAAGATTATTATTAATATATTATTTTATACTGATAACAATTGTTGCTGAAGTAACTGATAAAACCTTGAATTTTGTTCGTGTAATAAAGATCCTGCACCCTCTTCAACCATTTGCCCATCCTCAATGAGATAAAGCTTATCACAATGATTAAATACCGATAAATCATGCGAAACCATTATAATCGTTGTTGATTGTAATTGATTTAAATAATCAAGCATAATCTTCTGATTCGCTTTATCAACACCATTAAATGGTTCGTCCATTATCCAGACATCTTTATTGCGTAAAATCATGCGTATAAAATGTAATCGTTTCTTTTCTCCACCTGATAAATTCTCGCCAAATGAGTGTATCATTGTTTCACTTTTAAATGGCAATTGAAATTGTTCTAAAAGCTGATTTAACTGATGAGGATTTACATCTACAAACATATTTTCTGCAACAGTTCCATTGATAAAATGATTATGCTGTTCCATTACATTAAACATCTGTAAAAGATTAGCCGGTGTTTTTATCATCTTTCCATTTAATAAATAATCACCTTTAATTTTTTCTAATCCAAGCATCGTTTTTAATAACGTAGTTTTACCTGCACCACTTTGCCCGGCGATACCCACAAATTCACCCTGATGAACAGTCATATTAATATTAGAAAGGCGTTGATCGACGATTACATCTGCGAGCTGTATTGTATGAACCTTTTCTTCTATATTTTGATAGTGGACACGTTCATTCAATGTGTCAAGATGATTAATCGATTTGTCCGTTTCTACTTTATGATATGGATAGTGAATCATAGGAATACTCATTTCAAAAAGTGTTATCGCTACCATTACGATACTTAAATACATCAGTGTATTTCGGGTTGGATCAAACATCATTACATATATTACTAAAAATATAGCAATCATCGCGATTAGATTTAATAAAAAATCATACAGGATAATGATACTATGTTCTTTCTTAATTGCCTGTTCCATATTGCGTTGTTTTTGTACAAGCTGTTGCTGATAATTATCCGATTTATCAAATACTGCCAGTGCTTCCTGGGCAAGATGATAATCTAAAAGGTGATGTTCAAATTGATTTGTTGCTTCTATTTTTTTATTCACTACCCTTTTTAAAAATCTTGTAATCACAGTCGGCAATAATATGGTTAATAACAACATCGCAATAAATAATACGATAACTGCATATATACTATACTGAGCATAAATACAAGTTATAATTACTGTAGTAATCATAGCGATGACAGGTGGATAAATGACTCTGAGCAGAAGATTCTGTAGTTTCTCAACATCATTTACAGTGCGATTTAATAATGTTGATAAATGATATTTTGAATGAATTGTTATAAAGTTTTCGAGTAGATGACGCACAGTTGTTACACGCACATCTTTTAACATTTCAAATGTAGCTTCATGACTAATGAGACGTTCGAAATATTTACAGATCGCACGGACGACGCCAAATAATTTAATAGTCGCTACTAACGTCATTAAAGTATAGAGCGGTACTTGATAGGCACTCTTTGACAACATTAGCCCGCTAAGACTGAACATCCCGATTGCAGTGAGACCACCAATCGTTCCTATGATTATAGCGATGATAAGTGATTTTCTTGTCATTTTTGAAATATAGCGCACTATATCACCTCCGAAACTTTCACTTTGTCATGTATACTTACTTGACCATTTTTCACGCGCACTACATGAGATGCTGATTCTATCGTATTTTTATTATGTGCAATAACAAATACAGTACTTATGTCTTTAAGTTTATTGATTGCTTCATTTATGATGTGTTCACTGTCTATATCTAACATCGCTGTCGGTTCGTCAAAGATAACGAGTGCTTTAGGTTGAACGAAGACTCTCAGTAACATTAATCGTCTTGCTTCGCCACCCGATAATTGTCGGGCACCTTGACCGATGATGGTATCGTATCCTTCAGGCATATTCTTAAACAAGTCATGTAATTTTAATTGTTCTGCATACTGATACACAATATTCTCGTCGATATACTGAAACATCGTAATGTTATTCATTATCGATGTGTTTAATATAATCGGGTCCTGAGATAAATAGACGATATTATCTTTCAAATATTCAGGTAATTTCATTTCACCTGTTGCATACTGCAGCTGAGCAATCACTTTAGCAAGCGTTGATTTACCAGCGCCACTCGGTCCTGCAATTACATAATGATGCATCGGTATTTCAGTATCGATAGATAATAGATAATCACTATCTGGGTACCTCACTTTCATATTGTTAAATGCGATTGTGTTTTTTTGGTGATACGAAATATTTGTTGTCTGCACCTGTTCATCTAACGAAGATTCAATAAGGTCACCGTAACCACTTGATTGTTTACCTGTATGAAATGCGAGTCCTAAATCTTTTAAGGCATTGTAAAATTCAGGTGCTAACATAAGCACAACTACCGCCACATAAAATGATACTGTTTTAAATACGATGAGTGATAATCCAATTTCCAGAGCAATGATACCGATGGATAACATAGAGACAAACTCAAGCATCAACGTAGATAAAAATGCCGTCTTTAATATTTTCATTGTATTATCTTTGTACTGTACGGAGTAATCTTCAATTTTCCCCATCGCTTTATCATCATATTTAAATAGTTTAATTGTCATAATTCCTTTCATGACATTTAAAAAATAATTTGAAAAATGATTTAATGAAAGCATCTGATCCGTTGCTTTTTTAGCAGTATTGATACCGATAATAACATAGAATATCGGTATAAAAGGCGCTGTGATACACATAATCAGTGCTGTTTGGTAATGAAAGTTAAATAAGAATAAGATGATCATCAATGGAATTAACATCGATTTATATACTTGTGGTAAATAATCTGCAAAAAATGGATGAACTCCTTCCACCCCCTGCTGACTAAAATTCATCAGTTCACCTGCATCATTATTTTTAAATAAAATCCTGTTTCTTAATTTATTTTTTATCTTATGACTTAACAGATGTCCACTGTACTTTATTAGAGACTGGATGACTGCTCTGGAGACTAATATCAATAAAATTACAACTAAAGTCTGAGAGATTTGATATTGGTGGTTTGTTAAAATAAAATCAATGACTTTACCAATTTCTAAACTTTGCGTAATGATAATGACACTTAACATGATACTTAAAATGAATAACAGTATATGAATACCGATAAATGGTTTAGTGAGTTGTGTTAAAAATTTCACATAATCCCTCCTCGAATGCATTATAGCATTTATTCTTCATTAAGTATAAATAGTGCATTCTGACGGATTATGCTATAATTTTATAGAATTTAAAAAGTATATTAAAGGTGGTTCACTCATGGAATTTTTCGAATTAATTAAAGCGCTCATCCTTGGTATCGTTGAAGGATTAACAGAGTTCGCTCCCGTATCATCAACCGGACATCAAATACTTGTTGATGATATGTGGTTACAAACAAAACAAGTACTTGGCAGCCAGGAATCTGCAAACACATTTAAGATTGTGATTCAGCTTGGTTCAATTTTTGCAGCAGCCTGGATTTTCCGTCATCGTTTCTTAGAAATGTTTCATCTTGAAAAAGATAAAACACCACATCCATCCGGAAAAAAACTAAATTTATTACATGTCTTTATCGGGTTATTACCTGCAGGAATTATGGGTCTATTATTTGATGATTTTATCGATGAGCATTTATTTTCTGTACCAACTGTATTAATCGGTTTAGCATTAGGGGCATTCCTAATGATCGCTGCAGATCTTTATGCTAAGAAAGTCCCTAATCCAACAACAGTAGATGAAATCAGTTACAAAAATGCATTAATTATCGGTATCGCACAATGTTTAGCATTGTGGCCAGGTTTCTCTAGATCAGGTTCTACTATTTCTACAGGTGTTCTGTTGAAGATGAATCATAAAGCAGCAAGTGACTTTACTTTTATTATGGCAGTACCCATTATGTTTGCGGCAAGTGCTAAAAGTTTAATCAGCAATATCGATTATATCCAGAGCAATCAGATTATGTTCTATATCGTAGGTTTCATCGCTGCATTTATTTTCGGTGTATTATCCATTCAATTATTCTTAAATTTAATCAATCGTGTTAAATTAATTCCTTTCGCAATTTACCGTTTAGTATTAGTTGCTGTCATCGCAATTTTATATTACGGATTCGGCATTGGACATGGAATTTAACGATACTTTTTAATACAACTCCCACGTGAGTTGTATTTTTATTTCACTTTTTCATAGTGAAAAAAGTGATTTTTATTATATTTCTGATTCAATAAGTGATATAATAAATCTATTATTTACACCACACCTTTAAGGAGCATTTATGCCACAAAATTCGTTAGACTATCAAATGTATCTTGCGCAGCGTGAGATTATTAAATTTTATAATCGAAATTTATTAAAAGACAAACAATTAAGTTACCAACATTATCTCGTGTTAATGGTATTGCATGAAGAAAAAGTGATGCCGGTTCTTCAACTTGGTGAACGCCTGGCATTTCAATCTGGAACGATTACTCCCATCTTAAAAAAGATGGAAGCGCGTGGTATCGTCTCTCGTCATAGAAGTGATGCGGATGAACGTATCGTGATGATTCAACTGACTGAGGAAGGTGAATCATTAGTCAAAGATTTATATAAAGTGCCTCTACAAATGTTTAAAGCAAGTAAATTAGAAGCTGAAGACTATAAAAAACTTATGGCATATAGCAAGAAAATAGTAGACAATGTCACATATGAATAGTTTTAAAAGATAACGAAGTTATATAAATAACTTCGTTATCTTTTTATATATAAGGGTAAATACTATATAATAATGACTATTAATAGGTTAAAAGGAGAATCAGGCTATGAAAAAAGAAACGATAAAATCAGTAATAAATGTAGCTGCTTTAATATTAGTACCCCTTTATAATGAACGTCATCGCATAAAAGATCATGAAGAAGTTCAAAAAGCGACTGCTTTATCATTGAAAGTGATGGATACTACAAAAGAAGTTGGCGTTAAAACGAAAGACAAAGTTGTACATACCTCTCATAATGTGGCGAAGGCTGCTCATACTGTTAAAAGTGCAACAGCGGGTACAGCTCAATTTGTGAGCCAAAAAGCACAGGATAGTAAGAAAAAACACCAATATAACCAACAAATGAATTTATATAAAACGAACGAGAAATTAGCTCAAAAAAATGAAAAGAAACTTCAAAAAGAAATGAATAAGTTAGACAAGAATTTATCTAAACATATTGAAGATCGTCGTAATGAAGAAGATAAAAATATAAATGCACGACAAAAAGAGCTAAAAAAAGAAATGAAACAATATAAAAACTATGAAGCAAAACTACCTGAGGAAAATATTAATTTTTCGCCTGTGCAAGTGAAAAAAGTAAATCACAAAGATCAAAAAGCTATCAATCATCTTGCAAAGAAATTAGAAGCAACAATGAACACACGTCACGCAGAAGAAGATAAAATAATCAAAGCGCAACAAAGCGCGATGATCAAAGAAATGAAAAAATACAAAAACCATAAGTTTAACACGCCAATACAAAAGCGTTCTCTATTTAACTTTAATCAAAACGTTTCAAACAGTCGTGAAGAAACAAATGCTAGTAATAAAATCCAATCACTATCACAACCATTTGTAAAAAATACAAATGTATCTGCATCTGCTACGCCACAACAAGAAAAGACACAAAAAACTGCTGTAAAAGCTGAAGAAAACTATGATAATGCGCAGTTATTTGAAAAGCATCGTCAGTTGATGGCACAGCAAATTGACAATCGTTAATCGGATTATTGTCGATGCAGATAGTTCTCCTGTCATTCAGGAAGTGATTCATGTCGCTGAAAAGTACAAGCTCAAAGTGTTGCTCGTTAAAGACTTCTCACACTTTACAATGCAGGATTTTCCTGATTTTGTTGAAACGAAATATGTTGATACAGGCAACGATAGTGCAGATTACGAAATTAAAAGGATTGCTACGAACCATGATATCGTCGTTACTGGAGATTACGGTTTAGCGAGTCTATTAATCAATCATGCTATCGTGATGCATCACAATGGCAATATGTATACGAAAGATAATATCGATTTATTGTTATTAACACGTTATCATAATCAGATTGAACGCAATGCAGGAAAAAGAATTAAAGGTCCTTCAAAGTTTACAATGAATGATCGCCATAGTTTTGTAACTCATTTAGAACAATGTATTGAAAAAAACTTAGCACCTTAACTGCTAAGTTTTTTTGATAATACTTTTAATTTTGATAATCCTTGACGCACAATCCGTTTCTCATCTTTAAATCCTGATTTAATAAAAGCATAATATGCATCATTATTTACATTTACCATTAAATAAATCGCTGTAATTTCTGGATGATGTTCTAATAAATATCGCTCTAGTGCTGCAAGCGATGCTTTAAAATAACCTTTATTCTGCTCAGAAAAATTAATTGAAAGGCCACGTAAGTATACTGCATGTTGAGGTGCACCAATCTTCTCTAATATCTCGCCTGCCTCTAATGCAAATACACCGATGAGACGGTCCTGTTCTTCAATGATAAATGGGATGTATTGTGGTTTATTTCGTGTTAGTATAAATCTTGGATGACCTGCATACAACATTTGTCTTGCTGGTAATTCATAATGACTCAAATCGATGTCAGTTATTGTGTCTACCGGTTTAATGTTAATCAAGATATTCACTCCATTTCATTACAACTTATAATACCATAAAAGAAAGGATTTTTTACATGAAAAATATCGCTGTATATTGCGGATCAAATAAAGGCGTTCATCCTAACTATGAGATATTTGCTTCTGAACTTGGCAAAACACTCGTAAAAAATAATATAGGATTGGTTTTTGGTGGCGGTAAAGTTGGTTTAATGGGTGTTATTGCTGATAGTGTCATCAATAACGATGGTCGCGCAATTGGCGTAATCCCAAACTTTTTACAGGAAAAAGAAGTGGCACACCCAAATCTAACGGAACTTTATACTGTAGATACGATGCATCAACGTAAAGATATGATGTCTTCATTATGTGATGGTTATATCATGATGCCAGGTGGCGCCGGAACGCTTGAAGAATTTTTCGAAATATTTACTTGGGCGCAACTCGGCTTGCATCAAAAACCAATTGGCATCCTGAATGTCGATGGTTTCTATAATCCATTAATCGAAATGTTAGAAAAAATGATGCAGGATGGATTTATCGGTGAACATTATCGTCATCTTGCCATCGTTGAAAGTGATCCTGATACATTGATTGACAAGATGAACAATGCAACACCCGTAAGTGTTAAGCGTTATGATGAAAAATAATCTTGTTCGCTCAACACTTTAATACCATTTCTAATTAACAAGGCGGTTGTAACACCTACGCCTTGTTTTTTTGTGCCGCTAAATGTGCCATCATAGATTTGATTGTTACCACAACTTGGACTATTAGCCTTTAATATAACAGTATCTATATTTTCAGTTAATAGTATCTTTAATGTTGCTTCTGCACCTTTTACAAATGCTGCAGTTACATCTTTATTGCCAGCCGTCAGCACTTTTGCCTGTCCATCTAATACATCAAATCCGTCTCCACCGATAATCTCTGCTGGTTCACGTGGTACATTTAAGCCACCCAGAAGTTCGGGACAAGCATGTATCGCCTTGCCTTCATTTATGAGTTCTATAAGACGTGTATCACCTTGCGAGCCACCATCATATCTTACATATGCTCCTATTAAACAACTACTGATTAATATCATTTATATCACTTCCAGATAAATATTTATGAAATAACACTTGTTCATTCAATGGATGACGCTCATTTATCAATGGATGTTGAAATGAACGAACAAATGTCATATTTAACTTTTCCATTATTCTTCTGCTCGGTCTATTCATTAAACTTGTATAGCTATATACTTCTTTAATGCCTTTTTGTTGAGCATAGTGTAATACACCTCGTGATATCCTTGATGCCAAAATGCTTTTCTTAGACGCCAGCCAATCTCATAACAAGGCATAAAGGGTAGATTAAAATGTCTTGTCGGAATTAAATACTGCATCCCGATAAAACCGATAAATTCATTTGTTTCTTTCAAGGAAACTGCGAAAAGACCTAACTCATGTTGTGTAATTTCAGCCTGCATGATATAAAAGGCAATTTCACTTCTCGCACTGCTCATTACATCCGGAAAATAACGTCGTACATCAAAATCACTATTCATTGCCTGAAATTTCGGTAAATCACTTTCCTGCCAATCTCTAAATAATAATCTCTCGGTCTCAAAATATATCATGATATCCTCCTGTTGATATAAATATACCAAATTCAACGTCTAACTTAAATGAAGACATTGAAAAAGAGTGAAACAAATAAAATTGTTTCACTCTTATAATAAATTATTTATAAACAATAATTTTTGCTGTCGTTTTATCTTTTGATTCTCCAACAACTTTTACTTTTAAACCATGTTTTGGTAAGATTTTACCTGCATGAGGTTGTGCTTTATTTGAATAATCTTTGCTGTCATCAAATAAAGCATTTGCAACTAATGATTTATCCACTAACGTAGATGTTTCATCTAATGTAATTTTCAGTGGATCTTGTTTTGTTAGACTAAATGCTGCATCACGCATCTGCCATTGTGTTGATGCTGGTCCTGGGCTTTCTCCATCCCAAACAAGTGCGTTTTGATCGGCATCAACGACACCTACATAACCTTCACCTGGATGTTTACCAACGTGGTTGTCACTAAATGATTCATCGACATATTCTACGATTAAACCTGGATTGTATGTTAAGAATCCGTCGCCACGTTTAATATGTGCTAAACCACCATCAATCTTATTATGACTTCTCCATTGTAATAAATAATAGTTTTTACTGTATTTCTTACCGTCAGATACACTGAATCCATTTAATTCAAACTTCGGTGTAGTTTCAGCGCCATCTTCTAAGACGACCTTACCATCTGCAGTTACTTTTAAGTTATCTAAATATAATCCTGGTGCAATAAATCCACTATCAGTTTTATAAAGTACACGCAACTGAACTTTTTGACCGGCAAACTGATCTAGATTGAATTTAGCTTCAACAAATCCATCACTTTTACCATCGATACCATTACCCATATTAGATCCGCTATTATCAGGGTCATCATTATTCGTAATATTACCTTCTAGATTAGTCCATTTCTCACCATCAGTAGAAGCCTGAACATATGCATAGTCATAACCTTTTTCAATATCATACCACGCATCAAATGTGAATTCAGCAGATTTAGCGGCTGTTAAATCAACAGAAGTTGACAGTGTTGTTTCTAAATCATTATCAGAACCACTATGATACAATTTAGAACCAGATTTAGGCGTTACAATGTTAGTAACTTTATCTGGTAACGTTACTTTCACTGCATCATTATTCGTACCTTTCGTTGTCGCTTCATCCAATAAAAACTCCTGTGGTACACTCGTTACATCTTTAATATCTACCTCACTACCTGTCTGCCAGTTACCACCATGAAAATCCTGTAACATTTCCTTCATGTATGGATCAAATCCTGTTGGCTCTGTACCAGGGATTTTACCAGCCCAGCTACCACTTGACATGATTGACCAGAATGAAACAGGTTCACCTTTACCTGAGTAAATTGTATCGTACTCATCTGGCAAGCCTAAGTCATGTCCAAACTCATGTGAGAATACGCCCGCAGCACCATCCTCAGGTTGAATCGTGTAATCAATTACTGCAAGCTCTCCTCCGAAGCGATCCTGACCTGATTTCGTATTTGGAATAGTATATGGCTCACCTTGTTCGTCAAAGTCTAAACTCCAGCGATGACTCCAGATAGCATCTGTACCTAGACGACCCCCACCAGCATCTTCACCAGGTGATGCGTGGATGATCATAACGTGATCGACGATACCATCCTTTTCATTTAATACACCATCCCCATCAAGATCATATCGATCCCACTGATCATATTCCTCTAAATTAACGTTAGGATCTTTCGCTGCTGCTTCAAGCGCTTCTTTCACAAGTTCCTTCGGTCGTTGATCATTTCCATCAGCATCCGGATAATTTCCACCGTAATATGCTGCTTCATGTTTTGCTGTATACCAGCCATGCACTTCTCCGTCCAACGCGTAACTGCCACCTGACTGATTATTATAATATTGTTGCATACTTACTAATGTTTCTCCATTAGGACCTTTATATCCATCTTTACTAAACACCATGTCCTGGAAATGACTCATCGGATAGTCTTCATAGAACATATCTGATTCTTCTTTAGTAATTGTAGAGTTTTTATAATCTGGAAAGTCGATTGCTAAAAGTAAGACTTTGTCTGTACGCTTTTCACCTGAATACACTTCAGGTACTACTGATGGTAAATTTTTAGCGTGTCCTAATTTTTTCCCTTTACCTTTTGTATATTTATTTTGTGCATTTTGTGCATTTTTCTTTGTTGTGACTTTATTATATTTCTTATCGAATGCACCTTTATTTCTTATGTATTTATTAGACTGTTCCTGCTTATGTTTTAGAAATTGTTGTACTGCTTTCTCTGCTTCAGCTCTCGATGCTGTTTTAGAAAGTATCCCTTCTTTTTGTAACATCTTAATTAATCGTTCTTCATTTGCAACACCCGCATCGAAACCACTGCCACTCATCGTCTGTACTTTCGTATCAGCATATGCTGCACCGCTTGTTAAACCAAGACTTGAAAACCCTAAAGATAACGCAAGTAGTGAAGAAAATAATTGTTTTTTTCTCATCGCTTAGCCCCCGAATGCTTTTAATTTTTGTTTCTGAAATTATTATCTTCTAAATTTTCAGAATTGTAAATATATTTTTTAACATTTTTATTATTACAAATATGTAACAAAAAAAACAGGACAGCAATTACTGTCCTGTTCTATCAAAATATTTACTTGAAAATACTGATTTTCGCTACTGTTCCATCAGTATTTTGATCTTCAACTTTAATCTTTATACCAAGTTGTGGCAATATACGACTACTGTCTGGTACCTGCATGCGCTCTCTAGCAGATAAACTATAGCGTTTATCTGTAAATAAAGTTACAGGTTTAGTCGATTTTTTCTTAAAGAAATAATTTTTTGCTTTGTTAAACTGACCATAACTTTTCGTATTAAATGGTGCATCAAACACTTGCGTATCTGACATCGGTATTAAACCATCTGGTGTTGTGATATTAGATGGACTAGCATCAACGACACCAACTAAACTTTTACCAAAGTGTTTAGATAAATTTGCGTTATCCGGGTACGTTTCATTTACATACCAGATTAATAAACCTTTACCATATTGATTGATGCCAAAAGGATCCTTAATATGCGATAGTCCTTTATCCACACCGTTATGTGAACGCCATTCTAACAGATAATAATGATTGTAGTTTTTCACCTTACCATTCTTATCTTTCTTTCTTATAGGTGGTAAATTCACTTTCACAACATCATTATTAACACCTTTAATACTTGCCTGATCTAATAAATAATATCTTTTTTTCGAAGAAATATTCTTATAGTTTACTTCACTACCTAGTATCCAGTTTCCACCGTAAATTTGTTGTAAATCTGACTTTGCAAATGGACTTAAACCGACTGGTTCCATACCGGGAATAATGCCGGCATCTGCGCCATAACTCATCAACGACCAGAATCTTACTGGTTCTCCGGCATGACTATTTGCATTCGGCGCTGTGTCATATTCATCAATTAAACCAAGCATATGGCCAAATTCATGTGAGAATGTGCCTACCGTACTATCTTCAGCTAAAATACCATATTCAGCGATTCCAAGACGATTTTTATAGAATTTTGAATGTTTGCTATATGTTCCAGGGATTGATTTTGGATTGCCATTTTTTGATAACGCTACTTCAGAAACATGTTCCCAAATCGAATTCTGTAAGAACTTACCACCGCCTTCACTCTCACCGATACCACTAAATACAACGACAAATTTATCGATGATGCCATCCGGTTCTTTCATGTTACCGTCCTGGTCTAAATCATAATAATCATATTGATCGTATTTACTCATATCGATACTTTTATCTTGAGCTGCATGCGTAGCTGCTTCCATAATTAATTCAGTTACTTTTTCATCTTCATTATGTCCATAGTAATTTAGAGGATGTTTCGCACGATACCATCCTGTTACTTGCCCTTGTAGTTCTAAACTATTTCCAGACACGTTCTGATAATACTTTTTGATAGAATCATACTGTTTCTGATCAGGTCCTGTAATTGAATCACCAAAGAATAACTGCTCATAATATGATTTATCATAAACTTTACGATAGTTTTCAGTATCAGCTTTTGTCAAAGTAGAAGCTGGACTATTGCTAAAATCCATCATCACGACGAGCACGTTTTCTTTCATCGGTTGTTCACGATAAATCCTTTTCTTAAATGCCGGCACTTTATTTGCAACAGTAGAACTCGATTTAAGTACTGGTTCATTCACTTTAATCTTATCGGTATTATCAAACTTAATTTCTTCTTCTGTCTTTGGTACTTGTGTATTAGTGGCATATACCATACTCGTTGGTAACAATACAGTCGAAATAGCTGCTATTGATAATGTTTTAATGAATTTATTCACTGCCTTACCTCACAATCATCTTTTCTTTTTGTATTAATTTATTTTTCGCATATATATTAATCGTAATCTCACCGTTCGCTTCTCTAGCTATCTTACCATGAAAATAGCTATGAAAACGATTTTCATATTTTTTAGTATCATAAGCGCGCGATTGTCCGGGCGGATTGCCATCAAAAAGGCCGACTTGCTCACCATCAGCATCAATCAGTTCAATTGAAACTTGATTTAGCTGTTCCTGAGTATATACATCCACGGTGAAACGCTGACCGATACTTACCGTCTTTGGATACTGTACGTCAATTTTATTTCCTGTTATCGTTTTATCCTGTGTGGTTTTATTATCTGTATTATCTTTTTTATTTGTTGATTTATTATTCTGTTGATGCTTGCTACTTGATACAGCTATACGCTTTGTGTCTTTGCCAAAACTACCCGGTTCAAAAGTTGATGGATTATACCATTTATAATCATGTCCAGGTGTTCCCCAAGGTTCACGTTTCGGTTCAGTTGATTGCTCTGGTATTTCAAATTTTAACACTTTCGTAGGTTTATCTAAAGAAACCTTACCCTTTAACGAAGAATAGTCTTCTTGTTTCATCATCCACTGTATGAGATTTTCCATTAAAACTTGATGATCCATCTCGCGAATTCCATCGTATGTCTGCTTTTCCTGACCATTATCTTCACGCACATATTTTGGGGTGCTATCTTCAACGATTGATGAATCACCGATAAATACGGCTTTACCTTTCCCTAGTTTACTAATCACAATAAAGGCCCCCTCATCTTTAAAACCATTTGTATAGACCCCTTGATCTACCGCATGCGACCATTTATCATTTTTTGATAATTTTTCAGGGTAGATGATACCTTTAGCGATTTCAGGATTAGTTATCATGATTGTGCTGCCGGCATGCATATTTACTTTCTCAACATCATCAAGCAAACCGAAAGCATTATCTTCATCCTTCGCCGACAATACGACATCATCTAATGCATTATATCTGAAACGTACTCCAAATGTTTCACTTAGAAAGTCGCTTGAAATAACATCTTGCATTCTATCAGCATTTATTTCATCCTGCGACATACCTTTTGTAATATTGTGAAATGCACCACGTCGGTATCCATTAAAAATTTCCGAAGCATCAAAGCGATTTAAGTTTCTGTCAGCGTTATAATGATCTGCAATCATCATGATGCTACCACCACTATTGACATACTCTTTAATCGCTTGTTGCTCACTTGCTTTTAAAGGTATATTAGGTTCTGGCATAATAAATGCTTTATATCGTTTTAATAATTTCAGTGTAATCTCTGTCTGATAATCTGTAGAAGCAGTAGTAAAACCTAACTTATTAATGTCATCATTAAACGTAGAAAAGCCACCATCGATAACCCAATCCGCTTCACCAGCAGTCACGCCATGTGAAGCATCAAATAATATTTCGCTTACGTTATTAGATTTAAGATTTGTTGTGTTAGATTCATTTGATGAATTACATGCAGTCAGAAATATCGTTGCTGCAAATAGTACTGTGATTTTTTTCATAAGTATCCTCATTAAAATAGTGTATTAATATATATTATGACATATACATTAACACACTACTGTAAATTTATTATTTTTATTTTGTATTGTAAGAAATTAATCTCACTTTCACTTTGTCAGTTTGCAGATTGACGTCAGCATCTTTCGGTGTTGTTACTGTTACATCCGTTAAATCATCAGATTCATTGAATTCATAAGTAACTAAATAACTTTCAAAATCCTGATCAAAGTTTGGTTTCTGTGCAACGATGCGATTGATATCTCCGTAGCTATCTTTAACAGTATAACCCGTGATTGCTTCAAGTTCACGCGCTATCTCTGATAATGTAAATGATTTACCTTCCAGCAGTACAAATTTCTCTTCATGCATATTGAACGCCTCCGTAGTCTTTTCTTCTATATTCCCGATTCTATCAGTAAAAAACATTCAAAATATCCATCTTTTTAACTACTGAATTACATATCCTTTTGACTGCGTATCTGTTTTATCATTCATATCTTGTGATTGGGATACGCCACCTTTAATAAACAGAAGCGCTTTACCAGTTTCAACTTTTTTATAATCTTCCTTATTAATTGCGATTGATTTATAGCTTATCGTTTTTTCCTTTGGCGCATATTCAGTATAGTTATTTTTACTTTTCTTCATTGAACTTTCCTGTAATTCTGGTGGTATGAAAGAAGCGTTCTCAGAAAATATTTTCTTATCTCCTAAATCCAGGACACCGATATTATTATAATATAACGGCTTATCTAAAGTATTCTCTGCAGTTACTTCATAGATTAGTACATAACCTTCTGTCTCACCATCAAATAGAACGACCTGATCTTTAGGCATATCTGTTACTTTAAATATTTGTATACGGTTAATTGATGTCTTCATGCCGGCATCATTAAAATCCAGACCGACGTTACGAATCGATTTAATCGTTTGAATTTTACCATTTGTACTTGCTGCAATTGTATTGGGCATGGTTGCTTTATTTCTTGCCTGTGCTATTTTCTTTTCTTTTTGTGCACGCACTTTAGCTTCCTGTTCAGCTTTTTGTTTTGCGATTAATCGATTGCGTCTATCGATAGCCTCCTGCTTTTTCTTCGCAGCTTCTTCACGCTTAATCTGTGCTTTTATTTCAGCTTCTTTTTCTTTTTTCAGCGTATCTATTTCAGACTGCTTTTCTTTAATTTCTTTATCAATCGATTTATTATCTTCCTGTAACGATTTATATTCTTTTTCTGATTTATCTTTTTGCTGCTTTAATGATTCAATATCTTTTTTAATTGCTGTTGTATCATCATTACTACAGCCCGTTAAAAATAAAGCACCTGAAATTGCTAAGTACGCAAAGTTTTTCAAGTTAATCCCACCTTCATCATTCTGTCTTTATTTTAACATAGAATATAAATTTCGTATGGAATTAACATTTGGTTAAAATCTTATCTTTTGCTTTATAAAAAGAAATAACGAACAATAAGAATATATCAATACGAGGAGGAATATTTATGAAATATAAAATTATTCATAGCCCTGTATCAAAAAGCACACCGAATCACATGATTCTTCCAGTTATCGTCTATCAGAATGTTGAAGGAGATTTTACTGAAATATTTAAAAATAATCAATGGACAGATATATGGACAAATGGTGTATTTGACTATCATCATTTTCATCCTAATACACATGAAGTGCTTGGTATCGCTTCAGGTGAAGCAACTTTGATGATTGGTGGTGAATCAGGAAGTCAGTTAAAAGTAAAACAAGGTGATGCATTATTACTCCCTGCAGGCTATGGTCATAAACGTATCGCAGCAAGTGAGGATTTTAAAGTTGTCGGTGCATACCCAACAGATATTGATGTTGAATCGTTAACAAGTTATGAAGACATCCAAACAATTAACAGCACGATAAATAGTGTAATGTTACCAGAACATGACCCTATCGAAGGTGACAAAGGTGTAATGTTTAAAGAATGGCACAATATTTATCATTGTAGTACTTACGTGAAATAATGATAAAAGGAGCAGAAATTTAATTCTGCTCCTTTTATATTAAAACCACTTCTTTATTCGGAAATAGCCTATCATTCCAACCGTAATAGCAATCATCACAATCCATACTGCCAAATATCCGTATTTCCAGTGCAATTCAGGCATGACATCAAAGTTCATCCCGTAAATACCTGCAATTAAAGTCAGTGGCATAAAGATTACTGAATATATTGTTAAAATTTTCATGATATTATTCATTCTAAAAGAGTTCAGCGAAATATAATTATCACGAATATCCGCTGTCATCTCACGGGAAGATTCAATCATCTCTACCTGCTTAATTAAATGGTCATTAATATGATGCAGAAATATTTTCTGTTTCTTACTTAATGCCAATACTCTGCCTTCTAATAGTCGATATACTAAGTCGCGCATCGGCAATACTGTACGTCTAATCAATAAAAGATCTTCTCTCAAATCAAACGTCTCATCTATTAGATTCTCGGTTGAGATATCTACTGAATGTCTATCTTCAAACGAGAATACTTTGTCTTCTAAGTCATATACGAACGGGAAATAGTTATCGACGATGGCGTCAAGCGTTTTATACATCACTTCATTTGTCGTAACCTTTTCATTCGGCTTTTTGTTCAGCATTGAATGCCAGACTTTATCGACCTCTTCAGAAGCCTCTTTATGATAGGTCACAATAAGGGTTGAATTGATAAAGATATCAATTTCTTCAGGTTTCATCGTACGCAAGTCAATTGCATGAAAGACGAAAAATAAATAATCATCATATTCTTTATATTTCGGACGTTGCTTAACCGTCGTTGCGTCTTCAATAGATAATGGATGAAAGTGAAAAAACTGACTCAGTAGTAGATTCTCTTCTTTTGTAGGTTCACTCATATCCACCCACAGCCATTTCGGCGTTACTTCTATATCATAGGGTGAATCACAAACATGCAACGTATTCATTTCATCAATATAAAGCGTTCTAATCATTTTGCACCTCTATTATTTTTATCATTCGATTACTATGCTCTTTAAATTGATAGCCTAATCTCTCATTTAATTGTCTCATCGCAAAATTTTTAGGGTCAACGTCACTGTAAATAATACCAATGTGTTGTTCTTTTGCGATTGTTTCAACATAGTACTTAAGTTGTATCGCGTATCCTTGATTACGATATTTCGGATAAACAAATGTTGATTTAATATGTATTGCACCATCTATTGCATACCAAATATATGCACAGATTTTGTTGTTGTGTTCTATGACTGTAATCTGATCATGCTTATGCTTCATCAGTAATTGAATTGATTCATATCGCAAATCAATATCCAAAGGTGTTACCTTATATGATGAATCGTAAGCTAATGGGATATTTTCATGTAATGCTGCAATTTCTTTTATCTTATTTGTTTCAGTTAACGATAATTTTCTCATGTTATTTCACCTTTTTTATTGTACATGGATATGTTTGATAACTCCACACTAAACTTGAATGTTATTGCAATCTAAAGCTCTAACTCTTAGCTGTTATATATACAAAATTCAAAAAACTAGTGTGTACCATTACAGATAAAAAGCTTTAAATCAATGTTTCTAAAAAAATTAACCGTTTTCAAAATAAATGTGATTATTTTCACGAAAGTTGTTATAATAGTATTGTGAAGTAATTAACATAATGAAAATTTGGAGGGATTAATATGTTTAAAGAAGAAACTAAAAAAACACATGCTTGGGAAGGTTTTAAAACTGGTAAATGGAACAAAAGAATCGACGTTCGTGAATTTATCCAATTAAACTACACTTTATATGACGGTAAAGATGAGTTTTTAGCAGGGCCAACTGAAGCAACGAAGACATTATGGGATCAAGTTATGCAATTAACAAAAGAAGAACGTGAACGTGGTGGTATGTGGGATATGGATACAAAAATACCATCTACGATTACATCGCATGACGCAGGTTATTTAAATAAAGATCTTGAAACAATTGTCGGTGTTCAAACTGAAAAACCTTTCAAACGCTCTATGCAACCATTTGGTGGTATTCGTATGGCAAAAGCTGCTTGTGAAGCATATGGCTATGAATTAGATAAAGAAACTGAAAAAATATTTACAGATTACCGTAAAACACACAATGCTGGTGTATTCGATGCTTACTCTAAAGAAATGTTAGCTTGTCGTAAAGCTGGTGTCATTACAGGTCTTCCAGATGCTTACGGACGTGGACGTATTATCGGTGACTACCGCCGTGTTGCATTATATGGTGTCGATTTCTTAATGAATGAAAAACAAAAAGACTTCAATAACTTATCATCAGTAATGTCAGAAGACATTATTCGTTTACGTGAAGAAGTTTCTGAACAATATCGTGCATTAAATGAATTAAAAGAATTAGGTAATATTTATGGATTTGATATTTCTCGTCCAGCAGAAAACTTTAAAGAAGCTGTTCAATGGACTTACTTAGCATACTTAGCAGCAATTAAAGAACAAAACGGTGCTGCAATGAGTTTAGGTCGTGTATCTACATTCTTAGATATTTATGCAGAACGCGATTTAAAAGCTGGTACAATTTCAGAAATCGAAGTACAGGAAATCATCGACCACTTCATTATGAAATTACGTTTAGTTAAATTTGCACGTACACCAGATTACAACGCATTATTCTCTGGAGACCCTACTTGGGTAACTGAATCAATCGCTGGTGTCGGTATTGACGGCCGTCCTTTAGTTACTAAAAACTCTTTCCGTTTCTTACATTCATTAGATAACTTAGGTCCAGCACCAGAACCAAACTTAACTGTATTATGGTCTACACGCTTACCTGAAAACTTCAAAAAATACTGTGCAAAAATGAGTATTAAAACAAGCTCAATTCAATATGAAAATGATGATTTAATGCGTGAAAGCTATGGCGACGACTATGGAATTGCTTGTTGTGTATCTGCAATGAAGATTGGTAAACAAATGCAATTCTTCGGTGCGCGTGCCAACTTAGCAAAAACATTATTATATGCAATCAACGGTGGGGTTGACGAAGTAAGTGGCGCTCAAGTTGGACCAAACTTCGCTCCTATTACTGATGAAATTTTAGATTACGATAAAGTGTACAAACAATTTGATCAAATGATGGAATGGTTAGCTGGTGTTTATATCAACTCATTAAACGTGATCCATTACATGCATGATAAATATAGCTATGAAAGAATTGAAATGGCTTTACATGACACTGAAATTATTCGTACAATGGCTACAGGTATTGCAGGGCTATCAGTTGCAGCCGATTCATTATCAGCAATCAAATACGCTAAAGTTAAAACAATCCGTAACGAAGAAGGATTAGTTGTAGACTTTGAAACTGAAGGAGAATTCCCTCAATACGGTAACAATGATGCACGTGTCGATGATATCGCTGTACAATTAGTAGAATCATTTATGGGCAAATTACGTAAACACAAAACTTATCGTGATTCAGAGCATACAATGTCTGTACTTACTATCACTTCAAACGTAGTTTATGGTAAGAAAACAGGTAATACACCTGACGGTCGTAAAGAAGGAGAACCATTTGCACCAGGTGCTAACCCAATGCACGGCAGAGATAAAAATGGAGCTTTAGCTTCATTATCATCAGTTGCAAAATTACCATATGACTGCTGTAAAGATGGTATTTCTAACACATTCTCTATCGTTCCTAAGTCTTTAGGTAAAGAAGATGATGCTCAGCAACAAAACTTAGTTGGTGTACTTGATGGATATGCGATGCAACATGGTCATCACTTAAACATTAACGTATTTAACAGAGAAACTTTACTTGATGCGATGGAACATCCAGAAGAATACCCTCAACTTACAATCCGTGTATCAGGATATGCTGTAAACTTTATTAAATTAACAAGAGAACAACAATTAGACGTAATTTCAAGAACATTCCACGAAAAAATGTAGAATATAACAAAGCACTAAGTAGTTAAAGGACGGGGATTTAAATGATTAAAGGACATATTCATTCAGTAGAAAGTTTAGGTACGGTAGACGGACCTGGTTTACGCTATATATTATTCACACAGGGTTGCCTACTGCGTTGCCAGTTCTGTCATAACCCTGATACTTGGGAAATCGGTGCACCTTCAAGAGAAGTTACTGCTGATGAAATTGTAGAAGAAGTAGTTCCTTATATCCCCTACTTTAACGCTTCAGGTGGTGGCGTAACTGTTAGTGGTGGTGAACCGTTACTGCAGTTACCATTCCTTGAAGAGTTATTTCCAAAGTTAAAGCAGCATGGCATATCTACTTGTGTTGATACATCAGCAGGTTGCTTTAATGAAACCCCAGCATTTATGCATCACTTCGATGAAATGCAGAAAAATACTGATTTATTTCTATTAGATATTAAACATATTGATAATGAGAAACATTTGAAACTTACAGGAAAACCGAATACTCATATTTTAAGATTTGCTCAAATACTTTCAGAAAGAAAACAACCTGTTTGGATCAGACATGTACTTGTGCCAGGTATAACAGACGATAAAGAAGATTTAATCAAACTCGGCGAATTTATCAATCGTCTAGAGAACGTAGAAAAATTTGAAATACTTCCTTATCATCAACTTGGGGTACATAAATGGGAAGCATTAGGTATTCAATATCCATTATCTGATATTGAACCACCGAGTGATGAAGATGTAAAACATGCATATGATCTTGTAAACTTTAAAGGTAAGACGCCACTAAGTAATTAAAAGAAGCTTCCAGCTTTTGCTGGAAGCTTCTTTCGTATTCACTATTTCTATGTTAGTCATCCTCATATGTATCGAGCAACATCATTTCATCATAATTAATCGATTGTCTGAGTTCTACTGCTAAACTTGTCGTTATTTTTCCTCTAGCTAACAGACGGTTGACTAAATCTTTCTCAGCATTTAATACATCTAGTGCAAATAACGTTTCGTCATCTTCTAATGTCTCACTTGTTGCATTTCGTTTTAATTGATTCACCCTATTTAAATAATTATCTGATACTAATGCAATTTCCACACGATTGTCTAAAGTCATTTCTTCACTTAAACGCTGGACGACATTGTAATGAACACGCGCAGCGATCTTTTGAATTTCATATAAATTATTCTTTATCGACAAAGAACTTGCCTGATTAATACGATTTGCAAACTCTTTACGTTTGCGGTGCATTCTAAATAGAAACAGCATACGTCTAAAAAAGTTTGTGGAATGGAATATTTTCGAACGCTCAATATATTGAACATAGTTATTAAATGAACTTTGAGTAATTTCATTTGAATCAATCATCTCATCTAAAGTCTTCATTTCAACATTCATCGCAATCGCATGCAGGCGATCAATTTCTTTAGGACTATGATTTCTATCAGTTACTTCACTATAGAAACCAACCTGCATTGTATATTGTCTGATTAAATTTCCAGCTATCATACTATTTTCTTCAGTCGTATTGTCATGAATATATTTAATACCGTATTCTTTTAACTTAATACGTGCATCATTAAAGCTAAGCATTGATTCATCAACAGCTTCTTTAACTTTCGGCGTCAATATTGGCAGGAAGATTTGTGCGACTACTAAACTGATGACAATAACACCTGCTGCGATAAATAATAAATTATCTCTATAATTAAATACTTCTCCATTAACAATTTCTCGGGGAATCGTCAATGCGATGGCCATAGAGATCGTCCCATGTACACCACATACAGTTGCAATCAATGCATACTTAAAACGATTTGGTCGAACTTCTTTCTGATCAATATTCTCTCGTTTTAAGATACGCTCGAAACGACTTTCCCGAATATAGAACATATCATATAGGAAAAATACCCAGATAAATCTAAAGAAGTAGACAAGTAGTGCAATAATAAGCATATACATCACTGTTGAAAAGATATCTTCATTACCATGTTCAACTAAAGAAGTAGTCACTTCAGGTATTAAATAACCAAGTAACGTAAAGACGAATCCATTTAGTACAGTTGATAATAATCCCCACGTATTGTTATAACCCATCTGTAAACGCGTCGTTGCCTGACTCATCCTATCACGTTCGATACCGTGTACGATACCACCAATTACAGCCGCGATTACGCCTGACGCGTGAACTTGTTCCGCAATTACATAAATAATAAACGGTGTTAAAAGCTGAATTAAAATAAAGATATATTCATTAAAAAATCCTTTTCTGATTAAGAAAATTCTTAGCTGTACAAACAATAGACCGACAAATAGACCTATCAGTAAACCACCTACAGTTGCAATAAAAAACTGTGAGACAGATTCACTAACGCTGAATGCACCAGTTGTTAACGCGAGCAAAGCAATCTTAAAGCTTAAAATACCAGCAGCATCATTAAGTAATGACTCCCCTTCAAGTATCGTCATCAAACCTTTAGGCAGCTTCTTACCTTTAGCGATTGCCTGCACTGCTACAGCATCAGTAGGACAAATGATTGCAGCGAGTGCAAAACTTGCAGCGAGTGGCAGAAATGGCATCATCCAGTGGACAATATAACCTAATCCAATCACTGTTGTAAATACCAGTCCCATTGCCATTAAGATGATTGGCTTTAAATATTTTATAAAAGTTAATCTTGATACATGATAGCCTTCTAAAAATAATAGTGGTGCGATAATGCCCATTAAGAAAAGTTCCGGTTCAAATTCTACATGTAAAGGTACTGGTGTTAAGAATATTAGCATCCCGATAATGATTTGGATAAATGCTAACGGTACCTTCGGAAAATAGTAATTAACAATCGTAGAGACAATGATTGCAAATACAAGACTTAAAATAATAATAAAACTTTCCATTTGTCACCTCTATTTATCTTTAATGATAAATAATTATACCCCTAAACGAATCAATATCACATAAAAGTTTATCAAAATTAAAAAAAGTAAGTAGTCTACAATCAACTACCTACTTTTAAATTAATCTATTAACAAATTATTGTGTATCACGAGATGGTCCGTAAATAGGAGGTACTCTTAAATCAGCTTGTCTCATTAATACTGTCATTTGACCTCTATGATGTGCCTGATGAGCAATCATAGAATAAAGCAGATGACCTTTCGGCATATTTTGACCGAAGAAATCAACATCTTCAATTAAACTTTCGTCTGTTAATGAAGCATCGTAAGCTGCTAATGTATTATTATATATTTCTTCTGCTGCACTTACCATTTCAGCAACCGTTTCTGGTTTAGCAGAATCAAATGTTGCACCTTCTACTTTTAAACCGGCACGTTCGGCAAAACCTCCGACACTTGAAATGACGTGCCATGCAATCTCACCTAAAGTACGATCTAATTCTGATACCGCTTGATCTAAAGACTCATCAGTTAACTCTTTTAAACACGCGATTGTCGTATTTGCTTCCATGCGATATTGATTAATAAAATCCTGTTTAATACGAAACATTGAAATGCCCCCTTCTTAATAATACTTTTAATATACCCTCATTCCTAATGAAATACCATTAAAACGAAAGAACCACACATTATAATTATATAATTTGTAATATTGACACAATATAATAAATTAATATATGATATTAAAAAAGGAAGGAGTGATGTTTTATGGCGAAATTTAATCTGGTAAATGCTACATTTTATTTCGTCATGGACATTACTCGCTAATTTATTGCTCGTATACCCGTGACGAATAATCGCCACGGGTATTTTTATATATAAAAGGAGCAATATAATGGAAATTTTAACTCAATTAGGATATAACGAAGAACGAAAGAAACAAGCAAACGCTATCGATGAAAAATTACTTAAAGCACGAATAACTGTACAACATAAAGGAATGTATCGCGCACTCACTGAAAATGGCGAATACCTCGTTCAGCTCTCAGGTAGAGATAAATTTAGCAGTCGAGATCTTATAGAAGTACCGGCAGTCGGAGATTTTGTGTTAATTAAGCCATTTCCAAATGAATATAAAGGTATTATTCAACATATATTACCAAGAACACAACAATTCATCAGAAATGCTGCAGGCAATCAAACGAAACCACAAATAATCGCGACGAACATTGACTATGCATTCCTTACGATGAGCTGTAATGATAATTTTAACACCCATCGATTAGAACGTTATTTAATTGCTTCATATGATTCAGGTGCAACACCAATTATCATTATGACAAAAGCTGATTTAATTACAGAACTAGATAAAGAAATTATGATTGCAGAATTGAGCAATGTAGCTCCAACAGTACCAGTATATTTTGTGCGTCATGATAGTGATAATCATATAGAAACAATTAGAACTTATCTAAAAGAACATAAAACAGGCACTTTACTCGGTTCTAGTGGTGTAGGAAAATCTACGTTGATCAATCGATTATTAGGAAAAGACGTTATGGATACAGGCGAAATCAGATTAACTGATGATAAAGGAAAACATACGACGACTCATCGTGAACTCCTTGTACTAGATGATGGAGGAATATTAATCGATACACCAGGAATGCGTGAGTTCCAGCTTTGGAGTACCGGTGAAAATATAGGATTAGTAACTGAATTCGAAGATATAGAAGAACTTATAGCTCAATGTAAATTCAATGATTGTACACATACAAATGAACCAGGATGTGCAGTAAATGCTGCAATAACATCAGGTGAATTAACTGAGGAGAGAATTGAACGATATAATAAATATTTAAGAGAACTTGCATTTGTGGAACGACGTAATAATGAAGCAAAGATGAGTGAGGAACGTAACAAATGGAAGAAGCTAACCCGACAAGGTAAAGCAAATCGTAATGCGAAGATGGGAAAAAGATAATAGTTGAATGAATTGGTGTGATTGGGCTGAAAATGATGTTTTTAGCCCAATCACAGTTATTTTTAATAGAATTTTAACTTCGAGTGGGCTGAATATCATAAATTCAGCCCACTCGAATTATTTAAAACCATATTTGACATCTAAAACGAGAAGTTATATATTATAAATAAGCTACTTGGTAATACAAAGTAGCTTTTAAAAGATTAGCTATCTTGTATTACAAAATAGAGGTGAAACATATGAGTATGCGCACTCAATTATTGAAAGGATTACTCGATGCATGCGTTCTTTCGATTATTAAAGAAAAAGAAGTCTATGGTTATGAACTCTCACAGAAGTTACTTGATTCCGGACTTGGTAACATCAGTGAAGGTACAATCTATCCAGTTCTTCTTCGTTTACAAAAGAAAAATTTGATTACAAGTGAAATGCGTGCAAGTGATGTCGGACCGAAACGAAAATATTACTTTATTACGCCTGAGGGTGAAGAAGAACTTGAAAACATGGTCGAAGAATGGAATGCAATTGTCGGGCCAATAACGAATTTGATTAATAAGGAGTGAATGTCATGAGCAAACTAAATGAGATGGATATAATTTATCAAAGAAAATTAAAACAGCTCACCTTAAATAATAAAGAAGCATTCCTTAAAGTTAGGAATGAATTAAAAATGGACTTTAAGCTGCAAGAGCGTGAAGTTGATAATATCTTATCTGATATCCTAGATCATCTAATAGATGCACAAAATGATGGTGTAACTACACAAGAATTCTTTGGTAATGATACAAAACAATTCAGTAAAGACTTATTTGAAGAATTACCTAAAAATAAATTCACACATCCATTGTGGTATATCTTGTTTACGAGCACACTAACAATCGCTGCAATCTTAATACCCTTTGGATTCCTTAGCCAATTAAAGTATTGGATTACAGGCAGCTATGTTCCTGTAAACTATAATTTGTCTTTACTTTCAATATCACTATTCATAGTTTTATTAACGCTCGCTATCTTTATAACCATTCATTTAATGAAGAATAACACTTTCAGTTCAAATAGAGGAAAAACTTTAACGTTACCATTATATTTTTTAATGATATTTTTGCCAATTAGCATTTATTTATTTGGTTATGATAAAAACTTATCTGAACCTACTGGATATATCCTTGTCTTATTGGGCATTCCTTTTCTAATTACTTGTATATTTACTTATAAAAAGAAAATTTCCTATTAAGGAGGACTAAAATGACGAATTTAAATGAAATGAATATAAATTACATAAGAAAAGTGAATCAACTGAAACCTCATAACAGAAAAACGTTTGATTATATCGCAAATAAGATTACGACAAAAGTAACACTTTCAGAAGATGAATCGGATGAATTATTATTAGAAATTTTAGATGATTTACTAGTTGCTCAAAGAAATGGTAAATCAGCAAATTCTTTTTTTGGTGAAGATTTAGATCAATTTGTTGATGATATTTCAATAGAATTACCTAAAAGATCTTTTAAATCAATTTTACTATTTGGTACATTTACATTTTCTATTATATTCAGTATATTATTTGTTATTTTCGGGTTTGCTGATTTTTTAAGTTGGATAAGTATCTCTCATCATATTAAAATTCCTGTACTTGCTGCTTTATTAATTGTTTTTGTTTTCTTAATCTTCAGCTTGCTAAGTATATTTTTAGACTCAAATGCACAAAATAGAACGAAGACTCAAAATATTATCCAAGCGTTATCTTTGTTTCTATCTTATTCAATCACATATTTTATTTTTAGCTTTGTTAAACAAGGACCTTATTTTAGTTTTCCTTTTTATTTATCATTACCCTTGGCTATTGTCTTTATAGTTACAACTATCTATATCAAGAAGAAATATTTTCCGAAAAAACAATTCATTTAGGAGTGAGTGTCATGAAAACAAAAGATATTATCGAACAAAACAATTTAAAACGTGAAGAACTGACGCCGGAAAATTTAAAGGTTTATGAGCAGGTATTAATGTATTTACGCTGTGATTTATCGATTTCAGAGCGCGTTACAGAAGTGACTTTAATGGATTTATTAGATCACTTACTAGAAGCACAGATGCATGATGTAACGACCGAAGAATTCTTCGGCAATGATCCAGAACAATTTGCTAAAGATTTAGTTGCAGAGATTCCAAAAGAATCGAAGCGTAATATGTGGATGTTCGGTGCTTCAATGTTATTTCTACTATTTGCAATATTTAGAGGTATTTCAGGTATTGCTGATTTTATCACCGTTAATCTGTTACACAAAGACAATGCGATTTATCTCGGTAGTGAATTAACTGCTAATCTTATAACTTCACTTGTTATCGGTGCAATCATTTTCGGTATCTTCAAATATTTACAACTTAGCGCTTTTAAAGATGATGAAACAAGAGGACAAAAAATTACAATATTTTTTGTATTATGGATTGTGATGGTTATTCCATTCCTTGTTTCGATGTTCTTACCAGATTTAGTACACATCGGCCCAGTTGTTCATATCCCCTGGTATGTTAATATCAGCATTGGCGTAGCGTTTTACTTACTCTATAAGCTATTATTTAATGCTTCACGAAACGATAAGGAAGTTGCCTTTATGAAATAAAAAAATCATCCCAAAGTTTATGCTTTGGGATGATTTTTTTTAAATGATGATATCAAATATAAACCATATAATCATAATAACTAAAATGATAAACTTAGCCAACGTGCTTGTAAGGAAGCCTAATAACGATCCAATACTTGCATCCATCGCACGTTTAAAATCTTGCTGAATCAGTAGTTCTACAATGAATACTGCAACAAACGGTATTATGATAATACCGAATGGTGGGAAGAAGAAGCTACCGAGTATAATCCCGATTGCTGCCGTAAGCTCCCCTGCTTTACTTCCGCCAAACTTCTTAACAAAGCGACTTCCTAATACATAATCACTCACTAAAGTAATGATCGTAAGTGTTGCCATCGCTATCCAGAAGAACCATGATAGTTCATTATTGTTAATCGCGAAATGGTAGATAAAAAAGCCAACCCACATCATTAATATACCAGGTATCATCGGCATAATTAACGCCACAAATGCTGACAAAAACGCTAATATGATTAACGTCCATAAGATAAATGTCATGCTAAATCCTCCATTTTTACAGGTTTCGTAAAGATTAATAATATAAATGCTAATGTAATAAATCCTGCCGATACAAAGAATACGTTCCCTAATCCTACGATGTCACTCATCACACCACCGAGTAAATTTCCAAGCAATTGTCCAACGATCATTGCATTCGAGAATAATGTCGACGCATATCCTGGAAAGTCTGGTAAGATGTCTTGGAAATAACTTATTCCAAGTCCAAGTAATATTGCTAAGAAGAACGCGAGTAGCACTTGTCCAACGAGCATTGCAGTAACACTATCAAATACCCCGATTGAGAAGTAATATGCACCACCTAATATTCCACCAATCATTAGTAATGTTCTCGTTTGGAATCTACTTGCGAGTATTCCTAAAATAATCATAAACGGAACTTCAAGTCCCGCACATAAACTCGCTAAATATCCTACGTTTGATTCGTCTGCTTTTAAATATTCCGTTACGAATAATGGCATATTTAATGTATACATCCACTGCCCTACATGTAAGAACACAAATGCTAAGAAGGGAATTAACAGATACATATCTTTCGCTAAGTTCGGTGCTACAGGTTCAACTCTATTTGAATTGTAAACCACTTTCTCTGGTTTCACTTCATGGAAAAAGATTAAGAATAAAACAAGCACTACCCAGTAGATAATAACCGTTCCACCAAAAATACCTCCAAAGCCAAAGTGCTTTAATAAAACTGTCCCGACTAATGGTCCAAATAAAAAGCCAAAACTAAACATTGAACGTAGAACAGTATTAGCAAACACTGCATTTTTATTGGATGCAGAGACATTAATACTTTCTCTTGCTGATGCATACATTTGTGGCATAGCAGGTGCTGCCATCCCACCAAAGAATACATATAGCGTCATAAATAAATACGGATTTGATACTAAGTAGTACATACTAAATGCAACTGATGCCATTGCTAAACTGAACATGATCATATACTTTCTGTTAAATCCTGCTCTATCAGAGAATCTAGCAACAATCGTATTTACACCAAATCCAGCAAGTGCAAATAATGCCATCATGACACCATACAGACCACGTGTCATACCCAGTTCCTGTGTCGCATAAAGCACAAAGAATGGCACAGTAATCGCTAATGCCATACCAAGTAATGTCATATTAATAAGAAATAAGACATAATTTTTAATACTTAATAAATTTTTAAACATATATACACTTACTTTCTATTTATTATAACTACATATAATACTGTTATATTATAAAGCAAAAATAACATTTGTATAGTCACGTCTATTTATAACGTGATTAATACCGCTGCTTTATCATCATGCAATTTCACTCGTGGATAATGAATCTTCTCGATATCTTCTAATTCTTTCGTAATCATATATTCGAGCATGGCATCTAAGCCATCATGAATAAATTTCTGAACGAATTTCTGAAGACCAAGTCTTTCTATATCAAAGAAACCATCTGTTGTAATCAGGATATGTGATAAATTTGATAATTCAAATTGTCCACGATTATATGAATGATTGAAATTTACATCACCATTCATCACCGAATATCCACCTGGAATATTTGCTGTACTTTTAGCATTATCAATGGCTTCGATCATTTCTTTCGGCAATGTATTTGATTCGTAAACACCAGGATATTTTTCCTGCCAGTACTTCACACGATCACTTTCATTCTTCTTACTATAATCAGGAACAATTTGAGATACTTTATTTTCTTTCGTAATTGTGTAGATAACACAGTCGGCTGAACTGGAATAATCGGCTATATTGTTATGAAGCTTTACAACAGCGTGGCAACACTGAAATCTATCTTTCGGATGATTAATAGCGATATTAAATGCTTCCATCTCTGTTTGGATGCTGGCATTTGCAAATTCAGTCGCATTATTTAAAGTAATGCTTTTATCAACTTGCTCAAACGTAGCTTTTACAGCATCCGTAGCACGTTTTCCAGGTGTGATATTATCAATCATAATACCTTTCAAACTTGTTACTCCGTCAATAACCCCATAAATATTTGCTGCTTCATTGATGACAACAGCATCTTCATTCATTATTCCTACTCCTTGAGCCAGTACGGATGTTATCATGTTTACACCTACCCTAGTAGAATTGTATTTCGTACTTCAGTCATCTTACGATCAAGTTCTGCTGATGCATCTGCAACTTCTCTTAATTCTTTTCGGATTTCATCACTTAATTGTTTTGTATTATATTTATACTGTAACTTATGTTCAGTTGATGCGAAAAAGTCCATTGCGAGTGTTCTAATTTGAATTTCAGCAGGTATCCACTTCACACCTTCTGACAGTACAAGTTCAGTCTCCACTATAAGATGCAAACTTTTATAGCCACTTGGTTTTGGATTTTTAATGTAATCTTTTACACGTACAATCCTTAAGTCACTTCGTCCACTGAGAAGCTCACATATTTTATAAACATCCTCTTCAAATGTCGTTACAATGCGTACACCAATAATATCGAATATATTTGCTCTGATATCATCTAGTGTAATAGGAATACCTTTACGATTTAATTTATCGCGTAAAGAAAGTGGTGCTTTTATTCGCGATTTAACATGTTCGAATGGTGAATAGCCATGTCGTGCCTGCCATTCAAGGTCAATAATTTCAATATCACTTGTAAGTTCTAGAAGCCCCATTTCATATTCTTTAAAGAAATATTGAAATTCTTCTGCCATTTTTACAAACTCAGTCTGTTCTTCAATTTTGCTAAATATTTGATTTACGTCCATATTTACTCCCTCTCTTCTAGACTAATATACCAAATTTACACAGAAAAAAGTACGAATACACATCGTATTCGCACTATATAATAGGTACATATTTCTTTATATCAAGATATTCAGCAGTTACTTCTTTCATCAATTCAATATAAGCACTCACTTGCGGTAAACTTAACATATCCGTTTCATAACAAATATAAGTTTCACGCAGTAATGGATTATTTGCGACTTCTAACAGCTGAATTTCGAACTGATCATTATCTATGTCTTTCATAACGATTTCCGGCAATACGGTCATACCTACACCATTTAATAACAGTGATTTACAAGTAGAAATTTGATCAGTCTTTATTTGCGGAGCATATTCCTTATTAAATTGCTCTGTATACCAATGTTCAATTTCCTTTAAGTAAATGGGATCTGCCTGAAATTCAATCATCGGTAACTGATCAAGCTCATGTGCTTTGTTCTTAGGATAGATAAAGTAATGCTTTTCACTCATTAACAGTTCATTGTGCAAATTCATAATCTTGCTCCCACGTATTACCGACACATGAAAGTCATGACGATTGTTTGTAATGCGTGTAGATGAACCGACTTGCAGCTGTATCTTTACATTCGGATAACGTTCTACAAATCTTCCTAGAACTATCGGTAATATTGTATGTCCAATCAAAGAAGATACACCTATTGAAAGCTTACCGTTGACCACACCGTCAGAAGAATGAATCATCTCCTTTAGATTCGTTTCTTCTTTTAACATCTTTCTGGCATGCTGAATAATCATTTCTCCATTTGTCGTAACAATTAATTTCTTTTTCGTACGAATAAAGATTTCAGTACCCCACTCTGTTTCAATAGATTTAAGACGTTGACTCACTGCAGGCTGTGATATATATAATGTGTCTGCTGCTTTACGTAACGTCTCTTCATCAGCAAGCGCAACGAGTAATCTGTAATCATCAATTTTCATATACAATCCTCAATTCTAAAGATTATAAAATCGAATCGTATTCTCTTCTATTGTCAGGTTAACAGTTTCAGTATCGATTGATTTTATATGTCCAATTTCTTCTATTATAGCAGATAACTGAGCATGAATGTGATGCGCCTCAAAACCATCATGGGGCCATGGTCCATCCGTTTCAATCATTAATCTTTCAAGCGGGAAAGAAGTGACAACTTTACGTGTCTTTGGATTCCACAATACATCAGGTGTAATGCTCACCATATAATCTGTAGCTAATAATCGATCGATTACAGCATCACTCGCTTTAAACCAGTGAAAGTGCGCTTTTTCAATTGCATGTTTATGCAGTAAGTCTAGCGTTACAAGTGCATCATCGTACACAGCATGCAGTACGATCGGTAAACGATATTGTTTCGCTTTAATAATAAATTGTTCGAATACTTCTATATAAGGTTGTACATTTAACTTTGGCTGTTCTCGTTTTAAATATTGAGGTAAACCTACCTCTCCGATAGCAGTTAATTGATTATGATGATTATCGATTAGGGATAATATCTTATCGATTTCAGTGTGATTTAGCGTTTGTTCAGGATGAAATCCGAGCGCGATATTAACTTTTGGATAATCGACTAAATCGAGTAACTTTTGAGAACCATGATAATCCATGGCAACAGCAATCAAACCATTAATCGCTTCGTTTTGAAGTATATGTTGCTGCTTAGATTCAGAATATTTATCTAAATGAATATGTGCGTCGTACATAATAGCGTTCTCCTTTTAGCAATGATGTGTCCAATATCATCAACTTATTGGACACTTCTAATTCAATAATTCAACATTTTATCTTTCAGTTGGCCAACTTTCTTTTGAGCTTGTTCACACACGATTACTTTATTATTCTCTAATATTGTATCAATATATTTATAGTCATCCAATAATTCGAAATATCTCTCACGTTTGTCTTTCAATTCGTTATTAATCACTTCAAATAATGTCTTCTTCAAATTTCCATAGCCAACGCCCGCTTCAAATTGTCGCTTTACCTCAATCATTTCACTTTTATCCAGGAATGCTTCAAATAAAGTGTAAACAATTGAGTTATCTGTTGGGATTGGTTCTCCTAATGGAATAGAATCTGTTTTAATCTTCATAATGTTTTTATATAATTCTTTTTCGGTCGAAAATAGCGGTATCGTATTTCCATAACTCTTACTCATTTTACGACCATCATTTCCTGGTAATAACATTGTCGTTTCATCCACTTGAGCAATCGGTAATTTAAATATATCGCCATATTGATGATTGATACTTTGTGCTATATCTCGTGTTATCTCAATATGCTGTATTTGATCTTTACCAACTGGCACAATATCAGTATCCATTATCAATATATCCGAAGCCATTAATACTGGATAATTAAACAATCCCATATTTATATTTTTATCTGGATCAAAATTGTTTCCAATATTATCTTGTGCTTTAGCTTTGTATGCATGTGCGCGATTCAGCAGGCCTTTAGATGTTTCATTCATTAAATAAAACGTCATTTCAGTAATTTGGGGTATATCAGATTGTTTATAGAAAAGACATCTATCTGTATCTAAACCTAACGCAATAAATGCTGCTGCTATTTTATGAGACAATGTATTGATTGCCCCTTCTTTACGAATCTGATCATTGTTTAAAGCATGTATATCTGCGATAAAATACGCATAACGATTTGCTGTATCCTGAGATAAATCGATAGCCGGTTTAATGGCACCTAAATAATTACCTAAATGCAACTCTCCAGTTGGTTTAATACCTGTAAGTATCGTTTTCATAATCATCACTCCTATTTTTTTATAAAAATGAGACTCGTCCCTGAATAAGGACGAGTCTCTCGCTATACCACCTAATCGCTACTATCATAACGTACATGTTGTATCGGTCATGTTTCCGACTGGTATATGTGTTAACCAGTATTCAAACGATGAGCCCATTCACTTTTAACTTATACATGTTTCCACCAGCCACATGCTCTCTATCATAAGTCAATAAGTTACTCTTCTCATCTGAAGAAATTCTTATTGAATTGTATATATATTAACTCAACTTAATCTAATTTTCAATTCTAATTTTGCACGTCGTTTCATAGAATGCTTTCAGGGAATAGAATAAACATACTTACTTAGGAGGCGTTATTGATGGATAAATTCGAGAAGATTGACAAAGAGATTAAAGGTTACACTCAAGAGCATCAACCTGGTAGTGAAAAAGATATGGATCCTAAGCCAATCGCTGAAGATGAGAATTATAAAGCAAGTGGTAAATTAAAAGGTAAAGTTGCATTGATTACCGGTGGTGACTCTGGTATCGGTCGTGCTGTCGCTATTCTGTATGCTAAGGAAGGTGCTGATGTTGCAATCGGGTATTTCGATGAAGCTACGGATGCTAACGATACGATTAAGAGATTAGAAGCGCTCGGTGCAAAAGTAAAAGCTTATCAACATGATTTAAAATCAGAAGTTGATTGTAAACAATTGATTGATAATGTGATCAATGACTTTGGCAACCTAAATATATTAGTTAATAACGGTGGTGTACAATTCCCACAAGATAGTCTTTTAGATATTACAGCAGATCAAATTCAGGAAACATTTGCGACAAATGTATTTGGTATGATGTATTTATCAAAAGCAGCACTTCCTCACCTTTCTAAAGGAGATACGATCATCAATACAAGTAGTGTTACTGCTTATCGTGGTTCTAAGACTTTAATTGATTATTCAGCGACGAAAGGTGCAATCACTGCATTTACACGCTCATTATCACAAAGTCTTGCTGATGATGGTATTCGCGTAAACTCTGTTGCTCCAGGTCCTATCTACACACCACTAATCCCCGCAACTTTCCCGGCTGAGAAAGTTGAAAAGCATGGTGAAGAAACTGCATTAGGACGTCGTGGTCAACCAAGTGAGAATGCACCGGCTTACGTATATCTTGCAAGCAATGATTCTACGTATGTTACAGGTCAAACAATCCACATCAATGGTGGAGATTATATTTCAAGCTAAAAAAATGTGCCTATCATCCTCGATAGGCACATTTTATTTTTCTATTTTTTCTTTGCAATAGACCGCTAACTTTTCCAGATCACCAAAGTTTGTCTTTACATGCTGCATTATCTCATTTGCTGTCTGATACGCAAAATCATATTGTGCTTTCGTAATCTCTTTCTTACGTAATGCACGTTTAGCATCTTGTTCATCGACCAGTTCATATCGACCATCAGGTAATACTAATACATCTAAATAAAGATCATGCGTTCTTGCCTGACCAAGTTCAGGAAAATTTTCTTCATTTATATCGATGTAATATTGAATAGGTTGACTTTCACGATTATACATCACTGTTATACTGTAATGTTTATCTTTCGGTAATATTTGTAGCCAGCGATAGCCATCATCTGCAACGACAATGTCTTCTCCAATAATATTTACCACTAACGGTGACTTTACTTTCTCCATAATAATTTCCCCGATAATGCCTTCAAACTGTTCATCTTTGACAGCAATTTCATGATATTCTTTTCTGATTAAACGGCGCCAGCTGCGTTTATCAATATACTTGGTTTTCATACAACCCACTCCTTACCAATCATTATATAAAAATAAACAAGGATGATAAATCATTTTATCTCCTTGTTTATAAAAATATTCAATTATACTTCGTCTGTTGTATAATGATCTTTTCCTTTTAAGAAAAATGCCAGCACAAATGCAAGTAAGCTTAATGCAGTTGCAACCCAGAATGCATCATTAATACCGTTAATTGTTGCCATCTTCTGTATTTGTCCCATAACAACTTGTGTACCAAGATTACTACTACCCATCTGCTGTCCAATCTGTGACATAGAATTCGCTATTGCAGGATTCGTTTTATCTAATTGGTTAGCAATGTCTCCCATATGCGCCGTTGTTTGTTGTGTCATTACTGTAACTAAAATTGCTGTTCCGATAGAACCAGCTAACTGTCGAATTGTATTACTAATTGCATTACCATGAGGTATCATACGAAGTGGTAATGCGTTCATCCCTGCTGTCATAATCGGCATCATAATGAAACTCATACCAAATGAACGCAGAATATAGATGCTTAATATATGTCCATAACTTGTGTCCATACTTAACTTCGTGAGTTCCCATGTTGCATAGGTCATAATTGCTAGACCGAAGATTGCAATCGGCTTAATACCAATCTTATCAAGTAATTTACCTGATATCGGTCCCATCAGACCCATTAAAAGAGATCCAGGTAATAAGAGCAATCCAGAATCAAGTGGTGAGAAGCCACGAATAGATTGTAAGTAGACAGGTAATAAAAGCATACCTCCAAATAAACTCATAGTAACAATAATATTGATCAGTAACGTAAATGAGAAGCCACTATATTTCAAAGCACGTAAATCCATCATCGGAATCTTCATTGTCATTTCTCGATAAATAAATAACACGATGAAGATCATACCTATGATCATTGTTGAAATTACGATGCCTGAATCCCAGCCTTTATTTCCTGCTTCAGAGAATCCATAAAGTAAACTACCAAATCCAAGTGTACTGAATATTACGCCGGGAATATCAAGTTTAACGTTTTTAGTCGGTTGATAAATCTTAAACCAGAAGAAACCAATAATTAAGGAAATAATACCGATAACACTCATTCCATAGAACATGACATTCCAATGATAGTTCTGAATAACCCAACCTGTTAATGTTGGACCAATCGCTGGTGCTAAAATCATTGCAATCCCCATCATCCCCATTGCAGCACCACGTTTATCAGGTGGGAATAACGTCATAAATACGTTTGTTCCTAACGGCATTAATATCCCTGCACCTACTGCCTGAATGACACGTCCAAGCATCATTAGCGGGAAGTTGAATGAAATGGCACAGATCATTGATCCTATTGTAAAGAACAACATCGCAGTTAAGAAAAGCTGACGATATGTGAATCGTTGAATCATGTATGCACTAATCGGTACTAAAATACCATTGACGAGCATAAATCCTGTTGTTAACCATTGTGCTGTAGATGTTGAAATACTAAAATCATTGATTAATACCGGTAATGCTACATTAATAAGCGTCTGGTTAAGTATCGCTACAAACATACCGATCATTAAAGCAGTAATAACTTTACCAAGCGTTATACCTTTACCATATTCAACAAGTGCACCTTGTGGTTTTACCTGCTCATGTACAGGTTTATTAACATCCAGTTCAGTATGTTCTGCTTGTGTTGTTTCATCTGTTGACTTCGCTGTGTAAGTAGTACTTTTCACTGTTTCATTTGGTGTATCCAACATACTTTCTGTTAACGGTGTCGTTGTTTTTAAGTTATCTTTTTTCTTCGTACTTCGCATCATGAATCTGTTTAAAGCCCAGAACACGAGTAAGCTAAATAATATATATAGAATATACATAGAGGTCATACAAAAACCTCCTTAGTTTTTATGAATGCGTACAGTTACATTCATTCCTGGAATAATGTCTAATGATTTATCTTTATCTAGTTCAATTTTTACAGGTACTACTTGTGTTACTTTTGTATAGTTCGCATTACCATTTGAAGAAGGTAGCATAGAAAAACTTGATGCTGTTGCTAAACCAATTTCTTTTACTTCACCTGTTAAATCAGTATCTTTGTAACCATCTACATATACATCCACGTCTTGACCAACTTTAATACCATCGATTTGTGTCTCTTTAATATTTGCTGTGACAAATAAATCGTTTAAGTCATATGCATAAGCAATCGGTGTACCTGCTCCAACAAATCCATTTTCAGTGGCTTGCGTTTTAACGATTGTTCCGTCCTGAGGCATAGTGATATCAGTTTTTGATGGTTTCCCGTCTTGACCCATACCTACAACAGTACCGATTTTATCATCTTTTGAAATTTTGTCTCCTACAGTTTTGTCTAATGCTGTCAGTTTACCTGCTGTCGGACTCGCAATGACTAATTGCGTACCATCTACTTTAGCATTGTCTGTTTTGACATAGTTCGTTGCTTCATTATAGAAATGAAACGCTGCAAATCCTCCTGCAACAAGAATGATTAAAGTTAAAATATTAATTAATACGAGTTTTTTCATAATAAATTCCTCCTTATTTTTTTCGCATAACCATTATTATAATCCGATTTAACTTTCATTCAACCAACAAAATTTGTTTAATTGTTGGATTTTGATTACAATGAAGTATTGATAACGCTATCATCCAAAAGAAAGAGTGAAACAATGACAGATAAAAAAACTTTAATAGAATATTCATTTATTCAATTGATGGAACACTATCGATTTAGAGATATTACAATAAAAATGATTTGTGAAGAAAGTAATATAAACCGTTCAACATTCTATGCTTATTTTGAAGACAAATATGCTCTGTTAGACGGTATGATTGATTTTCATATTCACAATATCGAACAATTCATGACCGATAATCTAAATAATTTAAAAGACGAAGAAGACAAGCGACCATATGTCGAAAAGTATTTAAAAGAAACATTTCAATATATTTTCGATAATAAGCAATTCTTTAAAATCTTACTTACACTTCATCCTGCTCAAAACTTCACACAAAAATTATTAAGCAGCTGGAGAGAAAATTATTTAAATGTACTAAATAATACAATTTCATTAAACTATCCTGATTATTTCGTCAGTTATACAATCGGGGGCCAATTTGGTATTTTATATTTTTGGCTGCAAAATGACTGTCCGGAATCTCCTGAAGTCATCGGTAAAATTATTTATAATAATATCCTCAAAATTAACCGCTAAATTAAAAGTGTTTTATTTCACTCATGTCAAATATCGAGTATAATAATATAGATATTAAATAAATGGAGGCACACAATGAAGTTATATCAATCACTTACAATTGGAGCATTAGCGACTGCTTCACTTTTTGCATTACCTCACATTGCTAAAGCTGATAGTCTTAAAGTCGGTAAGATTAAAGACGAAAATGCAATCATTATTACAAATAAAACAGCGATGTCAAAGAAAGTTGCCGGCGACTTTGCACAGTACACGTTATATATTAACGATCAACATACGATTAACGGTGAGAATTATTATCGCGTTCAGACAACGGATGATATCAACAATGCGATTGGTTATGTGAAAGCAAGTGACCTTAAAATCAATACAATGAAAATTGTCCCTACAAAAATGAAGACATATACGATGAAAGCCGCTTCTACAAAACTCTTCGAAGTGCCAAACGGCAGTTCTAGACAAGTGATTGATAGAATCAGTAAAAATGAAGTGATCAAAGTTGAAAAGACCATTCGTGTTAACGCTTCAACTTATATTTACGGAACACTACCAAGCGGTATGAAAGGCTGGATTAATATTACGAATGATGTTGGGCGAAAGCCGGTGAAGCGTAATCCTATCCAGCAGAAAGCTAAACCTCAAGTTAAACCTGAAGATAAAAAATCAATGGATGCTGAAGCAGAAGAAACTTTGGTAGATATCGCTGCACAGCCAAGACCTGTAGGTGAAGGCATCAACCATATCGAATTACCAATCTCAATTAAAGATGCCTTAAACATTCAAATGTCACTACATCCAAAACCACAAAGCTCAAACGGCATCAAATGGAAGAATGCACATCGTAAAGATGTACTAAATGCGATGAATCCAGAAGAGGCTATGATTGATCCTGTACAAAAATATCAATTTCTAGTTCTAAACGAACCCCAACATCTCACTGCAGACCAGCTTAATATATTATTACAAGGTAAAGGCATTTTAGAAGGACATGGGGAAGCTTTTAGACAGGCAAGTATAAAGTATAATATTAATGAAATCTATTTAATCAGTCATGCCTTCTTAGAAACTGCAGAAGGTACAAGTACATTAGCTAAAGGCGTTAAAGTTAAAGGTGAAGATAAGAACAAACGTTTCTATAATATGTATGGTGTTGGTGCATACGACAAAGATGCAGTGAAATATGGCGCAAAATATGCAGCAAATATCGGTTGGGATACACCGAATGAAGCAATTATTGGCGGTGCAGAATTTATTTCAAAAGGGTTCGTTTCTGAAAATCAAAACACATTATATGCAATGCGCTGGAACCCATTTGCTCCAGGAGATAGCCAATATGCTACAGATATATTATGGGCACGCGCAAATGCAAACTACATGCATGCATACTATCAAAAGTTAGGCATTTCAGGTGGAAAGTTCAATTTCGTACATTATGCAAAATAATATATTCATATAATCCAATCATCACAAAACCCCTTATCCAGCTGGATAAGGGGTTTTGTGATGATGGGTATGGAGTTAAAGGGGGGTGTTCACTTAGAGTCTCACTAAGTGAACATTAATTGCCGAGGAGCAACCTGTCTATTTCAAACCCTCTTCAATCTTATTGATTTCATCTTGTGATAAGTTTTTCGCAATTTCTCCGTCTTTCGTATCTTCTTTTAATGCATCTTTCGCTAGATCAGAGTGGTATAATTCAACGATTTTCTTATATGTCTTGTTATCTTTATCTTCTGTTTTCGCTGCAATCACATTAATGTATGGTGCGACATCTTTATTATCCGCATCTTCCAGATAAATCGGATCATCTTTTGGATTAAGTCCAGCACGTGCAGCTACACCATTATTAATGATAGATACTGCTACATCTTCTAATACTCGTGGTGTTTGTTGTGCTTCAATCGGTTTAATTTTCAGATTAAGTTTATTTTCTTCAATTTTGTCTGGTCCACCAAATAAACCAAAGTCACTAGATAATTTAATTAATCCAGCTGCTTCTAACAATTTTAAGGCACGTGCTTGATTTGTCACATCATCAGGAATTGCAATTGTATCGCCTTTTTTAACATCTTTAATGTCTTTAATCTTTTTAGAATATACCCCAAGTGGTGCAAATACTGTTGTACCTACTACAGATAATTTTAAATTATGGTCTTTTTTAAACTGATCAAGGAAAGCGAAATGCTGGAATGCATTTAAATCAATTTCACCTTCTGCAAGCGCATTGTTTGGTGCAGTGTAATCCTGGAATTCAACAAATTCAATTTTTATGCCATCTTTCTCTGCTTCTTTCTTAACAACTTCCCAGACTTTAGAGTCTACGCCAGTTACACCGATCTTAACTGTCTTTTCATCTTTCTTACTACCACATGCTGCTAGCACTACGATTAAACTCAAAAATAATACGAATAATTTTTTCATCTTTTCATTCTCCTTTTTTTATAAACGACTTGTATATATGCTTGCTACTTTGTTACCAATAAATTGTGTGATTTGTACTAAGACAATCAAAATTAAAACTGTAATAAACATGACTGCAACGTCAAAACGCTGGTAGCCATATGTAAAAGCGAGATATCCTATACCACCAGCACCAACTAGACCTGCTACTGCAGAGAACTCGATGAGTGATACGGTAGTAAATGTTAAGCCTAGAATGAGTGCTCCTGCTGCTTCCGGAATTAATACTTTGAATAAAATATCAAATTTACTTGACCCCATAGATTGTGCCGCTTCAATTACACCTCGATCTACTGAAACGATATTGTTTTCCACAACACGTGCAATAGATAATGATGCAGCTAACGTCATCGGAAATATCGCTGCCCAGATTCCGATAGATGTACCTACTAAAAATCTTGTAATCGGAATCAGTGCTACGAGGAAAATAATAAATGGAATCGGTCGAATCGTATTGATCATTGCATTCAAAATTGTATTTAACACTTTATTTTCTAAAATATTACCCTTACCAGTTGCATAGAGCAGTATGCCTAACGGTAAACCAATCAGTGTAGCCAGCACTAAAGTAATTGCTACCATGATGAGTGTACTGATCGTGTGCTCTAATATTACTGGCCAGAATGTACTTAAATCAGTTTTCAAATCCTTCTACCTCCCTTATTTCTATGCCGTGCTGTGTAATTTCTGATAAGGCACTTTGAATATTTTGAACATCACCAACTGCTTCAATTAATAAATTACCAAATAATCTATCAGTTAACTCGGTTATACCGCCATACAAAATGTTAAAATCAACATGATTTGCTCTACCAATCTTACTCAATACCGGCTCAAGAATTTGCTCATGATTAAAGATAAAGCGATATAGTTTACGATTCGTAACATTAATATCTTTAGGAATGTCATCATTTAGTACACTATGCACAAAACGCTTTGTTGTTGGATGAACAGGTGTAGTAAATAGTTCAAATACTTTGTTACTCTCAACCACTCTGCCCTTTTCCATTACAGCCACTTCATCACAAATTGATTTCACAACTTCCATCTCATGGGTAATAATCACTATCGTGATATTAAGCTTTTCATTGATATCTTTTAACAGGTTTAATATTTCATCTGTCGTTTCAGGATCCAGCGCACTTGTTGCTTCATCACAAAGTAATATATCAGGATTTGTTGCTAACGCTCTTGCAATACCTACACGCTGCTTCTGTCCACCGGATAATTGATTTGGGTAATCGTCTTTCTTATCAGCAAGACCGACAAATGCCAGTAATTCGTCTACTCGCTGCTCGATTTCAGCTTTAGTATATTGTTTCGTTAGCTTTAAAGGATAACGAATATTATCACTGATAGTCTTTGCTTTAAATAAATTAAACTGCTGAAATATCATGCCGATATTTTGACGCTGTTTACGTAAATCCTTCTCTTTTAATCCAACGATATCTCTACCTTCGACATAAACATAACCAGAAGATGGTGCTTCAAGTCGATTAATTAATCTGAGTAAAGTAGATTTCCCAGCACCTGAATATCCAACAATACCGTATATTTGACCCTTCTCAATTGAAAGCGATACATCATCTAGCGCATTAATCAGACCTTTCTTTGTTTGATACGTTTTAGTCACGTGATCAATTTCAATGATTCCCATTTTTTCTCCTCCCAAAATAAAAAACGTGCACTCAGCTGGTAGCTAAATGCACGTTACACGTCCGAATTTATCTGCCAAGCGTGAGCTTGATGGAATTAGCACAGTGCTCTAAATTAGAGTCCGCTGCTGAGACTTCATCGGGCCATATCCCTCTGTCTCTCTTGATAAAATATTTATTAAGTTGTTTTACATGTTACAGTGAATCAAAATATCTGTCAACACAATTTTTAAAAAAATTTTGAGATGGTTTTTTTGGCCGATAAATCCAGTTTGTCGGCCATCATTTTTGATTTCCCTCTAATTTTGTGGATTCTTGGCCGATAAATGCTGTTTGTCGGCCATCATTTTCGATTTTCCTCTAATTTTGTGGATTCTTGGCCGATAAATCCAGTTTATCGGCCATCATTTTCGATTTCCCTCTAATTTTGTGGATTCTTGGCCGATAAATCCAGTTTGTCGGCCATCATTTTCGATTTTCCTCTAATTTTGTGGATTCTTGGCCGATAAATCCAGTTTGTCGGCCATCATTTTTGATTTCCCTCTAATTTTGTGGATTCTTGGCCGATAAATCCAGTTTATCGGCCATCATTTTCGATTTTCCTCTAATTTTGTGGATTCTTGGCCGATAAATCCAGTTTGTCGGCCATCAAATACTATTATTAAAAACTTGATAATCCACTAAACTCCTGAATGCGATAAATCACGGATTTTAAGAATGAAGGATCCTTCTTTACATCATAATGATCTGTCACATGCGCATATGTATTATCCCATTTCGCATCAAAATCCTGATCAATCTTAGTAAATACTGGTAAGCTCGATTGTCCAGAAATCATAACATCCGTCTCTAGATTTAAGTCACCGACATTACGTCTTGTTAAATTCGCACTACCTAAAATTAAAGTCGATTTATGCTTATCCTTATCCTCAAGTAATGTAAATTTCGCATGATACTGTTCGCCATGACTCACTGCCCATTTAATCTTGATGTTATCATCTGACTTTGCAATTAATTCATGCGCTACAGGTTTATTCGGAATGCCCGGTTTTTCTTTACCGAATGCTTCTTTGTTCACATCTAATATCAACTGCACATCAACACCACGTTTACTTGCATTGATTAAAGATTTTACAATATCACGGTCAGATATATAGAACATGCCCATCTTAACAGAATCTCCATCGCTCATTCGACCAATCTCTTCTAACAGCGCAGCTTTAATCTTTCCTTCAGTAACTAGTGTTGTCGTATAATCCATGCCGTTATTAAATGCACGTTTATTGATCTCAAAGTCACCTATCCTTAAATCCGCACCACTCATGTTCATCGCATGTACTTCACTATTGATTAAATCTTCCTGAATCTGACCACTTACTTTTAAAGCAACGTTTTGATGATGACCACTCGGATCATGTGGGTTACTTGAAGCGATAATTGCAGTTTTCTCCGTTACTAACGTTTTACGGTGATTGGCTTTCATATTGAGCAATCTACCAAATCCACGAACTGTTACATTCGGTTCATCTTTTGAAAATATATTGGTGATTAAACCATTCTCATTATTGCCAAACCAACGTAATGTCGGACGCCAAAAACCTGAATAAACTGGATTAGAGTCTCTTAGAGCTACTAAATTCGTCTCGTATAAATTAATACCATTTGCGCGCAACTTTTTATAATGCTCTGGTGTATAACTACCGTAGAATGAATTGATTGGGTCAGTTAACATGTAAATTCTAATATTCGGTTGAGCCTTTTTTTTAGCAATTAATGCATCCGTTAATTGTTCAGTTAATTTAGGAAATTCAATTTCACCATCATAAGCATTATTAAACAAAAACATATCCAGAATAATAAAATCCTGTGCATCGCGAATTGCCTGTAATTGTGCTTTAAAGATTTCATGATCATAATGCATCACTTTATTCTTCTCATATGTATTGTCAATCAACACTTCAGCATCATTCGTCTTGCTATAATCAAACCATTTCGACACGCCACCTGGCAGTGGTTTATTGGCACCATATATTGCACAAACAATATATGCGCAAAAGCAGATGAACGCAATTTTTTTGAAACCAAATTTCTTTTTTCTGCGTTTATTTTTAGGCTTAGGTTTAGTAACTTGTTTCGTTTTTTTCGGCATAGCACACCTCCATATATAAAATTATAACAAAAAGCAGGGAAATTCCCTGCTTATTTCATAAATATAAATGATTTTTCCGGGCTATCAATAACGAAGATTCTTTGCCCTTTTGAATCCATCTGCTGTGCATTTACCATACGTTTAAATTCTTTTCTGTCTATTTTTTTCGCACCTTTAACGTCTTTTATTGATTCAATATTTCTGACATGCTCAAAAGATGTTTTGCGCGAAAGTTCATATACGTTACCATCTTTTAGTACATCACTTGGCTCTGAGATGATTTCCTCATCAATTAGAAATTGTATTAACTTCGTATCGTATATCGAAATCGGAACGTCATAACTTCCAGATTCTGTAACCATTCCATTTGATTTAACATATTCATAATCGAAAGTAATGCTATACTTTGTTCTTCCTGCTTCAAGATTAGAACTAAATCCTCTTTCTTTAATCGATGTTTCCAGAACTTTAACAAGCTTTTCCTTTTGTTTGTTATTCATACTGTCACCCGTTAATGAATCGTTATTCACTTCATGGGTGATAGAAATTTCATCTTTTTTGTGCTTACTAAGATCAAGTGCTGAGACTAGCGCTTTCATATTGTCTTTTGTATTGATGCGCTTAATATAGTTATCATAATCTTTTTCAAAGACTTCATAATTTCTATCAACAACTCGACCATTATTCATCGTGTACTTAATGTGAATCGAACGCACTGCTACATCGTTATTATAGACACCTTTTTTTGCGTTCTTTAATTGTTTATGTGCATCGACAACACTATCAATAAATGCTTGATTGCTTACTTTCGTATCGTTCAGCAAACTTTGATTCATGTACATTTGATTAGCATCTTCAAAAGTTGTTGCGACAGATGAGATTTCTTTTTTATCAGGTATAAATTGTTCACGCATATATCCTGAAATGATGACTAACATTAAAGCTAATGCTACAATCCCAAATGAAGTGATATAAAGTCGCTTATCAAATGTAATTCGCGCAGATTTCTGTGAAATCATTTCCATCAGCATGAAAGCAACTGTAAACGCAATTATATATAATTAACGATACAATCTTCATCTCACTAAATAAAGAACTAAAAATTAAACCTCCAAGTAGTGTCGCAATAAGCAGCATAATAAAATAAATGATCAAATGGATAAACTGATTTGCATAAGGTTCATTGATACGTTCATTTTGACGTCGCATATATACATAATAAGAGAGTGCTATCATGACGATTGAAATAACAAACATCACAACTAAATAGATAAAGTTGTAGCGATCGGTCACCACATACTCCATAAACTTCAATGGTATCGTTATATCATTTAGAAATATTTCTGGATATTCTGAAAGCCCTTTGAATAACACCATATGTGTCGTATAGATTAGCGTTCCCATGATTACCGGGGAAATAAGCAGTGCAATTGTCCCTACAATATGACTTAAATAATTATTTATCAATAAGCTTAATAATACAGTCAGACTAAAGATAAATAAATGAATCAATAAGCTTAATAGTATCCATATAAGTACTTTCTCTATATTAATCCCATAAAATTTAATGCCACATAATAATGTGATAATACCATTTATCAATAAATTGAAGAATACATGCGTAAAGTACGTCACGTATACTGTATTTAAAATCCGATGGCGTTTAATCGGCAAACTATGAATAAAATCAGATGCAGCTTGTCCCTTTAAAAAATACGTGATGAAAATTCCACATAAGCCTGCATAGAGCATTGTGCCGAAGAAATAAATGCCTGCTGTATTTAATGAGCCTATAATATACTTACTAATATTATTCGTACCTTCTACATCCATCATAAAATAGGAGAACGGCACTAAAATAAACGTACAGATGATATTAATCACAGTTAAAAACATAATGTTGCGAGATAAATTTTTGAATAGTGATTTATTCCACAATGATGTTTTCGATTGCATAACCGTACCCTCCTAATTCATAAGTAAATATTTCTTCCAATGTGAGTGGTAATATATCATAGAGCAGAGGATCTGCTTTTGTAATATATTCTTCTACTCTGTCCAGGTTGTCTTTTACGATACAAGTCACAACACGTCCTTTTATCGATTTATCAATCACATTCATCCCTTTATAGAATGATTCGTCAGGTAATGAACTGAAAGCCATCTGAATCTTAGCTACATTTCCTTTTAAATCATCGAGGTCACGTGTCATCAGTACACGTCCTTCATGCATCAGCGTTACAGCATCGCAAAAGTCTTCCATCTCACGTAAGTTATGACTGGATACAAACAATGCCATATCGTGATTACTCACGTCCTGAATGAGAATATTTTTAATCGTATGTCGAACGATTGGATCAAGTCCATCAAATGGTTCATCGAGTAACATCACTTCTGGTCTAGCTGCAATTGCTAATATAAAGGCACATTGACGTTTCATTCCTTTAGATAATTTAGACAATCTTTTATTTGGATTCAGCTTAAGCAACTCAATCAACTGATTGAAACGTTCATAACTAAAATTTGGGTAAAGATTTTTAAAGAATTCTCCCATTTCTTTTAAGTTGGCATGATTAAAGAAATATGGAATATCAGATATAAATATCATCTTTGATTTATATGATTCATTTTCAAATACAGGTTGATCATTAAATAAAATCTCTCCTTGATCTGTGCGGTAAATCCCTGCAATCATCTTAAGTAATGTCGTCTTACCTGCACCATTACTTCCAAGTAATCCTTGAATACTCCCTGGTTCAATTGTTAACGTGGTATCACTTACCGCAGTGAAATGTCCAAACTTCTTCGTTACATCATTAATTTGAATCATCTTCATCACCCCTCATCGACTGAATCTTTTCTATAATCTCTTCTTTCGTTAAGCCTAAGAACAATAACTCCTGAACGATTTTCTCTAATGATTCAGATAACATATCAATTCGCTCCTTTTGCATCGTATCTTCTACTTTATTGACAAAACTTCCTTTACCAGGCACTGAATAGGTATAACCTAATCGTTCCAATTCTCGATATGCTTTCTGTATGGTATTAGGATTGATCGTTAGTTCCTGTGCCAATTGGCGAACAGAAGGCAATTGATCATCTGCTTGTAATACACCATTCATGATCTGTAGTTTAAATCCATTGACAAGTTGTTCATATATTGGGATTCGGCTGCGATTATCGATTGAAATCATATAACCCCTCCATTTCTACTGTATTAACTGTACTACTTATTATAATACACCTAGAACGGATAATTGCAAGCAGAATTTGTAAAAAATTATAAAAGATAAAAAAAAGAACACACGTGAGTGTGTTCAAGGATAATCATATATATGCATTTAAGATTATAAACTCGGTGATTTCCCGCCGTCGATATTGACTGCTACACCTGTCACATAACTTGCCGCTTCACTGACTAAGAATGAAATAACATTCGCCGCTTCACGTGTATCACCAATACGACCTAACGGAATATCAAACTTCGGATCTCTTGCATATTCTTCCCAAGTTAATTCTGGTGCTTCTTCCTGCCAGCGTTTTTCAATTTGTCCGCTACGAATTAAACCGATACATACAGCATTCACTCGAATATTGTATTGTGCTAAATCTTTGCTGAGTGTCTTTGTTAATGCCAATCCTGCTGCACGTGTAACAGAGGTTGGTGTTGTGTTAGCTGGTGGATTCTTACCTGCGACAGCTGTAAGATTAACGATTGCCCCACCATTTTTCTTAAGTTCTGGAATCGCGGCATGTAACATATGCAATGCACCAAATAGTTTAAGATCTAAATCATCCTGCCAATCATTCAGAGAAACTTCTTCAAAATTTTTAGCAAACGCACTACCTGCATTATTGATTAATATATCAAGCTTGCCATAAGTATCAATTGCCTTTTGTACGAATGCTCTACAATCTGCTTCTTTTGTTACGTCACATACTTGATATGCGACTTCTTTGCCTGTTTTCTCTTTAATTTCTTTTACCACTTCAATCAGTTCATCTTCATGACGGCTGGCGATAACAACGTTTGCCCCTTCTTCAGCCAGAACTGTTGCTGTTTCTTTCCCGATACCTTTACTAGAACCTGTGATCACTGCGACTTTATCTTGTAAACCTAAATCCATTTTATCAGCTCCTTTTACCTAAAATATATCAAAAATCATGCGATGATAATAGGAATTAACTTTTTGCGAAACTAAAATAAAAAATGCATCTTTTCCGAATACTCAAAGTATCCGGAAAAGATGCACAATTTCAATCCTTATTCACCAAATGTCCTTCTAAAACCATAAAATGGTCTGAAACTTTTTTCATAATAGCCTTTAGAGTCACTTGTTGCCAGCAATTCCATACGTGTGGTCGGGTATAACTGGTGAATGTGTTCAACCAATGCCTTTGCAATACCACGGCCTCTATAATCATGATGTGTAATTAATTCACAAAGATAGAGACTAACATGTCCATCTGTAATAGCTCTGGCACAACCAACAACCTGTTCTTCTTCAATATAGACGTAACTCTCACTATTTAACCATGCAGCAAGTGTCTGTTCATGACGTGCCACTAAATTGTCCCAACCTTCTGCTGCATTCATCTTTTGAATGGCATCAATATCATTTTCTTCAAACTTTCTAATCATTTTTTATCCTCTTTGTTTGATTTCGTCTTTTTAAGTAACGGCATTAAATCCGATTCGATGTGTGGTGCTAAAGTTTTAACAAAACTTTGTGTCATATGACCTTTATCTGAATACGCTATGACACCATCTATAACTGGTTCGCATCGCTCTTTTGGACAAATGTATTGAGTATAATCATAGTAATGTACATTCGAAGGTTTTTCTTTAAGTTTTGACCAGTCTGTCGTTTTTGGTACGACTTGATTTTTCGGTACAGTACATTTGATATTTTTTGCACCATTTTGAGCGACACATTCAGGTACACTATTTCTAAAGTAAGGTGTATCTCTTACACCAAATATTTCAATGCCTGCGCTCTGTAATTTATGAAACTGTTTAATATACCCTGGTGGTACAGTAGTGATATTAAAATATGATTTCTCAGCAGTTGTAAAGACGAGATCAGGATTCAACGCTTTTATCTTATCAATAATCGAATCATTCCATGCTTTACAGTCTGGACGTCCAACTGCTTTCTCTTCAAGGCTGCAGCCACTTCTCGTCATATTAACGATACGTATAGGATACTTTTCAGATATCATTTGCAATGCCCGTAACCAATGCGCTGAATGTGAGTCTCCAACGAGTGCTACTGTATATTTATAGTTATCTTTCTTACCATAGATACAGCTTTTAACTGTTTTCGATTTATCCTGAATATGACAACCATCCTTATAACTTTCCGGTATATCTTCTTTAGCTGACAAGACATTCTCACGTTTGGCTTTTATATCTTCTAATATTGGCATCATATCTTTTTCAACGTAAGGTGTTAGTGTTGATACAAATGTTTTTGTCATATGTGATTTATCAAAATAGGCGACAACATTCCCTACAACAGGTTCACAATAATCATCCGGACAGATTTTATCCGTATAATCTACAAAATGAACACCTTTTGGTTTTTCAGCAAGTTTTGACCAATCTGTTGTTTTTGGCACAACAAGTGCTTTCTCAACCTTGCAAAGATCACTATCACGACCATTTGCCTGAATACATTCAGGTACGTCCTTCCTGAAATAAGGTGTATCTCTTATTGCAAATATTTCAATACCACGCTCTGTAAAGGCATTAAACTGTTCGATGTAACCTTGCGGAACTTCAGTCACGTCGAAATACGAAATTTCGGCCATGGCTAACACAAGATCTGGCTGCTTTGCGCTTACTTTCTCAACCACTTGCTCATTCCACTTATCACAAGATGGTAAGCCTTTTCTATCAGTAGATAAACGACACCCACTCTTAGTTACGTTTAATAAGCGAATCTTATGCTTCCTAGCAATATCATGAACAGCTGTAAACCAATGTGTAGAATGGCTTCCACCAACAACTGCAACAGTATAATCATAACCTTTAGTAACACCATATTCGCAAATTTTCACTTCAGGAGAATTACTCGATACATGACAACCATCTTTATACGGCTGTGCCTGATCTTCTTTAATATTAGCATCCCGTGGGATATAAGGCTTTTCTTTAAAATCATTCATTTCAAAGACTTTTGCACCAGGATATTGATTTGATTTAGCAAGTGATTTACTTTTTTCTATTTCCTGATGCATATGGTTTTGCCATAATGAATTTAATCCAAGGACCGGCACTAAGCAAAGCAATATCACTAACAATACTGGCCATGAATTATTACGAGCTTTAAGTAAACGAATCGGACGCTCAATTAAGTGTGTGACTAATACTGATAATAAAAGTGACGCAGCTATAATCAGCAAGCCATGTAAAATAGATACGTGTTCATTGTTAAAGATTACATGGTAAAACGTCAGCAATACCCAATGCCATAAATAAAAGCCATATGAATAGCCGCCAAGCTTAACCATCCATTTTGAACCAAGTAACTGTTCCACACCAAATTTAGTACGATTTTCACCGGAAAGTAATATTAACACAGCAGATAACGTCGGCCATAATGCAATATAACCGGGGAACATCGTGGAAACTTCAAGTAAAATACCACAAAGTAGCAACATAATTAATCCAAACCAGCCTGCTACTGCAGACAAAAATGATGGCAATTTAATGCGCTGTATCATTAGACAGAGTATGCCACCTAAACTGAACTCCCATACGCGTGTACGTGTATCAAAATATGCCCATGGCTGATTAACTTGTGTAAGATAAATAGAGTAGCCTAGTGATACACTAAACAATATTACGAGTAGTACAAACAAAGGTTTTTTTATCTGTTGTTTAAATAAACGTGATAGTAAAATAGCGCACCATATTACAAAGAACCAAATCAAATAAAATTGTCCCTGTATACTCATCGCCCAGAAATGCTGTACAGGACTCTTCTCATTGCCTGCATCTAAATAATCCACCGATGTAAGTGCCAGTTGCCAGTTCTCATAGTACAATGCAGAAGCAAATACCTCTTTTATCGTCTGCATCCATCTCGCACCTGGCAAATAGAAATAACTTAATATAATCACAGTAAACAAGACAAAAAATGCTTGAGGCATCAACCTTTTTAACAGTCCCATAATAAACTCAAAGAAATTTACTGTGCCTGTCCTACGAAATTTAGAAAGTAGACTCGTCGTAATTAAAAAGCCACTTACGACAAAGAACACATCAACCCCACCAGAAACTTTACCTAACCATATATGATAGATTGCAACAAGCAATGCAGCAACTGCACGAAGACCTTCTATTTCTGGTCTGAACTTCTTTTTTGATACCGATTGGTCCTGAGTCATTTTATCACCTGTACGATTTTATTTTGCATAAAAATAAGTCAGGATTCATCCTGACTTCAAATCAATTATAATTCCACATTGTGATGTACTGTTTGTACATCTTCTAAATCTTCGATTGCATCGACTAGTTTCTCAAATACTTCTAAGTCGGCATCTGATAACTGTAATTCGTTTTGTGCAAGCATTGAAAGCTCTGCTACTGTAAACTCTTCAACGCCTGCTTCTTTTAACGCATTTTGGACAGCTGCAAATTGATCAGGTTCAGCATAAACGATTACGTGTCCATCTTCTTCTAACACGTCACGGACATCGATATCGGCTTCCATTAATAATTCTAATGTTTCGTCAGCTGTCTTACCATCAAAACCAAATACTGCAGTGTTTTCGAACATATAGCTTACTGAACCAGAAACACCCATGTTACCGCCATTCTTACCGAAAGCTGCACGCACATCACTTGCTGTACGGTTGACGTTATTCGTTAACGCATCAACAATTAACATTGATCCACCTGGCCCAAAACCTTCATAGCGTAATTCATCGAAATCCTCTTCGCCGCCACCTTTAGCTTTTTCAATGGCACGATCAATGATATGTTTTGGTACAGAATATGTTTTTGCACGTTCAAGTACGAATTTTAAATTTTGGTTTGATTCTGGATCTGGTTCACCAGATTTTGCTGCAACATAAATCTCACGACCAAATTTTGCATAAATACGACTCGTATTTTTATCTTTTGCTGCTTTCTTATCTTTAATATTGTTCCACTTACGACCCATTATATACACGCTTCTTTCAAATTAATATGTCATTATTATACACTTATATTTTCAATAGCACAAAACAAAAAAAAGGAAACACGACAAACGTGTATCCTCAAAATTCTTTAATGCTAATCTCTTAAAATACTTGCTAAACGTAAAATATCCATGATGATATTTAACAAGTTAATAAATAAGTTAAAGCCCATTTCACGTGGGGAAAATTGACCACGTTTCATTCTGTTAAAATCATAAATTGTATATAGTAAGAAAATCGCAAGACCTGCAATCGTAATCACGAGATGGAACATCGGTATTTGAATGAAAATTCCAGCAAAGCTTGCTAATACTAATACAATAAGCGCCGGGAATAATAGACGACCTAAGTTGGTTGCATCACCAACAACGAAGTAACCCATTGCACCGAATGCTAGGAATGCACCAATTGCTAACCCTACGTTCTGATAGAATACAGTTGGCCCGAGCGTTCCGATATAATACATAAATGAAGCATAACTTACTACGCCAAGTGCAAATGCCATTACGTTTGAAATGACTGCGCCAAATTTTCTTGAAGCTTTAACAAATAAAGAAATGATTACTAAAGCGAATATTAAGACTGAAACCATCATACGCATACCTGGTGGCACGAACTGTCCGACAAACGTTCCAGCCGCAAAAACCACCCAGTAATACATGAAATAAAGCCATGCATTTCTTATTGCAGAGCCATGTGACATTTGTCGTGGAGCCTGATAACTATAATTATTCATTAAATCCCTCATTCTTTTAAAAATTATTATTTTTGTATATATTATTTTACTTTGTTTCGTCATATTACACAAATATTGTGGACTTTATAGTTAAACTCTATACTATAAGGATATCCTATCAATATATTAAATTAATACTCAAAGTAAAAAAGACAACCCAAAGGCTGTCTAATCTAAACAAACATACTAAATATTAATATAAAGATGAGTCCACTCACTGAAATAATTGTTTCAAGCAATGTCCATGTTAACACTGTTTCTTTCACAGTTAATCCAAAGTACTCTTTAAACATCCAGAATCCTGCATCATTGACATGAGAGGCAATAACACTACCTGCACCTGTTGCGAGTACAACGAGCGCTAAATTCACATCACTTGATTCTAAGATTGGAATAACGATACCTGTCGTTGATATCGCAGCAACTGTCGCTGATCCTAAAGCGATACGTAATACTGCTGCAACCAGCCATGCCAGTAATATTGGAGAGAAGTCTGAATGCGTAAATAAAGTTTCAACATGTTTACCGACACCCCCATCAATCAAGACTTGTTTGAAAGCGCCACCTGCACCGATAATCAAGATCATCATCCCGATTGGATAGATGGCATCTGTCACTGACTGCATTACATCTTTCATTTGTCTGCCGCGATTTAATCCCATCGTAAATATCGCTAATATAATTGAAATCAACATTGCAGTTGATGCATCACCAATTAAGTAGATGGTTTTCATCAATGCATTTGGTGCTACGCCACCCGCTTCAACAATCAATTTCACTACTGTAGCAATTAACATTAAGATAACCGGGAATAAAGCAGTTAATGTACTGATAAAAAATCCTGGTGTGTCTTCAATTTTAAAATGTACATTTTTACCGAGTGATGAAATATCACCTTCACGTGTATAAGCAGTCGGTGCAATTTTCTGAGCAATTTTATTGAAGATTGGTCCCGCAATTATTGCAACCGGTATTCCGATAATAAAACCATATAATAATACTTCACCTAAATTTGCACCATATTCTTTGGCGATCATAACCGGCCCTGGATGGGGCGGTAAGAATCCGTGTGTTACTGATAACGCTGCCGCCATTGGAATACCTAAATAAAGTGCTGGTAATTTCGTTTCTTTTGCGATTGTATAGACGATTGGAATAAGCAATACTAATCCAACTTCAAAGAATAATGCGATACCAATAATAAATGATGCAACGACAACTGCCCACTGAATATGTTTTAAACCAAACTTGTCGATCAATGTGTGCGCGATACGCGTTGCACCACCTCCATCAGCAAGTAATTTCCCGAGCATCGCACCAAGTCCAAAGATAAGTGCGATATGTCCAAGCGTTCCGCCCATACCTGCCTCAATTGTTGCCACTACTTTATCTAGCGGCATCCCTAATAACAATGCTGTCGTAAATGCTGTAACAATTAATGAGATAAAGGTATTTAACTTCAGTCCCATAATAAGAAATAACAATAGTAGTATTGCGATAAATACCGTGATTAGCGGCCATTGTGCTGTCATAAAATTCATTCTGTTTCATTCCCTTCATGATTTCTCTGGAAGTTTGCCATATCTAGATAAACATCCATCAATTGATTCGTTACTTTCATATAAATCGGTAATATTTCACGGTAGATCACTACATGCTCGTGAATCGGTTTGTGCGGTTTTGTAACGCCCACCATATCACTGATGTGATTGAAATCCGGTTTAATACCAAGTGCCACTTGTCCAAGTGTAACTGCGCCTAAACATGAACTTTCAACACTTTCAGGAACAATCACTTCATGTTCAAATATATCCGCCATCATTTGACGCCAGAGTGCACTTTTCGCAAATCCACCTGTTGCTTTCAACGTCTTTACTTCACCATCCATCAATACACCTAATGCGATAAATACGGTATATAGATTAAAGATGACACCTTCTAAAGCAGCACGTATCATATGCTCTTTTTTATGTGATAATGTCAGGCCGAAGAATGAACCGCGTACATTGGCATTCCAGTAAGGTGCACGTTCTCCGGCTAAAAATGGATGGAAGATCAACCCATTACTCGCTGGTGGTACACGTTCAGCAATCTTTGTAAGCACTTCATAGCTATCTATACCTAGACGTTTTGCAGTTTCTACTTCACTGGATGCAAATTCATCACGAATCCAGCGTAACACGACGCCACCATTATTGACCGGTCCGCCAATAACCCACTTATCTTTCGTTAATGCATAGCAAAATAATCTGCCGTGTGCATCTGTCTTCGGTGCATCGATCACAGTACGAATAGCACCACTCGTACCGATTGTTACAGCAACTTCTCCAGGTTTGAAGGCATCAACACCTAAATTACTTAATACACCGTCACTTGCTCCAATGACAAATGGCGTATCAGGGCTAATCCCCATCAGTCTCGCATATTCAACATTAAGACCGGTAATGACTTCTGTCGTATCTACCGCTTCTGAGAAATTGGCTTTTGTAAGTCCAAGGAGCTCAAGCACGGCTTCATCATAGTCTAATGTATTGATATTAAATAATCCTGTCGCACTTAATATCGAATAATCTTCTACGTAACGATTAAATAATTTGAAGAACACATATCCTTTAATACCGATAAATTTATTCGCAGCACGAAATGTATCTACCTCTTCATGTTTAAACCACATCAGTTTACTTAAAGGACTCATTGGATGAATTGGTGTACCTGTGCGCTGATAAATGGATAGACCATCATATTCTCGATTGAGCAGTTCACTGTATTTATAACTACGATTATCGGCCCATGTAATACTATTCGTCAGTGGTTGATGTGCCTCATCCATTAATATCAGACTATGCATCGCACTCGAAAAACTTACAAAAGCTATTTCATCTTCTTTAGCTTTACTTATCTTTACAACGTGAGCAATCGTCTCTATCACTGCATCAAATATTTGCTGAACATCTTGCTCAGCTATATCACTATGTGGGGTAAGTAATGGATATTCTTTATGATGGACTGCAATGATTTCTCCACGCATGTTATAAAGTACACTCTTCGTACTTGTCGTACCGATATCAACACCGATCATATACATTTAAATATCCTCCTTCGTTTGAGAGTAGAATAAATCATCCACCTCATCATTTAAATCATCAAAATTAATGTGCAGCACTTTCTTATATAACTTTCTGTCCTGGGTACGTACTGCTTTAATATACATCTCATGATTATTAAATATTCGTTCAAAATCTGCTTTATCTTCATTCATTCGTTGCTGCATTGAAATGAGATTAAGGATTAACATATTGGGTTTAATCGCCTGCCATAGTTTTTCTAACTGCTGATGATGAATGGATTCAATCATCGTCTGATGAAATAAAATATCCTGCATCGCAAATTCTGCAGCATCATTAAATTTAACCGCAACACGCATCATCTCAAGTTTCTTTTCAAGTTCGAGTACTAATGTTTCTATTGTTGCCTGATCAATTTTCTCAAATGCAAACCCTTCAATCATAATACGCATATCGTACAATTCCTGAATATCTTTATCCGATAAAGCACACACTACAGCACCCATACGTTCTAATCGAATCAGGTGATCATTTGCGAGAATCTTTAATGCATCACGAATAGGTGACCGACTCACTTCATATAATGTAGCTAATTGATTTTCAGATAGTTTTTCGTTGCCTTTTACCTCACCTGAAATAATCTTATATCTTAAATGAAAAGCGATACGTTCTCCTGACGCTAAATTTTCTATCCACTGTTTCGGTAGCATTCTTTCCACCCCGTCTACTTGTATACAAGTATATTACTTTAAAGTTTTATTTTTGTAAACGGTTACTTTGAAGCGTTTACAAAATTGTCACTAAAAAAGATATAAAAAATACACGGTTTAAACATTAAACCGTGCAAATATCTCTATTTTAAAAGTTGATTGAGGGCTTGAATACCATCATGGAATTCATGTTTGCCACTTTGTTCTGTAATCAACTGAATTTCCGGGAACTTTTCTTGCCAGCATTTCTGATGACTGATATGAACGCGGTCATCATCTTCTGACTGTATATGATATAAGGGGGCTGCTACTTTTAATTCACCAGTTATGATATTTTGTGGATCACTAAATTTCTCATCGCAGCCGAAATATGGTGAACCAATCATGATTACTTTTTCGATGTTGTGCTGTACTGTGTTTTCGGTTAAATATTTTGTAATAACCGTGCCACCAAACGAATGACCAATTAATATAACCGGTTCATCCATCGGTACTTCAGCTAAACTCTGTATGAATACTTTCACCCAGTTATCATAAATTTGTCCGTTGTCTCTTGGATAATCACTTGCATGCCAGATGTATTCCGGTATCTCTTCTTTCGTCTTTCTGATGAGCGGATTACTACCACTCGTTACCGACTGTACGCCGGCACTATGCACAAATACAATGTGTTTCATCTTCATCCCTCCATAAAAAAAATTCGGATAAACTAATATTAGTTTACCCGAATATGTATCATTTAATTAAAAGATATGTGTAACAAAATTAACGATATAAAAAACAATTGCTGCAAGTATAGCTGAAATTGGCATCGTAATTACCCAAGTAATGATCATACGTTGTGCTGTTGTCCATTTTACACCTTTCACACGGTGACTTGACCCGACACCTAAAATTGATGATGATACAACGTGTGTTGTTGATACTGGTAAGTGAATATGTGTTGCACCAAAGATAATTAAAGCTGATGATAAATCTGCCGCAACACCGTTTGCTGGTCTGATCTTCATAATGTTACCACCAACAGTTTTAATAATCTTCCATCCACCAACTGCTGTACCAAGTCCCATTGCTGCAGCACATGATAACTGTACCCACCATTGTGGTTCAGTACTACCTGTTTGCATACCCGCAGAGATTAATGCCATCGTAATAATCCCCATCGCCTTCTGGGCATCGTTAGAACCATGTGCGAAAGCTTGGGCTGCTGCTGTAAAGATTTGTACAACTCTGAAACTACGATTTGTTTTAGTCAGATTCGCATTTTTAAATAATGTTTTAATAATCGTATACATAATATATCCGACGATAAATGCAAGTAGTGGTGAAATAATTAATCCGAAAACAATTTTCGTAAATCCAGCATATTCTAATATGCCAAATCCACCAGAGGCAACTGCAGCACCTGCAATTGATCCGATTAATGTATGAGATGATGAACTTGGAATTCCATAATACCAAGTAAGTAAGTTCCAAGTGATTGCACTAATTAATGCCGCTAATATTACTACTTGACCATTTTGTAACGTAAACGGGTCAACGATATCTTTTGTTACTGTCTTAGCTACACCGTGGAAGAGAATCGCTCCGATGAAGTTCAGTACAGCTGCCATTAGAATTGCATGACGAGGCTTTAACGCTTTAGTAGAAACTGCTGTTGCAATTGCATTTGCCGTATCGTGGAAACCATTGATAAAGTCAAAGGCTAACGCGAAGAACACAATCGCAAACGTAAAAATAATAATCGGTTCCATAAAAATGCTCCTTAACTATTTTTCATAATGATTGATTCAAGTATATTTGCTACTGCCTGACATTTATCAGCGATATCTTCTAAAGACTGATAGATGTCTTTAACTTTCATCACAGTTAAAGGATCTGTTTCTACAGATAAGATATGTTTAATTGATTGTCTTAAAATACCATCACAGTTTGTTTCATGCTCTTTAATATTAATAGAGTGTACACGCACGTGAGATAACTTCTTCTCAGCAACAAGTGTCACTGCTGTCTTAATTTCCTTTGTACAACCTTGAATGTTCTGAACAAATTCAGCCATATACTCATCTGAATATTCGATAGAATACATTTCAAACATCGCTGACGTCTCTTCCATGCCATCCATAACATCATCAATAGCATTGGATAAAGCAAGAATATCTTCACGTTCAATCGGTGTAATAAATGTTTGATTTAAGTCAGAAATCATCTGATGCATTAACTCATCACCATTTGTTTCGTATGCTTTAATATTGTCTGCATATTTTTTCAGATCAAACGCATTATGAAACGTCATCTCACCAAATGCAATCGCTGCACGATCCAGATTTTCTGCCATCGCTTCTAATTGCACTGCAAACTTATCTTTCTTTCTGTTAAACATCGTAAATCCTCCCATTAATAAAAAACATATTTTATGACTACAACGATATTCTATAGGAAAAAACAGTGAAAGCATAGTGTTTTGTAAAAATAAAGTAAACTATTTATAGTAAACGTTTACTATATTACAGTATTGTAAATTTAGTGTTTCAGTATTGTAAACTTGTCTGAAAAGTAAAAAAATAGACACCCTGATGCATAGTACATCAGGATGCCATTTTGCCTTTATTTTGTATATTTCTTCTCAATACCTTTTTCCTTTTCTTCCTGGAAACGTTCGATACGCATCTCCACATCAAATATCTTCATCGTTAAATGATGAATGGGTGCCTGCGTAAGCATATAAACAAGCCATGGTAACGTCGGCTCATAATCATGTAGCGCAATGATTAACGTATCCGTACCTTTTAGTCGTCTGAATTCCATACGTGCCCTACTATCAACGTGTGCATGATGTAATACACCGCCTGTTATATTATAGACAATGCGATTGTCATCAGATTTCTCATCATCTTTTTCAAGCGTTAAGATATGCTTCTTAACACCATATATTTCAAAGCGACCGTCATTTTCTTTTACTTCTACAAAGTCCAGTGCCATGTCACTTAACCATGCAAAGTAATGTTTACTCACACGTTCAACCGTCCAGCTGGAAGGCATTAATGTACGCTGAATGCTACGGACATCATTCGATTTAGAGTTTTGGGTTTGCGCAACGATACCTTTTCGTTTAACGGGTGTCTTTGTGATTTGAACTGGTGTTTTATAGCTTTTCAGGATATTAATCGTTTCTTCATCCTCACCTGTACCGCTCACGTAAATGATCGCCTTTAAGTTTGTCGCTTCTGCCGCACGTGCAAAGTTATCAGCACTGATTGCATTAATATCCTGAAACGTCGCATCATTCAGCTTGTTAGAGCGTTTTGTCGGGTCTAAAAAATATACACCAAAGTCCACTTGACCGAGTGCATCTATACAGTCATTCAATGAGAACATATCTCCTGTGACCCAATGCATATCTGCTTTGCTGTCTTCAGCAGGATATTTACTCATCGCATAAATTTCATAATCATCTTTTAAATACTCATATAAGTTTTTACCGATATAACCTGTCGCACCTGTTAGTAATAAACGTGGTTTCATCTTTTGACCTCCATACGGTTATTTCTTATATTGTACCCAATTTCTTATATGCATAAAAATGATTTATTAATTTTTATCCTGCTTTATCTTAATTTCAGGTATCTTCTCTTTTACAGTATTTGATGAATAAGGTGACTGACTTGTATGATTACCGAGAAACATCATGAGTTTACGATATGTCAGACGAGATTCTTTCAGCTCCATATGAAACTGATATTGATGGCGTAATCCATGCGTGTCATCAAAAAATGAATAGGCGTATGGTACATTGTTTGCTTTTAGCACTTTCACCAGTTCATGCGCCTGAGAATCAAATGGATCAGCATCGCCAACCGTTAGAAAGGTCGGTGGATATCGCTTCGTAATATTTGCTGTCGTACTGAGCTGCTCAATCGGTTTGAATTGCTTCTCCCAATGCTTTTCACCGGTATAGCTCTCCATAAACAGTTCTATACGTGGGAACTTTGTCGCACGCACAGTCTGCATATTATATAGCCCTCCAAACAATACTACTGCTTTCAGTTGATTGGCTTTAAACACAGGCTTTTGCTGCATATCATGCATCAGTTTATTATTCGTATGCATCGCTGCAAACTGACTTGCAATTTGAGCACCAGCAGAATCACCACCGATGATAATCTGAGTAAAATCAATCGGTAATTGATGATCATTTTTCTTTAAGAATTTTGCCGCTGCTAATTCCTGCAGAATAGGTGTTGGATATTGGTTTCCCGGTGCCAATGCATAATTGATATTCGCTACAATAAATCCCTTCTCTGCAATCTGTGCAAGATACGGATTTTTATGGCGTTTATCTCCAGCAATAAATCCACCACCGTGTGTCCACATAATAAGCGGTAATTTATCACCTTTTTTGATGTTTTTCGGCATAATGATATCCATCTGTGATAACGGGGCAATATCGCTATATGTAACGTTTCTTAGCATCTTTACATTTGATGCTTCTATCGCACGCTCATTCAGTAAAGCATTTTCTGATAATCTCGCATCATCACTAATATGCCATCCCATCATCACACTGATTCCCATCGTTATCAACGCAATTAAAATTATGTAAATTAAATATCTTTTCTTCAATGCAACCGCCCTTTCTCGTAGGTCATTATTATAGCATAACACCTAAAATGATAAAAAAATAAAATGGGGCAATCCCCATTTTATCTTTATGCGATATGATTTTTACCTTTTTTCTTTCGATCAAAGTATTTCTTTGCAATACCGATACATAAAATAATACCGACATAGCCTAATAATGGATAAGCAGTTTGAACTAATTTAGAAAATCCTACAAAACTTAATAAGTATGATAGTCCCATTAAACTAAATAACATTATTTTATATTTTTTAGAATATGGTTCAGAAAATCTTGCAATAAATGAGTACATTAATCCTGCAATCGTATTATATATTACCATCAACATAATTATACTTAAAGCAATTCCAAGAATTGGATGAATCGCTTTACCTAATATTAATGTTGGTATTGCAGAATTATTAATCTTATCTAATTCACTTAATAATCCTGAGTTCACCATCAATAATAGTATTAATAACGTAATTCCACCAATTGTTGCACCTTTTCCTGCAACTCTCATACGACTAGCGTCTCCACCTATCGCTGCGAGTATACTAAATCCACTTGCAAAAGCAAGACCTCCATAATTAAGTCCTGACCACCACCACAATGAACTTTCTGGTAAGAATGAAAGTTTAAATGGTTGTTTATCAGTATTAATATGACTTTGAATCTCTCCAAATGATATCGAACCTTTAAAGAAATAATATACAGCAATCGTAGTTACTGCAATTATTAAAAAAGGTGTTACTATACCTAACGCACCAATTATTTTACTAAAATCTAATAATAAAGTAATAATAATCGCTATTACCATAATTAGTGATCCTAACCATATAGGTAGACCAAAACTTTCATGTGCTGCACTACCTGCACCAGCAACCATGATTGTAGCTAAACCATATAAGAAAAATACTAAAAGATAGTCAATCACTTTTCCAAATTTTTTACCAAATAGGTATTGAATCGTAGATTCATGATTCTCTGCATCTAAACCATAACCTAACTTTACAGTTTGGCGTCCAAAGAAAGTGAGCATCAAGCCAGCGATTAATATAGCTAGGTAACTATATATACCATAGTTCGTAAAAAATGTTAAAACTTCTTGACCTGTAGAAAAACCTGCACCTACAATAACACCTACATACGCGAAGCCAATTTTTATTGCTTCTATATTATTTTTACTCATCAAAACGCTCCTTTATCGTATTTAAAAAACATGCCTGTTAAGACAGACATGTTTGTTTACCCTGCTATTATATTAATAAAACATTATTTTGAATGTTCTTCCGGAAGTCCGAACGTTTCACCCTCAGGTGCCACAGATTTCGTAATAAATAATGCTGTGATTAGACCGATAACTGTTAAGGCAATCGCAAACCAATATGCATGATGCACCCCTGTCGTTAATGCTTCATTAACTTGGGTCATCGATGGGTTTGAAATCCCTTCTAGCGCTTTCTTTTGACCATGTGTCATAATACTTACGAACACTGAAATACCCATCGCACCAGCAATTGGCTGAATCATATTACCGATTGCCGTACCATGTGGGTATAGTTTCTTCGGTAACTGATTGATTGCATTCGTGTGACTTGGCATCATAATCATTGAAATACTCACCATTAATACCATATAGACAACGATGAAGACATAAACGCTGATACCAGGATGAATGGTTGAATAGAATAGCATGACAAGTGCCAGTACAAACATTCCAGGAATAATCATTTTTCTTGGCCCTAGTTTATCAAAGATACGTCCCATAACAGGACTCATCGCACCATTTAATAATGCCCCGGGTAATAAAATCATACCTGCCACTTTTGCACTAAATGCCATCGGACCTTGTAAATACATCGGCATCACGATTTCTGAAGCAAACATAGCCATTACAACGACAACAAAGATGAACATCCCACGCGCATAGTTTGCATATTTAAATACAGAAAGATCAAGTAATGGATCAGCAAGTTTACGTTGTCTTAATGCAAACAATACCATCGCTACAATTCCGACAATAATAAATGTAAGAATCATCGGATTACCAAATCCACCTTTAGCTGTACTTACTGAACTGAACCCATAAATGATACCAGCTACACCAATAGTCGATAACACGACAGATAAAATATCAATCTTCGGTTTCGTTACTTCACCGACATTTTCCAGGTAACGCATAGCAAATATAATTGAGAAGATGACAAATGGCACAACCGAGAAGAATAACCAGCGCCAGCCTAAAGTATCAACGATAACGCCTGATAACGTCGGACCAATCGCTGGAGCGAACATCATCACAAGACCAAAATTCCCCATTACTTTACCACGCTCATGCGGCGGAAATAAATTCAGCATCGCATTCATGATCGTTGGAATAAGTAGTCCCGTACCTGCAGCTTGTATCATACGACCTGCAAGAATCATCGGAAAGTTGACAGCAAAACCTGCAATCAATGTTCCGATTAAAAATAAAGACATTAAACCGATAAATAAGTGCCTCGTTGTAAACCATTGTATAAGTGATGCAGATAACGGCATCAATACGCCCATCACCAGCATAAATCCAGTAGCTAGCCACTGAACGGTAGGTGCATCTACATTAAATACGCGCATTATTTCCGTTAATGCGATATTCAGTAACGTTTCATTTAAGAACGTAAAGAATGCACCAATTAAAAAAGTAATCATTATAATTGTTGATTTTTTCATGTTTCCTCCAAAAAAATAATGAGCTAGCGCTCAATACTCTCCTTTTATTTGTCTATACATCTTACAACATTAAATAATACGAATCAATAACAAAACATCATGTTAGTATAAAATTACATTATCACCACTAAATTTTACAAACTAAATAATAATTATACAATCAATAACTTTGTGAATCAGTAAAATAATATTATAATGAAGATAACTTATATTAAGGGAGCGATTAGAGTGGAATTAAACAAACAAGTTGTACATATGTTCTTGAAAGAAGCGCATGTAAGAGATTTTGAAGATATGTCACCAGAACCAACAACAATGCACCGATTAGATTATGAACAAAGTGAACAAGATCCAAGTCTTTATGAATTTAGATTAACATTTATGTTCGGACACTTTGGTACTCAAGTAGACGGCGTTATCGAAGCAGCAATCCTGATCCAAAGTGAAGATGGCAGTGAAGTTGATGTTATTTCAGAAATTAAGAAGGAAGAAGGCATGTTTGCAATTCCTTTATATGCGAAAGCGTCATCAATTATTACAAAACTATCTGAAGACCGTGGACAATTCCCGATTATCGTCCCAATTGAATTATGGTTAGAAGAATAAAATAGGCGTTAGACAAAGCAAAAGCGTAATGACATCGGTCATTACGCTTTCTTTGATATTTGATTGAAATCAACGACCACTTTATCTAACTTTTTAGCAGCTTGCTTTAACATATTTCTTGCAACCTGATTTTTAGGATCAAGCTTTAATATTTGTTTCGCTGTATCAAATGCTTCTTTATCCGTAATCACCGGCTCTGGCACAGCATATAAAAATAAGAGTTGTAACAAACTTTTCACTTCATTGCTATCGGTCATTTCAACAGAACGCATTGCATGATAATATGCACTATTAAATGCGCCGTTTACTTCACTTAAAGGATAAACTAACAGTAAGAATGCTAAATCGTGTAGTTCCACTGTTTCTGTATCTTTCATACATTCTAATATAAACGTATAATACATCACAGATTCACTATCATGACAGGCACTTACAAATGCTTCTTCAAACATCATAAAGTCAGTCGATTGCATCAATGCTTTAGCAGATTCAAAATCTCCACTTAACACGTAATATTCTATTTTTTCCTGTAATTCTACGCGCATTTGATGCACCTCCTCATGATTGAATAGCCATGTTATTGTAACATAGAAACGCGTAAATTCCTATTTAAAAAATTCATTGCAATAATGACATTATTTCATATAGGTAATCTTGCGCCAAATCCATTCGAGAGGGCCCTGTTTAAACTTTTTGAAATAAATACTTGTAAAAATCATCTGGAACAACACGATTGCAAGTGCAACAAGATATACTTGTGCAATTGATAATTGACCATATTGTCTAAATACATAAAATACGATGAACATTAATAAACTCTGCATAATATATAATGTAAAGCTCATCTTCCCCATACGTTGAAATGGCTCAAATAATTTCTTTACTGCTGGATACTCGCACAGTAACGTGACCCATATAATGTAGCTTATAGATAACAATACCCCACCATAATAAATAAAATCATAAGAAGCCATCACATTGATTTCGTAAGCAATCATTAAATATTTCAAAGTAATGCCTACAAATGCAAAGACAAATGAAATCACGAACATCGTCACTTTATGTTCTGTTATTTCCTTCAATAGATTCGCACGTTTCACATACATCCCTAATAATACAAAAGGCATGATCGTTAAGAAATAACTCAGCGTTGTACCTGGATTAATGATTGCAAACCCCTGATAGAAGAAATCACTATTATATTGAACAATATTGCTTAAGTTACCGCTCGACATCACTTTAATCCATTCATTTTGTGAAGTTTCAAAACTTACGAGTTCTTTACCGAAGAAATCCGGCTGCATAAATATCGCAAACATACTCGGTAATGCTCTCATCATATTCAATACAATTAATATTATCGCTGTGATGAGCGTAATAATATTTGGAAACAGTAAAAATATTATTGCAGCAAGTCCTATGACAGCATAGACATTTAAAATATCGCCATAGAACAAGAAGAAACCATGTAAAAGTCCAAATACGAGTAATGCTGCCATCCTTCTATATAACACTGGAATAAAGTTACCACCACGACCTTTAATATTTTCTGCCATTATGGCTAAACCGAAGCCAAATAAAAACGCGAATATCGGATAAAATGAGTTATGAATAAAAATAATATTTAACTTATATAACCACTGATCAAGCGGCGATTTAAAATACACTAAAGGATCCGTATAAACTTCATTCATATGGAAGCCCACGATATTCATAAATAATATCCCGATTATACTCATACCTCGAAGTATATCAATGCTATCGATACGCTTATTCATTTAACTTTTTCACAACTTCACTTTTTAAGTTTAACTGACCAAAGCCATCCACTTTACCATCAATGTCATGACCATTTTCCGGTTCGATAATACGGATACTTTTTACTTTCGTACCTTTCTTAATGACGGATGAAGTCCCTTTAACCTTTAAATCTTTTATAATAGTAGCACTATCTCCATCATTTAAAATATTTCCTACACTATCCTTAATAACCGCTGTCTCTTCAACTTCAGGATTAATCGGCCATTCATGTGCGCACATTGGGCATACATAATTTAAGCCATCCTCGTATGTATATTCTGAACCACATTTCGGACAATTTGGTAAACTCATTATTTTTCCTCCTATTAATTAACGTATGGTATACCTTCTATAACTAATAATTCTATCTTCATATCTAAACCACCACTGAAACCAGTGAGCTTACCGCTCTTTCCGATTACACGATGGCATGGTACTACAATCATAACAGGATTTGCACCAATTGCACCACCGACAGCACGAATCGCTTTCGGGTTATCAATCATCTCACTGATATCACTGTAACTTCTTGATTCACCGAAAGGTATATTTAAAAGTGCTTCCCAGATTGATTTCTGAAATTCAGTACCATGCAGATCAAGCGGCCAGTTAAAGTGCTTTAACTCACCTTGAAAATAACGTTCGATATCTCTTATATACTCATTATTTTTCTCATCAGCAGGGTAACCTGTTACACGCTCTGCATCAGGAATAAATCGCTTGATATGATGATCAACATATTCTGTCGTGTCATCATTTGCAAAGAAGATAACACCTAAGTCGCTTGATGCTAATACGTAACCGCGTTCATTAATATCAAACTGACTAATATAAATATTCATATTACGCTCCTTTTAACGGTGAATTCAAACCAAAAGCAGGACGCTCCATATCAACATGTGGAATTAAATCGACAAAGTAGACGTCAGATACTGTGTTAAATCCGAAACTACCGTAAAATCTTTCTAAATGTGCCTGCCCTTGGAGATGTAAATTTAAATAATGATGATGTGTATCAATATATTGTAACGCCTGATCCATCAATTCTTTAGCAAGACCCGTACCACGGAAATCAGGATGCACGATAACACGACCAATATGTACCGTATCCGCTTCAGGAATAATACGCGCATACGCAGCAATTACACCATCAACATCTTTATACATATGCACGCATGATAAATCCTTCTCATCGATTTCTTCATAATAGCACTGCTGCTCTACGATAAAAGTATCTACCCTAAGTTTATATATCTTGTAAATCTCCAAAGGTTTAAGCTCTTCAAATAATTTATAATGCCACATATCCCTCAACCCCTTTATATGTTTATTTGATTGTATTATAAGGATAGAAAATAATAAAGTTTAAATAGAAAACGTCCGATAATTTGAGCATATCGGACTTGTTTTTTGATTTTACGCGATTATGAGGTGCGTCTTGTCCGATTTAAGTCATATATCGGACTTGTTTTTTGATTTTACGCGATTATGAGGTGCGTCTTGTCCGATTTAAGTCATATATCGGACTTGTTTTTTGATTTTACGCGATTATGAGGTGCGTCTTGTCCGATTTAAGTCGTTTATCGGACTTGTTTTTACTCTGTTCTCTCACTTATAAATACATATTTACTAATCGCGTATATTAAAAGCATAATTGGAATAATCCATGCTATAACCGATAGATTTATTGAATCTATTCTTAGCCATTTTAAAATATAATAGCTCGCCATTACTGTTGCAGTGATGAACAATAGAAATCGATGATCAAATTCATATTTTAACTTTATCGTAAATTCGTCTTCTATAATTACTTCTCCATTTTCGTTCATATTTTCTTTATGTTTTTTGTATCTATTCCATGTCCCTAAGCATACACCACCTAAATAAAAAATTAAAAAATCATAATGAATCTTTTCATTAAGAATAATGTGATCTAACAATTCTAATATAATTAATAATGAAAATACTATCATTAAATTTTTATAGTAAGTTTTCTTTGTCGCTTTTTTTACGTACATTTTTAACACGCTCCAAATTATGATTTAGCATTTCTATATAACCAAAAGCCAATTGCATACGATGCCATCATTAACAAAAGTACAATCGATAAATTTCCAACTGAAACCGTTTCTATTTTTAACGGTATCGCTATAAATAAGAAAATTACTGGGATATAAAATAGGAGTACAGGTAACGCTAAAGTATTATATTTATTAGCTATTAATTCATCTCGTTCATCTGTAAGTTTTGTATCAAGATTACCTGGATTCTTTTTCTTAGAGATAATAAAAATGAAAATATAGGCTATTATTGCACCTGTCAATGGTGGTATATAACTATCAATATCATAAGCTGAATTAGGATCTTTAAAATATTTAATATAAAAAGTAGATAATACTAATACTGCACAATAAACGACTGCATTACGAATCATCTTCCTTCTCGTCATTCCTTTTTTCATTTTAATCCTCCTCCAGTTTAAATAGCGCATCAATTGGTACATTGAAGTACTGCATAAGCTTTAAAGCAAGTTCTAAACTTGGGTTATATTTATGATTTTCTATTGCGTTAATCGTTTGGCGTGTAATATCTAGATCCTTGGCCATTTGAACCTGAGAAATATTACGTGACGTCCGATGTTCTTTAATATAATTGATAACGATGGTGATCACCTACTTAGTTAATACTTATTTTACGAGTTAATTTTATGAAATATAGTATATCCGATTTCGTAAATCATTAATAAAATCCACCATGCAATCGAAAGTTGAAAAAAAGATATGCTTTCAATTTTAAATGGTAATGCTAACAACATAAATAAACATGGCAAGTATAAAAATAGAAAAGGAAATACTAATGTATTATATTCCTTTGATAACATTTCATCTCGCTCATCCGTAACTTTAGTATTCAAGTTTCCCGGGTGTTTCTTTTTTGATATGAAGTAGACAATAATAGTTCCTGTTAATGCTCCTATAAACATCGGCATATAAGCATTTATATCATACAATTTTTCTGGATGCATAAAATAATTAATATAATAATTACTCATTAATATTCCTAAACAAGCTATCAGTGAATTTCTAATTTGCTTTTTTCTCGTTAAATTTTTGGCAATCATAATAATCCCCCTTTGTTAAAACTGTAAAGATATCTTTACAGATAATATACAATAATTAACATCATATGTAAAGATATCTTTACATAAATTTTTCCCCAAAAAAATATCTCTCACTAATATTCAAGTGAGAGATAATTGAAATTAATATTAAGTTCTAATTAGAATCTGTAGTATCCATCAACTGATCCTGAGATGTATGATACTGCACGTTGACCGATTCCTGCTGATGGGTTTAAAGCATCAACCATTTGTCCACCACCGATATAAACTCCTACGTGGCTGTAGTTGTTGAAGAATACTAAGTCACCTGGTTGTGGATTTGATACTTGTGTACCAGCTGCTGCTTGAGCATAAGTTGTACGTGGAATTGATTTACCCATTGCTGCTAATACTTGTTGTGCAAATGATGAACAGTCAACTGCTGATGCAGAGTTTGCACCATATACATATGATTTTCCTGCTGCAATTGATAATGCTACTGAAGCTACATCATTATTTACAGCTACTGAAGTTGGTGCTTTTTGTACTACACGTGTGCTTTCAGTTACTGCGTTAGTAGAAATGTTTGAAATTGTATTATTTGTGTTATTAGTATTAAAAGTATTATTTACTGTTGATGTTTGTGCAACTGGTGCATGGTAAGTATTTGTAGGTGCAGAGTATGTTGATGTTTGAACTGGTGCTGAATATGTAGAAGTTGTAGAGACATCAGTTCTTAGTTCTGCTGCTGCATCTGCTGAATTCGTCGGTGCTAATGTTGCTACTGTCGCTGCTGTCGTTAATGTTAATAAAGTTTTCTTCATAATGTTTAATTCCTCCAAGAATTGTTTATATATTAGTATAGTATTTAATTAAATGATTTAATTCGTGATTTTGTCGAACTCGATACAAAATTTCAACTCGTCGTAATCACATGTCCAACTATAACATGGATAAACATGAAAAAGTGCGATGTAAATGTTTTGTTAACGAAGTGATATAATTTTTCAGACCTTGTAATATTATTAACTTTGTCGAAAATCCCATACCTATAGTATAGAAAGAAGCTATTCAAATATAGAATTTGTAAACTTTATCCAAGAATATTACGAAACTTTAATTCAAAAAAGCGCACTGTAACATTGTTGTTACAGTGCGCTTTTACACGTTTTTTGTATCATTACTTATTATTTGAATATTTTTTATTAAAATTTATTGATCGGATTTTCTTATATTTACTGAAATGCTTTCGGATAAATGACAGTTCCTTGTATACCTTTTTCTTTAACTTCTTCTGATGCACGAATCATAAATACATCATCAGTCACTTCAAACGGCGCTTTAATATTATATGTTGATGCTTTTATAAAACCAAATTTAGTGTAATAACTAGGATGACCTAATATTACGACTGGAACTGATAATGGGATTTTCGATAATGTATAATGCATTAAGGCAGTACCTATACCTTGTTTTTGATAATCAGGATGAACTGATAATGGTGCCATCGCAACGCCATCATATTCATCTATTTTTATTTTCGAGTACATAATATGTCCTACAATCTTATTACCAATGGTTGCGACTACCGTTAATTCAGGAATATAACTATCTGAATGCATTAATTCTTCAACCAAAGTATGTTCCTGATTATCGCTCATCGGTTCATTTTCAAAAGCGAGTTCTGTTGTATACATGATATCTTTTAAATCTTGCAAAGTAGCCTGTCTTATTTTCATATTATTACTTCCTATACTTTTTATTTAATACGATTAAAATAATAATCATTGTAAAAGGCATAATAAATTCATATTGTGGTGCTGTCATACGTGTAATAAATGAAATGACTGCAAATATTATAAATGTATATCCCATATACAAATATAACTTTCTATAATTCTCTTTTTTGTATTTCGTATTCACATTCGCATTAACAATTTGTTTACTGAGATATATCAAATATCCCCCCATCGCTAACATTAATATGTACATTAAATAATTAAAAATCATTATGAAAATCTCCTTTACTTCTATTATAATGCAATAATTTTATTTAACAAAAAAATACACCACATGACGTGATGTATCTTAAACATAAGTTATTAGAATCTGTAATATCCTGTAACTGTTCCGTAGAATCCTCTGATTGAACGTTCACCAACACCAGCTCTAGGGTTAAGTGCGTCAACCATACGTCCGTTACCGATGTAAACTCCTACGTGGCTTCCACCGTTGAAGTATACTAAATCACCAGGTCTTGGATTATAAACACGTTTACCTGCTGCCATTTGTGCATAAGTTGTACGAGGGATTGATTTGCCCATTGCACGCATAACTTGTTGTGCAAAAGCTGAACAATCTACTGCGTAACGGTTGTTTGCACCGTATACGTATACTCTGTTCGCTGCGATTGAACGTGCTACTGATGCTACATTATATGAATTGTATTTTTTGTATTTTTTATAAGTTGTCTTTTTAGTTGCTGCGTCTGCGTCATGCGTTGGTACCGATGTGAATACTACTGCTGATGTAACTGCTGCTAATAATAATTTTTTCATTATATATATTTCCTCCAGAATTTTCTTTTATAAGTTTGATTGTCTGTGCGACTTCTTGAGATAATCATAACACCGAAAAATATCGAAATGTGCATTGTAATAGACTTGTTACATAACATATACGTTTTATGACACATTGTTACAAAATTGCATTAGACTTTGTAACATTCGTAAAAGCCTGATATGACAAGCTTTAAAGGCATTTACGCATTAAGATTGATTCATTTTCTGAGATTAAATATTACAAAATGTAATATAAATATGATGTTTATTTAGATTGATTTCAATGTCCAAACTGTTTTTTTGCAATATTTAATTACTATCGTTTATAATTATGTAAGCACTATCATTAAAATAACTGTTAAATATAGGAGGAAAAAACATGAGTAACATATTAAAAGAACAATATGGTTTATTTATTAACGGAGAATTTGTTGATGCAGAAAACAAAGAAACGTTAGAGGTTAAGAGTCCTGCAACAGGTGAAGTTTTAGCGCATATTGCAAAAGCGACTACAGGAGATGTAGATAAAGCTGTTAAAGCTGCTGGTGAAGCTTTTAAAACATGGAGACATACAACAAGCACAGAGCGTGCTGCCTTATTAAATAAGATTGCAGATATTATGTATGAAAATAAAGATGATTTAGCGATGATTGAATCTATGAACTCTGGTAAAGCGATTCGTGAGTCAGCAAATATTGATATTCCAATGGCTGCCGATCACTTCCGTTACTTTGCTGGTGTAATTTTAGCAGATGAAGGTACAAATAAAGACTTAGCTGAAAATACTTTAAGTATTATTCGTCATGAACCTATCGGTGTAGTTGGGGCAGTTGTAGCATGGAACTTCCCAATGCTACTTGCTGCATGGAAACTTGCACCTGCATTAGCTGCTGGTAACGCTGTTGTTATTCAGCCATCTTCATCTACACCACTTTCTTTATTACATTTAGCAGAGTTAATCAAAGATGTATTACCTAAAGGTGTATTAAATGTATTAAGTGGTAAAGGGTCAGAATCTGGAGATGCAATCTTCAATCATGAAGACGTTGCAAAAGTTTCATTCACTGGATCTACTGAAGTTGGTTACGGTGTAGCCAAAGCTGCAGCTGAACGTTTAGTACCTGCTACTTTAGAGTTAGGCGGTAAATCAGCGAACATTATCTTTGATGACGCTAATATTGAGCAAGCCATCGAAGGTGCACAATTAGGTATTTTATTTAACCAAGGTGAAGTATGTTCAGCTGGTTCAAGACTTTATGTTCAAGAAGGCATCTATGATGAATTTGTTGGTAAATTAAAAGAAGCTTTCGAAAAAATCAATGTCGGTGATCCATTAGATACAAACAATCATTACGGTTCTCAAACTGGACAAGCCCAAATCGATAAAATCGAAGAATACATTGAAATTGCGAAGCAAGAAGGATTAAACATCGTTACTGGTGGAGAACGTTTAATGGATAATGGACGAGATAAAGGATTCTTCTTCCCTCCAACAATTATTGAATTCGATGACAACAAATCACGTTTAGTTCAAGAAGAAATTTTTGGACCAGTAGTTGTTGTTTCTAAATTCAAAACACAAGAAGAAGTAATTGAGAAAGCGAATGATTCAATCTACGGTTTAGCTGGTGGTATCTTTACTTCTAACATTAATCGTGCATTACAAGTTGCAAATCAAATGGATACTGGTCGTATCTGGATTAACACTTATAATCAAATTCAAGCTGGTTCACCATTCGGTGGTTACAAAAAATCAGGTATCGGTCGTGAAACGTATAAAGAAACTTTACGTCACTATCAACAAGTTAAAAACTTATACATCGATTATTCTGATGCAGCAAAAGGTATCTATAAATAAGTTAGTTTAAAATGAAATGTCCCGCTACAAATTTGTAGCAGGACATTTTTTCATTTTATTTAGTAGTAAAGATTTGTACAGCGTAATAGTAGTTACGTTGTTTGTTAGTGTCATATGCAACTTTCATTGCAATAGAACTTCTTTTGAAATTTGGACGTAACATATTTGCTCTATGATCTTTAGATTGTTTCCATTGATTAAACATTAATTGCGCTAAATATTTTTCATCCGTTGATGGCGTTTCAGTACTTTTAATGCTACGTTTCATAACATTCTCACCTTTAATGATCGGTTGAACAGATTTAGGAAACGCTGTTTTAAAAAGTGTACCATCTGGACGGTAATGAGAGAATACTTTTGTTACTTCTTCTGCTCTTTTATTCGTACCAGTTTTAATCTTTTTATCGCTGATGTATTTAATAGACGCAACACCGTTTGCTTTTCTTTCTTTATTAATAAGCTTTAATAACTCAACATTCAAACGGTAGTTACTTAATTTGTTACTCGTATTAAATTCTGAATTTGTTGCAGCATCTGCTGATTTTGGAGCAACGTAAGATACACCTGAGAATAGAATTGCACTTGTAAGTGAAACTGATAATAATTTTTTCATTATAAATCTCCTCTTTTGATATGTATGACCGAATACATATTATATTCATGAGAATAATATTACTTTAATTAGAGTAAATGTACAATGACAAAGTATATAATTTAAAAATTTATAAAAAAATATCATACAATATTAAATAACGAAAATAATATAGATTAATATATTAGATTATTTTTCATCTTTTCCGGATTCTCTTAGTATCCGGAAATGTTGGATCATATTTAATGTTTATTCACTTCATCTTTTCCGGATACTCCAACTATCCGGAAAAGATGGAACGTTAAAATCCTAAAAATCATATTCGATATAACAAGTTGATCTTGCTTCACCGACTTTTTGATAGTGCTTCGATAAAAAATATCGTATCGTTCTTTCATTTAAACCTGTCCATTTGGCAATTTCAGTCGTTTTAGCCCTTCCTTTCTTTATCGCTGCAATGGCATCAAATGTTCTTATCATCACTTCTTTATTCTTCTCTTTATGACCACAGCTACAAATAAAATATTGTTTCTTAAACTTATGACTCATCCCTAGTTTTCCACACTTACTACATTTTATCCCGACTTTCATTCGTTCAAAATCATAGTAATTTATCGCCTCGTGTTCAGAATCATTTTTATGCTGTTCGACCAATATATTTGCAAAACGCTGCATCTCTGAATTAATATGCTGATAACGCTTAAGATGATTCACTATTTTATGTACATCAAAATGAAAATTTATATCTTTACTTCCCGGAAAGTTCCTTAAGTCCAATGTCTCATTGATAAATATGATTTTACTAATTACATTAAAGTGAAAACTATTCTCCTTATCGATTTGTTTCAATTTCTTATGTCCCTTTATTATTGAAGACACAAGATCTTTTTCCACATATCCATTCTCACTCGTAAATATGCCATCTTCATAATCATATCGACCACTAAAGTTCTTCACATCAAAATGAAATACAGTATCTTCAGTTATAACAATAAAGTCATATTGTATTTCACCAGGCATTTCTATTCTGATGTCCCATAAGATAATAATATTTTCTATATCGCTTATTAGATGAAGAAACTTTTCTTCACCTTCTAACCCTTTCCTATAATGTGATAATGCCAGGTAGTCTCTTTTCTTAAAGAATAAGCGCTGATCAACTTCTAATAAATATGATATATACCGCGATGGATGATGTGACTTGAGTAACATTTTAAGCCCTCCTTTCGCTCATCATATAAAGGAAAGAAATTGTGTGCAAATTGTAGCAATTCAATAATTGTGCATCTTTCAACGCAGAAAATGAATTTTGGAACAAATTAAAAAAGAAACTGCAGCATTTTCGTTGCAGTTTCTTAAAATTAGCATTTCATTCAAATTTTTTTAATGGCTACATTGTTTATGCATGTCAATAACCATACGACCTTGTATTTTACCGTCATGCATTTCTTTAAATATATCGTTCACTTCATGTAGACAACGTGTTTCAACAATCGGTACAACTTTACCTTCTGCACCGAATTCAAATGCTTCACGTAAATCTTCATTTGAATATAATTGATTGTGATTTATTGAACAATAAGTGAAAGTATATAAACAATATTAAAGGTAAATTACATACAAACAAAATAAAAATTTTAAATAAATTACTTTCTTCTAAAATCATTTCGAGTATGGTACTTTGATGAAAAGGGAGTGAAAATATGTTTATTATTCAACCAATGACACTTACAGATGCTAAAGAAATATTAACATGGCAATATGATTCACCTTATGATTTCTACAATATCAATAATACTGATAAAAACCCTGCAGAAATACTGAATGATACAATTCGTACTAATCATTTCTATAGTGTGTATCAGCATGAACTTATCGGACTTATAGAATTACATCACAATAAAAATACCTGTACACTCGGGCTTGGACTTAAGCCAGAATATACAGGTAAAGGTTATGGTGAAACTTTCGTCAGAGAGGCGATCACTTTCATTCGAACGACATATCCAGAAACTACAATTATCGAGCTTGCAGTTGCTACTTTCAATGAACGTGCGATTAAAGTGTATGAACGATGTGGTTTCGAAGCACTCGACTATGAACTAATGGCAGCTCACGGTGTATTACATGAATTTCTGAAGATGCGAAAAATATTAAATAACATCTAAATGATGTTCTTTGATCGGTCTTTTCTTCTCAAGCTGGGTACTCACAATACTTGCTAAAAGTTGCTGAAAGAGCATGCCAAAAGCAACTGGTAAGGCAACTTTAGGCGGAAAATAAGTTGTCGCGACAATAACTCCGGTCGAAATATTTCGCATGCCACATAAAAATGTAATACTGACATGACGTGCATAACTACATTGCATAAAGTGACTCATCACACTGCTAATCACATAACCGCTCACTACAACAACGAATACAACCGCAATGATAATAACTAATTCTATCGAGAAATCTTTCATATACGGTGCAATCGCCCCACCATTGACAAAGATAATACCAAACAATGCAAGTCTACTGAAAGGATTTAGTCTGTTACCTATCTTGTCAGGTATTTTTCCATGACTCGCTTCATTGATGACAATGGCAACTATTGTTGGAACGACAATCATCAATATGAGATCCATGATTAAGTCACTCGTATTAATCTTCACAGTTTCACCTGAAACAATATGCATCGTCAGTGGAATGATCACTGGTGCTAAAAATGTATCAAGTAATACAACAGCTAAACCTAATGGTAAGTCTCCTCGACCAACATTTATCCAGATGATGCTCGTAACACCCGTTGGTATACACATCAACATCACAAAACCAATCACAAGTAAATGATCATCAAAAATTAGATTGGCAATGAGATAACTTAACACCGGCATAATCAAATGCAGAACAATCATACAAAACAATATGTCTCTCGGTGCTTTGTAGAAAATATTCAAATCACTAAACTTCATCTTCATACTGCCGGAAAACGTTATAAATGCGAACAAATACGGCACTACAATTAAAAAATGATGCCCAAATTCATCGAAAATGACACCTAAAGATAAACTAATTAATGTAAGCAAAGCGATATTTCTCTGTAAAAATTTATTCATTAAATCAATCAACGATTTTCTCCTAAAATAATAATTATTATCTATCATTTATTATAAAAATCTGGGTATGTTAAAAGTGTAGCACAATATATAAATGATGTGATTAAAATGACAACATTCGAAATCCTTCTCTATATTGTTATATTCAAACTTGGCATCATAATACTGGTTAATTTCTCTAAAAAAATTATTTTATTTATCAATGAAAAACAAACACATTCAAATGATACAATATTTGATGGTTCTACTAGTACTTCAATCTGGCACTGTTGATAAAGACTGCAATGATTCATCTTTCTTCGAGGCTGGTTGTGACGCTTGCGGAGGAGATGGTGGTGGCGACTAAAATCATCAAAATTAGTATAAGGCAATGCCAAATCTGGCATTGCCTTATCTTTATTATTTCTCTTTTAAACCTAAAGTTTTAGCAGTATTTGCATTAATTTCTTCAAATAGATCTTTGTGCTCTGCTAACTTCAAGCCATATGATGGAATCATCTTCTTAATATGAGGTTCCCATTCAGGCATTCTATCTTTAAAGCATTTATCGATCACTTGTAACATAACATATACCGCAGTAGAAGCACCAGGAGAAGCACCAAGTAAGGCTGCAACACTGCCATCTTCAGCAGTAATCACTTCAGTACCAAATTGTAGTGTACCTTTACCACCAGCTTCAGTTTCTTTAATGACTTGCACACGTTGACCAGCAACAACGATTTCCCAATCTTTCGATTCTGCATTTGGAACAAATTCACGTAACTCTTCCATACGTTGTTCATGTGTTTGTAATACTTGAGAGATTAAGTATTGTGTTAATTTCATCTCTTTACCACCAGCTGACAACATGTTTGTTACGTTTCCTGGATTTACTGATGCTAATAAATCTGTATATTTACCCGTCTTTAAGAACTTTGGACTAAATCCAGCGAATGGTCCAAATAATAACCCGCGTTCACCATCGATATAACGCGTATCTAAATGAGGTACTGACATCGGTGGCGCACCAACTTTAGCTTTACCGTATACTTTGGCTAAATGTTGTTCTACGACTTCTTGATTCTTACACACCAAGAATAAACCACTTACCGGGAATCCACCAACGCCACGAGCTTCAGGAATCTTTGTCTTTTGCAATAATGGTAATGAATAACCACCTGCACCGATAAAGACAAATTTAGCATTATGGATTTCTGTTTGTTTACTATTTTGATCATATACTTTAACATTCCAGCTGCCATCTTCAGCACGCTTAATGTCTTTTACTGTATGTTCGTAGTGTGTCACTGCACCATCAAATGATTTCATCACATCAAATAAGTCTTGTGTTAATGCACCGAAGTTTACATCACTTCCAGCTGCCATACGTGTGATAGCAATTCGCTCATTCGGGTCGCGACCTTCCATCATTAATGGCACCCATTCACGCATCTTATCATGATCTTCAGTTAACTCCATACCTTGGAATAATGGATTATCTTTAAAAGCTGCTAAACGATTCTTTAAGAAACGAATATCGTCTTCACCTTCAACAAAACTTAAATGCGGTACCGGCATGATAAAGTCCTGAGGATGCTTCAATTTGCCTTCATTCACTAAATAAGACCAGAATTGTTTAGATAATTGAAACTGCTCATTAACATTCACAGCTTTATCGATATTGATATTCTTATCTTTATCTTCAGTCGTATAGTTTAATTCACATAATGCAGAGTGACCCGTTCCTGCGTTATTCCATACGTTTGAACTTTCCAGACCAGGTGCTGAAAGTTTTTCAAATACTTTAATATTTATTGCCGGATCAAGTTCTTTAAGTAATACACCTAAAGTCGCGCTCATTATCCCGCCACCGATTAATATTACGTCAGTTTGTTTAAATACTTTTTTCATTTTATATCCCCCAACACATCTATAATATATTTCCATTATAGACCTTTTTTCATCATTTGTAATACTAGTATAATAAAAATCCAAAAATATTGTAACCGTATTCATTATTTTATTATTATTTCTTCAAATAATAGCTGATTGAAGCCTAAAAAAGACCTCAATCAATGAGGTCTTCAAAAATTATATCTTCTTTCTTAAATCGTCTTTAGGAACTGTAATTTGAATGGCAACAAAAGAAATGATAGCCATCACAGCATTCGCAAGTATTCCAATCATCGCACTTTTCTCTAATCCAAATTTCATACAGAAACTATAGATTGCCAAACTGATTGCAATACCAAAAGCGCCACCTAAAGCTGAAGCCATCTTATAAATACCTGATGCGACACCTACTTTTTCTACGGGTGCTGTAGCAACTGCAGTATCAGTAGATGGTGTGGCATATAGACCAAGTCCTAATCCAAATAAACCAAAGCCTAGCACACAGCTTATGATATAAATATTCTCCGGTAAGAATGTCAGTGAAATCATCACAATACCTACGCATACTATCGCAGAACCAAGTAACATCGGTTTTTTAGCTCCCATCTTCTGCAATAACTTTTCACCAACGATAATCATTGATAAAACCATTACGACATATAAGATAGAAAGCATACCGGTTTTGCTTGAAGAAAAGCCTAAACCTTCCTGAATATATGTATTTGCTACAATCAATGTACCTGCAACTGCATTTAATAAAAAGTTTGAAATAACAGCACCTAAATATGGTTTATTCTGGAACAGATGAAAATCGATCAATGGATTGATTTGACGTTTCTCAATCATTATAAATGCAATAAAGCTCACAATACTTAATAGAATAAGTCCAATAAATATAGGTGACGTAACACCAAGCGTACCACCCTGCGTAATCACGATATTTAAACTTAGCAACAGAACGATCAACGTAATTAAACCAATTAAATCAAACTTCATATCGTTCGGTTCATCAGATTTTGTTTCCGGTGTGCCGTGAATTAATATCATCGCAAGACCTGAGAAAATAATTGAAATAATAAATATCCATTCCCATCCAAAGTTCTTAGCAATCATCCCCCCAAATAAAGAACATAAACCAGAACCACCCCAAGAACCAAATGACCAATAACTTAACGCTCGTTGGCGATCTTTATCATCGTAATATGCTTTAATAATTGATAACGTAGCTGGCATGATACATGCTGCAGAAATACCTTGAATGATACGACCAATTAATAAAAAAGCAGTCATATGTGTAGCGATCATTGTAAATGAACCGATGATACTTAATATTAAACCGATCTGCGTCATCTTTACACGACCGACTTTATCCGCTAAACCACCAGCACCAACGACAAGCATTCCTGAAAATAATGCCGTTAAACTGACAGCGATATTGATGACATCAAGGCTACTGTTAAAATGATGCTTCAAATCTAGTACAACAATAACAAGCGACTGAGCAAATAACCAATATGTTAATATACCAAGCACAATACCTAGAACTAATTTTCTACCACCATTATAAGGTGTATCCATGCGAAAGACTCCCTTTTTTACTTTTTATACAGTTAATCTATACCCACATTTTTATTATTTTAGCATAACAACAAGTAAGTTTTTTCTGAAAATTTAGTTTAAAAACTAATGAAATATTATAAAACTTTTATCTCCGCAATATAAATTTGAATATATGAAAAAAATACCTTACGATTAAAATAGATTAGAATAACGATGCATCAAACTCTGAAAGGAGCATAAAATGAGCCTATTAGAACATATTCAACAACCCAAAAAAACAGCTTATTACGAAAAAGATATCTTACTGAACCTGACCTTCACATTTACAACGAACAACCGTATCTTCTTTCCAAACGGCAAACATAAAGATTTATTCAATCATAACTACAAATTTGATATTAGCATCAAAAGTCCAGTTGATACATATGGCCTCGCTATAGACTTCTATCAAATAGAACGTGACTATAATGAAAAAATTGCACCACTATTAAATGCACCCATCCTCAACGAATCACTACCAGAAATGAATACAACTGTTGAGAATATCGCTTATTTCATATGGGAACAGTTTGAGCATCTACTTGACCACGTATCTTCTATTCAAACTCTAACATTATACGAAACAAAGAATCACAGCGTAACTATAAATAAAAATTAAAAAAGTACTACGGATATCAAATACTATCCGTAGTACTTTTAAATTTATTTGTTGGTAACGCACAATAATATAACAAAAATATAAATCTTAGACCAAAAAATAAAAAAATGATAGGTAATATTATTTCATCTTTAAATAATTTAATGTCAGAAAAAAAATATAATAATCCATAAATCATGAAAATCACTCCAAAAAACATATAAAAAATATTGAAGTATTTATATATTTTTGAGTCTTTTCCTACATCAAGCATCCTTCTTTGAAAAGCACTATATATTGGTATTAATACTACCGGCATTACTATCATAACAAACAGCAATCTTCCAAGTATGTTTTCCCCTTCTTCTGCCTTTATTAAAGGAAACAAGATTACAATACAAATAAACATCTGTATTAAAAATGGAAGCCAAAATTGTTGTCTCGAATCTTTAGAATCAAAATCAAATGCATGTTTAATAAATCTCAGATAGGATTGCATCACATTTCACCTCTATATTAATTAATAAATAATAATATTATTTATTTAATTCTTTCAATGAATTATAACCGTTATATCGATTACTAGGCAGTGTGCAATACCACAATATAAAAATGATATAGCTCGAAAATACCATCATCATATAAGCATTGAAATGACTTATTTCTAATAGCTTGATATTAAAAAATATTTTTAATAAATAAATTAAAGCCCCACCTAATAATAATATAGAATATAAAAATCTCATACTCTTAAACAAAGACGAGTTAATCCCAACATCATTCACTCTTCGCATTGCCGCACTTGCAGTTGGCCAGATAATGACCATAATACCAATTAAAAATACAAGCAACCAGACAAAAGAAAGTAGGAAACGATTTGTAAATAAAAATATAAAGATTCCGGTAAATAATAATAATAGGATGAACTGAATCAACATGGAAGACCAAAATTGAAATCGTGTGTCTCGCTCGTCATTTACAAATGTAAGATTCCAGAACCTTCTATATGCTTCTCCCATTTAACCCACCTCTTTTTGTTGTATTAACAATATTATACAATGCCTTAAAAAAAAGTAAATATTATTGTCAGAAAATACAGAAAAAAACTAATAAAAAAGATGCACTTTCGCACGCCCTTCATCACAGAAACTATAAATCAAGTATCTCTTCGAGTACTTTTGCGATACCATCATTATTATTATCATCAGTTACAATATCAGCAACCTGCTTTAAATCTGGATGCGCATTTCCCATGGCAACACCGATACCTGCATCTCGAACCATTTCCATATCATTTAGTTGATCGCCAAATGCAATGACATTGTCTTTAGCAATATTTAATCCTTCGCAAATATGGTCGAGTGCACTGGATTTATTTACACCTTTAGCAGTAATCTCTAAATAAAATGGTGTTGACCGTATTGCACCAAAGGTATCCCCACAGATCGATAATATCTCTTCATCAATTTCATCTATACGGTCAGGATCTGCTGTAAGTAAAATCTTCATCGGATCAAAATCAAGTCTTTCATGTAAATCATGTGTGAGATTAAAATTAAGTCCATGATCACGATATTCATGAATGACATATTGATTATCTGCATCGTTTGCATATAAATCTGTACCGTTATCAACGATGTGGATAATGTTTAAATGCGCTATTGCCTTCAGAAAATCTTTCGCGTCCTGATTCGTTAATGACTGTTTATATTTCACTTCATTCGTTTCAATATCTATAACCATACCGCCATTGTAAGCACCTATTATGCCATGATGTTTATCAAGCGCTAACTGTTCTATCTCAAACTTAAATCCTGTTCTCGGGCGTCCTGATACAAGTGCTACCTTAATTCCTTTTTCCTGCGCTTTCATCAGTACTTTTTTCGTTCTTTCTGTAATTGTTCTATCGTCAGCTATTAAAGTTCCATCACAATCTAAAGCAATTAATTTAATTTCTTTAGCCATAAATACACACTCCTATTTGAAAATAAGGACTTTGACAATTGTCAAAATCCTTATTGTTTTAATTATAGTTCTTCACCATTTGTAGCAATAACGTTTTTGTACCAGTCGAATGATTTCTTCTTACTACGTTTCATTGTGCCTTTACCTTCGTTGTCACGATCAACATAGATCATTCCGTAACGTTTTTTCATTTCACCTGTCGTAAATGATACAACATCGATAATACCCCAAGGTGTGTATCCTAGTAAGTCTACACCATCTTCTAATACAGCATCTTTAACCGCTTCAATATGTGAACGGAAGTACTCGATACGCGTATCATCATTGATTGAACCATCTGCTTCAACCGCATCAATGGCACCAAATCCATTTTCAACGATAAATAATGGAATTTGATATCTGTTATAAAGTGTGTTTAATACATATCGTAATCCAACAGGATCAATTGCCCACCCCCAGTCAGATGACTTAATATGTGGATTTTCTACACCATTCGATAATCCCCCATTAACAATATCACCGGTATTATCATTGTGAACATCGTGCTTAACCGTTGTAGACATATAATAACTGAATGCTAAATAGTCCACTGTACCCTGAGCTAAGATTTCTTCATCACCAGGTTCAATCGGTAGCGAAACACCTAATCGTTCTAGTTCTTTTAATGCATAGGCTGGATACTTACCTCTTACATGCACATCCGGGAAGAAGAATCTTTCACGGTTAGCAATTTCTGCAGCCATAATATCTTTCGGGTGACATGAGTATGGATAAACAGGTACATGCGAAACCATTGCGCCAATTTTAAAATCAGGGTTGATTTTCTTTCCGATAATCACTGCTTTTGCACTTGCTAATAATTGGTGATGTGCTGATTGATACATCACTGCACGTGCATCTTCTTCTGGTTGTACTTGAATCCCAGCATTCGTCCATAAGAAAAGTGGGTTATTAACGTCCATCTGGTTATTGATTTCGTTAAATGTCATCCAGTACTCAACTTTATCTTTGTATCGATTAAACACAACTTCCGCAAATCGCGCAAAGAAGTCTACTACTTCACGACTTCTGAATCCACCATATTCTTTCGCTAGGTGTAAAGGTATTTCAAAATGACTTAATGTAATAACCGGTTTAATATTATGCTTTAATAATTCATCAAAAACGTCATCATAAAATTGAAGCCCTTCTTCATTCGGCTCTAATTCGTCGCCTTTAGGAAAGATACGTGTCCATCCAATTGAAGTACGTAATACTTTTAGTCCCATTTCAGCAAACATTGCAATATCTTCTTTATAATTTGAATAGAAATCAATCGCCTCATGATTCGGATAAAATTCATTATCTTCTACTTTATCAGTGATTCTACGTGGTACACCATGTGCACCTGCTGTTAATACATCAACAACCGATGGACCTTTGCCACCTTTGTTCCAGCCACCTTCAAATTGATGTGCGGCAAGTGCGCCACCCCATAAAAAATCTTTGCTTAGTTTCGTCATTTTAAAATCCTCCTATTTAATAATTGTTATCATTCTATTTGAATTTGAAACCGACGTATTTGTATTGTCAATAATGACATCATTGTAGTTCGTTGTATTTGTCACAACAACTGGAGTTACAGTTGAATAACCTTTTGATTCAATTGCTTTTTTATCAAAATGAATTAATGGTTGTCCAATTGAAACTTTATCACCTTCGTTTACTAAAAGATCAAAATGTTCACCTTTTAATTCAACAGTATCTAAACCAACATGTATTAAAACTTCAACACCATCATTACTCTTTATACCTATTGCATGTTTTGACGGTGTTGTCATAACAATCGAACCTTCAACTGGTGAAGATACAATACCTTCTGAAGGATCTATCGCAAAACCTTTACCCATTGCACCACTATTAAATACCGGGTCTTTAACTTCATTCAATGGAATAAACTTACCTGATAACGGAGAAACAACCACTTGTTCTAATGATTCAGTAGTAATAATGTTATCCTCATCCTCAATATCTTCTGGTGTATCTAATTTCGTATCAACAGCTTTAGCTGTATCTTCACCATAACCAAACATCATAATTAATACAATCGGTAAAATAATTGCAATTGCAACGCCAATACATATTCCGATAAACGATGATGGGTTATCTTTACTGATACCATTTACAATTGTTAACGGTCCAGGCAATCCAGCATAAACGTAATAGTATGGATTAAAGAAACTTGCTACTACCGCACCAACAGCTCCTGATATACAACCTATAATAAAAGGTTTTTTAAATCTCAAGTTAATACCATAAATAGAAGGTTCAGTGATACCAAAAATACCAGTAATACCTGCTGATAATGCAACTGATTTTGTTTCCTGAACTTTTGATTTTAAGAATACACCCAATACAGCACCAACTTGTGCTATAACAGCGATTGTTTGATAAGCTTGGAAAGAGTCACGACCATAGTTATCGAAGTTAGCAAGGACAACAGGTGTAATACCCCAGTGAACACCAAAGATAACAAACACCTGCCAAAATGCACCAATAATAATTGCAGCTACTATTGGTAAATTCTCTGCTAAATAGTTATAGCCATCAGCTACACCATTTGCAAATAATGTTGATAATGGCCCGATTAATAATATTGTTAAAGGAACCATAATTACCATACACATTAACGGAACAAATAAAGATCTTACAACCTCTGGGAAAACTTTATTAAAGAACCTTTCAACATAAGATAAAATCCAAACTAAGAATAATGGAGGTAATACTGAAGAAGTATACACTGTTTGTGAAAGTGCAATCCCCATAAATGTTATCTTTTCTCCTTCAGCAATACGTCCTGCAATTTCAGCCCAAGTAGGACTTACTAAAGCCATAGCACAAACAACAGCAATATAAGTGTTGACTTTAAAATGTTTAGAAGCAGTTAAAGCAATGAAAATTGGTAAGAATGTGAATGGTGACCATGAAATGAAGCTAAATACTTCATAAGTTCCCGTCTTCGCAAAAGCTGGCCATGCTAAGTTAATTAATATTAAGATACCTTGTAAAATCCCCGCTGCTGCTAAGATATAGATGAATGGTGCAAATACTGCAGACATTGTAGCAATGACTCTGTTAAGAATCGATCCTTTTTGCATGTTTTCCTCTGTATTATCTTCTACATTTGTAATGTTAGTAAATGCATCATATACTTCACCAACATGTTGTCCGATTACGATTTGAAATTGTCCGCCGTTCTCAACTACCGTTATAACTCCAGGCATTTCTGACACTTTCTTTTTAAATTCAGGATTCGAACGTTTTAATACCAATCTTAAACGTGTAGCACATCTTGCTACATTAACAATGTTTTCTTCTCCACCCACTGCCCCTAAAATATCATGAGCGAGTTGTTCATAGTTTCTCACTTGTTTTGCCATAATATCATCTCCATTGATTACGTTCTAATTTATTATACATTTTCATTTTAATTGAACCGGTTTAATTAAACAAGTGCGAAATAATATAAATAATGTATAATTAGTGACAAGTAGATATTTAGGAGTGTTAAATTTGAACAAATATGAAAGTATCGCAGAAACTATTCAACAAAGTATATATGACCAGAAATTAGAACAGGGGACTAAATTACCAAACGTTGAATCACTCATGAAACAGCATAACGTTTCAAAAAGCACCATCACGAAAGCGCTCGATACACTTGAGAAACGTGGTGCAATATTTCAGCAGCGCGGAAGCGGGATATTTGTGAGACGTCAACGTCGTGAAGGATATGTCAGTTTGCTGACGAATAGAGGATTTACTGCAGATTTAAAGGAATTCAATATCACATCTGAAGTTCTGAAATTAGAAAGAATGAACGCAGATGACGAAGTAAAGATGAATCTGCATCTGGAAGAGAATGAAGAAGTTTATTACGTAGAACGTTTGCGAAGAATTGATAACGATATTTTATGTATTGAAGTATCTTACTTTCCGGTTAAACTTGTTCCATATTTGAACAATGAAATTGCTGAAGGATCCATCTTTAATTACTTAACAGATGCTTTAAAGTTTAATATTAGTTTTGCTGATATTTATATGCATATTGATGAACTCAATGACATCGATGCTAAGAAACTTGAACTGAAACAAGGTAATCCTGCTCTGTTTTTAGAACAAGTTGTCTACCTTGCAACAGGTGAGCCATTTGATTTCTCAAAGATTACGTACCACTATAAACATTCGAAGTTTTTTGTACAGGCTACAAACTATTAAATATACATTTTATGTTATAATGGAATAAAAATGTAGAAGGTGGTAATGTTATGGCTTGGTTTGAAGCATTGGTATCCATCGTAATTAGTCTTGTTCCTATTCTCATAGTCTTTCTTATCCTAATGGATGGTTACAGAACGAAATTAAATTCAGAGAAGATCATTGCACAAAACGAAGAAATCATCGCTTTGTTGAAGCAAAATAATAAAGGTGGAGGACAAACATTATGATGAGTATAACAGGATTAGTCTTTTCCTTGTTAACAATTCTTCTCCCTATAGTATGTATTATCCTAATTGTGAAGTACATCTATAAAAATTATCAGAATACATCACAGTTAATTAAACAAAACGAAGAAATCATCGCTCTATTGAAGCAAAACAGAAAGGATGATTTCTAATGGAATGGATTGGAGTATCTGTAATGTCCATCCTATACATCCTTATGTATTTGTTGCCTGCGCTTATCATCGGCTTCGTATTATCACATATTTACAACACACGCCAGAATACGAAATATATCATCAGACAAAATCAAGAAATGATTGAACTGCTTAAAGACATCAAAAATCAATCAAATATAAAATAAACACGCACAACCATCATGGTTGTGCGTGTCTTTATTATTGATATTTTTTCATAATTGCTTTCAGTTTAGCTTGTGCTGCTTTATCTTTTGAAACAATCATATTGTAACCTTTACCTGGTGTGAATGTTCCGCCATATCCGTTATCATTATATTCACCAAAACCAGCTGAGAAACTCATATGTTCACGTTTTTTCTTCAGTTCATAAACTACGCCGTTATCACCCAGTACATATTTTGTAACATAAGTCTTAGGTTTAGCAATGTTAAAATAGCCCTCAGCTGTATACGTGTTATATCCGTCTTTAGAGTAACCATACTGATTATCTTTAGGACTATAGAAAGCTACACCTCCGATAGCGTGTAACCCAAATGCATAATAGCCTGGATTATTAAAATCCTGCACCTGCATATGACCATGAGGTGTTCCAGCATACCAATCTCCTTTTCCTGCAGCTCCGTGATCAAAGAATTTAGTTGTCACAGCTTTATGTTCTTTCTTTGCCTTAACCGATGCCCATTTCACGAAGTCATTAGTAATTGCGTAACGTTCTGCTAAAGTAAATTTCTTCACTGCTAATTGCTTTTTCATTTTATAGTTACCCGTTACAGTTACTTTCGTTTCGGGACTTTTTATACCTTTAGCTGTCTTATAGAATACGCGTAGCACAGTACCTTTTTTCTGAGGTTGAATCGAAACATTAGCACTACCATATTTACCGACTTTCCCTTTACCTAAAGATTTACCACCTTTATAAATATAAACCGTACTATTCTTTGCTGCATCTACATCCACAAAACCAGCAGTATTACTTACTTTCCAAACTGTTACCGGCTTCTTTAAAGCGGCATTTGTTTCTCCACCAATTAAGGATGACACTAGCGTTGCACCAAGCACTACAGGTAATAATTTTTTCATGATTTAAACCTCCAAGGTTAATTTTGTATTCGGTTTCATTATACACAAATTATTTCTTTATTACGCTCAGTCCGAAGGTTTATTTACAAAATATTTACAAATGAGTTGATATTAATATTCGCTGCCCTTTTTAAATGAAAATATACATAACATATAAAAGAAATAAATAATCGGCAGCAGTATAATAACGTAAAATATTATTTCTATCCATATCACATCTCCAGGTAAACCTTGCCCCATAATCGCAAATAATAAAATATAGAATGTATAACATACTGGAAAAAATCCAATTAGCATCGCATGAATACCCTCAATCTTTAAATCATTACATCTACGCATCATTAATGAGATGAGCGGAATTAAAAATACGACTACAATCAAAAGATGATATAACTGCCAGTTTAAATCGAATAACATCTCAAACAAAGGTGTCTTCAAATTAAATCCCAGTTTCGGTAATCCAAGCATCGGACCAATCGTAAATACTAAGATGATACATAAGATGTGTGGCCAGAACCCCATATTAAATTCTGTTCTGTTTGAACGACCTTTGAAGTTAAATGCATTTTTCCAGAAGTTGATATAAGCATCCATTGTATCACTCCTTTTATATTATTCTAGCATTATATATACTCATCTAAACCTTAAATTTACCTTAAATTTCAAATGATTCTCTATATTTTTACAGTTTTTCGTCTTATACTAAAAGAAAAAAAAGGAAGAGGGAATATTTTATGAAAAATTTATTAAAAGTCGGAATTGCTTCAACACTTCTACTTGGTCTAACACCTGCTGTCGCTGATGCTAAGACACCTGTGAAGTCATCAACGAAGACTGTTGCACCTTATTACAAATGGAATGGTTACACAGGTTACAGCCACAAATTCGTACTGGATAAAGATTTCAAACGTGCGTTACTGAACTCAAACGTAACGGTAAATGGTATGAAAGTAACTAAGAGCGTCACTGCTAAACAAGCTGATCCTGCGCTGATGGCATTAGCAAAATACAATGAACATAAAAAGTTCAACAGCAAATTATTAACTAAGAAATATGACACACTTGGTCTTAAAGCTGGTAAAGAGTATTTCGTTATTCAGATGCCAGTACAAAAAGGAAAAGTTTCATTAGCACAAATTAAGAAGTTGTATGGAAAATATGAAATTGAAGAAGGTCAACTAAAAGATAGTAAGACTAAAAAATTCTATACTGAATCTTATGTTATCAGAACAAAATCTGGTTCAGCAGAATTCCATTTCGATAAAAATGAAAAATTAAATAAAGTATATATCCTTTCTACAACTACGATTACTTTTGGATATTAATTTTTTAACAGCTGCTATTTACATAGAAAGTTACTGTGGTTTACAGTGCTCACTGCTTCATTTGTGTTAGGAATTTTTCTTTATCAACTTGAACATTATAATGGCTTTGGACAAGTTACACTTGCTTTCGTTGCAATCATTTTAGCTCTTATTAATATCTATGAAATAATTAAATTTTTCAAAGCACAGCACCGATATAGTTAAAAACGCCTATCCTTCTGGATAAGCGTTTTTAATTTATATTCTAGTTATACGGTGAAGCAAAATTTTTTATTTTTTTTTATTTAATGCTTTCTCTATCTCAATAATCTTATCAATCATCAGCTGTGCCGCTTCTGTATCACTGATATGTTTTGGAATGATGGTTATCTTATCTTTCGGGATTTCACTTTCGTAACCCTGAACATATTGCTCCTCTATAAAACAATGAGACATAAGCTGCAATGCTTCCTTACTAATAAATAATTTATTGATATATAATACACTTTTACAATCATAATTATTGCCGAAGCTTGCCATACTCTCAATCGTGTCATCTCCCACATTTGAGAAGAATGCTAAAGTATCCGTATCATAGGCATCATAAATGTAATCAAGGTCCCAGTCATCTAACGTATATGTATCATAGTCATCAAATTGATTGAAAAAGATATCTTTTTCTGCCAAATAATCTTTAATATCCTGCAAATCCTCTCTATCTTTAAAACGAGTACCTAAGTGAATACGATATCCTTTGTCATTTAAAGGTAACGCAAGCGCAAGTGGCATCGTATTTAAAATTTCAGACATACTATCGGATGCTAATTTTTCTTTAAATACCTCTCCAATTACGAAAATCATACCATCACTCCTTCTTATGATAATCTTAGCTAAAAATAATTATATTTACACGTTATATACAGAGAAATAATAAAAAAGAAGCCCACTATAAATAGTGAGCTCAATATTAATTAAAATATTGTCCTTCTGGCCTATTGATAAAAATCGGAACTGTCCCACCTGCATTTCCAATCACTATCTGGAAACCATTATTTTTATTCGTATTATATATTTTCACTGGTCCCAATAAGTCATCATTTACAATTTCAGTTGGTTCACCAAAAACTTTGTTAAATTCAGCATCAGTCATTTCTACACCTGGGGTTATGTAGATTGCACCGACTCTATCATCTTGACCCATCGCTAAAGATATATCACCAACTCTATCTAGCCCACCTTGATGCATATCATAACCTTGGTTCTTTTCAACCGGACCATATAATGCCTCTACTTCTTCTCGAGTCATACCAACCTTTATTCCTGCAAAATCTTCAGTATGCGCTTCATGGAAGAAATACTGTTTAAATGCAGGGTCTTTAATATCAATTTTCCCGTTTTCATCTATAAAGCTGTACTGACTTTTTGTTTTTGTCTTGTTTTCTTTACTTTCTGAAGTAGGTTTAGACACTGATTTACCTGCTAATACTTCTGAAGCAATCTTCTTAATTTCAGGATCAGTTGTTTCTTTAAATTCTGGCAATTTTGAAGTGTCGAAGCCCCATGATTCAGTATATAGCGCAAAATATCCTAATCCTTTATTCCCTTTGAAGTGATATTCATATACTTTACCGTTATTCGCTAATAAATAAATGGTTGTATCAGAATCAGACGTCATCATACCACCAATGCCTTCAGCAGTTGAAGGATCATTTGCTGCTTTATGTTCTCCAGTTGTACCGTCTTTTGCGTCATACATTATAACTCCTGCTTCTGCAATTATATCGTGCACATCGGCACCTGGATTAAGCATCGTTTGTAATAAGATTAACCCATCTTCAGTATTGGTGAATAAATCTGTAGGGATACCACTACCATGATTTAAATATCTTCCCGTAATAGCTTTCCCTTTATCTTCTGTATAATTAAACATTGCAGACTTAAATTTATCTTGCATTTCAGTATCAATCGCTGTATCATCGCTTGATTCTTGCATACCTTTAGCATCATTTACTTGAGCTAGTCCTATTAAATTATCATTATCATCAAAAGCTGCTCGAATTTTAAATCCGTTATTATCGTTATCATTGTATTCAAGTGTATTACCTGGGTAATCTAATTCAGAGCTAGGATTGGCATATACTCTTAAGAATTCACTTTTTGTAATTTTCTTATTAGGATTAATGACAATCTGACGTACTTTATTTTGATTATCATAGTTTACTGCATATACGTCATATAATGCACTCGTCTTTAATCCATAAAGATCATTACCTTTACCAAGTGACGGACCGTAAATTGCTTCCACTTCATCTTTAGTCATACCGAATTTGATTTTGTCCACTGAAAATCTATGATCATTTCGCATATACATTGAATGAAAAGACGATGTCATAATATCAGTTTTACCTGTTTTCTTTGCTGAAGACTTTGTAACAATCTTCTTTTCAGATGAATTTTTAGTTTCACTGTTCTTCGTATTCGTAGTATCGTTAGATGCATTACTACTTTCTATTTTTGTCCCACCTTTATCCTGAATTTTTTCTTCTCCACATGCTGCTAGTAATGTCGTTAAAGACAAAGCAATGATTAATGATTTTTTCATACATATCCTCCAGAACGATTTAATTACTTTTATTTTACAATTATTGAGCTATAATATGTAAAAATATCCAGAATTAATGTACATGTTTGAACTATTCTTGATTAGTTTTTACAATTGATAATATTTAAGGAAGATTAATGGCCGATATTTTCATTTTATCGGCCATCATTTTATGAAATCGGCCGAAAAATAAAATTCATGGCCGATATTTTCGTTTTATCGGCCATCATTTTATGAAATAGACGGAAATCCAAGATTCATGGCCGATATTTTCGTTTTATCGGCCATCATTTATGAAATCGATGGAAATCCAAGATTCATGGCCGATAAATTCAATTTATCGGCCATGATTCACTCAATCACTTTATTTAAAATTTTTCAATTATCCGCTGATGGCACGCGCAACAATTCATAACGTTCACTCACTAACTCGTACCCTTGTCTTTGATACATTTCTCTTGGTGAGTCATTACCGTCAGCAATTAAGATCACTCGCTTACCAACTTGTTCTGCATAATGCCATATTGCTTGTTGTAATGCTGTTCCAACGCCCTGCTTACGCATTGCATCCAACACGTAGAAGTCATCTAATTCCACATACTGCGCACTTTCCACCGCTTCAACTTTACCAGCTGGAAATCCATGCTGATACCCAACAAACTGCAGGATTTGCGGGTTCAATAAATCACGTCGATGCGTGCGCTCTTTCAGATCAGCAAATTCCTCACCATACTCTAAGTCCCCTTCACGACATATTTGAAGAAAGTCCAGGAATACATCATCATCGTTTAATACTTGAACAACTTCAATCTCTGAATCCTTTGATTTCGGCATCTCTTTCAATAAATAAAGCTCCATCTTTTCAACAATAAATCCTAAAGCCTTTGCTTTCTCCTGCAACGCATCATTCAGCACTTCATTCTCAGGAAATATAAACAGGGCATGTTTTTGTCCACGTTGTTCATGAAATGTCTTTTGCGTTTCATAGTCTGTCATAAAAGTATCAACATCCGGCGTCACTTTATATTGAAAGTAATTGGCATAATATTTAACGAGCTGGCTCGGTGTGTGGTAATGAATATATCTTTCGTTTTCTTCAAATACGTCAGCGTCATTATGCGTATTTGCAAAACTAGGTTGAATGACTGCTTTGTTTATATTTTGATCTCCCATGTTATTCTCCCCTTATCATTTTATATTTATCATACTAAAATGTACTAAAAAAGACCCGTATCATCTGCGATAAGTATCATTTTGTTGATAAGGATTATAGTATCTATCTTGCCTTATTATTTTCGGATTTGGTCCCCATTTGTTTGTTCCATGTTCAGAATCTTGAGCACACCACAGGATGCACCATATAGTGAGTACTAAATTTACAACAAATGCAATAAGTTGAAAACTATCACTCTTCCTTTTATAACCATTTCAAGATATAATATACATAAAAAGTAAACGAGGTGCGTTATGACTAAGAAGATTTCTTTTAAAATCCTCATGTTCACATTATTCTATCTCGTCTTAATGATATGGATGATTAATATCGGAATATATAAAGATCTCATATTACTTTCATTTATGATTCTTTATTACTTTACTTCAGTAAGACAATTAATTGCTGAGTATAAAACTAAAATGATAGATCCTGCCAACAAAATAGCAATTCATAAAGCAAATATAGTTAACTTTCGAAACAATGTCGTTGAGAGTTTAATAATTTTCATCATTTATGGCACAATCATTTATTTCAAACACTTACCTGATTTATTTGCTACTCCATATTATATGCTTATTTTCCTGCCTGCCGGAGGTGTATTCGGATATGGTGTGCGTTACTTTATGGAGAAAGAAGAACTTCAAATTGCACTGAACAAAAGAAAAACCACTTCACATTAGAAGTGGTTCACTTTATTTCACAGCGATAATGATATTATCGCTGACTTTTTTATGTTTAAACTTGTCTGCATGTTTGAAATCATCATTGAAAATAATATGATATTCATTACCTTTTACAGCATATTTGAACTCGTAATCGATAATCGATTCATTAAATCCTGCAAGCGTAAATTTATGATAAATACCTGCTGTATTATCCTTTAAAACAGGAATCACCGTATATTCATCTACAGGACCATATTTATTTCTGTAAAAGAAGAAGGTTGCTTCACCATTATTCAACTTTGCAACAAGTTGACCCGTTGTTGACACTTGCTTCAATACCGCATTTGCTGCGGTTTGTGGATCATTATACTTTCTTAAAGATGCGTCAGTACCGATACGATTATTCTCACTATCCAGCCATTCACCGTTATTTCCGATCAACGTCACATCTTTTTTCAGTGTTTTATCCATTAATACCCCGCGCTTACCATCATCACTCTCTATAAAGAGATTAACTGAATCATCACTTCTATCAATAGCACCAGATTGATAATCAAGTTTACCTGCAGGTGTATTAATCGACCAGGTATTATCAATAAATTTGTTATCTTTCATATATTGATGACTGATAACCTTCGGAAACGCCACCTTTGTCTTTCCAGTCTTATCAAATGTTAAGTAACTATTCATAATGTAACCAACTTTGTTTCCCATATATGTTCTTAAATTAAAATAGCTACCATCTTTTAATTTAAAGAAATCATTACGCATTGATAAATCATCCAATTGTTCCATTGCAAGTTCATCAACATGTAATTTAGCTTCATCGTAATATTGATATGAATCTTTAATCTTTTTAATATCTTTCGTTGCGACAATAGATTGCTCTTTCTGCATATTATGAACTACAAAAAATGCTGCTATCGACAATAAAAATATCACAGCTAAACTGATTAATACACGTTTCATTTCATCACTCATCTCTCATTCACTTCCATCATTATACATTAACTTGATAAATATGTATATTTCCTATAAAAAGAAAACGCCCTATAAAGGACGTCTAAACTTTATTTATCTTGATCTTCTTTACTAACCTTCTTCTCACCAGGCTGTAATTCAAGCTGATCTTTAACCTTTTCGTTCATCTCACCATCAATAACTGATTCTGGCATGACTTCACGTCTGTTACTTGTTATATCTTTATCAACGTTTGACATCTTTAACCCCTCCTCAATAAGATAGTTAATAAATACCCCATTCAATAGAATATAACTCATATTCTATACCAAATATATTAAAATCTTTATTAAAGTGGATGTATTTTTAAAGGTTTCAAAATAGGTGTAATAGAATTAGAAAAATCAATCGAATATAACATAAATAAACAATCTACTTCTTCTTTGTACCAATTATGATTACTTTATTTTTTGCTGGGATTTTAGTTTTACTAATAACTTCTGTACTTACTAACTTACCATTTTCATATGTTTCCTCTTTTACCGTAAGAACTGAACCTTTTTTCCCGTTAATAACTTTTTTATAACCTTTAGCTTTTTTCGCATCTTTTTTTATAATAACTTTATATGCGATAACTTTCTTTTCAGTCACTTGCTTTTTAGTGATTACAACCGGTTCTTTTGTTCCCACACGTACAATTTTATCAACAGCAGGCGTAATTGTTTCTACTTTACTCGCTACTGTTGGATAAGGTGTTGCTTGCGAGATTTCGCGTATACGAACTGCTTTTCCTTCTTTTCCTTCTCTTTCTACGACTGTTTTTCCTTTTTCTAATGTTGGATCATCTTTATTTATCGTTTTAAAAGGTAATGTAATATTTTCTGGATGGAATCTGTTTTGTACTGTCACATTATTATCCCACTCGGACTTTTTAATTGCATTCAGTTCATGTGGATTATCCTTTATGAATGTATAGAATTTATATGCTTCAGTATCGTTTTCGAAATCTGTCATGTAGAAGCCATAATGATTCATACTTTTTATAGATAAAATTGTCAGACTAGGATATAAAATAGCCAGTGTATTATTATTGTTAAAATTATTTTTAATTGTATACACCGGTGCCATACCTGTTACTGAACCGTAATCAGCATAATGTAATTGACCTTTAAAAATCTCATGATTAGCAGATACGTAAATTCGGTTAATAACACGTTTCTCTAAAGGCACATTTTCTTGAAAATCAGCAAATCCAACTACAGTTTTATTTCGATTAGCTACTCCATCGTAATTTCCATTAAATTGATCGCCAGTAAATCTAGATTCAATAGGGTGAATGTTTGTTAATTTACTCGCTTCCATTAAATTCATGCCCATTTTTAAACCTTCAATTTCTAACTTGTGGTATTTTAAACCAGATAATAATTCGTATTTCTGTTGCCCATAATATTCACTACCGTTTGCTGCTGCTTGTGCTTCTTGTTGTTTTACAACTGGTGCTGAAGATAAGATGATTGAACCTACTAATATCGAAGATAGAATTTTTTTCATAATTGTTTGCTCCTATAATATTATTTTAATATTTTTCTTATGTCATACAGATGAATAATAGACTAACATTATATGAATATTTTGTTAAATTGGTATAATATTCTATGCTTATTTATACAAATTTTCGTTAAAAATATAGTCAAAAAAAGACACCATAATAGTGTCTTTATTATTATTGATATTTCCTTAAAATCTCCTGCCATTTAGCTTGTGCAGCACTATCGCCAGAAATTTTGAATTGTACTCCAGGAGCGTATTCTCCTCTTGTCCCATTATCATCATACTCACCAAATCCGCATGAGAAACATGCTTTCTCATAAGGTAAGATCAGTTCATAAACCTTTCCATTATCAGCAAGTAAGTATTTATGAATATTTGTTCCTTCTTTCGCATCTTCACTATAACCAACAGCTGTAATTGTACTATCCAATTCACGTCCACCTGTTTCACCATCTTTTCTCGTATAGAAGGCTACACCGCTAACTGCATGAATTTTGAATCCATCGAAGCCAGGATTATCATTATCTTGAGTAAGTATCTCTCCATCAGGTGAGTCTGCATACCAATCACCACGACCAGCAGCACCATGCGTAAACCAGTATCTTGTTAATGCCATTCCACCAATTTCAGCACGCTTTGCTCCCCATGCATAAAATTCTTCAGTCATTGCTTCACGTTCATCTTGCGTAAATTCTCTTACAGCGGACTTGTTATTTTGCTCTATTGTCTTTTCTTCAGTTGTTGTTTCAACTGTTTCTTTCTCTTCAGTTGTTTGTTCAACAATTTCTTTTTGTGCAGATTTTTCCTTTGTTTGACTATTTGATGTTTTTTGATTCGATGTATCGCTATTTGAAGTTGTATTGCTTTCTATCTTTGTTGCACCTTTTTCTTTAACTTCTTCTTCTCCACAACCAGCAAGCATTAGTGTCGTAACGCCTATAATAGATACTAATTTTCTCATCGTCGTCCTCAATTCATATGTTATTTAATGTAATTATATCTTATAAATATTAATTAGACGATTTAAAATTATATTATTATTAATAAAAATCAAAATATTAATTTCCATAAACTCTTTTTACTCAATCTTTACAATAACTGTACAAACAAATTCAAATATCACAAATGTTATAATATGAATATCATTAACTACGGAGGTCACCTAAATGGATTTTAAACAGCGCGCGGTAGAGATGTTACATGAAACATACGGAGCTGAAGCTAACTTTCGAGAAAGTCAACTGGAAGCGATATTAGCGGTAGTAAATAAACAGAAGACGCTGGTGATTCAAAAAACTGGCTGGGGGAAATCGATTGTATACTTCATCGCTACTAAGTTATTAAGAGAAAATGGTAGCGGTCCTGCTGTTATCATCAGTCCTTTACTTGCATTAATGCACAATCAAATTGATGCTGCTGCTAAACTTGGTTTAGATGTCGTAACGATCAATAGCAATAACAAAGATGAATGGGATGATATTTATGCACGGCTTAGTGCGGTTGATGCCATTATTGTTTCTCCTGAGAAATTATCTGATGCAAGATTTATTGAAGCATTATCACAAGTGAATGATATCGAGCTTATTGTAGTAGACGAAGCACACTCTATTTCAGACTGGGGTCATGACTTCAGACCTGATTATCAGCGTATTGTGAACCTCGTTAAAGATTTACCAGATTCAATCGCAATTCTTGGCACAACTGCAACAGCAAACGATCGTGTCATTGAAGATATTAAATCGCAACTCGGAAATCTCCAGGTATTTCGTGGTAATTTAATCCGTTCAAATATTTCGATTCAAGTGAACCCAGCACAATCGAAGGCAGAACGACTTGCTTTCTTAGCGGCATCTCTCACAGACCATCCTTTTCTGAACAAAGAACAAGGTATCATCTATTGTCTTACGAAGAAAGAGTGTGAATCTGTTACACAGTTCTTAATTGAACAAGGTATCTCGGCCGCACCTTATTATTCAGGTATGCAGAACGAATATGGCGAAGATACTAGCGTAACTACGCTTGAAGCATTTCATAACGGGGAAGTACGTGTAATTGTTGCAACAGTGAAGCTTGGTATGGGGTACGATAAATCAAATATCGGTTTCGTTATTCATTTCCAGCTGCCACAAAACTTAATTTCATATTATCAGCAAATTGGACGTGCAGGACGTAACGGTAAACCAGCGCTTGCAATGCTACTTCATGGTGATGAAGATGAAGCGATCATCAACGCATTTATAGAAAGTGCGAATAAAGACCCGAAATTATTATCAGAAATATTAACGCGCATTAGCCAGCATCCTGAAGGTATGACCAGAAACGATATTCTGCCTCACTTCAATATGAATGTCACAAAGCTTGGATCGGTACTTAAATACTTATTCGTCCATGAATACATATTAATGGATAAGCGAAAGTACGTCATCAATCCAGATAAACCCTTTAATGCTGAAGAGAATGCTCAATTACAGCAGCAATTAAACGTAACGCGTTTACAGGAACTCGAGCATTTAAAACGATTTATCAATTACGACGGTTGTTATATGAAATATATCGCTGACGAACTTGATGCACCAGATAAACAGGAAAAGTGTGGTATTTGTGCACATTGTAGAAATCGTGAATTCATAACGATAGATAAAAATCATCCAATGCTATCTATCGCAAGCCAGTATAAGAATAAATTACACGGGGAAATCTCACCGCGTAAACGCTGGTCGAATAATAAAAAGATTGATGAATCATTACAATTTAAGACAGGATGGACGTATACAACAGATGCCTATTCACCTGTCGGCCGTAAATTTATGTATGAACGCGACAATCTTCATTTCTCAGAACAGACGACTTTACAGATCAGCCAATTCCTTAAAGACATGATACAAGAACATCAGATTGACGCTATCGTAGCAGTTCCAAGTTTGAGACGACCTAAGCTCACTAACAAACTTGCACAAGCTGTAGCTGAGTATAACCATATCGAATATATCGATGCAGTCGTAAAAATAAAGCCTGGTTACAAACAAAGCGAGATGCATAACTCAATCATGCAGGAAAGAAATATCCAGGAAACCATTGCTATTCAAAACGAAGATTTAATAGAAGACAAACACATACTACTCATTGACGATACCGTCAATTCCCGCTGGACAATGACAGTCGTCGCATCAAAACTTTTAGTTCATGCAAAAGCGGTATATCCATTCGCACTTGTGAATACGGGTGCCGGAGAATAAAAAAACTGCCTTTTTTAATACATTATATTAGTATTATTATATAAAATTCAGCAATATATATAACAAATATATCCTATTTTGATTTATCCTCTAAAATCAAACAGTTATAATATAGAAAAATTATAAGGGGATAGATAGTATGATTCATTGGTATATACTGTCTACTACTTATTCCCTTATTCGTATATGTGGATACAATTACTCAAATTAAACGTCGCTTCGAAAATGTGAATGCCCAAAAGCAGCTCATCAGTGAATGGTTATTAAAAGATGCAGCAACATATTCAGGCTTTATTATCTTTGTTGTTATTACTGGGTACTTTGTCATTCACTTCTCGCCATATCACATCCCAGGATTAAATATATTAATCGGCTTACTTATTACATATACGCTTATCGCAATCGGAAAGTGGTTGAGATGTTTAGAAGATTATTTAGCTAGAAAGCGTGGCAATCTTCAATGAAAAACAGTGCGCTGAATGTTTCAGCGCACTGTTTCTTCAGTTTCTCTTATTTATAGCTTAATGTGATATTGACAAACATTTCAAATGCTACTTTAAAGCTTGATTCATCTATTCCGAATTTAGGGTGGTGATGTGGATAATCAAATCCTTCACTGCCGCTTCCTATAAAGATATATACGCATGGTGCTACTTGTTGATACGCACTGAAATCTTCGCCTCCCATCATCGTTGGCTCAGAGACAACTTTTCCCGGGTAATTACTTTCTGCAATTTCTCTTACCCATTGTGTATGTACTTCATCATTATAAACTGCATCATATCCTATCGTATAATCTATTTTATGGGTTGCACCATTTGCCAGACATAGATGTTCTATTGTCTTTTCAATTTGTGATTTACATATTTCTCTATTTTCAGGTGTTGTTGTCCTCACTGACCCTGCCAATGTAACTTTATCCGGAATAACATTAGCACCATTAACATTGCCTGCTAAAAATACTGTATTCGATACGACTACGGGTTCAAATGGATCTACTTTTCTTGATACAATGCTTTGAATTTCATTGACGAAGTGACTACCTATCAGCAGCGGATCTATCGTTTTATTCGGCTGACTGGCATGTCCACCTCTACCTTGAATTTCAATTTGGTATAAGTCTGAATTGGCGCTTGCAGGACCTGATTTTATATCAATATACCCAAGTGGCAATGTTGCCCAGATATGATGTCCATATATAAAGTCAAATCCTTCAAAATAGCCTGTTTCAACTAATTCACGCGCACCACCAGGAATTAATTCCTCAGCATGCTGAAAGATACAATGTATCTCATTTGTCAGTTCGTGTGCATGATCATTAAAGTAATGTGCAGCGCCGAGTAAGACTGCTGTATGCACGTCATGTCCACATGCATGCATAAGGCCATCATGTTGTGACATAAAGTCTAAATCATTACGCTCCTCCTGTATCGGAAGTGCATCAATGTCTGCACGCAGACCAATTTTTTTATTACCACCTTTATTAAAAACACCGATAGTACCTGTTTCAGTTAATTCAATTACTTCACAGTGTTCTAAACTACGAAGCACATCCCTTATATATTTTGTCGTTTCGTATTCTTTAAATGACGGTTCTGGATTCTGGTGTAAATGTCTGCGATATTGTATTACTTTATCTTCGTATTGCTGATAATCTATCATATTAATTTCCTCCTAAATGAATCGGTCCACCTGGTCCCACTGGAATGCCTAAGTAAAACCATACGAGTAATAGAATCGTCCAGAAGATACCGAATGCAACAGAATACGGCATTAATGCTGCAATCATTGTTCCTAATCCAATATCCTTTTGATACTTCTGAGCATACGATAATAGCAATGGTAAATAAGGCATCATCGGTGTAATCGGATTTGTTATCGAATCCCCTACTCTGTAAATAACTTGTGTAAATGCTGGATGTATACCTAAAAGCATCAGCATCGGAACTAAAATTGGTGCGAGTATTGCCCATTTCGCTGAGGCACTACCTATCAACATGTTTATAAATCCAGACAAAATTAGTATACCTAGTATTAATACGATACCATTCTGCCCTTTTAGTAATTCAGCACCTTTAATTGCGATAATTGTTCCTAAATTACTCCACGTAAAGAATGCCAGCATCTGTGCAGCAAAGAATACGATCACAATAAAGCCACCCATCGAGCTCATTGATTCTGCAAGCATTTCAGAGAACTTACGTGTTGAACGCATCGTCCCAGCAACAATTCCATAAACCAATCCTGGAACTAAGAATAGAACTGTAATAATTGGTACAATCCCATTCATTAACGGTGAATCATCAATTAATGAACCTGTCTTTGCATTGCGTAATAAACCACTTTCAGGTATCGCTAAAAGTGCTACAACTGCCATTGCAACAAGTACACTAATATTGGCAAATAACATCGCTTTACGCTCTCTATCTGATACGTGATTCTCTTCTGCACCTTCCTCAATATGTCCTGTGTACTTACCAAACCTCGGAATAACTATCTTTGACGTTACAAACCATGCTACAAATAATAACAAGACTGTTGATGCACATAAGAAATAATAATTCATTGCAGCATTCACTTTCACACTGCCATCTATAAGTTTTGTTGCAGGTTCTGTAAATGACACAGCTAGTGCATCAGTCATACCTATTACTAAACTTGCAGAGAATCCACCAAGCGCAGCTGCATATGCCATTACAAGTCCCGCAATTGGGTGATAACCAAGCTTTATAAACACTAATGCTGCAATAGGCGGTAAGACGATTGTTGCTGCATCTCCTGCAGCATTTCCCATAATACCTACAAATATAATAATCGGAATTATAATTTTGCGTGGTGTCTTCTCAATCGTATATTTCATTAACGTTTCAAAGTATCCTGTCTTCTCAGCAATACCAACACCTATCATCACGACAAGTACTAATCCTAAAGGTGGAAAGGCAGCGAAATTCGGGACCGCTTCTGAAATAATTTTCGCAATACCATCAGGCGTTAATAAGTTAACTGCTTTCACTACTTTTCCATCGGTAGGATTCTTTGCTGATAGACCAAAGAAACTCGCTATTGTTGATGCCACTAAGATAATGGCACAAAGACTAATAAAGATAACAACTGGATCAGGTAATCTATTACCGGCTTTTTCAATCATGTCTAAAAACTTGTCCATCATACTTTTCTTTTTTACATTCTCACTCATTACATCTCCTCCATTTAATTATTAGAAAATTCAGTTAAGGATAACTTAATTACTATCATATCGATAATATTTAGTGATTTCAAATCATTTAATACGATATCGTACTAAAGCGTATTAAATGATTGCTGTCACTTAAGTTAAAAAAACCGAACAAAGTATCTTTGTCCGGTAGTTATGCGATGACTGCACCTTGTTCTGCATCAAAGTATTTAATTTTATCTTGTTTAATACGAACATGAATGACATCTCCAATATTCAATGGTAATTGCTCATTGAATTTGGCGATACATTTCTCATCGCTAATATTAAAGTTCACAATTGTCGTATCTCCTAATATTTCACATGCGGTAACTGTTACTGCAGTTCCATTTTGATCAATGTACACATCTTCAGGTCTAAACCCTACATCAATCGTTTGATGATTAATCGTTGCAGGGAGACTGAAATCACCAAACTTAATCGCGTTATCAATTAAATGTCCTCTAACAATATTCATTGCTGGACTTCCCATAAAGTTTGCTACAAATTTATTGGCGGGATTATTGTATATTTCTAACGGTGTACCGATTTGTTGAATATGACCGTCATTTAAGACCATAATACGATCGCTCATCGTCATTGCTTCGACTTGATCATGTGTAACATAAATCATCGTCATCCCCAGTCGTTGCTGTAACTGACGTAGTTCTACACGCATTTGGCCTCGCAGCTTTGCATCTAAGTTAGATAATGGTTCATCCATCAGACATATCTTAGATTCACTTACAATTGCACGAGCAAGTGCTACACGTTGACGTTGTCCTCCTGACAGTTCACCCGGCTTCTTCTTTAAATATCTTTCTAATCCTACAAGCTTTGCCGCTTCCATCATCTTTTGCTGACGGTCATTTTTAGGCACTTTTCTATTTTCCAGGGTAAATAATATATTCTTCTCTACCGTCATATGAGGATAAAGCGCATAGTTTTGAAATACCATCGATAGACTTCTATCTTTCGGATGTAAATGATTTGCTAACGTATCATTTATAAATAACTTACCTTCAGTAATATCTTCTAATCCTGCAATCATCTTAAGCAGAGTACTTTTCCCGCAACCACTAGGTCCTACAAGTACAAAGAACTCACCAGCAGCTACTTCAAAGTTAATATCTTTTAAAACCCATTGCTCTTTGTGATATCTTTTATTTATATTTTCTACTTTCAGCATTAAAATCCCTCTTCCCAAATCAATTGGTCGTCTTTAATTAATTCTGTCACATCATTTAATATAATATCTGCCTCGTGCAAATGTTCATGCTTACTCGTCCCACTTAATACGCCTATCGTAAGTCCAATATTGCCATTCTTACCTAACTGCATATCGATAGGTGTATCACCAACCATAACCATTTCACTCGTCTTAATTTGATATTTTGCTATAAGTGAATCCAGTATTAAATGATTAGGTTTTTGCACAGGGACTCTGTCACTTGTGATAATTTCATTAAAGTAATGGCGAATATCAAACTTTGTTAAGAAATTATCGGTACTAATATAATCATCCGCTGTAATAACTGCTAACAGGTAACCTTTTTCCTGTAATTTTTTCAGTACAACGTCCGTGCCTTTAATCATTTCAAGCTGATGTTCATATTGATTGGCGAGTGCGTCCATATTTTTGCGCGTCCATGTTTCAACTCTTGCATCATTAGTGTAACCTTTAAACACCTTGATAATGTCGTTTGTTGTGCCACTTGATAATATGCCAGCAGGTTCGATGTAATCTGCACCTAAGCCTAATGCTTGTAATATATCTTCTTTATCAACTTGAATATCATACGAATTTATAAAGCTGTCTACAATATTATGACCAATTTTTACCCATACTGATTCGAATCTAAGCAGGGTACCATCTTTATCAAATATGACTAACTTATACTTCATACATCAATGCCTTCACTTCTTTATATGTTGTTGTAGTACGTTCGATTACACCTTGATAAATTGGATTTGTAAATGCTATTAGCTCTTCGTTCCTTAGTTCAAATCTAAAGAAATCATTAGGCTCAACTTCAATATTAAATGTAGCAACATTATTTTCTAAAGCAGCAACATAGCGTTTATCTTTCGTAAATAGCGTTACTTCTGCCGTTATAGGTTCTCCTTTAACTTCAAATGACACTAGTAAGTTACCACTTGTATTCATTGTCTCACCAAACATTACTGCTTTATCATTTACAGTAACGCTGAATGCTTCAACATCCATAAATCTCGTTACGAATACATGGCCATTTCGGATACTTTGGAGTAAATTGTCTTTATTTAGTCCATCACAATATACATGTGTTGTCGGATCATTTAATGCATTTGTTCTATTGTTATCTTTCACATCAATTAGATGATGGAAATCACTACCTCCAACTGCTGTAATGCGATGCCCCGTTACAAGTGATGCGTGCCAGAACTTTAAAGCATCTTCTGTTGCCTGAGGATTATCCTTATAACTTGGATCATTCCATAATTCAAGACTATCAATCTTCGTTAAATCCAGTTCATCATGTAACCATGACCAAATTGTCAAGAATGGATGGTTAATGCTCACTAACGTACCTTTATCACGCATTCTATCCATCAAACGATGCGTGCCTTCAATAGATTCAATATTATAGTCATCTGAATACATATCGATGGTATCCTGAAGGTTTAATGCATTCCAATGCCCTGTATTACCTGTAAACTCAACACCTGGAAGTACTAACAGATCACTCTCTGGCCATATTGTATGGTAAAAGTTATGATCTGTAATAAAGAAGAAATCTAAGCCCACTTCCTTTGCATGTGCAACCAATTCACCTGGTGTTAAACTACCATCAGTAAGGTTCGTATGCGCATGCAAGTCGCCTTTATAAAAACGTTTGTCTGTTATACTTTTATCTGTCATACTCTGAATAATATGATGATGCTCTTCGATATGCGCAGGCTTACCATCAGTTACTTCAACATTAACAATCGGCATCGTAAACTTCTGCACGTCCATTACGACGTAAGTAAGATCGCTATCATCAAATAATTGTGATTGCCCATAAGATACATCTGCTAAATCAACCACTAATTCAGCATCTCTACCGATATATTGATACACTAATGTATCACCCTGATACAAACGGACATAAGTCCAGAATTCACATTGTATATTAAAAGTAATAAGAGGATATTGGAATCCTCTTATTGAAATTGTACCTATAGCTTTGTTCATTTGACTGGCCCCTTACTATTTAGCACTATTATCTAAAGCTGCTTGTGCTTCTTTTTGTGCTTCATCTAATACTTCTTTCGCTGACTTACCTTCAATTTCCATTTTGTCAGCTGCTTTTTTGATTGCATCTTGTATCTTGCCGCTAGTTGGATCGATAAATAAGCTTGAAGCATGTTCTGCCTGCTCAATAGGCTTTAAGATTTGTGGATGTTTCTTAGCGTAAGCTTTAAATTTTGCATCATCTTTTGCTGAACTTCTCACTGCGATATAACCAGTATTCATTGACCAGTCTGCAGTATTTTCTGCCTTCTCAAAGAATTTGATAAATTCAAATGCCGCTGCTTTTTGTTTCGCTTCAGCTTTAGATGGAATCGCTAACTGTTGACTTGATGCAACTGGTGCTCCTTTCTTGCCATTAAATCCAGGTTGTTCAGCTGCTGCTAATTGTTTAAAGTCAAGATCTCCCTGGTCACCTGAAGAACCGATATAACCCGCTGATTTCCCTTGCATTACTTCATCAATTGTTTTATACCAGTATTCCCAACCTTGGCCGCCAGAGTTGATTTTCATCGTCTTATCTTTATTAATCCCGCGATCAATAATTGACCATGCTTCAACCCACTCTTTTGAGTTGATCATTACTTTCTTACCTGATTCGTCAATTACTTGACCACCGTTAGAGAAAGCGATATCCATTAAGTTGTCAGCACCCCACATCGGCGACCAGCCGTAACGCTCAACTTTATTACCAGACTTCTTAGTTAATTTCTTTGCTGCTGCTTCAAATTTCGTCCAGTCTTTAAAGATATCTTCAGTTAATCCCGCTTCCTTTAAAGCATCTTTACGGTAATACATTAATTGTGTTGTACCGTATGCTGGTAAGGTGAATTGCTTATCTTCAAACTGCCCATCCTTTAGGAAAGTCTCAATAATATCTTTCGTTTCATAATCATCTTTAACATCAATGTATGGCGTTAACTCTGTTAAAATCTTTTTCTTTGCCATAATCTTACCAGTGTCCGTTGTTGTTAAAATTAAAGCTGGTGTCTTACCACTTGCGACAGCGGCTTGTAATTTCTTATAAGTTTCATCATAATCTGCTTGCTGAACACCTTTTACTACAACTTTATCTTGTGATTTATTAAAGGCCTCGATTTTCTCCTTCATTTGATCGCCTAATTTACCACCTAGACCATACCAGAACTCGATTTCTACCTTGTCACCTTTTTTTAACTCTACAACCTTACCATTAGATCCACCATTTGAAGTACCACCGCAACCCGCTAATGTTGTTGCTAATACAATAGAAGATAAACCTGCATAAATAAACTTTTTCATTTTTTCATTCTCCCTTAGTTTATGATTAATAATTTATTTAATACCATTGTCTGAAATACCACTTACAAATACCTTTTGAATCGCAAAGAACAAGATGAGTAACGGTAAGATAGTGAACGTTGAAGCTGCCATTACTTCCGGCCACTTCACACCGTATGCTCCACCTTCAATAAAGAATTGTCTTAAACCATTCGTTATCAACATCTTATCTTGAGATTGCAAGATTAACGAAGGCCATAAATAACTGTTATAATTCTGTACAAAGCTGATCAACATAAACGTAACAAATGTCGGTTTCGTTAACGGGAACATAATTCTAAATAAAATCTTAAAGTGACTCGCACCATCAATCAGTGCAGCTTGTATCACCTCTTTAGAAATCTGTTTGAATGCCTGTCTGAATAAAAACACGCCGTAAACACTCGCTGCACTCGAAATAATTAATCCGATATGGCTGTCAATTAAATTTAATTTACTCAAAATAATATAGCTCGGTACGTAAGTTGCCGCAGCAGGTAACATATACGTTCCCATGACAATCGAGAACAACGTATGTTTACCTTTCCATTGCATTTGAGTCAGTGCATAAGCAAATAATGCTGAAGTCACTGTTTGAATTAATACAATCGCAATAGACGTGTACGTACTATTCCATATGTATGTTGCAAACGGTGCTGAATGAAAAGCTTCATTAAATGTCTGCCATTTCGGTGATGCAGGAAACAATTTAAATGGCACCTGGAATATCTCATCTTTCGTCTTTAACGCGCTGAGAATCATCCATAGAAACGGAAAGAACATCAGGAAACTTGCAAGCGCTAATATTACATGTCTAATCGTTAAATTGAATTTCCTCATTGATAATGCACCCACTTCTTAGAAACATAGAACTGTATTGCTGAAAGTATCGCTGTAATTACGATTAATATCGTTGCAAGTGCTGTCGCACGACCCATATTGTATTCTTCAAAGGCCATCTGATAATACATGTACAGTATCGTTCTAGTAGAACCTGCCGGACCTCCTTGCGTTAATATCTGGAACTGGTCATAAGCTTGCAGGGCATCAATTGCCAGAATAATCACTAAGAAAAATGTCGTAGGTGAGATCATCGGTAATGTAATCTTCATTAACTGTCTAAATGGTGGTGTACCATCAATTGATGCAGCCTGATAAAGTTCTTTCGGCACTTTCTTTAAAGCATCTAAATAAAAAATCATCGCCCAGCCAATACCTTTCCAAACTGTGACAATAATAACGGCAACCATCGCCCACTGTGATGATTGTAGCCATCCAGGTTGTCCTAAATGAAGCATCCCTAACACTTGATTGAGAATACCTATTTTTGGTTCAAAGATCCATGACCAGACAATTGACACAGCAACCATCGGCGTAATCCACGGCGAGAATAATAATGTTCTGTATATGCCACCGAGATGAATCTTCTTCACAACAAGCAACGCGAAACATAACCCCAATACTAAAGTAGGAATTGTCGTTCCAACGACAAAGTAAAATGTATTCCATAGTACTTTGTAAAATTGCTCATCAGTTAAAATACTTTGATAATTACCTAATGCAACCATATTGTATTCTTCACTCATAAAATCCCAATCTGTAAAGCTGATATAAAAGCTATAGAACATCGGAAAAATCCAGAATGCTGTTAATGGAATTAAACAAGGCAGAATAAAACATAATAAAGTCAGCCAATTGCTTTTTAATAACTTCTTATTCTTGTTCATGTTGATCTCCTTTCAATGCTAATATACAAGGTAATTATGTATTCAATGTTAATAATATGTAAATTATGTGTAAACACATAAAAAACACACAAATTAATTTGTGTGTTTAATCCATCCATCTATATAATTTTATATTTACTCGCATATTTCTCTTTTATATTTTCAGCCAATCGCTCATCACTAATTATTACATCACATAATTGATCATCTCCCAGATGTATAAGGGATACATTATCAAACTTACTATGATCGGCAACAGCCACTACAGTTTGTGCACGTGCACGAAATGCCTTTTTTATTTTCACTTCTTCCATACCATAATCTGTAAAACCTTTGTGCATATCAATACCACTTAAACTCATAAAGAACAAATCAATATTATATTTGCTAATATGCTCAATCGCAACATCCCCAATAATACAACGTTCCTGATTATATAACACGCCACCTGGCACAATAACTGTGAAAGTTGTTATTTTAGCAACAATCTCTATGATGGGAAGACTGTTGGTAATAATGGTTAAGCGGTTAAACTTCCTGGCAAGACGTCTCGCAATCGCTGTATTTGTCGTACTCACATCTAATGCAATGGACATTCCCTCTTTTACAAACTGCGTTGCCTTTCTGGCAATCTCTTTCTTCTCTTCTGCATATAAATTCTCACGCTCTATGAAATTCTTCTCCACATCCGACTTCGGTTCAATATATTCAGCACCACCATGTACTCGCTTTAACTTCCCTTGCAATTCTAATGCTTCAAAATCACGGCGTATCGTTTCGAACGACACATTCAATAAATGCGCAGTTTCTTTAGAGCGAAGTTTCTTATGCTTTAACAATAAATTTAAAATTTCATTATATCTCTCATCAACAGTCACAATACACACTCCTTTTTGTGCATTTACACAGTAATACTTATACATTCCCACAAATCCAAATATTATGCAATAATATTAAATTTTAATGTAGATGGGGATAAGTGCTGATGATCATGATAATACTCTGTAATAATCTAACAAAAAAACAAAAAGCCCAGAAAAAATTCTGAGCTTTTACATATTTGTATTAACTGAATAAATTTATTGTCATAATAATGTTTGGTACTGAAAATACATCAATTAAAAATGCACCTACAACAGGTACGATTAAAAATGCTCTTTGTGAAGGTCCGAATAATTTTGTAACGGAGTCCATATTGACCATAGCGTTAGGTATTGCACCTAATCCGTGACCTAAGAAACCAGCTACCATCACTGCACTGTCATACCATCAACTCCAGCTGCTCCTTTGTTTGCCTTAACTCTTTTTATTGCCTTATTGAGATTTTCACCATTTATAACAAGCTCCATCAGAGATAGAGAGATACTATACATTTCTTTCATTTCGTCTAGAATCAACTAAACACATCTATCATTAACTTTATTTCGTTCCACTACTTAGTATTAGATAGATTGCCGATTACTCGTTTTCTGTTTTTCGTTGATTCATAACCTCGATTCTTTACTTTGTAATATATTGTTCAGTCCTATAGAAAGCTCCTTGTCTATAATCTTTCTTTCCATTATTTCACGATGAGTGTAAATTGTCATTAACTATTTTTTACAAAAAAACACCTAGATAAACTAGGTGCAAGAATACTTATTTCTTTATCGGCGTCTTATACATATACTTCAAATTACCTTTGTAGCTATCGAACACTACGTATAAATCATAACCATACTTTGATTTATCATATTTTAGAATATGTTCTACAATGTGTTTACGTGAAAGTTTAGAACTTACCGGTTTACCGTATGCGCGTTTAATTGCGTAATATGATACCCCGTCTTTAGGTGCATAAATAAGTTTAGTCGCAACAATCTTTGAACCTTTTCTCGCTCCTTGATAAGCAGCATTATTACCAGCATCAAACTCACCAATCGTCGTATTGAACGTACGAGATACACGATAATCATTATTTACCTTACCTAAAATATCTCCAGCTTTATGGCCACGAACTATATTTTCTTTACTGTTCACATATTCTTTTATAAATTGTTTCGATGTAAAATCAATTTTTGCTGTATCTTCTTTCGGTTTAGAATATACTTCCTTGCTTGGTTTACCGCTTTGAATCCAATCTTTATAGGTCATTAACCCGTACGCATCATCTTCGATTATTCCATCTCCGCCGACTAAAGTTAGCATGATTGAAATTTCTTTTTTATCTATCCAAGGTTTATATAAGTAATCTTTTGAAATAGTATATTCTTTATAAGCGTTATAGTATTTCTTATTTTTCGCCTCGTTCAATCTTTTTACGGCCAATCCACTTAAAGATTCATTATAGTCAATTGATGTATTTGAAGGTTTAGTAATTTTAATATTTTCATCATCAACAGGCATATAATAGTTACCTTTAAGTACTAAATAGTTATAACCTCGTACTAATTTATGTTTAGTAATCGTTACTTTAGTTCCAGCTTTAATTGTTTTGATATTTTGTTTTGAATTGTACAGAGAATTTCTAATCATAACTTTTGTGTCTTTCAACATCACTGCAGAATAATCTTTATTCCCTACTTTTAATTCTGATGGTTTTGATGGTGTAACCTGGGCGTGAGCAGGTAAAGTGGGTAACAACAAACTTAAAGTTAATGCACTAATAGCAATTTTTTTCATTTCATTTTCCTCCAATGCGATTTACCTAAATCATACTATCATTTACAGAAAACAACAATCTATTTCGAATATTAATTATGCATAAGTTGACGTAGTGTTTCATACTCAGCGTTCTCCAAATGCACACCATTCACACCGACCACTTTACTCGATACTAGATTTGCAAAATCAATGGCTTCATGTAGTGTTTTCTCGGCGCTTAATGCTGCCATTACGCCACCAGTATGACTATCTCCAGCGCCTATTGTATCAACGACCTCAGCTTTATATCCTGTTACACTGTGCAGCTTACCATCATAATAAATTACACCCTCTGTACCAGTCGTCACAATGACTGTATTATGTGTCCAGTCATACATTTTTTGTACCGCTTCTTCTATATTTTCTATCCCGGTTAATTCTTTTATTTCCTGTTCATTTAAATGAATGATCGGAGACAACGCGTAAAGTGCTTCCATTTTCCTCTGTTCAATTAATTTACCTCGAGGACCCGGACAGAAGATAATCTGACCTGAAACTTCTTTCAACATTTCTATAATCTTATCGCCATCTGTTTCTTCAATCTCCAATCCACACACATAAATATAATCAAATGAAGTCATATCTAAATCCGTTACCCATTCTGGATTAAATGAATACTCCACGCCGTGATGGGACAAGAATGTTCTATCACCATTTTCTTCAACGAAACAATAACAACATCCATTCGCACCACTTAGATGTATTTCACTTTGTATACCTAGACGATTCAATTCTTTCTTCACAAAATCACCATACATACCTGTTCCTACTGGTGATATAAAAGTATAATCTACACCCATCTGATGCAATACATTCACAACGTTAAACGCACACCCACCTACTGCCATCATCTGCTTTTTAATATGTTCATCACCTTGACTCGTCGGTAATCTATCCATGTAAATCATAATATCAGCAACAGTTGATCCAATCACTAAACACTTCATAAGCACACCTACCTTTATTAAATTCATTTTATAACAGTTTCATCAATTAATCATAAAATTTTCTAGAAAAAATATACCATTTTCTTCAACTTTCCTAATTTGTGGTTTATAATGAGTATATTGAACAAAAGGGGTGGCGACATGATATCGTGGTATATTAAACACAATAAAAAATTTTATATTACGAGTATGGTTGGTCTTATCATTGTAGCTTGTGCATTTATCTTTATATACTATCCGAAGTATACTTTATTCGCGGTATATGCATTTACAATGATGCTATTGATTTGCTATGCAGATACGATTACACAAATTAAAAGATACCTGGAAACCAACAAAGCTAAAGAATGGCTCGTTGCACAATGGTATTTAAAGGACTGCATTACATACAGCATTGTATTATCTATTATTATTGGTCTCGGCTATATTGTAATCCATCTCTCACCACCAAACATTCCAGGAAGCAATATGCACTACACGACTATAATTATGTTTATTTTGTATGTCCTATTTAAATGGCTGCGCTACTATGAGTTACGTCGTGAAATGAAAGAAGAAAAGACGATTTGAAGCAATATTTAGTAAAATATTATATTTACTTCTCTATTTTCACCGCATTTTTGTTATATCTATTTTTAACGGGTAATGGTCATCTTCATCCACTAGAAATTATTTTTATTTCATTCTTAATGTTTGGTTATCTCCTATTCATTTGGCCGGAAGCAAAAATTAAATACGATGATTTTGATAATGAAAGTCAAAAATATTCATATCGATTAAAATATCAAAAAGTCAGTTTAGTTTTCGCAGTTTGCTTGTTGTTAATAAACCTCTTTTCAAGTATCTATTTATATTTCCAGCACTATGATATATTTCTAATGAATCTTATAGGCTTTATTTGGAGTGTATTTACGATTGGGATGATTAGAACAAATATGAAATTTAAAAAAGACTACGCAGCGTTTATTGAACGACAAAACACCAGTGAAAGATAATCATTTACTTTCACTGGTGTTTTTTTATTTTCATTTTATTTCATGTCTATAAGGCATGCCACCTTGTGCACCTAATCCTCCCACTGAAAGAGCAGCTGCCTGATTCGCAAATTGTACAGCATCATTCAATGACATACCTTCACTTATGCCTACAGCAAGTGCACCGTTGAATGTATCACCTGCACCTGTCGTATCTATAACTTCTGCTTTCATACCTGGAATATTAATCAACTCACTATCGAAATACGTCGCTCCTTGTTCTCCAAGCGTCACGATCATTTGTTTTGGGTATTTTTCAATCACATCGTTAAATTCCTCACCAAACATCGCCTTTACTTCAGTTTCATTCGGTGTAAAGTACGTCACTTTCTTCAGTAATTCAGGATTGATTTCAATGAACGGAGCTGGATTATAGATTGTCGTTATCTTCTTTTTATAACTTTCTTCAATAACGTATTCAATGATGGATTTCGGAATTTCATTTTGTAGTAGTATAATACTATCTTGATCCATACTATTTAGTGCTTCATCTACTAATTCAATTGAAACTTCACTATTTGCACTAGGTACAACAATAATTGAATTATCATTATCCGCTAATGTAATATGCGCAGTGCCACTTGCACAGTCATCAATCTTCTCTATATATTCAACGTTAACTTTATTCGCTTTCATATTCGTTACAATCATCTCACCGAAATTATCATCCCCAACACAACCTACCATATAAACATTTGCACCAAGGCGTGCAGCACTGACAGCTTGATTTGCACCTTTACCACCCTCTGTCATAAAGAAAGCATCTCCTAGGATTGTTTCACCTTTCTTTGGTAACCTGTTTGCCTGCACAACTAAATCTACAGACATACTTCCGATAACATATATCATATACTCACCTCTTAAAATTATCATAACGAAATACATAGAAAATAACACGTTACATACATAATTTATTTGTTATACTATCAAAAATGAGGTGATTAAATGGATACAGTGATATTAAGAGAAGAAGACAAAGCAACGCTGAGAAAATATAATATAGATCCGGAAAAGTTTGAAGAAGATTTTGAAGATATTTTTAGAATGATCGGCTATGAATATGATGAACTATTATTTAGTGAATTTGGCTATGAATTCGATCCTGATGAGATAGAACAAATCCCCAGAATTGCAGCAATGAAAAAAGATTTCCTACAAATTTACGACCATATTGCGAAGGATGAAGGCTATTTGAATTATAACCATCATTACGTATCATATTATAGTGATGTATCGTGCGAAATAAAGTTAAAAGACGGAACGATCATCAAAGGCAAAAGTACAGATACGCATTGGGAGAATAAAGAAATCAATATAGAAGTAAAACATCTATTCAGTAAACAAATCGTGAAAATCAATCTAGATGAAATAGAATACATTAACATAAAAAACAGCACAATTTAAATGTGCTGTTTTTTGTGTGCTATGCTTTTTTCCAGACAGATCCTTTTAAATACATGATAGTCCATTGATCGCCACCGTATTTTTTATCGATGTTACGCCATTTCTTCAATGTTTTTAAATCATTTGCTTTGATTAAAGCAATGCGGTCAACAACGACGTTCGTTAATTTTGTATGATCTTTGTTATATTGTTCGCTTGAAATGATTTTTATATTTTTATAAAAATCTACATATCCCATTTCTGAATGGATACCGATACGGATAGAATACAGCGGTTTACCATAAACTTGATGAATCTTCTTACGAGACACTGCTTTAATATTATCTGCGTTCACCTGCGTAATCGTACGTTTCATAAATGGTACGTTCTCCTGGAAGTTTGTAAATGCTAATGCATTTGGTGATCGTACTGAATCATAACCCGGTTTGTTACCCACTAAGAAGTCTTCATAGTGAACACCTTTTTTATTCTTATAGTAACTCACCTTTTGCCCAGCTTTTAACCCATTGATTGTCAATTTACCGCTCTTTGCTTTGTTCGCAAAAGCTTCTGTTGCGATATTGATCTTCTTAGGTGTCGCTGCTTCTGCTTGTACATTTACTGATGTTAATACTAATCCAGCTGCAAGTCCTGTTACGAGTAATTTTTTCATCATCAATCACTCCTTTAGGTATTATTATTATCAACTAGATTATAACATAAGTGTTTTTTAGAGTACATTTATACGAAATCGTCTATAATTTGGTGCAATTAAATTTAGAAAAAGAACCGTATCTTAGATGATACGGATCTTGATTGTCTTGATATTGATTAGGACCAGGTTGTGAGTCTTGTACACACCAAATGATCGTCCAGACAAAAAATACGAGAGAAGTAATAACAATAATCAAATTAATTACAAGATAGATACCCATTAAATCTGTATCGCCACCAGAGTATTTAGTAAAAGAAATAACATAATATAAAATATTCGGTACACCAATTCATAAAATAGCCCATTTACCACTCTTACCAATGTCATGCAAACGACGTACAAGTAAAGAAATGTTAGGTATTAACAAGATTAAACTAATCAAACATAGAAATACAATCATTACAGCAATTGAAATAGTAGTAAATGCAAAAGCCTCATGATTACCATCAGTTGAAGATGTGTCTATCGCAGATAACCCTGATATCATAATAAAAGATAAATCACTACACTAATAATATAAAATAAGACTTGTGTGAATACCGGTACCCAAAATTCTTTTCTTCGTGAACGTCCACTAAAATCAAATGCTCTCGTCCAAAATAACTACGTTGCTTCCCAAAAAGACATTGATCTATTCTGCATAAGCCCTCCACGGTGTGTAATTTGTTGCTTTAATTATAAAAAATTTTTATGTTTTGTACAACAAAAGCACGGGAGAATCATTAATAATTACTCTCCCGAGCTAAAGATTTTGTACCAATTCGATGCTTCATTTTATGAATGAATATTTCCTTTCCCTAAGTTTAAAGCTATAGCAGGGATTCTGAAAGTTTTTATCTATTCTTTCGGCCATGGATTGATAAAATCATCTTTAAACTCAAGTGCTCTTTCATCATATTTACCTAATCTATCATACACTTTTTCAGCAGCTGCTCTCACATCTGGATAACCTGAAAAACTACCTGGAGAAGAACCTCTAATCATTAAATTCCACGCAATCGTTTGAGATTCTGTGTCAGATGGATTTTTTTCAAAATCATCTAAACATTTATTTGCGATAGCTATTGTGCGTAATTTTTGTTGTCTTTCATTTGATACTTCCGGAGAATTATCATAACTACAAGATACCTCACTTTTATTAGCTTGTGTTTCATTTGCACTCGGAGCATCATCATCACTTACGATCAATTCTCCAGTCATTTGATATGTTTCTGGTTGTTGTTCCATTGCGATAAAATTATCATTCTTATCAAAGTGGAGGATAAGCTGGAATCCGTTTGAATGATTATTGTTATAAACTAATGAAATCACTTCTCCATCATCACTTTTCCAAACTTCAGTAGCAACACCGTATTTAGCAAGAATTTCTTCCCGTGTATGAGGCGTTGATGAATTAATATAAATCTGAGAAACTTTATAATCTGTATTTTCTATCGCAATATCACCAAAACGCTCATGATTACTACTTATTCTGCTCTTACCATCATGAGTTGGTTTACCATATATCTTTTCAACTTCAGTAACCTCCATACCCTGCGTTATACCTGCAAACTCTGAAATACGGTTTTGTCTCGTGTATGCATTGATAAACGCATCAGACAAAATATCGATATGGCCATCTTCATCCATGTAAGGATATTTATCACTCAAGTTTTTCTCTTCCGTAGAATCTTTTTTCTCTACTACTTTTTTTGTCTCTTTCGCTTTTTCTTCAGTGCTTACTTCTTTCTTCTCTTCAGTAGATGCAGATGTTTCAGTTTCTACTTTTGACGCACCTTTTTCTTTCGTTTCTTCTTCATTGCCACATGCCGCCATCAACATTGCTGTCATAGATAATAGTAATAACTTTTTCATAGTAAGCCCCTTTAAAATTTATTCATTACTTCTATTATCTACTAATTTTGTGTATGAATAAATATTATTTTTAATAATTTACTTATTTTTAATATAAAAAAATCCGCATATGTAATTACATATACGGAGAATTATACTACATAATTATTTTAACTCGTCTTCAGTCATCCATTTATGATCTTTAACCGTCTTACCTGTTTTTGTATCTTTATAATCCACAACATAGACATCTGTCTTATGAACATCATCAATTGTTGCTTCTGCACCTTTCATACCATCCATATGATTAGCAGTCATCTCAGCTTTATCGCCTTTTTTCAAGCCAGACTTCGGTGCATCTTTTAACTCTTCGTTTACCACCCATTTATGATGACTTACTTTTTTATCACCATTCTTCGGTTGATAACTCACTTCATACACATAAGTTGTATAAACCTCTTTTACAACACCCTCTGCATCTTTCATACCTGGCATATGACCTTCAGTTAATGTGACTTTGTCACCTTTTTTATATTTCGGATTCTCTGCAACTTTCATGTTTGCTGGCGTAGCTTCACTATTGTGATTCATATGTGCATGCTCGTCATGTTTCGCTTCTTCATTTGCACCACACCCACTTAACAAAATACCTGCACTCGCAACTACTGCAATTATTCTTCTCATATGTTTCACTCCTTCAAGTTTATTAATTCTACTTCATTTTATACCCTATAGGGGTATAAGTCAAACTTTAAAGTTTTATATCCTCACAAGTAAATATCCATTTAATATATGTATTATAAGTTAAAACAAAAAAGAGACTCTAGCCTAAGCCAGAATCTCTATGTGGTACCTATTTACTTAAATAAAAAATTACTTCTTAATCTCTTCTTTAATAATATACTTCACATTTCCTTTAAAACTATCTAACCCGACATGCACTTTATAACCATAGTCTGATTTATCATAAGATAAGATGTGCTCTAATACCGTTTTATTTGAGAATGCTGTCTCTTTCGGTTGACCGTATTTACTGATAATCTGATCATACGTCACAGTTTTACTTGGCACATAAATTAATTTATTTACTTTACCAGTTTTCTCATCCACAGAGAAACCAGCGTTTCTTCCATACTGGAATACACCTACGTATGTTACCATAGCATCACTAACTTTATAATCTTTATTAACATCAGTCGCTTTTTCTCCAACTTTATGACCACGAACAATATTATTTTTATTATTAATAAAGTCACTAATAAATTGATCCGATAAAATATCAACCTTCGCTGTATCTTTCGGCTGCGGATTCAATTTAATTTTCGGCATTTTACGCTTAACCCATTCAGCATAAGTGATTAGGTCACGCCCCTCACCAGTAATAGATACATTTTGACCGACTAAACTTAGTACCATCATGTTTTCTTTGCCGTTCATCCAGTTTTGATAATCTTTATCTAATACTGTTAAGAAAGATTTATATTGTTTCGCATATTTTTTCTTAGCACTTTGTTTCAGTAAATATTTCGCACGGTTTGTTAAATGTGCTTTATCATAATCAATATTTGACTTTAATGCCTCATTGATTTCAATTAAACTATCGTCTGCAGGAATATAACGATTACCTTTGAGCACTAAGAAATTATAACCTTTAACTAACTTATGCTTTGTAACAACAACTTTCGTACCAGCTTTTAATTGTGTCTTCTGTTTACTTGCAGATAAATTGTAAGTTTCACGGTTAAAAGCTACAGTATCCTTTAATATCGTTGCGTTATAATCCTGGTTACCAACCTTTAATTCTGAAACTTTCGTTGCCGCTTGAGCATTTGCTGTTGGTAATAACATTCCTAAAGCTAGTAAAGCTAATCCAGTCTTTTTCATAATTTACCTCTTTTACAGTTTTTTCTTTTAGTTTAATAGTTTTAAATAGGAAATACAATCTAAATAAAATAAAGATAATATTTATTCGATTAATTGGTGATACTTTAGGTTATCATAATATTTTGTTTAATAATAAATAATTGTCAGCTTATCTATTAATATTTACAATTATAAAAAAGAAAGCAAGGTGATAATATGGAACCAAAATTTATTGCGTACCGCGAGAAAGATCGTGACTTTTTAAATGAACATGATATTTATAACTTAAAAGATTTAATCGGAGAAGACTTATATTTAGCTAAAAATACGCTGGACTATAACTTTGAACATATACTCGAAGAACAATTTGGCTATGAATATGATTTAGAAACATTACTTAAAATAGACTGGGTGAATCATCTTTATACAAATATCAAACGCATCCAACATAATATCGATATCGATCATAGCGTAGACGAGAATCATATTTCGCTCTGGCATCATGGAGACAGTCTTGTAAAAGTCACAGTAGCACATGACAAAGAATTCATCGGTCGCATGCATGATTTTAATGAAGAAGATCCGTCATATCCATGGCTAACATTGAAATTAATGGATGGAAAATTAGAAGTGATAGATTATAACAAGATTACAAAAGTCGTGAAAACGAGTATATCAAAAAAGATCAAAAAACCTCACATAGCAATAAAAATTATTAATGCTATACGAGGTTTTCATAAATTGTAGATAAAATATTTCATCAGTATTCTGCCCTTCTCACCTAAAATGACGACACAATTTTCAAAAGTAATATTGCGATTAAGTTCTATCGGTTTGTTGATTAGGACATATTCATCACTAATATAAATTTTCCCAAATTTTAATGCGATCGCTTCTTCTAAGTCATATGTTTTATTATAAATTGCAGTTTGAATGCCTGAGTAAACTTTCTTCATTTTAATCCCCTCCTATTTGATAAGAGTATATCAAACGGAGTGGACAAAAAATGGTTAGTGAATGTGAAGATAAATTGTTACTACTCACTAATGCTTATTTAAATCCTTTATCCATCTTATTGCCTTGTGGATCTATTTTCACTACTCCTGAATTTGCTGACTTATATGTAGCTACTTTTTCTAAATCTTGATTTCTTAAATTAAGCGTGAACTCCCCTGTATTTTCATTTACTCTTACATCATCCGATATCAGCCCTAAATCTTCAAAATACTCAACACCTTCAAATGCTAATACCTCATTAATCATATTTTGCTTAGCTGTTAACATAGCAGTTGCACTTTCATGTAAATCAAACTCTGATTTTGTTGCTTCATTTTGCATAGGATTTATATCCGTAATTTCAATTTTTTCAGCCAATTCTTTTAGTGCAGAGTTATTCTTATACTTTTCATACAAATCTTTTGTACTGACTAAGACTCCATTTGATGAATCGTGAATATCAATAAGATTAATATCATTCTGCGTACCGGCAACAAAAATTTCTTCATCACTAACTCCTACAACAGATTTAAACATCCCCTTACTCGGATATACAGTATAAAACTTCATGTTGTTAGCATCACTTGGACCCTGTTCTTCTCTTAATAATATTCTATAAACCCGTTTAGCTTCTTCACCCTGTGGGCCTTGCTTTACGTATTTTCCAGTGAGTAGCTCTTCAGCATTTAAACTATAATTTTCAATACCATCAGCAAAGAAAGCTAAGGCGATCTTAGTTTTTTCATCTAAATTTATATCATCTTCAGCATCTATTGCCTTATCTTCCACTTTCACTGCACTATTACTATTTTCTGTTGATTCCACTTTTTCTTCAGTTTCTGTACTGTTATCTGTCACTTCTTTCTTTTCAACACTAGACTTCTCTTCTGTTTTTTCAACTTTCGGTTTAGTATCTTCATTTTTTTTAGCTTCATCAGCTGATTCATTTGAACATCCTGCTAATAGAATAAAAGTACTCGCTGCAATACTCACGATTTTCTTCATATCAAAACTCCTATTGTTTAATTTGTATTTAAATGTAATACACGTTTATATATAAAATTATATCAATTAAAGTAAATATGTTACATATTATATTATTATTAATTAAATTTTTTTATAGAAAAAAGCCCAGATTTTTTATCTGGACTTTGAATCGCTTATTATGGTCTCAGCTTAATGATATATATAATAACTACATTCATCTTTAAAAATATATTTGAGTCTATTCAATTATTTCATCGTTGATTTTGAGCTTTCAAAATATAACCATAATAATATCAATTATCTACCACTATAATTCTCACCAAATATCGCAATACCATTTACTAACCCTTCACCGTTGTCGTAAACTTCTACATAGAAGCCATTCGTCTTATTATTATCAAAACGCATGTGATGCTCATCTTCAAAATCAGGTGAAGAATCCCATTGTCCTGCAAGACTCACGAATTCAGGATATTGATCCGTCGGTTGCATAATATAGCTAAATACTTTGCCATCTTTAATCGATACTTCAAAGTTATCGTATACATAAGTATGGCTACCGCTTCTTCCCGATTTCTCTTCTACTGTGTCACCTAACTGTTCAATTAAATCTCCCGCATCGTCACCGACTTTATAACCTAATATTTCAAAATTATTGGTACAAAATTGATATCCAAATTTAAATGTCGTAATATCCGGAAGATTATAATGCGCTATACCATCTACCATGTCGATATTGGCATCATCTACAACATTTTCAGAACTACTTGCATCTCCTGAAGAATCACTAGAACTTTCTGAGTAGTCATCTGAATATACTCCTACTTCCTGAACGATACCGTTGCTATCACTTATCGCTTTCGTAACATATCCGTCATCAGGTTGAACGTCATATATCGTTACGATTTGATCGCCGTCATTCTCTTCAGTATATTTGCTTCCCCAGAACTCACGTAATTGTTCAATATTGATTTTATCTCCACTAATATCCATAGCAACCTTCGTTACTATGTCTCCATCTTCATCAACCGAGTATTTACCAATTTCTTTACTGCCATTTCCGAATAATTCAGTAACTGCAGACGCATCGCTACCTACTTTTACATTCTCAATACTAAAGAAGTTACTGATCAATCCTTCTGCAACATTATGATGCATTACATTTAATGTTAAATCTGTATCACTAACTGTATAACTTGAACGTAATGCTTCGGTATATTGTTCTTTAGTCAACTTTCGTACGCCTGAGTATTCTCCTCTGCCGATTTCAACTTCCGTATAGGTACCATCTGGATTTTCATAATACTTTAAGAATATGCCACCAACCCAAAAACCAGTATGCTTAGGTGTTCCCCATACTGGCTCTAAATCTTCCATGGGAATTAATGTACCATTTTGATTAAAGTAAATTGTTGATATTTTTTCATTATCACTTGGTACACCTTCTGAACCATCACCAAAAATAATTTCTATGTTAGGATATTCTTGAAATACGACACCATGATTTTTGTAATAAAGATTCTTAATTTCAAAATCACCCATTGCAGCTTTAACTTCTTTAAAAGTTAAACCTTTAACTAATCCTTTATATCCAATCTGGTTATTACTTTCAAACTCATTTTTAAAATCGTCTGAGAGTGTATCTATATTCTTTAATGCTTCTGTATCAATCGAACTCTTAATGTCATCTTGTTTTTCTTCAGTTGCTGTTGATGTCTTATTATCAGTTTTATTTGCAGATTTTTTATCAGTTGATTGTTCTTCTGTTTTAACCGTTTCTTCTTTTTTCTCTGTATTACACGCAGCTAATAATAAGGTTGGAATAATCATAGCACCAATTGTTAAGTTTCTTTTCATCATAATATACGCTCCCATTATATAGTAATTTATTAAATTATAGGTATTATTCTATATCTTAAGTATATCATTAGATTAATATAAATTAATTAAATATTTAATATACTTATTTAATTTATATACAAAAAAACCCTCCCAATAAAGGAAGGTCTACTCTCTTATAAACTTCGCATCACGCTCTCCTAATTCATCCGATACATAGCGCTCTACTTTCATACGTAAATCATATTTCTCTCGCAGCTCTGTTATTTCTGCCATCATTTCAGAAGCATGATGTTTATCAATTGCTTCTTGATTCTCCCAGCTATCGATTAATAAGATTGTTTCAGGATCATCAACTGGTATAAAATATTCATAACGCGTATTCCCTGGTTGTGCTTTAATTCTGTCTACTATCCCTGTACGCTTCATTTCCTCAGCAAACTTTCGTGCATTGCCGTTAATTCCTGTATAATAAATATTTACTGTAATCACATTATCACTCCTTTTATTTATTTTATCAGATATTAAACCTCATCTTAAAGATAATAGAACTGCATTCTTTCGTGAGATCATCATAATAATATATAACTATATTTGTTAGTAAAATAAATTTTTTAATATTAAGTGCTTAAGAAATTTATTACAGGTTATATATAAATTGAATATAATTTTTGGGAGGTTTCGACATGTGGACAATGAAAGATTATCCTAATAGCTGGAAGAACTTTGATGAACTCGAGCGTAAGAAAGCCATCGATATCGGTAACGCAATGTTGAAACAAGGTTACAAAGAAGAAGATTTAATCCCTATCGCCACGAAACAAGCTCAAGACTGGTATAAAGATGCGACAAAAGACGAACTGGATGATTTAAAAAATAAAAAGATCACTCAGCATAAAAAAGACGATTCAGTGAATGTTGATTTAATGGATAATGATGTTGAAGTGTATTACGAAGATGAATCATGGAAAGTGAAGACAAAAGGTTCTAAACGTGCATCTCAAACATTCGATACGAAAAAAGAGGCAGTTGCCCGTGCAAAAGAAATTGCTGAGAATAAAGGTAGTAAAGTGATCGAGCATAAGAAAGGTGAATAACTTTTATAATATATAGTAAAAACCCCTTGAAAACTCAAGGGATTTTCTTTATTTCACATAATATACTCTTGTTTCGAATGGTTTTAATGATAATGATGTGTCATTGTGTGCTTCAATTGCATAGTTATTTAAAACGATATCTTCTGAGTTATATTGAATATTTTCTGATTGTAATGTCACTTCCTGATCAGTTAAATTTCCGATAACATATAACTTTTCATTATCTAACGTTCGCAGATATGCAAATACATGTTCATTTTCTGCATAAACTAATTTGAAGTCACCGTAAGTAACGATATCATGTGATTTTTTAAACTGAATCATTTTTTTGTAAAAGTTTAATACTGAATGCTCATTTCTTTCTTCTTCCTGCACGTTAATCATAGTATAGTTCGGATTAACTTTCATCCATGGTGTACCTTCTGTAAATCCAGCATTTTCACTATTGTCCCATTGCATCGGTGTTCTAGAATTATCTCTAGAATTGAGTTGCAAGTCTGCAATAATGTCATCTGATTCTCTACCGGAAGCAAGATCCATATTATAGATATTTTTCGCATGTACATCATCAAATTCAGTAATATCAGTAAACGGATAATTCGTCATGCCAATTTCCTGACCCTGGTAAATAAAAGGTGTTCCTTGCTGAAGGAAGTATACTGCACCATGAGCAGTTGCACTTTCCATACGATAGTCTTCAGAACCCCATGTAGACGGTATTCTTGGTCTATCATGATTTTCTATGAACAGCGCATTCCATCCTCTGTTATGAAGTCCAACTTGCCAGTTATTCAATACATTTTTGTATTTTAAGATGTTGAGTTTCTTGTCATGAATCTCCCAAAGTTTAAGATGTTCGAACTGGAAGACCATATTAAACTTGCCATCTTCTTCTCCAACCCACTCATTTGAGTCTTCAATTGTAACTCCATTTGCTTCACCAACAGTCATTATGTCGTACTTCTCAAATGTTTCTCTCTTTAATTCTTCAAGGTACGTCTGTATACCAGGCTGATTCATATGTCTTGTAAAGGATTGAACATATTCTAATCCTACTGGGTTTTCAATATCACCTTTATCAAATGATTTCTTAATATGACTGATAGCATCTACTCTGAACCCGTCAATTCCTTTATCCAGCCACCAGTTAATCATATTATAAATTGCATGACGCATCTCTTGATTATCCCAGTTTAAATCGGGTTGTTTTCTACTGAACGTATGGAAATAATATTGTTCAGATACCGGGTCATATTCCCATGCAGATCCTTCAAAGATACTTGCCCAGTTATTCGGTTCTTTTCCATCTTTACTATCCTGCCAGATATACCAGTCTCTGTACTCTGAGTGTTCAGATGTCTTTGCTTCTATAAACCAAGGATGTTCATCACTTGTATGATTAACCACAAGATCCATAATAAGTTTCATACCACGTTGGTGCGTTTCTTGTAATAATCGATCAAAGTCTTCCATCGTACCGAAGTCACTCATAATATTTTGATAATCACTAATATCGTAACCATTATCATCGTTTGGTGAATCATAAATTGGAGATACCCAGATGACATCAATACCTAATGCTTTTAAGTAATCTAACTTTTCAGTAATGCCGTTAATATCACCAATACCGTCTCCATTTGAATCTTTAAAACTTCTTGGATAAACCTGATAACAAACCGCTTCTTTCCACCACTGTCTTTTCATCGCTTTCTCCTTCGTGCACTTTTACTCGTTTACATTTTTAATTCTTTCTGTTGTTTCTTCATCAAAGAAATGTGCTTTGTTCATATCAAATGCTAATGTAATCTTATCTCCTGCATATAAATCATTACGTGCATCTACTTTAGAAATAAATTCCTGTCCTTCTAATTGAGAATAGATCATCACTTCAGAACCAAGTAACTCACTTACTGTCACTGTTGAATCAAATGAAGTTTTTAATGAAGCATTGATAAATAAAGTCTCATCATGAATATCTTCTGGTCTGATACCAAATTTAATATTTTTCCCCACGTATCCACGAGATTTTAATGATTTCATAATACCACCTGGAACTTCAAATGTTTTATTGCCGATAACTACACCATTTTCAGTAAGTGTTGCATCAAAGATATTCATTGGTGGGGAGCCGATAAACTCCGCTACAAATATATTTTCAGGATGATCATACACTTCACGCGGTGTTCCAACCTGCATAATATCTCCATCTTTTAATACGACAATACGTGATGCCATCGTTAACGCTTCTGTCTGGTCATGTGTTACATAGATAGTCGTTGTCTGAATTCTTTCATGTAATTTTGAAATCTCCGCTCTCATTTGGACACGTAATTTAGCATCCAGGTTAGATAATGGTTCATCCATTAAGAACACTTTTGCATCACGGACAATTGCACGACCTAGTGCAACCCTTTGACGTTGTCCACCAGATAATGCTTTTGGTTTACGATTTAAATATTCTGTAAGTCCTAATATTTCAGCTGCTTCATGTACACGGCGCTTAATCTCATCTTTCGGTAATTTTCTTAATTTTAAACCGAATGCCATATTATCAAATACCGTCATATGTGGATATAACGCATAATTTTGGAATACCATTGCGATATCACGATTCTTCGGTGCAACGTCATTCATTCTTACACCATCAATTGTAAATTCACCTGAAGTAATATCTTCAAGTCCTGCAATCATTCTTAATGTTGTTGATTTCCCACACCCTGAAGGTCCAACGAATACGATGAATTCTTTATCCTGGATTTCAAGATTGAAATCTTTAACGACTGTATTGCCACCTGGATATGTCTTTTTAATATGTTCTAATTTAATATTTGCCATGATATCACTCCTATGCCCACCACATGTTTGCAGGCGTTTCTTTTATTAGTACTTCTTTTAAGTTCTTAACTGCTGTGCTAAAACCTTCATCAACACTCATTAATGGATCTTCATGTTCAATGCTGACTACATAATCATAGCCATAAGTTCTTAATGCACTCATCATATTTGACCAGACGAATTTGTCATGTCCACAACCCACACTTCTAAACGTCCAGCTGCGTGTTAGAACATCTCCATACGGCTGCATATCTAACAAACCATGCATATTGACATTATCCTGATCAATATATGTATCTTTAGCATGGAAATGATGAATCGCATGCTCTTTACCTAAAATTTTAATTGCTGCTACGGGATCAATACCTTGCCACCACATATGACTCGGATCTAAATTTGCACCAATATATTCATTTGTAGCTTCACGTAATTTCAGCATAGTATAAGGTGAATGCACTAAGAATCCACCATGTAACTCAATACCAATCTTTACATTATGCTCTTTTGCAAGTTCCGCTATTTCTTTCCAATATGGAATAAGTTTTTGTTCCCATTGCCATTCATAAATATCTTTATACTCGGTTGGCCATGCTACTACCGGCCAATTTGGATATTTACTATTATCATCTGCACCACTTGTACCACTAAAGCAGTTCACAACTTGAACATTCATCAATGATGCTAGTTTAATTGATTTTCTTAAAGCATTGTCTGAATCAACGCGTTCAGCTTCATTTGGTGAAATCGGATTACCGTGACAACTAAATGCACTGATCATCAATCCTCTTTTTGAGAATTCTGCTAAATATTCTTCACGTGCACTTTCTGATGCCAGCAATAAATCTACATCAATATGTGCACTACCAGGATTTCCTCCTGTTCCTACTTCAACTGCTTCTAAACCTGCTTTATGTGCATAATCTAACATTTCTGTAAATGATAAATCATTAAATAAAGGATTGAATACGCCTAATTTCATCGTGATCTTCTCCTAACTATTTTGAATTTTTATCGCTTTGTTTTGTGCACTGCTTAAGTAAATTGCTTCAATTATTTTAGATACGTTACGTGCTTCAACAGATTTCACTTTTAATACTGAATCATGCAAGATTGTTCTAATAAAATTGCTAGCCTGTAAATACTCGAAAGTATTTTTCTCCTGCACGTAATCTATCGTGGTTGTCGTCATCAAACCTTCTGAAGCTGTATTGTATTTCATATCAAATACATTAATGCCGCCTTTAGTACCTGCTATACTAATGAATTCTTCATCATGTTCAATATTTGCTGACCAACTTGTTTCAAATAACATTGAAGCCTGATTATCAAACTTAACATATGCTGTAACATGGTCATCTACTTCAAAAGTGGATGCATCAAAATTTCCCCATTCATTGACGATGTCATGGTTGTCTTTACTTAAACGATTATATGTCGTTCCATTTACTTCAATAGGTTTAATATCTCCTGCTAGCCACATCGCTAAATCTATTAGATGACATCCATAATCAATCAATGAACCGCCACCTTGCAGATCTTTATTCGTAAACACTCCCCAACCAGGTACTTTACGACGTCGCATTGCTTTAACGTTAATTACAAGAGGTTCACCGATACCGCCTTGATCAATGATTTGTTTAGCTGCTATTGCTTCTTTCATGAAACGATAATGATATGCGATATGTAATACGCCTTCACTACGTTCCTCTGCTTCAATCATCGCATCACACTCTTCACTCGTTAATGCCATCGGTTTTTCACACATCACATGAACATCTCGATTGAGTGCCTGGATTGTATAAGGTGCATGAAACTTGTTCGGAGTAGTAATGATTACTGCGTCTACTGCTTCAAGCATTTCTTCATACGTATCACAAACATGTTCTATACCAAACTCAGTTGCCACAATCTTTGCTTTCTCAGCATCGATATCATAAATATGACTTACACTAACTTCCTGGAACTGCTGGAATGTAGGGATGTGTCTACCTGTTGCGATTCCTCCTGCTCCAACGATACCAATCTTTACTTGTTCCATTTAAATCTTCACCACTTTTTTCTCTTGTGCTGATTGTAAAGCTTTTACGATTACATTTAATGATGCTAATCCATCCTGCCCATCTACTGGTACTGGTTGACCACCTTGAATCGCTTCAATAAATCGCTCTATCGTACCTGTTGACGTTTGTGCGTCATTTGTTTGTATCTTACCTAATTTATATGCTTCTTTATTGCCTTCTTCATCAATAAAGATATAGTTAAATTCAGAATCTGTGTTAAGTTTTAATATGCCTTTTTCACCATAAATAATTGTACTGTTATCTTCTTCACCCTTGTACACCCATGCAGCACTCATTGTTCCTATAGCACCACTTTTAGTTTTCAAAATAAAGACTGCATTATCATCAACAGTACCTTCTTTTTCACTTGTTTCGATCATCGCACCAACTTCAGTGAACGTTTCATTCAATAAATAATGCATTAAGTCAATTTTATGAACACCTAGATCTCCCATAGCTCCAATAAAAGCGCGTCTTTTGTCAAAGAACCAGCTATTTGCACCGTCCACACTCCATGACTCTGGACCAGCATGTCCAAAAGTTGTTTTGAATGAATAAATTTTACCTAGCTTACCTTGTGAAAGTGTTTCGCGAGCTAGTTCATGTGCTTCTGTAAATCGTTGATTTTGAGCAATCATTAATTGTTTTCCTGAGTTTGTTGCTGCTTCGATCATACGCTCTGCATCTTCAATCGTTGTTGCCATCGGTTTTTCACATAAGACATGCTTTCCAGCTGTTAAAGCTTCTATCGCAATCTCAGCATGTAAATAGTTTGGTGTACAGATACTAACTGCATCAATTGAATCATCTTGTAGTAATGCTTTATAGTTATCGTAACTTTTGCCACCAAATTGTTCTGCATATTCAGAAGCACGCTCCTGTACAATATCACAATATGCAACGATATTTACATCTTCTAAAAGCTGATATTCAGGGATATGTCTATGTGTAGCAATGCTACCTACTCCAATAATACCTACATTTAATTGTGCCATATTATTCACCTTTCTGTAACGATTCTATCGGTTGATGATTACCATACGTTGGATATGTTGATTGAGTTGGTTTCACCCAATTCACTGCATTTTTAATGACTTTTTGAACATATTCGTTATGGTATGTCGGATACGTTTCATGACCAGGACGGAAGTAGAAAATCTTGCCATTACCACGTGTAAAAGTAGCACCACTTCTAAATACTTCTCCACCTTCAAACCAACTTAAGAATAATAATTCATCTGGTGCCGGAATATCAAAGTGTTCACCGTACATCTCTTCTTCTTCGAGTTCAAAGTATTCTGGCAGACCCTCGGCGATAGGATGTGCAGGTTTGATTACCCAGATTCTTTCTTTTTCTCCTGCTTCTCTCCACTTTAAATCACAGCCTGTACCCATGAGTTTCTTAAATACTTTTGAGAAATGCGCACTATGCAAGGCAATAAACCCCATACCTTCTAAAATTCTTTGATGCACTTTCTCAACAATTTCATCACTGACTTCATCATGTGCTTTATGTCCCCACCAAATTAATACATCTGTTCGATTTAAGACTTCTTCTGTTAAACCATGTTCAGGCATATCAAGTGTTGCGGTCGTTACATCACCTTCTAGAAAGTCTGCAATAACTTTATGAATCCCTTCTGGATAATGAAGTCTCACTTTTTCTGATTCTTTTTCGTGTCTATATTCATTCCATACTGTAATATTCATCTGCTCGCTCCAATCATTTGTGTTGAGTTTCTTTCAATTATTGTTGTAGGAATAATCACGTTATATATTGGAAATGCTTTATCTGATAATAGTTCAATTAAATTCGTTGCTGCTACTTTGCCCAGTGATTCCGGATAAATATTGACGACAGTTTGTGATGGACATGCAGTTTCACTTAAAAATGAGTCATTAAATGTTGCGGTCTGTATTGTTTCAGGTACATTAATTTTCATCTGATAAAGTATATTTAAAACTAACAAATTCATCATACTGTCTGATGTAATCAAACCACTAAATCTTTCAATATTAATTTCTTTAAATATAGATTCAGCTTCTTTTAATTCAAGCGTGCCTTCTAATACTTCATAATCAATACCGTGTTTTCTGCAAACATTGATGAATCCCCATTCTCTATCTTTACTTACCTCATAATCACCTTGTTCACGAATAAATAGTAGGTTTTTGTGACCAAGTTCTACCATATATTCCGTTAACTGTTCGCTTGCCTTTACGTTATCATTATCGATATACATAACAGGATAATTATCATCAAGCGCTTTACCGATCACTACAAACGGGAAAGATTTTGACTTTAGATAATCTGTTACTTTGTCTTGTTTTGAGTATAGTAAAATAACACCGTCAATCATACGACTATCTAAATAATTCTTAACTTCTTTAAATAGTGCTTGCTCATCGATACTTGTTGTCGTAATCGTTGAATATCCATTCTCTTTACAGACCTTTGAAACACTGATTAATACGTCAGTGAAAAAGGGGTTCTGTCTCATTTCAATCGAAGCAGTCTTTAACACGAGTAATATTGTTTTTGTCTGTTTCGTTACAAGATAACGTGCAGATAAATTTGGTGTATAACCTATTTCGTCCATTACTTTCTGTACTTTCTTCTTTGTTTCACTACTGATACCGCTATGATTACTAATCACACGCGATACAGTAGAAGGTGATACACTCGCTCTTTTAGCTACATCCTTGATTGTTACCAACTATTTCACAGCCCCATCCGATACGCCTTTAATAATATGTTTCTGTGCAAAGAAGTAACCGATAATAACCGGTATGATTGATAAAGTTAATCCTGCTAAAGCTAAGTGCCACTGTTTCGTATATTGTCCAAAGAAGAAGAATAATTTAAGTGGAATTGTTTCCTGACCAGCACCTAATACTAAACTTGGCAATAGGTAGTCATTCCAAATCCAAATAATATTTAAAATACCTACTGTAACTGAAATTGGTTTTAACATCGGGAATATGATATACCAGAAAACCTGCCATTTACTTGCACCATCAATCATAGCTGCTTCATCTAATGATTTCGGGATACTTTGTAATGCACCGTGGTATAGGAAAATAGATAAACTTGCACCGAAACCTAAGTACATAAAGATTAATCCACTGATATTTAAGCTTTGTAAATCACCAAATATCTTAACAAGTGGAATCATTACTGATTGGAAAGGTATCAGCATCGCTGCAACGAATAAGAAGAATATGATGCCTGAAACCTTACTTTTATTACGATTTAAAGCGTATGCTGCCATACTTGAGAAAATAATAATTAATGTTACTGCTATCACTGATACAAGCACTGAATTAAAGAATGTACGTAAAAAAGATAACTGTTCAAAAGCATCTTTAAAATTCTGGAAAGTAACGTTTGCCGGAAGTTTTAAAGTATTATCAAAGATTTCTAACTTTGTCTTAAAAGCATTTACAATCATCAGGTAAAACGGTGATAACCAAATTAAACCTAAAATAATTGCTAATATTTCCAATCCCCATCTTCTGACTTTAGCCATTACATTTCCACCTCACGTTTCTTGTTATAGTATACTTGCGTTAAACTAATCACTGTTACGATAAGGAAGAATACAACCGCTTTCGCTTGTGCTTCACCCATGTGATTCATCTTAAATGCTGTATCTACAATATCCATCGCTAACATTTTCGTTGAGTTACCTGGGCCACCATTTGTTAAAGATAAGTTCTGATCATAAATTTTAAATGCACCTGATAACGTTAAGAACATACATACTGTAAATGCAGGTGCTACCATTGGGAAGGTAATATTTTTGAAACGTTGCCAAGCATTCGCACCATCAATTTCCGCCGCTTCCAGTAAATCATCTGGTACATTTTCTAAATATGCGATGTAGATAATCATAATGTAACCTGCCATTTGCCATGTTGAAAGGATGACCATTCCCCAGAAACCTGTATGTGTATCACTTAACCAACCTTGCAGCGCAGTAGAACCGATTGCTTCACCGATCATTGCAAATACTTTCGTAAAGATAAACTGCCAGATAAACCCTAGAATTAATCCCCCGATTAAGTTGGGCATGAAAAATACTGTTCTTAGTAAATTCTTTGATTTAATCTTACTTGTTACAATTAATGCTAAACTTAAACCGATAAAGTTAATGACGAAAATCGCCGCAATCGAATATTTAAATGTAAACATTAATGCATTGATAAATGTATCGTCTTTTAATAAATCAACATAGTTCTGAAACCCTACAAATCCAGGTGTTTGACTAACGTCTCCATTCCAATTGGTAAATGAATAGTAAATACCATATATAAACGGAATAATAATTACCATAAATAAAGCTACTAATACAGGTAATAAAAATAACCAGAAAGCTAAACTTTTCGTCTTCATATGCTCACTCCTTTGTTTAAAAAAGGGAGAACCACCGAAGCGTTCTCCCTTAAGTTTTTATTTACGTGCTTTTGCCCAAGCATCTTGTGATTTTTTAATTGCTTCATCAAATGTTAATTTACCAGTTAAATAATCTTGTAAATAAGCACCTAAAGCGTCATCAGTGTATCCAGTTGGATAACCTTTAAATACCCAGGCAGAAGTTTTACCCTCTTGTGAATATTTGTAGATTTCTTTTGATAATGGATCAGCAATCTTATCAGTATCATAGTCTTTATAAGCAGGAATAAATTTGAAATCTTCTACAACGATTTTCTTACCTTCTTCAGAAGTATATAACCAGTCTAAGAAATCTTTTGCTGCTTTTTGAACTTTTTCATCTGATTTTTTGTTAACTGCCCAGTTGTTTGCAACCCCTACTGGCATTGTAACTTCTTTATCACCAGTTGGAACTGCGATTAAACCAATATTTTTCGCAAGTTCTGGGTTTACACCTTCAACTGTAGGATATGCCCAGTTACCTTGTTGAATCATTGCAACTTTACCAGTTGAGAATAATTCTTCAACTTGTTGAGAGTAATCTAAAGATGCAACAGGTTGTTTTGAATATTTGTTTTGAATATCTAAGTATTGTTTTAATTGATCAGCTTTAGAGAATGTTAACGTTTTTGCTTCAGAAGCTTTTTTAATATCATTATCAAAGTCAGTTGCTAAGAACATGCTTGAAGCATGGTCACTTAACACCCATTTCTCTTTTGCAGGTAAAGCGAATACGCCAGAAAGTTTTAACTCTGATTTTTTAGCATCGATTTTTTCTGCAACTTTTTCTAGATCATCTAAAGTTTTAATATCTTCAGCTTTAACACCAGCTTTTTCGAAGATTTCTTTGTTGTAGATTAAACCATATCCTTCCTGGTTCATTGGGATACCGTAAGTTTTACCATCTTTTTGAACAGGTGCTAATAAATCTTCGTTAATTACTGCTTTAGTAGCTTTCATATCTGATAAATCAGCTAAACGATTTTTGTGAACTTCTAAATCTTCTGGACCACCAATATTGAAAATATCTGGTTCATTTTTCGAAGCGATTTTTGCTTTTAAAGCTTGACCGTAGTCATTACCACCACCAACAGTATCGATATTGATTTGAACATCAGGATGTTCAGCCATATATTTTTTTGCCATATCTTCAAACTGCTGTTTGAATTCTACTTTGAACTGGAATACATTTACTGTTGTTTTGTCTCCATCTTTTGCAGTACCTCCGCCTGAGCCTGAGTTACCACAAGCCGCTAATACAAGGGTTAATACAATTAATGCTACCCACGATAAATACGTCTTTTTCTTCATCGTCAATCTCCTTTTGTTTAGTTTTTAGGAAAACGTTTTCATTTAATACAACTAAAGATTATCACATTATTTTTGATAGTGCAATATTTTTTTGCAAACGATTGCATAACTTTTTTATCTAACACTTTTTCAATACTTTTTAAGTGCAATAACCTCATAGAAATATCAGTTTAATTTTCTAATAATTCTTAAAAATTCAATTGTTAGAAAATTCTTTTAATAATAAGATGATTTAAGTACTGTTTAATTTCATGCACAACATAGGGGAGAAATGTATGGAGAAAAAATTAGAAAAGAAAGTTTTAGGGGGTTATTGAAGTAAGGAATATAAAGACGATTAATCTCTATAATAGAACTTATGAGAAAGCGAAAGACTTTAAACAAAAGCTTGAAGACTTTGGTGTTACAAGTGACATTCAAGTGTTCGAGAATGTAACAGAAGCTGTTAAAAATGCCGATATCATAAACTGTGCCACACGCTCAGAAGAAAGTGTCTTTGACCATAAAGACCTCCAAGCAAGCGTACACATTAATGGTGTCGGATCATACTTACCTGAAATGCGAGAAATCGATACAGCATCAATCAAGCACGCAGACACAATTGTCCTGGATGATTTACATGGTGCACAGCATGAAGCAGGAGAATTCATTCAGGCTGAACAAGACGGGCATTTCGATTTCAACCAGGCAACGTTATTAAAAGATTTAACTGACAAAAATGAAACAGAAGGCGTAACCATCTTTAAATCAGTTGGCGCCGCATATTATGACCTGGCAGTAACAGCCGGGGCGTATGAATTGCTAAATGCATAACAAAACCCGACAGTGGATGGCACTGTCGGGTTTTATTTAGAAAAAATGTTACTCACTTTCCTCATACATCATATATAGACCCTTCATCTTGTTCTTAAATGAATTTACATACTCAACAGGTTCTAATATCTTTACACGTGGGAACACACGATAACACAGAAAATAAACATCCTCTTCTGTCATATTCACTGCAATTTTATAGTTCCCGTTTGGTAATCTTAAATACTCACGCTTAATCACAGGATTCTCTTCTTTAAACGTCTGAAAATATGAAGCATCAATTTCTAAAATAAGCTTTGATTTCGTATCAAATTCTCTTTCCGCTTCCTTCTTACCATATTGCTTCACCTGTATAATGTCAATCATCTTTAAGGTATTCACTTTACCTTTATAGAAATAATGCAAATAGAAGTGATAATACTGGTATGAAATACGAATCGGAGTGATTCCACGCTCAGTTATCTCATTACCATCCTCATCATAATAAGTCACACTCATCTTTACATGATTATTTATCATTTCCTGAATTTCTAAAAGGTGTGGCGGGAACACTTCCTGATCCATCTCAAAATCTTTCATAAACGCATGGATATAATGCTGTTTAATATTATGTGTCTTATACGTACTCTTAACAAATTCTATTGTTTCTTTAGATAAATACGGCGTTAAGCTTTTAATCTGAATCAGCATGCTTAATAACGCCGCAGTGTGATCATCCACTTGAGGAGAGACTAATGTATACGCACCTTTATGTCTTAAATAATCAATCTTGCTTAGCTCAGCGTGCTCATCTAACTCACGTTCACTTGCATTAATAAAATTTTCTAACCCTTTCACATAACGTAATACCGATCTTTCTGTACGATTATACCTGCGCATTAAATAATCTAAAGTAACATACTTATTATTATTCAGTAAAAAATATAAGTCTAACATTGCTGCCGATTTGTTATCAAAGTGTTGTTCCATCTATGCTACCTCAAATTTATATTATATTTAATTATTATATGATAATTAATATAATGGAGCATAATATAATTTTTGTCTATCAGAAAATGAAAAAACCGAGACAAAAGTCTCGGTGATGTATATTTCTATCTATAAGTATATTGAACTTAGTAACTTGCCCACTTGCTTGAACTGATATATTCGGTCATATTATTTCCATTAGATCCAGCATCATTTGCTGCATAATAATACCATTTTTCTAAATCAGAATTATTTTTCGTATGGAAAATAACTGCGCTTGATAACATTGGCTGCTCATTGTCACCTTCTCTATATGAATAAAAGAATGTAATATTTTTATAAACATCTACAACTCTTGAATAGTCATAATGATATGGTGCAATAGTTGTTTGAGTTCTTAAAGGTTTACCATATACCTTTAACATTTTAGATCTGTAAATTGTTCTAAATTTTCTAATATTTTTATCAACAATACGTGTAATTTTTTTATTTTTACTACTTATTTTACTTGAAGATTGAAAATCAACGTAAGCAACATCATCTTCATCATCATCATTTGGATGATAGCCATCTTGTGATTCTGGCCAAAATTCTCTGAAACCATCTCTATAATATTGTGAATTATTGTATTTCCAAGCTTTCGCACCGATCACAAATCCATCCATAGACAGTTTCCCAGCTTTAGCTTTCTTCGCAACACTTGGATTTGAATAATCAATATTCGCTTTTGCTGCTTCCGCTTCATTTACACTTACTAATCCACTTACTAATAAACCGACTGCAACACTCGAAACTAATAATTTCTTCATCGTCATTCTCCTCTACAGTTAATCAATACAATTTCATCATAACAACCTAATAAGTCAGTTTCTGTCGGTTCCGAAGTATTTTATGGTTCTCTTTATTATGAGAATCTCAATAATAATTCCCTGAGATTTATAACATTATTTCCATTCACTTTTAGTTAAAACTGCCGGTCCTCCTGAAAAAATTCCATATTTTTTATCAATTCTTTTCCACCCATAAACTTTTTGCAAGGTATTACTTTTCGTCAATTGAGCTTTATATAATATATATGGTGTTAAACGTTTCTTCGTAACCATATCAACATGTCTTAAATATTGAAATCTAACGTTCTTATAGTAATCAACTTTTAGTTCCACAGTTCCATCCATTGTATAACCATAATATGCACTAGTTATCGGCTTACCATAATACTTTCTAATGGTAGAGATATTATATTTTTCAGTTTTTGGTGAGTATGTTAATTGTGTAATATACCTTTTATTAATAGGTCTATGAGATGTAAAGTGAGCAATTCCTTCCCCATACTTACCTGTCACAACACAATCGACGTCTTTATTAAGAGGATAATAAGGTAGTTCATAAATTCTATATCCTTTCTTACCTTTATAATAACCAATAGATTTCCCTAATTGAACACCATCAAGAGTAAGCTTACCAGCTTTAGCCTTACTGATTGTCGACTTGCTTAATAAGTTTAATTTTGTACCCGCTTCTGCATCATGTGTTCCTGTTAATCCTACTAACATCGACCCTGCAAGAATAACTGTTAACATTTTTTTCATTGCCATTCACCTCTATGTATTTTGTTTAAGTATTATGTACTTAATAAATTATATATTCATTTTCAGACAAATTTTGTCTTACTGAATTAACTTTTTACCACAAAAAAAGCCCAGATTTTCATCTGGACTTCAGTCTTTACTTCCATTCACTTTTCTTAATTGCTGGATAGTATTCTTTGGTCTTAAGTACTTTGCTGAATTTCTTAATCTCAGCAGTTGTTTTAAAGTTATTTAAATGTACACTAATCAGTTTCTTATCAAACTTCGTATATACAAACGTTGCAAACTTATAATGGTCCTGAACAATATCAATTCCACCCATATTCGATCTGCTCGTAACTGATAGAACAGGTTTCTTATAGACCTTACGGATCGCATTCATATTTGTATTATAATAATTTGATAATACAATACGTTTCACCTTACGATTTCCAAAAGAAATATGCTCTTGTAAGTCTGAGAATCCTGTTGCACCAACTGTACTTACTTCATCTATTAATCTTGTCGGTGGATTTAGTGGTGAATAACCTCCATGAGTCGATTGCATTAATGTATATGCTTTCTTGAAACGATATTCTTTCAGTTTCTTACCTATCTTAATACCGTTTGGTGCTAAAGTACTGTGTTTAATCTTATCCGCAACTGACTTTGATGTTAAATTATATTTCGTTGCTGCACTTGCTTCATTAAAAGAACAACATGACAATAACAACCCAGCAGCAAGTGTCGATACTAAAACTTTTTTCATCTGTTAACCCCCTTTGTTTATATTATCACTTAACTGTAATGTAGTATGTAATCCATCTTTTAGCAGTCACTTTTGAATGATTATTTTGGGGATATTTATATGCCTCAGATAGTGACTATCATTGCTCCTTTCCATCTTTAAAGCCTTTATATCCTTTGAAGAAGGTATGACCATTTTCATAATAAAATGCTCCGCCCCATCCACCGACTCTTATCTTCTTACATTTAGGTGCTTTCACCCATGCATTCTCATCACAAGAAAAAGTATATGTATCTTTGTCTGTCGCGACATTTACTTCATATAAATAAGAATCTTTCGGACGGTTAAAACGTGACATCATAGGTTCAATCGCATAAATTGTCTCTTTACGCGCAATCTTTTTATAATCCGGGCTATTGATTGTCTTTACAATCATCTCTCCCAATCGTTTGGAATCTTCTTGAGTAGGGTTAGACCAATAGTTTCCGATTTCATTATAAATCAATATTGTAAGTAATGGCAGTAGTACGATTACCATTAAAGCTGTATAAATCGTTTGTAGCTTTAATCTTTCTTTAATCAAAAAATGCAGTAACTTGGCGAATACTAAAATGAGCATGCTACATATTAAAATACCTACCATAATTAGAATATATCCCATATTACTCCTCCTAATCTTACGCTCATCATATCATGGAGTTATAAGATTAGAATCGGCTTTCGATGATTATTAAGGTAATTTTAAGAAAAACAGAAACTCCGAACGGAATTTCTGTTTTTTTATCTACTCAATGACACATATTTTTATAATTATTTTTTGACATACTTTTTGATCACACTTGTATACTTTTGTTGCAATGCTTTATTAGTCGTCGGTTTAAACTTTACAGTTGGACCATACTGTCCATAAGTCCCTTTATCAGTCAGTTCACCAAATCCTGTTGCCGGGTGAATATATAACCCGCTCGTGTTATTTGTCGTTCCTTTAATTTCATAAACTTTACCGTTATCAGCCATCATATATTTAACAGCAGATGTATTTGGCTTATACAGTTCATGTAGTCCACCAAAACCTGTAATCTTTTCATAATGATTTCTTTCAATACCATATTGACCTGACTTTGGTGTATACATAATAAAACCACCTACATCATGTAACGGAAATCCGTAATATCCTGGGTAATTGTTATCTTGTGTCTGTACTGACCCTTGATCAGTGATTGCATACCAGTCTCCGTAACCTGCTGAACCATGAGAGAAATAGTAATCTGAAACTCCTTTCTTATGTTTCTTTGCATAAGCTGCTAAATATCTATACATTTCTTTATTGATTTTATTTTTATCTTCAGTAGTAAACTTCTTTAAACTCTTTTGCTTAACTTTTGTGTTTGTTTTAGTTACCTTAAATTTTATAACTTTACTCTTCACACCGTTTTTCACTGTAAATACAGTTAAAACCTGACCTTTTTTCGGGGCACTAATTGGTATATGAAAGTATCCATATTTACTTGTTTTTGTGCTTCCTAGTTTTACATTACCTCGATAAACATATGCCGTTGCATATTCATCACCAGAACCATTAACGAAACCTGTTGCTGTTGTAATTTGATACATTAAATATGGTGCATTTGCTGTTTTGGCTTCTGTAACATGTACCGGACTTGCTAATAATCCAACAGATAATAATGCTGCAATACCTTTTTTAACCATATATGCCACCTCATTCATAATATTTATTATAAAAATTATAAATGGTAGCGCTTAATTATTCTAGAAAATTTTATAAAATAATCAAATTTAATATATATGTGTCACATAGTAAAAAAACACCCTCCAATCAATTTGAAAGGCGTTCATCTATATAATCTCATAATAATCTAATTAATGTATCCTCCACTCCAGGGCGGCTACGATTACACGTAGCTTATGGTCGCAATCATACGAATGCGGGTCACGCTTGCTGAAGAATTACGAGTGATAGAAATATTATAGCATATTTTATTACGTTAATCTTCTATAACAATCAATTAAAACGGTAGATCTTCATCCATCTCTTCCTCTAAGTCACGTAAAAATTTTTGAAATAAATGATTATCAGCATATTTTTCCTGAATTAAATCATATTTAAATGACACATCAACGTATTCTTCAACTTCACCGAAAGACGTTGCAAGATTTACAAGCAACATTTCAATATTCTCTAATCGTTTTTCAATACGCTCCTAGTTTTCTAAAATTTGATTCAACTTTTTTTCAGTCATATGAACACCTCATTTATCACTTATATCTATAAATATAAATTGTTTTCAAGAAAATAAACATAATTTTACTAGCATACTCAAATAGATAAATAATTCCATAATGTAAAAAAATGTATTATAATAAAATAGAAATAACATTATAGGGTTTAAAAAACGCCAGAAAAGAGGGATTTATAATGAAGAAAGTGATATTAAGTTTAGGGATTGCAACAACTTTACTGATGACTATGAACGGTGTGCAAACCGTTGATGCTAAGACAACAACTGCTAAATCAGTTAAGCCTTATTACAAATGGAACGGTTACACTGGAGATAGCTATCAATTTGTAACAGATAAACATTTCATTAATGCTGTGAAACAAAGTAATGTAACAATTAATGGATGGAAAGTAACGACACAGCTCGGGAAAACAAACCTAAAACCAGTAATTAAGGCGTATCATGATTTTAAGTATAAGAAAAAGTTTGATAAGAAATATTTAGTGAAAAAACACGATACTGTTGCATTTAAAAAAGACGGAAAAATTATCGGCATATATTTACCAGTTAAAAAAGGTAAAATTTCAATACAGACAATTGAGAAAGCATACCTAGGTCAGGTAGCTACAAGAACTCAATCAGACGACTCACAAATTACAGGCTTAGCTGTGCCTACAAAGTACGGCGAAATATCATTCTCTTTCGATCAAAAAGGCAAAGTGACTGATATCTTCCTCTTTGCTAGTAACAGTGATAAAGTAGATTATTAAATAGATTCAGAGAAAAACCATTAATTCTTCTCCTCTCGTATAACCAATAGAAAGGCTTGTGTACGAGTGGATTATATTTTATAAAAAACGCTGCAAGTGGGGTTAGATATACTAACCCCACTTGAAGCGTTTCTTGTTAATCGATACATTACATATAAGCGGATTTCAATTATTTAATCAGACTTGCAGCATATTTCACAGTCTAGATCTATATTAAAATCCCGAAAACTTATAAATCGTTTTATATTCTAGCTCACCATCAATTAAAGGTGGATTATTTGAATTTACACTATTCGGCTCAAATTGTGTTTCTAAACACACACCACTATGTTTGTTATAAACCGTACCATTCTTGCCATATACATCATCTAGACCATTTCCGGTATAAAGTTGAATACATGGACTGTTCGTATAAACATCCATCTGTATACCAGTAACATCACCAATAAGCGTTGCAGCTTTCTGATGAATATCATTACTATTTAAAATAAAGTTATCATCATATTCATCCGTCTTATCTTCTGAGAACTTTCTCAATTCTGTGAAGTCCATATTCGTATCCGTCACTTCTATCTGTTTACCAGTAGGAATACTTTCATCATTTAATTCACTGTATTTATGACTATTTAGCCATAACTCGTGATGTAGAACGTCACCACTATCATGCCCATTTAAATTGAAATAACTATGGTTCGTCGGATTAAATACAGTTAATCTGTCACTTTGACCTTTGTAAGTCACTTCTAGCGCATTATCGTCATTAAGTGCGTATGTTACTTCCATCTTTAATTCCCCAGGAAATCCTTGATCTAAGTGAGGACTAAGAATTGAAAAAGTAATACTGCGATCATCATATGATTTAACATCCCATACTCTCTTGTTGAAGCCTTCTGAACCACTGTGTAAGTTATTATCACCATCATTTGATTCTAATTGATACTTATTACCTTCTAATGTAAACACACTATCTTCTATTCTGTTGGCATTACGACCAATTACAGCACTAAAATAAGTTGAATCATTTTCGAAGTAATCCTGTTCTTTATCAAATCCAAGAACAATATCTATTTCTTTTTTATTATGTTGAACTAAAATTCCTTTCATAATTGCACCTAGATTTGTTAATTCAATTGTTATTTGGTTATTTGAAATTGTGTAAGTTTTGTATCCTTGATTATTCAATGTGTTCACACCTTAATTTATAAATTTAAGTCATTCTCACCAAAATATATTTTTAATTTCTAAATGAATATACCCGTTATTAAGATAATAAATTATTTAATTAATCTATTTTCAATATTCATCATATAATTTATTTATATATTTAAAAAAAATCCTCAAAAATAAAATTTTTGAGGACAATAAAACTTAACAACTAATTTCCAAACATATTCATAGTTGTAATAATAATCGGTACTGCAAATATATCAATTAAAAATGCACCTACGACTGGTACAATTAAAAACGCTTTTCTTGAAGGACCAAACTGTTTAGTAACAGAATCCATATTTGCCATCGCATTAGGAGTAGCTCCTAATCCATGTCCTAAAAACCCTGCTATCATAATTGCGCTATCGAATGATTTACCTAATAAATTAAATAATACAAATCGACCGAACAATACAATAAATAGTACTTGAGCGATAAGTGTGACAAAAATTGGTACTACGTTTCCTGAGATTTCAGCAAAATTAATACTCATTAACGCCATTGATAAGAACACAGCAAGTGTTATATCGCCAATCATACTATTAATTTTGAGGTTAATAATTTCAGGTTTAATCCCTTCAATAACATTTCTTACAATAACCGCTAAAAACATAGCTCCTACATAACCAGGTAATGCAAATCCTGTTACATTAGTAAACCACTCTCCGAGTAATGAACCAATCGCCATACAAAATGCAATAACAGCTGAGGTCATGATAAATTGACTTGAATCAATACTTTCGTGTCTTTCATAATGGGTATTCAATTCTGTACTTTCTTCAGTTGGCTTTAAATTAAACTTTCTGATCATACTTTGTACAACTGGACCACCAACTAGCCCACCAGAAATTAAACCTAATGTAGCAGAAGCTAAACCAATTGATAATGCGCCGGTAGCTCCCATTTCTTCAATTGTTGAACCGTAAGCCGTAACTGCACCATGTCCTCCTTCCATAGATGCTGCACCCATAACTACTCCCATTAAAGGTTGCATTCCGAACATCGATGCAATGCTCACACCAATAACGTTCTGCATTAATGCTAGGAAGCCACATGCTAACCAATAGATCACTAATAATCTTCCACCTAATTTAATTAATGAAAAACTAGCGCCTAATCCAATCGTCGTAAAGAAGGCAAGCATAAATAAAGTCTGAAAGTCAGTATTTAATTTAAACGTTAGTATATTCATACTCGATAATATCCATGCTATTACAGCAAACAGTAATCCCCCAATTACTGGCGCTGGTATCGCAAAACGATATAAAAATTTTAATTTTTTTATTAAAAACTCTCCAACCAAATATACAATAAAAGCAAGCAAAACTGTTGTAATATCATTTAATGTTATTGTCATATTTATTACCCCTTTGTTGGTTTTAATTAAAAAATAGTACGATGCATTATTTGAGCAATTAACTTAGCAGTTCGTTGATCATTATCATACTCAGGATTCATTTCAGCAATACTAAAATTATTTACTTTTTCACTTTTCATAACAGTTTGTAACATAGTATTAACCTGGAAAGGAGTTAATCCAAAAACAGCTGGAGCACTGACACCTGGAGCATATGCACTGTCAATAACATCCATACATAAAGTTAGTAAAATATGATCATATTGCTCAATGAATGAATCAATTTTTTCTATCACACTGTTCATATTACCTTGAAGATCATCAGCTAGAACATAATCAATATTCTTTTGTTCAGCATATTCAAATAATGCTTTAGTGTTACCCGCTCTCTGAATCCCTAATACTAAATAACCGTTATTATGTCCATCTTCAAGAATGTATGAAAAACTTGTTCCTGATGTAGGATATTCTTCATGTCTCGTATCAAAATGAGCATCAATATTAATAACACCAATGCTATCATTTGGATATAATTTTCTCATACCAAGATACTGGGCATACGCAATATCATGTCCCCCACCAATAAGAAAAGTCATCTTATGTTTATGAAGAATATCCGCAACTTTATCACCAAATTGTTTCTGAACATCTAGTAAAGATTCATCCTCACAATAATAATTACCATAGTCAATAAACTGTCGATCACTTAAATTAGGTAAGTTAGCAAATGCTCTACGGATAGCTTCCGGACCCTGTTTAGCTCCAATACGTCCTTTATTGAGTCTAACACCTTCGTCAATTGCGTAACCTAATATCGCATAATCTGAAGCTATATCAGGATTGTTATGTATACTTTGAAATATCCTGAAATGACTATTATCTGATTCATGATCTAATCTTCCTTGCCATATACTCATATCCGTTTGACGGAACATATAATTCCCTCCTTCTAAAATTTAAATACCTTGTATTTAATTCTAATATAAGTCTCACAAAATAATAAGATTATATTTAAATTTTCTGAAAATAATTTTAACTTTATTAATTTCATGATGAGGAATAACTTATACTACATCTTAATTAATAGTATTTTTGGAGTTTAGTCAATAATCATTCTACTTCGAAAGTTATTTCTATAATAGAAAAAGGCCTAAAACGATGAATATTCATTCATACGTTCTAGAGCCTATTTACATTTCCTTAATCATCCCCATTAGCTATTTTCTTAATTTAAGTATTTATATTCAATAAATATCCATATCTAATGGTTACTTGCTAGGATATTTCTCACCGTTCTTTTTAATCTTCATTCTAATAATCTCTTCTATGTCAAATCCCATTTCTTCTGCTAATTGTATGCCATATATAAAAACATCCGCTAATTCTTCTGCAATATTATCTCTATTCTTTTCTACCGCTTCTTCACTTGATATCCATTGAAAGTTTTCAAGAAGTTCAGCCGCTTCTATACTTAATGACAATGATAAATCTTTAGGATTGTGATATTTATTCCAGTTTCGTTCTTCTCTAAACTTATTAATTAAATCAATGATTTCCTGATTCAATCGGAAGACCCCCATTCAGTAATACTTTTCTAAGTTCTTCATTACTTGCATAAATATATAATCCTTTGACTCCTCTTTTTAAAAGCACATTCATCGAATTTAATATAATTTGCTCTTTCATTTTTAATAATTCTTCTTTAGTTCTAATCTCTTCAGAAGATTGTCTGAATGCTTCAGTATCTCTATACTTGGAAACATCAATTTTTAAACGATGATTTTCTTTATCATATCCGATAGATGGGCCAAGTATTACTCCGACATAATTCAAATCAAATCCCTGTATCGTATATATTGATCCAACTTCTTTAATTGTCTGTGGCTCTTCAGCCCAAGTACTTTTATAATCAGTCCTGTTCCAGGCTAGCGAAAAGTCAGGCTCATCTACAAAATAATCATTACCATCTTTCTTATGAATATAATCAAAAGTTGAAACAACCCTAGATAATTTATACTCTTTATTCTTTTCAATTATAGCATTATGCATTTCCCCTGCATTACCATATATTTTAAATTCAAATTCATCACTATTAGAATAAGGTATTCTTTTTATATCCTTGTTCACGAAAGCATCTAACCAGTTAATTACATCTTGATTAGCCTGCATTCTGAATTGACTATCTAATCTGAATTGTTCGCTATTAGTTCCTTTTAATAATCTGTTTAATAAATTTTCAGTCCATGAAGATTTAATCTTTAAATATTGTCTTTCGTCATATACGATAATTGTTACTTTACTATACTTAATAATTTCTTCTAACTGATTATTTTCTTTAAATGCGTTAAAGTTATCTGATCTTGTTAATAATAAATGTGCTTCATCAACTAATGTAATATCTGCTGATATTTTTCCAGATTTACTTTTATTTATGAATGGTGTTGGCTTTAAGAAATTACTCTTCTTTAAATTTGGTAAACTTTCAGAAATAGTTTCATAAGTTTTAAGCATCTCATTGTGATTTACAAGTAAATAGTTTTTCGTGTTATATAAATTATTCTCAAGAGTATTTTCTAAATAAAGAAAATCTTTATTTTTAGCTAGGTCTTGAAGTGTATTGAATGTCGAGCTTAGAACCACACTTTTTCCAGTGCCTGCATCTCCTTTGATTAAAAATACAGCTTTTGTATCATCATTGATATGATTATTACAGAATTCAATTATTTTAGTTTTGAGGTCCATTTGAGCTTCAGACAATTCCTTAAATGGTGAAAGTTTAAAAACATCTCTATTACGAATATCTTCAATTGTATGTTTCACGATACCATCTTGTCTTAGTTTATCCCATATATCATCAAAAATTACAGAATGATAATAAGATTTATCATAATAATTATGTGTTATTTGCTGTGCAGTCTGACTTTTGTTCTGTAACTTATATTTTTCATCAGCGATGAAATGATTAATAAGATTTGTTTCTATATCATAAGTTGCGGATTGATTAAATTTATCGTGTCCTATTAGAATCATTTTATCCAGTTTCTTTCTATCTTTATTCTTTAAATGATTTTTCATTCTACTTTTTACTTGAACAGTTTGACCAATGTAAGCTTCGGGATTAGCTGAATTATTATTTAATATGTATACAATTGGATATCCATCTAATACTGGATCATTTATATTTGGTAATACGTTTGTGTTAAAGTCATAATAATTAATTTTTACTTTCTCCACGGATGTACTCCTTTACGTTAAAATGTTGTCTATCTTCATTTGATATCATATCGCTTTAGTATACTTCCTTCTACTATTATAACTAATATAAAATTTTTCTATTTTACATTTAACCAATCAATTATATTTTCATACTATTTTCTTGTAGTAATTTACTAAATCATCAAATAAATATTCGGAATATCTTTAATTGGTTTTATATATGCAATTATTTTTTATATTGATTATACATTCCAGCATTTACTTCCGCTTCACGTCTTTTCAACTCTTCATAAACTTCTTCAGCATCATCTCCATCATAGTAGCCTTGTTCTATAGCATACATCGTTTGTATTTCACCCGATGATAAACCACCATTATATTTTTTTCTAAGTGCATTAATATATTCATCTTTTGTTTTTGCATTATTAATTTCAGCATTAACATCTCGAGTTGTATTTGATTGTTCAACGTTATTTTGATTATATCCTAATTTTTCAGCTCCACTTTCCACTCGTAAAGAACTTTCATAGGCATCTACTGTTAATCCATCTATGACATTTCCTTGCGGTAATATTCCATTTGCTAAAGCACTGTTATATGCCGTTCTTTTTTCATATTCATTATAATTATTATTGTAAATTATACTATGCAATATATTTCGATCTACTACATTATTTAAATTTATATAAGGTTTTGTTACTTCTTCTGAAGATTTCGTAGAGACATTTTTTTCTAAATTTTTTTCTTCTTCAGAAGCATCTTCAACTGTACTGGTAATATTCTTTTTATCGTTTATTGTACTAATCTCTTTTTTATTTTTAGCCTTACTAGTATCTTTCTTAGTTTCACGCTTTAAGTCTTCATTTTCTTTTTGAGAATCAGTACTATTATCACAACCAGTTATGAATACAACGAATATTAAAAATAAGCACATTATTTTTTTCATCTATATTCTCCTTTTGAATTAACTAATGAAATTATTATATTATTTTCAATCTTCTTAGTATATAGAAGACTTATTATTTTTTACATATGTTTAAAAATAGAAACCAGCCTAAGCTGGTTTCCACCAATTATTAATTATTCAATTATTTATACTGCACTTCTGTCACATGCCATGCACCTTTATAATACTGACCTATTGCAATTAAATGACCGTAAGTGTTTGTTCTTGTTTTCACTTTAATTTCTTTATTGCCAACATACGTAGTATCCATTTTACCATTCACAGTTTGATCTGCTTTTCCAACTAAGCTTTCAATCTTACTAAAAGTTAGACCACGTTTATCATAATCAAATATCATCTGATTAAGCCCTGGTGACGAAGCACAATCTTTAGATTGATATCTTACATGCACTGATCCAAACGCATATTCCTGAAATACATCTGTTCCTTTTGGAGTAATAACTGTTCGATCTTCAAGCGCCTGTCCTATTGCTTTCGTTGCAGTAGTCGCTGTCATATTCAATTTTGCACCTTTTAACGCAAACGTTCCTTTAGCCATGTTTTTAATATCCGAATTCGTAATTGTATACTCGCCATTATGGGCTATTTTCGTCTTTTTATTATTCTTTGCCATAGTATTTTCATCAATTACAGGTTCATTTTTTGTCATTAGATCCATAGAATTGAGTAACCATGATTTACCTGATTTCTTATACTTTAAGTAGTAGTTATTGTAATTCACATCTTTATCATTTACACCAGTTGTAATATCTTCAGCTTTACCATACTTAGATTGCAATTGTTTTATATCAAATCTATTTTCTTTCGGAAAGTTATATGTAATGCCAATCACTTTCACTGTATTTGTCTTCGCGTAGCGGTCGTTAGAGAATAAAGAAAGTGTCAAATGATTGTATTTTAAAGTAACCATCTTCCCAAATTGATTCTGCTGTATCATTTCCATCTTTGGTTTACCTAAAGCTTTCTTCACTGCTGAATAAGTCATATCTAATTTAATACTACCAAAGCTGTATTGCCCTGACTTTATTGCATTAATCGTCTTACTTTCTAAGATATTTGGTGATTTAACTTGTACTTTGCTTGCTGTGTAACATGGCTTAACTTCTCCCTGTGCATCTGCGATATTGACCTGACCCACAAGACCTGCTAACAATAGTGCTGATATTAACGCTTTCTTCATCCCAACAACCTCCTTGTATTTATTTACAATTATAGCATTATATTTATAAATAAATACAAATTTCTTATATATCTGCCCACTTCTTCTGTAGCTTTCTATTTAAGTATGTCATCGCAAACAGATTCTTTTCTTTATCAAACCATAACCACGCATGTCCATATCGATATGTGTACGTATCAAATTCTCCTTCATCATCCCAATCGAAAGAATTTTTCTTTTTCTTATCAGGTTTTCCCCATGCTTTTCTAATATCTTTCGCTTTTATATCATAAAATTGGTCTAAATGATTATAATCAATCGTGATTAGCTTTAATTTATTCTTCTTCCATTTAGGTTTTCCAGCAAAGCTAAAACTTATCACTTCGGGGTATGCTTTCGCGTCATATATTTTACTACCAGGGCAATCAGAGCTTGGCTTATCATCCAGTGCATCACCTAATCTGTCCTTGATCTGTTTATACGACATCGTAAGCTTCGCACCATTATAATGAAATTTCCCTTTCTTTAATCGTTTAATTATCTTTTTATCTAAAATATCCGGCATCGTCATCACGGGAAACACCTCTTTATATTTATTTTTTTCTATAACTCCTCAAACACTTCTATCGTCTTATCAATCGGTTTCACATAATTTGTAGTACTAAATATCATGTTATTATAAATATCCATAAGTTCCGCCCATAATAATTCATGGTATTCAAATGTTTCAGCCGCCATAATTTGCTGAGTTACAACAGCGGTTATATTTCTCTTATGTCCCTTACCTATAAGCATTTCATTCGCATTATCCATATATCGTTCTATTTTGTCAGGTGCTATGCCACAACGCATAAGTATTTTAAAGATGCTATCACGAATTAAATGATCCAGATATTTTTTACGTTCTGCATTCACATCCTGAATTACAATTGTAAGCAATGTTAAATCATTTACAAGAATCAATATCTTCTTACGATTCACCGTATAATAATTTGCGTGCCATGAATAAATTGGGTTCTCATTGCAGTATTCTTTTGCTTCTTCAATGTCTTTCACTTTTGGTATTGCACTAAATAACGGCATTGATTTCGCTGTTGGGTTGATTATCATAATATTTTCCTCTGTATATTAATTTAACAAAAATATTCATCCAAAAATGTCTCACTCTTCACACCTTTTGGTGATAAATACAGTTTCCCGAACTCATCAAGCAATCCATGAAATTCCTGCGCATGTTCTGGTGTAAAGTCTGCTGGTAATTCAACTGCTTCCTGCAATCCTTTATAACTGTCACTTCCAACGTGACCTAATAATTTAAACAAACGACGTGTATACGTATCCGGAATAAACACGACCTTGTCAAACACATAGACGAGCAATACATCTGCGGTCTCTGGTCCGATGCCTGGCAAGGCTAATAACTCACTACGTAGTCTTTCAACATACATTGCGTCAATTGCTTTAAAGTCATAATCATGTTCTTTCAGCCACTGAAAGATACTATGCACTGCTTTTGATTTATTCTTATAGAACCCGCTTGGTTGAATACAAGTTTGTAACGTTTCTAGATCTAACGCCAATATTTTATCCGGATCAAACTGCGTCTTCTCTCGTAAATTATTTAAAGAACGCTCTACATTGCGCCAGTTTGTGTTCTGCACAAGAATCGCACCAACAATAATCTCATACGGATTATCAGCCGGCCACCATCCCTGTGGTCCGAGATTGTCATACAATTTATCATATAACTCCTGAATCGTTAATTTCATTCCGCTCACTCCAATACACTATTACAAATCTTTACCCTCAAAATGAAATTCCAACTCAGAGAACCTTCATTCAATGTTATAATACAAGAAAGCATTGAAAGGCAGGAAATTATGAATAACAAACTATTCTTCTATGTATATTTATTTTTAGTAGCATTTTTATCGATTAACGTCTTTAAACATATATCTCAAGGTGCACCGCCTGCTGATTATTTAATCTATGCGATTATTGCACTAACATTTTTAGGCTTAATCAATAACGATTTAATCGAATTATTTTACGGGAAATCATCTCTAATTATTTCAACTATCTTTGATATCATCATCTATATTGGCATATTCATCTTAAGTATCTTTGCGATGAAATATGCAGTAAACACTCTTGATACAATCCTTTACTTTTTATTTATCATCATCAGTGTACTGATGATCGTTGTAACAATCGTTAAGTATAGAAGGCAAAATTTAAACACTAGAACATAAAAAAATGAAACCTCGCATTTGAGGTTTCATTTTTTTATTTTATAATCCAGCCCACTCGCTAGACGTGATATATTCATTCATGTTATTAGCTGTGTAATCCGCTTCACCTGTTGCATAATCAAACCATTTTTGTTGCGCTGATTTAGTTTTATTATGCATAATAACTGCACCTGTTAAAATTGGTGCTTTATCATCGTCTGTATCCCACTCATAGAAGAAAGTAATATATTTATACATATCTACACGTTTAGCTTCGCCATAATCACCAACAACAGTATCCGTCATTAACGGCTTTCCATATTTCCCTTCAATTTCACCTTGCTCAATAGTTCTCTTATCATCAATATTTTTATCAACAATACGAGTTACTTTACGCTTAGAAGACGAAATTTTTGATTGAAAATCTACAAAAGCTACATCTGCGCTACCCCAATATACATTACCTTTTCCAAATTCTCGTGTACCATCTTTTTCATATCTATTTGATTTGTTGTAATATGAAGCCAATTTACCAATTTGAATACCATCTTTCGTTAACTTACCAGCTTTCGCTTTTTTAACTACTGATGAACTTAAGTAGTTAATATTCGCTTCTGTTGCCGCTTCTGCCTTTGGTGCTGCAACGAATGCCGAGCTTAATAATACTGCTGTAGAGACACCTGTTAATAATAATTTTTTCATTAGTCTTCCCTCTTCATTTTTTATTATTTTTATTACAAAACACGCTTATATTATATCACTTGAATATTATTCCTTTAAAGATAATTATTATTATATCATTCAGTTTTTATACAATTTTTATAATATTTTTTATTAATTTTAGCAATTTTATATATTTTATTTTTCTACTACCAAATCCTTGTTTGCTGTATACTGTAATTAAAATCTATTATGAAATATAAAGGTTTAAAATAGAAAGGACTTTATTAATGACCAAGAAAAGTAAACTGCTATTTTATATTAATATTTTTGTTATTACATTTCTATCAGTGAATATTTTTAAACATTATACTGCTGATGCGCCGCTTGAGGATTATCTCATCTACATCCTCATTGCACTGAATTTATTTGCTATTATTGTTAAAGATTTAGTAGAACTATTCTACAACGGATCTACGCGCAAGGTTTTACTGATTAGCGATTGTTTAATGATGTTCAGTTATTTATTTGTCGGTATTTTAAGTATGGTTGGTATTATGATTTCAACGTCTACATTTGGCCGTATACTTTATATTGCGTTTCTTATTATTAGTATTTTATTCATAACGATTACATTATACAAATTAACATTATCAGACAAAAGAAAACACCGTGAAAAATAATTCACGGTGTTTCTTATTATCTATACACATCGATATAATCTACGTAATACGTCTTACCAACTTTCTCTAAGTTAACGTCAAGGTGCTTATATTCAAGTGTCTTTGTATAAATCATTTTCCCTGGCTTTTCATCATCTTCATAACTATCCGTATAGCTGTCTGACGGTTTACCTAATGCTGCACGCATTTCTTTCTCTGTAACTTTCAGTTTACTATAATCGAATGATAAGTAATCCGAGATATACTTTCCGTCGCATTTATCTGCGGTATATTCCAGCTCAATCCAGTCTTTATAGCCATAACTCTGTGTTAAAGTATGTGTATCTTCTTCATTCGTATAGTCATCTGAATTAGAATTGCCAACTGCTTTCTTAATTGTAGCCGGTGAAGCACCAAACTTTAATCCTTTATAATTAAACTTACCATTATTTAATGCTTTAAGTTCTGCTGTCGTAAGTTTCTTTGGTTTCAAATTTTTAAGTTTATTTCCTACTAAGTTATCTTTACTGACTACTGAATCTGATTGATATAATGAAGGTTTCATCATATGCACCATGATAGCTAATTTACCTTTAGAAATTGGTGAATATTGTACACTCAAGTAATTGAATATATCAATCTTTTCACCTTCTATTTCAACGTTTGATTGTTTAGCTGGTCCAACGACTGACTCAATGTCTCGCTTCAATATACGCTGTGCTTCTTCAAGTATTATCGATATTGCACTTAACTTCAATGTATCATCACTTACAAATCGTTTCGGGCTATAGAATGTTAACGTATAGTCTCCGTACATTAAGTAACCGGTAGTTCCTGTTTTATCTTTCGTGACTATAAATGATTCTGGTTTACCTAACTTTGATTTTACATATTTCATCGTGTTACCAATTTTAACACCTTTAAATGTGTACTTCCCAGCATTGATTGCTTTTAAATCTTTGTCATTATGGATAGATATCGCGTCGTACATCTTACCTGGTATGCTACAAAGTGATTTAGATTTCGCATCTACTTGTGGTGCGTATATTAATGATGATGCAATTAATACGCCTGCTATCAGTTTCTTCATGGTGGTCTCCTCATAAATTTATTTACTTAAATGTATATTAATTGTATATCATTTACAAGATAAATTTATTAATATTTATCCTTCAAATACTACTGTTTGACACTTTTCTTAGATTTGAATGATATATTGAATTCATCATGTTTTTCTGTTTTATCTCTTCTATCAACCATACTTTGCTTTAGGCGTTAATATATTAGTATGGTTTAGCAACACAATTAATCAGCCCTATAATTGTGGTAAGTTATTATATTTATTATAGGTTCTCTTTTATGACTTTAAATCTTTTAATTTAATTTGGTTAATCTTTAAAAACAATGCGTCCAATTCTTCAGGTTGTAAATCAATTGATTCGTGCTTCGCCCATGCAATAATTGATAGTATACTGGAACTGAACATAAAGAATACAAGACTTTCAGGTATAGATTGTTCGTATTCAATTTTATCGATGTTCTTTTCTAAGTCTTCTTTAAACAGCTTTACGAAATCATTAATAACTGTCTCTCTAAATTGTTGGTCCTCTTCCTGCTTTCGATCGATTTCTTCAAATTTCTTCAAGAACACTAAACTTAGGGATTGAAATGGTGATTTCACTCTTCGCTCAAAAGGAATTTTCTCATATTCTCCAGCTATTTGATGCACCCAGTGGCTTAGCAAATCGTATTTATCATAAAAGTGTTTATAGAATGTTGTTCGATGTACCATAGCTGTATCACATATCATATTGACTGATATTGAGGTAAAGGTATGTTTTTCTAAAAGATTACCTAACGCATCAATCAACATTTTTTTCGTTCTTCTCACTCTCAAATCATTCTCATTCATATACAATTCTCCTATTCTGTAGATTATCTATACAGTACAAATTTTTTATCTCTTTTCCTATATCGTAATCCTTAGTATTATAATTCACACAAACAACACAATATATTTAAACTATATTGTAGATTAAATAGGAGGTCAAATTATGGCAAATTTCTTAAACAAACTAGGGCGTTTTATGGCAACGCATAAATTAGCAGGTGTATTTATCTGGGTGCTCATCATCGCATCTATTCTTACACCTATCGCTATAGATCCGCCAACTTTCTCTAACGAGATTAAGATGGATGGTATCAAATCACTTGATACGAATGAAAAGATTGAAGATAAGTACGGTATAGATAGTAGTAAAGCAACGATACGTATTGTCTTAAAATCAAATGAAGATGGTGAAATTACAAACAAAAATAATGTAACTGCGGTTACAAAGATGTTGGAAGATATTAAAAAAAATGATAAACATGTCGATAAAGTTTCTAATCCTTATGAGATGAAACTTATTAACAAAGATCAATCTGCCACATATGCAGATGTCACCTATGATACTGAACCAATTAATTTAAATAAAAAGTCTATCGATAAAGTTAAAGACGAAGTAAAGGAATTAAAAGAAGATACTACCTTACAGATTGAATTAACAGGTAGTGGGATGAATGCAGAAGATGAATTGGGTGTAACTAGTGAAGTCATTGGCATTAGTGTTGCATTTATTATATTAATGATTACTTTCGCTTCTCTAATCGCTGCAGGTATGCCAATTATTAGTGCTCTCATCGGTTTAATTTCAAGTGTTGGGATTATCGGTTTACTTACGCATATCTTTGAAATTCCCAATATCACAATGACACTAGCTGTAATGATTGGTCTCGCTCTTGGTATCGATTATGCATTATTTATTTTATATCGCTATCGTGAAATCAAGAAACATGAAAGAGATCATGTCAAAGCTATCGGACTTGCATTAGGAACTGCTGGCGGTGCTGTCGTCTTCGCTGGTATTACAGTCATGATCGCTGTATGTGGTCTATCGCTTGTAGGTATTAAGTTTTTATCAGTAATGGGGCTTGCTTCAGCATTAAGTGTTTTATTTGCAGTATTAACTTCTTTAACTTTAGTACCAACGCTAATCAGTGTATTTCATAAGCAAATAGAACCAAAAGCAACTGTTAGGAAAGAGAAACATTATGATACTTTCTGGTCAAAATTTGTTTTAGGTAAACCATGGATTGCAGCACTCTTAGGCTTAGTTTTTCTAAGTGGATTAATTATTCCTGTAAATGATATGCGTTTAGGTATACCTGATGACGGAATGAAGTCTGAAGATAGTACACAAAGAAAAGCTTATCATATCATTTCAGATGAATTCGGTGAAGGTTATAACGGGGTTATTCCAATGTTAATAAAAACTACTGCCGATAAAGACAATCCTAAAGTACTTCAAAGTAATGTTAAGCAAGTTATTAATGATATTAATGATATGGATCATGTGGATGTTGTATCTCCACCACAGATGGCAAAAGATAATAACTACGCATTGATTACTATTGTTCCTGAAAAAGGACCGAATGCAAAATCAACGAATGAGCTTGCAAAAGATTTACGTGATTATAATAAAGATGCAAAAGACAAATTTGATTATCAAACAGAAATATCTGGCCAGACTGTCATTAACATTGATATGTCTAAGAAACTAAATGATGCAATCCCTTTATTTGCAGGTGTTATAATATGTTTAGCTTTCGTATTACTTATGATCGTGTTTAGATCATTATTAATCCCATTAATTGCAGTTACCGGATTTTTATTATCACTTTTAGCTACACTTGGTTTTACTACATTAGTAATGCAGCAAGGTGTCATGAGTGAATTATTTGGTATAGATGCAAATGGGCCATTACTAGCTTTCTTACCAGTTATCACGATTGGATTATTATTCGGATTAGCTATGGATTATGAAGTATTCTTAATGTCGCGTGTACACGAAGAATATTCGAAAACTAAAAATAATTTACATTCGTTAAAAGTAGGAATAAAAGAAAGTGGCCCAGTAATTGTTGCTGCTGCACTTATTATGTTCAGTGTCTTCATCAGTTTCGTATTCCAGGATGATGTCATGATTAAGTCGATGGGAATTGCTTTAGCATTCGGTGTGCTGTTTGATGCTTTTATCGTGAGATTGATGATAGTTCCAGCTCTAACTTTATTATTTGGTAAAGCATCATGGTATCTACCAAAATGGTTAGATCGTATCCTTCCTGTTGTTGATATAGAAGGTCATAATTTAATGCATGACGAAGTTAAAATGCAGCAATCTACAAGCAATGTGTCTACAATTTATACACCATCTCAAAAAGCAATGACAGCATATATTAAAGACACAGATAAACATTCTATAAATGAAACGCAACTCGAAACAACCGTCCACACAAATAAAGCGACTACTAAAGAAATAGAAGTCGATAAAATGAGTCAACCTGAATTATTAGCTTTATTAAAACAACAGAGTAATAATATAAAAGATTTAAATACTCTGATTGAAAAATATATGAATAATTAAAAATAAGGACCACATGAATCAATTTTCATGTGGTCCTTATTTGTTATCTCACATACTGAATATCTAAAACATGCCACTTACCATTAATCTTTTCAGCGTTTAATGCTAAGTGACCATATTCATTCATTACTGTAGGAATTCTTTTACCCTTCACACCGTTCTCTTCTTCAACATAGCTGCCCTTTTCAGAACGATCTGGTTTACCGACTACTTTTTCAATATCAGTTAATGATTGTTTCGCAAAATCATAATCGACCATAAAGTTAGAAATTTTGTATGTCTTACCACAATCGTTAGAACGGTAATCCACACTTAAGAAATCATCCTTACCGTATGTTTGTGTCATTAAATAATCTTTACCAATACGTGTCGTTGAAGTTTCATTCGCTCCTCCAACAGCTTTCTTTGCCGCTTCTGGTGTCATCCATAACTTCAAGCCATAGAAATTATACTTTCCATCTCTGATTGCAAGTAATTCTTTCGCTGTAAATTTATGTGGCTTTTGATTTTTAATGCGTGATGTATTGTTCTCTTTATATTTTGAGTTAATCTTAGACAAATCCGTCATTGCCATTTCAATGATTTCAGATCTTTTATTAATGATCTTATAAGAAATTGAGAAATCGTTATAAACTTCTAATAAACTATATTTCTCTTTCATTGTATCTGTCGGTTTACCTAACATCGCCTTAATGTCATCGCGTGTTGTACGTTGATCACCCTGGTTTATAAATTCAAGACTATAAACTTTTGCCTGATTATATCCACCCTTACCAGTTTGATTAATCGCACTAATCATAACACTTCCAAATTGTGCAGTAACTTCTTTACCCGCTTCAGATGTACTATAACTTATCGTTTCTGGTGCACCTAACTTCTTAAGTACTTCTGCATAAGTTGTACCGATGCCAACACCTTTATATTTATATGTTAAATGCTTTAATGCATCAATCGTCTTTTGATTTTTAATGTTTGGAAACTTATGATCAACAGACTTTTCAATTTTACATGTCGGCTGTGACTTTGCTTCAGCAGCATGTCCTCCACCGATTAATGTTGATAATACTAATGCTGATGCTATAATTTTTTTCATGTTGATACCTCCAGTATTTTTCTTTCATTGTATCATGTAATATATATCTTGTATGTAAATTTATTGAAGTATTTAACAAGTTATTACTTTAGTGTATTAACTTTATATGTAGAATAATTCAATTGATTTGGGGTAATATTAAACTAAAGGAGTGATAACATGTTAATGATGACAATGTCGTTGGCGTTAATCTTATTTCTAATGGTTATCTTCGGTATCATCGCGTGGGTTGTCATTATGATGATTAACTCATCGAAAAATGCAGCGAAACAAAATACTTCAGCAATTGACAACAAACTTGATGCAGTTGAACGAGAGCATCATCGTAAAAATTCATAAGTCTAAAAACTAAAAAACCGTGAGCAAATCGCTCACGGTTTACTATTTTGTATACGAAACAACAGCTACATAATAATCTTTACCAACTTTTTCATACGTCAGACTCAAATTGTCATAGTCAACTGTCTTCTCTTTTACAAGTTTTCCTTGTTCGTTTTCATATGTATCAACACCATATGTGTCATCAGGTTTACCAAACAATGCTTTTATACGCTTTTCTGAGAGCTTCTTTTGTTCATAAGCAAATGAAATATTATATAATTTATATTTGCCATCACACTTTTCTGAATCATAAGAAAGCATCATCCAATCATTCACACCGTATGTTTGATCCAATGTCATCCCTTCTTCATCAATAAAGAATGATTCTGTATTAGATGCACCAACTTTTTTGTACACATCTGTTGATAACATTCCTGGTTTAATTCCTTTATAGCTATACTTACCATTTTTCATTGCCTTTAATTCTGTAATAGTCGGTAATTTTTCTGCTACATTTTTCAATTGATTCTTTCTAAAGTTACCTTTATAGAATACACGTGAATGATTATCATATTTCGGATGATACATCGCAACACTTTCAGCTAAATAACCTTTTGAAATCTCTGTATATTTCGCATGTAAATAGTCGAAGCTTTCTTCTAATGCATAGTCCTCATCGTGGAACTTACCTGTTGGTTCACCTAAAGTTGCAATGATATCACGACGTAACATACGTGCTTTATCGTTTAAATACATTTCGATAGAGATTAGTTTTAAACTATCACGTGTAATATAACGTTTCGGTGAATAGAATCCAAATTCATAGTCACCATATCCTGCATACATCATCGTTCCTTCTTTATCTTTCTCAATTTCCAGCGTTTCAGGTTGCCCTAGCTTTGATTTCACATATTTGTATGACTGATTTAATTTGACACCGCGTGCCTGATACGTACCGTTTTGTAATGCTTTTAAATCCTGCACACTATCTACAGATTTCGAATCATAATATTTGCCAGGTATTTCACATTGATTCACTGCTGCTTTTGCACCAGTAGTCGGTAATAATGCTGAAATGATAAGTGTTGCTGCTAATAATTTCTTCATTGCTTTCTCCTCAAGTAAATTAGTTTGTTAATATAAATTTTACTATATTGAAGAAATAATAAAAGTATTATTTTATTTAGTTTGTATTTAAAAAAATATAATTATGGTGTATTCTTTAACATGATTTTTATCCTTCAAATACAATCGTATTCATCTGTGCAGGTGCGACAATGACCGGCCAGTAGAAAGGTCCACCGCGCCATCCTTCATTCTCATTTCCGTTTTGTCTGAGCAGCATTACAGTTGGATGTGTCGTACCAAGCTGATAACTTTGTTTAAGTTCATCCTGTCCGTTATCTGGTCGATCTGCAAACCTTACGCCATCTTGACGGTAGCGTGATATATTACGGTTTTCACGTGTAACAATCCAGACATATCCTGTATTGTTTCCTGGTAGTCTTGATAAATAATTGAGTATAGCGCTATAAGTTTCAACGTTCCACTCATACCCTTCTTCCATGATGAGACATTCTGTTATTTCTTTAAGTATCGGAATTACTTTCTGAACAGGTACGAGTATATGACGTGCGTCTTTGTTATTTTGATCGATGGCAAACTTACGTAAATCTTGTATCATCGTATCCAGCTTCTTTGTACGACGTATCATCTCGCTACGGCTTTTCGTCTGAAATCCAACCGGTAAGAAACGTTTCTTTCCTTTAATCGTAATCACTTTCGACAACAGAATTTTATTAGGGTTACATGGTACAATGTCTTTCTTTGTATCATGCATCATAAAGATAACTTCTCCCGCATTACGTCCAGTTTCAAATGCCTTCCTTAAATCTTCATCAAACGCATGCATACGTTCCATCACGTCATAGATTCTGTGTGTTGTATAAAATCTCGTCACAGACAAATCTTCTTTTGGTCGTGCCCCGTACATACGCGAATGCTGGAGTACCGTATCTTGCTGAAACTTCTTCGGATCTCGTCCGTAATAGAAACCAATTAAATTGCCGATTGTGATGCCGCGATCAAGAATTTGACCACCGATAAAGAAGTTAAGTGGTGCTCGAAGTTTCAGTTCTCCTCGTTTATCCAGTAATTGATTTACATCTTGTTCTGAATTAACGATAGTAATCAACAGCTCTTCATCAAGAAATGCTGATTTTACCGCTTCATAAACGTCGCTTTCATCCGGAAAATAATTTGATTCTGAAGATAATTTAAATCCTTCATATGCTTTCAGAATAATTGATTTAAATGCAGCTTCGTTTTCTTCAATCAGTTGTGTGAGCTTCTGTTCTATCTTCAACACAACTTTGTATTGCCACATATGTGCGCGTTTTGTCGTAATGGTATGCATAATAAAAGCATACTTTTTAGGTCGTTCCTGTTGAGCTATTTGTTGAAGGTTACGAATCTTACCACCGACTACAAAGTTAATCAGTGCATTGCGCAACCCATTTAATTGTTTAGTAGTAAGTACATATGCATCTTTTACACGTCGGTTATCTTCTTTACGTAACAGCTCCAGTTCAGTTTCACTTACCGGTTGATAGACGTGACTTGCAGAACCTTCATATTTAGAATGTTCGAAATAGAACTTTCCTCCTACATACGACTGATATGTCGGTACAAGCACTGTAAAAGCTGGCCGTTTCGGTTGATAACCACGTGCAGATAACACTTCACTGTCCGGCTGTAAATATAGTGAATACGGTGTCGCAGTTACTTGTAAGTAGGCTGCTGTAGGAATTTCTCTTTTGATTTGATCGAGTTGGGATGCAATGACCTTGAGTTCCGTTAAGTTCTTATCCTTATCTTTATCATAAACAACTGACGCATAATCTGCTTCATCATCGATAATCATCATCTGACGCTTTCTAAGTACCGGATACATTTCAAATAAAGCTTTCGTTAATCGTTCCACATTCTTCTTTTCTTTCTTAACGACAATGACGATTTTCTTATTTAGTTCAAATTTACGTAAATCATCAGGTAGACTCATGATGTCATAGGCTGACATATAGTCCAGATCAATCAATTCCTCATATTCTTTATGCAGCCGTTCATACGTTTGTCGTGCAAGTGCATTAGCGTTCTTAGTTAAGATAATCACTACCTCAAAGCCATTATCAAAGCCAAGTGCCATCGAGCCCATAAAGCTACGTGTCTTCCCAGACTGTATACGCCCAAGAAGCATACCAGGCTTATTTTCTGATGTAGATATTTCTATTAAGTTATTTACAGTATCATGCATTGCTTTTAATTCATCTTTTGAATAATTGTTTTTATGTTGAAGTGTTTTAATAAACACACCCTGATTTAAATCCATAATCTTCTCCTAAACTTAACAATAAAAAGAAACCAGCAGTCAGCTGATTTCTCTATTTTTATGGTGAAAGCGGCTGTAAATTCTAAATACAGCCGCTTCCGCAACATTTCCCATTCATCCAAACTCCCCTACGGCTGCACTGGTAATCCAGTATTCGGATCTACTGTTGGTGCTGCTGTTGGCGTTTCTGTCGTAGATTGTGCTCCTGTACGCTCTACTTGTAATGCACTTTCAAATGCAGCGGCTGGTGATGAAGTGTTTGTGCCTTGCGGAATCACACCATTGGCTACACCACTTTGATATGCTGCCATTTTCTCATCATATGTATAATCGTTACTGTATATAATCTGGCTTAATGTATTTCTATTCGTAATATTATTAACATTCTCTTTGACAACTTCTTCTGTCGTCACTGCTTCTGTAGTATTCACTTCTTCAGTCGTAGCTGCAGTTTCAGTTGTTTCTGTTTCAGTCGTATTTGAATCATTTTTATTTGATTTATGTTTTTCACGACTCGCTTTAATTTTCTTTCTAGCGATATCTGCAGCACTTTCTTTTTGCTCAGTCTTCACTTTTTCTTTCGGTGCAGTATCTTCTTTACCACATGCTACAAGTATAATTGCTGCCGATAATAAAATACTCATCTTTTTTACGTTCATGTGTTCATCTCCGTTCTAAATTTCACCCAAATTCTATGATACTACAAATTCACAATATACGGTAAATTTTCTATGCTATACTAGTGGTAAAATTATATGGAGGCGACATTATGAATTTCAATCAAAGTATATCGCTATCTAAAAAATCTCCGAGCAATATTCCATGGTACGCGACGCTACTTATTGCATTTGCAATCTTCTTTATCGTTCAAATCATTGCTGGATTAATATTAGTGCCCATTATTCTCGCATTCAATCCAACGGCAACACTTACTGAATTACAAGAAGAACCGCTCAGTACGCTCATCAGTTTGTTAATCTTTCCTTTCTTGCTCGTTGCATGTCTGATCATCAATAAATTTGCCTATCGTCATCCTGTCCAGGCATTGGGTTTCTTTAAAGAAAAAGTATTTTCTAAATATGGATTCGGATTGCTTCTAGGGATGGCAATCATCATTATCGTCTACCTCATCAATCTATTATTCGGTGCAATGCAGAGCACGGTTAACGCTAGTATTCCTTGGTTTACTTTAACATGGGTGATTGGACTATTTATGATACAAGGTTTAACTGAAGAAGTGATTGCCAGAGGTTTCTTGATGAACAAAATCAGCTATCAAATCGGTGTGCCTGCTGGTATCATCATCAATTCAGCATTCTTCTCATTTCTGCATTTCTTAAATCCGAATACGAGTATCCTTAGCTTTGTTAACTTATTCCTGGCAGGTATCGTATTCTCACTATTATTCTACTGGTCTGATAATATTTGGCTGACAGGCGCTGCACATAGCTTCTGGAACATAACACTTGGTGTATTTTTAGGCAATGAAGTAAGTGGGCAGGCTTTACCAGCAACCATCTTAAATACTGAATCGAATATGGATAAAGCTATTATAAATGGTGGGCATTTCGGGTTAGAAGGTGGGCTTGTTGTCACTGTCATCTCAATTCTCGTGATCGCTTTATTACTAAAATTAAGTCTTAAAAAATACGGTACACAAAAAAGAGCCTAACTTGGCTCTTTTTGTTTAGCATAATTTGTATACTTTTTATGTTATTAGTCTCTTACTTTAATCATATATTTTAAATTACCTTTATATCGATCAAAACCAACGATTACTTTATATCCATTATGTTTATCTGCATTATAAGTTACTTGTGTTTCATCTACTCTATTAACGACGTGTTTAACTGATGTCGGTTTACCAAATTTATCTATGATTGTTTTATAACTATATGGGTATGTTGCAATGACAGCTGTTTGTTTCACTTTCATAGGATAATTTGCAGTTAAACTATACCCTACATTCCCATTCGATAAGAAATAGCCAAAGCCTGTTCCAGTCATCTTACATACAGGCCTCTCATAGTTTAATGATTGACCAGGGGCAGTCGTATTTAAGCGATAGCTATTAGTACCAAAGAAGTGATTGATAAATGAATTACTGAATAGATTAAGTTTATTACCTTTTGAAACCGGACATGTCACTTTTCTCACTGGACTCGGTGCATAATTCGAAGATGCCCACTGCTTATAAGTCATTGTATCAGGACCTTCTAATCCTGCAGGAATTGTTGTTTGTTTGTGCAGTTTCACTGCTATTAGTGAAGGTAGGAATGCATCAATAGAACGTTTCATTTCTTTCTCATAACTGATGGCATCGCGCTTGTAATTTGCATAGTCTCTATGATTTGGGCCAAGTTTCTTAAGTTCCGATTGTAATGTTTTAGACATGCGATACGTATTGTAATTTACTTTTCCGGCAACTTTCTTCTTGATAGCTACAGTATTATTATTAATCGGAATATAAATGTTACCTTTCGCTATTAAATAGTCATAACCATCTAACACTTTACGTTCAACTATGGTGATTTTTCTACCTTTGTATAACTTAATCACATTATAATTTGCTTTGTCAAATGCATATACTGATTGTTTCAATACCGCTTCATAGCTTTGAATTTTACGTGGTAAATCACTTGGACGAGTTTCTGCATGTGCTGAATTTGACAATAATAATGACCCTGCAACAATCCCCATTACAATTTGCTTTTTCATTGGAATACCTCCATCAGTTATTTTCTTTTATTATACATGAAGCAAAGGAAATAATACACAACAGTTGAATAATATTAACAATTATTTCAATAATCTTCCTATATTCCTACACGTGTTACTGATTAATCTTTCAGCATTATCCATCGCATCATCGAGTGACATCGGTCCATCAGTAATTGAGTGGATACTTAAGAAGTGATCATAAAGTGCTTCGTAATTTGTACCTAAGCCCCCTGCCACAAGTATTGATTGCACGCCCACATCATTCCCTCTATTTGCAACACAAACTGGTAGCTTTCCGTACTGTGTCTGGAAGTCACTTTTCCCTTCACCAGTGAAGATATAATCGAATGTCTTTAAATCAAGATCGTTCAATACAATATCTGCAATATATTCAGCACCACTATGCATCACAGCACCAACACATAATAATCCATATCCTATGCCACCAGCTGCACCGGCACCTTCTATATGATGACAGTGTACATTTAAATGTTGTTCTAATTTAACAGCAAATGAGGCAATACTTTCATCAAAAGCTTTCATCTCTTCTTCTTCAATTCCCTTTTGTTTACCATAAGTATATGTTGCACCATGCTCACCGGTTAAAGGGTTTGTCACATCACAAATTAAATGAAGTTCAATTTCTTTTAGCGCAGGTATCAGGTGGCCTTTTATCAATCTAATTTCGGATAAGTTTCTACCATTAATAGTAAGGATTCGTCCTTTATTATCAATAAATTGTAATCCAAGTGCCTCTAATAAACCTGCACCGCCATCATTCGTTAGACTACCACCTAAACCGATAAATACTTTCTTATATCCACGTTCAATTAACTGACGTATAACATCACCAACACCAAAGCTTGAAGCAAGATAAGGATTACGCGCTCGCGTTACTTCCATTCCGATAATATTAGCCACTTCAATCACTGCAGTTGTGTCATCAAGCTTGCCATAATATGTCGTCAATGGCCTTCTATACATATCAACAGTATGTATCTCTTCTTTCTTACCATTCAATCCATAGATTAATGCATCAACCGTTCCTTCTCCACCATCTGCCATCGGTCGAAGCATCACTTCAGCACCTTGTATTGAAGATTGTAGTCCTTCAGCCATGCATTCTGCCACACGCATCGCACTTAAACATTCTTTGTAAGAATCAGGGGCTATTAAAATTTTCATCGTAAATCCCTCCTCTATTATCATCCATAATACATCAATCTAACTTCAGTTTGATTTGATAAAACGCATTTATGGTATGATAATTGTATATTATATTATTTTATACATTCAAAAGGAGTACATGATGAAGTTCGGTAATATTTTAATTGGACTTTTTGCATTATTATTTTTTATGGCACAAATTTTTAATTTATATGATGGGATTACACATAATGATCCGAATAGAGTCGTCAATGCGCTCTATTTAATATCCATTGGGTTATTTATGCTATTTAATTTATACAATGCAATGCTTACGCAGTCTGGTAAAGTTGTGACGACTGCCATGGTTAAACAACAGCTTATAGCAGCAATTCTGCTATTTATATTCGGGTTAATTGTGTTAATCGGTATATTTGTTTATGATTTAGGCATATTAACGAAAATCGTTGAATTCATGCTTATTTTATCTGTATTTTTCGAAATACGTACACGTATTAATCAGTTAAATGGAAAAAACAAGCAGTAGCTCGTATGCTATCGCTTGTTTTTTATTCCGGCACGATATCCTGAATCAACATTTGCCAGTCTTTTTTGCGTGTCTCTTTTAACAGACCTCTCATGTTGAGAATATCTTTCTTACGATACGTATCATAACGCAATACTTCGTTTGGGTGTAATGAAGGTTGCTTATAATTTGTAAACACGAATAACTTGTCGTATTGAGCAAGTTCCGGGATATGAGCAAACCACCTTGTTCTATCCGTACTTCTCGCGATTAAGCTCATTCCTTTAGCCATCGCTTCTCTTACCGTTTCTACAGCTGCAACCTGACTAGGCAATAGTTCGTTATAGAATGTTACATCATCTCTTGAGTATGATGGATATGGATAATATTGCAATGTGAACAATTGATTAGGATGGAAGTAACCAATTTCTTGTTCTATGTATTGGTACATATAATGATAATGCCAGTTTAATGAATTCTCTTTATTTAACTTACCATCTGTAAATTCATAGGGTGAATAATTGGGTAAGTCGAGATGCAGATTATCAAACTTAACACGTTTTTCATATTCTGATGGGTGATATTTCGGATCAAACGAAGGATTGACAAGCATAATCAATAACTTTGCCTGTTCTAAATTGCCTGTATATGGCTCTGGTGCCCATATATGAATATGTTCTTCGTCTTTCACCATTTTATTTTTATGATCTAATTTATACATCCCATTTACCTGTAGTAGATGTCTTTCAAATTTCAAACGTTCCTGCAGCTTTCTACTATTTAATTGTGTGATTTCATCGAAAAAATGGGGATAATGTTCTTTGAAAAATTCAAGGTCAAATGGATGAAAAGCTGCATAATTCGATACATGTTCTGGTGTATTTTCCGGAAACGTTGTATAGTGTTTCCAGAAGCGTTGCACGCTACTCACTTAACTTATAACCTCGTCTATGATAACGCCTTAATGAAATTTTTGGTGTTTCTCTGGAGTCTTCAATTTTTCTTATCGCAGTACCATTTTTATCTTGAATATAATGGACATAACAGTTAATCATGCCGCTTTGATTTTTACTTTTTTGTTGTAGCCATTCCTGAATTTCCTGCTGACTTAATAATAAATATTCGATACCTGATGGATTATCTGTTATGTATTCTGAACGTTCATCAACTTTAACCATTAAGGCGTAATAATCATGGTCACTGAAGATTTGCTCATCACCTTTATGCCATGCAGCAACGCGTTTCTTAATGATCAACTCTTCATCTCTGAGAAACTCATAATCTCTTGAAGTACTCACATAGATCGTAAAGTAGCGTTCCCCTATTTGACATGTTAACACATTATATTTTAAACTGATAAATTCGATATCAGGATTTTCAGTTCGTAATTCCTGCTTTAAAAACTCTACCATATCCAAACGTTTAAAGCTTCTTGGTTTAGTAAGTTCTGCTTTCTTATGACGACGATCATCCACTCGACTAGACATTAGCGGAATTTGAGAGGTCATTATCTTTTGATATACATCTAGAATAGATTGTTTATCTTGTCCTGTAATATATTCGACAGAATCCAGTGCATAATTGGTGTAGATTAGCGTCCTTAAAATGAGTTGGTCTGCGTCATTTAGTTTTAATTCCGGATATTTTTTATTCATATCATCTAATACTAAATACATATCAATCGTATTCAATAAAATAACCTCCTTTTGTATATCTATATAATTTAATTATATCAAATTATACACAATATTTTATTGAAGCATTGACATTAAATTCTAATTTTGAAAATAATAAAACTAACATAAAAATAACTAAATAAAAATAAAACTAACGTAGAATAATATTTTTTTGAAATTAGTTATGACTAACAACATTTTTAAGTGATAGCACAAACTAATCAACTTTAATAATGTAAATAACCACCAATAATTGCATATTATTGGTGGTTACGAATGTTTACAATATTTAATTTTTAAAATGCAAATTTTCTTAGTATTTCTTTAATGTCTTCGGGATGTAATTGTGCAACATAAGCAATACTTCCATTCACATCAAATGATAATAATGTATTACCCTGAATGTAATTAATCGTACCTGCTTGTGGATAATAAAGATCGCCTTCTCCCCAATATTTATTCATATCACTCACTGTAAAGTATTGCGGAATACCTGCAAAACTAATTGAACGCAGACGATACTGCTCCGGTTTATCACCACGTTTACCTGTAAAGTAAAGAATCGTATTATCACCACGTTCTGTCATATAGTGATATTCAAAATCATAACGTTGATAAAGTGACGTCACCTTAAAAGAAGGTTTCACCCATTTTTGCTTCACATAGCCGTACGTGTTACCGATTTTAATACCGTTTAATTTATAATTCCCTTTTTTCATCGCCTGAATAACCGTCTTATTCTTTAAGTTAGGAACAGAGGGTTTCTTTAATGCCGCATTCGCATCGATTGTTAATGTGAAAAGGAGTAGCATTGCCAGACAACATGTTAATAGTTTTTTCATATTCATCATCCTCTCATCAGTTCCATTATATAACAAATCAATATAAAGAAGTGAATAATAATAAAGAATTTTAAAGAATTAAATTTTAATAAAATACTTTCGTTAATTATGATTAATTTGAACAAATTAACGTTATTATCTATTATTACAAACTTATAATTAATCAGTAATTATTCATTTTTTGGTATATTGTTCAAAAACATGTAATCCATTAAACTATGATTAATAAGCTAAAGGAGGATACATATGAAGTGTACAGCATGTGGGTTTCCAATTGAACCGGGAGATCGCTTTTGTGGTGAATGTGGACATCCAGTAGAACAACCAAACGAAAAAGTCGTTTATACCCCACCAGTTCAAGAGGAGAAAAATGATGAATTAATACCTCAATCAGAACCAGTGATTAATAAACGTGAGCCTATTATCAATCAGCAAGATGTAATAACAGAAGAACCTCAACTGACAAAGGTTGATGAACCGAAAGAAAAATCATTTACTGAAACTGAAAAAGTTGAAAACAGCGGAGCGACACATATGAAGTCTGAACCTGTGAGAAAAGAGTATCCAAAGATTGAAATAGATACTGAAAAACTAGCGAATCAATCACAACAAGTAGCAAAGGAAAGCTATGGCTTTGTCAGCAGTGCATTGAAGGAACATGATAACATCTTAAGTGGAGAAAGAAAGTTCTCTATGGGCTTACTCCTTGGATTAATCGGAGCAGGTATATTAATAATCTTTATTGGCACACTTATAAATTTACCGGATATTATTGAAATGAGCGGACAAAGCAAATTCACAATCGCATTTAAGTTTGCTTTTGGTGTGCTAATACTCCTCGCTATTTCTATTGGTGTCACATTTGGCGCAATCGTATTAAACGTCGCATCTAAAGTTGATTTCCATAAATTTTTATCAGATTATGTCTTACTCAATACCGTTTCTATTGCACTTATCGTTATTGGATTTATATTAACATGGATTGACTTACGTATCGCGCCATCATTTTTATTTATTTTAGGCATTACATCTATATTTATCTCATCTGTTTATCTTATTGCAAGATATGCAGCACATAGACCATCGAGAATCGCAAGTTTTTATGGTGTTATCCTTTATTGTGTCGTCGTATTGATTGCCTACTATTTCGTATTTGATTTTGCGATTAGAGATATACAAAATGCAGTAATGAGTACGCTACAAAATTTCAATTTACCATTTAATTTATAAGGAGGAACAATATGAACTGTCCTAACTGTCAAAATACCGTAAGTGCAGATGATTTATTTTGCGGCAAGTGTGGTTATCGTTTAGATGGCCTGTCAAATGTAAAACAAACATTTGCTACGATTCAGGATACTAAAATTGTGGGCGAAGGAAGAAACTTCTTCAAAAATGTATTTGTCTCACATGATAAAGAAATCTTGAGTGATCATAAATACAGTTACTTATTATCATTATCTTTAATTGCAATACCACTAATATTATTATCAATTATCGTGATGTTTATCGGTAATGATGTGCCTGCTTTTCCAATTATCAAAAAAATCTTCGTATTAGCATTTATGATTATCGGAGGGACTACAGGCCTTATCTACGGTTTGCTGCATCTTTTTACAGCATCAAAAATAAGCTATCAAAAGATATTATCGGATTATATCTTATTAAATACTTTCTCAATAATCAGTCTTATACTTGGTGCATTATTTTTTAGAATGGGTGCTGAACCAATCGGTATGTTCTTTATGCTACTATTCTTCTTAGTATTTTTAGTATCACCGCTCTATATATTAACCAAATATATATCACAACAAAAAACGAGTATCGCAAGTTACTATCTCATTCTGACATTTATCGTTTGTCAGACGCTACTTACGATGATGGTTGCCGAATCAGTTGCTATATTTATTGCACAACTTGCTGCAAGTGCAGTTCAAAATCAATTGAATTACTAAAGGTATACCCCCTCCCATGCATGAATGCATAGGAGGGGTATATTTTTGTTAAAACGCCTAATTCAAAATAAGATAAATATCCTTAATAATTAAATACACTCATTTTAATGATTTTTAATACAAAAAAGTGCCCAAACAATAATGTTTAGACACTATACATATTCATATTATTCTACTGTAACTGATTTCGCTAAGTTACGTGGTTTATCCACGTCTGCACCTCTGTGTAAAGCTGCATAGTAAGAAATTAATTGTAATGTAATAACTGATACTAATGGTGTTAACATATCATGAACCGCTGGAATGACATATGCATCTCCATCTTGTTCTAATCCTGACATAGAAATGATACATGGGTTTGCTCCACGAGCTACTACTTCTTTCACATTACCACGAATAGAAAGGTTTACTTTTTCTTGAGTAGCTAATGCAATTACTGGCGTACCTTCTTCGATTAATGCGATCGTTCCGTGTTTTAACTCTCCGCCGGCAAATCCTTCAGCCTGGATGTAAGAAATTTCTTTTAATTTTAAAGCGCCTTCAAGACCTACATAGAAATCCATTGTACGGCCGATAAAGAATGCGTTACGTGTTGTAGATAAGAATTGACGTGCTAAATCTTCCATTTTATTTGCATCATCAACAATCGATACGATTGCAGAAGTAACTTTAGCAAGTTCAGGCAATAAGTCAACACCTGTGTCAATTCCAGAATCCTTAGCTACAACTTGAGCTAAAATAGCAAGTACCGCAATCTGAGCTGTGTAAGCTTTTGTTGATGCTACAGCAATTTCTGGTCCAGCATGTAAGATTAATGTATGGTCAGCTTCACGTGATAAAGTTGATCCAGGCACGTTAGTTACTGTTAACGCCGGGTAACCTAATTTTTTTACTTCAACTAATACTGCACGACTATCTGCTGTTTCACCTGATTGTGAAATGAAGATAAATAATGGTTTCTTAGAAAGTAATGGCATATTGTAAACGAACTCAGAGGCAACATGCACTTCTGTAGGAACACCTGACCATTTTTCTAAATATTCTTTACCAACTAAACCAGCATGGTAAGAAGTACCACAAGCTACGATATAGATACGATCTGCTTTACGTACTGCTTTTACAATATCTTTATCGATAACTAAGTTACCTTTATCATCTTGATATTTTTGGATAATTTTACGCATTACAGCTGGTTGTTCATGAATTTCTTTTAACATATAATGAGCGAATGTGCCTTTTTCGATATCACTTGCATCAATTTCAGCTTTGTAAGGTTTACGTTTAATTTCTTTACCGTCTAAATCTTTAATTGTTACTTTTTCTTTTTCAACAAGAACGATTTCGCCGTCAGTTAATTCAACGTAAGTATCTGTTACTTGTAACATTGCCATCGCATCAGATGCGATAACGTTAAATCCATCACCTAAACCTACTAATAATGGAGATTTGTTTTTTGCAACATAAATAACATCCGGGTTTTCGCTATCTAATAATCCTAATGCATATGATCCGTGTAATAATTTGATTACTTCAGTGAAAGCTTTCTCAGTATCTAAACCTTGTTTTGAGAAGTGTTCTACTAATTGAACGATAATTTCAGTATCTGTATCAGATTTAAAAGTTACTCCTGATAAGAATTCTTCTTTTAATTGTTCATAATTTTCAATAACACCGTTATGTACTAAAGTGAAACGACCACTTTCAGATTGATGTGGATGAGAGTTTTCACGATTTGGTACACCATGAGTTGCCCAACGTGTATGACCAATCCCAGTCGTTGATTCAAACGTTGAATCTACTGCTTTACGTAATTCAGCAATACGACCTTTTTCTTTATACACACGTACATCTTCACCATTACGTACAGCAATACCTGCTGAATCGTAACCACGGTATTCTAATTTTTCTAAACCTTTTAATAAAATTTCTTTTGCATCTTGTGTTCCAATATAACCTACGATACCACACATAATAAGTTCCTCCTGAGCGCATTGGCGCATTTAAAATAAGTTAATTTAAATAGATTGTTTATTTGTGCTATGTTGATGTCTTTTGTTCACTCAGTTGCCCAAGTGGTTTGTTACATCAACTATCGAATAGCTACTATCCGTGATGGCATCCGCCGAATTTTCGATAACCATCTTCCTCGTCAACAGTTTCCTGTTCTGGCGCTGTATATTCAGTTTTTAACAACCCTCGCTTTCAGTTAAACTTCTGTAATTGTACTATATTTCATATAAATTAGACAAGTATTAGAAGCTTATATCTTTCGGAAATAGAACTATTAATACAACTTGTCTTATATATCAAAACAATACAAGCTTCAGATTTTATATTATTATACTATAAATATGAGTTAAATTATTTTTTTATTGTCATTATTTGCAAGATTCTTTCGAAATTATTGTAGTTAACAACCATAAAAAAAGACCAAATCAGAAGATTTGGCCCTTATATAATTTTATTCTATCCCCATATGTTCACGTACAACATCAGAGATACTGTTTACAAAACGTTCAGCATCTTCATCAGTTTTTGCTTCAACCATTACACGTACTAATGGTTCAGTGCCAGATGGACGTACTAATACGCGTCCTTCACCGTTCATTTCTGCTTCAACTTTTGCAATTGATTCAGCGACTGCTGAGTTCTCTTCAACAGCATGTTTATCTGAAACGCGGATATTTACTAAACGTTGTGGATATTTCTTCATTTGTCCTGCTAACTCACTTAATGTCTTACCAGATTTCTTAATGATGCTCGCTAAATGAACACCTGTTAATAATCCGTCACCAGTTGTATTGTAATCCATCATTACGATATGTCCAGACTGTTCTCCACCTAGGTTGTATTTACCGTTTCTCATTTCTTCAACAACGTAACGGTCTCCTACTTTCGTTTTATTTGATTTAATATCAAATGCATCTAATGCTTTATAGAATCCTAAGTTACTCATTACAGTTGATACAACCATGTTGTCCTTTAAAGTACCTTCATTATGCATACTTTGCGCTAAAATAAACATAATTTGGTCGCCATCAACGATTTGACCTTTTTCATCTACTGCAATAATACGGTCTCCATCACCATCAAAAGCTAAACCAAAGTCACTACCAGAGTCCACTACTAATTCAGCCAATCCTTCTGGATGCGTTGAACCTACACCATCATTGATGTTATTACCATCTGGATTACAGCCGATTGTTACTGTATCAGCTTCTAAATCACCGAATAAATAAGGCGCTAATGAATATGTTGAACCATGTGCACCATCTAATGCGATCTTTAATCTTTCTAAATCACCGTCAATCGTTGATTTAATAAAGCTTAAATACTTTTGTCCACCTTCAAAGTAATCTGAAGTATGACCTAAATCAACGCCTGTTGGACGTGGTAAAGTGTCTTCTTTCGCATCTAATAAAGCTTCGATTTCCGCTTCTTGTGCATCACTTAATTTATAACCATCTGATCCGAAGAATTTAATACCATTATCTTGTACTGGATTATGACTTGCAGAAATCATAACGCCTGCTTGTGCATTTAATTCTCTCGTTAAATAAGCAACACCTGGTGTAGAAATAACACCTAAACGCATTACTTCGGCACCTGTAGATAATAATCCTGCTACAAGTGCTGACTCTAACATAATACCAGAAACACGTGTGTCACGACCTACAACTACTGTTGGTTTAGCCGTTCCGCCGTGTGCTAATACATAACCACCGTATCGCCCTAATTCAAAAGCTAATTCTGGTGTTAACTCACTATTAGCTACACCTCTTACACCGTCTGTCCCAAAATATTTACCCATTTTTTAAACTCCTTTTATTCATATCGTTATTTTTTAGATACATCTATCATAATTTCTACTTGCTTTGGATTGGCACTTGATACGTCTTTCGGTAAAGGAATATTTTCCTTAACGACTGTATCTTTTGTTACTTTCGATAAATCCACTTCAATCGCTAAACTACCGATACCATCTAGCACCGAACGCTTTCCAAATAGTTCTACTTCAGATTCAGATAGTTCCAGACTGTTTAGTTTTAGGTTTGAAGGTAATTGTCCTGATTTCTTTGCACTAATCGCTACCGTCTTTGAAGTCGGTGCAATCTTGATGTTAACTTTTACTTTAGCAGGTTTTACGGATACATCAAGTTTATTAAGATTAGAATCAAATACATTAACTTCTGCTTCTTCACTTGTTGTCTTAGATAATTTCGTATTATCCTGCAATGTTGCTTTCACATATGCAATCTTATTAATTTCGTCTTCTCCACCTGTAATGGTTACTTGTGACGGATCAACTTCTTTACCTGTCAGTTCATAGCCGGTAGCTATACGTGAATTGCTTACTTCCGCTTCTACTTGTCTTGTATCTTTAATTTTTTCTGATAAAGTGATATTCGCAAATTTCGGAATCACTTCATAATTTAATTTATCAGAAATACCTTTTACTTTGAACTTCTTTTTATATTCTCCAACTTTAGAGCTGGACAAGTCAAGCGTTACCGTGAAGTCTAACATACTCTCAGTCTTCTTTACGATAGACTGCGGACCGCTGACACGTACATTTACGGTCTTTGGTGCACCTGTTAAATACAAGTTTTTGTCATCATACACAATCTTAACCGGGACATCTTCAATGACCGTCTGATCATTCTGGTTGAATTGATTATCACCAAAAAGTGCGAAGACATCGTTAACTGATAAAAATAAAAACAAAGCGAGTACAAATGCAACAAATCTCAGTCCCCATTTATTCTCAAGCATTATTCTTCAACACCTTTCTTCGTGACATGTGTACTAAACCAATGTTCCGTAAGCAAGGCTTCAAACACTTCTAATGATACATCTTTACGTAATCTGCCGTTATACGTCACTGAAATATCGCCGGTTTCTTCAGAAACAACTACAGTAAAAGCATCTGACACTTCAGAAATACCCACTGCGGCACGGTGACGTGTTCCTAAACTCTTTTGAATCTTAGCACTATCTGATAAAGGAAGATAACTTGCTGCAACAGCAATCTTATCACCTTGTACAATCATCGCACCATCATGTAATGGCGTATTAGGAATAAATATATTAATTAATAATTCAGATGATATATCTGCATTGATGGGTATACCCGTTTCTATGTAATCCTGTAATCCTGTTTCTTTTTCAAAGACGATTAACGCACCAATACGACGTTTCGCCATATACTGTACGGATTTTACCATGGCATCTGTAAGCTTTGCCTGGTTAACCTTTAAATTTGCTGCATTACGTTTAAATAAACTACCTCGTCCGAGCTGTTCTAAAGCTCTTCTTAATTCTGGTTGAAAGATAACAATGATGGCTAAGAAACCCCATTCCATAACCATATCAAACATTTTCGTCGTTGTTGTTAAATCCAGCTGATTACTCAGTGTTCTACCAATCAGAATAAAGAAGATACCTTTTAATAATTGGATGGCTTTCGTGCCTTTAATTGCATTGATTAACAAATAAATAACATACCATACAATCAGCAAGTCTAAGATGCCCGTAATGATCTTAATAGTACTTAAATTATCAAGTACACTAAAGAGCTGCATTGTATCTCCTCCATATTCATGCTAAAAATAATTATACCATGTATGGCAGGGAATCTTCGTATAGATTGATGCATTTTTTATAATATTCATTGGATTGTTCTAAATCTCCAAGTTTCACATAAATTTCTGCAATCTTTTTCGAAATTCTACCAAAATAGTACACATGCTCATTACCATTTAACGCAATTTTGTAGTAAGTTAATGCACCTTGATAGTTCTCCAGTTGATATTCGAGGTCACCCATCAACTCTTCACCATATCCAGTATCATCATTTTTAATATTTTCAGCAATAATTGCTCTCGCTTCTTCGTACATACCTTTACGTATCATTACCTCTGCTAAGTGCAGACGAATATTAACTGCATAAGGATGATCAAATCGATAGTTATCAATCATTTTATTACATTTTAAAATGATTTCATATGCTTCATCTGAACGATTCAGCTCCATTAAGAGCATCGCGAGATTACTCAAACTACCTATTAGATCAAATGAGACTGGGCGCAGTTCAGCATAACTAATTGCTCGACGATAATGATATTCAGCCTGTTCAAAATCTTTCGTTGCATGATAAGAACGGCCTAATGTGTTCTCGATATTTAATGCCATATGATACGTATTAAGCTTCATATTTAAATCAATTGCTTCTTCACACAGTTTAATTGCAACGTAAAATTCACCGACACGTGAATAATATTGTCCTAAATAGTAAAGAATAGAGACACGTGTAATATTTACAACATTCTCAACGATTGTAATATTATTTGCTTTAGTTAATTGATTAATGGCTTCCATGACATTGCCAACTTCATATTCAATTCGACCTAATAATTCTAATGAACGTAAATAAATAGTTACATCTCGCATCTTTTTAACGATCGCTATCGCCTTCTCTACATACTTACGGGCATTATCATAGTCTTTTTGGTGAAAATAATAACTGGCTGTTACCCAGCTGATAGCTCCACGCTCAGCTTCTGTTATACTCTCAAGCGTTTCGTAATTCTTATTGATAAAGGCACCAAGTTTTTTGAAATCATTCATCAATACATGATTCTCAGCCCATTTAATCTCTTTTTTAATCTCTAATAAACTTAAATTACGATCTTCAGATGTATTTGTAAAATCCTCCAATGTACAATTTAAACGCACACTCAATTTCTTTAGGACATTGGTAGAAGGATGTACCGAATTCTTTTCTATTAAACTTAAATATGTTCTTGAAATAATACCATCAGCTAATTCCTGTTGTGTTAAATTTGCCTGATTACGTAATTCTTTTATTCTTTGACCAACCACGAGATTCACCTCTTTTTCATATAATATCATCATAAACGAAATAAAGTTAACATTCCATAAGTAACTTACTATTTACATTGATAATATTCGATAATGTTAAGAAAATAGAACTGAATAATAGACGTTACTTTCAATATCCCACAATAAAAAAATATGAAATACAACATTATTTACATCTATTATAAATATGTTAAGAAAATACAAATAATATTAATAATATGAACTTATGATTTTTATCTTTTTAACAGAAATTAAATATCAAAGATTATTCAAAGCGTATCTAAAAGATAGAAAAAAGGTAGGGAAAACATAGTGAAAACATAATGCTAATAATAAAATTAAACGATTAGTGTAATTCGTTGACATTATTGAAGTTAACAAGGATAATATAATTATCTAAATAAAATAAGTAATAATACTAAGGAGAAGCGTAATGTTAGATATTTTAGTAATCGAAAACCTTGCTCAGTTAAAGTGCGTAAGTGACCCATTTCGTATTAAATTATTAGAATTACTTGCAGTTGAAGCGAAAACTGGCCAACAGCTTGCGGATGAATTAGAAATTCCACGCGCAAAAATTCATTACCACTTAGCAGAACTTGAAAAACAAGGCATTATAGAATTAGTGAAAACAGAACAAAAGCATAGTATTATTCAAAAATTTTATGCACCTGTTGCAAAACAGCTTGTTCCTAAACTAGATTTACTGAAATATGCAGAGGAAGATAGCAAGAAAGATAATCTATCATTTAAGCTTCAAATCAACGAAAAAGAATTTCCTGAATTTAAAAAAGACCTTAAGAAGTATGTTAAGAAAGCTTCATCTAAAAATGGTGATTCAAATTACCAAATAAAAATATTCCCTGACCAAAATTAATTGGCAGGGAATATTATTTATTTATTTTTTTATTTATAACAATTTTTCTCCAAAGAAAGAACCTACTAAACCAACAGCTTGCTCAGCTGTTTTATTATAAATGTCGATCAATGGATTTACTTCTACGATTTCAAATGAAGTTATTTTATCACTATCATTTAATAATTCTAAAGCAAAGTGACTTTCACGATATGTGATACCACCTGGCACTGTCGTTCCTGTTCCTGGTGTTTCTACAGGATCTAAAGCATCGACATCTAATGATAAATGGATGCCATCACATTTATCTAAATAAGCTAATGTTTCCTCAATCACTGTACCAATACCTAAACGATCGATATCAGCCATCGTATATGTTTTAATACCTACTTCTTTTATGTATGCTTTCTCGCCTTCATCAAGGTCACGCATACCGATTAACACGATATTCTCTATTTTCACTTTATTCTTATATCCACCAATATTAACTAAATCTTCATGACCATCTCCGATTAAAGCTCTTAGTGGCATGCCATGAATGTTACCAGACGGTGAAGTTTCATCGATATTTAAATCACCATGCGCATCATACCAGATTACACCTAAATTTTCATAATGCTTAGCGATACCGCTGATAGTACCCATTGCAATTGAATGATCTCCACCAATGACAACAGGATAATTACCTTTTTGTACTACTCCATCAACTTTTTCACAAAGTGATTCACAGAATGTTGTAACCTCTTCTAAATTACGAAGACCACCTTGTTCTGATTTATATTTCTTCATATCAATCGCTGGTGATTCCACGTTTCCCTGGTCAATAACTGTATGACCAATACTTTCTAACCTTTCAATTAATCCCGCATAGCGCATAGCATCTGGTCCCATATTCACCCCTAATTTACGTTGACCAAAAGCACTTGGCGCTCCAATAATCTCGATTGTCTTATTCATTATGTTTTCCCCTTATTCCATAAATTTTTAAATAATCTGACTACTTTAATTTTATACAACTCTGAACGAATATACAATATTTTTATGCATAAATGAATAAAATGGATATTTATGTATAATAACGGTAAGCTATACATTGATACGATTGAATTTATGTCAAAAAAGAGCACAAAAAAAGCACCCTATACAGGATGCTAAATGATGAGCCATAGAGGATTCGAACCTCTGACCCTTTGATTAAAAGTCAAATGCTCTACCAACTGAGCTAATGGCTCAAAAAAAAATGGCTGGGCTAGCTGGATTCGAACCAACGAGTGACGGAGTCAAAGTCCGTTGCCTTACCGCTTGGCTATAGCCCAATAAGATGGTGGAGGGGGGCAGATTCGAACTGCCGAACCCGAAGGAGCGGATTTACAGTCCGCCGCGTTTAGCCACTTCGCTACCCCTCCGTATATGTAATTCAATAGTTTCCAAAAATGGTGGAGGATGACGGGCTCGAACCGCCGACCCTCTGCTTGTAAGGCAGATGCTCTCCCAGCTGAGCTAATCCTCCAAATGGTGACCCCTACGGGATTCGAACCCGTGTTACCGCCGTGAAAGGGCGGTGTCTTAACCGCTTGACCAAGGGGCCTAAATGGCTCCACAGGTAGGACTCGAACCTACGACCGATCGGTTAACAGCCGATAGCTCTACCACTGAGCTACTGTGGATAAATATAAAAATTGCCCGGCAACGTCCTACTCTCGCGGATCGTAAGACCAACTACCATCGGCGCTAGAGAGCTTAACTTCTGTGTTCGGTATGGGAACAGGTGTGACCTCTCTGCCATCGTCACCAGACAAATAAAAGATAATATATTATACTTTCAAAACTAGATAAGTAAGAAGAAAATTTAGATATTACTCGGCAATACCGAATAAAAAATCTATAAAATTGATTAAGTCTTCGATCGATTAGTATTCGTCAGCTCCATACATTACTGTACTTCCACCTCGAACCTATTAACCTCATCATCTTTGAGGGATCTTATAACCGAAGTTGGGAAATCTCATCTTGAGGGGGGCTTCATGCTTAGATGCTTTCAGCACTTATCCCGTCCATACATAGCTACCCAGCTATGCCGCTGGCGCGACAACTGGTACACCAGAGGTATGTCCATCCCGGTCCTCTCGTACTAAGGACAGCTCCTCTCAAATTTCCTACGCCCACGACGGATAGGGACCGAACTGTCTCACGACGTTCTGAACCCAGCTCGCGTACCGCTTTAATGGGCGAACAGCCCAACCCTTGGGACCGACTACAGCCCCAGGATGCGATGAGCCGACATCGAGGTGCCAAACCTCCCCGTCGATGTGAACTCTTGGGGGAGATAAGCCTGTTATCCCCGGGGTAGCTTTTATCCGTTGAGCGATGGCCCTTCCATGCGGAACCACCGGATCACTAAGTCCGTCTTTCGACCCTGCTCGACTTGTAGGTCTCGCAGTCAAGCTCCCTTGTGCCTTTACACTCTGCGAATGATTTCCAACCATTCTGAGGGAACCTTTGAGCGCCTCCGTTACTCTTTAGGAGGCGACCGCCCCAGTCAAACTGCCCGCCTGACACTGTCTCCCACCACGATAAGTGGTGCGGGTTAGAAAGTCAACACAGCCAGGGTAGTATCCCACCAACGCCTCCACGTAAGCTGACGCTCACGCTTCAAAGGCTCCTACCTATCCTGTACAAGCTGTGCCGAATTTCAATATCAGGCTGCAGTAAAGCTCCACGGGGTCTTTCCGTCCTGTCGCGGGTAACCTGCATCTTCACAGGTACTATGATTTCACCGAGTCTCTCGTTGAGACAGTGCCCAAATCGTTACGCCTTTCGTGCGGGTCGGAACTTACCCGACAAGGAATTTCGCTACCTTAGGACCGTTATAGTTACGGCCGCCGTTTACTGGGGCTTCAATTCGTAGCTTCGCGAGATGCTAACCACTCCTTTTAACCTTCCAGCACCGGGCAGGCGTCAGCCCCTATACGTCACCTTACGGTTTTGCAGAGACCTGTGTTTTTGATAAACAGTCGCTTGGGCCTATTCACTGCGGCTCTTCAAGGCTTGCACCCTAAAAAGCACCCCTTCTCCCGAAGTTACGGGGTCATTTTGCCGAGTTCCTTAACGAGAGTTCGCTCGCTCACCTTAGAATTCTCATCTTGACTACCTGTGTCGGTTTGCGGTACGGGCACCTAATTTCTAACTAGAGGCTTTTCTTGGCAGTGTGAAATCAACGACTTCGCTACTATAATTTCGCTCCCCATCACACCTTGACCTTAAGAGTACCGGATTTGCCTAATACTCAGTCTCAGTGCTTGGACGTACATAACCAACAGTACGCTTCGCCTATCCTACTGCGTCCCCCCATCGTTCAAACAATCTTAGGTGGTACAGGAATATCTACCTGTTATCCATCGCCTACGCCATTCGGCCTCGGCTTAGGTCCCGACTAACCCAGAGCGGACGAGCCTTCCTCTGGAAACCTTAGTCAATCGGTGGACGGGATTCTCACCCGTCTTTCGCTACTCACACCGGCATTCTCACTTCTAAGCGCTCCACATGTCCTTGCGATCATGCTTCGACGCTGCTTAGAACGCTCTCCTACCATTGTCCATTGGACAATCCACAGCTTCGGTAATATGTTTAGCCCCGGTACATTTTCGGCGCAGCGTCACTCGACTAGTGAGCTATTACGCACTCTTTAAATGATGGCTGCTTCTAAGCCAACATCCTAGTTGTCTGGGCAACGCCACATCCTTTTCCACTTAACATATATTTTGGGACCTTAGCTGGTGGTCTGGGCTGTTTCCCTCTCGACTACGGACCTTATCACCCGCAGTCTGACTCCCGTGTTAAATTATTTGGCATTCGGAGTTTGTCTGAATTCGGTAACCCGAGGGGGGCCCCTAGTCCAAACAGTGCTCTACCTCCAATAATCATCACACGAGGCTAGCCCTAAAGCTATTTCGGAGAGAACCAGCTATCTCCAGGTTCGATTGGAATTTCTCCGCTACCCACACCTCATCCGCTCACTTTTCAACGTAAGTCGGTTCGGTCCTCCATTCAGTGTTACCTGAACTTCAACCTGGACATGGGTAGATCACCTGGTTTCGGGTCTACGACCTGATACTCATTCGCCCTATTCAGACTCGCTTTCGCTACGGCTCCACATATACTGCTTAACCTTGCATCAAATCGTAACTCGCCGGTTCATTCTACAAAAGGCACGCCATCACCCATTAACGGGCTCTGACTACTTGTAAGCACACGGTTTCAGGTTCTATTTCACTCCCCTTCCGGGGTGCTTTTCACCTTTCCCTCACGGTACTGGTTCACTATCGGTCACTAGAGAGTATTTAGCCTTGGGAGATGGTCCTCCCGGATTCCGACGGAATTCCACGTGTTCCGCCGTACTCAGGATCCACTCAGGAGAGAACAACTTTTCGACTACAGGGCCTTTACCTTCTATGGCTGACTTTTCCAAAGTCATTCGTCTAAACTGTTCCTTTGTAACTCCGTATTGAGTGTCCTACAACCCCAGAGAGCAAGCTCTCTGGTTTGGGCTCTTCCCGTTTCGCTCGCCGCTACTAAGGGAATCGAGTTTTCTTTCTCTTCCTCCGGGTACTTAGATGTTTCAGTTCTCCGGGTGTGCCTTCTCATATACTATGTATTCATATATGGATAACATGACATAACTCATGCTGGGTTTCCCCATTCGGAAATCTCTGGATCAAAGCTTACTTACAGCTCCCCAAAGCATATCGTCGTTAGTAACGTCCTTCTTCGGCTTCTAGTGCCAAGGCATCCACCGTGCGCCCTTAATAACTTAATCTGTTATTAATAATTGTGATGTCTGCATAAATGCAGACGCGCGATTTTTTTAAGAATTCAAAAATGAACTCACTCGGTTTTGCTTGGTAAAATCTTTTATTTCTTCTTACTTTATCTAGTTTTCAAAGTACAATTTGAATGACTTACTGGACCGAAGGTCCGATAAACATTCAAAACTGAATACAATATGTCAATGTTAATCCCTATCAGACCTAAAGGTCTGATTTCCGTAATTATCCTTAGAAAGGAGGTGATCCAGCCGCACCTTCCGATACGGCTACCTTGTTACGACTTCACCCCAATCATCTGTCCCACCTTCGACGGCTAGCTCCTAAAAGGTTACTCCACCGGCTTCGGGTGTTACAAACTCTCGTGGTGTGACGGGCGGTGTGTACAAGACCCGGGAACGTATTCACCGTAGCATGCTGATCTACGATTACTAGCGATTCCAGCTTCATGTAGTCGAGTTGCAGACTACAATCCGAACTGAGAATGGTTTTATGGGATTTGCTTGACCTCGCGGTTTTGCTGCCCTTTGTACCATCCATTGTAGCACGTGTGTAGCCCAAATCATAAGGGGCATGATGATTTGACGTCATCCCCACCTTCCTCCGGTTTGTCACCGGCAGTCTCTCTAGAGTGCCCAACTTAATGATGGCAACTAAAGATAAGGGTTGCGCTCGTTGCGGGACTTAACCCAACATCTCACGACACGAGCTGACGACAACCATGCACCACCTGTCACTTTGTCCCCCGAAGGGGAAAGCTCTATCTCTAGAGTTGTCAAAGGATGTCAAGATTTGGTAAGGTTCTTCGCGTTGCTTCGAATTAAACCACATGCTCCACCGCTTGTGCGGGTCCCCGTCAATTCCTTTGAGTTTCAGTCTTGCGACCGTACTCCCCAGGCGGAGTGCTTAATGCGTTAGCTGCAGCACTGAGGGGCGGAAACCCCCCAACACTTAGCACTCATCGTTTACGGCGTGGACTACCAGGGTATCTAATCCTGTTTGATCCCCACGCTTTCGCACCTCAGCGTCAGTTACAGACCAGAGAGCCGCCTTCGCCACTGGTGTTCCTCCATATCTCTGCGCATTTCACCGCTACACATGGAATTCCACTCTCCTCTTCTGTACTCAAGTCTCCCAGTTTCCAATGACCCTCCCCGGTTGAGCCGGGGGCTTTCACATCAGACTTAAGAGACCGCCTACGCGCGCTTTACGCCCAATAATTCCGGATAACGCTTGCCACCTACGTATTACCGCGGCTGCTGGCACGTAGTTAGCCGTGGCTTTCTGGTAAGGTACCGTCAAGGTACGTTCAGTTACTAACGTACTTGTTCTTCCCTTACAACAGAGTTTTACGATCCGAAAACCTTCTTCACTCACGCGGCGTTGCTCCGTCAGACTTTCGTCCATTGCGGAAGATTCCCTACTGCTGCCTCCCGTAGGAGTCTGGGCCGTGTCTCAGTCCCAGTGTGGCCGATCACCCTCTCAGGTCGGCTATGTATCGTTGCCTTGGTGAGCCGTTACCTCACCAACTAGCTAATACACCGCAGGTCCATCTATAAGTGACAGCAGAACCGTCTTTCACTATTGCTTCATGCGAAGCTAAATATTATCCGGTATTAGCTCCGGTTTCCCGAAGTTATCCCAGTCTTATAGGTAGGTTACCCACGTGTTACTCACCCGTCCGCCGCTAAAATCGAGAGGTGCAAGCACCTCTGTCAATTCGCTCGACTTGCATGTATTAGGCACGCCGCCAGCGTTCATCCTGAGCCAGGATCAAACTCTCCATAATAGTTTGTTTGATAATGCTCTTTGATTGCTTATGGCAATCACTCTTGGGAGTGAACGAAGTTCACTCAAATTATTGGAATTAACGTTGACATATTGTCATTCAGTTTTCAATGTTCATTTTTCGCGTTACAAGAATTAATGTTATCATAACTCTCAACTCTTTGCAACACTTATTTTTAAGAAGTTTTACACTTGATTGTTTATTTCGTTTCAAGCAGTAATCTTTCTTGCTTTATTATATTACATCGTTATGAACATAGTTTCAAGTGCAAGTTTTACACTTTTTCACTTTGTTATTTCCGATGTCTTAAAGCTGTGCATCGCTTGTTTTCAGCGACTTTTATATCTTATCAAGATGGATTACTTTCGTCAATACTTTTTTAAAACTTTTTTATTTATTTTAAAATTAATTACGGTATGCTTACTGTTAAGCAAAATAAAACAGCGATTGAACGAGCATTCAATCGCTGTAATGATTAATGAACTACCTTATTTTTAAAGACGAATTGATAGATGATGATTAAGAATGAGGCCACTAAAATGCCAAAAGCCATATTATTATCTATCGTAGTAAATACGTTACTGTAATAGAAGAAAGACATAATAATCGATCCTGTCGTTGATCCAATAAATTTAAGCAAACTATAAGTGCTCATCATACTACCTAATTGATGAGGCGCTGCGCTTTCCTGTATCGTTACAATATTCTTTGTAAAAACTGTACCAAAAGATAGGCCTAAAAATGCTGATGCAATCGTTACCGCTATCGCATGATCAAAAATGAATATGATCAAACTTCCGATAATCATATATAAGAAACTTAATTGATAGACACGTTGTATCGTAAGTTTTGTTTCGAGCGTCTTCAATACAAATGTTGAAAGCAACCAGAATATCGAAATCGTAAATGTAGTCAGTCCTGCAAGCAAAGGACTTAATCCCTTTTCTGTCTGAAGGTAAATTGGCAGAAAAATATTTGTCCCCATCATGATAATCGCATATAGCATATCCGTACCCATCACGATGCCTATCCTCTTATTAAATGCTTTCACCGGGATAAACGGTTCGTCAATTCTGCTTTCATATTTTATGAATATGATTAATATCATCATCGCTAATATAAATAAAGCAGCATGAATAAACCAATGTGTTTCTATTAATAATGCACAAAGCAAGCTTCCAAGAAAGATATAAAAGTATATCAATCCTTTAAAATCAAATTTACTTTCTTGTTTCATTTCTTCAAACTTAAAATATTTAATGACAAGAAAAATTGCTAAAAACGCTAAAGGCACATTGACGTAGAATAAATAACTCCAATTAAGATACGTCAAAATAAGTCCTCCGAGTATCGGACCGACGATACTCGAAATACCCCATACCGATCCAACGATTCCCATCACTTTATAGCGGTAAGGAATTTCAAACGCTATCTTCGGTATGATATTCCCCATCGTCATCATAATTCCTGCACCTAACCCTTGCACTAATCTTGATGCAAGCAACATTTCAAATGTAAACGATAGTCCAGATAACATACTGCCGATTATAAAAACAATAATACCGAGTAGCATTAACCGTTTAGCACCTAGCCGCTTCATCAATTCTCCAACAATAGGTGTTACAATTACAATTGCTATCATATAAGTAGTAAAAATCAATGCAAGTGACTTTGTTGCATTTAAATCTTTCCCTATCGCGGGTGTCGCAAGTGAAATTATTGATGTTTCAATCGCACTCATAAACATAATAATCACTAATGCACTAATTAATCCTTTTTTCATCTTATCCCTCCATAGGAAAAATCAGATTAAACTTGCGTCTAATCTGATTTATCTTTTCTTTCTATTCGATTTCTTTTTCTTATGTGATACAACCTGTGTTGATTTTGACTGTTTTGTATTCTGTACTGTTTCAATAACAGGTTCTACCCATGTACCTCGCGCTATTTTACGTGCTTTACGTTCTTCAAATGATAAACGATTGTACTTCGGCAATGATAATAACTGAAATGCATTACATAACAGCAAACTAAATATCGTGCAATATAGCCACATCATATCTTTTACTTTTAAAAATGGAATCAATTCAACAGTTGTCATCACAACCATAAAGAACATTGCCGGAATAAATACATTCTTTCCTGTAAGTTTATTCTTATAAATTGCAACTGCAACTCCAAAAATAACGATAAGCAATGGAATCCAGATAAATTTCAAGATATCTCCGTCCTGTTTACCGAAACGTAAATATCTGAAATACACTAAATCAATTATCGCAAACAAAATAATTACAACCTGAATAGCATTCCATCCGTTCTTGAATATGCCTTGACCCATTTGATGAATAAAGAGATATGCAAAAAATGCCAGCTGGGAAATTGATGCAATCAGCAACCCATAACCCATAAACCAAACTAATGCGGCTAAAAATTCACCTATTTCACCTTTCACTAAGTAAACGGTCAGTTTGTCATATCCGAAAACTAAACTGACAAGCACTGTACAAACAAGGCCGATTAATAAAGTAATACCGTAAAATTTACCTAAATTCTTTAAAGTCACTTTAATACCTCATTACTTTTCTTCTGTTTTATTAATAATGCGCTCTGCCATATTTAAATAAATTTGGCCTAGTTGATGATCTTCAGCATAAACTGACGGTGCAAAAGCTTCTTCAGTCCAGTCAGGTTGTGCAAGTGGTAATTGTCCGATTAATTCTGTATTTAACTCAGATGCTAACTTCTCTCCGCCACCTTTACCAAACACATATTCTTTCTCTCCTGTCACTTTGCTTTCAAAGTATGACATGTTCTCCACTACACCTAATATTTCATGATCTGTGTGAATTGCCATAGCACCCGCACGTGCTGCAACAAATGCTGCTGTCGGATGAGGCGTTGTTACAATAATTTCTTTACTCTTCGGTAACATTGTATGAACATCAAGCGCCACGTCCCCTGTACCTGGTGGTAAATCTAAAAGGATATAGTCTAATTCTCCCCAATTTACTTCCTGGAAGAAGTTATTGATCATTTTACCTAACATTGGACCACGCCAGATAACTGGTGTATTCTCTTCTACGAAAAATGCCATTGAAATAACTTTTACCCCGAAACGCTCAACTGGTTTAATTCTATTTCCTTCAATTTCAGGTTTTTCTGAAATCCCCATCATATCAGGTACACTAAATCCGTAAATATCCGCATCAACTAACCCAACACGCTTTCCTAAGCGTGCTAATGCAACTGCTAAGTTAACAGAAACTGTAGATTTACCTACGCCTCCTTTACCAGAAGCAATCGCAATAAAATTCACTTTATCATCTGGTGAAATCAATCGTTCGATTTCAGAAGATGACTGGCCACGGAATTGTTCTAAAGCTTCGTCATCTAATTGTTCAAAACGAAGTCCAACAGTGTTTGCTCCATTTTCTTTTAATACTTCAACGATCTTCATTTGTAGATCTAGCTGTTCTTGTCCACCAAGTTTCGCGATACCGATCTTTAATGAAACATGATTTTTCTCTTCTTTAATTGAAACTTCCTTTACCCCACCAGTTTCTTTTAACGGAAGATTCACAACCGGATCATTTAACTTTTCGATTAATTCAATAACTTGTTCTTTTGTCAGCACAATAAACGCTCCTTCTCATTTCTAATAGCTATAGTTTAACAAAAGATTGTCACTTTGTATAAATTAATTTCTTATTCTAGGTTATATTCTATTAAAAGGGCTATAATAGATTACGGATTAAATTGAAAATAACGAAGATATACATATTGTACACATTTAAAGGAGACCACTATGACTAAAAACTACACTATTATGCAATACTTTGAATGGCATTCAAATGATGATGGTAATCACTGGAACAGATTAAAGGATGAAGCTGAATCACTTAAAGAAAAAGGCTTTGATGCAATCTGGTTACCACCGGCCACTAAAGCTGATCACGTCATGAATACCGGCTATAGCGTATATGATTTATATGACTTAGGTGAATTCGACCAAAAAGGACAGGTTCGAACAAAATACGGCACGAAAGAAGAATTAATCGCAGCAATCGAAGCACTTCATGAACAAGACATTAAAGTTTATGCGGATGTCGTTCTAAATCATAAAGCAGGTGCCGATGAAGCTGAAACAGTACGCGTTGTAGAAGTTGATCCGAATGACAGAAATCATGAAATTTCTGAACCATTTGATATCGATGCGTTTACAAAATTCTATTTCCCAGGGCGTAATAAAAAATACAGTGCGTTCGAATGGAACTATACACATTTCAATGGTACTGATTATGACCATCGTACAGGACGAACGGGTCTATTTAAAATTTTAGGTGAAAATAAAGACTGGAATGAAAATGTCGATCAGGAAAAAGGCAACTTCGATTATCTGATGTTTACAAATGTTGATTATCAACATCCCGACGTACGCGAAGAGACAATTAATTGGGGTAAATGGTTTATCGATACATTAAATATTGATGGTATGCGCCTTGATGCAGTAAAACATATTGAAAGTTATTTTATACGTGACTTTGTACATGCAATGCGCGAACATCGCGGTCAAGATTTCTATTTTGTCGGTGAATTCTGGAATCCAGATCTTGAAGTGAATGAGAACTTTTTAGATGAAGCAGAATACAGCTTAGATTTATTCGATGTAAGACTACACTTTAACTTTAAAGCTGCTTCAGAAGGTGGCGCTGCTTATGATCTACGTCAAATATTTGATGGCACTTTAGTGAAAGAGAATCCTGAGCATGCAGTAACTTTTGTAGACAATCATGATTCGCAACCAGGAGAAGCTTTAGAATCATTTGTTAAAGATTGGTTTAAACAATCTGCATACGCCCTTATCTTACTTCGTGAAGATGGTTTCCCATGTGTATTCTATGGCGATTATTATGGTATTGGCGGAGAACATCCAATTGATAGTAAACAGATGGCGATTGATCCTTTACTCTATGTCCGTAAATTAAAAGCTTATGGCCAGCAAGATGATTACTTCGATCATCCAAATGTTGTCGGTTGGGTTAGACGTGGATATGCTGAAGATAAATCAGGATGTGCTGTCATCATTAATAACAGCGAACAACCTGCTGAAAAACAAATGTTTGTTGGCGCAGATCGTGCCGGACAAACGTGGTATGACTATACCGACACCATTGAAGAAGGCGTGGTTATCGATGAAGAAGGTAACGGTGTCTTCAAAGTAAATCCAGGCAGTGTGTCTGTATATTGTGAAAAAGAAGCATAATTAAAAAGATGACTGATCAATTAATCTGATCAGCCATCTTTTTTAAATATTATAAATGTTTCACTTCAGGTAATGGTTTCACTTGTGATTCAATCCATTCGCGTTTTGCTTCAAGAAATGGTGGTAAAGATAAACTTTCACCTAATGATTCAAGCGGCTCATTCACATCAAATCCTGGACCATCCGTTGCAAGTTCTATCAATATGCCTTGTCGCGTTCTAATATAAAGCGATTTAAAGAAATGACGATCTACGAAACCACTAGATGGTATATTATTTTCTTTAATAAAATCTATCCACTCTTGTAATGCATCTTCATCTTTAACACGCAGAGCAATATGATGCATGCTACCTTTACCTGGACGTTCTTTCGCTTCAGTGTTATGCACTACTTGCAATTCATCGCCAGTGCCACCAAGGTCTGAACTAAACGTTAGTATTTGCTGTTGTGTGACTGGATGCACAAACGATCCAGTACTTCTATAGCCGAATATTTCTGTTAATACACTACTAAATCCTTCTGCATCCTGAACATCCATCTTAAACGGCCCAAGACCTGTAATACCAAATTCAACGGGTACAATACTTTTCTCCCATGGTGTACCTGCAGCTACACCCGAATTTGTACGGTCTGAAACTAACGCGAGACGTTGACCTTCAAAATCTTCAAACTCTAATGTTAGTCTACCGTTAATCTCAATCGGTGTATCATGATACACATTATATTGCTCAAAGCGTTCTTTAAAATAATGTATCGCTTCATCGCTTTTTACGCGCAATGCTATTTGCGAAATACTATTTGTCCCACGATATGTGCTGCCGACGTTTGGTATTTCAAAGAATGTAATGTCCGTACCCGGATTTGCCACGCCATCTGCATAGAATAGATGATACATCGACGGATCATCCTGGTTCACTGTCTTCTTCACTAAACGCATCCCTAATATTTCAGTGTAAAATACTAAATTTTTTGCAGCATCCTTTGTAATACCTGAAGCATGATGTTGTCCTAATATTTTTCTCATGTTTATCTACCTCTTTTAATTTTAAAGTTTATTTTAAAGTTTTATATTAAATTTATTCCGAAAATTTATTCCCGTTTCACGATTATTTATGTTTTATCTTTCGAAGCAACTGTAATAATTCTTTTTGTTCCTCCTGATTAAGTCCACCAAAAAGTTCTTCCTGCAATGCAGTGTGTTTAGGTCTCAGTGTTTCAATAACGTGTTTCCCTTTGTGGGTCAATCGTATATGTTTCACTTTCCATTCCTGCGAACGTTCTATTAACCCATCGGCTTCTAATTTCTTAAGCAAATGCGTAATATTCCCTTTCGTGACAAACATTAATTCTGATAATTCATTTTGTGTACATCCAGGATGTGTATCTATTTGATTCAAACAGTCGAAGTGACTAGATGAATACCCTGTCTCTTTTAATTGTTCATTAATTTCTTTCAGAATATCGTTATAAATGCGTGCGATATTAAGCCATACAAGATAACTTCTATTGCTTTCCATCTTCTCACCTCTTTTATCAGTTTAATATTAAACTGATAAAAGTCAATAGACTAGCACTGAAGTACTAGTCATCTTCTTTATTCAAATCTTCACTATCAGGATAGAATATTTCAGTTAAGTAATAAAGTAAGCTTATGACTGCCAGTATAACAAAGAAATTTATCTTGATATGCTGGTAATTAATATGAACACCAAAATAAAACACGATTGTTGATAAACCAATCGTCAATAGATGGAAATACCATCCTTGAAAATATTTATTATCTGGTTGCATGCTTTTTACGTCATCTAATATATATTCTATGACGACAAGCAGGAAATAACCTATCGCAATATATGATCCATAATAGAAACTATTATCCATCACATTCTCATTATACGTAAATTCAGCCAGCCTGAAATATATAAGAATACGACTTAAACCATACATTCCAAACGTAATCATCAAAATAAATGAGGCACCGGAGATTAATACAACTGATAAAACAAATAAAATCGTGAATATAGAACCTTTAGGAAATTTAAATTGTTTCATCAACTGCCCTCCTTATTATTTTTCCATTCCCTTTTTTGTGCTAAATAATCTAAATATAGATTAACAAAGTATTTTGTTTTTGTGTAAAATAAAATAAACAAGGTTTTTATTTTACGTTTCAGTAAAATTTATACTTTTAATATTTGTTCTATTGAATTTTATTGTATAATAAAGGAATAACTTAATCGTTAAAGGAGATTTACACATGAACACTATATTGGTTACTGGTGGTGCTGGTTATATCGGATCACATACAGTTACAAAGTTGCTTAATTCTAATTATAACGTAATTGTGGCTGATGACCTATCAACAGGGCACAAAGATGCAGTTGATAGCCGTGCAAAGTTTTATCAATGTGATGTAAGCGATGAGAAACAGTTCTCAAAAATATTTGATCTTGAACAGATTGATGCAGTCTTACATTGTGCCGGGAAGATTGTCGTTAGTGAGTCTGTAAAAGATCCATTAAATTATTTTGAACATAACGTATGTGGATTAAATAGTGTATTACGTGTTATTGCAGACAAAGGTGTAAACAAATTTATGTTCTCATCAACCGCTTCAATCTATGGCAATAATTCATTTAATATTAAAGCAGTGGAATCTACACCTATTGCTCCAACTAATCCTTACGCTGAATCAAAACATATCGGTGAACAAATGATTCACTGGGTAAGCGAAAGATATGGTATCAATTACGTTATCTTTAGATATTTTAATGTGGCTGGTGCAATGCTGGATGGGTCTAATGGACTGCGCACAAAAAATCCAACTCACTTAATCCCTTCTATTAACAGCACATTGCTCGGGAAAAGAGAAGTGTTCGAAATCTTTGGCGATGATTACAACACAGAAGATGGTACATGTATTCGAGACTTTATCCATGTCTTCGATCTTGCAAAAGCACATCAACTTGGAATGGATTATTTATTTAACGATGGTACATCAACTGTATTTAACCTGGGTACAGAACAAGGTTATTCAGTAAAACAAGTTGTAGATGCAGCGCAAAAAGTAACCGGCCTGACACTTAACAAAAAGATATCAGAACGTCGTGGTGGAGACCCGGATTTTGTGCTAGCGAATGCTACGAAAGCACGTGCTACGCTTAACTGGTCACCAGAATATACATTAGGCGATATGATTCTTTCTGATTATAACTGGCGAAAGAAATTATAGATGCATATAAAAAGAGTCACACAATAAAATGTGTGGCTCTTTATTAGTTATTTTAAGTTTTCAGCTTGGTATACTATTTTTCCATCAATTACGGTTGCAGCTACTTCGATACCCTGTAACTGATATCGATCCACTTTAAAAGGGTCCTCTTTAAGAATCGTAAAATCAGCAATCTTACCTTCCTCAATCGTTCCATATGCTGATACATTATCTGCAACTTTAGCTGCTTCAGTCGTATAAAGTGATATCGCTTCAAAGACACTGAGTGCTTCTGTCATATTATAGCCATCACTTTTATCATCTGCTGCTTTACGATTTACTGCAGCAGCAATACCTGATAGTGGTCTGAAATCTTCTATCGGGCTGTCAGAACCTCCTCCGCAAATAATGCCTTTATCAAGTAATGATTTCCATGGATAGCTGTAACGGATACGCGATGCACCGACTCTTTCGATTGCCCATGGAAAGTCAGAAGCAACAAACATCGGCTGTATATCACATATTATATTAAGTCGCGCCATTCTTTCGATTAAATCTTCTCTTAAGAAACTCACATGTATCAATCTATCTCTGCCACTGCGCGGTGGATAAGCTTCTATCGCATCAAGCACCATTTCAACTGCTTTATCCCCGATCATATGTACAGCAATATTTACATCTAAATTGCGTGCTTTTTTCACTTGCTCGGCAAGTTCATCTGGCGTATAGATCGCGAGTCCATATGTATCTTCATCACTATACGGTTCGCTAAACAAAGCAGTTCTACCACCTAATGCTCCATCTGCATAAAATTTCATCGCATCTGGTCTAAAATAATCATTATATTCAAACGCATATTGGACGACATCTTCAATGACCTCCGTATGGCGTAAAATATTTAATCTAAAAGGATTATCCTTATTAATAACATTTTTATATGCATTCAACACATCTTTAAAATCATTATAGTAAGCAAGATCCTCTGTATGAACACCTGTTAAACCTGCCTGCGTAAATTGCTGTACTGCATATTCAACGTGACCAGTTAGCGATGCTTCATCTTCTATTGATGCAACTTCTAACATCGCTTCCATTGCATTGTCATGCACCCAACCGTTTAACACGCCATCTACCTTCTCATAATGCCCACCTGGCATATCAGCTACATTGTCATTGATATTAAAATACTCAAACACACTTGAGTTAACAATTGCTGCATGTCGGCAAACACGTTTAATAATCACCTTCTTGTCAGTGATTGCATCAATATCATCTTTCGTTATTTTATATCCATCTAATTGATTTTCATTATAGCCTTCACATATTAAAAAGCTGCTATCATCCATATTTTCAGTTGCATTACGAATTTTTTCGATGATAATCTCTATATCATCATCATCTTTAAAATTTACACCTCTCAGTGCAATTCCTGTTCCAACAAGATGAATATGTGTGTCTACAAAACCTGGAAACATTGCGTTTCCATTTAAATCTATGTATTTAACATCTTTTAAATCCGGTACTTCCTGATAAATTGCTTTTATGTGATTGCCTTCAACAAGTACTGCCTGAACTGTTTCATCCTCACGCTTCATCGTATAGATCGGACCGTTAAAATATAGTTCCAAGATTACCCCTCCAAATAAAAAAAGATATACTAATTATTATTAGTATACCTTTATTATCTGATGATTTAAAATTCTAATCCTAAAGCTTTGAATGTATCGCCTTCACTTAAATCGCCAGCTTCATAACCTTTTTTAAACCATTTCATACGATCAGCACTTGATCCATGTGTAAATGTATCTGGATTTGCTCTACCAATTGCTTTTTCCTGAATCGTATCATCACCTACAGCATGCGCTGCTTTAATCGCTTCTTCTAGGTCACCTTCATCAGTGTACCCCATTTCCTGTGCATGTTTCGCATACACACCAGCTAAATAGTCTGCCTGTAACTCAACTGCAACTGAATATTTATTGTATTCAGTTTCAGATAATTGATTTCTTAATTGGTGGAATTTCGGTAGGATACCTAATTCATTTTGGACGTGGTGACCTACTTCGTGTGCAATAACATAAGCCATCGCAAAGTCTCCAGGTGCATTAAACTTTTTATCTAATTCATCCATGAAAGATAAATCAATATAAACTTTTTGATCTGTCGGACAGTAGAAAGGTCCCATCTGTGCGCTTGCATTACCACAGCCTGAACGCACACCATCCGTATATAGCACTAGTTTAGGTTCAGTATATGTACGATCATATTTCTTAAATAATTCATGCCATACATCTTCAGTATCTTTAAGAACAACTGACGCAAACTGACCACGTTCATCTAATGACTGTTCAGTCTTAGTATCAACTTGTTCAGCCTCTTTCTTCACATTACCTGTTTCAAAAGGATTATCTTGAGAACCAGAGCCACCTGATGTTGCGCCATTATCTTGTGTTTGTTCTTGTTGTGAAGAATCTCCACCAAGAACACCACCTAAATCTCCAGGGTTCCCCCCCATTAACATAAAAATAATCACGGCAATAACACCTAAACATCCCATTCCGCCTCCACCGATAACCATCGGACTTCCGCCGCCTGAGAATCCGCCACCAGATCCTCTTGCATCCTCAACGTTCGAACTACCTTGTCGACCTTGCCATTTCATATACGTTCCCCCTACTCGGTTGATTGCTAACATAATAGTTAATATTACTTACCCTAAATTGCTATGTCGCAATCATAAAAATGTTATAAAATTTATTTAAACGCTTTTATAGCATCGATTGAAGAAAGACCATCAACGACAAGGTACTGACCATTTACAAAACGTTTCACTTTAACTTTCTCTTCATTCACCTGATCACCATAGATTTTATTGACGTAATATTCTTTTACCGGGTGTGCAAGTTTCTTTTTATTTTTATGTGTTGTTAACTTTTTCTTCACGTATCGCTCTGGTAACCAAATATGATCTTTATAGGATAGATGAATCTTAACATTCATCTTATCTCCGACGTATAGATTTTTATGATGATCTAAACTACCTTGATATAAAAAACGTTGTGTATCAGCTTCAGGATTTACTGCCAACTGCTCATATGTATCCACAGTTCCATTGTATGATTTATCTTTGTTTTGCACGTGTTTAGCATCAAATTTTAATCCTTCTTCAAGGAAGTCAATCTGCTTTCTGCTTGCTGTTCCTTCTACAAAGTACTTCTCGTCTGTCACAACCAGAATCGGTTTTTTCTGTGCTTTTTCTGAGAATTTCTCAATTTGAGCTTTATCCAGTTTAACAACTTTTCCGTCCGTACTTGCTTTAACTGTTAATTCATCTATCTTACCTGAAATTTGTGTCTGCTTTTCCTTTAATATATCAATATTGTTCTCTGCTTTAGATAGTTCAGAATCCAGCCAGTTTAACTGAGCTTCAATTTCATCAAGTTTATTTTCAGAAGAAGTGTCGCTTTCCATCATTTCCATCGCTAGAATTTGCCCTTCAATCTGATCTTTCTCAATCATCTTGTTATCTAATGAAAGACCAACTTCTTTTTCTTTAGAGAACAGGGCTTCATCATTATATGTGAACAATGGATCACCTTTTTGGACGGTATCTCCTAGTTTCACATGCATGAGAACCGGCTCTTTCTGTTCACCTTCCTGAAAATAGTTCGATAAGTTCTGTTTAACTTTACCATCGACATTTAATACGTGTGTCTTTATACGTTCATCAATTTCAATCGTATTCTTCTTATCCTGTTCATTTAAGTATAAAAATATGACACTTGCTAATACCAACGCAAGTACAATTAACGATAAGACAACCGGCAAAAACCATTTATTCTTCATTACATTCACACGCCCTATGCCAAAATTTCAATTTATTATGCACAACACATTACACATCGTTTATTACTTTTATCTACACATCCAGAAGATTTAATTTCCCTTTTCTATACTTAAAGCTATTTAATGAGACGGTCATCATCTGATTTAATATGCGCATTAAAATCATCCATATTAATCTTTTTCTGAGATTGATAATACTTATACGTTAATCCGATAAGCATTAAAGCAGCAAATAAAGATACAAACCCCATCCAGCTGACTTCTCCTCGTCCGGGACCAATAATATAATAGTATGATAGATAGAGATTTATAGCCACAAGCGCTAACATCATGATAATGACATAAATATGTGTTTTAGATTTCAAATGGTTCACCTCTACAATAATTTATTATTGATTAAGTCCTGACGGGCTGTTTCAACACTATCTTTTCCTTCTTTATTCTTTAACGGACTAAATTCACTTGCACGGTCCACTTGTAATGTCTTAAATGATTGACCATAACGGAAGATGTCAAAATAAAACTTTTCAAACTTTAATGTTGATTGTTTTACAGGATTTAATTCACCGTCTAATTGTTCTAAGTTCTTGATTGCTAAGTGATAGGGTAGTTCGCTTTCAGCATGTGCTATTAAATAATCTAATTTAAAGATGTGAATACCAATATTTGCGTTGCGATATGTATTCTCTTCACCTTCAGGTAATTCAGTGTACTCCATAACTTGTTTAACACCTTCAACTTCAATAACACGTCCTACACTTTCATTATCCTTAGCTGCAATTGTCTTTGTAGTAACATCTGACTGACTGTCTACAGCTAATCCACAAAGAATTGGATCTAACACTTTTACGAGAACATTATCAATATTATTAATGTAAAGATATTCTACGCCTTTGTCCTTTAAAGCGTTGTTCACACCAGTTGAATGTAATGCTTCAAAAATACCACCATTGCCATTCGGCGTTGTAAGAAGTGATTGTTCTTTATTTAATAATAATTCACCTGACTCACTCAATGCCACGATATTCGGTTGCTTAAAGAACGTAATATTTTCTTTTGGCATACCAAAATAATGATGTGCTTCAAAGTAAGCTAATGTTTCCTCGTGATTAATGTCACTTGTCATAATTGTCCATGGTATATTGATACTATATGCTTCATTGTAAGTAATAATTTGTTCAGCCTGAAATTCAAACAAACTTTTCCCATCAAATTCAAATGTACCTTTAGGTCCTGGATGTTCTAAACGTGTACCTTGACCACCTGCCATCAATACAGGTGCTATTTTAAGTTGTTTAATTGCTTCTAACCCTTTTTCTTTATATGTAATACGCATTTCTTCTGACATTTCATCTTTAATGATTGTCTCAACGTCTTTAATTTCACCTTGTGGTAACTTTACCTCTCGATTAACATAAACTTCATCATATAACTTTTGGATGCTATCAAAGTCCTGCTGTTCCAGCATATTTTGTAACTCAACCTTTTTATCATCAGATAAGCGCTCTAATTGTGTTGCTAAAGTTGTATGACCGTATTGTTTTAATTTATTGTTCATCCGTGAAATTCTCCTTAGACTTTATTATTTTAAAATTATGTTTATTCATATTTTATCATGATTAGTTTAGCCATACTAATGTTCTATGAAACATTTCTGTATAAAATAGATACATCGTTAACACACTAAAAGTCGTTGCAAGTGACAAATCTAAAATCCCTCCAGTCTTAAATGTAAAAGGGAAAACAATCTTCTTATTTATCGGGAAGAATAAAGTTACGCCACGCGGTGTTAACATATCTAATAACAAATGGCTGATTACACCGATTACTGCACTGATCACATATATCGTATTAACATTCAGTACAATGAGTAATATACCTGTAAGTAACATAAAAAAGATTGAATGCGTCAGCGTACGATGCCCAAAAATAAGTGCAATTAACGAACTGATCGGCCATATCTTTTTCCCGAGCTTGCTACCAGCATGGCAAATATCAGGTACGATACTAAACAGTGCTGTAGTACCGATAATACCAGCGAAAGAACTGATATCATAAGCAGCATGCATACCATAAGATGTGCCGATCAGCACACCGAGTGCTATATGTGTTTTTCCGGTCATTAGACACATCTCCTTCATATTTGACACTTCTGTGAAACACATCACATATCCATTGAAATATATTTCACATATTATTATACTAGCATTATAAGTCAATGAGTATTAAATAAATGAAATAACCCCCTTTATTTCGCCCAACTCATTCTAGTCAAATGTTTATAACTACATTTGAACACAAAAAATCGACTCATTTTAGTTTGAGTCGATTTTTTTGTGTTCTTGTCAGCCATTTTAAAGCTTCACGTTCTGACAATGGTGAGAGTTTATTGGAAGAGATAAAATCTTTTACGAATACAGCATTCGTCTTTGAATATTCTCTTAGTACCCAACCAATCGCTTTACGAATAAAAAATGCTTTATCATCTTTCGTATTTAGAATAAATTCTGTGAGCAATATTTCGTTCATTTTATCCTTATATTTTAGTTGATGTAAAAGACTAGCGCGTTGTAGCCAGAAGTTATCAGAACGATTCCATTCTCGCATCTTCTGTTCTCCTATGTTACGTTCTCTTAGTACTATTGACCCAACGATATTCGGTGCGATTGTATCTACCGAGTCCCACCAGCTATGTGTCGTTAAAAGTCCTTCAATATAATCAAGATCAGTCACATTAAACAACTTTTCTTTTTTATTTAGAATCACCATACCAATATAGTGATATTCTCGTTCTCTCTCAAGAAAACAATCGTCCACCAGTGTTTTCACACCTTCTTTAGTAGCTGGTAATCCCTGTTTAAATAATTCTCTCATTACAGGCGCAGTTACACTCTTCTTAATACCGAGAAATGGAAAGTTATTTTTCATATAACTTTCCATCGAATGTTGATGATCATTATTTTTTAGAGGAATGTATGCTGCTTTAATATCATTGATTGTTATCATCTGAATTGTCCTGCACTGCTGACCTCGATTGTTGCGCTGTATCCTCTTTTGTCAGCGTATTTTTTTGTTCTGTCGTTTTCGGTTCTGTCGTTCTTACTTCATCAGATTCAGAAGTTTGAGGCGGTTCCGTAGTTGGTTCTGTCGTTTTTGGTTCTGTCGTCTTATCCGGTTTAGCAGGGATGACTTCAGTTGTAATCGGGACAGTGCTCTTCTGTTCATTTGTGACCTTCTCTTGTTTTTCAATCGTTTTCTCTTCAGTTTCGGTTTGAACTGCCAAATTACATTGACCACTTCTACAAATATAGCCCTCACTCGTCAGATTGTTCCACGCTTTCGAATATTCAGAAGTGTGACTAATATCCTGACAATCAGCTGTTTTTTCTTTGCCCGGAGTTACAAGGCAAGTTCTTGCAAGATTATACCGTTCTGTATCATAACCTCTTGATGTTTGAACAGTTTTATTTGTAGTTGCTGTACTGTTTTTTTCTTTCTTTTCTTTCGTACTATTCTTTTCTTTTTTTGCTGTTTTTTTAGTATCATCAGTCTTTTTCTTATCAACTGGTGGTTTTACTTTCACTTCTATATCAGGCTTATGATCGACTTTTTTAGGTGCATCTTCTGCCTTACCACACGCACAAAGTACTACTGACATGAGCAAAATACTTATCCACTTTTTCATTGTTTCTCTCCTTAGATGTATGAAATTAACGACATACAATGTAAGTATTATACCACATGCACTAAAAATGTGTAGAAACACTATTTATCCTGTACTTAAGCATCATTTCAGCACGACATAATAGAGTTTTGCTATGATGATGATAGAAAAGGCGGAGGTGTATATATGCAGGAAAATACAAAAGGGGTACTATATGCAGGTGGTGCATATTTATTATGGGGATTACTTCCTACATATTGGCGTTCAGTCAATACCTTCAACCCTTATGAGATATTATTTCATCGCGTTATCTGGTCAGCTGTATTTATGGTGATCTTGATTGTCGCATTAAAGAAATGGAGCACCTTTAAAACAGATACGAAAGCGTTATTCAATCGTAAAAAAGAATTGATTGCACTGATTATCGCTAGTATCGTAATTATGGTGAACTGGGGTATATTTATCTGGGCGATTAACAACCATCATGTATTGCAGGCTAGTCTTGGATATTACATCAATCCATTGATGAGTATCGCACTTGGATTTATTTTTATGAAAGAACGTTTTAATATACTAGAGACGTTTGCGATTATCTTTGCAGCAATTGGTGTATTTTATATGACAATCAGCAGCGGTACTTTCCCACTCATATCAATTATTCTTGCTATGAGTTTTGCATTATATGGGCTGATGAAGAAGTTTGTCAATATCGATGCTATCTATAGTATCGCACTTGAAACAATCATATCATTACCAGTAGCAATGCTTGGTCTCTTCCTTTTAGCAAGACAAGGTGAACAGCACTTCGGTATGAATCACACGAGTTTTCTAATACTTTTTGCCGGGGTCGCTACTGCAGTACCACTCATCATGTTTACAGCAGGCGCAAAGCGTATCCCATTATCTTTAATCGGCTTCTTACAATATATTTCACCAACTTTAATATTGCTACAAGGTGTCTTTTTGTTCGGGGAGTCATTTAGTATGACCGACCTTATAACATTCTTCTGTATATGGACGGGTCTTATCCTTTATAGTTATAGTAAGTATATGCAATTTAAGACAATGAAACGTAAAAAACTGCTCAGTTAACATCACTGAGCAGTTTTTCTATTCAAAGATATATTTATTCTGACTTGAGATAAAAGCAAAAATAAACATCACAATCGTAATCACAAAGAACATAATATAACTCGGTGTGTGACTATTAAATACATCATGTAAATATCCGAGCAACATCGGACCAATAGCAGCTACAAAATACCCGACGGATTGACTGAAACCAGACAATTCAATCGCATCTTCAGTAGTCCTGGCACGTAGTGAGAAGAACAACATGCATAAACTAAATGCCGCACCACCTGCTAGACCAGTCGCTATCATGGCAATTACGATAAATATCGTCTTGTTAACTAGCAATGCACTGAAGCCAATTAGAAATAATGCTGTAAATAAATACACAAGTGGACGTTGATTTTTCATTTTCATTGCAATAACAGGCATTAGAAAAGTCATCGGCAACTGAGCAAACTGATTGAGCATTAAATAATAACCCGCTGCTTCCTGACTAACGCCATATGACATTAAAATATCAGGAAACCATGTAACAGTTGAATAAAAGTTCATCGACTGAAATCCCATCATTAAAGCAATTGCAACCGCAAGTTTAGATTTATATATAGGACGCTTACTTTCTGTTACAGTTAATCTTGGATTATATTTCAGTTGTGGCATCCATAGTAAAATACCTGCAATACTAAATAATATCCAGAATCCTAATGAATATTGATACCCTCCATCATTAACCATACTCAATGGCACACTTAAACCACCACCGATACCTGCTGTCATATTCATCGTTGCAGCAAACACGCCCGTCATCAATCCCATCTGTTGAGGGAAACGCCATTTTACAAAGCTCGGAAGTATTACATTTCCTATCGCTATGCCAATACCAATCAATACCGTACCCGTTAACAACATAGGGATGTTAGGAATAATACGAATGATAAGACCACAGAGTAGAATAAACATGCCAATCATCAATGCAGCGCTCATCCCTACTGAACGAGAGAAACGCGCCACAAACGGTGATACCATGCCAAACATAATCAGCGGAATCGTTGTTAGCATTCCAAGTAAGGCTTTCGGAAGATCTAATGCATCACCTATTTCTGAAATCATCGGGCCAATTGCTGTAAGCGGTGCTCGTAATGTCGAAGCAACGACAACAACACCGAGTAGTAATATCAACATTTGAATTTTTTTATTCAATTTTCTCCTCCTTAATCGCTCTATTTTTAACGATTGTTTGTTAATTCAATCATATCACGTAATTTTCATTTTTTTTCGGGAAAAAACATCGGTTTAATTGTAAGTCGTCATAAAAAGGAGTATATTTATGGTATCAAATAAATAAGGATGTGTATTAAAAATGGCAATGAGAATTACTAAGAACGATAAAGAAGTAAATATCAAATGGCGTGTTGCTGACATCACAATTCCGAACGAAGACATCTTAAGCGTAAAAGAAGATACAAACATCTACGCTGGTGCAGATGAGAATAACGATGAGAAAGTAGTACGTATCGGTTCAACTTTTGGTAAAACTAATCGTATCCTTTTAGACACTAAAGATAAAAAATACATCATCTACACACACAACGACAAAAAAATCATCAATGAATTAAATAAGTAATTGTAATACGATGGAGGCCGGTTTTATATACGGCCTCTTTTTATGTTTATTTGTATTATATTTTTTGCCCGTCTTTGCCGGATAGTACGCGTATCCGGAAAAGATGACACATCTCTCACCTATTTTTCGTCCGTCTTTGCCGGATAATACGCGTATCCGGAAAAGATGACACATCTCTCACCTATTTTCCGTCTGTCTTTGCCGGATAGTACGCGTATCCGGAAAAGATGACACATCTCTCACCTATTTTCCGCCCCTCTTTTCCGGATAGTACGAGTATCCGGAAAAGATGACACATCTCTCACCTATTTTCCGTCTGTCTTTGCCGGATAGTACGATTATCCGGAAAAGATGACACATCTCTCACCTATTTTCCGCCCGTCTTTTCCGGATAGTACGATTATCCGGAAAAGATGACATACACTAGCACCTATTCCACCACTCGCCTTCTTTAATAAGCATCATCATTCATATTACTATCCTCTTTCCACCAAGTTTTGTTACTATAAACGTGAAGATAAAGGAGGCAATACAATGGAACAATTAAAAGGAAAAGTTGCTTTAATTACAGGTGGTTCTAGTGGTATCGGTCTTGAAATTGCGAAAGCTTTAGCACAGGAAGGCGTAAATATCGCAATTACCGGACGTAACTTTGATAAGTTAGAATCAGCTATCACAACACTCGATCAATACGACATCGATACGACAGCAATTGTTTGTGATAATAAAAATGCAGAAGATATAAAATCATGTGTCGCACATGTTCTTGAAACATTTGAGCGAATTGATATATTAGTAAATAACGCAGGTGTAATGAAAAATGCACCTTTCTTAGAAACATCAGAAGCGTTATTAGATGAGCTCATCCAGACAAATGTATACGGTCCATTCCGCTTTATGCAGGAAGTAGCACCAGTCATGATTAAACAAGGTCAAGGCGATATCGTTAATATGAGCTCTATGTCAGCAGTGAATGCTAATGCCAATTCAAGTGCTTATTCAGCTACAAAATTTGCACTTACTGGTATGTCTGATAGCTTTATGCGAGAAATGCGCCCGCATAATATCCGTACATTTCTTATTCACCCTTCAGCAGTGCTAACAGACTTAATCGGTGAACCGTCACTTGAACCTGAATCAATGACACACCCTGAAGATATTGCTGAAGTTATTGTGAGCCAATTAAAATTAAATCGACGTACATTTGTTAAACACACTCAAATCTGGGCGACAAACCCAATTAAAAAATAAGGAGGTAAAATAATGTATATCGTAACAAATAGAATTAAAATGAAAAAAGGTTTTGCTGAAAAAATGGCACCAATGTTTACTAAAGGTGGCGACATTACAGAGCTAAAAGGATTTACTAAAATCGAAACTTGGTCAATTCAGAATTTAGATGAATATGACGAACTACATGTAAACACATGGTGGGAAACTTTAGAAGATTTCGAAGCATGGAAAACAAGTGATGCATTTAAAAAAGCACACGCACAACGTGGTAATAAGTCAGAATCTGAGAAACAGGAATCACCGATGTTAGGTTCAGAAATAGTAATTGCAAAGCTTGAAACAGAGGTTAGTAAATGATTAAAGTTGTATTCACCTACACAACTAAAAATGAATATCTACCTGAACTGATGCATAAGTTTCAAGTATCTGCGGATCCTAAATTTAATTCAACGCCATCGAGTACTGATATTAAATTGTATAGACAAACAAATGATACAACTACGACATTCGTACTAGATATTTTCTACAATTCAATAGCTGATTACGAAGCACGCACAGCGTTTGAACGTAGTCAAGAGGATTGGAATGCCATTTGGTTTGCAGTTGATACTAAACATACACTTGAGTCGGTAGAAATATATGAATGTTTATAAAAAGAAGCCCGAACTGCTTAAACAGTTCGGGCTTGATTTTATACCTTAGAAGATTAAATGTGCCATAAGCGTAATAATTGGAAGACATATAATCGTTCTCATCAAAAAGATAACAAATAGCTTCGGTAAGCTGACCGGTATTTTAGAACCTAAAATTACCCCACCTACTTCAGATAAGTAGATTAATTGAGAAATACTGAGTGCACCAATGATAAAACGTGTTAAATCTGACTTTACATCTGAGATTAAAATTGAAGGCAGGAACATATCTGCAAATCCAATTAATATCGTTTCAGATGCAGCAACTGCGTCTGGTATTTGCAATAAATTAAGTAAAGGTACAAACGGCAGCCCTATATATGTAAAGAACTTCGTATGTTCTGCGACAATCGTTGCTAATGTTCCGATTGCCATTACAACAGGTAATACGGCAAACCACATATCCCCAACAGTCTTCACCCCTGATAACCAGAACAGCTTCCATCCTGGTGCTTTAATCGCTTTAACTGTCGCATTGTGATAACCATAACTTACAATCGTATGTCCTTCAGGTGTCGTCTCATCAATAATTTCTGTACTGCCATCTGCATATTGATCTGGCACTTTTGATAATGGCCAGATACGTGGCATAATCATCGCTGCAATTAAGCATGATACGATAACTGTCCCGTAAAAGGCGAAGAAATGATTCATTAACCCTACTTGATCACACACTACTATCGCAAACGTAATCGATACAACTGAGAATGATGTTGCAATAACAGTCGCCTCTCGACGTGTAAAGAAATTCCCTTCATATTGTTTCGACGTAATCATTACACCTACTGTACCATCTCCGATAAATGAAGCTAAATTATCTACTGCAGAACGTCCCGGTAATGTAAATAACGGACGCATTACTTTTGAGAACATCGGTCCTAAAAATTCAAGTAAACCATAATCCATTAAAAATGGTAAAAACAGACCTGCAAAGAAAAAGACTGCAATTAAAGTTGGCAATAACCCAGAATAAATTAATTGTCCTGTGGCTTCTGTATCAACAAAAGGAACATTCATTTTAAAATAAACAATCGTTGCAAATACTGCACCTATTAACCTAACAATGCACCATATCCAATTCACATTAAATAAAGTATTAATATAAGATGATTTAGGTTTACTAATAAAACTAAAATAAAATGTAAATAATATCGAAATCATAATTACACTATAAATCAATGTTGGTGTTGTATTACCCAGTACATTTAAAAACCACTTGGCAAGTACAGCCACAGGCAAACTCGTCTTACCATCAACTTGTAGTGGTGTTAAAAATAAAAATATACCGATAATACTTAAAATAATAAATTTCAGCTGACCTATCTTCCAGGTCTTCTTATCATATTGTTTCATTACGTTCCTCCATTTTTTATTCACAAAAATTAATATTTATACATTAACACACTAAAATTACTGTGTAAATACCCTTTCAAAACATTCATTTTTTTGAATATTCTAATAATAAAGACCATAATAATACCCAATCGATAGTTTCGATCGGGTATACAGTTTTATTTTACTTCTTTGTAATATAAATTTTTATCAGGGATACTTGGATGTAAATGCATATTACCTTTTAACAGTTGCCAATCATTCTTATAGTAGAATGTATTCGCAACGATATCATGTACATCACTTGTTAAATAATATTTACCTGCAGGAAGTGCTGCAAGTAACTTCGTTCCTATACCGCTATGCTTGCTACTCTTATCAACAGCGATTGAAAGAATCTCAAATGCACCATTTAATTTCTCTTTCTCATCAGCTGTTAAATATCGATCGATTAATTCACGATAAAATTGTTTACTTTCACTCGGATAGCCATACAAATAACCATTGATATTACCAAACTGATGACTAATCAATGCTTTAAATCCTGGTGTTTCACTGTATTTTAAAATATTTGCAACCATTTCTTTATGGCTTCTCGCATCTTCGAAATTTGTTAAATAAATCTCAGCAATTCGATCCACAGCATCTTGAAGTTGTTCTTTTGTTAGTTCCTGAATCATGCCAATCACTCCTCGTCAACCATTATGAAAACCTTTTCATTATCATTATGACCTTTTATAACGCTTTTGACAATGAATTTTTAGAAAATTGCCGCTTCTAAAGCTTCAATTTCAGCAACACCCATATCATCGCCATCTTTACGGAAATAGCGTTTCGCTTCTGTGAAGTAAGATTTAGCTTTATCCATCTCTTCCTGTGCAGCATATAATTCACCTAATGCACGGTTAGAAATCGCAATACTTAAATCATCTTCTGACTGTTCAGCTAATTTTAAAGATGCTTCAAGTGACGCTTTCCCTTCATCATATTGATTATTTAATAATTGTACATATCCTAACTCGTATAAATTTACAGATCGTTTAATCGTATCATCACTAAAGTTAGCATCGATTAATTCAGCTTCTTTCTTAAAGTATGCAATCGACTGATCAAACTCTGCATCCATTCTTTCTACTAATCCTAATTGATGATATGCCATTTGTTGTTCTTCTGCATCTTCAGAATTTAATAAGTTATTTAATGATTCGCGTGCTTTATCAAAGTGATTATCTGCTGCATAAATATATGCCGCATTTAATTGATAGTCCGCGTAATCTTCATCACCTGGATTGATATGATTGCCAATTTCCTGTAATAATTTTGTCGCCTCTTCAATATCCCCATTCTCAAACTGTTCAAATACTAAATCGATTTGTTCATTATAATTCATTGTCATGCTCCTCGCTTTGTTTTGTTTGTTGTAATAGACTTGTTGCTATTGCTGCAAATATATCGCCAATCAATGAAAGTATTGCTCCCATGATGCTCACCTCTCTTTTATTGTATAGTGTTTATCATAATTATTCATCTGATAACATAAGGATGTACTTTTTTATTTTTACTGATATAATTTCTAATGCACGCTATATTGAAAGGATCTATTATGACACGCCTTAAATTATTTACTTTTATACTTAGCATCTTTGTTGTTGGAATGGTGGAACTCGTAGTTGCAGGTATCTTAACGCTTATCAGTGATGATTTAAATATTAATCAATCACTGACCGGTCAATTAGTCACTATCTACGCTTTTACGGTTGCTATTTGTGGTCCAATCCTCGTGAAACTTACCGAAAGATATAATCCGAAATGGATATTGCTCATCAGCATGATTATCTTTATTATCGGAAATACGATTAATGCGGTTGGGGATACATTTACTGTCATCGTCATCGGACGGATTATCGCTTCTGCGGCATCGAGTATCATTGTCGTGAAATTATTAGCTTTAACCGTAGTATTAAGCAGACCTGAAGAACGCGGGAAAATGTTAGGTCTGGTATACATCGGATTTAGTGGCGCTAATGTATTTGGCGTACCTCTCGGCACAAAAATCGGAGAAATGTTCGGTTGGCGTGCGACATTCTGGATGATTGTTATAGTAAGTATTATTGCAACCATCCTCTTAATGCTTCAGTTACCAAATAAAATTAATGTACAAGCGGAAGATGAAAACAAACATTCAAAACTACTGTATCCTAAAGAAGCTGCAAAATATATTGGTATCACATTCTTTATATTAGCTTCAAACTATATCGTGTTTACTTATATTAGCCCGTTAATGATCAGTCATGGGTATACGCTGCAACACGTCTCTATTCTATTATTTGTTTGTGGTTTAGGTAGTATTGCGGGAACAAGTTTAGGTGGGATGATGGCAGATAAAATTGGTAGTAAGCAATGGTTGATTATCGCCTTATCTGTATTTACGCTATCATTATTTTTCTTTAATATCGCTTTGCCATTTTACTTCGTATTACTATTCGTGATGCTTGTCTGGAATATCTTTGAATGGGGAACAAACCCAGCCATTCAAATCGGTATCATAAAGCAAGTAGAAGGTGATTCAAGTACTATCATGGCATGGAACATGTCAGCATTAAACGCGGGTATCGGATTTGGTGCGTTAATTGGTGGTATTATTGTAGAAACATTCTCTTTGTCTGTTGCGCCTTATTTATCAATCTTATTTGCGATTATTTGTTTAGGATTAGCTGTGTCCATAAAGAGAGATTAATTTTAGTCTGAACAAAATAACTAAAAAAGAACACACTTTATCTATTGAACTGATAAAGTGTGTTTATTTTTTATTATAAATATTAGATGTAAATTTATATTGTTCCGTAATAAAGTACTGATTCATTTGGCACGATTACTTTGCCATCTTCAGCGAACGCATCGAACAGGTTCGCTAACTTTTCTACAAACGTATCATATTGTCTATCGCCTTCCACTAAAGCATACGATGCGGATAACGCACGATCGATAAATCCTTGTTTGTCATATGTTAATGGAAATTGATATGACTGCTTATCATATTGACCTTCAAAAAAATCTGAGATACTTTCTTCAGAATACTGTACCCCACCACCATAACCGATAAATCCTTTAAAGTTTGGACAGAACGCTGAATAAATTTCTGCGGTCTTTACATTAATCGGTGCTTCTTCTATACGCGTATTCCAGACAAGACAAACCGGGCCATTCCCTTTTAATATTCTTCTGCATTCTGCTTTAAACGCAGCGTGATCAAACCAGTGAAAACTTTGTGCTGCAGTAATCATATCAACGGTATGAGATTCAATTTCTGTACTTTCTGCTGGTCGTTCATGTATTTCAAGTTCTTTACACTTTAGTGCCAGACGGAGTTGTGCTGCCATCGCACTATTCGGTTCAATCGCAATAACTTTTGCGCCTAAATCCAGTAATAGTTCAGTGAATATACCAGTCCCCGCGCCGATATCAGCAATCGTTGTCGTCTCATCAATTGAAAAAGTTTCTTTCATATAATCCATTAACGCACAAGCATATTTAGGTCTGGAATTCCGATACTGTTCTACTTTTTCACTAAAAAGTTCTTTACTATCCATATAACACCTCTTTAACGTAATCGATCTTGAATGATACCTATTGCACCTAAAAATCCATAAATTATTACCGGCCCGACAAATTTAAAACCACGTTGCTTCAAATCTTTACTAATTTGTTGAGATAAAGCGTTATCTGCAGGCACTAAACTTTCTTCTTCAAAATATGTAACCACTGGTTTAAAGTCTGTAAATGACCATATGTATCGATCAAAACTACCAAACTCCTGCTGAATCTCAATAAATTTCTGCGCATTATTAATGATACTACCAATCTTTAATTTATTTTTAATCATCGCATCTGACTTCATCAGCCGATTAAAATCATCTGCATTATAATTTGCGATTTTATGATAATCAAATTGATCGAGTGCAGCACGTATGCCTTCCCTGCGTTTCAATATTGTCAGCCATGAAAGACCTGCCTGCATACCTTCAAGTACAAGCATTTCAAAGAGATACGCATCATCATGCGATGCAATACCCCATTCATTCTCATAATATTCGGCCATCAATGGATGACTATCTGCCCAGGTAAATCTCATGCTATCACCTTTTTTCTTTGTAAATTACTTACTTATTGTATCATTTAAGCAACCACTCTACTACCACAAAAAAAGCACACAATATAAATTGTGCACTTATCTATAAAATACAAATCCAATAATAATACCGAGCACTACGATAACCCACGGCGGCAATTTTACAAAATATAATAAAACAAAAAGTATTAAGCTAAATACAACATCCATCCAATGTGTTACAGTATGCATGATAATAGGATTTATCCATGCAGCTCCTAAAATACCGATAACACCAGCATTTATTCCTTTTAATGCCTGTTTCATCAATCGATGCTCACGAATAACAGCCCAGAATGGCAAAGTTCCGATCACTAATAAAAAGGCGGGTAAGAAGATTGCTACCATTGCGACGAGTCCACCTATTACACCAAATAAACTTGCGCCAACAAATGAACCAAAGGTAAACAATGGACCAGGCATCGCCTGTGTTAAGCCATATCCAGCAAGGAATGTATCGATATCCATCATATCCGGTACGAAGGCACTTTGTAACAGTGGTAATACGACATGACCTCCACCAAATACCAGTAATCCTCCGCGAAATAATCTATCAAACATATGTAGCCATTCATTATTAATCACCTGGGCAATAATCGGTAGTCCAATCATTAAAATAACAAGTAGTATTAATGCAGCAATACTCATTGATTTCGAAACTTGAATAGAGATGGGCGCATCTTTTTTCGTTTCAACTTTATACAATAACATACCAATTAATCCTGAAGTGATAATAATTAAGATTTGCGTAAATGCTGTTGGAAATACAAGTGCAGTGACTAAACTGAGTAAAAAGATCATGATTGCTGTTAAATTATTTAAAGTGGTCTTACCCATACCAACTAATGCATGCAAAACGACGGCAATTGCAACGATGAGTAACCCTTTTATAAAATCCAGATCCATATCGAGTGCCTTCATAAAGTACACTGACGCAATCAGGACAAAGACTGACGGTAATGTAAAGCCTAAAAAGGCTAATATTGCGCCGAGTATCCCTCCACGCATTAAACCAATACCGATACCGACCTGACTCGATGCTGGCCCAGGCAGGAACTGACATAGACTGACAAGATCCTGATATACTTTATCACTTAGCCATTTTCTTTTCTCGACATATTCAGCTCGGAAATAACCAAGATGCGCAACCGGTCCTCCAAAACTCGTCACGCCAAGTTTTAGTGCTACTAAAAATATTTCTAATAAACGTCCCATAACCCACCCCATTGATTTGTTAAACTTATCATAACGAATATTCAGTACAGTTATGTTACAACACTTTAAAGATTATGTAAGGTTTAAGAGAATATATAGAGTTACGGTTTAAAATTTCTCGAATTTATGACATTATTAAAGAGAACTGTTGAAATCAATGCATGGAAAACGATTTCATATTATAATAAACCTACACATTAAATTAGGAGGTCCAGATAGTGAATACAGTAAAGATAAAATCACATAAATATCCAGATAGACCTCACGTAGAAGTAGAAGGGAAATTACTTTCTGAAACACCACATTACTTTTTTGTAGTATGTGAAAAAAATTCTCTATTAAAACATTTCATTAAAGACGAAGCATATTTACTTGATTACGATACGCTTCATTTTCTTTCTAAATATCATGGATATACGGTATCAATTTCAATCGATGAACAATATAAACCTGTTAAGATTTTTTGTAATATCTCAACACCTTGCCAAATGGATGATGAAGGCAACATTACATATATCGACCTGGATATGGATTATGTCAAATCGAATACAGGACAATGGTTTTTAAGAAATAATGACATGTTCTTAGATAGTACGAAGCGATATAACTATCCATTGCAGTTAACCAATTTCGCACTCGTTTCACTGCAGGAACTTAAAACAAATATAAAAAATAATGTATTTCCATTCGGCATCGATAATTTTAAAGATGTCGATGGTCCGATAAAATAAGATGCTCTTTTTAGAGTATCTTTTTTTATACATCTTTAACAACTTGTAACAATAAAGGAATACTATTTTATAAATAATATGATACGCTAGTTGTAACATTAACTGGAACGGAGGGATTTACGTGTCAAAAATTAGTATACATGTTATTCAGACAGGGTTTATTACTGTCGATCGCACCGTTACGACACAGACTAAATCCCTAAATCCACTTACAAAGCTTGGATTTATTTCATGTAAGAAAAACCGCAAACAATATCCTATCGCATGTTTCCTGATTGAACACCCGAAAGGATTAATACTTGTTGATACAGGCTGGCATAAACGCGTGCGCACAGAAGAACATAAAGAGTTGGGATTACAGCGACTCATTCATCGCGCTACATTACCTAAAGGACAATCGATAGACGAGCAACTCAGTAAAAGAGGAATACTACCAGGCGACTTAGATTATGTGTTACTTACACATTTACATAGCGATCACGTAAGCGGTGTTCGTCAGGTTAAAGATGCCAAATATATATTTGCAAGTCGTGAAGAAATATTAGAATCCAATAAACGTGTAATGCGTTATCTTCAAAAGTTATGGAATGATATAGATTTAACATGCTTTGAGTTTGACCAAACGGGCATTGGCCCAAGTGGCCAATCATATGATCTATTCGGAGATAAGACAGTACAGCTCATTCATGCTCCAGGTCACAGCGTTGGTTTATTTATGGTGAAAGTAATGAATAGTGCCGGAGAATATATTTTAATCACGAGTGATGCTGCACTGGTCAATGCATCTTATGAAGATATTATTATTCCAGCTCATGTGATGAATCACTATGATTTAAAGAAGGCTTTACTCTGGATTAATAACGTAAGTAAAGATTCTCTATGTAAGAAAATATTAACAAGTCATGACCTCAGTTTAAAAGAAGAAATCATCACATTATAAAAAGATGATTGAGACTATTCTAATAAAGTCTCAATCATCTTTTCTGGTTTATCGATAAATGCCTTTGTAACGATATAATGTTCTGTTTCTCTGTAATCAATTCGTTCATATCCATCATCATTTAACTGAATAATATCAGCACCTGGATACGCCATAATAATTGGAGAATGCGTTGCGATAATAAACTGCGCACCACGCTTTACTAAATCATTGATCCTAACAATCATCGACATTTGACGCATCGGTGATAAAGCACTTTCAGGCTCGTCTAAAATATATAAACCTTTCGCTCGAAATCGATATTTAAGTAACGCTAGAAATGATTCACCGTGGGATTGATCATGCAAACTTTTACCACCATAACTATTGAGCAGTCTACCGTCAATCGCATTAAGCCGCTCAATTTCAGTTGCCACATTATAAAATCCTTCTGCACGTAAAAAGAATGTATCGCTCGGTACACCCATCTTTCCAAGTCTTATTTCTTCATATAGTCCTGCATGTGAATGTTTCGTTGCAAAGTTAAAGTTCTTGCCTCCGCCTTCTGGATTTAACCCATAATTCACTGCAATCGCTTCTATTAAAGTTGATTTCCCTGTTCCATTTTCTCCGACGATGATAGTTACTGGATTGGTTAAATCAATACGTTCTAATTTTTTTATCGCAGGGATTTTCATATAGTAAGGTGTTGCTTCATGTGGCTTAAAATTTGATGCAATACTTTTGATAAACATCTTTTCACCTCATAAAAATTTCTGTTATATTAATAATATAGTAAAAAAAGTAATAATAAAAATTTATTGTCATTCGAGGTGCAAAGATGGTTCAATTGGTTCCATATGATGAGCAGTACAAAGAGAGATTAAGGCAATTCTATCAACCAGCTGAAGCTTTAAAGTATACACAATTACCAGAATATAGTATCGAAGAAATAAACGATAATGTACATGGTGTCGTGATTATTAATCGAAATCAGCCGATTGGTTTCTTCTTATTGCATCGTACTGATAGAAGATTTCAGTATACAGATGAAAAACAATCTTTACTGCTTACTAGTCTGATTATGGATCATTCATATAGCGGAAAAGGGCATGGTAAACATGCAATGCTGCAATTACCGTTTTACATTAGGAAACATTTTACACATGTCAAATCTATTGTTCTGGGTGTAAACCATGCCAATATCCCAGCACAAAAACTATATGAACGTGTTGACTTCGAAGATACAGGTCGTCGCATTGAGGGCGCTTTAGGTGAACAATATATTTATAGACTGGAAATATAAAAAGATTGAGACAAAATTTTGTCTCAATCTTTTTAGTTAAACCAGCTTCTGATTAGCTTTTCAACTTCAGCTGTTTCATCGATTAAATCTTTCATCATATCGATATCTGCTTTATCGCCGATTAAATTCGTTACAACTGGTGTATCTAACACGCGTTTTACCGCTTCACCAATCGTTTCTTCCTGCACATTATTTGTCGGTTCAGTCTGATCAGTAACAAAATCATTGTTCTGGAATTGTTGTTCTAGACGTGGTGCGTTGTTGTTGTTAAATGCATGAACAACTTCCATAATCGCTTTACGTAAGTCGTTATATTCTTTAACGTTTTTTAAATCATTCAGACGTTTTTTAACCATCTCGTATTTCTCTAAATATTTAACGCCTTGTACGGCACCAACTGTTAATGCGCCGACTACTAAACCTCTTTTTACCCATTTATTCATTGTAATTCCTCCATTCAACATTATGTTTATTATAATGCATTTATAGATTTATTACATTTATAACGATTACTGCAGAGATAACATTTTATCTAATGCTTTTAAAGCATAGGTCGTCGTTTCATGATCTACTGTAATCTGGTTTTCGAAGTTATGTTCTATTATCTTATCGAGACACCATACAAGATGTGGTAAGTCGATACGATTCATCGTCAGACATGCACACATAAATGGATTAAGTGAGATGACTTCTTTATCTGGATTTTGCTTTATAATGCGATTAACTAAGTTCATTTCTGTACCGATTGCCCACTCAGAGCCAGGTGCTGCGTTCGTAATTTCTTCCAGGATTTTTCGTGTAGATCCTGCATCATCACTTTGCTGAACCACTTCAAAAGTACATTCAGGATGAACGATAATACGCATATCCGGATGCTGCTTTCTTACTTGGGCAATATTTTGCACCGTAAATTTCTCATGCACTGAGCAATGCCCTTTCCATAAGATGATACGTAAGTCACTTATTTCACCATCATATTCAAGTTTATTTTGAATCGGATCATAGATTGCCATCTGTTCTAACGGAACACCTAAATCATATGCTGTGTTGCGTCCTAAATGCTGGTCTGGTAAGAAGAGTATGATTTCATCCTGCGCAAGTGCCCAACTCACTACTTTATGTGCGTTACCACTTGTTAAACATGCTCCATCTTTCCTACCGACAAACGCTTTAATTGCTGCTGTAGAATTGACATACGTCAGTGGTAGACAGTCGATATTAAATTCAGCTCTTAAATATGCGTCACAACGTTCCACCTGATGGATATTCGCCATATCTGCCATCGAACAACCTGCTCTTAAATCTGGTAACAATACAATCTGATCATCATTTGTCAGCATATCAGCAGTTTCTGCCATAAAGTGTACACCACAAAATGCGATAAACTTCGCTGTATTCGTCTTACAAATATTTGCAAGTTCTAACGAATCACCTACTGCATCAGCAAATTGTACGACTTCATCTTTTTGATAATGATGACAAGGAATAAATAGATCATCACCAAGCAAACTTTTTACTTCTTTCACCCTTGCTTCAAGCGCCTCTTTCGACATTTGTAAATACTGTTCAGGGATTTGTCCTGACTTTAATAAATCAATCATTGATATCCACCTTTCCTGAAATATCGAGTGCATTGGCACCATGAAATAACTTACCAACTGAAATATAATCGACACCTGCTTCGGCATACGCTTTGATCGTGTCGATATTAATGCCACCAGATGCTTCTGTAATAATATGATCTGGCACAAGATGAATATGCGCTTTAATAAATTCCGGCGTACAATTATCAAACATAATGATATCGGCCTGAGCTTTAATTGCTGCTTTAAGCATTTCTTCATCTTCTATCTCAATTTCAATCTTATCCATATGACCACGCAATGCATTTGCACTTTGCATTGCTGCTTCAATCGACCCCATAAATGCAATGTGATTATCCTTTAACATGATTCCGTCATTAAGATTTCTACGGTGATTGCTGGCACCTGCAATACGTACTGCATATTTTTCAAACATGCCAAGTCCCGGCGTTGTTTTACGTGTATCTGTCACTTGAGCTGACGTATGTGCTATTTTCTCCATATACCTTTTCGTTTCTGTCGTAATCCCGCTCATACGTTGAATCATATTTAATACAGTACGCTCTGCCTGTAATAGATGCTTTACTTTTCCAGAGATTTTAGCAATAACCTCACCCTTATGTAACGTATCCCCATCATGTTTGAAACAAACGACATCACACTTATCTAAAATATTAAACCCTCGTAAGATAACATCTTCACCACAAAAATAGCCATCTTCTTTAGCAATCAGTTGCATCGTACCTGTAGTATTGTTATCAAAGATAGCGGATGATAAATCTCCATATGATAAATCTTCATCCATAAAATCACGTAACTTTTGTTCTAAGCGAATTAAATTCAACAGTTGTTCCTCCATTTAAATGTTTTACGATATTTGTTTTGTCACTGTTTGATACATCTTTATCCTTTATCACATGTGCACCAAGTGTTGAAGTACGATTTATCGCACACTCTGCAATAAGGCGTGCAAATGCTGTTAAAGTATCATTTGAATTAAGCGTGCTTAAGTATTTGTTTAAGCTGTCAGTATCCCTTACGATACCTACATACTTCATAAATGATTCATGATCAAAATCACTATTATATTGAATATTTACAGTAGAAAAAATTCTGCCTGGTGGCGTTAACGTTTTATTTATCAATGTGTCTCCCAGCAATTTCCCCATCGCAAGCCCTTCCAGCAGTGAGTTACTTGCAAGTCGATTCGCACCATGGAAACCAGTACATGCTGCTTCACCAATTACAAATAAGTTATCTACTGCTGTCGCACCATTTACATCTGCTGCTATACCACCCATCGTGTAATGTGCACCCGGTGCAACAGGAATGCGTTCCGATAAACCAAATTGCTCACACTGTGCATGAATGAATGGAAACTGCTGTGCAAAATTGCGTATGTTTGAAATGTCTAAATAAATACGTTCTCCATTTTGTATGCGACTGAATATTTCGTAACTCGTAATATGCCGTGGTGACAGATCACGCTGCAAATACTTTGCCATAATTGCTTCACCATGTTCATTCACCAATACGCCACCAGCACCTCTTACTGCTTCAGAGACGAGACAGATTGCTTTATTATCAATCGTAAGCATCGTCGGATGAAACTGTATCATTTCAAGGTCACGTAATGTACACCCTGAAAGTAGTGCGAGCATTTGTGCATACACACCAGATACACTCGGGTTCGAGGCAGGTTGAAACATACCGCTATATCCACCGGTGGCAAGTACAACAAATTGTCCCGGTAATATTTTGTCATCTACTGAAATACCGCAAACCTTTCCATATACATCTTTATGTAATGCCGTTAAACGACCATAAATCATTTCAACTTGTGGTTGAAGTTGCAAACGCATAAAAGCACAAACGGATTGTCCTGTCTGATCGTGATTCATATGAAAGATGCGAGGTACAGCATGCGCGCCCTCCATACCTAAATCAAACAATCCTGATTTTTGATCGAACTCGATACCTCTATTTATTAAATCCCGAACAACATGATTTCCCGTTTCAATCATCTTACGAATAACATCAATATCTCCGTAATTGCATCCAGCTATATAAGTGTCCTGCACATGGCTTTCAATCGAACTTTCAAATAAAGATGACGCAATGCCACCTTGTGCCATAACACTCGAAGAAGCATTGTTCTCCATCACGACAGCAACTTTATAGTGTTTCGGAAGATAACTTAACAGGCTGAGTGCGCTAATACCACCACCGACAATAATTACATCATACATAAAAAACACCTTTACAATATATTTACATTAGTTTTACAATTATATTGTCACATAAACAATAAAATTACAAGAGGTAATTCGATGATAAATTTAGATTATGCTGCAACATCACCTATGTCAGCGAGTGCAATGCAACGTTACTTTGATACAAATCAAAAATTTTATTATAATTCTGAGAGTTTGCATAGTGGTGGCGATATGGTTAAAGATATCGTACACAACTGCGAGAATGCACTGAACGAATACTTTACAGTTAACTTTACACTTGTAACATCAACCAGTGGCTCTCATGCAAACGAAATGGCTTTAAACAATTATCTCTATCATGAATCAAATAAAACAATCGTACTTACGTCTAAATTTGAACATCCATCTGTCTATGCAGCGTTACACGAACATGCTCGTTACGACATACACTACTTCCCAGAAGATGAAACTGGCATGATTGATCTAACTCTGACAGAACAATTTATACAGCAATATCATGAAACAATAGCATGTGTAAGCTGTGTTCATGTTAGTTCTGAAACAGGTTATATCTTTCCAATTGAGCAAATAGGACAATTAACAAATCAATTTAATATTCCATTTCACATTGATGCAGTGCAATCAGCTGGTAAGTTAGTAATTCCAACGCAATATGTAACGTCACTTTCAATTAGCGGACATAAATTTTTCGGTCCAAAAGGGATTGGTGCCCTTCTAATTAGAGAAGAAGCATTGCGCATAACCAATCCGTTCTATCATCACGAACATCATATGAGAAACGGCACGGTGGATGTACCGTCACTTGTTGCGATGACACAAGCATTGATAGACTATAAACAATCAGACACGATACAACAATTCAATCACAAAATTATTACTACGCTCGATCCAGCATTATACGTACCGATGAAATTCGAACCACAGCTTAAAAATATTATTCCGATCCTTATCAATAAAACAGACGGACAATATATCATGCAGCAACTGTCACAACACAATATCTTAATCTCTACCGGAACTGCATGTGGGCATGGTACAATGCATTCAAGAGGCTTAGAAACATTGATTACAAAGCAAAGTTACTCGGTACATCAATATATTCGGGTATCACTTAGTACATTAACAACAGAAGAAGAAATCAATACTTTTTTAGAAGTCATCAATCAAATAACATAAAGGTGAAAGTCTATGCAAACAGAGGAAAGAAGACGACAAATTGCACAACTGATTAAAGAAAGTACAGCTGCTATACCAGGCGCTGCATTAGCGAAACAATTTAATGTTTCAAGGCAAATCATTGTTTCAGATATTGCAAAATTGCGTGAAGAAGAAATCGGCATTAAAGCGACAAAGAAAGGATATATCTTTGAAGCGACACCTCAAACAGGTGAGAAATATAAACGTACGATTACCGTAAAACATGACAATAGCAGAATGTTAGAAGAATTAACGATTATCGTTGAAAATGGCGCAATGATTGATAATGTATCCGTCAATCATCCAGTGTACGGTAAAATTACAGCGAACCTGATGCTCAATTCTGTAGAAGATTGTTATGAATTCTCAAATGATATGACCGAAGATAACGGCAGAATGCTTGCAGAACTCACATACGGTATACATGAACATGTAATCTCAGCTAAATCCGAAAAGATACTCGATAATGCAGAACGTGATTTATTAGCACATGGATTTATTTATGATTATGAGTAAACATTACAAATAAGGCCAGGACGCGTTGTCCTGGCCTTATTAATATTTTATATTGAATTAATGATATAAATTATGCTTCTTCTTCAATCGCTTTGTTTTTTGGACGTTTTGATAAGATGAATGTTGCCACAAATGCAGCAACGATTGCAATCGCCATTGCGATAACATAATTCATGTAACTTCCTGGTGCAATCGAGATAACACCCGGTAAACCAGCAGCACCTAAAGCTGTCGCTTTAACCTGCATTAAACCGATATATGCTGAACCAACAGCTGAACCAATAATCGCGCCGATGAATGGATAGCGTAATTTTAAGTTAACCCCGAACATTGCAGGTTCAGTAATGCCTAATAACGCTGAGATACCAGCAGCTGATGCGATACCTTTTAATTTTTCATTTTTTGTAATGAATAATACCGCTAATGTTGCTGCACCTTGAGAAACGTTACTCATTGCAGCAATCGGGAAGATAAATGATCCACCTGTTTTCGCAGCATCTGCAATCAACTGTGTTTCAACTGCGATAAATGAGTGGTGCATTCCTGTAATAACGATTGGTGCATAGAAGAATCCGAAGATCATCGCACCTACAAATCCACCCGTTTCATATAACCATGTTAAACCGTCTGTTAAATAAGTACCTGCTGTACGTGTTAACGGTCCAACGAATAGAAATGTTAAGAAGCCAGTAACGAATAAAGAAATTAATGGTGTTGTTAAGTTATCTAACCAAGATGGTGTGACTTTACGTAAATTCTTCTCAATTGTCGCTAATATCCAACTCGCTACTAAAATCGGTAACACTTGACCTTGGTACCCTACACTTTGAACATGCAGTCCAAGTAAATCCCAAGAAGGAATATCTTTACCAGCTGCAACATATTTCGGGAAATCATAACCATTTAATAATGCTGGATGCACTAAGATCATACCAAGTGCTGCACCTAGATACGGATTACCTCCGAAACGTTTTGCGGCACTAAAACCAATTAAGATTGGTAAGAAGACGAATGGTGCATTAGCAAGTAAATTAATAAAATCTGCCAGACCAGCTAATCCTGGGTTAGCTTGAATAACCGTTGTCTTACCTTCATAAAATAGTCCTTCTGCTGTAAATAAATTATTAATCCCCATCAATAAACCACCAGCTACGATTGCTGGAATAATTGGCACAAAAATATCTGAAAGCATCTTAACAAATTGTTGTAGTGGGTTCATCTTCTTCGTAGATTTAGACGCTACTTCTGATTTCGTTGCAGCATCCATACCGGTCATCTTGCTCATTTCGTTAAATACAGTATTGACTGTACCTGCTCCGATAATAATTTGGTACTGACCACCTGTTGAGAAAGTACCTTTTACCGCATCCATATTGTCTAATGCTTTCTGGTCTACGATACTCTCATCTTTTAAAGCTAAACGTAAACGCGTTGAACAGTGTGCCATTGCATCGATATTTTCTTTGCCACCGATAGCAGCTAGAATATCTTTTGAAACTTGATTGTAATCCATTCCATTTCCTCCTTTGGAACCGGTTCCATTTTGGTATAAAAAAATATGTCCGTGAACTATGTGCTTAATTTAAACTAATCTTACTCCCAAAATCACTTTCTGTCAACGCTTACATTTAATATTTTTATAAAAAAAAAGCTTGAGACCACCTGTCTCAAGCTTCTCATCATTTATAGTACTAATAAAAATGGATTTTCAATATATTTGATTAAAGTAGCTAAGAAGTTTGCACCGTCTGCACCATCAATAATTTGATGGTCGATTGTTAAGCTGAGCGGTAAGATTTTCGTTTCTTTCACTTCACCATCAACTAATTTTAATTCATTTTGCACTGATCCTACACCTAAAATACCTACTTCAGGTGCATTTAGCACTGGTGTGAAATATTCAATACCAGATGTCCCGATATTTGTAATCGTAAACGTACCGCCACTCATCTTCTCATTCTCTAAACTACCGTTTCTTGCTGCGTCAGATAGTTCTAAGATTTGCACTGCAATGTCACCGATAGATTTACTACCTGCATCATGAATTACCGGTACCATCAATCCATCGTCAAGCGAAGTTGCTATTCCGATATTCACATCATCATGTTTCGTTAAAATGCCTTCATCATAAGTACTGTTCATTTTTTCATCTTCTTTTAATGCCAATGCAACAGCTTTAGTAATCAATGCCGTAACAGTTACTTTAATATCTAGTTCGCTATTACTAACTTCAGCTTTAAGTTTTTTATTAAATTTAAATAGTTTATCTGCATTTGCTTTTTGATGTAATGTTAATTGTGCTGTCGTTTGTAAGCTGTTCATCATGTTCGCAGCTATCGCACTACGCATTGGGCTTAAGTTTTTCGGTGTAATAGATTTCTCGGCAACGGCATGAACTTCAGCTGGAGCTGCTTGCTCAGTCTGTGCTTTAGCTGGTGCATTTTCAACATCACGCTTTGTGATACGTCCGTTACCACCCGTACCTTTAATTTGTGAATAATCTATACCTTTTTCTTGTGCTATTTTCTTAGCAAGCGGTGTGATAAATATTCTCTTATCAGATTGTTGAGGTTGCTCAGTTGGATGACCCTCTTCTTCAATTGCATTTTCATTAATTTCCTTATCGTGAGTACGCTCAAAGCTATCTGATTTCTCTGCAGCATCTTTAATTGCTTCACGTTCATCAGTGGGTTCACCAGATTCACTTAGTGCTTCATCGTCTCCTGACGGCTTGTTATCGCTCTCTTCACCTTCTGCACCAACAAGTCCTATTTGCTCACCAACTTTCGCAACACCTCCTGCTTCAACAGTGATTTCAAGTAGTTGTCCATCATCCGGAGATTCAACATCCATCGTTAATTTCTCAGAAGCAATCATACATAATGCTTCGCCTTTCTTAACAGCATCACCTACAGATTTGTACCATTCATCTATTGTACCTTCTGTCATGGTCATTCCTAGCTTCGGCATATCAACTCTTTTACTCATTTAACTTCACCTCGCATTATTTTAAATCATCAATAATTTCTGCTGCTTCTTTAAGCACTCTATCTTTATTTGGAATGTATAGTTTCTCAAGGTTCTCAGCAAAAGGAACAGGTGTATGTGGTGCCGTAATAACTTTAACAGGTCCATCTAAATAATCAAATGCTTTGTCACCAACAACAGCTGCAATTGAATGACCTGTAGAACTTTGTGGATTTGCTTCGTCTATTACAATTAATCGATTTGTTTTCTCTACAGAATTCAATATTGTCTCCTGATCCCACGGTGCTACTGTTACTAAATCAATAACCTCAACTGAAACATCTTGGCCTTCTAATTCATCCGCTACTTCAAGTGCTACATGTACCATTTTACCAATCGCAACGATTGAAAGGTCTGTACCTTCTCTTACAATTTTTGCTTTGCCTATTTCAACAGTATAATACTCTTCTGGTACTTCACCTTTCATACCATATAATGTTTTATCTTCAGAAAATACAACTAAGTTATCATCTTCAACTGCGGCAAGTAATAATCCTTTTGCATCATATGGGTTGGATGGTACAACTACTTTTATACCTGGAATTGCTCCGAACATACCATATAATGATTGACTGTGCTGAGCGGCCGCTGAAGCACCTGCGCCATGCACTGTACGCATCGTCATAGGAATTTTTGCTTTACCACCAAACATGTAACGCATTTTTGAACCTTGGTTAAGTAATGCGTCTAGTGCATATCCAATGAAATCGTTGAACATTAATTCAACAATCGGTCTAAGTCCGGTTGCAGCGGCACCTACACCCGCACCAACATAGTTTTGTTCGGCGATTGGTGTATCAATAACACGTTCACGACCATATTTACCTACGATACCTTTCGTTAAGCCGAACACGCCGCCCCACGCTTCATCTCCATCTAAATGCTCAATTGTATTACCACCAGCAACGTCTTCTCCCATTAAAATAACAGTTTCATCTTTCTCCATTGCCTGGTCGATTCCTTCAGTAACCGCTTGCATAAATGTGAGTTCTCTTGTCATGATTATTCCTCCTTAATCTGCATAGACATCTTCAAGTAGTGAAGAGTCATCTGGTAATGGACTATTTTCTGCGAATTTAACCGCTTCTTCAATTAATGCTTTTGCCTCATCTTCAATTTTCTTCGCTTCATCTTCAGTCATCCAACCCTCTTTTAAAGCACGTTCTTTAAAAATAACAATTGGATCTAAGTCACGTAATTCATCCTTATCTGATTTATAACTTTGAGCATCTCCTTCAAAGTGACCATAGTTACGATATGTTTTACATTCAATTAAAGTTGGCCCCTCTCCAGCTTTTGCACGTTTCACTGCCTCAATCATTACTTCATTAACTTCTACAACATCTTTACCATCTACATGATGCCCTGGCATATTATAAGATGATGCACGTTCAGCCACAGTTTCTGAAGCTGATGCATAACTATGGGGTGTCGCTTCACCAAAACCATTGTTTTCACAGATAAAAATTACGGGTAAATTTAATATCGAAGCAAAGTTTAAACCTTCATGGAAAGTACCCTCGTTTGAAGCACCATCACCGAAGAAACATACGGCAACTGCATCCTGTTTTAATGTTTTAATAGAAAGACCTGCACCATTTGCAAGTGGGAATCCAGCACCTACGATTCCGTTGGCACCTAGGATACCTTTTTCAACTTCAGCAATATGCATTGAACCGCCTTTCCCTTTATTTAAGCCATCTTTACGTCCATAAATCTCAGCCATCATACCTAAAATATCACAATCTTTAGCAATAGCATGTCCATGTCCGCGGTGTGTACTTGTGATATAGTCAGCATCATTTAGTTCTGCACAAGCTCCTACTGCTATTGCTTCTTCTCCTGCATATAAATGTACAAAACCTGGAATCGTACCAGTCAAGAATATTCTATGCACTTCATCCTCAAACTCACGAATTTCATTCATTTTTCGATAAATCCATAGTGCTTTTTCCTTTTCCATTGTTTATTCCTCCCTTTTTTATGGCTGATGAATACTTAATCCAAAGAAATCTTCAGCACTTTCTCCTATTGATTCTGAAACTGTTGGATGTGCAAAAATTTGATGTGCTAATTCGTCCATTGTACCTTCGGCATTTTTTACAGCTAAGATAGTACTTATTAGTTCTGTTGCATGTGCACCACAAATAACTGCACCGAGAATTTCACCGTATTTCTTTTCACTGATTACTTTTACAAATCCCGTAGAATCTCCATATGAAATTGCTTTACCGTTGCCAGCGAGGTTATAAGTTGAAACTTTTACATCATAATCTTTTTTTGCCTGTTCTTCACTTAAGCCAAATGAAGCGATTTCAGGTGTTGTATACACACAACGTGGCACTTTAGTCTGGTCTAACTTGTGATGGTTATTATTAGCTATATAATCAGCGGCAATTAATCCTTCGTGACTTGCAGCATGTGCAAGTTGATAACCTGGAATAATGTCACCAATGGCATAAATGTGTTTTTGTGAAGTTTGCATATAGTCATTTACTTCAATAAATTTTTTATTTTCACTAAGCTCTAAACCCAATTGCTCTGCAAGTTCTAAATTTGTTTTGCGTCCAGTGGCTATAAGTATTTTTTCAAACGGTATTGTTTCATTACCAACTGTAATTTCGTCTTTTTCTATTTTGGAGATTTTTGCTTTAGTAATTATGGTAATACCTTCTTGTTTTAAATGTTTTTCTACTAATTTACGTGCTGATTGATCTTCCGTCATCAAAATATCATCAGCAACCTCAACAAGTGTTACCTTTGCTCCAAGTGGTGCGAACGCTTGTGCCATTTCTACTCCAATTACACCTCCACCAATGATAACGAGTGACTTAGGTAAAGTTTTCCACGTAAAAATAGTGTCTGTCGTATCATATTGAATACTATTTAATCCTTCGATTGGAGGGATAAAAGGCTGAGATCCTGTTGCCAAAATAATATTTTCTGCCGAAACTTTATTTTCAGCGTATTTAATATCATGATCTTTGATTTCTGTTACGAATTCATTTATCACTTTAACACCATTCTTCTTAAGCAAATATCCAACTCCATTTACTAATTCTTTCACTACATCCTCTTTATAACTCTTTACTTTGGAGTAATCCACTTTCACTTCATTAGTTATAATCCCAAACTTTTCCGCTTCTTTAATTGTGGACATAACCTCTGAAATCCTCAGCATTGCTTTAGAAGGAATGCATCCCACATTTAAGCAAGTTCCTCCTAAATTTTTTCCTTCAAACAAAATGACCTTCTTATTAAATTGAGCTAATCTAATCGCCGTTACATAACCACCTGGACCTCCGCCAATGATGGCGACATCATAATTATATTTCAACCTTATCACCTCTTTCTTATTTCACAACTTTATTTTAAACCTAATTGTAAACGTTTACAATTAATTTATCAGAATATTTTGCAACTATTTTGTGACGAAATAAAATATCAAAAAGAGAACATTTATTAAGTAGCCATTCACTATATTTAAATAATAGATTAATCCTTTATATATTTTTATATTTTGGTTTGTATTATTTTTCAATATAAATAATAAATTAATAAAAATATTTTTGAAATTATATTTCAATTTTCGTCTCTATACCAAAATGTTTTTTTAATATTATCCAACGTGAGGGAAAGCAAATAATTAAAATGTGTGATATTCCTTACAAAAATATCTATTGGCAAAAAAATTGCACAGTTCAAATAATGAACGGTGCAATTTCTATATATTTATTCTTCTTTAAATTTCAATCCTTGCTCTTCCATTACTTCTTTTAAGATACGAATGGCTTTTGGGCCAAATCCATGTAAAGCTAATAACTCTGCTTCACTATATTTCATAACGTCTTCTAATGTCTTCACATTGATACTACCAAGTGCGCGCAATGCTGGTTTGCTGATCTTTGGTAGTTCCATTTTATTCACCTGTTTCAGCAAAGTGTTTGATACGTGTTCCAATTTCATCACGTACTCGCTGAAATACTGACCAGTCTTGTCCAGCAGGATCTTCAAATCCCCAATGCTCAGTACGTACATGTGGTGGTGTAACCGGACATACATCTTTTGCATGATCACATAATGTTACAACTAAGTCTGCATTATTTAAGATGTCTTTATCAATTACATCAGAAGTATGGTTTGAAATATCAATACCTACTTCTTTCATTGCTTCAATCGCTTTTGGGTTTACTCCGTGTGATTCAATTCCCGCAGAATATACATTCCATTCAGGTAAATATTCTTTTCCAAATCCTTCTGCCATCTGTGAACGGCAAGAATTTCCTGTACATAAAAAATAGATTGTTTTAGTCATAATTATTCTCCTTTTAACCAAATAATCTCATCGATATATATAATCCTACGAGCGTCGCAAACAATACGGGAATTGTAATGACGATGCCTGTTTTAAAATACGTTCCCCAAGAAATCTTAACACCTTTACCACTCAATACGTGTAACCAGAGTAACGTTGCAAGGCTTCCGATCGGCGTAATCTTAGGTCCTAAATCACATCCGATAACGTTAGCGTATACTAAAGCATCTTGAAGCATCCCTGATGCCTGGCTTTGTTTAATTGCAATTGAATCAATCAATACGGTTGGCATATTGTTCATAATAGATGAGAGTATTGCTGATAAGAAGCCCATACCTATAATTGAACCAAATAAATTTGTTTGTGTAATATTATCGATTACACCTGCGAGTAAACTTGTCAGTCCTGCGTTCTTTAATCCATATACGACAACATACATGCCGATTGAGAAGAAGACGATTGCCCACGGTGCACCTTTAATTACTTTGCCTGTATTTACAGCAGGACTTTGTCTTGCGAACATAATAAATATAAATGCAATGAGTGCTGCAATGATACTTACCGGGAAGTTAATAAAGTCACTCACTAAATATCCTATTAATAGAATCGCTAATACAATCCACGACATCTTAAATAATTTCATATCTTTAATCGCTGACTTCGGTTCACGTAACGTATCCTTATCATAAGTTGTTGGTATATTACGATTAAAGTATAACCAGAGCACTGTGATACTTGCAATTAAACTGAATATGTTCGGTAGAAACATATGTTTCGCATATTCCATAAATGATAAATCAAAATAATCAGCTGACACGATGTTCACAAGGTTACTTACAACTAACGGTAAACTTGTTGTATCAGCGATAAATCCTGACGCAATAATAAAGGGGAAGACCATCTTTTCGTTGAAGTTTAAGTTACGCACCATCGCCAGCACGATCGGTGTAAGAATTAAAGCTGCACCATCATTTGCGAAAAATGCTGCAACGATGGCACCTAATATGCATACGTAAACAAACATTTTAAAGGTATTCCCTTTTGCTAGATGCGTCATATGTAATGCTGCCCATTCAAAGAAACCTATTTCATCTAGTATGAGCGAGATTAATATCACTGCGATAAATGTAAATGTCGCATTCCAAACGATGTTCGTTACATCAATGACATCGTTGAAATCCACAACACCAAAAATAAGTGCGAGTATGGCGCCACCTACAGCAGAATATCCAATTGAAAGATTCTTCGGCTGCCAGATGACAAGTGTTAAAGTTAAAAGAAATATTAAAATTGCGATTACCGTAATCATGATTTACCTATACCTCATTTGTTTTGCACACACAATTTTGATGTGGTACAAAGATTTGATTTTGTAATTTGACGATTTGCTCGATGACTTCTAAGTTGTTAGCGTACATCACGTTCGTACCCTCTTTCCAACTCGTTACGATACCGCTTTGTTTCAACTGTTTCATATGATGCGATAACGTCGGTTGCGAGAATTCAAAATGCTCTAAAATATCACATGCACATAACGGACCACAGCTCAGTAAATCCACAATTTCCAGACGATTCTTATCCGATAATACTTTCAACAGCTTAGCCAAATATTCATAATCCATCGTTTCACCTCTTTATATAGATGATTGTCTATATTTCACTTTTAGTATACATCGAATATAGATGAACGTCTATATTTAAATTAAAAATAAAGAAGACTGCATTTTTTACAGTCTTCAGTCTATAAATCCCAATTCTTTTGCCATCTTCCATGCAAGTACTCTGTTATCTGCTCCGAGTTTTTCTAAAATAATGCTCGTATAATTACGGACGGTGCCATCACTCAAAAATAACTTTTGACTGATTTCTTTACTCGTCAATCCTTCTCCTATTAACTTTAATATCTCCTGCTCCTTATCAGTTAATGGATTTTTAGTGAGCATTAAAGGTAGTAGTTCTGGACTATACTCTTTTTTCCCTTGCATGACAGAATGAATCGTCTCTGTAAGTTCATCTACTGAGCGTTCTTTTAATACATATGCGTCCACATCTAAATTTACAGCACGTCCAAAATAACCAGGACGTTTAAATGTTGTGACTATAATAACTTTTACATCTAACTTGTGTTCTCGAATATATGCAAGCACTTCTAATCCGCTCTTTTCTGGCATTTCAATATCAAGCAATGCAATATCAAATGAGTCATCAATAGCATTGATTGCTTCTGCGCCGTTCGACACACTTACAATTTCATCAAACGTACCACTAATCACCAAAAGTTTTTTCATTGCTTCACGTAACATACTTTGGTCTTCTGCATGTAGTAATTTCATGACTTCACCTCTACTGTGACATATACGCCAAGTCCTGGATTTAAGCTTTTCGTTTTCACGATACCATCCATTGCGTGCGCTCGCGCTTCGATACTTTTTAAACTCATACCATTTGATAATCCTTTACCATTATCACTCAATGATAAATTTAATATGTTATCAACTTGATTAATAAGAAGTTGAACTTTCGTTGCCTCACTATGTTTGATAACATTATTAATCAGTTCTTTAATCAGCATACTAATTTCATGCTGCTGAATTTCATTAACAGACTCGTAATGAACCTTTCTCTCAATTTCAATATTTGCATCATTCAATATTTTCTCAACTTGTGTTACTTCATCCTCAATTGTAGTCGATTTAATATCTTCAATGATTGACCTTACTTTATATAATGATTCCTGTGATAGTGAATGAATTTCCTGTAACTCCTCTTTCGCCATATCAGGATATTTATCGATCAATTTCACCGCAAGTTCAGATTTGACAGCAAGCGTACTAAATACCTGCCCGAGTGAGTCATGTAAATCCTGAGAAATACGATTACGTTCAATTTGTGTAGAAAGCAACGCAAGCTTTTCATTCTTAATGTTCAGTTCATATATTTTACGAGAATGTTCAGCAAAATAATCCATAGAAACGGCCATCATCAATACAAAGAAAAAATGTGGAATGAGTTCCAAGCCATATGCATAGTCCTGCACACAAATTGCAATATAGTTGAGCACAAAACTACCAATCGTTATTTTCCCATACAGAGAATTCACTCTTTTTCTAAGTATATATGGGACATAAGATATAGGAAATAAATAGAACAATATGTTACCGAAGTTGCAAAAATGAATAAATACTGTAATAGACGTAAGTAAACATCCAATAACAATAGGTATATATTTACTTGTATTGCTATTCATCATAAATACTGCCGAAAAAATATAAAGTAAAATAAAGAACAATTTGAATACTTTCCAACTCATTTCTTCTGTAGCAAGCATCTCAGTTATAGGAAATATCAGAAATATTAAAGACGTTCCGTACTGTAATATTTTAATAAATAGCCAGTTCAATTAAATCACTTCCGTTCTCCTTCTGATCCATATACTCATCATTATAAATATAACAGCATAGAGTAGTAAAATACCAATAGATTCAAATGGATAATGCTTCTCAAACTGTCCGGCAGCAATATTTTTAAAGTTATATGTTGGAGTAAGTTTTGCAATCGGTTGCAACCACTCTGGAAATGTCATTACCGGGAACCACAGTCCACCCAGCATTGCTAATCCTAAATATAGAATATTACCGAAAGTACTTACTTTCTGTGCATCTTTAAATTGTGACAACAGAATGCCAAATGTTAAAAATATAAGTCCACCAAATAGCAGTCCAAAGTAACAAACTAACCATTCTATCAGACTCATATTAACACCTTTAATAAAATGCCCTACTAAAAATACAATCAGAATCGACAACATATACATCATCAATATTTTTATCACTTTGCATATATAGTAATATGAAGGATTGAGCGGTGTACGAAACAGCGCTCTACTCCAGCCTTTCTCTTTATCATTGATCATCTCTAAAGGAAAGGTAATGATCGCAAAGCTCGTCAGACTAAATGTCGTCATCGATAACATATAATCACGAACAAAATGTTCTTGAATATTTTTGTCTGGAATTTTCATAACCGAAGAAAACACTAAGAAAAAGATCACCGGCAATAATGTAGATAAAATAAATACACTTTTACGTTGACTTAAATCAATCATTTCATATTTTAACATCGCTTTAAACTGTTTCATGACGCTCCTCCTCCACAGCTTTAAATACTCTATTTAATAATGACTCGTTTGTAATCTCAACATGTTCGAAACTAATTTGTTGATCAATCAACACTTTAATCACTTCGTCTACTAGAGATGTATGTATCACTATATATTCACCCTCAATTTTTGAGAATGCAATATCAGAAATTTGTTTCGTGACATTCTCATATTTCTTAGGTAATACGAGTTGTTTCTGAGTAGATTCTTCTCTTAGTGCACGCGGCGTAGAGTCACGTACGATTTCACCTTGGTGCAGAACAACAATACGCTCAGATAAACTTTCAACTTCTTCTATATAATGTGATGTAAATAGTATCGTTTTACCTTCTGATTTCAACGTTTTGATTAAATCATAAAATCTTCTGCGTGTTGAAGTGTCCATTCCGACAGTCGGTTCATCTAAAATAATAAACTCCGGACGTCCGATTAAAGTTAGTGCCACATCTAAAATACGCTTTTGACCACCTGAAATTTTCTCTGCTTCCGTGTTTAATAATGCATCATCAAATAATGTAATGGCTTTTATCTCTTCTTTGGTCAAAGCATTCGGATAAAGATTCTGAAATAGTTCTATGATCTGATAAACCTTCATATTCGGTGTAAAGTATGTTTGTTGATATAAAACACTTGTTTTTGTATGATCCAGTATTAAGTGCTGTCCATCAATATCACCTGAAGTTAATTTCTTATTACCTAACAAACAATCAATTAACGTTGATTTACCCGCACCATTCGGACCAACTAATGCGATTGTATCGCCTTTATTAATCGTTAGATTGATATGCTTTAAAATATGTTTCTTACCGATATCTTTACTTAGGTTGTGAATCGTAATCATCGTTATCTCCCTCCTTATCTATATTAAACAGGAAAGAGCATTCTATGATAATTCACATACGTCATGAAATTGAGATGACATTTGTCATATAGATGATGAAGAGGATGTAAAACGTTGTATTGTTTAGGATTTCTTGACCGATATTTTTGATTTATCGGCCATAATTTTGGGATTTGGCCATTTTCCTGGATTTCTTGGCCGATATTTTTGATTTATCGGCCATCATTTCGGGATTTGGCCATTTTCCAGATTTCATGGCCGATATTTTTGATTTATCGGCCATCATTTCGGGATTTGGCCATTTTTCTGGATTTCTATGCCGATATTTTTGATTTATCGGCCATCATTTCGGGATTTGGCCATTTTTCTGGATTTCTTGGCCGATAAATCTTCACAAAAAAATACTTCCTCCAAACGGAGAAAGCATTCCATATGTTTAACAAGCGTTAATCATCCAAGTTACACCGAATGGATCATTAAAGTAACCATATAATTTAGACCATTCTGTTTGACCAAGTGGCATCGCTTCTTTGCAACCCGCTTCAATCGCTTTATGGTAGAAATCTGTCGCTTGCTTAACATCTTCTTCATCGTTACCATCAAATGTGAAACAAACTGATGTACCTTCATTGTTCACTTCACGTTGTCCCCAAGAATCACTAATCATAAAACGCTGTCCTAAAATCTCAAATTCAGCATTCATTACAAACTGTTTTGCAACTTCTTCAGGCATTTTGTACTCTTCAGGCATATCTCTAAACATTTCATCATCGCCCATCGTCTTATTAATAATCTTTGCACCTAAATGCTTCTCGTAAAAACCTAACACTTCTAATGAATTGTGGAAATTGAAATACTGAACCGCTTTAATCATGTTGTAATCCCCTTTAGTTTTATATTTTGTACAATTTTAATTCACGCTTTTAGTATAATCGGATATATGATTTAAGTAAAATTTATTCAAAATTATTTCTTTCTATATATAATGAAATTCCATTGATGAATTTAACATCATCTCCATCAAAAAGTACTGCTTCATTATCACGAATGCAATATGTATTTATTTTAGTTCCTTTAAATACACGCTCATAATATTCATCTTTATAATGACAGGTAATCGCATAGTCAATTAATCCTAATGGTTTAGTTTCCTTTGCTTCTTCAAAATAAGATACATCTTTACCTAATGATATTCCTCCAGCACTTTGTCCGTAAATCACATGTTCTTTCTCAAAATTAGTAATTAAATCTACGATATCTGCTGTTCTCATTTCACCAACTAACTTAGATATGGATCCACCGCTAATATATACGGCATCATATTTATCCAATATTTCTTCTGTGATTTGATTGAAATCAACGCATAAATCGATGTTGTGAATCCCTACACTTTCAAACATACCTTTAACATACTTATAGCTTTCTTGATAAGTCCTGATTGTTTCATCACCTGCATTTGGGAAATACAATACAGAGCCATTATTAATTAAATCAGCAAAATATTGATTAACAATAATATTACTTTCTTTCGTTCCCCCACCTGATATTAAAACAGTCATGGTCATCTCTCCTTTTCTAAAATATAATTTATACTTCTGAATTTTTCCATTCAAATCTAACCGTAATCATTCCTATCAGTGTATTTTCTCACTTTACTTTAGCTAATTTATAAAATATCGTTTAAGATTAAATTGAATAAACTTTTGGAGGTTACTTATGCTAACTTGGAAAGAAGAAATGATATTACCTGTGAATATCGAGAAAGTCTGGTCTTTATTTGATTTAGAGAATATACAACGCATTATGCCTCAAGTTGTCGAAATGAAAGTGTTAGAAAAGAAACCTGGTGTTGTTGGTTCGACGTATGAGCAATCATACAAAGAAAGCAACAAAGTGATGAAGTATATAGTCACTGATCTAGATCATGAGGATACACCTACTCGTAAGCATAATAAGTCTGGATTTCAGCTTGCCAAGATGTTTGATATTGAAGCTGATTATGTATTAGAAAAGATTTCTGAGAACGAAACGCGCTTCATTTACAGCGGTTCGAATAAAGGAGTCAACTTTGCTGGAAAAGCGATGCTTAAATTAATGCCAAAAAAACAAAATCAAAAAGTTGTTGATGATTTTATGCAGCGCGTAAAAGTAGAAGCAATGAAGGAGAACAATTAATGAGTATATTAGCAGCAATTATTGCCGGAGCATTAGCCTTTATGGTAGGCGCACTTTGGTATACCGTATTATTCGGTAAGTTATGGCAACGCGAAGTCGGCATTTCAGATGAACAAATCAAAGCAGCAGGTAGTGGTACACCTCAAATGATTACAGGTTTTGTAGTAGAAATTCTTGTATCACTACTCATATTTTTCATATTGTCGCACACAGATTTAAATATTTTCTGTGCTGGATTTACGATTGCAATTATTTCTATCTTTTCAGCTCTTAAAAACTATTTCTTTGAAATGAAATCCTTTAAATTAATCGCAATTAATGAAAGTTACAAACTGATTTGTATTATGATCATGACGTTAGCAGCATACTATTTTGGATAAGGAGTGAAGATTGATGGAATTAGGCAATTTTTCAGTAAGTTTACCGGTAAAGGATATTCATGCATCACTTAAGTTTTATCAAACATTAGGCTTTGAACAAGTCAGTGGCGACATTACGCAAAACTGGGTTGTGTTAAGTAATGGTGCAGCACGTATCGGATTATTTCAAGGAATGTTTGAAGAGTTTATGATGACGTTTAATCCGAAATGGAATGAGAAAGGTCAGGAAATTGCTGGTACAGATGTACGTGAAATCGCAGCTAAATTAGAGGCAGCAGGTTATGATTTCATCACACCGTTAACAGCTGAGAACGAATCTGGCCCAGGATATTTTATGGTAAAAGATTTAGACGGTAATACATTATTATTTGATCAACATGTATAAGGAGCATTCATATGGAGAAATTTTGTCAAAGTTGTGGTATGCCACTTAATCTGCACGGTGAAGATGTTCGTGGTACAGAAGTTGATGGGAGCTTAAGCCCTAAGTATTGTAATTATTGTTACAAAGACGGTAAGTATATTGATCCTAATATTACGATGGAAGAAATGCTTGAACGCGGTAAGCAAGGTATTTCAAATGGCAAAGGGAATCCAGTTGCTAAATTTATGATGAAAGCTTTCTATCCGATGCAATTGAAGAAATTAGAACGATGGAAATAAGGGATGTCTTCGGACATCCCCTTTTCATTTCCAAATTCATCCTATTCGTTGTTATACTTAAATCAACATGATGAAGGAGTGATTGATTTGAACAACCGACTTTACGACATACTCGATTTATTAATCAGTTATAATACTGAAAGTCCTCCAGCAAGAAATACAGACCCATTACAAAATGAAATTGAACAGCTACTAAAAAATCTTAACTTTCAAATCGAAAGAATTCCACTGTATAAAAATGATTCCGTAATCGTAGCAACATTAAAAGGTACGGATGCAAATGCTCCAAAATTAATATTAAACGGACATGTGGATGTTGCTGAAGTAAGCGAAGATGAATGGATATATCCGCCATTTCAGCTCACTCAAGTTGATGACTGGTTATACGGACGAGGTGTCAGTGATATGAAAGGTGGCATGAGTGCATTATTTTATGTATTGGAAAGACTATCACACGAAAACATTCAGCCTAAAGGAGATATTATTGTTCATTCAGTCGTCGGAGAAGAAGTTGGAGAAGCCGGGACAAAAACTGCCTGCGAACAATCTCCTAAAGCTGATTTAGCACTGGTTTTAGACACAAGTGACTGTGTAGCACAAGGTCAAGGTGGCGTTATTACAGGATGGATTACTGTTAAAAGCAATAATACCATCCACGATGGCGCCAGAATGAATACCATCCATGCAGGCGGTGGTTTGTTTGGGGCCAGTGCAATCGAAAAAATGATGAAAGTGATCACCGCTTTAAGAGAACTTGAACAGCACTGGGCAGTAATGAAATCAAGTCCTGGAATGCCTGCAGGTGCAAATACGATTAATCCAGCTGTCATTGAAGGTGGCAGACATCCAGCCTTTATTGCAGATGAATGTAAACTCTGGATTACGGTTCATTATTTACCTGAAGAAAATTATCATGATATTACGAAAGAAATAGAAGATTATTTAAATAAAGTAGCCGATGCTGATATATGGTTAAGAGAAAATCCGCTTTCTTTTGAGTGGGGCGGCACTTCAATGATTGAAGATAAAGGCGAAATCTTCCCAAGTTTTACAGTACCTACAGATCATCCAGGATTCGAACTGCTAGCGACATCTCATCAATCAGTATTCAATACACCTCTAAAACACGAAATGAGCTCAACTGTTACAGATGGTGGATGGTTAGCAGACTTCGGTATACCGACGATCCTTTATGGGCCAGGACAATTATCTGAAGCACATAGTGTGGACGAAAGAATTAGTGCAACAGAGTTAGAACGATTCTCTCAGGTATTATACGCATTCCTAAAAGAATGGTATCAGTCACCAAAAGCAAAGACCGTCTGAGTATACACTTAGACGGTTTTTTGTATATCAATCTTTCCACCTTTACGCTGTAACAGCAGAAACACTACTGTCAAACTCATAAATCCAATGCCTGAAATATAAATTGGCACATCTACACCAAATTGTTTTGCCACAACGCCTCCAAGCAATGATCCAACAGGCATCGCTACCATACATAGTGCTTTTCATTATAGTGCCTACACGTGCTAACACTTTGTTATCAACCATCTTCTGAATATAAGTAAACATACTGATATTTAGCACCATAATTGATAACGTCATTAAACCATAAAAGAAAATTGAAGCATAATAATTTGGAACGATAGCTGTAAGTACCATACATACACCAGATATCAATGGAGAAATCATTAATATCTTGTTAATATCTACATCTTTAAATTTAGGAGTAATCAAAGAACCTATCAAAGCGAAGACAACACTCGCCGTTAAATAATAGCCATATGCATAATCTCCACCTCTACTATAAGTAAATGCCGGCAATATCGCATTGGTCATACTACCTGTAAAGTTTGCGATCATAGCAGGTAAGGTAAATAAAAACAACTTATTACCCACGAAATATTTCCATCCATCAGTTATAGAAGTTCTGTAAATTTCAGTATTAAATACGCCGTTATCAATATGGCTGTATTTTATCTTGGAGAAGAATAGCACAGCTAGGAAGAAGGTCGCTGCATTTAGAAAATAAACACTTTCTATACCAGCTTTCATGACTAGCCAAACTGTTATTAATTTTGCAATGACACCTATAATCGTTGAACCTGTACTTACAAAACTGTTATATCCAATAAGTTCATCTTCTTCCATCACCAAAGGAGACAATGCACTTTCCGCATTACCTTCTACTACTTCTATTAATCCTAAGATAAACAGACTAAATAATAATACACTTATAGGCATAAGATTCAAATAGAACATCACTGCAATAAAGATCATAATTAATAGTTGCATGATTTGTGCGATTAGCATCATCTTCTTGCGATTGAAGTGATCAATTACCGGGCCAGCAAAAGCAGAAAGAATACCTGGTGTAAAGATAATTGCTGAAGTGACACTCGTAATAAAAGCATCTTTTGTCACATCAAAGATATACCACATAATTGCTACTGAATAAATTGAATCACCTAACGCTGAAATGAGCCTTCCCGTTAAAAGGTAATTTTTGTTCGACATATTATCACTCCTATTATTTTTATCGTTAAAATATATCTTACTGATAAAAATAAATAAGTCAATAAAAATTATCAGACAATTTTTCCATACAAAAAAAATAGAGCAGCTTCTGCTACTCTACTCAGTTTCATCTTTATATGATGACAGTTGAATTTGATACACATTTTTATGTTCTAAATCTTTATACTTTTCTTCATACTTTTGACTTAAAGCTCTCATTTCATTCATTAATTCCATCCATTGTTCATACGGTAATTGCACTTCTAAATTAGACATTTGAGCACTGTTTGGTGTTTTGATCTTCTTTAATTCCTCTTCAGACAATTCACCATGTTTATCAGCATCTCGTTTGAGTGCATCGAATACTTTTTGAACTTCTAATGTGTAAAACGCTAGTATAGTATCGAAGTTTTCTTTTATTGCTGGAAAATCAAAATTAATTGGTGATTTATTTAAGTGTTCACTTGAATAATAATATTCAGTCATATTCTTGATTTGTCGTTCTTCAACTATTTTTAACGCTTCAACTTCCATCAGTTTCTTAATAGGATAATACAGATTTGATGTCTTTACATCTAAAGCTTTTGCAATTTCTTTCGTTGTCATCGCTTTATCCCGTGTCAGCTGAATGATTTGATTAGCTTTTTCATCAATTAATATTTTCAGTAATTCATTTCCCATTTCCTCACCTACAGTTTTTATCGTTTAAAATAATTTTAACATAAAAATAAAAATAATATTTAACAACCTTATATTCTACATTACCAAAAAATTTGCATCTAATTTATGTAATTCACTCTCAAATCGTGTATGATTATTTTATTATATTTTAGGAGTGTTGTTATGTTATATATATTGCTTGCCTTTGTTATTGGGCTGATGATTCCTGTGCAAACTGCAGTTAATTCTAGGTTACGCACATATGTTTTATCACCATTTGTAGCATCATTTATTTCTTTTTTAGTGGGAACAATTTTTTTATTCATCATGACACTCGCGACTAAACATAGTGTTTTAATCGCACCATCAATTTTCTTCAACAATCCGTTATGGATCTGGCTAGGTGGTATTTTCGGTCTTATCGGTCTTACGACAAACATTTTACTTTTTCCGAAACTAGGCGGCGTGCAAACAGTGGTACTTCCAATTATGGGGCAAATTATTATGAGTATGCTTATTGATCATTTTGGATTATTTTATTCACCCGAGAAAAGTTTCACCATTCTGCGATTCATCGGAATTGTTATTTTATTACTCGGTGTATTGTGTGTAATCGTATTACCAGATTACCTGAGAAAGAAACGACAGGCCATCCATATTCAAGGTAGCAGCAGCAATAAATTACCTTTTCAGTTGTTAGGCGTTATTGGAGGGATGCTTATGGCCAGTCAATCTGCAATTAATGGGCATTTAGGCAGCTTACTCCACTCAGCTGTTCACGCTGCGTTTATTTCATTTTTAGTAGGAACTTTGATGTTATTTATTGTTCTAACTTTTGTGTATAAGAATTTAAGCAATTTTAATTTGGCATTTGGCAAAGATAAGCCTATATGGATCTGGTGCGGTGGGATTATCGGTGCTTTCTTTGTCTTACTTATGGCATATCTCGTCCCTATAATAGGTACTGGATTAGTAGTCGTCATTTGTTTATTCGGGCAAATTTTATGCAGCATTATCATTGATATGTTCGGTTTAATTGGTGCCAAAAAAGTCCCAATTACACGTGTTCAAATGTTAGGCTTAGGATTGTTAGTATGTGCTGTAGTGATGATCAGGTTATTTTAAATATATCTTCTTTGTATTTAGGAAATTTCATTTAACGTCGTGATTACTATTTATCATTTTCATTTATATTACATATTTTGCTATAATTGTATCGAGGTGATCATGATGAATAACACGCTTCCTTTAATGGATATCAACAATAGTACATCAATGATCTATAAAGTATACAGTATTGAACATGATCCAAAAGTAGTGAAATTTGAAATTGCTTTTACTAATGGGCATCGTAACTTACTATTTAAACATATATTATATGAAGAAGATCTGATTATACTCAGTCACCTTCAATCATTGAACACAGGTAAATATCATTTTGTAGAACCATCATTATATATCGATATCAAGAATATTCATGAAACGACTATCGATATTACGATTCACTTAAAAGCTTTATTAGAAAATCATGATTCTTCTCACCGCACTGATAATGCATACGATATGACTGTTGAGAAACATGGTTTCATTCAATTTATCGAATATTTACAGCACCACCTGGTACAATAAGACTATTTCAATTCTCCTAATATATGCCTCAACACACGTAAAATAAATTCTTATTTTACTCATATTGTATTAAAGTGACTATAAATACTAGACAATTGTGATGAATCATTATATAATAAATTCAAATATTATCGTACATATGCAAGAAATTAAGGCTCTTCACATCATTACAAAGAGTAATAATGTAAGACAACACTTTTTGTAATATGTGAAGTGTTTTCTTTGTAAAACATTAGATATTATTTAATAATTTATTGGAGGTCATTATATTATGGCACAAGGTACAGTTAAATGGTTTAACGCAGAAAAAGGTTTTGGATTCATCGAAGTTGAAGGCGGAGACGACGTATTCGCTCACTTCAGCGCTATTCAAGGTGAAGGTTACAAAACTTTAGAAGAAGGACAAGCAGTTGAATTCGATATCGAAGAAGGTCAACGTGGACCTCAAGCTGCTAACATCGTTAAATTATAATATTTAATGTTGAAAGATAAGCCCTCAAGGGGCTTATTTTTTTTATCTATAATTTCATTTTTACAGCTATTATTGATCCAATTAGGCAATATAAAAATAAATATTTCACTCAATTTGACTGATACCTACGCACTTTATCGAGATATTAAGACCAAATCACAAGAACACATATTTGACTTATTAAACGATCCGTTATATACTTAAGTCAAATATATCGGACATATGCAACAAACAAAGCTTCTTCACATATTACAAAAAGTAATCGTGTTAAGTCGAGACTTTTTGTAATATGTGAATTTTTCTTTGTAGGAGAAACATTAGATATTATTTAATAATTTATTGGAGGTCATTATTATGACACAAGGTACAGTTAAATGGTTTAACGCAGAAAAAGGTTTTGGATTCATCGAAGTTGAAGGCGGAGACGACGTATTCGCTCATTTCAGCGCTATTCAAGGTGAAGGTTACAAATCTTTAGAAGAAGGTCAAGCAGTTGAATTCGATATCGAAGAAGGTCAACGTGGACCTCAAGCTGCTAACATCGTTAAATTATAATATTTAATGTGAAGAAATAAGCCCTCAAGGGGCTTATTTTTTTTGTTTATTGAGAATGCTTTATTCATATGTTAACATTATTGGTATAAAAAACCATAAGGAGTGTCTTCATGAGAGAATTACTTGCTGGTATCGTTATTCTAACTTTCATCTTGTTCGAATTATTTAAATATAAAATATATGGTCAAACGACGATGTTTAAAACAAAACACCCAGTAGATAAAGAAAAAAGAATGATCGGAACTTCTGCTTATGCAAAAGCGTTCGATTATGTTATCGGCATCCTGTTCTTCTTTTCATTCTATAAATTAATAACACTTGATACTTCCAAACCATTAAATATCATTCAGGACGTGCCTGAACTCGTTTACTTAGGCGCAACTTTAATCGTGTTGCTTTATAGTTACATTAAAGAAAATAAAAGCTTTATGTAAGAAGTAGATTCATGCTACTCTATTCAACAATTTATGGCACACTTACCAGGTGAAAATAAACTAAAGTTACAAATACATTGACAAAACTTGATATGCGTTATATACTTAGTACAAATATATCGAACATATGCAAGAAACGTAAGGACTTCACATATTACAAAAAGTAATCGTGTTAAGGGTTTGCTTTTTGAAATATGTGAAGTTTTCTTATGTAAAACATTAGATATTATTTAATAATTATTTGGAGGTCATTATTATGACACAAGGTACAGTTAAATGGTTTAACGCAGAAAAAGGTTTTGGATTCATCGAAGTTGAAGGTGGAGACGACGTATTCGCTCACTTCAGTGCTATCGAAGGAGACGGTTACAAAACTTTAGAAGAAGGTCAAGCAGTTGAATTCAATATCGAAGAAGGTCAACGTGGACCTCAAGCTGCTAACATCGTTAAATTATAATATTTAATGTTGAAAAATAAGCCCTCAAGGGGCTTATTTTTTTTGCATAAAATTAATAATACATCCTTAAGGAAATACTAAAAATTAAAGAAACATAGAATATCATCATAATCATCTATAGGTAATATAACCTTATAGTCTTTTATATCTACATATTTCCCTTTAATCATTTCTTTAGAAATTGGTTCTTTCATATCAACAAAAAGTGCCATTTCACATATAGTGCCCTGATTTCCATTAATGTTATAATACTTCATTAAAAATTCAGGATGAATATTTCCATTGATAAGTAAGAAACCTTCATATTTTTCATATTCAACTTTGTATTGTTCTAAAATTTCATGCGTTTCTTCATAACCTTCATTTAATATTGCTCCTGTGATATTAAACGCTTCTACTAGTTCAAAGAACTCAAGTGAATCCCATGTAGCTGACCATCCAATGGATTTATATCCTCTAATTTTAGTATCAACAAAATATATTGTGTCTTTAACATCTGAATTGAAGGATTCCCATAAATAATTTTCAGTAAGATTAAAAGTATCTTCAACAATTGTGATATCTTCAAATTTAGGATGAATATATAAGTTTCCACTAATTATGTTCCAATAAATTAATGGTTGATATTCACTGTCATATATCAATAATAAAGTGTCTATATACCCAATTTGCTCCGCAAAAGACAAATTCATTATCTCTTCAATTTTAATCCTAAAACTTTCTTTGTTATATCTAGGTTCACTCGAAAAACTATGAACGATTATTATTTCTTGTGGGTATTTCCTAAAGATATTTACGATTGCATTCACAGCTTTTTCATTCATCACGTGTCTTTTTATAAATGTCTTCTCTAATTCTTTTCTAATATTTAAATCAATTCTAGATTCATCTACTTCTGGTTTTGGTCTTTTCTTTTTAAATAATCCTAACATGTTAATACCACTTCTTCTTTTTAAAATACACCATACTTACAACTAATAATAACGCCATTACGATCAGTACTGTAAAGTATCCATACTTCCATTTCAGTTCCGGCATGTACTCAAAGTTCATCCCGTAAATTCCTGCAATCAATGTCAATGGTAGAAATACAGTTGATACGAGGGTTAACATCTGCATTACACGGTTCATTCTATAGTTGTTATACGATTCATAGTTATTTCTTATTTCATCCGTGAGTTCCTGCGAATTTTTTATAATATTCTTCTGCTTAATCATATGGTCCTGAATATGGTGAATATAATGATGATCGTGTTCTGTTTCTATCATATGCTGATCACGTTCTAATTCATCTACCAGTTCACTCATTGGTACGATAATCCCTTTGATACGAATCAATTTTGCTCTTAAATCAAAGATGTCATCCATTATATAATGTTCCTTCTTATCTTTAGAATGTCTTTTTTCAAAACTAAGCACATTATCTTCTATCGATTCTACAGTCTCCGTATAGAAATCTACTATTTTATCAAGCAACATCATTGCTGCTACTTTTGGTGTCAAATTACTTGGTGCTTCTTCTTCTAATTCTTTCGCTAAAGCATCTATTTCATCTGTTGCTTCAATATCTTCATCATGATAGGTAATAAAAACATTATCTTTCAGGAGCACATTAATCGTTTCTGCTTCATATGTATCGCGTTCAAACTTCTGGAATACTAAATACTCATATGCATTATAATTTTTATATTTCGGTCTTGAATTACTGTGTATTACATCTTCTATCGTTAATCCATTAATGTCAAAATGTTGTTTAAAAAGTTCACTCTCTTCTTCATTCGCCCCTTCAAAGTCAAACCAAATGAAGGTTGCATCTTTTGGTAAATCATCTATTGTATTAACACGTTTTAGTTTATTATCGTCATGATACAAAATACTTAATGCCATACTCTCCCCCCTCACACATCATTATACTTTAATAGCATATAAAAAGACCAAAGCTATTTTAACTTTGGTCTGATTAATTTTTTATTCTAGTTTCCGTTAAACATCCAGTGTACACCGTATTTATCATCTAATGCGCCCATCACACCGCCCCAGAATTGCTCTTCAATCGGCATATGCACTTTCGTCTCATTGTGTGCTGCTACTTTATTGAATAGTTCAGTCATTGCTGCAGTATCTTCAGCATTTGATTTGTCCCAGTTTAAAGATAATGTCATGCTATTATTGAAATCTCCAGCTTTACCAAATCTATCTGCTGCATATAATTTATGTCCCGCTACTTTAAATTCAGAATGCATTGTCATCTCTTCAGCTTGTTCCGGGTCTACACCAAATTGTCCTGCCTGTTCTTTTCCTACTGGTAATCTGTTAACGTCTGTTGCTCCAAATACTTCTTCATAATATGCTAGCGCTTCTTTTGCACTTTCAAACGCTAAGTAAGGAATTAATTCTGTCATGATAGACCTCCAAATGTATATTGTAATTCAAATTAAATATATCACAACTTAATTTATTTTACATAATGATAACTTATTTTGATGTAGCTGTTGATGCTGCTACTTTATCATCATAAACAGAGATTGTACCACCATAGTTTGCTACCCATACATCACCTGTCGTATTTTCATAAGTGATACCGATTGGATGAAATCCTGCTTCAACACGCGTGATTTCTTTCAACGTCTTCGTATCAAATTTTGATACTGTATTCTCATCATAATTAACGATATACACTGCTGTACTGTCTGGTGAAATTGCCATTGAACGTGGTTCTTTTCCTGTAGTAGCACGCGCAATAACTTTATCTGTTGCAACATCATATTTTAATAGTTCATTAGCACCCGCCACCGTAATGTAGATTGTCTTCCCTTGATTATCGAGTACTAAATGACGTGGTCTTTGTCCGGTCTTCAGAATCATTTCACTTTTCCCTGTTTCTAAATTCACTTTATAAATTTCATTCGAGAACATCGCTGTAACGTAAGCTGTTTTATTATCTGGCAGTGATACAATACCGCGTGGCATTGCATTTAATGGGATTTGTTCTGTTTGTTTAGCTGTCTTAGTATCTACTACTGATAATGATTTATCACACCAGTTAGAAACAAGTAATTTTGAATTATCTTGCGTAAGTGCTACATATTTTGGCACACGACCAACTTGAATGACCTGATCCCAGTCTTGCTTTTCAGCATTATAACGATATACGACAGATTCTGCGATTGCTTTACCTGCTGAACACATATCTTCTGCTTCTGCACCATGGTCTGTTAATTGATATTGAGATACATACGCATACTTCCCATCTTTTGTCCAAACTGCTTCAACTGGTGCACCACTTACAGGTTTATCAAAACCTTCGATACCGAACTTTTTAAAGTCTACTGTATCCGATAACTTTTTAATGAGTTTACGTGATTTCGCATCATAAACTGTAATTGTATGCTGGTACATCATATTGTTTGCAATAACCTGACCTTTATTATTCGCGACAACTGATTTTGGAGTAATCGGTCCTTCACTTATTGTATCGATTAATTTCATCGTTGTTGTATTCGAAGCTGGTCTATCTTTATCAATTTGATCTGCGGTTACATCTTCTTCAGACGAATCTTTTGATTCAGTCGTCACTTTTTCTGCTTTGTTTTCTTTAGTCGTTTGTTCTGTGTTTGTTGATTTCTCGGTTGTTTTCTGTTCTTCGTTTGCACATCCAGCCACGAGTATCATTGCTGATAACATTAAATATTGAATCGCACGCATAATGTTCTCCTCTTCTTTTCCATTTTTTATTTAAATATAGCATAAATTAAGTAATGTCACATTGAAAAATTTAGTTTCAATTTATTAATATGTTATAGTGACAGTATGATAACAAAGAGGTGAACGATATGTGGAACAGTACACGATTGACAGATCAATTAAGCATTGCATATCCAATTGTACAGGCGGGCATGGCTGGAAGCACAACACCAGAGCTTGTTGCAGCAATCAGTAATGAGGGGGGGTTAGGAACAATTGGTGCTGGATATATGACCACTGATGTGTTAAGCGATGAAATTGAGGCTGTACGCAAGCTTACCGATAAACCTTTTGCTGTCAATTTGTTCGTGCCTGAAGATATTCAATACGACGATAGTGCCATTCAAATGATGCAGGAGAAACTTAAACCTTATTATGATAAATATGATTTAAAGACAGCAAATGTTAAAATACACTCTGAACAAACTTTTCTTGATAAAATTCAGTTGTTAATGGATATGGAAGTTCCAGTTGTAAGTTTTACATTTGGCATCCCGGCACAACAGATTATTAATCTGCTAAAAAAGAAAGGTATTATAACAATCGGTACAGCAAGTTCAATTGAAGAAGCAAGAATGATTGAACAAAGTGGATTAGATATGGTGGTTGCACAAGGCTTTGAAGCAGGTGGACATAAAGGCGCGTTTACAAAAACGCGTTCAATCGGCACATTGGCATTGATTCCTCAAATTGTAGATAGCGTGTCTCTACCTGTAATCGCAGCAGGTGGAATAATGGATGCGCGCGGTATACTTGCATCACTTATGTTAGGTGCGAGCGGTGTGCAAATGGGGACTGCTTTCTTAACAACGCATGAAAGTAAGGCACCAAACGATCATAAAGAAGCAATCATCCATGCACAACCTGAGGATACAACCGTAACAAAAGTATTCAGCGGTAAAAGTGCGCGTGGTATAGAAAATAATTTTATTAATGATTTGGAAACGAGTGGTACAAATATACTGCCTTATCCGCTTCAAAATGATTTAACGACGAGTATTCGTCAAAGCGCAGCTAAGAACGGTGACACTGCTATTCTTCATATGTGGTGTGGTCAGGCACCTACACTTGCTAAGAAAATCAATGCACAAGGTTTATTTAGAGAAATCGTGGCACATACCGATCAGTTAATACTGGATTTTAAAATGAATAATATATAAAATACAGCACAAAAAAAGCTCTCATTCGAGAGCTTTTTAATATTGTTCTTTTTTCATCTGATAAAGATAGATGGGTATTCCTAAAAGCGTGATGATAGTCCCTGTTAATGCTAACCCAAATTGCGTAATTAGAGTATTAAGCATAACGAACAGTCCTGCCAGTAAAGCAATCATAGGAATGATTGGATACAACGGTACTTTATAAGGACGAACGAGTTCTTTTTCTTTCTTACGTAATACAAATACCGCATAAAATGCCATACAGTAAAATGCCCAGATTACAAATACAAGCATATTTGTGATTGAATCGAAAGCACCAAGAGAAACCATAATAATCGCAATAACGACCTGAATCAAACCACTCATCCATGGCGCACCACTTTTTGTAAGTTTCGTGAATACATTTTTAAACGGTAATAAATTTTGTTTCGCCATCGCTTCTGGTACACGCATTCCTGTCATCGTATAACCATTTAATGCACCATACACTGATACCATTATTCCGATGGTAATTAATTTTCCACCAGACTGGCCAAACAAGATTACTGCTGTATCAGTTGCTGCGTTTAAATTACCTTTCAGTTCAGCAATTGGTGATGTAAATAAAAATGTTGCGTTTACCAGTAAATAAATAATTGTAACTAGACCTAAACCTAATGTGATTGCTAATGGTAAATCTCTTTTCGGATTTTTCATTTCCCCGGCAATATTACCGACATGAATCCATCCATCATAAGCAAACATTGTCGCAAGCAATCCAGCACCAAGGGCTACAAAGAAATTAATGCCTGTATCACCTGTCGTAGGTATTAATGATACCTGAACATCGCCAGTCTGCATTAAACCAAACACGACGATAGCGATAATCGGAATAAGCTTTACAACTAAAGTGACTGATTGCAATATCCCACCAGCCTTCGAGCCCAGACAGTTAATCAATAATATTGAAACCATTGCGATAACTGCTACCGGAAATAGCCATCCCTTTCCAATATGAAATAAATTATCAATTTGCTGTGAAAATACAATCGATTGTGCTGCAATCATTGCCGGAAAGTAAATAAAACTTTGTGCCCAGCCTGCTAAAAATCCAAAAAACTTACCATACGTATATTCAATATATGTCGTCAGTCCACCATTTCTCGGAATTGCTGCTGCAAGTTCTGCTACTGTCAGTCCGGCACATATCGTGATCAAACCACCTAATAGCCATACAAACAACGTCATACCTGGTGTTCCTGTTACTTCAGTTATGTTAGATATTTTAAAGAATACACCTGAACCAATAACAGTCCCCATTACAAGTGCTAAAGCTGAAAAAAATCCTATACCTTTGTTCATTCCCTTTTCCATAATTACCTCCTTTTAATCCTCAACCATAATATCATAAAACTGTCATTCTCGTATGGTGTTTTGATAAATTAATTTTCAATATATCTTACTTTAAAACAAAAAAGATTGAGACAAATTCCGTCTCAATCCTGGATATTATTATTTACGTTTCCTTAAATGTTGTTCAATATAGAATGCCGACTCTTCTATCGACTTATACTCTGTATTAATAACAGTAGCATTTAATCGATTGAATACTTCTTCAGCATAGCTCAATTCTTCTTTAATACGTTTCAAATCATTATATTGTCCTGGTCCTGAAAGTCCTAAAACTTTAATACGTTCTGTACGTATATTCATAATATAGTTCGGACTTGCAGTCAGTCCAAATACCTTTAAGTTCTTTTGTTGATATACTTCTTCAGGAATAGGTGATTCAGGCACTAAAGGAATGTTCGCAACTTTAAACCCTTTATTTGCTAGATACATACTTAACGGTGTCTTTGAAGTTCTTGAAACACCAACAATAACAGCGTCTGCTTCTGCTAAATTATGAAAGTTTTTACCGTCGTCATATTTCACTGAGTACTCAATCGCTTCAATACGCTTAAAGTATTCTTCATCCATCTTTCTCAGTGCGCCACTTTCACCGACCGGTTCCATATCAGTATGATTTTGTATGACTCTGATCAAGCCTGTCATGTAATCGATATATGAAAGTCCAGTTTCTTTGGCAAATGCTTGTCCCAGACGATTAAATTCAGGGTTTACAAGCGTTGTAACTACGACTGCTTCTTTTTGTTTTGCCAGTTCTAAAATGTTCTTAAACTCTTCTTCATCTTTGATGAATGAAAATTTCTTCACACTTACAGATGTTAGTTTCGGAAATTGAGATAACGTTGCATGAAGCATTCTATCAGCGGTTTCACCAATTGAATCTGAAATGATATAGATTAATAAATCTTTCGTTTCATATTTACTCAAAATGTACCTCCTACTATTTTTTCACCTGGCTTTGCGCAGTCGCTAAAATAGCACCTGGTACACGGAATGGTGAACATGAGACATAATCAATTGCTAAATCATTAAAGAAATGAATTGATTTAGGATCTCCACCTAACTCACCGCAAACACCAATCTTAATGGCTGGGTTTGCTGATTTTGCGCTTTCAACTGCAATCTTAATAAGTTGTCCCATACCTTCAACGTCTAATGTTTGGAACGGATCGACATTAAGAATTTCACGGTTAATGTATTCGTTGATGAATTTACCGGCATCATCACGAGAGAAACCATAAGTTAATTGAGCTAAATCGTTTGTACCAAAACTAAAGAATTCAGAGTGCTGAGCAAGTTCTCCTGCAACTAGACATGCACGTGGTGTTTCAATCATTGTACCAATTAGGTAGTCAACTTGTACACCTTTTGCATCCATGATTTCCTGTGCTTTTTTCTTAACAACATCTTTTAAGATGACAAATTCTTGTGTAGTTGAAACTAAAGGAATCATAATTTCAGGCTTTGTTTCAATACCTTTTTCTTTTAAATTCAACACAGCTGTAATGATTGCTTCAGTCTGCATTTCATATAATTCAGGATAAGTAATCGCTAAACGACAGCCTCGGTGACCAAGCATCGGGTTAAATTCATGTAATTCACTGATACGCTTTTCTAAGAAATCTGTCGTAACGCCTAACTGGTCGGCCACTGCTTTAACTTCTTCTCCACCTTTCGGTAAGAATTCATGTAATGGCGGATCTAATAAACGTACGATTGACGGACGGTCCTGAGATAAATTAAAGATACCTTCGAAATCTTCTGTTTGATAAACTTTGATTTTATTTAATGCTTCTACACGTTCTTCGTAAGTAGATGCTAAGATGAAACGTCTCATTTCAATTAATCGTTCTTCACCAAAGAACATATGCTCAGTACGTACTAAACCGATACCTTTTGCGTTAAATGAATAACCTGATTTAATATCACCTTCAGTTTCCGCATTCATACGTACAGATAAACGTGCGATTTCTTCTGCCCAGCCCATAAATTCTTCAAAGACATCACTTGCTTCCGCTTTCGTCGTTTCAATTTCACCAATATATACTGCACCTGTTGAACCATTAACTGAGATAACATCACCTTCAGATAAAGTTTTACCGGCATATTTTACGTATTTTTCTTTCGTATTAATTTCAAGATCAGAGCATCCCGTTACACAACATTTACCCATACCACGTGCTACTACCGCAGCATGACTCGTCATACCACCATGTGTCGTTACAATCGCTTCAGCAGCAATCATACCTTCAATATCCTCTGGAGAAGTTTCAGGACGCACTAATATAACCTTCTCACCTGCTTCAGCTTTCGCTTTTGCATCTAATGCCGAGAAGACGATAACACCTGTTGCAGCACCTGGAGAAGCTGGTAAACCTTTGTCTGATACTAATTCAGCAGATTTTAATGCTTCTTCATTAAAGTTAGGATGTAACAATTGATCAATTGATTTAACATCTACCATTGCAACAGCATCTTCTTTCGAAATGACACCTTCATTTACCATATCTACAGCAATGTTGATCGCAGCTTTTGCAGTACGTTTCCCGTTACGCGTTTGTAAGATAAATAACTTTTCATTTTCAATCGTAAACTCGATATCCTGCATATCTTTGTAATGACTTTCTAATTTCTTCGTTACATTCACGAACTCTTCATATGCATGCGGCATTTGTTCATTTAAAGTTTCGATTGCTTTCGGCGTACGAATACCTGCTACAACGTCTTCACCTTGCGCATTCAATAAGTATTCACCATATAATTTATGTTCACCTGTCGCCGGGTTACGTGTAAATGCAACACCTGTACCAGAACGATCACCACTATTACCAAATACCATTTCCTGAACATTTACAGCTGTTCCGATATCATGAGGAATTTCGTTTAAATCACGATAAATACGTGCACGATCATTGTTCCATGATTTAAATACCGCTTCTATCGCTTCAGTTAACTGTTTCTTTGGATCTTGCGGGAACGGTTTATGTGCTTCTTCGATATAGATTTCTTTATATTGTTCAACAATCTCTTTCAAATCTTCAGCTGGTACATCAGCATCAGTTGCATGCCCTTTAACTTTTTTGAAGTCTTCAAAGTACTCTTCAAATGCTGGCATCGGAATATTGTATACAACACTACCAAACATTTGTAGCAAACGACGATAACAATCATACGCAAAACGTGCATCTTCTGTCTTTGCAGCTAATTTTTCAACATTTTCATCATTTAATCCTAAATTTAAAATCGTATCCATCATACCTGGCATAGAGATTTTCGCACCACTACGTACTGATACTAATAGTAAATTTTCATCTGAAGAGAAAGCTTTATTTGTTTTATCTTCTAGTTCTTTTAACTTCTCATCTAATTGTGTAAGTACTTCGTCTGATAATTGTTCACCACGATCTAAATATTCGATACAAGCTTCAGTCGTGATTGTAAATCCGTTAGGAACAGGTAAACCTAGACGCATCATTTCTGAAAGGTTTGCGCCTTTACCACCTAACAAGTCTTTCATATTTTGACTTCCTTCTTCAAATGCATATACAAATTTACTCAAATTTAGTCACCTCATCATTTTTTGTGTTATACCAATTAACCCATTAGGTTATACTATTATGTTAATTAGTATGTCACATTAAAACTTTTATGACAATCATAAAAAGACAATTTAATAAATTTTTTTAGAAATATCTGTTTAAATATGAAGGTATTGTGAACTTGTCAGAAAAAAGTTGAAAAAGTTTTACCATTCAGTAGCAGAAATGAAAACGCTTTATTATAATCGAAGTAACTTAAAGTTTATCTTTAAGAAAACTTTTTTAAGGGGAGATTCATATGTATCAACTAGAGTTTATTGATGGTAAAAAACATCACATCGTAGGAATGTTCGACACAGTTGAAGAGATTAAAGAATGGTTAGCAGTTGTACCATTCATTACAGCGTATGAATCTGAGAAAGAATATACGATGGAATATAAGAATATTCCGGATTATGCAGAAATCGAATGGCGTGGAAGTGTTTATCCATTAACGCGTCACTCATTCTCTGGTGATCACACTATCGTTATTGACTGGTCATACGTTGCAACAATTAAAGACCATGAAGGTATTGTTCCAGGCTACACTTTAATCGAAGGTTACATGTACGAAAATAGTGATGTTGAAGAATACATCGCTGTACGTAACAAGATGAAAGATGAATTGAAAGATTACTACACATTGCACGGTAAGACAGTATTCGTTGATGGATTAGGCACTGAACAAGGTGAATACATCACGACTGAAGGTGGGCCGATTATTCATATCGATCCAATGAACGTGGATGCGTGGGAAAAAGCTGAAAATGTTGAAGCATTTGTGAAGACGTTTGAGTAGAAATTTAAGATAGTTAAAATGGCCCGATTCTTTAGTGGAATCGGGCCATTTTGCTTTGTTTGGCACGGTTCTTCCTTGGAATCGGGCCATTTCGCTTTGTTTGGCACGGTTCTTCTTTGGAATCGGGCCATTTTGCTTTGTTTGGCACGGTTCTTCATCAAAATCGGGCCATTTCGCTTGATTTGGCACGGTTCTTCTTTGGAATCGGGCCATTTTGCTTTGTTTGGCACGGTTCTTCTTTGGAATCGGGCCATTTCGCTTTGTTTGGCACGGTTCTTCATCAAAATCGGGCCATTTCGCTTGATTTGGCACGGTTCTTCATTAGAATCGCCCCAATTTTTATTTCTCATTAACAATTTTATAATATGTTCTCGATGTAATCAGATACATGATACCGTAAACGACCATAATTACGAGCATTACAATACCATAACTTGAAAAGAACATCGCTTTATCACGAATACCTAATACACCAAGTAAATTAAATATAATTTTCGTCGCAAACAGCGTATGAATAACAGTAATAATAATCGGTAAACCGAAAATCCAGATAATCTGTTTGTTAATCGTCTTCTTAATCAATTCTTGTGGTAATCCTACTTTTTGCATAATGTCGTAGTTGCGTTTGTCTTCATATCCTTCAGATAGTTGTTTGTAGTATAGCACTAAGAACACACCTGTAAGTAACGTAATTGATACGACAATACCGATAAATATTAATCCTCCATTTAACTCATAAATTGTTTTTTGAACATCTTCTTTATTTTCAATACGTATGCCATATTTCTTCTGAAGCTTTGGAATAGCTTTCTTTAAAGTTGTTTCATGTGCATCCACGTTAAAACCAAGTGTTCCACTCGCTTCTGGAACTTCTATTTTGTTTGTTTGATTATTCAATGATTTAAAATAACTTCTGTATGCATCAAATTGAGCTTTATCTTTAACAATAATATACATCGCATCAATAGCAACTTGATTGCCGATATAATTTTCAGACTCTATCTGTACTTTTACCTCTTTACCCATAATCTTTAACGTTTTATCATGACTAAATCTATCTGCGTTTGTACTGACAATGATTTCACCGTCTTTTACTGAAACTTGCTCGTCTCGTGCAATATTATGGTCTTTTTCAGTTGTAAGTACAACATACGTCATATCTTTACCTTTTAACTTAAGTCCAACCTGATCATTTATCGGTACTAATTTATGGCCATCTTTAATAATTGGGAAGAATGACAGTTCACTATACCTAAATTTATCAACGTCAGCAATTTTACTGATATCTTCCTGGATATTTTTAACTTGTTTTTTCTGATCCCCATATAAATTAATTTCGTATTGTTGGGTCATACTACCTGCAACTTGTGCTTCAATACCACGATATGCAGAAAGTGACATCCCGAGCGTCACCATTAAAAACGTCATAAGCATTGTAATACTAGCAAGTCCTACCGCATTAGATTTCATACGCGATAATAATCCAGAAATCGAAAAAAATTGATTAGGCTTATAATAAATATTCTTATTTCTTTTCAACAACTGCAACACAATTATAGTTAACGACATGAATAAACAATATGTTCCAACACCTACAAGTAGTACTGCAAAAAATATAGATTGAAGAGAATCTAGTACACCTTTTACATCCAGTGCTAAATAATAACCATAACCTAAAGTAGAAATCCCGATGATGAACAGCACTGCAAGCTTCCATTTCGGCGTTGCCCTCTCACCAGCAAGTCGAGTGCGCATTAATTGTGTTGGACTTTGCATCGTAAGTGTAATGTTATTTATTATAAACAATATACAAAAAGTGATTGCCATGATGAATAGCGTAATAGCTGCTGCTTTGAAATCAAATGGATAGTTCATCAGTGACATACCTTTTGTCTTAACTAATTTATTTAACATCAGGAAGATCAGGTTTCCAAATAAATAACCACCAATGATACTAATAACACTGATAACTACAAATTGTATGATTGCTTCGAACCATAACATCAATCTTATATGACGCTTTTCTAACCCAAGTATCATATTTAATGCGAACTCCTGTCGACGTTGTTTCATAACGAAGCGATTCGCATAAATGATAAACACAACCGTTAATAAACCAACCAGGATGTTTGAATAGACAAGCAACTGCGGTAAGTCAGCATGCCGCTTTTGGATATAATCATTATTTATCATCGACAGCATAATATACTGTAATCCCATCATAACGCTTGTTGCTAATAAAAATGGTATAAATATTTGTCTTAATGCTTTAAAGTTCTTCATTACTAGCTTGAATAATAATTGCATCATCCTACTCACCTCTTTCTGAAAGCATTGCTAGACTGTCAGAAATGCGTTTTTGGAAGTCGTTTTGTGTTTCATCTCCTCGGTATATTTCATGATATAAAATACCGTCTTTAATAAATACGACACGACTTGCATACGCTGCATCAATCGTAGAATGTGTAACCATAAGAATCGTTTGATTGTCTTTATTAATATCCTGGAATAAATTCATAATATCCGTTGAAGTTTTAGAATCTAATGCGCCTGTTGGTTCATCAGCCAGCAATAAACTAGGATTTGAAATTAATGCTCTGGCAATTGCTACACGCTGTTGTTGACCACCAGAAATTTGATTCGGGAACTTTTCCAGATGTTCTGAAATACCAAGCTTTGGTGCAAGGCGTGATAATCTTTCTTCCATGACGTTAGGTTTCATATTTGAAAGTACTAGCGGCATTAAAATATTATCCGCATTACTCATCGTATGTAATACATTGAAATCCTGGAATACGAATCCTAAAGTATCACGACGAAACTTTGCCACCTCTTTATTCTTAAGCAAACTTAAATCTTGTCCACCGATTGTTACAGATCCTTCAGTTGGTGTATCGAATGTTGCGATAATATTTAATAATGTAGACTTACCCGAACCTGACTCACCCATTATTGCAACGAACTCACCTTCATTAATTGAGAAATTCATATCTTTTAAAGCAACTGTTTGGTTTGCACCTCTACCGAATACTTTTTTAACGTTTTTTATATTAAGTAACATTTCATTCACTCCTTGTTTGTTGTTACCTTTATCTTACGCATCATAAGAAAAAGCTGCCTTTATCTATTCTTACAAAGACAGCTACTAATCTTACAAAAATGAAAGATTGGCGTTATTTAAATTGAATCGTGAATGTCGAACCTTCGTTTATTGTAGATATAACACTTACTTTATGACCTAATCGCTTAGAAATTGAGCTGACGATATATAAACCAATACCACTTGATTTCTCACTTAGTCTACCGTTATAACCAGAGAAACCTTTATCAAATATTTTCGGTAGATCACTTGTATTGATGCCAATACCGTTATCACGAATAGATAATGTCTTTGTTATTTCATCAAATGCGATCCAGACATCTTTTCCCCTAGCGTATTTCAGTGCATTATTTAAGATCTGCTCTATAATAATCGAAGACCACTTCGCATCTGTTAATACTTTAAAATCACTTTTATCATAATGCAGTTTCGTTTGATGATGAATAAATTGAATCGCATAACGCTTAATAAGTGGTCGTACCAGGTCATCAATTGATACTTCCATAAATACCATGTCTGTCTTCTGGTTCATGAGTTTCAAATAGTTGAGTGCAAGATTTGTGTAATTATCTATTTGTAATATTTCATTACGAACTTTCGATACAACTTGCTCATCCGGATCTTCAAGGAGTAATTTAGATGCCGTGATCGGGGTCTTGATTTGGTGAACCCATAATAAGAAATACGATTCCACTTCACTTTGATAATTAATAAATTCGTTACGGAGACGGTGATTTTCTATTCTTAAATCTTCATTTGCTTCATAGAGTGTACGTTCTTTTTTATAGTTTAAATAGCGAATACTCCAGTAAATCGCTAATGTGAATGTGGAAATCCCTATACTTAAGAGATACGCTTGCATGGGTACATTATACATAAAAAATATTAAGAAAAATAATGCACAGATTAATACAACAATATAAATTTCACGTTGAATCGTTTTAAAGAAACTCATACATCACCTACGCGGTATCCGACATTTTTCTTCGTTTCAATAAAATCATGAAGGTCAATCTTTTGAAGCTTTTTGCGTAATCGCGTCATATTCACTGCAAGGGTATTATCATCAATGAAATGCTCTGACTCCCAACATTTTTCGATTAATGTATGACGGCTGACAAACTTCCCTTTATTCTGGAATAAAGCATGTATGATTTGAAGTTCTGTGTGTGTGAGGTCAATAGTTTCATCATTATATTTGAGTTTTGCCGATTCTAGTAGAAGTTCACACGCACTTACAGTTAAATTATTTACTTGAGTAGTGAAATCATATGTTCTGCGTAATAGCGCTTGAATCTTAGTAATCGTGACCGTCATATTAAACGGCTTTTCAATGAAATCATCAGCACCCATCTGCATCGCCATCACTTGATCCATACTATCATTACGAGAACTAATGAAAATTATTGGAACAGTAGAAACTTTACGAATCTCCTGACACCAGTGATAACCATTGAATGCTGGTAAATTAATATCGAGTAGTACAAGTTCTGGTGCATTTGTGTTGAAAGCATCCATCACGTGATTAAAATCTTCTATTAAGATAGGTTTTAGCTGCCATTTCTTCAGTTCCTCAGCGAGCATCTTCCCGATGACCAAATCATCCTCTACAATCAAAACCTTCATCATCTCACCACCACCGTCGTTTTTTATTATTATGACATAAATGTGGCGTGTAAGTTGAGGATTTAGGATGATGACGTATTATTTTGGGCTGGTTCCTTGTTTGAATCGCCCCAAATATAATAATTCAGGACGGTTCCTAAATAGAACCGCCCAAAACTTCATAACAAAAAAACACCTCATTACTGAGGTGTTACTACTTTAGAATTCAACATGTAATGCTTTTTTATTGGTTTTATTTTTTACATTATTCTGTCCATTATGCGTCTTACCATTATCGATTATTTCAAAATCCAAAGACTTCGCTTTATATAAATCATCAATTTTACCAGTAGAATCAATATCTTGATTAAATACCAATGTAGATTGATATTCACCACTTTTCTCATGCCTAGAAATTAAATTAAAGTAGTATTTTTTTCCATTCTCATCATATAAATTAATATCATAGTTAAATTCATTACTAGAAGATAACTTGATGTGTGCTGATAATGGATTAATCGATACCTGTTGAACATCTACTTTTTCTTTCCCCACTAGAACTGTCTCGTTCATCATTTTTGATTTAACTTTTTTATTTAATTCGGATGTATTTACTTTAAATTTATATCCAAAGTTTTTACCATTTCCCTCATAACTACCAAAAGTCATTTCAACATTTAACTTCCCTTGGGGTGGTATTTCTCGCAGATGAATGATACCAATATCACTATGCACTTTCTTTTCTTTTAAATATTCACTACTTCCAGAAAGTCCTTCCATCATTTCTCTACCATTAATTTTTACGGATAATGGGTCTGCAATATGAAGGGCATTGTCTTTACCTTTAGCATCAACTAACAAATTATACGTCAAATATTTATCATTAATAAATACATCTGTTAGTTTCACGTCAGCTTTGCTTAAGCTAATTGTTTCGTTAATATGCGTTGCGTATTTCTCAGCTTGTGGTGTGATTATATCTTTAAATGAATACGTGATGTTCTCAATCATTTTAACAGCATTTGCTTGAATATCATGATTCATAAATGGTAAACCTCCAGCCAGTAACATAGCTGCTGCTGCAATTTGAATCGTTCTTTTCTTCATCTTTGAAGGCTGTTTTTGTTTATTTTTCATTTTGAACTGATTAAAGTATTGTTGTTGTTCAACCTCTGTCATTGTTTCTTCTTCAATCACTTCATCAAATTGAATATCATTGAGTTTTCTATATATATTGTTCATTGTGAATCCTCCTTTGCAAATTTCAGCTTTGTCTTAGCACGAGATACTCTATTGTAAATATTACTCGTCTTTTGTCCCAACATTGCAGCTACTTCTTCAGGCTTATAACCTTCTAAATAAATCATCGTCAATATTTGTTGATCTACTTCTGATAAATCTTTGATCAAATCAAACCATGCTTGTTCATGTAACTTTAATCCCTGGTCTAAATACACTATATTATTTTCCAACGTCTCAGTTGCTTTGTCTTTTTGATATTTGCGTAACATATCTATTGATTGATACTTTGCAATGACGCATATCCAGTTCTTAAATGAGTTTTTACTCGCATCAAATTGATGGATGTTATTCCAAATTCCAAATAAACAATCATTGATACATTCATCTAAATGACTGTCAAAATGATATAAATTTTTCTTACAAATTGATTTCATCAATCCACCATATTGCTGTAACAATAATTGAATCCCTTGTTCATCACGTGATTGAATCAATTGAATAATCTTTAAATCACACTCGTTCATGTCTCACCCTCCAGTACTACTTATATATTCGTACGTGTTGATTAAATTCTATCATTGAACACAAAAAAAATTTGGCACGATATTCAAAATTATCGTGCCACTCAATTTCAGCAAATAAAAAAAACACCTCATTCCTGAGGTGTCTCGCACTTACTTATATGATCCTACAACTTTAAGTTCTTTTAGGAATCCTCCACTATGAGGTGATGATTTGAATCCCTCTGTTAAATCTTTACCTGCTTCTAAACCGTTATGCTTTCCGCCTTTCCACATTTCAACGTCACTGACATCATATACAACACCATCAACAGCGACATAAGATTTATGTCCGTCTTTACCGTCAAATGCTTTCAACTTTTCTGCATCATAAACGTTGTCTTTCATTATCTTCTCTTCAGCCGGCGTAAAGTCACGTTTCAACTTATCTTCTCCGCCACCTTGATTCATAAATAAAGCAAATCCCATAAATACTGCAACTAAGATTGCACCTGTGATTAACATTAATTTTTTCATCATCATCCTCCTCATAAAAAATCTCTATACTTAAAGCATATTGCAATTCCTACCTGCAAACAACTTTAAATATAGAGAATATATGACTATTCTGTGATTTCAACTTCAACGCCAAAGTGGTCACTAACAATCGGTGCATTCAAACCATCAAATACTGTCTTACTCGATTGCACTTTAAATTCATTGCTCGCAAAAATGAAATCAATGCGTAACTTTCCGCCATTGTTCTCCCATCCTGCGATATTCTTCTCAATTGTATGATGGCCGTATTTAACTTCAGCTTTTGTATACGTATCTAGTAAATCACTGTTGTCTAATACGAAGTCATAGCCTTCTGTACCTTCTGGGTTATTAAAGTCACCCATAACAATCAATGGTTGATTATATTGTTCTAATATACGCTTTGTATTCATCCATTCATAACTAAATCCATCCTGATTATTTAACCACCAAGAGAAATGACAACTTGCCACAACAATTGATTTCCTGTTCACTTGAGTTTCACCAAATAATATTTTTCTTGAACGATAGTTATCAGGAGATTGATCTATTGAAACAAATTCTGAATATGGTTTGATTGGTTGTTTTGATAGTATCGCACTGCCTTCTTCATATTTATCATAACCGATATGACTCATCGCGTAGCTAAAGTAATAATTATGACCTTGGGCTCTTAATTTATTCACGATGATATAAGCGAAGTTATCATCTTTTATGTTAATGTTATCATTACCTAGGCAATAATTTTGATCAGATACGACGTTCGTATTCTTAATTAATTGATTCACTTCTTGTAATGCAATGACATCATAATCTGCTTTTATGATTTGTGCTACAATTTGATCAATCTTAGCTTCTTGATGTTCTTCTAACCAACTATGCGTATTTAGTGTTAGCAACTTCATCTTATTCTCTCCTTTAATCAAAATAAAAAGGCAGCCGAAGCTACCCCTTTATTATATTTCAATGTGACCGATGTTTTCAGCTTTTGCGACTTGACCTGATTTATCCAATGTTAAAGACTCAACGCGTTCACTGTTCGTAATGACTACAATAATTGTCGTATCTTTGCCTTCAGCTTGAACTGTTTCGATATCCATAATCGCTAACGTATCGCCTACTTTAACTTTTTGTCCATCATTTACGACTACACGTGATGCTGGCTTCTGCATACTTACAGTTTCAATACCCATGTGTACAAGTACTTCAATTCCATCTGTTGTTTTAATACCAATTGCGTGTTTTGTTGGGAAGATGCTTACGATTTCACCATCAACTGGTGCTACAACTGTTTCGTCAGCTGGTTTCACTGCAAATCCTTCACCCATCATTTTTTGTGAGAATACTGGATCATTGACTTGATCAATACTGATAACTTCACCATCTGCTACTGAATATAAGTTTTTCGTAGTACCAGTAAATCCTTTAGTATCTGTGTTATCTAATACAGTTGGTTCTACAACAGTTTGCTTTGGCGTTGGAATATCAGCACCAGATTGTAATAAATCTTCGATATCTGATTTTAATACATCCGCTTTTGGACCATAAACTGCTTGAACGCCGTTATCCTTAACGATTAATCCCATCGCACCAGCCTTTTTCCAAGCTGCTTCATTACCTACTAATCCTTTATCATTTACACTTACACGTAAACGTGTCATACATGCATCAACATCTTTAATATTTGCTTTACCACCTAGTAAATGAATAATTTGTACAACTTGATCATCCGCTTGAACATTTGATGTTCCTGTTTCTTCTGCCATGTCTGCTTCATAATTTCCGTTACGTCCAGGTGTTGCGAAGTTGAACTTCTTAATTAAGAAGTTTGCTAAGAAGTAAGTTACTACTGCAAATCCGATTGTCGTTAATACAAAGTTGATTAAATCTCCACCTAATCCTGCTTTAATCGCAAGTGGTGTTCTTGTTAATAATTCAATTGTACCGAATGAGTGTACACGTAAATTAATAATGTCTGCCATCGCAAATGCTGCACCTTGAATGAATGCATAAACAACATATAAAGGTACTGCTACAAACATGAACATGAATTCTAACGGCTCAGTAACTCCTGTTAAGAATACTGCTAATGCTGCTGAGAAATACATTGATTTGTATTTTGGTAATTTATCTTTATCAACGTTACGGTACATTGCAAGTGCAAGACCCATTAAAATACCTGTTGAACCAATCATTTGTCCTACTTTGAAACGTGCTGGTGTAAAGTCGTTTAATACTTGATTATATTGGCTTGTATCTCCAGCGTGACTTAGGTTCACTAAGTCTGTTGCCCAAGCTAACCAAAGTGGATCTTGTCCGAATACCTTTGTACCTGCTTGTGAACCTGATAATATTTCGTAAGTTCCACCTAGTTGTGTATAGTTAATCGGAATCGTTAACATATGGTGAAGACCGAATGGTAATAATAAACGCTCTAAGAATCCAAATAAAAATGGTGCTAAGATTGGTGCTGTATCTTTACTTGTAGCAATCCATAAACCAAAGTTGTTAATACCTGCTTGAATGTATGGCCATACGATAGCAAGAATTAATGCAACGATAGTTGACCAAAGAATAACAACGAATGGTACGAAGCGTTTACCATTAAAGAATGATAATGCGTCAGGTAACTTTCTATAATTATAGTATTTATTATATGCATTCGCACCAACGAAACCTGCGATGATACCAACGAATACCCCCATGTTTAATGCCGGTGATTCTAATACACTCGTAAAGAAACCTTTAACCATAATCTTTGTGCCGAATAATGTATGCGTGAATGCTTTATCATCTGCAAGCATTGCACTGTTAACACCAAATACTGCCCCTGTAATACGGTTAATCAATACGAATGCGATACCTGCTGCAAACGCACCGCCTGCTCTTTCTTTTGCCCAACTTCCCCCAATAGCTAACGCAAAGAGAAGATGTAAGTTTCCGATAATCGCCCAACCAATACTTTCAATGACACCACCAATTGTGATTAACATTTGCATGTCTGGGCTAATTAATGGGATCGATTTTCCAATACTAATCATAAGACCTGCTGCTGGCATTACTGCTACAACAACCATCAGTGCTTTACCGAACTTTTGCCAAAATTCAAAGCTTAATAACTGTTTCATAATTTTTTCTCCTTTTTATGCAATCGGTTGCATTACTTGAGATAAATATATCATCAGAAATTTGTTTTGTAAACAGTAATTCATAAAATAATATACTTTATTTGCATAAATGCTATGAAATTTTGTGCAAAAACCATCATTGACAATGCAATCGGTTGCATATATTATTAAGAAAAAGACTTACGGAGGATTATTATGGCCATTACAGTTAAAGATGTTGCACAACAAGCTGGTGTCGCTACATCAACAGTTTCACGTGTTGTTAATAATCATCCTTCTATTTCTGAAGCTACTCGAAGAAAAGTTCAGAAAGTGATGCAGGAAATGGGCTATGTTCCAAATATCGCTGCCAGAAACTTAGGGAAGCAAACTTCAAATGCAATAGGAATTATCCTACCTCCACTCAATTCAAAAGAACGAATGGCCAATCCATTCTTCTTAGAAATAATCGAAGCTATTAATGATGAAGCAAGAAGAAATAATATGACTACTGCGGTGGCTATAGCTAAGAACTTAGAAGATTTATTAGAAGATGTTAAAGTGATGCACAAGCAAAAGCAAGTTGGTGGTTTCATATTAGCATATGCTCACCAAGGTGATCCCGTAATAAAATACTTGCTTGAAAAGCAAATTGCATTTACACTCATTGGGCAACCTTATACACAGCATAATATAATTAGTTATATTGACAATGACAATCAGTTACTTGGCCAACATGCTACAGAACATTTGATTGAAAATGGTCATCGCAATATTCTTTTTGTTACTAATACGATTAAAGAAGGTATTTATTTCGAAAGATATTTCGGCTATCAGAAGGCAATGATGCTCAATCAACTCAAAGTATTTGATAGTATTCCAATTATAGAACATACAGATTATGCTGACTTTGAAGATACTTTGATCCGAACAAAAGCAACTGCTATCGTGGTGCTTGACGATATATTTGCACTACGTGTTATGCAGCTTGTACAAATGTACGGCTATAAAGTGCCTGATAATCTTTCTGTTATCAGCTTTAATAACTCGATACTCTCGACATTAACACACCCATACTTAACTACCATTGATATCGATACCGCAAAACTCGGTCACGAATCAGTCAAAATGCTTATTAAACATTTGAATGGAGAAGACATTTCTAACACTAAGATTGTTGTGCCTCATGAATTAATCGAACGTGAAACTGTTATTAACTTAAAGTAAAAAAATAAGCTTATGACAAATTTGTCATAAGCTTTTATTCATCTAACGTCTTTATTACCGTAAACAAAACAATTGCCTGCATCAACAGCATTACACTAAGTCCAATTTTTACATAAATATTATCCACTAAATAAATCGAAATCCCTACAACAATAACGACGCTTAATAATAACTGAAACTTTTTCTTCAATGTATAGCCACCACGTTCATAAAACTCCTGAACGTAAGATTTATAAATTTTTGTTCGCACTAACCAATTATGAAACTTATCTGAACTTCTCGCAAAACAGAAGACTGCGAGCAATAAGAATGGTGTCGTTGGTAAGAGCGGTAAAAATGTACCAACAAATCCGAGGATGGTCGAAATAACTCCAACGGATAATAATAATAACCTCAAGAGATATCCTCCTAAATATGATAATATCCACATTATACTAAAATTCTTGATGAAATGTTTGATGAGGATATATCATTTTAGTGAAGTTTCATTCAACGCTATAAATATATTAAAGTGCTCTCGGTGTCTCAATACCTAGTAAGCTTAATCCTTCTTCTATTACGATAGAAACTGCTAATAATAAACCTTTTCTATTTTCCATCATTGCTGTCTCATCTAATATTCTTACATTCGCATAATAACTATTGAAGTGACGTGCAAGCTGCAGTAAATACTTAGCAATCTCTGCAGGAGATTGCTTTACATATGCATTATAGATGACTTCTTCAAACATCATTAAATCTTTAGCGATATCCCATGCCACATCATCTATTTCATTCACTTTAATGTGAGTTGTTTCCAGTCCACTCTTTCTAACAATGGCATGGATTCTAGCGTTTGTATATTGAAGATATAAACACGTATTGCCTTCAGCTTTTAACATATCTTCTAAATCAAATTCAATATCGTTTTGACGATCGTATTTCAGGTCATTAAATATTACAGCACCAATACCAATTTGTTTAGCTACTTTATCAATGTCTTCAATCTCATTTGATTTCGCGATTATATTTTGTTTCGCCATATTCACCGCTTCATCCAGCACTTCCTCTAAAAAGATAACTTTCCCTTTTCTCGTAGACATCTTTTTGCCATCTTTTAAGATCATACCAAACGATATGTGCTCCATATTTTCCGCCCACTCATAACCCATCATCTTTAATACTGCTATCAATTGTTTGAAATGAAGTGACTGTTCATTACCTACAAAATAATATGACTCAGAAAAATCATACCTTTCTTTTCTATAGATTGCTGTTGCTAAATCTCTTGTAATATACAAAGTTGAGCCATTCGTTTTCTTGATCAGCGCTGGCGGCATATCATCAAGTTTCACTATTTCTGCACCTTGATCTTCAACGAGTAAGTTTAATGCTTCTAACTTTTCTACGACAGCATCCATCTTGTCATTGTAAAATGCTTCTCCATTATACGAATCGAAAGAAACACCAAGACGTGCATATATCTCATTAAACGATTGCAGCGAAACTTCTCTGAACCATGTCCAGAGTCTTACATGCTCCGCTTCACCTTGCTCTAGTTTTAGAAATGCCGTTCTTCCCGCTTCATTTAAAGCTTCGTCATGTTCTGCTTCGTCATGAAATTTAACATATAGCTTGAATAATTCAGGTATTGGGTTTGCTTTAACGTCAGCTTCATTCCCCCACTTTTTATAAGCTACAATCAATTTACCAAACTGCGTTCCCCAGTCTCCAAGGTGATTTATTCTTACTGGTTTAAAACCTAATTTCTCTGTAATATTGGCTACTGCATTACCGATAACAGTTGATCTTAAATGCCCCATCGAGAAAGGTTTGGCGATATTCGGTGAAGAAATATCCATCGTTATCACTTTACCTTGACCAATATTTTGAGCACCAAAGCTTTCTTTATCGCGCAATACTTCCTGAATAACATTTGTTCCTAGTGTTTGTTTATTAAAATATACATTTAAATAGCCATTCACAACTTCAACTTTATCAATTTGTTCATCATTCAAACGCTCGCTTATTTCCTGTGCAATAATCATTGGACTCTTCTTCAGATGCTTACTTAACGTAAAACATGGGAATGATAAATCTCCTTGATGCGCATGCTTCGGATATTCAATCAACTTTAATATTTCAGTTTCACTCAATACTTCAATTTCTTTTCTTAAAATATTAGCTAATAAATGTTTCATCTATTCTCCTCCTAAAAATTTATAAAATAAAAAAGCATCCACCTCTAAAAAAAGAGGCGAATGCTAGATTCACGGTACCACTCTTGTTCATGTCAACAGACATACTCAATGATTGTTAACGATGTTTCCACCGGATATCCCTACTATAAGTTCAACATATCATTTACGAAGTGCGCTTCATATCAATTATCATGCTATACTTCCACCTTCTATAGCTCGCTACTTATGAACAAATCAATATTACTCTCTTCGTGTAAACAAATTGTTATTAAATTATTTAATATAATAGCATGATTATAATAAAAAGAAAATAGAAATAAATTTTATAAACTGTTATCATCAAGAAAACGGAGGTGCTAATATGATTACAATTATTATGGCTATCGCATTATATATTATTGACACGCTTCTCTATAAAACAATCCTTACCGATAAACCAAACTACTTTGCCGGATACCGTACACCAAGGTCTCTACAAAGTGAAAGACATTGGCAATTGGCGCAGGAATATTCTACAAAACTTATCCAAAAACTGTGCCCAATCTTACTCATCATCGGCATTGTTCAACTCTTGATTGAAATAACTATAGGCTATGAAGAGCAAAGTTCAATTGCATCTATTATTTTATTACTGATTACAGTTATTATCGTTTACCTCAAAACTGAAAATAGACTCAAAAAGTTATGATATTCACTTCTTCATATCACTTTGTTCCAAGCGAATTCTGCGATGACTTGATGCTTTGAAAATGCTCTCCATCACCTTCAAGTCATCATTTTTAACCGCTTCTTTCAAAGTAGTAAATGCATCTTCAAAACGCTCCATATTATCCAGTAAAGCTTCTTTATTATGGCTAAATAATTCCGGCCAGAGAGATTCATTCATATTAGCAATACGCGTAAGATCACGATAACTATCACCGATAAATTTTATCGTTTCATCCAATCTATCATCACTGTTGATTAACGACACGGCAATTGCATGCGTTAACTGACTCGTATGTGCAATCATCTCATCATGCATCACAGCATCTGTAACTGTGATACGTTTAAAACCGAGCGGATATAAAAATTGTTTAAATGCTTCTAACTCTTGATTTGAATTCAAATCTGACTTCGTGATGACATAGTTTGCGTCTTGAAATACACTAGCATCTGCGTATGCATATCCTTTCTTTTCTCGGCCCGCCATTGGATGACCGAAAATAAAAGAAACATTATGAGGTAGTATTTCTTCCACATCTTTCATCACCACCGACTTTACGCCAGCAGTATCTGTTAACGTTGCGCCATCTTTGAAATTATCTCGATGATAAAGAATAAAATCCTTTATCATATTAGGGTATATCGCAAAAATAACCAGATCAGCTTCACTCAGGATGGACTGATTACTCGTTTCACCAACATCAATGACCCCATCAGCTATCGCCATATTCAAAGTCTCATGATTTACATCGATTGCCATTATACGATGCCTTTGTCCATAGCTTGCACGAATTGCTTTGGCGAAAGTCCCACCGATTACACCCAATCCAATAATAGCAATGTTCATAAATACACCTCGATTGTTTTAATGATTAAAATCGTAGCAGTAAATATCATATAAAGCAAAAGATAAATAAAAATTGCATTACCCATTTTGAGTAATGCAAATTCATTATTGTTTTTCCAATATACCTTGAATAACACGACATTTTCCATTATGTTTATCACCTTCGTGTCGCACAACTTCTTTTTCAGCGAGTTCGATAATATTAACATCGTTAGATTCACTATATTTTTTAACGTTCCCTAAATCATACAACATAGAAATATCTTTTGGTCCACCTGTGCCATAATCAATCTGAGCTTTTGCGTATAATTCAAAGTATATTTTCCCTTCAGCTTTAACGGACTGAATCATATTATTAAATAATACTTGTTGTTTATCTTCTTCAACGTGACCAAAGATCATTACAGCATTGTCAAATTGCGCTTTATCTACTGCTTCTTCAACTGTAAGATCCTTTAAGTTAGTTTCCACATGTACATTAAACTTCTCTGCTAATTTTTCTGTCTTCTTTAAACCTTCCTTAGAATAATCAAATGTAGCAACATCATATCCTAATTGCGCTAAATATACTGCATTACGCCCTTCACCTTCAGCAAAACATGCAATTGATCCTTTACCTTTATCTTGAAATTGTTCTTTAACAAATTGATTCGCTTCCTCACCATATAGATATGTGTCATCTTTAAACTTATCATCCCAATGATTCATAAGTTCCTCCTTAAAGTGCTTTAATATCTTGAATTAATGTATCCACATCTTCACGCTTTGTTGACCAGCTCGTACAGAAGCGTACTGCAAACAAATTGTTATCAATTTTCTCCCAATCAGCAAATGTATATTTCTCACGAAGTGTTTCAATCTGCGCTTTCGTTAATATTGGAAATCTTTGATTCGTAGGTGATGGATATTTCATTTGTATACCCTTTTCTTCAAATGCTTTCGTCAATTTATCGGCATGTTCAACGGCATGTTTTGAAATTGCTTCATACAAGTTGTCTTCAAAGAGTACCTCATATTGAATACCGAGCAATCTACCTTTTGCAAGCATTCCACCGTTTTGTTTAATGAAATATCTAAAATCAGATTTTAATGCATCATTAGTAAACACTACTGCTTCTCCAAATAGTGCGCCTACTTTAGTGCCACCGATATAGAATACATCACTGAGTTCAGAAAGATCTTTAATCGTTACATCATTTTCCTTAGCCGCTAATGCATAACCTAAACGTGCTCCATCAACCATTAAGTACATATTTTTTTGTTTACAGAAATCATATAAATCCGTTAACTCCTGCTTAGAATATAATGTCCCAAATTCAGTTGGTTGCGAGATATAGACCATCTTCGGTTGCGGAATATGTTCGAATGTCACATCATTCCAATAATCTTCAACATAATTTTCTACATCTTCCAGACGTAACTTCCCATCGATACCCGGAATTGTAATCACTTTATGACCCGTTGCTTCGATTGCACCTGTTTCGTGAACTGCGATATGCCCTGAATCGGCTGCAATGACAGCCTGATGAGGACGTAGCATTGATGCAATCACTGTCTTGTTAGTTTGTGTACCACCAACTAAGAAGTGAACATCAACATCTCCACTACAATGTTCTTTTATTAATTCAGCTGCGCGCGTGCAGTGGTCATCAACGCCATATCCCGGGTGCTGTTCATCATTTGTTTCTACTAAACGTTCTAGAATTAACGGGTGTCCACCAGTTGAATAATCATTATCAAATCGAATCATGTTATCTCTCCTTAGTTTTAGCGGTATCTTAATCTTTTATAGCTCGATACCGCTATTACTCACACGTTTTAGCGGAATCTTTAGTTTCTTCGAGCAGATTCCGCTATTATTCCATAATTTTAGCGAAATCTTTAATTATTTCCTTCAAATCCCGCTATAATCTGCTTCTTACATCACTTGCTCTTTTATCATCTCAATTATATCTTTTTGAGACAATTCTTCCGTAATAATAAATTCTCCTTCTACTCCTAAATAATCTTTGTCCAGGAACCATTGACGCATTTCATCTTCACCAAATTCAACATTTTGTTTATATTGATGGCGACGCAAAGTCTCTTCAAATGGAATATCAAAGTAATAAACGTAAGATGCATCATTATATTTATTAACCATCTCTATCAACATATCTCCATGTTTACGACGTGTTAATATTCCTTCTACTACAACATATTTACAGTGTTCCATACCAAATTCAATCATTGTTCTCATCAATTCAGTCGAAATATTACCAACCTTATCTTTAACACGTAACATTTCTCTTCTCAATAAATCCTGAGAAATAAGAATCGTCCCTTCACCTAGAGCTTCTTGCAGTAATTTAGCAGTTGAGGTTTTACCGCTTCCTGAATTACCTCTTAAAATAATAAATTTTCCCATCATATCACCCACTAAATATTCGGTCCATATAATCTATGTGTCTTGTCTTCAATTTCTCCTGATAGTTTTTTCTTTAAACTGACTTTCCATGAGTCAGCCAAAACTTCAACTTCAGATAATTCCTTCACTAGACTTAAATCATCAGAAAAATGTATCACTTCATTACACTTTTCAATCGTCCACTCTGGATAACATCTTTCAATTAACTCAATTTTATTATTTACACTCACTACTCCAGGACGAAGCACTTTTAAGTACCAACCAGTTCTACCATTTTCTTCAGTGATCTTAGATAATTCTATTTCTCGATATTTTCTTGCCGGCTTCCAGCATGGTTTACGTGGTTGCGTAACTTGAAGAAGTGCATTACCAATTTGATAGATATCACCTAGACATACTGTTTGTTCATTCATATGTGTAACACTGAGATTTTCACCAAAACCACCTGGTTGTATATCTTTACTCAATTCATTTCGCCATAACGGATAATGTTCGATTGCATAGCAAAATACAGCTTTGTCTACACCACCATGATGCTTTTTATCCGCAACTTCATCATCTTCAAAGCCATGTTCGGTCAGGTTTCCACTTGAAACGGCATCTCGATTGATAGCTGAAATCCATGACTGATTTAATTTATCTGAAGCTTCTTCACTACCTAGTTGTTTCGGTTTTCCGATAAACATCATTTCAACATGCATACTAACACCCCTTTTAAATATCACGTTTAACGACACTCGGCAAATCCAGGAACGGCTGAATATCCTGAACGTATTCAAGAATTCCTTGATACTCACCTTTTTCATCAAAGACGCCTTTGTATGTTACATAAATATATTCTTCACCTTTCTTAAACCACATTGTCACAGTTTCCTGCTCTCTATTTTTAAGTTTACGCATAACTTGCATCATCTTCTTCAAACTCTTCGGTGGATGACAATTCGCTACACTTCTACCAATAGAAATCGGTGTGCGAATAAACATCATATCCACAGATTCAGTAATTTCATTAAAGTATTTAAATAATCCATTCTTATCAACAAATGTCAGTTCTAACGGAATATTATTAAGTATTAATTCCGCTTCTTTCAAGGTTAAGTAACCGCCACCTATTTTAATGTTTTGATTTTTATCTTCACTTTTCTTTTCTTTTGTTGGATATACTTTATCTTTATCAGACCATACTGATTTAACATCTACTGCATAACCAAATGCTTTACTTTCATTGGCGATAACTTCATATTCCTGTGCTGTAAATAATTCCTGAATTAAAGGAATAAGAATGTCTTCCTCATGCAATATCATTTGCTTCATACCTTTATTTAACGTATCAAACGATTTTCTAATATGCTTAAACTCAATTTCATCAATTCGTTTTAGACGGTTTTTGAATTGATGATAAGTAGCGCGATTATCATCATCAAGTGCCCAAATCTTTCTTGGTAATGTATAAACTTGTTTTCGTTCTAATATCGGAAATATCAATTTTTCTTTACGGTTATAATGTGCATATAATGCACCTATTATTTTTAAATCTTCTTCAAGCATTGAACTGTCTTTTTTAGATGCTACAATCGTCAATTTCTTTTCCATACGTTCTAAAACAGTAATGAATGTATCATTTTCTCTTTTCATAATATTTAACGGATGATCATCGTCAAGTGAAATATATACTTCCTGTATCATTTCGTTCATATGACAATTATACATATCAATCAATTTATGAATTTCTTCTATTGAAGAAATACCTTCCGTATAATGTATTTGTATAACAGCGATTAAGAAATCAACCAACGAATATTTTTCTAAGTTAGCAACTGAATGATCTTCCTTATTACTTTGAATATTTGTCAGTATTGATTTTATTTCATTAGTAAGTTCGAAATTTATCATAGTACACCTCATTATATAAGATACATTTAATATACACCTTACAAATTAATGCTGGGACCTTTCTCACAAACATTCACAAAATCGTCAGTCTATCGCTTAAAATCTTCCTTCAATAAAGCATAACGATTCATGTTTCTAAATTCACCGTATAATAAAACATCCTGTTTATCCATACCAACAAACTCAAATCCAGATTTCTCTGCAATTTTATTACTACCAATATTGTCAACATCAGCACTGATCGATAGTTTGTTCAAACCCATTTGATTGAATGCAAAATCACATAAAGCAATTACTGATTTCGTCATAATCCCTTGACCATTTAAATCTTCTTTCAACCAGTAACCGATTTCCGCCTTCTTAAATCCTTGATTAATCGCATGTAAATCTAGCGTTCCAGATAACTCTCCATCAACAAATATCAAAAATAAACGTCCCGTCCCTTGCGCAAACTCATTCATCATCTTTTTAATAAATGCAGTTTCATGTGCAGGTTCAGTGATGATATCTATAAAAGTCAAAAATGTTCTTAGGTGCTCTCTATTTTGATCAATCACATTATACAAATCTTCCCCATGAAATATTTCTGCTTGTACCAGTTCAATACGCTCATCAATTTTAATAGATAGTCTGTTCATGTCTGTCCTCTTTTCTTATTATCTAAATTTTTCGATTTTTATTAGCTTATGGGAAATCTGTAAAAACGTCAATAAAAAGTCATCCCTTATGGAATGACTTAAATTTGGTTATAAATGTTTATAAACGCGATTTATATGTGTTCATTGCCAGTATTTTATTCGTCGTTAGGTCTACCTACCCAATACGTGTCATAAATACCTTCATATTTTTTCTTCATTACTTCAATAAACTTCGTATCATGACTGACAATATCGATTACATCATTACTTACATAAATGATTTTATCTGATTTATAAAATATAATAAATGACTCTCTTTCATTCCCACAAATGACTTTCGTTATATATTTTATCAATGGTTTGAGCTCAATACCTTTTACAATTACATTGATGTAATCAACCTCTTCAGCACCTTTATGAAATACTTCTTTCCAATTTGTAATTTTGAAATAACGACCTAAATTCGTTTTTTCATTTTGAATATAATGACCTTCAATTACCCTCAATAAAAACTCCATATCAAAATTATCATCAGAATATGTGTCCGTAAGTATTTGCTTTATTAAACTTCCCTTCATCATTTCATAACCAAATCGAACTCTGTATTCATCGCTTACCTGGAAATAAGGAACCGGTTTGTCTATACCGAAATGAATTTCTTTACCTTCTATTATCATATCGTCCTCCTAATAATAAATGTCACTGCATTCGTACTTAAATTAACATCCTTACCTGCACGATTAATTCTGTAATTCAATAATTTTATTTCTTCTTTAACAAATTCAAATCCCACAAAAATATCATGAACTAATTTCTGCATATCCTTTGTCAGCATATTCACTTCAAACTGCGGTACTAATAATTCTCCTGTTTCGATATCTTTTTCTTGAACTTCAGAATTAATAATTAAACAGGCAACACCATTGATTACGAGATGATTTCTTATATTTTTTAATACTTTTTTAAACGCCGCTTCATCATTGACATGTTCAAGTGTTGAAACACCAATGATGAAATCATATTCTTTATTGATTTGATAATCTTCAATAGTAGATACAATTCCATTAATTTTATCTTTAACATGATACGCTTTAGCATTGTCATTAAGTATTTCAATTGCTGATGGCAGTAAATCAACACAATCTATAACTGTGCCATCTATCGACATCTGTGCAATGGCGATCGCGTTCCTACCAACACCACTACCTAAATCCAAAATCTTTAGTGGTTTTGAGCTGTCTATCATTTCAAATGCTTCCATTACGTTTGCGACTGGCTTTCCTATCCAACTACCAGGTTCATATAATTTCGTAGATTTATAAAAAGCATCATGGTATTCAATTTCTGCAGAACGTATCGCATCGAACTCACGCATCCCTCAACAATCCTTTCCGAACACACTTCTCAATAATTTCTTCAGCGAGTTCCCAGATTGCTGGCGCATCATTCTTAATAAATATCTTTTTATTTGTCACCTGTGATTTAGTCAGATTATATGGATTGTAATTCTCTTCACTTACTTCATACAGATTAATCAAAGCGATTAATGCATCAATCACTCTCGCAAACTTTGCGTCATGATTATCACCACGCTCAAAGTTAGTCCATAAATCTATTATGACCTTCTGATCATCTTCATCTAACATTGAAACTACTTTCTTCAGAGATTCAAGTTCTCTATCAAACGAGTCACTTTTCGCCTGGTCATCAAATACCCATGTATCTCCTGCATAGATTTCACCTAAATCATGAACCAATAGCATCTTGATCACCTGATTAATGTCTACTTGTTCAGGATAGAACTGTTCAAACTGCATCGCAACAAGTGCTGCCTGCCATGAATGTTCAGCACTATTTTCATATCTTCCATCTAACGTATCACTTTTTCTTTGAATCGTTTTTAACTGCTCGATTTCACGAGCAAAAGCATATACCTTATGGATTTCATTCATGCCTTTACACCTACTTTAAGAAATTTAATTTTGTCTAATTACGTAATTTTTACGAATGCTATTGTTTTATCATTACAGTCAATGTTATCCTAAAGTACAATCAAATTCACTATTTATGGAGGTATAAACCAATGGATAACGGGTTTATTTTTTTAAATGTCTTAATTCTTAGTATTCTCATAGGAATACTTATATTCATGAACAAGAAACATATTTCTTTCTCTAAACGCGTCTTCACAGGTATGATTTTAGGGATTTTGTTGGGAATCGGACTTCAATTTGCTTACGGTACTGATTCTAAAGTAACTTTAGGTACGCTAGATTGGTACAGTATTGTCGGTAGTGGTTACGTTCAGCTATTAATGTTAATTGTTGTGCCACTTGTAATGGTATCTATCATCCGTTCTATCATTAATTTAAATACTACGGATCAACTTGGTAAGATGGCCAGCTGGGTAATCGGAATATTGATTACTACAACTTTAATTGCCGCAACAATCGGTATCGCATCAGCGTTATTATTTGATTTAAACGCAGAAGATATTAGCATTGGTCAAGACGAAAAGACACGTGGTACTGAAATTCAAGAACGTTACGATACGATGGAACAAAAGACAATGCCACAACGTATCGTCAATTTTATTCCGAGCAATATATTTATGGATATGACAGGTGCAAGACCTACTTCAACAATCGCTGTCGTTATCTTCTCATTCTTAGTTGGCATTGCAGTACTTGGGGTTCGAAGAAAACAACCGGAACATGCTGCTATGTTTACAAACATGGTTGATGCTGTATTTGCTGTTGTAATGCGACTTGTAACAATCATCTTACGCTTAACACCTTACGGGGTACTTGCATTAATGGCAAATATGATTGCAAGTACAAACTTCGCGGGTATAGTCGAACTGGGTAAATTCGTATTAGCATCTTATGTTGCTTTAGGAACAATGTTCATCATTCATTTACTTATCATTACATTAACAGGATTAAATCCAATTCAATATTTAAAAAAGGTTTTCCCAACATTAGCATTTGCTTTCACATCTCGTTCTAGTGCTGGAACAATTCCTTTAAATATCGCAGCACAAAAAAAACGCTTTAGGTGTAGATGATGCAACAGCAAATATGTCAGCATCATTTGGTGCGACGATGGGTCAAAACGGTTGTGCCGGTATCTATCCTGCAATGCTTGCAGTAATGATTGCACCAACTGCTGGTATTAATCCACTTTCACCTGAATTTATCGTTCAATTAGCGATTATCACAGCGATTAGTTCATTCGGTGTAGCCGGTGTTGGTGGTGGTGCAACATTTGCTGCTATCATCGTTCTATCATCGATGGGATTACCAATTGCACTTGCAGGGGTATTAATCACAGTTGAACCATTAATTGATATGGGACGTACTGCGCTTAATGTAAATGGTAGTATGCTTTCAGGAACATTAACTTCTAAATTCTTAGGAAACTTCAATAAAAATATATTTAATGATAAACACGCTGTAGTTGAGAATACAGAAGTTTAAACAGACAACCCTCACTTATTCATAGGTGAGGGTTGTTCCTATTTTATTCAATTGTGACAATCCTATGATATATAAATGCTATCTATTTACAACAACACAGAATGGGCGTATCTTAATATGTGAAATAAATCACGTTAAATTTAGAAAAGAAGATGATCTATATGTTCGGTATTTCATTTACCGGTTTGTTGTTGCGCTTTATCATTGGTGGTATTGCAGTAACTGCCGCTTCAATCATCGCAGGTAAAGTCGGTGGTAAGCTCGGTGGTATTATCGCTACAATGCCTGCTGTATTCCTGGCAGCGATTCTTTCTTTATCAGTTGACCATAGCGGCGATGAATTAGTTAATGCTTCAATGAATTTAAGCAGCGGTGCAATCATGGGCATAACAAGTTGTATCTTTACTGTCGCACTCACTTCAATCTATGTAACGAAACATGGATTTAAAAAAGGTGCTGCCTTCTCTGTCGGGTGTTGGTTCGTTATTTCATGCGCATTATTTGTATTAAAAAATATGTAAAAGGAAGTCCTCTCTATGAAACCAAAAGTATTAATGCTTAAATTCTTAATCGGTGGTTCTACAGTAGCATTCAGTTATTTCGTGTCGTGTATTATACCATGGAAAGACTTTGGCGGTATATTCGCTACTTTTCCTGCTGTCTTCTTATTATCAATGCTCATTGCAGGTTTTGAATATGGTGATGAACTTGCTAGTCACGTTTGTCGTGGTGCAATATTTGGTATGTCCGGTTGTCTATGTTCAATTCTTGCTACATGGGGAATGTTAAGTACAACTTCTAACTGGCCACTCAGTATAATGGTTGGTTTTGCAACATGGTTCATTAGTGCTGTGATGATTTCAACGATTGTCGCTAAAGTTACTGTTCTCGCAACGCATAAATCTACTGCAAAGCATATTGCAGTTCATAAATAAAAATATAAAGAAACAGGGAGACGAATATTCGTCTCCCTATTTCTTTATTATTATTTTGTATAAGTTACAACTGATGGATTGATTTTAACTGAAGTTAAGTATCCCGCTTTATCAAAGTTTGCTGAGTAAGATCCAACTTTTGTTTTGAAAGTTGCTACTGAATTCTTGCTTTTTGAAGTTTTATCACTAATTAAAGTATTTGCAGCATGTGCTTTTAAGAAATCAGCTTTTTTAATAACTCCTTTTTTAACTGGGAAACTCATAGATGTAATTACACCTTTAGTTTTGTAAACTACAGTATCATTTACCATAGATTTAACCGGTTTAGATTGAATAGTCGGTGTTTTAGTAACTGATAAATTATTTAATTTAAAGTTACCGTAGTTTAATGCTTGTACGAAGTATTTATCTAATTCGAAATCAGCGTTACGAGAAGTATAACCATTATAGTTATAATAAGGTTCTGTTACTTTCGTAGCACTTTTTGTTGGTGTCGCTTTAGTTGTAGTCGTAGTTGTACCTGCTTTGATTGCTCCACTTTTTACTTCATCAGTTTTTGTAACTGTTGTCACTACAGTAGTTGTTGTTGTTGTTTTAGTTGTCGTTACTGTATCTGCTTTAGCAACATTTACTCCTGTTAATAAAACTGTAGAAACAGCTGCAGTTGCGATTAATTTATTGATCATTTTTGTTGTCATCGTAATCTCTCCTATTTAGATAAATTCATTACTCATTAATACTACTTCCACAACCTCTATTTGTCAATTCATTCCAATCAATATAGGTCTAAAGTATGAGAGGCGTTATTAGCGATTGCCATATGAATCAAAGAGGTGAATATTTTCTAAAGCAGCTGTTAAATATACTTTATTTCCTATTAACGGATTAGTATTTGTATAATATTTTATCTGCCTATGTTGTGCATCCTCAGCTGTAACAGCGATATCTTTCCCTAATAGTTCAACACGTTTAATAGTCACGGGATAACCTTGCTCTGAGATGATAATGTGTTCCGGGCGAATACCGATCATTGTATCGGTATCGATATTTAGATTTGGATTTAACTGCTTTGATTGCTGTTTATCTAATTTCAATATATTCATAGGTGGACGTCCGATGAAAGTTGCAACAAACACATGTTTTGGATGATGATACATGTTATATGGTGTATCGTATTGCATCATTTTTCCTTCGTTCAGCATGACAATCTTATCACTTATACTCAAGGCTTCCTCCTGATCATGCGTAACAAATAACGTCGTAATATTTAAACGCTGTTGTATCGCTCTGATTTCCTCACGCATTGATACTCTTAATCTTGCATCTAAATTTGATAAAGGTTCATCTAACAATAATATTTCTGGTTCTCTAACAATAGCTCGTGCTATTGCAACACGTTGCTGTTGTCCACCAGATAGTTCTTTTGGTAAACGGTTTAAATATGCATCAATTTCTACTAGCTTTGCAGCATATTCTACTTTTTCTTTTATCTCACGTTTCGATAATCGCTTCATCTTCAGTGGAAAGGCAATATTATTGAAGACAGTCATATGTGGATAAAGCGCATAATCCTGAAATACCATACCAATATTGCGTGCATCAGCCTTTAAATGCGTTACATCATTACCGTCTATGATAATCTCTCCTGCTGTAGGTTGTAGTAATCCTGCAAGCATAAATAAAGTAGTACTCTTACCACATCCTGACGGTCCAAGTATACTGACAAACTCACCTGAGCTAATGATAAGATTTAAATTATCGATAGCTATTGTATCTTTAAACTGCATTGATATATTTTTAAATTCAATCATAGTAGATATCCTCATTCTTTATACTTATCTTTAGCATATCAAATTTTGATGTGTTATTGATAATTCATCCATATAAATGTTAATAAATAAGTAATAAAAAAAGTATCACATTCCATAACGGAACATGATACTTATTAATCTATTATTTAACTACATCGTATCCTTGATCTTCGATGGCTTCTTTCATTGTTTCAACAGTTACTGATTCTTCGTGATCAACTGTTACATTTGCTGCTTCTAAATCAACTGCAGCTGATTTAACACCATCTAATTTATTTACTGCACCTTCTACCGCTTCTTTACAATGTAAACATGTCATACCTTCTACTTTAAGAATTGTTTTCATAATAATTCCCTCACTTTTTAGTATTTTATATGTTCTATTTTATTTTAACAGTTTTTAGTCTTAAGGCGTTACTCACAACACTTACTGATGATAAAGCCATAGCAGCGCCTGCTATCCATGGTGCAAGTAATCCTAAGGCTGCAACTGGTATACCAAGAATATTATATCCAAATGCGAATCCTAAATTTTGTTTTATATTTTTAATTGTTGCGTGACTAATTTTAATCGCTTCAGGTATTAGTGTAAGCTCTCCGCCTAGAATCGTAACATCAGCTGCTTCAATCGCGACTTCTGTACCTGTGCCAATTGCGATACCGATATCCGCTAACGCAAGCGCTGGCGCATCATTGACGCCGTCTCCTACCATAGCAACTTTTCTTCCTTCATCCTGCAGTGCCTTAATCTTATCAGACTTTTGTTCTGGCAGCACTTCAGCAATGACTTCTGTAATACCAACAGATTTCGCGATTGCGGTTGCTGTAATGGCATTATCTCCAGTCAGCATCACAACTTGTAAGCCCATTGCTTTCATTTCTTCTATAGCTTGTTTCGCAGTATCTTTCACTGTATCTAATACTGCTACAATACCACGTAACTCATTATCGATAGCAATCAGCATGGCCGTTTTACCCTCTGCTTCAAATTGCTGCATTCGATTGATACTTGAATCAATATCAATATGATGATCTGTCATTAGCTTTCTGTTACCGATGAGTATGGTATGGTTATCGATAACTGTTTCAATACCATGGCCAGGTATTGCATTAAATTGACTAGTTTCTAATAATTCTATATTTTTTTCTTTTGCATATTTTACGATTGCGGTTGCTAATGGATGTTCAGAAGCTTTTTCACTACTTGCAAGATATTGTAGCGTTAATTCATCGCCTGTAAAATCAGTTACTTCAGGTTCACCTTTTGTAATCGTACCTGTTTTATCCAATACAATCGTATCAATTTCATGTGTTCTTTCTAAGTGTTCTCCGCCTTTAAAAAGAATGCCTGCTTCAGCTGCACGTCCGGTACCAACCATAATAGATGTTGGTGTAGCTAGTCCTAAAGCACAAGGACAAGCAATAACAAGCACCGCAATGGCAGCCACTAATGCTGGTTCAAACTGACCAGGTGTCACAAATATCATCCAGATAATAAATGTTATAATCGCAATCCCTATCACTACTGGTACAAAGTATCCTGCAATAATATCAGCAAGACGCTGGATAGGCGCTTTTGAACCTTGCGCCTGCTCAACGATCTTCACGATAGATTGCAATGCGGTATCACGACCCACTTTCGTTGCACGAATTGTAATACTACCATTATTATTCATCGTTGCTCCAAAGACATTTGCTCCGATAGTTTTCTCGACAGGAATCGATTCGCCTGTAAGCATCGATTCATCTATAGATGTATGACCTTTAATAATTTCACCATCAACCGGTACTTTCTCACCCGGCTTGATGATTAATGTATCTCCAACGATAACGTCTTCTACAGGTATCATTATCTCTTTATCGTCTCTTATCACTCTTGCTTCTTTTGCCTGTAAATTAAGTAATGAAGATAATGCATGCGTTGTCTGTGACTTCGCTCTTGCTTCAAGATATTTACCGAACAATATTAATGTAATTAATACTGCGCTTGTTTCAAAATATAGATGTGGCATGTAATCTGGATTATTAATTGTCTTCAACCCTTCATAAACACTATAGAAAAATGCAGCACTTGTACCTAATGCAACAAGCACATCCATATTCGCTCCGCCACTTCGTAAATTTTTATAGGCTCCATCATAGAACTGCCAGCCAATAATGAATTGTACCGGGAAAGCAAACGCTAACTGGAACCACGGGTTCATAAAGATATGCGGCAAATGGATACCAAACAGATGCGTTAACATTGTTAGTAATAACGGTAATGATAATAAAGCTGAGATAATGAGTTTAATCTTTTTCTTCTTCAATTCATCCGCTTTCGCTGATGCCTTATTTTCATCCGAACTTTTAAGTTTTGCATCGTAACCTAGCTTACGAATACGTTCGATAATCATTTGTGTATCCATATTTCCTGGATAATAATCGATTGTTGCTTCTTCTGTCGTAAGATTAACAGTAGCATTCTTAATTTCCGGCTGTTTATTCAGTACCTTTTCAATTCTTGATGAACACGCTGCACAAGTCATACCCATAACATCAAGCTCAATATGTTCAGGTTTTACTTTATAACCTAACTTATCAATTCTTTGTGATATGTCTTCTATACTTACCTTATCAGAATCGTATTGTATGCTGGCTTTTTCAGTCGTCAAATTAACCTTTGCATCTACACCGTCCATTTTATTGAGTACTTTCTCTATTCGAGTAGAACACGCTGCACAAGTCATACCCTCTATGGGTAATGTAACGTCTTTCATATTGCCACCTACTTTCCAAATTGGCGAAGTACTTTCATTAATTCATCAATTGATTCGGCACCTTCACCTTTTTTAATTGCATCACTCACACAATGATTCATATGACGTTCTGTTACGGAGAAACCTACTTGCTTCAATGCACTTTCTATTGCACTAATTTGAATTAATATGTCAACACAATATCGATCCTCTTCAATCATCTTCTGAATACCACGAACTTGTCCCTCAATACGCTTTAAACGTTTTAACATCTTTTCTTTTTCTTCTTCAGTTCTTGGTGTTACTGTATGTTGATGCTCCATACTATCATCCTCTCATATACCCCTATCAGGTATTAATTTAGTTCTATTTTATACCCATAAGGGGTATGTGTCAATATATAAGATTTGAAAAATTCTATAAAAAAATAAGCTAACGCTCTAAAAGTTAGCTTACTCATTTTATTTCACAACCATCACCGGTATATTTACTTCTTTCACTACTTTATGACTGACGCTTCCCATCACCATTTCCTGAAATGCGTTAAGACCACGCGTTCCAATCACAAGTAAATCGTATTCATGCGTATTTCCTATTTGAATAATCGTATCTTTCGGTACCCCATGTTCTATGCGAACTTCATATGTTATATCATTATTCTGATATTCTTCTATAATGGGTTGAATTAAAGATTTTCTTTGATCAACACTGCTTGTTTCACTATGCAGTACTGCATCTTTTGAATCTTCATGTGAAACGATACTTAATAATGTATATTTCATAGCATTTATCTTCAATGCTTCTTTCGCTGCTCTGAAGCTATTATCAGAACCATCCACCGCTATAACTACTGACTGATACATCTCTACACCTCTTCCGTTTGCTTAAGATAATCATTTCTATTAAAGATAAAGTTAATCATACTGCCTACAATAACTCCAATCGCCAAATTATGCGTTGCTAAAACAAGTATAATTGTAACAAGTACTACGATAATATCTGTAGCTTTAGCATTGCGTAAGAATTTGAAACTTCCCCAGTCAAACGTACTAAAGGATACTACAACCATAATACCTGCAAGAATAGACATTGGGATCTGAATCACATAATGCCCTAACACAATGATCAAAAACATTAAAAAACTACCTGCAACTAACGATGACAATCTTGTTGTGCCGCCTGACTTCAAATTCATTACAGATTGACCGATCATTGCGCACCCTCCAATACCACCGAAAAATCCAGCAACGATATTAGCAATGCCTTGTCCACGAGATTCAACATTTTTATCACTTTCATTTTCCAGTGCATCATCGACAATCTTTGCAGTAAGTAAACTTTCTACAAGTCCCACAACAGCCATCGATAAACTATATGGCAATATAATCAATAAAGTTTCCAGATTAAATGGTACATTCGGAATAAAGAAATGTGGTAAAGTACGTTTAATTTCTCCAAGATCACCCACTGTTCTAACATCGGCATTTGTCATAATTGAAATGATTGTTAGCAATAGCACTGCGATGAGCGGTGCCGGTATCTTCGTAAAGTACCTCGGAACGATATAAACAATCGCAATTGTAACAATCGCAAATACATAAGTAACACCTGTCAGTCCGAATATATGTTGTAACTGAGAGCTAAATATTAAGATTGCTAGTGAATCAACAAATCCCATCATCACTGTATTTGGAATATATTTAAGCAATTTACCGACTTTAAGCATGCCAAATATCACTTGAAGGATACCCATTAAGATTGTTGCTGCAAGTAAATAATCGACCCCATAGGTTTTAACAAGCGGGAATACCAATAATGCAATCGCACCAGCTGCTGCTGATATCATTGCTGATCGGCCACCTGTAAAAGCAATCGTCACCGCAATAATAAATGATGCATATAATCCGACCATAGGGTCTACTCCAGCAATAACACTAAATGCGATAACTTCAGGGATTAAAGCGAGAGATACAACAATACCCGCTAATATATTTTGAAATGGTTTATCTAGCCATTCTCGTTGTAAATATTGATTCATAAAGACCTCCGAATTTATTCTAACCAAAATATAACAATACAATATCCATTGTAAAAGAACAATAAAAAATGACTATATGTTTAATATAGTCATTGAAAATTATATAGTTTTTTTTCATCAATTACTTTAATCAGTTTATTATCTCTTTCAATAATATTTTTATCTTCTAATAATTTAAATTTTCTAGACACTGTTTCGGGACTTGTCCCTAAAAAAGCGGCAAGTTCCTTCATTTTCATGGGTATTTCGATGTAAGATGAATCTGATGTTTTATGAAGATATGACAAGTATAATGCTAGTCGTTCTTCTATCTTTTCCATCGTTAAGAATTGTGTTTGTTTTTCAACTTCTTCCATCTTCATAGCATTAATTGTAAGTAATTTCAGTGATATGTTAGGGTACTGTAGAAGTAAATTTTGAAAATCACTCTGTTTTAATACACAGATTTCTGTATCAGTGATTGCTTCACCATATAGGCTTTCATTGTTAACACCTAACACAAAATTTTCTCCTTCAAAATCTCCGACTTCTGCAATACGCAGCAATTGTTCTTTACCATTCGATGATAATCGATAGACTTTCATTACACCTTGTGCAACTAATGATAGTTGTGGTTCAGTTTCTGGTGAAAAGATGGTATTTCCTTTTTTAAAGTGGTGATGTGTAACTAAATTATTGATCATTTCCTGTTCTTCATACGACAAATGGTTAAATAGCGGCACTCTTTCTACACAAAAATGATGATGACACTTCATCTTTTCACCTCCATTACTGTTATGTTTAAAATAACATATTATTATTTCACTTTCGAACTAATTACTTCATAACCCATGTTTTGAATTGCTGAATTGATTGACTCAACTTCTGTTATGTGTTCATCGAAATCTACTTTTACTTTACTCGCATTAAACAATACCTTTAAAGAGTCTTTGTTTACTCCTGACACACTTTTAACTGCACCTTCTATCTTTTGAATACATGATGGACAAGACAATGTTTCTAGTTGAATTGTTGCTTTCATATCCGTTCACTCCTTTATATGATTTAGTTCAATTATATCGCCTTTTGCTTATTATTAACTTGATATCTATCAAGTTTGGTATTATTTCGATAGCGCATTAATCGCATACCATTTAATATAACAACGATAATGCTCACCTCGTGAACCAACATTCCAATTGTCATATTCATCCATTCAGCGAATATTAAACTTAACAATAATACTAATACAACTCCGAGTGCGATAATGATATTCTGCTTCATATTATTGGATATCTTTTTAGTTAACCCATGAGCATAGGATAATTGCTCCATTGCAGAATGCATAAGTACGACATCTGAAGTTTCAATTGCTACATCTGTTCCGCCGCCCATCGCAATACCAATATTTGCAGTTGCTAGTGATGGACTGTCATTAATACCATCTCCTACAAATGCAACTTTTTCTCCTTTATGTTGTAACATCTTTATATATTCAGCTTTATCTTCGGGTAACATCCCGCCCAATGCAATATCAATCGGTAGTTGCTCAGCTACACGATTCACTGTTCCTTGATTATCTCCCGATAAAATGATTAATTTTTTTACTCCTTGATGTTTAAGTTGTAATAAATTTCGTTTTACATCGTGTCTTAATTGATCTTGAATACCGATCATTACTTCCAACTCCTTATTAATTGCCATAAGCACTATTGATTGACCGGATTCAATTAATTTATTTATTTTTTCACGATTATTATTATTGATTTCAACATCATAATTATGCATTAAACTTAAATTTCCTAGAATAATTTTCTTATCGCCGCTATAAGCCACAATACCTTTTCCTTTAATTACATCAACTTTATCAAAACGAACTATTTTCTGACTTCCGATATCATTTAAAATTGCTTTTGCGAGTGGATGATTCGACTCATGTTCAATACTATAAAGGTAAGATAATATAGATTGTTTATTTTCACCAATAATTTTTTTATAGGCAACGGTAGGATTGCCTTCAGTTAAAGTTCCTGTTTTATCAAAAACAATTGTATCTACTTTACTAAAGTCGTTTATCATTTCACTGCCTTTCAGAAGTACACCATGTTTGGCTCCATTTCCAATACCGGTTACATTTGAGACTGGTACACCAATTACTAATGCTCCTGGACAGCCTAATACCAGGATAGTAATTGCTAATGCCACATCTCTCGTCAAAATCCCAACGATTACAGCTAGTAATAGTACAAATGGTGTATAATATTTTGAAAAACGGTCAATGAATTTTTCTGCTGCTGATTTTGAATCTTGTGCTTCTTCAACAAGTTCAATTATTTTACCGAATAATGTATCTTCTCCAACTGTCTCAGTTAGAATACGAATAGTTCCATTCTCAACTATTGTTCCAGCGTATACTTTATCATTTAAGCTCTTCTGAACCCATTTTGATTCACCTGTAATACTTGCTTCATTCAATGCACCGCTTCCATAAACAACATGACCATCTACCGGCACTTTGTCTCCTGTTTTTACTAATAAAATATCATTAGTTGCGACATCATCAATATCGATAGTTTCAGTCTTGCCATGCTCTCGTAAGATTACTACTTTTTCAGGCACAAGTGTAACGAGCGACTGTATAGCTGATCTTGTCTTTTTTAACGTGCGTTTTTCCAAAAATGCACCCAGTAAAAATAGAAATGATACAATTGCTGCCTCCTCAAAGTTCCTAATTAGCAATGCACCTAATACAGCCACAGAGACCAAAACATCAATGCTAATCACCTTCACACGTAAAGAATGATATCCTTGTATCAAAATTGGTGATACAGCAAGAATCGATGCTAAACCTAGTAATATTTCAGAAATTAATTGAACTTTAAGCACAAATTCTGCTATCAATCCAACAACAATTAATATACCGCACAATACCATAATGTAATCTTTACTTTTCATAATGAAACGTTGCATTTTAATTACCTCCTGTTCTTACTTGTAATGTAACAAGTTTCAAAATATTAAACATTGATAGGTATCAAGAAAAGAGAGTGTGTCTATTGACACACTCTCTTTAAAAAATATTTATCCCAGCACTTGCGCATATTGAGCTTGTTGTAGCTTGTAGTATCTTCCTTTCAGATTAATGAGTTCCTCATGACTACCCATCTCTGCAATATGGCCATCTTCAATATAAAAGATGCGATCTACGTCTCTTATCGTTGAAAGTCGATGTGCAATGGTTAATGTCGTTCTACCTTCAGATAACTGTTTAAATGCTGATTGTATTCGATTCTCAGTTTCAACATCTAACGCACTTGTTGCTTCGTCAAGTATAATAATTTCCGGATTCTTTAAGAACATACGTGCAATTGACACACGTTGTTTCTGTCCTCCTGAAAGTTTCGTTCCACGTTCACCAACAATTGTATGTATCCCTTCTGGAAGTGTATCAATGAATGGTTTCAATTGCGCTTTAGTTATTGCATCCATAATCTCTTCATCCGTTGCTTCTAAATTTCCATAAGCAATATTGTCTCTTAACGTACCACTGAACAAGAACACATCTTGTTGTACAAGCCCAATTTTGCTGCGTAAAGATTCAAGTGTCATCTGTTTAATGTCTACATTGTTAATTGTGATACGTCCATCAACCGGATCGTAAAATCTTGGTAACATCGAACAAATTGTCGTTTTACCTCCACCACTTGGACCAACTAAAGCAATCTTTTCACCACGATTTATTGTAAATGATAAATCGTCAAGTATTGTCTTATCACCATATTTAAATGTTACATTTTCGTATGAAATCACTTGAGGTGTGCCTTCAAACGCAATCGCATTCGGTGCATCTTTAATATCTGTTGTTGTCTTCATCAGTTCCTGAAAGTTATTAAACCCTGCAATCCCTTTTGGAAACAATTCAATAATCAAGTTAATCGATTGAAGCGGCTTAAATAATATATCCGTAATCATAATAAATGCTACAAACTCTCCGTAACTCATTGCATTATTCAATACGAAATAACATCCAAGAATCAATACAATAATCAACGTAAATTTCTGTGCCAGATAACCAATCGAACTATTCCATGACATAAAGTTATATGCTTTTAATTTCGTTGCACGGAAGTCTTCGTTTGTCTGTAGGAAGCGCTTCTCTTCAAAGCGTTCATTAGCAAATGCTTGTACAAGACGAATACCACCGATACTTTCGCTAATAACATCATTAAACTGAGAAACATTGCCAAATAATCTGCGGAATTGTGTTGTCATCTTTTTGTTGAAATAAATTGTTAAGATAAATATCACCGGTACGATACAGAATGTAATAAGCGCAAGCTTCACATCAATCGTGAGCATAATGAGAAGTGCCCCAATAACTGTCATTACAGCGACAAACACTTCCTCTGGACCGTGATGCGCAAGTTCCCCAATATCCATCAAATCATTTGTGAGTCGACCGATAAGTTTCCCTGTCTTATTGTTATCGAAGAATCCGAAATTTAATCGCTGAAGATGACGATAAAGTTCATTACGAATATCACGTTCTATATTTGTTCCAAGCTTATGTCCCCAATACGTGACGATAAACTTAAGAACTGTAACAAAGGAAAACACAAGAAATAGTCCTATTGCACCGAGCACAATCATATTCCAGTCTTTTGTCGGTAACAGCTTATCGATGAAAAGACTCGTAATCAGTGGAAAGACAAGTTCTAAAACTCCAACAAACACTGCAGAACCGAAATCCAGCATAAACAGACCTTTATATGGTTTATAATATTGGAAAAATGATTTCATATACGATACTCCTTAATTAAATTACTTAAATACATTAACAAAAATACATATTTTATATAGTATATAAATCAATATTAACATATCCTGTAATTAAGGCATCAATAGAAATCTCTCTTACAATGTTATCATCCTTAATACTCTTATTTTTCATAATAAAAGAGCGGAGATTCATCTCCACCCTTAATTAAGCCATTCCGACATGACCAAGTATTATTTTCTGTACATATCCTTTTTCAACAACAAACTGTATAGCGTTACCATTCAGATTATAGATGTATACACCATCAACTTTTGATGGAATAGCTTTATTGCCATCTGATATGAGTTTTCCTTTAAATAGATAATCATTACCATATACTTTTTTTACACTACTCATTTTCAGCTCTTTGTTCTTCACGCCTAAAGTAGCTGTATATGGATTTTTGTCCCCTTGTTTAAAGAACGTATAGTTCTGATCATATACATCTTTTGTGTAACCTGTACCTGATACACCTGAAACAATGCGTTGTAAATCAACTTTATGTTTATTAATCTTCACATTATTGACTTTTACAGCACGCACAAAGTCTTTATCTAATACAAATTTAGCATTTCCACTTGTGTATCCTGAATAGTTATAATAAGGCTTTTGAACCTTGACCATCTTCTGTTTAGCAAGTGCATCTTCACCCTGCACTACACCTAGAGACATTGTTGCGGCTAATGTTGTTGCACCTATTACTTTTGCAAGCTTCTTCATTTTTTACCACTCCTAATATACTATTTCCTATTGGCTCGTATACACGATTACTTTACCCTACTGCGAATACGTAAAACATCACTTAACCTTTGCCCTTTAACATCGCATGCCAGTACATAAATGGAATCGCACGTTTCTTCACTTGATATAGCAATGGATTGGTCTTACCTTGATCGATCGGCATCGACTCTTTCGGTTTCATATCATATCCGAATTCTGCGATAAACGCCTGTCCATATTCAGTTGCTACAGGACATGCCGTTGCGCCATCATAATGACTAGATAACGGTCTATTATTCATTTGTGATAATAAGTTTTTCACAAGAATAGGCACTTGTTTCCTCACTGCAGCTCCCATCTTTACTGTTGGCAAGTTCGTACAATCTCCTATTCCAAATACATTTAGATGACGCACATGCTGTAATGTATTTGGATCTACATCCAGCCATCCTTCAGCATCACTTAAAGTAGATTGCTTCACGACGTCAGGTGCACTCATCGGCGGTGTAACAAGTAGCATCGAGAATGGCACTTCATATGTTTCCAAAGCAACTAAATCTTTAAAAGTAGCACGCTGGTTCTTGCCATCAACTTTCACAAGTTCCTGATTCAATCCATACTCAATATCCTTATTATTCAAATGTTTTTCAATATATGCTCTATACTTTTCTACAGGAAATAGCGTATCTTTTCCCGTCTTAAAGATTAAATGTGGTTGATTCTTTTTCTTGTCATGAACAAACTCATCAAAAGTAAATATTGAATTTTCTGGTGAGACCCCACCTTTAATTACTGATTTCGGTTTCGTTACAATGATATTGCCATCATTTGTCTGTTTCAACGTCTTGTACGTATAGTCTAAATAATCATAAAGATAGTTCGTACATACACCATTCTTTCCTAAAGTTTCTTCTAAACCTTCTATCTTATTGAAATCAAGCTGGATGCCAAGTGCTACCACTAAATATTCATACATCACATATTCACCGTTATCCAAATGAACTTTACGTTCTACCGGCTGAATAAATTTCACCTTTTGCTGTTCGTAATCAATTCCATTCGGTATAACTTTTTTCATAGGCTTAACCGTATCTTTCTTCTTCTCATCCCCAGAACCTACAAGTGGCCAGGCTGGCTGATATGCATGTTTATCCGCATAATCAATAATAAGTATATCTTTTACCCCTGCATTTTTTAATCTACTTGCAGTTGATATACCACCAGCACCTGCTCCAAGTATTATAACTTTGGATTTTTTTATCATTATCTCACCCCTTATAAATGTCTTCGTTATATTCAATACCCTTTATATACTTTTCCATTCATTTTGCATATACCTCGCATGATAAATTGACTATTGGTATAATAAAATGAGTAGGCTTTTAATAGAAAGATTATTTTTAATGCATATTACTCATTATTATGTCGCAATTAATCTATAATTGAGTCTATATCTAGACATTAAATTTTATAGAAATGAGGAAAACAGATGTTCTTAGCCTGGAAAGAAATCATGCATAACAAACTCAAGTTCTCACTGATTATCGGTGTACTTGTTTTAATTTCATATTTATTATTTTTAATTTCCGGACTATCTAATGGCTTAATGGGAATGAACCGAGAAGCAATTGATAAATGGAATCCAGATGCAATTGTCGTCACGAAAGAATCTAACAGAAACTTAGCACAATCTTTAATGGAGCAAGATGCATTGGATAATAAGTTCGATAAAGTCGCGCCAATTAAGAATCTTGCAGTGATCATCGCAAAAGGTGATAAAAAACAAAATACATTGTTATTCGGAATAGATAAAGACACATTCATCAATCCTAATATTACAGAAGGTAAGTCCTTTAACGATGATTACGAAGTGGTTGCGAACGATGGATTAAAACAAAAAGGCTTTAAACTCGGAGATACTGTGGATATTGCTGGTAGTGATGAAGATTTAAAGATCGTTGGATTTACAAATAACGCAAAATATAATGCAGCGAATGTGTTGTACAGTAATAATGCAACTGCAGACAAACTTTCTATGAACCGTTTGAAAGACAAAGCGAATGCATTTTTAATTAAAGATTCGAATTATAAAGCCCAAAAAATCGATAGTGACTTTGAAGCAATTGATAAAGAAACGTTTATTACTAAGTTGCCAGGTTACACAGAACAAAAGCTGACACTAGATGTCATGAGTTATTTCTTATTTACGATTGCAACATTTATTATCGGGATATTCCTTTATATATTAACGATTCAAAAAGCACCCGTATTTGGTCTACTTAAAGCACAAGGGATTAGCAATGGCTTCTTAGCGCGATCATTAATCATCCAGACGTTAATCTTATCAGTTATCGCTGTCGTCATTGCACTGATACTTACTATAATCACTGCTAACATCATACCTGATGTTGTACCAATAAAGTTTGTATGGTCAATGATTGGAATTTATGCCGGCGTTATTATATTAACAGCGATTATCGGTGGATTATTCTCTATCCGTTCAATCCAAAAAGTAGATCCATTAAAAACGATAGGATAAGGTGAGCATATGGTATTAACATTAAAAGAAGTTAACAAATCATTTGGTAAAGACCAAACTTATGTCGAAGCACTAAAACCTGTTGATTTCCATATCAATGCAGGAGAAATGGTAGCTGTCATCGGCCCATCTGGTTCTGGTAAAAGTACATTCTTAACCATCGCCGGATTACTTCAGCAACCAACAAACGGTACAATAATAATCGATAATGATGATGTAAGTAAACTTTCAGAGAAACAACGCGCGAAACTACGTCTAAAGAAGATAGGATTTATATTACAGTCGTCAAATTTAGTCCCATTCCTGAAGGTCAAAGATCAGTTTAAGTTACTAGACAAAGTGAATAAAAATCATATTGAAACAGCTGAATTTCAAAGTCAGGTAAAACAACTAGGCCTTGAAAATGTGCTCAATCAATTCCCTGCTGAACTCTCAGGCGGACAACGTCAACGTGTTGCAATTCTTAAAGCGATGTACACTAACCCTTCGCTTATTCTGGCTGATGAACCGACAGCAAGTTTAGATGGGAAACGTGCAGTTGAAGTGATTCAAATGATTCGTACAATCGTTAAAGACAGTAATAAGGCAGCGATTGTTGTAACGCATGATACGAGGTTACTTGAGTATTTCGATAAAGTGTACCATATGGAAGATGGGATACTAGAACAACAGTAAGAGGTGGAATATATGACGGAACACCTTATAGAAGGTATAGCAGTAGATGAACAAGGAAGATGTGCGCATTATAACGCGCCTGTAGATGTAGTATGCTATAGGTTCCCTGATAGCAATACATATTATCCTTGTCATTTGTGTTATGAAGAGATTAATCATAAATCTCCAGCTGAAAAATATCCGATACATTCTGAAGTGACAGCTGTTTTATGTGGTGTTTGCCAAACAGAAATCCCGATTAATGTGTATGTCAATGTTACACAATGTCCTAACTGTACGCATCCATTCAATCCGGGATGTAAAAATCATTTTCACTATTATTTTGAAATTTAAAAAGCACACGGAAGGAATTAAACTCCTTTCTTGTGCTTTTAATTATGTTACATATAATCTTCTGCCTGTTCCCCATGCTTCTTGCCATAAGACTCCATCATTTTAAGAATCGGTAATATCTCTTGTCCCATCTCTGTTAATGAATATTCAACGCGAGGCGGTAAGATGAAACTTGCGTTACAAATGGTTTCTGGTTATGGTGGTGAATTTAAGACGTGGCGTATGCCAGGAGCTGTTGCAGATGCGACAGACAGATTCTCAATCGTTCCAGACTCATCACATGCTGGTGTTAAAGGTTTCGTAGAACAAGTTGTTCCTATCTTACAAGAACGCGGATTATTCCATACAGAATATGAGGGTGAAACATTACGTGAGAATCTAGGTGTTTCTTATGAGTATGGATTGAATCACTAGAAAAAAAGAGTAAGTACTGATAAATTTCAATTACCAGTACTTACTCTTTATTTAATTAAGTTCATCTCTCATATTGTCTATTCACAAATTCAATATATCGTTTTGTACCTTCTCTCAATTCACTTTCAATCGCATGATTGACGGTGCCGAATTGCGCGAAGTATCCAACATATTGCGCACCAACATAATGGAACGTTGCTTCAAATGGAGTCAATAATTCATCCATAGTAAACTTATTGAATCCTTTTGCAGTGTAATCCGATTCCGGACTACCTACAGTGACAGCTAACCCAAAAGATTTATCCTTTAGCTTTGTTCCTTTTGGTCCATATGCATAGTTAAACAAGAATACTTCATCAAGATATTGTTTTAACAATGGTGGGCTGCTATACCAATAGAACGGGAATTGAAAAATCACTTTATCGTATTTTAGCAACCTCTGTTGCTCTTCAGAAACATCCAGCTTTGAATCCGGATATAATTCGTAAAGATCCACGACATCAATATCCGCTTCAATTAAAGCTTCTTTCCACATACGATTAACAATTGATATATGCATTTCTGGATGAGTGATAATAACAAGTGTACTCATCAAATCAGCTCCTATTCAATTTCCTTAATTACTTTAGCAGGTGTGCCGGCCACAATGGTATTCGGTGGAACGTCTTTTGTTACTGTTGAATCTGCTGCAACAATTGAATTCTCTCCAACTGTAACACCAGGTAATACAGTGACGTTCGCACCGATCCATGCGTTTTTCTTAATGATCACTTTGTTTACGACAAGACCACGTCGTTTCGCTGGATCTACAATATGGTTCACTGATATTATTCTTGCTGATGGTCCGATTAACACATTATCTTCTATCTCAATACCACCTAAATCAACAAACGTTACATTCTTGTTGATAAAGATTTCTTTCCCTAATTTAATATGTCTTCCGTAGTCAGTATAGAATGGCAGAGAGACGACAACACTTTCATCAATCGTTTGACTCGTCATTTCACCAAGAATTTTTAATACTTCTGAATTTTTTTTATAACCATCATTTATTTCAAATGATAATCTTTCATTGTTTCCTTTATGCTCATGAATCTCATCATAAATTGGATCATCTTTTAATATTTCGATGTTCTGAATTCGTTCTAGTAAAGTCATGAATATCACTCCTTTTCTTAAGTTTACTATAAATTGATTTGCTTAATAAATGAAATCATCTATTTAAGATAGGAATGGACGTAAAAAATCCGAGATGTAAAAACATCCCGGATAATAATTATCTTCTTCTTTTCGTGAATGCTCTGGCACCATGTGTTTTAGCAAGATCAAATAATGGACTCCATGCGTTTGTATGGACTACAGGGTTTTGATTGTTTCCGAGTCTTCTGATTTGCTGTTCATAATATGCAATACCGATAAAACCACCTAACTTTTTATCGAGTGACTTCACTTTCGTTGTCAGTCTTGGAATCGTCATATCTTCGTATGTGCCATTGTGAAGTTGATTTGGTAATTCAGGATTTAAGACTAGTGGTCTTGCAATACCAATCATTGCTACATTTGTATTCGTTATCGTATCAATCATACTTTCTTGTTTTCGGAATCCACCGATAACTGAGATTGGTACATCTACAATGTCACTGATTTTTTTCGCATAATCCAAGAAATATACTTCACCGTCACCCATCATTTCAGGTTTCTCATAATCTCCGCCTGATATTTCAATATGATCAATACCTAATTCAGCCATTTTCTTGATCACTGCAATTGAATCTTCTAATGAGAATCCTTTATCATTAAAGTCTGTTGAATTAATCTTCAAGCTGATTGGGAAATCTTCTCCAAGCGCGTTTCTCATTCCTGTATAAATATCAATTAAGAATTGCATACGTTTCTCTAAAGTCCCACCATACTCATCAAAACGTCGGTTATCTCTTGATGATAAGAACTGACTTACTAAATATCCATGTGCGCCATGAATCTGAACACCAGTAAATCCTGCTTTCTTCGCTACTACTGCAGCTGTAACAAAGCGTTCAATCGTTTCCTTAATTTCATTGATTGTCATTTCACGCGGTGGATTAAATGCACTACCAGCATCTCCTCCAATCGGGATAGCACTTGGTGCGATTGGTTGCTTTGATACTGATTTAGGGCTTTGTTTACCTGGATGATTAATTTGCATCCAAATATGACTACCGTTACGTTTACCTGCATCTGCCCAACGTGTTAATATATCTAAATCTCTATCATCTTCAATGACGACATTACCTGGCTCACCAAGATAGCGTCTATCAACCATTACATTCCCTGTAAGTGACATCCCTATACCACCATCAGCCCAATGTTTATAAGCATTAACCAGTTCTTCTGTAGGACGATGTGTTTTGTCACCCATCCCTTCACTCATCGCGCCTTTATATAATCTATTTTTAATCGTTACACCATTGCTTAATACAAGTGGTTCAAATAATTTTTCTACTGACATGTATTTCACTCCTAATATTATTTTATATAATTTCTTTTTATATAATTACTTTTTATAATCAATTATCGATATTATTTTATTAGTGTCTACTTTAATATCTTTACTATATTGCTTGATTTGAATGGCTTTCATTATGATTCTCCTTCATTTGTTTAATAACATCTTCTAACGTTCTTGCTTTTAATGATTGAAATAATTGCTGTTCGGCATCTGTAAATATCGGATTGAGCACCGTTTCAATATTCTGAGCGACAGGACACTCTGGATTTACGTCTGTATGAACATTTAATAGTTTCACTTCTTTTGGATGTACTGCCTGATAAATTTCTAATAAATTAATATCTCGACTTGATTTAAGAAGTGACATCCCACTCTTACCTTGTGTACTTTCGATTAAATCTGATTTCTTTAATAATGCTGTAATCTTTCTGATATAACTTGGATTCGTATTTACGCTATTCGCTAAAGTGTCTGAATTCTGAACCTCTGTTGATTCTGATATCATTACCATAATGTGCAGTGCAACTGAAAATTTAATATCCATGAACTTCATCTCACTTCCGTTTTGTTGTTGTATCTGATACAGATACAAATATACCATGCATTGATAAAAAGTCAAAATAAAAAGACAACCAAAGTTGTCATTTCATATTGTATTTATTCACTTTCCCTATAAATCATTTAACTGACTTAGACGGTAGTCTAATGCTTCAAAGTCTATAATACGTGCTTGTCTATGAAATTCTCTACCTTGCGCGTTTAATATAATCACCGGAGCAGTAAATAGAGACAACTGACCCGCAGATTCTGGGATTTCATTGACTAAAATCTTTGCACTCGGTATATCATAATTTTCAACTAAGCGTTCTACTTTTGGAAGGTCTGCGTGACAAACACTACATCCCTCACTCATTACATATAATACAAACTTCTCTTGATTCATTTTATCTACCAATGTGTCATAATCCTTAATATGTTCCATTACCACACCTCCAAAGTGGTATCATCATACTACGTTTTATTTTTTTATTCATTTTATTTGCTTATTTTATAATCAATAACCTGTATTTATTTATCCCTTATATCGTTCTTATCTTTTCCATCTCATCAGCTAAGCGGTTATCATCCTGATTATCACTATCACGTAAATTCAAGACGATATTTTTATAATCTTTGTCACTTCTATTCTGACTTAGTTTATATTTAAGACCCGCTTCACGAACCTTTACTTTATATCCGATAACCCCTTTAGCCTGTTTTAATACATCTTCACTTAACGTATCAAAAGTTCTCGCATTGTCACCTGTTTCATAATGATCAGTCAAACGTTTTAAGTCTTCCATCAGTTCATCTTGATCGAGTACAGCACATTCTCCTTTTAGCTGCGCTGCCTGATAATTCCACGTAGAAACTTCTTCTTGTTCATACCAAGAAGACGATACATAACCGTGTGCACCGGTAAATTGAATCAGTACATTATCATTGTTTGTAAGCGTTTTATTTTGCGGATTTGGTCTTGCTAAATGAAATGACAACACAATTTCATCATCATTTACATCAACCATGACTGGTACCTGGGATGCGTAAGGTACATCGTTTTGCGATGATATAACCGTTGCAAATGAATTTCTTTTCAAGAAAGTAATTAGCGCATTAAAATCTTCTACTTTAAACAATTGTGGTAAAAACATACAAACATCCCCTAATAATTATTATTTATTTAATAGACTACCACTCTTTAAAGTTTCCTTCATCTCTTAAAACGTTTAATCGATTTGTTACGTCTTCCATAAATAACTTCCTATCGGCAGTGAACTTGAATGGTTCACCTATAAAGATATCAACAAAAAATGGCACGAGTATAAAGCTATCTTTCGGCAATGCTTTTCCTAAACCATGCATAAATATTGGCTGAATCGGTATTTCCGGTCTTTCTCTCATTAAATAATAAATACCTGATTTGTATTTTGATAATTTCTCAGGTTCACCACGTGATCCTTCTGGATACAATATGATAATACCATCATTATCTAATTCATCTAATATCGGTTGAAACATCCCTTTAAAATCTTTTGTCATCTTCCGTTCAATCGGTATAATATTCATTACTTTTGTTGAGAACCAGCTTAATAGTTTATTCTTCAGAAAATAATCTCCAGCAGCCACTGGTCGTACATGACGAAAACTCTTCCCTTTAAATAGACTCATTAATACAATTGTATCCAGATGGCTATTATGATTGGCGATTAATACTAACGGACCTGATTGCTGTAATCTTTCATAGTTTCTAATATTCAACCCTAAAACAACAAATACAATGGGACGAACAATCAGTGCAAACAATATATTGCGCATAAATTACGTCACCTCTCTAAAAATAGAAGAATCTTGTAAAATGAAAGAATAGTGGTGCAGTATATGTCAGCGAATCAACACGATCTAATATGCCGCCGTGTCCGGGTATTGCCTGAGATGTATCTTTTATATTTAAATCACGTTTCAGTGCTGAGATATTCACATCACCAATAAACCCACTAACACTGATATATATTCCTGCAATAATCATTCCTGCTAAAGTAAAAGGCGTAAGTAAAGGACCTAAAATTGTTGCGAGAATTGTTGTAAGAATGATTCCTCCAATAAATCCTGCCCATGTTTTGTTAGGACTAACTTTCGGTATAATCTTTCGTTTACCAAAGAGTTTTCCGGTAATATATTGAAATACATCATTCGCTTGTGTAAGTATCACTAAAAATAATACTAGACTTGCACCAGATACCATATTATCATCACCCGGCAACACTATTAAATATGCTAAGTGACTTAAACTAAAGACAAACAGCATAATTCCCCATTGAATCGTTGCCATAGAATGTAAAAATCCTTTCGTTTCTCCAACAATCAATGCCTGGATTGGAATAAACAAGAACATATAAACAGGGATGAATACAATAAAGAATCCATAAAAACCTTTATAAATGAGTATAAATTGTATCGGTATTGATAAATACGCCCATAAATATACTAAACGATGACTTCGATTTGTTGGAATTAATGAAAAGTATTCCTTTAATGCGATAAAACAAAGAAATGCCATAAAGATAAGGGACACTGTTTTATGTATTATGAGTGCGAGCGCGAAAATAATACACATCATCCACCACGATTTCACACGCAACCAAATATTTCCAGTATCTTTATTCGGATATTTCCTGAGTAATATTTGACTAATAATCGTTGAAATGATGAGTACTATGAAAATACCAATCAATACAGTTATCATTTCATCCGACAACCTATTCAGATTCATATGATGCTCCTTTCAATCCATTAGCGATTCTTATATACGTATTTAATATAATGAGTAATGTTGCGATGTACAGGATGATATGTATAAAAGGAATAATTTTTATATTCAATGCAATCAATAATGATACTAAACCAATCAAGAATGCTCTGTCACTTTTACCCATCGGACCATTATACATGCGTTTAGCGCCGATAATCTGGACAAGACTTCCTGCCATTTCACTAACAATTGAAAAACCAATAAACAAAAGAACAGAGATTCCTTTATCATGCACTATCAATATAAAAGGTAAGAATAATACAAGATCACTAACTACATCACCAATTTCATTAAGTAACATACCTAGATTAGATTTCATATTATATTTCTTTGCCATAACGCCATCTATTGCATTGAGTGCCATACGTACAAACATCACTATCGGCATCAGTAAAAAAATCCATCTATTGTTGTAATTCAATGCAATGATCGCTCCCGTAATAATAGATAAAACCAATGCACTCACTGTTATTTGGTTTGGTGTCATCCCTACCGCGCGCAACTTATCAACGATAGGCATTAATAATTGTTGAAATTTTGGTTTCAGTTCATAAATACTAATCATACAATTCTCCTTTCATAAATACTAATCATACAATTCTCCTTGCTTTTTATCACAATAATTTATTGTTTTATTTTTATCCATGTACTTCATCTCATTAATTTTAATATGATATATTTAATGTAATTATACACATTACTATTTTAATTATAAAATACATTTTGCATAAAATATTTGTTTTGAGGGGATAATTATGGTCAGTTTAATCGCATTGTTATGGGGATTTGCTGAAGCAACAATATTTTTTATCATTCCAGACGTTTTTTTATCTTATATTGCCATTACTGAAAAAAATATAAAAAAAGTTACTAAAGTTCTTATACTAACACTCATCGGTGCACTTGCAGGAGGGATAATTATATATTTAACTGCAAAACATAATCCTGACATAGTAGAAAACATATTATTAGCTGTTCCTTCTGTTCAACCTTATATGATAGAGCATGTTGAAACGGCTATGAATAATCACCCTTTCACCGGTCTTATTTCTGGCCCGATATTCGGAGTACCATATAAACTGTTTGGATTTGAAGCGCCAAACCACATGAGTTTACCAATATTTATTATAGGTTCTATCCCTGCACGTTTATTACGATTTATGATTGTTTCAATATTGGCATATTTTCTTTCTCACTATTTATGTAAAAACTTAAAATACAAAACAAAACTTACGATTTGGGTAGTCGTTTGGATTTTTGTATACACTATTTATTTTAGTGTTCATGGCATTTAATTTGAAAGCGTTTACTATAAAATCAGTTAGCATAAAATATTCTTCAGAAGTAATGTTAAATTTTATGTAATTTCTTTAAACATTATTTTGAATATTTATCGATTAGTCGTATAATTAAATTGGGCACAAATATTGTTTTAGAAACTTAAATATGAAAAGGGGTTTTTATATGAAAGAAGCAACATCTCAAATGGTCAGCATTATTTTAAACGGCAAACCAATGGATGTCCCTACTCAAGTAAGTATTTTAGATTACTTGCGTTATAAAGGTATTGATGTACCAGCACTTTGTTATCATCCAGATTTAGGGGCCATTGAAACTTGTGATGCTTGTATCGTTGAAGTTAATGGGGAACTCGTTCGTGCATGTAGTACAGAATTAAAAGACGGAGACGTTGTTAGAACGGGCTCAAGCGATGCATTTGAGGCACAAATGATCGCTATGGATAGAATATTAGCAAATCATGAACTTTACTGTACTGTTTGTGATTTTAATAATGGTAATTGTACAGTACATAATACAGTTAAAAACTTAAAAATCGATCACCAGGCAACTGCGCAGTCACCAAAAGGTGCTCCAAAGAATGTCGGTAAATTCTATCGCTATGATCCAGATCAATGTATACTTTGTGGTCGCTGTGTTCAAGCTTGTCAGAATGTACAGGTAAACGAAACATTAATGATTGACTGGGAATTAGAACGACCTCGTGTTATCTGGGACGGTAATACTGATTTAAATATCGATGATTCTTCATGTGTAAATTGTGGTCACTGTTCAACAGTATGTCCATGTAATGCAATGATGGAAGTTGGTATGGTCGGTGAAGCTGGCTTCTTAACAGGTATGCTGAAAGATGCATTCCGTCCAGCAGTAGAAGTTACAAAAGCTGTTGAAACTGGTTATACGCCGTTAATGGCAATTTCAGATGTTGAAGCAGAAATGCGTAAAGATAGAATTAAAAAGACTAAAACAGTATGTACATACTGTGGTGTTGGATGTTCATTTGAAGTATGGACAAAAGACCGTGAAATCTTAAAAGTTGAACCGAGTCCTGAAAGTCCAGCAAACCAAATTTCAACTTGTGTTAAAGGTAAATTCGGTTGGGATTTTGTAAATTCAGGTGAGCGTTTAACGAAACCATTGATTCGTGAAGCTGATGGCTTTAGAGAAGCAACATGGGAAGAAGCACTGAGCTTAATCTCAAGCAAATTCAAAGAAACAATCGATACACGCGGTCCAGAAAAATTAGCGTTTATCACATCATCAAAATGTACGAATGAAGAATCATTCTTAATGCAAAAATTAGCACGTCAGGTTGTAGGAACAAATAACGTTGATAACTGTTCACGTTACTGTCAATCACCTGCAACAATGGGACTATGGAGAACTGTAGGTTATGGTGGCGATTCAGGTTCAATTACTGATATCGGAAGCGCTGGATTAATCATCGGCTTAGGAACAAATACTGCTGAGGCACATCCAGTTATCGCAACACGTGTAAAGAGTGCCCAAAAATTACGTGGTGCTAAATTATTAGTTGTAGATATCCGTAAACATGAACTTGCTGAGCGTGCTGATATGTTTGTCCGTCCTAACCCAGGTAGTGACTTAGTATGGTTAAATGCTGTTACAAAATACATCATCGATAATAACTGGCAAGATCAAGCGTTCATCGATAAACACGTAAATAATTACGAAGCTTTAGTAGAAGGATTACAAAAATATACAATTGAATATGCTGCTAAACATACTGGCATGAGTGAAGCTGAAATCATCAAGATTGCAGAAATGATTCACGAAGCGAAATCTACTGTAGTTATGTGGGCGATGGGTGTTACACAACAACGTGGAGGTAGTGATACTTCTACTGCGATTTCTAATATGTTACTTGTTACTGGTAACTATATGAAACCAGGTGCAGGATCATATCCATTACGTGGTCACAATAACGTTCAAGGTGCTTCTGATATGGGTAGTATGCCAACACATTTACCAGGTTACCAAAAGATTGCTGACAAAGCAGTACTTGATAAGTTCAGCAAAGCATGGGGCGTTGAAATGAATCCAAACGTTGGCCAGAATAACCACCAAATGGTAGATGCCATGCATGCAGGCGAATTAGATGTGTTATACCTTAAAGGTGAAGATATGGGTATCGTTGATTCTAATATCAACTACGTACGTGAAGGATTCGAGAAATTAAAATTCTTCGTTGTTCAGGATATCTTCTTCTCAAAAACTGCTGAATATGCAGATGTTATCCTACCTGCATCTCCAAGTTTTGAAAAAGAAGGCACATTCTCAAATACAGAACGTCGTATCCAACGTTTATATCAAGTAATGGAACCTTTAGAAGGTACTAAACCAGACTGGAGAATCATTCAGGAAATCGCACAACGTTTAGGTGCAGATTGGAACTACAGCCACCCAAGTGAAATCATGGATGAAATCGCATCACTTACACCGATTTATTCTGGTGTATCATACGATAGACTTGAAGGCTTTAACAGTTTACAATGGCCAGTTCATGAAGATGGTACAGATTCACCATTATTATTTACAGATGGGTTCCCATTTGAAGATAAGAAAGCTAACTTCTTCCCTGTTGACTGGACTGAACCAACAGAATATGCTGAAGAATACGATATCCATGTTAACAACGGACGTCTACTTGAGCACTTCCATGAAGGTAATATGACTTATCAAGTTAAAGGTCTTGCAATGGAAACACCAGAAGCATTCTTAGAAGTATCTCAAGAGCTAGCGGATGAAAAAGGTCTTCATACTGGTAACTTAGTAAGACTTCAATCACCTTATGGTAAAGTTGATGTTCGCGTATTAATTACTGACCGCGTATTCGGTAAAGAAGTATACTTACCAATGAACGATAATGGCGATGCAGCAATTAACCTACTATCTAGTTCTATCGCTGATAAAGATACTTCAACACCAGCATATAAAGAAACTAAAGCTAAATTAATCATCTTAGATAATAGTAGAAAATCACCATTACCAGAAAACAACTTCCGTTTCGGTAACCGTGTACCTCAAATGGGCGTAAATGTTCAAGGTAAATGGAATAGAGCTGATTACGTATTCCCTGGAGATATCGTTAAATCAAAAAGAGGTGATAAATAATGGCGCAACCTACAAGAGTAGTTAAACCAATGGAAGTGGATGTTGAAGCGGTACGTGCAAAAGAATTACGTGAGTTAGAAGACCAGTTAATTCAACATAAAGATACACTGAACAAATTATTCAGATTACTTGAGCAACTTGATGATCATGAAGCATTAAATGCAGCAAATGCTGCATTAGCGCAAAGTGATCCTATCTTAACACGTATTTTAAAAGCTGTTAATGAAACCGAGACAGATCAGGCTATTAGAAATGCTTTATTACTTGTTCAAGGATTAGGTAAATTTAACTTCAGCGATATCGAGCCAATGATTTTAAAGTTTAACAAAGGTTTGAAACTTTCAACTGAGTATAACCAAAGTAAGCCTTTAGGTTGGTTAGGATTACTTAACGTATTAACAAATAAAGACTTTATTGAAGGATCTATTGTATTAACGAAATTCGTTAAAGGATTCGGCACGTCATTCGATCAACTGAAGAGAGAACAAGGTATCGTTGATCCTGTGCATACAAATAAAGGTGAAGTTAAAGATATGCATCATGTTGAGTTACCAAGTAAAGTAGCGAAAGATGAAGTGAAACAACAATTTATCACACATAAAGAAGCATCTCAATCAAACGCAAAGTTTTACGGTGTTGTAGCAGGTGCTGCAGCATTAGGTGTTAGTGCATTATTGATGAGAAAGTAATATCAACAATAAAATTGAGAACTAAAATAAACCACAAGTCTTCAAAAGAAGACTTGTGGTTTTATTGTTTAATGATTGATTTTAAATACAAAGCTTAAATTACTTCTCATCTTTAAAACTTGCAAGTAACGATGCAGTATTCAATGCTAAAATATTTCTCGCATTCTTCGTAGCATCATAACCTTGTCCAGCTTTTAAATGCGAATAGATTGCACCTAACATCACACCACCAACAAGTAATGAACCTGCCTGATTAAATTTCTTATTAAAAATAGATAAAGCTAGTAACGCTGCACCAGTCGTTTCAACGCCACCGATTAATTTCATAAATTCTTTAGAGTAACCAAACTCTTCAAACATTTTAACTAAGCTTTCATCTTCCTGAAGCTTTCCCTTACCTGCGTTAAACATTTCTTTAGCGATGAATAAGTTATTGATATAATTTAACATCGTATCTGCTCCCTTATTATTAATAGTTATTAGTACTATAACCTTAAAAATAACTTTAAAAACATTAGATTTAAATGAAAAACGTATGGTCATAAGCCCCATACGTTTCAGTAAAACTAATTTTTATTGTTTTTTAAATCATCAATCTTACCTTTAATATCATCCGAAACATTTTCAACAGTTTCTTTCACTTTACCTAATGCCTTGTTTTCTTTACCTTCATTTTCTAATGCTTTGTTTCCCGTAAAATTACCCACATTTTCTTGTACATTGCCTTTAATTTGATCGAATTTACCTTCTGACATTTATATCTCTCCTTTTGCCTTATTTATTTACTCATCTATATTATAATACTTTCTAGTTATTATATCCAATAATATACATTTTAGTCTTAAATTATAATAATAGTTGTGCAATAGCATAATTTAACAGTGATGTGCCATTTGATTATAAAATTATTTTTTGCGTTTTCTTGAGAAAAGGAAACTAATCATAGCTATAGCTAACAGTAAAATAGCAACTGAAACTAAAGTAGTATTACGTCGTTCCCCTGAATCAGGTAAACTAGATTGATGCATCGAATTACTTGTACTCATTTGTTTAACTGGTGCGGTTGTTTGAGTTGCAGGTTCCGCTTCAATATTATCTACAAAATTATCAGCAAAACCACTTGTTAAATCAGACGAATCTTCTGACTTCAATTTTGCGTTGAGTCGCTCTAATTTATCAGCTTTTTCTTTAAGATCATTTTTTAGGATATCTAGTGATTGCATGTTAAAAGAATCATCACTTATCTTATTATGGCTCTTTAAATTTTGAAGTCTTTCAATCAAAGCTCTATTTCTTTCTGATAATGTAGAAATATCAAACCCACTATTTAATAGATGATTAAAATTAAAATCATGCTGATGTAATTTTAAATACGATTTCAACGTATCATTTAATATATCAATCACTTTTCTTTCATATTGTAAATCCGTAATCGCTTTTTGCTCAAGCTTATCCAATAATCCTTGAAGTGCTTGTTTGTCATTATCATTAAACCATTTATCTTTAATCGTGACGTTAGGCAAACTCGGCGTATTAATAACAATTTTATCTTTTGCATGCTCTACACTCTGCGCTTTATTTTCAATATGCTCTACTTTAGAATCAATTCGATTCTTAACGTCCTGCTTCACATCGTCATATTCAGCTTTATCCTGTTTTACTGTCTCAATCACTCGACCTGCTTTGTCCTTAAATTCTTGATGCTGTTGCTCTATGTCATCACGCTTCTCCTTCACAACATTTATATCTTCTTTCACATTATTAATCACTTCATGATTTTGTTTTATATCCGCTTTAGTACGCTCAATTTCTTGTTTTACTGACTGTTTCTTTGTTTCAAGATCAGTGCGTAGTTGATCAGCATCATTCCTTATTTTCTCAGAGACAGTACTCGCTTCCGCTTTTGACAACGGTACCGTAAGCGATACGGTTAAACATGCTGCAATAATTATTTTTGTTAGTTGATATTTTCCCATTCAAATTATCCCCTAATATATTAGTTTATTTATTTCAGTTTAATTATTGTAACATACTTTTCAATATTTTTCTTTAGCAAATGCAGCCTATGTTTAAATCCATGAATATCATTTAATACCAACCATACATTTTCACCAAAACGTTTTAATACAATGCTTTATCATCTAATTAAATCATTAATTTTTATATTATTCATAAATAATAATTGTTGTAATAATCGTTAATCTTTTTTCTAACTCTATACCATTTATTATATTAAAATAACTTAAGGATATTATAACTTAATATCTATTAAGATTCATCAAATTTAAATCTGTTATACCCACGAGATATGATTATTCATCTAACCTTGAGGTAATAATATTATTAAGACATGCATTATAGAAACATTAGCTAATATTTATTACCTATTTTCAATCCATATTTTCAAGAGGTGATACGATGAAAAAAATAAGTACCTCCACTGGTTTTATACTTGCTGGTCTTTACAATTTGTTTGGGATTTTAATCTTCTCTAAATTATTTATGAATCCATTATCCTGTAGTTTTTTCGTGGGTCGGACAAGTTTCAATCATCCTATGGGGATTTGCGTATATCGCAATCTCTAAAAAATATAAACATGTACCATATCTTGTCCTGCTTTTCGCAATCGAAAAAGCACTGTATGTATACGTATGGGCAGACTGGTTGATTGGCGAGAGTAATAAGCTGCATGAAATACCTGATACCCTCACAAAAATATTTTTCTCTATATACGGTATCGGAGACATGATTTCCGGTATATTCTTTGCGGCAGTGGCATATCGATTGTTATGGAAAAAATAATTAATAGTTTATAACAAACAAAGAAATCATACATTACATCAGTAAAGTATGATTTCTATTTACGCATCTATTTCCTGCTATTTCTGACTCAAATACTCTTTCAACACAACAGCATGATTATGTTTTTCATCTTTTGCACCATAAAGTAACACAACCGTACCTTTCATATCCTTTAATTCCTTAACCTTATCATTATCTTTAAGTTCTTCTTTATACTTTTTCTTAAAATCATTGAACTTGTCTGGATCATGATCAAACCACTTTCTAAGATCCGTACTCGGTGCAATATCTTTCAACCATTCATCTAACTTAGCATCTTCTTTACTTATCCCTCTCGGCCAAACACGATCAACTAACACACGTTTTCCTTTAGGTATATCTTCATCATAAATACGTGCAAGTTTGTACATATTAATCACCTCAAGTATAGATTTATTCCGCTTAGTCCATCGTAACACTAAATCTATATTGAAATAAAAGAAAACACCCTCCAGCGAATGCTGAAGAGTGTTGAATGTTCTTATGGAACACAAATCTGTAAGCGAACAAGTTCGCAACAGCTTTGGCAATATTAACGTTTTGAGAACTGTGGTGAGTGACTGACGCTTTAAGACCTGGTTTCTTACGTTCAAAAAACTTTAGGTTTTCGTATAGTTGTATATACTGTCGTAAGCCTTGATATTAAAAGATTTCTAATTTTTTCGATTGCATAGAATTGCATCAAATATCACTTTGGGGTAACTAAATAAACTATTGGCTAGTTGTTACTATATTATTTCTATCCCTTAGGTTTGGAATACTTATTCTCGTAAGGTATGCTTACTTTAAACTTTGTTCCATATCCTAATTTTGATTCTACTTCTACAGTACCTTCATGCATAGTTACAATACTTTTAACGATAGATAAGCCTAATCCTGTCCCTCCAGATGGGATAGATGTATCAGTACCTCTATAATATTGTTCAAATATACGATTCACTGCTTGTTGATTCATCCCATTCCCATTATCTATTATGCTTAATTCGATATAATTTGCATGTATAGAGGCATCAATAATAATTTTTGTCCCTTTTGGATTATGAGTCACTGCATTAATTATTAAATTTGTTATTGCACGTTGAAATAGTTTCTTATCTATACAACATATTATTTCATTCTCTAAAGAATTAAATTCATAGATATATTCTGGGTTCAATATTGCAATTTCTTTAATAATTACTTTTAAAAAATCTATTAAATTTATTTCTTCTTTTTTTACTATCATTAACTTATTTTGCTCTATTTGAAATATTATAGTTAAATCCCCAATCAAATCTTCAATATGTTCAGACTTAAGTTTAATCTGTTGTAGGAATTCTTTTTTTTCACCTTGATTCCAATTATATTTTTCTTCTAAAAGCATAGTTGAGTATCCTGTAATATAAGTTAGAGGAGTCTTAATATCATGAGCGATGCCAGATGCCCAGTTATACCTCTCTTCTTCAAATTTTATTTTATTCAGTTCATTCTGTTGCAAAGTTGTCGCCAAATTCTCTAGATCTTCATAAACTTCTTTATATAAATATTTTGAAAAGAATAAATTACTTTTCTTATTGCTTGCAATATAATTACCTTCAGATAATTTATTTAAATTGTTTATGATATTAATGATAGGAACTGCAATATAATATCCATAAAATATACAATAAAGAACATACATGAAGAATGCTGCTACTGCTAAATTCTGATTATTTGGCACCTCACCATTAAAAATTAAAAAAGGTATAGCTGGAATAAATAAAGCAGTTAGTAACAAAATTTGTTGTGTAATAAAATGAACAATAAACTTGAAAGCTACTTTATTTCTCTTCAGCATAATCATCTTCCTTTGGTGGAACAAATTTATATCCAATGCCTCTCAAATTGACAATTGGTGAAGATTTATTTGTATTTAATCCAATTTTTTTTCTTAATCTATTTATATGCACAGAAACTGTTTTTTCAACACCAAAATTATCCATCCCCCATACTTTGTAATAAATTTCAGATGTTGTAAATATTTGATTAGGATTTTTAATAAAGAATAATAGTAACTCATATTCTTTTGCTGGTAAACTAATACTTTTCTTATTTACAAATACTTCTCCAGCTTCTTCATCGATTATAAGATATCCATAATTATAATGCTTCAAATTATAATGTTGGTTATAACTTTCTTCTCTACGAAATTTTGCTTTAACACGTGCAACTATTTCTAATGGATTAAATGGTTTAGTTATATAGTCATCACCGCCGACAGTTAAACCCGTTATTTTATCTAAATCACTTGATTTTGCAGTAAGGAAAATGATAGGAACGAATGATTGCATTCTTATCTTTTTACAAAGTTCAAAACCATCCATATCTGGTAACATAATATCTAGTAATATTAAATCTACTTTGTTATTTTGAATATATTCTAAAGTAGTTTTTCCGTCATGTTTACAAATAATTTTATTAAAACCCTCTTTTTGAAATACTTTTTCTAGCATGAAAGTAAGACCTATCTCATCATCTACTATCAATATTTTATAATCTTTCAATCCTTACACCTACCTAGTAACATCCTTTTTCTCAAAGTATATAATACTAATGATAATAAATACAATTACATATATGAATAGTGTCAATATAGCAAAAACTATATTAATATCATCATTTAGATTTAAATGATATATAAATGAACTCATATCAATGTTTGGAACAGGAGTATACTTTAAAATGTCAATTTTTTCAGAAAGAGCTACTAAGCTATTTGAGGTAATCATGATCAATAGTGATAATCCGACTGCCAACATACTACTTCTTAATAATGTTGAAATCATTAAACCTAATGAAACATAAAATATAATTGATACCAAACTTGATCCATAAAATTGCAATGTTAATTTTAACAAATTACCGTTATAAATTTCATTATTTTGATTAATAAATAAATTAGTTGATTCAAAATTAAATTGATTAGCAATCATAGAAGTTATTAATGTAACTACACCAATTATTATTAACAAAATAGTCGAGATTATAATTAAACTTATAAATTTACTTATAATAAATTGCCAACGATGGTATGGACGAATTAATAAAAATTTAATTGTTTTATTCGAGAACTCGCTCGAAACAATATCTGAAGATAAGATTATCATCCCGATAATAACAAATTCAATTAGACCTGACGTTTTTAACATATCCTCAAATACATTTTCTTTGACGGGTGGGATGTTATTTTTTATTCGATATTCATTTATTTTCTTTTTATTTTCTATATCTTTTTTAAGTATAGGATGAATATTATCAATAGTTAATTGCGTTTCATAATTCTTATTTTCTTGATTCAACTCAGATTTCCAATTGTCCGAATAATTTGGTTGATATTGTGAAATGATACTTGCAATTGCAAAAACAATTAGAAAAATCAAGATAACCCATAACAATTTACGTGACTTCATTTTATATAGTTCATTTTTAATTAAAACTTTCATGATATCCTCCTACAATTTCTCTATATTTTTTCTCTAAGTCAAACTGATCATTTAAAATCTCTTCTCTTCCAATTATTTTTCCATTATCTAAAATAACAACTCTATCTGCTACCAAACTCATTTCAGTCAATAAATGACTTGATATTAAAATTGCAGTATTTTCTTTTTTGGCTAAATAATTCATCAATAATCTAAATTCACTTATACCATCTGGATCTAATCCGTTGAGAGGTTCATCAAGTATTAATAATTTTGGTTGATGTAGTATCGCTTGTCCTATACCTAAACGTTGTTTCATTCCTAAAGAATAATGTGCTACCTTTTGATGTATTTTATTATCTAATCTAACCAACTTTATGACATCTTGTATTCTTTCCTCAGTCACATTATCATATTGATTTGCACAAAGTTTTAAATTTTCATATCCTGACAAATAATTATAAAAATCTGGATTTTCGATTATTGCACCAATATTTTTAACTGCTTCTTTAAAATTGGTATTAATACTGCTATTACAAATTTGGATTTCACCAGATGTTATTTTCGACAATCCTACTATCATTCTCATTGTCGTTGTCTTACCTGCACCATTAGCACCTAAAAATCCAACAATTTCTCCTTCTTTTATATCAAAAGAAATATTTTGAATTAAGTGTGCACCTTTAACTATTTTATTTACTTCATCTAATTTTAATACTGATTTATTCATTTTATTCCCTCCTTAAATTAATCTTAAAGTTTAAAAGTAAACAGAAGGTAAATTAATAGAAAATACTTACTAAACAATGAAATGCTTTATCTTTTCACGAGGTTATAAGCACTTTAATAAGTATTAATGAATTTATACAATTTTGAATTTCAATGATTTTCAATAAATTGATTCAAAGGATATCAATTTATTATTTTTGAAACAAATAAGCACCCCCCAACATGAGTTGGAAAGTGCTGTAAACGTATATTTTTTTGAAAAAAATTGCTGAAACAATTTGAGAACTGTAGTGAGTGACTGACGCTTTAAGACCTGGTTTTTACGTTCAAAAAACTTTAGGATTTCGTACAATTGTATATACTGTTGTAAACTTTGATATTAAAGGATTTCTAATTTTTCCGATTGCATAGAATTGCCTCAAATATCACTTAGGGGTAACTGAATCTATCAATATAAACACAAAAAAGCACTCTTTGGAATAATCCAAAGAGTGCTTTAAACGTATTTTCAGTTGAACACAAATTGCTGACGCAATTTGCGAACTCCATCTGTAAGCGAATAAATTCGCAACAGCTGCAGCTTAACGTTTTGAGAACTGTGGTGAACGACGAGCGCCTTTAAGACCTGGCTTCTTACGTTCTTTCATACGTGGGTCACGTGTTAACATGCCTGCGCGTTTTAATGATCCACGGTACTCAGGATCTGCTTCTAATAATGCACGAGAAATACCATGACGGATTGCTTGTGCTTGTCCAGTTAAACCGCCACCTTTAACGTTTACTAAAACGTCATAGTTACCTTTAGTTTCAGTAATATCGAATGGTTGGTTTAAGTCTAAGATTAATGATTCGAATGGTAAGTAGTCACGTACGTCACGGTTGTTGATTGTGATGTTTCCTTCTCCAGGAATTAAACGAACACGTGCTACTGAATGTTTACGACGGCCTGTGCCTTTATATTCAACTTGTGCCAATGTATTGTCCTCCTCTTAATTAACCACGTAACTCGTAGTTTTCAGGTTGTTGTGCTGCATGTGGATGCTCTGCTCCAGCATAAACATGTAATTTTTTGAACATTTTGTCGCCTAAAGAACCTTTTGGTAACATACCTTTAATTGATGTTTCCATTAAACGAACTGGGTTTTTCTCACGTAATTCACCAGCTGAGATAGATTTAATTCCACCTGGGTGTAATGAGTGACGGTAGTAAATTTTGTCTTCTGCTTTGTTACCTGATAAATAGATTTTTTCAGCGTTAATTAAGATAACGTGATCTCCACAATCTACGTGTGGTGTGAATGTTGGTTTATGTTTACCGCGTAAGATTGATGCAACTTCTGATGAAAGGCGACCCATAGTCTTACCTTCAGCATCAATTACGTACCATTTGCGGTCAATGTTTGCTTCGTTTGCCATGAATGTTTGACGCATTATATTTTCCTCCTAAAATAAAAAAAATTCCCTCTGAATCCTGCTTATATATCTGTAACACAATAAGTTTCCGGGGCTTATTGTCGTGGTTGATATTAAACAATACCGTTGTCTATCTTATAACATTTCAAGGGTGTTTGTCAATCTTATTCCCAAATTCTTTTTATTTATTTTTATTCATATTCGTTATAACGGATTTAAGATTGTGGTGTTAATTGTCTGCGGGTTGGTTTAAGTGTGATGGTTGTCCCTTTCGGTATATCTTGTGTGAGTTCTTCAGGTGACAGATAGATCTTTTCTAAATATAATCCTTCAGCTGGCGCTGTCTTTCCTGCTTTCGTTCTATCACTGGCTGCAATGATTGCGGGTATTTCTGACCCTTGTCTTTTCCCTCGTCCTACGTCCATTAAGAAATGCACCATAATACGGACCATGTTATAAAGAAAGCCGCTTCCAATGACGAAGAATTCATAACCTGTATCAGTTTCTATCACTTCAAATTTATACATTGTACGTTCTTTATTCTCAATTTCTGTCTTCGCCGAACAAAACGATGTAAAGTCGTGTGTGCCAATGAAGTATTGTGCCGCTTCATTCATCTTTCGAGTATCTAATGTTTCAGTAATATGCGTTTCAATGCCTCTTTTCAGCACATCTCTATGAGGCGCTTTATAAACTTTATAGCGATATGCTTTACCTACACAGTCATAACGGGAATGAAAATCTGCATTAATCTTTGTCACTTGATTGATATATATATCGTCTGGTAATGCAGAATTAAAGGCATGTTGCCATTTATTTGTCGGTAGTGACAATGGTGTATCGAAATGGACGTACTGCATCAATGCATGTACACCTTTATCTGTTCGAGAGGACGGATGAATTCTGATAAAATCTTTATGCATGCGTTTTAATATACGTTCTAATTCATATTGCACGGTGCGACCTTCATTCTGAATTTGAAATCCCTGAAAGTCCGCACCGTTATATGAGAGTTGTAACAATATGCGTTCCATTTATGTGATGCTCCTTAATATAAATATGATGACACCGATTGGAATAAGTGTAAGTATCGTAAGTGTATCTTTCGTTTGCCATTTAAGTTGTCGATATTTTGTGCGTCCAGTGTCTCCTTTATATCCTCTTACTTCCATGGCAATCGCTAAATCATCTGCGCGTTTAAATGCTGATACAAATAACGGAATAAGCAATGGTCCAATTGCTTTGAAGCGTTGCAATGCGTTCCCACTCGCTAAATCACTACCTCGAGACATTTGTGCTTTCATTACTTTCTGCGTTTCATCCATCAATGTTGGAATAAAACGAAGAGCGATAGACATCATTAGCGCAAGTTCATGTACTGGTAACTTTATTTTCTTGAATGGATTTAATATTGATTCAATTGCATCAGTCAAAGCGATTGGACTTGTCGTGAGTGTCATTACTGTCGATAAGAAGATAATAATAATAAAGCGAAATGAAATCATTATCCCCATCAATACACCATCCATTTGAATATTAAATATTCCCCAGTCGAATAATGTTCTTCCGCCCTTCGTCAAAAAGACATGCATTAAAAATGTAAAAATGATTAAAAACAGGATAGGCTTAATACCATTAAAAACAAACATAAATTTAAGATTAGATAATTTAATAATGAGGAATACCAATACAAAACCAAACAGATAACCATACCAGTTATCCATAAAGAAAACGAGTATCGTCATAATAAATACAAAGATCAACTTCGCTCTCGGATCTAACGAATGTACGAAAGAGTCAATTGGGACAAATCTACCAAGAATCATTTTATCAAGCATGGCTTTTCCTCCATTCTTGATACATTGCATTAAAATCTTCTATCGAAAGCGCAGTGTATGGCAATTTAGTATTATATTTTGTTTCAAACTTTCTTTGTAACTGTGTAATCTCAGGTGGATGGATGTCAAAGTGTGTTAAATCTTTACTGAATATTTCTTGAGGTGTACCTTGATCTACTAACTCTCCTTGATGCATCACATATAAATAATCAGCACGGGCTGCCTGGTCCATTTGATGTGTAACTAATATAACAGTGATCCCTAAATCTTGCTGCAGCTGATGAAACAAAGTCATAATTTCCTGTTGTCCTCTCGGATCAAGTCCTGCTGTTGGTTCATCAACGATTAGTACATCAGGTTTCATCGCAAGTACTCCCATTATTGCAACACGTCGCATTTGCCCTCCAGAGAGCTCAAACGGGCTTTTATGAAGGACAGACTCATCCATACCAAATAATTTAAATAGTTCACGTGCGCGTGCCTCAGCAACTTTTTCCGCTATACCATAGTTCAAAGGACCAAACATGATATCTTTAAGCACAGTTTCTTCAAATAATTGCTGCTCTGCAAACTGAAAGACCATCCCGACTTTTTTTCGTATAGGTTTGAGATATTTATTCTTCGTTTTGTGAGTTATCACTTGTCCATCAATATCGATGTTACCTTCTGTCGGTTTAATCAGTGTATTTAAATGCTGAATCACAGTAGATTTACCTGATCCAGTATGTCCGATAATCGCATAAAATTTATTCTCAACAAACGTCATATTAATGTCTGTTAAAGCACGAACTTCAAAAGGAGTGTCTTTAGAATAATGAAAACCAACGTCGTTTAATTGTATCTTCATAGTTTCTTGAGCAACTCCTCTGTTGTTATAAATTCATCCTGATTAAATAATAGTCGATTTACTTTCATTTCAAATGGCAAATCAAGTCCTATAGAGATTAATTCATCAGCACTTTTATATATCGTTTCCGGTGTGCCGGACAGCACAACACTGCCTTTGTTCATTACAAAGATGCGATCACTGTCCAGCGTTTCTTCCAGATGATGCGTAATATGTATAATTGTAAGCCGATGTGTTTGTTGTACACGCTTTATTATTCTTAATATTTCAGTACGCCCTTCAGGATCCAGCATTGATGTCGCTTCGTCTAAAATGATGATTTCAGGTTGTAGCGCCAATACGCTTGCTATCGCTACACGCTGCTTCTGACCACCAGATAAATGATGTGGTTCATGTCTTCTCATATGTGACATTTCAACGGCCTCTAAAGCCTGATTTACACGTACATGCATTTCATCATGAGGGACACCATAATTTTCTAATCCGAAGGCAATGTCATCTTCAACTGTTGCACCAACAAATTGGTTATCCGGATTTTGAAATACTATGCCTAACTGTTCATGTACAGATTGGATTGTATCTTCTCTGAGTTTGATTTTATTAATTGTAATGTCACCTTTTTGGATAGGTTCAATACCACCGATCAGTTTAAGTAAAGTCGACTTACCTGAACCGTTATGACCAACAATGGAAATCCATTCGCCTTTATTAATCGTTAAAGAAAGATCGTCAATTGCGGGAATACTCTGACCATCATAAGTATATGATAAATTGTTTATTGTAATGATCGGTTCCATACATTCACCTTTCTTTTTTTAATTTAAATCAATACATTTCATGTTCTGTTAATTATTTATACCATAAATCATTAACACAAAACAAAATGTCTGTATATAAATAAAAAACCCGGAATTCCGGATTTAATAATGAAAAAAGCGCGCACTCCGCCTAGAGGTCACGCAAAACGTTATTCTATTATGGCGAAGTACTCTGAGCTAGACAATATCTGTGTGTGGCAAACATTATCGTTGCACTCATTTGCTTATGTGTGTATGTGTAAGATAAGTGATCCCTAAATCCATGATGATTATTATTATACTAATTCGATGATAACCATTTCTGAACCGTCTCCACGACGTGGTCCAACTTTCATAATTCTAGTATATCCACCTTGACGCTCTGTGTAACGAGGAGCAATGTCAGAGAATAATTTTTGAATTGCGAATTGTGTAGTTTCATCTTCGTTTAAAATTTCAACACGACGTAAAACTTCAGCTGCTTGACGGCGAGCATGTAAGTCTCCACGTTTACCTAAAGTAATTAATTTTTCTACGATTTTACGTAATTCTTTCGCGCGTGCTTCAGTCGTTTCGATTCGCTCGTTAACGATTAAAGAAGTTGCTAAATCGCGTAACATAGCTTTACGTTGATCTGATGTACGACCTAATTTTCTGTAACCCATGAATCGTAACCTCCTTTAACTAGTCTTCTTTTCTTAATCCAAGACCTAAGTCTTCTAATTTAAATTTAACTTCTTCTAAAGACTTGCGTCCTAAGTTACGAACTTTCATCATATCAGCTTCTGATTTGTCGGCTAATTCCTGAACAGAATTAATACCTGCACGTTTCAGACAGTTATAAGAACGAACTGATAAATCAAGTTCTTCAATCGACATTTCAAGTACTTTTTCTTTGTGATCTTCTTCTTTTTCAATCATGATTTCAGCATTTTGTGCTTCATCAGTTAAGTCAACGAAGATGTTTAAATGTTCTGTCATAATCTTAGCACCTAAAGAAATAGCTTCTTGTGGTGTTAATGATCCATCAGTCCATACATCTAAAGTTAATTTGTCAAAGTTAGTACTTTGACCAACACGTGTATTCTCTACTGTGTAGTTTACACGCTCAACTGGTGTGTAGATTGAATCAACTGGAATTACTCCAATTGGTAAATCACTTGTGTTATTATCTTCAGCTAAAGTGTAACCACGTCCTGCATTTGCTACCAAACGCATTTTTAAGTGTCCACCTTTAGATACTGTTGCGATTTTTAAATCAGGATTTAAAATTTCAACATCACTGTCATGCATAATATCTTTCGCAGTAACAACGCCTTCATCTTTTACATCAATTTCAAGCGTTTTATCTTCATCAGAGTAGATTTTAAGCGCAAGCTTTTTGATGTTCATGATCATTGTTGTAACATCTTCCACTACATTCTCAACAGCTGAGAATTCATGTAAGACACCTTCGATTTCAATATTCTTAACAGCCGCACCTGGTAATGAAGATAATAGGATACGACGTAAGGAGTTTCCTAATGTTGTACCATAACCACGTTCTAACGGTTCAACTACGAATTTACCGAATTTAGAATCTTCACTAATTTCAACTGTCTCAATTCTAGGTTTTTCGATTTCAATCATGTAATAATCCTCCTTCAACAACGTCGAATAATTTTATTTTAGTTCCATATACTATTATAAGTGTCTTTGATACTAATTGAAAATTATACGCGACGACGTTTCGGTGGACGACAACCGTTATGTGGTACTGGTGTAACGTCTTTAATCGCTGTAATTTCTAAACCAGCTGATTGTAACGCACGAATTGCTGCTTCACGACCTTGACCAGGTCCTTTAACAGTAACTTCTACAGTTTTTAAACCATGTTCCATAGCTGCTTTAGATGCAGTTTCTGATGCCATTTGAGCTGCGAATGGTGTAGATTTACGAGAACCTCTGAAACCTAACGCACCAGCAGATGACCATGATAAAGCATTACCGAATTCATCAGTAATTGTTACGATTGTATTGTTGAATGTTGAACGGATGTGTGCAACACCAGACTCAATATTCTTTTTAACTCTACGCTTACGTGATACTTGTTTACGTGCCATTTAGCTCACTCCTTTACTTATTATTTCTTCTTGTTAGCAACGGTCTTAACTGGACCTTTACGAGTACGTGCATTGTTTTTAGTATTTTGTCCACGTGTTGGTAAACCACGACGGTGACGAATACCTCTGTATGAAGCAATTTCCATTAAACGTTTGATGTTTAAGTTGATCTCACGACGTAAGTCACCTTCAACTTTGTATCCATCTACTTGTTCACGGATTCTGTTTAATTCATCTTCTGTTAAGTCGCGCACACGAGTACTCTCGTTAACATTAGCAGCTGCTAAGATTTTTTGAGCTGTTGTTTTACCAATACCATAAACGTAAGTTAATGCGATCACTACGCGTTTCTCACGTGGTACGTCTACACCTGCGATACGTGCCATTTATATTGCACCTCCTGTTTTCTTATCCTTGTTTTTGTTTGTGTTTTGGATTTTCACAAATTACCATTACTTTACCTTTTCTGCGAATAACTTTACATTTTTCACAAATGGGTTTTACTGATGGTCTAACTTTCATGTTTCTTACCTCCTAATTTAATATTGGAGTTCTTATTATTTATAACGATACGTAATGCGTCCACGAGTTAAATCGTAAGGACTCATTTCAACAGTTACTTTGTCGCCAGGTAGAATACGGATGTAGTTCATACGAATTTTACCGCTAACATGCGCTAAGATCTCATGACCATTTTCTAATTCTACTTTAAACATTGCATTTGGTAAAGTATCTAATACAGTACCTTCTAATTCAATTACATCTTGTTTAGCCATTTTCAAATTCCCCCTTTTTATCAAGATTCCGAAATTCGAGCGGTATATTTTTGCAAAACGTAACGTAATTTAGCGTCTGTTACAAAACCTGCTTCAGAAATACTCGATTTAATTTCAGGTGAGTGTTCATCACTTAGTATTAAATGCGACAGGTTCTTTTTCTTTGGATATTCATAAGTCCGTTTATCTCCGTCTGCAACAAGTACAAATCGATGATCGATAATAGCAATAATGACTCCAGGTAACCCTTTATCTTTGCCACGATTACTCGTGACAATTTGACCAATACTTACTTGATTCAACTGATCACATCCACTTAAGCAACTCACCAGGAGGTGAATCTCGGTAAACGATTAAAGCTGATTTAATACCTTCTCAACTTCAGTAGTAACATCCTTAATGTCTTTCGAACCATCAACATTGAAAAGCACACCTTGATTTGTATAGAAATCAAGTAATGGTTTCGTTTGTTTAATGTTTACGTCTAAACGTGTACGAACTGTTTCAGGATTATCATCTGCACGTTGATATAACTTTCCACCATCAATATCACAAATACCTTCTACTTTAGGTGGATTGAACACTAAATGATAAGTTGTCCCACAAGTTTCGCAAATACGACGTCCCGTTAAACGGTTCATCAATTCTTCTTCCTGAACATCAATGTTAATTACACCTTCAATCTTACGATCCACAGCAGCTAACATTTCGTTCAGTGCTTCAGCCTGCTCAACTGTTCTTGGGAAACCATCAAGTAGGAAACCGCGTTTAGCATCTTCTTCTAACAATCTTTCACGAACGATACCAATCGTAACTTCATCTGGAACAAGTTCGCCGTTATCCATAAATGACTTTGCTTTTTGACCAAGCTCAGTATTATTTTTGATAGCTGCACGGAACATGTCTCCAGTAGAAATATGAGGAATTGGGTATTTCTTAATAATTTCACTCGCTTGAGTCCCTTTACCTGCGCCAGGTAAGCCCATTAAAATGATATTCATAAAATGCCCTCCAGACATTAACGTCTTTTAAAACCTTTATATTCACGTTGACCAAGTTGAGCCTTTAACTGAGCAATTGTCTCTAATGCCACCCCAATTACGATTAATAAACTTGTTCCACCAATGCGTAATGATTGCGGTAAGTTTAAGAAATCTGAAACGATTAATGGTAACACTGCAATACCTGCTAAGAATAAAGAACCAACAAAAGTTAAACGATAAAGAACTTTTGTAATATAGTTTTGAGTATTTTTACCAGGACGAATTCCCGGCACGTAACTACCCTGTTTTCTTAAATTGTCAGCCATTTGTTCAGGATTAACTTGAACAAATGCATAAAAGTAAGCAAATGCAATAATTAATATTACATATACAATCATACCGATCGGCTGTGCCGGATCAGAATGTGCTGCTAAAGTTTTTGCCCAATCCGCTTTCGGGAAGAGTAATTGTAACGTCTTCGGAAGCATGAAAAACGCCATTGCAAAGATAACCGGAATAACCCCAGCAGCATTAACCTTTAACGGTAAGAATGTTGCTTGTGGTGCTAATCTGTTACCTGTTGTGCGTTTCGCATATTGAATTGGAATTTTACGAACTGCTTGAAGTACGAATACTGCAAAAGCAGTAAGAAGTATCATACCAATAAAAATACCAATCGCTTCTAAAACTGCCATTGTTGTATCGTTCGCACCAACAAATGATTGTTGATAGAACTGAATTAACGCTGGTGGAATAGAAGATAAAATACCACCGAAGATGATAATAGAAATACCATTACCAACACCGTGTTGTGTAATTTGTTCACCTAACCACATTAAAAATGCAGTACCTGCTGTTAACACGATAGCGATAAGAATGAAGTTCCATATACTTGTATTCGTGATCAATTGACCACCTAACATGTTATTGAAACTATAACTCATACCAAACCCTTGAATGAATGCTAATACAATTGTGAAGTAACGCGTAAATTGCGTTAGCTTTTTACGTCCAACTTCACCTTGTTTAGACCATTCTGTAAACTTGGGTACAACATCCATTTGCAGTAATTGAACGACGATTGATGCAGTAATGTAGGGCATAATCCCCATTGCAAGAATGGAGAAGTTTTGCAGTGCTCCCCCACCAAACGTATTCATCAAATCAGTAATACCTTTATTGGTCTGACTTTCAAACGCTGCTGGGTTGACACCTGGAACCGGAATATATGTTCCGATTTTAAAGATAATTAACATTGCGAGTGTAAAGATGATTTTGCTACGTATTTCTTTTACTTTAAAGAAACTAATAAGCGTATCAAACATTAGATCACCTCAGTTGTTCCGCCCTTACCTTCAATTGCTTCTTTCGCTGAAGCTGAAAATTTATGAGCTTTTACTGTTAACTTTGCTGTTAATTCACCATTACCAAGAATTTTAATACCTGATTTTTCGTTAGATACTACACCTGATTCAATAAGTAAAGCTGGTGTTACTTCTGTACCTTCTTCAAAACGGTTTAATTGGTCTAAGTTAACAATCGCATAGTCTTTACGGTTAATGTTTGTAAATCCACGTTTTGGTAAACGACGGAATAAAGGTAATTGTCCACCTTCAAAACCTAAACGTACTCCACCACCAGAACGTGCTTTTTGACCTTTGTGACCACGTCCACTTGTTTTACCATTACCTGAAGCCATACCGCGACCAACACGGTTACGTTCTTTACGAGCGCCTTCAACTGGTTTCATTTCATGTAATTTCATTTCGGCACCTCCTTATTCTTAAAAATTTTATGCTTCTGTTACTGTCACTAAGTGACTTACTTTGTTAATTTGCCCACGAATCGCAGGGTTGTCATCAACTTCAACTGTTTGATGCATTTTGTTAAGCCCTAAAGCTTTAACAGTTTTACGTTGTGTTTCAGGACGACCGATAATACTACGAGTGAGGGTAATCTTAATTTTAGCCATTGTTTATGCCCTCCTTAATTGTATAATTCTTCGACTGATTTACCACGTAATTTAGCCACATCTTCAGCAACTTTAAGTTCTTTTAAACCTTGAACAGTAGCGCGAACCATGTTGATTGGTGTATTTGAACCTAATGATTTACTTAAGATATCAGTAATACCAGCTAATTCTAACACGGCACGGACTGGACCACCAGCGATAACTCCTGTACCAGGTGCTGCAGGTTTGATTAATACGCTTCCTGCTCCGAATCTACCTGTAACTTCGTGAGGTGTTGTACCTTTAACACGAGGAACAGTGATTAAGTTTTTCTTAGCATCTTCGATTGCTTTTTTAATCGCTTCTGGTACTTCTTGTGCTTTACCAGTACCGAAACCAACGCGACCATTTTTATCTCCAACAACTACTAAAGCAGTGAAACGCATACGACGTCCACCCTTAACAACTTTAGATACACGGTTGATGGTAACTACGCGTTCTTCAAATTCTTTAACTTCTTTTTCACGACGCATTAAGAGTTCCTCCTTTTATTAAAATTCTAAACCGTTTTCGCGTGCTGCATCAGCTAATGCTTTTACACGTCCGTGGAATAAATATCCTCCGCGGTCGAATACAACTGCTTTAACGCCTTTTTCTACTGCTAATTTAGCAACTGCTTCACCGACTTTAGCTGCTGCTTCAACATTTGAAGTAGCTTCTAAGCCTAAACCTTTATCTTGTGTTGATGCTTGAGCTAAAGTTACACCTTTAACGTCATCAATCACTTGTGCGTAAATGTGTTTGTTTGAACGATATACGTTTAAACGAGGACGCTCAGTAGTACCAGCTAATCTACTACGTACACGAGCATGTCTTTTCATACGCACTTTGTTCTTATCGATTTTAGTGATCATGAATATTCTCCTTTCCTATTTTAGAGATTACTTACCAGTTTTACCTTCTTTACGACGAACATATTCGCCTTCGTAACGTACACCTTTACCTTTGTAAGGCTCTGGAGGACGAGTAGCACGGATATTTGAAGCGATTGCTCCAACACGTTCTTTAGAAATACCTTCAACTTTTACTTTCGTATTTTTATCTACTGATAATGTAATACCATCTTCAGCTACGATTTCAATTGGGTGAGAGTATCCAACGTTAAGGATTAAGTTTTTACCTTGCATTTGAGCACGGTAACCAACCCCGATTAATTCTAAGTTCTTTTCAAATCCTTTAGATACACCTTCAACCATGTTAGCGATTAAAGCACGTGTAGTTCCGTGGATTGTTTTATGAGCTTTAGAATCAGATGGACGAACTACTTCTAAAGTATTGTCTTCTAATTTATATGTCATTTCTTCGTTAAATGTTCTAGTTAATTCACCTTTAGGTCCTTTAACCGTTACAGTATTACCGTCGATTTTAATGTCAACCCCAGCTGGGATTTCAATAATCTTCTTACCAACACGACTCATTAGTCGGCACCTCCTTCTTTAATAATTCTTACCAGATGTAAGCTAATACTTCTCCACCGATGTTACGTTGACGCGCTTCTTTATCAGTTAATACACCTTCAGAAGTTGAAACTAATGCAATACCTAAACCATTTAATACTTTTGGTAATTCATCAGCTTTCGCGTATACACGTAAACCAGGTTTAGAGATACGTTTTAAACCAGTGATAACACGTTCGTTGTTAGAACCGTATTTTAAGAACATACGGATAACACCTTGTTTATCATCTTCAATATATTCAACACTTTTAACGAATCCTTCACGTTTAAGGATTTCAGCGATTTCTTTTTTAATGTTTGATGCAGGTAATTCTAATTTCTCGTGACGTACCATGTTTGCGTTACGTACGCGAGTTAGCATATCTGCGATTGGATCTGACATAGTCATTTAAAATATCCTCCTTTCAGGTTTGAATTTTACCAGCTTGCTTTTTTAACGCCAGGAATCTGACCTTTATAAGCTAATTCACGGAAACAAATACGGCAAAGTTTGAATTTGCGTAATACTGAATGTGGACGTCCGCAACGTTCACAACGAGTGTATTCTTGTACTTTAAATTTTTGTTTACGCTGTTGTTTAGCGATCATTGATTTTTTAGCCACTAAATTTAGCCTCCTTTTATATTAGAGATTACTTTTGAAATGGCATACCGAATTGTGTTAACAATTCACGAGCTTCCTCGTCAGTGTTAGCAGTAGTTACGATAACGATATCCATTCCGCGTGTTTTACTTACTTTATCATAATCGATTTCAGGGAAAATTAATTGTTCTTTTACACCTAATGTGTAGTTACCGCGACCGTCAAACGCTTTGTTTGAGATACCACGGAAGTCACGTACACGAGGTAATGAAACGTTTACTAATTTATCAAAGAATTCGTACATTCTTTCGCCACGTAAAGTAACTTTTGCTCCGATTGGCATACCTTCACGTAAACGGAATGTTGCGATTGATTTTTTAGCACGTGTAACCATTGGTTTTTGACCAGTGATTGCTTGTAATTCTTCAACTGCTGAGTCTAAGACTTTAGAGTTTTGAACAGCGTCACCGATACCCATGTTTACTACGATTTTTTCGATTTTTGGTACTTCCATCACTGATGCGTAATTAAATTTCTTCATCATTTCAGGTGAGATTTCTTTAATGAATTTTTCTTTTAAACGTGTTTGTGTCAATGTGAGAACCTCCTTCCAGATAATTATTTAATGATTTCTCCAGATTTCTTAGCTACACGTACTTTCTTGCCATCTTCTATTTTCGTACCAACACGTGTTGGTTTGTTTGTTTTTGGGTCAATTAACATAACATTTGAAACGTGAATTGCAGCTTCAAATTCAACGATGCCGCCTTCAGGATTCATTTGAGTAGGTTTTTGGTGTTTTTTTGCGATGTTTACACCTTCAACAACTACGCGATCTTTTTTAGGAAGAGCTTCGATTACTGTTCCTGTTTTACCTTTATCTTTACCTGTGATAACGATAACTTTGTCGCCTTTTTTAATATGCATGTCGTAGACACCTCCTCTTTATTAGTGTTTATTATAATACTTCAGGTGCTAATGAAACGATTTTCATGAAGTTACCTTCACGTAATTCACGTGCAACAGGTCCAAAGATACGTGTTCCACGAGGTCCTTTGTCATCACGGATGATAACACAAGCGTTTTCGTCAAATTTGATGTATGAACCGTCGTTACGACGTACACCAGATTTAGTACGAACGATAACAGCTTTAACAACGTCACCTTTTTTAACAACGCCACCTGGTGTAGCATTTTTAACTGTACATACGATTACGTCACCGATGTTAGCTGTTTTACGACCAGATCCGCCTAATACTTTAATAGTTAATACTTCACGAGCACCAGAGTTATCTGCTACTTTCAAGCGTGATTCTTGTTGGATCATTCGAGTTACCTCCTTTATCTAATTTACTTATTAAATGATAATTGATTCTTCAACAACTTCTACTAAACGGAAGCGTTTTGTAGCTGATAAAGGACGTGTTTCCATAATTTTTACGATATCGCCCATTTTCGCTGTGTTGTTTTCATCATGTGCTTTATATTTTTTAGAGTACTTTACACGTTTGCCGTATAAAGAATGTGTTTTGTAAGTTTCAACTACAACAGTGATAGTTTTATCCATTTTGTCAGATACAACTTTACCTGTGTAAACTTTACGATCGTTTCTTTCGCTCACAAGAGTTCCCTCCTATTCCTTAAAAATTATTTTTGTTCAGTTTTTTGTTGCTCGATTTCTCTTTCACGTACAACAGTTTTCATACGCGCGATTGATTTTTTCACTTCGCGAATACGTGCTGTATTTTCAAGTTGACCTGTAGCTAACTGAAAGCGTAGGTTGAAAAGTTCCTCTTTAAGCGATTTTACTTTAGTTTCAATTTCTGAAGTGGTTAAATCTCTAATTTCCTTAGCTTTCATTTGTGTCACCACCCAATTCTTCACGTTTTACAAACTTAGTTTTCACTGGAAGTTTGTGAGATGCTAAACGTAATGCTTCGCGCGCTACTTCTTCAGATACGCCTGCGATTTCAAACATAATACGTCCAGGTTTTACTACTGCTACCCATCCTTCAACTGCACCTTTACCAGATCCCATACGTACTTCTAATGGTTTTTTAGTATATGGTGTGTGAGGGAAGATTTTAATCCAAACTTTCCCGCCACGTTTCATGTAACGAGTCATTGCAATACGAGCTGATTCAATTTGACGAGATGTAATCCAAGCAGCTGTAGTTGCTTGTAAACCATATTCACCAAATGTTACTTCGTTTCCGCCTTTAGAACGACCAGTTGTTTTAGGTCTATGTTGACGACGGTATTTTACACGTTTAGGTAATAACATTACTATTTTCCTCCTTCACTAGACTTCTTTGTAGGAAGAACTTCACCACGATAGATCCATACTTTAACACCTAATTTACCGTAAGTAGTGTCTGCTTCTGCATGTGCGTAATCAATGTCAGCACGTAATGTATGAAGTGGAACAGTTCCTTCTGAATATTGTTCAGCACGCGCGATGTCTGCGCCGCCTAAACGACCTGATACTTGAGTTTTGATACCTTTAGCACCTAACTTCATAGCACGTTGGATCGCTTGTTTTTGAGCACGACGGAATGATACACGGTTTTCTAATTGACGTGCAATGTTTTCCGCAACTAATGTAGCATCCATATCAACCTTTTTGATTTCAATAACGTTGATGTGAACACGTTTACCAGTTAAGCTGTTTAATGCGTTACGTAATTTTTCGATTTCTGATCCGCCTTTACCGATAACCATACCAGGTTTACCAGTGTGGATAGCGATGTTTACACGGTTCGCTGCGCGTTCGATTTCTACACGAGAAACAGAAGCGTCTTTTAAGTTTTCTGCGATATATTTACGAACTTTTAAGTCTTCATGTAATAGAGTAGCGAAATCTTTTTCTGCATACCATTTCGCATCCCAGTCACGAATGATTCCGACACGAAGTCCGATAGGATTAATTTTTTGACCCACTGTATTCCCTCCTTAATGAGATTGAAATTATTTTGCTTCTTCTGTAGTTACTGCTTTGTTTGAAGTTTTTACTTCTTTGTCGCCAACAACGATTGTGATGTGGCTTGTACGTTTGTTAATCGCACTTGCACGACCTTGTGCACGTGGACGGAAACGTTTTAAAGTTGGTCCTTCGTTTGCATAAGCTTCTTTAACGATTAAAGTATCAATATTCATATCATAGTTATGTTCTGCATTAGCTAATGCTGACATTAATAACTTTTCAACTACTGGTGATGATGCTTTGTTTGTTAATTTTAAAATAGCGATAGCTTCCGCTACTTCTTTACCTCTGATAAGATCTAAAACTAATCTCACTTTACGAGGTGCGATTCTGATTGTTCTTGCAACCGCTTTTGCTTCCATGGTTATTCCTCCTTATTTGAAATTAGCGTTTAGTTTTCTTGTCGTCTGCACCGTGACCTTTGTAAGTACGAGTTGGTGCGAATTCACCTAATTTATGTCCAACCATATCTTCAGTTACGTATACAGGTACGTGTTTACGTCCATCGTATACTGCGATAGTGTGTCCGATAAAGTTCGGGAAAATTGTAGAGCGACGAGACCAAGTTTTGATTACTGTTTTTTTGCCGCCTTCCTCTAATGCTTCAACTTTTTTCATTAAGTGATCATCGATGAAAGGTCCTTTTTTAAGACTACGAGCCATTATGGCGCCTCCCTCATGTCTTACCTGTCGTTAGCGGTCTATGCCGCTAACTTAAGTAAGTTATTATTATTTTTTACGTCCACGAACGATAAGTTTGTTAGAACGGTTTTTCTTCTTACGAGTTTTCTTACCAAGCGTTGGTTTACCCCATGGTGACATTGGAGATGGACGACCGATTGAAGTACGACCTTCACCACCACCGTGTGGGTGATCGTTAGGGTTCATTACAGAACCACGAACTGTTGGACGGATACCTTTCCATCTAGAACGACCCGCTTTACCAATGTTGATTAATTCGTGTTGCTCGTTACCAACTTGACCGATTGTAGCACGGCAAGTAGCTAAGATCATACGAACTTCACCAGATTTTAAACGAACTAATACGTATTTACCTTCTTTACCAAGTACTTGAGCTGAAGCTCCAGCTGAACGTACTAATTGGCCACCCTTACCAGGTTTTAATTCGATGTTATGAATTACTGTACCTACTGGGATGTTTGCTAATGGTAATGCGTTACCTACTTTAATATCAGCTTCAGGACCGTTGAATACTTGTGTACCAACTGTTAATCCTTTAGGAGCGATAATGTAGCGTTTTTCTCCGTCTAAGTAATGTAATAAAGCGATATTTGCTGAGCGGTTTGGATCGTATTCGATTGTAGCCACTTTCGCTGGGATACCATCTTTGTTACGTTTGAAATCAATTACACGGTATTGACGTTTATGACCGCCACCTCTGTGACGTACTGTTAACTTACCTTGGTTATTACGACCCGCTTTTCTCGGAAGGGGCTCAAGTAATGACTTTTCAGGTGACGTTGACGTAATTTCAGCGAAATCTGAACCTGTCATATTACGACGACCGTTTGTTATTGGCTTATAATGTTTAATTGCCATTGTCGTTTTACCTCCTTAATGGTAAATGTTTATTTTTTAGTTTAATTTTAGCTGAAGAAGTCGATTGAACCGTCTTTTAAAGTAACGATCGCTTTTCTTCTTTTGTTTGTGTAACCGCTGTGACGGCCAACACGTTTTTTCTTAGCTTTATAGTTCATAACGTTTACTTTATCAACTTTTACATCAAAGATATCTTCGATAGCAATTTTGATTTGAGTTTTGTTTGCACGCGTATCTACATCAAATGTGTATTTATCTTGTGCCATTTGTTCAGATGAACGTTCAGTGATAACGGGGCGCTTAATGATATCGCGATTTTCCATTAACCAAGCACCTCCTCTACTTTTTCAACTGCACCTTTCGTCATTACTACTTGATTCGCATGAACGATATCTAAAACGTTTAAGCCAGTAGCAGTAATAACAGTTACGCCTGGGATGTTACGTGCAGATAATGCTACGTTTACATCTTCAGCTTCAACGATGAATAATACTTTTCTTGGTAACTCTAAAGTAGTAGTCATGTTTTTGAATTCTTTTGTTTTAGGAGCATCAAAAGTTAATGATTCTAAAACTGTAAATGCGTTTTCTTTCACTTTAGCTGATAACGCTGAACGTAAAGCTAAGCGACGCATTTTTTTAGGCATTTTGTATGAATAACTTCTTGGTGTTGGACCGAATACGATACCACCACCACGCCATTGTGGAGCACGGATAGTACCTTGACGCGCACGTCCAGTACCTTTTTGCTTCCAAGGTTTACGTCCGCCACCGCGTACTGCTGAACGGTTTTTAACTGCGTGCGTTCCTTGACGCATAGAAGCTCTTTGTAAGTTAATTGCTTCGAATAATACATGTTGATTAGGTTCGATTCCGAATACACTTTCGTTTAATTCGATTGAACCAGCTTTTGTTCCATCTACTTTTAATACATCATAATTTGCCATTATGTTTGTTTCCTCCTTTCGTGGTTACTTATTTATTACCTTTTTTAATTGAAGTTTGAATTTTTACTAAACCTTTTTTAGGTCCTGGTACATTACCTTTAACTAAGATAACGTTCGCTTCAGCGTCTACTTTAACGATTTCTAAGTTTTGCATCGTAACTGTATTACCACCCATACGGCCTGGTAATGCTTTACCTTTAAATACTTTAGAAGCGTCAGATGCCATACCCATTGAACCTGGGCGTCTGTGGTAACGAGAACCGTGACTCATAGGTCCACGTGATTGACCGTGACGTTTAATAGCCCCTTGGAAACCTTTACCCTTAGAAACTCCTGTTACGTCAACGATGTCACCAGCTTGGAACGCGTCCACAGTGACTTCTTGACCTACTTCGTATTCAGAAGCATCTACGTTTCTGAATTCACGAATGAAGCGCTTAGGTGCTGTGCCTGCTTTTTTAGCATGGCCTTCAGCTGGTTTCGTCGCAAATTTGTTTGATTTACGCGTTGCTTTGTAAGCTTGTTTGTCTTCAAAACCGATTTGGATTGATGAGTAACCATCAACTTCTTCAGTTTTCTTTTGTAATACTACGTTTTGTGCTGCTTCTACTACTGTTACTGGAATTAATTCACCGTTTTCAGCGAATACTTGTGTCATTCCAACTTTTCTTCCTAAGATTCCTTTGGTCATCGAAAGTCGCACCTCCTACTTTATTATTATAATTTGATTTCGATGTCTACGCCTGATGGTAAGTTTAAGCCCATAAGAGCATCAACTGTTTTAGGTGTAGGGTTAACAATGTCGATTAAACGTTTGTGTGTGCGTTGTTCAAACTGTTCACGAGAATCTTTGTACTTATGAACGGCACGGATAATTGTATAAACTGTTTTTTCCGTCGGTAACGGAATCGGTCCTGATACTTCTGCACCTGAACGTTTTGCAGTTTCTACGATTTTCTCAGCTGATTGATCGATCACGCGGTGATCATACGCTTTCAAACGAATACGAATTTTTTGTTTTGCCATAATTTTACCTCCTCTTGTAACGTCTATTTTGGTTTGATAGACTTCTCCACGAAAATTGTCAAACACATCGCCATGGCAAAGCGGCCGGGTGTGTCAGTAACCTCTCGCTTCATCGCTTTTTAAAGTCCAACAGTAGATATAATACACGAATATAAATGAATAAGCAATAGTTTTCATGATATTTGTTAATATATTTTTAAGATTATCTAAATCTTTATTAATTATTAGTAAATATCAAAAATTCAAGGTATAGATATATATGAATTAATTATATATTAAGCGCTTATTATTCTGTATTTAATATAGAAGAAACTTTAAAATGTCTAACTGAGCGTTTTTACATAGAATATGATTATACCATGTTATAATGTATATACAAAGAAAAAGTTTCATTTGTTACTTTTAAATTTTGGAGGGTATAAAAATGAAAAGTCCAATACGTATTATTTTATTGATTCTTGGTTTTATTATGTTGTTTTCTGAAGGGTTTATGGGATTACCTTTCTTAGGAGGTACTTATGTCTTATCTTTAGGTTGGGCACCGCTTGGTAGTAATATTTCGATTTACATCATCATGTTACTCATCACCGCACTTGATCGCTCAAATGAAGCGAGATTTTCACTTTCTACAATTGCTGTAGTAGGCATTATTGCAAACGCCATAGCATTCATTCCAGTTGTAGGAATGTTTATGCACTGGTTAATGTTCTTCTTAATGTTAGTTTATATCGGAATCGTGTTAAATACGCGCGAATATAGAGGCAATACAACGCATTACAATAGTCGTCGTGCCGGTGAAACAGTAAGAGAATATAAAAATTAAAAAATTGCGGATTCTAATAGTAGAATCCGCAATTTTTTTATGAATGTTGTACGAAAGCAAAATAACAAATAAAAACTACTGCCATGAAGTACATAATTGGATGCACTTCTTTATGACGTTTCGCCATAACCATCGTAATAGGATAGAAGATAAATCCACATGCAATACCTGTAGCGATTGAATATGTTAATGGCATCATAATAATTGTTAAAAATGCCGGTACTGCGATTTCGAACTTCGGCCATTCTATCTTATTTAAATTACTAACCATCAATACACCTACGATCACTAACGCGGGTGCTGTTACTGCACTCGTAACTACTGACATTAATGGTGAGAAGAATAAAGCCAATGCAAAACAGATTGCTGTAACAACACTTGCAAATCCTGTACGTGCTCCAACTGCTACACCTGCAGATGACTCGATATAAGATGTTGTAGTAGATGTACCGAATATTGCTCCCGTAATTGTCGCTAATGAATCTGCAAATAACGAACGTCCTGCTCTTGGTAATTTATTATCTTTTACTAAACCTGCTTGTGTTGCAACAGCAACTAATGTTCCTGCTGTGTCAAAGAAATCGATGAATAGGAATGTAAGTACAACTGAAATGAATTTCCAGTTTAATAATTCAGAAGGGTTACTAAAAGCATCGAATGCTTTACCGAAAGTCGGCTCAATACTCGGTACTGCTCCAATGATTTGCTTCGGTGCATCGATTAGTCCGAACAACATACCTGCAATAGCCGTAATGATCATTCCGATAAAAATACTACCCGGAATACGTTTAGCCATTAAAATTATCGTTAGTACGATACCTGCTACAGCAAGCAATACATGAGGATCATGTAAGTTCCCTAAAGATACTAATGTCGCTTCATTTGCCTGAACGATACCAGCACCTTTTAAACCAACGAAAGTAATGAATAATCCAATACCTGCTGACACTGCCATTTTAAGTTCAAATGGAATTGCATTAATAATCGTTTCTCGAAGACCGGTTATCGTAAGCAATGCAAAGAAGATACCAGAGAATAATACACCTGTTAATCCAGTTTGCCATGGAATATTATATTGTAATACAACCGTGAATGCGAAGAATGCATTAAGTCCCATACCTGGTGCTAAGGCAATAGGATAGTTCGCAATAAGCCCCATAAATAAACAACCGACGATTGAAGCTAAAATTGTAGCAACGAAAACTGCACCCGCATCCATACGCATACTCTCAGGAATACCTTTAACGCCTGCTAAAGATAACATTGCTGGGTTAACCGCTAAAATATACGCCATTGATAAGAACGTCGTTAATCCACCAAGTATCTCTCTTTTATAATTCGTGCCTAATTCATCAAATTTAAAATAATTTCTCATTGTGCACTTCCCTTTTTTAATTTTTATACTTGTATAGTCTAATCTCAACGTTCGGAAAAATCAATACAATTTTATGAATATTAATTTTAATATTCGTATTTTAGTTATTTTTCTTATCCTAAAGTCATATCTTTTAAACTTTCTATAGTCATTATGTCTTAATCATAATAAAAAATGCATATAAATCATTTGAATGTTTTTTTGTCTATATTTTGGGAATACAAAATATAAATAACAAAGGAGGAATTATTATTATGAAATTTAAAATATTAAGTTTAATTCTATCTTCGGCACTTGCGCTTGCAGCATGTAATAATGACGCGAAAGATATTGAAAAATCTCCAAAAGACGAGTCTAAACAAGAACAACAAACAGAAAAAACGGATACAAAAGCAACGGATACAAATGACAAAGACGATAATGCTGACGAAAAGAACGATGCAAAAGAAGAAGGCGACAGTAGCGTAGAAGAACAAGATGACGTAGATAATGAAGATGAAGCTACTGAAGCTGATGATGATAACGATAAAAATGAAGCTTCTATTAAATTAGATGATATTAAAGTATTGCCTGAAGATGCTATCAAGACTGCTCAAAAGAAAATTCCTGGTGATTTAGAAAGTATTTCATTCGATCGTGATAACGGTCAATGGATCTATTCTATATCTTTAATTGATACAAATAAGAAGACACATGAAATTAAAGTAAATGCTGAACAAAACAAAATTATCTCTACTCAAGTAGAAGATGATGAAGATAACGTAAAGACTTTTGATTACGGTAAATTTGTTCCAGCTGATAAAATCATAAAAGCTGCACAAAAAGTTTACAACGGAGATATTAAAGAGTGGTCACTTGATCACGATGATGGTAAATTTAAATATAACGTTGAATTAAAAGGTCAAGATGGTAAATCTAAAGAATTTGAACTTGATGCGAAAGATATGAAAATTTTATCTAAAGATGCATAACACAACAAGAGCACTGTGAATTTTTCACTGTGCTCTTGTTCATTATATTTTTTTATAACAATCCTATCCACTGCCAATACGTCGCACTAAATAACAGGATAAGTAAGTAACCGATAATTGTTAATGCGATACCTGTTTTTAAGAAGTCTTTTACCGTAAATGTACCTGTACCATATGCCAACATGTTTTGTGGTGCTGATACTGGTAATAAGAAGCCAAAGCTGATGACAAATTGCTGAATTAACACAAAACCAATAGCGTTATCTTTTAATCCTAGTGTTGCAGTTAAGGCAATAAACACTGGAATTAAGGCACTCGCTAAACTAGTAGCACTTGCAAAGCCTAAGTGAATGATAATGTTGAACAAAGTAATTAAAGCGATTGTTGCAAGTAACGGCATATGTTCTAACCCCATTAATCCGAACGTTTTATCACTTAGCCATTGGGCTGCTGTTGTTTGCAGTAATAAATTTCCTAGAGAGATACCGATCGCAAATACAATGATCGTTCCCCATGGAATTAACTTTTCAACATCTTTCCACGTAAATACACCGACTTTAGGTGTTAACATAATCGCTAATGCTACTAGCGTAATAGAAGAAGAATCAATTGGGTGTAACTTCGCTTCTGTTGCCCAGAAGAATAATAATGCTACTGAAATAGCGATGAGTCGCCATTCTCTTGCAGTAACCGGACCAAGTTCAGCAAGTTGTTTCTTCACTAACTCTTTACCGCCTTCAATTTCTTTCGTTTCAGGCTTAATAACTGTGATCATAATGAAATATAAGGCAATTGACATTAATATTGACCATGGTGCTGCATACATAAACCACTCACCCCAAGATACATCCTGGTTAAATTGTTTATTGATAAATCCCATAGCGACCATATTTTGTGCTGCACCTGTCTTTATACCTACGTTCCAGATAGACACTGCCTGAACAGCAGTAATAACAAGTAAGGCTGCGAGTCGTGATTCTTTTTTTGCACCAAATGCTGTTACCATACCTAATAAAATTGGTACTACAGCACCTGCTCTTGCCGTAGCTGAAGGCACAAAGAATGCGAGTATAATTGAAACAATGATCGAACCTGCTACAACCGCATTTGTTTTATTACCAACTACAGATAAGACAAGTAATGCAAGACGTTTATGCAAATTGGTTACCTGCATTGCAGTTGCTAAGAATAACGCTGCTGCAACTAGTGCTACTGCAGAACTCGAGAATCCACTGAATGCAATTTTCAATGCATTTTGTGTACCGAACATCGCATCTTCAGCTAATGGTTTCCCTGCTACCATTGGGTTACCCATTGCTGCACCTAATTTTTGAATCGGACTAAAACCTATCAACATGATGATCAATGCTACGATCATCATACTGGAAACCGGATAACTCACCGCTTCAGTGACCCACATAATCACTGTAAATGCTAAAATAGCAAGTGCCATCTTAGCCATAATCGGCAAATCTGCTGGTGTCGGTAGTAATATGATAGCAATTAAGACGATAAAACTTAAAATAATCCAATACGGCTTTAAATTCAACTTCTTTTTAACTTCTTCCATAGTAGAAGCCCCCTTAACTTTATTCAATCCTATTGTATCATGTTCTGTGAAAACGGTAACAATGTTCACAAAATCTACTAAAGATTTAAGTTTTTTAAAGCGTCTGCAAATGGATTGTTAATCGGTTCTTCCTCTTTTTTCATATACTTCTTCATTTCATTTTTCGATACTTTACCAGTTTTACGTGATTTAAATCGTTTATCCATTTGTTCCTGCGTTTCACGGAAACCACAAATACAACTGTACATCGCTTTCGGACCTTTACCATGTAACGTTAATTTCTTTTTACATTCAGGACAGCGTGCATTTGTTTTGCGTTGCACATTCTTTTTCGTGCCACATGTTGGATCCTGACAAACGAGCATCTTACCATTACGCGTCTTTTTCTCCAACATGAATTTACCACACGTTGGACATTCTGTTGTCGTCAAATTATCGTGTTTAAATTTATCTTCACTTGATTTAATCTCATCGATAATCTCTTTCGTGAATTTGCGCATCTCACCTATAAATTTATTTTTATCATATTTATTTTTCTCAATTAACGTGAGCTTATGTTCCCAATCAGCCGTAAGTTCTGGTGATTTCAACGCATTTGGTGCAAGTTCTAACAATTGTCGTCCTTTATTCGTCACTTTAATATTGCCATTAAAGTTCTCTATCGCATTTAAATTATAAAGTTTTTCTATAATATCTGCACGCGTGGCAACGGTACCAATACCACCAGCAGATTTGAGCGTCGATTGTGCTGTCTTATCAATCTCAAATATGCTACTTGGATTTTCCATCGCTTTTAATAATGTGCCTTCATTTAAATATGGAGGTGGCTCAGTTTCATGCGTTGTTTTATTAATTTTAATGTTTTCTAAAGTCGTGCCTTTTACGAAACGATGATGTTTTTCTAAAGAAGCTTGATGATTTAATGCCTTAAATCCTAATGTTACAGTTTGTTCCTGTTTCGCTACAAAAATAGACCCACCAATATTTACAGTGACTTTTTGTTCTGCGTAGACATTCGGTGGTAATAAATTGCTTAAAAAACGTTCCGCTATCAACATATAGATATTTTGCTCTCGTCCACTTAAGCTATCAAGATTTACACGCACTTCTGTCGGTACAATCGCATGATGATCACTTACTTTAGCGTCATTGATAAAATGGCTGCCACCTTTGATTGGTGACTTTAATAATTCAACAACTTGTGTACGATATTCAATTGATGAAAGTGAAGCTACACGATCTTTTAATGTACTTACCATATCAGTCGTTAAATAGTTTGAATCAGTACGTGGATAAGTCACAAGTTTATGTGATTCATATAAATTTTGCATCGTGCTTAACGTTTCTTTAGCAGAATATTTAAATCTGCGATATGCGTCTTGCTGCAAAGAAGTTAAATCATATAGCTTACCTGGATATCGTTTCTTCTCGTTCGTTACAACATCGCTTATAACTGCTTTTTCGGTTTGCAATGCTTTAATAAGTTCGTCTACAACTGTTTCATCAAAGATTCTATTTGGTGACTGCCAGTTAAAAGTCACCCCATCAACAACAATATTTAAACCATAATATTTTCTTGGTTGAAATTGATTGATAGCATCTTGTCTGATTTTCACCATTTGTAATGTAGGCGTTTGTACACGTCCAGTTGAAAGTTGCGCAACATATTTCGTCGTCAAAGCACGTGTTGCATTAATACCAACAATCCAGTCTGCCTCACTACGCGCAAGTGCGGCTTGATATAAACCATGATACGCACTCCCCGGCTTTAGCTTTTTAAATCCTTCACGGATTGCTCCATCTGTAACTGATGAAATCCATAAACGTTTAACAGGTTTATTCCCTTTACATTTCTCTAATATTAAACGCGCTACAAGCTCTCCTTCACGACCCGCATCTGTCGCGATGATTACTTCATTCACATCTTGACGTTCAATCTGACTTTTCACGACGTTAAACTGCTTACGCGTCTTACCGATTACTACTGATTTCATACGTTCAGGTAATATCGGAAGATCTTTCATATCCCAAGTCTTATATTTACTATCATATTGCTCAGGGTCTGCATTTGTCACTAAATGCCCTAATGCCCATGTTACGATATACTGATTGTTCTCCATATATCCATTTTTCTTTTGATTACAATTCAATACACGCGCTATATCACGTGCTACTGAAGGCTTTTCAGCAAGTACTACTGATTTCATATTATCCGTCCTATTCTCTTTTGATTTCTTAAATTATAACAGATTTTTAGAATCATCTGTTTTTTTGATATTTACAATTGTTATTTAATAATGACTCCGTTATGCTTAAATAAAATAAGGAGGGGATGTAATGAAGTCACTTCATTTCCCGGAAAATGTTGAATACTTGATCTGTTCGGATTTTGACGAAACGTTTTTCGCACATGATTTAAGTAATCCTGAAGATGTACTCGCCCTAGACGCATTTTTAGAACAAAATGTTGTAGCTAAAGGAATTCTTTTCGGCATTATTTCTGCAAGCACTAAAGAAATGATAGAAGCTTGTTTTGAAAAAGGAAATTACAGACACTATCCACATTTTATTTCGACTAACTCAGGCACTGAGATATATTATGTAAAAAATAATAGACTGATTAGAGATGAAACATATCATAATAAATTTCAACAATTAAATTTTGATAAAAGCGTCATTCTCAATATAGAAGAACAACTTAAACAACAAAATATAGACCTTATCACACAAATCCCTTTTGAAAATGCACCATTTTCTCGTAACTATTATTATCGTTCATTAGGAGATCTGGATACTGAAAATATTGATTTAATTAAGACAACTGGTAAAAAACATAATTTTATCGTTAACGTCAGCAAGTGTAACCCTAAAATTGGTGATCCGGAAAATCATTACGATGTAGATTTTTATCCATCTATTGCCGGTAAACATGCAGTAGTGCAGTATTTAATGGAAAAATTCAATGTTGATAAAGACCATACCTTTGCTTTTGGCGATAGCGGGAACGACTTATTAATGCTCAACAGTGTCAAACATGGGTATTTAGTAAGTAATGCAACTGAAGAAGCAAAATCTAAATATAAACACCATACCAATTCATCATATAATAAAGGTATATTAGAAGTATTACAGCATTATTTCAAGGAGTGAAAGACTTGTACATTTCTCAAATGAAAGATATACAATTATTAGCTGATTTCTTATTCCGATTAAACCAGGATAGTAAACACCACGTAGGAAATATACGTGTTACAAAACAAAGCATTATCGACCAACTGAACAATATTAATCCAGAAGATATGTTGCAAATTACTGAAGGTGAGGAGATCATTGCAGCCTTTGGTATAGAACACATCAATGAGACAGAAGCCAATATTCTTGGACCAATTACTACAAAGACAGATAAAGAAACGCTTAATATGATAGAAGTCATGTGGCAGGATTTCTTACGCAATCATCCAAGTACAACCACGTATTATTTCAGTTTCCATGAAGATCATCGATTTGGTCAGGCTGTGATGAAGCATCTTCGCACACAGTATTTAGGTACAACATATACGATGAAAGCTGAAGAAAATAAGACGACAGCTATTGCACCACAAATCATCAAGTATAAACCTATTTATAAGAAAAGTTTCACCTTACTTATGAAAGATTTACAAGCAGACTATAAAACGAAATGTGAGAAGATACTTTCCACTGTCGGACAATCACATGAACTTTACCTTTATTTAAATGAAGGTCTTGTCAAGGCCTGTATTTGGATTCAAATCAACGACGATGATGTTTGTAATATCGAATATTTAGCAACCCATCCACAGTATCGAAATAAAGGTATCGGTCATGAGCTTGTGTCTTTTGCCGTAGATCACGCTTTCAATAAACATCATGCAAAATGCGTTCAGATTTCTGTGAAAAGTAAGCGTGAAAAGAATATCGCTTTCTATGAAGCGATTGGATTTAAAAAAATCAATGAAATGAATCATTTTAAATATACAGTAGAGTAAAATACATCATCTAATTCTATATATTATCATCGAGGTAGATTTTATAAACTAATTTTTAGTTTAATAAGTCACCTCGATTTTTTTTCGATTAAAGATACTCGTTTTAGTAAAAATAATTAAGGGTAAAAGTTAGTTATCGATATGGAGAGAAGGAGTGAACACATGGATTTATTAATCGCATTACTCCCTGCATTACTTTGGGGAAGTGTTGTACTCATCAACGTTAAAGTTGGTGGTTCACCATATGAACAAATTATGGGTACAGTGTTAGGTGCATTTATTATTGGATCAATTACATACTTTATTGTACAGCCAGAATTAAATTTGAAAATACTAGCTGTCGGTATTATTTCGGGTGCTTTTTGGGCACTTGGTCAAGGTAATCAACTTAAAAGTGTTGAACTAATCGGTGTTTCAAAAACAATGCCTATTTCAACTGGATTACAACTTGTAAGTACTACGTTAATATCTGTAATATTCTTTAACGAATGGACAACTATTAAAGCCGTAGTCTTAGGTATTGCCGCATTATTATTACTTGTTGTCGGAGTCATATTAACTTCATTAAAAGATGACAATGAAGATGGTGGTAATAATAACTATAAGAAAGCTTTACCTATACTTATAATTTCTACAATCGGTTATGTTACATACGTTGTCATCGGACAATTCTTCGGCGTTGAAGGATGGGATGCACTATTTCCACAGGCCATCGGTATGTTGATTGGTGGTATTTTATTAAGCTTCAAACACCAATCTAAAAAGAAAAATATTTTAAAAAATATTATCCCTGGTGTTGTATGGGCACTTGGTAATATGGCTTTGTTCTATTCACAACCAAAAGTCGGTGTTGCAACCAGTTTCTCATTCTCACAAATGTTAGTCGTCGTTTCAACATTGGGTGGCATTTTTATTTTAAAAGAAAAGAAGACAAAGAAACAATATATTGGCATCGCAATCGGGATTGTCCTTATTATTATAGCAGCGTTTTTATTAGGACTAGCCAAACAATAAGTATAGGAGGAGAAAAATATGTATAAAGATCTAAAAGATAAAGTTGTCGTTATTACTGGTGCATCTAGCGGTATTGGTAAAGCGATGGCAGAAGCATTCGGGACAGAACAATGTAAAGTAGTTATCAATTATAACTCAAGTAAAGATACAGCAGAGGAAGTTGCTGCAATCGTTAAGAAAAATGGAGGAGACGCAATTACTGTGCAAGGAGATGTTTCGGTAGAAGAAGATGTTGTTAACATTATACAAACCGCAATTGATACCTTTGGTGGTTTAGATATTATGATTAATAATGCGGGATATGAGAAAGCAACACCATCAGTCGAAATGTCAGCCGAAGCATTCAATAATGTCATGCACATTAACTTAACCGGTGCATTTGTCGGTAGTAGAGAAGCATGTAAACATTTTATCGAAACCGGTAAAAAAGGCAATATCATTAATATTTCAAGTGTACATGATGTCATTCCATGGCCAAACTATGTGAATTACGCATCAAGTAAAGGTGGCATGAAATTAATGATGGAAACGATGAGTATGGAATTTGCACCTAAAGGCATTCGCATTAATAATATTTCACCTGGTGCCATTGTAACTGAACATACAAAAGAAAAGTTTAGCGATGATAAAACACGTGAAGAAACAGAACGAATGATTCCTATGGGAATAATCGGTGAACCTCACCAGGTAGCAAATGTGGCAATATTCTTAGCGAGTGAAAATGCAAGTTATATTACAGGTGAAACAATCTATGTTGATGGTGGTATGACAAAATATCCATCATTCATGGGTGGTAAAGGATAAAAAATTATGAGCGTAAGACAAAGTTAATTTGTCCTACGCTCTTCTTTTATAGCATTATCAACTGAAATATATACAGGATCACAATCGATATCACTATCGTAATATTTGTTATCATACTGATCAGTGGAATGGTCTTATATTTAAATTCCATTGCATACGGAATAATCGCCACACCTATCGGTAATAGCCAACCAATAAGTAGAGTCGTTCTAAACATCTCATTAAACGGTAATAAGAAGTAACAAATCGCACCGACAAATGCCCCTAATCCATAATGGAACGCTAAGTATTTCATTGCAATCGGTAAGTAATACTTATCGATTTTAAAGTTTAAAAAGACACCTAATAAAATCATGGATAACGGTAGATTGGCTTTTGATATGATTTCAAAGAAATCCAGCACTTGAGACGGTAATTTAAAGTGAATCACATTAAATATCAGCATGATGATATATGTCATTAACGGTACGGTCTTTAACATACTCATCAATAAATATCTAATATCAAACGTGTCTCCCCCTTCACTAAAGTAACTGCCGACAAAGTAAGTTACACCAAACATCATAATAGCTCCACCAATATCAAACATTCCAAAGTACAGTAATCCTTTAGCACCAAACATCTGCTCAACCAGTGGATAAGCAAATAATCCAATATTAAAAGCTGAAGCCATCATACCTACTGAGCCACGAATTTGATTATTATATTTCAGAAACAAAAGGATTGCTAAAAATTTTGCGATGACTGCATATATAATCATGATAATCGGAAGCATAATCAATGATGCATCAATTTCTACCCCGCTTAAAGTCACAATCACAAGGGAAGGTAATGTTACATTCATCACTAAAGTAGCGAGTACTCTTCCATCTTCTTCTTTTAAATATTTTAGCTTTTTCAAAATATATCCGAGCATAATCAAAGCGATAATCATAATAAAGCTTTGTGTCATGATAAACCTTCTCTCTTAATAGCTTGTTACAATACTTCTTCAGGTACCCAACCAGTAATACCATCTTTCATAATAAGTGTATACCCTAAGTATGAATCATCAATGATAGCAACTTCTTCTCCAATTGATACATCCATGAAATAATCGGTGTAATCATCTTTTAGACGGTAGCCATCTTCAATTGCTTTAATAAATTCTGTCTTTACCATAAAGTCTATTCCTGTATGTATGTGTTTTGCCTGCGTGAAATATTCATCCCCATCAAATACTTCTATTTCAAAATGCGGATAAGTAAACGTATGCGGCTCCTGATAGGCCACTTCGAAATCCTGAATTACAACCTTTCTCTTATAATCATCTACCGCCAAAGTATTTAATGTGTATGCATCATCTGTATATTCAATGATTAACGCGTTAAGTTGGCCACTATATTTCACTTGATTGCCACCATCGATATCAATGATACGTGACGCTTCATTTATCTTAATGTTGTTATTCATAAGTCCATCTTCAACAAAGTTACATGTCGGAAAATGACCGACCACAACCATTTTTTCAGCATCATGCGTTGCATTATAGAAATATGGCATGTTCAGTGCGTTATAACGAGACGTATTCATATAATCATATTGGTCTATACCTGCATGTACAAATATGAAATCTTCTGTTTCAATCATTAAAGGTAAATCACGAACGATATCATGAATGTAACTAAAATGCTTACGCACGTCCTTAGCCATATCACTTTGTGATTCATAATCATCCAGTGTCTTACCGAGTTTATCCAGCGCTTCATGTACAAGTGTATGACGGCGTTTCATATAATTGTACAAATAATCTTCTTCTAATTCATCGAAGATACAGTCACAATTCCCGAGAACCATGTGAACATGTTCATTTTTCAATAATTCTCCTACAAATTCAACGAGTGCTATACTTTTAGGACCTTTATCGATAATATCACCTAAAATAATGAGCCGATCATCTTCTGTATACGCTACTTTTAAAAGCAAATCTTTAAATAAATCTATATTGCCATGAATATCTGAGACAACGATTGTACGTCTATCTTTAATTGACATTGTCATGTAGTTATCTTTAATCTTCATCGGTAATCCGACTCACTTTCGCATTGATTAATTGTATGAGTTCATCTACATTAACTTTCATCTGGATACCTATTTGTCCTGCACTGACAATAATTTTCTTATGTGTTTGAGCAGATGCATCAATTACAGTGGGAAATTGTTTTTTCATACCTACCGGTGAACAGCCACCACGAATATAACCTGTTGTTTTTTCTAGATTTTTTACAGCAAGCATTTCTAACTTCTTCTCACCAACTACTTTACTGATAGCTTTAATATTAAGCGTTGCTTCAACTGGAATAACAGCGACATAATAATTATTTTTACCTTGTAGTACTAATGTTTTATATACTTCTTCAACTGGTTGGCCAATTTTATTCGCTACGGTAATCCCATCAACTTGATCTTCTTCTATCGAATATGTGAACGTTTCATAAGAAATTTTCTTTTGATCAAGTTTTCTTAATGCGTTTGTTTTTACTTTTTTACTCATATACATGCCTCCAATATTCTTGTCACTTTATAATATACCACTTTTCATGTATATTTCTTTTAGAAGGGGGTTTTTATATGACATATAAAGTTGTATCGCTCGGCGCATTTTATCTTAGTGGTTTAAAAAGAGAATTCACTACCGAAACAATGGGAGAAATCAAACCACTCTGGGATGAGCTTGAACACAACGGCACACTTGCTGACTTACAAAAATTAAATGATGTAGATACTTTAAAAGGTCACATCGGTGCATGCATTAAAACAGAACCATCTGAACATTTAAATTACTTAATTTCAGTTGCGACTAAAGAACCGCATGAAAATTACGAAACAGCTTATATCCCTGCGTCTAAATGGGTTGTATTTGATGCAATCGGTCCCATTCCAACAGCTATTCAGGAAACATTTGAGTATATTTACGGTACTTGGTTTAAAGATGCACCATTCAGACCATTGCAAACTGCTGATTTAGAATTCTACCCGCTAAATATGAATTTTGAAACCGATAACCCGAAAGTAGAAATCTGGATACCTGTAGAAAGGAAGTAAATAATGAATTTAGAACAACAATTATTAGAACTTAAAGAAGAATATATAAGAATCCAAAACGATTTAGAGAAGGTTGAATCAACCGGTCAATCTTCACCTAAATTAGAACAAAAGCTTGTTGAAATCGAAAAAGCAATACAGGAAACACGCGATAAAATGTAATGCGATCTGTCACGGTAAAAAACCGTGACTTTTTATATTCTTTTCCACTATTATTCGTTACAATATATGTATTAAATTTTTTTTGGAGTGACTTTATGAACAAACAAATCAAATTACTTATGGCAATTCAGTTTTTTATATATTTTGGCTTTAGCATTGTTATTCCTGTAATCCCGGCACTTGTGCATAGTATGCACTTAAATGCATTTCATATGGGATTATTGCTAGCCAGTTATTCAATATTTTCATTTTTAGCCGCACCATTTTGGGGATATCTATCAGATAAAATTGGCCGTAAAAAAATATTGTTCATCGGACTTATCGGATTTACATTAAGCTTCTTTTTGTTCGGTCTTTTTATCGATAACCTGGCAATGCTCTATACTGCACGTGTTATAGGTGGTATCTTCTCCGGTGCTTGTTTCTCAACGACAACAAGCATGGTGAGTGATATGACAAGTGAAGAAGAACGTAATAAATATATGGGACTCATGGGAATGATGATTGGACTTGGTTTCATCTTCGGTCCTGCAGTTGGTGGCTTGTTATCCGGCATCAGTTATCAGGTGCCATACTTTGTCACAAGTGCCATACTGGTACTAATTGCAATATTATCAATGCTAACTTTACAGGAAACTTATCACGGAAACAGTGCGAAAGAAACTGCGCTAGGTACTTCAAAAATGCTGACACCACAAATTATATTCATCTTAATCTCAACTTTTATCGTTATGTTTACGATGAGTGGTATGGAAAGTACTTTCCAGCTCTTTGAAATTGAGAAAATAAATATCACAACTACTCAAATGGGTCTTCTTTTTATGATCGGTGGATTGATCAATGCCGGTCTTCAAGGTGGTTATTTACGTAAAGTAAAAGATGGGAAAGAAAAACCTGTTATTATTACAGGTCAGATATTAACAGTTATCGCATTTATCCTATTACCATTCTCTATGAATTTATGGTATGCAGGACTATGTTTAGTACTTCTAATGGCTGGTAACGCATTAGTTAGAACGTTGCTTACAAGCAGATTGACTAAAGAAGGCAATCGTAGTAATATGGGTAAACTCACTTCTATCAGTTACAGTATGGATAGCTTAGGACGTATTCTTGGTCCACTTGCTTTTACCGGAATTTTATCAAAACAAATTGATGCACCATTTTATTTCGGTGCAATAATGACAGTTATAGGTACAATCGTCTTAATGATGTACTTTAAGAAAGGACGTACAGTATGATTTTTTTAATCACTTTGTTCACATTGATGTATCTTATTGTAAGTTACACGAGTATCTATCATCTTAAATTGAATATATTAAATATATTACGTATTATATTAGGATTAGGGTATTGCTTCTTTATATTTACATCTGTAATGCATATCCCGGGAAATATGAAGTTCTGGATTACATTACTTGCGATATGTTTATTGATGAATATTGAAATCGCAGCTTATAAACATAAATTTAATGATTCAAAAGCAAAAAGAATTCTAGATATTTTTTCACTTGTTATCGCTTTAATGGTTATTGTGATTATAGCCATATATATTTAAACAGGATGCCAAAATAGCATCCTGTTTTTTTATCATTCATAAAGAACATTTGTTTCTTTAATGCGTTCAATAAATTCATCCACTTGAGCATCATCTACTGCAAGTGAAACACGAATGTATTGATCACCTAAACTTCCAAACGGAAGTCCCGGTGTTGTAAGCATACTTTGTGACTTTAGTAAGAAATCTACATATTCTTCACTATTAAATTCATCCGGCACTTTTATCCAGATAAATATGCCACCTTGCATCGGCTCAAACGGAATATCTGCTTCAATTAAAGCTTGAGTCACTTTATCTCGACGTCTTTTAAATAATTCATTCTGTTCATTTAAAAACGATTCACCAAGTTCTAATGCCGCTACAGCACCGTCCTGAATGGCACCCCACATACCCACTTGCGTGTGATCCTGGAAATAGTTCAAGTTCTCGATAATTTCTGCATTACCTACAGCAAATCCCACGCGTACACCAGACATATTAAAACCTTTAGATAATGAATAGATTTCAATCGCCACATCCTTAGCACCTGGTGATTGCAAGATGCTAGGATTTTTTGCATCAAACCCAAATGCAGCATATGCAAAGTCATGCACAATTTTTGTATCTGTGTCTTTAAAACGATTGATCGTCGCATCAAAGAATGCTTTTGTTGCAACTGCACCAGTAGGGTTACTTGGATAATTTAAATAGATTAGTTTTGTGTTATTAAGTTTTGCTTCATCTACTTTATCGAAATCAGGTAAATAATGTTCTTCCGGATACAGTTTCAGCTCATAATGTTCCCCTCTAGCAAGTTTCACACCCGCTAAATAATCCGTGTATCCCGGATTTGGTAATAATACACCATCTCCCGGCTCAATCACACATGTCGGTAGATGCACTAACCCACTTTTCGTACCATATAAAATACAAATTTCTTTGTCCTGGTCTAATTCAACATCATATACGTCTTTATAGAACTTTTTAATTGCAGCTTTAAATGTTTCTTTCCCTCTAAACACACCGTATTTATTATTCTGTGGATTTTGAATACTTTCAGTCAGTGCTTGAATTACGCTATCAGGTACTGGTTTATCAGGTATCCCTACCGCCATATTTATGAGGGGTTTACTTCCAACATCAAGTTTACGTCCCATCGTCTTACCAAAATAACTTTCCGGAATTGTTTCTAATATTTTTGTGTATGCCATTACACTGCCTCCTATGGTTTATCAAATCCAACGAATGATTCATCTATTACTTTATCAAAGGCTTTAGATGTTATTACTTTATTAATATCTTTTGTTAATTGACTATTTTCATTTTTCTTGTTAACAACGATACGATTTCGATAATGTTCATCCATCTTCTCTAACTGTAATGCTGATTTTAAATCAATTTTAGAAGCTAATGCAAAGTTACCAGGAACAGCTGATAATCCTATACTATCTTTGCTACGTGGTAATTGCGCCGCTTCTACTGCAACAAACTTTAAATTTTTCTTGTTGTTAATGACATCGCGTTCTGAAATAGTAAGTTCGTTTGTCCCCGGTTTAATATCTATAAGATGTGCTAATTTTAATGTCTTAAAAGCACGTGCTGCATTGACTGGATCATTTGGAATTGCAATTTCTGCACCATTAGGTACTTCATCAAATGATTTATATTTACCAGAATAAATACCCATCGGCGCAGTTGGAACTTGTCCTGTCGCAACAAGATTCGTCTTATTTTGGGCATTGAACTGTTTCATAAATTCAATGTGCTGATATAAATTTGCATCTAAATCACCTTTTGCTAATGATTTATTCGGTTGAATGTAATCAGAGTATTCAACGAGCGCTACTGTATAGCCTAATTTTTCAAGACCAGGCTGAATTGCTTTCTTTACCATATCAGCATAAGGTCCACTCGTTGCACCAATACTAACTTTGCCTTTATCTTTACTTTGCGTACTTTTTACATCCGCATTTTGACGCTCAAACGGATTACCTTTATCTAATAATATCCCGGATAACAATATAACAATGATGCCTGACAATATAAAAATAACTATATTCTTCATATTCTTCCTTCTTTCGTTGCGTTAATTTTTTCGTTCTTTATTATTTTCGTTTATATTTTTTATTTTAATCTTTCGTTTTTACTTATTATCTTTTATCTACACGTTTACTGATAAAGTCACCAGTTATTTGAATCAATTGTACAAGTATAATGAGTATAATGACTGTTACAATCATCGTAACGTTGTCATAACGATAGTATCCATATCGAATGGCAAGGTCACCAATACCTCCGCCACCGATAACACCAGCAGTTGCACTATAAGCTAGTATGCTAATAATCGCTAAAGTAATTGCCTGAAAAATCCCTGACATACTTTCTGGAATTAACACGTCCATAATAATTTGTTTAAGTGATGCACCAGTAGCTACACATGCTTCAATGACACCTTTATCGACTTCCTTTAAAGATGTTTCGATAAGTCTAGCAAATAAAGGTACAGCGGCAAGCGTTAAAGCGACACTTGCAACATAAGGACCATGGGACTGCCCAACAATCTTGGTAGCAAATGGCAGTATCGCTACCATCAAAATGATAAACGGAAACGAACGGATGATATTGACGATAAATCCTAATATCGAGTTAAGTGGTCCATTCGGTAAAAGTAATTGATTGCGTGTTAAATAAAGAAGGATACCAAGTGGCAATCCAATAAGAACAGAGAGTGTAATTGCAATACTAGACATTAAAATCGTTTCTAAAAATGCTTTATATAATTCTGGTAGAAGTGTTTGAAATTTATCGCTCATTTATGCCACCCTCTCGATTCCGTTCGATTTCTTTATGTATTCATTTATAGCAATTCTTTCTTGAATATCACCTGTAACTTCGAAAGTTAATATACCTATCGGTTGATTCTGTATGTATTCAATCCTACCTTGAATAATCGAGATATCGCAGTTAAATTTCTTATATAAATTATTGATAAAGGCACTTTCTGCACTATCTCCAATAAACTTAACCGTAATAATTTCTTTATGTTCATCATTTAATTTCGTATATTGATCTGGTAATTCCAGATGATAGATATCATTTACAAAGTGTCTTGTTAAATCACTTTGTGGATTAGAAAACACAGTAAATACATCTGCATGTTCCACGATTTCTCCATTATCCATTACGGCCACTTCATCACAAATTTCTTTTATGACATCCATCTCATGCGTAATTACAACGACAGTAATCCCTAATTTCTGATTAATATCGCGAATCAAGTTTAATATACTTTTTGTTGTCTCTGGATCTAGCGCACTCGTCGCTTCATCACACAACAATATTTCCGGATCATTGGCAAGCGCACGTGCAATTCCGACACGTTGCTTTTGTCCTCCAGACAACTCTCTTGGATAACTATCACGGCGATGGGTTAGTCCTACAAGATTAAGTAATTCAGTAATGCGATCATCATACTGTTTCTTAGGGAAATGTGCTGCTTTTAAACTGAATGCGATGTTTTCCGCTACTGTCTTAGATTGGATTAAATTAAACTGCTGGAAAATCATCCCTATGTTTAATCGTTCTTTTTGTAGTTTCTGTTTGTTTAACGTTGTAATATCTACATCATTGACAAGCACTTGGCCACTCGTAGGTCTCTCGAGTAAATTTATTGTTCTGAGCAAAGTACTTTTTCCAGCACCACTATAACCAATAAGTCCAAATATCTTTCCGGTTGGAATCATTAAATAAATATCTTTCAACGCTTGTGTCGTCTTACCGTTCCTTCTGTATGTCTTATTGACATCAATAAACTGTATCGCCAATCTATTCCCTCCACTTACTTATCCAAAGAAAAAAACGTCATTGCTTAATAGCAATGACGTAATATATGAGTCACTTATCTATCAAGCATAATAGCTTGTTGGATTTAGCACAGTACTCGTAAGAGCCCGCTGCTGAGACGTCATAGGGCCAATTCCCTCAGTCTCTCTGGATAAGATATTTAATTTTTAATATGGTATTTATATTAGTACTCAAATTTTCAATTGTCAATGAATTCTTTAGTTTTTATTTACAACGGTTACGCGCTCTGTTGTTGTATTACTTTTCGTAAATTTATTACGCATTTTCATCAATAATTCATATACAATCGGAACTACAATTAATGTTAATAACGTGGATGATACTAAACCACCGATTACCGTTACAGCAAGCGCTTTAGAAATTAATACCGAACCATCTCCACCAAATAATAACGGCATTAATGCGCCAACTGTAGCAAGTGCTGTCATAAGTATTGGACGTACACGAGTCGTTGCAGCTTCTAAAATTGCTTCACGTGTCGGTAAACCTTCTGCTTCTTTGTTAATGACACGGTCAATTAATACGATAGCATTTGTTACAACGATACCAATTAACATTAACATACCAATCATAGATGGTACTGATAAAGTTTCTTTGAAAGCTAATAGTCCTAATATTACGCCGATAATTGTAAATGGTAATGAGAATAAGATTGCAAGTGGTGCAAGTCCACCTTTAAATGTTAATACTAAGATGAGATAAACAATACCTACTGCTGCAAGCATTGCAAGCCCGAGTTGAGAGAAACTTTCTCCAATATCTTCACTTGTTCCACCAACGTGAACATCAACATTATCAGGGTGTTTTAAAGTATTAACCTTTTCTGTTACATCTTGTGTTGCTTTACTTACATCTTTACCTTTGATTTTACCTTCAACGGATGCTGAAATATTACCATCTTCACGTTTAATCGTGTCAGAAGTTTTAGTTTCTTCAATCTTTACAACATCACTTAATTTCACTGATTTACCTAATGGTGATGTAAGTTTTGTATTTTCTAACTTTTCTTTCGTCCAGTTATCTTCTTTTTTCTTCGTTAAGATTACTTCCGTTGATTGTCCTTTTTCGCCAACTTTCGTTACAACTTTATCATCGCCACGTTGATTTAATGTCATTGCAACTTGTCCAGCTGTTAAACCTAACTCAGATAATTTATTATGATCTACTTTTAAAGTATACGCATCGTAACTATCTGAAAGTGACGTATTGACATTTGTTAATGATTTTACATCTTTTAATTCTTTTTCTAACTTTTCAACGACTGGTCGAATAGCTTCTGTCGATGGTCCATTTACGGTTACTGTAACCGCATTTGTTGCACCACCTGTTGCGAAGTCCTGGTTTTTCCAATCGCCCTCATGATTTAATTTAGCAATTTTCGCTAACACTTTATCCGCTTCATCTTCCCAGTTTGGTGTATCTTTCTTGTATTCAACCATCATTGCCATATCATTAGATGCGACAGGGTTGAATGGATTTTCTCCACCAACAGAAAACTGTGTATTCACAACGTTTTCATTTTTAGCTAATATTTTCTGAACTACTTCACCTTTTTTCACAACGTCTTCTTCTTTTTCACCTGGTTTCGGTTTGTATGTTAATGCCAGTAACTTATCTTCACCTGTAGAAATAAATGACGTACCTAAATAAGGTGTTAAGAATAGACTACCCACAAGTAATAACACACTTAATGCAGATACAATCGCTTTATGTCTTAATGACCAGTCTAATATCTTGCGATAGAATCCAGCAATCTTTCCAACCTTCTCTTCATCGTCATGATGACCTTTAATACCGTTCTTAAAGAATGTATGTGCAAGCATCGGCACGATAGTAATCGCAATTAAAAGTGAGGCAAGTAATGCAAATACAACGGTCCATGCAAATGGTCTGAAGATTTCACCAATAGACCCAGATACTAAAGCTAATGGTAAGAATACAGCGATTGTAACCATCGTTGAACTCATGATTGGAATGAACATTTCTTTCGTTGCACTGCTGATTAATGCAAATCCTGTTAACTTCTCACCTTTAAGCGACATACGACGGAATATATTCTCAATAACGACAATCGAGTCATCAATAACACGTCCAATTGCAACGGTCATCGCCCCTAACGTCATAATGTTAAGTGAAATGTCCATCTGTTTTAAAATAAGCATCGCCATTAAAATAGACATCGGAATAGAAACAACCGCAATTAAAGTTGAACGAATATTTCTTAGGAAGATCAAAATCATAATAACCGCAAATATCGCACCGATAATCGCTTTTTCCGCCATCGTCTTAACTGAATCTTCAATCGGTTTTGCCTGATCCATCATAAGTACGGCACTCATATCAGGATTGTCTTTTTTAAATTGTTTAACTTTTTCTTTTACTTCATTAGCCAAAGTTACAGTGTTCGCATCGTCTGATTTGATAACCTGCACGCTTAATGAGTCTTTACCATTTGTTTTAGAAATTGATTCACGGCTTTGCACTGTTTTTATATCTGCTACTTCTGATAACTTCACAGTTGGCACTTTGGCATTTTTCATCGCTTCCATCATAGCCTTCTGTGCTGCCGGATCCGGATCTTGTGGCATTTGTGCCGACTGACTTGGGGCTGTTTGGCTTTGAGTAGCACTACTATCTGTCACCGGAATTTTAAGCGATTTTAATGCTTCTACATTTGTAAACTGACCATTTACAATAATGCTCTTTAAATCATTACCGAAAGTATATAATCCAAGTGGCGCATCCATTGTAGCACCTTTAATAAACTGTAATACGCTATCTTCAGTTAACTTTTTCGCTTTTAACTTTTTGTCGTCAAACTGAAGTTCAACCTGTTCAACTTCCTGTCCTGAAAATGTAACGTTTGTTACACCTTCAATACCTTCAATTTCAGGTACTAAATCTTTCTTTATCTTTTCTGTTAAAGTCTTGATATCTGATTTATCACTAGAAATTGAATAGCTGATAATCGGGAAAGTGTACATCGACATTTGAGATACTTGTTTATCCATAGCACCTTCAGGCATCTCAACTTTATCAATCTGCTTTTCCAGTTCATTTTGTGCTTCATCCATATCTGTACCAAATTTATATTGCACCGTTACAGCAGAAGCGTTTTCAAGAGACTGACTTGTTACTTTTTCTACACCTGATAAATTCTTAACTTTTTTTTCAATCGGATCGGTTATACCTTCTAAAACATCCTCAGGTGTAGCACCTGGATAAGGTGTTGTAATCGATATTACCGGTGTTGACATACTTGGTAACATTTCCATCTTCATCTTCGTTGCACTATAAACCCCAGCTGCTAAAATAATTAATGTCATCAACCAGATAGCGAGTTTATTATGCAAAGAAAAATCAATTATTTTCTTAATCAAGACTTTTCCTCCATTCATATATAACTTCTTAACAATAGGCAATTTTACATGATTTATCCAAATAAAGCACCTAATATCACACAACTTCATTAAATATTAATATTTTCTTTTCTTTTATATCTTTTACTGATATTTTTTATAGATAATTTGTGTGCCTGTCGTCTGCTTCAACGCATCAGACAGTGTATCGTATAATTCATATGCAAGAGATAAACCTGGTAATTGAATATTCATTTTCTCTGCTTCTTCTAAAGCAATCTTCATATCTTTTAAAAAGTGATGTGTATAAAAACCCGGTGCGAAGTCATCAACTAACATACGTGGTGCAAGGTTAGATAATGACCAGCTTCCAGCAGCACCTTTCGAAATTGTTTCAAGTACACGCTCAACATCTAATCCGGTTGACTTTGCATAATAAAGACTTTCTGCAACACCTAGCATATTAGAAGCGATTGCTATTTGATTCGCCATCTTCGTATGCTGTCCACTTCCTGCAGCGCCAAAATAAGCAATAGATTTACCGATGCGTTCTAATAGCGGATAAACTTGATCAAACGTTGTTTCATTACCACCTACCATAATAGAAAGCGTGGCATTTTTGGCACCAATATCGCCTCCACTAACCGGTGCATCGAGCACTTCAATTCCTTTTGTTTGTCCTGCATTAAACAATTTCTTAGCAAGTTCAGGACTGCTCGTAGTACAGTCAATAAATATTTGATGCTCTCTACCGTTTGTAATTAATCCATTCTCACCAAGATAAGTTTCTTCAACATCTACAGGATAACCAAGTATCGTGAATACGATGTCAGCATGTTCAGCTACTGCTTTTGGTGATTCACACCACACAGCGCCAGCTTCTATTAAAGACGCAGCCTTCTCTTTCGTTCTGTTATGCACGAATAATGTTTCACCCAAATGACTTGCCATGCTACGTCCCATAACACCTGTTCCGATAAATCCTATTTTCATCATAACAACTCCTTAATATTTATATTATTTTATATTTTTATTATTTTATATTTTTATCAATCAATATATATTACAATATAAGTGATTGGAGGTTAAACCATGCAAAGAGTAATGATGACGATGCTAATTGTCATGCATATTGTATTTTTTTTGAGTTACTTTATTCATAGTGGCATTATTTTTCTAACCATATATTTTTGGTTAATATTTTGTATCGTTACTTTTCTGATAGGCATACATTATCATTTTTCTAATGATCTAAGCATCTCTAAAAATATTACCTACAGATTACTTGCGATATTTTTAACTTCATTTAGCGTCTTTAACTGCCTATTTATATTATACGTTACATTTGTAAATCCGTTTCTATATATGAATACAAAACAATCAATTTTTAGCATCTTTAACTAAAAAAGAGACTGTACACTTTCGTGTCAGCCTCTTAACCTTTATTAAAAGCGTTAATCGCATCCATCGCTTTTGAGATAGCATCTCTAAAACCTTTTTCTTCTAACATTTTTACACCTTGAATTGTAGAACCACCTGGTGTTGTTACCTGATCTTTTAATACACCGGGATGCGCTTTCGTTTGACGTACCATCGTTCCTGCACCAATAATCATCTCACTAACCATTTGATATGCAAGCTCACGATTTAATCCTTCACTCACAGCATTGTCTGCCATCGCTTCAATGAGAAGATATATAAACGTCGGGCTGGATCCAGTCACAGCAGGCATTAAGTGCATTAAAGATTCATCAATCCAATGTGTATAGCCTAAACGTTTCATTATTTCTTCCACTTGCTTTGCTTCTTTTTTCTCGACAAATTCATTTTTACTCATCGCTAGCACACCAGCATTAACCCCCACCGGTGTATTAGGCATAAGTCGAATAATTTTTGGGTGCTCATCAAATTCATCATCAATCTCCTGAATAGATAATCCACCGACGATAGAAATAAGAATATGATGTTCGCGTATTTGTTTTGCCATTTTTGAAGTAACTTCACGGTAATTGTTAGGTGTCACACCAAGAATAATTGCATCGTACTGTGTAATATCACTCATCTTTGTAAGTGGTGTAATATTATGTTTTGCATTAAAGCTTTGAAGTTTATCTTTATTTCTCATCCAAATACCTAAATCCGTTCTAGTAAGTCCACTTCTGTTTAACCCTTTAACCATCTCTGTAACCATTTTACCGCCACCGATAAATGCTATTCTCAAAAGCTGTCACCTCAATTATTATATTAACTTTTACTTAGTTCTTATTTTAATCTTCTTCTTAAGATCTGTCATTTTTGGTTTAACAACTTCTATTAAATGATAAATCGGTTGATTTAATACATAATCAAATTCTCCAACTTTTTCACTCAATCTAGTACCCCAGACTTTCTTAAATTGCCATAATCCAAAATACTCTGAGTCTTTATCTGGCTCTTTACTCGTTCCACCGAAATCGTAACTTGTAGCGCCAACTGAACGTGCATATTGCATCATACTAAATTGCATATTATGGTTAGGTAAGTAATCTCTGAATTCATTGCTCGAAGCGCCATATAAGTAGTATGACTTTTTACCAGCAAACGTTAGTAATGCAGCTGATAATACTTTGCCTTCAGGGTGCGTTTGTTTTAAAGTTTCTAACGCTGCAATTTGTTTTTGAATTTTCTCTTGTTTAATATTTAAATCATTTAGCTGATTCTGTGCTTTCTTCTGATCTTTCTTTTGTGTGAGTTTTTCTTTCTGTACTTCAATATCGGTAAGTTCCTGGTTTAAATTTCGAAGGACTTTGTCTGGTACTAATTTCACTAAAAATAATTCGGCATCGCCATTTGGATTCAATGCATCATAAATGTTTTCAAAATAGGAAACATCTCGCGTTAAAAAGCCATCACGCGCTCCTGTTTCTTTCATCAATTCAGCAAATGTACCTAAATCCGTTCTATCACCTTTAATACAATCTGTTCCCATCTTCAAACTACGTTTCACTTTTGAACGATTGTTTCTTTCAAATGATTTAAGCAAAGTTTCATCGTCAACACTAATATCTGTCACCATCGTCATTCGAGGCTGAATGTAATCTGAACTTAAGCCATCACCAAATCCTCGGTGTATAAAGCCTAATGCTTCTAATTGTTGTACCATATTACCCATTGATTCTACTTCAACATAAGGATCGATTTTTATCACATATGCTTTTTCTGATTTTGCAACTTTGATTGCATCCTTTACTAATGCTTCTACCGCTTCTTTATCTTTGTAATCAACAATAAATCCTCTAGAAATATAGCAAAGTTTGTATGGTAATTTAGGTACTTTCTTGAACAGTAATTGTCCTACCCCGACAATCTCACCATCTCGACCAACAGCAATACGTCGTGCATACCAACCTGAACGAGATTTTGAAGCTGCCCAATCCGTTAGTTGTAATAAATCTCCGTTATCATGTGTTTTTACGAAATGATCATGTACTTCATTACTTATATTCATTCTTGAAACTGTCATAATAAGAATCCTTTCATACGTTACGCAACAATTTTTATTATTTTATTGTTATAATTGAACTAATGTTAATGTTACTTTATTATTTTAACATTATTCTATAAAAAATGAGGTTTTTTATATGTTGAAAAATTTATTATTAGTGTTACTTACGGTTATCAACGCATATTTTATATATACTATATCAACCGATGCTTCTATTAATTTATTGAGTGTCCATATCATTTCTGCTGGTTTTGCAGTTATTTTGTCTATATTATTTTTAATTACACGCGTTACATCATTTACAAAAATACTTGCAGCTTTAACAATTATTATTACTTCTTATCATATCTATTTAATCGTTATGGTCATCTACAATTATGTTTACGTTAAATAAATGCATATACTGCATCATGCACAAGATGTTCGCCTTTAAGACTGTCATCTTGTGTTTTCATTTCTAATCTTCTGATTTTGTTTTCATTTCCAGGGACTAACTTAATATGAGGTAATCCTTCTTTTTTTAATAGAAAATATGTATTGATAACCCCACCTATTACTTCATAATCAAGCCACGATACAAATATTTCTGCAATGCTATCAAAGTCATGCGTTTCGATAACAATCGTGTCGATATGAAGGTGCAATTGCATCTCACTTTCTAATACTTTCTGTCTTTCTTTATCCGACTCTCCCCATTGTATAAAGAAAGGTAACTCAAAATTACGTTCGTCATCTATATATAAAAGTTCCCATTGTATCAGTTTACCTTGAGGTGTGACTCTTTCCATCTTTAATGGTCCTAATGTCTTTAAACCTAACGATTTAAAGTGATGATTTAGGGCATAAATGTCATGCGTTCTAAAACATAGTCGTTTAAATCCTTCAGTATAATTAGTTCTTCCTAATGTACTCGCGAAACTCAAATATTCTTTATCATCTTTCATCGCAGCTTCTATTAATTGTTTATCAAATACGTCGATAAATTCGATATAAGATAAATCTATTCTACTTAAACTATTTTTAGTGCCTAACGACAAATGTTTTCCTCCTGGGATAATATTTAATTTATTACCCGGAAAACGAAAGTCTTCAATGCCATTTATATAATGTATAATATGATCGAATTGAATATCGATATTTTTTTCTTTCATTAATTATCCTTCTTTCTTCTGCCACACGACATTAATCCATCCACCTGCATTGTCACTCATCAATCTTTCATTCTCTAAAGTAAATTCACTTTCCTCCGCATCGGGCGGAACGAATAAACACTCTCCTGAGCCTATTATTTCTTCCGGATGAATACGCATCAGCTCATTTAAATTTTTAAAATGGGCATGTGCATACACTTTTCCTTTATTATATTGCGGGTCCATATAACGTTTCCCCCAAGCACTATCTCGATTAACAACAGCAATAGAGATTTTACCACCAGGCTTTAACACACGATAGGCTTGCTCAAAAACATGTTCTAAATCATCTACAAAATCTAATACACCCATCGAATAAATACGATCAAAAGTATTCTCAGAAAAATGAAGCGCATTAGCATCCATATGTATAAAATCTAAATTTAATTGCTGTTCAATTACTTTCTGACGTGCAATTGCTAACATTTCACCTGAAATATCGATACCTGTTACATTACACCCTTGTTGTGCAAATGGAATACTATATATACCTGTACCACTACCAATTTCAAGCACACGCATACCACTTTCAATATCAATCAATTGATTCATTAAATCTGTTTCAACTTGCCAAACATATCGTCCTTTTTTCGTTTCAAAATATGCATCATACTTATTGGCAACTTTATTATTAAATATCGTCATTTCATGCCTCCATAAAAATTTATTTTATGAACGTTAACACTATTCTATACAAAACATAATATTTATTAAAGCAATAGCAAAATAAACAACCTGGAGCTTTTGCTCCAGGCTGGAATATTATTTATCATCTAAAACAATATATGTTGCTTTAATTGGACCATGAACACCTACTACAAGTTTCATCTCTATATCCGCTGAGTTAGATGGTCCAGTAATTAAGTTAATGCAAGTTGGAAAGTTAGCTGCGTCTTTCATCATTTCATTCATTTCTTGAGCAGCTTGTGTAAATCTTGGCACAATAGTAGATTTAGGTACAATCGCAATATAAGTTGCTGGTAAAAGACTCACACTTCTACCAATCCCTTTATCTGCATATAATACAACTGTCCCACTTTCAGCTAATGTTGATTCACTAATTGTAATGCCGACATTCGCACGTTCAGCTACATGTAAATTTTCAGCACCTTTAGATTCATCCCAGATAAAGGCATCTTGAGCAGCTAAATCAATACCATATTCTGCGTAGCGTTTATCATTTGTAGCAATTACTTCACCATTCCCATATTTCGCAATAATATCTGATAAAGTTTTATTTACTTCATTTGAATTAGTCACAACTAAATCAGTATGGATAAATTCACATTGCTGCTTTAAAACATCCAACAACTCATCTTGAGAAAGTCCTGTTAATGTTTTATCTTGTGGTCTAAATTTCCACTCAGGGATTTCTACCTTTTCAGGCATTGCACGATTAAGATTTTTTGAGATGTTACTCATAAACGAATCTTTATTTTGAATTGTTCCTTTCATTATTTCGCACCTCTTTTCAATCTGTTTTGCATCCAGTCACGGAAATTCTCTTCATCCGGCATTGGGAAATCGCGTGTATCAGTCCAGGCATGTAATGGTTTCGGTCCTTTTGTTATCATATGTTCTTGTTTATTTTCAAATGGTGCCATCATTGAAGGGGCCATCTTAGTGCCATATTTAAATAAAGTTGCATGAGATGCTCCCATACTAAATCCTTTCATGACTAATCGTTCTGCTACAGGAGACATGTGTTCTTCTTCCACAATGACACGTCTATGTTCTAACAATAAGTCATGTAACGGGATTTTAACAGGACATGCTTCCGTACACGCACCGCATAGTGTTGATGCATATGGTAGTTCTTTATAATCTTTATAACCACCCAATAAAGGTGTCAATACAGCACCGACTGGTCCTGGATAGATAGAACCGTAAGAGTGTCCTCCAACCTGGCGGTATACAGGACACACGTTAACACAAGCTGCACAACGGATACATTGTAAAATAGATTGGAATTGTGTACCTAATATTTTAGAACGTCCATTATCAACGATAACTAAATGAAATTCTTCTGGTCCATCGATTTCATCATCTGCACGAGGGCCTGTTAAAGTTGTCACATAACTTGTTAAATTTTGTCCAACAGCTGCACGCGTTAACATAGAAACTAATACTTCTAATTCTTCGTGTGTTGGTACAATACGTTCCATACCCATCACAGTAATCTGTGTTTTTGGTAATGTTGTTACCATACGTGCATTACCTTCGTTCGTTACTAATGTGAAAGATCCACTTTCAGCAACACCGAAATTACAACCTGTAATACCAACATCTGCTGACAAGAATTCTTCTCGAAGCTTTTTACGTGCAAATAAAGCTAAATCTTCAGGACTATTTGATTTAGTGTAACCTAGTTTTTCAGTAAAAACTTTCTGAATCTGATCTTTATTCATGTGTAAAGCTGGTGTAACGATATGTGATGGTGGATTGTGATCATCAACTTGTAAAATATATTCACCTAAGTCTGTTTCGATGACTTCACAACCAACAGCTTCCATCGCCTTATTCAAATCAATCTCTTCTGTAACCATTGATTTTGACTTTGCTACTTTTTTCGCCTTTTTTTCTACTAATACTTTTTGAACATACTCATTTGCTTCTTCTGCAGTTTCAGCAAAAAATACATGTCCGCCTTTTGCTGCGACATTTTCTGCGAGCATATTTAAATAATAATCTAAATTCGCTAATGTATGCTGACGGATCTCTTCAGAGTGACTTCTCCACTCTTCCCAGTTACCTAGTGATTCCTGAGACTTTATTTTTCGTTCACGCAATCTATCTTGGGCACTAGAGACCGCACCACGCATAAAATCATCTTTAAGTTCTGTTTTTACAGCTTTCTTAAATGTTTCATTACCAATTTTCATACTCATTATACAGTCACCGCCTCTGTATTATTATTCAGGATTTCTACGATGTGGTAAACCTTAACTTTTTCACCTCGACGTTTTAAACGTCCTTCAATATTCATTAAGCAACTTGCATCTGCGCCAACTAAATAATCGGCACCACTTTTTACGATACAATCTACTTTTTCATCGACCATTTCACCTGAAACATCATTCATCTTAACAGCAAATGTTCCACCGAATCCACAACAATTGTAATATTCAGGTAGCTCTACAATCTCTAATCCTTCTACTGCTGATAATAACTTCTTCGGTGGCTCTGAATTATGTAATAAACGTGTATTATGGCATGATGGATGCATTGTTGCTTTACCTTCTAACTTGGCACCTACATCCGTAACACCAAGAACATTAACGATAAATTGTGTTACTTCATAAGATTTATCCGCCAAACGTTGTGCGCGATCACGCCACACCATATCATCTTTAAATAAATCTGGATAATGTTTAAACATTGTAATACATGAACCAGACGGTGCTACAACATACTCTGAATTTTCAAAAGCTTTGATCATGTTTTGTGCGGCTTTTTTCGTTTCTACATGATATCCAGAATTATATGCCGGTTGCCCACAACATACTTGTGCCGCAGGAAAGTCCACTTCACAACCTAATTTTTCAAGTAATTCTACAGTTGCAATACCCACTCTTTTTTCAAAAACGTCTACTAAACATGTACTAAATAAACTTACTTTCATAATGAAACACCCCTCTAGTTATCAATATCGCCCAATATTGATAAAATTTTCAGTCATCGGATGACTGTATCTCTAACAGTACTATTTTATTGGAATGATAATCTAAATGCAAGTGACAAAATTCCATTCTTACTTTGTTTCTAAATGTTCTAATAGTACATATTCCACTTCTTCTAAATGTTTAAGCATCTTTTCTTCAGAAAGTTTTATATCTTTTTGTTTGATTGCTTCATAAATCTCAAGATGTTCTTTATATAACTTCTCGATAGATTTCGTTTCTGTATAAATCCAGATTTTACGCGTCTCTTTCATTGTTGTCTTCACTTTATCTGATACTTCTACTAATAGTTGAGCTAACAACTCATTCTTAGTAGCTTTAGCAATCGCTAAATGGAAAGCAAAGTCACTTTGTTCACCAATTGCTTTATTATGTACTGCTAGTTTCATCTGCTCGAGTGCATCTTTAATATTCTGTAAATCCTTTTCTGAATGCTTCACAGCAGCACGACCTGCAGCGCCAACTTCTATAATTTTACGTACTTCTAATAAATCAATAATATCTTTTTTAGTATATACTGACATCTCTTTAGAAAAGACTTTAGGTTTAATATGCTTTACAAACGTTCCTTCACCATGACGGATTTCAACGAGTTCCATTACACGCAAAGCATTTAAAGCTTCTCTAATAGATGCTTGTCCTACGCCATAATCTTGAGCGAGTTTTTGAATCGATGGCAGTTTTTCATCGATCTCAAATTCACCTTCTTTGATTTGCATAATAATGCGATCTGCAATCTCTTCATATAATTTCTTCTTTTCAATTCTTACCACATTCATTCCTCCGATATGCCCTATTGGTGCTATTATATCAAAGGATAAGTTAAGTGTGAGGTTTTAAAAATAAAAAAGACAGGTAATTACCCTGTCTTTAGCAATATTATTTATGCTTCATTTTGCCAACCGGTTTTGTGTATCCAGCTGAAATATTTTGTTTATCAAGTTCATTAATCTCTAATTTGACTTCCCCATTGATAATATCTGAATCTACTTCGTCATTACCTTTATCATTAAACGTTTCAATAAGTCCATTTGGTTGTTCGAAACGTAATGTATAGTGACCGTTTAATAATAATGCTTTATATTCACCATTGTTGTCAGTAACCACTTCTTCAACAAGTTCATTTTCTTTGTAGATTGACACTTTTATATTTTTTAATAATTTATCTGGACGGTCAAATTTACCATTGTGGTTTTGATCTAAGAAAGCTATTCCAGATAAAGTCTTTGGTACTTCTTTAACGATTTCTTTTTCTACAATATCTACTGGAAGTAATTTATAGTTATCATAACTGTATGTTACTACACCTGTAATAGCATGATATGTTTTACCTACTTCTAATCCTGATTTTACTTTAATCATAAACGTTTTGCCGTTTTCATCTTCTACTGTATATTCCTGATGCTCATTAACTGATTTTACTGTAACATCGTTAATTGTAATTAATTCTGCTTCTTCTGTTTCACCGATAGCAGATAAGTCTTTAATTTCAGGTGTCACTTTTGAAGAGCCTGTTACTTTAATATTTTCAGATTCGATTTGATATAATCCGAAATATTCACTTGTTTCTCCAGTAGCTTCAATGACATCACCAATATTAGGTTTTACTGTTTTACTGCGGACAACAATGCCACCAGTATTGTCCTGAATATAAATGTTATAACCGTCAATATGTGTCACTGTCCCAGTTACAATTGCATTAGTACCTTTACCTGATTCACGAGCTGTCTGAATATCCATCACTTTTGCTGGTTCAGTCACGACTTCTCCTTCACCATTTCCTGAAGCTGGTGTATAACCTTGTGCAATTGCTTCTTCTTTAGTAAAAAAGATACGTTTATCTACTGGTACCTGATCGTAGTTTTGCGGATCATAAAATACTTTCGTATCAGAATTACCAACATATCTTAAGAAACCTTTGCCATCATATCGTGCACGGAATGCAAAAGGCAATTCCATTTGAGGATTTTCTCTATTCCACATACCAATTCCAGCATCTTGCGCTGCTTTTACTGCTGATTGAAACATGTTATAGTCATCCATACTTAATACTGGCCAGATAAAGTAAGTTGCAGCAAAACCTTCTCTTACCATCTCTAAATTAATGTTCACATTGTCACTCGTGCGGATAACTTGTCCTAATACACGTCCGTAGTCATCCGTAATGTGATCTTTGTTCACCTTCACTGTAATATCCATACCCGCAGTTAATTTTTCATTCAATGCTTTTTTCGCTAATTCTCCATAATATTTTTGATTATGGTTTAAGTCTGTTGTAATTAAACTTTCGTCATACGCATCTAAATGATATGTTTCAGCTGTATCCATATTCACGAAACGAATAGTATCAGCGCCCATAATAGCAGGTGAAATTTTAATCGTATCTCCATCTACTACTCGTAAAACTTTCACTTGATACTCATCTTTAGCAACTTCTGCTGGCGGTGCTATAACTGTACCATCGAACTGACCTAGTTGATCAAATGTATCTTTCGGTAATGCAATAAATTGTTGATTTGGATTGTATGCATCTTCAATATTTGTATCAGCTGTCATTAATTCGTTTGTTCGTACTAACGTCATATCTAATGTTGAAACGTCTGTTCCGAAATCCGTTCCTGGATCTACTCCAATTTGTCCGATAGAATCCTGAATAACGCCATCTTTAGTTACTGCATCATAATTTTGGAATAAAACGATTGTGTCATCACCATTGAAATTCATTACAGCGCTACCTGTTGTAAGTTGCGCCTTTGATAACACCGCTTCACCAGCATTTTGATTTGCAACAACATATGTTGATTTTGCATTGATCGTACCTGATAACTTTAAAGCTGTAACCGTTCCAGTTGTTCTGTTTGCACCATTCGTAAAAGTAACAAGACTATAATTTGATAAATCGACTGGTGTATCGCCTGGGTTATAAATTTCAAGTGCTTTGTTATAGCTAGAACCTTCTACATACTCAGAAATTAATAAATTAGATGCCGCATGCGCTTCTTTTGAATAAGGCATCATTGAAATCATTAATGCAACTACTAATACGAGTCTTAAGATTTGTTTCATGTCCTTTACTCCTCAAATGTGAATTAATATTACTTATTCACTGTATCAGTTGTATGTGTATTTCATATTTATTTTTTGTAAATTTATTGTTAAATAAATAAGGGTGAAACATAGGTCTTAGCTCTCTTCTGTTTAACATCTTAAACGGCGGAACAGAAGTTGCCCTACGACAAAAACCGAACAAAAACTATAAATCAAAGCGCGATTTATTAGTTTTGTCCGGTTTTTGCTTGCGGCAGAACACTTCTGTCCTAGCCTCTCCTATCATTAATGCACTTTATAAACTCTTGCCTCAAAAGGCATCAGTGTAAATACATCAGCTGATTGTTTATCAATTGGATAGTTGTTCAATACTTGTTTTTCTTTAGCTAAATCGAGCTTTTCATCTGTCTTTAAAGTGACTTTGTCGTGACTTAAATTTCCAAAAATAATATATTGTTCATCATCTAATGTACGCGTATATGCAAAAACATTTTTGTCTTCCGGATAGATTAAATCAAATGTTCCATATGTTAATGTTAAGTTTTCCTTCTTTAATTGAATCATTTTTTTATAGAAATTTAATAGTGAATCTTCTTTTCTTTCCTGTACGAAAACATTAATCTCTTCATAATTTGGATTCACTTTTAACCAAGGTGTACCCGTTGTGAAACCTGCATTTTTTGTATCATCCCATTGCATCGGTGTACGCGTATTATCTCTTGAGATACGCCCTAACATTTCTAACACCGCTTCTTTTGTCATTCCTTTTTTAAGTTCCTGATTATAAATATTTTTAGCATGCACATCATCGAAATCATCTATTGTTTCAAAAGGATAATTGGTCATCCCAATTTCCTGACCTTGATATATAAACGGCGTACCTTGCAACAAGAAATATACAATAGCATGACTTGTGGAGCTTTCAAACCAATAATTTACATCGTCACCCCATGTAGATGAAACACGCTGACGGTCATGGTTCTCAATGAACAATGCATTCCATCCTGTTGCTTCTAATCCTTTCTGCCATTCACTTAATACTTTTTTGTAACCTAATATATCAAAACTTTTACCTACATTGTGATCCCATAGATTTAAATGTTCAAATTGAAAGACCATGTTAAACTTACCGTTATCTTTGCCAACCCACTCATCAGCATCTTTAGTTGTGACACCGTTTGCCTCACCAACAGTCATTATGTCATACTTATCAAAAGTGTTTTCTTTTAATTCCTGTAAATAGTTTTGAATCCCAGGCTGATTCATATGGCCATCAAAAGATTCAGCGTAGCCTAACTTATCAACATTGGGTAAGTCACCTTTTTCGAAACTTTTTTTGATGTGACTGATAGCATCTACTCTAAAACCATCGATTCCCTTATCAAGCCACCAGTTCACCATATTATAGATTGCTTGACGCATATCTTTATTTTCCCAGTTTAAATCGGGTTGTTTTCTGCTAAATACATGCATGTAATATTGATCAGTTGTCACATCATATTCCCATGCCGAGCCTTCAAATATACTTGCCCAGTTATTCGGTTCTTTATCTGCTTTACCATCTTTCCATATATACCAGTCACGAAATGTATTATCTTTACTCTTTCGAGCTTCAACAAACCATTGATGTTCATCACTTGTATGGTTGATTACAAGATCTAAGATAAGTTTCATACCTCGCTCATGCACTTCATGTAATAATCGATCAAAGTCTTCCATCGTGCCAAAATCTCTCATGATTGCTTGATAATCGCTAATATCATAGCCATTATCATCGTTAGGCGATTCAAATATCGGACTCACCCATATTACATCTATTCCCAATGCTTTCAAATAATCAAGCTTTTCAGTAATTCCATTAATATCACCGATTCCATCGCCATTTGAATCTTTAAAACTTCTTGGATAAACTTGATAGCATACCGCTTCTTTCCACCATTTTCTTTCTACCGCCATAGCGACCTCCTATTGTGCATTATTATTTTGTCTTTGGTCATCTTCTATCACTTCACGTGCAATCTGCTTAATTTCTTCTACATATTTAGCAACAGCTTGAAATATTGGAAATGTATTTGTCAAGCCCATCTCTAAAATAGAAGAAACAGCCGCTGTTACAGGGTTGATACTTTTCATTTTAAACGATGTTCTAATTAATTGCACAATTTTTGTAAACTCCATCAGTTGCGACAGCCCATTATTTTTATCTTTTTCTTTCATTTCTTCAAACTCACGGACAAATTTATCTATATCAATCCATTCTTTTCGACGCTCCATTATGTCATCTTCCTGGATTTTAAAATGTGTCATTATCGTACGTTCAATAACTTTAAAATTTTCCTTTAAGACAATCTTTTTAAAGCTCGGCGTGAACAGTTTAGGAAATGATGAGTTTACTTTATAATTCAAATAACTATCGAGATAAGCAGCATCATTGTATCTTTGCATATATTCTTTTTGTTCTTCTTCAAATATACTTTCAATATGTAATTTAAGTGTTTCAATCCCTGTACCATCTAAAGCACTTGTAAAGTGATAGTTAAGTGGCATCTTTATATAAGGCTTTAACGTCACTTTTAGTTCCGTATCTTTATCACGCATTAATATTTCTTTGTCATCTTTACCGTTCACATCGATTAACGCATCTACTTTGTTGTAGATAAACGTAATCATCTTATCTTGTTTGCTTAAATATTTAATCATCTCAATATCTACTTCTTTGATTTTGCTTGAAAAAATATAAAAGTAATGTTCTATCGCTGCTTCATTCTGAATAATCTTTTTATATTTTTGAACAGTTACTTCTTCTGTCCCAACACCTGGAAAATCCACCAAAAATCCATAATCATTATATGGATAAGTCGTAGTTTCTAAAGTAGCATCTGTATGCACAGATGTATGTGCTTTAGCTGGACACAGCGCATTAATCAATGCACTTTTTCCTGCATCTGGTTGTCCTATAATTCCTATTTTATTCAGCGATCTATTTCTAATAAACGTTTCGTATGCTCTGATTAATGGATGCTTCTCCATAACTGTCACCCTTCCACATTATTTCTATTCTTATTCCCCTCTCTGTTCACAACAAGCATAAAAAGGCACATTTCCAGTCAGAAAATGTACCTTTCATCGCACTACAATCCTCTACGCATTAAATAAAGAAAGTATGGTGCTCCAATAATACTTACTATGATACCTGCAGGCATGCCAGCAGGTTCTATTAAAAGACGACCTAAAGTATCAGCAAAACTTAAAAGTATCGCACCTAACAATATTGTAATCGGAATAAAAACCTGATGTCTCGGACCAACTAATTGACGTGCAATGTGAGGAGCTATCAAACCCACGAATGCTATACTACCACAAATTGAAACTGCGCTTGCACACAACATTACAGAAATAATCAGAATCACTAATCTTTCTCTATTAATCCTTATGCCAAGACCTGTTGAAATATGTTCATGTGTATTAAGAATATTTAGTATATCTAGTTTCAGCAAAAGGATAGGTATCGTGATAATTAATACGGTAATAATCATCCAGACGAATGGCCATGTATCACCCCATATATTACCACCTAGCCATTTAGAGATAAATTCAACATCTTCTTTATTAAATGTCGATGTCATCATAATCATCGCACCAGCGAGGGCAGTAGACAACCCAACCCCTATAAGAATCATTTGCATCGGATTTAAACCACGTTTAGAACTACTCAACAGAAATACTGTCGCTGCTGTAATCAGACCACCAATCAAACTAAATAGCGGCAGTACATATACAAAATTACTGCTGTCGACCGGCATGAATATCATCAGCAATGCTATAAAGAAGCCACTGCCTGCGTTTATCCCTATAATACCTGGATCTGCCAGTGGATTTTTAGTAATACTTTGCAGTAGTGCACCACTTAAACTAAGTGCAGCACCACACAATATCGTTACAAGTAATCTTGGCATACGAAATTCATATAGCACCATCGTATCAGTTTCATTTCCCATACCAAATAATGTTTTTAAGAATTGTAATGGTGACATCTTAAAATCCCCAACAGTCATACTCACTGTAATGATTGCAAATAAAATTATAATCAAAATAGTTGGTACAAACACATTTTTAATTTTTGTATGCATTATGAAATTCCTACCTTTCTTACGAGATAAATAAAGAAAGGCACACCTATAATTGAAATGATTGCACCTACTGGAGACTCTCCCATCATACGTGCCAGTATATCAGCACAAACAAGAAATATTCCACCTAAAAGCGTTGCGACAGGTAGCAACTTTCTATAATCTACGCCAACTAAAAGACGTGCAATATGTGGAATCATCAATCCAACAAATGCTAAGGAACCTGCCATTGCCACTGCGACACCGGCTAAAATCATCGTTAATAATGAGAATATAATTCTAATCGTCGTTAAATTGACCCCTAAACTTTGTGCCATTTCATCACCTAAAGATAACACAGTAAGCTGATGACCGATAAGCAGTATGAAGATGATAACAATTAATATTATCGGGGATGCATATTTTAGTTGTGTCCAGGTCGTACCAGCAACACCACCACTAGACCAAAGCATCGAACTTTGATTCGTTCTAAAATATAATGAAATCCCTTCAGCAATTGCTAATAACAAACTACTCACAGCTGCTCCAGCTAATATAATACGCATCGTATTAAAGCCACCTTTTTTACTTAAACCGAGCATCAATACAATGGATCCTCCTACAATTGCACCGATAAATCCAGCCAGTATAATCGCAAAAAAGTTCGCTCCACGCGTAAATGCAAATAAAATACTGATACCTAAAGCTGCTCCTGAGTTAAGTCCGATTAAAGCAGGATCTGCCAAAGGATTCTTAGTCACGCCCTGCATGACTGCACCAGTACATGCAAGACTCATCCCAACGAGCATGGCAGCTATCTCTCTAGGTATACGTATATCGCGAATAATATTATGTTCAGAAATATCTCGATAATGAAATAGCGCATCATATATCGTTTTAAAACTATAGTTATTTACACCCAACATAAATGAAACAATTAACATTGCCAGCAATAAAAGAAGAAGCAAAGGAATGACAATGTATAATTTCCCGGAAAATATATATCGTTTATTTGTAAATGTACTTTGTTTATTCATCTGTATCCCTGCTATAGTGCTTGCATAATAAATCATAGGTTACAAGCATCGGCTTTCCATTGCGTGGATCTACGCTGAGCTCGGCATCTATATTAAATACTTCTTCTAAGACATCCTTAGTCAAAACATTCATCGTATCTCCCTGCTTAATGATATTCCCATCTTTCATTGCAATAATATGATCAGAAAATCGAACTGCCTGATTAATATCATGGAGAACCATTATAATCGTACAATTTTCCTGTTCGTTTAAATCTCTAACAAGTTCTAAAATTTCTAATTGATGCGAAATATCTAGATATGTTGTTGGTTCATCCAGAAAAATAATATCCGTCTTCTGAGCTAATGCCATAGCAATCCATACGCGTTGTCGTTGTCCACCACTTAAATCATTAACATTCTTATCTTTGAAATCTGTTGTACCTGTGACACGCATCGCCCATTCAATTTCCTGATGATCAAGCTGAGTTAGTCTACCAAATCCTTTCTGATAAGGAAATCTGCCATAACTGATCAGTTCATAAACGCTTAATCCATCTGCCACATCAGGTGATTGCGGTAGGATTGCAATCTTTTTAGCAACCTCTTTAGTCGGTTGCTGATGAATATTCTTTCCATCTAATACAACCTCACCCTGCGCTACGTTTAATATTCTTGACAATGCTTTTAATAACGTTGATTTTCCGCATCCATTCGGCCCTATAATAGATGTCACTTTTTTATCAGGAATGGAAACATCTAAATTTTTAATGATATCCCTTTCGCCATAATTAATGGTAATCTGCTTACCTTCTAATCGATTCATATATATCCTTCTTTCATATTTTCCATAACAAAATATTTCATACTATAAATCATAATCACTCTCATATAATTGATAATCATTATCAATACTGTTATATTTTATAGTATAATAACTTACAACGCAAGATAATTAGGGAGATATAAATTATGAAGCAATTATTAGATATAACGATAATCGGTGGTGGGCCTGCTGGTCTCTATGCTGCTTTTTATGCAGGATTACGAGGTTTGAAAGTACGCATCATTGATCAGAACAATACTTTAGGTGGTAAACTTAATCTTTTTCCTGAGAAAATCGTATGGGATGCTGGTGGGATTCCGCCGCAACCTGCAGCAGAGATTATGCAGAATTTGATTAAACAAGGCACTACATTTAATCCTGAAGTCATATTAAACACCGTCGTAACCGATATAAAAAAAGAAAATGACTTTCACTTTATCGTAGAGACAAACGATAAATCTTATCACTCCAAAACTGTTATCGTGGCAGTGGGTTCAGGTATCATCAAGCCGATTAAACTGGATATTGAAGGTGCCGATCGATATGAAGTTAATAACCTACATTATGTCGTCCCTTCTTTAAAACGCTTTAAAGATAAGCGCGTTCTTATTTCTGGTGGTGGAAATGCCGCAGTTGACTGGGCACATGATATCGCTCCTATTGCAAAAAGTGTGCATATTATATGCCGTAAAGAAGATTTTAAAGGTCACGAAGAGACAGTGCGCCAACTGGATGAATTAGGAGTAGTCAAGATGACAAACCAAACAATTCATTCTCTAATTGCAGAAGAGGACGAAATTAAACAAGTTGAAATTATTCATAATACTGATGACACAATTCAAATTTTAGATGTCGACGATGTCATTATCAATCATGGTTTCCACATGGACTGCGAGCTATTAAATGACAGTTCAGTTCAATTTGAACGTGTTGATGATTTTTATATTAAAGGAAATGCGAATACTTCTACGAACACGCCAGGTATTTATGCTATCGGTGACATATTGAAACACGATGCGAAAGTCAACTTGATTATCGGTTGTTTCCATGACGCAGCGACTTCTATTAATCAGATTAAAATGTATCTTGACCCAAATGCACTATCATACGGCATCGTTTCAAGTCACAATCCAATATTCGAAGAAGAAAATGAAAAGATAAAGAAAAAATTATTTGAATCATAAAAAAGAGGACTAAATTAGTCCTCTCATTAGAATGGTGAAGCATCATTGTCCGTAATTATCAATACATTCGGATGATGCAGCAATACACTCGCTGGTATCGCTTCATTTGGTTGTGTCATATCGTATAATTGTCGAATGATAGATTTTTTCTTTTCTCCGGTCGCTAAAAGAATAATTCTATCTGATTGCATAATCGTATTTATACCCATCGTCACTGCTTGCGTAGGTACTTCGTCAATTGTATCGAAAAATCTTGCATTCGCTCGAATCGTTTCTTCTGAAAGGTCCACCATTCTCGTATTGGACGTAAACGGTGTACCTGGTTCATTAAAACCTATATGACCATTCGTCCCAATGCCAAGCAACTGAAGATGAATAGGATGTTCTTTCATTATCAATTCATCATAAGCTTTATTATCCTCATCCAGATTCTCTCTATCATTATCCGGGAAATAATATTGTTCCGGCTTAATATCAATATGATCAAATAAATGATGTTTCATGTAATAAAGGTAACTTTTCGGGCTTTGCTTATCTAATTCAAAATATTCATCTAGATTAAATGTTTGTATAAGAGATAAATCAACCGGGTTTGATTTTAACAGTCTCACTAATTCAGCATATACAGGTTCCATCGTACCACCAGTTGCTAAGCCTAGTTTAGTATGTGGATTACACTTGATTTCTCTAAATAATTCAATCGCAACATATTGAGCAGCAAGTGATGCATTCCCTAAATTAATAAATTCCATCATTATTTCTCCTTAATCTTCATTGATAAAACCATTTCCTAGAACATCACGAACATCATGGACGACAACAAATGCATTTTCATCAATCTTTTTAATCATACGCTTTGTCTTTGTAAGTTGTAATTTATTAATAACACAATACAGAACTTCTGTCTCTCTTTTACTATAATACCCACGACCATTGAGTATTGTAATGCCGCGACCAATATCTTCATCTAACATTTTAGCAATTGGATCCGGATTTTGCGAAATAATCGTAATCGCTTTTTTAGGGTTTAATCCTTCTATGATCATATCCATCGATTTAGTACCTAAATATAAACTTAAAACTGTTAACAGTGCTTTTTCCACCGGGATAACAGTTAATGAAATCGCCACAACAATTAAATCAAAGAATAACAATGCATAAGATGTGCTTACATCTAAGTATTTATGGGCAATACGCGCAAGTATCGTTGTACCAGCTGTAGTACCTCCTACAAGCACGATCATACCGATACCAATACCTACTAAAAATCCACCGAAAATCGTGCTCACTAACACTTCTTTTAAATGAAGTTGTAACGGCTCAGTTATTTTTAAAAATACTGAAAGTGCAACAATAGAAATAATCGTTAGTGCCATAGAACGTTTCGATAAAAATTTATATCCTACAGCGAGTAATACCAGGTTCATTAATAGCGTTGTAATCGCAGGAGACCAACCGAAGCTATATAGGAAGATAAGTGACATCCCCGTTACGCCACCTTCACCTAAATTGGCAGGTATAATGAAAACGTTCACTGCAAGAGAAAATATTAAAGAGCCTAAAAGTACAAAAAAGACTGATTTCCAGGTAAGTTTTAAATTTTTAAAATAGTTCATCTTTTCCTCCTTTAAGAATGAAATAATAATTGAAGTCGGTTGTAAGTGTATCGAATTTTATACACTCTTTCAACAATACGGCATAAAAAAGGACATCTGTTTACAGATGCCCCGAAATATATTATTTTAAACGTTATTATTTAAAGAAAGGTTCTTGGATAGCTTTTAAAGTTGCAACCGATTTATCAAATTTTTCTTGTTCTTCAGCTGATAATGGTGTTTCAAATACTTTACTGATACCATTACGGTTGATTAACGTCGGTACACCAATATACACATCGTCATGGCCATACTCACCATTTAATTTTGCCGAAACTGTTAATACCGAGTTTTCATTACCTAAAATTGCTTTAGAAATACGCGTTAACCCCATTGCTACACCATAGTATGTTGCACCTTTTGCTTTAATAATTTCATATGCAGCATCGCGTGTATTAACAAAGATTTCTTCCATTTTCTCTTTGTTGTCTTTAAGAAGGTCTGTTACTTTCATTCCAGCAACATTTGCGCTACTCCATACTGCAAGTTCTGAATCTCCATGTTCACCAATAATATATGCATGCACACTATCAGCAGCTACTTCAAACTCTTGACTAAGCAAGAATCTAAAACGTGCAGTATCTAATATCGTACCTGAACCAATTACACGTCCTTCTGGTAACCCTGAGAATTTTTGAACTGCATATGTTAAAACATCTACAGGGTTTGTTGCGATTAAGAAAATGCCATCAAATCCAGTCGCCATAATTTCATCAACGATAGATTTGAAAATTTTCATATTCTTACCTACTAAATCTAAACGTGTTTCACCTGGTTTTTGAGCTGCACCCGCACAAATTACGATTAAATCTGCGTCTGAACAATCTGCGTAAGTACCATATTTAATATTCATTGGATTTGGCGCATACACAACACCGTGATTTAAATCCATTGCATCTCCGATAGCTTTCGCTTCGTTCAAATCAATAATAACGAACTCATCACAAACACCTTGATTTAACATTGCGAATGCATAGCTTGATCCAACTGCGCCGTTACCTACTAATACAACTTTATTACCTTTAAATTTAGTCATTTCAACTTCTCCTTTAAGTTTATTTTGAATTTATTAATGCTATGAATTAAAGCATAATACTTAATACAAAAGTCCATAGACATACAAATACGAGTAACGCGATACTATACTTAAGCGTCATATTTAATAATTTTGATTCTTCCCCAACTGCTCCAACTGCTGCAGATGCAATTGCAATTGATTGTGGTGAGATTAATTTAGCCATAACACCACCAGCAGTGTTTGCTGCTACAAGCAATGCTGGATTTGTACCGATAGAGCTTGCTGCAGTCGCTTGAATTGAAGCAAATAATACGTTGTTATTTACAACTGAACCAGTCATAAATACACCTATCCAACCTAAAATTGGAGAAAGTAATGGGAAAATCGAACCTGTTTTGGCAATTGCTTGACCCATTGCTACAGTTAACCCACCATATGTTGTTAATTTAGCGATAGCTAATATTGCTGAAATCGTTACGATTGGAATCCATAATTCTTTAATTGTACGACCAAGTAATTCAATCGATTTACCGATATTAATTTTCGGTGAGAACGCAATTGTAAGTAATACTGCGATTAAAATAGCAGTACCCGTTGCACCGATTAAGTCTAGTTTAATCATTACACCTTTGCCAAGTGTTTCATTAAACGTACCAGGCATTGTAAATGTAAGAATTGTTTTTGCTAATGGCCCACCTTCAGCGAATAATGCTTTGAATGCTGGTAAGCTCCATAACAATACTAAACCAGTTAAGAAATAGAATGGGCTCCATGCAGTAATGATTTCTTTCGCTGGATGTTTCGTTACTTTTACTTCATCGTCTGTTAAACGGAAAATATTTTTTGGTTGCCATTTGCTACAGAATAAAGCTAATGCTGCCATCGCAATTAAAGCTGGTAATAACGCAGCAAGTTCTGGTCCCATGAATAAAGTAATAACAATTCCCATACCAGTGTAAACTAATCCTGAAACTAAAATTGCAGGTAATGTTTCTTTAATACCTTTAAAACCATCCAGAATAAATACTAATAAGAATGGGATAACTATATTAATAATAGGTAACGTGAATACAGACGTTTGTGAAACATCCATTGCTGTTACGCCACCCTTTAAACCTAATGTGTTGATAATACCAACAGGTATACCAATTGCTCCAAAAGCACCTGATGCACCGTTAGCTATCAGACAGAACATCGCAGCTTTCAATGGTTCAAAACCTAATTGTACAAGTAAAACAGCACAAATTGCGATTGGTACACCAAATCCTGCTGCTCCTTCTAAGAATGCATTGAAACAGTATGCAATTAATAATAATTGAATACGTTGGTCAGCAGAAATACCAGAAATAGAATCTTGAATAACCTGGAATTTCCCACTTTCTACAGCAACTTTGTATAACCAAACAGCCATAACGATGATATAACCAATCGGGAATAAACCTTGTACAATTCCTTCTGTTACACCACCTGCTGCTACAGCACCAGGAATTTTAAATACGAATAATGCAATTAACGCAGTTACAACAAGCGTAAGTATTGCTGCGTTGATACCTTTCATTTTTAAAACTGTTAAACATAATAAAAACATTATAATAGGTACTGCGGCAACAATTGCTGATAAAGCTAAATTGTTGAATGGATCGAACGATTCTACGAACATCTCTTTTCCTTCTTTCTTTCTAAAATTTGTTTTTTAGGATATTTACTTTTTATGAAAACAAAGAAAACTGTTACTATCTTAAATCGAATACCCTTAATACAGTTCCATACTACAACGTTATGAAATGATATGCAAGCATTTTTTGTGATTATTTTCACAAATTCTAAATATATGTTTTAAAACATGTCAATTTAAGCAAAATACTTAGTGTAATAGTCTTTAAACTAACGAATTTCAGCTAAAACACTGAATGAGATGATTATTTTGCTTAATTAAAGGGTAAACTGTAACTAAATATAATGCAAATAATAACAAAATAAATCATTTTTATGGGGGACGAAACAATGAAGAAAACAATAACTATCGGCTCAACATTACTTGCTGGCACTCTTTCGATGACGTTTATTGCTCCGAACTATGCTGATGCTGCAGGATATTATTACTGGCACAAAGGTGATATGGATGATAGTACAGTTTTAAAGACAACTTTTAAGAATGCAATAAATAAGAATGGTTTCACGTACGATGGTGTAAACATTAATACTGAATACGGAATATTCAAGCGCGTGATGAAAAATAACCAGATTGCTTATAAAAAATTACGTAACGGTGTATATCAATCACGAAATGCAACATTTATCTTTAGTTTAAAAAATAATAAGCTCCATAATAATTCAAAACTTAGAGGTATATACTTTAAGTTTGATGACTATGCCATTTCTACAGCTAAAATTAAAAAAGTATATGGTACACCTGCAAATACGAAACGTATTAAGAACGGTTTAACATATACTTATAAAGCACATTACAATATTAAAAATAAGTTTGATTTCGTAAAATCAAAGGGCAGTTATAAACTTACGGGCTTTATGACAACAAAATAAAAACTAAGACAGGGTCGGAGATATCTCCAACCCTGTCTTAGTTTGCTAATGACTTCTTATTCGATTTAAATGCACGTTTCAAGCGTCTTCTAAGATCCCTTAACAGTCTTTTCAAAAGAACCGTCTCCCTTATATTTCGCTTTATTACATATATATTATAACAAGTCTTTATTAATTCAATATGAAGTTAATATTAATTCTTACCAGCTGAATAAACCAACGAATGCTGCTGATAAAAGTGATACTAAAATACCTGCTAGTAACATCATAGGTACATATTTAGCGATAAAGTCAGAAGTTTTCACATCGACAATACCTTTTAACGCCCCAATAATCATACCTACTGTTGAGAAGTTGGCAAATGAGATTAAGAATGTAACAAGTACCGCTTTCATGTGGTTGTCCATTGATTTCATTGCATCTTGAATTCCGATCATAACTACGAACTCGTTTGTAACGATTTTAGTTGCCATATGTCCTGCGACAGTCCATGCTTCACCAAAAGGTAATCCTAAAAGAATTGCGAATGGGAACATAAATAAACCTAAAATATCTTTTAAACGAATTTGCATGCCAATGTATTTATCTAATAAAGATAATAACATATCAGCAAATGCCGCTAGTGATACGAATGCAATTAAGAAAGCGATGATGATTAAGATTAATTTACCTGCACCTAATACAGAGTCACCTAAGAATGAGAAGAATGGTTGACGATTTTCATGTTTGATTTCAACAACATAATCTTCTTCCGGTGTTAATTTAACTGGGTTTAAAATAGTTGCGATAATAATTGCGTTAATAATATTTAATGGAATTGCTGTTAACACTAATTCACCAGGCACCATTGTTACATAAGCACCAACGATTGAACCTGAAATACAACTCATCGACATCAACGCAACAGTAAGTACACGTGCTGCATTCATATGACTAACTTGCTCTTTTGATACCGCTAAAGCTTCAGTATTACCTAAGACCATCATTTCAACTGAATAGAATGATTCAAATTTAGGTTGACCAGTTACTTTACCGATTAACCAACCGAACCATTTAATAATAAATGGTAACACACCGATATACATTAAAATATCAAATAAAGGTACTACGAAAAGAATCGGTAATAATGCTGAAACTGCCATATCCATTTTTCCAGGTCCTGGTGCTGTCCAGCTACCAAACGGCATTCCGATACCTACATAAGCTGCTTGTAACATCCAGCTAAATGCATCTGCTACAGCTTTTACACCATTACGTCCCCAAGGGAATTGCGTAAAGAACCAAGCTAAAAATAAGTTAACAACTAACATAATAACGACTGATTTCCAGTCGATATTTTTCTTGTCACGAGAGAAAACAAATGCGACTAAAATAAAGACAAAGATACCTAAAACATTAAGTAATAAATAAGTATTCATGATTTCCACCTTTTAAATTTTTTATCTTAAAGATTATAGCATGATAAACTTGCAAACAATACAATTATTTTCATTTATTTACGAACATTTTTTCATACCGATGCTATTATTTTTTCAAATCTCGAATATTAAAAGTTTTGAAAACGTTTTACCAATAATATCATCTGTATTTTATTTTTTATTTTGTCATATTACACTCTATTTACGAAAAAATATTTTTCAAAAATGATGAATGTCTTTTTCTATTAGGGTATTATGATAAAATGTAATCATTGAAAACAGAACATAGGAGTTTTATATCATGAAAATTTTTAATTTAAAAAGCTTAATTGTAAGCTTTATTCTTTTCTTTTCATTTACAGGATCGATTTCAGCAGTGACACCATCTGAAATTGCAACACAGCAAGGGATGAATATAGCTCCTAAATATAATCCTAAAGGTACGATTGTTATTGCAGAAAAAAATGGTCAGATTCTATATGGTGATAATATTGATACCAAAGCACCACCCGCTTCTATGTCTAAATTGATGTCAATATATTTGTTAATGGAAGAAATGGAAAAAGGAAAAATTACTTTTAATACGAAAGTAACAGTTAACGACAAATATTGGACGATTGCTCGTTTACCGATGTTAAGCAATAACGTGTTTAGAAAAGGTGCCACTTATAAGGTCTCTGATCTTATTCAGCTCGCAGTAACGCCATCAAGTAACGCGGCAACTTATATGTTAGTGAATTTAGTAGAAAAAGACGATTCTGATTTTGTGGATCGTATGAATAAAACTGCAAAAGCACTTGGTATGAAAAATACACGTTTCTTAAATCCTGTCGGTGCACCAAATAATATGCTTCTTCAATATAAACCAAAGCGTTATCAAGCAGATGGAGATAACTTAACTTCTGCGAGAGATTACTCAATATTAAGCCAGCATCTAGTTAACGAACATCCAGAAATTTTAAAGTTTACTAAAAAAGCGTTTGTTACTGTTAAACCCGGCACTGAAGATGAAGAATCTTTCCATACATACAACCATTCTTTAGAAGGAGGACAATATCCTTTTAAAGGAGCAGACGGATTAAAGACTGGTTCTAGTGATACAGCTGGTTTCAATGTAACAGTTACCGCTAAACAGCAAAACATGCGTGTTATCGCAGTCGTTCTAGGTGTACAACATTGGCTAGATCCTGATGCGGAATACAATAGAAATAAAATGGCTAACGCTGTGATGCAGGATGCATTTAATAAATATGAATATAAGAAGGTTTTAACAAAAGGCGTACATAAATTTAACGGTAAAGAATACTATGTTCATAATGATTTATATGATATCGTGAAAAAAAATCAGCCTGGGAAATTAATTTTAAAAGATGGTAGTGTTCATTATGATTATGAACGTCAATTTGTATCAAATGATTATAAACCTGCAAGTGTCAAATACGAAGATTACCAGCAATATAAATTGAAGAAGTTTTGGAACGATCATTATTTATCAATAATGACCGCCTTAATTTCTTCATTTTTATTGGGACTCGGGATATTGGTTTACTATTATTGGCCGAAAATTAAGAAGAACTAAGCATGTCGCTTAATTCTTCTTTTTTAATTCTTGTTGTAATAAACGAATAGGTCCATTATAAGCCATCTCATATGCAAATCTTGCAATTTCTTCAGGTGATTCCTGCATATCTGTTCTCACCCAATGTTTAATGACACCAATTTGTGCGCTCGAAATAAATGAAAAATAATATTTAAAAGGAACTCCCTGTATATAATCTAAATCAATCATGCGTTCAAAGTTTTCTTGAATAATTTTTCGGAACTTGGACTCGAATGTTGTGTTTAAACTTGGATGGAGCATTACTTTAAAGAATAGTTTGTCTTCTTTTAGAATATACATAATTTTTTTAATAAATACTTCCTGAAAGAGATTGTTTTCATGAATAATTTTACTGATGTCCATTGTTTTTTGTAACGTTATAAACCTACCAATCATTTCATCTTCTATACTTTCAAGAAGTTCATACTTATCAATATAATGTAAATAAAACGTTCCTCGATTAATATCAGCCTGTGTTGCAATGTCATTGACAGTTATATTGTCAAATGATTTTTCTAACATCAATTCTAATATAGCTGTTCTAATACTTCGTTTTGTTTTTCTAATTCTTCTATCCTCCATAGCTTTCACTCCTTAATAATATTCTTTACTAAATTTCATTAAGCTTTGATGATTATTTTTCAATAAAATGTCTTTTATTAAACAAATAGTTATTTTATTGTTGATTAACAATCATATTGTCTTTTTTTGATTATTGTACCGTTTGTTAATCAGATTATAATAAACAATATATTAATTAATCAACAGATTGTTCATTAGGAGGACAGTATTATGAAAATTTTAAAAAACAAATTGATTTATCTAGTACCTTTTATCGCTTTATTACTCATCGGATTATTATCACTTGCCTTTTCACCTGCATATAATCCTAAACCAAAGGAAATGCCTATCGCAGTTGTTAATTTAGATGAAGGTATTGAAGTTCAGGGGAAAACACAAAATATCGGTAAAACATTTTTAGAGAAACTACAATCAAATAAAAAATTTACTGATACCGTTAAGTTTATAGAGGTTGACTCTGAAAAGGCTTTAGAAAAAGGCTTTAAAGATATAGAATATTACGGTTCAATAGTCATTCCGAAAACATTTACATATGATGCCACAAGTGCAATGCGTAAAGAAATTCAAACTGCTAAAAAAGCAGAGGGTGCAGTAAAGGCAAAATCTGCTCAAGCTGAAATGCAGAAAAAAATTGCAAGCGGTGAAATTACACCTGTACAAGCTCAGGAGATTGCTAAACAAATGCAAGCGAAACAAGCTAAAGTGTTAGAAGCAAATAAAGATTTATTGAAACCTATTGAAGTTAAACAAGCTGAATTAAAAGTATCTATCAATCAAGGCGCTTCTCCACAAGGTGCTCAAATAACAGATGGTATCTTAACTAACATGACAACTAAAATAAATGATACTTTAGCACAACAATCTGTTACTCAACTTGATAACGCAAACGTGAAAGTTTCAGCAAAAACAATGAATCAGTTAATGCATCCTGTTAAAGTTGAACACACAGTAATAAATGAAATAAAAGATCATCAAGCAATGGGTAATGCGCCAATGTTATTCTTTACACCAATCTGGTTAGGGTCACTCATTTCTTCAGTGTTATTATACTTTGCGTTTAGAAATTCCAATATTATAGAAAAACGTGATCGTTTCGTCGCATCAATTGTACAAATTGTTGCCGCTTCAGTTGCGGCGATAGTTGGTGGATTCTGTGGTGTTTGGTTCATTACTTCTGTACTTGGATTTAATATGCCAGATACATTTAGCGTAAGTATTTATATCAGTATCGCAATGTTCGGATTTATCATGTTAATATTAGGATTAATGTCTTGGTTAGGTATGCCTGCTATCCCATTATTCATGGTCGTTTTATTCTTTAGTATGCAACTTTTAACTTTACCAAAACAAATGTTACCTAAATTTTATCAAGATTATTTATTTGATTGGAATCCCTTCAGAATATATGGTGATGGAATTAGACAGCTTATTTATTTAGGACATAACTTAGAATTTAATGTACCGATGCAAATGTATTTAGGCTTTGGCATTTTCGGTGTTGTTGCAATTATATTAGCAGCTGTTATTCGTCCACATAAAGGAAAAGAAGCATAACTAAAAGATGCGACTCCAGATTGAGGAGTCGCATCTTTTTTTATGCTACTATCTTTATGAGGTGAACCATTTGAATACTTTTTTATTGTTAGCATTTGCTAGCATTTATTTAATATTATCATTGTATTACTATAATCGGCCGAATGTATTGATGTTGTGGTTGAGTTATTTACCAACATTATTGCACGAATTCGGACATGCATTAATATGTCAGTTAACCGGGGGAAATGTAAGCGACATCGTTATCGTGACAAGAAGAACTGAACGACTTTCAACTGGACGTAACGGTTATGCTGTTTCACATACGACATCTGGTTGGAATCGATTTGCTACTTTTATCGCAGGTTATATGTTTCCACCCCTATTTTTAATACTTGGAGTATTTTGTTTATCGAGAGCGTGGCAAATCGGTTTTTGGATATTACTAGGACTTGTTTTCCTCTATTATTTTGTAAAAACATCTAGAAAGATATTTCCTTTTGTTGTGATGTTATTAATTGCCGGTGGATGTTATTTGTATTATCGTTATCAGGATGTTGTTTCAATGTGGGTGGTTGGAGATTGGATTATTTATATCGTGCTAGGAGTTCTATTAGCTGACACGATTCTATCAAGCTATACGATGACTATCATCTATTTCCAGGGGAATACCTCTTGGGATGGTGCAATGTTAAGCCGTCTAACAAGATTGCCAGTTTTGGTTTATTATTTATTGTTTATAATAGTGCAACTCGGAAGTTGCTGGTACGTTGTGAAAGTCTTGATATTGGGATGAAATGGGTCGATTCTATTGTTGAATCGGGCCATTTTGCTTGCTTTGGCACGGTTCCTTATTTGAATCGGGCCATTTTGCTTGTTTTGGCACGGTTCCTTAGTCCAATCGGGCCATTTTGCTTGTTTTGGCACGGTTCTCTTCCTGAATCGGGCCATTTCATCTTGTTTGGCACGATTCCTTAGTCCAATCGGGCCATACTATCTTAAATTTATTTATAATAATTCGTGAAATAAAAGTACTGTTCCCCGTCTTTTTTAAAATACTTCTCCAACACTCTATAAGTAGTATTTCTCAACTCTCTTCCTACCCAGCGATGAGCATCCTTTGTTGTTATCGGGCGATTCAGCAATACTTCTAATTCTATTAAGTTATCTCTAATCAATTCCATCTTCTTCATGCGCTTCAAACACCCTTTGCACACAATCGCTTTCGTCTTATCACAAATAATGTTAATTTCCAAACCACACTTCGTACATTGTAGTCCGCGCTTAACTTTTTCAAAGTTAAAATTCGGCCTTCGATCATATAAACTAATTGGTCTATGGATATCATTAAAATAACTTGCCATCCTACTTTCGAGTTCTCCCGCCGCAGCACATTCTCCAACGGATTTCATAACCTGACCTATATCGTAATACTTTACCATGCCAATAACTTTATTTTGAAATGAAAATCCTTTATTAATAAATATCATTTTACTTTCAACAGAATGCCCTGTTTCCATCCATTGAATAAGACCTGTCAATGTTTCATGCATCGTCATAAATTGTGCTTCTGGATTCTTTATACTAAAGCCAGGCTTTTTCCAGACCATTCCTTCGTTCACAAATTTCCCGAAATAATTCTTTACATCAAATGCAAATATCTTCTCTCCGGTTAAAATCATTCGATCAACTTCAAAAGACTGACCTTCGAACCCTATACAAATATTGAACAGCTGAATATATTTATCTTCCACAGGAAATTCGTTTAAGAATTGCAACTCACCTAAATAACCATAGTAACTGCGATGATAATCTTCACTGTATTCATACGATGGCAAACGACGTTTCAGTATATCTTCAAGTACAACAATTCGTGGTGGTTGAATCATGATTGTCCTCCATTATGTGATACCTTACATATAACAAATCGTTGTAAAATTACTATTACAATTGTATAAATTTTACATAAAAAAACACCACTACAAAGTGATGTCTTTTAAAAATTTAATTCGTATAAATTGTGCCAGTAAACTACATATCACGATAATCACTATAAACGGTACGACAGATGTTTCTCCCATAACACCAACAAGTGGTGACAATAATCCACCTACTAGAAATTGCATCAATCCTAAAATTGAAGATGCGCTACCTGCTCCTTGTTTCTGCACCTGCATCGCAATGGAAAATCCTGTTGTTCCAATCATACTAACCGGTGTGATTAATAAGAAGAAACTCATCCATAAACACCACATCGGTAAATGTAATATGAGTATGATACTTGTTGCTAACATTCCAACGAGTTGTATCGTCTGACCTAACTTCAATATGTCTACTTCACTCATTTTATCTACTAACTTCGCTGTAAGTTGACTAAATATAATCAAACCAACACCATTGAAAGCAAATAGATAACTAAACTGCTGCGCATTCATATGATATATTTTCTGGGTAATAAAAGGTGATCCTGAGATATAACTAAACAAAATCCCATAAGTCAAAGCTTGTAACATTAATACCGTTACAAACTGTTTATTAGTGAGTAATTTTTTGAAATCATTCACGATCGATTTCAATGCCCCTTCATTACGGGCTGATTTCGGCAAACTTTCTTTTAATGTAAAAGAAAGAAAAAACATCAACCCGCCATATATCGCAAGTATGATAAACACTGTTTGCCATGTTGACACGCTTAAAATTACTCCGCCGATAACAGGTGCTAATACGGGTGCTAATCCATTTACAAGCATTAATACTGCCATAAATTTCGTTAAATCTTTTCCTTTGTATAAATCACTCGATATCGCTCTGGAAAGTACAGCTCCTGCACCACCAGAAAATCCTTGAATAAATCGGAATAATACGAGCATACCAATATTAGTACTTGTAGCTGCCAATAATGATGATAACGCGTAAACTAACAAAACAACTGCCAGTGGCTTCTTCCTTCCGATAGTATCACTGAGTGGCCCTATAAAAATTTGTCCGACGGCAAGCCCAATCATACATGCAGTAAGACTTAATTGCGCATTCGATGCTGTCGTATGCAACTCATCTGCTACACTCGGTAATGCGGGAAGATACATATCTAGTGAAAGTGGACCAAATGCTGCTAATAGTCCCAATACAATTACTAATATGAATTTATTCTGTTCTTTTCTTACTACTTGTTCCATAACATCCTCCGTAATGAAATAATTAATAGTATACATTAACTCACAAAGCATATCACTTGTTTAACTTCATTATGCAAGGGAAAATATAACTACAAGCAAAATATAGAAAGAGGGATATAAATGACAGAATCAATTAACAATGTTCATAAAGATCTATTTATCAATGGCGAATGGGTAAAGACCGCTGAATATAAAGATTTAATTAATCCTGCATCAGGAGAAGTCATCGCTAAAATTGCACAAGCTGACGAGACACAAGTAGAAGATGCAATTCAGGCAGCCCATGATGCTTTTCAACCATGGAAAAGTTTAGAATTAAAAGATCGTACTAAATACTTACACAACATTGCTGATTTACTAGAAGAACATGCTGATCGTCTTGCAGAAATCATGACGATTGAACAAGGTAAACCACTAAAAGAATCTAAGCTAGAAGTACTAGCCGGTGCTGAAAGTTTCAGATGGAACGCTGAAGAAGCACGTCGTCTCTATGGTGAAACAATACCTGCACCAAATGACCATAAGTATGAAATTGCCTATGAACCCGTTGGTGTCGTTGGTGCCATCACACCATGGAACTTCCCATCAGGAATGATTACTCGAAAGATCGCACCTGCACTTGCAGCAGGAAATACAGTTATCCTTAAACCATCAAGTGATACGCCACTTTCAGCATTAGCAATCTTCGAATTATTCGAACAAGCTGAATTACCTAAAGGTGTTGCCAATATCGTAATGGGTAGTTCTAAAGAAATAGGTGAAGCAATGACTTCTTCAAAATTAGTTAAGAAGATAACATTCACAGGCTCTACACCTATTGGTAAAGCACTCTATGAACAATCAGCTGATACATTGAAAAAAATGTCACTTGAACTTGGTGGACATGCGCCATTTATTATCAATGAAGATGCAGATATCGATGCTGCGGTAGAAGGATTAATGGCTGCAAAATTCCGTAATAACGGACAAGTTTGTATTGCACCAAATAGAATTTTCGTTCATAAATCTATTAAAGATGATGTATTAAAACAACTTACTGAAAAAGTTGAAGCACTTAAAGTTGGAAACGGCCTTAATGAAGATACGAATGTTGGACCACTTATACGAGAAGATGCTATAGATAAAATTAAGAAACAAATTATTAATGCAACTGATAAAGGTGCAACACTTGTTACAGGTGGTCATCGCTTAACAGGTGATGAATATGATAATGGTTTCTTCTTCCAGCCTACAATTTTAGATAACGTTAATCGCACAATGGATATCTTCTATGAAGAAACATTTGGTCCAGTTATTCCAATCATAACATTTGATACTTTAGAAGAAGTCATCGAAATGGCGAATGACAGTGAGTTCGGTTTAGCAAGTTATGCTTATGCTAAAGATAGCAAAACGATACAAACGATAGCTACTTCGCTTGAGTATGGTATGGTTGGTATAAATGAAGTAGCGATTTCAAATCCTGAAACCCCATTTGGTGGTGTAAAACATTCAGGATTCGGCCGAGAAAATTCTCACCTCGGTATTAAAGAATACGTTACCGCTAAATTTATTAACACTAAATTCTTATAAAATTAAGCTTAAGGGACATTTCCCTTAAGCTTATTATATTTACTTATAGATGAAACAGGCCTATAATATCTTAGTTATTGATTTTCAATATATCACTTAAGAAAGGAATGATTATTTGTCACATTCAGTAGATAAATTATGGACAAGAGAATTTGTACTCGTGTCACTAATCAATTTCATTATTATGCTTTCAATGTTTTTATTACTTGTTACAATCGGTGGTTACGCTGTTGAACATTATCATGTTTCAACAAGTACAGCTGGTCTTGTTTCAGGTATTTTTATTGTTGGAAGCTTATTCGGCAGATTTTGGGCTGGAAAATATATTGATATCATCGGCCAGAAAAAAACACTTGTAATTGGTGTCATTATATTTGTTGTAACAACTGCACTTTACTTTGTTTCATTCGATCTAACCGTTCTTATTACTGTTCGTTTATTAAACGGTATAGGCTGCGGGATAGCTTCTACCGCTACAGGTACGATTGCCGCATTTATTACCCCAAAGAAAAGACGTGGTGAAGGTATAAGTTATTTCAGCATGAGCGCTGTAATGGCAACTGCTGTAGGACCTTTCCTGGGAATGTTCTTATTACAATTTATAACGTTCAGACAACTATTTATTTTCTGTTTAGCATTAGCGTTAATCGCACTTTTCATGTTACCAAGCATCAAAGTCAATGAAGATCTAGAAGGATTAAAATCACAGGCACCTAAAGGTCTACACATTTCTAATTTTATCGATACGAATGCTATTCCTATTGCAATCGTTGTGTTAATTTGTTGTACTGCTTACTCTAGCGTACTCAGTTTTATTTCATTTTTTGCAAAAGAGAATAATATGGTCACTGCCGGTAGCTTCTTTTTCTTAGCATATGCTATTGTCGTATTATTATCCAGACCATTTACAGGTCGACTAATGGATACACGAGGTACAAATGTCGTTATGGTACCTGCAATGCTCGCATTTATTGCAGGGCTACTCTCACTTAGCTTAACGCACACTCCTATGATGCTAATAATCAGTGCGATGTTACTAGGATTCGGGTATGGCAACTTTTTATCAATCGCGCAAGCTGCTGCGGTAAAACGAACGGAACCTCAAAAAATCGGTCTCGCTACATCTACTTTCTTTATCTTCTTAGATTTTGCATTAGGTTTTGGACCGTATTTATTAGGTATCTTCATTCCAATTATCGGATTACATGGCTTGTATTTTTATATGGGTATTGTCGTAGTCATCGGTATGATTGTATATTTCATCTTACATGGAAGAAAGGCACATATTTATGATGCATTAAACTAAGACTTTTTTGTCTTGGTTTTTTCTTTACTTATTCATACAATTTATTGCACAATAGAAAGTACTTAACAAAAATAATGGATGTGAAAACTTTGAAAATATTTTTAACGGGCGCAACAGGATTTGTAGGAGCCCAACTAATTAATAACTTGCTTAACAATAAAGATTATGAACTTTATGTTCTGTATCGTGATGAGCATCGTAAAAATAAACTTATTACAGAAGACAACAAAGACAGATTACATTTTATTAAAGGTGATATTACTGCAGAAGATTTTGGCGTAGATAACAATACGATTTCGCGTCTTCCTGCTATGGATTATTTTTATCATCTAGCGGCACTTGTAAAATTTGACGAAGATTTAAGAGAAGATTTATTTAGGATTAATTACGAAGGTACTAAACATGCATTAGCTTTTGCTGAAAAAATCAATACGAATCATTTCCTTTATGTATCTACAGCTTATACTGTAGGCATAATGAAGATGCAAAAGAAATATTACACGACATTGATGCAGAAACAAATAATCCTTATGAAGAAAGCAAAGTAAAAGCCGAGTACTTAGTTGCTGCTTCACATATGAAAACATCTATTTTAAGACCTGCAATTATCATCGGAGATTCAGTTACAGGCGAAGCAGACTCTAAGTTTACGATGTATGGCTTCATGAAAGCTTTAAAAGTTTTCAAACGCAAGATGGATCGTAATCCGGAAAGCGCCAAACATACATATCGATTATTTGTAGATGATAACTGTACTTCTAACTTAGTTCCAGTTGATTATGTCGTTCGTGTATTAACACGTGCAATACCAAATGCTGAAGATAAGAAAATTTATCATATTACAAATAACCGACCTCCTGAAAACTTGGCAGTACTAGACATTATTAAAAAGTATTTAAACTTCGATCAACTAACCGTTGCACCTACAAGCGATCAACATACGATGAATGACCAGGAAGCTATCCTGAATGGTTATATCGATGTATTCGAACCTTATTTTAAAAAATCAATCACTTTTGATGAAACCAATACAAAATCAATGCTTGATAAAACAGGGGAAAACACACTGACACTTACGACAGCACAACTCGACCATATCATTGAAGTATTTTTTAAATCTTAAAAAGGATTTGGACATATGTCCAAATCCTTTTTTTCAGTTCAGTAACACGTTAGTTACTTTATATTACTTTTTTATTTGCATAGTTTTGATAATACTCTTTGAAAGTAATAAACACTTTCTTTTTCTCATCATATAACTTATATCGTATTGATTCTAAGCTTGTCTTTAAAGTAATTGTTGTTGCATGCTGTAAAGGCGGTGTTTCTTCATGTGCTTTTTCCAGGTAATAATTTGGAATTCGCGGACTTAAGTGATGCACATGATGAAAACCTATATTACCAGTCAACCACTGCAATAATTTTGGCAATTTATAATACGAACTACCTTCAACCGCAGCTTTTACATAATCCCACTCTGAATTTTCTTCAAAGTAAGACTCTTCAAAGGTATGCTGAACATAGAACATCCAAATCCCAAGCATTCCTCCGACAAACATTACTGGAATAAATACTGCAGCAAACAATCCAAAACCGAAGAAATAAATAATTGCTCCATATACTACAACAATTGCTATATTATGCAACCATGTGTTGATTTTTTCTTTTTGTCTTGCATCTTTACGATTGAATCGATTTGAAACAAGCAATAGATAAATCGGGCCAATAACAAACATCACAAATGGATTTCGATATATGCGATAAGCAAGTTGCGTCTTCTTATCAGCAGCTTCATATTCTTCAATTGTCATCATCCAAATATCACCGACACCTTTTTTATCTAAATTCCCACTCGTAGCGTGGTGAATATTATGTTCTCTGCGCCATTGTTGATATGGAAATAACGTTAAAAACCCTGTGAAATTGCCTAAACGATCATTCCACTTTTTGTTCTTAAAAAATGAACCATGACAGCAATCATGGAAAATAATGAAACTACGTACTAAAAAGAACGCCCCAACTACACCAAGTGCAATTGAAATCAATGGCGAAATCTGATACGCAAACATCCCTAAAATGATACATAGTAAATAAGGTACAAGCGTATTAAAAATTTGTATGATACTCAACTGAAATTCAGATTTCTCATACGGCTTTACTGCTTTTCTTAACATTAACTTTTTATCCCTTTCCATAGGTCACCTCTAAATAAAATAATAATGAAGCCAGTATTCCCTAATCAGTTACAAAAAGTCTTTACTTAACTATTATAAACGTTTCATCTAAATAATAAAACACAAAAAATAGCACCTAGTCTTAAAAACAGACCAAATGCTATTTTACTATTATTAATAAGCAGTTAAACACTATACAATCACATTGCATATATTCTAAAAATTATATTAGTATAGGAAATAAAATTATCCACCGATATAATTCATATTGATTTTTTTCTTCTTTCTATTTTTCACTGTTTCTTCAGTACGTTCATCCGAATAACGATCACTTCGATTGTTCCAAAGTTGAGTAAGTTTCGTTTCAAGCGCTTCATCGCTGACACCGCTTCTCATAAACGATTTGATATCATAACCATCTGTCGCAAAAAGACACCCGAATATCTTACCGTCAGAACTTAAACGTGCGCGCGTACAAGTTGAACAGAACGACTCAGAAACACTCGTAATAAATCCAAGTTTTGCACCATTGTCGTGTGTGTAATATTTCGCAACTTCACCAAAATATTTTGGTGCTTCTGGTTGAATATCAAAAGCTTCGGAAATGACTTCGATCATTTCTTTTTTTGAGATGACTTTATCAAAATTCCATCCGTTATCATTACCTACATCCATGAATTCAATAAAACGTAACGTGATTTTCTTATCTTTAAAATATTGCACCATCGGTATCATCTGTTCATCATTTAAACCTTTCTGAATGACCATATTCATCTTCACTTTCAGACCGATAGATACTGCATAATCAATTTGTTCTAAAATTTGATTCGCTGTAATACCACGCCCATTGATTGCTTCAAATGATTCATCTAACGCGTCAAGTGATACATTGATACGGCGTAAACCTGCATCATATAACGCCTGTCCATGTTTTTTTAATAAAAGACCATTTGTCGTAAGACCGATATCTTCAATACCTTCAATGTTGTTAAGTGCTTCTATCAAACTTGGTAAATCACGTCGTAGTAAAGGTTCCCCACCTGTGATTCGAATCTTTTTCACACCTAACTTGGCATAAATTTTTGCCAACCTCACAAGTTCTTCAAATGAAAGTAACTCATCTTTCGGTAAGAAGACATAATCATCGCCGAATATTTCTTTCGGCATACAATATGTGCACCTAAAATTACAACGGTCCGTTACTGAAATTCTAAGGTCGCGGATCGGGCGCCCTAATTTATCTGTTATTTGTCCCATAATATCCACTCCTTAATTTGAGGACACGTTTTAAATCTTCTTTAGTATTGATATTTTCATACCAAAACGGTGTGCTGTTAATGCGATTAATATGAATCAATGTTGTACTTTGCTGCGTCAATTCTTTTAATGCAAGTCTTCCTGTATCAAGTGATTCTTTTACGATTGGTAATAACGCATATCGATATACAGCTATCGTTCTGTGTATTTGCTCATTGTCTTGATATAAGATAGCATTTGATCTATTGTGTATACCTGCCATTTCATTTAAGTACCGAATTGCAACTGGAGTGACAAAAGGTGTATCAACAGAAATTACACAATAGTCTTCATCTGGTATTGCATGCATTACTGCATAAATACCAGATAATGGTCCACATTCTTTATAAGATACTTCATCAACAATCACTTCAATATCAAGTTGACGCATCTTTATATCATCTATAAAATATTGCGATAACATCTTATTTGAACTCAATACAATTCGCTCTATACCACTTTCAATCATTGTATGATAAACATGTTCATAGAATGGTTTCTCATCAAGTGGGTATAACGATTTATGACTTCCAAAACGAGAAGATTTACCACCTGCAAGAATAACTCCTATCATCTAACCACCACTTACTGGCGGGATGAGTGCAACAATATCGTGGTTATGGATTATTTCGTCATCCTTAACAAATTCCTCATTCACAGCTATTTGATAGCTTTCGCCTTGAATGTTTGGATATGTCTTTCCTAAGTGTGCTTTCAAATCATTTACTGAAATAGGCTCAGTAAATGTAAACTCGTCTTGAGAACGATTTACTTTAGCTTTAATATGTGCAAAATATAATACTTTCATCTATATCATCCTTTGTAATTTGGATGGTAACCACGCTGACCACCAATCCATTCTTCTCCGTCTTCCCAAATTTCTTTTTTCCAGATTGGAACGACTTCTTTTATACGTTCGATTGCGTATTCATTCGCAGCATAGCTGTCTTTACGATGCGGACTAGAAACACAGATTACCACTGCAATTTCTGACACTTGTAAATTACCGATACGATGCGCGATACTTACAATAGTCCCTGGCCATTTTTCATTAATTTCTTTACCGATTTGTGCGAGCTTTTTCTCAGCCATCGGAATATATGCTTCATACTCTAAATACTCTGTTTTAACCCCTTGTGTCCATTCACGGACAATGCCTGTAAAAACACATACTGCACCTTGATGCGGTGTTACAGTCATTTTTCTATAATGCTCAACGTCGATTGGCATCGTTACAACTTCAAATTGTTTCACGTGTATCATCCACCCATTTGTTTATAAATGTCTCTATCATTGTAGTGCATTCCTGTTGATCTTTTGAAGTATCAACCATTAATTTTATATTGTTTAATCTTTTTAAATCCAACTCATCTTTAGTCGATTTAAATAATACTATTTTATCATAGTTTGCCTGCTTATAACCTTCTATAAGGATTACATCCGGTTGAGAAGTAACTTCGTGTTGAATAATATACTCTAAGTTATTCAGCACATCTATATCTTCTTGTTTTATCAATTTGTGTAAATATTGATAACCTTGTACGATGCTCTCATCAGCACCACTTTCCATATAAGTAATGTGATCACGTGATTTAGGTATATCTATTTCGTCACCATTTTTGTCTCCGTGATGTTTAATAACAGTAACTGTTAATCCTTTAGTCTTTAATAAACGTATCATTGTATTCATAGTTGTTGTCTTGCCACTTTTTTTATATCCTACTACTTGTAATATTTTTACCATGGGACACCGTCTGATGGCGACAATCTATTCACTAATACATCAACCGTATCACCTGCAACAAATCCTCTCGTACCACCTGGCAATATAATCATACTATTGCTCTTAGCAATTGCTATTACTGCATTACTTTTATTGAAACCACTTGGTTTTACAGTCATCGTTCTATAGTCAAGATCCGCACGTATAAAACGCGTGAAAGGGTTAGCTTTCGTAAAATCTTCGGATAATATTGCTTTTACAAACGTTGGGTAAACGTCTCTTTCACCCATCATTGTTCGTAACACTGGACGTGTATATAATTCAAATCCTGTATAGCATGCGCTTGGATTACCTGATAACCCGAATAAGAATTTATTTGCTTTTACTGCTACTGTCGTTACACTACCTGGTCGCATCGCAATTTTATTAAACAATACATCAGCCGCTAAGTCTCTATAAATTTGTGGCATATAATCAAAGTCACCGACACTCACGCCACCTGTCGTAATAACAATATCATGATTTTGATATGCATCACGCACTGCATTAAAAAGTGTTTCGTAATCATCCGCTTTTACATGATAATTCAACACTTGAATATTCATCTCTTTACATAACCCCATAATCATCGGGCCGTTTGAGTTTCTTATTTTTCCGGGTAATAGTGCTTCATCGATTTCAACAAGCTCGCTTCCTGTTGCGATGATTGCAACTGATGGCTTTTGATATACTTTCACTGTTGCATAAGAAAAGGTTGCAAGTACCGCAATCACTCCAGCATTAATGATCGTACCTCGCTTGAGGATAGTATCACCTTTTTTGCACTCTTCACCCTGGAATGAAATGTTCTCACCCCTCGTAAATGGCTTTCTTAGTGTAAACCCATCATCTGTAGCTACAGTCTGTTCAAGCATTACAATTGCATCAGCACCTGCAGGAATTTTAGCACCTGTCATAATGCGTACTGCTTCTTTATTTTTGAGTGATTTCTCACTTACACTACCAGCCCCAATATGGTCAACTACCTTAAAAGCGACGCGATTGTCTCCGCTCGCTCCAGCACTTGCTTCACTACGAATTGCAAAGCCATCATATGGAGACTTATTAAACATGGGGATATCATAAGTCGCGATGATATCCTCTGCTAAAACATAATTTAAACTGTCAAGATAGTTAATTTCTTTAACTTCTTTTCGCTTGGCATATTTGATACATTTCTCAATCGCTTCACTAACAGGTATTGGTGTTCTTCTCTCTAACATATATATCCTCCCGCTCTAAAATTGTAGTATGATTAATATAAGTATATAAGAAAGGAAGTAATTCTATGAGCGAATTGACTCACTTTAATGAACAAGGTAGAGCTAAGATGGTAGATGTTTCGGATAAACAAATTTCTACGCGCACTGCAGTCGCTAAAAGTTCAATCAAAGTAAATGAAATCATTTACGATCAGATTATCAACCATACAAATAAAAAAGGCGATGTGCTTGGCGTTGCACAAGTTGCAGGTATTATGGCTACCAAAAACACCGCACAAATTATTCCAATGTGTCATCCGCTTAATTTGAGTGGTATCGATATTACATTTGAATGGGATACAACAGATGGTTACGAAATACTGATTACTTGCACTGTTAAAACAACCGGTCAGACTGGTGTAGAAATGGAAGCATTAACTGGAGCAAGCGCCACAGCGTTGACGATCTATGATATGACTAAAGCAGTCGATAAAGGCATGATTATCGGACCGACATATTTAGTTTCAAAATCTGGCGGAAAAAATGGCGATTTTAAACGTTAATTATTTTGTAAGCTCATGCACAATATGATGAATCTGTTGTGTAATGAGCTTCTTCATTGCTAAATTTACAGCACCGACCGAACCAGGAATTGAGAAGATTACCGTGTTATCTTTCGTGCCACAAATCGCACGTGAAAGAATCGCCCGCGGTCCTACATCTTCTGTATAACTTAAAAATCTGAAAATCTCTCCGAAACCTTCCATTTCTTTATCGATGACTGACTTCACCACTTCTATCGTTACATCGCGCTTCGCAATTCCCGTTCCACCAGTTGTAATAATCACATCTACTTTCTCGTGTAAAAGATGTTGAATCACCTTTCGAATTTCCGCCTGATCATCTTTTACGATTGAATAGTAGGCTTTATTGACAGAAATATTTATATCAGCTAAATGCTGAATCACTGCTTTGCCACCTTTATCTGTATCAAAGTCACGGGTATCACTCACCGTTATTACTGCAACTTTTAATGGTTTACGCTCGATATTATCATGTTCGTTATGCATTGATTTTCCTCCTACCCAAATAACTGATGATAGATTTTTTTAGCTTCATTGACTGTCTTCACTTCATGAATCAATAACCTGCCACCTTTAAACCATATCATAGGTCGATCCATAAACTTAAACCTTATGAAATAAGGATTTACATTAAACACAATATTTTGTGCTTTTAAATGACGAATAAGTTCCTCTTCATTGAACTTTAACGTCATAAATTGTACTGTATCTCGCCCGCAAAGCATCGTTTCCGTTTGCTTAAACAATAGATTAGGAAACGTCTTATCGTCACCACATGTTATACATTTTTCATTGAACATTTTAGAGAACTTCAAAGCTGTATGATCCATCTGCCATACATCTCCGAATATGAGTTTAGCATCAAATGGTGTTTTACTTAAAATTTTCATACAATACATCATTTGATAGCTTGTCGCAAGATTCACAGCAGGCTCTATAATTCCTACAGTATCACATGTTCTATTCATTACAGGAAGTATACCCATTACACAGTTAAAGCATGGTGTTACACCAGGAATAAATGGACAGGCAACATATGTAGATTCTACACATGCACCATAAATCCACGGTATATTATATTTATAACTAAAATCATTGATAACCAATCGCGTTTCAAAGTTATCCGTCGCATCTAATATACAATCACATTGCAAAAACGCCGCTTCAAGAAGCGACGCATCACAATGTGCTATATAAGTTTCAATTTCTAAATCACTGCGTATAGCTTTTAATTCTCGTTCACATGCCACAACTTTAGGCGTGCTCAGTTCAGCATCTGATTCTTTAAAAAGTGATTGTCGTTGCAAATTTGAAACTTCGACATAGTCACGATCGACGATAACAATTTTTTTTACGCCACTTCTAGCAATAGATTCTGCTAAGTGTGTGCCTAATGCGCCGCACCCAACAATACCAACTGTAGCATTTTCGATGAATGATTGACCACTTTCACCAATCCCGTAAAACTTTATTTGTCTACCGTACCTTGTCATGACTACCCCTCAATTCCGTTACTTTCTACCTTCTTTTTTATCCATCCAGAACATTGTTATTAAGGCAATTATACCAAACACTGCAAGGAAAGCGAAAGCCGGTTTATTCGTACCAAAGCTTGCCGCACAAAAAGCAATGACTAACGGCGGGAAGAAACCACCTAAACCACCCATCATCGATACAATACCGTTTACAATACCAGCCTGTTTAGAGTAGTAAGTTGGAGCTAATTTAAAAATCAGACCATTACCTAGACCAGCACAAGCAGAGATGATTAAACATCCTGCAGTGAAGAAGAAGATTTGATGATTAATAGAAAGCATTGCTGCCCCAATGATTAATCCGACAAATACAACCTTTAATACATCCATTGCACGTAGCTTATCACCAAGCACACCTCCTACAGGGCGTAGCAACGTTGCTATTGCGATAAACGTACCTGTTCGAATACCAGCATCAACTTTATCTAAACCAAAATTATTAACTAAAAAGTTCGGTAAGAATAATCCGAATGCTACGAAAGAGCCAAAAGTGATAAAGTACCAGAAACTTAATAAGTATAATTTATACTCTGGCAATACACCTTTAATCTGATCCATCAATGGTTGTTTAACTTTCGGTTCATCTTTATCACCGAATAAGAAGTTCAGTAAAGCAAATAAAGCCATAACGATTAAATATGATTTTACTGTGTTACTCCAGCCAATCGCGTTCGCTAAAGGTGGCGCAGCAAATGCTGATACTGCCGTACCGATGTTACCCATACCGTAAATACCGTTAGCAAGACCATGCTTTTCTTTAGGGAAATATTTTGGCACACTTGTAACACCTACAGAGAAGATTGCGCCCCCAACCCCTAGAAAAAGACCGGCAATCATCAACATTGTAGTCGATTGCGCCATACTAAGTAAAAATACAGGAATGAGCAGGAATATAAATGCTCCTAAAAATACCTTTCGTGCACCGATTAAGTTTGCATAATATCCTAATGGAATACGTAATACAGAACCTAAAATAACTGGAATTGCTAAAATGATTGCTTTCTGACTTTCAGGAATTGAGAAGTCCTGAGACATAAATGGTAATAACGGTGCAATAATTGTCCAAGCCATAAATCCAGCTAATAAACTGAACGTTTGAAGCGTTAACTGCACTTTACCTGATGCTTTGTTCATACGTTTCACCCTTTTTTATAAGTTTGTGATTATTTATACAAACTTATTTTAAGGCTTTTTAAGTACGTATATAATTGGGGATTTCCCCTATGATGAGGAAAGTTTCCCTATATGTTGTACAGTACAAAAAGTAAAACGCAGAATAATTATTATTCTGCGTTTCAAAGTTATATTATCTTTGTATTCACTACTTCCAGCAGCAAATCTTCATCTTTAATCTTGAATACTTTTTCTGCCATCGGAAACAGTACATTTTCTTCTTTATACATATGTACCATACAGATTTCATAGCCTTCATTTAAATCCTGCATGATTAAAGGGATATCATCCACTTCGTAATTCATCACCTTTGTCACCTCTAAGAAGTGATCAAAATACTGCATCATCTCATCGTGTTCTGCTTCTATCGTAATAATGGGACCTTGATCTGTTCCGATGTAAGAACCTAGGATAGGAAAGAAGAAGCGGGATTCCTTTTCCTGATGCTTAATCAATATGGGAATAAACGCTGTCATCAGTTTACGTATGTTGTTTACATGTTCAAAACGTGCGAGCGGTGCACATGTTTTAACAATTTGCATTTCACTAAACCATTCATGCATTAAACTTCTAATGAGCATATGCTCATTTTCTAATATGCGTAATGCTTTCATCTTTGTCTGGAATTGTTGCATATCTCCACGTCCTAAAAATCTAATAATTTTTTCTTTAAAGCATATTCTACTAGCTCAGGCTTTGATTTTAAGTTCAACTTATCCATTATTCTTGCTTTATGTGCTTCGACTGTCTTAACAGAAACAAAGAGCATCTCTGCAATCTCTTTATTACCATAGCCTTTAGCGATGAGTGGTAAAATCTCTAACTCTCTTTTAGATAGTATTTTTAAGTGATCATTTTTTGCCGAGTATTCACTATCATGATGAATGAGCTCATGAACAAGTGAGGTTGCCATCTTCGGATCAATATAAGTATCTCCAGCATAAACTGTCTTTACTGCCTGAATCAGTTCTTCATCCGGTGCATTTTTTAATATATAGCCATTGGCGCCATTCTTTAATACATGAAATAAATACTCATCATCATCATACATCGTAAGAATCAATATTTTAGTATCAGGAAATGCATCTTTAATTTTGCCGGTTGCAATTAATCCAGATTCTCCTGGTGGCATGCTTAAATCCATAATTAACACATCCGGTTTATGTGTTGCTACAACTTGAAATGCTTCTAATCCATCAGCAGCAGTTGCAACAACTTCCATGTCTTTCTGATAGTTAAGAATCATGGAAAAACCAGTTCTGACCACTGCATGATCATCAGCAATTACTATTTTCATGTTACTCCCCCTACAGTGGAATGGTGAGTGTTACAAAAGTCCCCTTACCTTTCTCACTGTTAATTTTTACAGAGCCATTTACGATTTCTGCACGTTCCTGCATTCCATATAAACCTAGCCCTGTGCCTTTAGGTGTCTGTCCAATCTCAAATCCATCTCCATTGTCACTAATTTCTACAATCAGTTCATCTATTTCTTTTTGAACTAATACGTGCACCACATCAACATTTGCATATTTTAAAGCATTAAGTATCGCTTCCTGTGTTATACGGTAAACTGCAGTTTCTATTTCATTTGAGAAGCGCTCCGACTGTATGTTTGTATCGAACTGGACATCTAAACCATAGTTCTTCTCTAATTGTTTGAAGTGCGAGCGAAATGCTGCAACAAGACCCAGATCATCAAGTGAGGAAGGACGCAATTCAAGCGATAAATTCCGAATATCATTCATCAGTCGTGACATTGAACCTTCCATGAGCTGTATATGCTTATTTCTATCTTCATCATCTTTATATTTCAGCAATCTTAAATCAACCACAACATTGAGTAGTTCCTGAACTACACTATCATGCAATTCTCGAGAAATTCTTTTTCTTTCATTCTCTTGTGCATTGATAATTTTTTTCGTGATAGTTTTTTGATGTAGCATCTCCTGCGTTCTAAGTTGTGGAGAAACATTTTGTAATGTAAGGACTTTCACATTTGGTGCATTCTGAAGTACTACATAAGATGCTGAATATGCAACAGGTTCTCCAATTTCATTCTTTAAAAAGAGTTGAAATGATTGATTGTTTTTATCTTCTTTCATAAAACAATTCATACAGGTCATCAATGCATGTTCATTTGTATAACCCATACAAGTTGAACAAAAACTTTCAAGTAACACATCTAAATTCTTTTCGTAATTTAGTACTCGTTTTGCAGCATCATTCATCGTAATAATTGAGTTATCCGCATTGATGAAAATGATTAATTCTTCCGTATCATTGTAATAATATTTGATCAGTTCTTCTAATAAATTCTGATTAAATTGATTCATACTAAGTGACACTATTAATCACATCCTTACGATAAAATGCACCAAATCCTTTATCTAACTCACCATTAATTGTTTCATAAACTTCTAGATTGAATGGACGTTGTTCTCTATTGCCGACAAGTAGAACCGCTGCCACTTTATTATATTTCCAAAGAGGTATAGCCATAAAATTAGTTAACTTCTCGAATCTCACTATCGGAAAATCAAAAATATGCGTTGCAATACTGCTTGTTGAAATATCTAATTCTATCCAGGAACGGCCGGATTTGAGAACAAATCCGGCGATACCCTTTCCTTTTTGAAGTTCTATTTTTTTAAATCTTTCGTTTGTAGCTCCCGATACAAATGTCCAATGTATATCAGTCTGTAAGATTAGATCAGAGGGCATTGCAAGGCCAACAAAATCTACATTTAATTTATCTTTTAATTGATCTACTTCATCTTGATAATTATAGTGTATCGCTTCCATGCTACCTCTCCTAACCGTTATCTATGTTTACGATAAATAATATGACTACGACCTACATAGTTTACTGGTACACTCCACACATGAACGAGTCGTGTAAATGGCCATAGTGCTGTAATTAAAAATCCAGAGATGACATGCAGTTTGAATGCTAGTGGTACATTTAGCATAAATTCTGCTTGAGGTCTAAGAATTAACAACCCTCTAAACCATTCTGAAATGGTCGCACGATAATCAAAATCTGGTGTTGTAGCATTCGTTACGATTGTTGAATAACAACCTAAGAATACAATCAACAATAACAATAAGTTTACTAATATATCTGATGCAGAACTTAAATGCCTTACATTTTGATTCGTGATCCGTCTTGCTGTTAATAATAACATACCGATAAGCGTTACAATACCAAAAATACTTCCAATGTATACCGCTCCGATATGATAAATATGATCATTTATACCTATTGCTCTTAACCAGTTTGCAGGAATTCCAAGCCCGACAATGTGGCCCATTATAACTGGAATAATACCTAAATGAAATAAAATACTTCCCCACATCAGTTGTTTCTTTTCTACAAACTCACTTGACTTCGCAGTCCATGAGAACTGATCATACTTAAAACGGAAAATATGACCGATAATAAATATAGCAATACATGCGTATGGAAAGATTACCCATAGTAATTGACTAAGCATGTGATGTCACCTCTTTATCGTCTATTGATAGACACGCTTTACAAGTTTCACGAATAGCAAGGATTAAATTGTAGTATGGACTTTGAATCTTCTCTAATGCACCGAGCAAATTATAAGTACCGTCTTCAATGACCATAAGTACTAGCTGCATACTTTCTTCAGCGCGATCATCCCCACGCCATTCAGCTGCATAAATAAATTCACACATTAAAGGTAAGAAATCCGATAACTCAGATGACGGCATTTCTAAACCGAACATTTCATATAATACTTTTAATCGTGCAAGCATTTGTCCGCGTTCTTTTTTATCTTCGAACTTCACAAATGTCATATATAATGTCGTTTTTTTCTCGAAATCAAATGTAGAAGTATAGACTTCCTGTATTTCTGACAGACTAATTTCATGCATATCTTTCCAGTATTGATTGACCGCTTCATAAGCTGGATGATCGTTGTCAAACACACCTTCAAAAGCTTTAGGATGGAAGTTTAATTTTTCAGGATAAACGAGCTGGTGGCTAAAAAATCCGAATGACTTTTTATACTCGTATAATTTATTTAAATCAATCACGCCAAATGCCTCCGTAGAAGTTATCTTCATACACTTCTTTTCCTGATTTACCAGCTGGTACTGGTCCACAACCATCACAATCTGCTCCGAAGTTGTCACTTGTATAACCTTCGCCACCTTGAGCGCTATACGTATTTACATAACCTTCTTTATGTGATGTCGGAACGACGAAACGATCTTCATGTTTAGCAATCGCAAGTAAGCGATACATTGCTTTTACTTGTTGTGCTGTTAAACCAACACGATCAAGTCTTGATTCATCGAAATCTTTACCGCTTGAAATAGCTCTCATATAACTACGCATCATCGCCATTTTTTGTAATGCGCGCTTCACTGTTTCAGCATCTCCTGCTGTCAGCATATTCGCTAAATATTGAATTGGTAAACGCATTTCTTCAATGGCCGGGAAAATCATATCCGGATTCTTAATTGAATCCTTTCCTTCAAAGTAGTTCATAATCGGACTAAGTGGCGGGCAATACCAAACCATTGGTAATGTACGATACTCAGGATGTAATGGGAATGCTAATTTATATTCAATTGCTAATTTATATACTGGTGAATTTTGTGCTGCTTCAATCCATTCCTGACTTATGCCATCACGTTCAGCTTGCGCAATTACTTCTGGATCAAACGGATCTAGGAATAAATCAAGTTGAGATTGATATAAATCTTTTTCATCTGTAACTGATGCTGCTTCTAATACTTTATCTGCATCATACAGTAACACCCCTAAGTAACGCATACGACCAGTACAAGTTTCAGAACATACTGTCGGAAGACCAGCTTCAACACGTGGAAAACAGAATGTACATTTTTCTGCTTTATTCGTTTTCCAGTTGAAGTAAACCTTTTTGTAAGGACAACCGGTCATACAATAGCGCCATCCGCGACATGCATCCTGATCTACAAGGACAATACCATCTTCATCACGTTTATACATTGCACCACTCGGACAACTTGCGACACAACTTGGATTTAAACAGTGTTCACATAAACGCGGTAAATACATCATAAACGTCTGTTCAAAATTAAATTTGATTTCTTCTTCGATTTTTTCAATGTTCGGGTCAGTTGGACCAGTAATATGAGCACCTGCTAAATCATCTTCCCAGTTTGGTCCCCATTCTAAATCCATTTTCTTACCTGTAACTAGTGATTCTGCACGAGCAACCGGAGAGTGCTTTTTCTCTTTTGCATTCGTTAAATCAGCATAATTATACGTCCATGGTTCATAGTAATCTTTCATTTCCGGCATATCAGGATTATAGAAGATCTTACCTAAGGCAATCTTAGAAAGTTTAGAACCAGATTTCAGCTCTAACTTTCCTTTACGACTCAATTGCCATCCACCTTTATATTGCTCCTGATCTTCCCAACGTTTTGGATAACCGATACCCGGCTTCGTTTCTACGTTGTTAAACCACATATATTCAGCACCCGGACGATTTGTCCATGTCGTCTTACATGTCACACTACATGTATGACAGCCGATACATTTATCTAAATTCATCACCATTGCAACTTGAGCTTTAATCTTCAAGCCAATCAACCTCCTTCATCTTACGAACAGCAACGTAAACATCACGTTGGTTTCCGATTGGTCCGTAGTAGTTGAATCCATAACTAATTTGCGCATATCCACCAACAAGTTGCGTTGGCTTTAAGTGAATACGTGTCGGTGCGTTATGTGAGCCTCCACGTGTATCTGTAATTTCTGACCCTGGTGTTTGAATATGTTTATCTTGTGCATGATACATAAACATTGTGCCACGTGGCATACGGTGAGAAACAACCGCACGTGCTGTCACTAAACCATTTCTGTTGTAAACTTCTAACCAGTCATTATCATAAATTTCATGACTTGCTGCATCTTCGTTGTTGATCCAAACCGTTGGACCACCACGGAATAAAGTTAACATGTGAAGGTTATCCTGGTATGTTGAATGAATATTCCATTTACCGTGGGGCGTTAAGTAACGTAACACTAAACTATCTACGCCACCTTTAATCTGTTTATCCTTCGTACCGAATACCATAGGTGGCAGAGTTGGTTTATACACTGGTAAAGCTTCACCAAGTTGCTGGAATACTTCATGATCGATGTAGTAACTTTGACGTCCAGTTAACGTTCTAAAAGGTACTAGTCGTTCAATATTTGTTGTAAATGGTGAATAACGACGACCTAATTTATTAGAGCCCGGGAACACAGCTGTTGGAATTACTTCACGTGGTTGTGCAGTAATATTTGCAAATGTAATTTTTTCTGCTGCACGTTCTGCTGAAATATCTTTTAATTCCATACCTGTCTGTTCTTCTAAATCAGCATATGATTTTTGGGATACTTGACCGTTCGTTGCAGACGATACATTTAAGATAACATCTGCAACACGTTTCGCTGTATCAATTCTCGGCTTACCATTTTTCACTGTATCATCTTCGTAAGTGCCTACCATTGAACGTAACTCATCGTATTGTTCTTTAACGCTGAACGCAACACCGTGTGCGCCGACTTTACCATTTTCAAGTAATGGTCCAACAGACACGTATTTATCATATACATCTGTATATGTTCTATCGACGACTGCAAATCCTGGCATCGTCTTACCTGGAATCGGTTCTACTTCGCCTTTTGTCCAATCTTTGACAATACCCATCGGTGTTGAAATTTCTTGTTGTGAATCATGTGCAAGTGGTGCTGTTACGACATCTTTAAACGTACCTGGTAAATGACGTTCTGACATTTCAGAGAATGTCTTCGCGATAGATTTGTAAATATCCCAGTCACTTCTAGATTCCCAAAGTGGGTCAACAGCTGGATTGAACGGATGTACGAATGGATGCATATCTGTTGAAGATAAGTCATGTTTTTCGTACCATGTTGCTGCCGGTAATACAACATCTGCATATAAAGGTGTTGTTGTCATACGGAAATCAAGTGCTACAAGTAAATCTAATTTACCTTCAGTATCTTCTCTCCATGTGATTTCTTCTGGTTTCTCTCGTTCATTTGGTTCTGCAAGTAAGCCGTGTTTCGTACCTAATAAATGCTTCATAAAGTACTCTTGCCCTTTCGCTGAACTCGAAATTAAGTTTGAACGCCATACGAATAAAGTTTTCGGGTGGTTTTGTTTCGCGTCCGGATCTTCTACTGCAAATTTTGTTTCACGTGATTTTACAGATTCAACAGCACGTTTTAATACTTCTTCATTCGTGAAGTTACCAGCGTCACGTGCATCTTCACCGAATAACAGACTATTCTTATCGAACTGTGGATATGATGGTAACCATCCTAAACGTGCAGCTAATACGTTGTAATCTGCTGGGTGCGTATATTTTACGTTTTCAGCTAATGGAGATGTTAAAGTATCTACACCCGCTTCTTCATATTTCCATTGGTCTGTCGCAAAGTAGAACCAACTTGTCGCATTTTGTAGACGTGGTGGTGCTGACCAGTCTTTTGCGAATGCGATTGTTGACCAGCCTTCAATTGGACGACATTTTTCCTGACCAACATAATGTGCCCAACCTCCACCGTTTACACCTTGCGTTGCACAAAGTGTTACTAAGTTTAATACTGAACGGTAAATCGTATCTGAGTTAAACCAGTGGTTTATACCTGCACCCATGATAATCATCGAGCGGCCACCAGTATCAATTGCGTTTTGTGCAAATTCACGTGCAATTTGGACCACAACTGAAGGTTTAACGCCTGCTACTTTTAATTGCCATGCTGGTGTGTAGATTGAAGTTTCATCGTCATAACCTTTCGCTTCTAAATTCGTATTGAATCGATTAACACCGTATTGAGATAACATTAAATCGTAAATCGTTGCAACGTATTTTATTTCTCCATTTGCTAATGTTACTTTCTTCGCAGCAATCGGACGTTTGAATGTACCGTTGCCTGCGTTATCAAAGAACGGGAATACAATTTCAACAACTTCATATTCATTATCTTTAATCGTCATTGATGGATCAATTTTTGTACCATCTGCTGTTTCTAATTTAATATTCCATTTCACATCTTTTTCCCAACGTTGTCCCATTGTTCCATTCGGTACAACGATTTGCTTGGAAATATCATCGAACACCACAGGTTTCCATTCGCTATGTTCACTTGTGTCACCTAAATCACTTGAACGTAAGAAACGGCCTGCTTTTAAAGTATCTTCATGTTCATCTAACATTATTAAGAAAGGCATATCTGTGTATTGTTTTGCGTAGTTAATAAACATCGGTTCTTGTCTTTGTTCATAGAACTCATCTAAAATAACGTGCGTCATTGCTTGTGCAAGAGCAGCATCTGTACCTGGGTTTGGTGCTAACCAGTTATCTGCGAATTTTACGTTTTCAGCATAGTCTGGTGCTACAGAAACCACTTTCGTCCCTTTGTATCGAACTTCAGTCATAAAGTGAGCATCTGGCGTACGCGTTAATGGTACGTTAGAACCCCACATAATAATATATCCTGCATTGTACCAGTCACTTGATTCAGGTACATCTGTTTGTTCACCCCAAATTTGTGGTGATGCTGGTGGTAAATCAGCATACCAATCGTAGAATGATAACATTTCTCCACCAAGTAAAGAGATGAAACGTGCCCCAGCTGCGTAACTGATCATACTCATTGCTGGAATCGGCGTAAAACCTGCGATACGGTCTGGGCCATATTTCTTGATTGTGTAAATCAATTGAGATGCGATCAGTTGCGTCACTTCTCTCCAATTGACACGGACATGTCCGCCCATACCACGTGCCTGCTTATAGCTACGTGCTTTTTCTGGATCTTCAACGATTGATTGCCAAGCACGAACAGGGTCTCCGTGTTCTTGTAAAGCTTGTTGCCAAAGGCGCCATAATACACCACGTACATATGGAAACTTAATACGTAATGGTGAATATTCGTACCATGAGAATGATGCGCCACGCGGACAACCACGTGGTTCAAATTCAGGCATATCAGGTCCACATGAAGGATAATCAATTTGTTGATTTTCCCAAGTGATAATGCCGTTTTTCACAAACACTTTCCATGAACATGATCCTGTACAGTTTACCCCGTGTGTCGTACGTACTACCTTATCGTGGCTCCAGCGTTGTCTATACATTTTCTCCCATTCACGACTCTTCTCTTCTAAAACTGACCAATTGCCATTAAATCTTTCTGTAGGTTTAAAAAAACGTAATCCCGTACCAATTGCCATTCATAACACTCCTTTAATTGCAGTTTTGCCCTCTTATCATAGATTATGAAACGTTTCACAAATGATTACTATTGGGGATTTCCCTAAGCATGTAGGGTAATCCCCAGAACAAACAATTGTAGGAGCAAGTCAATTACAACATATAATTTTAAAATGTACTGTAATATAATATGTATATAGGAGTTGATTGAATGAGTCATGAAGTATATCAACATAAAAAAATGATGAAATATATAGATGGTAAATTTATAAATGTTGAGGATTCAATTGCGAATGAATTTCCATTGACGTTATATGTGAATAAAGAGGAATTCGCTACAATTGTATGTACACCGAAGTATTTAAGAGAACTTACGATGGGTTTCCTAGCATCTGAAGGCGTTATCAGAAAACATAGTGACATAAAAAATTTTCATCTTGATGATTCTAAAGGATTATGTCATATCGAATTAGCGCATGAAGTGGATACAACACAAAGTCAATTTACAAAACGCATGATTAGTTCTTGCTGTGGTAAAAGTCGCCAGTTTTATTTTGTCAATGATATGAAAACGTCAAAAGTTGCTACGACAACACGTTCAATCAAACCTGATGAAATCTTTCATTTGATGCATACGATGCAAAGTCAAAGTACAGATTTTAAAGTGACTGGTGGTCTGCACAATGCTGCACTCAGTGATGGACAAGATTTCTACTTACACCGCAATGATATCGGTCGCCATAATGCACTCGACAAACTGTACGGGCACTGTATATTAAATAACATCTCAATAAAAGATAAAATACTCATCTTTTCTGGCAGAATATCTTCAGAAATTTTAATAAAAGCTTCTAAAATTGGGGTCGGTATAATATTAAGTAAATCTGCACCTACCGATTTAGCAATAGGACTTGCTGAAGACTTAAATATTACTGCTGTAGGTTTTGTACGAAATGATACATTTAATGTATACAGCCATCCTGAAAGAATAATAACTGAATAAATAAAGTAGAGGACTTAATCATTAAGTCCTCTACTTTATTTTAATTGAATCGTACCAGCTAACTTTAGCTGCCTGCCATATGTCACTTTATATTCAATCACGTCGTTTGCCTGAAATAGATCAAGGAATAGTCGTTCGTCTACAAACACCTCATTTTTGAACGTTGCCTGGTTAGAAATCACTTCAGGAACATTGAGTAATGTTATTACTTTATGCATCACTAAATTGCCAGGTACTTTCTTTTCTATTAATGCATCATCCGAAACTTCAGCAACTGCATCTCGGTATTGTTTTAATTCATCCAATGTGATTTGAAACTGCATGAGACACCTCTTCTATATAAGTTGATATCACCGTTGCTTTCAGTACATCATCAAAATAATAATTTAATTCGTATGTATATTGATCCACATGTTTAATCGTTCTCTGATCTATCAGCTTAATTTTCACAGCATACGTTTTTTCTACTTCTAGTTGGTTTTGTGTAATCAACTGTTTAATATGCTGACAACTTTTTCTTTCCTGATGGAATCTTGAAACATACCATGGCTTTATCAATAACACATCAGGTACTCTAAAATCTTTTCCATTCATTAATTCCACATCTTTACGAGAAAATCGCATTGCTATCGTTTCCAATTTATTTCCCACTCTCTTATATATATTTCTTAAATCATAGGAAAAACGTAAATATGTATATGATTATCATCATATTAACATGTATAATGTAATATTTCCTTTTCTATACAAGAAAAAAAGTTTACGCATATTAATTTATGCGTAAACTTTTTTGAATAGATGGGTTATTACGTAATTTTACCGCAAGTATTGCTGCAATCAGTGCTTTTATACAATCACCAGGGATAAATAACATCACTGATTTAAGCGCAGTGAATAAATCCTGCTTTAAATTAAATGCCATAAACGTACCACCAATTAAATTACATAAAAATGCACCAATTAATGCATTAATCAGAAACACTTGCCACACTTTTGGAGACTTCATACGTTCAACAAATAATCCGATTAAAAACGCAATGAGTGTGAATGAAAGAATATAACCTCCAGTCGGACCAAAAAATAAAGCAAAACCACCACGTCCACCTGACAAAACTGGTAGTCCAATAGCTACTAAGATTGTAAAGATAAGAACAGATAACCCTCCTAATCGACTACCCAGTAAACAACCCGCTAAAATAAAACCTAAATTCTGAAATGTGAATGGTACTGGGATACCTGGAATACTTATTGGCGGTAATAAACCTAACACAGCAATTAATGCAGTAAACATGCCGACAATGACCAAATCTTTTGTTTTCATAATCTTCCTCTTTTCTGACAGAATAATCTTATTATAGCAATAGCGTTAACCTAAATAAATAATAAGTTTACAATCGTCTTAAAAAAAAGCTGAGACATTAGTCTCAGCTAGCTTGAAATAATTTATTTTTCTAATTTTAATAATGCTTCTTTTAATACTTTTCTTTGATGCTCTAAAGAAATTGGATCATTGAACCAGAAATCTTCCGCATCATATTGTACGACTTTATTATTTTTAACAGCATCCATGTTTTTCCACACTTTAGACTCAGTTACTGTATTTGAAATTTTTCCTGTATCACTAGAAACAAGTACGATATCTCCTGCGTAATCGCCTAAGCTTTCAGCAGAAACTTTTTTCCAGCCAGTAGGTTTAACGTCTTTCGTAACTTTATCCTGCATGTTTAAATCAAACGCCTGGTAAATAATTTCTGAACCACGACCCCAGTTATCTCCGTATACATATATTTCTTTTTGGAAGAATTGGAAGATTGAATATGTTTTATCTTCACCCAAATGTTGTTTAATCTCTTCACCATCTTTTTTCGTTTCTTCTTTCCATTGATTCACAAAAGCTTTCGCTTCTTTTTCTTTACCAACAATTTTACCTAATAATTCATGTACATCTAGATAGCCATGCTTAGTATAAGTAAAAGGAATTGTTGGTGCGATTTTAGCATATTTTGAATTGTCCTTATCTGTATCGAACGTTAAGATTAAGTCTGGTTTCAATTTAATAATTTTTTCGATTTCACCCGCATTTAATTTTTCTACACCTTTTAATTTAGGTTTTAAAATGTCTGATTGGAATGCATATTGATCAGCACCTACTGGTTTAACACCTAAATCTAATAGATTTCCGACATAACTTGCGCCCATTACTACGATTCGTTTCGGTTCTTTCGGAATCTTGATTGTCTTACCATTATCTAATTTGAAATCTACCATTTCTGCTTTCCCTGAAGTATCTTTTGTTTCTTTTTTATCACTCGTACCACCACATGCTGCAAGAACCATAATGCATGCGATTAACAACACTAAAAACTTTTTCATTTTTCATCCTCCTAATTGAGATTGATTATCAATACCATTTAATTATAAATGGTTTCAGAAATTAATCAAATGTTATTTTCAAATTAAAATATGTCAATTTTACACAAAAAGCATAGACTTGGGTATCCAAGTCTATGCTTCACGCAATATTTTATTCACTATCATTCTTTCTACAGCATCATCCATCGGTGGATTATGCAGACCAGCGCGCATTGAGCGATATAATCGTTCCATCACACGTGTTTGCTCTAAGCTTTTCGCACCGAAAATACGCATACTTAAATCGATTACTTGTAGTCCATTATTGACGACAATATATTTTGCGAGCCCAAATGTTTCCCCTAAGCCATCTGTTTTACCTGCTAAATGCATATCACACGCATGATAGATAAAGTGACGTGATTGCATATTTAATATTTCCATTTTTGCTATTTTATCCTGAATATGCGGAATCTCAGAAATAGATGTATCGATAGAATTTGGTTGATAGTGCATGCTGAAGTTTACCGCTTCATCTACAGCGCGCTCTGCCATACCGAGATAAATGGCAGGGATATGCATTAACCATGCATTCGGTCGACGTTCACGATTTACTTCCAGCAAATATTTTTTTGGTATCGTAACATTATTAAAGATAATATCGTGACTCGCTGTCGCACGCATGCCTACCATATCCCAAGTCTTCACAATTTCAATACCTTCTAAATGACTCGGTACATAATAAAAGCACATCGCTTTAAGTTCAGGATCAAAGGCACCTACAATAAAATGTGTAAGTCGTTCACTCATAGAAGCGAATGTTTTCGTACCGTTTATCACGTATTTATCATCGATGAGTTGCGCATTCGTACGTGGTTTACCACCTCTTGTAGGACTACCCATCTCACTTTCTGACACAATGCGATTCGTTATGGCACCGTTATGAATATCATCAATAAATTCAGTCATCATTGCTTCAGACCATAAATCACCTTCAAACACTTCACCTACAATACCAAGATGCCATCCAATCGATAATGCCGTTGATTCATCGAGCTGTGCGAGTTGTGCTTGTATATAAATCAGTTCTTTAATATTAGCACCCATACCACCATGTTCTACTGGCAGTGTTAACTTGTGATAATCGTGTGCTATGAGCCAGTCTATTAATTCATGGTTGAGTTCAGCATAAAGATCTGCATCTCGTGCACGCTTCTCAATCCATTCTCTATTCTGATGAAATAGATCACGCCATTTTCTTTCTAATTCTGTCTCTAAAAACAATGTTTCTTCCACTTCACTCACCTCAAATAATAATACTCATTCGACCTGCATTCTCGTACCTTTTCTCTAATGTTTTTCTTTTCACTTTTATTAATTGTTGTTTCATCGGAAAAAGTGCCGGAAGTTTAATCCATCCAAATTTTGCCCATAGTGGATCTATCATATAATAAAATGTATCATCCATACCTACAAGTAAAGTAATATGTATGTTCGATACAAATTCAAGTTTTCGTCCTTCAACTTTAAATTCTCTTAAAATCGGATCAACTTTAAAATGTGTGGCATAAAGTACGACAGAGTGATTATTCAAAATTGCTTGTTCTAATTCTGCCATTGATTTTCCAGTACTATCTTGCGCTGTATAATAGGGTTTTAAATAATCCACCATCACGTTCGGAAAGACAGTTTGATGCCGGTCCGTTTTGATGATGCGTTTCGGTCCAACATAGCCTTTAAAAGGATTTGTTTTATGTTTCGGAATTTCAGCTAAAATCTTTCTTGCAGATAATTTAACACCTTTATATCTTAATCCCATCGACACTGCTACTGCTTCACATCCTAATAGATAAAAATGCGGAAACCACTGTGTCTTCGGTTTAATGTTAAGTATTAATCTATTCATTATCATCGCCGCCTGTCTCTTCTTATCTGTAATTAAATAGTAAATTCCATGAATAATCAAATATATTGTTCACACAAAAAGAGAGACTTTCGTCTCTCTAAAAATGTATTAATGGCTATTTCACTTTTTGTGCTTTTGCAATAATTTCTTTAATAAATGAAGCAGAATCATGCAGTAATTTTAATTCTTTTTCATTTCATTACCCTCCATCGTGTTATTATCAGGAAACATATATAGTGCTATAATAAGCTTAAATCTTTAACCAGAAGAAAAGATAAGGAGGGGAGCAATGCAACAACTTATTACTAGCGATACATTTTTATCGCCGATTCTCATTTCATTAAAAGTCGCTACAGTTGCAACATTCCTTAGTCTTATCATCGGTATAACGCTTCATTATTTTATAGGCACCAGATCATTTCCAGGGAAATCTATTTTAGAATCCCTTATCATGCTGCCTATGGTTTTACCCCCAACCGTCGTCGGGTTCATACTACTAATACTATTCGGAAAGAAAAGCATCATCGGAAAGTTAATTGAACAACTCTTCAATCAACCAATAATATTCACAATCTATGCTGCTATTCTGGCATCAACACTTGTCGCACTGCCACTCATGTATCAATCCCTTAAAATAGGTATCGAACAAGTACCTCAAACCATCATCAATGCTGCAGTTGTAGACGGAGCAAGAAAAAGACAAATCTACTCAAATATCATCTTACCGCTTGCTAAACCGGCCTTGCTCACAGGCATTTTATTATCCTTTGCCCGAGCGATCGGTGAATTTGGTGCCACACTTATATTTGCAGGTAATATTCCAGGCATCACCGAAACAATGCCAACAGCAATCTATGTTGCTATAGATAATAATGATATGACACTTGCCTGGGGATGGGTTGCAATTATGATCATACTTTCTTTCCTGTTGATGATGACCACACAGTTACTTAGAAGATAGTTTTTCTCTTAAGAAATATTGAAAGTACTTTAACTTATAAATCATAAAAATTAAAAAAATGAAAGAGACAAAATTTTGTCTCTTTCATTTTTAAATTATATTAATTAACTCTATTCTCACAGCTGCCGGTTTCTACAACTTCTTTCGCTGAATTTAAACCACCTTCAACTAAATTCATAACTGCTGTTTCAGTATAGAATGCAATATGCTGCGATACTTGTACATCTTCACGTGCGATTAACTCCAACAATACTTTATCTTCAATTTCTTTATCTCTGAAATCTTTTGGGAAGTATGGCGCTTCATTTTCATACGTATCTAATGCAGCAGCAGCTACTTTTCCTGAATTTAATGCATCAAGTAACGCTTTAGTATCGACAATACCACCACGTGCAGTATTGACGATATAGACTCCGTCTTTCATTTTAGCGAATAAATCTGCGTTGAACATATAAGTATTATCTTTTGTAAGCGGCATATGAATAGAAATTAAATCTGCCTGACGCACCGCTTCTTCTAAAGTATCTGTATACGTTAGGAACGCTTTAGCATCTTCATTTGGATACAAATCATAACCAATCACTTTCGCGCCAAAACCGTTAAGAATTCGTCCTGTAATACTACCAATTCGACCTGTACCGATAATTGCCACTGTCATTGCACGCATTTCTTTACTAATAATCGTTTTATTCCATGTAAAGTCATGCTCTCTTACTTTACGCTGAATCTTTTCAGTATTTCTGATAATATTCATCGCTGCGGTTACTGCATATTCAGCAATTGCATTGGGCGAATAGCTTGGTACATTCGAAATGATTAATCCATGTTGTGTAGCTAAATCTAAATCAAACATATCGAAACCTGCTGAACGTTGTGCAATTTGCTTAATCCCTTTATTTGCTACTATTTCATATAATCTATCATCAAATTGCGCTGTCTGACTCGTTGTCACAGCCTCATATCCATCTAATAAATCTACCGTTTCCATTGTTAAGGGACCATCATTAAAAATTACATCAACATTTTCTTTTTGTGCCCATGCTAAGGCGGCTTCTTTTTCGTCTTCTCTAGTACCATACATTAATATTTTCATGCATCAATCCACTCCTTATTCTCCAGATTGGAATTTGAACACTTCAGGACTATAAATTTTAAATTTAAGGCATAAAGTGTTCACGATTAATCCTGTAATAACAGGAATCACAATATAAGCTAATGCAAGTATACCTAAATTTATTCCTATATTTCCATCCATAAACTTCAATGCATTAATCGGACCAACTAATCCAGAGTAACCAAATCCTGCTGAAGCCGGAGTGCCCTGAATATTGAATATAGCACCAGCCAATCCACTCATCGCAGCTGTAACTGCAATCGGTAAAATGATGATTGGATATTTAATTAAGTTTGGCATCATCATTTTCATTGCACCCATTAATATCGCTAATGTAATACCAGATTTATTTACTTTAAGAGAGCCAATAACAAGCATTGTCGCTGCAGCTGCCACACCTAAATTCGCAGCACCTGACGCCATACCTGAAATACCGATAGCCATTGCAATCGCAACTGTAGATATTGGAGAAATAATTAAAATACTGAATACAATAGCGATAAGCACACACATTAATACAGGTTGTAGATTTGTAAAACTATTGACCAACTGTCCTAAAGTACTTGTAATTAATTTAACATATGGCAATGATAGTATACCGATGAGTCCTGCTAATCCACCGGCGATAATCGGTAATAAGATGATATTCAATGAACCTAATCTATCTTTAATCCATAAAATAATTAAGACTGAAATTGATGCTGTTAACATCGTATTGATTAAGTCACCTATACCTACTAACATCCACGCTTTATCCTGGAATACTGCAGCACCACTACCAACGAATGCTGCTGTTCCGACAATTACAGTTTTTAGTTTTTATACCATAATTAATTTATCGCTGAGGTTATCACGCTGCGACTTGAAATAAATTGTATTACTCTGTAGACTGAAATTAATACTATATATAAAGGAGACTTACATTATGTCTAAATCAACACCTCATATTAAACCGGAAAACAATCCAATCGCAGAAACTATTCTTTTACCAGGAGATCCATTACGTGCAAAGTTTATCGCTGAAACGTATTTAGAAGATGTCGTTCAATTTAATGAAGTACGTAACATGTTTGGTTATACAGGAACGTATAAAGGGAAAAAGATTTCAGTTATGGGAACAGGAATGGGTATCCCATCAATCGGTATTTATTCATATGAATTAATCCATACATTCGGTGTTAAAAACTTAATTCGTGTAGGTTCATGTGGTGCAATGCAGGAAGGTATTAATGTATACGATGTAATCATCGCTCAAGGTGCATCAACTGATTCAAATTATGTAGCACAATATGGTTTACCAGGACACTTTGCGCCAATCGCTGATTACAGTTTATTAGCGCGTGCAAAACAATTAGCTGATGAAAAAGGTGTTCCAAACCACGTTGGTAACGTATTATCATCAGATATTTTCTACAATGCTAACAAAGAAGCTACTGATAAATGGCGTTCAATGGGTATTTTAGCTGTTGAAATGGAATCTGCTGGTCTTTATATGAATGCAGCGTACGCTGGCGGAGATGTGAAGGCATTAGGGATATTTACAGTAAGTGATCACCTATTAACACATGAAGAAACTACACCTGAAGAACGTCAAACTTCATTCACAAAAATGATGGAAATTGCATTAGAAATCGTAGAATAATCTTTAAACAGATTCTAAAATACTTTTTTATCTATGCTAAAAGCACCTTGATACAAATGTATCAAGGTGCTTTTAAACTATTATTCTGAAACGTTATCCTGTCTTTCTTTTACTTTTTCAATTTGCTGGTTTACAAAGTCCACAAATTCCTGTGCATCACCTTTTGTAATATTCGTCATCGGGATACCACCCATATGAAAATCTAATAAAACACCTTCATCAGTTATAGATGCATCATTCATTTCATTATAACCTACAACACGCTCATAAACTTTCTCACCCATATCGACATTCATAAATAATCTTTCATTCGTTGTAATATATGCACCACTAAATTCAGATGTCTCTCCGACTTGAAAATGCACAGTCCCATAAATCTCTGGCCCCAATTGTTCAGTAGGGAATAATTCAGATGCTGTAATTTGTCTAAATTGATTCATCATGTCACTCCTAAAAGTTCTTCATTTATTTGTTTATACCCTTTAAAGCCCCTGATAATCATTATAAATTGTAATAAAAATCTAAATACTATGCTTAAAATTATCATTTATTTTGAATTTATATATTACATTACGTTAAAATAGTATTTACTAAAACTATTGGAGTGACGATATGCAGGAATGGATTATGAAAGTTATGGAACAGTTTGGATACTTTGGAGTATTTTTTTTAATATTACTTGAAAATGTTTTTCCTCCTATCCCATCAGAAGTTATTTTAACATTTGGCGGTTTTATGGTTGACCAGTCTCCAAAACTCACATTCATAGGAATGCTTATCGCTTCAACACTTGGAGCAGTTATCGGAGCTATTATTCTTTATTATGCCGGACATATACTTGGTCTTAGAAGAATTGAAAAAATTGTAGATAAATACGGCTTTATATTGCGTCTTGATATTCATGATTTACACAGTGCAAATAAATGGTTTCACAAATACGGCTATACCGCAGTATTTTTATGCCGATTTGTCCCTTTGATTCGCAGTTTAATTTCCATTCCTGCTGGTTTGAGTCAAATGTCTATCGTTCCATTCGTTTTGTATACGACAGTCGGGACACTCATCTGGAATGCAGTCTTAATATATCTTGGTATGGTGTTAGGTCAGAACTGGGAAGTTGTACTCCACTATTTCGATCTTTATTCTAATGTGTTTTATATTTTAATGGCGGTTATCATTATCGGAGGCATTATCTGGCTCTATCGCAGAAAGAAAAACTAAATATTTATATGCTTCATTTTTAAACATTTAATGTTTATAACAGCATTAAATATATCATCCTCATCATCTATTATTATTCATATAAAATAAAATTATAGCTTTATACACATTTCTGTGTTAAGATATTTTTAATGATATTTATTCATAATTTGAATAAATCAACAAATGAATATCCTAAGACTTATGTCGAAGGGGAGTAGCTCAAGGGGAGACCCTAAGCGTATCGTCGTCATTACGAAGTTTTGGAACTTCCGGCGTTATGGAACAATTACTGTTCAGTGAGACCTTTGCCAATATATTTGGCATGGGTCTTTTTATATTCATTAAAATTAAGGAGGAATTATAGTGGATCCAAGTATTTTAATGGCGTATGCATGGGTAGTAATTGTTTTAATCGTTTTGGAAGGTTTACTCGCAGCAGATAATGCTATTGTTATGGCGGTAATGGTAAAGCATTTACCGGAAGAACAAAGAAAGAAAGCTTTATTTTATGGTTTAATGGGAGCATTTATCTTTAGATTTATCTCATTATTCTTTATTACATTCTTAGCTAAGTATTGGCAGATACAAGCACTTGGTGCAGCATATCTAATCTTTATGTCGATAAAGAGTTTATATACTTATTTCAAAAAGAAAAACCATGTCGATGATGAAAGTGTTCCTGATATTGCAGAAGAAGAAGCAATGCCTAAAGGTAGTGGTTTCTGGATGACTGTTCTGAAAGTTGAAGGTGCAGATATCGCATTCGCGATTGATTCAATGTTAGCTGCAATCGCAATCGCGGTTACTTTACCTAAAGTTGGTCCTGACTTCATGGGACTTAACGCTGGACAGTTTACGGTAATGTTTATTGGAGGTATGCTTGGCGTTGTGTTAATGCGATTTGCCGCAACATATTTCATTAAAATCCTGGAAACATATCCTGGACTTGAAGCTGCAGCATTTGCGATTGTAGGCTGGATTGGTATCAAACTTGTCGTGCTTGTATTAGCACATGAATCGATTCATGTATTACCTCACGACTTCCCTCACTCATTACAATGGCAACTGATCTTCTGGGGAGTATTACTTTCAATCTTAGTGATTGGTTTTGTTACAAGTAAACGTGGACAAAGTCATCAACATTAATGATCACTACGTATCTGAATAATTAAGACTAGGGAATTCCCTAGTCTTTTTATTATATTTTCTATAATACAATAGTGATAAATATACTGAACGGAGATGATTGTATGCCAGTCGGACCATCACTAAGACAACTACATGCACATAAACAAATTCACGATACAGGTTTAAGTCTTGCTGTGAATATGACGGATGAATTGATTAGAACATATAAAAATGGTACTGATGAAGAAGTAATCCAGGAAGTAATTGCGCTCGTTGATTTCTTTGAATCACGCGTCATAAGTCACGCGGATGCTGAGGAAGAAGCAGATGGTTTCTACACAGAAGCGGAAAATAATAATCCTGAACTACATGATAAAGTACAACAACTCACACGCGATCATGATATTATGCGCCAAGTCGTGGCTAAGATTAAAACACAAATGGAGAACGAAGGGTTCTCCACTCAAATTATCGATTATTTTAGAAGCTTAATTATCGTTAACGAAATTCATTCACGAGACGAAGAAGCATTTTTACTGAAAGATTAATCTCTGACTAACAAGCAAGAGTGGAACTAAATTGTTCCACTCTTGCTTGCTTTTTTGATGTAATAAACACTTATAACAGAGTATTTACATGCTCACCTAAGAATGTGATATATATTTTGTCATCATTAATTCTGATATATCCCGCTTCAATATAATCATTTAATTGTTCATCTAAATCATCTGGTAATAATTCAGCTTCACTATGTGCACATATATTGCGCAGTTGATGGATTGTAATTGTATCTCCTTCATGAAATTTGATCGTATGGACAATATATTTAAATAATTTCACTTCTTCAACTGCTTGCGCGTATTCTTCTTCAAGTTCTTCTTCTTCTGCTATTTCTCTTAAAATTTCTTCAGAAGACATACGTTCTTGTTGTATCGCTGGTTCAAGCACCACCTCTACAGAATCCGTATGATTTTGTTCAATTTCTGCTTTGTCATACACCGTCTCATTTTGAATAAGTTCTGTACGTTCATCAATTAATAAAGATAACTTCTCTTCTTCATTCATCCTTTTACACCCCATTTTATCGTTAATTTATTTTATCATGAATTTGAGATGATTGAAATTCACTCTAACTAGTGGTAGGCTTAATACAGAATTAAATATTTGCTAGGGGTGCCCACAACCGGGCTGAGAGGAAATGATTTCCGACTCTTTGAACCTGACTTGGTTAGAACCAACGTAGGGAAGCGTGATTGAATTTTAGTGTTTTTAATTATACTAATTCCAACACCCACTAGCTTATTTTAGTTAGTGGGTGTTTTTTCGAGGTGAAACGTGTGTTTATCATGATTACATCGTCAAAACCTTCAATCACCGTTCTCAATCAAATCATCCAGGTTCATGATGAAATAGATGGCGTTATTTTAAGGTTTGATGCAGCAGAAAAAGAGATCATTCATTTCATAAATCAGCTGATAACAAGAATTCCTAAAGATAAAATTATCGTGCATAACAATCCAAATATTTTATTTGCATGTCATTTAACGAGAATTCACTTTAAAGAAAGTAATTCTGAAATAGATGCCTTTAGAAATGATTATCCGGAAATAAAAGTCAGTCAAAGCGTTCATTCTTTGGCATCAGCCAAACACGCTGAATCGCTTAATTTATCATTTATTTTATTTGGTCATGTCTTCCCTACACCATCCAAACCTGATTTACCACCTAGAGCCGCAGCTCAAATTGATGCAGTCACTCATGTCGATATGCCTGTTATCGCATTAGGCGGCATCAACATCGACACAATAAGACAGTTAAACACTAAATTTTCAGGATTTGCAGGTATCAGGTTATTTACTAATAAACAGGAATTTATTTCTGTAAAAAAGGAGTGGTTACTACGTACGACATCGTTGTAATAGGCGGAGGAATTATCGGAGAAAATATTGTGTACGCACTCAAAGACCATACAGATAATATTGCAATCATAGATGATGTACATGGTTATAGAGCAACACACGCTGCTGGCGGTATGCTCGGGGCACAAAATGAATTTACTGAAGATAGTCCTTTATACAGACTCTCTATACTTGGTCAGCAAATGATGCCTGATCATATTCAGCGACTGGAAAACTTGACTGGATTAACTATTGACTTACAACAACATGGATTGCTTAAAATTGCTTCACCTGGAGATGAAGAGAAACTAAAAGCTCAATACTTATTTCTAAATTCAAAACATGAACAATTTGAGTGGATCGCTTCAAAATCGTTATCTTCTTACGCGAATGGTTCAATCAGTAATGTGTTTGACCAGGCAATGTGGATTCCTACAGATGGTCAAGTCAATGCCGGTAAATATTTAACCGTTATACAGCATGCAAATCAAGATATTCCTCATATTTCAGATTACGTCAAGTCCATTAACTACGTAGATGATAAATATCACTTATCAATAAGCGATAAAACCATCATCTCAGAAAAAGTCATTATTGCTGCAGGATGTAAAAGCGAACCATTACTCAATATGCTTGATATAGACTTTCCGATGCAAGGTGTGAAGGGAGAGGTACTGACGTTACATCATCCTGATCTTCATTTAAAAGAGACACTTTTCCAAACAAACGGACATTATATTGTCCCTAAATCAGACAATCATTATTTGATAGGTGCGACAACTTCACTTGATACAAATCAACAACCGAGTGCAGAAGGTATAAAGTGGTTACTTGAAGAAACGTTTAAACTCATCCCGATATTACGAGAAAGCACCCTCGTCAGCATTGATTGTGGATTTAGACCAGATAGCACGTTGCATCGACCTGTCCTCGATCAGTTAGATGAAGGATTATTTGTAGCAACAGGACACTACCGTAATGGTATCTTATTATCACGTATTACCGGAGAATTTATTCGTCAAATGATCTTTGAACAAGACGGTGAACTGTATCAACAATTTCAAAACGATTTTAAGATAGGAGAAATTTATGAAAATATACATTAACGATGAGCCTTTTGAAACAGACAAGACAAATTTATCTGACTTACTCGCAACTTTTACAAGTGATAAAAAGAGGATTGTAGCGCTAGTGGATGATGTTCCCATCGAACAATCTAAATGGCAATCTATCACTTTAAAACCCGAACAAAAATTAGAATTACTAGAATTCGTTGGAGGCGGCTAATATGTTAAAAATAGGACACTTGGAATTATCTTCTCGTTTAATATTAGGAACAGGTAAGTTTAAAGATGGCGAAACACAAAAACAAGCAGTTGAAATCAGTGAAACGAATGCTTTAACTTTTGCAGTACGACGCATGAGTTTATATGATAAATCACTCCCTAATCCATTAGAGTCTGTAGATTTAGATAAATACATCACCTTTCCGAACACAGCAGGTGCTAAAACAGCTGAAGAAGCGGTAAAGATTGCAGAAATTGCACGTATTGCAGGTATGTGTGACATGATTAAAGTTGAAATTATCGGTGATGATACAACGCTTCTACCAGATAGTATCGAAACATATAAAGCATGTGAAATGCTTTTAGAAAAAGGATATATCGTATGCCCATACATCCCTTGTGATGTCGTCCTTGCAAAAAAATTAGAAGCATTAGGCTGTCATGCTATTATGCCACTTGGTGCACCGATTGGAACTGGTCTTGGTATCAATGATCCATTAAATCTAAAATATATCATTGATGCGGTTAACGTCCCTGTTATCGTTGATGCAGGTATCGGTTCACCTAAAGACGCTAGTTTTGCGATGGAGCTCGGTGCAGATGCAGTGTTACTCAATACAGCAGTCTCAAATGCAAAAGACCCGATTAAGATGGCTGAAGCAATGAAATATGCCGTACAGGCTGGTCAACTAGGATTTGAAGCGGGACGCATCCCTAAGAAATATACTGCCCAAGCATCAAGCCCTATGGAAGGCCTTGAGTTTCTATGAGCGAACGATTTGATCGACAAATCAAATCACCTGGTTTCGGGCAAAAATCACAAGATAAATTAAGCAGCAGCACATTTCTTATAATTGGAGGCGGCGCTTTGGGAAGTACAGTAAGTGAAATGCTTGGCAGAAGCGGTGCAGGACATCTAGTAATTTGTGATATGGATGTTGTGTCACTTAGTAATCTACATCGTCAAAGTCTTTTTGATGAAACTGATAGCACTGCTTATACTTTAAAAGTCGATGCATTAGCGTCACACATCAACCGTATAAATAGCAATGTAAAAGTGACTACACTATCTGAAGAAGTAACAGTAAACAATATCGAATCCATTATTGAAAAATATAAACCGCTTCTCGTCATTGACGGTACTGATAATTTTGCAACGCGTTATATCATTAATGATGCGTGCCATAAACATAATATGCCATGGATATATGGGGCGTGTCTAAATGTATATGGCACTGTTTATGGTATAGAAAATCAACCATGCTTGAGATGTATTCTGCCTAATGAACCTACTACCGGACAAGATTGTGCTATTTCAGGTATTATGCCACAAACTGCTCACCTCGTTGCAAGTATTCAAGTTTCAGAAGTAATGCACTATATCAGTCATGGTCATTTTTCAGGAAAACTTACTACAATAGATTGTGAAAAAATGATATTTAAAAGTAGAAATATCGATGCCATACACAATCCTGCATGCCCTACATGTGTGAATAAAGATTATCCAGCACTTAAACAATCTTTATCCTTTGTTACTAAGATGTGTCGCGGAAAATATCAAACGCATGTATCTTCTAATCTGTTTAACACGATTAACGAATATATTATTCATCAAAATGAACATTTTAAATTACTTTCTTTTCGGGAACATAAGATACATCTCCTCAGTAACGGTCGCATTATTGTATTTGATGTCTATTCAAGTGAAGAAGCTACCGCAGTTATAGAAGATTTAATCAAGCATGTGCAAACATAAAGAGACATATTTTTATATGTCTTTTTTGTTGTATCTTTTTACCCTATTTGTTATATTGATATATACTCATTTTAAATATATTTCTAAGAAACTTATGTTAATTTATAAAATTACTATATTAGTATAAAGAAGGGTTCAAATGAAAAACGCATATCAACTATTCTTACATGATTTAAAAAATATTAAACGCACTCCCAGTTTCATCATCTTACTCATCGGATTATCAATCTTGCCATCATTTTATGCATGGTTTAATTTGAAGTCATCATGGGATCCATATTCCAATACGAAGTATCTCCAAGTGGCAGTCATCAATCATGACACCGGTGCCGAAGTAAAAGGAAAAGAAGTAAATGTTGGTAACCAACTTGTAAAATCTCTACGTCAAAACGATAAATTTAACTGGCAGTTTAAAGATAACTTGAAAGATGCCAATCACAAATTGCGTATGGGTGAATATTACGCGATTATTCACATTCCAAAAGACTTCTCTAAAGATATGACAAGTATATTTCATAAAAAACCAAAACGTGCCCATATCGATTATAAAGTGAATCAAAAAATTAATGCGATTGCACCTAAAATGACCAATGCAGGAGCTACGGCCATTACAGAATCATTAAACGAGAAGTTTGTTGACGCTGCCACAAAAGCACTATTACAGGAAAGTAATCGTGCTGGTATCAAAATAGAGGAACAGATTCCACTTTATCATAAAATTGAGAATGCAGTATTCGATGCTGAACGTGCACTTCCAGATATCGAAAGATTTAGAAAAGCTGTAATTAAAATTGATGAACATCAAGGTGATATTTCAAAATATGCTGATGAATTCTACAGTTTAAATCAATATCGTGACAAACTAAATGGTGGTGCTGACAAAATTATTGTAGCAAATCAGCACGCATCAGATATAAATGCATTAGGTCAAATGATTGTTAAGCTAAATAATAATTTGCCGCGCATTGAAAATGCTTTACAAAGAGCGAATACAATTGAGCAAAAATTTCCAGAAATTAATAATACGGTACAACAAGGTATTGAAGCTACCACTAAAGCACAACAGGTATTAAATCATTCCCAAGATGCTATGCCTAAAGTACATAACAAGATTAATACAGCTCAGGAAATAAATAAAAAAGGACAAGAAAAGTTAAGTACGGTCGATATTAAACCTGCTCACACCGCACTTCAAAACGGACTTGGTGCACTCTCAACATTAACCGGCGAACAAGCAAATACAACACTGGAAATGTTAGATCAATTGAATGAACTTGCAGAACAAAAGCCAGGAGCAACTGAGACACTGACAAAAAATTTAACAGTATATCAGGATAATATTAATCAAGCGATTCGTTTCAATAATGAATTGATTCGTATTATGAATGATGTTAATGATTTAGGATTTAATACAAATTCGATTTCAAATGAATTGAGTAACGTTAACCAGTCACTCGATGCACTCAATAAAACAATTTCAAATGCTATATCACAATCTAAGTCAAATCAAGCTGTTAATATCAATCAGGAAGCGATTAATTCAGCACGAACTGCACTTAAAGATTTGAGTACGTTCGCTAATACCACAATGCCGGATATTTTTGATCGAGGACTATCAAACCTAAGTGGTGACCTGGATTCGATTGCACAAAAATTAAACACAGCTCAGTCGTTTGCTAATAAAGTCGACGAGATATTAAATGAAGCATCACGCATTACGAGTGAAGCGAACACAACATTGAATCAAATTAATCAACAACTTCCATCTCTGGAACAACGCTTTAAACAAATTAATCACACAGCACAGACAAATTATCCGTTATTCAAATCCAAAATTGGTCAGGCCAGTAATTTTGTACAATCTGATTTACCAAGTGTATTAAGCGACCTGGAACGTCTTAGTAACTTTGCTGAAAACGACTTACCTGGAGTGTTAAATAAATATGATAATACATCAAAATTATTAAAGAACAATCTTCCAGGTGCGCAAGATGGTATTCATGAGCTCGCTCAATTTGCACGTGATGAGTTACCTGCTATCGAAAAAGATATACAAAAATCTGCTAAAAAACTAAGAAGTTTTGATCATAAAGATACTTTAAATAAGCTTGTGAGCTTGCTGAAAAATGATATGAAAAATCAATCTGATTATTTTGCTAAACCTATTCAACTTGATGAAACTCAAGTATTTCCAATACCTAATTACGGTTCTGCTAGTGCACCGTTCTATACAGCATTAGCACTTTGGGTAGGAGCGTTACTATGTGGTAACTTACTTACTACTGAATTAAAAGATCCGGCGATTAAAGACAAGTTTAGTTTGCGTGAAATATATCTTGGCCGAATGATTTTATTCCTTCTAATCAGTATCGCCCAGGCAATAATCGTCGTACTTGGGAACTTGTTTATTTTAGATGCGTATGCTAAACATCCTATCTATAATGTGATATTTGCCATTCTCGTTGGACTTGCTTTTACCGTTATCGTCTATACGCTTGTAAGTTTACTTGGTAATATCGGTAAAGCTGTTGCCATCATTATTATGGTATTACAAATTGCCGGTGGGGGTGGCACATTCCCTGTTCAAGTTACACCATTGTTCTTCCAGCGTATACATCCGTTCCTGCCATTTACTTACGCTGTAGACTTACTGAGAGAAGCTGTAGGTGGTATCACCCCTGAACTGACATGGTCAAAACTTGGATTTTTATATTTGATAACAGCCATTATTTTTGCGTTCGGTTTAGCAATGAAACCTAGATTTGAACCTATTAAGAAAGGATTCTATTCTCGAAGTCAGGCGAGTAACTTAGTAGAATAAGCACCCTATTATTTTTAAAATATTGTTGATATAATGGCTTTACATGATTAAAGGAGTTTTTCAAATGAATTATCAGGATAACTTATTATTCAAGACATTCATTACAATAGTGGGATCGTTTCTTATTGCATTTGCGTTTAATGTCTTCTTATTACCTAATGATGTATTGAGCAGTGGAATCGGTGGACTTGCTTTACTATTAAATAAATTATTGCATGTCGATGCAGGTCTGTTAAACCTTTTATTAAACCTGCCTTTATTGATACTTGGATTTATGAAATTAAATAAATCTGTAATGTACAATACAATACTTAGTGTAATTGTTGTTTCATTTTTCCTTACTGTCATTCCAACAGAAAGCATCGCAAATGAACTTTTTGTAAATGTGATTTTTGGGGGTGTAATCGTCGGTATCGGTGTAGGCATCATTCTAAAATATTCTGGTACTACAGGCGGCATGGATATCGTTGCGATGATTATCAGTCAAAATAGCAATATATCTATCGGTCTCATTATGACGATTCTTAATGGCATTATTATTATTTGTTCAGGTTTCTTATTTGATTGGAACCTCGCATTGATGACTTTACTTTCAATATATATTACCGGCAAGACTGTTGATACAATCTTTACATCTAATATTAAACTAACCGTTAATATTATCACTTCAAACTATGAAGGTGTTAGACAAGGACTGATTGATGAGATCTATCGTGGTATAACAGTGACAGATGTTTATGGCGGTTATTCTAACGATAAAAAACACATGATTACAATGGTGCTTACACGTTATGAATTACCTAATGTCATCAAAATCGCTAAAACCCATGATGAAAATTGTTTTATCAATGTTTATGAAACAACCGAAGTGCATGGAAATTTTGCACGTAATCAATAAAAAACAAAGCACACTGTATTCATTTACAGTGTGCTTTTGTGTTCATCTATTATACTTTTAAAAAATTTCATCTCATCTAAAGTACATTGCTTCGCATTCGATCTTCTAATATCCATTTGAAAGTTATGTTGGGCAAAAAAGTCACCTTTACCATACTCTCTGTATATCGTTTTAATACCACTTCTTCTTAAATCAATGAGTATATCCGGAGCTTTACCCACAAGTAAATCGTTTACACTACTCGCTACAAACGTTGGCGGAAATCGTTTATTGATAAATGGTTCACAGTTAATTTCGCTTTGTTTCATGTGAAAATCTTTACCAACATAATCTTCCATTAATCCTCTCACCATAAAGCGTATAAATGACTTTTTCTTTGCAATCGCTATATCGATTGCATTAAAGAAACCACAGTTAATCGCAATACCTGAAACTTTGACTTGTGGCAACTTCATCTGAAAAAGTTGGTGATATTCAGGATTAGTAAGTATTGTTACATACTGTGCCATAATTTGAGCACCCGCTGAATCTCCTATCATAAATAACTGGTTAATATCTAAATTGTACTGTTCATAGTTTTCATGTAACCAGTGCATACATTCATTAAGCTGGACAATTGGTGTAGGATATTTCAGCTTTGGTGCTAAGTCATAATCATAACTTATTACAGCAAAGCCATGCGACGCGAGGGTCATGCAATATGCTTCATATGTTTCTTTTGTAGAATAAACATATCCCCCACCATGAATATTAACAATGATTGGATAACGTTCCTTCCGATGATATGGATAATAAATATTCAGCGTGGCATTCTGTTTACGATTGCTATAGACAACATCTTTTGTAGCTCGAATCCCTTCAGGTTTCTGATTAAAAATATCTTTATATTGATCCATTACCTTTATAAATGTGTTAAATAACATTGATTGCATCGTCACGCTTGTCACTCCATTATTTATCTTTTAATAACGCGTTGTCCTTAGAAGTTTTCTTTTGAGTAGGCAGCAAATCATTTAAATGCTTACCTTTTGAACCTTCGACTTTCATCTCTACACCACTATTATACGCAGCACGTGTAATGAGATGTCCAGCGACAGGACTTGTTAAATATAAGAAAAATATACCGAGCAACAACCGAAAGCTCACATAACCATCATTGACGATAAAATAAACGAAAACACCGATTAACGTAAGTAATACAGCAAGTGTGGAGCTTTTTGTCGCTGCATGACTTCGTGTATAAACATCTTTAAATATCAATATGCCTATTGCGCTAATAAGTGCCATAATACTACCTACAAAAATAACAATCGAAAGAATAAGATTGATGCTATCGTTTACGTTCAAAGATAACACCTCGCTCGATAAATCTTGATGTTGCGATTGTACTGATAAACGACAATACACCAATAATTAAAATCGCTTCTAAGAATAGCGTCGTATCCATGATTAAACATATAATACTCACACTTGACATGACCATCGCACCAATACTATCGAAAGCTACTACTCTATCCGGTAAAGAAGGTCCAGCAATAACACGATATAACACTATCATTATAGCAATACCATATATTACGAGTGCAGCTTGAATCAGTATCATATTCATGTTTCTCCTACCTCCTTAATAACGCGTTCATAGCGTTTAATAGATTTTAATAATTTCATATTTTCTGATGGTGTCGCATGTAATGTATGAATAAATAATTTCTGATTATCATGTGATAAACGAAGCACTACTGAACCTGGTGTTAATATAATCAGCATCATTAAACTTGTAATTTCCCAGTTCTTCTTCATTGATGTATTATATGTGACAACCCCCGGAGCAATCTTATGCGGAATAAATAAGATGTGATACATCGTTGAAAGACTTGAGCTCATCAGTTCATAGTTGAAGATCAAAACAAGCTTTAATAAAATCATTAACTTCCATAAATAAAACTGATGTCCGAAAAAGCGATGTATGATGTAGAGAATTATAATACCGATTAAATATCCTTTTATAAACGTCGATAAATAGATTTGATCTTCATCAACCATAAGCACCCAAATCATAGCAATAAATAAATTTAATACAACCTGTGCGATAATCTTATCCTCCCATCATGACATTTTCTATATATCGATCGTAATGAATTGCTGATAAATGTTGTTGTAATGGTGCAGCAAAAATAGAAATCATACATGTGATGACTAAAACCACGCCAATGACAGTCAACTTCTTACTATATGGTTTATTTAATGCATGTCTTTGTGCATCGGTCAGCTGAACACAAGATCCATCCTCTTCTCCAAAGAACAATGTGATAAACATACGCATCATCGCAAACATTCCTACGAAAGTCCCAATAACCATTACTATTGCATAACCTAGTGGATGCGCATCCATACCAGCTTGCAGTATCAATAATTTCCCCGGAAATCCTCCTGTAAACGGCATTCCTCCTATCGCAAATACAAAAAATAGCACAATAATGGCGGTAGCTTTAGCATGATAAAATAATCCTTGTTTATATTTCATATTGATAAGGCCAAATCTTTTTACGATGAGACCTGCTAAAAGAAATAAACATGATTTCACCAACATATCATTTAACGTATACATCACTGCACCATCTATACCTTTTTGACTAAATGTAGAAATACCATAATAGATGATTCCTATAGATAAAATAATCTGATAACAAAACATCAATTTAATTTCTTTATATTTAATAACGCCTAACATACCGATAATGACTGTAGCAGTAGCCATATACAAAATAATCGATGACAACATGGATTGATAAGGTACAAAGATTACTGTCGTTGTTCTTATCATCGCATAGACGCCTACCTTAGTTAATAGCGCCGCAAAGACTGCACCAATTTCGTAAGACAACACACTATAAGATCTCGGCAACCATATGAATACCAATAATGCTGATTTTAAACTGAATACTACGACAAATAATAATACGATGACGGCATGCTCGGGAACAAATCCAGCTTCCTGCATTCGCATTCCTAAATGAGCGAAATTTAATGTACCATATACGCGATACAAAATGCCTATCCCAATCAGAAATACCCATGAACCAATTAAATTTAATACAACGTACGTAATACTCGCCTTAAACTGATATTTTTTCTTACCGACAACAATTAATATAAACGATGACAGTAACATGACTTCAAACATTACAAATAGATTAAAGATATCCGCAGTTAAGAAAGAACCATTTACACCAGCAAGAATAAATAAAATAAAAGGTACTGTTAAGTCTTTGAGTTGGTTAATATATTGGAAATATAGCACAACAATCACTACAACGATACTCACAATAACGAACAACAAACTCATAAGATCCCCATAAAGCTGGATGCCGTATGGTGCACTATAACCACCTAAACTTAAAATAATAGGTTTTTTTATAGATGAATAAGCTAAGACAATAGTAGTAATTAAACTTATAGATAATGTAGCAATAGCAATGGTATATATTCTTTTGTCCTTTAAATACGTAAATACACCCAATAATATAGGAATCAATACAGGTACAATCAATAAGTTACTCATCTGTACCTCCTAAACTATCAACTTGATTATCTTTATTCATTTGATAGTTTCTATATACTAAAACTAACAACAATGCGGTTGTGGCAAAACTAATGACAATAGCTGTTAAGATTAAAGCTTGTGGCAATGCATCTACATCTGGGTTATTCTTTTCTACAAAAGGTAAATCCGTCCCTGGAAATGACATTGATATTAAATATAAATGTGCTGCATGGCTTAATATGCTTGTCCCTAATACAACACGTATTAAATTTTTAGATAACACAAGATTTACACCAACATATACTAAGGTTGCAGTAATAATGGTAAGTATCGTCATTTAATATCACCACTAATCGATAATAATATCGTCATTATCACTCCGACAACCGTTAATAATATGCCAAATTCAAATAATGTAACGCTTGATAAATGAACTTCGTTCAATATTGGTAAGTGAATGTATATATCTTCATGATTTAAAAATGCATGTCCAAAGAATATAGGTGCAACCATAACAAATAATGAAATAATAATACCTATCGAGATGAGTTTATGAAATTCGAATGGAAGTAATTTTCTTATCCGTTTAGCATCAAACGTCAGAAACATTAATATAAATGCCGAACTAAAGACCAAGCCTCCAATGAAACCACCACCTGGTGCATTATGTCCATTGAAAAAGATATAGAAGCCGAATGTTAATATAATTACTATTACTATTTTAGAAATACTCTCAAGTAACAAATCATTTTCCCTCATGTGTAGCTCCTTTCTTTAATATTGTATATATTCCAAATCCAACAATCATAATTACAACCCCCTCGAGCATCGTATCAAACGCGCGGAAATCACCTAAGATTGCATTAACGACATTTTTTGCACCTACTAACTGGTAACTATTATTATAGTAAGCAGAAATAGTCGCAAATGAATCCATTTGATTGCTTCGAATCATGATTAAAAAGATGATGGTAGCAATGGAGAAAGCTATACCATGTCTAAATACTTTATATATCAATGAAGATGTTTCTTTCTTTAGATTCGGTAAATGATAGAAACATGCTAAGAACAACACCGTTGTAATTGTTTCGATAACAAGTTGTGTTAATGCTAAATCAGGTGCTTTCAGTTCCATAAATAAGATAGATACACCATAGCCTACCAATCCAGTGAGCACTACCGCAGTCATTCTGCTTTTCACAACTAATAATCCTAATGCACTAATAATCATAATTACTCCGATAATCATCGTAAATATAGTAATTTCATATTTTATCGACCATTTTATATCCATAGTTATTAATAAGTTAGGTAATATTAAGATGATAATAAAGAGATATACGTATAACGCATAAACATTTAAAGTCCCCCTCATTACCAATGATAAAATCTTAGTTGAGACGTTATCTTTTGTTCTACCTATAAAGTCGTACACTTTGTTTAATGACACATCGTTAAACTTATCGTAAATTTTACGATACAAGCCAGTATATAAAACTATAAAACCAGCAGCGAAAATGAACATCGTTATAAATAATGGCGGTGTAAAGCCATGCCAAGCAGTAATATGCTTAAGCTTTAATGCTGATTGCTCTTGTGCAATGGGTTGTATCAAATGATGCTGGATAATGTTTGGGATAAAGAAAATAGAAATGGTTGCGAACGTTAAAATAATACTACTCATATATATGAGTGGTTGTTGTGCTTTTATCTTTATTGATTGCTTACCCATAAATGGTCTGATTATTAATACGAAAGAATAAATAAAAGTACCTATACTCCCCAGAATAGCGATGATTAATAATATAAGTAAACTCAAATGTGCATCGTTGATTTCATATAATGCTGTGATAAACAGCTCTTTAGATAAGAAACCACTTAAAAAAGGTAATCCTGCCATCGAGACAGCTGAAATAAGCATCGTAGCAAATACAATAGGTAATTGCTGTCTCAGGCCAGACAATTGATTCATATCACGTGTACCTGTTGCTAAATCTATAATACCTGTGCCCATAAAGAGCGTTGCTTTATAACAGGCATGACTTAATATAAGAAGTATTAAAGCGCTGTACGCTGTACCTCTCACTCCTTCTGAAATCACCGTATGGGGTAATGCAATCACGCCTATGAGTACAACCATCATACCTAGCTGACTAATTGTCGAGTATGCCAGCAAGGCTTTCATATCATGCTTTGAAATAGCAATAAAACTTCCGATAAACATCGTCAAAATACCAACTGAAATGATCACTCCTGTAAGCATATGATTACCACTATAAACAGGTAACAATTTAATTAATAAATATATTCCTGCTTTAACCATTGTTGCCGAATGCAGCAATGCACTGACTGGTGTCGGTGCCTCCATTGCGTCAGGTAGCCAAATATGGAAAGGAAATTGTGCAGATTTACTAAAAGCACCCATAAAAATTAATGTCATACTCATGATAAATAATGGATGGTTGGTAAGTTCAGTTTGAGTTAATATGTCATCAATCTGTGCAGTACCAGCAATATGATTTAAGGTTAACAGGCCAACAAGCATTAGGCTTCCACCTAAGATGGTAATAACAAAGGATTTTAAAGCACCCAGATAAGATGTTTTTTTAGTAAAGTGAAATGAAATAAGCAGAAATGAAGCTACGCTCGTTAGTTCCCAGAAAAAATACAATATAATCGTATTATTTGCTAGAACTACGCCGTACATCGCAATAATAAAAAGGATTAGACTACTATAAAAATATGTATGTCTCGCATATTTTTTCATATAAAAAATACTATAAAAGAGAACAAGGATACTGATCATTGAAATGACTACAAAGAAAAAGTAGGACACAGCATCAACTTTTAATGAGAACATAAGTCCCGCTTCAGGTATCCATGATAACGTATTTGCTGTATGCTTTGGTGTTATCATCATAAGAATCATCGCAATAACGGGATATAGTAAAGCGACAATTGCAGTGAATGGTTTTGCTAAATGCTTCTGAAATAATTGTATGAACAATATCATACAAACGCCGAGTAAAATAATATTAAAAAGCATCGTTCACATCCTTTACAAATTTATTTGGATTGTTTTGTGATCTGGTGGATTAACATCAATAAATCGATATGTTTCTGACTTAGTATTATGACCTAAAATATGCATCAAATCAAATATGTGAATGCCTTGGTGATACGCATGATATGCAAATGTTTTCTTTAATGCCTGAGGACCGATCGAATGTTTACAACCTATTGCAGTTGATGCCGCACTTAATATTCTATGAAACTGTTGCCTTGTTAACGGAGATTTCGTCTTCATCGATTCAAAGATATAGTCATCAGGTGACTTTGTTGCAACAAATCGCTTTAGAATGCTGCTATCTTCTTTGTTTAAATAGATGGTATAGTCGTTAACGATAAATTGATAACAACCATCTTTAAAAACAAGATCACGACACTTTAATTCTAATAGTTCTTGTAATTTCATAGGTATATTGATACCAAGAACAAACAATAGATAATCTCTTGTACGCTCATTCAATAAATAAGTCTTCATCATGTGAATTTCATGGGTCGTTTTTATTGGTTGGGATTTAATCATGTCTCCTCCTATGTTACATAAAAATAATAACATATATTTATGTAACATTAAAAAATACTGCTCAAAAATATAATATTCAAATAAAAAAGTCCAGATAAGATTGATATATCTCATCTGGACTTTGTACTTCGTCATTTCGTTATTTACTTTTAACTTTATTTTTAAACCCCGAGCAAGATTGGTGTAAGTATCGGGATAATCACTACAACAATTACACCTACAATTACGAGCGCGATACTTGCCATTGAAGTTTCTGTTTCACCTAATTCTGTAGCAGCAGATACGCCTAATGCATGACCACTTGTTCCTAAAGCAAGTCCTCTTGCAATTGGATTACTAATTCTGAAGAAGCGGAGCATCTTATTACCTAATGCATAGATGATCACAGCATTTAAGATTACAGCGAGTGATGTTAATTCCGGAATACCACCGATACCATCTGAAACTGGTAAGGCGATTGCAGTTGTAGCTGCCTGAGGTAACATAGAAGCAATAATTTCTTTACCAAATCCGAATAACTTCGCTACACCATATATACCAAAGATAGCGCCCGTTGTTCCTAACGCAATGCCGCCAATAATATGTAACCAATATTTTTGTAATACATCACGTTTTTTGTATAACGGAATGGCAAAACAAATTGTAGCTGGCTCTAAGAAGAAACTAATAATACTTCCACCTTTGTTGTACGTATCAAAATCAATGCCGGTAATCGCTAGAAATGCAATGCCAAAGACCATTCCTACAAACAATGGTGCGAATAAGAAGAAGCCATTTGATTTTTTAAATAATATTTGTCCGATAACAAATGGTACGATTGTAAGTAATATCCCAAAGTATACTGTATTCACTCCTAAGTGATCTAACATTGTCATGATTAACGCACCTCAGCTTTACGATAATTTTTTACTTCTTTTTCATTTTTTACAGTTGATTTCTCTTTACGTTCAGTTGTCATAACAATCATTTGTGAGAAGAATCCTGTACATAATAATAATAATAATGTTGAAATGAAGATTAATCCGATGATTAAAAATGGATGCTCACTGATAAGACCGAGTGATTTCACAACCGAAATACCTGCAGGAACGAATAATAATCCGATGTTATCCGTTAATGCTGTACCTACACGTTCTACTTGTCCTAATTTAACAATACCTGTGCATAAGCATATAAATAATAATACGAGTCCAATTACTGATGCAGGCATCGGTATCGGCATAAATGATTCGATAATCTTAGAAATAAGTAAAATTACTGATATCACGATGACTTGATGAAAAAAGTTATACGTTTTATTGTTTGTCATTGTAATGACCTCCCGATATTTATCTTGAGTTCATCATACAACGAAAAATAATAAATAAAACGTTTTCATGTTGAGATGCAAAAATAGATAGTTGAAATGCAAAAAGATAAGGCTAAAATTATTTTAGCCCTATCTCATGTTTAAACTGCTTAATATATGATCTGGATACCTGTAGTTTCACATCTTTTGTTAACTTTACCTGATATGTGTTATTAAACCATTGTTCTGCTGATTTTATGTGGTTTTTATTAATAATACTTGAACGATGTATACGTATAAAGATATCTTCTGGCATTTTTTTCTCAAAAGCACTAAGCGGTTCATTAATCGTATATTCATTTTTTAAAGTGATGATATGTAACTTGCCTTCTTCAACGTACAATGCAATGATATCAAGCGTATTAATTACATATATTTTATCGTCTATCTGAATTGAAAGCGTTCCCGTGGACTGTTTCGTTCCTTCTGTATGATCTTTTTCTACTCTACTTCGGGCTTTTTCAAGTGCAACTTCTATTCTTTTCATTTCGAAAGGCTTTAATACATAATCGAGTGCATTTAATTCAAATGCTTTCACCGCAAAAGTATCATGTGCTGTTGCAAATACGATCAATGGTGGGGTTTTCATTCTATTAATCTTCTGTGCTAAATCAAGTCCGCTTTCATTGATGAGGTTAATATCTAAAAATAATAAGTCATACGTATCTGCAAGTAGGGCTGTCAACGTTTCTTCAACCGAATCCGCTTCTTCTATATCGTGACTGTCATCAATCTTATTGATGAGATACATCAATTCATTGCGCGCTAACGGTTCATCATCGACGACTAATATTTTCATTATAATAACTCCTCTCTTTCATAAGGGATATGCGTGTAAAATTTCGTTCCGTGCGCTCCAGTGATAAATTTCAATTTCGCATCACGATTATATAGTCCCACTAAACGCTTATTTAAATTTTCCAGTGCACTACCGGTACCAGATGTAGAGTTTACTTCAATAATTCCTATTTTATCTCTTTTATCCTTTGGAATACCATTTCCATTATCTTCTACAGAAATTTCAATTTCATCGATATCTTTTCTTACGACGACATCGATATTATTACCTGTTTTACGATTATGGAATGCGTGCTTAATCGCATTTTCCACAAGTATCTGAATGATAAATGGCGGTACTTGTGCATTGACGCAATCTTCTGCTACATCGAAATGAATATTGAAGCGATTTGGAAATCTCGCCTGCTCTAAAGATAAATAAGCTTCGACTTGTTGAATTTCTTTCTCTATCGTAATGGTATTTTGTCTTGCACCTTGTAAATTAGATCTGAAAAAATTGCTCAAATTCAATAATAATTCACGCGCTTTTTCACTGTCTACCCGTATAAGCGCTGAAATTGTATTCATCGCATTAAAGAAGAAGTGTGGATTAACTTGAGCCTGCAAAGATTTAATTTCAGCATCTTTTAACAGCTTACTTTGCATTTCAATTTCACCTAATTCAATTTGACTAGAGAAGATATCCGCTAAACCTTCTGCCAAACGGCGTTCTACGTATGTAAGCTTCTTACTATCTGTAAAATATAGTTTCAAAGTGCCTACCACTTCCTGATTAACGTATAACGGAATAACAATGGCACCTTCTAACGGACAACCTGGATACGTACAACCAATTTCTTCTGTTGTATGTGCTTCTTTTATCTCACCTGAGCGTATGACCTCTTTTGAAAGGTCTGTAATAATTTTCTTTTTCGGAACGTGATGATCGCTTGCTGCTCCAACATGCGCTAATATATCCGTTTTATTTGTGATTGAAACGGCAGACACTTTCATCAAATCTTTAATAATTTGAGCCGCTTCAGTTGCACTTGATTCATTTAATCCTAATCTGAAATAAGGTAAAGTTTGATTGGCTAGATTTAATACTTCATGTGTCTGTACAGCTTTCATATGCTGTTCTTGTTGTAATGTTGAAATAATAATAGATAAAAATATTGCAGTACCTAAACTGTTAATGAGTGTCATCGGTAAAATAATAAATGATACTAAATCCAGAGCATTATCAAAATTTGAAGCAAAGCTGATAATACATATCATTTGAATGAGTTCCATAACAATTCCAATAATCATCCCCTGAACAATCGTAGGATATTGATCGTTCTTTCTCGCTCTATGCCCAAAATAACCGGAGACTAAGCCGATAATAATTGAAGATATAACGTATGTATATGCATCAACACCTCCAATTAAATATCTGGAAATTCCAGATACGATTCCTACAGTAAAACCGACAATCGGACCACCTACAAGTCCTGCTACACTAATTGTTAGTACACGTGTGTTGGCAATTGCAGCATCATCTGAGATCGTCCTGAATATTTGGCTGGATACTACATGATTATCTCGTATCTCAACACCCGTAAAGTTAGAGACTACAGCAAATAGACCAAAGATGATAATCAACTGTATTTGTGAAGATAATTTTTCGCGTTCGCTCATCACCATTTTAAAATGGGATATGTTCATTAATATATAGGCTACAAGTATAATTAATCCCACACGTTCAAGTAATAAAATAAATAATTCTAACATGAGTGTCCTCCTTATTCATCCACATTATAACCATAATCAAAACAAAAAGGATAGGCTTCCCTATCCTTATGATACATCTATTTTTCGACAACCTTTATAATTTCATCTGTAACCACTTTAACCATCGCTTTTATACCTGGGTACTCAAGGTGAATACCATCTGGGGCAAAATATTCAGGATGTCCCTGTGAAACTTTATACCAATCTATAATGTGTATATTTTTATATTTTTTTGAAAATCGATACATCTCTGCATTAACATGTGCTTCATAATCTTTCGGTACACGGGCAGTGACTAAAAATACTTGCGCTTTATCAAACTTTTTAAGGATCGTATTCATCTGGATATCCTCAAAATCACCATTTGTACCTAAATAGAGAACAACAACGGCATCTTTTCTATTAAAATCTGTATATTTATCTGCCACAGGAATGGCTTTATAAATATTACGTCCGACTTCACCATCTATCGTAGCATTTGGAAACACATTTCTAATTTGATAATCAATGTCTACTAGCACTGAATCTCCTATAAAAAGAGGCGCATAAGGATAGACTTTAGCAATTTCAGTAGATGGTTTGGACGCATCTTCAATTTGCAAAGGAGAGATGCGTTTTATAGCTGGTGCAATTGATTTTGTTTGTGTAACTACAATCTTTTCATTATTTTGCGACTCTGCTTTCACTGTTTTAATTAGATAAGGTGTTGAAACCAGTAAATATAAACTTACCAATAATGTTATAAATGCTTTTAATGATTTCACATCTACAAAAGCTTTTAATCCTTTTTTTCTAAATGGCTGTTCAATCAATTGATAACTGAATATTGCCATAATCATTGTAAGAATGATAGAAATCACATGTACATACCATGGTATCTGTCCTTGTATAAAATGAGATTGCATCAACACGATAATAGGGTAGTGCCATAAATACAAACTATATGAATATCGACCAATCCATGTTAATACAGGTAAGCTTAAAAATTTCGACATCCATGTATCAGGATGAACACTAGACATAATAAATAACAAAGTGAATATTCCTAAGATGTATAAGCCACCTTGAAATACTGATGCACTATGCTCTGTAAACAGAAAGAATGATCGTACTAAAAAGATTGCGCCAACTAATCCTATCATTTCGATAACCCAAACGATTACTTTTGGTGGATTTTTCTTCAATTTATATGCCGGCCATATCAGTGCCAGCAATGCTCCTAATAATAATGTCTGAAGGCGAGTATCAGTACCAAAATATATACGAGATATGCTCTTTGAAGGATCATACATCATCCACATTATTGACATAGAAACTAATGACACTATAAAAAATACAATAAATATATTAGATTTTTTCTTAATAGTTTTAAATAACATTAATAAAATGAAGGGGAATAAGAGATAAAATTGCTCTTCGATAGCTAGAGACCACAAATGTTTCAATGGACGGGGTTCGAGGCTCTGAAAATAATCCAGACCATCAAAAATGTACCACCAATTTGAAATATATAGTAACGCAGCATACATATCTTTTTTCACTTGAAATAACAACGCTCGATCAAAGAAAATAATATACTGTATGACGATAAACATCATAAACAAAACTGGAGGTAATAGACGTTTAATACGTTTATACCAGAAATGGGCTAAGTTGATAGATTGATTCGCTTCGTATTCTTTAATTAGCAATGTGGTAATTAAATATCCTGAGATAATAAAAAATGTATCTACACCTAGAAATCCTCCTGGCAACCATTTCGGATTAAGATGAAATATGATAATCGCAATCACTGCAATTGCACGCATGCCGTCTAAACCAGGAAAGTATTGTTTATTCATTGTAAAACTGACCACCTTTTTAACATAAACGTAACATAAATGAAATACTTTATTAATAATACAATTATTTCTATAAATTTACAACCCAAATTATGTTGTAATATGTTTAAATTTGTCATATTTTCAACTTTCACTATAACATATTTTCACTCCAACCAAAAAAACTACAGCCCTAATATTTTAAATAAAAGGACTGTAGCAATGACGTTTAATCATTAATATTACCATTTCTGATAATTTCGCCGTCTTCATCATATTCTATTATCGTACCATCTTTATATACATCAAACGAACCGACAATCTCTCCATTTTCATCGAATATACCAAAGCCATATTTACCATTTTCATAAACTGGCGTTCTATATTCATAACGATTATAATCAAAACCTACACCACTCCATGCTTCAGCTAAACTTTGAACGTTCTCTCTTGTTACAGTAATTTGTTCTGATGCATCTTCTTCATCTGACGTTCTGACGATAATCGTTTCTTTTGCAGGTTCTTGTGTAAGTTCACTCGTATCAAATATTAAATCAATATCCGCTGGATTGTCACTAGATGCTGATGGCGTTTCAATTTCTTTATTTGTGACTAATGTTTGGTTGCCCGCTTCTCCTTCAGCATAAATCTTCAGTTTTTTTCCAGCTAGAAATGGACCAAATACATTGTCACCGTTCACATCAAAATCCATTTCTTCATTATTAACATAGACCATCACTGAATCTTTATCTACAGCTTCTGGAATTTCAACATTTGTTTTGATATAAGCCACATCAAAACTTTCTTGAGCATCATCACTTTCTGACATATTGATCAGCAGTTTACCTTGAACTTCACCATTTATCGCAGTTTTTGTTGCGTCTAATTCATAATTGCCAAGCGGAAAATTTCCTAATCTTTCTCTTGAATTTAATGTCGGTGTATAGTCCTGCTCCTCACCATTCACTTTGATCACAATCTTTTTACCATCTTTTCCGGTTAAATAAATCGGTACTTCCGGAACTTTAAATGAGAAATTTTTAAACATACCAAATTTCTTTTTGTCTGATGTAATTTGTATTGCATCTTTACCACCTACATTGACCATACTGTCAGGCTGTTTATTATCGATCATTTGTTCTGTCGTAGTAACAAGTTTTTCACCAAACTTTTCTGTATCACCACTTGCGGCAATATAATGAGCAAAAGCTTTTGCTTCACTTTCTGACAAATTCTTATCACCGACACTTAAAATAGATGATAATTTATTATAATCTTTATCTATTAATGCCTGTTTTATTTCTTCAGATTGATTAACTGGTGAAAATTTATGTTCAAAGAACTTATACAATCCAAATAGTAATGCAAGTAAGGCAAGTAATCCGATTAGTAAAGGTAATATTGAATTTCCTTTACTTTTTTTAACTGGTTTTTCTACAGGCTGCTTCTGCTTTCTTTCATAAACTAATTTCTCATCACTAGGCACACGTCTCTCCTCGACAGCATCTTCCGGAAACTTCGTTCCACAATTCGTACATACTTTAACGTGATCTTTTACTTCTGCGCCACAATTTCTACAAATTTTCATTGGATTCCCTCTAATCTTTATAATTTAAATGTATTATCTAACAAATGTCTTAAATTTAATTGTGGACGTTCACGTGCGTCTATTACCTCAATAATTTCTCTGTTCGATTTGGGTTGATGGTAATGTACATAACAGTTAATCATGCCACTTTGATTCTTCTCTTTTTCATTTAACCACTTATTTAATTCCTGCTGATTCATAAAAATGCCTTCAATGCCATTTGATTGTTCAGTGACATATTCAGATTTCGAATCAATTTTTACACACATTGCATAATAATCATAACTTGAAAATATTTCATCATTGCCTTTGTGCCAGGCAGATACGCGTTTTGGATTAATTTCTTCTGTAGTATTAAGAAACTCATAATCTCTTGATGTACTGACATATACTGTGTACGTCTGATTGTTTAACTTGCAAGTTAGAACGTTATATTTCAAATGTATAAATTCAATGTTAGGATGCGACTTTATCAACTTTTCTTTTACAAAATTTATCATTTCAGTTCGTTTAAAAGAACGAGATTTTGTTTTCGTATCTCCGTGGAGATTATTAACATAATGCATCGCTTTTTGTTCGTTAGAAACATTAAAATCAAATTGTTCATTTTTTAACTGCTGATAAACAGAAATAATATCCATCTTGTCGGCACTTGTTAAGAATTCGACTTCATCGATTGATCCATTTGTAAATATTATCGCTCGTGCAATACTTTGTTTGTAATCATCCTCATAAATTTTAGGTAACCTTTGTTGTAACGACTTCAACTTCAAATAGAGTTCTATTGTCCTCATTGACTCACCTCTTAATTGGTAATATATATTATTAATAGCGTTTTTATCCTTAATATAATTATACCATCCATAAATTGAATGTGGAATAACACTCGAATACCGTTAATTTTAGTTATTTTGATAATTTATTGAATTATTTTCAAAATAATTAACACCTTAATTGCAATTAAAAGCTAAAATAATATTTATAAATAGAAAATAATTAATAAAATTAAAAAAACCAACGATTCAAAGGAATCGATGGCTGTAATTTATTCATTATTATTAAAATTTCATTTATATTTAGAAAGTTTTTGCTAAACTTTCAGCTTTTTCAATTGCAGCAGCTTTGATTGATTCTGCTTGTTCTGGTTGTGCATTATGACCTTCAATGATAATTTCTTCAACGCTTGGAATACCGAAGAAACCTAAAATTGTTTGTAAATAACGGTTACCCATTTCGAAGTTTGCTGCTGGACCTTCTGAATAGTAACCACCACGTGCTTGAACGATTACCGCTTTCTTATCTGTAAGTAATCCAACTGGACCTTCAGCAGTGTATTTGAATGCTTTTCCAGCTACTGCTACTGCATCAATATAAGCTTTAACAATTGCCGGGAATGACAAGTTCCACATTGGCGTAACGAATACATATTTGTCTGCCGCAGCAAATTCGTCACTTAATTCATTTAAACGTGCAACTTTTTGTTGCTCAGTTTCAGTTAAAGTTTCGAAAGCTTCTCCTGATTGTAATTTACCCCAACCAGCAAATACTTCTTTATCAATTAGTGGGATAAATGTTTCATATAAATCAATATGTTTAACTTCGTGATCTGGATGAGCTGTTTTGTAACTTTCAATAAATGCTTTCCCTGTAGCCATTGAGAATGAAACTGTTTCATCATTAGGATGTCCTGTAATGTATAATACTTTAGTCATGTGTAAAAACTCCTCTTTTGTGTGTTTTTTAGTTTAATTTTTATACTCGATATAATTATTATATTACATTCTGTAAATTAGTCAACTAGAATGTTTATTCATTCAAAAATAAAAACCAAGGAAAATATTCCTTGGTTCTTACTACATTATTTTCTCCAGAAAGTATCAACATCTTTTTTATCTTCTATATTATACTTAATCATTGCTTTCAATAAATCATAATCGATTTCCTGGTCCCACTTTACTTTGAAAAGACCTGCAGTTTGAGCGTATCCAGCTTCTGCTATCTTATCTTTAAAATGCGCCATCGTTTGATTTTCCGGTGCTATTGAAATATGCGCTTTTGCTGTACTGACACCCAGTATAAACGTGCCGTGATCTGAATACATCGGTGTATTCCATTTATATTCACGTTGTAATTCCGGAAAATTTGTCTCAATCCATTCAAATAAATCCTGAATCTTACCGAGATGATTGATGTTTGTTAGTTTGTCAAAGAACGGTTCAAATTTATGCATAACTTCCTCCATATTCATTTATTTCAATTGTAGCATATCTTCAAATGTCCAGTCTTTATCAGTCAGTACCTGTTTATAAAATGGATCTTTGCCAATTAATTTTATATGATCTCCAATCGCCTCAACTTCATCTAAGTGATGCGTCGTTAAAATAATGAGTTTACTTTGTTTCAGCTGATTAATCAGTCGATGAATGTCATATCTCGATTTCAAATCAATACCAACAGTAGGTTCATCCAAAATAATTATATCTGGATTTCCAAGTAAGCCGATTAACATGTTCACTTTACGTTTCGTCCCTCCAGATAGTGATTGAACTTTCGCCTTATCTTCGCGAATATTTAAAGCATCTTTATAAGTATTTAATAGATTATCATCGATAGGAGAAGAATACAGACCTTTAAAGAACTTTATATTATCACGCACTGATAAATGTTCAAATAAAGCGATGTCCTGAGGTATGTAGCCTAAACGATTCTTTAAAGATTTATGACTTAGATCCTCACCAAAATAAATAATTTCTCCTGCATCTTGCGTTTCCAGCTTTGCAATCATTCGTAACAATGTTGATTTCCCAGCGCCATTCTCACCTAACAGGATTGTTACAGCCCTATCTTCAAAAGTTGTGTTCAACTGATTAAAGATTTCTTTTTTCCCATATCGCTTAGTTAAGTTTTTAACTTCTATCATATACTTCCTCCTATCGATAACAGCATATAGACGGTCACAATCATCAATGTGAAAGTAGTCGTCATAAATAGACGATGACTTGTTGTATTGACTTTAAAGAGTAATAAACTTAATACGAATTCATAAATAAGTGTGAATAAGAAGCATACAAAATAAAACTTTATACTCATCATTTGATTCATGAACAATGCTGCAAAGATAATTGATAACATGATTATGAAAACGTGAACCATGATATACGTTATATGTAAATAATACTTTGTCTTGTCAAACATATACATGCGTTCAAGTGCTGCGTCCTGCTTTAAATGATAATGAAGTATCACTTGTATAGATGATACAAATAAAATAAGCGCGAATATTGTACTTAAAGAAATTGATTCATCTTGTGATTTTGAAACTGCAATTTGTTTCATACGACTTTCCGGTGTTTTCTGATAATACATCTTCTTAACTTCTTCAATATTTACTTGCTTCTCTTTATCAATATGATATTTCACGATATAAGGAATCTGAGCTTCAAATAATGTTTTACTTACTATTTCCTGGGCAATAGCCCCAATAAAATCATCTCGATAATAAAGTATAATCGTATCTCTTAAAGATTGTTGCTTTAATGCTTCATTAAAACCTTCAGGAATTGATAAACTTAACACCGCTTCTTTAGTCTTCACATGATCTTCTATAAAATTTTCTTCATCACCAATTATTTTAACAGTCATATCATGATTGTTTTTAAGCATGGCAATCAATGCCTCTGATGATTGAGAATGATCTAAATCCTGCACAACTATCGGCATTTTAAACACTGCATTCATTTTTTGTTGCATTATAAAACAAGTGAGTAGTATACCAGCAATCAGCAATGACAATAATAAATATGATTTCCATTGTTTTTGCACTACGAGGTATAAGATAGATTTCATCGTCTATACCTCCATATCAGTTGTAATATCAATAGACTTATCAATATAATACATATCCAATAGAACAGAATAGGAGTCTTTATAAAATAGTTATTCAATATCAATTCCAGTACTTTATTAAAAATATGACTAAACGGTTGATGATACAATATACCGCCTAATACATCCTTAAAATATATCGAAGGGATTGTTGCTCCGGAAAATAAAATGATAAGACCCGTTATCATTACTTTAAGAATCAATTGAAACGATTCATTATTAACGAGTTCAATAAGCATCATCACCACAAATATCATTATGAGGTATAAGAATAAAATAATTAAAAGCGGCATTAGGTTATAACTTTCAAAAGATACATCTAAGTATTTTAATAAAACATACAATACTACTGCAGAAAATAAAAGTGTATACCATAAACTTATTAACCCACGTGTCAATGTTAGTTTTTCATATGAAAAATGAAACATTGATAGACGTTCTTTCAAAGCATGCGCCTGATTCATCTTCAAAATATTAAACAGTGATAAAAACAGTACATAAACACTGATAAAATAAACTGAAATAGTATAATACTGATAGTTATCATAAAGTTTAACCGGCTGCTCATCAAAGGCACCATTACGATTCAGACCCGTAAAAAGCATATCCGTCATCATCATTAACATCGCATCATCACTTGACTCCGGATATAATGCTTTATACGCTCCAGCGCCACCGATAGAAAGCATCAAACGACTATATACGGAATCCGTTAACTGATAGATGATAATACTCTCAAGCGATGTTTTATCGTATGTGTAAACAGAAATCGGTAATGCGCCTTGCTTGTAAAATGCCTCAGTCATTCCTTGATCGAACACGAAATAACCATCTAGATGATGTTGCTTTAATTCATTATTAGCCTTAGTCGCTTCAAACTGCTTTAATTCAATATCGTTACCCATACTCTTTCCATCGCCAATTGCATCTAGTATCAACTTCGTTTCTCTAGATTGATCTTCATCTACTAATCCAATCGAAAACTTATCGTCTTCCTGACTTTTCATCACAGATAATCCTATGAGTGTCGCAAACAATACAAAAAACAATACTAATATATAGACCAGTAAATACCACTTTTTCATAAGAAAAGAGTGATAAATGCTGAACAGTTGTAGTTTCACATTTATCACCCCTTATTTTTAATCAATAACCATTAACTTTATTAATTTAAATCTTTAGAAACGTCTTCAAAAATTTTATTAAAGTTCTCACTAATATCATCCTGCAATTGTTGGAGGTCACTATCAGACATTGTGCTTAAGTCTTTAGCACCGTCAGATTTCACTTTCACATCTTGCTTTAATTTTGTCACAGCATCAAACATCAATTTAACCGGTTCATTTTGAACATTTACAGTAAACTCTGCTTTTTGCTTTTGTTCATTGTTGCCGATATCTGTTACTAAATCATTTGTATAATTTAATTTTAAATCCTGTCCAGCTAATTGAGATAAATCGATTGTTCCTTTGTCAGTACGTTTATCACCATCTGTTTTAGAATCATTTACAAATGATATTTCTCTTGCACCATCTTGATTAATGACAATTTTGTAATCATCTTTATAATTTTCATCTTTTTTAGTTGAATCTCCTGTTAACACGAATGCATCTGGAGCATCTTTAGCAGAACCTTTAACCTCTAGTTTTAAATTGTCATCAACTTTTGTTAAAGCATCTAATTTAACTTCTTCTTCATTACTTGTCATCACCAGATTGCGTTTCATAATTTGTTTACCATCAACAAAGATTGTTGAGATTACTTTTGGAAACTCAGATTCTTTTTGATCTTTCACTTCTTTTAGTGCTTTATCTAACTCTTTATCGTAGTCTACACCTTGTGCTTGTTTTGTAAATAAATCTTTTAATTCTTTGTCATCTTTTGCTTGTTCTAACATTGCAACGATGATTTTCTTTGTATCTTTTGGTTGTAACGTCATTGTTAACTTCTCTAAATCCTTCTCTTCATCAAAGATTTTAACTTTTTCTTTATCTTTTTTAAATTGATCATCTTCTACATTATCAGCAAATGTTTTACTGTAACGCTCGATGATTTTGTTCATATCTTCTTGAGAAAGTTGTGCGCCACCTAAAAGGTTGTTCAGATTTAAAGAATCATTTGTCATATCTTCAACTGAAGTTGGATCTCCAGATATTTTTTCAATCGTTTCAATAATTTTATCATTTGGAACGCTTAATACATCATTTAACACTGGGGCAGAAAGGTATTGATTTTTGTTATCTGCCTGCCACGCAAACTCACCAAGTTTATTATCAGCAATCGTAGGTGTGATGCTTAAATTTGATAATTTATCTTTACTATTATGTGCTACATCAAATACGATATTTGATGAATCAATTACTGATTTTGAAATACCCATTTGTGATACAAATGCTTCCGGAATATCTGCACCTAACTTCATATTTACTGCATAATTATCATCCTGCATTTTCTCTTGGAATTTTGTTTCATTTTCAAAACGCTCATTGAAATAATCTTGCAACGACTCCATTGATTCTTTTTCACTTAAAAGATACGCATTTTTCGGTGTGTTCGTTAAAAAGTAATACGCTGCTGCTCCCCCGCCACCGACTAATAATACAAGTGCTGCTATGATTCCTAAGATCAACCCTTTTGACTTTTTCATACCATATCCTCCACTTTTGTATTTAATATCTCGCTCTATTTCATCATATCAAAATAGAAATCATTACGGAATACTTTTCACAAAATTAACCATAAATAATATTATTTATGAAAATTTTTTTACTTAGCAATGAAATTATGTAAAAACCACTTTGAATAAACATATTACAGTTAAAGATTAAATTTCATACTACATTCTTTCGTTACCTGCATTACTTAATCGAATTACTTTGAAATGTAATAGATAAGCACCAAGAGCCATCACAAATAAAGATAAGATAGCAATACGACTTGCTAACGGTCCATAATCTTTTAATAGCAGAGTAATCGTTCCATAAACAAAAGGTCCAAAAACTGCAGATAATTTACCACTCATTGAGAATAAACCAAAGAATTGTCCTTCGTGAGCTTCCGGTGAGAGTTCTATGATAAGCGTTCTAGAGATAACCCAGATAGAACCCATTGCAATTCCGAAAAGAATCGCACAAATATAAAATGCCGACTTAGGTAAAGGAATACTTGCAATAATAAGCGCAATCATTAATACTAGCGCGACATAATGCAACGCTTTTAAAGAACCTATTCTTTTAGCAATGTATCCAAATACAAAGGCACCTATTACACTGAAAATCGTTGCTATCATAAATATTTTAATAAATTCACTTGAAGTAAACCCTACTACAGTAGTGGCATACGGTTGCATCATACTTATGGCAGTCGCCAAAGCATCATTTAAGAAGAAATAAACAATTAAGAATACATATATTGCGGGTTCGTTCTTAGCAAGCTTATAAGTTTCTAAGACTTCTTTATAGCCTGATGTTAAGCTTGATTGAGATACATGTTGTTTCATCGTCTTTTTATTGCCATCTTTACCAAAGATAAAAATAGGTATGCTAAATACTAAAAATAAAATAGCGGTTGGAATAAACGTCTTTCCAGCATCTTCAGTACCTACTAAAGCCATTATCGTAAGTACACCAAATAATGTTCCCATGTAGCCTAACGCTACTCCAAATCCAGATAATACTGAGTGATCTTCTTTTGGTGCTAAACTACTCATCATTGCATCGTAAAATACAAGACTCGAATTATACATAAATTTCGCAATCGTAAATAAGATAATAATCAGCAAAAATGAAACTGGAATGCCGAACATCTGTTGTTTAATATCCGCTTCATAAATATAGCCCATCAGAAAAGTACAAATAAACACTACTACAGTGAAGATGATAACCCATTGCTTCTTCTTTTGCGTTCTATCAATATATACTCCGTAAATCGGACTTAATACAATGAGAAGCAATGCTGCTACACTTGCTGAATAAGCAATCCAGGTTGATGATACCTGCTCAGTTACAGGATCAACGCCAAACTGTTCTGTTACAAATTGTGGAAAAAACAATGTCACGATATTTGCACTAAAAATTGTATTACTGAAATCATAGAGTGCCCAGCTAAAAATAGGTAACGACAATAATAGTTTAAGATCTTTCTTCATTAGTTGCTCCTTATGATCTGTAATACTCATAGTTTAGCGATTGTTTTATACAAATACCATAAATTTTCTGTTTCATTATTGTAAAGAAAAAGAAGTGAAGCAATATATTAAACCCTTCATTTAACTTTAAAATCCTGTAAGTCCATTAATGCATAATGAATTTGATGATACCTCTCTAGTGGCTTTAAATCAATAAGTGAATGGTTACTACCTCGTTCAAAGTATTTCGCGCAATTTTCAAAAGCAAGTAAATATTGTCCCATCATTTCATTATCTATTACAAACTGAACGTCATCTTTGATAACACGCTGTAAAGAAAAATTAATTTGTTCTAATAAGTGAATGGCTGGATAATAATGTAGCACCTGTTGTTTATTATTAGAAATTTCACCATATGCATTTGTATAAGTCATTCTGACATTCGCGACATTTAAATAAAGTTTAAACATATCTTGATAACGATCTCGTATTGCATAATGATTCTGTGAAAAAAGATAATGGAAAGTTGCTGCCTCTACGTGAATTAAATCTGTAATGAACTTCGGAAGCTTCTCACTTGCAGTTGTTCTACCAAGAATTAGCACACCAAGAACTGCAATGATGACCCCTATAACAACATCTATTATCCTTAAATATGCAAAAGAATATGAAATATGCCCAGCTGCGATACCTGACATAAGCAACACTTGTGTTGTAATTGAAATCATTGCGAGTGCATAGTTTGATCCAACAAAAACTTCATTGATACCTCCAGTTATAGCAATAATAATCGCTACAATAAGTAAATCAGGATTTATACTGATAATTATAGCTGCCACAATGATCCCTAAGAGTGTGCCGATAAATCTGGCACCAGCGCGTTGCAGACTTGTGACAGTTGTATTACCGATTAGTACTGAATGTACAGTCAAAGCCACCCAGTACGGACGATCGATATGAAATAATAATGCTATGAATATGGCTAAACCCATTATCACAGCATATTTTATTGTCATCATGAATACACTTGATTCTGGTGTGATATTTGATAATAATCTACGCATGAAATGTGGGCGACTATTCTCACTTTTATAGTTAATCTGTTCGACCGGTGCAAAAAGAATTTCTTCTACTTTATACAAATTGTTTTCCAAATTTCTAAATTCTTCTGAAAGTTTAACTGCTTTATTCCAACTTGGTTTGGTCGTCTTATCGTCTGTTACCATATCAACGATATAATTCATCATTTCTATTAAAATACCTGGGATAGGACGAATATTCTTTAAATGTAAATCTAATATTTCTGAATAAATCCCTTCAGCCAAGTGATGTAATAATAAAGTACGCTCATATTCTCCACCATCTTTACTGAAAGCAGGACGCGCTGCATAAAGCGCATCGTTTGAAGCCATTAAAGAGCGCACTGCTGTCTTATGTGCTTCATTAAAAGCAGCGTTATCATAGAATGCTTTTAATAACTTTTGCAGCATACGATAATCACTAATTACAATTTCACGTTCATAATTTCTATCAAATAACTTACTATGTATTGAAATAACTACAATTGTAATTAGACCACCTATTACAACCAACACCGCTCGATTTAAAAATAATTCTGGTGCATGTGGCATAATTGACGATAGTCCATATGCCACTAAAAAGAAAGTAGAACTAGGACCTTTAATTTCGAGCGCATTACATACGTAATACGGTATTACTGTAAATCCAAATAATAAAAAACCGAATAAAACCATATTACCAGCCGTAATCGTACCGAGAGCCATTGCAAAAGCTAATGTTAAAGTGGCAATCGTTACTGTTTTTAATTTAGATTGTAAAGTTCCGCCAAATACATAGATATTAGATAATGTTCCAAGTGATATCAACAATCCAAATGGTAAATTATCAATGAAATAACCATATATCATAGGTATTAACATCAATATAAATTGAATGACGCCTTTCGAAACATTAATCTTATCGATATCAACATATATTAACGATTTGTAATAATGATACACTTATGCTCACCTGACTTATTTTTATTTTTATACGATAACATTTTAACATGGAATATTTTTTTATAATGTCTATAACAATCATTTGAGTTCATATAAAGGTATAAAGATATAGGTATAATATAAACAGATAATAAGATAAAAAAATAAACGACAAATAAAAAAATAACCACTATAAAGTGATTATTTCTGTTCTTTATACCACTCACTATTTTTATACTTCAGATGATACTTGGCATTTCTCATCATCAGATAAGCTTTCCGCTTTACTGAACGATCTTTTGCATAAAATAGTGGATTATAATATTGATGTTTGTGAATAAGTTGTTTAATTTCTTTACGTAATGATTTTTGTTTTACGTATTTTAATATAATATCTTTAGGTACTACCGTAAATAAATGTGTTGTATCTAAATATTTCACTGGATGGGATTGATTTAAAATTAAATCTTCTACATAACATCTCGCAATTGAATACCCTGTTTCTTTGACGTAAGAACTTGAACGGCCGGCACGTAAATTAACCTCGAAAAACTTGTATTTACCATCTCGATGATCATATTTTAAATCAAAGTTAGCAAATCCGGTATAATGCATACCTTCCATCATCTTAATCACTTTATCCATCAAATCTTTATCATATCTTGAAATGAGTGCTGTATAATTACCGATAGCTGTCATTGCAGGTTCTTGTAACAATACTTGTGCTAATGTAATCACTTGCGCTTTTCCATTTGAATCACCGTAATAAACGATGTCCCACAAGTCCTGATCGCTTCCTTCAATAAATTCCTGAATAATAATATCCTCACGATAGCCATTATTATGAAGTAATTCAATCGTCTCATTAATTCCAACGTAATCATCAAGGACATAAATTTTCTGCTTCCCTTTAAACTTTAAATTAAAGTAAGCTGTGCCATCATCAACTTTAATAATTGCCGGGAATCTAATAGGTTCATTAAATGTTTCGATGGTAGCTAAATTAAAGTGGTATGTCGTAGGAATATCAATACCGTATGAAGCAACCGTCTCATAGAAATGTTTCTTATAATATAATTGGTTAAATAAATCTTGTGTCGGAAAATTAAAGGTAAAATCTTCTCTCAATTTTGCTTCATGTTTAATTAGCATCTTAACATATTCATCTGTCGTTGCGACAAGCAATAGTTTACGATTTTTCTTACGATATTTCTTTGCAATGCGCTCAAATGTTTCGATGAAAACTTTGTCATCATATATCATTTTATCAATATAATAATCGCTAATAAGACTAGAAAATTTAGTGAACGATAAATAATCGGCTGCGACGATGACCGACTTTTTCTTATAATCTTTATGAAAACTTGCTGCTGCAGCATACGCATGTATGTTTGCACCCAAAATTATTGGGATAAAGTTAAATTTAGCCATGTTCATTATCCTTTATATAGTAGTTTTGTTCCAGACTTTCCAAGCTGCTTAATTCATTATATTTTTGTATGGTAATGAATGCAAGTATACATTCACCAAGTATTGTTAAAATACAAATATTTTCTTTAACATATTATAACATTATATTTTTAAAGCGTATGACATTATTATTTGTTATCGTTCTAATAAACCTTTTCCCTGATAAATTTTATCAGCATACTTTTCTATACGATTCCTTTTCGTCTCGCTGCGTTTCGCTTTATTAATTTCAATGACGTACGCACGTTGGCGACCAGGTGTTAATTTATAAAACGCTTCTCTTAAACGTTCGTTCTCTTTAAATGCTTCTTCTAATTCGATAGGAATTTCTAATGGTCCATGTTCTTTTTTAGGAGGTTTTATGCCTGTTTTCTCAACTCGAATTGCTTCTTTAATATAAAAACGTATCATATCTGCTTTTTCTTCAATCTCTTCTACTGACGAAAAGCGTAATTGACGATCAACTTGAACATGTTCAGTTTGTTGAATTAAAAGATTGTATTTATCTTCAAGCATTACTCCTTTATGAAATAATATAGCAACATATGATTTAAAGCCATGTATCAGTAACACATTTTTATCTTTCATTGTATAACAAGGATGCATCCATTTATAATCTTCTTCAAGATCAAATTCTCTTATAATCGATCTTAACAATTGATAAGCATCGTGCCATTGTGAAGTTTTATTAAAAAATTTTTCTAGTTTTTGTTCTGTTGATAATTCCGTCATACGATTTCCTCCAATACTTCTTTATTATAAACAATATCTATTTATATAGGGGAATTAAATTTAATGAATTTTCATTATTTAATTGTTCTTTGTTTTAAAAAAGAAGCAGCATCGCTACTCCTTTTCATTAATATCAAAACCATATTTTTGATACACTTTTTTACTTTGATTATTCTGTAAATACTGATAAAGTTCCTCAGTTTCTTTCTTATGTTTAGTGTCTTTTATTTTAGCAATTGGATATGTTATCGGTTCATGTAAATCATCTTGAATTTTGAGTGTATGCTTTATTTTATTTGTTGATTTGAGGTCTGATGTGTATACGATACCTGCTTCAGTATTACCGGTTTCTACATAGGTCAATACTTGACGTACGTCCTTCGTTAATACTAATTTTGATTTGACTTTTTGATATAGTTTTTTGTTTTCTAAGGCTTGTTTACCATATTCGCCTGCAGGTACTAATTCCGGATTGCCAAGTGCAATTTTTTTTATCTTTTCTTGTTGTAAATCATCAAGAGATGTTAGTTTCTCTTCTGTTATAAGCACGAGATGATTTTTCAGTAAAGACTTTGTATCCTCTTTATCTACAGATTTATTTTTTACTAAATCATCAACTTTATCCTGTGCAGCTGAAAAGAATATATCAACCGGAGCACCGGACATTATCTGTTGCGCTAATGCACCAGACGCACCATAATTAAATTTAATATCAACATGCTTGTGTTCGGCTTCATAAGATTTTTCGATATCATTTAATGCATTTTTTAAACTTGCTGCCGCTGAGACAGTAAGTATTACTTTTTCCTGTGACCTTCCTTGTTCTTTCTCTTGATTTACACAGCCACTAAGTAATATACAGACAATAAATATTAAAAATGTTTTCTTCATTACTTACCTCCTAGAATTATTATGTATATTTTACCATATAAAAAAGACATACTACGTCATAACGTAATATGTCTTATAACTTAAATCCGTCATTTAATTAATTTCTGATTAAATAATCAAACGCACTTAATGCTGCTGTTGCACCAGAACCCATAGAAATAATGATTTGTTTATATGTTTGATCTGTACAGTCCCCTGCAGCAAAAATACCTGGTACATTTGTAGCACCATTTTTATCAACGATAATTTCACCGCGGTTATTTCTAGCAACTAAGTCTCCAACAAATTCAGTGCTCGGTACTAAACCGATTTGAACAAATACGCCTTCCAGATCAAGCGTATGTTCTTCATTTGTATTGCGATCAACGTACGTCAACGCTTTTAATGTAGCATCACCAGTTAATTCTTTTGTTGCAGCTGATTTAATAATCTCAGCATTATTTAATGATGCTAAACGATCTTGTAGTACTTTATCTGCACGTAATTCTTCACCAAACTCTAGTAATGTAACATGTTTAACAATACCTGCTAAATCAATTGCTGCTTCAACACCTGAGTTACCGCCGCCTACAACTGCAACGCGTTTACCTTCAAATAATGGACCATCACAGTGCGGACAATATGCTACACCTTTTGTTTGATATTCAGCTTCTCCTGGCACGTTCATGTTACGCCATTTTGCACCTGTTCCGATAATTAATGTTTTAGATGTTAGTTTACCACCATTCTCTAAAGTAACATGTACTAAATCATCAATTTTTTCTAACTTTTCAACACGAACAGCATTCATTACATCGATATCATAACTGTTAATATGTTCTTTTAAGTTTTGCGAGAATTCTGGTCCAGTCGTTTCTTTTACTGTAATAAAGTTTTCAATACCAGCAGTATCATTAACTTGACCACCGATACGTTCAGCCACAATACCTGTACGTAAACCTTTACGTGCTGCATAAATTGCTGCACTACCACTCGCGGGTCCGCCACCGATTACTAATACATCAAATGTTTCTTTCGCATCAAATTCAGAAGCATCTGCTCCACCACCAAGTTTACCGATAATCTCTTCAACAGTCGCTTTACCACTACTAAATTCTTCACCATCTAAGAACATTGTAGGAACAGCCATAATATCTTTAGATTCTTCTCTAAATGCTGCACCATCAATCATTGTATGTGTAATATTTGGATTTAATACCGCCATCATATTTAAAGTTTGTACAACATCTGGACATTTCGTACAAGTTAAGCTAATGAATGTCTCAAAGTTAAAAGGTCCTTCTAACTTTTTAATTTGATCAATAACAGATTGATCTGCTTTAGGTGCACGACCACTTACTTGTAATAAAGCTAAGACTAGAGAAGTGAACTCGTGTCCAAGTGGTACACCGGCAAATGTAATACGTGCTTCTTCATCAGGACGTGCTAATGTGAAGCTGGGTGTACGTTTCAAAGGTGCTTCTTTTAAAGTGATAAGTGAAGACATCTCTTTGATTTGAGTGAGTAAGTCCATCATATCTTTACTTGTTTTATCATCTCCAGCACTCGCTGTAATTACAACGTCGCCTTCCATTAACTCTAAATATTGAGCTAATTGTTGCTTTAATGTATCGTTTAACATTACATTTCCTCCTTTAAAGGATAAATTTCTATATTTTATTACAATAGATACCACAACGCAAAAATTTGCGTTGTGGCAGTCTTTTAATATTTATTTATTGTTGATTAAATTAGATTTTACCAACTAAGTCTAAACCAGGTGTTAAAGTTTCTCCGCTTTCTTTCCATTTTGCAGGACAAACTTCACCATCGTGGCTAGCTACATATTGAGCAGCTTTAACTTTGTCTACTAATACTGAAGCATCACGACCAATTCCATCATTGTTGATTTCCATTGTTTGAACAACACCATCTGGATCGATTAAGAATGTCGCACGTTGTGCAAGGCCTGCTTCTTCATCTAATACATCAAAGTTGTTAGCAATAACGTGAGATGGGTCACCAATCATTGTATATTGAATTTTGCTGATAGCTTCTGAATGATCATGCCATGCTTTATGTGTAAAGTGCGTATCACATGATACAGAATATACGTTAACTCCTAAACCTTGTAACGTTTCATATTGATCTTGTAAATCTTCTAATTCAGTTGGACAAACGAAAGTGAAATCTGCTGGGTAGAAGCATACGATATTCCAGCTACCTTTCATTGATTCATTTGATACTTCAACAAACGCATCTGATTTTGGATCATAAGCATTCGCAGTAAATGGTAAGATTTCTTTGTTAATTAATGACATGTGTAATTCCTCCTGAGAATTTAAATAAGTTATTTTAGACAGCCCCCAGATTAGAATAATTCTAATCTCTACAAAACTTATTATTACATGATGCTCGTTTTAAGTCAACCAACTCAAACTTTAAAATTGTGAAAAATATTTGACGTATTATTTAATATTTTTTTGAATAAAAATAGTTACTGTATTTAAATGGCATAAAGATTACTTTTTTCAATATCAATTACAGTAACTTATTCTCATTTACTTGAGCATTAAAGTAACAAATACAGCCAGTATAACTAGCGGAATAACATAGCGCAGCAAGAATGCCCAAAGTTTAAATAACCCTCGATATTTTTCATCCATTAATTCCTGCTTTGCAATTACAGCATCTAGTTTGTAACCCGCAAATAACGCATAACATAATGCTCCAATCGGTAACATAATATTCGAAACTAAATAATCCATATTATCAAAGAATGTTCCCGCTAAAAACTTCATCTGGCTTAAAGTACCATTCGATAATGCAGAAGGTATACATAAAATAAACAATAGTAAGGCGATTGCATACACATATTTTTTTCGTTTCTTTTCTTCATTTTTAATTGCATTTGAAACATTAATTTCAATTAAAGAGATAGATGAAGTAATAGTTGCAAAAAAGAATAGCGATAAAAATATAAGATAAAAGATACTGCCGAACGGCAACTGATCGAATACATACGGTAAAACGATAAACAATAAACCCGGACCTTGCGTATTATCAATACCTAGTGAGGCAGTCGCAGGAAATATTGCAAGACCTGCTAGTATCGTAACCAGTATATTTAAACCTACAACAGAAAAGGCAGATTGGACAATGTCCGTCTTCTTATCTAAATACGATGCATATGTTAACATGCCACCAAACCCTACTGAAAGCGAAAAGAATGATTGACCTAAAGCAAAAAGTACGCCTTCTGCATTCAGTGAATTAAAATCAGGTTTCAGAAAATATACAACACCATCCATTGCATTTGGAAGCGTTAAAGAACGAATGATAATCACAATAAATGCAATAAACAACATAGGCATCATGATTTTTGAAGCTTTTTCAATCCCATCCTGAATACCACGGGAAACAATTATCGCAGTAAGAAAAATAAATAATGCAGCGCCAAGTATTACATATATCGGGTTACTAATCAATTGACCAAATAATCCCTCGTAATTCTTCGTGTGTTGATTTGTAACTATTACATAAACAGTCCTCATCATATAGAGTAAAATCCATCCACCAATTACACTATAAAAACTAAGTAAGAAGAAAACACCAACATTACCGATATGACCGATTAGGTTAAAATATTTATTACCAGTAATTTTTCCGAATACCTCTGTGCTATACGTCTTTCCATGTTTACCTATTACAAATTCTGCTAGTAATAACGGCATACCTATAAATAATGTGAATATCATGAACAATACTAAAAATGCTGCACCACCATTATCAGCCATGACATACGGGAATTTCCACATCGCACCAAGCCCTATCGCCGAACCTGCACTTGCTAATATAAAACCAATTTTCGATCCCCAAACAGTTCTTTTTTCCATGTGTAATCCCTCACTTCATATAATTTTTTAAACAAAAAAGAGGCCAATGCACATGCATTGACCTCAAAAAAGAGACCTTATGCATACGCAACCGGCCTCAAGTAACGCGAATGAAGCCGCCATAGACACTTATATCTATGACGGGCATAAATATAAGTTATGACAGCTGCCACCACATATTTAATTTTGCACTGTTCTGTACAAAAGTCTTCATTCTAAATTACCTCACTTGTTTAAGATTACTGATAATTCTATCAGTATATTGTTTATGCGTCAAACAAATCTATTTAACGTACATCTGTTATATGCGTTATCGGAAAATACATTGCCAATAAATAAGCACTTACAACCATTATCAAAAAGACAGCTATCAATAAAATATCCCGATAGCTAAATGGCACATGGTAATAGTAAGTTCTAGTACCATTATGGAATCCTTTTTTCTCCATTGCAACAGACAGACGATGTGCACGTCTAATATTTTGACTTAATAGCGGGATAATCAAATGCTTTATGCGATTCAATCCTCTGTATTGGCTCGAATCTATAACGTGATAACGCATTTTCAATGCATTGCGTAATTGGAAGAATGACTCAAACATCATCGGCACCATACGGATTGCTGCCATAAAGGCATAGGCATATTTAGGTTTCACCTTTAAATGTTGCATCAAACTATAGAATACTTTTACAATTTCACTTGTAAACGCAATACTTAAACCAAAGAAACTGACTGTAATTGTTCTAAGTGATAAATGTATTCCTCTATATAAACTTTCTTCTGTAATATGCACGATGCCCCATTGAAATAGCGTAGTACTGCCGTCACCATAGAAAATCATAAATAATGACGAAGTGAAACTAAATAATAGCATTACACTTACAAAAGCCGTAATAAGTTTCAAACGCACACCACTCAATCCAATCATAAAGATAAACATAATAATCGCTAGATATAGCATCCAGTCAAAATGATGAATGAATATGACAAGTGCAAATAGTAAAACCCCTAATATCAACTTCGTAATCACATTCACATGATCCATAAATGTATGATATATCTTAAACTGTTCGTACATCATCACCCCTCCTCATTTCAGAAAGTATTCCATCCTGAATGCGTAACACGGTAGAAGGATATCGCTTTATGATTTCGTCATCATGCGTCACCATAATAATCGTTTGACCAGATTGCACACGCGCTTTAAATAATTCAATAAGTTCGAACGTATTATGACTATCCAGCCCAAATGTCGGTTCATCTAGTAACACAATATCAGCTTTTGTACTCAATGCAGTCGCAACACTTAATCTTCTCTTTTGTCCCATGGAAAGTTCAAAAGGATGACGATCTTTTAGATGGTACAGATTTAATTGCTTTAATAAATTTGATGTACGTTCCCCAGCTCGGCTTTTATCTAAAAATTGAAAGTTAAAGAAGATTTCATCGTATACACTACCTTGAATAAATTGCAGTTCAGGATTTTGATAGACGAGGTACATATTACGCGCTGCATCTTTTACTTTCTTCAAAGTTTTATCATCGTATTGCATCAAACCTTTATACGGGATAAGCTGCATCAAAGATTCTAATAACGTTGTTTTTCCTGTTCCGTTCTTTCCAGTAATCGCAATCCATTCATGACTGCTAACGACAAGTTTATCAATATGATACAACGTCTTTTCTTTACGTTTTACTGCCACATCTTTTAACACGAGTTCAAATTCATTTGACATATGCTCATAATGCAATGGTTTTGGTGCACACTTATATGCATTAGGATGCCATACACCATACTGGTTCAATAAATCTTCATGTTGCTCAAGAATAATTTGTGGTGTGCCTTGTGTAACCAACTTACCATCAGCATCCATCAGAATAATACGATCAACATATCGCCAGATATGCTCAACTTTATGTTCTACGATAAGTACTGTCTTATCCTGCCATAAATCGATCATCAATTCCCATAAATGCTTTGTTGCATCGCTATCGAGCATCGCTGTAGGTTCATCTAAAAACCACGTATCAGCATTCTGCAGCAATGACCCAGCAATTGCGAGTTTCTGTTTCATACCGCCACTGAGTTGATTGATTTGTTGTGAGGGTTCAACATCCAGTCCTACTTTAATCAAAACATCATTAATTAATTGATTCATTTGCGATTTATCAACATTTTGATTTTCCAGAATAAAAGCTAGTTCTTCGTATACTTTCGGCATACAAAATTGACTGTCTGGATCCTGAAATATAACACTAGCATTCATGTCCCGTTCTAATACATCATATTTCATCGGTAAATCGATCAACTCAGGGACGATGCCACTTAGTACGTTCAACAATGTGCTCTTTCCAGAACCTGAAGGTCCGAGCAATAATACTTTTTCTTTCTCTGCTATCGTAATATCGATACCGTCAAATATCTTTTCTGTTTCACCGGGATATTTCAATCTTAAATTTCTAACAGATAACATCATCTATAAACTATCGTAATCTGATTGAGTTGATGTTCTGAATAGCTTCGTTACACCAGTCTGATCCAATGCTTTAACAATTAAATATGACAACACCCCGGTTACTAATGCGCCACTAATCAAACGCATTATAATATAAAGCAGCACGTTCCATCCTGCTACTTCAGACATATATCCATAGAAATACTCAACTGGCAGACTTATAATTGCAGCTGCAACGCCCGCTAATATACACACCATCATGCTACGTGATTGATATTTGAATAACATAAATACAAATTCACATGCCAAACCTTGTAAAAATGCAAAAACAAACGTCGGAATATCAAATTTCCCCATTACAATTGTCTCTCCTGCACCTGCTGCAAACTCAGCCAGTAATGCAATTCCTGCTTTTGGAACAATTAAATACGCCACAACTGCAGCCATAAACCAAACACCATATATTAACTGTTCAAAATGTAGCCCCAGTGGTTTCATTGCCTCATAAGGTAACCAGACAAAATTGTACGCTACTGCAAATAATACTGCTACTAATACTGTCACTAAAATTTCTGACAACTTCAAACCCTGACTATTTCTGTTCATTTTCATTCCTCCATAAAAAATACGCATCCTTCTATAGAGAAGACTGCGTACGGAAAAATAGCCACACTTATACTGTGACTATACACTTCCCTACGCTAGTATCATCTAGATCAGGTTCAAAGGGTCTAAGGCTACAGCCTTATCTCAGTTTTTAATAAAACACCCCTAGTGCGCTTATTTGATTTGTTATTTTTACAGTACTCGCGAAACTAAATTTTGTCAACTCAAAATTTCTTTCACCGAAGAAAAGATGAAAGCCCAATTGAACAACCCCAATTCAGAATTCTATTTCGCTTACTCAGATAATGACGTTGCAGGTTATTTAAAAATCAATATAAATGATGCACAAACTGAAGCTATGGGAGAAGATACACTTGAAATTGAACGCATCTATGTTGATAATCGCTACCAAAAACAAGGCATTGGTAAACATCTTTACAACAAAGCAATTGAACGTGCTAAGTATTATCATTTAAAAAAAGTTTGGTTAGGCGTGTGGGAGCATAATCAAAATGCCCTTGCATTTTACAATAGAATGGGATTTAAACATATAGATTCTCATGTCTTTCAAATGGGCGATGAAGCACAAACAGATTTTATCATGGCGCTTAAAATTATATAATGTTATCTTTTTCACAAATGAGTCTATACACTTTTTTATATAACGGATATAATATAGTTGTATATTCATATTTTAATTTATTTTTTTAAATTTACTGTGATAAAAACACATGAGGAGGCACTAAAATGTCTATTGAAATTCCAGCTAAAACTATCGAAGATACTTATGCTTCGAAAGGCAACATTGAAAACGTATTAAATCAAGTAGCAATGAAAGAAGTGATGGTAGATAAGACACCTGGGCGCTATATGTTAAAAGCGATTATGTCAGGTTTTTTACTAGCTATTATGGCAGTGCTTCAACTTGCAGCTAAGACACAATTTGCTTCAACTGAAAATGCAGGGCTTATCAATTTAGTAGGGGCAATTGCATTCAGTATCGCACTCGTAATGATCGTACTTACTAATTCTGAATTATTAACAAGTAACTTTATGTTCTTTACAGTGGGTTATTATTTCAAAACAATCACAATGGGTAAAATTATAAAAATATTTACGTTATGTTTCCTGGGAAATATTATTGGTGGATTTATCTTATTTGGAATGATGACAGGCACTAAAGTTATGACACCTGAAATGGTAGCAGCATTAACAAAAACAGTAGATGCAAAAACAATAGCATCAAGTTGGCATGCAATTCTAATTAAAGGGATATTCGCTAACTTCTTTATCAATATCGGTATTTATATTTCATTACAATGTAAGGAAGTATTAGCTAAAGTATTCTTTATCGGTATCGGAGTAGTTATCTTTGTATTTATGGCTTACGAACACGTTGTTTACAATGCTGGATTGTTTGCCGGAATGATGTTCTACAATATCGATGCATTATCTTGGATCGATGTACTCAAAAATATTTTCTACGCATATATCGGTAACTATATCGGTGGTGGTTTATTTATCGGATTAGTTTATGCATACTTAAACGGTAGAAGAGACGATGTCATCAGAAACTAAATAACTTTTTATTTGCGTGAAGTGTAAACTTCACGCATTTTTTATATTTTTTTGATCATGCAATAAGCTGGATATCTTTCGCCCTCTATTTGATTACCTTGTTCAAATCCAAGTTTTAAATACATGTCGTGTGCAACCGTATTAGGGACATCCACAAGTAACGTTATATATTTTATATGCGGAAAATGACTCATAATGAATTCCGGTAAAGCAATTAACGCTTGTTTTGCATAACCATTTCTTAAATGCCTATAATCAGTCGCAAAAGATCTTATGTATATACTGTTATCCACTTCAAATTTGTTTTCAAACTCACTATGTTCATGTAACACAAAAAATACAACAGGTATTCCCGCTTCATTTAGTCCAAAAATTGGTGTGCGATTAGTATCTTCTTTTGCCACACTGATGTTTACTTCCGGACTTTTCACAAACTTTAATTGTTCTTCAGTTAACTTAAATTGTAATAGTAAATCTTCGTGGTTTTTTGTATATCGAATAAGTTTCATAAAGTGCTCTCTTCCTCTCTTAAGTCATCTTATTGCATAAGGATTATTATTAAATTATAACAAATTGATATAAATACTGTTTACTTCTATATCTGCTAGGGAAAACATTCAAAAAAGATATGGAGGGTTTCTATGGACATTAACCAATATAAAGTAATACCCAATACTAAATTTGATTTCAATAATTATAAAACATCAGAAAATGAAAAACAAAATAACGATAAAATAAAAGTCGATATCATGCCTGATTTAACAGAAAAACTTGAAAAGCTCCATCTAAAATTACATGCTGCTGAAAAAAATGGTATCATCGTTGTGCTGCAGGCACTAGATGCCGCCGGAAAAGATGAAGTTATCAGTTATATCTTCTCTAACCTAAGTGCACAAGGATTAAAGACTACTTCTTTCGGTAAGCCGAATGACACAGAGCTTAAACACGACTATTTATGGCGTTATCATGAAGGGTTACCTGAGCGTGGGCAAATTGGAATTTTTAATCGTTCATACTATGAAGATGTACTTGCGCCAAGAATACATGATTCTGTTGAAGAACATGAAACGCCAAATAATGAAATAGATGAATCAATTTGGAAAACACGATACCGTCAAATCAATGACTATGAACGTTATTTAACTGAAAATGGATTTGAAGTGATTAAATTCTTCTTCAACATGTCCAAAGATGAGCAACGTGATCGTTTACTTGAGCGAATGACTAATAAAGATAAGAACTGGGAGTTTTCATTCAATGACGTAAAAGAACGTGAGTATTGGGATGACTATCAAAAAATATTCTCTGAAATGTTAGAAGCTACATCTACTGAACATAGTCCGTGGTTCATTTTACCTGCAGATGATGAATGGCATACAAGACGTATCGTTACAGAAGTTATGATAGATACAATAAAGCGATTAAAACCTGAGTTTCCTGAAATTTCACAAGAAAATCAACAGAAACTAGAGGAATATATCAATAAATTAAAAAATAACTAACAAATAATTTCAAAATAAATATTTGACAATTCAGAATAATCGTTTTAGAATTATGTTTAATTCTTACAACTAAATATTACTTATCCAGAGTGGTGGAGGGACTGGCCCTATGAAACCCAGCAACCTATTCAATTAGGTGCTAATTCCAGCAGGTATAACCTGAAAGATGAGCTTATGAGTCTACTTCTTTGAGGTAGGCTCATTTTTTTGCTCCTCTTATTAAATTTAGTGTGGAATACAATTTAATGCCAGGAGGAATTCATTATGACAAATCATTACAAATTTGAAACTCTGCAAGTTCATGCAGGACAAGTTATCGACAAGGAAACGAACGCACGTGCACTTCCGATTTATCAAACAACATCATTTATATTCAACGATACGGAACATGCTGCAAATCTCTTCGGTTTAAAAGAATTAGGTAACATATATTCAAGACTTACAAATCCTACAACAGCTGCTTTTGAGACACGTGTTGCTGAACTTGAAGGTGGTGTAGCAGGTGTCGCTGTCGCTTCAGGAATGGCTGCCATTACTTATGCGATACAAACGATTGCGAACAGCGGTGACCACATCGTAGCAACTACAAGTTTATATGGTGGAACACACACTTTATTCGAACACACATTTAAGAAATTCGGTATTGAAACAACACTCGTGGATACGACAAATTTAGAACATGTAAAAGAGGCATTAAAAGATAATACAAAAGCTATTTTTGTAGAAACTATCGGTAATCCTGAAGGAAATGTTGAAGATATTGAAGCGCTTGCAAACATTGCACACAATCATGGTATTCCTTTAATCGTCGATAATACTTTTGCTTCTCCCTATCTGTGTCGTCCAATTGAGTTTGGTGCAGATATTGTCGTACATTCCGCAACGAAATTTATAGGAGGACATGGTACTTCAATTGGTGGCGTCATTATTGATAGTGGTAATTTTGACTGGGATAATGGTAAGTTTACAAACTTATCCGAACCTGATCCAAGCTATCATAATCTCATTTTTACCGCAGCTTTTGGTGAAGCTGCCTATGCCTTTAAGATACGCACAACCCTACTCAGAGATACTGGTGCAGCAATTTCACCGTTCAATTCATTTTTATTAACCCAAGGATTAGAAACACTTTCGCTTCGTGTAGAGCGTCACGTGGAAAATACACAAAAAGTAATCGCGTTTCTTTCCAATCACGATAAGATTGCCTGGATTAAATATGCAGATACACCAGACAGTCCATACAAAACATTGCAAGAAAAATACTTACCGAAAGGTGCAGGTTCTATCTTTACGTTCGGAGTTAAAGGTGGACGTGAAGCCGGTAAGAAGTTTATCGAATCACTTGAGCTCTTCTCTTTACTTGCAAATGTTGGAGATGCAAAATCGCTTATCATTCATCCCGCTTCTACTACACATGCACAACTTACAGAAGATGAACAACTCGCAGCAGGTGTAAGTCCAGAAACGATTCGAATTTCTATTGGCATTGAACATATCGATGATATTATCGCAGACCTGGAACAAGGATTAAGTGTGATTTAATTGGTTGTTCCTCGTATTCTAATCGTTAATTTAATGCCAAATCAATTCGAAACGGAACTGCAGTTTAAACATCATTTTAAAACAGCTATGATTGATTTTTTATATTTAGATACACATCAAACAAATACTGAAAAAAGAAATTATGCTAAGCAACATTATATAAATTTCGAACAAGCTCAACGATACGATTATGATGCGTTAATCGTAACAGGAGCACCTGTAGAGCATCTTCCTTTTGCATCTGTTTATTATTATGAAGAACTTAAAAGCATCATAGATTGGTCTAAAGCGCAACAACATACGCGGTTGTTTATTTGCTGGGCAGCACAATTTGCGTTACATCACTATTACAATATTGAGAAATTCACTTTTAAAGGTAATAAGAAATTGTTTGGTGTATATGCTTATAATGTTCTGGTGGATCATCCTTTAACAAATAATTTTCAAAGCTACTATATACCCCAATCACGCTATACAAATTTTGTGATACAAGATATTAAAGATAAGACTGACTTAACCATAATCAGCACTCATCCTGAATTTGGTGCAGATTTATTAATATCAAAAGATAATAAAGATATTTATATTAATGGCCATTTAGAGTATGCACCTAATACGCTGCATACGGAATATATTCGTGATTGTAAAAAAGGGCTAACAATTTCATTCCTTGAAAATTACTACGCTCATGATAATTCTAGTGATTTGGTAATACAGCGATGGAAACCTTTTGCTGATTCATTCTTCAATGCCTTTGTAACGATACTTAGCACAGACAAAAGTAAGTGATAATGTTAAAAGTTTACAAAATTTTAAACATTGTGTTAATTCCTTTTATATACATTCCTTTCGTTAGAATTACTTAATTATTTGCGTTACGATAAGAGTAATACTATACGCAAAGGAATGTTCGTTATGAAAAATGAAAAATGGCATCAACGCTCTATCGATGACACACTTCATGTGTTTAACACCTCAATAAATAGCGGTTTGTCCCATGAACAAGTGGAAGCAAACCAGTCAACTTATGGTCTAAATGCACTTCCAGCAAAGCGAGAGAAGCCTAAAATCATTAAGTTTTTCGGCCACTTTAACGATATTTTAATATATGTATTACTAGTTGCTGCAGCGATTACAGGATTTTTAGGACACTTTCTTGATATGTCGGTTATCATTCTTGTTGCAGTGATTAATGCAATCATTGGTTATGTACAGGAATCGCGTGCTGAAAAAGCATTAGAAAGTATTCGTAAAATGATGACGAGTGAGGCCGTAGTAATTCGTGATGGTCGCAGTCAAACTATTCCAGGCGAACAATTGACAATCGGAGATATCGTTATTTTATCATCCGGTGAGAAGATACCTGCAGACTTACGATTAATAGAAGCGAATAATTTAAAGATTGAAGAGTCAGCTTTAACCGGTGAATCTGTCCCAGTCCAAAAAAATACACGTCAAATCTCAGAAGATGCTGTACTCGGTGATAGAAAAAATATGGCTTATTCAAGCTCATCTATTACTTCAGGTTCTGGAATCGGTGTAGTTGTTGCAATCGGCAAAGACACTGAACTTGGTAAGATTAATCAGGCAATGACTGACACAGAACAGATGACAACCCCATTGATGCAACAAACCGGTCAGTTCGGTAAATCAGTGAGTATTGGTATTGTTGTAATTTCTATCGCAATTTATTTATTTGGTTTGTTTTATCACAATTATCCAGCCGGCGAACTACTCTTATCTGTTATCGCGCTTGCAGTTGGTGCCATACCTGAAGGATTACCTGCTGTTATTTCAATTATTTTAGCACTTGGTGTTCAGTCGATGGCAAAGAATAATGCCATCGTAAAGAACTTACCTTCAGTGGAAACTTTAGGTTCAGTTTCCGTGATTTGCACCGATAAAACTGGTACGCTTACAAAAAACGAAATGACTGTAACTTCAATTGATTTAATGCATAATCGTTATGAAGTTACGGGCACAGGTTATGAACCAATCGGAGAAATTATACCCAAGCATACTGAAACACCAGAAGCAGAACAAGAATTATACCAGTTCCTAACATGCGTTAAAACAGTCAATGAAGCACGTCTCTCACAAGATGAAAATGGTCATTTTCAAATTACCGGTGAGCCCACTGAAGGCTGCTTAATGACACTCGTACATAAAACTAATTTAGAAATTCCAAACTTACAGGCAATCGATAAAATCCCATTTGATTCACTTTATAAATATATGGCATATCTCGTCGAAGATCAGGGCAAGAAACGTATTTATATTAAAGGAGCACCTGACAGAATATTTGATCGTGTATTTACCAATTCTGATGATAGGCAGGTCTGGGAAAATAAACTAAGTGTAATCGCTAAAGAAGGTAAACGATTAATTGCAGCAGGATATAAAGATGTGCCTAGTGACACAACCACACTCTCACATGACGATTTACAAAGTGGCATCACCTTGCTTGGGTTAGTAGGGATTATAGATCCTCCACGTGAATCTTCAATAAAAGCAGTAAAAGAATGTCAAAAAGCCGGAATTGCAGTAAAAATGATTACAGGTGACCATAAAGAAACTGCAATGGCAATTGGGAAACAACTCGGAATCGGTGATGGTACTAAGGCCATTGAAGGTCGCGAACTCGATAATATGAATGAAGAAACATTATACGAAGCCGCGATTGAATACGATGTGTTTGCTAGAACAAGTCCGGAGAATAAATTACAACTCGTAAAAGCATTGCAAAAACATGATGAAATAACATCAATGACCGGTGATGGTGTTAACGATGCACCAGCATTAAAACGTGCTGATATCGGTGTTGCAATGGGCATTAAAGGAACTGAAGTATCTAAAGATGCCGCGCGTATGATACTGGTTGACGATAACTTTGAAACAATTGTAGATGCGGTACGTGAAGGACGTCGTGTCTATGATAACCTGAAGAAAACAATACTATTCATTTTACCGACAAACGGTTCTCAAGGACTACTCATTTTAGCAGCGATTCTATTCGGCATATCCATACCACTTACTCCTATCCAGGTACTTTGGGTGAACATGGTAACAGCGATTACCATATCTTTTGCACTTGCATTTGAACCTCTCGAACCAGGTGCAATGAACAGAAAGCCAAGACATAAATCTACACCGTTACTAAGTCATTATTTCTTATTTAGAATACTACTCGTATCAGTCATTGTAGCTGGTGGAATACTTCTTGCAAATATGTATTTAAGTCATCTTGATTTACATAAAACTGTACTGAATACAATCACATTGCAATCACTAGTATTTGCTTTAATCTTCCATCTATTTAATTGCCGACACTTAAATCAATTTGCAATTAATCAAGATTTCTTTAAGAATAAAGTCGCATTTATCGTCTCTGGTTTATTCATCACACTACAATTACTCATTACGTATGTGCCATTTTTTAATACGATATTAAAAACTGCTCCACTAACATTTTCACAATGGGTGATTCCGTTAGGTATCGGAACTGCTGTTTTTATCCTGATTGAAATCGAGAAATGGATTACAAGAAACATATTTAAATATGAGGCATAAGATATTTCGCATAAACAAATACCCGTAGCACGTTTAAGTGTGCTACGGGTATTTATAATGAATAGTATGTTATTCTATCCATGGATCATCTTTTGTTTGTTTCTGCTGGAATATATATTTGATATTATCATCGTCGTCATAAACAATAAGTATTGCAAAATTATTTCCTTTTCTATCATTATCTATAACCTGGGCGGAATCTCCATTCATCTCCCCATTCCAGTCATTCGGTTGCCACGCTTCCTCTGCTTCATCTTTCGTTGCGACATCGTAAGCATTCGGGATAATATAGATTTGTTCTACTTTATCACCTTTATATTCAATACCCATATTCCCATATTTCAATAAGTTGTCATTATCAGGATCTACTAAATCTGATTCATCACCTAATAATTGTTCAACTTCTGTTTTATCCATCCCAATTTCAATATCGTTATAGCCATCTGTTCTATCTTTAGACATATAAGAATTCAGAAAATCTCTTGAACTCGTATCTATTGTTCTACGCTCTTCTTGTTCTTCCTGCATCAATTCTTGTCTTTCTTGAGAACGTTCCTGAAACTCTGCAATCTTATCTTCATCAAATTTTTCAACTGCAACATCGGATTCACTCATATTAATAACTAGTTCCCCATTAATCTTTTCATCTTCTATTTCTTTTTGAGCATCAAATTGATAATCTCCTAATACAAAGTTACCTAATTTAACTTGCTCATACATTGTTGTTTCAATTGCAACAGGTTTATCATTAACTTTATAATTCAAAATACCATCTGAACCGGGTGATAAATAGATTTCTTTCTGAGGGACTTTGAAGCTATATTTATCAAATAGGCCATACTTTTTTCCGTCTTTTGCTACATTCATTACTTCACTAGCGTCATGTGTAATAGATGTACCACTTTCGTTATTATCAATTTCTTTTTTCGCTTCTAATAGGCTTGTCTTTAGATCAATACCCTTCGCTTTATTGTATGCAATATAAGCTTTAGCTTCTTCTTCAGAAAGGTAAGCATCTCCACTTTTTAAAAGATCCGATAATTGTTTGGCATCATCTTTTTGAATTGCATTTGTAATAGCAGTGACAGAATTATTGTAAGAAAATTGCTGTCCAAGTATAAAATAAGCCAGAGCTAATAAAGCAATAAAACCTATTACTGTACTTAATAAAATTATCGCTTTTTTAGACATCGGTTGTCTTTGAATTTTTGTTTGCTGTGATACATTTGTGTATTGATCTGTAAATGTTTGATTTTGTGTTTTTTCATAATTTTGAATCGGCGTCACAATTTGGTCTTCTTTTTGTTCAACTTTTGTACCACAGTTCGTACAGACTTTATGATTTGGTTTTAATTCATGTCCACAATTTTTACAGTATTTCATAATAACCTCCAGGAGTATAATTTACTATATACTCCTAATTATATCTGATAGCACAAAACGAACCTATAAGCCTCAATTAATCCGAAAAATAATTCTGATTATTTATTTGTTACTTTAAGCTAGTTAATCACTTATTATGCTTTTTAAAGTTTGATTTTTATCGTTGTTCCCATATCTATTTCACTCTCAATATCGATAGTAAAGTCATGTACATCTAATATCACTTTAACGATTGCCATGCCTAGACCATTTGAAGTGACATTATCTTCGTTCACATTCGACTTATAGAAACGCTCAAAAATCATTTTTCTCGTCTCATCAGTCATCCCATGACCATAATCTTCAATAATGAATTGTTTATTATTCTGTTCTTCTTTCAGTTCAATATGAATTTCACTGTCATTCGGACTATATTTAATCGCATTCGATAATAAATTAGTAATCATTTGATAGCATAAATCTCTATTTCCCAGGACATATACATCTTCTAACGTGGTACTCAAAAATATATCTTTCTGATTAATAGTGTACATATTATCTCGAATAACTTCCTGAATAAGCATTTTAAAATTAAAGTTTTGTTTCGTTAATGATATTTTATTCTGCTCAATTGAGGATAAAAGTAATAACTGCTTCGTCAGACCACTTAAACGTAATGATTGATGTTCAATCTGATTAAGTAAACTCAAATCTTGTGTTTCTTTCAATTTTTTTATTTGTCCGATTAAATTTGTAATTGGAGATTGTATTTCATGACTTACATTTGCCACAAAGCGCTGATTGATTTCCTCATGTTGCTTTATCTTCTTACTCATCTCATTCATTTCTTCAGCAAGGACACCTAATTCATCTTTACGATTAACCGATGTTTGATAACCACTCTGCTCACCAATACGTTGTGCAGCTTTTTTTAGTTCGATTACTGGATGCACAATAAACTTAGAAGAAATAAAGACGAGCAATATTGATATGACAATCGTTAAAAGCAGTAATACCGCTAAAAATGATCGAAATTCATGCATACTTTCACCAACATCTGGTCTTATAAATACTGTATATTGCTGATGATTGATCTGCATTTTCGTGCCTACTGTATTTCTTGATTCATTATCAAAAAATCCAGTGATAAATAGATTGAATGGGCGATTTTTAATACCGTGATAAACGCCATCTCGTTCCATTTTAATCGTATCTAATTTGAGGTTATCTAATCTAAATTTTGTTCCATAATTTTCTTTTAAATCATGGTTATTGATTGCCAGTACTTGAAAATTCAAATCCCCAAGTTGCGCAAAAAACGCTTGTGGTTTTATTTCAGGGTGTTTTTCAATATATTTTTTTTGAGATAATAATACTTGCGTCACCCTTGCATCATTTTGTTCTTTCAATATGACGTGATAATACATATTAGAAATTACAAAAGCAATTACTGCACTAATGAGCATGACATGAAGCATTGTAACAATAAACCTTGTAGATAAATGTTTAAACATGATGCACCTTATACCCTACACCACGTACTGTTACGATTTCCATTTGCGTATCATAATTTTCTAATCGCTTCCGTATACGTTTAATATGAACATCCACGGTACGTTCATCTCCCTCAAAATCAAGCCCCCAAATTGCTTCAATTAATTGCTCACGCGTAGCGATATTAGGTTGATGTTTAACTAAATAATACAGTAGTTCAAATTCTTTACGTGGCAAATAAAGTGTGTCCTGATGTATATGGAGTTCATATGAATCCTGGTCTAGTTCCACATTTCCTATTTTAATTGATGTGATATCTAAGTTATAACGTTTCAAGATTGCATTCGCTCTAAAAAGTAATTCGTCAAATTCAAAAGGCTTTGTAACATAGTCATCACTACCCGCTTCAAATGCGATGCGTTTATCACCCAACGCATCACGTGCTGTAAGCATAATAACCGGCAGTTGATGACTCTCTTTTATCGTTTCACATAATTCAAATCCGTTCATTCCGGGCATCATAATATCAACTACACACAAATCTATCTTCTCATTTTCCAGAACTTTAAGGGCAGCCTCTCCACTACCTGCGCTATATACTTCATAATGATGTTTTATAAATCCTTCCACCACTTGATTTCTTATACTTTGTTCATCATCTACAATTAAAATTTTATTTTTCATCCAATATACTCCTTTGTTCATATTCTGTTCATATTGATTGTTTATGATAACACTATCAACAAAACGAGAAAGGTGATCATTATGAATTTAGCACTTAAAGAAATTAAGTATTACAAAATGAAATATGTATTGATTGCAGCAATCATATTTCTATTAGCATTTCTGGTATTATTTGTTTCAAGTTTAGCACAAGGTTTAGGAAAAGATAATATTTCATTTATAGAACATATGGATGGTAAGTATTTTGTCGTTTCAGAAGATGCAGATAACAATTTGCTCAACGCACCACTTGATAAAGAAGATGTAAAAGTTTTAAAAGATTTTAATATTCCTTTAGTTCAGATGCAACCGATTAAAATTCAAAACAACGATAAGTTTTTACTGACTACCATTTCTAAATTACATGCATTGCCAAAAGAAGGCGATGTCGCTCTAGATGTTCATCTTAACAAGTCGTATGACTTAAAAGATAAACTAAATATTGTAGATAGCAATGAAAGTTTACGTATTTCAGACTTTGAAAAATTTCAAATGTATTCGCACATGCCTGTAGGTCTTGTTAATCAAGCAACTTATAACAAAGTTGTACCACATGAAGCTATCAACACAGCAATCATTAATCAACATGTATTAGACAATGTTTCAATTAAAGAGTTAAAACAAGACTTAAAACATTCTAAAATCATAATACCTGAAGATGCGATGAAAGCTATCCCAAGTTATGAAGCTGAGCAAATGCCTTTAAACTTAATGGTATTTTTCTTATTTTTAATCTCAGCTATCGTCATCACGGTATTCTTCTATATCATTACGATTCAGAAGACAACTGAATACGGCATTTTAAAAGCGATTGGAACAAGTCATAAAAAACTTATATTTAAACTGATTCAGGAAGTATTTATTATAGTAATTTTTAGTGTGTCATTAGCTATCTTTATTATTACCGCTATCAATAACTTTATGCCGCCAGGCATGCCATTTTATCTAAATAATAATCTTATTATGATTCTAGCTGGACTGTTCTTATTTGTATCGTTTATTGGTGTAATGTTATCTATCATCAAGGTGCTTAAGATTGATCCAATAGAAGCAATAGGAGGAGAATAGTATGATTCACGTGAAACATCTTACAAAATCATTTAAACAAGGTGATACTGAAGTAACAGTATTAAAAGATATCAATTTTGAAGTCGCACCAGGTGAAATCGTATGTCTATATGGTCCATCTGGTTCCGGGAAAAGTACACTACTCACGATTATTGGTGCATTACTTAAACCAACGCGTGGTGATGTACTGATTGAGAATAAATCAATAACTACATTGAAACAGCATGAACTTACACAACTTCGTTTAAGTGAAATAGGTTTTATCTTTCAAGCCTCACATCTTGTTCCATTCTTAAAAGTGAAAGAACAATTGATGCACGTAGCGCTTGAAAATAAAATGGATAAAAAAACAGCAAGTAAACGTGCTGATGAATTACTCAACACTTTCGGTCTTGGACATCGTACAAAACAATATCCTAAAAATTTATCGGGTGGAGAAAAACAACGTGTTGCCATTGCACGAGCCTTCATGAATGAACCTTCATTAATACTTGCTGACGAACCTACAGCAAGTCTTGACTTTGAGCGTGCAACACAAGTCATTGAAGCGATTCGTGAACGTGTAAAAGCACAACAAAGTGCGTGTATCATCATCACTCACGATGATCGTATTTTTAAATATGCCGATCATCTTTATCGTTTAGAAGGCGGAAAGATGGTAAAAGAAAGATAAATATAAACATAATAAACCAAAGACATATTAACGTCTTTGGTTTATTATTATGGGAGAATTTCTTATTTTTCTTTAATGTGTAACTTCTGAAGTTGCGATACCCGTCACTGACTTGACCTGAACTTCCTTAAATTTCTCTTCTGTATCTGCCTTACCTAAAAATGTACCTAGGAATGCTGCAATAAAACCTGCTGGAACAGAAATAATCGCAGGATTAGCAAGCGGGAAAATAGGATCCATATTTATAAAACCTGTTCCTGCCGGGTTCATAACATTCGGACTTAAAATCACTAATATAATAGATGTCAAAAGTCCTACAACGATTCCTGCTATAGCACCTTGCGTATTAAATCTCTTCCAGAATATCGTATAAACAATTACCGGTAAGTTTGCACTCGCTGCTACACAAAATGCCAATGATACTAAGAAAGCAACGTTCATATTTTGTGCAAATAACGCTAATACAATTGAAAGAATAGAAACTGCTAATGAGGCAATCTTTGCTGCACTCATTTGTTCTTTCTCACTAATGTTACCTTTCTTAATAATCTCACCATAAATATCATGTGCAAATGCAGAAGCTCCTGATAACACAAGGCCTGCAACAACTGCTAAAATCGTTGCAAATGCTACAGCACAGACAAATGACATGAGCAAATCTCCACCAAGTTTATCTGCAAGTAACGGTGCAGCCATATTTCCAGCAGGATTCGCTTTTATAATTTCCTCACGAGATAAAAGACTAGCAGCACCAAAACCTAAAAATATCGTTAAAATATAAAAAATACCGATAATCCAAGTTGCCCACATTACAGAGCTTCTTGCTGTTTTAGCATCACTCACCGTAAAGAAACGCATTAATATATGTGGTAACCCTGCCGTTCCAAATAACAGGGCAATAATCAGCGAAATATTATCAAGAGGTGATTTACCTTGGGAACCTGGATTAATATATTCTCCTTTAAAGTCAGCTGATTTAATATTTTTCATCTGACCAAACATTTCAGCAATGCTGAAATTAAAGTATTTTAATACCAGAAAAGAAATGATGAGCGTTCCAACCATTAGAAGAATCGCTTTAACCATTTGAACCCAGCTTGTTGCTGTCATCCCCCCAAACAATACATAAACCGTCATCATAATGCCAACAATAATAACCGCCCAAGTATATGGAATATTAAATAACAGTTGAATTAATGCACCTGCTCCAACAAGCTGTGCTAACATATAGAATATTACTATCGTGATTGATGAAACTGCAGCCATCGCTCGAACTTTTTTTAATTCAAAACGTGCTGCGATCATATCTGCTAAAGTATATTTCCCTAAATTTCTTAATGGTTCAGCAACGATGTATAATACGATTAAATATGCCGTTAAATAGCCAATACTATAGAAGAAGCCATCGAATCCCCAAAGTGCGATAGCTCCCGCAATACCTAGAAATGATGCTGCCGATAAATAATCTCCTGCAATCGCTAAACCATTTTGCCAGCCTGTTAAACCTCCACCCGCTGTATAAAAATCTTCAGCAGAATTCGTTCTTTTTGAAGCAAAATATGTAATAAGTAGCGTTAAACTTACAAAAAATAAGAACATAATAATGACTGTTATATTCATGAGCGAGACCCCCTTTTATACTCATTAATGATTCGCTCACTTGCGGCATCGAACTGCTTCGCTTTACGCATATAAATTGTGACTAATGTCCAGACCATCACAAATAATAAGAATGCATAAATCCATGCCCATGAAATATTCCAGAAAGCAATATTATTCAAAATTGTCGTATAACCTGTCAGAATCGGAAAGAGCAATGTCGCAACGATAAAGAACAACGTAATCGGAAAAATAAACTTTTTTCTCGCTGCAACTAAATCATTGAAATCTTTCGATGCTGCAATTTTGTTATAATCCTGTTGATTCATGAAATCATCTCCCCTTTATGTCGTGTAAAAATTCCTCCCAAGTTTCATTTTATTAATTTGTCAGAATATTGTCAATTTTTAAAATAAAATAACCGTTGATATATTAATCAACGGCTTTATAAGAATATTTAATGGATAACAAAGCTAAAACAATAAATATACTCCCTATAATCATTAAAGCATTGTAAGGTAAATGCCAGGCAATGATAAGACCACCTATTGCTGCTCCGAGTGCCATTCCAAATTGTGTAGATGACGTACTAAATGTTTGATTAAAACCTGCATTTGTATCTGAAATTTGAATTAAGCGCATTTGTGTCGGTGCATTCATCGACCATCCAGTTAGGCCTAACAACATGACATTGATACTTAATGTCCATACATTATACTGTGTCACAATAAAAGCAAGTAAAACAAAGATATAAACTGTCATTAACATCGTTAATGTCTTTTTAACACCTAGTTTCTCTATAAATATACTTCCTAAACCACTTCCGACTATACCACTTACACCGTACAGTAAATACAGCAGACTTACCATAGATGCTTGTAAGCCTAACTGATTAAAGTAAGGGGTTAAATACATATACAAAATGCTTTGACCCACAAAAAATAAGAACGATTGCATATGTGTAAATAGTATTCGATGATCTTTCAAAGCGCCCCACTGACTAAAAAATGACGTCGCTTCTTTTCCTGGAATACTCGGAAAAAATAAAATTACTAAAATTAAAATAATTAAAGATAGAGTGGCCGCAAACAAAAAGATCATCTGCCAATTGAATCGTTCTGTAATTAATATACCGAGTGGAATTCCTAACACCAGTGAACCACTTATACTCATCATTATCATACTAATGGCTTTCGTTTGAAAACTTTGAGAAACTACATTGACCGATAATGATAACCCGAGGCCAATTAACATTGAAACACATATCGCAAGAATAACCCTGGATATTAGTAGCATCGTAAAACTTATGCTTAACGCACTCAATACATTCCCAAAAATAAATAATATGATGAAACCAATCAGTAGCTTTTTTCTATTGAACGCTGCTGTTGACGACATCAATATCGGTCCTGCAAGCGCAAAAAATAACGCAAAAATTGTTATCAAATTACCTGCCATCGGAATTGATACATGATAATCTTTCGCGATATAAGGCAATATACCTGAGACCACTAGCTCGGTAAGACCTGCAAGAAATGTAAGCATTGCCAGTATTAATAGATTCTTATTCATATTTATCCTCCAAAAAAATAGCACCTTCCAAATGGAAGGCGCTGCAAGTTGCCAACAAAATTAATTGTCACCTATTTAGTTCATTATATCAATTTATTATATTCTGTAAATACTAACAGCGTACATATTTACGTTTGAAACCAATCCTATTTTTCTCAATCGCTTTCTCAATCGTCTCTAATGGTTTCACTTCGCCAGTTGGTTTGTGCTCTCGATTAAATGGTACGGCACCAACTGACTTTGCAACTGTTGTTGCTTTATCATGTAAATCTACATATGAAATTGCTACACATTGAATAAAGTTACCTATCCCTACTTTCGTTCTATCAGGAGCAGTATGAATTTCTTTCTCAGCGCGATCTAGCATCTTACTTAACTTTTCGGTATCAAATGTATCGTCTTTCTTATGTCCAAGTAACCAGCTATAGCAGTTCCAGCCGGCACTCATCTTTAAATCCTCTCCAGAATCAATCCATTTATCCGCAATTTGCTGCGCAATATCTGCTTCTGAGAGCGTTACTGCTACAACATAATCAGATAACATATAAAAGTATGCGCCATCAATCCATCGCTCATAATCTTCTTCTGTCATAGCATTGGGATCTGCAATTACACCGGCGAAATACATTGCATCATAGTTACCAGTCGCATATAGCTTATCTGCAAGCTCCTGATCTTTCTTGATTATTTTACGCATTGGCTTCATTGCACCCGTTGCTACACCGAATAAAGGTTCTTTTGCGCCATTGCCCATATATATTTTCTTCATACGTTCTTTGCCAAGAGATTCAAGTTCTGCCATTACTTCTTCAAACGTCATTTTTCCATCTCCCTGTTACTCGTAGTATAATGAATATTACATTTATTATACTGATTACTATGGAGGTACTCCAATGATAAAAGTAAAAAATCCAGATCCCATATTTTTAGAAGGAAATGAGCACGCGATACTTCTTCTTCATACATTTACCGGAACAGTTAGAGACGTTAAACAACTGGGCTACCATCTACACGAGCAAGGATACACGGTGCTTATCCCATCCTATCCAGGGCACGGATTGCCTATCCAGGATTTTGTGAAATATGATATCGATAACTGGTGGCAAACAGTTGAAGATAGCTTTTTAAAATTAAAGGAACAATATAATAATATCTCTATAATTGGTGTCTCTTTAGGCGGTCTATTTTCACTTAAGCTCGCAGAAAAATACGATGTTAATCAAATTATCGTGATGAGTGTTCCGATGAAAAAAGATCCTGAAGGTATAAAATACCGTTTGAAACAATTTGCACCGAGAATGCACAAAGTCATTTCTTCTGAGCCTTTTCCTGAATCAAATTATCAGCTTATCGATAATTACACAGGTGCCAGTAAGTTTGTTGATTATATTAAAGATATAATGAACAACTTAAATAAAATCAATAGTTCGACAATCATACTGTATGGTGATCGGGATGATACGAGCTATCATGACAGCGCTCAATTTATTTACAACAGTATTCAGTCCAAAACATTTATTGATCATTATGCTAATGCCGGCCATTTAATGACAGTAAGTAAGGATAAAGAAAAACTTTATACAGATATATTGCATTTTTTAAGGCAGGATATTTAATATCCTGCTTTTTACATAGATTTATATTCTGTTTCAAGTGCATCGGCCAACATTTGGATTGCTATTAAAATCAACACGACAAATGTACAAGGTACCATAAATGTCCACCATGAAGAATACAACTCTGGCATATGAAACCCTAATAATGTCGTAAGCTCTGGCATAATAAGTGTAAAATCATTGCCTAAACATGCTTCAAAACCATCGCATGTCTTCGTTCCTCCAAAGAAAATACGGAAAAATGAAATATGGCTGAGTACCATTAATGCTTGATATAACATGCGGACAAAGATAATCAATAATCTATTCTTAATATTGGGATAAACATGACGTATTAATTTTTGTGTCTTGCTGGCACCAATTACGGTTGCAGCATCCATGTATTCTGTATTCAATATTTGTTTCACCTGATCTCTAACGACTACCATTGTCGTTGGTACCATCACAAGTGCAATCACGACTAACATATACCCTATTCTAAACGGCATATCATAGCTAAACTTACCTTTTATTGCTGTCAGTACCGGAAATAACAACATATATGTAACGATTGCCTGCGGTATAAAATAATATGCATTCAAAAATCCATCTGTAACAATATCTGCTGTTCCTTTACGAAAAGCGAGATAACTTCCCAGAATAACAGCAATGATAAATGAAATAAGAACAATACCAATGACAAAGATAAACGTGATGCGGTATCCATGCCAGCTCTCCATAAATATTGACGCGCCGAAGCGATCAGTACCGAACCAATTGACAACGCCAGGTGGCACTGGATTTTTTATTTCACTTGTCATCACGTTAAATTTATATACTTTTACTTTGTTCTGAAGCATATCAAAGTAAAAGACACTTGTTATAAAAGGTAAGATGAGGATAATCAATGCCAGCCATATCTTAAATAACTTCCTCATAACTTCACCCCCGTTCTAAATTCAACGAGTTTCTGAATGATAAATAACGCGATATATATCGGAACAAACATTAGTACCAATATCGTCATCAACATTATGGGGGCGTGATAATAATATAAGAATTGTGTAGCGCCAAAATAACCTAATATGACTTCCATAATTAATAGACTGGATAGCGTCATCCAGACGACCTGCTTAAAATTGATGTAAAATGTTATCCATACATTTGACAAGACATGCTTGTGCAGAATTTCAAAATCATTGAGTCCTTTTGCGCGTGCGAGTACTACATAATCTTTATCCAGTTCCTCAGTAATCACCTGATCCAAAATTTTATATAACTGGACAAATGGAATTACAGACAGCATGATTGCTGGAAATACAATCGCTTCCTGTTCCCCGTAACTTGCTACTTCCATTATTAATATACCTGTTTGCTGATAAAAAAAGATAATAAAGATAATGACACAAGGAATATAAAAGATATCCGGTAAATAACCTAAAATTTTTACGAATCGCTTCATTATGTAATCAATTAACTTAAATCTTTTAGCTATAACAACACATAATATACTTAAAATAGTACCGAGCATTATACTTAAAAATAAAATAAGCATTGAATTTCGCCATGGTCTAAAGATAAAAGATAAAAACGGATGTTCTATGTAACTACCTGGTGTCTTAAAAGTGACTGTATCGATATGCATTAACTGTTTAATAAATTGGGGGAAAGCCTCAAAAAAATGAGATAAATCAAATTTAAAATTCTGATTAAAAAGTAAAATAAAGGCACTCAATAGAAAAAAATTAATTAATACTAATATTACTTTTACTCCATTCACAAATATTTTATTCAATAGCGTGGCACTCCTCTCTGAATATTAAACACAAAAAAGACAGCAATGGCTGTCTTTAATGCTTAATGTACTTTTTCATCAAAGTGTTCTTTTCTTAAACGTTCCGGATAATCTACTGTCCAGAATGTCGCATTCGGTAGTTCGCTTGGATCTGGTTGATATATCGCATATTTCCCTGACCCTTTCTCTTTCTTCTGTCTCTCAAAATCCTTAAGCGCACGTAATGCAGGTTTGTGCAGAATCCATATTGCGATAATATTACACCATGCCATCAATCCTACACCTAAGTCACCCATTGCCCATGCCACATCCGCTGTTTTTATCGCACCATAGAATGTAGCGCCAACAATAATTAAACGTGCAACGTTTATTAAAAACTTATTCAAAGACACGCTACTATTCTTCGTTAAATAAGATACATTTGTTTCTGCGATATATGCATATGCTAATATCGTCGTAAACGCAAAGAAGAATAATGCAATTGCTACGAAATATGAACCAATGCCTGAATATGCCGGATCAAACTGATAGCCACTTCCATGGAATGCTTTATCAATACCCGCCTGAACATACATTGCAGTTCCTGAGTAGTCTTTCACGCCATCTGCATTAACTGCGTATATACCACCATCTTTAATTAAATTTGGCATATCACCTTTCATCGTACCATCTGTCGTATTGAACGTTCCTGATAATAAAATAATTAACGCTGTTGCTGTACAAACAAACAATGTATCGACATATACAGAGAATGCCTGAACTAATCCTTGTTTAGCAGGATGTGAAACTTCTGCAGCTGCTGCAGGATGCGGACCTGTACCTTGTCCTGCTTCATTTGAATAAAGACCACGTTTTACTCCGATTTCAATCATCGCACCTAGAATTCCACCAAATGCCGATTCCATATTAAATGCTGATTTAATAATCAATGCCATTAATCCAGGTACTTTATCAAAATTAATTACGATAATCACTACTGCGAGTAAAATATACAATATCGCCATAAATGGTACTACTGCTGTTGCTACTGAAGCGATCCAGCGTACCCCTCCAAATATGATTAAAGCTAAAACAATCGCAAGCACTACCCCGATAATCCATCCTTCAACACCAAATGCGTTCTTCATTGAACTCGCAATCGCATTCGACTGAATACCCGGTAAAAGTAACGCTGTAGAAATAATTGCAAGTACCGCAAACAATGCAGCGTACCCTTTTGCAAATCCACCTTTCATACCTGCTTCTATATAGTAAGCTGGTCCACCGCGATACTCCCCATTAATTTCACGTTTATAAATTTGTGCTAGCGTAGACTCAATAAACGCTGAACTTGCACCTAAAAATGCTGTCATCCACATCCAGAATACTGCTCCTGGACCACCGATATAGATCGCTGTTGAAACACCGACTATGTTACCCGTCCCTACACGTCCAGCAAGCGATAAAGCAATTGCCTGGAAACTAGAAATCCCTGTAGGCGACTTCTCCCCTTGGAACATTAGTCGAATCATCTCTTTTAAATGTCTGACTTGAAAGAACTTCATCATTAATGAAAATGAAATCCCTGTAATTAACAACCCATACACTAACGGTTTACTCCACACAATTTCATTTAGAAAACTCACAATACTTTCCATAACTACACCCCTTTAATGTATAAACGAAAAATACTTACTTTTTTATTATATAGTCACATATTACATGTTGCAATAGTATTTATTGATTATTCTGAATATTTAATTAAATATTCGTTCTAAATCATTGCGATTTAGGGGTTTAATGATCAATAAATAATCATTTCCAATGAATAAATAATTGATAATCGCTATAATAGTATAAAATACCAATACTGGTGGAGGTTGCATATGAACATTTTAATCACAGGCGGTACAGGACTAGTAGGTTCAGCTCTTATAAACACTATTCAGCAAAAATATAAAAATGCGCATATTTATATTACAACGAGAAGCAATAAACAAAGTTCGACTGGCATCAGCTATGTCAACTGGCAACAAGATGATTGGTATCAGGCAATACCACAACTAGATTTAGTAGTTAATCTGGCTGGTGCATCCTTAAATAACAGATGGACGAAAGAACACAAAGAAGCGATCATTAAAAGTCGTGTTGAAAGTACTGAAAAGCTTATGCCATTATTCAAATCTCTTAACAAGAAACCACTCTTTATATCAGCAAGTGCGGTAGGTTATTATCCCGCTTCTAAATCTTTAACTTATAACGAAACCAATGTATTCTCACCGTTTGATTTCTTATCAAAGACTATTTATCTATGGGAACAAGCAGCTCGAAAAATTGAAGCTTTAGGTGTAGAAACAGCAATCTGCAGATTTGGAGTAGTTTTTTCTAACCAAGGTGGGGCATTACCTTTGATGTTAAAGCCTTATCAATACTTTGCAGGTGGTAATATTGGTGATGGACAGCAACCTTACAGCTGGATTCATATCGAGGATCTTGCAGAAAGTATGCTTTATATTTATGACAAACAATTAACAGGTATATTTAATATGACTTCTCCTCAGCCTGTAACACAACAACAGCTCGGAACAACCATTGCGCGTGTTATACACCGACCACACTGGACAAAAGTACCCAACAAAGTAATGGACATTGTACTAGGAGAGCAATCCGTAATGGTTACAAAAGGACAAAGCGTATTACCTGATCATCTATTGCAGGCCAGATATACATTTAAATATCCTACAGTTCAGTTAGCTCTGGAGCAGTTGTATGGTGAATAAAGAAAGAAAGAAAGCAGTTGAAAAGCTGTGGCGAAAAGAAAAGTATAAAGTGATGTACTATAACCAGAATCAATATAATTTTATTCGTCAACTGATGCGTGAACAACTGGATGATATACACATATTAGAACAAATTATTGATGAAACATATCGCATGACACCAACGCGAGGCTCGAAGTTAAATAGCTATCAGCATATGTGGGGATATTTCAAAAAAATTGCTACTGAAGATGAAAAATCACAATATCGAACATTTATTCAAAACTTTGATAATAAAGAATCAGAACTTCATACATTACTTAAGCAGCTTGCTGAAAAATATGATGTACAATATTTAAAAAACAGCAGTATCTTATTTTAAAGATGCCGCTGTTTTATTTTATATTAAATTGCTGTTTTAATAAATTTACATCCTTTGTCCAGAAGTAGCGAATATGATTTGCCTGGTACGCGACCTGAATTAAACCATTCGTCATCCAGGTAGATAGTAAATCAAAAGGCACACCCATTGCATGAATCTCTTCATCTGTTACAAAATCTTTGTGCATAATATCCCTCATTCTAATATTGGTATATATAGTTTACACTAATTGTGGAATTTCATTAATTGATTTGTATAGCAGAAAAAACGAAACGAGAGCCGACATCGGCTCTCGTTTGCTAATCAATTGAATTTTTCTTGAAAAGGATTGAAGTAATTAATAAACTAATCACTAACCAGATTGCAACAATTGCTAAATGTTTGATATCACCAGTTTCAATTAATCTAAAATGTTGCATCATAGGTGTAAATTCATTAATTTTCATAAATGTTGTATCTTTATCAATGCCCATATTAATATAATTTGGTGACATTGCAAAAATGAATAGCACAGGCAATGAATATAAACTTGTTTGAGAAACTGATTTTACTAATAGACCAATCATAACACCTAAAGATAAAAAGAATAAAAATAGCATTATAAAACTCAAGATTGATTTCCAGTCAGTTACTGGATTGTATTTTAAAATATAACAACAAGATACCGTTGAAATTAAAAACATGATTAGTAAAACCATACTCTTTCCTAACATAATATCAAACATCGAAGCCGGTGAATTGATTAAGCCACGTAATGTATGTTTCTCCTTCTCTTCTGCCATCATCGTCATCATTCCAATTGTTATTACGCCTACAAAACAAATGGCCAGCACAGTAACGCCAAGATTAGCTTTCATCTCATTCGGAACCGGTGAAGCAGTAAACATAAAAGCCATCAATATGGGCAATATCGGCATTGTAAGTAACATCATGTTTCTCATAAATTCTTTGAAATCTTTTTCTGCAATTGCCATTACTCTATTCATCTTCATCTTAAACAAGCTCCTTTCCGGTCACTTTAATAAATACTTCGCCTAATGTCGGTTCGTTTGTATAAATACGTTTCACTTGTTTCGTATTGAGTAAATCTGTAATTTGCATTACATCTTCTTTATGCACTCTTTTCTTCTCTAAATTATTCATTTCCACAGTAATTGTCTGATCTGAATGTTGATATCTCAAATTATCTGGTGTATCCAGTGCAATAAGTTTTCCGTTATTAATTAACGCAATGCGATCACATAAACTTTCCGCTTCATCCATATCATGTGTTGTTAAGAATATAGTTGTTCCACTTTCTTTTAATTTTAATAAACCTTTATGAATATGTCTTGTCGTATTTGGGTCTAGGGCTGAAGTTGGTTCATCCAGGAATAATAGTTTAGGTTGATGTATTAGAGCTTTTGCAAGCAATATTCTTTGACGCATCCCTTTCGATAACTTTTTAACCACTGTTTTCTTCTCATTTTCTAATTGTACAAATGAAAGTACCTCATCGATTCTATTTACAGGCTGCTTATAAAGTCCTGCAAACATTTTTAAATTATCAAATACTGTTAACCTTTCATATAGTGCACTGTTATCAGAGAGAATACCTATTTGTTCTCTAAACTCTGCTGTTTGAAGTGCTTTATCTTTATATTGAAATACTTGAATGCTACCTTCTGTGATAGATGTTTCTCCTGTTAGCATCTTAATCGTCGTTGTCTTCCCTGAGCCACTCGGTCCGAGTAATCCAAATATCTCACCTTGATTAATATTTAAAGATAAATGATCAACTGCTTTTTTACTGTCGTACATCTTTACTACATCATTCATTTGTATAAGTGTCATAAAAATAGCCTCCAATCAATTTGTTACCCAAATTGTATTAGAGACTAGGGGTTCTCACTATAAAATACACGTTAAATGTACTTAATTTTCCGTGAACTGTACCGTATGACTATTAAAATATCCTTGAATTTCTTTCACTCTGTTACGTGATAATGGTACGAATGTATTTTCTAAACCATCTATTTTAATCGAATATGAATTCTTCGACCATGTAATCATCTCTGTTACTTTCTGCAGATTGATAATATAAGAACGATGGCATCTATAGAAGCCATACACCTTTAATTTTTCTTCAAGTTCATTCAAAGTATAATCTGCTTTAAATGATTCATTATTAAAATGAATATTTACCTTTCCTTCTGCTCCCTCAATATAGTCGATATCTTCAGGATTAATAAATAATGTCTTATCTTCTGTTTTAACAGTTATTCTAAATACGTTACTACGGGAAAAATTCGAATTTATTTCTTGGGAAATATTTTGTATGTCATTAATATTTCCTCTGACTTTATCATTTTCTTTATTATTTATTTTCTTTTCATCATATGTATCATTAATATTTTCTTTACTTTCACATTGCTATATTCTATTAACATAAACTGTCGTAAAACATCATCTATATTATGTGTTGCACTAAACCATCTCATATAAAATTTTAATTGTTCTTTTACTGTTAAACGTTCATGAAAAGGTGTATTAAAAGTTTCTATCCATACATCTCTTCCCTCAAAATGAGTGATAATTTCTTTTTGTTGATTCATATTAGAAACAATACATGCATGATCTTTGAAATCTAATGTTTGTAAATGATTAATTAATTCAGTCATACATCCTCCCAATAGTAGTATGTCATAGGAAATATATAGATACTATAAATCTATTATACATGAACCGTAATGTACATATTGGATTATCGAATATCAAAAAAAGCCTGTGAATTCACAGACTTTAAAAGTAACTTAATTAATCATTTTATTTTTTCATTCATTTTCAAATATTTATTATAGTTTTCTATCCCAATGTCTTTGTACAACAAGCGCATCTAAATATTTATTTGTATCATCACTCATTTCAACAATGCCTGGTTGTGTTACATCAACAGCAGTTTCTTCTAATGCTTTAGCAACAGATGCATCATAACCGATTGTTTTAAAGTGACGGTTAGCTGCTTCAATGAAATCTTTCACAGGTGGTAATAATGGTGTTTTAACATCTAATACAATCAGACCGTCGAATAACGTAGAATGTACTGTATCAAATGTTTCAGACACTTTCAATTCACCTAATTTAAATGCTTTCTCGCTCACTAATTTATAATTTACTTTATTATCAGCAAGTGTAGTTATTAATTTTTTGATCTTAGCTTCATCTGATTGTTCAGTTACTAATATAGCAACAGATAAAGTATCTAATTTTTTAACTGTATTTTCCATGCTTAATGCTGGAGATTTTTTATCTGACTTAACTTCTTCATCTGCAGTAGGTGCATCAACACCAATTTTTTCAGCAATTTGAGTCGCTAAATCTTTATCTACTTTATTAATATTTGCAACCGCATTTTCTTTTACAAAGTCATGTTTACATTTTCCTAATTCGAAAGCAAACGCATCACGCAAATGTTCTTTTTCTGGTTGACTTAAACTGTTATAGAACATTTTCGCTTGTGAATAATGTTCTTTAAAGCTTTCACTTCTAGCACGCACTTTATGAGCATCGATTTTTTCATGATAATGTTCAAATCCACCTTCTTCAGCTGGTGTTGTGTGTGGACTGTTATTATTGATCGCATTGTTATGATATGCAGTTTGTCCTTTATGGACAAATGTTTGATGCATACCATCACGTTGATTGTTAGCAAACGGACATACTGGTCTGTTAATCGGTAACTGATGGAAATTCGGTCCACCTAAACGTGATAATTGCGTGTCAGTATATGAGAATAAACGTCCTTGTAATAACGGATCATTACTGAAGTCAATACCAGGTACAAGATGTCCTGGATGGAATGCAACTTGCTCTGTTTCTGCAAAGACATTATCTACATTGCGATTTAAAGTCATTTTACCAACGCGTTTTACTGGCACTTCTTCTTCTGGCCATAATTTCGTTGGATCTAGTATATCAAAATCAAATTTAAATTCATCTTCTTCAGGAAGAATTTGAAGACCTAATTCCCACTCAGGGTAATCACCTTTATCGATTGCTTCGTATAAGTCTTCACGGTTATAATCTGAATTTTTACCAGCGATAATTTGAGCTTCATCCCAAACTAATGAATGTGTTCCAAGCAATGGTTTCCAGTGGAATTTAACGAAGTGTGATTTCCCTTCCGCATTTACTAAACGGAAAGTATGCACTCCAAAACCTTCCATCGTACGGAAACTTTTCGGGATACCACGGTCACTCATTGTCCACATTGTCATATGTGTTGACTCTGGGTTTTGTGCAAAGAAATCCCAGAATGTATCATGAGCTGTTCCACCTTGAGGAATTTCATTATGTGGTTCTGGTTTAACTGCGTGTACTAAATCAGGGAATTTAATGGCATCCTGAATAAAGAATACTGGAATATTGTTTCCTACTAAATCATAGTTACCTTCTTCAGTATAAAATTTTGTTGCAAATCCACGCGCATCACGTACAGTATCGTTAGATCCTTTTGAACCTTGTACAGTAGAGAAACGAACAAATACAGGCGTCTTCTTACTCGTATCTGTTAAAAATTTTGCTTTAGTATATTCACTTAAATCTTCATATAATTCAAATTCACCATGTGCCCCATAACCACGCGCATGAACAATTCTTTCAGGAATACGTTCATGGTCGAAATGTGTCATCTTTTCTCTGAAATGAAAATCTTCTAATAATGTCGGACCACGTTCCCCTGCTTTTAATGAAAATTCATCTTCTGCCATTTTTAAACCTTGGTTTGTCGTTAACGGTGTATCTTCAGAATGGTCTCTACGAAATGCTTCTAATTGCTTATCTTTTTCATTAGTCATTGTAGTGCCCCCTATATTATATTTACATACAAATTACTTATTCCCATTTCAAATAAATAGAAACGTTGTACACTTTTTGTATGGAATTTTATATAATAAAAAATTGCATTCTAATTGTAGAATGCAATTTTAGTAATTTTGACCTTACATCTAAACTTATCATTATAGTTATTTACTTTGATGTAAGCGTTTTATATAATAGGTTAAAGCTTGGAAAGTGGTGAGTTGATGTGAAATACTATCTAATACGTGTTCTAATTTCAATTGTTTGTTTTATTATCATTTCAGTTATCGATATGACTTTATTAACGAAAGGATCTACCGCTGATCTCTTCGCAAAATCTTTTCTTGTCACACTAATTTTTACAATCCTTTATTACTATATCCAGTTACATCGTCATTCCAAATATCATGATTAATTAAAAAATCTGGATTAATTAAACACAGGATTTTTGGCACCAAATATTCTTGCCTTCATTTCTTCACCTGCTGGAGTTCCAGCAAGTCCTCCTAAGCCTGTTTCTCGTAATTCTGCAGGAAGACTACGGCCAACTTTGTTCATTGCTTCGATTACTTCATCTGCAGGAATTTTACACTCAATACCAGCCAAAGCTAAATCAGCAGCAATCAGTGCATTACCTGCTCCAATTGTGTTTCTCATAACACATGGTATTTCTACCAAACCTGCGACTGGATCACATACAAGACCAAGTAGATTTCCTAAAGCATGTGCTAATGCATGTGAAGATTGTTCAGGTTTTCCACCTTTTATCGCTACTGCTGCAGCTGCTGCTATTGCTGAAGCACTACCTACTTCTGCCTGACATCCACCCATTGCACCGGCAACACATGCATTATTGGCAATTACAATACCGAATAATGATGTTGTCAGTAAGAAATCTATTTCCTGTTCTTCAGTTAAATTTAATTTGTCTTCAACAGAAAATAATACACCAGGTATTGTTCCAGATGACCCTGCAGTAGGCGTTGCACATATTAAACCCATTGCAGCATTCACTTCATTTGTAGCAATAGCATACTGCAATGCTTTTGCAACATCGCTACCGGATAAAGGTTCATTTTGTTCACGATATTTTTTCATTCTAATTGCATCTTGTCCAGTTAGACCTGTTACAGATTTCACACCCTCCCCCGAGGAGCCACGTAGAACAGCAGCTTTCATTACTTTTAGGTTCTCTTTCATTTTATTTCTTACTTCTTCATACGTCATATCAGACGTTTCCATCTCCATCTCTGTCATCATTTCAGCAAATGATTTACCAGTTTGTGTTGCAGTATCTATAATTTCTTTAATTGAGTTATACATTTTAGTTCCTCCTCATTTTACTTGAATCAATAATATTCTTTCTAAATCTATACTAGATTTGAAAATTCTATTTGTGGATATTTCTCTTTAATATTTTGCAATAATGCTGGTTTAATCGGTTTGTGTAAATGTAAAGCTACAATATATTTGTTATTTTTTTGTGATTTAATTTCCTCGTTGATTTGTAAACCACTTTCTGCAAGATCATTAATACATCTATTAAATTCTCCTACCGATTGCTCTCCATACAAAACAAGTATTGGTAAAGTATGGTTGAGAAGTGCACAGGCTCCATTGACATGAATACTTCTCAATTTAATAGTACCACCACCTATAGAGTTTCCACATACTTCAATATGTTTATGTTCACTGTCTAATCTAACAAGCGCTGTGTTAGGATGTTCACCTTTACTTGGTCCTTTTTCTTCAATAAATTCAATTTGAATACCTTTTTCCTTAGCGATGTCTATAGAATCTTTTACGCGTGGATCTTCAGTTGGAAAATTTAAAATCCCGGCGATTAATGCTAAATCTGTTCCATGTCCTAGATGTGTTTCTGCAAAAGATTCATAATATGAAACACTTACTTTCTTAGGTTCCTCACCCAAAATATGTCTCGACGCCAATCCTATTCTAACTGCTCCTGCTGTATGTGAACTTGAAGGGCCAATCATAATTGGACCTATAATATCGAATGCACTTTTATAATCTGATGTTCTAGCCATCATTAATTCCTCCTAATATTTTAACAATTTATTTTTTAACCTTGTGATATATTTATTTGCTAAGCATTTTGTTTTGTAGTTCTTTTTAAAGTAGGCATCTTTACAGATACTGAAATATCATGATTTTTAAAGAATGTTGCAAATAACCAAGCTAGAACGATACTTGAGAATGCTACTGCTAATCCACAAAGTAGAACAGGAACAGTATCGTTAAATCCGAAAGCTACAATAAATCCTGCAATCGGTGTCGCCATTCCAGTAACGTTGATAACTAAACCAAACGCTGTGATAATACAAGCATTTACCATACCAATAATTGCATTAGATCCATAAAGCTGAACTGGTTTTTCTGCAATAATATCAATTTGTGTTAATGGTTCAATCGCTACAGCAAATGGTGTTGCTTTAGTTCCGTATCCTAATTTTTTAAATAATACAAAGTTTGCAAATGAGTTACCTGTGCAACATAAGGCACCTATAGCCATCGGTGTACCAACTAATCCTAATAGACTTGTTAATACCATAGAGCTTAACGGTGTCATGCCTACTACAGGAATAATAGCTCCAAGAACAATTGCCAATACATAAGGATTTGCATCACCTACTGCAGTGATTGCTGATCCAATTTGAGTTAATACCGCAATAACAGAAGGTTGAATTGCTAAAGCAATTAATGTAGTTAATGCAGGTGCTACTAAGATGACAACAATTAAGTCTAAACCTTCCGGTACACGTTTTTCTATTTGCTTGATCAAGAAGCTAATTGCATACGCAGCAATAAATGCTGGTAATAACTTTACTTTTAATAATGATAAACCTACGATTAAAGCATATACTGGTGAAATCCCTAATTTAATACATGTTAAAATTCCAACTGCTAAACCGCCAATTCCACCAAGTGTGTCTCCAACTTGTACAAAGAAAGGAATATCAAACACTCCTCCAATAGCATAACTTAGAAATGCTTGTGGCAGAAATGTTGAACATGCAGCTCCGGAGAGTGCTTGAAGACCTTCTTTACCATACGGTGCAAAATTTAAAAATAACGACATACAAATAAGTACAACTAATAATGTTCCTACGCCAATAATAATATCCATTGATTATTTCTCCTTTATTTAAGATTAATTTTTATACTTTGAATTTCGACATTCATCATCTTTCAATGGCCATCAAAAGAGTTTGTTATCTTTTTCACAAATTAATCATATCATTTTTGAAAACGGATACAATGAACAAAATATGAATAGATTTTGTATATTTATATTTTATTATGTATAATTATGCTTTGATTTTTATTTCGGAATTAGAACAGTCTTGTTACTCCTACACTTCACCGCTTTAAAGCCTTTATTTATTTAATTTCTGTTATACATATATAAATATTTAAATGTGATTTTTATCACTAATAATTCAAAACCTTTTAAAATCAATGAATTTAAAAGGTTTTAAATTATCTGATATTCTTTAATTAGATAAAGTATTATATTACAAAAATGATAGAGTGTGTGGTATAAATAAAATATTATTTATATTTGATAAAATATAACATAATTTACTTTAATAACATTTTTAAATTCTAATATATTTTTTAATAAATATTCGATATGCATGTAACATCTCTGTTATAACAAAAAAAACCGTCCATTTTAGCATGAGCTAAAACGAACGGTATGAAAATATATTAATTTGTTATTCTTAATTATTTATCTAAGAAGTCACGACCTTCATCTAATTTTTGGAATCCTCTTAAGAAGTATACACCTGCCATAGCTGATAAGAAGATGATACCAATAATAACTGATACACGTGTTTCATCATTAATTAACATTCCGATTAATACCATTACTAAAAAAGCAATTGTAATGTAGTTCGAGAATGGCGCGAATGGCATTTTAAATGGATGATTTTCAGCTAAATCAGGTCTTTGTTTTCTGTATTGTAAATGGCTGAATAAAATCATAAACCACGGAATCATACCTGGTAAGATAGATGCACTATAAACATATACGAAAATATTTGCTGCGCCATCAATATACATTGGTAATACTACATTTAAAATTACTCCGATAAAGATACCAATTGAAATCGTAAGTACAGCATAAACTGGTACACCATTTTTCATAACTTTTGCAAATGCACGTGGCATTTTACCTTCGTTTGCTAGTGTGTATATCATACGACTTGAACTGAAGATACCTGAGTTACAACCAGACATTGCTGCTGTAATCACTACAAAGTTAATAATTGCTGCTGCAGCTGTGATACCAACTTTAGCAAATGTCGCTACGAACGGGCTACCTACGTTACCTAATTCATCCCATGGATAAACAGTTACGATAACAAAGATTGCACCAATGTAGAAGATTAAAATACGCCAAATAATACCATTGACTGCTTTTACTACGTTTTTCTGTGGATCTTTTGTTTCACCTGCAGTAATACCGATTAATTCTACCCCTTGGTAAGAACCTACTACCATTGAAAGTGCAAAGAAGAATCCTACGATACCTTTAGGGAAGAATCCACCATGTTCCGTTAAGTTACCAAATCCAATAGGATTACCATTGTTACCAAATCCAAATAATATAATACCTAAACCTGCTATGATCATTAAAACAATTGTTACAATCTTAATCATTGCAAACCAGAATTCGAATTCTCCGAATGCTTTAACTGAAGCCATATTCGCTAATGCTAAAGTCACAATTACGATGATACCTGGAATCCAAGTAGGTAAATCCGGCCACCAATATTGCATATATTGTCCAACAGCGATTACTTCACTCATACCAACTACAACCCACTGGAATATATTTGCCCATGCTGTAACATAACCAAACACCGGGTGTAAGTATGTTGAAGCATAATCAGCAAATGATCCAGTTGTAGGGAATAAATAAACTAATTCCCCCATCGCACGCATTACTAAAAATAAAAATAATCCAGCAACTAAATAAGCTAAAATTGCTGATGGTCCAGTCCATTTAATCGTACTTGATGCACCCATGAATAAACCTACCCCAATGGTACCACCTAATGCGATCATTTGGACTTGTCTTGAACTAAGACCTCTCTTTAAATGATTGTCTTCCATTTTTTCTATCCCCTTTTGTTTTTTAAATATTAAAACATTCTTTACTATTCTGAAATTATACTATAATTTCAGAAAATTAGAAGTACTATTTATAAACTTTAGGAGAATATGAAAAGGGTGCAAGAGAAAACCCTTACACCCACGTGCTTTAACGCTTTAAACTTTTTTGAAAAAATTATTTTCAAATAGATTATTTCCTTTTATTTTTTATAATCGTAAGCAACCTCTTGTAATTTTTCATCATATTCAATATATAAATCGTAATCTTTGAAAAACCACTCATCCATTTCGTTAACATAGAAAATAATACCATCTGCTTCAACTTTTGCAATTGCTTTATCATAATCCGGATCCACATTAAATGCTAAAGAGTGACTCTCCTGAATCTTGCTTGAACCATAAATTTTAGCATAGAATTTAACTGCCTGTCCTGCTTCTAAACCAACTTCGTCTTTGAACCATTGCAGTGCTTTATCTGAAATATAAATATTCATATCGTACCTCCCATAATAAGTCTTGCTGAAGAAATTATATCATCAGACTAATATTAAAGTCTTAAATTATGTCTTCATTGAAATAACTAATATGTTAAGGCTGTTTCTTCACCTTTCAACACACGCATGACACCTTCGTATAAAGCTAGTAATTCTTCTTCGCCAGGCATTACTTTTACTTCAGAAATCCACTCAACATGTGATTTTATGTTATCAACAACATATTGGGAATGACTCACACCACCTGTTAAAATGATATAATCTACATCACCTTTCAATACCGCTGCCATTTCAGCAATACCTTTAGCAATCTGATAACACATGCCATCAAAATAAAGCTTTGCTTCCTTATCTCCGTTTAAAGCTTTTTGTTCAATCGTTTGAATATCAATTTCACCTAAATAAGACTTCATACCACCTTCTCCAGCTAGTATTGATTTCACTTGTGAAATATTTAACTTTTCTTCAATAATGAGCTTCGCAAAATTTATTAATGGTAGTTGCCCAGTTCGCTCGGGAGAATAAGGTCCTTCGCCATCAAATGCATTTACACAATCAATAACTCGCCCTGACTGATGTGCACCAATTGAAATACCGCCACCGATATGGGTAACAATCACATTGGCATTAAAATAATCCATACCCTCTTCAGATAACACCTTACGTGCTACAGCCTTTTGATTCAATGCATGAAATACACTTCGGCGCTCAATTCCTTTAAATCCTGAAATGCGTGCAAGATCTTCAAATTCATCCACTACAACCGGATCTACTGTATATGCTTTCACACCGTAATCACGCGCAATATCATTAGCGATGATTGCTCCTAAATTTGAAGCATGCATACCATATGTACCAGAACGAAGATCATTTACCATCTCTTCATTCACCAAATACGTGCCTCCAATAATCGACTTCATCAGTCCACCACGGGCAACAACTGCTGCTAAATCACCTGGATAAATATTATGAGACTCTAAGAAAGTACGTAAACGCTCTTCTCGCATCTCAATTTGATCCATTACTGTATCATACTTTCCAATCTCTTCAACCGTATATCTAAAAATACTTTCGTCCACACAATTATCACTACAATATAGAGCAACCTTACTAGAAGTTGAACCTGGATTAATGACTAATATATATTTTCCGTCCATTATATGTCCCTCACTTGTCGTACTGCAAAGTCTAGAGCGTACAATTTACTTTCTGGAGAATCACTGCGTGAAGTAAGTACAATCGGTACTTTTGCACCAACAATTGTACCTCCTATTACAGCATTTCCTATTACTGAGAAAGCTTTATACAATACATTACCAACATCAATTGTAGGTACTACTAAGATATCTGCATCGCCTTGAATAACGCCGTCATACCCTTTATGATCTGCAGCTTCCTTAGAAGTAGCTAAATCAAAAGAAATAGGACCAGTTACAAGCGCATTTTCACTACCTTTAAATAATGAAACGACCTCACTTGCTAATACTGAAGATGGCATCTTCGGATTAAATGTCTCTGCAGAACTAATCATAGCCACTTTAGGTTGCGAAATACCTATGCGATGCGCTACATCAATGGCATTATCAGCAATTTGCTTTAACTGTTCAGAAGTTGGTGTGATATTCATTGCAGCATCCGTTAATAATAACTGCCTGTTATTTCCCGGTAAATCAACAAGTGCCACATGAGATAATACTGATTGATTACAAAGATTATGTTCTTTTTGAAGTACTTCTTTTAATACCGTACGCGTTTGAACCATCCCCTTCATAAGCACTTGGGCATCTCCAGTTGCCGCCATTTCTACCGCACGTTTAACAGAATCTTCCTCAGTTTCACACTGTTCATATATCCATACGTCATTTGAATCAATATTCTCTTCTGTATCAAATACGAAAAAAGATACAACATCTTTATATAATTGTTTCGCTTTTGTTATCACTTCTAATATCTCTGGCCTTGAACCACCAGGAATAACTACCTTAATCATCTATATTCCTTCTTTCTGATTATAACCTAGTACTAAGACTAGATAATATTTTTGTTCGATAGTATTTTCTCACATTCGAAAATAGATGTAAAGGAATCATATAGCAGCCATTAAACACTTTATTAATACCATTCAATAATATATTGTATTTAAATTTCCTTGTCTAAAAAATTTAATATATATAATAAATAAATGTCATTTTGCATATAATTGAAATATATAAACACTTAATATAATATTGAACCATAAAAAAGAAATTAGGTGATAAATTGAGATGGACAAAAAGAAAACAACTTATTGAAGACTTTATTTATGATCCACTAAAAAATCGTATTTCGATCAATCGAATTGTTTATAGAAAATCTCACGACGAGGAAGCACGAATGACTATAACATTTGATAAACAAGAAATATTTACAGCAGATAATATCCAGTTTGCTTTAAAATCATTTGAGTTAGAAAAGCAAGGTGTTGGGAAAGAATATCAACCATTTAATTGTGATGATAAGAAAATAGATTTATTTGAAAAAACAATTAGAGATGCAGCAGAAGCAGAAGGGAAATATGCTGTTTATCATTTAGAAGACTTCTTCGATTATTTTTTACTCTCCGTAGAGGAAGCAATGCAACATTCTCACGTGCTCATCCGAGCTTTTGCAATGTTAGATAAACGATTAGGCAAACGAAGATTTAGTACGCTTGATATAAGCAACGAACATAAATTAGTTCAGCAATTTTACGAAATTAGAAAGCAGAGCTGGGAGAGTAATGCATGAGACTTTACCTTGTAAGACATGGGCAGGATACGCTTAACAAAAGAGGTGGTTGGTCACAGGAACCATTGACTGAAGAAGGTGTAAAGGAAGTAGAATCACTATCACAAAAAATAAAAGACATTGAATTCGATTTTATTATAGCAAGCGATCTTCAAAGAACAGTTCAAACAGCAAATATCATTCGAAATCGACTACTATTTTCAAAAGAAATAATTTTAGATGATTGTTTACGTGAAGTAAATAATGGTCTTCTAGCTGGAATAGATAATGATGTGGCATTAGTGAGATTTCCAGGTCTCTTTTGGAATACACTAGATTGGGATGAATCTTATCCACAAGGTGAAAGTCCCGCTCAATTTTACGAAAGAATTTATAAATGGTATCAAAAATTCCTTTCAAAATATCACTCTTCTGATAAAGTCCTTATCATTACGCATCAAGGTGTAATAGATGCCCTGCTTTGTATAATAAACAACAAAGAATTTTCGAATAAGAAAGTTCATTATAAAATTAAAAGTGGTCAAATGATAATGGCAGTTATTGAATGATCATCTTAAAATTAACTCATACACAAAATTTCCATATTTCTGACCTATTATATTCACAATCTTGTGATTTTTATTTATGTCTTTTATGCTAATATTTATTTTAACTTGTGAAAATATGGAGGAAATTTTGTGAAAAAGTATTTTAATAATGTGTTTTGGAGATGGCATTTTTATGCAGCAATTTTCATTACACCCCTAATCATTACATTAAGTATTTCAGGCATCATGTATTTATTCTATCCAGAAGTAGAAAACAAATTAAATCACGATTTATTATTTGAACAAACGAATCAACCAGAACAATCGCTTAATGATGGTATTGATGACATACTCAACAGTCATCCTGGGTATCATGTTATGAAGATAAGTTTCCTAAAAGGCGATTACAACACACGTGTATCTATAATGGGACCAGATGATACTTCTAAAGTTGTCTATCTAGATCATCATAATCAAGTGAAAGGTGAAATAGAACCTTCTAAATTATTTTCAAATTTCTCTCGTGAAATGCACTCAAATCTATTAACTGGTAATACCTTTATTAATTATTTAGTGGAGCTTGCAAGTTGCTGGGCAATATTCTTAATCATTACAGGATTATTCATGACTTTCTTCCGTAAATATATTACAAACAGCACCTCTAAAATCAAACGTAAAAATCAAGCGAAGTTCCATGCAATACTCGGTACAGTTTTAAGTATTCCTTTATTACTAATTGTGTTAACTGGATTACCCTGGTCAGGATTTATAGGTGCAAAAATTTATGACTTTGCAGTAAATCATTCACTTGTCGGTTACCCTGAATCCGTAAAGACGCCACCTGTATCTAATAATGAGATTGCATGGGCAACACGTGGTGAACATACAAATTCTAAATCTCACGACGGCAATAGACTACCGATTACCCATATCAATGCAATTGCGCAAGAGGAAGGATTTAAGAAGCCTTATAGTATCACTGTACCGATGGATGATAAGGGGACCTATGTATTATCTAAAGCTGCTGGAACAGGTGTGACTGGTCTAGATGCAAATCCACTAGACGAACGCACTATTCATCTTGATCAATATTCGGGAATGAAACTTGCAATTTACGACTTTAATGACTATGGTATACTTGCAAAATTTATTGCAGTCGGTATCCCACTTCATGAAGGGAATTTATTTGGGCTAGCAAATAAAGTCATTAACTTATTATTCTTAGCTGGATTATTAGTGCTGACTTTCTTCGGAATTAAAATTTACTTTATGCGTAAACAAAAAGGTAAACTATCAACACCTAAGTCACAGCCTTATATGAAATATACTTGGTTTTTCGCAATATTACTTATTCTAATGGGAATTTTAATGCCTCTATTTGGCATCTCACTCATAATCATTGCATTTATCGAGCTCATTTTACTGATGAGCAAGAAGAAATACGCGATATAATATAGAACTAATTGAGTAGCTGGATAATTCCAGTTACTTTTTTTAATTTTCAAACAATTGTGATTGTGTGACATCATTTATTCATGTAAGATAAGTCATAATATATTGTACGGAGCTGATTGTATGAATCAAAACAGACATAAACTCGCATTAAAGGTTGCATTTCCACCCACTATTCCAATTTTAACTGGGTTTATCTTTCTCGGAATGACTTTTGGTATATACATGCATTCTTTAGGACATCCGATATGGATGGCTGTTCTTATGAGTGCTTGTATTTTTGCTGGTTCTATGGAATTTGTAGCAGCAACGATGCTGCTTGGTATCTTTAATCCATTTAGCGCTTTTATTCTCGCGCTGATGATTAATGCACGACATCTGTTTTATGGGATTGCAATGCTCGAACGATTTAAAGGTACCGGGAGAAAGAAATGGTATTTAATATTTGGCATGTGTGATGAAACATTCGTTATTAATCAAACAATGTCCATTCCTAAAAATGTCGACAAAGGATTAGTTATGACGTATGTTACGTTATTCAATCATTTATACTGGGTAACTGGTTCTTTTCTAGGAAGTATTATTGGGGGCTTTATTACAGTTGACTTGGAAGGTTTGGAATTTGTAATGGCAGCACTCTTTTTAGTTATTTTTCTTGAACAATGGTTCAAAGGTGGAAGACGCTTTTCAACGCTCGGTATAATCATTTCTATTGTCTGTCTATTAATATTTGGTAAGTCTTACTTTGTTCTTCCTACCATGTTTATTATGCTCATCATTTTCATTGTCTTTAAACGTCCTTTGACGAGAGTTGGTGAGCGCATATGACGATAGCAGAACAGCTAATTATTATCTTTTCGGTTACTATCGCTACAATGTTAACCCGCTTCTTACCTTTCATCGTATTTAAAGGAGATAAACCATTACCTGAGCTTATTGAATATTTAGGTCGTGTATTACCTCCCGCTGTATTTGGATTACTTGTTGTATATGCATTAAAGGATATTAAATGGAGTTTACCTTCTGCCAATATTCCTGCAATACTTGCAATTACTTTGATTATCGTATTACATTCATGGAAACGTAATATGCTTTTATCTATCGCTGTAGGAACGCTATACTATATGTTACTTATTCGATTAGTCTAAACAGAAAAAGCTACAATTCTTATCGAATTGTAGCTTTTTCTATATTATGATTAAGCATCTATTTGATGATTTCTTTAGTTTTAGCATCAATTTCAAATTCTTTTGATTTTCCATCTTTAGCGAGTTCAACGTCATATTTTACTACGCCATCATCTTCATCTAAACTCCATTCTTTCACATCTCCGTTATATTCTTTCTTAGCAACTTCAATGATGTCTTCAACTGGCGTTACATCTTTATAATTGATTGTCGTTTCTTTGTCATTTTCTTTTTCTGATTCTTTTTTAAGTACTTTATTACTTACAGCATCAACTGTCACTTCATGAGATTCATTTCCATCTCTTAAATTAACATCATATGCCCACTTTTTCTCTTTATCATCATAGTCAAAAGAGATACTTTCAAGATCACCTTTAACTTCTTTTTGTGCAATTTCAATCGCCTGAGTCGCATCCGTCTTTACTTCGCTATAATCAACTGATTTATCATCTTCATTGCCACAGGCCCCTAGTAGTAATGATGCACCTAGAACGAGTACTGAAGATTGTTTTATATATTTATTCATCATATTCAGCTCCTTTTTTGAGTTATTAAATTTATACCCAAAATTTGATATATACAAACAAATATTATCAATACGTATAGCAATCACCATATAATCTAAATATTAAGCGAGAATGAGTTTTATAAAACTTTTATCAATTTCATCAATACGAATTGCAATGGTAATCTCCCATATAAAGCGCTCTTCGGTAGTCGTTTATCACCTAATGGAATTCCTTTTCTTGCCATATAAATATTCGCCGGAAATACGCCTAATAAAAATATATTGATTAACTTCTTAGCACTTTCACTTGGTTTTTTGATAATCAAGTAAACACCCATTATCATCTCAATTACCCCGGAAATATAGACAATTTCCTTTTTAAAGGGTATATAACCTGGAACAATCTTCGTAAAATTCGGCTCTCTTAGGAAATGAAGTACTCCTGCCGTAAAAAATCCTAATCCTAGTATCGTTTTCAGTAATAATTTTATTAATTTCATTTTATTGCTCCTCTATTGTTGTTAGTGCGTATTTCTCAATGACACCTTCTAAATGCGGATACACTTGCTTTAATTCATCTTTCGTAAATAATTCAAATCCCTCAAATGTAAATCCAGGTGATACCATACATCCAACGAAACTCCATGCATTATCCTCTTCAACGCTTGATGCAAAGATAGTATGTTTCGGTACTAAAAATTGTGGTACTTCTCGATTCATTACGTCTAATCCTAATTTAACTGCTTCATACTTACCATCGGGATAAATCATATGAACGGTAAGTGAATCCCCTCCCTGGTAATACCATAATTCATCTGAATCTATCCGATGAAAATGTGAGATATTTCCTGTTTCTAAAAGAAAATAGATGCTTGTATATAGTGCTCTACCATCAGCAGTTACTTCATTTGAGCGATATGTTTCATAATAATAGCCACCTTCAGGATGTGGCTGCATACGTAATTTTTTAATCAATTGATCTTTATTCATTTTCTTTCTCCATAATTTTATTAATTTTAAAACTACACCGTGGTGCTATTTTATCATTTAACCACTTTTCATATAGTAAATTCTGATAAGCTATATAAGCATTCTCTCCATAAATCTTATCTGGACCATATACATATAATGGTGGTAGGGCTGCTGTATTAAATAAATGCTTATGTTCGGAAATAATAGTAGCCAGAATGTCGATGTCTTTCTTAAATGTTTCCGAACGTTTACCGCCTCTTCGTGTATGTTCATCATCCATCACTTTTAGCATAGCAAAGCAATCTAAAATATATGGATGACCTTCATTATACACATGTTTAACAATGGGATGGTGTAAGTATCTAATGTTCCCATCAATAATATTTAATGCCGATAAACACACACGAATAATCTGATAAAGTTCTAACACTTGTTTAGACAATCTTCTATTATCTAAATAACGTGCAGATATTTCATGATTCTCGCTAACTCTAAAAATTTGCACGGTGATCTTCTTCCTTTATAAATTGATATACGATATATAAATAGATAACATGACCTACCATCCAAACTAAAAACATCGGTAAAGAAGATGAATATTGTTGATATACTGCAATATTTATTAATAATAAATACAGCAAAATAAAAACAAGTATAGTTATTAGTAGCGCTATTTTGAATAATGTTTCTTTTCGATATAATTGTTCTAGCGTACTGAAGAGGATGATGCTAACGAAAAAGTGTGGTAATAACTCTTTCCATAAAACCATTTCTTTTTGATGTGTCAAAAAATCAATATTTAATAATAGTCGGACAGTGTTTGTACCAAAACAATAATCGCCTATTAACAACAATATATATAATGAAAGTCCGGATAACATTCCCAGTATAATTTTTCTAAGCACGTGTCATTTTCTCCTCGATGCTTATTATTTAGTAAAAGAAGCAATCAACATCTTAAGTGATTGTCTCTTTCATTATTATATTGTATCAAAAGAATCTTCTCATAATTGTTTTTAACGGTGGCATCTTTTCAAATTTATTTTCCTCTAATAATGAACGTAACTCAAATTTAGCATATCCTAACGCTTCATCCCATACAATTTGTCCAGGAAGTGGTGCTGCATCTGGGTCTACATACGCATTAATAATTACTGGTTTGTTCACATCTTTTGCATGTCTAAAGGCACCTGCAAGTTCTTCTGGTTTTGTAACAGTAATACCTACTCCACCACAACTTTCTGCAAATTTAGCAAAGTCAATATCTCCAAAATCAATCGCGTACTCTAATTCACCCGCTGCTTGTTGTTCATATTTAATAAATGATAACTGTTTATTATTTAATACAACAATAATCATCGGTAAGTTATGGTATACAGCTGTAGCAAAGTCCTGCATTACCATTGCCATAGCTCCGTCACCTGTAATTGCAATTGCCTGACGATCTGGATACGCTATCTTACTTGCGATTGCTCCAGGTAAAGCACAGCCCATCGTACCTAACCATGGTGAAGTTAAGAAGCGATTATTATGATCAAGTCTTAAATATCTTGTTCCCCATACGGTTGATGTTCCTACATCAATCGAGAATACTGCATCTTCATCTGCGATCTTATCAATTTCTGCCATGATACGCTCTGGGCGTAAAGGAAAACTGTTATTTGCTCTATCTTCATCAAGCCATTTATTCCATTCCGCCATATTTTCTTTACATGCTTCTAAGAATGGTCTTTCTTTTATTGCTGGTAATTTTTCAATTAATAATTGCAATATCTCTTTTGAATCACCCACCAATGGTACTGTCACTTTATGGCGAGTGCCAATCTTTTCCGGGTTATTATCAATTTGAATACATGGTACATCTTCATCCGGTAGATAATCTACATATGGAAAGTTTGTACCAATCATAATCAATAAGTCCGCTTCTTTAGTTGCTTCAAATGCAGGTTTCGTACCAATTTTCCCTAAGTTCCCTAACATATTTGGATGGGTATCAGGAATTAATCCTTTTGCAGGTAAAGTCACAATAGAAGGTAATTGTGCATGTTCAATAAACTGCACAAGTAATTCTTTAGCATGCTTCGTTCCTGTTCCGGCAAGCACTACTGGATGCTTACTTTGTTCAATCAGTTTTATTGCTTCCGTAATTTTTGTCTGATCAATCTCAAAATTTTGTTCTGGTGTTTTTATAGGCGTTTTGTCTGTGTGATCTTCTATTTTTGTGCTTAATAGATTACCGGGAATCGAAAGCACTGCGACACCTTTTTTATCGTAAGCTGTTTGTATCGCTTCATTGACAACTTCAAATACATTTTCCGCCTGATCGAGTTGTTTATTATACACAGCAACATCAGCAAACATTGCTGTTAAATCTAACTCCTGGAAGTACTTTGTACCTAATAAATCTGTGTTAGCTTGACCAACGAGGACAAGCTGTGGAATATTATCCATCTTAGCGTCGTACATACCATTTAACAAATGAATTGCGCCAGGTCCACCAATTGCAACAGATACCGCAATTTTACCTGTTAATTTCGTATAGCTTGCTGCTGCAAGAGAAGCCACTTCTTCATGGCGTACATTATAAAATTTAATCTCATCTTCAGCACCTTTCAATGCATCAATCACTGTATCTATCGTATCACCTGGAATACCATATACATGGTCAATCTCCCAATGTTTAAGTGCTTTAACAAGTGCATGGTTCGCTTTTAGTTTTGACAAGTCGTTCACATTCCTTTCTCCACTCATATTTATACATATTATTTACATTACCCCTTGCAAACAATAGTAATCAAATTACTCATCTTATAGGTATAATCCCTATTTCCATTATGTGCAAACGATATATCATTTTTGTTAAGATATACATATACGCATCATATAAAATGAGGAGGAAATACAATGAAAGTTTTAGTAGCCGGTGAAATACCAGAAAAGGGTCTACAGTACTTAGAGGAAAATTTCGACGATGTTGATGTATTCAAAGGAGATAAACTAATAACTAAAGATGAACTAATTAAACGTATTGCGGATAAAGATGCATTGATCAGTTTACTCTCTACTAATGTAGATAAAGATGTCATTGATGCTGCACCAAATTTAAAAATCATCGCTAATTATGGTGCTGGATTTAACAATATTGATAGTGAATATGCACGTACAAAAGACATCGACGTTACTAATACGCCAAAAGCTTCAACAAATGCAACAGCAGATCTGACATTTGCTATACTACTTGCTGCAGCAAGACGTGTGGTTGAAGGAGACAAAGTATGCCGTACGACAGGATTTAACGGTTGGGCTCCTTTATTTTTCCGTGGCCGTGAAGTTTCAGGTAAGACAATTGGTATTATTGGTCTAGGAGAAATCGGACAAGCTGTGGCACGCCGTGCGAAAGGTTTCGATATGAACATTCTCTATACAGGACCAAACCGTCATGAAGATCGTGAGGCATCAACTGGCGCGAAATATGTATCACTTGAAGAACTACTTCAACAGTCTGATTTCATTACAATTAACTCTGCATACAATCCATCAATGAAACATATGATTGATAAAGCACAAATCGAAATGATGAAACCGACTGCATATTTAATCAACGCATCACGTGGGCCGGTCGTTCATGAAGCAGCACTTGCTGATGCATTGGAAGCGAAAGTCATTGAAGGTGCAGCTTTAGATGTATTTGAATTCGAACCTGAAATCAATGAAAAACTAAAAAAATTAGACAATGTAGTCATCACACCACATATCGGAAACGCAACATTTGAAGCGCGTGATATGATGGCCGATATCGTTACACAAAATGTATACAAGAAACTGAATAACAAACAACCAGATTATATCGTTAATTAAGAAATAGAAATATAGGTATAGATATATAAGAGATATGAAATAACTTGAAAAAGGAAATCAACCGAAGTTGATTTCCTCTTTTCTTTTTCTGCGATAACAACCTATAATATTGCCGATGTTGCAGCTGTGGTGTTCCCTTCCTGCATGTCTGTGTGAATCGCCATAACAATCGCAATAACGTGTGCTACATTTGCACTTTCATCAATAATATCAATGCCAAATGTATCTCTCCATTGGAAGAATTGTTTACTGATTTCAGCAACAATACGTCCAGATCCATCTTCAATCGTATATTCATAATTTAAGAAGTTACCACGTACAATCCAGTCTTCTCCTTCAATAAGGTAAGTCGGTCTAAACGATAACATCTTCTTGCGAATCGTTAGTGTCTCATAACCATTTACTGATACATCCATCGTTGTAGAAAAAGCTGCTGCACGTTGTTTAATAAACGCTAACTCATTACCATTTGTATCAAGAATTCTTAGCTTTCTACGTCCTAATAAATCATGCTGACCTTTCGCCGTATAAACGATTTCATCCTGTTCGTTCATAATCGAAAAATCTTGAGTCCACGAAAGTAACTTTTTCTTTGCATAAAGTCTCAATTTCAACAGCTCCTATTCTAAATTATTTAAGTATATTATAACGCATTTAATCATTTAATGAAAAATTACACATAAAAGGTTTATAACTATTTATCAAATAATATTCTATGTTCATTTTAGAACTTCTTCGTTCAAAATATCCGGCACTTTCATAGCTTTATATTTCACCATTTAATGCTCCTCAAAATCAAATCTTTCGCGTTCTTTTTGTGCACTTTCATCATTACCAAACCACACTTGTTTCACGTAAAACTTTCCTTCCCAATCCTTATCAAACGAGAAATTCACGTTGCCATAGCGATAACTTGTATTACCTAAAGCTATCCCTTTTTGCTCAGGTTTACCCCATACTTTCATGAATGCCTTAATACTAATATTCTCATGCATTTCATAATAATAATTAATATCAGTAAATACATAGTTCTGTTCATCCATCCCTTTTGCTCCTTTAAAGAACGGAGAGATGATTGTATTATTATATCGACTGCGGTAATACAATGCAGTTACGTATTTTTCTCCCATATTGATCAATGCTTCTGTCGGTTCACCAAAGATTGCTTCAAATTCTTTTCTCGTAATACCGAATTTAGCATCTTTAAAGCCATAAGTTTTGCCTTTCATAGCTTTCATCACTTTTTTATCCAGTATATCCGGCAATTCAATTTCATGTACATTATCAGGAATTTGAAGTTTGTAAATGGGTTCGATGGCTTTAATCTTTTCAGCTACATATCTAAAACGTGCATTTGGAATAATATCATAATCAGGGTGTTCTGCATTACCAATAAATGCTTTCATCGATGCAACATCTTTAAATTCTTGTAATTCTAAAATTCTGAAACCATGAAAGGCTGCTAAATAATAGGATTGATCCAGCCAATTAACAGCGATATCAAACAATAATTGTCCCATGGTATGCGCCTCAACTGTATCCATATGCGTAGCAATATTTGAAACCAAATAGGCTAATTCTGTGTTCGCTTCTTCTTCCATAAAATAACCCATCACTTCATTAGCGTCACAATCTACAACAATTTTTTGTAACTCATTAGGTAATTTATCTATCAATATATCTACAGCTTTCAACATAACACCTCTTCATAAAGTAATTCGTACAATTAAAATTATTATATCCTTTTCATACAATAAATGTATATTCTATTTGCAAATGTTATTTTTCTTTTGTATTTGGGTAAAAATATATCATATGTAAGGAGTTATACTTTATGAAAAAATCAATAATCTATCCCTTAGTTGCATTATTACTACTCACCGGCTGTAAACCAGTAGAATAATTCATCCAATGAGAAAAAAGCGCAACAAGAAGCAGTCAAACAGCTTAAAGTAAAAGATTATCAAACATTATCTTATAAAGAGAAGGTTGACAGCACACCTCAAAAGATTGAAAATAAATACGGTGCATTTAATTATGATTTTGTCAGGGATAATGATAATGAAATTTTTATGAAGCAGTTTATGAATAAGAAGAAAACACCTCAAAAAGGAGATTTTGTTCTAACAATTGGTGCTAAGCAGGATAAACTATATAAATTTAGTAATGAATCAATGACAAGCAAGTCAAAGGAAATGAATGTAGGTAAAGATTTCCAATCTACAGGGATAGCGCATAATAGATATCATCATTTTATAGATCTTTTTGAAGCATCTAAAAATCCATCAATCAAAGGCAACCAATATACGTTCCAAATTAAAGATAATCCTAAGTTAATTCAACTTAATTCGGGTGGTATGTACCCACTATACACAGATAAGACTGCAGCTAATAGTAAAGAAATTAAAAAGGCATTAGAAAATATGAAAACATCAGTTGATAACAAGCTCGAAAAAGGTTATGTCACATTTACTCTCAAAAATAATCATATACAAAAAGTAAAGTTACATGAAGTATTTAAAGGATTTGAACCCCATGAAGTTACTTATTCTTTCTATGACTTTAATCATAAAGATGATGTGAAATTTAATACAAAATAAAAAAGCCCGTCCGGGCTTTTATCTTATTAATTCTTTTGGAATTAAATCATAGTCAAACATCACTTCTGATTTATTCTTTAAAATAAGATCTTTAGAGAGTACTTTTCCTTCAGCATCTTTTGTTACTTTATAAATCATCGAGCGGCGATAAAATTTCTCATTTTGCTTTGTAAAATGATGATCTTCTTCAATCAGTTCATATTGATTCGTAACAGGATGTTTGCTTCGTAATTCACCATACAGCCTCTCATCTTCAACCCAAACACAGAGTTGAACATCTTGATTGGTATTATTCTTAAATCGGTAGTCGACATAATTATAAGCAACAGATGTACCATTTCTAAGTGGTTTTCTTTCACCTTCATCCAGTGCCAATGCATCTGAATGGGTATGGAATTCCGTAATCTCTAAAGGACTATGCTGTACAAGAAGATTGATTGTATTCGCTAAGTTGCATAAACCTCCACCAGTTCCGGCTTGTACTTCATTGTTAATAATGACACGCCCATCTTTATATCCATTTCGTTTATTCGCATTTCCTACTAAATGCCAAAAAGAAAACTCTTCACCAGGGTGAATTATTAGTCCATTCATAGTTTTTGCAGATTTATCAATATTGAATGCTTTATTGTATTGTAGTTTTGGATCAATACCTTTTCCTTTTTTAATTAAATTAGAATTATATGCATAAATTACATTCGGTAACTTATCTTTTTCTAATATAGATGCAAAACTTTTCTTTCTATTTTGCAATCGTCGTTTCAATTTTTCTTTTTTTACCGATATCACGTAAAAAAATGGATGAATTTCAGAAAACAATTTTCTTTGTTTAGCCATATTAAACCCTCTTCTCAATATTTTCAAGGCGTGTAGAGTAGCTTTTCTTCAATTTGTAGTACTTGAGCAGCATTGCTTCTACTTTTCTTTTCTTGCCGATATTCGTTTCTCTTTCATGCATCAAATATTTCACTAAGACACTTTTAATACCTGCTCTATTTGCTCCTAACACATCAGTGAAAAGCTGATCCCCTATTAATAGTACTTCTTCCTTTTTTACATCCAACATTTCGATTGCTTTTAAATAGTTCAACTTGTTCGGTTTATTTGCCATCGGAATAAATAACGTATTTATATTACGGTTAAATTCAGAGATACGTTCCTCACTATTATTAGATAATAACAACGTTTTCAAACCTAATTTATGTATCTCTTGAAATAATTCATCTATTTCAGTGGTTGTATCAGCTCCATGTGGAACTAATGTAGCATCAATATCAAATATTAAAGCGTTAAAACCTTGAGACTTTACTGCATTAAAATCAATATCAAATACAGAATCTATCATCGCAAACGGATAAATAATTTTAATCACCAGAACTACTCCTATCTCAATCATTTTAACTAATTTAAAGTATATTTCTTAAGTTTTAATGTACTTTAAGTGTAAAGTTATGTCAATATCCCACTAATAGACGTTCATTTATTTACTACTATTTTTTACATTAATTTCAAGGAATAAATTGTAATTCATATCTTTTCATGATAATATTTTTAATAAAATACTTAAGGATGAACTCAACGATGACTAGTGAATTAATAGTAATGTTAACTTATAATGATTTTACTGTAAAAAATGCAAGTGAAATATTTGAGGCTTGTATCGAATCTAAAGCAAAATATTGGGGATTTAAAGATAAAGGATTATCAGCAGAAGATATGAAATTATTATTTAGTATGATGAAAGAACATGGAAAAACGACATGTTTAGAGGTAGTGGAATATACTGAGAAAGAATCTTTAGAAGGTGCTAAACTTGCAGCAACTTGTGGTTGTGACATATTAATGGGTACGGTCTATTTTGATTCTATTCATAAATTTTGTAATGAACACCATATTAAATATATGCCATTTATCGGTGATATCACTAATCGACCTTCTATTCTGAGTGGAGAGATTGATAAAATTATTAAACAGGCTCAAAGTTATTTAGATAAAGGAGTTTACGGATTAGATTTACTAGGCTATCGCTATACCGGTGATGCAAAAACACTTATTTCAACTGTGGTTAATGCTCTTGATGCACCAGTATGTGTAGCTGGTAGTATTGATTCATTCGAACGTTTAGATGAAATCAAAGGTATTTCTCCCTGGTCATTTACTATTGGTAGTGCTTTTTTTGATAATAAATTTAATGGTAGCTTTAAAGAACAAATAGATATTGTGTATGATTATATTAATCAATAACTAAAACTGCAAAATATGAGATTATAGTAAAGAAGCACTCAGTTCAATATGAACTGAGTGCTTCTTTATATTATCTCTTTCAATTGCTGAATCTCTTTTTCTGTTATTTCATGGCCACCATCAAACAACATAAAGTTTACATCAGCGAATGATGATTTAAACTGCATTTCTAATGCTTTAGCTTGTCCAGGTGATACCATATAGTCGTTTGCACCCGCTGTTATGATTACTTTCGTATTACGTTTAGCATTCGATACGTCATACTTTAAATCTGATGGGTGCATTAATACTGCCACATCTATCTCAATAGCATTCTCTAAGAATCCTATAATAAAGTTAGCGCCATTAGAATAACCTAGGAAAGTTACCTTATCATAATCTAAATTTAGTTCATTTATTACTTTTGTTACACGACGGACCGCATCATTATATGCATTACGATCCATCTCACCATTCACTAAAGGCGGGAAGAATCGTCTGCTCATTCCACTGCCACTATCACCTTCAAAGCTTAATACATCAGCACCAGGAAATAATTCACCAGCGATGCCTAATAACTGATATTCATTTCCTCCTGTGCCATGAAATAAAACAACTAATTCATTTGAATCATTTTTCTGATAGAAATAGTTCATCATTTCCCTCCTTATTTACTTCTCACTGTATCAATATGTCTTACTTGTGATTCGATATAGTCACGTTGTCCTTCTAAAAATGGAGGTAATGATAATTTCTCACCTAATGTTTCATAAGGTTCATCACCCATAAATCCAGGACCGTCAGTTGCAATTTCAAATAGAATCGGCATAGCAAGTCTAGCATAAAGTGATTTAAAGAAGAATCGATCAACATAACCAGAGTTTGGTAAGTTAAATGAATCTAATCGTTCAATCCATGCTCTAAGTGTTTCCTCATCTGGTACACGGAAAGCTACATGATGCACTGTTCCGAATCCTTGATAAGCTGTTTGACTTGTAGTGTCGTCTACAATAATTACCGATGCACCATTACCGCCTTCTCCTGTTTCAAATAAGTGATAATTACCTTCTGATTGAGTTTCTTTAAATAAATATACCGCTTCAAATGCTGATTTAAATGCCGTAAATTGATTTACTGTAATAAACACTGGTCCTAATCCGTAAATACCGAATTCTTCAGGTACAGGTCCATTTTTCCATGCGACACCAGGTGCTACACCATTATCATGCTCATCAGAGATAATTTGATATAACTGACCATCGAAATCTTCAAAAGGTAAAATCTTTTTACCGAACATTTCCTGAATACTATCATGTTTTACATTAAATGATTCAAAGCGATCTAAGAAATATTCTACTGCTTTATCATTCGGTACTCTAAATGAAGTTCTAGCAATTTCATTTGTACCATGTTGTCCTTTTGAAATACCTTTGAAATCAAAGAATGTCATATCTGTTCCGGCATTACCTTCATCATCTGCAAAGAATAAATGGTACGTATTAATATCGTCTTGGTTAACTGTTTTCTTTACTAATCTTAAACCTAAAATATCATTGAAAAAGTCATAGATTTTCTCAGCGCTACTTGTAATTGCTGTTACATGGTGGATTCCTGTTAATTGATTCATTTCGTTCATTTGATTCACTCCTGTTCTGATTTATAATTATATCTTCTCTAATATTTCTAATTGCTTTTCAACACTTTGGATATAATTATTATACTTAGTACAAATAATATACTAATAATATTAAATATTTGCAACACTTTATACTCACAGTACATAATAAGTTATATCAAACATACAGATAGGAAGAGTTCTATGACAATTATCCACCACGTTTCCATCGTTAACCGCAATGCACGAAAGTCTTTTGAGTTCTATAGAGAAGTACTTGGTCTGGATTTACTTATGAAGACTGTCAATCAAGATGACAATAATATGTATCACTTATTCTTCGGTGATAAGACCGGACGTCCAGGTACCGAAGTGACGATCTTCGAAATTACTGAAGGGGTTGACAAGCAGTTTGGAACAAATGATATTGAGCGTTTAATGTTCAAAGTTCAATCTAAAAGTTCGCTTGAGTTTTTTATGAAGCGATTCGATAATTTTGATATTTGTCATTATGGCTTAGAGCAATATGCTGGTCGTTACATATTAAGATTTGAAGGACCTGATGATACGAATCTTGGTTTAGCCGTGATGCACTCAGAAGAGGATATCACTGACTATGTTGTTCCAGAACATACAGAAATCCCAGAAGAACATCGTATTATCGCTCTCGATTCTGTCCATCTACGTACACGTTATGACCAGGCTACAATCAAGGAAATTAAACACTATTTCGATTTTGAAACAATAGAGACAATTGACTTCTTTGATTCAAAGAATAAAGTAACCATCATGAGCAATTATAAGAAAAAGGACCGCCATGAGTTACACATTATTCATGATGACGTATCTCATGATAGTATCTCTGGTATCGGTTCAATTCACCATCTAGCTTTATCATCTGAAGATATCGAAGCGTTACAGGTGTTAGAAAACAGTTTAGAACAGAGAAATATTATGAACTCTCACATTAAAAATCGTGAGTTCTTCCAATCTATCTATTATAGAGATCCAAACAACATATTATTCGAAGTTGCTACCATGGATGGTACAAAACCACCTCAACCGAATAAAGAAAGTTTAGATTTTGATACCATTCCTCTTGTATTACCGGAATATCTGGAATCTAAGCGTACAACAATAGAAACAAACTTATTATAAATAATGCCGAAGCGATTCCGCTTCGGCATTATCTATTGCACCTGATACGCTACTTCTACCTGATCTTCAACAAACGAGTGTCGAATACTGTCTTCAAAAGGATTACTTACCGGATTTCCTACATACATTTGAACTGTATCTTTGCCTACCTTCATCGTATCTTTTTTCGATTGCATGCCGTCATATGTCTTAATATTAACGTCACCCAGTACTAATCGATATTGATTTCCTTCCGGCACTGCAAATGCAAACCCGGTATATGTTGATTTATTTTTGTGATAAGATACTTGAATCACATAGAACTGTGTCTTCCATGCTTTATTTGGTGTATAAATAGCAGAAACTACATCATCTGTCTTTATAATATTTTTCACCATTGCCTTCTGCGCATCTTCTGCCGAATCATATAACCCTTTCTCTACTGCAGTAATATGTTCTGTCTTCACTTCTTGTTTACCTTGTTCATCATGCGGCATCTTCAGCCAAACGATACCCATAAATAAAAGTATTGCTAATATAGATACCGGAAGTAACAACTTTTGTTCGTTACGCACATTTACACCTCACTCTACACTTTTATCTTATCTACATTGTATAATACACGAGTGTTTTTGTAAGCGTTATCAAGTATAAATTATTTGTTTTCTAAATTATCTACATGCTTAAGTTGTTTTGTAAGTGCTTCCGTATTAATTGTTTCATCAATTGTCGTTTTTGAGTCTACTATGTGTTTATCCTGCAGCGTTAATGTACGGGTCTTAATCATGTCACTAAAATATGCATCATGACTGACAAAGAGCACTGTTCCTTTAAATTGTTTAATCAGATTACCGATAATGTCCTGCATTTCAATATCGAAATAATTTGTCGGCTCGTCGAGCACAAGTAGATGTGCTTTTGAGAAATAGAGTTTTACAAATGATAGCCTGCACTTCTCTCCCATAGACAAATTTTGAACGAGATCATCCATACGTGATGCATCAAATCTGAATGCTGCTAGTATCGTGCGTGCCTGAGTTACGTCAATTTCAAGTGCTGTTATTTCTTCCAGGACGGTATGACTTGATATTAAATTCTCAAGTTTCTGAGAAAAATATCCTATTTCAAGTGTGGGTGGCATTCTTATCTCTCCATGTTGTATCGGTATTTCTCCGGTAATCAATTTGAGTAACGTTGATTTTCCTGAGCCATTCTTACCTTTAATTTGAACAACTTCTCCGCGTTCTAATGAAAAAGTAACATGGTTAAATAATGGTTCATCAAATGCATGACTTACATCTATGCATTGCAATACGTATTTATTATTGATTTCACTCGCTTCAATATCATATTCCGTACGCACTGCTTTTTCTACTTTACCTTCAAAATTTGACATTTCATGATTCAATCTCGATTCTCGTGCCTTCATCCTTTTTGCCATTTTGGCAAGCTTTTTCTGCTCCCCGAAATCTCGTACACTCGCTTTATGATTCATTTCATGATGCCATTCACGCATCTGTTGAATCATTTGTTTCATACGTTTCTTTTCTTTTTGTTCTTTTTCAACGCGTGCTGCATTCGTCTTCTCTTCTAGATCAATCTGTGATTTATATCGATCATATGTCATATGAAACTTCCTTAATCCATCACGTGTTAACTCCAATATATAATCTGCTGTTTGATTAATAAACGCTCTGTCATGACTGGCATATAGAATCGTAAAATCATTGTGTTTCATCCAGTTTACGAGCCAATCTTTCGTTTCATCATCAATATGGTTTGTGGGTTCATCAAAGATAAACTCTGTCTTCCCTGATAGCATCAAACATATTAAAGATATTTTTGTTTGCTCTCCACCTGACAGCGTTACCACTTTCCTTTCAGCATCACTTTCAGATAAATTAAACTTATGCATCCTCGTAATAATCTCAGATTCAAATGTATAACCATCCTGTTCCAGGTAATCACTCATTGCATTCATATCTGTGTCTAAATTTATTTTCAACTGATATAATTCTGGTCGTCCTTGCATTATATACTCGATTACCGTTAATTCGGATACGTCCGACTGTTTAAGTTGTTGTTCCAGCAGTCCAATTTCTTCATCTTGCGCTATCAATGTATTCAGTATTGTCGTCTTGCCGATGCCATTGTTTCCAAGCAAAGCAACATGCTTACCTGCTTCTATTTCAAAGTGTAAATCTTTGAACAATAATTTTTCCCCTGCATAAATGTCTGTTTTATTTAATCTCATAAACTCACCTCATAAAAAAAGTATCCCGCACAACGTTTGGGATACACAAAATAAGCCTATGAACGATAGACATACAATAAATAGACAGACTCATCCCGATAATTCAAACGTTGTGCAATTTAATTTGCTCAGTTTTCATTATCGAATGATCATCTCTAAATATTGATGCCTCCTTTTATATTTGTTTACAGTTTAACAGGTTTACGCATTTTATACAAAATAAATCCTATTGCAAAACCAATCAATGCAGGCAATACCCACCCCATACCGATGGCAGAGAAAGGTAAGAATTTCTCACCGAAAGTAGCTACACTTTCTCCAAAAGCAGATTTTGAAAGAAATGCAGGACTAGCTTTTATACCGTCAATAATCGCTGCAATCATCGTGACAAAAGTCGTCCATTGATAGATAATTTTTGAATCATTGAAAGAACCACTGATTAAAGTTAACAGTATTAATGTAATCGCAAGTGGATATAAAAACATCAAGACGGGAATCGAATACTCAATAATCTTAGTTAAACCTACGTTTGCCAGTATAAATGAAACAATACTTACTACCGTAGCAAACATGATATAGCTACGTTTCGGGAATAACTCAGTAAATGTTTCAGAGAAAGCTGTTATTAAGCCAATCGCTGTCTTTAAACAAGCTACGATAATAATTAATGACAGTAAAATAATACCGTAATTGCCCAGGTAATACTGCGCGGTTTGCGCTAATGCTATACCACCATTCTCACTTACTTTAAACTGACCTAAACTCATGGTCCCGAGCAGTGCGAGTAATGTATAAATTACACCCATAAGTACAATGCTTAAGAAACCTGACTTCACTGTTTCCTTTGCGATATCAGATGGATTCGTAATACCTAGCTTTTTAATCGTTGTTACGATAATAATACCGAAAGCAAGTGAAGCTAAAGCATCTAATGTATTGTATCCATCAATAAATCCTTTAAGTAAAGCACCATCTTTATATTCCGGCTGAATTGGTGCATCTATGCCACCCATCGGTTTTACGAATGCAAGAATAAACAATACACCTAATAATAACAAGAATAAAGGATTTAGAAATTTACCGATATAATCTAATATTTTAGATGGTCTTCTTGCAAAGAACCACGCGATACTAAAGAATAACAGACTAAAAATAAATAAATAAAGACGAACATTTTCTTTAGCAATAAATGGTGTGAATGCGATTTCGAATGGCACTGTTGCAAGACGCGGTAAAGCAAACAATGGACCGATTACTAAATAAAGTGCAATTGTAAATATATACGCATATGTCTTATTCACACGTGAAGCAATATCAAATAAACCATTCGTTTTAGAAACACCAATTGCAATAATACCTAAGAAAGGTAATCCAATCGCTGTAATTAAGAATCCAAGATTTGTAACAAAGACATTTGCCCCACTCATCTGTCCTGAATGAATCGGGAAGATTAAGTTACCTGCTCCGAAGAATAAACCGAACAGCATAGAACCGATAAAGATATTTTCTTTTAATGAAAGTTTCGTTTTTGTATTAATGGGGATCCCTCCAGAGCAATAAAATAATTTTTTGTTCTATTATTAAAAGAATAAATAATATAGTTTTTTATTATAGCATTATAAAGCAGTGAAATGAATTGAATTTTTAAAATATTTAAAAAACCACGAAGTGATGAGCTTCGTGGTTTTAGTACTTACTATACATGTGGTTCCCATTGACAAGGGCCTACGTTCATATGAGTAAATTCTGCGACAAATGATGATGCTTCAGGAGAACAAGCATAAATACCAAACTGAATTTCTCCTTGCCCTTCATTCAAATGACAAATTCTCATCTGTTTAAAATCTTTACCATCTTCAGAATACTCGATACAGTAATCACTCTCGCGGCGGCTCAGTCTGTACCACATAGACGTTATGTCACTAGTAATATCAAATGATGACCAGTCAGAATAACCATTATTTGTGACAACACTACCTAAACGCTGAAACGTATCATCCTCATATTCAATAGATGCTTTTAACCAGTTGTCACTATCTAAATATATCACCACACCACATTGATCAAAGCGACGTTTCGTATTAAAATCTGTTCTTACTGTAAACGAGAAATAAGTTTCTGTCGTTGTCATTTGTAATACAGGAGCATTGTCATTTCGGAACCCATAATACGTCCTTTGCCATAAATCTGTATTAGGTTCTGTCGTGATTTGAATACGTTCATCTGTAATATCATAAATCTTTGGGGCTCGTGTCCATTTAAGATTATTGAAAGTTTCCACTATTTTCACTCCTATTATCTATAAGAACGTTGAATTATTAAATATTATTCTACTTCCTCGGCAATAATTTGTGCTGGACCTCGTGTGACAATTTTATAAAAGTGTTTAATTAAATCTTCGCTTGGTATCCTATTAGTATCTAATATCCAGTATTTTATCAAAGCAATACCCGCTCCTGTAATATAGCTCATAAAGTAATCAAAAGGTATATCACCTATTGTTTCATTGCGTTTCATAAATTTATTTAAATGTTCATTCAATAATAAATAAAGTTTCCTCTCTATGCAACTATCTTTATCTAGCTTAAACATCATTACAACCGAATCATTTAAAAGCAATGATTCCTTGGGAAGGGTTAAATGATATGTATCGTGAAGTAGCGTTCCATGGTGGTATTCCCGATACAGGCTTCTTTAGATTCTGGTATCAAGGTTTAGTTACAAGATGGCCAGACAATAAACAAATAGAAAATTTAGTTGAACTTCAAAATAATCATACATTGTTTGATGATTATTGGAGAGGTAAGCAAGCTAACTTAAAAGACATCCAGGTTCCTATTCTAGCTTGTGCAAGTTGGTCAACACAAGGTCTTCATAATCGTGGTAGTTTTGAAGGATTTAAACAAGCAGGGTCAAAACAAAAATGGTTATACATTCACGGTCGTAAAGAGTGGGAAACATACTACACGCGCGAAGCATTAGAAATGCAAAAAGCGTTCTTTGACCACTTCTTAAAAGATATGGATAACGATTGGGAAGAAACGCCAAGTGTTACATATGAATTAAGAGATAAATTCTATAAAGGTACACGTAAAACTGCATCAAATTGGCCATTACCAGAAACAAAAGCAATGCCTTATTATTTAGATGCGAAAACATTAAAAATGACAGATACTCTTAGTGATGAACAGGAAAGTATTTCATATGATACATCATCTGAAAACGATGAAGTACGATTCACAAAAGTATTTGAACAAGATACCGAACTTACTGGTAATATGAAATTAAAATTATGGGTATCTACTGATAATGAAGATATGGATTTATTTGCTGGTATTAAGAAATTAGATAAACATGGTAACGAACTGTATTTTCCTGACTTCAACCACATTGAAAATGGTCAAGTTGCCACAGGTTGGCTACGTGTATCACATCGAGAATTAGATGAAACAAAATCTACACCACTACAGCCTTGGCTAAAACATGAACGTCAGTTAAAACTATCTCCACATGAAATAGTCTCAGTTGAAATTGAATTATTACCTTCAGGTACATTTTTTAAAGCTGGTGAGAGTATTCAAGTAGTTATTAAAGCGAGTGAAATTGTTAAAGGTAATAGCTCATTCGGACTAAAAACACGATACGAACATACAGAAACAATCAATAACGGCAAACATACCATTTATACAGGTGGATAATATGATAGCCATTTATTAGTTCCATTAATTTAATAAACGGCAACAATATACACCAATATTATCAGATATAGTATATAATTACATTTACTATAAGTTCTTAACAGATAAAACTATAAAAATAGCTGCAGATAGACATACCGTCTATCCATCAGCTATTTTTTATTTCATTAAATTTAACTTATTATTATTTTTTATTATTTTATTTCCAACCGGTTCAAATATCTTGTCATACATTACCATACAGAGCATTATCCAGAACACACTAAATGTAACACCACCGATAACATCTGTTAAAAAGTGTGCATGAAAGTACATTCTGCTTAGTAAAATACTCCACCAGCATACAAGCACTAAAACATTCGCTATAAATTGTGGAAAAAATTTCTGCAATCTAGGAATTAAGATGATTAATACAATCAATGCAAACAAGGTACTTGAAAGCGAATGTCCACTAGGAAATGAAAATCCAGTATCCTGTAAAAGATGATCATATGGTCTTGGTCTATGAAACAACTTTTTTAATAGGATGCCTAATATTCCTCCTGATGCTACTACTGTAATTAGCCATATACTGAAAACATAGTAATGTTTGCGAATAAAATAAACCGCTGTTACTAATGTCATACCGACTACAGTCAATACATCAAAGTATTTTGCAAATATCGTAAAATAACCAGTAATAAACCCACTCGAAAAATTCATTTGTGGTTCTCCAAAATGATACATCCACCAATTAAATGTAGATAAATCCATATGATGAATCCATTTTACTTTTAATTCCAAACCTGCTGAGATACTTAAAAATATACTTAAGAAAAATACTGAAATAATGATAATAAATCGTTTGGAATAACGATAATCTATCATGAAACAACCTCCTTCATACGATTTTATTTAAGCGTATGGATTACATCTTGAGAGTGTTTCACTGCACTTGCAATTTTTGCTGTACTTGGGTGACTATCTCTCGCTGCTGATAATACCCTATCGATCGTCACATCTACTTGTGTCCATTGCTTACTGTCTAATGCTCTAAGTTTTGGTTCTTGTTTATCCCAATCATGCTCTAATTGGTCTGCTTTTTGACTTGCAAGATTATAATCCTGCTTTTTCGAAGCATCATTTAATTTCGATTCTATCGCTGCAAACTGTTTCATTTCAGATTTAAAACTTACTTTATGATTAGCCTGATTAATATTGTGCATTCTTACAGAGTACCCGCCAACACCTAATACTAAAGATAAAGCAAGTACAATTATCGTCTGAAATAAAACACGTTTTTGTTGCTGAGGATTAAGAGTTGTCGTTGCAACATTCGTTGATTCCACTCTATCTATTTTTGAAGTTGCTAAATAGATGATAATGCCCAAAATGGCTACTAAGAAAATAATACTTGTCATTGTCGTACCAAACCCTAAACCACCATTTGCCTTAGGTTGAGATAATAAATCACCTAACGATGCACCGAGCGGACGCGTTAAAATGTATGCCATCCAGAATGCTAATATACTATTGAGTTTAAAATATTTAAATGCAATATAAATTGCTGCGATAATCAATGAAACTCCAATACCTGTATATAAATAACCAAATCCTAGTTGTTCAGAATATAAATCTCCAACTGCAGTACCTAATGCGAATGTGAAAAGAATCGTTAACCAGTAAAACGCTTCTCTTTTTAATGTAAAAACTGAGTGAATCGACAAAGTTTTTTCACTAATATACCATAGTAAAAATGTTAATCCTAATAAAATTGAAAATACAATTGTACTAACTTCTAACGGTACTCCTAAATTATCTGTTAAATTGTCTGTCACCAACGTCCCAAAAACACTTAACAGTACAACAGTAACCCAATAAATTGAAGGGCGATAACGAATCGACTTGAATTGTAGTATTAAAGCAATCATCAAAGCTACACCCATAATTAAAGTTGTAACCGTTAATCCTAATCCGATATTAAAGTTTATAAAATCTGCAAATGTTTCTCCGACAGTCGTACATAAAATTTTAATAATCCAAAAGAATACGGTAATCTGAGGCACTTTATTCAACATTGTTTTCGTTCTTGCATCCATTGTTTTCATCTCCATTACTTATTTGTTGAAATGAATATAACAATAGAAACTGAAATGAAACTGAAAACAAACCAAATTCATTCTATAAAATTAGAATGAATTTGGTTTGTTTATTTTGTTCTGATTGTACTTCAATCGTCCCACTGTATTGTTTTACAATTACTTTTAATATATCTAATCCTATACCTGACCCTTCTGTTTCATTATTACCTCGATAGTAACGATCGAATACAAATGGGATTTGATCTTGTCGAATGCCAACACCATTATCGGCAACTTCTAAAACCAATCGTTGTTCTTTTATCATAGCTTTCACAGAAATACTCACTAAAGAATCGTTGTGTTTAATTGCGTTATCCAATAATATAGTCATAATTTGTTTTATATCTTCTTCGTCGACAGCATAAATTATTGACGCTTCATAGATTCTCTCAACTTTAATTTGAAACAAATTTTCAAATTGTTCAATCGTATAATTTAATATCGGAATAATATCAACTGGTACAGTATCTTTTTCAGAAGAAATATTTAAAGTTTTAGAGATTAATGATTGCATGTAATTAATTTCCTGCTTCATTTTAGTTAATGATTGTAAGCTTTGCTCTGAAAGATCTGATTCCAGCGCTTTAATATAATCTATACCAAGCGACACAGAAGCAATTGGTGTCTTCATTTCATGTGTTGTATTTTGAATAAATGTCTGATGTTCCTGTAACATTTCTTCATATGCTCTAATCGGTTTAATCGCAAGATAATAGGCAGCGCCGACAATAAGAATGAGTGTAAATAGCATTAGAAATAACATCAGATTATATAATAAATCTTTTGTCTCCTCGTAATCAGATACGTCAGTAATGCTATAAATCGTTTGACGATTCACACTATCTTTATTGATATTAAAAATACCTTCTGATCCTTCGTATTTGAATGTATTACGATTTTTCATTTTATCTAATATTCCCGAAACCGTGTGTCCGGATAATTTCGAATGATTTTCAATATGTCCCTTTGATTCAATAATATAATATCTACCTTGATTGATAATCTCTTTAGATTGAATAACTAACTTCAAATCTTTTAAATTTTGTTCAGAAGTTTCTTTAATTTCAGTATTTACTTGTGCATTATAGACAAATACTAAACTTCCATATAAAACAAGCATAATACATGAGAGTAAAATAGTGTATCGGATGAAAGCATCTCTAAAATGATAGGATTTCATTTTATCACTTCCAGCTTGTATCCAACCCCACGTATGTTTTTAACTTTTACAGTGGCATGGACAGCTTCCAGCTTTTTCTTTAATAAACGGATGAGTGCATCTATATTATTGTCTCCTACAATTTGATCAATCGTCCAAATTTTATCCAAAATCATATCACGTGAAACAATTTGATTTAAAAATAATAGTTCTAATAATTGATATTCTTTTTGTGATAAATTAATTACGGATGACTCAATTAAAAATTCATGCTTGATAATATCAAAAGTTATATTTCCGATGGATTTAGTATTATTTCCTATCGCTTGATAACGTTTTACGACTGCTATCATCCTCGCTTCTAACTCGTCCATATCAAACGGTTTTGTTAAATAATCATCTGCGCCTATAGTAAGTCCTTCAACTTTATCAGTCACTTCAGATTTTGCAGTCAGCATAATGACTGGAAGCAGAATATGTTGTGCACGTAATTTTTTAATAACTTCAATACCTGTTGTAGATGGTAACATCCAATCTAATAATAAAATATCATATCCGCCCGATTGGCAATAATATTCAATATCGTTACCATCTTTTAGCCATTCAACATTATATTTTTTCAAAGTTAAAATATCTTTGAGAAATCCACCTAATGTTTCATTATCTTCAATTAATAGTACTTTCATTATTCCAACGCTCCCCTCATATATTAATTTTATTATAAAGGGGATTCGACATTCATCATAGGCATTAATTAACGATTTGTTCTTTCACATAATCTCGATATAATACGTGTGTTGAAATTAATTCCTGATGCGTACCAGATCCTGTTATCATACCTTTTTCAACGAAGTAAATATTATCAGCATCAACAATGGTTGATAAACGGTGCGCAATAACGAGTGTAGTACGTCTTTCCATCAATTGATTTAATGCACGCTGAACTTGCTCTTCTGATTGTGAGTCAAGTGATGCTGTTGCTTCATCGAGCATTAAGATTTGTGGGTCACGCAAGAAAGCACGTGCAATCGCAATTCTTTGTTTCTGTCCGCCAGATAATTTGACACCACGTTCACCAATTTCGGTATCTAATTGTTCCGAGAAATCTTTAACAAATGATGCTGCATACGCTAAAGATAAGCCGTTCCATAACTCATCATCTGATAAATTTCTATCTAATCCATACTGTAAATTTTCTCGAATTGTACCTGCAAACACTGCACTGTCTTGAGACACAAATCCTATTTGACTGCGCCATGAATGGAGTTGTACATCATTAATATTAGTATTACCAATCTTAATCTCACCATTACTCGGATGATAGAAACGTTCTAGTAATGAGAAGATAGTAGATTTCCCACCACCACTTGGTCCGACAAACGCTACGACGGTATTTTCTTTCGCTTCAAACGAAATGTTTTTCAAGATTGGACGATCTTCTTCGTATTGGAAAGAAACGTTATTAAACATAATTGTTTCACCTGAAACATTTTTTGTCATCCCTTTATCAATGGCTTCTGATGGCATATTCATTAATTGAACAACACGTTCTGTTGCTCCCATTGCTTTTTGTAATTGTGAGAAGAATGTCGCGAAACTTCCGACTGGCATCATTATATTAAATAGATAAAGCAAGAACGCAACGAACTGTCCACTTGTTAAACTACCATCTTGTACACGTACCGCACCGTATCCTAATACTACTACGAATAATCCAATCATTGCTGTCATCATAATCGGTTGTAAGACCGCTTCAATCTTCGCATCTTTAATCCCTAACTTAAATACGTTCATAATGAGATTTCGTCCAGATTGTTTCTCATATTGTTCACCATTACTCGATTTAATTAAACGAATTTCTGATAATTTCTCACTGGCATCTGCATTAAAAGCTGCAGTCGCTGTTTGTAACTGACGACCGATTTTAGACATCATTCTCCCGATTGGTACCATAATCAGCCCGATTACTGGTACGGCTAAGAACATTAATCCTGCCATCTTCCAGTCCATGATGAATAAAATAATCATCGAGCCAATCAACTGAATTCCCCCAGAAATAAAGTTAGGGAAATGTGAGGTCATCAATTCATTAATGACAGTCGTATCATTGACTAATCTTGAACTCGTTTCTCCTGATTTATGATCATCATAATACTTAACCGGCAATGTAAGCAGGTGATCCCACAGTTGTTCACGTAATGACTTTACAGTATGTTCACCACTAAAGCGTAATAAATAGCTACCTAATGCTCCAAATCCAAGCTGAGCAACAAATGCCAGAATCAAAGTAAAAAGCAATGACATATTCATCTGAGTTAATCTGCTACCATCCACTAAATTCTTTGTAAGCTGAGGTACGATAAGTGCTGCACCACTCGTTAATAGCGTAAAAAACATACCTATCATAAATACTCTCTTTTTAGGACTCATCTTTGTTACAAACTTTATAAAATCTTTTGTTTTAAAGTTTTTATTAGAGGAACTTTGTTTTTTATATAGTTGATCCATTATGTCCTCCTTATAATATCTACACTGACATTTCTAATTTTATAATTAGAAGATTACTATATACATATTTTCCATACAGATAACATATGAACGACCCTTTACGTCGCAGTGCCTAATTCTCGTTTTAAATTATTTAATACATTATGCGTAAACTGATTACCATAGATTTCTACTTGACGATCAATGACGGAAGCTTTCATTTCATGTAAATCTGTCAGTTCGTTTGTTCCGGCAATACCATATAGGCTTGAGATAAATTCCAACATATATGCAATAACTTCAGTATCTGTTGAATGCAATAAATAATTAATCGCTTCGTCGATTAACTGATATGCTTCTTCTCCAGATAATTGTTTAATCATACTAAAGAATTGTGCACCGACTTTATCTTCATCAAAATAACCATCTTCTTCTTTTATGAATACTCCATCCAGCTGTTCTTTTAACACACTCAGTCCTCCTCATCATATTTATACTCATTATATCACCTTATAATATCTCATCTCTTTAAGATATTCACTTAAGATTACTCTTTTGAATCGCCTCTATCAAACGATTGTTTTCTGCTATCAATTCACTTGCTCTCTCTTCAGTCAAACCTTCAATCGTTGAGAAACATGTTAACAGATGGTTTTCAACTTTCTTTTGTAACATACGCCCTTCTTCAGTTAACTGCACGATCAATTGGCGTTTATCTTTCTCAGGGCGTAATCTCATCACATACCCCTTATCTTCTAAACGTTTAAGTAGTGGCGTTAATGTATTGCTTGCAAGATCCAGCTCTTTTCCTAATTCATTTAAAGTTTGACTCGGTTTCTCCCATAAACTGACTAATGCTAAGTATTGTGTATAAGTCAGATTAAATGATTTTAATGACGATTTATAAAACTGATTAAACAATCTATTCACATTATAGTATGAAAAGCATAATTGTTTTGACAAATTATTTCCTTGCGTATTCATCTTTTCCTCCAATCGTTCACGATATTTTATTTTAATAAGTATATCATTTGACCTCAAAGATTATAAAGTTTAATATTATATTTATCAATCGCGCGCGATTAATAAATCGAAAAGGAGTCTTTAGAATGGATAAAGTATTATATGAAACAACAGTGATTAGTAAAGGTGGTCGTAACGGTAAGGTGTTTAGTGAAGATAACACATTCTATTTAGACATCGAATCACCAAAAGCATTAGGCGGTAAAGGTACAACTGAATCAAATCCTGAACAATTATTTGCAGCAGGTTATGCAGCATGCTTTAACAGTGCTTTAACATTACTATTAAAAAAAGCCGGTCATACCGATATCGACCCTGAAGTAAGAGGTACTGCAAAGTTAATTTCAGATGAATCTGATGGTGGCTTTAAGTTAGCTGCTGAATTAGAAGTCCGCATTGAAGGTTTAGATCAAGCGACTGCTGAATCATTCGTAGAAAAAGCACACAATTTCTGTCCTTACTCAAAAGCTTTAAAAGAAAGCATTAATATTGAATTATCAGTAACTACTGACTAATAGATGAAAGACGCCTACACTTACGTAGACGTCTTTTTTGTTACTTCACTAAATCTAAAAATGCTTCAGGTGTCATCGTTTGACCCATTACAGGAAATACATTATCAATCGGAAATTGATGTAAATCTGCTCTAGGCGCACTCATCATATCTGTAATAAAGTATTGATTATATCCATACTAATATTCCTTTTTGTTAATCGATTAATACAAGTGCTGTTTTTTTAAAGTCTATCATCTTTTTCCGTTATTATTATTAGATTCGTATTTAAATTATTCCATTAATCTTTCAATAAATATGTAGTGAATTCTATCTGCAAATGTTTTAGGTTGAACGTTTTTTTCAATACAATGGTGTTCAAATACGTCTTTCGAAAATGAATTTAGCATAATATCTGTATGGAAATCTGCATCTTTTACAATATTCAATGCTTCAACTAAATTTAATAAAGCAGCTTTAAGTTGTGGATAGAAATGTAAGTCCATCATAACTTTACGCTTACTGCCTTCAGTTTTCATTTCCTCTAACTTCTCTCGATTATCACTTATTAATGTAACAAATGAATGAAGGATTTCCTTCACCTTTTCAGAATCTGATAACTGCGTTTGTTGAATCTTTTTAATCTCTACAAACATCTCCTCTATCGCTTCATCCATTAAAGCTTGGCAAATCTCTGCTTTACTACTGAAATGTCGATATAAAGTGCCCTGTCCAATACCACAATCCGTAGCAATTTGCTTCATCGCCACTTCACTGATGCTATTTGCACTAAATAAACGATTTGCTGTTTCTAGTATACGTTTTTTATTATGCATGGCATCACTTCGTTGCTTCATACGTCACCTCCAAAAATCATTTTATTGACAAATATTACTGATGTGATTATTATAAGTGAGAATAGTGTCCGTTTACAAGTGAAAGGTTGACGACAATATTTATGCTCATTTATGGTATTATGATTCCAATTTTCTTACTTAACGTCTAAATATTCTACAAGACGATTATTCAATACAGCATTAATCTTATTTATGATTGGATCATGGCATTGACTTTACCGAATTCACGAACGAAATAGTAAACACAACAATAAAAACCATAATGAAAAGACATGCCGGCTGGCATGTCTTTTCATATCTATATGCAAATAAGTCGTTAATTTTAATAAATTTAATAAATATATTAATTAATTGGAGAACCACCAGTTACACCATACACTTGACCTGTAATAAAGCTTGCATTATCACTCGCAAGTAACACGTATACATCAGCAAGTTCTACAGGTTGACCAGCACGTTGTAACGGTTCTTTCTTACCAAATTCAGGAATTTTCTCTTGCGGTTGTCCACCACAAATTTGAAGTGGTGTCCAAACTGGACCAGGTGCTACAGCGTTGACACGGATGCCTTTAGGGCCAAGTTGTGCTGCTAATGCTTTCGTCAATGAAATATTACAGCTCTTCGTCATTGCATAGTCTAATAAATGTGGACTTGGTTTTACACCCTGGATAGAACTTGTCAAAATAATACTTGCACCAGGTTGTAAATATTTCAATGCAGCTTGAATTGAGAAGACACCAGAGAACACGTTCACTTCAAAAGTGTCACGTAATTGCGCTTCATCTAAGTTTTCAATATCATATTCATATTGCTGCATACCAGCGTTCAATACTAATATATCTAACCCACCAAGCGCTTCGTGAGCTTTATCTACCATATCTTTAGCAAATTGCTTATCACGAAGATCACCAGGAATTAATACACACTTCTGACCAGCTGCTTCGATAACTTGTTTAACCTCTTCAGCATCAGACTGTTCATCCGGATGATAGTTAACTGCAACATCTGCGCCCTCTTTAGCATAACTAATAGCAGCAGCACGACCTATACCAGAATCTCCGCCTGTAACTAGCGCTTTCTTACCAACTAACTTCTCAGCACCTTTATAACTCTCTTCACCACAATCAGGAACAGGTGTCATCTTACTTTGAATACCAGGATATTCCTGTGGCTGCTCTTCATATTTTTCGTTAAAATACTTATTTAATGGATTGTTACTCATTTGTAATTCCTCCTTAAAAATTTATAATGTATATATACCCCGAATTTGAGAAATTAATAGTTTTTCAACTTTAAAAGCATAGTTAACTCCTACGAGCAGTAACCCAAATGTTATAACTAAACCCCAATCTCCTAAATACTTCTGTACTGGCCCAATAGAAAGTGAACCTAATACCATAAAGATTAACATCAACCACGAATACTTACTCATACTACTCTTATCAATTACATTTCTCATTTCATCTACATCTCCTTTAACAAGTTCGTCTAAAGAAACGTTGAATAGAACACTGAGTGCAATCAAATTATATAGGTCAGGATAACTTCTCTCATTTTCCCAGTTTGATATTGTCTGACTTGAAACATAAATCTTCTCTGCCAAATCTGCTTGAGAATAATCCATTCCTTTTCTATATTTTCTTATTTGATTTCCAACATCCATATCCAACAGCTCCTTCCCATCCACCATAACTTGCCAAAGCTAATTCTCGCCATCTAATATCTTTATAATACAACAAAATAAGGACTATAAAATGATTTATAGTCCTTATTCCCCTGGGAATAGTTAATATGGAATGCCTATAAAATCTTTCTCCATATTTTGTCGATATAACTCCGGTATTGCTTCCCATTTTATAAAAGCCATTTTTTCTACATATTGACCTTTATGTTTTACTATTGCGTAATTTCTTCCTTCTGGAGGTTTCCCACCATAAAAATCTAAAACAGAGGTGTCCCCAAATGGTGAGTCTAATACAACAATATTTTTATATTGATCTGGATATTGTTTCTTTTTTCTAGTTGAATTATATTTCTTTCCATCGTTATAAGTAACTTCCTTGGGTAATACGGCATATCCTATTTTATACTCCATTAATGGATTGAATCTATCAACCATCGCATTTCTATCCTGATAAATATATAAAAAGAGGGTCAAAGTAATAATAGACAATCCAATGAATAGAAGAAGGTATTTATAAATATTCTTAAACCGTAAATCTTTATCAATTTTTTTAATCATCTCATCGTCTCCTTTTAAAAATGTGTCTAGAGATAAATCAAACGTTTCTGCTAATTTTATTATCATAGAAACATCAGGATAAGTTCGTCCTGTTTCCCAACTTGATATTGTTTTATCAGAAACATTTAATATATCTCCAAGGTCTTTTTGTGTTAAATTTTTTAATATACGATTTTCTTTTATCGCTTTATTGATTTCCATTTAGTTGTCCTCCTCGAAATCATTATTACTTTTACTATACACTGAAGCTACCTCTCAAATGTAGAAACCATAAAAATAAGCACTCTACGATGTGTAGAATGCTTATTTATTAACTATCTATCTATTAATTATCGCTTCAACTTAAAAATCTCAGATAACGGATTGTACTTCCCTTCGTTCATATCCAGCAGTAGTTTGCTACCAAATGAGGAGTAAACTGTTCCATTGCCACCATATCCATATAATCCATATACTTCAGCATCTTCTTCTATCTTCCCGATAAATGGTTTCCCATCCTTCGTTTCACCAAATCTTGCACCGTACGCATACGCTACTTCTAATTCAATGTCCGGATACAGTTTATTAAACGCTTTAATTAATCGTTGGCCTTGTTTTTGAATATGTTTTTCATTAGGTATCTTATCTGTCTTCTCATCCAATCCACCAATTAACACTCTATTTCCCGGGACATGTCTTATGTATAAGTATGGTCTTGCAGATTCCCAAATCATCGCTTTATCTTTCCAGAATTGATTTTCTTCAATCGGCTGCGTCACAACTGCATAACTTGCGACAAATTCTTCACGATGAATATAACGTTTCGTTATTTTATTTTTCGCATATCCTGTTGTCATAATTAGTTTATTAGTTATAATTACTCTATCATTTAACTGACATAATATTTGTTCTTCCTTCTTCTCATACTTCACTAACTCAGTATTTTCAAGAACATCTAAATGGAAGTTACTATGTGCGTATTTTACGACTTCATTCACAAATACATAAGGATTGATTTCAGCATCTTCATGTGTAATAAGTGCATTGTATTTTTTAATCCCATATACTTCTTCAAGTTGCTCTGGATCGACGTAATCTACCGGGAAATCAAAGTGTTTCAACACCTCGTATTCATCTTTAATGATTTTTTTATCACGCTTAGTAGAAGCGATAAATAGACTGTCACGTTTAATGAAATTTACGCGCGCGTCTAATAATTTCGAAATCGCTTCGATATCCTCCAGACCTTCTTTACTTGCTTTATAAAAGTGATAGGCTTCAAGCGCTCCAAAGTCTTTTACACATTCATGCAACAATTTATCACTCATATATTGCATTAACCCAGTGTTGGCTGCACTGCTCGCACTCCCTATTTCACCTTTATCAATGAGTAATGTATGATGTCCTGCCTGTGCAACTCTAAATGCTGTCAATGCCCCGCTCATTCCACCCCCAATAATCACTACATCATAATGCGATTCAGTTTCATCCAAATAGTTTTTCTTTACGTAAGTTTCCGGCCAATATAATTTCCCGTTATGCATAACAAACCTCCCGCTTCTTAATTTTTATATTATTTTCATCATACCCATTTCATTTTTGTATAATCTAAAGTTTTAGCGTTGTCTAATTTTATTATTTTTTGTGTTGAACAAAAGTTAATTTTTTTAAATGCTTTAGAACAAATAACTTGTGTTGTAATTTTACATATACTATACTAGTAAAATGTATTTTGAAATAAAAATTATTATAATTGTCTGCAAATAATATTTTTATTTTACTAATATAATAAAAGGGAGTAAATAAACATGTTCAAAGACTTTCAGGCTTTAAAGAAACATCCTGTCTTATTTTTATCGCTAATCGTTATTTTATTCTTACCGATTATTTATAGTGCCGTATTCATTTACTCTATGTGGGATCCTTACGGTCAGACACAAGATCTTCCCATTGCAATCGTTAATAATGACGAAGGCGCTAAGATTCAAGGCAAAGAAGAGAATCTTGGGAATCGAGTAATCGAGAAACTCAAAGAAAATGATGATTTCAAATGGGAATTCATCGATTCAAAAAAAGCTAAAAATGGCATTGAAAAAGGAGATTACTTTGCTGTCATCGAGTTTCCTAAAAACTTCTCAGATGATGCTTCTACAATGCTCAATCCAAATCCTAAACATATGGAAATGCACGTTCAAACTAACCCAGGTTATAGCTATTCCGGACAAAGTATTGGTGACAAGAGTATTCAAGCGGTTAAAGATAACATTTCATTATCTTTGCGTGAACTTTATTTAAAGAAAATATTTGGTTCAATTAAAGATATGCGTGGTCAATCTCAAGAGCTTTCTAGTGGTTTGAAGAAGATGGAAAAAGCTGAGCTTGATTTAGCAAATGGTTCTAAACAAGTTGATAGTGGGCTTGCTAAAACCCAAACTGCATTACCTCAATTACAAAATGAGCAGTTTAATCAACTCATCACCGGTTCAAGTCAAATCACTGATGGATTAAATAAACTCGCTGAAAATACAAATCAAATCACTAAAAATATCGATAAATCATTAAAGCAAACCGACAATCTATCTTTTAGCAAAGATAATGCAATGACCATTAGTGATCCAGTCACTACAGTTGAACATAATGTCACAAAGGTAGAAAACTATGGACAAAGTTTCGCACCTTATGTACTAAGTTTAAGTCTATATGTCGGGGCCATAGCATTTGTTACAATTTATCCAGTCGATAAACGCGTAGGGGAATCAAAGAGCGCTGTTAACTGGTGGCTGAACAAACTTGGCTTAATGTTAATACACGGTTTGTTACAAGGTTTATTCTTATCTTTATTTACACAGTACGTAATAGATATCGAAATTGCCAATCGTGGATACTTCACACTTACTTTAATCGTTTGGTCTATTGCTGCAGTACTGATCGTATCATTTTTGGTAGCAGCATTCGGCAACATCGGAAAATTCCTGGCGATTATTTTATTAATCTTGCAACTCGGTTCAAGTGAAGGCACTTTCCCGATACAGTTAACTAATAAATTCTTCCAGACACTACACACATATTCACCGATGACTTATGTCATCAAAGCATTAAGAGAATCAATATTCGATTTTGAAGGCAATATTCCGATTAATACAGCTATCACAATTATCGCTATAATTGGAATCGTTGCCGGTTGCCTGCTATACTTCGCTTACTTAGGTCGATTAAATCTTAAAAATATACGCTTAAATACGAGAGATTTAGATTAATAATGAAATAACGCCTCGGTTGCAATCGCAACCGAGGCATTTTTTACTGTTCATCAATTCGTTTAATATCTATATTTAACCCAAAGTTTTCTTCCAAAAGCTTACGATAATTATCTTTATTCACGGGAGTTGTTGTTTTTTCCCCGTGATCTGTTATTGTCATTTGACGATGCGTCATAGTTTTACGTCCATCAGGATTTGGCATTGTAATTAACAACTGCTTAACAAAAATAGATTCCGGATTGTATTGATTATATTCTATATTGTCTTTAAAATCCTGTAAATCCTGTGCATGAATACTTGCTTCATATTTCGTTTTGTATTCCCCGTCCACAAGCTTTTGTACGAAAATTTGATTGTTTATCTGAATGGCACGAAATGTTCCATTAATATCCATAACAGTTTCAAAATGTTCGTGAGTACCAATTGGAATAGCTTTCATCGGTAAATCTCCAAAGCCAACATCAGCGATATAACTATTATTATCGATTTCTACGATAGTTGTCATATGGGAACCTTCACGACTTCTTCCTTTTGGTGTAACAATCGTTGCTGATGTATTAAAGGCAACAAAATCTTTTTTCTGCAAGTAATGTCTGAAGAATGTATTCATTTCATAACAGTAACCTCCTCGATGATTTGAGATGATTTTATCGTAAAGTCCATCGAGTGTTAAATTGATTTCCTGTTTATTTTGAACGTTAATATTCTCAAAAGGAACTTTTAACATATAGTGTGCTATTAATTCATTCAGATAATCTATCGTTAAATGTTTAATTTCTTTTTCGTCTTGAAATTTTATATAGTTATCTATCTTTTCTTCTTGTTTATTTGATAAAGCTTCTTTATGTGTTGGTAATACAGCCATGTTTTTCTCCTTAATCTCTAATAATATAATATGAGCAAATTATATATGAGAGAAGTGTCCGTTTCAACTTTGTTGATTATATCAGTAAAGTATCGATTGTAATATTAAAAGTGTTGATTGCTTGATAAAAAGGTTGCTTTACAATACTATTTCAATACAATAAATAAAAAATATAGGAGACAAACCCATGAAAATTGTTGGCATTAGCGGAAATCCTTATCCAAATTCAACCAATTTAAAAGTACTCGAGAAAATTGGTAGCGAACTTACTATATTAGGTCATTCATTTGATGTCATTTATGAAGTAAAAGAATTACCGTTATTTAACCCTCAAACTGAGTTTCAGGAGCGCTATAAAATCGTTAATCAAATGAGAAATAAAATTAAAGCAGCTGATTTTTTAATCATTGTCAGCCCTGAATATATGGGGGGCGTTCCTGCTATTCTTAAAAATGCATTAGAATGGATGTTATCAGAAGCTACGCTCATGCAAAAACCAGTCGCATTTGTTATTCATTCACCTATTGGTAAGCATGCAGTTGAAGCACTGAATAGACACTTAAGTATTACGGGTGCAGAGTTGAAGGATGAATGGCAATTACTTATTAGTTACAATAAACGTCGTCAACGAGAAGATGGATGGTTCCAGGATGAAGCTATCAACGAACAGGTAAAGACTTTCATACAAAACATTAATAGTAAACCATAAAATCAGATTATACACTCATAAAACAAGAGACCTTTTAATATCAATAAAAGGTCTCTTTTCAATATAAAAACATTAAAAATATAGGTAATAAAAATGAACTTAATATTGCTGAAAGTATCATTGCTACAGAACTAAATGCACCTGATTCGTTATCAATTTCTAAAGCTCTTGCAGTTCCAAAAGCATGAGATGCATTCCCGAAAGACATTCCTTTAGCGATACTTGATTGAAAGTTTGATTTCTCGAGGAGATAGGAACCTAAAATACTGCCAATTATCCCTGTCGCCAATATAAACAATATCGTAATGGTATCATCTCCACCAATTTGTTTAGAAATTTGCAATCCCACTGCTGCCGTAACTGATCGCGGAAGTAAAGTAGCGATATCTTCTTTAGCATATCCTAAGATTTTTAACGTACTGAATATAAGTAAAAAGTTAAGGATAATCGCTGAAAATACACTCAAAAAAATCGTCGGTGCATATTTTATTATTTTATCGGTATGTAAATACAAAGGATAAGCCAAACTCACTACTGTACAGCCTAATAAGTAGTTAATCCATTGCCCACCCAACATATACGTGTTATAGCTGATATGAAATAGTTGTAGAATCACGATTATACCAATACCTGCTATAATTGCGGGATTCAGTAAAGGTGAATGCCACTTTTTTTGTATCATCTTGGCGATGATAAAGAAAACTATTGTAATAATAATCATGCTAATTGTTTTAATGACTAACATCTTGTACACGACCTTTTATACGATTGATAGATTTCTCTGCAATATAACCTGATAAGTAGGCAACAGTGACAGTACCAAATGCGATCAATAAAAAGAAAATTACAAAGTTACTATCCATTTGGCCTATAATATTCTTTACTCCTACAATAGAAGGCAGAAAGAAGAATATCATTGTCGTCAAAAATAAATTGGCACCTGATTTAATCCAGGTTTCCTTTACCACGCCAGTCATAAGTAAGATGTAAAATAATACAAGACCGATAATACTACCTGCAATCGGTAGATGCAGAAATTGTTGCAGTAAGTTGCCCACACTCGTAATTAAAATAATCAATAGTAATTGAAATAGCGTAATCATGATTTTTTTCGCCATTCATTTCGCCCCCCAGCTATACTATTGTAATACAAATAATCTATCGATAAAAATAGCAATTATCGATAGATTTTATGAAAAAATTCATGTATCATTGATTTAAATGAATCGTCATATAATCAATCCATTTTCTAGATACTTGATTTAAGTAAACGTTCTTTTTCCAGATTACACCGATTTCCCATGAAAGTATCTCTTTTTCAATCGGTACAATTGTTATTTCAGGGTTTTTATTGAGTGTCTTAGCAATATTTTCCGGTAATATCGTTACACCTATATTCGATGTAATTAAATACTCTATAATATTCCATTGCGTTATCTTAGCGATGACTTTCGGTACAAACCCCTGTTGTCTGCATACTGTCTGAATTAAATCATTGATATAGTAAGCTTCATCAAACATAATAAACGATTCTTCCTTTAAATCGTTTAATTTAATAACATTTTTATTGCATAACACGTGATTCTTTAATAAAACAATATAGAAATGCTCTTTATAAATCGGTAAGTAATCAAAATTATTTGTATCAACCGGAAGTGATGTTATACCAAGATCCAATTGATTACTCAATATTTTCTGCTCAATTGACTTTCCACCGCCCTGTGTCAATTGATAAGTAATCTTCGGATATCTATCATGATAAGCTTGAAAAGTATTCATGAATTTATTAGCATCTGCAATCGTAGATAATCCAAAACGAATATGCCCGGTTTCATTACCGTCTTTTTGATGTAATTCATCCGGTAATTGATTGTATAACCGAATCAATTCTAAAGATTGATCATATAGTAACTTTCCTTCGTCTGTAAGTATAAGACGTCTGTTTTGACGAGTGAATAATGAAGTATTAAATTCCTTTTCTAAATCTCTAACCGCCTTACTCAATGTAGATTGTGACATATATAATTGATTAGCGGCCTCTGTCATGCTTTTGTGTTGTACAATCTCTACAAAGTATTTTAACTGCTTAATATCCATATGATCATCACCTTTTTCAGCATACAATATAATATCTTCAGTTATTCTACCATTATTGCTCCGAATACTTGGGCATAACACTTTAATAAATACCGTCTATTACATTCAAGTATATATCATTATAGTCAATAAATTTATATATATATGAATAATCTCCTATTAGTATGGGTATTATAATAATATCAATAATATGGAGGGATTAAGTATGAGCAGCAAGCAATCTTATGATAAGTTATTTGAGTTAATCGAGAAGAACGATATTGCAATGTTAACAACAATCCACCAAGATAAATTAGTATCTAGACCGATGAGTTATCAAGATGTAGATGATCAAGGTAACATATGGTTCTTATCAACACTTACAGAGAAAACTGAAGAAATAAAAAATGATAACCGTGTGAATTTAGCATTTACGAAAAAAGGTTATGTATCCATCGCAGGACATGCTGAAATTATAAATGATGATGCGAAGAAAAAAGAATATTGGAGTAAAGGGATTGAACTATTCTTAAGCACATCACATGATGATCCAAATGTAGTGCTTATTAAAGTTGTACCAGATTCAGCTGAATACTGGGCAACAGATGATAAAGTTAAAACTGTTGTAGAAGGTATTAAATCATTAGTTTCTAATGATACTGGTAGCGATACTTCAATCAATAAATCTATAGAGTTATAAAATATAAAAAAAGTGGCCGAGTCATAAATTGGTCTCTATAATAATAAAAACACCAATTTTAGGGAATGTAAAATAGACTATGTGAGTAGCGTGCGTACACCTCTACTTCGCAGTTTATTTTACATTCCCTTCTATCACAAGATTTATAATTTAATTCATAATTAAAATTCATATCGTTTACCTGACTTGATCGTCGATATAACTTCAAAATTCTCATCTAGTATAACAATATCCGCATCTTTTCCCTCTTTAATTGAACCCTTACTATCATCTATCTTTAAAGCAATCGCCTGATTTAGACTTGTCACTCGCCAAAGTTCGCTTAAATCTTTCCCACTATATTCTAATAATTGCTTAAGACCATGATTCATCTTTAATACACTACCTGCAAGTGCGCCAGAACTTATTCTGGCTTCTCCATCTTTCACAGTTACTGCCTGGCCCCCTAAATCATAAACACCATCTGGTTTTCCTTTCGCTCTCATTGCATCTGTAATTAAATAAAATTTCTCATTACCTTTTGCTGTTATGGCAAGTTTTACACTTGCCGGATGTGCATGCAATCCATCTACTATTAATTCCGTATGAATATTATCATTAGTAAGCGCCATTCCTACTACACCAGGTTCACGGTGCTGGAAACCTGAACTGCCATTATAAAGATGTGTAATGTGTCGTGCACCGTTAGCTACTGCTTGTTCCGCCTGTTCATAAGTTGCAGCAGAATGCCCAATTGAGAATATAATCTCAGGGAAACTTTCAATCATTTCTTTTGTACCCTCTTTTTCAGGTGCAAATGTAATAATCTTTATTAAATCTCCTGACTGTTCCTGGAATGTTTTGAGTTGTTCTACATTTGGCTGCTGAACGTATTTAGGATTTTGTGCACCAATTTTCTCCTCAGAAATAAACGGACCTTCTAAATGTACTCCTAATATTTCTGCACCTTCATATTCATCATTGTGCACATTTTTTATATTTTGAAGTGCTTGAATAATATTGTCATTCGATTGTGTCATTGTTGTGGGAAGAAATGATGTTGTGCCCTCGCTCAGCAAAGATTTCGATAAATGCTTTAGTCCCTCAAATGATGCATCCATAGCATCTTCACCATATCCACCGTGAATATGAATATCTATAAATCCTGGCATTATATAAGCATCATGATAATCACATACACTGCCTTCTCCAGAATATAAACCCGTTTGAATGGCTTCTATCTTTTTATTATTAATAACAATATAACCATCAACTATACCTTCTTCAGTAAATATGTTTTTACTTTTAATCACGTAACGCATCAGATCATCTCTTTCTTGTTAGACTTTATAAGAAAATATCAGTAATATCTTATCCATCATTATTTTATCATTAATTTAAAATATCATCATTTTGTCCGTCTTAATGTTAAGATGAAACTACAATATCCTTTCAAGGAGGTTCACATGTTTAATCTTCGTTTCGACAACTCTTATTTAAAGTTATCTGATGACTTTTATGAAATTAGTCAGCCCGACAAACCCGCTCAACCTGAAGTTGTTATATTTAATACAAAATTAGCGGAGCAACTTAATATAGATGTATCCATTCAAGATTATCCTGAATATTTATCAGGAAAAGAGATACTGCCAGGAAGTCTACCTGCTGCACATGCATATGCCGGACATCAATTTGGTCATTTCACAATGCTTGGAGATGGACGTGCACATGTGCTTGGTGAACATTTGACAGAAGACAACAAGCGTTATGATATACAGTTAAAAGGTTCTGGTCGTACAATCTTTTCTCGTTCAGGCGATGGTCGCGCTGCTATTGGTCCGATGCTTAGAGAATATATTATTAGTGAAGCGATGTATCAATTAAATATTCCTACTACAAGAAGTCTTGCAGCGTCCCTCAGCGGAGACAATGTTTACCGTGAAACATCTTTACCAGGTGCTGTACTTGTTCGCATTGCTCAAAGTAATTTACGCGTCGGCACATTTGAATATGCAGTGCGCACTGAGAATAAAAATAATATTAAACAATTAGCAGATTACGCAATATCACGTCATTATCCAGAAATAAAGCACGATCATAACCCATATCTTTCTTTACTTAACATAGTGATTGAAAAGCAAGCTTCTCTTATCGCACAATGGCAATCGATTGGATTTATCCATGGTGTAATGAACACAGATAATATGACGATTAGTGGTGAAACAATTGATTATGGTCCTTGTGCTTTTATGGATACGTATCATCCATCGACTGTATTTAGCTCAATCGATCAATATGGTAGGTATGCTTACGATAATCAGCCGAGTATCGCACTTTGGAACTTAACACGCTTTGCTGAAACGCTTATTCCATTAATTGATGATGATGATGCACTAGCAATACAATATGCAGAAACTGCACTTGGTACGTTTCAGGATTTATATGTTTCTCATTATATGAAACGCTTTGGTCAAAAGATTGGCATTGAGAACATTCAACAACAAGACTTCCAACTCGTGATTGATTTACTTGCATTATTAGAGAAATATGAACTCGACTTTACGAAGACTTTCAGAAGTTTAGCGACTCACACATTTAAAGAAGAAGGATGCTTTAAACACGATGATGTACAAGCCTGGTATAAACGATGGGAAGATATTATTCAACAAGATGAAACAACCGATGCATTTAGTTTAATGCAATCCGTCAATCCCGCAGTAATCCCAAGAAATCATCTCGTAGAAGAAGCACTGAGTGATGCTACACTTGCTCAGGATTATACGAAGTTACATCAATTACTTGAAGCATTAAGTCATCCTTTTGATGATCATCATGAGGCACAGTATTTAAGTCCAGCCCCTCCAACTGACAGAGTATATCAGACGTATTGCGGGACATAAAAAGCATAGTATAATATAACAAGAACATATTATAAGGAGACTTCATATGAATGCATTTGCTAAATTGAGCCTGGTTGGTTTAATTGTCGCCACAACATCCCCATTACATGAGACACATGCAGCTAACCATAAAAGTTGTTCTATTCATGTCAGTAATAAGACAATATCTAAAATCAATGGTATACCTATAGCGAATAAACAATACTATATGTCAAGAAAATATAATCCAGGTGCCAATAAAACGATGATTAAGTGGTACAACAAGATGAAAGCAGATGCTAGAAAGCAAGGTATCAATCTTGAAATCGTTGGTCAAACTGGAGCATATGGCTATAGATCGTATGCAACACAGCAATATCTTTATAATAGTTATGTCGCATCTTACGGACAAGCTTATGCAAACCGTATTTCAGCAAGACCTGGTACAAGTGAACATCAATTGGGGCTTGCTATGGATATTAAAGATGGCACGAATTATGGTACATTATCGACATCATTTGAATATACCGCTGCGTCAAAATATCTTCAGAAAAATGCTCATAAATACGGATTTATCATCCGATATCTAAAAGGTAAAGAACAAATCACAGGATTTATGTATGAACCTTGGCATATTCGATATGTAGGACGTACACATGCAGCACGTATCAAATATAATAACGTAACATTAGAAGAGTATTTCGGTATTCAGGGGAAGAAACGTCTATCTTCCGGCAAACACACAGTACGTGGTGTGATTTGTAAATACTAATGTTTTGCTCTTACTTAATTATATATACTAATTCTCTCATATTAAAAAAGTGAAATACGATTAAATATCGCATTTCACTTTTTGCAATAAATAACACATTCAAATCGACTGTTTATTAATCCAGCTTATCTAAAGGTATAACATTATCATAATCAATACCTTCTGCACTCCTTCTCTGATGTGAAATTGTATAAAGTTCTGATCTTAATTGAATTATCTCATCATCAGCTAACGGAGTTAAGTTAGAACCCGTTTGAAATAAATCAAAGACCTCAATATTTTCTTTAACCGCTTCTCTAATTTGAATAGTACCTATTTCAACCAACTGATAATCATTCGGTAATTCAGAGATAGGATGGGGTTGTTGGTGAATCTCTGCTTGTAAAATAATCGTTTCACCTTTTAACGTTGTTCTAAACCTTACAAATTTACCCTCATTCGTTTTAAAGTAATGTAGATTGTAATACGTTTTCTCTTTAAACGTTGGCAGTATTGGTTGATTGAAGATAAATTTCTTCAAATCTTTATTGAATCCTTCAATCTTCATTAAATGTCTGAATAAATTAAGCTTAACACCTACGTTATCTTCATCATGAATTGCATTGCTATATTGTGCAATCTTGTATATTGAGTCGGCCTTAGTCCACGGAAAATAAGGAAATGTCACTAATACTAAATCGAAGGGATTAGATCCTTCGAAACGAATCGCCATACCTTTTAGTGGAACTAACTTTGTAATATGATTTTTAGTTGTTAAAGCATCCGATAATCTAACACGAGCATTGTGATACTGACCTAAAACCTTTTGTCCTTCAACATTCAGTTTAACTTCTCCAGAATAATTAAATCCTTTCGTATGCGCACGCTTACCACCTTTTGAAGTTTTCGCTAACCTTTCGATGGTCTGGATGATATAAAGTGCTTTATCTTTCATAAAATCTCCTCCTTTAGTTTTTAATTACCCTAAAAAAGAGGTCTTTACATCATTTGGTATTATATGTAAAATGCTGAAACAAATAAAATATACATATTTGATTCGTCTATCGTCTCAAATCATCAGATAAAATAATTTGATACAAAACATTATCCAATGCCTATTAATAGATTTCATGAAATTTTCTTTCCAGTTCATAACCACCTCTCCTATGGTTAATATTTTTTATGTATGTATATATAAAAAGCGAAACCCGAAAATTTTTTTCGAATTTCGCTTAGCTATGGTAAATCGAAGGTTTACTTACTTATGCACCAGACCTTTTTAAATTAATAATTCCATCATAAATCTGAAAAGTACCTATGCCTATTACTGCATTGCCTATCCAGAATTGCTAGTATATCTGACTACTTTCTTTATGCGCGTCGGTATGTAAAAATAAACATGGCATTACAACAAAGCCACACATCGCAGTTAATAATACACCATCAGATGCTGAACAGATTTCTTTTGTCATCTCATCATAACAGTGTTCCCACTACAAAAACTAATAAAAAATAATCTCGTCAATAAAAACCGCCAGACCAGTCTCAAATATATAACCAAATCAGTTTTATATCTTTTCAGATTTAACGCTTTTGAGCAATGTATTGCTCTCCTAACTTATCCTTAAATAATTATTCTGGCTTAAATACAACCTTAATATTATTATCACGCTTTTTATCGAAAACTTTATAAGCTTCATCCGCTTTTTCTAGTGGGAAAGTATGCGTGATAATTTCAGTTGGATCAAATACTTCATCTTTAATCATTTCATATAATTTAGGCATTAAGTGAATAACTGGTGCCTGCCCAGTGGTTAAACGAACATTCCTATTAAATATTAAATCAAGTGGAAAGTTATCAGCTGGTGTACCATAAATTCCTGTCAGTTGAATCGTACCAAATTTACGAACTGATTCTGCAGCAGTAATAATCGGACTAATTGTTCCTCTTTGTTGAGATTTTTTTGAAAGTTTTGGTTCTGGGCTTGATTGTGCGCCATCAAATCCAACACAATCGATAACCACATCTGCACCACCACTTGTTTGTTCTTTTAATAACTTTCCTATTTCTTTTTCTTTATCAAAATTATAAACTTCCGCACCATTATATTTTTTGGCATGCTCTAGTCTATGTTCGACATTATCTATTGCTATAACACGATCAGCACCTTTTAGCTTTGCAAATTTTTGTGCCATTAATCCAATAGGACCACATCCTAATACAATAACAGTATCTCCTGCTTTCACACCTGCATGTTCAACACTCCAATATGCAGTAGGTACTACATCAGATAAAAATAATACTTGTTCATCTTTTAAATCACTATCCGGGACTACAAATGAAGAGAAATCAGCATGAGGAACTCTTAAATATTCTGCTTGTCCACCCCAGAAATTGCCGTGCATCTTCCCAAAACCAAATAATGCACCGTTATCCATCTTCCAGTTGGCAGGTTCTTCATTAGATTGATCACATTGCGATTCCATTTGATTATTACAGTAGAAACAGTCGCCACAACCTATATTAAACGGAATGACTACACGATCACCTTTTTTTAGTTTTTTAACGTCTTTACCGACTTCTTCAACAATTCCCATCGGTTCATGCCCGATAACAAAATCTTTATCCATAAACATATCGCCTTGATGATATAAATGTAAATCCGACCCACATATACCCGAAGCGGTAATCTTAATAATTGCATCAGTTGGCTCAATTATCTTTGGATCTGGAACTTTTTTCATTTTCATTTTCTTCTTACCTTGAAATGTTACTGCCTTCATATACAACACTCCCCTTTTATATTGTGTTACATACGAAATTAGTACCCCGTACTTGGAGTAATAAACATCTTGATTAAATAACTAGCAGTGTTTGGAACCATCTCTACACTCCTTACAGTGACATTTAGAAAACATAGTGAAAAACTATTTTTTGTATATAAGCATCTGTTTATGTGCAATATTTTTAATTGTTTTGATTAACAAATCTCATCAAATGCTTACCTGTTAATGATTTTTCTTCATAAACAATTTCACTAGGCACTCCACTATAGAGTACTTTTCCTCCGTCTAATCCTGCACGTGGTCCAATGTCAATCATCCAATCTGCATAAGTCATCATTGTTAAATTGTGCTCTATTACAATCACTGTATTATTTTCATCAATTAAATAATCAAAGATGCTTTTTAAGTTATCAATATCCGCTTCATGTAAACCTGTTGTAGGTTCATCAAAGATAAATATCTTATCTGTCACACCTTCATTAATATATCGACTAAGTTTCACACGTTGACTTTCCCCACCTGATAAAGTATCTAATGACTGCCCTAAAGTCATATAGTCTAGTCCTGTACGCTTTACACTGTTCAACACTTGATTAACACTTGCTATCGGAAAGAAATCGATTGCTTCTTCTACTGAGAGTTCAAGCATGTCTGCGATAGAATATCCTTTAACTTTTGCATCAAGTACTTCTGGACGATAGCGTTTACCGTGGCATACTTCGCATTGCTGAACAAAGTCTGACATGAATGCAAGCTCCGTCTTTATGACGCCTTTACCGTTACAATTTGGGCATGCACCTTCAGAATTATAGCTAAACATTCCTTTATTAAGCCCTGTCTCTTTGCTATAGTATGATCTAATATCATCAAAGACATTGAGGTAGGTAAGTAAATTGGAGCGATTTGTCGCATTTACAGGTTTCTGATCGATATAAATCACATCTTCTCTTTCACGCAGTCCTGTTTGTATTAACGTACTTTTACCGGAACCTGCAACACCTGTTACAACAGTTAACACATGTTTAGGGATATTTACTGATACATCTTTCAAGTTATTCTTCGTAATATTTTTTAGTGCTAGATTTTCATTTGACACTCTTACTTCCGATTTAAATGCGTGTGGCTGAGATAACGCCTTACCAGTCGGGCTACTACCTTTGAGCAATTCATTATATTTCCCGGTAAATATAACTTCTCCTCCATGCTTACCACTTCCTGGTCCGATATCAACACAATAATCTGCAATCTTAATGACATCAGGATCATGCTCAACAACGAGCACGGTATTACCTTTATCACGAATTGACAGCATGATTTGATTAATATTTTCAATATCTTCAGGATGTAGGCCCACACTTGGTTCATCAATAATATAGACTAAATCCGTAAGTGGACTATTTAAATGACGAATTAACTTAATTCTTTGAGATTCTCCCCCTGATAAAGTGGTCGTTTCTCGACTTAATGTCAAATAGCCTAAACCAACACGTTTTAACGCTTCTAATTGTTTGACTAAAGGTTCAATAATATACTGTGCTTTATGATCAACAATGTTATTCAAGAACTTAATTTCATCATTTATCGTTAGTTCACAAAAATCAGCAATGTTTAAGCCATTGATTTTACAACTTAATATTTTGTCATTTAGACGTTTACCTTTGCAATCCGGGCAAACCTGCTTTGTAACGATACGATTCACATCTTTAATAAATTTCTTCTTTTCATATGTATCGTTGATTAGAAATGATCTTCTGAATCGATAAATTAATCCTTCATATTTAGCCGTCTTCGGCCAGTTTGATGGTGGATTTTTTAATTTTATAGGTTCTTGATACAAAAATGTATCCATCTCTTCTTTAGAATAATCTTTCAATTTCTTATCATTGTCAAATAATCCCGTATTTAAATAACGTCTACCACGCCATGTATTAGGTCCAAAAGATGGAAACTTGATTGCATCTTCATTTAGTGAACGATCGAAATGTAATAACTCATTTAAATCAATATCTTCTACATAACCTAACCCATCACACGTTTTGCACATACCATTCGTATTATTAAAAGAAAAATCCATAGAATATCCTACAAATGGCTGTCCAATACGTGACCACAATAATCTCACACCAGAATAGATATCTGAAATTGTTCCTACCGTGGATCTTGAGTTTCCACCAATTCTATCTTGTCCAATGACCATTGATACAGGCAAATTCTCAATACGATCGACAACAGGTTTATCATAATGATTAAGCTGATTTTGTATATAAGTACTATACGTTTCATTTAATAGGCGCTCGCTTTCTGCAGCAATCGTATTAAATACTAGAGAAGACTTCCCAGAACCCGAGCGTCCTGTAAAGACAGTCAGTTTATGTTTCGGTATCTCAAGAGATATATCTTTTAAATTATTCTGCTTTGCTCCAATAATCTTGATCGGTTTCATTGAATCACTCCATAGTAATTTATAGTTTATATACCCTGATTATCAGATTTTATTAAAGTCTGTTTTAGCTATACTACATACATAAATCTTAATTTCTAATAGCATCTTAAATAAATCTTATTTTTCATTTGAATTATCGCCATTATCACGATTAATTGTTGCCAAAAAGTCATCACCCCAATTACAAATTGAAGAAACAACATTATCAAGTTTTAATCCTATTTCTGTTAACTTGTAATCTACTTTAGGGGGAACGACTGGATAGACGGTTCTTTCAATAATTTTGTCGTGCTCTAATTCTCGCAACTGCCTAATTAACATACGTTGATTGATGTCCGGCAATTTGTTTTGTAATTCACTTAATCTTAATCTATCATCATGTAAGAGATGATAAATGATTGCAATTTTCCATCTACCTCCAATTACAGATAAGGCTAAATCTTTCGATGTATAAAATTCTTTATTATTATATTCAATGAACATATTCATTCTTCCTTTCTATGGTGACTAAAATGTCAGTATTGTTTTTTTGTTTAAATAATACCATAATGGGAACATAAAAGATAGAGAGGGGAAATTATTATGAAATTACAATTAGCAATCGATTTATTAGATCAAGTAGAGGCAGCAAAGTTAGCTCAAGAAGTAGAAGAATATATTGATATCGTAGAAATTGGAACACCTATCGTTATAAACGAAGGGCTATCTGCCGTTGAACATATGAGTAAATCAGTTAATAACACACAAGTATTAGCAGACTTAAAAATTATGGATGCTGCTGGATATGAAGTCAGCCAAGCTATAAAGTTTGGTGCTGATATCGTAACAATCTTAGGAGTGGCTGAAGATGCTTCAATTAAAAGCGCTATTGAAGAAGCACACAAACACGGTAAAGAACTATTAGTTGATATGATCGCAGTTCAAAATTTAGAACAGCGCGCAGCTGAATTAGATAAAATGGGTGCTGATTATATCGCAGTTCACACTGGCTATGATTTACAAGCTGAAGGAGTATCACCTTTAGAAAGTTTACGTACTGTGAAATCAGTGATTTCAAATTCTAAAGTAGCTGTAGCTGGAGGTATTAAACCTGATACAATCGAAACAGTAGCAGCCGAAAAACCTGACCTACTCATCGTAGGTGGCGGTATCGCAAATGCTGATGATCCAAAAGCTGCTGCTAAAAAATGTCGTGAAATCGTTGATGCACATGCTTAATCATTTTGAATTAATTTTAAATGAAATAAAGCAGACATTATCACATGTTGATGAAACAAATTCAGAAAAATTTTCAAAAAAGCTTATGAATGCATCATCAATATTTGTAGCTGGTAAAGGCCGTTCAGGTCTTGTCATTAAGAGCTTTGCCATGAGATTAAATCAATTAGGCAAAAAGGCTTATGTCGTAGGTGAAACAACTACACCATCAATCCAGAAAAATGATGTCTTTGTTATAGCATCAGGTTCAGGATCTACAGCTCATTTAAAATTGCTCGCACAAACAGCGAAAGATAATGAAGCATATGTATTATTATTATCAACAAAAGACGAATCACCCATTGCTGATATTGCAGACTTAACCATCGTATTACCTGCTGGTACAAAATACGATGCAGAAGGTTCAAAACAACCTTTAGGCAGTCTCTTTGAGCAGAGCAGTCAAATCTATTTAGACAGTGTCGTGTTAACGATTCAAGAAGTACTAAATGTTGATGAAGAAACAATGCAGAATAATCATGCAAATTTAGAATAATAATCCGAAACAAAATATAAAGCGACTCTCTACAATTTTAGAGAGTCGCTTTATTGTTATGAAAAATCACATCATTTATGATAACTTTAAGGATATCATTCTCACTTACATTTTATTGAATAGTAACGCACCAATACACATAAAGTATGCATTGCTGTAAGGTAGAAAATCACTTTTTGTAAAAGTAATCATTTCCTCGCTAATAACAGTATATCCTTTGCAATTCTCAGCGTTGTTTATACAAAAATTATAGAAATCTTCCAAGTTTATCTTTAATAAATAGTCTACTTCTATATCATGCTGAATACTATTTACATCTTCTTCTGACACTTCTAGAGTATATATATTTATAAACTCTCTATCGATCATGTCACCTGAAGTCATCTCCTCAGGAAGCGTACATAAAAAGCTTAAACTTTCAAAGCCTACTTGAAGCCCCATCTCTTCTTCAATCTCACGCGTTCCATTATCGACTGTTTCATTATTTAATAGGTGTCCTCCAACTGTTACATCAATCATACCTTTATAATCTTTAACATTAGAACTTCTTTTTTGAAGAAATATATTGTCATCTTGTGTAAATATACATTGAAATGTTTCATGCCATTCCCCTTGTTGATGTATTTTCTGTCTACTATCTACACCTTTTAATTTTCTATTTTTATAATAAACATTTAATAACTCACTCATTCAAATACTCCTTTACCTCGAACTGGTATTATTCATCAATTATTTTATTACTAAATAAATGAATGTACTTTAATCTATCAGATTATAATAACAACCACTTCTCAAATTTCGAGAAGTGATTGTCTTCATTTATATTTTTATCTGTTCATCAATAATTGCATCATCAATAACTTCTATTGTGTTTGTATATTCAACTTTTTCTATTATACAACCTTTACCAATGATAATATTCTTTCCTCTTACTACATCGCATAACACATTTTCTAGACGAATTTCATCACCTTCTATTAAATCACAAGACAGCTTTCCACTTTTATTTTCTGTAAACAATGATGCAAATAAACCTTTATTATCAGTTGTCTTTCCATCTAGTATAGTGATTTCTTTTCCACCGATTTCTTGTGCTGAACAATTATTCCCAAGCGTAATATTAATCGTTTCGGCATTTATCAAACCATCACTTTCAATTTTTCCACTACATTCAAAATGATCAACTTCGATATCACCTTCAACTGTTAAATAACCAGATACTTTTAATCGTTCACCCGTAATATTTCCTTCAACATCTAACATACCAGATACATGGACGTCTTTACCTTCTATACTTCCCTCAACATTAGCCTTACCGCTTGTTTTCATAGTATCAGCTTTTAATGAACCTTCGATGCTAGTCATTCCTGATACTTTAAAATCTCTAACTGAAATATCACCCTCAGCATCCATTTTTCCACTTACTTTAATTAAGTCAGCTTTAATATCTCCAGTTACTGATCCTAAACCTGTAACTTTAATTTCACCATACTCTCCAGTAGCTATCGTTGTCATTGCATTAATATTTAGATTCGTTTTCATTATGATTACCTCTTTTCAATTTTTGTTTTACAGCTAATTGAATTTTTGTATCATCTAATTCATAAATAATCTTTGCATTTTCACTTATATTTACTATCTCTTTTGCGCAAACTAGAATGAACACTCCCATTGCTCGCACAAAATAATAATTTACATCTTTTACTTCACTGTGGTGATACGTTTGTGCACTTTCTAATACTTCTTCTTTGGAAAAATATCCCGAATTTAAGGTAAGTTCTATAAACATCAGTGTCATAACTTCATTATGCGAAACATTGTTACGTTTGTTAAAGATTGATTCTGCAATTTCCCAATAAGGCTCTGCAAACAAACTACTACTATAGTCTTCTTGTTCAACAACTTCATAACCCTCTTCAAACATTCTATACAAATCATCTAAAGAATAATCATCTTTTAATGTTTTTATCATTTCTATACGCTCAATCATCTTATTCCTAGGAAAAAATGCTTCTTGACCTGTATAAGTAGACTTTCTTATAAACCAATCTTCAGGAATCAGCTTCTTACGTTTCCAACGATATAACTGACCGTAGCTAATATCACATACTTGTAGCAACTCTTTTTTAGATATTAAATCCTCCATATCATCACCTCGAAAATAGTGTAACATAACATTGTTACGTTAGTAAAGTGATAAAAGTTTCAAAATTTATTTGTTTATCCTCTTAATCGCTCACGACAAAATTAGGTGAATAATCAATTCCTGAAAAAATAAAAAACTCATAACCTTTTCGATTGTGAAAAGATTATGAGTTTTATTCAAATACCTATTATAGTAACTGGAATAGAAATATACTAATAAGCACTAGAATACCAAATGCTGCTGTAAAACATGACACGATTATTATTTTTTCCCTTTTAAATTTCTTTTCATTTCTAGGTGTATGTTGTATTACTTCACCATTTTCCATATAATCTAATATCTCTTTATATGTTTGAACATCATACTTCTTCTTCAATCGCTCAATCTTATTGGCAAAATAAAATGAAATCATCCACAAAAGTAGCGGAACAAGAAAACCAAACCATCCATCACTAAATTTAAAAGCAGCGCCAAAAGATATAGCACTTAACAATGTAAAAAGCATCATTAAATTCCCGTACCTATCCATATTACTGTGATCAATCGCGTTCTTCATTGCTTTAACATCTCCTTTAACAAGTTGGTCTAAAGAAACGTTAAACAAAGAAGCAAGCTCAATCAAATTATGTAAATCCGGATAACTTCTTTCATTCTCCCAATTCGATATCGTCTGACTTGAGACAAATATCTTTTCTGCTAATTCTGCTTGAGATAAATCGTTCTCTTTTCTGTAATATCTAATTTGATTGCCTACATCCATGTTCAACAGCTCCTTCACACTAACCGTAACTTGATTAAAGATTTCGTGCTATCTAATATCTTTATAATACTATAATTTAATGGCTATAAAATATTTTATAATAATTATTTCTTGGGAAATAATTTGGCTTATTAGGTACATTGCAAAGTCGACAGTTCGGTTATAACTCTAATTAAAATTTCTCTATAAAATTAAGGAAGACATGTCAAAAATGACATGTCTTTCAATTAATCATTATAATCAGACAGAAAAAGATAGGTATACCTTTATTTCATGTCGCGTTTTTAAAACCGCATCACTTATGATACGACTCAGCGTATCTCTTAAGAGTGCGGTTTATTATAATTAAAGTCGATATCAAAATGATGATATCGACTATGGTTTTATATTTTATACAACTGTTCAAGTTCGTTCTTTATCTTATTTCTAATTTCATCATGTTTATCTGGATCGTAAGCCGTTTCTTCATTCGACCAATTGGAAGCATCATACGCCCACACTGGCATATATTTCACCGACTCATCTTCCCATTCATATCTAGGAAATAAATGTGCATGCAAGAAGTGATCTTTATTGCCTAATATCTCATAATTTACTCTTGTAGGATTCAATGCTTTCATCATGGCATCACCTACTAAGCTCATATCCAATAAATAATCTTGTCGTTCTTCTATTGTAAGATCATTTAATAACCTTACTTCTCTTTTAGGAAGCAAAACACAATATCCTTCCAGAAATTGTACATCACCAAACACAACATAGCTTCCTTTTAATTCTTTTATTACCATTGGATTCGTGCCATTCTTTGCTGATAAGATTCTATTTTCTTTCCAGGTCATTTTCTTCCTCCTGTATATTAAAAATACACTTTAGAAAACTAAATATTCAGTTAATTATACCACAGTATTTATATTAATTTGTACCTTCTATTTATTGTTGTTCAACTGAATCCAAGTACTATTATAAATTTCTCTGAGGAAAATATTATTTTTTCATAATTCACTCTTTACTCTAACGTCACGTTATACCTTACGATTATTGTAAGGAGGTGATGATGACATGGAGTTCTATCAAATGCCGTTGTTTAATAAATTATTGGTAAAAGATATAGAAAAAGCTGAGAAGTGGTATCGTCACAACTTAGGATTTCAAAGTGTTTTCAAGTTTCGCAATAAAGAGAATGAAGTAATTATGAATCACTTGAGACTTTTGAAATATCAGGATATCATGCTGATTCATTCTGATGACTTTAAAAGTGGTAATGGTTGTTTCATAAATATTCTTGTTGATGATATCGAAACAATAGCAAAGTCGATATCCGAGAAGTATGTGTTACAACTGTTAGAACAGATGCCGTGGAATGCTATGGAAATGACTATTGTAGATCCTGATGGTTATCAAATCACATTAACGGAATCAAATATTAAAGATGAGGATTTTGAGAAATTAATGAATAGTGCTTCTAAAAACTTTTAGAATAAACAGTAGCGATTAGAATTTTATATCGCTACTGTTCTATATATTACATATTAAACTTATATTCACCCATCTTATAAAAATGTTCAGTCTGCCATTTCTGACTAACCATTGCAGTTAAATTCAAATCTTTGATCCATGGCGGATAGACTCTAAAAGCCATTTTGCCTTTTGAATTATCTGCTTTGACAATACCTTTTTCGATTAGGATCGAAACAGGGAAAACAAACTGAACTTCATTATAGTCATCAAGAATATTAATTACAAGGTAATCGCCAATATCATCTTCATTAAAAGTTATATTTTTATTAAGGGAATCTTTCTTCCATATAGCAACGAAATATCCAGGTTTCTTAGGAGTTTTCTTTGCTAATCTAATTTTGAAACTAAATACTTTACATGATAAATTCATACCTTCATATTCTTCATTCCAACCTTTTTGAAATAATATATTAACTACGAAAGAAATTCCTTCAATCTTATGAGCCGTCGGAGAAATTATTAAATATATTAATTCTATTTAATTAATCCCTTGTATAACCTTCTTTATCTTTGTTTAAAATCCAATTACCACCGTTCAGATAGCTCGCATAACTTAACCATGAAACATATGGGATCATCAATAATCCTGCTGTTTTTTCAAATTTGTAGAACTTATTAGCTGCAATATTACCTGCGGCTAGTAATACATAACTTTCAAGCAATGATATTTTTCTTAATTTTAAATTGAAATACAATAAAGACCATGCATAATTTAGGCCTAACTGAGTATAATGCACGCTTTTTAGTTCTTTTCTTTCTGCTTTATCTTCCGCTTTTTCATATGCTTTATCATATGCTATACCCATTGATGTATAAAGTATTGGCCATACAATAGGGAAAGCAATAGCTGGTGGTGAATATGGTGGTTTTTTATATTGTTTATAATCATCTTGGGCTTTAGCTGTCAGTCTTCCTATAATTAATCCCCCTGCAAGTGGTAATACTCTTCTCGTTATCTTTTTCAAATCAGTCATCATGTTTTCCCCCTCATTTTTAATATATCGTTAATCCATAAAACTCTTTTATCAATATTTATTTAAAAATTTCCTGTTTTTTAAAATACTTAGCTTTGCTTTACATTAGTTTAAAAACTCTGTTTACAGTCGATTGGGGGCTAATATTATAAATTAATATCTACACCCAACATATGCATACCAATCAGTTGGATAACACCACTTGATGCACTTGGAAAAGCAAATATCATCTTATTCACTTCACGTCCGCTCATTTTTTTATTAATGATAATTGTCAATATATTAATCAGATCATCTGCCGCACTGCCATAGATAACCGCACCTTTTAATCTATTTCTACTATCAAGAACAACCTTCATTTCTGCTTCACGTTCGTGTTTATACTGAAATTCCAACTGTTCTCCAAATTTAACGGTTTTTACTTTATATCCAGGTTTTCGTTCTGCTTCCTCAACTGACATACCAACATGTGCAATTCTTGGTAGTGAATACACCACATTTGGAATTGCCGGATATTTAATCGGTATAAGTTTAAGTGCTTTTAATGGGAACTTTTTCATATCTGCATCTCTACCTAGTATATTCAATGCAATATAATTTGATTCAAATGTAGCAGTTGGCGTTAATTTCGGTATTTTCTTATTTACAACATCTCCACTTGCATAGATGTTAGGTATATTTGTCTGCATATATTTATTTACTTTGATACCATGCTTATCATAATCTATTCCTATTTGATCAAGTCCAATATTTTCAACATTTGGTATACGGCCTGTTGCATCTACTACATAATCAGTTTCAAGTTGGAATGCTTTATCATCCGATAACTTTAAACCATTCTCGATATTCTCTAATTTCGTGACATCAATATTAAAATAGAATTTTACGCCTTCTGCCTCAAGTTTCTCAATCAGTTTCTTCACATAAGGCTGGTGATATGGCTTTAACACTTTATCAGAGTGTACAACAACTGAAACTTCACTGCCCATCTTCGCAGCAATAGATGCAAATTCAATACTGACGAAACCGCCACCTAAGAATGTAATACGCTTTGGAAATTCTATTAAATCTAAGAAATCTGTACTATTATGAGTTAATTCCTTACCTTCTATGTCAAGCTCATTACTTCTTTGACCTGTTGCAATTACAATATACTTTGCTTTATAGTCCGTATCGCCTACATTTACAGTATGATTATCTTTTAGGATACCTTCACCTTTAATAATATCGATACCTTGTGATTCAAATATACTTTCTAATCCTTTATGCAGAGGACGTATCGTTTGTTGTTTGTATTCCATTAATTTTGACCAGTCAATTTGTGGTGTGTTTTTCAAAATATCTTCATAATGTTGCAGAGATTCTACCGCTTCAAATGGACCTTCTAATAAGATTTTAGGATTACACCCATAATTCGTACACGTACCTGAAATTTTATCTTTCTCAATAATTGCTACACGTTTTTTCATTTGATTTAATATCAGTGCACCATGCCATGCTGCATGACCACTACCAATATAAATGACATCATAGTGATTATTATTCATATATTTACTCCTTAATTTTTATGATATTAATAAACTATATGATTACAATCTCTTCTAAGTTTTACAGATTAATATTACGACCTTTCCATTTCACTTCTTTTTTGATATAAATCGCGACAATGGATTTCGTAAATACAAATACGAAATAAGCGAGAACTAACGGATAGCACATAATTGTTAGTAATTTAAAATTTCCAAGCATACTAGATATCCAGTATAAGATAATTGTATACATAAGATAAAGTATTATTATTATTAACCATTTTTCTGGACATATCACTACTAATAAGGGAATAAAAGCTCCTGACATCCATAAAATGATAAGTGCTAACACACGCTTATCTGTTGCGGCAGAACCTGCAGCAAAATGTTTCATCCATCCTCTTGTCATAGCATGTATTCCATCTGGATACATACGAAAATGGATTATATTCTTACCGATATGATTATAAAGCTTAAACTGATGCGCTTTGAATACTGTGCCTAGACCAAAACCTTCAATCAATTGACCTGCTGCTGCACGGTGTCCATCCGTTGTAATATAATCTTGCTTTCTGCATATCACACATGGTCCAAACACACCATCTTCACCTTTAAAGATTGAGGTCGCATTTAGACCCAATACTGTAAGTATATTAAAATATAATGATCCTTGTTCGTACCATTGTTTCATTTCATGATATGGTTGTATCGACATGAGTCCATCCTTGTAGGCAGTAGTAATACGCTGGATTGCTTTTGTGTCATGGAAATGTGTATCAGCATCCAAAAACAAAAGAATATCTCCATTCGCTGCTTCAGCACCTCTATAACATGCTGCTGACTTCCCTTTCCAGTCAGATTGATTATCAAAACTTATGACAATCGCACCTAAACTTTTTGCTATTCGAGCAGTATCGTCCGTTGATCCGTCATCTACAACTATACATTCATATACATCTGATAAATCAAAAGAACTGAGCAATTTTCTTAAGTTATGTGCTTCATTTCTCGCAGGAATAATCACACTGACTTTACGGCTGTGTGTCGGAATCGTGTTAATGAGTGGTCTGCGAACAAATAGCAGTAATCCTGATACAATACTTATTAAACTCCACAGAACAATCATTGTTCTTGTTCCTTTATCATTCTGCCTACCTGTTGTCCACTCAAAGTTACCATAGGCATACCTCCACCTGGGTTAACTGTGCCACCAACAAAATAAAGGTTGTCAAAATGTTCACTGTGCTTTCTATGCTTAAATCCATTGTTGCTTTTACGATTAGATAACGTACCATAAATCGCACCACGATCTGAAAGATAAATGTCTTCAATATCATGAGGTGTCCACATATCTTCTGTGACGATATGTCGACGTAAATCCTCAAGTCCCATATTTTCAAGCTTTACTAAAACATTTTCTCTTAGTTCCTGGTATTGTTTCTTCGTAAATGGTTTATCTTGAATATAAGGAATATGCGGTAGTATTTTAATATTTTCATGCCCCACTGGCGCTTGTGCTTTATCTGTTTTGTTAGTGTTTACTACATAAATCGTAGGATCAATCGGTAGTTTTTTTTCATTAAATACACGTTCAAAATTTTTCTTAGAATTATTAGAAAAAAAGAAATTATGATGCTGAAGCTGAGGGTATTCCTTATTTACTCCAATATGAAGTACAAGACCTGAGCTTGCAGGTTCAAATTTTTTCTTTAATGATGCTAAGTTTTTTGGTGGATTCACTAGCTTTTCATATAACGGTATAACTTCCATATTAGAAACGAAATAATCTGCAGTTATGCGCTTACCGTCCACAAGTTCCATAGCGACTATACGTTTGCCTTCTGTTTCTAATTTTACTATTTCGCTATCTAGGTGAAGTTTGACCCCTATCTCTTCAGCGAGCTTTACTATTGCTTCTCCTAGCAGATGCATACCACCAGGAACATACCATTCTCCTTGTTGATATTGCATATGACTCATCATATTGAGCACAGCAGGTGCATCATAAGAGGAAGAGCCTACATATTTGATAAAATATCCGATTATATCCCTAAATTCCTCATTCGATATATAGCGATTGATAGCCTGTTGCATCGTACTGAAATAATCAAAACCTTTGATCGCTTTAATAGGTCCATGATGTTTGATTAACTTTAATTTTGTATCGATACCCTGGTCAAAGTAACTATCTTTTGTCAATTCGTGAATACGTCCTGCATATGCCAGAAAATTTCTATACTCATTTATATCTTTGGCAGTGAGATGTTCGTTGTTTTCCTGCATTGCTTCAAGATCTTTATAAAGATCATAGATATGACCGGATGGAAAGAAACATCTCCATTGTAATGGTAGTTCAATGATATCAACGTAATCCTCCATTCGCTTGTGACTACCTTTAAATAAGTTCTCAAAGATATATGGCATTGTCAGAATAGAAGGTCCAAGATCGAATCCAAAGCCATCCTGGGTGAGACGATTAAGCTTTCCACCAAAATGACGATTTTTTTCGTATAATGATACATTGAACCCTGCCTGCCTTAATGTAATTGCAGCAGATAAACCTCCCAGACCTCCACCAATAACTACTACAGTTTTATTATTCATATGATTATTTCTCCCCTTTCAAATATACTATTGCTTCTTGATGTATACGATACTTGTCTAATGTTGAAACATGATTTCTTTTAGTAAGGCAATCATAGTTATTCCTTCTGACTTCATTTAGTATCTCTTTGTATACGAGCATAGATAATAATAGAGGTAGTCGTGCATGAATGTGATATTGGTTTATATAACGAAGGAATTCGTCATAAAGGTTTTCAGCATATTCAGCAAGATATTCCCACATATTGATGAAATCACTGTTGATCTCAAAGGATGCGAGTTGTTGATTTGTATAGTTAAACTTATTCATAATCTGTTTTGGAATATAGACACGTTGGTATCGTTTAAAATCTTCTCCGATATCTCTCAAGATGTTGGTAATCTGCATCGCAATGCCTAGTTTTTCTGCATTTTCCTTCATTTCTAAAGTAACATTAGTCGAAAGAATCGGCAGCAGCATTCTTCCGACAGAACCTGCAACATACAAACTATAACGTTCAATATCTTTAATCGTTTCAGGTTGTGTATACATTAAATCCATCTGTTGACCTGTTATCTGCATCTTAAAAGCTGTCAAATCAAGGGGATATCGTTGATGTACATCTTTTAATGCGCGCCACATGGGTTCATCAATCAAAATTCCTTCTTCAAACTGGAGAAGTTTACTGTTAAAAGTATCAAGAACTGCTTTTCTATAATCAACAGAAGCAGTCTGGTCTACAATGTCATCAGCCATACGACAAAAAGTATATATTGCATATACTGCATTTGCATCATCTTCCGGGAGCTGCTTAAAAGCATAATAAAATGATTTTGAGTGACGTTTTATAATTTCTCTGCAATATTTGTAGTCTGTATAGATTGCATTCATAGTCTCACCTTAACCTTTGTCATCCAGCATAAGCTCGCCTGCAGCAATTTTAGATGACAGGAGTACGATAGGTACACCTGCTCCTGGGTGGGTGCTGCTGCCAGTAAAATATAGGTTCTCACAGTGCGTGGCTTTGCTTTGAGGACGTAGATGATTACTCTGAAAAAGTGTAGGCTGCAAACCAAATGTTGCACCATTATAAGCATTAAAATTTTTCTTAAACTCAGCTGGTGTCATCATCATTTCAGTAATAATCTCATTCCTGATATTTTTCATACCGGGTAGTTTTTCTAACTTATCGAGAATCTTATCTTTATAGAATTTCCTTGTTTCCTCATTCCATTCATATTGTGCAGTAGAAAGCTCTGATACAGGCATAAGTACATATAACCCATCTTTATCAGGAGGTGCAAGTGATGGATCAATCTTTGAAGCAATATACATATAGAGAGATGGATCTTCTATCTTGCGCCCATCAAATATTTTTTTAATATTGTCATCCAAATCTTCAGCAAATACAAAGTTATGAACATTCTCAATTTCTTCATATTTACGGTTTGTACCTAAATATAAAACAAAGCATGAACATGAGTAATCTAATTCATCTATCTTCTCATCCGTATACTTTCCTTTAGCTTCTTTTGATGTCACAAGTGATTTCATAGCATATGGAAAGTCAGCGTTACACATTACATAGTTTGAAGGTATAAGTTCATCATCTATCATAATTCCCTGGGCAATACCATCTTCTATTTTTATTTCCTGGACTTCTGTTTTATAGTGAATTTTACCCCCTAGCTCTATGAATAAGCGCTCCATGGCTTTTGCCATTGTATGCATTCCACCTTTAATAAACCAGATTCCATACAAAAACTCTATCATCGGGATAATTGTATATAAAGATGGGCTTTTAGAAGGTGAGATTCCGATGTACAATGTTTGAAAGCTAATCATATCTCTAAGCTTTTTATTTTTTATATACTTATTCATCGTGCTCTCTGCATTACCTAGTGTTCTCAACTTTAATCCTTGATTTATCATATTAAGGTTATAAAAATCTTTTTTATTTCTAAATGGCCTTTGAAGAAAATAATTTTTTGCAATATTAAAGCGGCTGTATAAATCGCTGATATATCTTAAGAATCCCTCTGCATCTTTTTCACTAGACATCTCAAAAAGTTGCATAAGTTCTACTAAATCATTGGAAATATCGATTTTCTCTCTTCCATTATTAAAATATCCTGAGAACATTGGATTCAGTTTTTGCATCGGTATATAATCATCTGGATTTCTACCAGCCAGTTCAAAAACTTCCCGATACAATTCAGGCATCATTACAATTGTCGGTCCTAAATCAAAGAAAAAACCATCCTTTTCAATCTGATGCATTTTTCCGCCAGGCAAAGACTCTTTTTCATAAATTTCTACATCATAACCTTCATGTTGCAAACGAATTGCACTAGCAAGTCCTGCTACACCAGCTCCGATAACTATTACTTTTTTCATGTATTCCACCCCATGTTCTCATTTCTTTGTTGATACCAACTCCATACATCACCTTTGAGAATATAGTTAATTGAAGTCAAATCCTGTATACAAGTTTTACCTGACATGGTGAGAAGTATTATTAAATGCTCTTTAAAATCATTAATATATTTAATTGCATCTTCTATACCTTCATTTTCAACTTTAAGTAATATTGGGCGGGAAATACCTACTGCTTGCGCACCAAGAACCATACATTTCAAAGCATCAAGTGGATTTCTAATGCCACCACTGGCTAAAACTTCTAATCCAGTTCCTTTACTTTCTAACAAGGATATAGCAGTAGTTTGGCCCCACCCTTTCATATAAGAGAAGTCTTTCAAGGTTCTTCTTTCATTCTCTATGTGAATAAAGTTAGTTCCACCACTTCCGCTTACATCTATCGTCGTTACTCCCACACTTTTAAGCTTGAGCATAGTCTCACGACTCATACCAAACCCCACTTCTTTAACAATAATCGGAACATCTATCTCATTTACAATGGATTCAATATGACTTAGCCAATTACTAAAAATTCTATTACCTTCAGGCATAATCAGTTCTTGAGGAGCATTCACATGAATTTGAAGTGCATCAGCCTGCAAGAAATCTACTGCCCTTTTAGCGAATTCTAAAGGAACATCAGCCCCAACATTACTAAATAGAGGACCTTTGTATATATTACGGACAACTGAATATGTTTCTTTTAATTGATTGCTTTTTAACGCTGCATGCGTAGATCCTACTGCCATTGCGCTATCAGTTTCACGTGCAACAATAGCAAGTTTCTCATTTATTTCTTGAGCCCATTTACTTCCACCTGTCATTGCATTTATATAGATTGGAGTATTCAAATTGATACTATTAATTCTCGTGTTTAACTTAACATCTTTAACATCACATTCTGGTAAAGATTGATGAATAAGATCGATAGAATCAAAATCTGATACCTCTATATCTGGATGTCCTAAAGCCAACTGAATATGTTCATCTTTCCTCGAAATTCTTTTATCCACATAATCCCCCTCTTACTATTTAATCTTTATTTTCTATTTTGCTTATAGTGATAAATTTTTTCGAGTTTTGGCCTATTATAACGTTGGGTAATTATAAATGGAAAATTGCTAATTAATGCATAGAGTACGTTAATCCATGCTGCATAACGTGGATTAAATAAGAAAAATAACGGTGCAGGTAACATTGAGATCCAATGTGTAAACTCAGCACGTCGCATTTCAATGATGAATTTATTAATAGTCGAAGAGCTGAAGTCAGGTAATTCTGATTTGTTATAGCCATGCTTTATAAGAATAGAACCATCAGGTAAAAATGATTTCCATTTTTTAACCTTGAATAACTCGTTCCAAATGTCACCTGATCGTTCAACCTTGAAAGTTTTAAATAATTTATTATGTTGAAAATATCTGTCTGAAATATTCGCTGATAACGAGGCTATGATTATATGTGCTGTGAACCATGCTATACTATTTATAACTATTAGTTTAATAGGCCTCATAAATCCTCCTTTACTGTAAAACAGCTTAAATATAGCTGTGCCCATAATTAGCATTAATCTATAAATTGCTAACTATCACCATTATCATACCATTATATATTTTTATTAAGCGAGTATATAATACTCATAATAATTATATATATGATACCTTCTAATTATTTTAATGAATAAACTTCCTAAAGTTTATATGTTATCAATTTATTCAAATTTTAGAAAAATATTATTTTCCTATAATTGCACACAATACAATAATAATTGGAACTTGTAATATAAGTCTTATTCGATGAGTAGTAACAGGTTTATAAAGTGGATTAACAAAAAGTTGTTAAAATTAGAAGTAAAGAATTCGGAGCATTAATTGATTTCTAAATTAAAAGTAGTATTTTACATCTTAAATAATTTTCAATTCACACTCTATTTACTTTTGTACTTACAGTTTATCTACAAATGACCGTCTATTTTTAGTTTGATTATAAGATTAAAATCCTCTTTTAGTTCATTATAAAACACCTCTAAATTTGATTGATTTCAAATTTAGAGGTGTTCTGTATGTCTTCGCTATCTTTATAAATTATGATTATATTCAAATAATATGTTTAGCTTCTAATGATTTTCACGTTTCTAACCATGGTATAGATAACTGCGATTAACTGTATAGTTATGCAAATTCCTATAACAATACTTAGAACATCCTTACTAATTCCATTTTCTATACTGATTGCAATAAAAGTAAAGATAAAAACCATCGGATAAATAAAATCACGATATTTTACAGAAATATATACAGCAAGTAATGTAGCTATTATCAACATAATTAGCGTCCATGTCAGTTCATTTAAGCTGAATACTGTCGACGTTCCACTTGACTTCACCCAGTTGAAGATATTAACTATAGTGGCAACAGTAGTCCAGGCAAAATAAATACCAAAGACAATTTTATCATAACTTCGATATTGAACTTTTCTGTAAAGTACTATTAAAGTAATTAATAACCCTATAATCACTAATGTGGATAGCCATTTAGAATACTCTGAAAATACGTAAATCCATAAAGCATTCAGAACAAAGTTTGTAGCTGGCCAGTAGCCAAAAGAAGTTTTATAATCTGTTTTAAATAAATCAATTGTAAGAAGAACCAGCCATACTAACAACAGCACATAAATTAGCCCCCAAATGGAAAATGCCCATCCTGCAGGCTGAATCAGTGGCTGATATTTGTCTGCTTCATTACCAACATTGAATGAAGAAAGATAATTGATTGTCAACATACCAAGGAAAATTAGCCAGTAAATGATAATTTTTATTTTATTCATAAGTCATACCTCTTCTATAAATTTTTTCTTAAATATAGACACAACATAACCTTAATAACTCATGTTGTAACCCGTTCTTTTCAAATACTTTATGTTTTTTCATTCCTATTTTTGATGCTACTTTTTGAGATGGCAAGTTATCTATAGTTGAATATGAATATATCTTTTCAAACCCCAAAACATTAAAAGCATATTCCATACATGCATTTGCCGCTTCTGATGCATAACCTTTATTACAGTATTCTTTGATAATATGAAATCCAATCTCAGGTAGTACCTCTCCATCAATATTTTGCATCGTTATACCACAGTCACCTAAAAAAGTTCCATCTTCTTTCAGAATAACCGCCCATAGACCACAATTATATGTAGCATAATTTTCGATATTCCACTTAATCCATTCTTCAACCTCATGCTCATTAAACGAATGATCATAGTATTGCATAGAGTCATAATCAGACAATACTTTAGAAAGAGAGTATTTATCTTCTGTTCGTAATTCTCTTAAAATCAAACGTTCTGTTTCTAGTATCGTCATAAAAATCACACTCTCTATTTCAATAATTTATGTAAAGTGTACTCAAAAAATGTTATTGAAGATTGTTAAAAACCTCATCACTTATGATACGCCTGAGTGTATCTCTCAAGACTGCGGTATTTCCTAGAAAAAACCGCATCATTTATGATAACTTTCAGCGTCTCGTTTTAAAGTGCGGTTAATTTATCAATATTCTATACCTTTCTCTATTCATATATATTATATAACTGACGAAAAAATAAACTGGCTTTTGGTATGTCCATATGGCTGTAAGAGATCAATAAATGATTCGACTGCATCCATATTTTCTAATCTAACTTTAAAAACAAAACATGCTTCTCCAGATACACGATAACAAAATTCCACATTATCCTGTTCAGATATGAACTCCTTGAAATCTTTATATCTATTGTTTTTAATGATAATTTCAATTAGAATCTCAACATCATATCCTAACTTCTTATAATCAATATTAATCGTATAATCTTTTATTATTCCTTGCTCCTCCATTTTATTTATTCTCTCTCTTACCGCAGGAGCAGATAAATTAATCTGTTTACTTAACTCATTAATCGTAATTCGGCTGTTCATTTCTAATGTATTTAATATTTTCTCATTAATTAAGTCTTCCATTTAAATTACCTCTTTTATTAAAGCTCACATACTTTAATTCCTTATTTAATTTATTCAATCTTTATTATATCACGTTTATTATTAACTCAAGGAGATGATAATATGACATTAATAAATTATAGTAAGATTGGAAATACACCTTTTCAAAAATTATTAGGCCACAATGAAATTATCCTTAACCCTTGGAATAACCTAGCAGACGTTTTAAGTGAAGACGGCGCATTGAGTAAAGAATTAAAAGAAGAATTAAGAAGAGTACTTGCGCAAGAAAATGGATGTCTTTACTGCAAAGCAAAGGGTAGACCTACTAATAAATTTCAAGACGAAAAATCTATACTTTGTATTGGTTTTGTAGAAGTGTACTTAAAAATGAAAGAAAATGTACCTGAATCTACTATTCAGTTATTAAAAGATTCAATGACAAATGAAGAAATTATTGAATTAATTACTTTTACTTTATTCACTACAGCTCAACAGCATTTTGGATCGATATTAAAACTTACTGCTGAAGATTAAACATCATACATCAAAAAGGTAACCACAAAAATGCGGTTACCTCTTCTTTAATCTATAAATTCAACAAATCTTTTGTCCCAAATCATTTCATAAAATTTTACTGATTCTTCAGGTGTCATAATATAATCGTAGTAGGTCGTTGCAATATTTCTTTTCATATATAATTTATATCCTAAACCATGTGCAAATTTCACTACTAGCAACGAATTGTCAAATTTGCATATCTTGTCGTTTAATATACAAAACAATGGTTCGATCTCCTTTATCATATACGGCGAAACTAATACGTTATATTGTTCTCTCATATACAAACCACATTTTTCTTAAGCATTCCAAGAAATGCTATCCACAAATTGTTTATCCTCAAAAACCATTTCGTAAATATCAGGCTTGGAAGTACTTCTTAAAAATTCATAATCATATTTATTATTATAGTAATTCAGTATCGCGGTCATAATTACACCGTGTGTTCCTATTACCACAGTTTCATGATTTTCATTTAATATCTTTTGGATAACTGATATTCCTCTAATTTGAACTTCTTCTAAACTTTCACCCTGTTCTTTATACTTTTTATCATCAAATAATTTTTCGACTAATGGATATACTTCACAGTCTTGTAAAGTATGGCTTGAAAAAATACATTCTTTCAAATCTTCTACCAATGAAACATCTAATCCCTTAATTATCGATAATGGTTTAACTGTATCTATTGCTCTTTTATACGGACTAGAATATATCTTGCTTACATTAATTTTTTCAAAGTATTGTGTTACTTTCTTTACATCCTCTACACCTTTTAAAGTTAGTCCTCTATTTCGTTCGTCTAAATCAGATTTAGTTGATTCAGCGTGTCTTACGAGATATATAGATTTTTTCATTAAAGTACTCCTATATTTATTAATTGATTATTTTCATGAATTAAATATCTACTATATTAGATTTTGTATTATTTTTAGATAAAAATAATACTTTTCCATATTCATCAATCACATATGCAATAGGAATTGAAACTCCACAATTCCTATAAGATCCATCAGCATGACTTGTACCTATTACTTTACATTTTGTTTTTATTGCTAATTTCTTTGCCGCTTCTAGCCATTCTTCTAATTGTTCTTCACTGAACATTCCTACACCTATGGGGTGAAAAATGATATCTAGTTGTATGTCAGTATTAAAATCGCGATATCCTTTTAGAATTTCCATACATAAAATATAACCCACATTATATTTTCCTAACTTGAAATGCAAGTGATGGACTAACTTTTCGATAGGAGAAGATCCTGTCTTATCACGCGAATATACTACTTTCCCAAACTCATCAATAACTACTGCAACATCTTTATTGTTTTTCCTATAGGAACTTATAATAATTTTATTATTTTCATTAGCAAGTTTTTGTACATCCATTAATTTATCGCTATTTGAAATATATCCTTCTGGAAATAAAAAAATATCTACTTCAGGATGAATAGTAATAGCATCTCTCAATTGGGTTATTTCTTCTTCTTGTCTAGGTTGTGCAATTAGTATCTTCATATAACACTCTTTCTTAAATTTATTATTAGTTCTGTATACATAAATTTTTTCACATAACCTCTACACTCATAAATTCTGTCTACTACCGTTTCATCAATTTGCTTTCTATCTGTTACATGTCCAAATGTAAAAATCGGGTGAAAATGAGGATTGCTAGTCTTTATATCTCCACTTGTAAATACATGAAAATATGAGTTGAATTGAGAAAATCCATTTTTTATATACCATTGATTGCTTGAATCATCTTCTCTAGTCCATGCTTCTAAATAATCTATACCTTCTAATTTCAATCTTTCTTCAGCAACTTCTAATAATTTTTGACCTATACCTTTAGAGTGATAATCAGGATGAACTGCAATTGTTTCTATCATTGCGCCTTTTTGAGACTTACCATAGCTACAATAATCATTTTTAATTTCGATATCGAGCAATCCAATCACTTGATTGTTTTCTACACAAATTAATTCAATACCATCGATTTTAGGTTTTGTTTGAAGAATATCATCGTAGTACTGCGTGTAAAGAAATGATAAGGTTCTACATCGAATCCATGAGTCTTCATATTTTGATGAATAATCTAAAATTTTCAAAAAATTACCCCTTTTCCATTTCTTTTTTATTAAAAATTTTGTAGTTATTTCTTATATATGAGAATAAATTTGACTCGCTAAACTTTCCCAATCCATGCTATCAGTATTTACAATCTTATACGGAACAACTGTATTGCTAGCTGCTTTTATATAGCTTTCTTGAATTTTTTCAAACTTTTCATATTCTTTTTTTAAGTCATCATTACTTATTTTCGGATATCTAAGCTGGATTCGTTTGCTCATTTCACTCTTAGAAACAGTTAACAGAACACAAAGTGGATTTAATTCCATTAATTTATTTTGTATTTGAATAATCTCATGATGATTTCCAAAATGTACTATATGATTTAAATGATATCTCTCAATCATATAGTAAAAGTCACTAGAAGATTTACCATGATTTATCTCATTATTAATCCAATTCGATAGTTGAGACAAATAATCCAAATGCGACTCTAATAACGAAATATGATTATCTTTTGTTATTTCAATTATCTCATCATGTTCGTTAACGTTGAGAATTTGAGTGAAGTGTTCTGTAATATAGACTGCTGAACGTTCTTTATTTGATAATGTTTGTAATTTCTTTATTTCATTAAATATAGACGATTTTCCTGTGTATGAATAACCCTCAATAATAATCCCTTTAAATTTAGGCACTTTATGACTCCTTTTATATTCAATTTTAAAAATGAAAATGTTGACAAAATATTCAATCAATTATATCATATGTTTAATTTAATATTACATACAAGGACACGATTTTATTTGGTCGATTAACAGAGAGGGAATAATTGCTGAGAGATTCCTAAATTAGATAATAAAATTACTACCTTAACAATAAATGATATGGAAACATGTCACGTTCATGTGCGTTAAACATGCTAGAGTGTCATCATTAATGATGGAATTTTGGGTGGAACCGCGGGTAATAGAAGACTCGTCCCTTTTTTTTGAGGGACGAGTCTTTTTATTATAAAAAAATAAAATTAGGGAGAGATTTAAATGTCAAATCAACAAATTAGTATCAAATTTCCAGACGGAAGTAAAAAGGAATATCCAAAAGGAATTCTAGCAAGTGAAGTTGCAAAATCGATTAGTAATTCTTTATTTAAGGAAGCCATTGTTTGCCGCGTCAATGGAACCTTAGTTGATTTGACCTATTCCATCCATCAAGATTCAGAACTAAGTTTCTATAACATTAATACAGTTGAAGGTATTGAAGTTATGAGACACTCTGCAGCACACGTTTTAGCCCAAGCAATTAAAAGAATTTATCCAAATGCACTATTATCTATTGGACCAGTTATTGAAAATGGTTTTTATTATGATATAGACTTAGATCAATCTATCAGCGAGAGTGACTTAAGCAAAATAGAAAAAGAAATGAAAAAAATTCAGAAAGAAAACCTTACATTCATTCGTTCTGAGATATCTTATGAAGAAGCTAAGAATGTATTTAAAGATAATTCTTATAAAGTGAATATCATAGAAAGCCATAAAGATGAACAACTTTCAATATATCAACAAGGTGAATTTACAGACTTATGTACAGGTCCACACGTACCAAGTACTAAATATGTAAATCACTTTAAATTAACAAAAGTTGCAGGTGCTTACTGGAAAGGTGATAGTAATAATAAGATGCTTCAACGAATATATGGTGTAGCGTTTGCATCCAAAGAAGAACTAGATAATTATTTTGACTTCTTAAAAGAAGCGGATGAAAGAAATCACAGAAAACTAGGTAAGCAACTGAAACTATTCATGTTTTCCGAAGAAGCTCCAGGGATGCCCTTCTATCTACCAAATGGTCAGTTCATTAAAAATAAAATGGAAGAGTTTTTAAGAGAGATTCAATTAGAAAGAGGATACCAAGAAGTTAAAACACCTTTAATGATGAATCAAAGACTTTGGGAAGCTTCTGGACATTGGGATCATTATCATGAAAATATGTATTTTACAAAGGTTGATGACAATGATTTTGCATTAAAACCTATGAATTGTCCTGGTCATATGTTGATATTTAAAAATGAATTAAAATCTTATAAAGATTTACCACTTAGAATAGCTGAATTTGGACAAGTACATCGTCATGAGTTTAGCGGAGCTTTAAATGGATTACTTCGAGTAAGAACGTTCTGTCAAGATGATGCACATATTTTTGTAATGAAATCTCAAATTCAAGAGGAAGTTAAAAATGTATTAGAGCTCATTGATTACCTGTATAACATTTTTGGATTTGAATATTCAATAGAACTTTCGACTCGTCCAGAAAAATATCTAGGAGAATTAAGTCTATGGGAAGAAGCTGAAAAATCATTATCAAATGTTTTAGATAACTTAAACCTACCTTATAGTATTAATGAAGGTGACGGTGCTTTCTACGGTCCTAAGATTGATATTCATATTAAAGATGCATTAAATAGAAGTCATCAATGTGCTACTGTGCAACTTGATTTCCAAATGCCTGAAAAATTCGATTTAACATACGTAAATGAAAACAATGAAAAAGAACGACCAGTAGTTATTCATCGAGCAATATTCGGTTCACTTGATCGTTTCTTCGGAATATTAATCGAACACTTTAAAGGAGCATTTCCATTATGGATGGCACCAACTCAAGTGAATCTTATTGGAGTATCTGAAAATAATATTAACTATGTAAAACAAATTCAAAAAGTACTTGCCCAGGAAAACATCAGAGTAAATATTGATAACAGAGACGAAAAGCTAGGTAAGAAAATTAGAGAAAGTCAAATGAATAAAATTCCTTACACTATTGTAGTGGGTGATGAGGAACAAAATAATAATTCATTATCTGTTAGAAAATACGGTCACTCTGAGAATGTATCAAAAGATATCACAACATTTATGAAGGAATTGAAAAAGGAAATTAATAGCAAAGAATTATTAGTATAAAATTAAGTCCAAAGCTTTATTAGCTTTGGACTTATTTTATGCTTATTATTCAAACTTATATTCACCCATCTTATAAAAATATTCAGTCTGCCATTTCTGACTAGCCATTGCAGTTAAATTCAAATCTTTGATCCATGGCGGATAGACTCTAAAAGCCATTTTGCCTTTTGAATTATCTGCTTTGACAATACCTTTTTCGATTAGGATCGAAAAAGGGAAAACAAACTGACCTTCATTATAGTCATCAAGAATATTAATTACAAGGTAATCGCCAATATCATCTTCATTAAAAGGTATATTTTTATTAAGGGAATCTCTCTTCCATATAGCAACGAAATATCCCGGTTTCTTAGGAGTTTTCTTTGCTAATCTACTTTTAAAATTAAAATTTCCACTTGAAATATTTAAACCCTCATACTCTTCGTTCCATTTGTCTTGTTTTATAACAACTTCTCTATCCTCAAAAATTTTATTCCATATATTATTGGATTCCAAAATAAACCTCCAAAGATCACTAAGTGGATAATACTTATACCTAAAATGGTTCTTAAGAAAAGCTAATCATCTATTGATTATTATCTTTATTATTAATTGCGACTATCAATGCAATAAATAATGGTATGAAAACAACAAACCAAAGATATCCTGACATTTCAAATACCACCTTACATATTAATTTGTATTTAAAGCCTCATTTAGCGCTCGAATAGAATCTGATACAGCTCTTTTACTTATCTCAGAATCAGGAACCATTGCTTCAAATTCATGATACCCACCTGGATATAAATGAAATTCTACAGGTACTCCCGCTTCTGTTAATGCTATTACATAGTTCATCGTCTCATCTCTAAAGGGATCAAGTGAACCAACTGTCGTATATGCAGGTGGTAAATTGCTAAAGTCTGTTTCACGCATTGGTGCAGCATACTTAGGTGTGTTACCTTCAACACCTTTTAGGTACATAGACCAGGCAAACTGATTCAGTTCCTTGCTCCACACTCTTTTATCATTAAACTCATTACTTGAATATGTTGTACAGCTATCATCTATCATTGGGAATAACGGCATCTGAAACCTAATTTTTGGCCCTTTACGATCTCTTGCTAATAATGACAAGGCTGCCGTTAGTCCACCACCTGTACTTCCTCCAACCACTGCAAGTCTATCAACATCAACATTAAGTTGGTCTTTATTTTCAACAATCCATTGAAGTGCTAGATAACAATCTTCAATTGCTGCAGGATATGGATTCTCTGGTGCTAATCGATAATCCACCGAAACTACAACACAGTTCACGTCTTTTACATATCGTGCACACTTAGCATCATTACCCTCTACCGAACCAAACATATAACCGCCACCATGGATAAATAACACGACCGGTAATGTATCAGTCTGGTTCATAGGAGCATAGACTTTGAGTCTAACTTGTATATTCTCCTCATCATACTCAGCAAAGTATTCTTTCTGCGTAATCGCTTCATCAATATAAGGTTGAATTAACAGTTTGTTAGCTGTTCGTATTGAAGGAAGCTTTTCTTCCGACAAATCCATGGGTGTCAGTTTCTTAAATGTTTCTAGTAATTCTTTATGTACTCTACTTTCCACTTACACGACCTCCACTAATGTAATTCACCATACTCAGTAATACTTTCTGATTTTCAGCAGGGATATCATATGTCATAATATCTTCCTCTGTATTATTTAAAACGTTATCAGTTATATACTCACGATCTGCTTCCACTAATTCACTTAATGTCTCTTTTGTCGTTTCCATATGAAATTGTAATCCAATGACATTTTCATTATAGATGAAGGCTTGATTCTCACAATGCGTTGAACTGTATAGTCTTTTTGCTTTATCAGGTAATGTGAAGGTATCTCCATGCCAGTGCAATACATCTAACTGTTGTGGAAGAAATGAGTAATCATTAGTTTGTTTGTTAATAATACCAAATCCAACTTCCCTTCCTTTAGGGTTAGGATAAACTTTACTACCAAGTACTTCTGCGATTAATTGCGCTCCAAGACATATTCCAAGTATAGGTTTATTATTTTGTATCAATGATTTGATTAATGTCTTTTCATGATTAAGCCACGTTATATCATCATATACACTCATAGGACCACCTAGTACAATAAGCATATCGATATCCTTTTCCTCAGGTAAGATATGATTATTCTCATATAACTTAATAACCTTTGCATTTAATTCTTCAAGTATCCCTGGATTCTCGAATGGTACGTGTTGCAGTATGTATGTTTTCATTTAATTGTTCCTCTCTATTTATAATTAGATTTTATAAATACTCTTTATATTCGATATCATCATATGCATTTGTCCAGTGGAACGGTTGTAACTCTCTTAATGACTTATATTCTAAATTATCACTGTCATTAGTGACAGCCACCTTAACATTGTTCCCCCAATAAAGTAATCTTTCTTGGCATGTACCGCATGGTGTTAAAACTTTAAATTCACTATTTTCATCATCTCTTACAACACAGATACTATGTGTAATAATATCATCAAATTTATGAGCTTCTAAAATCGCTCCTGTTTCAATACATAATTCTGTTGAAGCATTTATAACCTCGGGAGCAACTGAAATATAAATTTCACCTTTCTTGGAATACATCGCCGCAGCACCTCCCCATCCTTTAGGGAAACGTTTAATAATAAAAGATTTAGCTTCATCAAATAATTTTTGTTCGATACTCACATTATGCTCTCCTTTTCTTTGATAGCTATTTGAACAATATGTTGTAACCCGTTCTTATCAAAAACTTTATGTTTTTTCATTCCTATTTTTGATGCTACTTTTTGAGATGGCAAGTTATCTATAGTTGAATATATCTTTTCAAACCCCAAAACATTAAAAGCATATTCCATACATGCATTTGCCGCTTCTGATGCATAACCTTTATTACAGTATTCTTTGATAATATGAAATCCAATCTCGTGTAGAACCTCTCCATCAATATTTTGCATTGTTATGCCACAGTCGCCTAAAAAAGTTCCATCTTCTTTCAGAATAACCGCCCATAGACCACAATTATATGTAGCATAATTTTCGATATTCTACTTAATCCATTCTTCAACCTCATGCTCATTAAACGGATGATCATAGTATTGCATAGAGTCATAATCAGACAATACTTTAGAAAGAGAGTATTTATCTTCTGTTCGTAATTCTCTTAAAATCAAACGTTCTGTTTCTAGTATCGTCATAAAAATCACACTCTCTATTTCAATAATTTATGTAAAGTGTACTCAAAAAATGTTATTGAAGATTGTTAAAAACCGCATCACTTATGATACGACTCAGTGTATCGGTTAAGTGTGCGGTTAAAAATTAATAAGAAAGCTGACCGTTGTTTATTAGTCAGCTTTCTTAATCATTCCATCATTTTCTTTAATAATTTTTTCTAGCACTTTATCTGCTCTTCCGACAAAGGTCAAATTTTTGGGAAAATCAAACTCGATAATAACTCTTTCTCCTGGTTTAATCGTTTCTTCAGAATCAGTAAATTTCAGATCTTTATTCATAAATATTATCCTCCTTAGAGATGTTCTATTTCGTATAAAAGATTTCATTCACAGTCATTTCAAAGTATTCACTTAAAGCTAATGCCAGTTTTAGGGTTGGATCGTATTTATCTTGTTCTATAGCAATAATAGTTTGTCTCGTTACACCCATTGATTTTGCTAATTGCTCTTGGGTTATTTTTCTCTCTTTTCTTAATATCTTCAAATTGTTTTTCATCAGCTTAAATATCCATATACCAAACCTAGTATTAGACAAATTGCGAATACAAGGAACATTGTTATTACAATAGGTTTTATTTTTTCATTTCCCATTTTACTTTGCATCATCATTATATTAACTCGATAAACTATCAACATTGATAACATCACTAAAAATGAATTAGAAAGACTACCGTTAACGACAAAGTGAGAGATACTCATAATCAGCAGCATTCCCATACCGAATATCCAACTCAATTTAATACTTTGGTTTGATTGATGTAATTCCATCTCATCTGGTTTTCTCATTTAAATTCCTCCTTAAAATGTTAAAAGTTCTTTACATTCTTATAGTATAATATTCACACTAAAATGTAAAGAACTTTTAACATTTATCATTCCTAATATATTTTCCTCTTTACTCTAACGTCACGTTATACCTTACGATTGACGTAAGGAGGTGATGACATGGAATTATATCAAATGCCGTTGTTTAATAAAATATTAGTGAGAGATATTGAAAAAGCTGAGAAATGGTATAAACATACTTTAGGATTTAGAAGTGTGTTTAAGTTTCGAAATGAGAATAATGAAGTTATTATGAATCACTTGCGATTGGAAAAATATCAAGATATCATGCTGATTCAGTCTGATGACTTTAGTAGTGGAAATGGTTGTTTCATTAATATTCTTGTTGATGATATCGAAACAATAGCAAAGTCGATATCCGTGAAGTATGTGTTACAACCGTTAGAACAGATGCCGTGGAATGCGAAGGAAATGACTATCATTGATCCTGATGGTTATCAACTAACATTAACGGAATCGAATATTAGTGATGAAGATTTTGAGAAATTAATGAATAGTGTTTCTAAAAACTATTAATAAAGAAAGTAGCTACTTGTTTAAAGAGCTACTTTCTTAGTTTATTACAGCAATCAGAAAAGTTCATCAACCAAAATATAATATCTAACCTTTTGCATATCTAATTGAAATCCTAAGAGCAATTCGAGTTTACTCTTGATAACTTCTTCACTACTCTGATTATCATAAAGATAGTTCCTATAGCAAAGTGCTATATCTCGATAAGGATCACCAAGACCACCTCGTCCCAAATCAATATAACCTGAAATATTACCATCTTTAATCAAAATATTTGGCATACATAAATCACCGTGCGTGTAGCTTATTTCTTCTTCTGGTTGATTATCTTTTAACCAAGATAATAGCTCTTGTGGATCTTTAAACCCTTCTGGGCCATATGTATCTGGGTTAGCATCTTCAATATCCACTAAACCTTTTTCAACATTATATTCTGCTTTCTTTAAATAATGTTGTAATCGATTATCTACTGGGCAGTCATTAAAATCAATTTCTTTCAACTTATTTATTGCTTTTGTATATAATTCAAGTGAATCACCATCTTTACTTAACATCTCACCCTCTAATCGGGTCATCAGCAAATAACTTTTGTCATTCTTCACACAATGCTCAATTATTTTCGGTACAGGCAATCTACCATTTAACCATTTCATTAATTTAATTTCGTTTTCTGTTTCTGATGATACACGTTCTATTTTCAGAACATAATCATCAAATAAAATAACAGATGAATGGGAACGACCTATATCATCAACTTTATAATTAAGATTGTTTATATGCCTTGCAATTTCATTTGGTATAACTATGTTATCTATTCTCACGATAAATCCTCCATTAGATTTTTCACATAGCCCCTACACTCATAAATTCTGTCTACTACTGTTTCATCAATTTGCTTTCTATCTGTTACATGTCCAAATGTAAAAATCGGGTGAAAATGAGGATTGCTAGTCTTTATATCTCCACTTGTAAATACATGAAAATATGAGTTGAATTGAGAAAATCCATTTTTTATATACCATTGATTGCTTGAATCGTCTTCTCTAGTCCAAGCTTCTAAATATTCGATACCTTCTAATTTCATTCTTTCTTCAGCAACTTCTAATAATTTTTGACCTATACCTTTAGATTGATGATCAGGATGAACTGCGATTGTTTCTATCATTGCGCCTTTTTGATGCTTATCATAGCTACAATAAGCATTTTTAATTTCGATATCGAGCAATCCAATCACTTGATTGTTTTCTACACAAATTAATTCAATACCATCGATTTTAGGTTTTGTTTGAAGAACATCATCGTAGTACTGCGTGTAAAGAAATGATAAGGTTCTACATCGAATCCATGAGTCTTCATATTTTGATGAATAATCTAAAATTTTCATAAAATTACCCCTTTTTTTATTCCTTACTTCCTATAGTATAGTAACGCACCGATACACATAAAGTATGCATTGCTGTAGGGCAGAAAATCACTCTTTGTAAAAGTAATCTCTTCCTCGCTAATAACTTTATATCCTTTGCAATTCTCAGCGTTGTTTATACAAAAATTATAGAAATCTTCCAAGTTTATCTTTAATAAATATTCTACTTCTGTATCATGCTGAATACTACTTACATCTTCTTCTGACACCTCTAGAGTATATATATTTATAAATTCTCTATCGATCATGTCACCTGAAGTCATCTCCTCAGGAAGCGTACATAAAAAACTTAAACTTTCAAAGCCTACTTGAAGCCCCATCTCTTCTTCAATCTCACGCGTTCCATTATCGACTGTTTCATTATTTAATAGATGTCCTCCAACTGTTACATCAATCATACCTTTATAATCTTTAACATTAGAACTTCTTTTTTGAAGAAATATATTGTCATCTTGTGTAAATATACATTGAAACGTTTCATGCCATTCCCCTTGTTGATGTACTTTCTGTCTACTATCTACACCTTTTAATTTTCTATTTTTATAATAAATATTTAATAACTCACTCATTTATTTTCACCTTTTTCATACTATTTTGATATTTTCGTTATTCTTACGATAAGTAAATAAGAAAATCTATCTTATTTGTTTCAATTCTATTATCTCACAATCACGCTAATTTGATATTATTATACTTAGCTAGAAGAAGGAGTAGGTATTATGGCACATATAAAGCTCAACGATTTACTTGGCTTTACAGAAGAAGAAATGGATCATGTGAAAATCAAGTTCAACCAATCAAATGGTTTTGTTGATCCTATGGAAGTATTTAAGCAAAATCCAGAAGAAGTGAATACACAATGGCTGTTTTGGAGGAACAAATCGAGATACTTTAATGTAGGTCAGACAGCCGTATGTTTACTCAAACTTTCATACGATACATGGTTACTTACGACAATTAAGAAGGTGACTAAAGAGCTAGATGTATTAGAAGGCATTAATTATGAAGGTGTTGAACTGCCTCAATACGAACAATATTATGGTCGAGTTATCATCAAGTTTAAGAAATCGTTCATGGCTCAGGGACGTTTTTACAAAGACTTACATCAAGAGTTAGTCGTTCAACAGATATTACCTACAATTTATGACGGTGATGACTTCCCGGGTTATGACAAGGTTAAGTTATCCTATCAACGACTCGCTACAATTATTCATCGTGGTAAACGTGACTGGATTGCTGCCCTTGAAAATCAAAAAGCAGTCTATCTCATCACCGATAAAAGTAATGGCAAGTTGTACGTTGGATCAGCAACAAGCATGAGTAAGATGTTGCTTACAAGATGGTCTAACTATGTAGCTAATGGTCATGGTGGTAATAAAGAGCTTGTAGCATTGGTAGAAGAAAAAGGCTTTCACTACGTTAAGGAAAATTTTCAGTATACGATACTTGAGAACTACAATGGTAAGGTTGATGATAAATTAGTACTTCAAAGAGAATCATACTGGAAAGAAGCATTGCAAAGTCGGAAGTTTGGTTATAATTCCAACTAACGATTAATTCCAAATAAATAAAACTTATCAAAGGAGATAATTTGATGACAAATAATAAAGAAATATTTATTAATTTACAGGATTTAGCACGTTTGTCTTTGTTCAATAAAAAAAATAATATTCAACCAGAAACCTTAGAATCATTTACACAAACATACTTAGAACAAGCGAAAGAGAAAATTATAAGCGATGATACATTAAAAGTAGAAGCTGATAAGTTAGATAAAGCATTCAAAAAATTATGTTTATTACTACATATTAACTATAATAACTTCAAAAAAGATAAGCAATATTCTTTTGAATTAAGCAATGTACACTATCTACTCAAAATACTTATTGATAATGACCAATATAATCTTCTTATTAAAAATGGAACTATGAATGTAATGAGAATAGAAGATCATAATAAAATACTTGATCTTTTGAATTTTATTGAAATTTGCATCAAAGACCAAGAAGATTATAATAATGCATTGTCTATTTTTGCTCTTAAATTTGAGCTTAATGATACTAGATTTAATCCTATCACACGAATGGCCACTATCCTTTTTAGACCCAATTCTGTATCATTTAAAGAAAAAAAAAGAATATATGATAATTTTATAAATGAGGTTGATGAAATAGCTTATGATTATATTGGAGATTTTTCTAAACATGAATCAAATACAAAAGATTATAATAATGATGATCTTTTTGATAATCGAATTATAATGACTATTTCAGATGCAAGGAAAATATTAAATCCAAGCACAACAAACACAGTTTCCTATTCATATTATTCGGAACTAATCAATAAAGTTTTTGTCAATCCTTCTATAGATACAAGTAAGTTAAATAGAAAAGATGCCGATAAACAGTATGATAAACTCATTGTAAAACAATATAAAACTGAGCTTGTTAAAGAAATTGAGAAAGCGTTAAAAGAAGTAGAACAACCTAAACAAAAAATATTTTCAAATTATATAAAAATAGATAAACGTATTAAATAAATGATTAAAGCAAATAATGAACAAAAAAGCCTTCCCTAACAAAAATTTAAAAAATGTTAGGGAGGGTTTTTTTGTTCATTAAAGCATAATAAATGTATCAAGTAATCTCATTACTTGAAAAATCAATATGGAGGTATTTTTATGAAGACACATAAAAGCATTCAAATGCAGAAAATGTATAAAGTCATGCTAGCTAAAGCACACCATAAACCAATCGGAGTTGTTTTTACGTCAAAGGAACTAATTGATTCTCTGCCATATTGTATCTGTTCATCTACAGAACAACAAGAAGCAGGTAGAATGTTGGCTTGTTACATGAAGAAGAATGCTCATAAGTTTGGAATAGTAAATCCTAATCGCTATCCTTTGCAATATTACAGAATAAAATAGCATAGGCATCATAGTTGTGGATTAATCATGAGTTAAGGCTGTTATATACATGGAAATGAATAATGTCATAAACTTCAATGACCTCTTATTTAAATTTAGTAAGTGGTGAGATTCAAAAAAATCAGAAAAGGATGATTAATTTTGAGAAATTTTTTATGGAAAGATGATAAATTCAAGGTTATCACAGAATTCAGCATGTCTGAGTTCGATAAAAGGACGGACATAGTTGAAATTAATTTTACTGCAAGAAGGAAAATGTCAGTAAAGTCATACGATTTATTAAAAGAAATGATTGATTATGTCGACAAATTACCTCGTGGTGCTTCTTTTTTCTTAGGTGATGTGCTAAGCGCTACCATTACAGAAGAGTATGCTGAGGCTTACGATGACGATGTATGTGAGATACTCGATGCTTTTTACTTATATATGATGAGCTGTCTAAATTGTGAATTTGTTAGTAACCCAAGTGACTTTATTGATGCGGATTTCTTCTACAAATATTAGTTCACATAGTGCAATGTTGGACTCAAATATAAATTAAAGGTGGTAAAAAAGATGATAGAGAACATTACAATTGATAAGTATACATGGAAAGCATCTGGTCTATATAAGACAGTAAAAAAGAAAGATGATGAATTTTTAGAGAAATTGTGTCCTAATATCACAATTAGTAAGCGATTTTTAGATCCACTTAGTGGAGATGAATCACTAGAGATAACAAATGGAGAAGTGGTAGTTAAAGAACATGCTAGCATACTGAATCTAAGGAATATTCAGAAGTTGGTAGAAAAAGGGTTCACTCTTAACCCTCTAAAAATGTCCGATATATCTTATGCACTGCAGTTGATGCGTGATACTTTGCCTAAAGTAATCGAATACCCTTCTGTAGGTTGTATTGTAACAGAGACCGATGATCAATTTATTCTTTTAGAGGACACGTTTACACCCGATAATTTTCAGGGTGTGAAACCCATCACATCTTCAAAAATTAACATAAAAGCTAAAGGAACTTTAGCTAACTGGATTAAAATGTTCCAAAACGAAGTGCTTGGAACACCTCAGCTTGAACTTGCAACAGCAGTCGGTATAAGTGGTTTGATTAACTCGTACTTATTTAATAATGGTATAACACAAATTAATTCATTATTCTTTCACTTCGTTGGAGATTCAAGCTCTGGAAAAACAACAAGTGCTATGTTAGCTCTCTCGACATCTGGAAGTCCTGATAAAGGCCAACATGGGTTACTTAAGAGTTGGTTAGCAACACAAAATGGCATAGTACAATCTCTAAATGATAATTTCGGAGTTCCATTTGCATTCGACGAGCTTTCCATGTCTGAGATCACTAAGATGACACCCCTAATATACTCCATAACTGAAGGTTCCGAGAAAGCACGTTTGAATCAAGACGGTTCTCCCAAACCTGTTCGACGATGGAACACTGTGATAATTTCTACAGGGGAATTTTCATTACTTCAAAATCAACACACTGCTAAAAACAATGGATTAAATGTTAGGGTTATCGAACTTAATGGTAAATGGACGAAGAGTGCAACGAATTCAGATAATATAAAAAAAGTAGTACAAAGTAACTACGGGCATATTCTAAAAGAAATTGCTGATTTATTGGGTTGTAATGACATAAAGGATATTGAAAACCATTTTAACAAACATAAAAAATGGTTCCTCAATGCCCTACAGAAAGATACATCCAACACAGGAACTCGAATGGTTGATTCGTATGCAGTAATAATGTTATCAGTGGAATACTTGGAATTGGTACTTGCGGATGAAATTCCAGGACTAAAGTTAAAGACGAATGATATAAGACAAATATTTATCGATTATCACTGGGATACAATAACTAATCGTTCAATGGGAGAAAAAGCAATTGACGCAATCGTACAATTTGTTGCTAAAAATCGAAGTAAATTTTCTACAGGCAAAAAATTAACAGCTCATACAGATAATTACGGGTTAATCAATTTAGTATCACCCGGTAAGTCTAATACACAAAGCTTTATTCAGGTGAATATCTTAAAAGATGCATTCAGTATATTAATCGGAGAAGCAAACTTTCAGGATTCTAAAATCGTTATAAAGGCACTTAAAGATGCGGGATATTTAATAATGAACGAAAAAGATCGTTTATATAATCGAACAAGAATAACTGATGATGATGGCCAAATAAATATAGTTCCATTTTACACTATAAAAATTGATAAATCATATGCTGAACTATTAGGTCTAGAGACACAAAACAATGGAAATACGAATCAACCTAAAGTGAGTGATAAAGAAGCTAATGTTACAAATGATTGTACGAATAATATCAATAAACCTTCCAACAAATATGTTAACGCTGATTTATTTGAGGGTTTGTAAAGGGGAAAACAGGCATGGATGAATTGATTGAATTACTCACAACTCTTGTTCTCGAAGAACTGGAACGTGACTAAATACTTTAGCCTAACGAGAATTCGTTAGGCTTTATATTCCAATCATCTAAATCCATTTTAAGATTATATTATCACTTTGGAGGTGATTAAAATGAAGGTACTCTCATACACACGTGTCAGTACTAAAAAGCAACAATCATTAGAAGCACAGAAGGATGCAATTATTCAATTGGCAATACGTGAAGGCATATCCACCGACGATATTACTTTTTATACTGATACAGGTTCAGGCAGCAATGATAAACGAACACAGTATCAAACAATGCTAAGACAACTACAGGATGATTCTGAAGTAACGACCGTACTGGTTTACCGACTAAACCGCATCGGAAGAAACTTAAAACATACGCTAGAGTTCCTAGATGTATGTCAAAACAAGCGTATTAAAGTCATAAGCGTTTCAGACGGTATCTTTGATTTGTCGAAAGCATTCGATCGGTTCAAGTTACAGGTTATCTCAGCACTTGCTGAAATGGAATTAGACAACATATCTACATTTGTAAGGAACGGTAACTTACAAAAAGTTCGTGAGGGACAGATGATAAGTACAAATGCCCCCTTCGGCTATATTTATAAAGAGGGAAGATACATCATCCATGAAGATGAAGCTAAGACAGTTAAGTTCATTTACGAGCGTTACATTCAAGGTAAAGGATACAAAGCAATCAGCAAAGAACTTCAACAAAGCGGTACCCTATTACCAGAATATCAAGTTCGTAATATATTACTTAACAAGTCCTATACAGGTGTGATGAAGACACCTTACGGAATTGAATTAAACGGCCTATACAGACCAATTATCAGCCAAACCACATTTAAAGAAGTGGCTACCATAAGAAATAATAAAAGTTTAGCAACGCATCAAACGAAAAGTCAGTTAAAGAAATTATTAAAATGCCCATGCTGTGGAAGTACATTGACTACTCATCAGGTTAAACGAAACGATAAGACACATTACTATTATGTATGCAGAAATCACAAGAAAACTTCAATGAATTATTGTCCATTCGTATCTATTAATGGCAGGGATATCGAGGATAATGTACTTCAAACCATTCAAAGTTTCCTAGTGGGTGAAAAAACTTATAAGCCCATTAAGCAGGCAATTGAGCGTATACGCAAAGACCAAATTAAAATGCAGTCAAATAGCGAAAAATTAAGAACAAAGCTTGTTGAGCAGTTAGCAGAAGGCAAAATCAATGCTGATGATTTTGCTCAACAGGTTAATCAAAAAACAAAAAATATTAAAACAATTCCTAATATCGATAACACTAAGTTAACACCTATCTTAAATAAAGTGAGTAAACGTTTAACACTCGAAGAAATTAAACCATATATAGATCAGATTGTTATCAGCGAACAAAGAGAGCTTAAAGCGGTTTATATAAAAGATTATCCCGTGAACTTAGTAGCAGTAACGCAGGACGCTAGTAATGAAAAATTGAAAATGGAGGTATAATCATGAATAAAAAAGCAGCGATTTACGCAAGGGTTTCTACAGTAGCTCAAGCAGAAGAAGGATTTAGTATTGATGGACAAATAGCATTGCTAAAAGACATATGTGCTAAAAATAATTACGACGTTTATGATATTTATGTCGATAGAGGTATTAGTGGTAAGAACATGAATCGACCTGCACTTGTACAAATGAATGAAGATGCAAGAAACGGAATGTTCGATATCATTATGGTTTATAAAGCAAACCGTTTAGCACGTAATACATCAGATTTATTAAAAATGGTTGAAGAATATCAAAAGTATAATATAGAGTTTAAAAGTGTAAGTGAAAAAATGGATACCTCTAGTGCAACTGGAAAACTTTTACTTCAAATCATGGCTAGCATGGCAGAATATGAACGTAATCAAATTGTAGAGAACGTAATTTTAGGTCAAACAAAGAGAGCAAAAAATGGTTATTATAATGGGAATAGTTTGTTGGGTTATGACAAGATACCTAATGATAAGAAACACTTAACGGTTAATGAATCAGAAGCTGAAATTGTTAGACGTATATTCAATGAATATGCCAATGGTAAAGGTTATCGTGCAATTGCGAATGGTCTGAACAAAGAAGGACTTAGAACAAAGAAAGGTAATCCATTCGATATTGCCGGTGTGAAGTATATCCTTAATAATGTATTCTATATAGGTCAAATCAAGTTCCAACAATACATCGGGTGGAATGAGAAGAGACGTAAAGGCTATAATCCTAATCCTATTATCGCAGAAGGTAAGCAAGAACCAATCATTGAAAAAGATCTGTGGGATAAAGTTCATCGCCGTATGTCTGAAATGAGCAAGAAGCCTCAAGTTCATGGCAAAGGGACAAATGTATTAACTGGATTGATCCGATGCCCCGTCTGCGGTCATGCACATGCTGCAGCCAATACCGTCAACACGGTTAAGGGTGAGAAGAAAAAGATTCGTTATTACTCATGCAGTCAATTTAAAAATAAAGGTGCGTCTGTCTGTTCAGCAAATTCAGTACGAGCTGATCTTATAGAGCCTTACGTCATGAATAGAATCATCGAAGTAATTAACAATGATAAAATTCTGGATAAAGTAGTTGAAAAAGCGAATGAACGACTCAAAGAACAACCCATCCAAATAGATCGTAATATCAACATCAAAAAAGCTGAACTGGACGAATTACAAACAAAGCTAAATAACTTAACTGTAGCTTTAGCATCTTCGCCTGACTTAGCTCTCGTACTTAAAGATAGTATCAATGAATATCAGAATAACATCACTGAAATCGAAAACGAAATTCTATTACTCACTGAAAAGCTTAAAAGTGACCATATACCCACTATATCAGTTGATGAAGTTAGGACAGCACTGGAGGCTATTTTCAAAGACGTAGAACATTTGGAGAAGCATCAACTTAAAGCTCTATATCTATCAGTCATTGAAGAAATTCACTTTAGAAAACACAAAGAACCAGGTAAGAAATATGAGTTTTTTATATCACTCAAGATCACACCAGAAGTCTTGAAAGAAGTATTCAATGATAAACAACCAGAGGAAGCGCCACTCAGCGCTTCCTCTTTATTTTTGTCTAATGATATTTTGTATCTAGGAATTTAGTTGCAACCCGTTTCCCCGTTATTTTCAGGTGATATACACAGCTATATTAATAGCATTATCACGCAACTCTAAAACTGCATTAAAAAAATGATATACATTAATTTCTACGGGGTAACGGGGATTCTCATAAGCATTAAATATAGTTAGGTATATAATATTTTTTCATCTACTTAAATATTAACTCATTATATCCATATACCATAAATCCAAAATTTATAACATCTGCATTTTTATAAATTTCCAATACATCTTTATATTTACCAAATGTATCGACTATTTGATGCTTTTTAAAATAAAGATAGTTACCTTCAAAATCCTCGATAATAACCCATATAAATGCTAATTTATCATATTTGAATGTGTATTCTAATTCTAATTTGTAATTTGTATCCTTTATATTTTTAGTTTTTAAACTTCTCATAACCACTAAAAATTCATTTTCTTTAATATCATTTTCACAACTAATTACATGATAATATTCTCCTTCTCTCTTCAATATAAACATTTGTGGATTAATACCTGTTAAAAACCAATCAGTCATATAAATCACTCCTTATATATTTTGTATTTAATTATAACGGAGTAGGTTGTAGTTGTTTTGATCCAAATTGCTATTTTATTTAAGTAAATTATTCAGAGTGAGCTTTTAATGCACTAAAAATATCCAAACTCCCTTTACCAAAGATAATGCTATTTTCTCTGTCCACTACTCCATACTTATATATGTGACTAATAGATTTTTCAGGGGAATCCTTATATTTATATTTATCAATAACTAGAGCAATAGCTCCAGATACTTTTGGTGCAGCTAACGAAGTTCCAACCTGATAATCATAGTATCCGTTTATAGAAGTACTCAATATAAACTCCTTCTGAATCATTCCTTGTTCATTCCAAAAATCTTCACCATATTTATTGAGTAATTTATAATCTCCACCTGGTGCTGTTATGTCAACAAAATTTTCTCCATAATTAGAGAAAATAGACTTCTCATTATTAGGTCCGGTAGAAGAGACTGTTACTACATTAGGTAAGTCTGCAGGTACATCTATTATCTTTCCTTTAATGTCGTATGTTTGTTTTTTATCTTTATAAAAATTAAGCATTTCTAATTTATTTCTAACATTCAATCCATCATTGCCCACTGCAGCTACAACCACACTCCCCTTGCTATTGGCGTAGTTAATGGCTTTTTTGTATGCTTTAATATCAGTTTTATTATCTATTTTCTTATTCGACCTATTATTAAGATAATAATCACCTAAACTTAGATTTATTACATCAGAATCATCATTGGCTGCTTCAATAATAGCTTTCGTGATCCAAGATGATTTAGCAGATGAATTTCCAAATACTCTATATACTTTCAAACTCACTCCAGGTGCTATCCCCTTAATATTTCCATTTGCGGCAACTTGTCCAGCCACTAATGTTCCATGACCTAAATCATCATCTAAATCATTTATATCACCTGTTTCTTCTTTTTCTTTACTATCAAAACCAAGATAAGGCACTAAGTTCTTACCACCAATAAAATTTCCTTTCAAATCTGGATGATCTTTATATATACCAGAATCAATTATCGCAACTGTGGTATTCTTGCTACCCTCTGTTATAGAATAGGAATCTCCATTATGAGTAACAAGTTTCATATCCCATTGTAAATCCCATGCTTTAGGCAAAACGGATGAATTATTAATTATATTTTTTTTATATACTTTTGGTGGAGAAATCACTGAAGTTTCACTGTATGAATCCACAAATGGCAAGCCGTTAATTTTTTCTGCTATATTATGTGTTGTGCTAATATCAATTAAATTCACTTCTTTAACAGAATATTCAACTTTTTTCCCACTAATACTTTCAATTTGTCTCAATTTGTTGTTCCAATTATCATTATTATCTAATACGAATGAATAACTTGTATCATTCTCGACACCATATGCAAACATCAGCGCAGTATTCATGAATGGAAATAATATAAATATTATTACAATTATTTTTTTCATTAAAACCCCTACATTTTCATTAAAATTTTATAAATAACTATTATTAAAGGAAATTGTAACAACTGCACAATTATTTTTATTTTGTATAAATAACTGAGAATTTATTTTACTAAGCATAATATTAGACATATATAAACCTAAACCGAAATGTTTTTTATCTCTTTGTCTTTTACTAGAATAAAATGGTATAAATTCACTATTCAGATAATCTTCAGGAAATTGAGAGCCTGTATTAGATATAATTAGATTTATCTTTTTATTTTTTTTTTCAATTTCTATTTTTAACGTTCCATTATTCATTATATGCTCAAGAGCATTAGATATTATATTTTGTAAAACTCTATTTATTATCAATTTATCTCTTTCTATATAGAAATTTGAACTTGAAATATTAAATTTAACTTGAATATTTTTTCTTATTAAAAGGGAGTTAAATTCTCTCAGCAGATTATTTATAGTAATTTTTAAATCTATTTTTTCAATATCTAAGGTATAATCATACCTATTCAATTTAGAAATAGTTAGTAACTCAGTTACCAATTTATCTATTCTAGAAATTTCAGAAAATATAATATCATACCTATTTTCTGAATTTTTATTTTTAGAATGTGTCAAACTTAACATTTCAGATTCAGCACTTATAATTGTCAATGGAGTTTTTATATCATGAGCTAACGAAGAAAACAAATTATTTTGTATTCTAATCTTTTCTTGTTGATCTACTAACAAGACTTTAAGTTTCGATTTCATTAAATTAATACTGTTTGAAAGTTCTTGAAATTCTTTCTCTTCAAAACTTCTTAAATCATTCTCAAGATTATCATCTTCAACATATTTTAGATAACTATTAATATCATCAAAGTTATTACTAATATTTTTATAGAGTTTTGATGTATAGTAAATTAAAGAACATACAAATAGAAACAAAGGAGACACTAGTAATAAATTCTGTAATATTCCATTATATATATCGATATAGCTATTACCTGTAGAAAAAGCTGGATATATTGCGATGATTTTCAAATCATTTTTTAATAATTCTACTCGATAAGTCAAATTGTCATTAACAAAAGAATCTGAGGTAGTCGAATCGATTAAATTATCTGTATTATATAACTTAAAATTATCTGTATACTTAATTAATTTACCTTTATAATATAATCCGTAAGCAAATCTCGTATCTTTATTATCAATAACTACTTTTTTATTTGAAATTAAATTTCGTTTATTTACTAGCACTTCTTTTTTTATTTTAGGATAATAACTACTATCATAGTAATCTCTAGGAAATATATTTGTCCAAATAATCCATGCAGACAAAACTAATATAATAGATAACAATGTAGTAACAACAATCTTTATGACAGTAAAAACAAAAGATTTTTTGAGTGATTTACCTTTCACTTTTCTCCTCCCAGAAATATCCGAAACCATATTTAGTCTGTATATAGGATGTAGTTGGATCACTTTCGGACAACTTTTTCCTTATTTTTTTTATATGCTCTGTCACTGTGTTTATATTGCTGTCATTATTGTATCCCCAAATTGTTTCAAATAACTTTTCTTTACTAACTGCACAATATTTATTCCTCACTAATTTTTCTATTAATAAGTATTCTTTCTTTGTAAAATCACACAATTGATTATTTATCAAAATTTCTTTTCTTCTAGTATCGATAATTAAATTACCTGTAATCAACCTTTCTGAGATTGTACTATTGTTTCTCTTTTCTCTTCTTAAGTGTATATCTATTTTAGTTTTGAGTTGCTTTAAACTGAAAGGCTTAGTTATATAGTCATCTCCACCACATTCTAATGCACTGATAATATCATCTTCCAAACTTAATGCACTGATAAAAATTATTGGGCACGTTGTTAAATTTCTTATATTTTTGCAAATTTCTATTCCACTTATTTCTGGTAGCATTATATCTAATAAAATAAGATCATATTTTGTATTCCTATATCTTTGAAAATTGTTAAATGAATCAACAACTGTAGTTTTATAACCGAAATGTCCCAAATATTCAGAAACAACTTTAGAAATATTTTTATCATCTTCCACATAAATAATATTGTTCATATTTTTTATCTAATTATTAAAAATAATTAGGATCCTCCCTTCTTACTAGGGCTTTTATTCAATACTGAGGTATAATATTAATTTAACAAAAAAGCAGCATCCCAATCAGTATATTTATCTTTCTCTATAGCCAATAAACAGAGTAATATACAGGTAACTCCATCTAATAGTCCAATTGTAGAAAGCTCTTTTTCTATAGGGTGATTACTTTCTTCCATATCACTTTCAATATTTTTAAATCCAAAAGGAGATTCTTCTTTATAAAAAGTCAAAACAATATCTTTCAAATTTTTAGATTCCAAAAGAAATGCGTGAGTTTTAGTTTCTTTATAAAATATTTTGTATAAATATGCTAATCCAACATATCCGTGGCAAAAAGTTGGAGAGATTATCCCTTGGTAGTTACCTATACCGTTTTCCATCAAATCACAAGCTGTCTTATATAAAAAGTCACTTTCCAATGCCTTTGAAGCAAGTAGTAGAGAATATGAAACTCCAGGCATACCATAACACCATGCATTTCTAACATCTTTAGCAGAATTGTCATTATTATCTACTTTATTTATATCCACCATACCTAACCAGTTTTTATTTTTTTTGTCCATGCACCTTATTAGTGTATCACTAATCCTAATTATTGATTTTTTTAATTCTTTACTTTTAAACCCATTGCTATATGCTTTTGACATAACAACTAAAGGCCCTGCTATCCCATGGGATAGTCCTAAGTTTAGAACACCATCTGGAAACATGTCTTTTTCATAATCTAAAAATAAATTTTTTGCTGGAATATGCCATTTCAAAACTTCTTTATCATTCATCGTTTTATATTCTGTTTTTTCTATAAAGTATTCTAAAACTAACTTTATTTCTTTGTCGAAAAACTCTTGCTTATCGTTGAGTAGCATATAATTCAAAGTTCCACTGAGACCCTGTATAACATCGTAATCATGAATTACCGTTTCATTAGATTTTTTTAATTCAACTAGTTTTTCATTAATTAATATTTTAATATATGAATCTATACTACTTTGATAGTTTTTGTAATATAATCCTTTTTTAGAGCATATAAGCAATGTAAGACCGATCCCCGCACATCCAGAGAACATAGAGATATCTTTCAACCCATTTTCACTAATTAATTTCATCATTTTTTGTATATAATCATTACAGTATTCCATCCAATTCTCATCAGGATAATGATAGCTCAGCTCTGAATAAAGCATGCATAATCCTGGTAAACCATGACTTAGTGTTAAAGGAGAATATGGATAAAACTTTTGATTATCAAAAATTAAATAATTATCTTCTTTTAGAGTTTCATGTTCTATAAATTCATGATTCGTCAACCTTAAAGATAAGTCTCTCACCAATGTAATTGTATTATTCAAACTTTTTCTACACCCTCTCAAATTTAGTTTCTTCCAAGTACAACTCTTTGTATAAACAACAATTTTCCATTAATACAGAGTGTTTCTCCATTCCCACAATTTTCCCCTTATCAAGTACAATTATTTTATTGAAGTCTTTAACAGCACTAATTTTATGAGTAATAAATATACCCAATTTATTTTTGGAAACGTTGTAAAATTCTTCGAATACATTGTTAGCCGATGAAGCATCTAATGCGGAACTTGGTTCATCAAATATATAAACGTCACTATTTTTGTAGTGTGTTCTTGCAAGTGCGATTTTTTGCCACTGACCTCCTGATAATTCTTGGCCATTCTCGAACCAATTTCCTAATTGTTTATTTAAATCATATTCTTTATTCTCACCCTTTAAAAAGTCGACTCCTAAATTACTAAGTACATTATTTACTTTCTTGATATTGTGTTGATTATATTTATCACCCAATGAAACATTATCAAATGCACTCATTTCTAATTTCAAAAAATCCTGAAATAAAACTGATAGATGATTTCTGTACTGAATTTTATTAATCTTCTTAAAATTAATATTATTAATATATATTTCTCCTGTATATTTAGCATATATTCCTGTAATCAATTTAGATAATGTACTTTTACCAGAACCATTTTTGCCAATAACGGCAATACTCTCTCCTTTTTTAATATCAAAAGAAACATTCTTCAATACCAGTTCATCCTCATACTTATATGACACACTACGAAAAGAAATGCTTTCTATACTATCTATTATTATACCTTCATTATCTTCTTCTTTTAATGCTAAAAATTTTTCCATCAAATCCATATACATGTTACTATTGTAAATAGTATAGATAGAAGTAATCATACCCATTGTACATGATTGTATTGTCCCAACGGATCTAATATATGATGTAACATTACCTATTAGTAGCTTTCCTTTGACAGCTTCTGTAACTGCCAATAATATAATACATGCGCTAACTATCTCTTGTGTGATATTAAATAAAATTGAAATGTATGCTCTCTTTTTATTTATATCATTTTCTTGTTTTATAAAAGCCTTATTAATACTCCAGTATTTATCAATGAAGTAATTTTTCAAATTATTAGCCTTAATTTCCTTAAACGCGAAATCATGTGTCATTAAATATTCTATGTACCAACTTTCTCGTTCCTTGCTACTTCGATTATATCTCATCAAAAATTCTTGCTTTCCTATCTTTAGATAATATATCGATGAAATAACAGGAACTACTACAACAGCTCCAATTACCCATGACTTCCAGACAAATAGAATACTAGCAACAGAGATAAAAGTTATAAATGATGAAATAAAAGTTAATGTTGATTCAAAAGTCTGATAAGGTTTTGTTGAAATATCATTCTCTAGTCTGCTAATTTGATCATATGTTTCTGTATTTTCAAAATCTTCTACTGCTAACTTACTACATTTACTAACTAACATATAATTCAATTTATAGTTTAATAATATTTGTAGCTTCGAAGATACATAGGATTTTATGCTAGAGAATATATCAGATAATATTGAGAATATAATATAGATAATAAAGATTTTTATAGTTACATTTATACCTTCATTCCTTATCTGTATACTATTTAATAATTCTTGTGATAATATTACTGATACTGCAGGTGATAAACCCGTTAATATTGTAAGAATAAAGATTGTAATGATAAGTTTCTTATTAACGTTATAAATTAGATTTAACGTTTTAAATACATTTATAAGATGATTTATACTTTGCTTATTCAATTGTCATCAACATCTTTCGCTTAAATTGCTGTGAATGTAGCACTTTCAACGCATAAAAGTAAATCTTTTCCTCCAACAATCTATTTGTACCTAAAAATCTATTACAATGAAGGTGAATAATACTCATAATGATATCGTCTTCACTATTTTGTATATTTTCATCATTTATCAGCTTTTCAATAAAATTATTTATAGGTTTTTTTCTATTATTTAAAGTTGCTATTAAATCACGATTTTCCAAAGAAATTGAAGCAAACTTGGCCCAATCATTATAAGAATCCAATTCTTCTTGAAATTCATTCTTGAATTTTTGATATTCGTCTATATACTTATTATGAGATACAGAATTACTTAACAGTCTTATTTGATTATCATATGAAATTCCAAATGAATTTAAATAATGTAAAACTGATAAAACCCCCAACTTTTCAACCTTTAAATCTGATTTCAACATAGCAAAAACTACTTCACTATCTATTTGAAATAGGCTTTCAGCTAGACACATCAAATTTTTATTACCATACCTCTCATTTTCGGGTATATATGTTTCAATCGAATAGTCTTTAACAGTTTTATTAATTATTAACTTATTCATTATTTTATTAAATTCTTTGATTATCTCATTTAATTTATTATTTTTATATTTAATTCTAAATCTAATGTGTGGTAATGGATCAGAGTATCTAATAAAGTAATACTTATCAATATAATCCTTACTTTTATCACAAATATACTCCAAATATTTTATTAACTCTTCTTCATTTTGTTTAGGGGTATAAATCTTATAATATATCCACTCTTCTAAGGGGAGGTACAAGCTTTCAGAATTAAGTTTATTTACAGGCCTATTGTATTTATCATTATTTTTTTCTTTACAACTGAAATTGATAAAAGGAATAACTACTTCTACCGGTTTATTATCATTACCAACTTTTAGGTTTTCCCTTTCTTCTTTACCACAAATAATAATTTCATCTAACTGTTTAAATTTCTTAAATAGAACTTCATCATAAACATCATTATTTAAATCTATTAAGATTCTATTATCCGCACTTTGTAAATAGAATTCATTAGGAATTTTCATTAAATCACTGTAGTTCTTAAATGCACTCATAAAGTTAGCCAAAGTAAGTTTATTGCCATTTAATTTAAGATTAACTTTATTTATCTTCCAAGTTTCTGGTTCAATCACAATATTTTTATACTTTATTTTTGGTATATAAGAGAAGTTCATATAATACTTATTCCAAGGAAAGTTGCTCCAGTACAAATCATCTTGTAATGATATTTCTTGTAGCAATCTTATCCCATTATCTGCTATACTAGGATTTAGCATATTATTACTCATAACAGATATTTTTTCATTAGTTATTCTATTTCTTATAAAGAATCTATTACTTTCAACTCCAATTAATATATCATCTAAAGATAACTCTTGCTTCACACTAAACGCATTTGTATTAATTGATATGCTATTTTCCAAAATAGAATAGTCCCTAGTTACATTAGCCGATCTAATATTTTGAGGAAGGTACGAAATATTATAAATACTTTCTTGCGATCTATTAATATATTCTTTCTCTATTGTTGCTATAACATTCTTTACATCATCATTAATGTAAGAAAATCTCCCAAATGACTTCCCAGCTTTATTTGAGCCAATATTTGGTCCTAAGTAGTATTGATTTTGTCCATTTAAAGTTTTAATATTAAAATTTAGCTCAAGCCCAATTGGATATTTTATCTCTTTTTTATCTTTTTTAAAAAATACGAAAAAATCATCAATTACAATATCTTTCTTCATTTTTACGGCTTCTATATATTTAGAAATAAAATAATTTTTCTCTAATATATTTTCGTCATTCATAACATCATTTTTTATATATTTGTTTTGAGGCTTAGTATATGTATTTGGTGCACCTATTCCTAATGATTCATCCAAAAGTTCATATAATGGAACTTCAATATACTCTCCATATCTTTCTAAAAACCTATTTTTATATTCCTCTAAATAATTTATCTTGTTAGATGAGTGTAGGCTTATAATAAAATCTAAAAAGGCTTCTAAGTCATCTATATCCGAATAACTTAATACCGATTCATTTGCTGTAAAATATGTATCAACTTGTAAATAACTTTTCGGTTTTTTATCTACTAATTTACTCAAATTTTTTATAATTTCTAAATATAATTCACTACCTAATCCAATTTCAGTCAAACAATATTCTGTAATTTTATCTTGTATTTTAGTTAAACTTTCTACGATATCTTTAAAATTCTCTTCTTTTTCTAATTCTTCTATCAACCACTTTAATTCATTTGTATTTGTTAGAGGCGGTCTTAATGTAGAAATTAAGAATTCCTTTTCTATAATTTGAGATAAATAATTTTCAATTATATTTGGATTTTTATCAGGATATTCTTTTAATAATGCCCCCAATAATTTGTTAAAATGGATTTCTTTTTCTGACTTAAACAAATCAAATATTAACTGTACTGGTTTACTTCTGTTTATGCTAATTCTTTCATCCTTATTTTTTGTACTATATGGCAAAAATACTCTGTCCCCTATATTATATGTGGCATTATTTTTTCTATACCTTAATAATTTATAATTGTTTTTTTCAATTTGATGAACCAAATTCATAATAAATTCAATATCTAATCTAACATTTTTATAAAATGAAGTATTATTAAATTTATCATTTTTTTCATCTATATTAGAAACATTGATTGCTGAAAACAATCCAAAAGGAGTTGTTCTTGTGACAGCCCTATTTATATAACTAACAATTGAGTTGATAAAATTCCTCTTCTTTTTTGTAGATAATTCATTGAAATTTTTATTTACTAGTGTGTCATATAAAGATGGGGAAGCTATCAATAATTGTTCACAGAAGACTGAATTATTTTTAAGTTTATAAAGATTTTTTTCTATATCGTCTAATAAATTCAATAAATTTTTAGATTGTATTGGAACTCTAATCATGTAATTTTTCAAAAACTCCATTAAACACTCCACCTCTATAGATAAAGCGGACATGCATTCACACATCCGCCTTTTGAATTATAATTAACATCCACCTAAAGAACAAATAAGCGATCCACCACAACAGTTGGATTTTAAGGTTGAATCACCTTTACAAGTATTGTTGCACGTTCCTGGAGTACAGAATTTTAAGCTTGTAATTCTAGGTTCATTACTATCATTACTTTTAGTTGACTTAAGATTTAAATCAAAATCATCGTATTTTGGCATATTAAAAATCCTCTCTCTCAAATAGTTTTAGGCACAAGTCCAGCATGTTTTAGTTACACAAACGTTTGAACATAACCAGTTTGTTTTAGGACACTCTTTATTACAAGTTCCTGGAGTACAAGCAGCAAGACTAGTAACTCGAGGGTCTGTTCCATTGTTAGTAGCTTCATTAGATTTTAAGTTCAAATCAAAATCATCATACTTTGGCATAATTATAATTCTCCTTTTATATTATTTGTAATCGATTACAAATTTAATAATAATGTCCAATTATAAATTTCTTATAAACTATTTATAAAAAAAAAATAAACAAAAAAAATAATTTTCAAACTTTATAATTACTTTATTTTTAAGTGTAATAATGTTTACTATCAAATAGGCTTTCATACAAAGGAGTGTAACTAAAATGGAATATATTCTTCAGACAAATAAATTAACAAAACGCTATGGAAAAGATACTGTTGTAAACAACGTAAGTATTAATGTTAAAAAAAATATAGTTTATGGTTTAGTAGGACCAAATGGTGCAGGGAAATCAACAATACTTAAAATGATTACTGGAAGTATTAAGAAATCAGATGGTGCGATTTTGTATAACGGTGAAGAAAATATAAAGAATATTTCAATAGGCTCTTTAATCGAAGAACCTGCAATTTATAAAAACTTAACTGCAGAAGAAAATTTATTAGTTTTTTCTAAATTATTTAATGTAGAAAGAGATAGAATTAAACAAGTTTTGGATATAGTTAATTTAAAAAACACTAAAAATAAAAAGGCATCTCAGTTTTCATTAGGAATGAAACAAAGATTAGGAATTGCTATGGCTCTACTTAGAAATCCTAACTTATTAATTTTAGATGAGCCAACTAACGGTTTAGATCCTATTGGAATTAAAGAATTAAGAGAACTAATTAAATCGTTTCCTAAAAAAGGAATCACAGTTATTGTTTCAAGTCACAATCTTTCAGAAATCCAACATATGACTCAATTTGTAGGCATATTGAATAAAGGTGACTTAAAATACGAAGGAGTTATACCAAACAATCAAGATTTAGAAAGTTTCTTTTTAGAGATTTTATATCGAGAGGAGAAGAATTACGATGCTTAATTATATTTCTGTAGAACACCTAAAAGGAAAACGAACTTTTAGTCATATCTTTTTAATATTATATCCATTTCTTATATCACTATTATGCATTCCATTTACTACATTAATGTATTCAGACATAAATTACTTTATACCTCTAATATATAACTGGTGGCCAACATTATTTTTACCTATTGGGTTAAGTGTTTTAGTGTTTCAAAGCTTAGATAGAGAAAAAAAAGCTTCTACAGATAAATATCTATTTTTACTCGATACTCGATTGATATGGATCTCAAAAATTATCACCTTAAGTTTATATTCACTAACTGCAAACTTTATGATTACAATTTTTTCTATTATTATTCAATTCATTTTATATGGAAGTAATATTCAAATATATAGTGTCAGTTATGCATCTTTAGTGTTATGGATTACAACTTTATTTATAATTCCTTTTTCATTTATAGTAGGGAGACTTTTAAAACCATTATCTGCAGTTATTTTTAATGTCATAGGCATGGTTATTTCTGTTTTCTGTATTACTTCGGATTTTTGGTATTTTATACCTTGGTCTTGGGGTTTAAGAGCTATAACTCCCATTGTAAAAACTAGACCAAATGGAACTTTACTGCCAGAAAAAGATGTATTAAACACGCCTGAAATAGTTATTCCAACATGCATATTATCTTTTGGAATATTTATTATATTATCATTAATTGCCATTATATTATTAAAAAATAGAAGAGGTGAAGATACATGATTGCTTTCTCATTATCATCTGAATTTCTTAAGATTAAGAGATCATTTTTTAAAAAGTTTCTCTTAATCTTTCCTCTAATATTTAATGTTTTAATAATTGGATACTCTTTTATTATTAAACAAAACTTTAATAGTGACAGTTATTTTTTTAATTATTTTTCAATACTAACATTCTTATTACCTGCTACAATATGTTTTTTATTAACATTATTTTGGGACATAGAAAAAGATCCTAGTAACTTAAAAAATATATTTAGTATTAATGGTTATTATTTTAAACTTTTAAATTTAAAATTTGTTTTTTCTTTCTTTATAATTACGTGTATGTATATTTTAAATGCTTCTATTACTATTCTAATTTTATCTTTTGCTAATACCAATGTTGATACACTGATACATTTTGGAATAGGCTTTTTAATATGTTGGTTATCTTTTCTAACAACATTTGTGATATTCTTTTTCATTAATATTATATTTAGTTTCACTACTATGCTATTTATTGCTGCTGGTAGTTCATTATTCACTGCAATTATTGGTCTTACAGCTTTAGGTAATGGGATTTGGATTGTTGTCCCATTCACATGGGCAGCAAGAATGACCACATTATTAACCAGTCATATGAATATGTATAACACACTTTTTTTAAATAGATATATATTGATTTTTTTTATTATGAGTAGTTTCATCACATTTTACTTTTTAAGATATATAGTTATCTATTTTTCAAGAAAAGGTTAAGGAAAAATAGCTCCAGGATAATACTATCCTTTCTTTATTTTTAGTTATTAATCTAACAATAATCAAGCAATTTCTTTTGAAGTATATGACGGTAAACAATTAGAGAAAGCGCTACTCAGCGCTTTCTCTTTATTTTTGTCTTATAACATACTATATCTAGGGATATGATCTGTTCCCGTTATCCCGTTAATATTTTTAAATACATTACTAATTACAGCAATATCGTAATACAATTAATTAATAATTCGTTTTATATCTGAAATACTACGGGAAAACGGGAAAGCTTACTTACTCAATGATTTTGTAATGTAATACTCAGTCACCAAAGCATCCTTGCACTCCATAAGCTTTGGTAATGCTTCATAGAAATCCTTAGACTCCTTAAGTGCCTTATAACACAGAAACATATTGATCTTAATTTGCTTTTCACTCAAAACATTAGAGTTGAAGATTTCTTCCATTAACGATTCTTGTTGCATTTCCACACTCTCCTCTTAATGTAATATGAATACAATTCGATTATACAATTTCAATTTAACTCATAGTGTAAAATTTCTATTAATTATTTATTAAAATATTAAATTATGTATTTCCCGTAATCCCGTAAATATTTTTGAATATATTATTAATAAGCCCGATTTCATTATGAAAATTTAAATGACACTTAACTTTATACTCGAAAAAATACGGGAAAACGGGAACTGGATTATGTAGAAAAAATAGTAGGAAAAATGATACGCACTTGCGTATCACAACGTCCAACTATTAAAAAACCGTATCGTTTTTGAGACAATAAATTCAACTCTATATTCATCAAAATTATCCTCTTTTATTTATGTACTCCCCCCACTTCATTCCAATATCACTATACAGCAATCGTAATTAATTCTCTTTTGAATATATATTATATATCCGATGTACCATACACATCGAATATAGACAGGGAGGAATTATTCATGAGTTTATCAGAACAGCTATGTAAGTTTGTAGAAAGGCGCTTTAAGTATCTAAATGATATCTGGTATTTCGAACATGTAGAAACAACTTTAGGTGAAATATTTGATGGTAAGGATTTATATGGAGATCTAAGTGCAGATAAGGAAGTTGATACCTTCACCTATTTTTCTATGACATTAGATGATGAACATGTTTATCCATTTATCGTACAAGATGACAAACAGATCATCGCAATGGGTTATATCGAAGAGGAAGAGTTGAAATTAATCTATCTAACAGATGGTAGAAGTATTTTTATCGATGAGTTACATCTTCTCGATACTAACAAGGAGAGTGTTCAAAATGAAACAGTGGGTTAAGTTTGCACAAGTCACTATCGTTGTAATCAATGAAATTATCAGCAAGTTTGGAGATGATCGTAATGAGTAAATATCAGACGTATATCACACGTGGGATTGATGAACATATTCCAAGCAGTATCATTAACATCATATGGTCGCTCGTGCTAAAAAGAGAAGAAGAAGCGGCAAAATATAATGAAACACCAGATTACTTAAGTATCTTTCACATCAGAAAAACAGATAAAGATAATGTCATTTGTATTAAGCATCTACAGGAACAACCACCATATTCTAATACCTATAAATTCATATCGAATGAAGTTTTCACAAGACAAAAGGTCTACGTTATCCGAGAAGATACCGTAGACCTTAAATATTTTGTAATGTTACTGCCGGATGAATACTAATAATAAAGGAGCTTAACTATGTTTACTAAAATAACAAATACACTTACAACGAATGCTGTATTCAGCGAAGACGGAAATCATAGATATCTACTCACAAAGTCCTGGGATACCAACCAGAAAACATGCACTATTATCACTAAGTTCCCTGCAAATGAGGGAACCTTATATCTTGATCTCACTACATTTCTAACGCTTAATCAGCTTTCAAAGCTTGGATACGGGACAATTCATATGGTTAACCTATACTCGAATATCAAATCTCCACATAACAAGAAATACTTAGATGATGGCTACGACAAACATACTGACATACACATCATGGATGCTGCAAAGGAATCAGATACAATCATTATCGCTTATGGCTCCTACGGTAAGAATCCCAAAGTAATCCCTCGAGCAGAAGAAGTGATGAAGATGTTGAAACCACATCAAAAGAAAATCAAACATCTTATCAACCCTACTAATTCAGAAGATATTCACCCACTTAATCCCATCGCAAGACATGAATGGGTTCTAAAATAATATATAAAGGAATGAAATATAATGACAAAAAAGAAAATTAATATTGTGTCCCTTCAAATGATAAAAGAAAAGGTAATGTGGTACTCCGAAAGAAAAATCAAATCGCCAGAAGATGCTTATCACATTCTAAAGAAGTTTGCGGGTGATTCAGATCGTGAACAGATGATAATGATTGCTCTCAATACTAAAAATGAACCCACCCACATTCAAACTGTATCTATCGGCTCATTAAATGCATCTGTTGTACATCCCAGAGAAGTATTTAAAACAGCTATTCTAAGCAATTCCGCAAATATTATACTTGGACATAACCATCCTTCCGGTAATACAGAACCTAGCTATGAGGACATAAATATAACAAGACAACTTACACAAGCAGGTGATTTGTTAGGTATTACTGTCCTAGATCATATTATTTTCACCGATAGTGAATTTATCTCACTTAAAGAAAGTGGACATATTTAAGACGGTTAGACATATATTGTCTAACCGTTTTATTTTTTTGCTTTGTTATATACGAAATAGCATTAGATCCAGCAATTATCATCTGTAAAATATTTATATTTTTTATAAAGGTTTGACGTATCGTGTCTATGTCATTTTCTATAATTAAACCATTGGATGGAGGGTGGTGATTAAGACGTTGAATCGAGCACAAAGACTGTTAATTCTATATAACCGATTGATAAAGAATAGATATATAAACAAAGAAGAAATAGCGTATGAATTTGGTGTAAATCCTAGAACGGTACAAAGAGATATAGATGAAATCAGGACTTATCTAAGTGACTCAAATGAACATTTATACAGGCAGGAAATCATCTATAACCATTCATTGAATGCATATAGTATTTCTAATCATCTATCTCACAGAGACAGTTATCCGTTACGAATGATTTTGACCCAACTATATTCCCTATCGCCAGTTATGCATGAAAAGATTTACGATACGCTTAAGACTATTATCACCGAAAATTATAACCACGATATGAATGAACTTGTACGTTTATTAAAACAATTTACAGTCATTAATTCAGAATCAGACTATAAAATCATTAGTCAAATTCAAAACGCTATTTTACAGAAGAACATAATCAACATCGTAACTATCCAAGATGTTATAACAAACACTACACCTTTAGAAATTTACTATAAACACTCTGACTTTTTTCTAGTTTACATACAGGGAAGAGAAGAAACATCTATCAGAATTTCTAGCATACAATCTATTCAACTTGAAAAGAGACAGGATAAACATGAGGACAATATATCAACATTTGAAATGACAAAAGAAGTTTGGCATACATTAAAAGATATTTACGAAGTAAGTCTTATAGAGTCCATAACAGATGCGACGATTATTGTTTCATTCAATATGACTCGAAAAAATGTTTTCGAAGTACTTTTAGTTCACAGTCCATACATACGTTTGATTAACAGTCCCTACTCAAAAGATTTCTATGATTATCTTCTATGTCTTAATCAAGTCTACTTCACTCAACAAATAGATAAAGATGACTTGGAGTGATATTAATGAAAATAACTAATCAAAAAGATCTGGATAAGGCAAAAAAAGCAGCGATGCGTATTGTTAAACAGCGTGCTACAACTAGTGGTGCAATTGCTGCCGTTCCTGTTCCAGGAGTTGATGTAGCTGCTGACATCGGCTTGATAATGGAAGTCGTTGATAAGTTTAATAAAAAGTTTGGACTGTCCAATGATCAAATTGATGATCTGGATGCTGCGGAAAAACAAAAGATACTTGTAATCGTTACATCAGTGGGAAATCAGTTCATTGGAAAGAATCTTACAAAGGAATTAGTAATCAAAGTACTGAAAACAATGGGCTTCAAAAAACTTCGTGATAAGCAAATAGCTAAATTTGTGCCGGTTATCGGAGCTGTTGTTTCTGGTGGTATTAGTTATAGTGCTATGTACGCTTTAGGGAAAAGACATGTCGATGAATGCTATATGGTATGTCAGGAGATGATTGAATCTGAAAAAGCAGATACTTAATATCAAAAATATGTTCTTTAAAAAGAAAGAGTTTGAGTTATCACCTGATGTAGTAAATATCGATCGAAAGTTAACACAATCTACAGATGAACAGTTAATTCAAATGTACAACAAATATTCTGGTTCGGAAAATCATTATACAAAGATGATTACAGTAAAACATCTATTAGAAGATAGAAATTATAAATTAATGAATACAACAATCAATAGATAAAGGAGAAATAAGTAATGAAATTTACATTTTACGAATACATAAATGTCCATAACTTAGAACAAAATCTTAAAAAATTAGCATTAGAAAAAGACTATAAATTAACAACTTATACAGAAAAGCTTAAAGAAGATGAGGTAATCAACACAGGTTCAAAATCAACAAAACGTGCTTTTATAAAAGTTTTTCTTGATGGTGCAGAAATATCTAGTTTCTATCTAAAACATCGTAAACATAATTATGTAATTACAGTAGGTCAGTCGAAAGACAAAAAAATTAATGGTATTAATGTAACTTTTGATAACAAACCATTCAAACAATTAGGGAAACTTGGAATTGGCGGATTAGCTTTAGCCACATTCTCAACTGGTGGATTAGTATTACCTTTAATAGGACTATCAGCCTCAACTGCAGCACTCATCTCTACAACAAAAAGAATGTTAACAATTAAAGGACCATTGAAAAACGACATATCTGACATTATTGACAAATGTGCTAAAAATCCTACTGATTTTAATATTCAAAAGGAAGGCAAAAGGAGGTATTCTAATGAATAAAAAGTTTTCAAAATTAACTGAAGTTGTAGGTAACAATAGTAAAAAAGCTGCTACTATTACCGGAAAAACGGCACTTAAAGCTGCTAAATTTACAGGTAATAAAGCTTTATCAACTGCAAAGACAACTGGAAAATATGCTGGTTTGACAGCAGTTGCATTAGTACAAGCGATTTGGGAAACAACAGGTAGTAATGGTACTATGAGAACTTTAATGGAAGATCTTTCAGACAAAGAACTCATGGAATGGCACAAGCATAATGAAGAATCTGATGATTATGATTCGAATATCGGTACTGCTACTAAATCTCTTTTAGAGAGCAGAGGATATTATTATGACTATAATAATAAGATTTGGAAAAAGTATCAGTAATTTAATTATTGGAGAGAGGAAGAACTTTGTAGCATGAAAAGATTAAAACTCATATTCTTCTTAATCTTCGTAATTTTTATAACGTTCCTTTTAAATAGTTGTGGTAGCAAAAAGATTGATATACATGAAGAGGACACAATTGTTATAGACGACTATAGAGTACAATTTTTAGGTGTTAGTAGATTCCAAGACGTTATTTATGTAACCGTCAATATTTACCGACCAAAAGATCACGAAGTTATCTTTGATCCAGATGAAGACTTTGCATTATTAGACCGTGGTAAACCATTAGAACTTTTCAACATTAACGGACAAGAAATAGAAGTAGACAAATATGCAGTTCGTGGTGACATGGATCATCATTGGTCATTTGAATACAAGTTTGATGACTTTCCAGAAGAGCTTACATTCCAAATCAAAGATAAGAAGTTTTTGAAAGATAAAATATACGAATATAAAATCTCGAATCGAGAACTAAGTTACTAGGAGGAATTAGTATGGCAGATTATAAGAAGAACATACAAGAAAAAATTAAAGAAGCTAAGTTAGACGAAAAAGCAAAGGTATATGTTGCTAAATCAAAACAATATGCTGAAGATAAAGATTTAAAGAATAATGCGTCAGGATTATTCGGTAAGTTTGTTGAAGGATTAAAACGACTAGACACGATTCCAGTACTTGCACTTACATTTGTGATGATGATATTGATATGGATTCCAATGATGTATGGTAGCATGACAATGAGCCTACTAACAGGACAAGACGGAATGAGTAACAAAGAATTAAATGAACTTCAACAACGTTTAGATGATCGTTATGAAAAACAATTGGGGGAATAATTAATGGCAGCTAAAATTATTAAAATTTTATTATTGCAGTTTTTATGTGTATTCATTGTTATACAAGTCGGTTTAGCTTTGGATGGTATTTCATACCTATCTATCCTATTCTGGTCGTTCTTATTGTTTGTAACTATTTACGTTGGATTTTTAGCACCACGCTGGAAGAAAAAAGATAAAGTTGTTAAATAATAAAGTACGCTCATCTCTAATTGCAGAGATGAGCGTATTTTATTTTTTTTTAGTTTTTTAACTATATGTAAATATTCTAAATTTTCATGGATAATTTTACACAATACGTGTATGTCGTTATAAAATAATAATAACAAAATCAATCATCAGGAGGCACTTTATGATACTTGCTGATAGAATAAAGATCTTATCTACATCGATTATAAAATCAACCAAGACCTAAGAGACTATGGCAGTTGTTACATCGGAAAACAAGATATCAACGAGTTGCATAAAGCGTTAAAAGTCCTTAATGATAGCAATAGATTTCGTTTCATCCTTGGTTATAACGCTGACGATTCAGAGAATATTACGTATGAACGCTTTGACGATAAGAAGACTGCTCGTGTGTAGCCTGAAGCGGTTATTAAGCAGTTACTAGATACTATCGATATAATTCAGAAGCTAGTTGATGAAAATAGGCTTGCATTAATCATCGATGATGATAGTTCAATAATAGTCCAATCAATCCTAACAGATGAAATAGTAATTAATATTTATTAATTCAATTCTTTTAATTGTTTATATAAATTTTGTATTTCAGAATTGTATATATTGATTTGCTTAGTAAACTCTTCTTGTTCTCGTATACTCACAATAGGGACTCTGATATCTTTTAATGAATTAATACTTAGCTTAGGGGTACCCACTCCTACAGATTCTTCTATGAGATTCTTTTGAATTGTTTTACTTGTTAATATATACATTAAATATTCTTTATGAATTATACTATAATCTTTTATCCTAATTCTGTGAGCATTCTCTGTTAATGAAATCGTAATATCATGATTAGTTTTTGGTTTAATGCCTACTTTTCCAATAGTACCAGCGGCTGATACATACACATCATCATCTAATAATTCATACTTTTTAATCTTTTCAAAAGTAAAATCATTAATATATTTAGACGTATTTAAATTTATTGTTTCATCTTCGAAATCCCCTATGCCTGGATAGTAATGATTAGTTTTAAATGGTGAATAATCTAATTCTTTAGGAATTCTTTTCCCACCACCTATGGAAACTATATCTTGTTCATGTAAACTACCTAATTTAATACTTTTCGGCATATAATCTTCGACAAATTTATTTATATATTCTCTTAATGTACGTTTCATTTCAACTATCTTGACTTCTATATCTGTTACTTTAATCGCTTTATCTGATATTTCATTAATAAATTTGTTTAATTCTTCTTTTTTACTTGGGACGGGAATTCTAAATGATTCTAAATCTGTTGAATACACATGCTTTTGTATGGATCCAGATGCAAATTTATATATATCATCCTGTTTTTGTTTTAATAATAGATATATTTGCTTAGTAGTATATGGCGAATCTTCTTTTGCTTCCATAGTAAAACAATCTGAAGCAAAGATAGGTGTTTCATGGTAGGCCGCATATCCTGCATACGCTCCACTTTGAGATATTGTAATGACATTCCCATCTCGATTATGTTCATTTGTAAAATATGCTGGACTTCTTCCACCAGCAATTACAGGTATATCACCAACTTCTAGTTCTCTTTGTGTTATAGAAGTTCCATTAGAAAAATTTACTAGTTTTCTTAATGGTAATGTTTCATCACCTTCATATCCTACGACTTGCTTTCCCTCATATGATAATCGAATTTTAAAATTTGCATCATTCGAATTAAAATGAATATTTTTATTGAGCTTTAGTTTCGAATAGAAAGGTTCTACAATTTCTTCTGGGCGTACTTCTTTATTTAAAAACATCCCTCTAATTATATCACTTATAAATATACCATTTTTTCCATATAGCAACGATAATTCTTCTATACTATAATTTTTGACACGAGGCTGAATACCTTCATAACCTCTTCTATCAGAAAATTTATATCCCAATAATAATTCTTCAACCTTACTATTTTTTTCTGGAGATTGTACTACAATTATTTCGTTATTTGTAAGAGCATAATATAACATTTTTTCTTTTTCTGTCGTTAATGCAAAATGGTTGAAACTTTTAAATTTTTTTTTGAATTTTTCAAATGTAGAATAATATTCTTCGATCTGAATGTTATTACCTTCATAATGCTCATTTAGCATATCTAAATAATCATCTATACTACAATTATATAATTCATGAACGTAGTCTTTTAAAAAATTAGGATTTCCATTAATAGTTTTTGAAACTAATGATTCAACAGGCTGATTTAGAATATTTTTTAAGTTTTCTACATCTTTTTTCGATCTTTTTACTCCAAAAATTATTACGGTTTCTGTTCCCGTCGCCATAAAAGTAGTTTTAGGATTTTTGACAATTGCCTTAATTTCAAAATCTCTAAGTAAAAGTTTACGAGCCTCAGTATATATTTTCGAAGATGTATCTAAAATTGAGGAGGGTAAAATAATTCCCATTACCCCACCTGTACCTAGTAACTGAGATGCTCGTTCAATAAATATAGCTTCAATTTCTGAACTATTTTCAGTTATATAAGATGACAAAGTGAAATCATTATCTAGATTAGGCAGTTGTTGTCGAAATTCATCTACATGATATGGAGGATTTGCTAATAATATATCAAAATTTTCGTTTGTTTGCCTGTTACTATTTTGGAATAAATCACCAACAAAATCGTCAGAAGAAAAACTGTCTAGTCCATTAGCCCTTCGGATGATGGCATTACCATCACCATTTAAGAATGTACTTACTTTTGAAGTTTTTACTAAACGATAATCAATATCAATACCATATACGTAATTCTCAGCCCAGTCAAAAGGTGAAACTTTATATGAGTTAATTTTTCTACTTGTAGATTGTGAAATATTATCAAAATCAGTCGTATTTATAACTCGTTGTACTTCATCCATATATTCAGTTAAAAAATGACCACTACCAGACGCAAAATCAATCATTTTTGGTAAAATATGATTTGGATTACCTAATTTTACTTTATCATTTATTATTTCATCAATTGGGAGTGAATCAACCATAAACCTCGCAATCGGTACAGGAGTAAAAAATTGGCCAGCTTCTTGTTTAAAGCCATTAGATAGTATCATTTCGAAAAAATCACCTAAAAACTGCTGTTTCTTTGGATATTTTAGCTTGAACGGAGAAATTAACAAAACTAACTCTTTAAGCAGATTAGCATTTTCTTCAAATGTTAAGTCATCATATACATCTTTAAATTGGAAATTAGAACTTGCTTTACTCTGAGTATGTTCAATCAATCTGATTAAGTTGTCTTTATCCCTAATATCTGTAATATTATTTTCAATTATGTCCCTTATTTTTATTAATTCTCTATCACTATCAATATTAACCTGTATAAAATCTCTCATCCCTTTAGAGTATAACATTTCCAACTTAGCCAATAATTGTTCGTTTGTTTCATTCTTATGTACTTGAAACTTTAATTTCTGTTTATCAGGTGTGTTAAATTCATCTACTATTTTGGCAATAAATAAATTCAAAACTCTATTAAACGCATTAGTTTTATCAGATACACCATATTTTCTTAATATAGTCAAAAATTTATGGAACATCTTAGAAGAAGATGCTTCTGTCAACTCAACTAAATCTGTTGGGCGGAGGTCCACTGAACTTGTATCATAAGGATAAATAGTTGTCGATATTCTAAAAGCATTTTCTAAACTTTCATTTGTACCTAAAGTTTTAGCAAACGAACTGACACTTCCATATGTATTCCAATTATTTGTTGAAACTATAAATGACTCATCATTAATAAAAGTATCTAAAAATTCTGCACTTACTACACCTATATATTTTATTTTCGAATTATAACTGAAATAGCTTGCTACTTGTCCTTTTGCTTTCTTTAATAAATGTAATTCCTTATCGAACTCTATTCCATTTGTCTTAGCATCTAAAATCATAAAAGGTTCATTGTTATAGTCTAGAATCAAGATATCAATGAATCCCTCTTTTCGACCTAGCTGCACTTTTTCTTCAATTACTATCTTTTCAGGAGGATATCCAGACTCTACTAATTTTATTACCCAATAAAGTTGCCCTAGATATTCTTTTTTTGACAAGTTTGAACTTCTTCTATTTTTAACATTAGGTTCTATATTCCCCCAATTTATTAAACCTTTAGGCTTATCTGAAAAGTCTACAATAAAAGTATTTATTACTTTGTTATCATACAAAGCTTTATATATCAGTTTATTGCTATCTCCCTCCAAAAATATAAATCCTATCTTAATTAAATCTTGTAATAATTGTTCATTTATTTTGCCATTCATATCCTCTTCCTCCAATGCCATGTGTTTATTTTACCGTAATTATGACATAGAATATATAGTTAGTAATAACAAAAATAAAATTGAAAGTACCACTTAATATTTATTTTCAGTATTTTTTAATTTTGATAATAACAACTCTGCAATCATCCCCATTGATTCAATAGCAACTTTCGAATATTCTTCTGATATTTCAGGTACAAACGGCCTACCATGACCTATTCCTACCTTATTTCTATATTTATTTATTGAACATCCAAGCTTATAAAGAGAATATTCCACTTCTTTCCTAGCATTTATTGATTGATCATCACCATTAATTTCATTATTATTAGAGCATAAATCTACCGCTAAAAAAGCTTGTCCTAATAAAGTAGGGAAATTAATATAAGTATCTTTATCATAATGATACACTTTCGTGAGAATATGAAGAGCAGTTGCTTCTAGTAAATCTTTGCTAGTTCCTACAACTAATGCTGCATCTTGATGTCCTTTCTTAGCTCGATTCACATAACCCATAAGCACTTCTTCTTTCTCTAGTTCATTCATATTATCCAGCAATGGCTCAAGAATAACCCCATTTAGACTCAAAGTATAACCTGTATTTTTAAGAGATTCTTTTAAATTTGCTACAGCTTCCTCTCCTATATAGTTTAAAGATTCCTTCCTAAAACCACCTAATCCTCTTATCATGTCAATTAAAGAAAATGCAAACTGTTCCCCTAATTCTTCGCTAGGTGATTCGAGTGTACTAGACAATAAACCATATATCCTTTTTCTTTTTCCTACTGGTTTATCACCATTTGATGGATCAAAATCTTCTAATCCAAAACGGTTAATTAAACTTTCAATTTGGGAGTGAGAGGGATCTCTTCTTGTAGAGTTTGATCCTTTATCATCTACTGCTAGGGATAATGCCGCAATTACTTCATCATTTATAATTATTTTTTTCATTTTTTCTCCTCCTTGAAATACTGATTACATAGCAATATGCTTAAAGATTTAATTTTTTATCTTGAAAAGTATCCCACATGAAATTTACTAAAGTTGTAGCTGTACCTACAGCTAACCTTGCATATCTTGGGGGCAATGATATAAATGTACTCTCCTTACCATGACCATCGCCAAATTCATTACGTAACTCTGCCATTCCATGCGGAATGGAATTCAAACTTCCTAATATTTTCGCAGAAATCATACCTGCATTATTTGATTTATCTTGTTCCTTTGCTGATAATCCTATAGCTTTCATCGCCTGTTTAGTAAGAGTAGGCAAATCAGCTGTTTTATCATATTCACCATTGATTTCTAATAAAATGGTTTTAGAACATGATTCAATCAGTTCTTTCGCTTTTCCTATCGCAACATTAGGATTAGAATCAATACATGCTAACATGATATTTACTTGCGAATCTATATATTTAGAACTAAACTGATTTCTTAATTCCAATAAATAGGTTTGTACCAAAGTATCAGAAGATAAGCGTGTGAATTTATATTTCTCTCTTCCATCAATCAAATCTGATGATATTCCAAGCTTCAATTTATCATATTTTAAAACATTATTAATTTTATTAATATATAATCGCCAACTTTGATTCTCTATTCTTACTGCAGGATGAAAGATTTCTTCTATAAACTTAATGAAGTTTTTTCCTCTTATGCTTAATCTTTCATCATAAAAAATCCAATTATCTTCCCAATCATTATTTCTAATGGTGTGTTGGATTATATCATCATACATATTGTTATATCGACAATCATTTGACTTTATTTCTTTCAAGTTAAATATACGAGACAAGAAATTCACTTCATCTAATCTTCCAGTATAATCAAATGTCTCATCACTTTTAGATATTTCAATAATATCTAATATATCTCTAACAGATGTTTCCGAAACTTTCATAATATTCTCCTTTAAAATATACTTATCATTTATAAATACTCTCTAAACTCCATCTAAAAAATTTCAGTCAATATATTATCAAAATTTTTTCAATAGTAGCTAAGACCATATAACTTCTTTGAAAGTATTAGTAATTAATCAAGAAATAAAACCGCATCATTTATGATAACTTTCAGCGTATCGGTTAAGAGTGCGGTTTTTTGATTAAACGTAAATACAGTTTGCTCTTTACATAAGATATTATAATCTTTTCATGTTCTTTATTCTCATCAAAGATCTAAATTAACTATTGGAGAGTCAACAAGTCTAGTCATTCTTCTCACTTTTACCATTAGATGAATTGTTTCTTTCGATAATCTGTAATCATCTTCTTAGTTTCATTTCCAGTCAATTTTAATCTAACTATTTTCTACATTAATTAATTTTTTGTACTTTGTGTAAATCTTAGATTGGTTTAGATTTTTTAGTATTCTACCATTATATTTTTCTTCTAAAGCTATGGTAGAATTCGCTCCAGATACTAACAATTTATCATCCGGTTGTCGATAAGCTATGAAAATATAGCTCTTATTTTTCTTTGGAATTATATCTCCCTCAGGAATATCATATGCAGAGTGATCTTTTCTGATTCCACCCATTTTTTCAATCGTCATTCTTTTATTTAAAGGGAGTTTTCCTTTTATATTAGATAAAATTGCAATATCATAACTACTATAAGCTTCTGCAAATTTTGAACCATCAAAATTCATACTTTCATTTTCATAACGTGTTTTATTCTTACCCATCACAGTAGCCGCGAAGACATAATCAGCATGTTTTACAACTTCTCGGGGATTATTAACATCTATACCATAGTCCACTCTAGAATATATAATTATTTTTTGCGGCTTGTGATAAGAAATTTTTTCTGCTATCCACTGCTTTTTCATTTTAGTATATGTAATAGTGAGAAACTTACTGTAATAAGCTATTTTTTCGTTATTTTTGACAGTGATCCCTAATGGATTAGATAATGTTTGTTCTAAACTCTTTTCTGTCCATTGCTTTTGCTTAGGAACTATTTCAATGTCAGTAATTATCAAATTATCATTGTTCACTTTAATTGAATCAGTGTCCGTCATAACTTTGAGTGAATGATCTTTCCCAACTATAAATGTGCTTTGCTTTTTCAAATCTTTTTTCACTTTGATTTTTAATCCATTTTTTTCTATATTTCTTTCTAAATCTGAGATTGTATATCCAGGTGCCAAACTATACTTTTTAAACAAACCTCGCTCCATATCCAAAAGATCATTTACTAAAATTTTAGGTTCATCTTTAATCATCGCATGTCCGCAACCTGAAATAGACATTATTAGAAATGGTATGAGTACCATAATACAAAATATTTTATATTTCATAATTTTCCTCCTAAATATATTTAAGGATATCCTCAAGGATATCCTTAAATATATTATTTTGAGTCATCATATCTAGACTCCATTTCCACCTTGTCAATAGGAACTATCTCATTTTTGACAGCATCCTCATATTGTTTATATTCCTCAGTATTTTCTAAAAGCTTATCATTCTGAAGCTCCTTAGAACTTTCATCAAATTCAATATTTGAATTCGCTCCAGACACCAACAAAGATCCATCAGGTTGGGCGTAGGCCACAAAAACATATGTTTTCCCTACTTCCGGTAAAACATCTTCCTCTAACACATCATATGCGGAACCATCTTCCCGAATTCCACCTAACTTTTCTATCTTAATAGGTTTATTTATAACTAAATCGTTTTTTATATTTGAAATAACCTCTACTTCATATTGAGTATAGGCTTCACCAATATACTTTACTTCTCCTGTAGATATTTCAATGGGCACAGGATTTTCATATCTAGTTCCTGTATTTTTACTGACTTTCCCCACAAATACGTAATCCGAGTCCCCAACAACCTCCAAAGGATTATCGATGTTTAAATCATAGCTTGCTCCTACTGTATGAATAGGTACTCGTTTAACATCATTTTTTTCAAATACTTTATTTTCTATACCTACACCAACTACTAGACATCCTATTACGACTAATGACGCTATATAATTTTTTTTATTTTTCATTATTGTTCTCCTTAATACTTTTTATAGGCTGCTGTATATGATGCTTTATCATTTGCTGAAAGCGTAATATCTGATGAGGAGTATTTATACATAATATCTCCACTTTGATTATGATCAAGTCTTAATCCATGACCTAGTTCATGAATCGCAACATTTTTTTGTTCTTTTTCACTTGCTTTATCCATATTATATTTATTAAAGATTATTTTACCTGTCGCATAAGTTGTTGCATTGACACTATTATTTTTACTAGTATCACTGCAATAAACATCTTGTAAAACAGAGGCGGAATCTGCTCTAATAACTCCACTTTTGTAGTCATTCCATACACCAGCTCCATATTTTACTCTAGACATATATTTCGAGTTTCCATCATAGTCCATATGCTTTCCACCATCTACTAAGTCCCAAGTATTTAACTTAATAGATACCGCTTCAGCAACTAATGGTCCCGAAACACCCAATATACAAATTGCTATTCCAACCTTTAATCTTTTTTTCATAACCCATCCTCCTTGTATTTTAAAAAAGTGTAATTTTAAAATAATATAATATATTATATAGGTACCACATTTTTATTTATTTCCAATTTATCATCTTATTCCAAAAGTGTAAATAGAATTATAAAAAGTATTATGATTATTAAAAAGAGATTTTTAACCATTAATATTATACATAAACTACATCCTGAAAAATTAGACTTAAAATCTAATTTTTCGGGATTACTTTATATAATTCTCTTTTATTTCAAAATGATATATTTAACTAAATATATTTTAAAATAAATGTTTACATTGTAATTTTTTAGGAATATACTTTAGAAGTAATAAAATTTGTTTTACTTAGGAGTATTCATAATGAATAAAAAAGTTTTATCTGTCTCAGTAGCTGCAGTTATCATGTCCACATCTCTATCTAGTATCTTATTACAAGAACCTAATGTTGCCCAAGCCGAATCAACTACAACTGTAGATACACCGTTAGATTTGGTAAAGTATGATAAATACATTTCGGTTTCTCAAGGTAAATTTGTTGCTAACTTACCTAGTGATACTCCAGCTGAAATAGTTAAAAGGGTAAATGCCTCTTTAAAAATTACCAATGATAGTTTAGTCTCATCTGGCAACTTTGTTGATCCTACAACTAAAGAAATAGTTAATGAAGCGAGCTTATTGGAAAGTTCTAAACGTCCGGCACATCAAATCAAAAAATATTATTGGGGTGTAAGACATATCTTCAGAACAAATGCCGCAGTAGATTATCAAGCTGGCCAGTGGGAATCAGCATCTAGAAGGATATTACTTGCATCTTTGGTGCCTGGAGTTGCAGTAATTGGAATACCTTCTGCTGGTTATGCAGATTTATTAGCACATGATTTACGCGTTTATAAAAGTGCACATAAATCAAGTAAAATATATATGGATGTGACAAATTATATCAGATATACTTTTGGAATTTGGAAAGATTAATTTGGTAAAACTACTATGATTAAATATAATAAAATTTTTATATTGTTAAATGTTATGTTTTGGTTAGTAATAGTATTACAAGTTTACAATATCATTGATATTGGTTCCGTAGGTATTAAAATCGTTCTATTTTTAACCATATGTAATTCCCTTTTCATGTTGTTTATAAAAAGAGATGTAAATAAACAACACAATAATTTTTAAAACTTAAAATGTATAAAATCTGTTGCTAATATAAGTAACAGATTTTATATTTAGTTAATTTAAAAGTCATTAAATTCAGTAACTTTCGGAGGATTCATGAAAAAAACATCTATATTTTTACTAGCTATATCCTTATTTTTATTAATAGAAACAAATATAAGTTATGCTAATACTGGTACTTTGAGTAACTTTGATATCAATAATGAAATAAAGAAATCTGAAACTAGAGTTTCTCTAAAACCTCATAAACCGATTGACTTGGCTCAACCTGGTATTTTATCAAAAGATAGTTTAACTTATAAGCAACTAAATTCGAAGACTACTTCCCCTGCCTATTTAGAAAGATCAGTCATTGGTCCTATCGATGATAGAAATATAGTTAAAAATTTAGCTGTTGATCCTTATAATCACATAACAAAAGTAGTATGTTCCTATCCCGATAAGTCTATCAAAGAGGGTACTGGTGTAATAATAAGCAGCGATTCAGTACTTACCGCTGCACACCTTTTGTATGACACACCATCAGAAAAATTTGCAACAAAATGTGAAGTAGTAGCAGGCCTCACATCAAGCACTACTTACAGTAAAGGAATGGGTTTAAGCAATAAATTTTTGATTCCAAAAAAGTGGATTAGCCCGAAGGTAAATAATGATAGTGATATAGGAATGATTAAATTAGAAACAAAACTTGGTAATGTTACAGGTTGGATGGGTTTAACAACAATGTTATCTAAAGGTGAGACTCTTGAAACAGCTGGTTTTCCAACTGATTTGAATAAAAATACAATGTATAATACTAAAGGAAAAATGATCGATTATACTGACCACATTTTTTATCACGATCTTGATACATATGATGGGCAGAGTGGTTCTCCTATTTGGAATAGCGCGAAACTATTAGTGGGGTTACACACTACGTCTACTAGTCCAGATCAAACTTCAAGCGTATTAAACCAACAGTACAATAAAGGAATCAAATTTACAGAAGAAACATATGACTATTTACTATATTGGATGAATGCATATCCAGGAAGAGTATATGGGGATTCTAAAGTTCAAGTTACTATTAATAAAGAGAACGAAAAAATTTGGAGTAACTTAGCACTTTCTCTTCAAAAATCGTCCACTTCAGGAATGTTAGGAAAAGTATTTCATGCAAAGTACTATTATAACCTACCTGATGGTAATAAATATCTTTCATTGTATGATAAAAATGACATATTATATGGATATATAAACGAAAAATTTGTAAAAGTAGAAAATAAATAGGAGTATATCGAATGAAAAAAATTAAATTTATTCTAGTTTCTATCTCCGTATTACTTATTATGATATTGGGGACAGTTTCTGAAGCCAATGCAAAACAGTTAAATATGGCAAATAAAGATTTAAAACTTCCGAACCTTACAAATTCAAAAACAGTTATTGCAATTAATAATCATACTTATAGTTATTATGGTGTTAATTTCCTTATGAGCAAATCGAATGTTATTAAAAAATGGGGCGCTCCTAAATTAACTAAGAGCGGAAAAAATTTAAGAACTTCATATATTTATGGGAAAAATAATAACGTAATCCTCAATTATCAATACAATAATAGTCGCGTAAGTATGATAAATATTAAAGATAATTCAAAAAAATATGAATATTCTAAGATTTATCCATTATATGATAAAGATTTTAAAACAGTAACTAGAAATGGTAAAAAATATTTTGGAAATGAGTATATGAATATTACTTTTGAGAAAATTAAAGGTAAATACTATGCAACTGAATTTCTATATTTATCATATACAAATGATTTAGAGTAACTACTAGATTAATATATAGATTAAAAAATAATAATATACCAAAAAAGACCTAATTCTTTTCATTATGAATGAAAAATTAGGTCTTTTTATTTATAAGAAAAGAATCTGCTAAAGTAATATTATTTAAGGCATCTAATACATTGTAATTTATACCCTCAATGTTAACTTCCATAATACACCTCTTAAAATAGTTTATATATGTATAATGATTTATTTATTGTTTACAAACCTTTAAATCTTGCTCATTATTTGTGGCTACACTCATTCTTCTATTAAGATCAACTATTATATCTTGTTGATATTCTTCTATCTTTCGAATAATATTACTTAAATAGTTGTCATTTGTTCCATCACATAGTATTAAGTCACTATTATAAAATGTGGCACTTTTACTTTTTTCGACTCTTTTATCAATTACTTTTACATTAGCTTTAATCTCTTTATTGATTGTATGGATATTATATAATCTCTTGATATACTTTCGATTCATTTTACTAATGTTCAATTTATTTACATCATCAATATTATTTAGTCTTTTGAATTCTCTATTCGTAATTTTTAATGCTGATAAGGTTGATATAATATTCTCATCAATATCGAAAGATGTTTGCTTTATTTTATTATTGAAAAAAATTAAATCCCTTTTATTAATATTTGACATTAGCCCAACATCCGATAAAATATTATCACTATAAAGGCGTATCGTCTCAAGATTAGATTCAGCTTTATTAAAGTAAACTAATACTTTTTCTTTTTCTTCTAAAATATTATTTTTCTCATCATTCTTAATCTGTTTTTTCGTTAAATTATTAGCAATCTTTGCAGATTCATTTGCTTTTATAGATTCTCTTAATGCTTCATTCGTGTCTTGAATACCAACACAAGAAGTAACAGTAGAAGCTATTAATGCCAATGCTGCTACCCATACTCCAGCTGCTTCCCAATTAATACATTTCATAATAATACATCCTTTATTTATAATTGCTTTAAATTTTTGTTAAGATCGTTATAGTAATCCAATGAATTTTTATAAGTAAGATTATTATATAAATTAATTAATATTTCAAATTCGATCGATAATTCTCGAGATTTTGAAATAATGAATTCATCGAGAATATGTATAAATTTCATTTTTGAAATCGATTCATCAATGTCTACAACATTTGTCATTCTAGGCTCTCCATTTTCATCTAAAACTAATTTAAAGATTGTTACTGTATAGTCTAGATCAAGTTTGTTCGAACATAAAAAGTCCTACAATTTTGTATCAACAGTGATATAATTTTCTTCTAAATAAATCTCAGAAAGAGTTTTTTATAATAGGACTTTATCTGCTCTTCCGACAAAGTTCAAATTTTGGGGAAAGTCAAACTCGATAATAACTCTTTCTCCTGGTTTAATCGTTTCTTCAGAATCAGTAAATTTCAGATCTTTATTCATAAATATTAACCTCCTTATAGATGTTCTATTTCATATAAAAGATTTCATTCACAGTCGTTTCAAAGTATTCACTTAAAGCTAATGCCAGTTTTAGCGTAGGGTCGTATTTATCTTGTTCTATAGCAATAATAGTTTGTCGCGTTACACCCATTGATTTTGCTAATTGCTCTTGGGTTATTTTTCTCTCTTTTCTTAATATCTTCAAATTGTTTTTCATCAGCTTAAATATCCATATACCAAACCTATTACAAGACAAATTGCGAATACAAGGAACATTGTTATTAAAATAGGTTTTATTTTGTCATTTCCCATTTTGCTTTGCATCATCATTATATTAACTCGATAAACTATCAACATTGATAATATCACTAAAAATGAATTAGAAAGATTACCATTAACAACAAAGTGATAGATACTCATAATGAGCAGCATTCCCATACCGAAAAACCAACTGAATTTAATGCTCTGGTTTGATTGATGTAATTCCATCTCATCTGGTCTTCTCATCTAAATCCCTCCTCAAAATGTTAAAAGTTCTTTACATTATTATAGTATAATATTTACACTAAAATGTAAAGAACTTTTAACATTTATCATTCCCAATATATTTTCCCATTTACTCTAACGTCACGTCATACCTTACGATTAAAGTAAGGAGGTGATGACATGGAATTCTATCAAATGCCGCTTGTTTATTAAAATATTGGTGGAAGGTATTGAAAAAGCTGAGAAGTGGTATCGTCACAACTTAGGATTTCAAAGTGTTTTCAAGTTTCGAAATGAAGAGAATGAAGTAATTATGAATCACTTGAGACTTAGGAAGTATCAGGATATCATGTTGATTCAGTCTGATGACTTTAGTAGTGGTAATGGCTTTTTCATTAATATTCTTGTTGATGATATCGAAACAATAGCAAAGTCGATATCCGAGAAGTATGTGTTACAACCGTTAGAACAGATGCCGTGGAATGCGAAGGAAATGACTATTATTGATCCTGATGGTTATCAAATCACATTAACGGAATCGAATATTAGTGATGAGGGTTTTGAGAAGTTAATGAATAGTGCTTCTAAAAACTTTTAGAATAAACAGTAGCGATTAGAATTTTAAATCGCTACTGTTCTATATATTACATATTAAACTTATATTCACCCATCTTATAAAAATGTTCAGTCTGCCATTTCTGACTAACCATTGCAGTTTTATTCAAATCTTTGACCCATGGCGGATAGACTCTAAAAGCCATTTTGCCTTTTGAATTTGCTGACTGAATAATACCTTTTTCAATTAAGACGCTAACAGGGAAAACAAACTGTCCCTCATTATTGTTATCTAGAATATTCGGAGGATTAGAATTAAGTGCAGCAGAAAATGAATATGATTTTTCTAATTTAAAGGTTGAAAGTGTAAGTAAAGATGAAATCGACAATCTTTCTAAAGTCATAGAAATTCATGAAAACAAAAATTCAGAAACTCTAAATATTATTGGAGAATCTGAAGATACAAGTTTCGAACTAAACTACGATATCGAAAACAATGAAGGTAATATAGTATTAAATGATAGAGATAATAGTTTTCAGAAATATTCATACTCTATTATTAATTTCGTATCAGAAGATGATTATGAAGTTATAGTTAAAAATTTAGATAACAATGAAGAAATTATATATTCAAAAAAAGAATTTAATGGAAGTAACCCTCTAATAATAGGTTACATTGTTAGGTATGGTATTAAACAAGCCATTAAAAAGTACGGGAAAGATCCTGTAAGACTAGCGAGACTTGCTGTAACAAAATCAAATAGTCCGGTATGGAAAAAATTTAAAAGTGCGAAAAATGGTAGAAAGACTAGCGGATCAGGAAAAAATAAGAGATACTACGAATGGGACAATAGACACAAAGAAATAGAAGTATACAATTCTAATGGAGTACATATCGGAGTTATGGATCCTTTAACAGGACAAATGACTAAACCGGCAGTAAAGGGTAGAAAAATAAAAGTATAGAAAGTGAGAGTTTATGAAGAAAAATAGAGGACTTAAGAGGAAATTTAAATCGACATTATATGATTATAACGAAAAGTTAAATGAATATAGTGGATATGTAGAATTATATGTCCCTCAAATAAATTATGTTAACGAAAATATAAGCGGTTATGAATATCAAGTTATTGATTTTCTGATTGAAAATACTAAAGATTCTATTCCTGAATCTGCGGCTTTTATGTATATCATTGATGAGATAAATGCTTTGAATAGTCATTTAATTATTAGTGACGATAATAATGATTTAAATTTAAACCTTATACAAGAACAATCAGAAAAAATTCCTAATTATATCAAACAACTTGAAAGTAAATATAATTTGAAGTTCACACGTAAGGTATCTGTAACGGAAATGAATTTTACTGATTATGTTAATTTAGACGAAGAGGATAAATTTGATATACTATACTACATAAAGAAAGACAAAGAAAAAGTAATATTCGTGACAAATGTATTATGGACTTGGATTAGTAGGTGACAATAAAATAAAGAAAGTAGCTACTTGTTTAAGTCGCTACTTTCTTAGTTTAAAAGTAGCGACTGATTTGATTCAGTGCTACTTTTATTCGTTACTGCTACCAACTTCAACAATAAAATTAATTGCTAATAACTATATCTCCATTAAAAGAGCTCATCCACTAAAATATAATATTTAACCTTTTGCATATCTAACTTAAAACCTAAAAGGTGTTCTAACTCATTCTTCAATTCTTCTTCATTGATTTCTGTATTGTAAAGATAACTTCTATAGCAAAGTGCTATATCTCGATAAGGATCACCAAGACCACCTCGGCCCAAATCAATATAACCTGAAATATTACCATCTTTAATCAAAATATTTGGCGTACAAAAATCACCGTGCGTGTAGCTTATTTCTTCTTCTGGTTGATTATCTTTAAAAAAAATCAGACATTTAATTAGATTTGATTTTTTCTCATTAATATTTTATTACTCATCATTAAAACACAACATATGATTAAATAAACTAAATATACTAATAAATATAATATGGTAGTGTAGTTTAGGATACTTACTATAAGAAAATACCAAATCAAGCTATAATTTGGATCTTGTATTAATAAAGTTATTAATGCTATAAATCTAGAGAGTACAACAAAACCAATAGACATAAAAAGATACATGAAAGTTAGGCGTAAAGGATGAATATTTTTTTTATAAACTTTGTATATCCCTGTTATTAAAGGGATACTATAAATCAAATTTTCAAATAGTGATAAGATGATATAAAGTATATTTCCATGTCTATGATATAAATACGACCAATCTAAATTTTTCTTTAGTAGAAATATTATAATTATTCCTACTACACAAGCTATATTTATCCATAATCCCTTTGATTTTTTATTTAACATTCGGATCATACTTTATTTGTCCCTCCATATATAAATCATCCATTACGGCTGCAAATTTCTGTGCATTATAACTCGACATACCTTTATTCTCTACATTCTTCACACTTATACCTAACATCATATTGGGATTATTTTGATCATATCCAACAAACCAACCGATTTGAGCTCCTAACCCCTCTTCTCTAGAAGTTTTCAATTCTGCAGTGCCAGTTTTTCCAGCAAACTGTGCATAATTTCTTTCTGTATCCAATCTATGTGTCCCAGTAACTACTTTTCTCATGCTTCTTGTTAATATATCTAGGTCATCTTTTGAAATAATATGATTTTTCCAAATGTCTTCTTTTGTTGTTTCAAATAATTTAGGTTTCATCATTTTACCTTCATTAATTAAAGCACTATAAATAGATAATATTTGTACTGGACTTATAAGTATTTCTCCCTGGCCATATCCTGAATCAGCTAGTAATATTTCATTTTTAAAATTATTTTTTAAACTTTCTGGATTTGCAATTTGTCCTTTTTGAAAATAATAATCAGAAGGAATATTTTTCCCAATGTCTAAAGCTTTCATGCCCTTAATAAATTTTTCGGAACCCATATCGAGGGTAGCTCTTGCAAAAAATATATTATCAGAATGTGCTATTGCTTTTCCTAAATCAATATCTCCATTAACTTCCTCAAACCTTGTAACTTCATATCCTCCCCATGAAGAATTTCTCTGCCATCCCTTAGTTACTATGTTGTAGCTAGTTGATGCGTCTATAGTCCCATTATTCAATCCTATGATAGATGTTATTAATTTCTGAGTAGATCCTGGGGAAGAGGTTGTCTGAAATTTATTTAACAGGGGCTCTTTCTTATCATTAACTATCTTTTTGTAGTTTTCGTCGGAAATGCCGAACATAAACTCATAGGGGTCATATGCAGGATAACTAACTAAAGCTAATAATTCACCAGTTTTAGGATTCATGGCTACTCCTGAACCATTATCTTCTTTTAAATGACCATATATACTTCTTTGTACTTTGCTATCAATTGTTAATATAATGTCCTGTCCATTTTTTGGTTTCTTTTCTAACAATACATCTTCATCATTATTTAATGCATCATCACTAGTTATGATAACTTTATAACCATCTTCATTTTGCAATTGTTTATCATATTGTAGTTCGATACCACTTTTTCCTACGATTGAGTGTTCATCATAATCCTTAAACTTTTTATTCTTTAATTCTTCAGCATTAATTTCTCCAACATACCCTAAAAGATGTACTGTTGCTTCTCTTAATGGATAAACCCTACCTTTTGTTTGATTAACCGTCAAATGATATTTTTGGATACCCAATTTAAGTTCATCATCCAATTCTATGTACGATTTTAAAGGTACAAAAACACCTTCTTTTACCCATGTTTGTTTTAATTTTTTATTTAGTGTCGATTCACTTATTGATAATAATTTTGAAATATTTTTCTTATTTTTTTTATTTAAATTTTTAATATCTATTCCAACTTCGTAATGAATTCCGTCTTTCGCTAAATCAATCCCGTTTCTGTCTAGTATTTTTCCTCTGAAAGATTCCAAGGTTTCTATACTGATTTGATTTCTATCAGTCAATCCCGGTATTATAACCTCAGGTGACCAATCCAAAAGCCATTTTTTTGTTATTTCATCCTTTTCAAAAGAATAATTTCCTTCTCTAGAAAAATTACCAAATTTAGTTCTAAAAATTAATTTCGCACTATATTGACGTTGATTTTTTTTCTTTTGCACGAGTCGTACATTACTAACTTTCACTTCTTTAATACCAAGAGAAGCATCAATCTTATCCATTCTTTTATATCTCTGATCTTTGTCGTAAAGACTTTTAGATAAGAATGTCGCGTGCTCATTCAGATAATCCGAATCCCTTAATTCAATAGCATCAAATATTTTATCAACTTCATCTTTTTTCACAAAATTATATGCTATTAAAAGGAAAATACATGTAATTAAAATTGCTAAAGCTTTATTTTTCATAACAACCTCCTTGATTACATTTGTGATATATTACAAATGTAATATATCACAAATGTAATCATCAGTCAAAATATGTTATAATTATATTGGAGGTGTCTAATGAACTTTATAATTGTTAGTATAATAATAAGTGGACTATCTTATACTCTCGCTAAAATGTATAAATTATTACTGTATAAATATAAAAGAGTAGATTATAAAATATTTCCTTGGGTTATTGTACTGTTAAGTACATTTATACCTTTAATACAATTTAATTTTTCGCCCTTTAAAAATGCAGAATTACTTATTGAACCAATCGGTAAAAATTTAAATCCACTTCCAGTTCCTATCAGGAAAATAGATACGAAAGATTTAGCGGTTTCAATATCCAACATAAATTATAATTTTCAAGAGTTAGTTAATTCCTTTTGGTTTATTGGTATTTTTATATACTTTCTTTACTATTTAATGGTGATATTAAAGCTTATAAAAATAGTTAACAATTCTAAACTATCATTAAATTATTCTTGCAAATATGATTACAATATATACATTTCTCAAGAAACAACCTCACCTTTTACATGCTGGATTGGTAAGCACGCAATATTTATACCTGCAAAATTACATAAGAAATTAGACAGCAGGGAAATAGATGCAATTATTAAACATGAAATTACTCATATACGAAGAAAAGATATTTTTAAAAATTATCTTTTTATTATCAATAAAATTGTTTTTTGGTTTAATCCTTTTGCTCATTTCATATCGAAAAATGTAGTAAATGATTTAGAAACAGCTTGTGACATGGAAGTGATTAAAAGTTCATCAAAAGCTGAAAGAAAAATCTATGGCATGACATTATTGAAAATCAGTCTTATAAACAGTAAAAAAGAACACTTTATATTGAACTTTGGTTCACCCACTAAATTTTTAAAAAAACGAATAGCTTTTATAAGTAGAAATGATTATATATCCGTTTCTAATAAAGTACGAATTCTTTTTCTAAGTTCTACATTACTAATACTCATTACAATTAAGCCATTGATGGCATATGAGAATATATCAAATTCTAGTTACTCTGATGTCAATCTAAAATCATTAAATTATAAGAATGTTAACTTACAAAAATATTTTTCCGGATATGAAGGAAGTATTGTTGTATACAACATTAAACGTGATAAATTTTTTATCTATAACCAAAACTTAGCGTTAGAAAGAACATCTCCTGATTCAACTTATAAACTGATTAGCAGTATTTTTCACCTTAACAATAAAACAATTTCCATAAATCAAAATAAATTACTTTGGAACGGAAAGAAAACACCTTTTAAGGTATGGAATAGAAATCAAAACCTCGATACAGCATTAAGATATTCGGTAAATTGGTACTTCGAAACATTAGATAATTATACTGATAAGAAAGATTTATCACATTATTTATCTGAATTAAATTATGGGAATAGCAATATTGAATCTTCTTTAAATAGGCCGTACTGGTTAGAATCTAACTTGAAAATTTCTCCATTAGAACAAACTATGATATTGAAGCGATTCTATATCAACGATTCATTATTTAAAACAAAATATACTGATTTAGTAAAAAATTCTCTATATACTTCTAAAAATAACTATAAGATGTGGGGGAAAACTGGTACTGCTATTATTAATAAACATGAGATAAAAGGCTGGTATGTAGGTGGTTTTGAACAAGATCAGGAACCATATGTATTTGCAACATTAATCAAAAAAAATGATGAGGCAAATGGAGAAATAGCTAAAAAGATTTCTGAAAAAATTATCAAAACAAATCACTTTTATTAAAAGGATGTATAAATCTATGAATAAAATAAAAGAATTACCTTCTAGTGAATTTATAATAATGCAAGTTATTTGGAAAAGTAATGAGGCATTGAGTGCTAAACAAATTATTGATCTGGTACTTAATGATAATGAATGGAGTCCCAAAACAATTCGAACTTTAATTGGAAGACTTGTTGATAAAGATTTTCTATCAAAAAAAAGAAAACAAAATGTCTACATGTATGCACCGATTATAGATGAAGATATTTATAAAAAACATTCTACAAAATCCTTCTTAAATAAACTTTACGATGGCACCCTTAGTAGTCTTGTAATGAACTTTGGTACACCTGAAGAATTGACCGAAGAAGAAATAAAGGATTTGAAAAAATTACTTGATAAAATAGAAATATAATTATTACCAAAATTTAAAAGCCAATTATATCAATTCACTAATGAAATTTAATATAATTGGCTTTTTATGTGCAGTGTTATTTAAATACATACTAATTCATATTTATTAATGTATCAATTTAAATTCATGCATTTACTTTATTTTTTTATTTTATTTATAAGAGAGATTTTACATTTATTTGACAGCTTGTAAATATTAAAAAATTGGTAAATAAATGTAGAAATCCTAATCATAATTTCTAAAGATTAGGGTTGTTTAGAACTATTTTGTTTTAAAAATAAATTCATAAAGATTATTTATAACCTCTAGGTTCTTGTTACGTATTTTACAGAATCCTTTTACTTTATTTGGTGAAATTTCGCCATATATACCTTCGAATTTATCATTAAATTTTTATAAACGATATATTTTCGGTTAGAAGAATTATCATTCCATCCTAAATATGAAATTTCTTTTGTATCAATCTTAAAATGGTTCTTAAGAAAAGCTAATCATCTATTGATTATTATCTTTATTATTAATTGTGACTATCAATGCAATAAATAATGGTATGAAAACAACAAACCAAAGATATCCCGACATTTCAAATACCACCTTACATATTAATTTGTATTTAAAGCCTCATTTAGCGCTCGAATAGAATCTGATACAGCTCTTTTACTTATCTCAGAATCAGGAACCATTGCTTCAAATTCATGATACCCACCTGGATATAAATGAAATTCTACAGGTACTCCCGCTTCTGTTAATGCTTTTACATAATTCATCGTCTCATCTCTAAACGGATCAAGTGAACCGACTGTCGTATACGTAGGTGGTAAATTGCTAAAGTCTGTTTCACGCAGTGGTGCAGCATACTTAGGTGTCTCACCTTCAACACCTTTCAGACACATTGACCAGGCGAACTGATTCAGTTCCTTACTCCATACTCTTTTATCATCAAATTCATTACTTGAATATGTGGTACAGCTATCATCAATCATTGGGAATAACGGCATTTGAAACTTAATCTTTGGACCTTTACAATCTCTTGCTAATAACGTTAAAGCTGCCGTTAGTCCACCACCAGTACTTCCACCAACTACTGCAAGTCTATTAACATCAATATTAAGTTGATCTTTATTTTCAACAATCCATTGAAGTGCTAGATAACAATCTTCAATTGCTGCAGGATATGGATTCTCTGGTGCTAATCGATAATCTACAGATACTACAACACAATTCACGTCTTTTACATATCGTGCACATTTAGCATCGTTACCCTCTACCGATCCAAACATATAACCGCCACCATGGATGAATAACACCACAGGTAATGTATCTGTCTGATTCACAGGAGCATAGACTTTAAGCCTAACTTGTATATCCTCCTCATCATGCTTGGCAAAGTATTCTTTCTGAGTAATCGCTTCATCAATATAAGGCTTGATTAACAGTTTATTAGCTGTTCGTATTGAAGGAAGCTTTTCTTCCGACAAATCCATCGGTGTCAGTTTCTTAAATGTTTCTAATAGTTCTTTATGTACTCTACTTTCCACTTAGTCGACCTCCACTTATGTAATTCACCATACTTAGTAATACTTCCTGATTTTCAGTAGAGATATCATATGTCATAATATCTTCCTCTGTATTGTTTAAAACGTTACCTGTTATATATTCACGATCCGCTTCCACCAAATCACTTAACGTCTCTTTTGTCGTTTCCATATGGAATTGTAATCCAATCACATTTTCATTATAGATAAAGGCTTGATTCTCACAATGCGTTGAACTGTATAGTCTTTTTGCTTTATCAGGTAATGTGAAGGTATCTCCATGCCAGTGCAATACATCTAACTGTTGAGGAAGGAACGAGTATTCATTAGTTTCTTTGTTAATAATACCAAATCCAACTTCCCTTCCTTTAGGGTTAGAATAAACTTTACCACCAAGAACTTCTGCGATTAACTGAGCACCAAGACATATTCCAAGTAAAGGCTTATTATTTTTTATCAAATCTTTTATTAGTTCCTTCTCATGATTAAGCCACGGAATATCATCATGTACACTCATAGGACCACCTAGTACAATAAGCATATCGATATCCTTTTCCTCAGGTAAGATATGATTATTCTCATATAACTTAATAACCTTTGCATTTAATTCTTCAAGTATCCCTGGATTCTCGAATGGTACGTGTTGCAGTATGTATGTTTTCATTTAATTGTTCCTCTCTATTTATAATTAGATTTTATAAATACTCTTTATATTCGATATCATCATATGCATTTGTTCAGTGGAACGGTTGTAACTCTCTTAATGACTTATATTCTAAATTATCACTGTCATTAGTGACAGCCACCTTAACATTGTTCCCCCAATAAAGTAATCTTTCTTGGCATGTACCGCATGGTGTTAAAACTTTAAATTCACTATTTTCATCATCTCTTACAACACAGATACTATGTGTAATAATATCATCAAATTTATGAGCTTCTAAAATCGCTCCTGTTTCAATACATAATTCTGTTGAAGCATTTATAACCTCGGGAGCAACTGAAATATAAATTTCACCTTTCTTGGAATACATCGCCGCAGCACCTCCCCATCCTTTAGGGAAACGTTTAATAATAAAAGATTTAGCTTCATCAAATAATTTTTGTTCGATACTCACATTATGCTCTCCTTTTCTTTGATAGCTATTTGAACAATATGTTGTAGCCCGTTCTTATCAAATATTTTATGTTTCTTCATTCCTATTTTTGCAGCTACCTTTTGAGAAGGTAGATTATCTATAGTTGAATATGAATATATTTGTTCAAATCCTAAAAAATCAAAAGCATAGTCCATACATGCTTTCGCCGCTTCTGAGGCATAACCTTTGTTACAGTATTCTTTGATAATATGAAATCCAATCTCAGGTAGTACCTCTCCATCAATATTTTGCATCGTTATACCACAGTCACCTAAAAAAGTTCCATCTTCTTTCAGAATAATCGCCCATAGACCACAATTATATGTAGCATAATTTTCGATATTCCACTTAATCCATTCTTCAACCTCATGCTCATTAAACGGATGACCATAGTGTTGCATAGACTCAGAATCAGATAATACTTTAGAAAGATTAAATTTATCTTCTTTTCGAAGTTCCCTTAAAATTAAACGGTCTGTTTCTAGTATCGTCATAAAAATCACACTCTCTATTTCAATAATTTATGTAAAGTGTACTCAAAAAACGTTATTGAAGATTGTTAAAAACCGCATCATTTATGATAACTTTCCCCCCTAATAATCCTAAACCCTCGATAGACTTGCTCAAGCAGTATCACCTTCATCATTTGATGTGGAAAAGTCATCTTGCTGAATGATAGGGCGTAGTTTGAGCGGTCCATAACGGATTGGTGCAGGCCGTTTGATCCACCGATGATAAAGGTCAGATGGCTTTTACCGGTATTCATCTTTTGTTCAATATCTTTTGATAATTGAACAGAATCGAGTTGTTTACCTAGTATCTCCAGCGTATACACAAAGCTGTCATCTTTCACTTTAGATAGTATTCTATCCGCTTCTTTCTTCTTCGCAATCTCAATATCTTTCTCACTCATATTATCCGAATCTTTCTCATCCGCCACTTCAATCAATTCCATTTTCGCATATGCACCAAGTCGCTTCACATATTCATCCACTGCCATCTTCCAGTACTTTTCTTTCAATTTACCCACAGTTATTATCGTTATTTTCATTTTTATTCATTTCCTTTACAAAGTTATCCTACTTATCCACAGGTTACTCACATATACACATTTCACAATCCTATTATAATCATATTTTCATCATTAATAATAGCAAATGTAACATTTTACTCTGTATAAAAATAAAAAAAGATGCCCATTTTACCGGACATCTTTATACATTGTGTATAAATCGGTACTTATCCACAAAGTTACCCCTAGTTATACACATTTTTTCGTGAATAACCTGACTTATCCACTTGTTAATAATTTATTTACTCGATATTTTTATTTAGTTTGATATATTGCCACTAAATTTCATATATTTTCGTCGGTACTGCTTTATCTGTATCATGTATCATCACTTCATTCACTGTATCGATATCATGTTTATTCAGCACCTGCTCAACACTCATACGCGCTAAGTCTTTCATATTGTTATCTTGTGATAGATGCGATAGATAGATGCGTTTCGTACTTCCTGTAATCACATCTCTCATCGCATAAGCTGCATCTTCATTCGATACGTGTCCCATATCGCTTAATATACGTTGTTTCGTACTCCATGGATAGCGTCCCATACGCAGCATATCTACGTCGTGATTGCTTTCAAATACGAAACAGTCTGATCCATGTATCATACCTTTCATGCGGTCTGATACGTATCCTGTGTCTGTAATCACCGTTAACTTTTTATAGTTATTATTGAAGATATAGAACTGTGGATCTACCGCATCATGCGAAACATTAAATGATTCAATATCCATTCCTGCTAATGTCTTAATTTCATATGGATTAAAAATGAATTTCTGCTCATCGGGTATTTTTCCATCAGCACGATTAATGCGTTCCCACGTTTTCTCGTTCGCATATATCGGTAACTTATACTTTCTTGCTAACACACCTAATCCTTTAATATGATCGATATGTTCATGCGTCACAAGTATACCGTTTAAATCTTCTATTTTACGGTCGATTTGTTCAAACAAACCTTCCATTTTCTTGCCTGTAAGTCCTGCATCTACTAAAAGTGATCCTTTCTCACTTTCAACATATATCGCATTTCCTGTACTACCACTTGCTAGTACTGACATATTAATCATCAAATCACTCACTTAATTTACAAAATTGGTTGCTCTGGATTCACAGCATCTACATAATACGTATTTGAAGTGCCATCTGCTTTTAACACTGCAATTTGCCATGTTGGTTTCAACACTTGTCCACGTACTTCTCGTACGATTGAATAGTATCCAAGCCTCACTGATGTCACTGTATCGCCACGTTCTAAAGCTGTTTGATAGTACAATACTTCAATCGCTTCTTTCGCTGGAATCACTTTTTTCTTTTCGTTATTCTTTCCTAATCCTTCTTGTATATCTTTAAGATAGGTTTGTTTATAAGATGTCACTTCATTATTATCATTATATCGAAATGCGAGCTGTGCTTTATCATTATTTAGAATCGGGTACTTCCCATATACTTGATCAAAGTAAAGAATATGTTTTTTTCTATCTATGCCACTAAGTGTATATTCTTTTCCTTTATCTATTTCAATATTGATATACTCTTTTAAGCCACTAATTATCGCTCTTTCTTCGATTTTAGATAATTTAATTTTAGGTTTGACTTCACTAGTTACGACTGTTTTTAATTCATCGCTTTTTTTATCAAAGTCAGCTGAGTTTTCTGTAAATCCAGCACTCTTTGCAGACATAATATTCATCATCACATGCTTCGCAGAAGGTAGTTCTGGTAACTTGATACCTTCTTTATCAAAATCAATACGTTCTGATTTAGCATCTTCAACAATATTTGCGCGTTGAACTTTCTCATGATAGATAAAGCCTAGAGCAATATTGATAATCAGGAATACAAAGATAAATAACGATGTGGCATGTTTCCAATCCATTATTTCAGCCTCCCATTATCATACTCTTTCCATTCATCATTATATTTAATAAACCATGCAGGTTTAAATGATAACGTTGATTGAATGGTTTCTTCATCTGAGCGTTCCATATTATAACCAATCATCATGTTCGATACACGTTCAAATTGATAATGTTTATTCGATGCTAATGCAAAACGTACTTCTTCAGCTGTCGGGAGTTGTTTAACTTTTTGCTTTGCTGGTACTGCTACGCTTGTTGTATACAGTCCACGTTTATATTCATAAATGTTATCGTCTCCCCAAATAATATCTATTTCAGATAAATCACGACGATTGAATACCGGGTATCCTTTGAAGAACATTTGATATTTAATTGCACTATCCGCATGCCTTACGCCAAAATAACGATAGTCATCCGTAAATCCGCGATGTTCACTAATAAAATTAAATGAATTAATCAAGTTATTCATCGGATTTGGTTTCCCATGATCGACTTCTGATAAATTATTAAATTTATAGTTTTCATTATTCGTCATCTTTACAATACCTGTGTTTGAATTGTAAGTTTTAGAACGATTGTTGTCCGAACGTTCAATAATACTATTTTTATCGCCGAGTACCGCTTTGTTAATGTCATCTACATTAATATTATCTGCCAGGTAGCTGTATGCTTGCGTTTGTTTCGGCTTTTCCGGTACATATAAACTTGTTAATTCATCAGTTGTTCTTTCATTTGTAATAACACCTGTATAACTCTCCATCGATTTACGAGATGATTTTACTAATGTGTTAAATGCTTTACTAGAACCATTTGTTTCAATTTCTAACATACGATTATCATTTGTCATCATGTAAAGAATGATATTTTGTTGTTTATGACTATCAATAATAATGCGTTTAAATTGCGCGTTACTATCACCTTTTACTGTATCTTCTAATATATCTGTTAAATACATGGCAACAGGTAATTCACCAGCATAATCTAAAATAACAAATTTATCTTTTAAAGATTTAGACATATATGAAATACCTTGATTTTTATCACTAATGTCAGAAACTTTTAAACTTGAAATGCGTTTAACAAATTCAAGTAACATATCCTTATCTGTTGTGCCATGTATATTATTATCTGAATATACAACGACTTGATAGGGTAGAAAGATACTGTTGATATCATCTACATTTTTTGGACTAAGTGCTGTATTTGTTTTAGTAATAGACGTTTCGATATTTGCAAGGTTCGGTCTAAAGTTCCATATTTTATAGGTCAACACTATACTAGATATCACGAGTGTTAACAGAATAATCCCTTTTAAGATACTCTTAAACATCCCAATCACCGTCATCTAATACTTCACACGGAAGTGTAATATAAACTGATGTACCGAATCCTTCTTTACTATTTGCCCAAATACGTCCATTATGTGCTTCAATGATTTCTTTACTAATGGCTAGTCCTAAACCTGTTCCACCCATTTTTCTCGTTCTTGCTTTATCTACTCGGAAGAAACGATCAAAGATTTTATCTACTTTATTCAATGGAATTCCAATACCATTATCTTTAATTTGAATGGTCATACGATTAAATAAAGTATTTTGTTTCACGTGGAATTCAACTTTCTTTTTACCTTTTGAATATTTCAATGCATTCGTAATCACGTTATCAAATACTTGTGTCATCTTATCCGGATCAATCTCAACGAATATACCCGTCTTCGGAATATCACGAATAAGCGTAGCATTTTTACCTTCAGACATTTCAAAACGATTAATAATTTTATGAATGAACATATTGAAATCAATCAGTTCTTTATTAAGATGATCATCTGTGTTATCCATCTTAGACAATTGCAGTAAGTCATTTACAAGACGAATCATACGATCAGTCTCTTCTCGTGTAACGCTTAAGAATTGGGGTGCTAAATCATCGTCTTTCCATGCACCTTCTTCTAAAGCTTCTATATAACTGCGCATAGAAGTTAGCGGCGTACGCAATTCATGTGAAACATTGGCTACGAATTCACGACGTTCATTCTCAACGTGGTGTTGTTCAGTAACATCATGTAATACGGCAATGTAACCCGTAATAAATCCTGTATCCTGAATAATTGTAGAAAATGAAGCACGCACAATTAACTGCTCTTTCTCATTAAGGTCAATAACAATACCACCAGCGATATCTTGTAATTCATCTAACGAATAATGCTCTTCAATATTTAAAATATCTAATACGTGACGACCTTCTACTTCATCTTTATTCATATCGAGCATCTTTAATGCCATTTCATTTACAATACGTACACGTCCACGTCTATCCGTCGCAATAACACCATCAGACATGTGTGTAATTACAGAATCAAGACGACGTTTCTCACTTTCAGTGTTCGCTTGTGCTTCCTGCACACGTTTCGATAAGTTATTAAATGTTAAAGCAAGTTCACCGATTTCATCATTTCCATAAACTTTAACACGATTTGTATAATTACCCTTTGACATTTCTAATGCCTGATTACGCATATCTGAAATTGGTTTCGTAATAGTGCGGGCAATAAAGAATCCTAATATGATTGTTATTAATAAAGACAATCCTGTACCGATAATAAAGATACTGTTAATCTTCATAAGTTGTGCGTAAACCGGTTCAATGGACTCCTCGACATGGATAACACCTAAAATTTTATTGTTATCTTTGATCGGGAAATTTTTAATCCAGACACGTACTTTACCACCGGGATCATCACGCAGTTTTACACGATCATTTGTTTTACCTAAAGAAAGAGACATTTTAATCTGGCTATCATTAATCTTTTGATTAATACTCTCACGGTTTGAATCGCTACTTGTCGCTAAAATAACTTCTGAATTATCAACATAACGGATTGTATCGATTTCTGTACGCAATGCATATTCATCAACAGTCTTTTGAATCTCTCGTTGTATTCTATTCGGTGTTTTTTTATTTTCTTTATATATATTTCTTATATCATAATTGATTGATTTTATTTGCTGGTTAATATTTGTTTCAAAGTTTTTCGTTAACTCTTTTTCTAAGTTATTCGTAAAATATAACCCAATAATCTGCATACCGATAATAATAAGTAATACATAGATTACAACGAGTTTAATGTGCAAAGATTGAAGCTTTTTATATAACGTTTTCATTCTGCACTACTCCTGCGTTTGTAAGAAGTATCCTACACCACGACGTGTTACGATATATTCCGGATGGCTTGCATCATCTTCAATTTTTTCACGTAATCTACGGATAGTAACGTCCACTGTACGCACATCTCCAAAATAATCATAACCCCATACTGTTTGCAGTAAGTGTTCACGCGTCATTACCTGCCCGATATGTTTTGCTAAGTAATGGAATAGCTCAAACTCACGATGCGTAAGTTCGATATCTACACCACGCTTTTTAATAGAATATGCTTCAGGATAAACGATAATATCTTTAATAACGATATCTGTCGACTCTTCTTTTTCTTCAGTTTGTGCCTGTGTGTAATGACGACGTAAATTCGCTTTAACACGGGCAATCAATTCGCGTGTTGAGAATGGTTTCGTAACATAATCGTCAGCGCCTAACTCTAAGCCTAATACTTTATCAATTTCAGAGTCTTTAGCTGTTAACATAATAATCGGCATATCATATTTCTTACGCACCTCACGACATACTTCCATACCATCACGACCAGGTAACATGATATCTAACAATACGATATCTGGTTGCACATCATAGATAAGATCTACAGCATCATCACCGTCATAAGCAACATGTACTTCATAGCCTTCTTTTTTCAAGTTAAATTCTAATATATCTGCAATCGGTTTTTCATCATCTACAACAACGATTTTTCTCGACATTGGCGTCCCTCTTCTCTGGTAAAATTCAATAATATCCTACTCTATAATTTACCACTGTTTTGTACTTTTTTCTATAAGGTCGCATTTTATACCTTCCACATAAAAAAAGAAGCTAGACAAAAGTCTAACTTCTAAATATGAATGAGTAAGGCGATTGCCTTACTAATTAGCGGTCCCGACGGGAATCGAACCCGCGATCTCCTGCGTGACAGGCAGGCATGTTAACCGCTACACCACGGGACCTTATGTATTAAATTAAATGGTGACCCCTACGGGATTCGAACCCGTGTTACCGCCGTGAAAGGGCGGTGTCTTAACCGCTTGACCAAGGGGCCATTAATTAATAGCACAAGATTGATTATAGCATGTTGAATTTACATTTATCAAGCATTATTTTTAAAAAATATTAAAAAATTTAGTATAATTGATATATATATACTCTGAATTATTAAAGAAAGGAGCATGTTATGTCGATACCCTTGGAAAAAGTGGTAAAACAACACAAAAAGCTGCCTTTAAAAGAAAAGATTAAGCGTTTTTCTTTCATTACTTTAGGTGCAATTCTCATGGCAGTGGCACTCGAACTCTTTTTAGTACCTAACAAATTACTCGATGGAGGTATTGTAGGTATTTCAATTATGGCTTCACATTTACTTGAACTACCTCTTGGATTATTTATCTTTTTAATAAATATCCCATTCTTTTACCTAGGATATAAACAAATCGGTAAAACATTTGCTCTATCAACTTTATATGCCATTACTATTTTATCAATTGGTACAGCTCTATTACATCCCGTTCCTCCTTTTGCGGATGAGAAATTTCTAGTTACTATCTTTGGTGGGGTGATTCTTGGCCTTGGTGTTGGACTCGTCATTCGTTATGGTGGTTCATTAGATGGCACTGAAATTCTTGCCATTCTTATTAGTAATAAATCTCCGTTTTCAGTCGGAGAAATCGTTATGGTTATTAATTTCTTCATCTATGTTGCTGCCGGATTCATCTTTACATGGGAATCAGCAATGTATTCAGTAATCGCCTATTTTATTGCTTTTAAAACGATTGATATCGTCCAGCAAGGTTTAGATGAATCTAAATCTGTCTGGATTATAAGTGATCAGCACGAAGAAATTGGTGATGCTATTAATGACCGTTTAGGTCGTGGTGTTACATATTTAACTGGAGAAGGTGCTTATACTGGTGAAGATAAGAAAGTTATCTTCTGTGTCATTACTCGTCTAGAAGAATTTAAATTAAAAGACATCGTTAATCATTATGATGAAAGTGCATTTGTTGCAATCGGCAACGTATCGGAAGTTAAAGGCGGAAGATTCAAAAAGAGAGATATTCATTAAAACATACAAAAATAGCAATAAAGTAGTCTATTTTAATAGATTCCTTTATTGCTATTTTTATATTTATCATTTATTTAAAGCTTATTTATCAGTTTGCCATAAATCTTCAAGTAAGTTTGTTTGCGTTCTATCTGGTCCTACTGAGAAGATAGAAATCTTAACATTACATAATTCAGAAATACGCTCTAAATAACGACGTGCATTATCTGGTAATTCTTCCATCGTCTTAACACCAGTAACATCTTCAGTCCATCCAGGTAACTCTTCAAATACTGGCTTACAACGATTTAATGCATTTAAGTTAGCAGGGTATTCAGTAATAATTTCACCATCTAATTCGTATGCCGTACAGATTTTAACAGTTTCTAAACCTGTTAATACATCAATAGAGTTAATTGATAAATTTGTAATACCACTCGCACGACGTGAATGACGTAATACAACTGAATCAAACCAACCTACTCGGCGTGGACGTCCTGTTGTTGTACCGTATTCACGACCTACTTCACGGATATGGTGCCCATCTTCATCGAATAGTTCAGTTGGGAATGGCCCATCTCCTACACGTGATGTATAAGCTTTACATACGCCTACAACTTTATCAACAAAAGTTGGTCCTACACCAGTACCAACTGTTACGTTACCTGCAATCGGGTTACTTGATGTAACAAATGGATACGTACCATGATCGATATCAAGCATCACACCTTGTGCACCTTCAAACAATACTTTTTCTTCTGCTTCGAAAGCGTCATCTAATACTTTTGCAGTGTCCACTGTGTATTGTTTCAATCGTTGTCCTGCAGCAAAGTAAGGTTCAAAGATTTCATCAAAAGTGAATCCTTCAGCATTGAACATTTTTTCGAATAATTCATTTTTAGCGTTTAAGTTTTCTTCTAACTTTGCTCTAAATGTTTCTTCGTCCAATAAATCAGCCATACGAATCCCGATACGTTGTACTTTATCAACATATGCCGGTCCAATACCTTTTTTCGTTGTACCGATTTTATTGTCGCCACGCTTTTCTTCTTCTAATTCATCTTGTTTTAAATGGTACGGTAAAATAACTTGGGCACGATTTGAGATACGTAAGTTATCTGTACTTATACCACGTTCATTTAATGCATCTAATTCTTTTAATAAAGCAACCGGATCTACAACAACGCCATTACCGATTACTGATAATTTATCTGAATAGAAAATTCCTGATGGTACTAAGTGTAATTTATACGTTTCTCCACCGAATTTAATAGTATGACCTGCATTATTACCACCTGAAAAACGAGCAATCACATTTGCCTGTTCAGCTAAAAAATCTGTGATTTTACCTTTACCTTCGTCTCCCCACTGCGTCCCAACAACTACGATTGATGACATGCGTGCACCTCCAAATTTTCTTGACTAACCTTAGCCATTCTATCAATATATAGCTGAAAAATCAACCAAAAACCGAACATTAATAATTATACATAATTTTTCCTCATGAATTAAGGTTTTAAGTATTTAGGAATGTATAAATGAATATTTTTCTTTATTGCATTTGATTTATACTGTTTTTTCGTTTTGAAATTTAATATTTTTATTCAAAAATCAATATAATAAGTACAAACATTCATGAAATTTATTTGTAAATTACAAACAAAAACACGTACTTTAAATATATCCTTTGATTTAAAGTACGTGTTTTATAGTTTTTTTTTACATCATATCCGCATGTGCATAATCAATATCAGTAAATTTGTTATATTGTTTCAAGAAGTGCAGTTTAACAGTCCCTGTAGGACCGTTACGCTGCTTCGCGATAATAATTTCTATCTCCCCATTCTCATCTTGTGCACCTGCATCAACTTCCACTTCTTCGCCATCTTCGCCTTGTCCACGGTTATAATAATCATCACGATACAAGAAGGCAACAATATCCGCATCTTGTTCAATCGATCCGGATTCACGAATATCACTCATCATCGGACGCTTATCTTGTCGTTGTTCTACACCACGAGATAACTGAGATAAAGCGATCACAGGACATTCTAATTCACGTGCTAATGCTTTTAACATACGTGAAATTTCAGAGACTTCTTGTTGTCTATTTTCACTTGAGCGACTTCCAGACCCTTGAATCAACTGTAGATAGTCAATCAATATCATATCCAGTCCATGTTCCTGATGAAGTCGTCTGCATTTTGAACGGATATCTGTAATACGAATCCCTGGCGTATCATCAATAAAAATATTTGTTCGAGATAATTTACCAACAGCGACTGTGAAACGATTCCAATCTTCTCCGTCCATCTGTCCAGTACGCAGTCGATTTGAATCAACATTCCCTGTGCTACAAATCATACGTGTCGCAAGTTGATCCGCACCCATCTCAAGACTAAATATCGCTACCGTATACGGATGATCATTTGTAGCCACCTGTGTGGCAATATTTAAAGCGAACGCTGTCTTCCCAACTGATGGTCGTGCAGCAATAATAATCAGATCATTACGGTTAAAACCTGCAGTCATCTGATCCAGGTCACGATATCCGGTTGGTATGCCTGGCGTTTGCCCTTTATTATTATCAAGTTCTTCCGCATTATTAAAGACTTGTGTTAACACGTCTTTAATTTCTTTAAATCCATCTGCGCCTCGATTGGTTGATACTTCCATTATACGTTTTTCAGCATCTGCAAGTAATGTTTCCAAATCAAGTGACTCATTATACCCATCTGCCATAATACTATCAGCAACATGAATTAAACGACGCTTTACGGCATCACGGTAAACAATATCCACATAGAAATCAACGTTTCTAGCAGTAGGAACTTTCTCTGACAATTCAATAAGATAAAGTTCACCGCCACTCGCTTCAAGCGTTCCGTCCTGCGTCATTTGATTCATAACAGTGATGATATCTACAACATCGTTTTGTTCAGACAAAGTAAGCATTGCCTGGAATATATTCTGATGACTTTGTCTGTAAAAATGTAGCGGCAATAATGTTTCAAGCACAGAAGATAATACTTCATTATCAATAAAGATAGCACCTAATACAGATTGCTCAGCTGTTAAATTAAAAGGCAGTTTCTTACCTTCAAGATAATCTGACATATTATCCTCCTCGAAATTTTATTCTGCTGTAACGTGAACTTTTAATGTACCACTTACTTTATTATGTAATTTAACCGGTACATTCGTATAACCTAGACTTCTGATACCATCATGTAAGTCCATTTTACGTTTATCAAGTTTAATACCGTGTTGCTTATTTAAAGCATCAGCTACTTGTTTAGAACTTACAGATCCAAATAAACGGCCACCTTCACCTGATTTCGCTGTTACTTTTACTTCCAGTGATTCTAATTTCTCTTTTAGTTTTTCCGCTTCTTCTAATTCATGCTGCTTATCTAACTCAACACGTTTCTTTTGTGCTTCTAACTGCTTTAAGTTTCCTGGTGTAGCTTCTACAGCATATTTATTCTTTAATAAGAAGTTATTTGCATAACCTACTGGTACTTCTTTAATTTCGCCTTTTTTACCTTTTCCTTTAACATCTTGCGTAAATATAACTTTCATAACTAATCTTCTCCTTCACTTTGTTCATTTATAGTTTGTTGTAATTGCAAAATTGCTTCATTGATCGTGACATTTTCAAGTTGTGTTGCAGCATTTGATAAATGACCACCGCCACCCATACTTTCCATAACAAGCTGAACATTTATTTCTCCTAACGATCTCGCAGAAATACCGATGACATTCTCTTTTCGCTCTGCCACCACAAAAGATGCTTCAACACCTTCGATACCTAAAAGCTCGTCAGCAGCTTGTGCAACAATAACCGGATGAATGATCTCACCTACCGGGCCATGCGCAATTGCTATGCCATTATCTTCTAACTGCACGGTACGAATAATTTCTGAACGTTTAATATACGTTTCAATATCATCCTTTAAGAAATGCTGACAAAGAATCGTATCAGCACCATGGTTTCTTAAGAAACTTGCTGCATCAAATGTTCTGGAACCTGTACGCAGCGTAAAGTTACGTGTATCAACAATAATACCGGCAAGCATTACCGTTGCCTCTAAACGCGTCAACTTATGTTCTGTCGGTTGATATTCCAGTAATTCAGTTACAAGCTCTGCTGTAGAACTTGCATATTGTTCCATATACACAAGCAGTGGACTATCGATAAATGATTCACCACGACGATGATGATCGATCACCACTTTACGATACGCTTTATTTAATATACTTTCATCAATCACCATTTCAGGTTTATGTGTATCTACGATAACCAATGTCGTCTTCTTCGTCATTAAATTCCATGCTTCTTCAGAAGACACAAATATTTCATCGAGCTCAGGTTTTTCTGCAATTTCAGCCATAACACGGGATAAAGTATCATCAACATCATAATCATTTAAAATGATATTTGCCTTTAAATTGTTCATCTTAGCAAAGCGTGCAACACCAATTGCAGCACCGATCGCATCCATATCAGGACGTTTATGTCCCATAATAATGACGTTTTCACCCTCGATTAAAATATCGCGGAGTGCATGAGAGATAACACGTGCTCTAACGCGTGTACGTTTCTCCATAGGATCAGTTTTACCACCATAGAATCGAACGTTTCCATTCATGTTCTTAATCGCTACCTGATCGCCGCCACGGCCAAGTGCTAAATCTAAACTTGATTGAGCTAAAGTACCAAGATCCAGTAAATTTTCAGAACCTTCACCAATACCGACACTCAAAGTGATATGTGTTTTGATTTCTCGACTTTTATCACGAATATTATCTAATAAATTAAATTTTGTCTCTTCAATTTTATGTAAGATCTTTTGATTAAAGAACATCATATATTGATCTGATTGGTAACGTTTAATGTATACGTTATTTTCTTCAGCCCATTTATTAATTTCAGTCGACATCATACTATTAATTTCCGTACGTTGTGCATCAGCCATGTTTTGTGTAATTTCATCAAAGTTATCCAGGAACAATATTCCAATAATAGGTTTAGCTTCATCATATAATTGTTCTATTTCAACTTTATCGGTAATATCGAAGAAATACAAAGTATTTAAATTTTCACCATATGTTACTTTAAATTTGTAAGATTCAAAGTTGGCAGTAGCTTCTTTTACGCCTGTATTTTTAAGTTGATTCAGCAAATTAGGAAACAAATCATGAATAGATTCTGAAATAATAGGGGCAGTAATCTTCTCATTAATAAAATGATTATGCCATTCAATATGCTCATTTTCATCTAAAAGAATGACACCGATGGGTAATTCACTAATTGCATAACGTTTTCCCTTATCAATAGATGTTGATAAATTCGCAATATAAGATTCGTTGTGTCTGATACCATATCTTAAATAGAAAAGACTGATGCACGTGATGACAAAAAGTATGCCGAATGTAACCATCGCTGTCATAGGATGTACCGTATAAAGTATTCCTGTGACAATAAAAGCTGCGAGACACATAACAATAAATGGCATAATTAATGTTTGCTTATTGTACTTTCTATTCATTGTGACACCTCATTAAATTATTTATTACTTAAACTTTTTCGGCACTCTTTTCTTTAAGTTTACCATCAAATCAATAATTCCGAAAAGTTGCGTAATGGGCGCGTATAAAAACGCGATAAAGAATATAAAAGCTTTGACAATCGGATGAATCTTTCTCATCTTTATAAAATAGCTGTATAAAGATAATCCTTGAATGAATAACATCCACTCTAATACATATCTTAAGTTTATCACGATTCCGAGTGGAACATAATCAGTTTCTGATATTCCAAAATGCGCTAATAGTACAAATAAATAAATAATTAATAGTACTTTCGGCATCTGCCATGTAGATAACGGTCTAAAGTTAGGTGTTGCAATCTTAAACTGGCGTAATGCAGGTAAAGTTATCACCAATTGTAATAAGGCTAATAAAAATAGCGCTAAAATAACAATTCCAGGCACTTGTTTAATCACTTCATTCATACTTGTATTAAACATTTCTAACTGATAAGCAGGAATTGTGCCTTCTTTAACACCTTTAGACAAGTATTCATTATAAATATCAATTGTTGGCTTAAACCACGTCTGTACTTTAGGTAAATAGTCAGTTACCTGAAGGAAGATAATCGATACAAGTGTATATATACTATAAAAAACTGTAAGGATATATAGCATGCGTTCTTTTGATGTACGTTCTATCAATAATTGACCTATGATATACCCAGCAAATATCGATCCCATTATGACCTGCATCGTAAATATCGACATAAAAATAGTAATAAGTATTACGATTAAGCTCATGATATAAAAACTATTACGCGACCTGCAGAACAAATATACAGTCGGTAAAAGCAAAAACGGAGCGATAATGAATGCCATAAATGGCAAGAAATTTATCAGTAACGTTGCCATCATCATAATCATCGTAACGATAATTGTCTTACTTAAATCAAACTTCAACATAAATTCTCACTTTCTAAAAAATATTTCTATAACTATTCTATTTTACAACTTTACTTAAAATACCTCAATGTATGTACATTTTTATTAAAAATACAAAAAAAGACTACCTAATAATTAGGCAGTCTAAAAATTATTAATTAACCTTCGATTGAGAATTCCGCACCAACTTCAAATTTAACGTCTTTACCAACCATAACGCCGCCAGTTTCTAACGCTTGGTTCCAAGTTAAACCATATTTTTCACGGTTGATTGATCCTGATACTACTAAACCAGTCACATCTCCACCAGTCATTGGGTTTTTGTGAACTCCGTTGAATTCTAAATCAAATGTTTCTTCGTTTGTTACATCTTTGATTGTTAAGTCACCTGTGATTGTGTTGTTTGTTAATGATTTAGATACGAAAGTGATTTCTGGGTATTGTTCTACATTGAAGAAATCTCCAGATTTTAAATGACCATCACGATCAGCATTGTTTGTATCAATTGAATCAACTTTAACTGATGCTTTAACATTTAAAGAAGATAAATCATTGATATCACCAGTAACTGTTGCATCGAAATCTGTAAATTCTCCCTTAACTTTTGAAACCATCATGTGTTTAATCGAAAAGTCAATTCCTGAGTGTGTTTTGTCTAAAGTAAAGTTTGTCATTGTTAAATTACCTCTTTCGTTATTTGTTTTAGTTTTTGTTGCTTTGTCTTTACCAAAAAGTTTTTTAAACATATGTAATCATTCCTTATTTCTAACTTATATATTTAATATATCAGATATATTAAATATATGCAAGTATAAAAAATATATTATTTTGTTTTTTTATTTTTTTGATTACCATATGTTTAAAATAAAAAGACAAGATACCTCTTTTACAGATACCTTGTCTAAATTATTTTAAACAATTTATTTTTTTATCCAGATTATTTAATAACTGTTTGTCCGCCCATGTAAGGAACAAGTACCTCCGGAACAGTAATTGAACCGTCTTCGTTTTGGTAGTTCTCAACCACTGCTGCGAACGTACGACCAACCGCAAGTCCTGATCCGTTTAATGTATTCACAAATTCAGCTTTCGCATCTTTATCACGTTTGAAACGAATGTTTGCACGTCTCGCCTGGAAATCAGTCATATTTGAACAAGAACTAATTTCTTTATATGCGTTATAGCTTGGTAACCAAACTTCAACATCATATGTTTTTGCTGCTCCAAATCCAATATCACCAGAACATAAATTAATCGTACGATAAGGGATTTGTAATTTTTCTAATATTGCTTCAGCATGACGTGTCATCTCTTCTAATGCTGCAAATGAATTTTCAGGTGTTTCAAAACGAACCATCTCAACTTTGTTGAATTGGTGCATACGAATTAAACCACGTGTATCACGACCCGCTGATCCCGCTTCACTACGGAAACACGCTGTCATCGCAGTAAATTTAGTCGGTAACATATCAGATGTCATAATTTCATTGCGATAAAAGTTTGTTAAAGGCACTTCTGAAGTAGGGATAGTATATAATCCTTCTTTTTCAACTTTAAATAAGTCTTCTTCAAACTTCGGTAATTGACCCGTACCGAACATAGAATCAGCATTTACAAGTTGCGGTGTCACCATCTCCTGATAGCCATTTTCACGATGAGTATCCAGCATAAAGTTCATTAAAGCACGCTCTAGACGCGCACCATCTTTAGTTAGGAACGCAAATCGTGCACCAGATACTTTAGCAGCACGTTCAAAATCAGCCATCTTTAAATCTTCAACGATATCCCAGTGTGCTTTCGCTTCGAAATCAAACTCACGTGGTGTACCCCATTTACGTACTTCTACATTATCATCTTCATCTTTACCGAAAGGTGTTTCATCACTTACCAAGTTAGGTAAACGTACTAATTTATCACGTAAATCTGTAGATACTGTATTTAATTCTGCATCGATCGTTTTAATCTCATCACCAACTGCGCGCATTGCTTCGATTGCATCATCTGCATTTTCTTTATTACGTTTTTTAAGTGCGATTTCTTCACTTGCTTTATTACGTTTTGCTTTTAACTCCTCAGTCTGTGCAGTCAATTCACGTGTTTTTGAATCTAAATTTAAAATTTCATCGACGATTGACGTATCAATACCACGCATTTCTAATTTTTTCTTAACAAACTCAGCATCATTTCTAAATAATTTAATGTCTAACATGTTGATTGCCTCCTAATTTTATTTTTGGGTACAAAAAAATACCACATCCCAAAAAGGGACGTGGTATTTACGCGTTGCCACCCTAATTAATAGTTAAAACTTTCGTCTCAACTATTCTCTCCATTACATAACGGCTCATCACCGGTTTGCCAAACTTTAATTATGGGTAGAATTTCATGTATGTAGTATCATAGCTTTCACCAACCGCTATGTCTCTAAAAATTACCTCAACATTACTTATCCCAAATGACAAATTTATTATCTTATTTGATAATATAGTATCATATAGATATAAGAATGACAACTATTTATGTCATTCTATAGCGAATAAGGATATCACATTATAAGGAGAATAATAATGCAAATTATTGAGTCTATCAGCATTCCAAAACGCAAAGTACTTACACATAAAGGGGATTACGGTCGCATATTGCTCATCGGTGGCAACCAGAATATGGGTGGGTCTATTATGATGGCAGCTCGTGCTTGTGTATACAGTGGTGGCGGACTCACAACAGTTGCTACACACAATACAAATCATACAGCATTGCATTCAAGATGTCCTGAAGCAATGGTATCTGACATTAATGATATAAAACGTCTGACAAAACTAATAGACAATGCAGATAGTATTTTAATCGGTCCTGGACTTGGTCTGGATTTCCAGGGTAATAATGTTTTAACATTATTATTTCAACACATTCAGGAACATCAAACGTTAATTATAGATGGTGATGCTATTACTATATTAAGCAAATTAAAACATCCATTACCGAAATGTAACGTTATCTTCACACCCCACCAAATGGAGTGGGAACGATTAAGCGGCATTCCTATTGCAGAACAGACACCTGAACGTAACCGTGCTAAAGCTGATGAACTAGGTGCACATGTTATATTAAAGAAACATGAAACAGAATTATATTTAAAAAGCGGTGATTATAAAATTACTGTCGGTAATGCAGCAATGGCGTCAGGCGGTATGGGAGATGCATTAGCAGGTATTATTGCAAGTTTCCTAGGTCAATTCGATACAGAAGAAGCTATTAAACAAGCTGTATTTATTCATAGCTTAATCGGAGATCAATTAGCCCAGGAAATGTATGTTGTACCAGCAAGTCGTATTATCGATGAATTACCATATATGATGAAGAAGTTAGAAGCATAGAAAAAAAGCAATCCTGAATCAACTGATTCAGGATTGCTTTTTCTATTCGCTTGCCTCTATATCTTTAAGCATTTCCGGATCATTCAAATCATTTTCACGATAATGATTGGTATCCGGCATTTTTAAGATAAAATCTTCCTGCAAGGCAAGTTCAACTTTCACGTCTTCAATCTCATAATCAAATACATGACCACCTTGTGTCTCATCATCACTTAAATAATGTACATGATAACCGCCAACACCAATACCCATTATAAAATGGGGTGTATAAAATCCAAACAACGTCCCTTCTGTATCTTGAATATCAAAATAGCCCTGTTCTTTCACTGCTTCGACTAGTTTCGGATAGGGTTGTTGTTGTTTCTTCACTGATCTTGCTTTAATCAATTTAAATTTACCTGTAATCTTTACTGCATGAAAATAGTTCATACCCTGCATTGCTTTTAATATTTCTTCGTCTAACTGTTCTTTATTTAAACTACCTTTAAAAGTTAATGTCTTGGTCGGGTTAAAGTCCATCATACTTGCAAATGGTGTTGTTTCTTCAGGTGATACAATGCGTACTTTCCCTGTACTTTCAATTAAGTATGGTGTGCCGTCCAAAACAATCAGTTCACCATTTAAGCCATCCATTGTTCCGATACCATAATTTCCTGTTGAAAGTACATCTGACAATTTAAATGTACCTTCAAACATACCTCCTACAAGTGCACCCATTGTTGAATATTGATATAAGTTATTCATCGTTATCCTCCTAGTTTGTAGCGTCTGGTAATAAATCTTCCATTAATTTTGCATTGTTGCTATAATCTACAGGAATATCTACGATAACTGGTCCTTCTTCTGCCATTGCTTTCTTCAGTACATCTTCTAATTCACTAGAGTGATTCACTTTATATCCTTTTGCACCCATAGATTCTGCATATTTAACATAATCAACAGGACCTAAGTCAACTGCTGCACCTTTACCATATTTACTTACCTGCTGAAATTTAACCATATCATAATGGCCATCATTCCAAATAAGTTGTACGATTGGCGCTTTAAGTCTTACTGCAGTTTCAAGTTCCTGACCTGAGAATAAGAAACCTCCATCTCCCGCCATAGAAACAATTTTTTTACCTGGTCGGACAATTGATGCTGCAATCGCCCAAGGCAGTGCTACACCTAATGTCTGCATCCCATTTGAGAACAAGAGATGACGTGGTGCATAACTTCTAAAATAACGTGCCATATAAATATATAAAGATCCTACATCTACAGTAACTGTCGTTTCATCATCAATTAATTCACGTACTGCTTTAACGATATGTTTAGGATTTACTTTCTCAGCATTCAAGTAATCTTCAGGTAATTCATATTTCTTTTGAATCATATTTGCAATATTTAATAATATTTTTTGAGCATTTTCATCAAGCTGTATATCATCTGGCTCTAATTTTTCATCTAATCGTTGAATTGTGAGCGCAGTATTACCGATCAATTCCGTTACCGGTGCATAATGATTGTCAATATCACTTTGCACTTCATCAATATGAATAATTGTTTTTTCATTCTCTTTATTCCAAATCACCGGATCATACTCAATTGGATCATAACCCACTGAAATCACTAAATCTGCATGTTTTAATAATTCATCACCGGGTTGATTTCTAAATAATCCAATACGTCCGAAGAAATGTTCTTCTAATTCTCTTGAAATAATGCCAGATCCCTGGAAGGTTTCTACAACTGGTATCGCATTATTCGTCATAAATTTTCTTATTGCGGCAGTATTTTCTTCAGATGATGCACGCATACCAAGTAAAAATACAGGTAACTTGGCTTGTTTAATTCTTTCAGCTAAAGTATCAATTTCAAAATTAGGTGCCGGTCCTAAAACAGGTGGTTCTTTTACTTCTATCGCATTTACCTCCACGTTTTCTGCAGATATAACATCTTGAGGTATACTTACAAAAGCTGCACCTTTACGCCCTTCAACACTGGCACGAAAAGCATTTGTAACTGCTTCAGAAATACTGTTTGCATCCTGAACTTCAACTGAATATTTAGAAACGTGACTCATCAGACCAGCGTTATCTAAAGATTGATGTGTACGTTTTAAACTGTCTTCTCGTTTAACATTACCACCAATCGCAACAACCGGGTCACTTTCAGAATTTGCGGTCACTAATCCTGTCGCTAAATTGGTTACCCCAGGTCCACTTGTTACAAGTACAACACCAGGTTTACCTGTGATACGACCGATACCTTGTGCAATAAGTGCCGCATTTTGTTCATGACGTGTCACAATGACTTCGGGCCCTCTATCTTCTAAAACATCAAATGCTTTATCGATTTTCGCTCCAGGTACTCCAAATACATGTGTCACACCATGATTAATTAATGTATCAACGAATAAATCTCCACCAGATTTTTTCATAATATTAACGCTCCTAATTAGAATTATATTTTTTACAATTTAAATGCTAGTACGAATGCATGCTTACTTCAAATGATACGCCTTTAAAATACATATAAAACGTTTCCAACAATATTGAAGCGTTTTCAATACTGTTCGGGAAATAAAAAAACTAAAGCACAACTTAAAAATTGGGCTTTAGTCTTTTTAATTTATTCTGTTTCTTCTTCGTCTTCAAAAATATCATCGAAAGATGAATTTTCTAAAATATCTTTTTGAGTGTCATCTTCTTCATCTTCAAGCGTACCAACAACATGGCCGTCTTCAGCTTCAATATCTTCGTTGTTATCTTCTAATGCTTCTTCTGTTAATGTCGTTTCTTGTTTGGCTATCACTTCACCGGGCAACTTATCTTCGTCAATTACATCGACGTCTTCTTCTTTCTCTACTTTTGCAACGGTCGCAACAAGTTGTCCTTCACCTAACTTAATTAAACGAACACCTTGTGCTGAACGACCATTTTGAGAGAATTCAGCAACATCTAAACGAATGATTACACCTTGATTCGTCACCAACATAATATCTTCGTCACCGTTAACTGTTGTGATACAAACAAGATTACCGTTCTTCTCAGTAATGCTTGCTGTTTTAATCCCTTTACCACCACGGTTAGAAATACGGTATTCTGCTTCACCCGTACGTTTACCATAACCATTTTCAGTAACAATCAATACTTCATGTTCACCATTAGATTCAATAACGTCAAGTCCTATTACTTCATCGCCTTCGCGTAATGAAATACCTTTTACACCTGCAGCTGTTCTTCCGAGTGGACGCAGTTTATCTTCTTCGAAACGGATGAGTGATGCATTTTTTGTACCGATAATTAGTTGTTTATTACCATCTGTTAAACGTACAGCAATCAGTTCATCGTCTTCTCTAAAGTTAATTGCAATCTTACCGTTTTTATTAATGCGCGCAAAATGAGAAAGATTCGTACGTTTAATAATACCTTGTTTCGTCGCAAATATAATAAAGGCATCTTCACGTTCTAAGTCTTTCACCGCAATCATCGTGCTAATCTTTTCATCTTTTTCCAGTTCTAATACGTTAACGATTGGGATTCCTTTTGATTGACGAGACAGTTCAGGTATTTCATAGCCCTTAACTTTATATACACGTCCCATATTCGTGAAGAATAATACATTATCATGAGTTGACGTCGTTACCATTTGACTAACAAAGTCTTCGTCCAAAGTATTCATACCTTGAACGCCACGTCCACCACGATGTTGTGTACGGTATGTTGATGCTGGTAAACGTTTAATATAGTTATTATGGCTTAAAGTAATAACGATATTTTCTTCATCGATTAAATCTTCATCTTCTAAATGATCAAATCCACCTGCAGTAATTTCTGTACGACGTTCATCGCCATATTTTTCACGGATTTCAATTAATTCTTCACGAATAATTTCCAGTAATTTTTCTTCATCCGCTAAGATGGCTCTTAATTCATCGATATATTTCAGTAATTCCTGGTATTCTTCTTCAATTTTGTCACGTTCAAGTCCTGTTAATCGGCGCAGACGCATATCTAAAATTGCTTGTGCCTGACGCTCAGAAAGCTTAAATTGTTCCATTAAGCCTGCCATCGCTTCAGCATCATTTTTTGAACCACGAATTAAAGCAATAATTTCGTCGATATGATCTAATGCAATACGTAATCCTTCTAAAATATGTGCACGATCTTCAGCTTTCTTCAAGTTATACTGCGTTCTACGACGAACCACTACTTTTTGATGCTCTAAATAATGATAGATTGCTTGTTTGATATTTAAAACTTTCGGTTGTCCATCAACAAGCGCTAACATATTCACACCGAAAGATGTTTGTAATGGTGTTAATTTATATAAATTATTTAAGATCACATTGGCATTCGCATCACGACGAACGTCAATAACGATACGCACACCTTCTTTTAAACTTGTCTCATCACGTAAATCTGTAATACCATCAATCTTTTTATCACGGGCAAGTTCCGCTATCTTCTCTACTAAACGTGCTTTATTCACTTGATAAGGAATTTCTGTTACGATAATTGTTTCTTTACCATTAGGACGTGTTTCAATTAAAGTTTTCGCACGCATAATGATAGAACCACGACCTGTCTCATAAGCACGACGGATGCCACTACGTCCTAGTATTAAGCCTGCAGTAGGAAAATCAGGACCTTGAATAAATTCCATTAATTCAGGAATCGAAATGTCAGCATTTTTACTTAACTCTAACACACCGTTAATCACTTCTGTTAAGTTGTGTGGAGGAATATTTGTTGCCATACCAACCGCAATTCCTGACGCACCATTCACAAGCAGGTTTGGGAATCTAGAAGGTAGCACGACTGGTTCACGTTCGTTACCATCGTAGTTATCTGTAAAATCAATCGTATCTTTGTTGATATCGCGCATTAATTCCATAGCAATCTTAGACATACGCGCCTCAGTATAACGCATCGCAGCTGCACCATCGCCGTCCATAGAACCAAAGTTTCCTTGTCCATCAACGAGCATATAACGATAGCTGAAATCTTGTGCCATACGAACCATTGCCTCATAAATTGAAGAGTCACCGTGTGGGTGATATTTACCCATAACATCTCCTACGATACGTGCAGACTTCTTATAGGGTTTATCTGGCGTCATTCCTTGATTATTCATTCCGTATAATATACGACGATGTACAGGTTTCATACCATCACGTACATCCGGTAACGCACGAGAAACGATTACACTCATCGCATAGTCAAGAAACGAATCCTTCATCTCTTTGACAATATTCTGGTCTTGTAGTTTTGAATCGTGCTCTAAAGCCATAAATGGCGCCTCCTTAAAATACTATCTTTATACATCAACGTTTGCATAAACGGCGTTTTCTTCGATAAATGTACGACGATGTTCAACAACATCACCCATTAACATTTCAAAAACTTCATCCGCTTCTATCGCATCACCTAAAGTCACTTGTAACATCGAACGGTTCTCAGGGTTCATTGTCGTCTCCCATAACTGGTCAGCATTCATCTCACCCAAACCTTTATATCGTGCTAATTGCCACTTCGGTGTAGCTGGTAATTCTTCTCTTAATTTATTTAATTCACGTTCATTATAGACGTAATATTTTTTCTTTCCTTGTTCCACTTTAAATAATGGTGGCTGTGCAATATAAATATATCCCGCTTCAAGTAGTGGTCTCATAAAGCGATAGAAGAAAGTAAGTAATAGTGTTCTAATGTGCGCACCATCAACATCTGCATCGGTCATAATAACAATCTTATGATATCTTGCTTTTGAAATATCAAATTCGCCACCGATACCAGTACCCATCGCAGTAATCATAGAACGGATTTCATTATTTCCTAAAATACGATCTAATCGCGCTTTTTCAACGTTTAAAATCTTACCTCGTAACGGAAGAATTGCCTGTGTCTTAGAATCGCGACCAGACTTCGCTGATCCACCGGCAGAATCTCCCTCAACGATGTACAATTCGCTTATTGATGGATCTTTACTTGAACAGTCTGCAAGTTTACCAGGAAGACTAGAAATTTCCAGGCCAGATTTACGTCGCGTTACTTCACGTGCTTTCTTCGCAGCAAGACGCGCACGAGATGCCATAATACCTTTTTCAACGATAATGCGAGCAACTGGTGGATTCTCCATTAAGAATCTTTCAAAGTTTTCCGCAAATAGATTATCTGTAATTTGACGTACTTCTGTATTGCCTAGTTTCGTCTTCGTTTGTCCTTCAAACTGAGGATCACCATGTTTAATAGACACTACCGCAGTAATTCCTTCACGTACATCTTCCCCTGATAATTTCTCATCGTTTTCTTTAATCAGTTTATTTTTAGCACCATAGTTATTAATGACACGTGTTAATGCACGTTTAAAGCCATCCTCATGTGTTCCACCTTCATATGTATGAATGTTATTTGCATAACTTAAAAGGTTTGTTGAGTAACCATTGTTATATTGTATTGATATTTCTACTTCAATATCATCACGCGTATCATGAATATAAATCGGTTCAGGAAATAATACTTCTTTAGATTTATTTAACAATTCAACATAAGACTTAATACCACCTTCATAGTGGTATTCATCTTCAATTACTTCTTCTTCACGTTCATCACGCACTGTAATCTTAATGCCTTTGTTTAAGAAAGCAAGTTCACGTATACGCTTTTGTAAAATTTCGTATTCATAAACTGTTGTTTCCGTAAATATTTCCGGATCTGCTTTAAAGCGTATTTCTGTTCCAGTTTTATCTGTCTCACCAATAACTTTCAAATCGAAAGCAGGTACACCTTGATGATATGCCTGATGATGAATTTGTCCGTCTTTATGTACATATACTTCTAAAGTCGATGATAAGGCGTTAACGACAGAAGAACCTACTCCATGTAAACCACCAGAAACTTTATATCCGCCACCGCCGAATTTACCTCCGGCATGCAGTACTGTTAAGATAACTTCAACAGCAGGACGACCCATTTTCTTATGCATTTCAACAGGAATACCACGCCCGTTATCTGTAACTTTAATCCAGTCATCTTTTTCTATTACTACTTCAATTTCATCCGCATATCCTGCTAATGCTTCGTCGATACTATTATCAACGATTTCCCATACTAAATGGTGTAAACCACGTGATGCAGTAGAGCCGATATACATCCCTGGTCTTTTTCTAACTGCTTCTAATCCTTCTAATACTTGTATCTGGTCAGCACCATATTGATCTAAATTTTGTTCCAAGATTGTCACCTAGCCTTCAATTAGTCGAAATATGTCCATCAGAAACATTAAATAATTTCGCTCTGTTGATTGTTTCATGTTCAATACCATCCACTGATGTTGTTGTTACAAATGTTTGAACTTTATGTTGAATTGTCGTAAGTAAATGTGTCTGCCTTAAATCATCGAGCTCGCTTAATACATCATCCAACAATAGAATCGGATATTCTCCCACTTCCAGATTAATCAATTCTATTTCAGCAAGCTTCACTGATAAAGCTGTCGTTCTCTGTTGACCTTGTGATCCGTACGTTTGCACGTCAATATCATTGATGGCAAAAGTAATATCATCACGATGTGGGCCAAATAAACTTTGTGCACGTTCTATCTCACGTTTACTTTCTTTATTTAGCAATGTAACACAGGCTTCAATCATGGCCTGTACGTCATCAATATATTCAAGACTTGATACATACTGTAATTTTAAGTTTTCTTTTTGTTTTGTAATACCTTGATGAATAGGTAGGGCAAGTTCCTCCAGTTTTTCAATGAATGATTTACGTCGCTGCGTAAGTTTTACCGCATATTCCGCAAATTGTTCATTCAATACTTCAAGCATCGTTGTATCATTATTACCTGAGATTTTAAGTTGCTTCAGATGATGATTCTTTTGTTTGAGTATTCTTTGAAAGTTGGATAAATCATTAAGATAAACAGCAGATATCTGGCCGATTTCCATATCGATGAAGCGGCGTCTTATTTGCGGACTACCCTTAACTAAATTTAAGTCTTCCGGCGCAAATAAAACGACATTCATATGGCCGATGTATTCAGTCAGTCGCTTTTGTTCTAAATGATTCACTTTCGCTTTTTTACCTTTTGATGAAATTGTGAGTGATAATGGCATGACGCCATGTCGGTATGCTAAGTCACCTTCAATATGACTAAATTGTTCACCCCAGGTAATTAATTCTTTATCATTTGAAGTTCTGTGACTTTTAGCCATCGCTAAACAATATATCGCTTCTAAAAGATTTGTCTTTCCTTGTGCATTAATACCTATCAAAATATTTACTTCATCGCTAAAGTCTAATTTGACGGAATCATAATTACGATAATGCGATAAGGATAATGATTTTAACTTCATTATGCTTCCGTGTAAGTAATCTTGTAAGTTTCGCCTTCAACTTCTAAAAGATCATCCTGATGAAGCTTCTTACCACGTCTGTTTTCTTCTTCTCCGTTCAACATTACCGGGTTATCCTGCAGATACCATTTCGCTTGTCCGCCCGTTGAGATAATCCCTTCTGCTTTTAGAAATTGACCTAACGTAATCTCACTATTTAGTTCGACTATATTTACCATTCACGGTTCACTCCTATTCCATGTCAGTCATTATATAATTATACCTTTAATCATTAAAAAATGCATGTCTTTTCACATAAATAAAAACGCTGAATGCTTATCATTCAACGTTTTTATTTATGAACATTCCATATTGTTTTTAAAATCCTTTATTTTGCATCTGCATTTGATTTTCTAACGAGTAGCATCATCACTGTAATTAACAAAAATGCTGTTCCCGCTAAAAACGGAATTGTAATAAAACCAAAATAATTCACATACTGTGTACTACAAGGAACACCACCAACACAAGGTTTGATTGGTGCAAATCCGGGAATCTTCTGTTCCATATAGTGAATAACTGAAATACAAAACCCGATAACAGAGAATGTCATAATCAAATATTTATAGTGATATGCATTTGTAAATGCTGCAAAACCAGCGATAATCACTAAAGGATACATTAAAATCCTTTGATACCAACATTTTTCACAAGGTACATAATGCATGATTTCTGAAAAATATAAACTACCTAACATCGCAACCAGTGCAATTACCCAGGAAATATAAAAATATTTAGTGTTTTTCATTATTTTAACGCCTTATCAATAGCTTCTGTAACCGCATCGATGTTCATCGGATCAGCAAGTGCTTTACCGTTAACAATAATTGTTGGTGTAGAAGTGATATTGTGTTTTTGATATAAATCAATATCTTTTTGAACAGCAGCTTTCTCACTATTCGCTTTAATTGCATCAACTATTTTTGCTTCGTCTTTTACGCCTGCTGTTTTAAGTGCTTTCTTAACTGCAGACATCGTTAACCATTTATCTTGAGAACCATTATGCGTTTGTAATTTAAATAATGCATCATGGAATGCCCAATATTTATCAGGATCATTTTTTAATACTGTTTCACCAGCAAGTCCGCCTAAAATTGATTCTTCAGCATGGAACGGTGTATGAATAAAGTAATAGTTTGCTTTCCCTGTATCAAAGTATTTTTTCTTGAGTTCAGGTTTCATATTGCTATCAAAATATTTACATGCTGGACATTTAAAATCTCCAAATTCAATGACTGTAACTTTCGCACCTTTTTTCCCCATCATCGGTTGACCTTTAAGATCGACTTTATTAGTGTCCACAGGATTTTTACCTTGATTGTTATTGACTGTAGAATCAACTGTCGATGTGTCGACACTATCTGTTTCAGCTTTATCTTTTTGCTTCATAATCACCATTGCTGCTAATGCTCCTACAACTAGTAATGTAAGAACCATCGTAAAAATTAATGAGCTTTTATTCTTCATCGAATTGACCTCTCTTTATTGTGTATACACAATTTGTTATTTATTTTTATATATTTTTAAAATACATAGTATAAATATTATATTAAATAAAATAACAATGCCACAATAAAATAGTTAATCTTTTGTGAACTATTTTGTTTGCAATGCTCTTTTAAAATTCTTAATCAGTCCTTTATCGTTACTGAATACACTGCCCTTGTATATTTTTGCTGCGATAAAAAACAGTGCAATAATTGTAACGATACAAATAATGATACCAATGATAATCTGAGCATCACTCGTTTTCTGAGAAATGGTTCTGAGTAACATTACTTGTGGTGTGAAGAAAGGAATAAAGCTTGTAATCTTAACAAGCATTGTGTCTGGTGTTGTTAAGCTAAACATCGCAATATAGAATGCCGCCATATTTAAAAATGTGACCGGCATTATCGCTTGACCTATATCTTCTATACGGTTTGTAAGAGAACCGACAATCGCACTTAAACTGATATATAGCAATAAGCCTAAAATTAAGAAAATAAGTGCATACATAAGTACACGAACATTTTCCTGTGTAAATTTAAATCCAAAACTTTCAATCGTTTTATTTAAATTAAATACTTGAACACATACAAAAATTGTAATCGCATAGATGATAATCTGTACCAACGCTACTGCAATGACTCCAATAATCTTAGCCATTAAATGTGTAATTGGTGAAATACTTGTGACAATCATTTCAATAACGCGTGATGATTTCTCCTGAGCAATTTCTGTAGCAATTTGACTTCCATAGTTAATCGTAATGAAGAAAATTAAAAAGATTCCTGCATACACTAATGCTGTATTTACTGCTTTACTTTCCTCTGACACTTTATCGTTAGCATCTAATGGTTTAATAACTTCATTATCAACTTTAGCCTGTGATAAAACTTTTGCTAATTTATCAGGCGCAAGATTTAGAGACTTTGCAATATTATTGCTTTGAAAAGCAGTCAATGTTGATTGTATCTGCATCAGTTCATCTGTTCCTAAGCTATCTAGTGTATAAACCTTACTTTCAATTGTTTTATCTGTATTTTCTTTAATATCAATCAATACTTTATATTTTTCATTTTTTATACCTTTTTTCCCCGCTTCAAGATCAACTATCTTTAACTTCTTTTTCTTATCTAATTTTTGATATTCATTTTTAAATACGGTTGATAATGTTTTGTCTTCGGAAGAAATAACAGTAATATCATCTTCACTTTTATCAAAGAAATCATAAATTTTATCAGCGTTACTTAATGCGATAATCGCTAGTATTACGATCAACGTCGAAATGATAAACGATTTACTCGATACTTTTTTCCAGAATGTTAACCAAAATGTCGGTATAAATTTATTCATGTCTATTACCTACTTTCTCAATGAATATTTCATTTAGAGATGGTTCATTGACCTGGAATCTTGAAACATAGCCCATTTGTTTAACAGCATCGAATATGATAGGTGCTACCTCTCCATTAGCAATTTGAATACGCACATCATTTTTATTTTGACTAAATTTTGTTACGCCAGGAATATTCGCTAACGTACTAAAATCATGTTGTCCTTCGATAATAATTTCTTTCTTGCCAAAATCATGTTTCACTTGTTTAATTTCTCCTGAAACAACCGTCTTACCTTTATTCAAAATACATACATGTTCACACATCTCTTCTACATGTTCCATGCGATGCGAACTAAATACAATCGTAGCACCATTTTCATTGATTTCTTTAACAGCTGATTTTAACAATTCTACATTCACTGGATCAAGACCACTAAATGGTTCATCCAGGATTAGTAGTGATGGATTATGAATGATGGCACCAATCAATTGGATTTTTTGTTGATTACCTTTAGATAAGTCTTCGATTTTCTTATTTTTATTTTCTGGTACATCGAAACGATCGAGCCAATAATCCAGAGCTTTATCAATATCCTTTTTGTTCATACCTTTTAACTGGGCTAAATACTGAATTTGTTCACTTACTTTTAATTTTGGATTTAAGCCACGTTCTTCAGGTAAGTAACCTATTTTGTCAGTGACAGAATAATCAATCGGTTTACCGTTATATGTAATTATTCCTGCCGTCTTAGATAGAAGACCTAAAATCATGCGAAATGTTGTCGTTTTTCCCGCACCATTTCCGCCTAAGAAACCAAGCATCTCACCAGCAGGTACAGAAATATTGACATTGTCTACTGCTTTGAAACCATTAAATTCTTTACTAACATTCTCCAGAATCAGCATTTTACTACCTCCATCATAGTTTTTGAGGATTTCCATACTTTAAGAAAATAATGTTATCTCACTTAAAATAGTAATATATTTCATATTTTATGACAAGTATATTTGTCAAAATAAAAACTTTATTTGTCAAAACAAAAAGCTTAAACCAGAATTTGGCTTAAGCTTTTAAATTAATATGTTCTTATCGGCAAAATAAGCTGAACTAAATTTTCATCTTCTTCGGGCTTCAGAATAAATGGTCGCATCGTTCCAAAGAACTCGATTTGAACATCATCATTATCAATGGCACGTAGTGCATCCATCATATATTTTGAGTTAAAGGAAATTTTGATACCTTCTCCTTCAAATTTATTTGTCTTAACATCTTCTTTCACCGTACCGATTTCAGGAGAAGTAGAAGATAATTCTACTGCATTCTCTACAGCGGATAATTTAATAACGTTATTTCCTCCTTCTCGCGCGAGTAATGAAGCACGATCAATCGCGTGGAAAAAGTCTCCATTATTAATAGATAATGCCGTCTCATAGCTTTCCGGGAATAAACGTGATGTATCTGGATAATTTCCTTCAAGCAAACGTGAAATAAAGTTAATATTACCAACTTTGAATAATACTTGGTTTGATGCAAAGAAAATATCGATTGTTTCTTCAGTATCATCAATAATTTTATTTAACTCACTTAATGCTTTTCCTGGAATAATGACATTGATTGTTTCAATGTTCGTGTTTTCCAGTTGCAACTTTCTTAAAGCTAAGCGATGTGAATCTGTTGCAGTACAGTTTAATATACCATCACTTATCATCCAGTTAACACCTGTTAACACTGGTCGTGTTTCTGACGTGGACACTGCAAAATTAGTTTGTTTGATAATATTTTTTAATACTTTAATTGGCAAAGTTATTGCTTCTTGTTCACTTACTTGTGGTAATAATGGATATTGATCTGAATCAATACCCGATACATTAAATTCTGATTGTCCTGAAGTAATTTTTGCCTGGAAGTTATCGTTTGTTTCAATCGTTACAGTATCTGCAGGTAATTTTTTAATGATATCTACAAAGAAACGACCTGGTAATACGATTGATCCTTTCGTATCAACAGATAAAATTTCATTGTCGCCTTGTTCAGTAGGAATCGTAATTTCAATCGATACTTCTGAGTCTGACCCTGTTAATACTAATTTGTTATCAAAAGCATCTAATTTAATACCCGTTAACACTGGTAAAGTTGTTCTTGGAGAAATGGCTTTTAATGTATCATTCAATTGAGTAATAAAGTGATCTCTTTGAATTGTAAATTTCATAATGAATAAGCTCCTTAAAATGATATTTATATATATATTTTATCTCTTTTAAAATCGTAATAATAGTAGTAAGGGCTGTGAATAGGTGGATAAGTCTATTGAACTGAGTGAAGCGTAGATATCCACATGTGTATAACTTGTTTATATGTCGCAAAAAGTTATACACAATTTTAACTTTATCCCTTGATATCTTTTTCGATATTTTTTAAATCACTTTTCAAACTATTATCATGTTCTAATTTTTTTCTGATCTTTTCATGCGCATGTATGACAGTTGTATGATCTCTTCCACCAAATTCTTCACCAATTTTAGGTAAAGAAAAGTCAGTAAGCTCACGTGCTAAGTACATTGCAATTTGTCTAGGAAATGCAATAGATTTAGTACGTTTTTTTGCACTGAAATCTTCTAGACGTATATTATAGTAAGCACCAACAGCTTCCTGAATATCCTGAATCGTTACTTTCTTTGGTTTACTAGAAGCGATAATATCTTTTAAAGCCTCAGCTACTAAATCAGAGTTTAGTTCACGGTTTACTAATTTAGAATAGGCAACAACTTTTGTCAGAGCACCCTCAAGTTCACGAATATTTGATTGAATTTGAGTGGCGATATAAAGCATTGCTTCATTTGGAATCTCTATATTTTCTTCCTCTGATTTTTTACGTAATATTGCGATACGTGTTTCAAGATCAGGTGGGGTAACGTCTGTCGTTAATCCCCATTCAAAACGTGAGCGTAAACGTTCTTCTAAAGTAGGAATTTCTTTTGGAGCACGATCACTTGAAATTACAATTTGTTTATGATTTTGATGAAGTTCGTTAAATGTATGGAAAAATTCTTCTTGTGTCGATTCTTTTCCAGCTAAAAACTGAATATCATCTATAAGCAGTACATCAACATTACGATATTTCGATCTAAATTCTTCAGTTTTGTTGTCTTTAATAGAATTGATGAATTCATTCGTAAACTTTTCACTTGAAGTATATACGACCTTTGCATTTTCCTTATGTTCCATAACGTAATGACCAATTGCGTGCATTAGATGTGTCTTACCTAATCCTACGCCACCATATATAAACAGCGGATTGTATGCTTTTGCTGGTGCTTCAGCAACTGCTAAACTTGCTGCATGACTAAAGCGATTACCGCTTCCGATGACGAAAGTGTCAAAGGTATTATCAGTGTTGAGTTGACTTGGCAAAATTTCCTGAGAAGCAGGTCTTTCAGCAGGTTTATTTGCCTGAAAATCAGTATCGGAATCATCAAATTCATCAGAAATGACTTTAATATTTAAATGTTCTCCGATAGTTTCTTCTATTACTTCCTGAATTAAGTTTAAATAATTTTTTTTCAGCCAGTCTGCATTGAAAGAAGTTGGTGCTAAAATAACGATTTGATTGTTATCCAGAGATTTGATCTTTGTTTCACTAAACCAAGTATCGTAACTTGCGTTCGTTAGTTTTGTCTGTAATTTTGTTAAAACTTTATCCCATATCGTATCGATTCCACTCATAATGTTCCTCTTTCTTATAAAAAAATTTCAAAGTTATACACAGTATTAAAAATGTGAATAAACATAAAACACAGGTTTGAATAGTTTATCCACAAACTATACAC